>NZ_JAMXKF010000001.1 GCF_024220585.1 Dyadobacter diqingensis
CTGCTTACAAAAATGTTACTGGCTAAAAACAGATAAGCCCACCATCAAAAGTGACGAAGAGCCCAACTTCTCCGAAATATCCAAACAAGAGCAGTAAAAGAGTCTAAAAATGAATTTGGTATTTTGGAGTCTTCCCTAGTCCCTGTTGCTTTCCCTGCAGCCGCGCTCCACTTTGCAGAACTCCAAAGTCTTTTTGTTGAGACTTCCTTCGACACCCCATCGACGGTCAATCTAAGGTAAACATAACGCAGAACATCTGCATTTTCTGTTTTGGGCTTCTTTGGGAAAAAGAATAACCCGAAGCTTTTTTCTAACATAACATAAGCGTTTAAGGTGAACAAAGTTCGAATCGCTATGCATGCAAATCAAGACATAAATCACATTAACATGTTTTATATCAATCAATTACATTGATTTAATCGCGTCATTTTTACCTGAACAAAGAAGCCACGGATGACGCGACTGAATTTTGGATATTTATGCATATTTTGATACACAAATGACAACAAAAAACCCTGTAAATGATTAATTTACAGGGTTTTGATGCTTTTTGTTACTGTATTTGGCAGAGAGAGAGGGATTCGAACCCAATCTCTATCTAGCTTATTTTCAGTAATTTATGACGATCAAAATATACCTGCTCCCGGATTGCTCACTTGATGCTTAAAATTGGGCAATTGTTATATCAAAATAAAGCATTAACTATCTTATAACCAATATTTTATGAAAATAAATTTTCGAGTCTCCGCGGGTTCGAGTATCTAAAGGATCGTTTTTAAAATTTGTAAATAGCTGAATTTAAACTATTTAATGAATAGGCTTGCCTGACATTTCCCTTTTTTACTGATTTTTTCAAATTTTTCAGCCGAGAGTCCATTTAATGACCAATTTGATAAAATACACTTATCAGCCAACAGTTATTCGATCTTCATGACCTGCCGGACGACCAGAACATCTACTATCGATGAACCGGTCGCACTTCCAGAAAGTATAACTCAGGTGATGCACGGATATTTCTTTGAGGTGATTGTTCAGCTCACCTTCCAGCATGGACTCCAGAAGATGTTTTAACATCGGAGCGAATACCCCGTCGGTACCACCCATTTTTTGCCGTCATAGAAACCTTGCATCGCTTCTTCTTTGAAGCGTTCGAACCGGGTCGCCGGAGCGATCGAAGGATTCGTTTGTCTTCATTGTGTCGATAAGTTTAAAATCAATTTACTTATTTTTCCCCTTAATAGAATTAAGAGGTGACAGTTTAGTTCTCAGTCTCTGTAAGACTGCTATTTCATCTCTTCAAAAAATCCTTCAAGCTAATGGTTGCCATACCTAAACCCTTGGCTTTTATCTGCAAGCCATTATCAGATGTCAATAGAATCGGGTTCTCGGCTTTGTATTTGAGAGCTACGGACAGAATTAAGTTGTCAGGTGACTTTCTATTAAAATCAATTGGCAGTAAAGATAATTCTGCCGTCTCCATTTTTACATTTTTTCTATCCAAACTCAAATTTATATTTTTCAAAGCTCGTCGAACATTATTCTTTTGTTCTTCCGACAATGAAACCTTCAAATAATCGAGTTCATCAATAACTTTGGCAGAAAGAATTACGAAATATTTCTTATCAATTTTTTGTATTATATCAGGATAATCAACAAATACATTTGTGTCAATTACATACATGTTTTCCTTCTGCGAATCTATTTCTTTTCTCTTTCTTTCAAATTGAGATACATCAATCTTACCAACCACTTTAAGCCCAATTCGTGTAGAAGAATTAACTTCCGAATCGATTGCAAGATTTACTAAATCCACGTTTACAGCACCACTCGGTTTCAATTCTTCTGATAGATGAGATTCTGCATGATCTAGTGGATAGTTAAAAGCCAAGCTGTCTCTAAGTTTTGATAGAAACAAAGCAACCTCACCATGGAGCTTCACCTTCCTACCAAAATCATGTTCTACCAGAATAAATGTCGATTTTTTTGCTCTGCTTGTAGCAACATTAAAACGATTAACATTATATGAAAATGAACTAGATGACGGTATTACATAAAAGCAATAGTCAACATCTAACCCTTGTACCCTATCGACAGTATCAATTAAATAATCTCTACTCTTAGTTTTGCTTTTTAAGGATTGTTGTAAAAATTTAAGTACTTCGACATACGGCGTTAGAACTGCCACTGAGGAATTTTCAAGAAATGATATTTCATCAATGGCTTGTATCAGAAATTTTTCCATTTCTTTATTTATGCTACCAGAGTGATTATGGAACAGCAATAGTGAAGGACCGCCATTAGAGTGCATAATCCTAGACAACGTCGGAAGTTTTTCAATATCCGAATCAATATCCTCAAATAAAGATTTTGACCTTATTGTACCCTGGTAAAAAACATTGGTAAATTCAGTTGACCGTTGGGTTAATCTCCGGCTTTCAATTTTTCTTTTGAACTTAAAGCCTAACACTTGGCTAACCACATTCATTCCATTAATTAAATCCTTTACATTTGGAAATACCTCATAATTTTTATTAGTCACTATAGGGACAATTTGTTTGGGGTCACCCACCACAATCACCTTCTTCCCAATTTTACAAGCAGCTGCAATCGTAGTTAAATATGCCTGAGACGCCTCTTCAACAATAACATAATCAAACGTCTGAGTCTGTGTCTCCCAAATTTTAGAAAATTGATAGTAGGTAGTAAGTATCAAGATACCTTTTGCCGCAATCAGATCTTTCGCATCCATTAATAGGGGAAATCTTTGCTTCTCATCTAGCACGAGAGGCAATTTTGATACACGTTGTTCCTTGAACAGCTTTTCAAAAAAGGGCTTTTCACAAACTTCCATAGCAGCTTTGTTTGTCAAAGCTGTAATCATCACAGACTTATTGTCTAAAACAAGGCGAGAAACTAAATCAGCAATTTGATATGTTTTTCCTGTACCCGGTGGACCTTGGAGTACATATACATCATTTATTTTTAAGTCGTCAATGATACTTTGAACAATATCAATCTCTTCTGTTAACAATTCAGGAGCTCTGTTTCTATCAACCGTATATCCAAAATTCAAAATATTGCACCAAATGTCGCTGTTTTCACTGTTTATAGTCTCGCTAAATTGTTTCAAATTTATTAGGTATTCGAACGGAGGAAGCGTGGGGCCAAATGCTAGAATTTGATTGTACAGCAGACTGTCAACAAACTCTTTTTCCATCCCTCTTAACAGCATCGTTATCCATCCTTCTCTTTTGGATGGTATATAGTCCACAATGACAGTCTCGGAACTATTTCTATCCTTTAACAGATCTGCATAAATCATCTCTCCCCAAGAAGATGGTCGCTCCATACCCGCTTTAAGAGTAAAACAATTCATTTTTTGATCTAGCCGTGGAGAACTATATTTCTCACCAGCAGGGATATCTACGAAAACATTACCTCTTTTTTCGTCAACACCTTTAAATTGACCTACATATACCTCCCCATCCTGGAAAAGTGATATACCTCTTGCATTAAAAGTTTTCTTCACTGAGAATTCTAATTCTCTTAGCTCCTCAGTATAAAAATCGATTTGATCCTGCCTTCCTATCATTTGTCAAAGTTTAAAATCATCGTCAGAAACAGCAATATCACTTTCTCCTATCCGAATACTTGACTTCTTCAACTTGGAGAAGAGACTTTCCCTCATCGTCTCACTTGTTACAAGTATCATATGTGCATCGGATTCCAGAGTTTCGAAAAAATCGTCTATTTTCGACTCCTGTTTATTATTAGAAACGCGAAACAATACATTTTTCGACAGATCTTCATTCAGTAGATCAATTCTATCTTTGAATAATCTCACAGAGTTGCCAGGATAGACTACGGCTAAGTAGGTATATAGATCCTCCAACATATCCCAATGTTCCTTATCCAGATATAGCAACCCTCCCCTTGCACTACGAACAATACACGTAATCATATTACCGTCTGAATCAATAATATCATATAGCGCTGAATACTTCAGCCCACTTTCACCTTCACTCACCTTGTATCCTTGCTCGCTCAGGTAATACAATACGTGAACCTTAGCATTATCATTTTCATCCTTTTGCTTCTCTGATGAAATCCCGAAACGATCTTGAATCATCCTGTCGAATGTTTCATTATAGGTAAATTGAGGCTTTTCTAGTATAGATGGATCCCTACGCGTTTCTAATTCCCACTTTTCCAAAGACTGCAATGCATTTTTAGGAAAAACATTTGATAAATGCCTCATTAAATCTGACCTAAGCAAATTAGAAAAATAATATTTCCCTCCATATGTTATTTTTAAGTCTTTGGTAAAAGCCTTAATATCAAGATTATCATACATCATCTTGAAAGGAATTTCTCCATCATCATAGAGAAATATCGGGTAGCTTCTATGCTCGATCCACTCCTCATAAAATGGCTCATTCCATAATTTAGATTTTCCTTCCAACCGTTCCGTATCGATACTGGAAGTAACTTTAATAGTTTCTGTCTTAAAATGTGATATTTGCTTGCCGCAAGTGTCGTCTACGATTAACACTTGGTGATCCCGTTTAGAGAGAGCCTGAAAAATCTCAAAAGATAAATCCTGATCTAGTTTCAAAATCAGCAGTTGTCGATCCAATTTTACATTAATTAATTTATAAGTTCTACGTCCGTCCTCATTGATTCCACCAATTATTGGTATTGTTAAAGACGTAATACTTCCTTTGTTAAAACTAACCTGGTTATTAATTAATCTTATAAGATCTATGTTAAGGGTAATTATTTCTAAACTAAATTTTGTTAACCAAATATTTGTATTCCAAATAAGTTGATGGTTCTTTCTGGATTCATCATAGTGATGATTCACTTTAACTCTATCATAATTTTCCGAAATAACTTCTTGTCTTAATTTAACAATGGAGCTCTCGAACTCATTATAACCCAATTGAGAGATAAAATGAATCCTCTTTTCTGCGTCTAACTCAATCCATTCTTGCAGCCAATGAGGCAATATTTCGCATGAGATAGCCCAATCTTTCTGAACACAATTTCTAAGATCAAAATCAATAAAACTAAATCCCTTTAAATCCACGAGATCAATATCATGGATTATGTCTAAAAACCTTCTATAAGAAGAAAATAAAGAAATTAAATTCTTCTTATTTTGGAAATAATTATCAAAATGAATTTTAGACCATTTGAAGCCAGAATTAATCGAACGATGTAAAATTTGAAACACTACCTGGTATTCGGTGTAATACCCTCTTGACTCAGACTCGATTCTACTACAAATTTCATTTATCGGTAGTGATCTTGTCTTAAAAATTTGTTTTCTTAACTTGGTCTTATCTGTAATTTCAAAAAATGAGACAATTAATTTATCAAGGATATCTGACTCTCCTTTAAATTCCTCCAAAATATCAGAAAGTTTGAGAATTTTCTTTCCTTCACCCTTCCCAATATAAACGTTGTTACTAAGATCAAAGTCACTCAATGAACTATTGCCAATTTTTATTTTCTTGCGAAGGTCATCAATGACAAACTGTACATCAGGATCAGTGGAGTCAGGCTCTTCCACAACTCTTAAAATGTTGTTAACAATTATATGTTCTGGTGAAGAGGCCGAATACTCAAAATCTAAACCTAGCTTTAATTCCGGAAGATTTTCAATAAAATTCCTAAATACCTTCCAATCCACATTTCGTGGTAAGTAACTTGCAAAATTTTGATCATATAGCTTTGTTTCAATAATCGATTTTAACAAAGCGTGATCTCTCAATAAGCCAATTTTACTTCTAGTTTCACTACACAATTCAAGATCAAGCTCCTGAAATAATCCTATTAAACCTTCAATACTATTGATATATGATTTAAGAAATGTTTCAGAACTATCGAAAACTTGCTTGTTTCCTATTGGCACAATTGACCATTTGTTCTCCGAGGTAGAGATAAAGGTATACTTAAAGAAAAAGTCACTATAACTGCCATCTGCCTCCATCCAGTCCAAAAGAATGTTGGCTGATGTTATATCCAAGTTTTTTAAGCTCTCCCAATTATCAAATGGCTGACTATCCATTTTTAATGAAAATAAATTAATAATCTCTTTACAATCCAGTACTGGATACATTCGACCCAGAATGCCACCAAGATTATTATAATTTATTGAAGAAATAGACTGAAACGCCCGCGACCAAAAGACTCCATCACATTCCAAAAATCTTGTTTCATCATTAATATATAGCCATGGTATTAAAGCCCACTGACTTTGTGAAATATCAACATCCTCATTTCTCCAAGAGAACGCTTCTTTTAGAAACTGAATATATTGTTGTATACTTTCCTCTTTAAATTGTACATTCCATTCGCTAAAAAGAGATTTATTTAAAATGAACTTCGTAAAGACATCCTGTTTTGATATCAATTGTTTTTTTAGCGAATCAGGTAGGGCATTGTATTCTACCTTGCTGATTATAAAATCCCTTATAACAGTATTATTTAGTACTTCTTCAAAACTGATTAAATGATGAAGGGGTCTCGGAGTTCCTTTGCTATCGACAAATAACGTAAGTTGTCCAAAATACCTACTTACGCCTATACCATCCATAAATGGTGCATTTTGAAAAAAGTCAATCAGCATCAACTTTGTCGAAATAGCCATGTTTGACAAATTACCATTAGCCGCTATTCTTTCATATGTTAATGTCTTATCATTAACATATCCATTTAATGAAAGTAATACGCCATTGATATTAGTGTAATTGGCAAAGTTAAGGTTAACGGTGTGATAGCCGAGATGTTGAAATAGACTTTCGTAAGTTGCTGTATTTACCGTCATTATCCAAGCCTCCTCCTCCTTAACCAAAACTTCAAGTGACAATAGTTCACCATTGTGAACTACAAAAGGAATTTTACTAAAATATTCAGGTACAAAACCTGCTAACATTTCCAACCACCCGAGTAGCTCGGGTCTCTCAAACAGAGATTTTTCGGCTATTATTCTTCCCAAGCGCTCGCATATTATTGGAGTAACATGCTCTGCTAGTTTCTCCAAATCAATAATCTCCAAATTTAAATATTCATAATCTCGAAGATATCTTGTATCAAGATTGAGATGTGGAAGATACTTTTGGGTTTGGACAATTTCATAAAAAACTTCGTGACCAAATAATTTTACCAGGCCTGATATATCAATAATTGTTTCTGAAATTAATTGTATCTCGTTCCTGTCATTAACAACCGTACATTCTAATTCTAATCGTTCTAAGTATCTCTCATTATAACTGTCTATTATTACCTGGGCAGTATCGTCCTCAGGAAGTAGATTCCTTAGTAATAGTGATAAGTACGAGTTAAAAGATCTATTATCCCTGACAAACTCCGACGCGTAGTATGATATAGTAGCTACATGATTGTCTGCTACCTTTAACATGATAAACTTGTTCCATAGATTATCACCCTGTATCTTTTGACGGTCTGAGGAAGGAACAAAATCGGCGTTTATCAAAAATGGCAGTTGGAATCTTGTATCCTCCATTGGGAGGTAGGTGAACAGACTTGAATATTTTGCAACTCCATTTGTGTAGTCTCGTTCTGGTATAATTTCATTTTCTTCCAGTGATATGCCAAACGAAATTTCCGTTTCGTCGACAGAGGCCAATTTGGGAGGAATTGTCTCAATTTCTCTACCTTCTAAATCCGTGAAATAATAGGTTACCTCATTGTAGTCATTAATTTTGTGTTGCTTTCTCAATCCAATATTGGATTGAGAAAATGAACTGTCCGAAACTTCTATGTTATCGAAAATTCGCTTTGTATAATAATAAACTTCATTTTTTTCACCTTTTCTAGACTTAGTAATTTCAGCGACATCGTCGATATCATTTCGAAAAACAGTAACTCCATTTTTAGGAGATCTAAATTTTGATATGTTTCGAAGGAACAGTAGGAACTGCGGACGCTTGGCGATGTTATCTATTGCTACTTTATATTCATCAATATTTGATTCTCCAAGTTTTAGAGCGAATTGAACCGGATTGTTAAAATTATTGAAGTTGCTATCATTGAAGTCTTCTGGCAAATGACTTTGCCATATAGGTATAACCTGCCATGGTATGTCCGTTGAACCGTTAAAACGCGTCTTTTGGTTTTTGAACTTTAATTTATCTTCTTCTAACAGTTCTGGATATTTTCTATACCTTTCACCAGCAAAATAAAAATTATCAAAATCCTCAAAAATACTGCTGTTGCGAAGGAACGCAAATTGATAGCCTCCAGACTTAACCCACACTTCTGTACTATCAGTAAAAACTGATTTGAAACCAATACCCTTATATCCCGTTTTCTTGTTATCTCCACGTTTAGTGCTTTCTGCCGCACTAGTTATGGCCTCTACGTCATTTTGATTAAAAAGAGCACCATCATGCATAATAAAGAAGTAGTCACCCTTGATATCAATATGAAACTCTACTTTCTCCCTACCCGGTGCGTCATCTGCGTTTTGTAACAATTCAAAAATCATTCGCTGCTTGGAGGAATACATTCCTTTACCGATTTCACGCATTAAATTAGCAATCATT
Source organism: Dyadobacter diqingensis (assembly GCF_024220585.1). Taxonomy (GTDB): domain Bacteria; phylum Bacteroidota; class Bacteroidia; order Cytophagales; family Spirosomataceae; genus Dyadobacter; species Dyadobacter diqingensis. Next base: position 8,574 of record NZ_JAMXKF010000001.1, read on the forward strand.
TTGTTGGCCTCAGGATTACTTAGTCTCTCAAAACGTAATCGAATAAAATCTTTGTACGGATTTACTTCCAATTTTTTAATTGAGTGCGATACAGCACTGGGTAGTTTCCCAATATTTTCTTTTATGGAAAAAGAATAGTAGTTATTTTCGGACAAGGATATTTTGGGGTCAACAAAAACATTCAATGGCTCCTTGTTCCGCAATAAAATTTCACCAGAATCAGCATTCATCACAAATACAAATTCTGCATATCTATCATTTACACTTCGATAACATCCATAGTAAATAGATTCAATTGAATTTATTTGGGGATCTATTTCTTGGCTTAACGGATTTACAGCTTTTATTTTCAAAGAATACGGATTATTTCTACCCTTTGGCTGATTCGTGAACTCCAGTTCTACCAAATAAGAATCGCCGTCATTTAATGTTTGAACATTACCCCAAGAGAATGAAATTCGCCTAACTTCGACATTTACATCTTCAAAAGTGGGATAAATTAATTTTTCTTTACTTATAGGATGGACAAAACTATTGAAGTACCCGTGAGATTTATCCTCACTTTTATTTAAGGTTGCTATCAATATTAAATCGTCACTCTTCCAATTAATTTTTAGCTGTTTTGTATAGTCTCTCATATAAAATATTGATAGAAATCCTAAGCAACTTTATGGTACTGTTAGCTCTTCTTAATATCTCACCCATTAACTCCTCATCAATCAAGTATACACCCTTTAAGTATCTGGTACACAACCGCTGATTTTCAAAGCTTTAACGTACTTAATTATCCACTATATTCTAAAGGTTTCAGACCTAAATAAATGAAGTCTTTCTCTAGCATTTTTCAGAGTTTCTTCATCAAAAAGTATTTGAAATCTATCTTGAAGAATGATGTACTCGAAAGTTAGTTGTGGTTTGTTAATTGCTAGTAGTTTTTTAAAACCAGATTGGATATGGTCTGTTCCCGATTGCATAAGTCTATTGGCTCCTCCAACCGCTCCATAATTAAATATATAATCCCTTATTAGTCTTTCGTTGATTAATGGACCTTCCTTGATTGCTTCTGTAATGGTACGTTCAAAAATTGAGTTCAACTCAGCTTCAAGATTCAATAATTCTCCTTCTTTCGAATCCTCCTGTACTATATCGCGATTGGATAGCAATGAACTATCGAATTCAGATACAATTCTCTTTAATTTGTTGAATCTGGCCTGAAATTGCATTAGCAATAAATTTTCATCACTATGTATTACAAATTCATGATTGTATGATTCCGCGGAGATAGTCCAGTTGTAAGATCCAGCCATAAGATTTTTATTGTCGAAAATGGCAAACTTATCATGCAAGAATTTCCCACTTCCTTTTTGAAGAACAAACACTTTTCCCCCACCATTGATAAATCTGGTATAGGAAAGTCTATCATTTTCCATATGATCACTTATAATGATTTCTACTTTGCAACCATCTTTGACTTTATCTGTTAAAAATCCTAAGAGCTCTTTACTAGTAAACCAAGCTACCGCAATTTGAATTGAATCTTTTGATTGATAAATGTTGGATCTAATTTCATCCCTAATATTTCCAAAAAATGCCTTTGCCATATGATCTTATATATTAAATAAACACCACTGTAAATTTGAAATTCATCTAGCCATCTCAATGTACCTGCAAAACGCATTAGCCAGCCTCATCTGACCTGGGCTTTTGCACTCAAGCTCGAATAACCTGGGGCTTGCTACTAAAATACAGGCGGACCTCGCACGTGAAACGGCTACGTTGAGCCGATTCAAACTATACAGAAACTCCATTCCTCGCGGTGCATCTTCCGGCGTTGATGTGCTCATTGAGAAAATTACCACCGGAGCTTCCTGTCCCTGAAATTTATCAACAGTTCCAATGTGAGTACCTGCGGGCAAGGCAGACTCCAAACCAACTACCTGGGCATTATAGGGAGCGATTACCATAATATCAGACAATGTCAGCGCTCTCCTTACATTTCCTCCGTCAGTCCAAAACACATCTCCTTTAATTAGCTCCGAGACAATTTCATGTACACGATGAACTTCTTCCAAGGATATACTCTGATTACCCTCATGTACCACTGGCTCATACCACAATCCAGCACCGGTATATTTTGTATTCCCGTCAAGTAACTGTTGTATCAAATGCGACTTGGAGCCTAGTCTACTTTCATAAAAAAGCTCGGACGTAAAGGCACAGATTTCTGGATGCAAGCGCCAGGTTGTATCTAAAAATATTCCCCTATCTGATGGTATCGTTTTCTGGCCATTTAGGATATGTTCAAGTGCCGAAACTTCCGTTCCTTCTGGATGACTTCCTTGTTGTGGTTGCTGTAATTGTTGCGGATCTCCTAAAAGCACGATATTCTTAGCTGAAAGCGATACGGCCAAAGTGTCAATTAAGGATAACTGCCCTGCCTCATCAACGAAAAGCACATCAACAACACTTTCAAAATCTTCTCGTGCCCACAGCCAGGAAGTTCCTGCGGCAATGTTGGCTTGCCCAGTCACAAGCGCCTCTAATACTCTTTCGTTCGTTGTAACCTCCAATAATCTTGGATTCGGATGCTGAGATCTGGCTTTAACTTTTTGAACACAAGTTAATTCAACGTTTTGTTCATTAGCGGCTCTGATCACCTTATCCAATAAACCACTTATAACTTTATGACTAAGTGCTGTAACACCTACTTTTTTCCCAGCTGCCACTAATGCAATTATCATATTTGCTGCGGTATGACTCTTCCCTGCCCCAGGCGGACCTTGAATAGGCAGAACTCCCTGATTTAGTGCTAACACTATATCCACGGCCGATGCCTGTGCATCATCGGACAGTTCGTAGTTATGGCTTGTACGCGGGGGATTTTTCAACAACAGATCTCGTCCTGACCGAAAAAACCCATCGGAATCAATCCCATTATCTGCTACCCAATTAGCCAGTCGAAAAATCGCTTGTTCCTTAACCGTATCGTCTATTTGCACGTGCTTAAACACGGATATTGGGTGATTATCCCTAATACTTGGTCCTTTTCTTATATGGATTAGGCAAGCATCGAGATCGATTGCCTCAACGGTTCCTGCGTTCGAGCCGTCATTATTTTTTAAGATGTCTCCTTTCCTAATATCACAATCTTGCACAGGATATTGATAGACATCAATAACACTTTTTTTATCTAATTCTCTTGAACCGGTGAAAGCTAATCCTGAAAGAGCTGATTTCTCTTCAATCAACTCTTCTGAAGGTAAAGCCAAAATTCTAAAATATTCCCACCAAATTGCTTTCTTCTCACGCCGGTACCAGTCAAGCATGTTTGCCAACAGCCACCTTGCGTGCTCCTCTTCACTTCTTTCTTCAAAATTGATGGAAACGTCTTGATCCAGTCTATCGTAGAGCTCTTGAACTCGCTGCTGATGCTCAGTTAAGGCTTCACTTGTTTCACCTGTATCGATTGTTGGTCTCGAAATTTCACAACCCTCGCCCAATAAGTCTTCTCGAATAGTCTCTAACCAATTCCGCAGACTTTTAGTTGATACACAGTCCTCATGATTATAACTTTCAATTGCCCGAATTGTATCCTCCGGAATTCTATCACGATGGTTTGTTTCAATTAGCCTTTCGAAGGCTCTCAAATGATGAGATGCATCTCTGAGCTCCATCTTTCTTTTAAACTCATAAAAAACCTCTAATTCTTTCAAGGAATACCGTTCAATTCCAGCTCTTATGGCTTGTTTCGTAATGCTGTAAATATCAATAAAAATATTCCCTCTAAGCATTTTGTCAATCTCAGCCTCACGCGTTGCATATTTGCCCATCAGCCTCTTCAAAGCGCTGGGCTCATATGCTGTATAATGATAAATATGGAGATCGGGATAAGCTTCCCACCGTTCCATGACCAGGTCAACAAAAGTTTCGAAAGCATCCTTTTCTTCTGATGCGTTCAATGCCCAAATCTTGTGGTAGCGATCTTCATCTGCAAACACCCATCCAAATAAATATTCCAATCCGGTTCTACCCACAAATGGATCGCCTTCAAAGTCAAAAAAGATGTCTCCAACTGACGGTTCCGGAAGCCTGCCAACACCAGTCAAATTGTTATAGGGCAAAAGTTCATACACGGGCAACTGTGTTTCCCGAGCTTGTAGCTGGACCCTGGCTTGCTCCCGCACTCGCACATATGTTTCAATTGCACCACGTGCAGGCACTTGCGCTAGCGGCAATGCAACACCGGCAAGTTTTTCAAGTGTATCTGCTCCCCATTTATTAATTTCAATAGTCTGAGAACCTGACAAACCTGCTACAAAAGAAAGATGATCATCATCCCTTCTGCGTTGATCGCATTTTTGCCACCACCTACAGATGTCACATTGAGCAACAGGAACTGGATAAAGTTCGATGTCCGTTGGCTCGATAGCACTCAGTAATCTATTTTTAATTAGGCGGTAGTAGGCAAGAAAATCGTCAAGCCTAAAAGTATGCATGCTAAATCCGTCTTCCGGAGTCATCACATACATCTGATCTGGCATAATCCCCTGAATTTCAGAAATCAATTCAGAGTATAGACAAATTTGCAAAATTGTCCCGGCCCGAGTCTCGTTGGCAAGTTTGGAATCAATAACTTCATATGACCAGCTGCCCAGCCTACTCGGTTTGTCCACCTTTTTTAGAAAATCCGCACGGCCTAACCAAATCCCACTTTTTAGACTCGCCTGGTAGACAACATCCACTCCAGACTTCATTGCAGAAATAGTTCGCTCAATGGCATTAGTCTCGTCAACTCCTGGTTCAAAGGTACTGTAACCCTGTTCCCTTAAGTGGCTGAGATATTCCAGTTCAAATACTAAGCCGCGTTCTTGTAAGATCGCAAGTGATGGATCTCGATAAGTTGGTTGTTCAATAAACCCTTGCGCAGCAGCAAGATCCAAAGATGTCAAATGACAACATGTACTATGATTAGACAGGTCACCTGCCGAAATAATAATTCCGTGCTCGGTTTTTCTCATAAAGTATTCTTTAAGAGGGGGTTGAAAATTCTAGTTGTATTCCTTGTCTAATTCTCTATATTCAGCATCTTTCTTTTGAAGTTCAATATTGAGTTCTACTCTCTTATTAAATTGCTTGCATTTTGCAACTTCACTTTCAAGTTTATTAATAAACGAGCTCAGTTTTTTTTATTTTTTGTTCATAATTTGTTAGCTCTGCCAGACTCGTTATTTTTTCGGATCTACCAGACAATTGCCGACAGAAATCAAAATACACAAAATCTAAATTCTTCCTCAAATGCAATTCAAAAGAGTGATTTTCCAGATTCAGCCATTCACTCTTGAATACCCAATCAACTATCGCTATGTCACTATTAGTTGGGTGGGGGTGCTTTTGGCACGCGGAAAACATAACTTTATCATCCAGTACTATACAGAAGATGATTGGATACGGAACCGCCCGGTTTATTATTTCCAAAAGCTCTTCAAATCTCTGATCACTTCTCAGTTCAAGCAAAAAAATCTGTATCTCACGAATGTCTGCACCATTCAGATTTATGGTTTCAGAACTAAGTTTGTACCTTCGCCAATCCCATACCAAATATTAGTATCGCAAATAACTATTGACTTCTTTCCATTCATGGTTATACTTAAAATTCCTGCAAATTATTTGATTATCTAATAACAGCAAATAAATAGAGACAACGGGGAGGGTTTAGCATTCATATTCCGTTCAGATGTGACTTTAATATGTTGGAATTAAGATCTAAGGTTCACTGCTGTTGGCAAGTTCTAAGATTATAGATTTCAATGTTTCAAGATGTAAGCTAAATTACTGTTGTTCAACTACCTATAAGTCCACCTCTTTGTTATCAGTTTATTTTTTTTCAAAAGTCGGACTAAAAAAATCGTAAAGGTTTACATTTAAAGCCTCAGAAAGTCTAACCAAAGTATTAAACTCTACGTTTTTTTTCCCATGTTCCATTTTACTAATTTCACTACGCTCCATACCAATAGCCTCTCCCAAATCAAGCTGAATCATTTCGCGATACAGCCGAATTTCCTTTAATCTTTCTCCAAACAGCTTAATTTCTTTATTATACCTGTCTTTCACTTTCTAATTTGTTTTTCGAAAGTTGGATGGAAATGACAAAAAATAAAGTGGGTTATAACTCACAATTATCCAAAATTGACTATATTTGTAACTGTAAGTCATAAAGCATGCACCATGGGACTACATGATCTATCAACAGACAGTGAAAAAAATGACCGCTACCTCGCGCTGTTTCATCGAGGCGATCAGCGTGCGATGGATTTTCTCTACAGAAAATCCTTTCATAGTCTTTTGTATTTCGGCAAAACCCTAATCAAAGACGAATTCCTAATTACTTGCATCCTCCACGAATGTTACCTCAAAGCATGGGATCATCGTGAAAGAATGGAGACCTTACCGCATATATACAGATTCATCCGTATGAACCTACGCTGGCAAATTCTCCGACATATTGAAAAGTCGCGTCATACCATATACGGTAAAACCGTACTAATAGACCATTTTGAGGCGACAATTGGAGACTTTGAAGATGTGCTAACAGATAAAGAATCTTATGAGAATGACATCCAAAATTTTGAAAGAATAGCCGAAGCACTGAAATATCTGTCCACCGATGCACAACAAATAGCTTCGCTTTATTTCAGGCGGGGATTAACCCATAAACAAATCGCCGATCGATTAGGAACCAGCACCACCCATGTTTCCAATCAAATCAAAAAGAGTGTGGAGCAAATCAAAAATATGGTGCATGCGCAAAGCAAACGGGAGCGAAAGAACCTTTCAGTCAAAAAATTGAATCTGGACACGGGCACACTTAACCCTCAGCAAACCTCTATTTATCACCTTCGCAAAATCCAGAAGCTGTCATTTGCTGACATCGCTTTGAAATTGGGAATTAATCAAGTCCAAGCCCAGCAGCAATATATTCAGGCGCATCAGCTTTTGCAAGAGCAGAACAGCCAACAAAAAATCAAGAGATTCTAATCAAACCGGTCAGGAAAATGGACAAAACATTCTTCACCCGCAAAATTCAGCTAAAAATTGACAGCGAAGATCCTGAATATAAGTCTCAGGTTTTCAAAATGCTTTACGACTGGCGCAACATCTGCTTTAGGGCCTCAAACCTGATTTTCACACACCATTATGTGCAGCAGCAGATCAAAGAGATCATCTACCTGACCGATGAAGTCAAAGTCAAACTTGCCAATTTAAAGGTGGATGATGAAGGCATTCTCACAACTTCCCGAATGAATACCACCTATCAGATACTATCCAAAAACTTTAAGGGCAGTATCCCGATGCACATTATGAGCTCACTGAACAGTACGTTGGTTAGCACTTTCAATACAAATCTGGTTTCTTATATCACGGGTGAAAAAACACTGCCTAATTTTAAAAAGGAAATACCCATACCATTTAAAGGAACCGATGTAAAATCGCTGACAGCTAGTAATGAAAGCAATATCTTTCATTTTAAACTCTTTGATATTCCGTTTAAAACGTACCTGGGAAAAGATTTCTCGGACAAGAGCAAGTTACTGCATCGGCTTGTCAAAAAAGAAATCAAGCTTTGCACCAGCTCGCTCGTCATTGAAAAAGGAAAGATCTTTATGATGGCTGTTTTTGAATCGGAGAATCAGCTTCACGTGCTTAATAAAAATATCATCGCGGAGGCTTCGCTTTCACTTGATTACCCAATTATGCTGACTATTGGTAAAACCCGGTATACCATCGGAAATAAAGATGAATTTCTTTATAAAAGACTTTCCATCCAGGCTGCCATCCAAAGAAAGCAGAATGCCATGTCCTTTATGAACAACCAAACCAAAAGGAGATTGAAACAAAACACGATTGAAAATCTAAGGAATGCAGAGAAACGGTACGTAAACCAAAAGCAGCACGTATATAGCAAGCGGTTGATTGACCTCTGCCTGAAAAATCAGGCGGCAACACTGCTATTGGTGGATCAGCAGGAAAAAGAAGAGCAGGCGACAGAAGATCCCTTTATTCTGCGTAACTGGGGTTACGGTGGCTTAAAACAGAAGATCGAGCGCAAGGCTGCCGGTGCTGGCATTACTGTAATCGTGGAATAAAAAATTTAGAGGCTACTTGTAAAGCCGTAGGATGAAACTGTGACAGTTTCGTTAAATACCTCCAAGGTGTATACAACTGGGTTCGGCTTATTTTTAAGCAAAAGAAACTTTGAGGCTGCTTGTACAGCCGCAGGATTAAAGTCAATATAGCTTTAATTAAATACCTAACTGGGTATATACAACTGAGATCAGTTTTGCAATTTTCACAGTATTAATTCACTGCCCTACCGGGTTACCGGCAAGGCAGTGAAAAATTATTTATCGTTTAAATGACAACGTAGGCTCAGATACTCAATCCTTTCTTTCGCTGCTTTGTCAAACTTAGTTCTGCCGACTTACTTTTTGCCAGGCTCTGGATTACGCCAAGCCGTTTTTCCAGATTTGCAAGCGAATACTGCCTTCCGATATCCGAACCCTTCACTTTCATTCCGTTTTGGGTGTTGATAAACGTGATGCCACGTTTGACAAGCGTTTTCACGCCTTGCTTTTGTAGTTCAGTGCCAAGCTCCTGCATGGTGGAAACATTTGGTAACATACCGTCAATCGTCTGCTTCAATGTCAAAAGCGCCTGATCCTGCGTATGACGGGGTTGCTGTTTATTCTCAGCGGTCAGATGCATTTCCGGCGTGATCCGAAGCCCCAGTTCCAATTCCATTTTCCGGCAAAACTTGCCAACCCTTGCATAATTATTAAAATGGTCAGCCGTGTTTTTACCGTTATAGTTGATCCGGTTGGCAACAATATGAAAGTGATGATGCGCTTTATCCGTATGCAAAAATAGAGCCATCTGATTATCCTCAAATCCGAAATCCTTGGCAAACTGCAAAGCAATTTCGGTGATCTTCTCATTGCCAGGATTCTCCCCCGGCGGAAAGCTGAACGACTGGTGCCAGATGAATTTGGTCAGCCTTCTGTTTTTCTCCATGTTGTCCAGAAACTGCTTTGAGAGGTTGTCGATATCAAACCTTCCATCCGGCAACCTTTGAAGCGCCAGGTTCTGAATGTACACCAGCTCCCCTCGCACGTCATCTGCCCCGAGCTGCTTAATCTGTTTTATGCTCAGTTGCTTATCGTAATAGCAGTAGGCCAAAATCCCTTTGGCATACCTGCCCAGTCCTACCTTCCCAATCATAACTTTCGTTGTTTTAATAATTGCTCCAGCGCTTCCTTGATCACATCATGAACCGGCCTTGTCGCATCCGGCTTTTCAGATTGCCAGACGGCTAGATTCTCTGGCGTTTCTTCCCTGAGATAATGCGCCTCATACTTTTCAAGAAGTTCCTGGCTTTTATGGTGTAGCCTGGCCGCCGTTTCAAGGAGACTGGTTTTGCTCTCTGCGTTGTGCAGCACCTTTTCCAAATAACCATAAAGCTGACGCGTCCACTCGTTGATATCCGTCAGCGTCTGCCGAAACGATCGGACTTCAAAGTCCTCGTACACCCACTGCATGATCAGCTTTGAGATCAGCGAAATATTCTGGCTGCTCTCTTGCCACTGCCTGGAAAGCATATCGGCCTGGCTCGCCCGAAGCACCGCGAGGGCAAACTGGCCGCTGAGCATCCTCAGCACTTTGTAAAGCTCCGCGGTCTGCTTGGGCAGCACTTTGAGCTGCGGTCTTTTGATGGGCGTATCCAGTACTTGCGTAAGGAAGTACTGACTCGCCGAAAGCCCGCTCCTTTGGATCATTTCATTGATCAGCTCTTTCTGATCCCTACTCACCCACACCGAGAAGTGTTCTTTTTTAGCAATCCGCTCCCCTTTCGGCGGTCTGCCTTTTTGCTTTTTTTCCATAAGTCTTCAGCATTAAGCTATGAGCCCAAAGGCGAATAGCCGGGGTCCAGGGGTTTCCCCTGGCCAGTTCTCGCCGTTGGCCGCATTTTCGCGACGCAACGGCGATAGCTGGCTATGGAGAAAGCCATCGTAAGGACCCGAACGGTTTAAAAATGATTAAACAGTGACTTAAATTGATCATAAATGATTCTTCTGACTTTTAATTTCCTTTTTCTGATCCAAAATGACTTCAATTGCCTTGATTGGATCTAAAAGGATCATTTTAGCCTTCGAAGCGGAACGTGGACCTCTTTTCTTTTCCCATCGAACTCGTAGACCCGGCCAAAGGTGTTACCTGCGGGCTTTGCTGGTTTCAGGATCAAAAACTCGACTCCGTTTTGGGTTCTGATATTTCCTTCGCGCACAAGGTCCTGATACGATTCGATGTTTTTCAAATCCTTGACGTATCTGCTTATACCCTGATACATCTTAAAGGTGCTCAGGTAATAGTAGCATAAAAAGCCAAGGACCAACACGCAAACCGCATAAGGAATACTGACGCCCAGTCCGTGAAGAAACGATTGTTTGTCCGAAGCGAAGTTTACCGAACTGATCGAACCCTTAAAGGTCTGCTGCAACTTTTTGCTTTCAAGAAGGTTGACATTCAGCTCTTTTCTCATGGCAGTAAAATGCTCCCTGATTTCGGCAAAATTAATGGCGGACCATTCATCCATTTCCATCCCGTATTTCATCAGATACTCCGCCTGGATGTAGCTGATCATGGCAGACATCCGTGCTCTCTTATCATCATTCATCTTTGATGTCTATTTGAAGTTGTCTTTTTAAACTGAACCGTGTACCCCGGCTATAATTATCCAGTCCCCATCCCAGTCTTGCACCGTCCAGAATCTGTCCTCCCTGAGCCGTCGTGGGTACGAAATCTCCGAATTGTCTCAATGGAAGACCTGCCTTTGCGCAGCGCTCTTCAAGCTCCTGAGCAAGTACACCAAAGCCGCGAAATGAAGTAATACTCTTCCAGACGATGATCTTAAAATCATCTCCTACCGCAGCCCTGATCTGCTGTAGATAATTGACCGAAGACTGGTAAGCCGGTCCGCCGCCAATGACCACGTGGAAAATCATTTCAAAACCGGAGTCGTCAGCAAATTCCTTCATCGGGATATCATCCCGGATCAGAAACGGAAGCTGCGCGCTTTCAGGCGAGCCAAGGTCAAAATAAACTGCTTCGTACCGGCTCTCGGAAACCTCTTCAAGGTAACCCACCAACAAATCCCGCACCAGAACATCCCTGTCATCGTTCAGACTGACCATATCAAAGTTGTCACGGTCAATGAAGAAAAGCTGTTTTTTACTGGATTCGGTCGAAGAATCCAGGTCAACAAAAAGGATGTCTTTTTTATGCCCGTATTTGAGCGCAAACATATACATCAAAAGGGACTTACCCACGCCACCTTTGGACTGGGCAATAAAATTAAACTTTTTCATGATTTACCAAATTTGTCGCTTTTAAATGATTGTCTTCTTACCAGATCCTCTTCCACCGGTAACACTTGTGGTTCCAGCGGTTTTGGAATGATGACCGGAGCTGCTTTTCCGGACTTTCCCGCGTCATTCCATTGTGCTGCGTGCGAGCGGATGTACTTCACATCGTACAGCACGGTCAGCGGTGCGCCGAGCTCTTTGTTGATGAGCTCGACGGTAAGCGCCGCCGAAAGGTTCTGAGCGAAGAGCTCGCGGAAAAACTCGTAGAGTTTTCTTCTTCGCTTCGGATCTTTCATCTCATACATGGCTATCAAAAGTGCTTTATCCATTGTCTTGACTGTTTAAAGCTCTTTCATGCTGACCGCTAAGCCCTATACGGCTCGCACGCAGCGGATGAAAAGAAGGGTGATAATCAATGTGACCAAACCGGGCAAGGTCCCGGATGCAGCTGTGATACGTGGCAACGGATTTAATCCTTGCATAGCGCATCAGTCTGCGGCGGCTGATCTGTATCCGGTTTTGGCCCGCCTTCTCACAGTGAAAGGCGATAGCCGCATACAGACAGATGTGCACCGCGCGGAGCCTGGGATCATCCCATGCCCCTGCTACCAATCCGGCTCCCGCCGGATTGGTCATGTTTGTATCAGACGCTTTCAACGGTTACCGCTTTTTAGAGGGTCCGTTTGCCAGCATGAGCTCAATGTCCTCGTACTGGTAGTAAAAACTGCCGCCCACTTTGGTGTACCGCAGATGCCCATTGACACGGAGGTTCAAAAGCGTTCCGGGCGAGATCTTTAAAAGTTCCCTTACCTGGGCACTTTTAAGCCACCTGCCGTGCGGCGACGGTTTCGCTTTTGAAACAATGGTTTTTAATTCTTCGAGAAGTTCAGTTTTAAACTGTTGCAAGTCTTCCCTGGTGATCAACGCTACATGCATGACTGCTTTTGTTTAAGGATGGAACATAAACCTGACCGCTGACGGGGTACCACCGCCAGAAATCATCAAAAGCAAACATACAAGGGGAAGCTCAAATAATAATGACCAAAAGGGTCCATTGGTCAAATAGCAAAACTACTTATTTACATTCATTTTGCTGATTACAAACAACTTATGCTCATTCCTGACCTTTGTACCTTTGATGGTAACCTCACTGCCTTTTCCAGAAAAATAGTTACGTGCGGTCTCAATCGGGATAGGATTTCCGCCATGAAGGAAGTACCGGGAGAGCAGTTTGTACCACGCGCTTTTACCCTGTACCCTGAGAAGCGCCTTCTTTTCCACAGGCAGCATCAGCTCCTGCATTTGCAAAAGAAGATCAACGAAAGTGCCCAGGTGGTTTTCTACAATGCCAATCTTTTCGCTCGTCTCGTATTCTTTCATCGCTTTGAGCTGCTCTTTTAACTGCGCGTTTTCCGCGGTTAGCTGATCGATCAGACGGTTCTTTTCCCCGATCACAGATTCAAGTGGGTCGAAAACGTGCCATTGATCGATGGAGCGGAGAAACAATTGAAAGGATTCAAGTTTAAGAAGATTCGATTGATACGTTTTCTGTCTGGAAGAAAACGGGTTCTGTATTTTATAATACGCGATCCGCTCGGATGTAAGTCTTGAAAGGTTTATAAAAAAGACATGCTGCTGATCCGGGCTGGACCCGAGAAAATAATGAAGATGATAATCGTAAAAGGCGTTATAATCACAGGCGGGCAGACTGTAGATTTTCTTAAAAAGGTGATTGTGATTAAAATGCCAGCTTTGGATCAGTGGATTACCGATTTCAAAACGGTGTGGTGAAAAGTCGAATTTGTCTCTGATTTTAAAGTAGGATTTTTTCATAGCAAGCCAGTTTTTTATTTAAGTTACCAACAGGTACTAAAAAATCCAATTGCAGATAGAAAATTAATCAGCTGAAAATCAAGTTAGCATATCACTTCGAAAGTGCAGATATCGGTTCACAGGGCGTAAGCGAGTGGTATTTACTATATGATTCAGGAGTCTGAAAGTAATTAATCAGACTCCTGAACTTGATTTTAACTGTCAAGAAAAACATGACCATCATACTCTGAATATCCATCCAGAAACAAGTCTCTTCCAAAGGCTTCATAATCAAAATATCTTTCCAAAAGCGAAGGCGCTCCTGCGAGCATTCCGGTGTCTTCTACATATTGATAGGTGAACTCTGTTTTAGGATCTTTCATGACTCCTCCATAATAACCCTGATAGGCTTCATTAAAATTTTCCAGTGTTTCTTCGAGCTCATTGCCATTGGTTGGCCAAGAGACAATATCCGAGCAGTATAACTCAAAAGCCTCTACCCTGTCTTCATCCATTTCTGAAACTGTTTCAAAATATCTGAAAGTACCTTCATGCAGACTGCACTCTGAAATCAGAAAATCCGGAATACCCTCCCAGTCCTGAAACATTAATTCGGGTAAAAATTCATTGCGGTGGTATTCATAGCAGTCTTTGAAGAATTCTTCTGCATCATTATACTCTGATAGATCAAACCATTTTCCGAAAAGTGATCCGGAGTTGTACATTCCGTAAGTCCCTACATAAATCTTTGGAGTGTTTTGTGAATTTTTCATGCGTGAAAGACATTTGAAGTAGCTTGGGCCCTGGCGGGGCCGCCCCGGCTTTGTGCCAAAGGGCAATCGCTTGCCTCACTCGAATGAAAAATGACGGGGCTCGTCCCCTTGGCTTCAAGCCCAGACGGCGGTTTAAGGAGCGGCCATCAGCCGGGGGCGCCCAGCCGCGGTAAATAGCCGACTGACGAAGTGAAGGCTTGAAACCGTCATCTTTTCACTTCGTAACTTTCGTTTGCACTGACTGGTAAACGTGCGGCTGGGTTGCTTTATAGTAATTTGTTTAACTGGATATTCCGGACCAATGAGGTTCTTCGTCAATTTCCCCTAAAAACAATTCAGTACTTTGATTAGAAATGCGCAAAGTATTTCCACAGCAGGCTGGATTTTCCTGCATTAAAAAGGTTGTGTTATTTTCTCGGCACCAATGCTGATATCTTCCAATTTCACTTGCTACCTTCATTGGTAATTTTCCCCTGCAAACATATGATCCTTGATCATTAGCTTATGTCTGTGTTCTCTGGAAATTATCTGGGCGGGTTTGGTGAACGAGGTTTTTAACCATCAAAAATTGACACTGCCTTTCTTTATTTTAACCTAAACTGTTTAATTTATCTATTATTTGTTGATGATATCTTATTTGTGCAGCAACCCTTTGTTCATTGTACACAGGCTGATAATGTGCATTATAAGGCTCCTGTTTATACAAAACGTTCCATACCACCGTGAGCATTTTACGGGCTATTGCAATTAGAGCCTTTTTACTGTTCATTCTCTTATGTAATTGCTCAAATTTGTATTTAAAGTAACTTTCTTTACAACGGGTCGCACTCCACGAGGTTTGCACAAGAATTCGCCGTAGATAATTATTGCCTTTTGTTATGTGGTTATTTTTAATCTTGCCTGCGCTTTCATCATTTCTTGGACGCAGTCCAGCCCATGAACTTATAGCCGAACTGCTTCTAAAAGCATTCATGTCAGCTCCGGTCTCAGCAATTATCTGCATCCCTGATTGTTTACCTATCCCAGGGATAGTTCGGAGTAATTTTAGTTCAGAAGCATAATGTTGCTGGCAATGCTCTTCCATTCTGGTCTCTATTCTGGATGCCTGGTCAAGGAGAAGATCATATTGTTGCAAACCCAATTCAAGTAAAAATTTCTGGTCGTCCGATATGGCTCCTTCCAATGCCTGCTCCACCATTCCCTTCTTTCGCTTTTTTACCGCTGCATTTACCTGATCCATTAGCGTTTGATGATCCGAATTTCCTGCGACAATTGCGCGAATAATACCTATGCTGCTAACAGAATCCATCTTTGTCATTACGTTATTGATTCTGATGTTACACAATTCCAGACACTTATTCATTTGCTGTAAGACCCTTGTAATCTGGTATTGAAGCTGTACAAATTTACGGCTGTAGTTTCTAAGCTCCCTGATAGATCTGGGTGGAACCAGGCTTCTCCTAAGGAGATCCTTATGTAATAATGTAGCAATCCACTGGGCGTCAGCTACATCCCTTTTTCTTCCGGGCATTTGCTTGATGAACCAAGGGTTAACCAAAACTAACTGAAGTCCGGCTCCCTCCAGCTCATTCCATGTAGGAATCCAGTACGTCCCAGTGCTCTCCATAGCTACCTTTTTTACATCGTGATCCTGTAGCCAGGTCGATAATTTTTTGATGCCACAGCCAAAAGTTGAAAACTTCTGCACCTCCGTATGGTCCTTCCCATTGTAAAGCGCGGTATAGATTGTATCCTTATGTACATCTAGGCCGCATACGACAGTTCGCTCTTTCATGCTATCCTATATTTAAGTGGATTACAAATTTCTAGTATATGGCATGGAAATATCTGAATTCACTGGTTTTTATGTGTTTGTGAAAACGCAAATTTATCCTGGTTTGGTGAAACTTGAAGAGACATTTTAACCATTTTTTGGTCGACCAGATTGATTCAAATGTGTATTTGCCTTTATTTAAAGCATCTAGTTGCCTTAAAACAAGTGCGAAACTCCGGCCATTTGGCACTCATTCCATGGGAATTATGGCAATTCGTTGTAATTTTTAATTGTAACTGGTGCCGGATCCATGAAAAGCTTCATCAAAATTGACGAAGAACCCAAGTATCTCGGAATTTCCATCTTATCCAAGATTTCTTCAAGCCTATGTCCATTTCTTGATAGATCCCTTGTCAAGTCCCTCTCTAACTTTTCGCAATTTTCGCTCACGATCCGCTGCAAGTGGGATATTGTCAAGAAATCCCACTGCTTCAACAAGCTCCTAAATTTTTCCGTCAATTAATGATAGGTCCATTGATTTCTTTTTGTCTCCGATTCAAGATGTTGAGTATGTGCCGCATCAATTGAAGAAGATGAAACGGAAGAGAAAGAAGCGGTTATCGATGAGATTTTGACTTATTCAAAAATTGCGCTTGCACCACAGCGCAGCGAAAGCTACAAAGCAAAAACCGTCTCATGGATTTGCAGCCAAGGGCTAAACCCGTCACTTTTCGCTTTGAGTTAAGATAGGCGATTAATTTTTAATGACCGGGCAAAGCATTTACATCTACATGAAACTTCTGCATCCTTAGAATGAATGACAAATAGCTAAATGAATTACAGCAGAGCCATTTTTTCAGTATCGTGCGATTCGTCTCCTTCTCATTGATTGGCAATAGGTCGTCCAACCGATTCGCCAACTGACAGAGTCTGCTCCAAGTTGCGAGCCAATAGAACGGATCGCTCTCAAAGAACTAAAATGATTCTAAATTAGTATGCATTCATTATCGCGTCATCAATCTCTTGTAGTATAGATTGTTTCGATGAGTGCTCCGTAGACTTTGCTATCAGAACTGTAAGGAGTATTATTACAACTATCTGTATTTTTTTTAAATCCTCGATATCAAAATCCTTATTCAGCCCATGGTGAATCAAGCTACTTCGAACTTTATACATTTTTTTTAACAATTCAATAATTTCAGTTCGCTCATCCATATGCTTAGTCACCAGTTTTGAGCAGTACTTTGTAACACTTTCAATTATGGAAGATGTTTCATCTTTTAAAAGCAACGATTCGAGAACTGTGAAGATTTCAATTATTCTTTGATGGAGATTCTCTTTTGACAGGGCATCGGCAAATCTAGTTATTGAAATTTCAATGAGGGAAGATATCTCGTTACTACCGCGTTGAATCAGGAAGTTGTGAAAGATCTCAATCTGATTCAAAAGTGAATTTTGCCAAGTATCAGGATTCAACGTATAAAACCTTTGATCTCGCTGTCCAGTTATGTTAAAACTGTAAGGTTTCACTATATCCTGTTGCAAAAATTCATGGTTATAACTTCGCTTCGCATTCTTATCGATATCAAAAAGGATTGGATATTCTGGAAAATTTAGTGTTGGACTACAGATTTTTAGAATATCAATAGATATAGAGCATTCTTTCAATGCATTTTCAACGGCCTTTTCTCTTTCTGCACGAACTATTGTAGACACAAATACTTTTCCCTGATATAACTTCCGAATTGTAGCAAAATAGGACGGATCACTTTGAATTTCGTCTCTTTTCTCACTTTTGTATTGTATCTCAAGTTTATCAATATATGCTTTATTCATATAGAATAAAGTAGATTTTCCCAAATGATAAATACCAGAAATCTCAATCTTGTCAACAAAGAATAGAATTTTGTGATCTTTTAATTCCTGTGTTGATTCTGATAAAATAAAATTAGAATACTCCTCATCAATTTGTTTTTTTTGATAAGCACTGAAAATCCATTGAAGAGTTTTTTTTACAAGAAAGCTCTTGCTCACATATTTCTTAAAGCTATTTTCTTTCAGAATATTTTCCACCATTTTATAGACTCCACGAATACTGTCTTTTCCAAGTCCATACTTTCTCTCACCATTTAGCTCAAATGCACTTGTGATTGTATTAGTAATAGTATCTTCGGTGTACTCCATTAAAGGTCCGATAGGAGTCACAATGGTTGGTACTATCACTTCAATTTTGCTGTCGAGCGAATTTTCGGTTTGATGCTCTGATGACCCTTGCCCTTTTTTAGAACTAACCTCCTCCACTAGGTTTAAGAGCTTTACGCTCTCCTGATTGAGAAATTTTACTTTATTTGGATCTAGTGATAACATAACGATTATTGAAATACTAAGACAATCTAGGCTCAAATCTTATAAATTCAATCTCATTAGAACTTATATCTTTTAAGACCGCATCTACAACGTCATCTGCGGAGATACTTACTGTTTCCACATGTGTAGTAAGCCAGTCAAATTTATAGCCTACACAATGAACTTTCAACCATCCCATATCTGAGTGATATAAATATCCATCATCAAACAAAAATTCGTGGGTATAACTTCCATCGTCACGGCTGACTAATCGAATTTCGTTATCCATGTCAAGAAACGACTTTATCTTGCCACCTGACCTATCACAAATGCTCAATTGTTCATTTAATCCATCGATACTAATAACACCTTTGTACTTTTCCAACTGTTCACGAAGCCTATTAAAGTTCTCGATCAGCCAATCGTTATCAAAGCTAACATTTCTTTGAATGTTTGTCGGCTCAGTAATTAATATCTCAACGGTCACATTCTTTAATCTTCCTTCCCAATCACACAATTTTGGCGCTCGAAGTTCCATTCTTCTTATGTCCTTATTATCTCCGTAGTTTGCGGCCCCCATTTGATATCCTGTCTTAGATATGAATATTCCTGTAAGATCTCCAATGTCCTCAATCGCCGCATAAAAGTCCCTCATCATTCCCAATTCAACATCTCTTCCTAAATTTTTACATTCGACGGCAAATTTTTTTCGTTCCCCTTTAATGATCTGCTCAAAATAGACATCGATTTGATGTCGAACTCCCGATCTGCCCAAGAGTTTAACATCGTGAGCGATATTTTCTACTTCGGGCGAACGAGACAAGAAACTTTCAAAAATGAGCTTGGTGTAAATTTCGTATTGCTTTCCGCTTCTCACTTGATTTAGTTTCATGATTTGATATTTCTATATTTGGTTCAATTGTGTGAGCTTTGATAACATCCCAAGGCTATCCTAATCTCAAGAGTTAAAATTATGAAAGTAAAGATATCAGAATCACCAAATTGCTTCTAATATTGACGGTTAATGTTATAGTTTTGTATGAATCAGTCATTCAAATAAGAGCATTTGAGATTTAAAGTCTTCGTCAAAGTCTGCTGATCCGTCTTCGACTATGTCGACAGAGCGTAATAATAATTTTCAGCGTTCAGTTTAACCACCGAATAATAAGTCGAAATTTTGAAAATAAAGAAAATCTATGAATTTGCAGCTAAAGCTGACATCCATAAAGTAATGTCACAATAATTTATATTAGGAATGGCTATTCATCTCTGAGCCAAGGAAGGCATTTGATTTTTAGTAAAAAGGGATATTCTAATATTGTAATAGAGAGATTCGAACGATTGACTAGATAATTGTAAATTTGATTGAGAAGGCAGATTTAAAACAACATAAACTCCAAGTTATCGGAGACACCTTTATTGTTTATTTGGCATTAGATGAGTAGGATAGTCTGGAACACTATGCCGCAACGCTACATAAAATAATTACGAGCCACAATTGGGAGGAAATTCAGCCAAACTTATATGTAAACGCATACACATACATAACTTTTAGCCCAACTTTCGAGCCTGAGCCAATTCACGATTTCTTAAAACGTATTTTCGACTCAATTATGACTCAGAAGGCAAATGGCATTATTTTTCAAACAGCAGGAGAAACAATATCAAGACTGGATTGGAATATTTAACAGATGGTATCTCATCGATGAAGCCTATTTAAATATCCCACTGAAGCAGTTTGGGTTTAAACATAATATGCTAGAAATCAAACTGGATCCCAAAATACCACCCCCGAGGCTTACCAGAGAACCTGTAGGCAATATCTTGTTCCAAATTTGTAGTGGATTTTACAATGTCTCCTGCTCTTAATTTTTGAAGTGTAGCTTGCCAAGTCCAGACACCTCCTATGGAAAATGCAATTCTAGCCACCGGTATTGAAAGTCCGCTTCCTAATAGTAGAAATGGTCTTTTTTTCGTCGGATCCACACCAAATTGCACAAGAGGAGACATATATCGACTAGGTCCAAAACTGAAATTTAAAAAAGCTGCTGAAACAAAGGTGTCTTTAATAATTTCTTCCTCGGTAATCTTTAAATTATCATCAACACCAAAACCAGCCAATTTTGTGTTTGACCAAAAACCTCCAACACTTAAGAAAACAGCTATGGGATCATATTTTTTAAATATTAACTTTCCAAGATTTGTTTTCTGCTTTTCTTTCAATTGAACGGCAGTGGAGTCAAACTCGTTTTCGATTAGAGTTAAAGAAGTTTGAATCTCCTTACCATCCTCTAATTCTATTATTCTTCCTTCATAATACTCGGTTCTTGCTATGAGATGTTCTTCTGAGCCCACTAAATACAATGAAGGTGTTCGAATCGGAACATCACCAGGTATTTTTAATGAGTTGGAAATCAATTTAAATATTGGATCAAATTTATCCACTAGGTTCTTTTTTGCTGCAAGGCTCACCGTTGCTTGCTTTATAAATTGAGTTATTTCGTTCTTTAGGTATCGTTCAGTCAATTTATCAGCCAAATTAATTTTCGCCAGTTCGGTTGGAATGCTTTCAATAGAGTTTTGGGTGGGAGTAATGACCAATTTCACAATTTCAGAAATCGATTTCTTACTTTCAGGAATTGCAATATTCATATCACTAGCAGACTCAACACCAAATAGTTTGCCCGAAATTGATGCTATATCTCTTGTAATATTCTGCGAATTCAGCTCGTCAAGAACAGTGATCTTAGTTGTTAACGCATCGATTGCTGCGATTTCCGGTGCACTCAATGAAGCAGTTCTTAAATGAAGATATAAAATTGTTAGTTCAACACTGTTGAAACCGTCGGGCGGATAGGTAATTTGTCCCGGAACAGGAGCGGCCAAGCCTGACGCCCTGACAGCGGATAAGCTTTCTTTTTTCTCGCTGGCGATATTTTTTTCGTTTGAAACAAATAAATTTTTGAGATTATCAAAATAGGCTTTCACGGCTGCGTCGTTTTCGTCAACATATATAGAGTCGGACCAGCTAAGCGTGTAATGGAGGGGATTTAGCCATTTTACAAAAATATTACAGGTCCTACTATTAATAGCAAAATGAGCACTCCCATTCCATCGTTCTTTACCAGCTTCATTATTTGGATTTTGGAAGGTTTCAATTTTTCTCCGATCTAAATTTAAATATATTTTATTTTCTGTGACCCTAGTTCCACGTATGGCCAGAGACTTCTGACCGCTTACGCAAAGGCAGCTTAATGTGAATACCAAAAGAAGTAGTAGACGTTTATTCATAATTTCTAATGTTTGAAAGATCCATTTACTTTTTTGGAGGTGCAATGAATGAAAGATAAGATAGTCGATAAGTTGGTGTGATTACCGTTGCATTTTCTACGATGAGTTTGAACTTAATCCATTGACCTGGCTTCAATACTTTTGTAAAATAATTCCAGGCCCCTTCCCTCGGATCCGGACAACTTATGCCTTTTACATATACATTTAGATTTGTGCGATTAGGGTTAAAGTTCTTTTGATAGCCAATTATCCTAACTCTCGCATCTGAACTTACGAGAAATCCCAAATCTTCGTCATATTTTGCTTCTTCAAGGTTTAAAATTACTCCCGTTAACGTATCCCGAAGGATCATTTCGCTAACTAGCTCATCGTCTTGCTCAAAACCAGTTAATCCATTGCTAATGATACTGTCAAGTTGGCATCCATTCATAAACTCAGAGTGGAATCGATAGATTGATGAGTCCGACAATAATTCTGAGCAATTGAAATAATTATTATCAAAAAAATTTAGGGGGTCGTCAGGATCGAAGTCTGGCGGTGGTGGAATTGGAATGGTAAATGCTTGATCAAATGCCTTTTGCCAGCCATCTATAATTGCAGTAAATCGCACTGCTTTTTGAGGATGAGTAATACTCACACGAGAATCTTGTAACAAACTTGAAATCATAATCCAGGTTGACTGATCTTGTTTTGCTCCCATGCGGTAAAGTAAAAATCCTGCGAACTTGTCCGCTTGCAATTCTTGCCTGTACCGAATTGTCGAATCATTAGAAAGAACATGCCCATAGAGGTGATGGCCGATTTCGTGCGCTAGAATAAATGTTGATTGCCAGAAGTCAGTTCTGGAAAGCTTATCCGCATCCTCAATAAAGTCTTTATTATAAATTATGATCTTTTTATCTTCATAAGTCGTGGCCAAGGCGTTCGGGACGTTGCCCTGGAAAATTATTAGATCTTGCTCAATACCGGAAAAATCCTGAAGCGATTCAATAATTCTTACCGCTTTTTTGCTTGGTAAAGTAAGCTCATACTTCATTTTTAACGAATCGCCCACATCAAATGCGGCACAGAAATTCATTGAATTTAAATCAATGAATCCAAATTTGTCTCTATTTGGTGCTTCAAAATTCGCTCGTTTACAGGAAGAAAAACATAAACAGAGAATACATAAAATATGATTAACGTAAGTATACATCTGTAATAGTTCTTTTGTCTTCTTTTGAAATTCGTACATTTATCGGTGTAGTGTAACCATCCTCTGTTAAACTTGCAGGAATGTGGTACATCATTATGGAAAGTGGATCATATTTTCCACCTATAATTTGGTTTTGGGAGTAACGATCAAAAATGTTTAGTTTAATGTCCTTTATTTTCCAAAAATTTGGATAGCCCATATAGTAAGCATATACAGAATCAACATTCCACTTAATTTTGTTTCCATTAGGCAGCTGGTGTTCATGTACCAATCCAATAGCGTGGCCGAACTCATGAAGAACAACGCTTTGAAATAATGAATCTATTTCCTCCTCTTCCAACCACCCAAAATTCATCGAAGGACGCCTATTTTTCGAATCGGTTCCAATCGATGACCATGAAACCCCTTTTTGAGCAAAAGAAATTTTGATATCGGCATTTTGAGAATTAGGCACATACATAAATTTGGCTCCGATTAACGGCTCCCAAGCGGAGGCAATATTTTGAACTCGTTTTTGAATACTTTGAACTCCATCAATAAACGTTACAGTAATCACTTTGCTTTTTCCAGGTGCCCATCTCCACCTAGTGGCTGATAAAACCCCAGCACTAAGCCCCTCTACTTTATCAATGTATGAATCTGGAATAAGTTCCGTACACAATCTCACATGAGGAGGAATGGAGTCTTTTGCCACAATTTCACTTGTCTTTTCTTGCGAGTCAGAGTTATTTTTTGACGTACAAGATACAGTAAGCAACACGAGTACTAAACAGACTACGAATGAACACCAAAACGCTTGTAGTTTTAACATCTCTCAATATGAAGGTTTACTTTATTTTTTGAATATTAATTAACCACTTATAAAGATTAATTCACAGTTCATTTTCACAATAATTTTTTAGTATATATGAATAATCAGTTCAGTTTAATTAATCATGCTTGTTCAATACAAGCTTTTAAAACAAACAAATTTTAGTAACAAAGTTCTTCTATCGAGCAACTGATATAAGGCAGAACCATTCCTTCAATAGACAATATTTACTATTTCCGCAAAAGTCAAAGTAATGTCTCGATTTTTTGCATATTTTCAAATTGGAATATTAAGCTATGCCCCGAGTTCAATCGCTGGATAGTGGCCTTAAATAAACTCGATTCTACTTGGAGTGTATTTTATCTCCACAAGAGTGATCAACATAACTTCAATCAATATAAAAAGAAAAGGTTTTACCCTAGCTGAATTTTTAAAATACTTATTTAACGGCAGTCGACCTACTATCAAAAATATATAATCTATTAGAGTTCTACTTACATCCTAATGGGTAATCAACAAATAATAACTTCAATTTCTTGTCCTGAATAGGATTACTGTGAGCAATTAATATGTATCCGTCCGATGATACCCATATTTTATTGAATTGATAGAGTTCGTAATCTTGTTTCATGAAAAATGAGACAGAAAAAATGCGTGAACTGTATGATCAGTGGCAAACGCAAGGAATAAGTAAACAGGCTTTCTGCAATCAGAATGGCATGGGATATCATAAATTTAATTACTGGGTTAAGAAATTCCGACACAAGAATGTTGCGCCTGTGGCACCCACCCGTGGGTTCAGCCAGATACCGGTTCAACAGCCGGGTGTAGTTGAACAAAACCAACATCTGCTGGCGGCCATTAGTTTTCCATCGGGAGCACGTATAGAGCTATTCGGCTCTCTGGACGCATCATTTATTAGAAAGCTCATTCTTTAATATGTTGGCTTTATCTCACAGTTGCCGGTACTTTCTATACCGGAGCCCGACGGACATGCGTTTTGGGATCTATATCCTAGCTGGCCTGGTTCGGAATGAATTGGGTTTTGATCCCTCAAGCGGCGATGTCTTCGTTTTTCTGGGCAAGCTAAATCTGTAAATTTAATAACTTACTTACTATGCTGCATCACTCTGTATATTTAGACGCTTGTGTGCTAAGGCGGCTTGAACATTATTAACTATGTCATCAATATTCCTCTTCCTAACTGGCAAAGAGTTAAAAAAAGCAGATGCGGTGTATTCCACCGGTAATATGCGCTTACAAGACTCCCAAAAGATTTCTTCAGATACATCTGGAAATTCTGCATGAAATTCGCTGTAGAACTTATTAAAATAATTTATGGGTGCATCACGTGTCGATTCGATTGTCCAATCATCTGTTTTAAAATATTCATCGTTATCCTGAAGGAATCCACTAATTACCCTAATGCAAAAACCAACACACGTTGTGTAATTTGCTTGTTCGATTGTTGTAAAATGCAGACCATCCTGATCATAGTAAGATCCATCAAAACGATAGCCAAACTTGGGATCTTGTTGTTTAATAATATTTTGACAATGAGCGAGAAAATCTATGCTAAATTCATCTCCATCTATTACTTCTAATTCTTTACAAAAGTACCACTGATCTACCGGAGCTGGCGCTTCAAGTAGTACTTCAACTGCTGTAAAGTGAAATAAAGAATAATTCCCATCAACACCAATCAGTATTGCGGAGTGAATTCCAATCCCGTTTTCATCAACATGAATCGCTACCGCAACTGTATTTGGTAACAATTCTGAACCATCTTCAATTAAGATTAAATCTCTATTTATCGTTTCGAGGGTCACCAATTTTATATTTTTAAAATAGTTTCTTTCCAGTTTTATTTTCAAGATGCTTAACAATTATACTTATGAGATCTTTAAACTGACCATTTTCTTTAAAAGCTTTAGATGCAACTAGCATGCTTCTCATCTTATGCTTATCTACTAGATGGTGTGTAAATAATCTAACAAACTTTCTTGCCTCACCAAATCGTTGATTAACAATAAGATTTTTAAATTTCTCATGAATACGGAGTAAAGGCTCGGTGCCCGTGCCATTCATTATTTCTGCTATTTCAAGCCTAAATTCGTCATACAAGTCTTTTGTTAAGTAATTGTCACAAAATTCATAATAGATCTTGCCATCGCTTTTCATGCCAGTCCAAGCTGATAACATAACTGTGCTATAAAGCAAATTATTGACCTTCTGAGCTTGCTTTTCATCACACGATATCTTTTGTTTAACACCTTCAACTTCTACATGAATATTGGGTTTTTTACCCCCATTTTCAATAAGCTTACCGGTAATGAATTTTATGTCATAGTATTTGTCATCATTTTTACGTCTGGGTGATCTAACTGGTTTAATCGATTTCAGAATTTCAACAAAATCATAAGTCTCATTATCAAATTGAAACGAGGATTCGTAAGTTAGTCCATTGGCAGTTATTACCTTTTGTATATTTCTTACCTCTTCTAAATAGGTACCCTTTTGAGAATCTCTGTTAATAACATCAATGATGTTAGCTTGAATTTCTCTAACGTCTTCACCAACTATTGCCACACATGCGCTGCCACTTTTTACTGAAATCTTAACATCCGACTCAGCTCTATTCTCCGCACTACTTTCAACATCTATCATCCTATTGAGAGCTTCCAAAATTACTACAAGCGACTTTGCGGCGCGTAAGGACATATTATTCAAATCGAGATCTGAACCATCAACTTCCTTGGTAATCTTAATTTCAATCGTAGGGCTCGGCATGGTTGTTGAATTTCTGAAAACAAGTATACGTAAAAAATGAGACTTTAAGTAAACTAACACAAAATCGTTAAAACCACTGACCAATGTACTAGTAGGTAATAAATGCATCAAGCTAGTCGCCGGGACTGAGTGATTCAAAATTCTTTACGCTTCGCTTTAATCCAGCAGACAAGTCAACAATGCAAAATAATCATTACTTTACTGTATTTTTAAATATTAATTCCAATTTTTCAATTTTCTCCTTTTAGTGGAACGTAGAGTATAATTCTCCATGCTAGTGAATCACCCACAGCTATTCCTAATCAATTACGTACTTAAATTAACCTGAATTCGGGATAAGAAATAGCATATATATTATAAAAACAGGAGAAATATTGTTATGTTTAAATAACTGACATTCAAATATTTAACCAATAAATCTCCATATTTTCAAAGGATAAAGTTATCGAAATATTTTGTACAGTAGACGATTTTTGTAAAGAATTTGAGCTACGTATTAAAGAATTAAAGCAAGTTCAGGTCAATGGAGAAAAGCGATATAGAAACAGGTCTTTATCCATGTCTGATTCTGAAATTCTAACTATTCTGATCTGTTTTCATTTGGGAGCACACAAAACATTGAAACATTATTACCAACAAATAGTACAAGATCATTGGGCAGATTTCTTTCCTAAAAACCTGTCTTACAATCGTTTTGTGGAAGTGCAAAGCCGTTATTTTATTGTAATGGCTATGTTTTTGAAAGAGAAAGGATTAGGTAAATGTACTGGGATAAGTTTTATGGACAGTACTACACTGAAAGTTTGCAGGAATCAGAGAATTCATAACCATAAGGTATTTAAAACCTTAGCTGCAAGAGGTAAGTCATCAATGGGGTGGTTTTTTGGACGGGTCGCCGCTGCGATTTAAGTTGCACTTGGTTTGTAATGAAAAGGGAGAATTACTTTCTTTCTATTTGACCAAAGGCAATGTGGATGACCGGAATCCCAGACACATTAAAAAGCTAACTGAGCAGCTTTTTGGAAAAATTTATGCTGACAAGGGCTACCTATCGAAGGCAGTATGGGAAATGTTATTTGCAGATGGAATGCAATTAATTACAAAGGTTCGCAAGAATATGGGGGACGCCCAGTCAAAGGACATATTATAGAGCTGAAAGACAAACTTTTACTTAGAAAAAGAGCGATCATTGAAACTATAAATGACGAATTAAAGAATCTATGCCAGATAGAACATACCCGGCATAGATCTGTCAATAACTTCATAATGAATACACTTAGCGCCTTGATTGCCTATTGCTTCTTTCCTAAAAAGCCTTCACTTAATATCGAAGAAGTTCAAACAAACCAACTTTATCTATCTGTCGCTTAAACCGAATTCACGTGAAATTACACTACATTATAAAGCCAAACCGGACAGCTTTCCTAATATTAAGCAGGGCAATACGTTTATTATGATCCGTCAGGATCTTTTTCCCAGTTACCAAATTATTAATAAACTGATATTCAAAACCATGAAGCTTTTTAGCTTTTCGATCCCATGCCATTAATTTTTCGAGCACTTCAACTGTGACTGTAATCGTTTGTTCAGGAGCGCTTTCTTCAACAAGCTCGTTGTCGTCTGAAAAAAGAATCTCAGGCACGTGATCGGTGATGATCCCAAGTATTCTGATACCGGCAAGCCGTTCAGTTTCAGAAAACGCTTTATTGTTCCTAATCCGACCTACAAGGTTAAAGCAATGGTCCTGCTGCTGCAGTGAAAGATGTCCTGTTAATTTTCCCCATTCATCTATCTTATGCCATATTGCCGGTGGTACAGACCTTAACCGTTCGGTTTCTTCTTCGATTAGAATAAGTGCCGCCTCATCTTCAGTTATTTTTTTCCGCTGACCTGATTTCTTATCCGTAAAGTCTTCTTTTAGAGTAGTCAGATCGACATTCAGGTCGGCATTTTTGAGTTGAGACCAACAATCTTCTTTTTTTGCCCACTCACCATAAAGAGATCCGGGAGCATTCGTTCGAATCCAGGCATCGACTATAATCATCAGGTTATAAAGCGTATTAGACAAAGCATCAGAAATCTTTTGTTCTCTCCATATTTTAAATAAATCCAGCTGATAGTTTGTTTTTATTGCCAGCCATCCGATCGTATAAGGAACAGTAATATACCTCATGTCACCTATCGCATTTGGCCTGACACCATAAATCTTCTCAGCGGCCCGGAAAATTATGGCCTTAGCAACCAGATCCTCAAAATAAATATTGTCAGGTATTGCAGTTGCAACAGACATAAACTGAACGTAATTCTTTTGATTTCCCCTTACAACGGTCCAGGGACCGGCAACAATAGTTCGTACTGAAAATTTTTCCCCATATGCATTTTCATACTTGGCGACGTCCTCCTTACTGAATACCTGATATTTAGGATTTTTTATATCAAATGCCCTCGCCCGTGCGTCCGTGAAACCATCCTTAAGGCGTGCATTTTTATATTGGCCCCGGACGCGTTCATAAAACCATTTTGTCTGAACCGGTCTGGAATCGTGATGCGGCGTAAACGAAGCCCGGGAAATTTTTTCCAGACTAACATGAAATGGTTTATTTGAACTCAGATCTGACACTGAAACTTTATTTTGTGTATTAGCATATTCTGCAATTCTTGATACAATGCTGCTCAGATTCTGCTTATTTTTAACAAGTGAAAGTTTCAGCTGAACGAAAATTTTGGAAATGTCCGCCTTATCCTTTTTCAAGGTGTGATAAATAGATGCAGTGGTTTGTCCTCCGTTAACAATTTGAAGATCTTTTACTGCAATTATCACCTGTCCTTTACCGTCAGTCGCGGTGGCAATAGTCACGTCTTCAGCAGTTGCAGAGATGCCATTATTAAAAGCAAGAAACATTTCGGGTTCAGTCATTATGGTTTTCCGAATACCATTATTTATTTTTCCAGAAAACTGCAGGAAGGACCTTACATTTTGTTCCAGTAGACGGGCACCGAATCTTTCATAGATAATGGCAAGCGCGTCACCAGGCACTATTGCCAAATATGACTGATACTCTGTTGTGGGCCCGGGTGCTGCGACACAGGGTATTTCAAAACCGTCCTCACGAAAATTAATTTCTATCGGTATGTGCGATTTAACGCTGATATTATAGAGATAATCCAAGTCAACAATCCTAACGAAAACCGGATAGCCGGAAATGTTTGCCTGGGCAGGGGGATTTCCGGAGTATACGCTGTCAGTGAGAATTATCGCATTTATGCGAACCAGATTTTCCCGCAGATCGGCAGAACTACTCAGGGTTTGTGCAAACTGAAAAATTTCTGATGCCTCTTCTATTTCTTCCGCATAATCTTTGTAAACCGCCTTACGAAAAAAATTAGTAATACGCTTAACTGCTGTTTCCACATCCTCTCTGGAAATTTTCTGCGGCTCATCATACCCTTTGTAAAGAGTAATAATCAAATCGACTGTTTCGTAATTTTCTGAAATAGCGTAGCCATTTATTTTATGCTG
The DNA here is from genome assembly GCF_024220585.1 of Dyadobacter diqingensis. Taxonomy (GTDB): domain Bacteria; phylum Bacteroidota; class Bacteroidia; order Cytophagales; family Spirosomataceae; genus Dyadobacter; species Dyadobacter diqingensis. Next base: position 38,303 of record NZ_JAMXKF010000001.1, read on the forward strand.
GTTTTTGGTACCCAGTGCCTTTTCATCGTAAGCAGGACGAGCATTTTCTATTTCACCGGACTCGCCGAGCAAATCAAGCGCCCATTGTGTAAAGGTCTGTTCCTGTGTACCTCCGTTCTCTCCGGAAAGCTGAGCAGAACGAACGTCGCGTGACATTTCTGAAAAAAACCGGTTGATGCCGGCGCTAGCATATAAATCAATCATGGTAATTCAGGTTAGTAAATACGGAAAATGAATCTGTCAGGTAGTTCTGACAGGACGAAACCGTCACAGAATACTTAACATCACCAACTCCCTGACGAAGCTCATTTTCCTGTATACGGGGAAAATCTCCTTCAATTTTATAAAATTCAGCTACCCGCATTAGATATCCCGTATCAACATAGTATACTTCATCTTCAGAATGATAACCGACAAAAAGCAGCTTTGCGTTGAAACGGTTCAGTGCGGCGGCATCCGAATCCAATATATAACGAATTTCTTCGATCAAAGCCGGAAGTGTCTGTCCGGCGTTCTGCAACACTTCCAGAGAAATATGAAACAGATAAAGACTGTCCAGATGAGTGGGATCAAGCTGCCGGTCGCCATTAATAATTATTTGCTGGTGGTTATTCCCCCTGGTAGTTTTAACCTCAACTGCACACATTCCGGACTGGAAGTCACGAACCTGTCCTTCGCAGCCTACCCAGGTACTAATTCTTGAAAAATGTTCCGGCTGCGCGAATTCCAGAAAAAGCTTCAGGCAGTGGAGCTCACCCCAAAGCCCCTGCTGGGATTCAGCTGAAAGCCAGTCTCCGGCAGCTTTTTTAAATAAACCATTCCAGTTTGCAAAACGGTTAAGCATAACGTGAATCAGAATTCGTTCATCTGTGATGCTGCGTGCCGAGTTAATCAAATCTTCACAAAGAATAGCAAAAATATCATTGTGTGCAGGATTTATCAGTTTGAAAAGCAGAAGATTACGATCTGATTCTCGCGGATGATTATCCAGTGTAACCTCCAGATCCATTAGTCCGTTATAAGGTTTAAGATCTATTATGTGAGAATTGCTTACCGAGGCTGCAAGGCACCTGTTTTTTCCAGGAGATTTCAGCGCGACAAAAATCCGTGGTAAAATCCCGCTAGTAAAGCCCCGCAGCATAATTCCCGAAGTAAATTCCAGATCGTTTTCCTGCTGAACCCAGATTTCTTTAATTGTCATCATCTTCCTCTCCGTCCTCTTGTCCAAATTCAAAATCCTGATCAAAGTAAGGCAGCAGCTGTTCGGGTATCTTGTATGAAACTGCCGAGTTATGCCGGCTGCCTGGGAAGCTGATAGCAAAGGCTGCCACAGGTTCACTGAAAGTTTCCGGTTCGTCTTTAAGAAATGCCCCCTGCGGTTCCAGCAGATAGATCATCAGAAGTGAGGTGGAAGGATCCCGAATTTCGTTACGGACAATTTCACCGTTCGGGTATGATGGGATGCCTTCTTTGGCTTTTCTGATCCACAGTGCCCGGGTGCGTTCCATAGCTTCATCATAATCTTCGGGCGTCAGATCTATAAATTCATCACGCGGACTTATAACACGCGATTTCCGCAGGTAATAATTATCAGCTGTGGTATTTTGTATATCTGCATTCCGAAGGTACCATCCTGCACTAACCAGGCCATCAGCCATAATAGTATGTTTTGCGGGATCCACAGCCTTTTTAGAAATCAGTGCCACATTCCACGTTGTCAGTTCCTTATTGGTAAGCTGAAGATTAATGAAACGAATAAGATTTGACGGATCTGCTGCGCGAAGATTTTCTGAAAGCCTGAAGCCATAAAGAAACTCGAGAACCTTACTGGCAGAAACATTTTCCCATAAATAATTATCTTTCTTTATGACGAAATTATCGCCCAAAGATTCTATAAGCCCGGTTGTGGCTTCCAAATTTTTCAAGACAATATCTTTGTTTTTGGAAAGCTCGTAGGATTCAATCAGCCGTCCCGCCCAAGATACAGTAATATCGACTGCGCGCCGGATTTTATTCGATGCAGAAATCTGAAGAACGCCGGGATGAGTGCGCACCTTTAGCGCATATTTTTCAGGAGTGGCGCCTGCAACATTTGACATGTAATCAAATTCCTCACGAAGTTCCTCAGAGGCATGAGTAATGTGACAAAACCATTCATTGATATCACGGCTTGTGAACAACCGGCACAGATCGGTATAACCAGTACGGTAACCAAACCATCGGCCCATCTGCATTAAAGTATCATACATTTTTGATGCCCTCAGATAGTAGCTTACTGACAGTCCTTCAAGTGTCAGTCCCCGCGAAAGCTTGTTTCCTCCAATTGCTATCACCGAGAGCCCACCTTTGTGTTCATAATAGTCAAGCACATCCTTGGAACCACCATTAATTTCTCTTACCTGAATTCTTGATGCTGCCTCATGTAATGCTTCCATTACCTCCCCCCACTTGTGAACCTGCATGTGATGGTCCAGCTTTCCTAAACCGTTAAGAAGAATCGTCTCAGTAGTGTTCACATAAGATTTATTTTCCTTACTATCCTGTTCAAAAACAGCCTGAAATTCGGCGATAATTTCCGGTACGTTCTGCTCTATTCCAAGTTTGTAATATGACAAAAGTTCATCCACTACCCGGAAAACCAGTTTCTGCCAGTTTTGAAAACGGGTTATATGTATGAGCATCGAATTATGAACTGCGGATTGACCGCGGAGCGAACGTATCGCACAGGTAATTATGAAACTTTTAACGGCTGTTTTCAGCGACCCCGGTATCCGTCTGCGGAAATCGGTGATATAGTTCTGTTCGACGGCTTCATTACTCTTCCACTCCGGAAGGTCTGCTTTTTTATGCCTGTCCGGTATGAATGAATCATAATCACTAATACGCCGAACAACCGGCAGAACCGAGTCAGAACTCCCTTCGTCTTCGAGGACAGAAAATCCAAAAACTCTTTCGGGTCCTATGTAGTTTGACGGTGCGGGAAGATTAACAATGAAATCTCTTGGAAAAAGCTGATCTTCCTCGATCGGTATAAAAATATTTGCAAATGGCGTTGCAGTGTAACCAACGTACCCTGCTTTCTCGAACAGTCCGATTACCTCCCGAATTAACCGATTAGTTGTGGTAGCGGGATCATTTTCCCTATTGGTATTAATAGATGCCTGATCCGCCTCATCGTCAATAAGCAGCATTTTCTTGCTCCTTATAATGCGCTTCCCATCTGATCGTTGTTCTGCCTGTGCTGAAAGCCATCTAACGAGCTTTTCAAGTCTTGGCTTGGTTTTCTTGGCCACCACAATAATCGGCTCATTTGTATGGAAAGTTAATGTAACTGAGCTGCCTATATCCCCGCCGCTGGCACTGGAAGTAACAGAATGAACCGGAAGACGATTCCGATTAATGCCTGCACCTATAGTGTGCTCGCCAGTATCAAAAGCCCGCTGAAACTGCGTATCAAAACCAAGAAAACCCTCATCAATACGCAGCTGGGTTTGACTTCGCAAGCTGTTTTGTGTTCCGGCCAGCACCACAATAAGATTAAAGCCCGCATCCACCGCTTTGCTGATCAGTCCGGTATAGTTTGAAGTTTTACCTGACTGCACCTGACCAACAACAAGTCCATATTTGATAATCCCACCCGGCAGAACCGGATCAAAAAGACCATCAAGTATACGCGCGGTCAGACGATCAGTCTGCGTCACCACAGCAGTCGGCATCCCCTTTTCTTCAAGCAAATATTCGCTGTAACGTTTCCAGAAATTCCAGCTGATGGAAGCTGATTTTTCATAAACCCATGGTCTTGGATTCCGCTCAATCGCAGTAAAATCTTCCATGCGTATATTAAACAACGACATCAGCTCTTCTTTGATGGCATTACGACCAAGACCAGCAAATCTGGGATTACATACAACATTATCCACGGTCTCTTCAAATCTGGCATCGTCAATGGAGCCTGAAAGAGGCAGATCTGTTCTTGCAAACCTCACAGCCTCAGCTAATGACTCTGGATTCTCCAGGACTGTTGTCAGATCAGCGATGAGCTCGTGAGATGATACCGGAAAAATCTGTATTACCTTCAAAGCAATATCTGCAATTATATGTTTTGATAACGGTCTTGGCATTCGTGAAATCATCACCAGGGCCGTCTTAACAGCTTGTTTAATCATTATTACAATAGGTCAATCAGTTGGGGATAATGGTTGAAAGGTTCTGTGTTAACAAGTATTTTTTTCGCCTCCTCACCTGTTGCTCCATTTTGTACAATGTGGCGAAAAATCAGTTCGAGTGTTTCCCGGACCGGGTCGGCGATTCCTCCATCAAATGACTGGCCCTGAAGTTCGGGTTGTTCTGCCTCTTTTATGTAAATGGATTTTACAGGAACCGTTTCCTCGACAAATTTTAGAAGGATGTCAACTGCCCGTGCCGGATTCTCAGTTGCTTCTCTGATTGCTTTTTCAATTAAGGGATGACTACGGTTGACTTTGAAGTGCCATTTGTCTCCACGTTTATGTTCTAGCCATAAGGGAATAAAAGGCTGTCCCGGCGTACGTGAGAGGATTTTACCACGGTGCCTGTAAACTTCAACCGCAATATTTCTGATCTGACCGGCATAGGCTTTGAGTTGATCACGCAGAAGTAGCGGTGGCCTTGCAACTGATTTTTTAATGTCGATCTGCCATTGGGCATCAAGACTGTTCGGAATATCAACCATAATGCGCGCCAGCTTGTAATGTTCCTCTTTACGGTACATGCCCAGCCAGTCACCGGCCAGCAATAAACGCTGGTTTCTGTAAATATAGAATCCCTGCTGCTCATTCCATCCACGCGGACCTTCAGCGGTCCTGAATTCTTCGTTTGATAACTTTGATTTATGAGGCAATATATAACCTTTTAGAAAAACCTTTCCATTCAGCAAGTGCTCCTTCGGCTGTGGCTGTGTGAAATCATGGGTAGACAGGAAGGGATTCCAGGGCTCAACCATCCTATCCTGAAAATATATATTCAGTTTACCGGACTCCATAAACCGGTGAAAGACCATGGCAAGATGTCTTTTTACCTGGTTCATAATATGCATAAACTTCTCCAGCGCACCCTGGTCATCTTTCCGGAAATTCTGCACAAGCCTGTCGATATCATTCCATAAAATTGATGTGCCGGAATCCAGCATATTAATTCTTCCCGAACCAGAATTTTCGGGAATATATTTCAGCAGATCCCAGCGTCCGGTCTCCTTTACAAAATCAAGGTCCCACGTCCATAAGACCTTTTGCTCATTTTTCCGTTTGCTTATTGCAGTTAGTTTTCGACATTGCGAAAAACTTGCCGTTTTAAGGCCAAGGCCAAAACGGCCGAGATCCTTTTCGCTGCGTTCGGCGAGAGGATTTTTGCTACCGGGACGCATTGCCTGAATAAGTTCTTCATTATTCATGCCAGTACCGTCGTCAGTTATGGAAAGCCAGGTGCCATTCCCCTTCCATTCAAAATCAATCCAGACATTACCAGCGGCACCCGAGACCGAATTGTCAATTATATCTGCAACAGCTGCTTCAATGGTGTAACCGATTGCGCGGAATGTTTCAATCATTGAGGATGCTTCCGGAACAGCGGGGCGAGTCTCGTATAAACTATAATCCATATTTTTAAATTATTGACAGATGTCAGGAAGTGGGATTCCGGTTACCTGTACTGTTCTGATAAAGTTGGGTCTAATTCTTAATATTATAGCTGGCTTCTTAGTCAGTGCACTTTTTCGTCGATTCTTTTCTTTTAAAAATTATGGTTAAACTACATTTCTAAGCTTACAAGGCCGCTGTAAATAGATATCCATAAGGATTAACCAGTATCTCGTTTATCTGTATTGCGAATACCGAATTATCAATCAGATCACTGATTGACGTCTATGGAGAGTATCCTTCCTCTGCAATAGATTTAATCGGAAATTTCGGAGTAGGGATCACGTCTTTATGTTTTGACTTCATCAAAAGATTTCTATTTGTCTACCCTGTGGCAACAGAAAATTCAATAGGGGATGCATAGCTATTTCATTCTGATTTTCAACATCCTCCTGAAAGATATTACTGATAATTTCAGCTATCTGATAAGCAAGAAAAGGGGGAACAGCGTTACCCACCTGGTGATACTGTTCCGTTCTGTTACCACAGAATATATAGTTATCAGGAAAAGTCTGAATTCTGGCAGCCTCCCGGACAGTCAGGCTTCTGCATTGTACCGGATCAAAATGGATGAAGTAATGTCCGTCTTTACTGATGTGACTTGTTACAGTCGTTGCCGGCGAATCAGGCAGTTGTACACGGAAGCGGTCTGTGAACTTTCCGGAATCAACATTACAATGATCAGGAAGCAGATTTTCATCAAATAACTTATAATCGTTAAGTTTTGGAAATCTGTTATTCTTCCGCGTATAGAGCGCTGCAAAAAGATACCTTTTCAAATCCTGAAGCAGATGACTTCTAGAAACATGATGTGTTAAACCAGTTAAATTGCGATCACTGTACCATTCAAAAAGGCTGTGATGTTCGTCTAATTGCATATCATTTGTCTTCACAAATTCAGCGCCCATTGTTTCAGGAAACTGCTCTGTAAAATCCTCCATCCGCAGCTTAGACAGCAACTCCGAACTAAATCCCTCAATTTGCTGCTTCCAGGCTTCATAGGAGCTCTCAAATCTGGAATAAAATCTCTTTTTTCCATTTGAACCGTCCTTTTTCATAACATCTTCACTGTGAGAATAGGACCGGCTGATACCACTTCTGATTTTTGGGAGCATCCCGATAACAGACGCTAATCCGACTTTTTCCGAGTGTGTTAAAATATCAGGACGTTTGAGAATATCTTCTCTGACTCCTATGAGAATGACACGGTGCCTTTTTTGAGGCACGCCAAAATCTTCAGCTTTTATTAGATAGTCTGAATGTTTTGTAACCTTATTCTTAACCAGAGAATAAATTCTGTAACCCGGAGAATTATGATCTCCAAATACTGAAGACGGATCAGCCAGATCCCTGAGAATCCATCCGAAAATTTTCTCATCATTTAATTTTGCTGATAAAAGCCCCTCAACATTTTCCATTACAAAAACCGAAGGGTGATGCCGGGCAATGATTCTAAGATACTCTTTGTAAAGATAAACCCTGTGATCCTCTTCATTAATACCACCAACCCTCGATCTTCCGGCGTTAGAATACGCCTGGCAGGGTGGCCCTCCTATTAATACCCAGTCGTTTTGATTTTCCAGAGAAGTAACTATTCGCTGATCAACTTCTTCTGAAGGCGTCTGACCCAGAGTTGCTTGCCAGGCTTCACTTTGGGCTTCAGTATATTGTTCAGGGTATAATTGATATAATTCATCTAGGGATATCTCACCCTCTACAAAACGGTAGTATTCATCCGGAAGCTGTCTTAGTGGAAACTGGCGTACAAAAGAACGTAAAGTCAGAGTTTTATGAGCTGCTGCATCTTTTTCAATCGAAAGTTTAATACTAAAAACCCGGTCACCATTGTCATTGGCAACAGAACTAAACCCTTCTGCCAATCCCCCAGGCCCTGCAAATAAATCTATAATAGGAATCGGCATTGGATATTATGATTTGTATTACAATATATAGTTTAAATATAAAATATGTACTGTATGTAAATAATTTATTAATTATTAATGCTGACTTTGATGAAGGAAGCTAAATTTTCAATAGTCTTCTCTACCAGATTCTTTTTCAGCTCGCACTCCCAGACTATTAGAACCTGCCAGCCTGTTAACCTGATCTGCTCTGTTACTTTTCTATCATTTATAGTGGTCTTTCCAATTTTTGCAGTCCACCATTCAGTTCTGGATTTTGGAATAACAAAATACCGGCATCCTTCATGGCCATGCCAGAAACAACCATTTATAAAAATGACAGTTCTGTATTTTGGAAGAATAATGTCAGGCTTTCCCGGAAATGACTTATCATGTAACCTGTAACGAAAGCCCAAAGAAAACAGCCGCTTTCTAACCAGCAATTCCGGCTTTGTATCCTTGCTTCGGATACGGGACATATTAAAACTTCGTACCTCTTTATTGTGAACGTCAGCCATTACTTTCAGCAATTTTAGTTGATACTAATAGCTCCCGTATATCAACATCCAAAACAACTGCAATATCCTTTAATACTTCCAGACTTGGCTGCGCTTTGTTATTGCAGTAATTTGTCACAATTACATAGCTCTTTCCAATATTGGCCGCAAGCCATGTTTGTTTTCTACCCTGATTTTCTAAGACTTGTTTTATTCTGTTCATAATTAGCATCACCGGAATAATGTCAAAGATACAATAAAAAATATATTACATTTTAATATTTATTTATATTGTTTTTGGTTATTTTTACTTTAAAAATATTTTATTTATGGAAACGAATCTTCACTTTTCTATTGGTCTTAATTATTACGAGATTATGGATCTTTCGCATGCTAATCTTCATAGTTTTTTACAATTATGTAGCAGAGAGGAAATTATTGACTGGCTACGATGGAATGATCCTAACGGTATTTATACAGATTCTTTGTCAATGGCGGAATTTGACAATATCGTGTCAAAGAAAGAAGGAATTGAAATTATAAAAAGGCAATTGCTAGATTGTTAATATGTTTAATTTTTTTCAATATTTAACTTCCTGTTTGGGAGTGTTCGCTGAACTGTGTCAGGATTTAATTTCACAAGATTCAGCTGCCAACTAAAAATTCATGATCAGCCTGTAATCTTTCACTAAATTTAATATACAATTGATACATCGTCAAATACCAATTATGGATTGACATCGTCCAGTTTTTGGGAAGTCCTTGACGACCTAATAGACCAGTTTTAGCAACGCCTGATCGGAAGTAAATGCTCCTTTTGTCTTGGTAACTTTTCTAATCTGGCGATTCATTCCTTCAATGACATTTGTGTTGTAAATAACCTTTATTATTTCAGCAGTAAACTCAAAAAAGGTCGATAAATTCTCCCAATTTTCCATCCAGGATTTCACAGCCAAGGGATATTCCTTTCCCCATTTGTCTTCAAATTCAAGGAGATTTTCATATGCTCTCTCCTAGTTAACTACTTTATAAACAGGCTTTAAGTCTACAATGACAGTCTTTTTTGTATTTTCAGAAACATACCGTATACCGGTACTGATCTGGTGGATTTCACACAATTGGATTTTAGTTTTTGGAGATATAGCTTCTATGGCTTCCGGGAAACCTTTTAAGCCATCGATGCAGGCATTAATAATCTTCGACGCCCCTTTGTTTTAGGTTGGTTAAAACAGATAGCCGCCAGGCGGCCCCTAAAAACTTAGCACCTTCGTTTTCAGATAGATAAATACCTATCAAATCCTTTTTTCCTTCACGGCGTACATTATAATGCATGCTGTCCAGAGAGACAAAGGCATAAACGGCTTCTAATGGCCTGTAACGCAATTCATTCATCAGCGGAATTATCGCCCGTCGACGCGGTTTATCAGTGATATGAGAAATCTCAGTAGCAGATATTTCCATTGCATACATTTCCTTGAGATACTCAGAAATATTACGGACAATCATACCCCGTACATACATTGCAATTACCTTATCTTCAAGATCTTCGATGATAATTAGTTGGCATCTGGCAAGAATTTAGGTTCAAAAGTGCCTTGACAATCAATCTCCAAATGACCCGATTGAAGACTTCGGACAGTCTTCTTTGTTTTGCCGTACTTAGAGTTACTCTCGCCAGCAGCCTTGCTTTCTTCCAGGTGATTACTCAGCTCAGCTAGCGGAACAAAAAAGGGGTACTTTGACAGGATATCTTATCCAGATTAATCGGAATATCGTTCTGTAACGAAATGCAAAGAAAGTTTGATTTGATTCTGGAAGAAAACCAGAATATAAATTTTTGTTGGACTTTAACAATTCTTCAACAATCAGGCGCATCTAAAATAAAAGACTTCTTCTTACTCTCACAAGTTAGCCTTCTGCAGCCATAAGTAATTGCTAGCGCTTTCACCGGGCCCGGGTTTTCATAACCCAACCAATAACAACTATGTCAGAAAAAAATGTTGCCAAACAATGGTTTGGCCTGCCAGAGATTTCTTTGCTAATTGCACTCATGATTACCCTTAGTTCGTGTGGGCACGAAGACGTGACACCAATATCGACCGCGAATCCTACCCATGTGGAAGATGATCCGGATCCCAAGCCGCCAAAAGACGGACACGGAGGACGCATAAATAACGAAAGAACAAAAACATCTACAAAAAGAGCAAGCAGTTGAATTAAAGCTTAAAGAGATCCAGTAGAGGGTGTCAAAGTACCTGCTGCACAACCCTATTTTAAATGGCTGAATAACCTCATTTGTCTGCCAAATGGTCATTCAGCCATTTTTTTATTGATTTTAACCATGAATGAGCTGATAAAGGCAATTATTGCTTAATTAGATCTAATCTGTTATGGTTTATCTCGCACCAAGACCAGAAAAACAACCACCGGTTTTGTCAAGAGGACCCGGCAGTATCAGGCCATAAATTGCCAATAATATTCGAACAACGGTGCTCGCCATAAATAGCAAGGGAACAGGATCATTCAGATTAATGCCAATCTGGAAAGGTAAAACAAAAAGCAGACGAACTTCTAAAATGTGAAGAGGGGACTATTAAACAAATGAAACGATGTTTTAATTTAGAAGCTGTCTTCGCCAGCATTAAACCAACCACAGTTTCCGCCGCTTCATGCTCCGCGGCACAAAAAGGCCCAAACCGACTGGGGACTACTTTAAATAGCACAAAATATCAGAAAGAAGACTACATAGCAGGCCCATAATACACTTCCACCGGCCTTTTGGGCCCTGCCACTTGTAATTAGAGCATAAAATCTAATAAGCTGCAACTCCCTCGATCAAAATAGAAAACCGTGCCAGATATATTTAGAGACCGTCTCTTTTTTATACAGAATTACATTTATCGAGTTCTATTCTGTACATAGTCAGGAATTATGATTATCTTAACGTCCCATATATATTGCGCCCCCTTCTGTCTTTTTATGTACTTCTCTTCTGTTAGGATTTACTGGTGGATCATTACGATGTGCCTGTTTTTGCACACGTCTGCTTTCGGATCGTTGGGATCTATCCTCAAACTAAGAGCAGATGCCGAAGCCCTCTACGATGACGAAAAATTTAAAGAGGCGACGGTGGTGTATAAGAAGGCGTTTTCCAAGTGCATTGAGGGAGGTTTTCCGGAATTGGGAACGACCCTGTTGGTGGACCTCAGTTCCATGGAGCATTTGAACGGAAATTACAGGGAAGGTATCGCTCTGTGCCATCAGGGAATGCAATTGCTCAAAAAAGTCGCGCAACCTGCTGATTCTTCAGTATTCAAGCTGAATGCCAGCCTCGGCGAACTATACCGTCAACTCCAATATATTGATTCCGCCGCCTTTTACTTTGATACCGCAGATCGCCTCCTCAATAAAAACCCGAAACTTACCGATCAGATCACGGAATATGTGATCTACCATTTTAGCAACCAGTCGATGCTGCATGAACTCGTGGGACGCTTTTCACTCAGCGAAAAACTGGCTGTCAAGGCCTTGCACCTGACGCAGGATTATCACCTTCCCGATGACGAAGCAATCATTAGAAATGTACTGGCAGGTCAGCTCGAAAAGACAGGTAAATTTGCCCAGGCCATGGAACTCAGGAGAAGCGGCCTCGCGACGTATAAACCCGAAGATTTGCAAAAAGCCCGCATGTATTCTGGCATTGGCCGAAATGCGTTGTACCAGAAAAAATACGGTGAATCCCTCCGGTATCTCCTTCGCTCGTATAAGCTTTACACGGATCTTCGGAAGAAAAAAAGCGAACAGGACGACAGCAAGAAGTTGATCGCCTTATGCAATCACCTCGGACGTTGTTATATGTCATTGGGTATGTACGAACGCGCCCAATTTTTTTTTGAAAAAGGAATCCGCATTCATGAAAACAAATATGGAAAGCGGGGATTACTTATTGCTGACTGCTGGCTGATGAAGTGCCAGATCGAAGAATTAAGGGATAACAGAACAAGCGCGCTGCAATATTGCCAGGTAGCCCTTTCGGCAATTACCTTGCCAAACAGCAGGCTCGACAAATGGGAAAACCCGACCCCGGACGATGTCCTGAATGAACGCCTGGCCATGCAGATATTGTCCTTTAAAGGCTCTCTGCTCAACCGAAACAAGGCATTCGAAAAGTCATTGGCAACTTATCAGCGTGCAGTAGAAGTTTTTCACCATGCACGTCGTCAGCTGTACTTGCTCGAAGATAAGCTATATCTGAGCGAGACAGTGATACCGGTTCACCGGGAAGCTCAGGAGGTTGCCTATCAGTATTATAAAACGAACCGTACAAAATCAGCATTCGATGCCGCATTCAGGCTTCTTGAGCAGGTTCGCGCTACTGCATTGCAGGACTTTACAGCTGAGACGTTTCTACGCCCTCGATATTTGGATGCAAAACAGATTCGGGCTGAAATCGCACTTCGGCAAGAATTAGTACGGGTGCGATCCGACTTACTATCCGATGCTCCTGAAAAAGAGCGGCGTGAATTGATTGAAAAAGAATCCCGACTTCGACATGAACATTACCGATTGCTTCACAGCTGGGAAATGGAACACGCTACGTATTTTCAGTCCCGTTTTCAAATTGACTCGTTAAATATCAAACAGGTACAGGGGCAACTAACCAAACGGGCAGCTTACCTGACCTTCGGGTATCAGAAAGGTAAGCTTCATCTTTTTGCCATAACCAAAGAACATAGTATTTGGAAAACGATCAGCGTTGACTCCTCAACGCTTTTTAGTACAATGGCGGTGCTCCGGCAGGCGATTGCCAAACATCCTGATGTGAAGGGTTATCACGGAACCCCGGCTGCACTTCATGGATACGAATGGTTTATTGCACCATTGCTGTCACTGATTGAAGCAAAGGACGAATGGATCATTAATTCAGGTGGTGTGCTGGACGGCTTACCAGTAGAAGTTTTTGAAACTGGAAAGAGGGCTAACGACTATTTGGCTAAGCATTTCACAATCAGATACGTGTATTCAGCGGCCACACTCCGATCAGAAGCCGGGCCACCAATCGGCACTACTCCGGCATCGCTGACTTTAGCCCCGTTTCATGCTGATGTCCCGTCGCATATCAAGGCACCATACCGATACGAAACATTACTACTCAGCAGACAATCAGTTCTGAACCCAACCGATAAGCTGCTGGTCAATGAAGAGGCAACCCTTTCTGCATTTCGTAAGGAGTATACCAAATATCCGGTCTGGTATCTCTCGACGCATGCCAGGCTGGACCTTGCGGAACCGATGCGCTCGTACATAGCCTTCTTCCCACAAGAAAACAGTGACAGTCATAAACTATATGCAGGGGAAATAAGTCAGATGGACTTGCGTCACGTCAAGCTAGCTTCCCTGAGTGCCTGTGAAACCGGGGGAGGAAAGGTTAACCAGACAGAAGGAATTATGAGCCTTGCACGAGCATTCGCATACGCTGGCTGCCCCGTTACCATCAACACGCTATGGACAGCTCAGGATCGCAGCTCGGTAAACTTTTTCCAAAGATTTCGTCAGCACCTCGAAGAAGGTGATTCTCCTGCCTTGTCATTAAGGAAAGCGCGAAACGATTTCTTTGCGTCACCAGAAAATAACGCATATAATCACCCCTACTTCTGGGCCAATTTTGTAGTGGTGGGATCCAACGCTCCTGTTTACCCTTCACAACCTTTGGCACCTTGGAAAATCGCAGGCATTCTGGTGGGTATTTTAGCAATCTGTTCAACATGTTATGTCCTTCAAAAAAACTTTCGCCGTTGAATCTGGACATACAATTTCCATCGCTCTACCCAATCCACCTGATATTCCGGATTGTCAAGTTCCCGTAATTTATTAAAGTAATGCTCGGCTGCCCTGGGTTGATTGCTGTTCAGATAGGCCAACGCCAGGTACCATTGCGTTGCTTCCCTGAAATAGGACCGCAGATCCTGCTCGCGCTGCACTTTTTCGAGGTAGTTGATCGCAAGGAGATAATTCTTGTTTTCAATGGCATTCTGCCCCTCAAGAAGTTGACCGTAGGCAGTCGACTGCCCGCTTACGTCATTTTTTTGCGCTGCTTCACCGCGTACCGTCAAAAGGTCATCGTCAATGGTAGGCAACTTCACGGGAGCAAGTGCAAAGTACAAAACAAAACTGATACAGGCCGCTGAGATAGCCAGGCTCAACCAGAGGGACCGTGTTCTACCCCGTTTCAATGTTCGTCTTTCCAAATATATCTCCCGAAGTTCGGCCTTAGCCCGTTGCTCTACCCCCGCGGTATGCAACAACTGTTTGATTTGTTTCAAGCCTTCCACTTTTCCAGCAAATTTCGGATCATTAAGAATCTTAATTTCGACCTCTTTCTTTTTCGATGCGCCCAGTTTGTCAACCAGATAGCGCTCGATCAGGTCCAGTTCATTTGTTGGATCATCATTCATAAAGTCTCTTCAATAAGTTTAAACATCGAAATTTTTGTTGTTTCACCGCGTCCGGTGAACGCTTGATCTTAAGACCAATTTCTTCCAGGCTCAAATCTTCAATGTAAAAGCCATTTAAGATAGTGCGGCATGGCTCCCTCAGCTGGCTGATGATCTGTTCCGCGGTCAGCCTGTCTTCGAAACGTTTCACGACATCATCAATTTTCTGATAAATTGATGCAAATTCGGTTTCCCATTTACCTTTTTTAACCTCCCTCTTCCACCGCTTTACCCAAAGCCTGTAAGCAATACTATAAAGATATGTGTGCACGGTTGCTTCTCCATCCGGGTCAAATTCATCATTGCCGACGATTTCAATAAACATCACCAGCACATCCTGAAACAGGTCTTCGGCATCCTGATAATTGCCGCCCAAACTAATCACCATCTTCCTGATCGTAGGATAATTTCGGTTGTGCAGAAAGCGTATGATTGCATTAACATTTTGACCGTTCCTTTTTAAGCCTGCGACAATTTCGCGCTCGGAAAAACCTACCATCAGTACAAATTATTGTGGATTTAGAAGTTACTGCGTTTATACGGGTGGAAGGTTACACAAAAACCAATTTAATTTAAATTTCCGAAACGAAAAATGTCCTTACCTGTTCACAGCCGGTTCCCCGGATGATATAAACCATTAAAAGGATTGTCGGAATCCTCTTCATGCCTGGTATTTTTTTCACCTGGATGTTACCCAATCCGCCTGAGATGACAGCTATTCATAAATACCCAGGAAACAACTCCGTTCGGTTAAGCCGGTATATCTACCCTCAAATATTTATGAAGCTATTAACCTTTATATTTTGTATAGGCTGTATAAGTTCTCTATTGGCCCAAAACACGGGCCGTGATGTTAATTCGCCAACTTTTGAGGATACCAATGATGTGCGGCGAACCTATCGCCGACACATTATCATAGCCCTTGACCAATCCCCTCCTTTCACCCAGGACGTCAAAAATACCCCGGCGTATTTTCAGCAACTGTACCAGATTTTCTCCGATTCTTCCTTTTTTAATCCTGCTCAGGACGAAATTTCTTTTTGGAGCTTCGGCATTGCTTATCATGATTTCGAAAACCTCAGGCACCTGAATGCCACAGCTGAACCCCGGCTTAAAATCAGTGAATTTTATAAAAGCCTTTTTCAGTTCCAGGCAGGTTGGCAGTCGTTCAACAAGGCAAATGCATCAAAAGGCGACCTCAGATCTTTCCTTCAATTGCATATATACACAGCCAATACCAAATTTGGTCAGGGAGTTACACAATCCAATCTGGTTTATCCGCTCATTATGAACCGCATTGCCAGAAAAGATCTTGACACCTATGCAAAGGAGTATAGGCTGGTGATTTTGAGCGACTTTCTGACGGGATCTGTTCAGGGGAACAAACAAGACCTTTCAGTTCTGAAAAACTACGTCTATAAAGGACAACCTCTCGACGACAATGCAACCGTTACACTCATTGAAGCGGAGTTCAAGTCTCTGGACGAAAACGCGTTTACAGCCGAAAAGATCAAGGATATTAATTTGGGAAGACTGTGCATCCTCGTAAACAAGATCAGACCCAGAATTGAACAGAATGAGAGTCCATCGTCAGGGCTAAGCCTTGAAAACAGTCTTCATTTAACACAGAAAGGATTTCATTCGGGCATTTTCTCGATGGGCGAAGGCCAGCTTCGCTTTGCTCACAATGCGTCTCTGAACATCCGGGATGCCATTATCACCGTCAGGCAGAACGAAAAAACCCTCTTCCGAAAAAGTGGTGTGGCTGTTTTATATGATCAGCAAAATACTACGTACTCGATCGACGATCAGGAACTCAGCCTGCCAGAAATAGCCTCCGGCGTGGACACCCCGGTCAACGTAAGCTTTCAGCTTCTGGGAACCTATCTCGCCAAAACACCAAATGACGAGGATCTTCGGTTAAATTACAGTTTTGAGGTAAATCAAAACATTCGTGCGGAAGACATTCAGTTTGTCACCAGCGAGTCGCATCTATTGTGGAGCAGGATTCTGCCTGCAGCGGGATTGATAGTACTGATTCTTGGATTGTTATATTTCGGCAAACCCGTCGCATTGGTAATTGAACCCGGCGTTTTATCAGAATCCTATGAAAAAGTAGATTTTCGTGGCGAAGGCAAATCGGTTTATCCGTATCAGGCCTGGACTTCCTCCGACCACGATACAAAAATAGTTTTCAGAGGAAAATCAGTTTACAGGCTGGAAAACTATATTTTTAATTGGGATCGAACCCCTGCAAGAATAAAATTCACAACCAAAGAAAATGAGCCCGACGGCTTTATGCTGGTTTTGCGTGAAAACATCGCCAGCAACAGGGAATTTCTGGATCCGTATAAAGGGGAAATGGATGTAAATTTATCCAGACGGGGAGAATTCACCTTCGAAACCCGCCTCACCCAGAGCGACCACCTTATAGAGATTGCCACTCCGGAAAAAGTGAGCTTCACTTTGGAGGCAACACTGAGGGGTTGGGCGTGGGGTATTTTTAAAGTCAACCTGACAAAAAATTTCAGTTACGCATTCCTGATAGGCCCGGATCTGGGTAAATTATGGGTTGGTTTTGACCCTGGCACAACGGGAACCTGCATTGCAGCCGGACGGCATGCCGGAGAGATCATTACGAATCAGGTGGTACCTTCCTATCTGGCATTCGATACAACCAAAACGCCACATCCCATTTCTGAGGGTGTCCCTGTTCCTAACAATAGGGAATATTATCTCCATGGCACACTCGCCAGTTCTTCCCGCGAAGCAAAATATATCCAGTACCGATCCATCAAGAAGTTACTTGGGTTTATGGACGAAAAAATTATACGTTATGCTAATGGCTTTGAATTGCGCCTCAGTGGCTCACGTCTTACGGGTATGTTGATGAAGGGAATTTTTCAGGATATGAAAAGTGCTATCGAATCAGACCCCAATAAATATAAGGAGCTGCTCAGCCAGCGTCAGTTTAACCCGCAAAGGGCGGTTGTCGCCATTCCTAATAATTTTAGCCCTGGCAAGATCCAGGATATGATTGACGCTTTTGAGGAATTGCCCGGCCAGTTCAAAGAAATAAGATATGTTCACGAAGCGGAAGCGGTCCTGTTCTACTATCTCTCCAGGTATTCCATGGCCTCTTTTTCCGAGTCTGTACTGATATTTGACATGGGCGGCGCAACCATCAACGCGACGCTTGTGAATATTACCAAAGTACCTGCAAGAAATGCCGGAATAAAATACAACATCAGCATTCTTGGTAAAACCGGCTACGGGATCGGTGGAGATACAATAGACTATTGCTTAATGAAAGTCCTGCTCAGGAAATTCCCTGATGACTGGAAAAATAAACTTGACCCCTTTGACGACCGAAAAAGCGCTGTGGAGCGAAAAACCCTCGTCGAGAACTGGCTGAAACTGACCATGCAACTTAAAATACAATTGGTCTCCGCATTCAAGGATAATCCGACTCCTGCCAGCCTGATGGAGAAGGATTATCTTAAATACCGATTTTTAGAGGCTGATTTGTACAATGACCTGCATGATGATTTCGGTGATGTGCTGGACTCATTGAGCGAGGAGCTGTTCACCCGACAGTCCAATCGTTACCCAGTGTTTCACGAGCACGTATTTCAAACATTGATATACGACAATGTCCGCGAAGCGACCCAGGAAGCCATAGCGCTTTTTGAAGGTAAAAACATCAATAAAGTGATTTTTGCCGGTAGAAGCAGCCATTTCCCCTCCATCCGGCAGACAGTAACCGGGGAGATAAAAAAAACTTCTTCTGCTGTTGAAGATATTATGCTGGCGATGGACAAAGATAATATGGAAACAAAGTATGCTGTTGCGTTAGGCGCATGCTGGTACGGTCTTAACAAAAGTGCCATAGAGCTCAATAACCGGCAGATATTTTCAAACATCGGTATTCAGCGTCGGAAGTCTGCGCAGACCTCCGATATGGAATTCATATCGATCATCCGTAGCGGTACGGAACTAAGTGGTTCCATTCAAAGTAAAGTCCCCATTTCCGACACCTTTAATTTTGATCAGAATGAGGTTAATTTCTTTCAGATCATGGGGCATAACACAACCGACATACTGAAGAAAAACCAGAAACATAAGTATACGCGGCTGGCAAGCATTGCCATTAACGGCGCGACAACCTTCGTCGGAGCCAATCTGTCGGAAAACGACAAAATCAACTGCTGGGTCGCCTCCGAGAATTCCGACTTTCTGGAACAGCAATCTGCATTACTAACCGATCAACTTATAAATGATGCTAACGATGAACACTATACCTGGGTACTGTAATCTGACGCATTCGGTTATCATGAATGCAATCCTGACCGTGCTGATATTGTCGGCAGGGACCTCCGGCAATGCTTTTGGTCAGCAGGAAAGTGTCCAAATGATGGTTTCCAGAAAAATCCATATCCCGCATACTGCCGATTCTGTCACTTTTAACAAAGACTCTGTCTATCAGGTTTTGGAACAAATCAAGACAGGCAAAAACGCTGCAATAGACAGGATCTTCCTGATTAATCATCAGGGCAAAAAATACGTGATATCCTCAGTCAATTTCAAGCCGGAGGAAACTGTAAACACAAAGGCGGGAGTGTCCGACCTGGAAGGTACGGACCTATCTGGCACTAAATTCATAGAGCTCACGGATCAGCTGAATAAACAAACCCTGGAGATTGACCATCTCAATTCCAATCTGATAATTTTTGAAACTGCGACCGGAGTACTTGGTCTGCTGGCGGTAGTCGCATCTTTTCTTTTCTTCAGATTTTCCACAAGGTTGAAAACGGTTGTAGAAAACACCGTTATTGTACAGTGGAGTAAGTATTTTAAAGACATATCCAGTTTTTCGGACACATTTGAAATCGATGAGCAAAGCCTTCAAAGTTTAAACCCACACGCTGATTTGAAAGGCCTTATATCCGGAGATGAACTGGTACTCAAAGAAAGAAGCCACTACGAAAGCGGCCCTAAGATTCAAATGGAGTCTGTTTTCGAGCGGGCTTTCCTTCGGGCCAAGCCCGCAATTCTGGAAGCAGTTCAAAATGAGCTGGCTAATGGAACTGGCCACAGCAGCTTCCGGATATCAGAAAGCGAATTCAGGCAAATGGCAAATGCGAAGGATGCACTTTTAGAAGAAAAAAAATTAGCTGACGGCCGGGTCACCCAGCTCAAAGATGAACTGAATGTGCTCAAAAATAAATTACAGGCTGAATCTGCCAGCGAAAAAGCGCTGTCCATTTTACAAAAGGAATTTATAGATGTAAGTGCGAACACAACGCTGGTCCAATTTGCCGCTCACGCTAAGAAATTGCTTGGAACTTTAACGGAAGTCAGAAAAAAAACACTTGAATTTGCGGATTTCAGATCGCTCAATGCCGATCCTTTTGTTTGTAATCTGGTCGCTGCCCTGTTTGTAAAATCTCAAAATGAATTTCAACTGGTAAAAGTCCAGAATTGGTCCACCGTGATCAACGAGATCAACGATACGCAACGAATCTACACAGATGCATTTTTAAAAGGATATCAATTTGAAACCCTGACCGATAGCAGGCTTGCAAACGAATTTATGCGTACAGCCCGCAAGGAGTTGTTTAGGGATTATCTGAGCCAGAATTTGATTCTCTGCGAGACGCTGAGCAAGCTATCCTTGTTTGAAGGCGTATCTCGGCAACTGGCCGCCGACTCCGAGGCTGTTTTTAAGAATCTGGTCAAAACATTGCTTCAAGAGGCGGCATTGACAAACCTGAAAGTACAGTACATCGCATTGGGTACCTCAGATGATGAGGTTGAAAGGTTGATAGGCCACGATTGGGAAAGGGTTACCGAGGCGGAGTGGCCTTTCGACAAAATTGCAATAGGCAAGAATCGCGTCAAACAGATTCTAAGCCTTGGCTATGACGACACGCCAGGCATTCTTGATTCTAAAACAAAAATTGTATTGGACGTTTAACCTATACCAGTAGTTATGATAGACAGTTTAAATGCTTATTGGAACGGAACCCAATGGTTCTCTTTTTGGGACTTTTGGTTCCCTGTGATACTCACCTTCCTCCACATCTTGGGATTGACATTTACGCTCTTGAAATTGATCTCAAGGGGTGATAAACCTGAAAAGATAAACTATCTGACCGTCTTTATCATCCACAGAGCTTTTATCTGGGCATGCTGCCTGGTGGCTATGGGATGGGTAGCCTATATTTGCTGGTACTGGACAAGTCATTTATACGGACAAAACCATAGAGAGTTCGCCCACCTGCTATGCCTTATCCTTTCCCTGGCGGTGGCTTTGGCGGGGTACATATCGCTGCGCAAATACTATTCCCGGGAGACGCTCAGGGCAATTATGCCCGTTGCACGTACCTACAACGAGGCAGAACAGCGCTCCACTTTTGCAAGAAAGGGATTCGGAACGCTGAAACTCGCGTCGCTCACTCCCTTTCTGGGCTTTCTTCTGCTTTTGCTGCTCTTGAAAACCAGTCGAAGTATCATTGTTATTTTTCTTGACAACTCCCCAAGCATGGAACTTGGCCTGGCTCTTGGCCAACAGGCACTTAGCAAGACGTTCTCAGAATTACCTGCAAATACAGAGATCGTTCTGGCTTCTTTCCCAGCCAAAATATCAGGTAAGCCCGCCGTCAATGTGGATGACATTTTACGAAAAGAAAAAACCAGCGGCCTTTTGGTCTCATCACAAGAATTTGCCAATCCAGTAGATGCAGACGGTTATCTGCGGGGCATTACGATTGGGGACGGTTCGCCCATTACCGAAGCGATCTGGGACCTGTTCCTTACCCTCAAAGCAAGCAGGGACCAGACAGTTTACGACAACCGCAAGCTGTTGATTGTGACAGATGGTGGCGATGCATATACCTCCGAGACAGCCAACAGGTCTAAAAAGTTTTTGTGTAGTAAACCCTCTTTTGAAGAGTTTTTCAATTCCATTGATGTGCATATGATCAGCATTAACAACGATGCTGGCCGCTTTTTTGAAGATGCACGTAACTGCGGCTACGACATTCAGGACGGTAATAGTCTCGATTCTTACACCGCTGCCGTTGATGACGCACTTGGTACGCTTACCAGGGACTGGAATTTCATCTGGTGGATGCTGATTTTGCTTGGGATCTTCGGTGTGAGTTGTCTGATCATTTATCCTGCGTCTTTTAATTAACCGAATAACCAACTGTATTATGAAGAAAGCATTCCTCTTCTTTGTTTTGTGCCATAGCGTTGCTTACGCACAGCAAAACGCCTTCGTGCTTGTTGACGTGTCGGGTTCCGCCAAAAACCTTCATAACGTCAAGCTGGAAGCGAGGAACCTGGTATATGCACTGCTAACCGGAGGGCGGTCGGTCCGCGATTTTACCGGATGGACATCCAAAAATCCCAACGATTCGCTGCTGACCGGTGCATCAAACGGACAACCGATGACCGGAGTTGATTCGTGGCTTTGTATCATGCCGTTTGGACATAGGAACCGTTATAAGGACTTCCGGATTCAGCGAATCACTCAATTTCCGGATCAGATAAAAACCTTTTTTGACTCTTACTACCCTACTACTTACTCGGATAAATTCACGTATATGTCGATCGCTGAAGCCTACACGGCTCAAATCGCCAATGAGAATAAAATCTCTGAATATTACATATATATGGTAACCGATGGCCTTGGTGACCAGGACGAAACGGATAGCCAGATTCACAATAATATAACCGAGAAAAATCTCATTAACCAATGGGGGAATAAGACATCCACGGAAGTGTCTAAAGTGGGAGTTTTTGAAAAACAGGGATATCAAATTATTGTTAAAAAAATCATTAATCATCAGTTAGCTCACAAGATACCTCCGCATAGCCGCGATTCAGCAGATACACATGAGCCTAAGTCTTATGAGATCAGGCTTACCTCCTATGCGAACGGTAAACCGAAAAACCCGATTAAGATAGAAAAGGAAGATATCTCCGTATCATGGGCCTGCGCCGATTGTCCTCAGAGAACCGCTTACAGGGTGAACATCGCGGGAATTGGAAACAGGTTCAGGGACCAGAGAAATGGCCTTATAAGCAACAGTACTCGATACCAGCTTACCCCTGGAAAGTACAGGATTACCGTATCCGGGGACATACCCGGTAAGCAGGAGCCTGTTTCCTCCGCTACAACCTACATTGAGATAACCAGTAAGAGCACTGTTTTTATATTAATCGCGCTGGCTACGCTGGCTGCCGGTATCGCAGTTGCACTTTATCTGCTTCGAAAGAAAAAAGAAAGGGAGAGAAATGCCCGACGGTCGGAATCAGGCCAGGGTCCTGGAATTGCAAAAACCCGGCCGCGAGGTGGCGATTCGGGGGACCTTAATATTATCTAAACTGCCCGTTACTGGCTGCAAACAAATTGAATACTACCGGGCTGGAAGAAACTCCCGACGAGGGATAAATTAACTGTCTTAGTTTTTACCGTATTATCGAAATGGATTTTTCCTTGTTAGACATCAACTACAAAGGCCCGGTTGCGACTTTCATCACTTTCGCGCTCCTGGCTTCTATTTCTGTCATTATCCTATATCTGCTGTATTTGACACTTACGAAGACCACTTTTCGGAAAAGTGACCTCCACAAAGACATAACGCTAAGAATCACGTTGTTGTGGGCACTTGTTGTTCTTCTGATTTTGCTCAACATTTTACTCGGCCTGCTCTTTTTCTTTGCAGGCTGGGAAAATATCCGCTTCTTTTCCCTGGGCTTTCTTCTCGGAATGCTGCCGTTCCTGATCATTTATTTTGGAATTGCAATCGCCTTCTGGCTAATCTACATTAAGCTGACCGTCAAATAGTCATCAGGACCATTTTACCATTCACCATTAAAACAACAAAATATGGCCACTCCAACAATTCTGATCGGCATAGGCAGCAGCGGGATGTACATTCTCGAACATGTACAGCGATTTTATTATGAGACCTATGGGAAAAACAAGCCCGCACACGTGGAATATTTATTCATAGAAACCAATAAGGATAATCACGTAGGCATAACGCCGGTGCATAATGAAATCCACAAGGTGTATGTCAGTCTTGCGGAGATAGAAAAAATGATCCAGGGCATAAGAACCTATAATGATGCACCATGGCTACCTCCGACAGAACTGGTATTGGAAACCGGAATGGGCGCAGGAGGACTTCGTTCTTGCGGAAGACTGGCGCTTTGGGGCGCCAATACCGAAGGGGACAACTGGCATAAGGTGGTGTCAGCAATTTCAGATGCTTACCGCAGGGTATCTTCACACACTGTGTCGGGTGGTGGTCGGAAACCTACGGTTTTTGTAACAGGCACTTTTGCAGGAGGCACCTGTTCGGGGATGTTCATTGACATGGGTTATCTGATCCGAAGTATCGTACAGGAGATCACCGAGCTATATGGATTATTCCTGATCCCTGGTAATCCCTCTGCAAGAATGAATGGCTATGAAGTGAGATATGCTAATACCTTCCAGGCGTTCCAGGAACTCGCCTACTACAACACCGAGGACGTTGTATATAAGGAAAAATGGCCCAGCAAGCAGGAGGTATCGTTCAAAGAACCTCCGTATGAGCTAGTCCAGTTTATCAGTCAAAATGACAAGCAGGGACGGATTGTTGCAAACATCGACGGATTGTATAAGCTAGCCGGTCTCTATTTGTTCATGAACATCGTCTCCAAGGAAGTAGGTAATATGGAGGTGGGGTTCCGCGCCAAGCGGATGGAGCGCTTTGGCGACGCAAAATCGAACAATCATATTAATCATTATGGGACCTTCGGTATTTCCGCTATTCAGTTCCCAAAAGACCAGATTGAGGAATTTACCGCATGCCAGTTATCCAAAGATCTCCTAAAGCGATGGATCGATGACAGACATTATTTTCTGAACGGAAACCAGAGGGACATCAATCCGGCAGATATCAAGAATGCCATGTCATACAATTGGGACAGTATCATTACAGACGCTTTCAAGAAGCTGAATGTCTCCGGATCCCGCGATCTGCAGCGAGATCTGGCCACAGAGGCTGAAAGGATCAATGAAAAAAATTTAACCAAAGACCCGGTTGACTACATCCGTGAGCTGTTTTCCAGCAATTCCGGCACCAATTTCTACGGCGTGGTGAAGTCCAATATAAATGCGGCAATCAGTGTGATCATTGACAGGATTCACGACCAGGTCGAAACCGAACTGAACGAAACGGAGAGTTTCTACTATATCGTACAAATGTTGGAAGGATATATATCAGCGATTGAAGCCACCCTTAACTATTGGGTGACAAGTGGTATAAAATCGGATCCGGGGGCATGGGAAAGTTTACTAACCTCGGAGGCTGAACATGCGCTGCAAAATCTTTACAAGGGCGTCCAGGAACAAGATAATGTATTGACCGACAGACTCCGGACTATTTTCGAAATGATGAAAATGCACCTGATAGCCAAATCCATTCAGGAAGTTATGAATTACCTGCGCACGACCGAAGACAGGGTGCCGCTGACTTCTTCGGAAGGAAAGGAGCTGCCGATGAAGCGGATGGTTAATTTTTATATCAAGCACATCAACGACGCTATCGGTAAATCGGATGACAAAGAAGTAAAGATATTCACGTTCCTCACCCGGCAAAAGCATATCGAAGATGACGTCAAAGATAAAGGCGTGCCTATTGAGAAAATTTTCAGAAGAGGTACGTTTGAAGAAGATTGGGGCCAGGTCTACACGCTTTACATGCAGCGAAAAGGGGACAGAAGATCCAGGAAGGAATTGGAAGAATATGTTGCCAATACCGGTGAGCCCTCCCCGCTGACCAATCTCTGGAGTGATTTCAAAAAGAACCAGAACGATCTGCACTATCGTCTTTATAGTGGTTGCCTGAAAGCTTACCGCTCTCTCCTGGGCAGACAGGATAATGTGCAGGCATTTCTTGCTTATGATGTAGCGCAGTATGTAAATGACAACCCAGGCCGAGGCAAGGAAATGGCAGAACGGGCCGTTCAACCGATGCTGAACGTAAAGGAAAACTTTATGAGCGACTCTGCCTCCCTGCCACGCTTCATTACGGGTGCAGACGAACAATCCATTAAGGGTGTGATTAATGCAATGAAAGGTAATACGCAAGACAGTTTTACCGAATTTGACGATAGCAAGGACAGGATACTGGCAATAGAAGATCTAAAGAATGTCATGGTCTTTTATGTCGAAAGGGGAAAATTTCAATACTCATTCACACCTCCAATTTTCGATCTCACGTATATCGACCAGATGCGGGAGGTTTATGAAAATCCACCGTATAACTCGGGAGATTCAAGGGTATCCTGGCAGCAAAAACGGAATGCATATAAGATCGACCCATCCAAAATCGATTTCAAACGGCAGAAGGACCGGAATGATGCTCCTAAAAGTGAAGATCGGCCTTCCGAAGTATAATTGACTTCACATTAAAATTTTCAACATGTTACTAGGACTTACATCAAAGCTCAGTGAAGGGCTACGCATTCAGGTCTCGAAAAAAAAGCGACTTTCTCTGACTGCTTTCAGCTTTTGTTTCTTTTTACCATTACTGACCTGCCTGCTCTTCTACACCGGTGTGTTGAAAGGGCGGCCCATGTTCGACGGACAGATCCAGGAACCCGTTGCTAAGATTGTGACGTCGGGTGGCGTCGGTACGGGCTTCCTCATATCGTCTACCCAAATACTTACTGCCCGACACGTGGTCGAGAACGTAAAAAGTACGGTGCAGGTGACGTTTGAAAAGGCTGGTGAACCGCGTACGGTTGAAGGAAAAGTAAGATACATTGCCCCGTCAAACGGAATTGTTTCTCCTGATGGGACCGTACCCATTGAATACTTCCTGACCGATTTCGCAGTCATAACAATCCAGCCTGTCACCGATATCATCCCATTAGACCTGGGAGAGTCCGACGGAATCAATCCATTGGACGAAGTCATCCTGATCGGCTATCCAGGTGGTGACTATTCTATCACCAAAGGCAATATCAATTCAGATACCTACCAGGGACAGAATCTCTTTAAACTCGACGCAGCCTCCAATCCGGGGAACAGCGGAGGGCCCTGTATCCTGAAAGATGACAATACCGTAATCGGAATCCTGGTGGGAGGTGGAAGTTCCGGAAACCAGGGAGAAAATATTGCTCTGAAAATTTCGACCGTCAAAGCATTACTCAAATCTGCCCGAATTACCATTGCCGATTAATCAGCCGAGCATACCATTTCCATTTTACACCATGAAAATCCTCGGATTGCTCATCACGTTATCCATGATCTCAATGTTGTCCTGCAAAAAGAACAATGAGTCTCTGGGAACGCTCAGAGATTATGAACATGCGATCAGAAATCTGTCGGATACCACCGATTACGACATAGTAGTGAGTAAAGTTCAGTCCTTATCGGATTCTATCCGTTTGGCTGCCCAAATCCCGGATGATTCCTTGAATGCCATGCTGGCCCGTGTCATGAACTGGGGAGATGAGTTAAGCAGTGAGAAAAAGGCCTACTGGGAAATGCAGTCTTGTTTTCGACCGGCATTCAAGGATTCCATTGATGCGGGAAACTGCTTGGTGGAATGGAATAAAATCCTTAACCGTCATCCGAATGCTTTTAAAAGAAAAATATTCCAGGATAACTATGATGCAACCGCAGCGGCCTACATCGAATTGTTTTGCATTAAAAGAAAATTCTATGGGCTGGATGATATCAATTCCGCGGTCATCACCTGTATGTCCATTGCCTCTACTATCCAAAGTGTGTTCAGAAAACAGCAAACAAATATTCCACTCAATAACTTATACGAACAACGCAGGCTGTTGTTCAATAAGGTGCTCGAATACAAGATAACCGAGCTTGAAATTGCGATGGCCGATTCGATAAACCGATATTTTATTACAGATCAGCCAGATTTTGAAATGATAGGCATGACAGAAGCTGCCGAAGAAAATTACCAAACGGAATCGATTCTCCTTCCCCTAACAGTCACTAAAAACTACAACATCATCGCAACAGATCATGATTTGTTGAACCCTAAGAAGCTGACCTATCCAATAAGGATGATCGGAGTGATTACCGGCTCTGTATCAACCCCTCTAAATGCGGAAATAAAACAGGTAATGAAAGGAGATATCAAATATGAATGAAGAATTCGGCTCACAAATCCGCCACTTCATTCTATATGGCAGTGGCGGCAGATGCTGTCAG
Source organism: Dyadobacter diqingensis (assembly GCF_024220585.1). Classification (GTDB taxonomy): domain Bacteria; phylum Bacteroidota; class Bacteroidia; order Cytophagales; family Spirosomataceae; genus Dyadobacter; species Dyadobacter diqingensis. Next base: position 66,113 of record NZ_JAMXKF010000001.1, read on the forward strand.
TTGATCAGATATATATGGAACCTTCTCCAATTGGTGTTTTCGACAGCGGACTTGGTGGTTTATCCGTGTTAGACGCATTACGTAACCAGTTCCCTTTTGATGTAGTCTACCTGGGTGATACTGCCAGGGCTCCGTACGGCAATCGGCCTATGTCAGAAATAATACATTTCACCTATCTGGGCATAAAAAGTTTGAGATCCTGGCCGGAAAGCTGCTTGGCTATCCGACACAAAGCAACATCCTGAAGCTGTCTGAAATTGGGACATCGTACCAATGACGGGAATCAAAAAATAGTAAGCCCTCCCTATTTTTCACCCAAACAAATCCAAACCCATGTTTTACAGATCAAAAGATTCTGTTGCAGCCTTTTTTGTATGCCTGCTCTCCGCACTAACCTCCGTTGCCCAACCCAAACCACCTGCGCCTGATGAAGTGATCATGGAAAAAGTCCGTGAAATGGATATTAAGTATACCGTTTCTGAATCCGGCCTGATCAGATTCACTTTTGGTGTTGAGCAGAACCGGACGCAGCTGGTAATTGTAACAGGAAAGGTTAATAACTACCTCTCGTCCGACTATATGACCGTATTAACGCGGGTCGCCCGAATAGACAAAGGCCAATTCGAAAATAAGGTTGCGTTCGATTTGCTGAAAAAAAACTGGAATTATACGGCCTGGTTCTGGCAAATACGGGAGGACGAAACAGACGGTAAAGTAAATGTCTATCTGGGCTCTTCAGTACCTGTCAATACTCCGGCTGTCAAGTTTTACCTTATTCTTTCAACGATGGCCAAGGAGGCCGATACGATTGAAAAACTCCTTACCTCCACGGACGAATTTTAAAGAGCATTAACAGCTGATCCATTATGTGCCACATCCTGAACTCCATCGAGGAAGTGCTGGTAGCCAAAGGTTTTGACTTTGACATGCGCTTCGATGCCGAGCAAAACCAACATCTGTTTATTTTGAACTTTCCCGGAGAGAATGGCCGTTTCGCATTGGTATGGACTATCATTCAGGAACATTCCCAGATGATGCTGGTGAGTACCTTTCCAATTTATGCGCCAAAAGCGGCACATTCTCTTATCATCACGATGCTGAACCGCATCAATATCACGATCAGGCTGGGAAGTTTCGAACTGGATGAAAAAAGCGGCCACATCCGCTTGAGACATACTTTTTACTTTAATGCTGACTTACCTTTTTCGGAGAAGCTGGTTATGGACAACCTGGCAATTTCGCTGGTAACCATGGATCAGAGAATCCCGGAGATCATGAGTGTTATGCATGCCGGCCAAAGCAATAAAAGCCAATCGGCCCTCCCATTCTGGTGCAATTAAATCTTTTTACTTTCTTTTAAGCTCAGGTCAAAATCCATATCAATATGACCGATCCAAAACAACAGCCGCTCCCGATGGGTTACCACGCTGTACCCGACGCGATGATCACAACCCCAGCAGGAAATCCGATAGCTCAGCCCAGGTTTATAACGGCTGATGGCACAGGGCACCTGATGACGGTTGCCCCCACGGGTTCCGGCAAGGGGCGTTCCGTTCTTATTCCTCAACTTTTGGCCTACACAGGCCCGGTGGTAGTTCTCGACAATAAGGGGGAAAATGTAGCCGTCACCTACCGGCGTCGCATTGAAATGGGACATAAAGTGGTAGTTTTTGACCCTTTTCAAATCAGTACCTTTGATAAAGCCGGTATTAATCCGTTGGATATAGCCCACTTTACGGGTGCTGACGCGGAAGGAGAATGTTATTCACTGGCCCATTTGATGGCTGGCAGAGGTTCTCTGGAAGATCCATTTTGGGACAACGGAGCCAAAGGCGTTATCTCAGCCACGCTTATGTACCTGATCCTTCTGCGAACAGCCGGAGAACAAAACCTAGGGAAACTACGCAGCATTCTTTCCGAAGATCCCGCCTATCACCTCGCGGTTGTTTTGGATACTGAAGGCAAAAAACTACCCTCCACTGTCTACGACGCCATTGCCGGATATCTTAACCTTCCATCTGAAAAAACGCGCCCATCAGTCGACGCTACCGCACTTTCGTATCTGACTTTCATGTCCGGGAACATTGCCAAAATGTTGGAGAAGACAACTTTTGATATGCAGGATTTTGTAAACGGCCGGGAAGTAGACGTTTTTATTGTGGTGCCGCCGGACAAATTGAGGAGCCACTCCAAACTGATGGTGCTCATTATCTCTACGCTCTTCAAGGCTATCCTCTCCCGACGTGAAATACCTGTCCAGAAAACTTTGTTTTTGCTCGATGAAACGGCGTCTCTTCAGTCATTCGAATACCTCGAAACGATGATATCGCTCTGCCGGGGTTATGGCGCGCTGATCCATACCTTCTGGCAAGACATTTCCCAGATCCGCAAGTGCTATGGCGAAGGCTACTTCAGTATCATTAACAACTGCTCGGTATGGCAAATATTTGGCATACAACATTATACGATTGCCAAAGAGCTTTCCGAAATCACGGGAATCAGTGCCTACGAGCTTCGGAACATGAAACCCAATGAACAGATGCTGATCATTAACGGACGTGAATACAAAAAAGCGATCAAGCTTGATTATCTGAAAGACCCTTATTTCGCTGGCAAATTTGACCCTAATCCCTTTTTCAAGTTAAATAAAACCCTTTGAATTGTGAAAGATAAAACAAACTGGACCAAAAAACTGGGAACAGGAGAAACTTCGGCGAACAAATCTTATGCAGAGACACACAAGGAAAAGTTCATCCGTGAAAATAGCAGCCAGGTTTACAAAATTTGCGGCCGCGATAGTACCGGACGCCAGGCATACTACTTTGTGCTGATTGAAAAAATTAAAGTCCGGGCCTTTCTGAGGCATAAGATCGGAGATACCTACAACATCGAAGATTATGGCGAAATCATTCACTCGGCCTACGGAACCACGGTACCGCAGGAAATCCGGGATATGCTAAAGGAAAAATACGGCTTCGACAATTTTGATGATGAAGGTCGTGACAGGCAGGACCAAACCTGAGCCTTTCAGAGCCTACCTTCGTTTAACTGGACAATCCATCGGATCGGATTTTTTACGGCTAACGTCGCCGTGCCCGTATTTTTTGACGATCTGCGGTTTTTGTAAAGGGTAAAAATCCAGAACAGGAGATAAACGCATACCATTTGAAAAAAAATGGTTGGTAAGTTTTGGGGCTATATGCTGTGGTTGATAGGCTGAATTAAGATATGAAAAAGTAATAGTCTTGAGACATGGGCAATGCTGTTTGCCATCCCTGATTTTCATGAGGTTCATTTTGGCAATTTCCAGGCGGCCTTCTATCTTTTCAAGTATGGCTATTGCTTCTGATGTTTTGTCATTTTTCGCCAGCAACATTGCGTAATTATTGCTGGCATGCACGGTCTGGCTCCTGAGGTAATAGCTTCCGGCTAGTTCCGGAAATTTGAGTTCCTCTGCGTACCAGCCCAGGTTCACAAAATATACCGAACTGTCGGCCAGGGGTGTTATTTGCTCTGCCTCGCGATAAATTGGCTGAATGACATCCATCGCATAGGCCGCAAAGCCTTTGGCAGCTTGCGGGTATCCCGAATTGCGAAAATCGTAAGTTCTTGCAAACGCAAAGTTAAAAATGATGCTCGCTTTGGTGATGTCGTCGGCTACCGTACCAATCATGGTATAGGCTTTCGCGATTAGCTGCATGCCTGCGGTTTCAGTCTCCGGCTTTCTAAGTAATACCAGCCCCTGTCCCATGATCGCATTCGCATTGGAGGGATTGGCAGCCTCTGTTTTCCGAAAATATAAACCTGCCTGTGCCAGGCTGTCCATTTCAAGGTAAGCCATGCCGACTCCCATTAAATTGTCTGCATTCACGCGGATCGCGCCAGCTCGCAGAAAATAATTTATGGAAGCCCTATGCTCCCGAATATCCTTATTCAAAGTGCCCAGCCCCTCAATGGCATCCAGTCGGGAACTGTCCTTTGCGATTGCTTTTTTATATATCAGGGTCGCATTTGCAATATAAGTCGGGAGGTCATTGCTGTGGAAATATCCCGACTGATGTTTTTTGTAGGCCAGTGAATACAGCATATAATGCCAGGCCCTTGCCTCCGCGAGCAACGACTCGTAACCGACTTCGTAATTGGGGCGCTCGTTTTTGATATGACGAAAATCAGCCAGCGCTTTTACAATACAAGAATCAGAATCAGGCTTCTGATAATCAAATAACCGCAGCCATGCCAGGGCGCGCATTACATAATATTCCGGTTTGGCGTCCAGTTTAATAGCGTTACTGTAGTGTTTAATACCCGCTCGCCAAAGGTCAGGGTTATTTTTCACATATGCCTTCCGGACATTCACGTGCCCAAGCAAGACGTGGGAATCCGTAAACTTGGGATGCGCCCTGACGATCCTTTGCAATGTCTTTTCAGCAATAGAATCTTTGTCAGCCCAAAAATAAGTAAGTGTAGTGGCATATTGTACCGCACTATCCGATGGATTAAGGCGCTTTAACAAATGCAGTGCCCTGCTGTATTTCCCTGACTCACCATGCACGATTGCCCCCGCCAAAGTGGCAGCGTAACTGTCCTTCTTATTTTTTCCGGCTATTCGCAGCCATTTGATTACATTGTCGAACCAGGATTGATCTGTTCCGTTCCGTCCCAGGTATTTGACTTTGGCCATAGCAAAAAAAGGCAGGTCCTCTCCCAGCCCTTCCATTTTTTCAAAATACCGGGTTGCGGATGTGTAATCTTTATATTCCATCTGTATTAACCCGTTCAACAACAAAGGGATGGCCGTTAAACTATCTGCCTGTCGGACTGAAATGCGGGCCTCTCCAAACTTACGATTAAGCATATACGCAATCGTGATATTTTCCCAGTAGTGTTCAAAAAGCCCTGGATCCGCTATCGACCTCAAGTGTTCCAGCCTTTCGGCCCATTGCTTTTTTGACGATGACATGAGGCATACCAGGCCGAGATGGTACCTGCAGGTATCTTTGTTTTTATTATCGACCCCTGACCTGTGCAGCGCACTTTTTAAAGCCGTACGAGCCGCAAACTGGTCGCCTTTTCTGGCATAATAAACGCCCTGATAAGTGAAACCGGCCAGCAGATCTTCTGTCGCCACCAGTTCTGTCAGTTTCTGAACTTGCGAAAAACAGGCTGACGGGCAGCATGTTCCCATCAGCAAAAGGATAAGAATTGCTTTCATTTGCTTTGTCCGTTTTAGTATTGACGTGTTTTACCGATGCTATCTGAACAGAGATATCACTTCATGTAAAATTGGGGAAGGTTACTTTTTCCTGATGGAAATTTTGAATGAGCCGCTGTTGTCGCCCTCGTTGTTATCATTGACCCTAAGCTCCAGACGGTGTAATCCCGGCTTAATAAATTTCACAATGCAATTAGACCCACAAAATTTCCATGGGTCCGAGCCCGAAACCCGAAACATCAATCCAGCATGATTAATGCTGGGAACAATGTTATAGTCAGCTATGGAAAACCCAAAAAGCCCTTTGGCCCTACCATCAGGTGTTACCTCTCGCAGATACTGCCCCACAGTTATCTGGCCGGTTGCCGAGATTTCAAATTCCTCATTACGGTTTGTCGTTCTAATATTATGAAACAACACCCCCTTTGATAAGACCACCTCCGCCGCAGCAGGTAATGGTGGGTCAACAGGCTCCGGTTCGTACGGTGGGGGCACAGGCACATCAGGGGTTGGATTAATTCTGCCCGTTCTCTTTTCGAGCACGAAGCTACCTCCTTGCGGAACATGGATCATCGGTAAAAAACCGTACAAAGGCCGACTACTACTCCTCCGGATTGCCATTACATCAAAAATCTCGTCCTTTAACCGGCCCGCGGGCAGATCTCTGTGTTCCCAGTTATCCAAAGTCTGAATCAAGGCAGCAAAGAATTGGCTTTCATCGGGAACCGGACTAAAACTATCCCCCGCCGTGATAATTTCTGCCGACGGGTATTTCTTAAATATCTCAACCGATTCAACATTGACAGGCCTGCCCCTCTGCCTGACCAGTTCTATCAGGCTCCCGGAAAAACATGCATCCGTCAGCATCAGGAGTTTATCACTTTTTATCGTCTCCTTTATCTTGTTGACCAGGAGCCAGGCCGGCGTCCAGGTGGTCTCGTCATCGACCATTGAATTTTGAAAATGAAAATAAAAGGAATTTCCATTCTGCACGCTGCCATGCAGGCTAAAATAAAGGAGCACGTTATCAGAGGGGGTTACTGCATTACTTAAAGAATCCATAAATGCCATAAAATACCTGCTTGTTACGTCTTTCCTTACAAATACGTTTTTCGGTGAAAAATTCCAGTCAGCGACAAGCTTCTTTTTCAGAATATCCATTTCTTTGGTCGGACTCGTCAACTTATCCCATCTTGGGTCCGCGTACTGTCCAACCCCCACCAGGATTGCGATATTTCTTGATGCAGAAAATGAATTTGCTGGAACAGACCTGGTAGGTTGGCCACTCACAGTCGTCACGAATGACGCAAAAACAACTGCAAAAATTAGTGGGTAAAGCTGTGTTTTCATGATTTAGCTGGGTTAGATTAACGTTGCCTGCAAGTTATAGAAGAGCATACCCGAGACGTAATACTTTTTTAAGATTTTTTGGATCTTATCGCACAACAGGCGACGCTTTATAGCATAAGATTCATATTTTTATAAAAAAGATATTTGATTAAACAACTGCGTTCCTAAACATGAAACCTTCCGGAAATTTCGCATTAGCTGAAAAAATACATGAAATACTAAACCTCAAAAAAGATAACGGTACATTCATAATAGGGCATCGCCTTAAAGATAAAATGGATATTGCTTACGACAACTTGTGTCCATTTATGTTACTTCATGAAAAATTTGTCAGAGAAAATAAGGAAGCGGAATTTGTAGAATTAAGTCGAGGACTTTCGATAAAACTGAGAAGTCTTATTGATAATAAGGATAAGAAAAAATCAACTTCTTCTTACGAAACCTGGAAATCGAAGATCCTTGCGTCCAACTCGGGGACAACTACAATAGACGAGCTCTCTGAGATAATCAGACCATACTCGGAAGATGACTTTCAATTCAAAAAAAGTAAAATTTTCACGCAAGAAGAAATTAACTATTTAGAATTATCCAGTATTAGTATTACCAATATAAGTACTTTTAAAAAGTATCTTTTATGGGCAAATGAAACCGAACATTTCGAAGACATCTTAAAAACTTTTCAGCTCCTGATCTTTATAATGGCAGTATACCAGATATCGGTATCTGGTATACCTGGCGATCATGATATTGTGATCAAACATAATCCCAAGCTCGAATCATACTATGGTTTCTACGACAGGTCCTTCGTAAAGCATAATGACTACGGTATTTGCGAGCTGACTATTTTCAATGATTATTGGTCAAGGATCATATATTATTACCCCAAAGATGTGTACCGGGATTCCGCAGAGTTATACGTATTTGCGCACGTCGAATATTTTACTGAGAAGGGTATTGTTATCATTAAAAACTTCGAAGATTTTACTGGCATTAAGGGAGAAGTATACAAAAATGGCCCGGTAGAAAATTTCATTATCATGAAAAGCCAAGGGACCGCGGAGCCAAAATCCCTGAATAACATGATGCTGGGGTATACGACATCTTTCAATAGAAAAAAGGATTTCCCTATTGCACAACCCTGATCCTTGTAGAGCAAAGCTACTTCAACACTAACCACAGGACCATCGCACCAGAGCAGCTCCAATTGAAGCATAATGAAACGTTTTGGGAGAAAATCAGGGAGGACCGTCACACTATTGAAGATGACGAGAGAGGTCATGATAAAAACAAAAATCAGCGTAATACGAACCTTATCGCCCCACTATATTATTTTTTGTATCATAACAGCCTCAGTATAAAACATTTCGAACACGATAATTTTAGCTTCTCTACGGATCATAATCCTTTAAAAAGTATTGATGACCTGCCTTACATTCAGGAAAGCAAATTGATCAGACTGATTTCCGGCACCTACAGAGATATAAGCCTGTACACGGAAAAAGGCGAAAATTTTATCGTCGTTTCAAAGTTAGAAATTGATCTGTCCGGAAAGGTCGACATGATCGTACAAACACAAGGAATCGGATTTGTCGATGCTCAGAACAAAGACCTGAACAGAGGTTTTGTTAAGTTTATCGAACAGGTTGGCGGGATTTATTTCATAGTCGTAGCGATGCGGTACAACTATCGCGGCCACTATCACGACATGCTATTAAACCTTGAATTTAAAGTGCAAAATGAAAAGGCGCTGGAAATTGGGGAATTCATCACAGGACATTTTCAGCGAAAAGTATTTATACTAAAAAACCGCTTGCCGCGAGAATACTTTTTGAAAGAATAGATGCACACATTTTCGAAAAGATGAGGCCAAGTTTCGGTAAAATCAATAGTCCTAATTTCAGTGAAATACTTCAGAAAGATAAAGTGAGGAATTTCTTTAAAAATTCAGAATTTGACAGCTATTCCGACGCGTCTGCCGTACTGGAATTGCGGGGCATGTGGAATAGTAAACCCGGCGCAATCTTCGAAGGAGAATACTGGCTTTTAATCGGATCCAAAACCAGTTACACAGAAGGCTATTTTTCAGACAAAATTCCGCTTTTAACCGTATTCAGTGTTTCTATTGACCATGATGCCAAAGTAACTTTTAATTACGATTACAATAAGCCGCAATGTTCGTCAGGTTATGTCGAAATAAATAATCGATCTGTCGTTTTGCTCCTACGTGGTGACGAAATGTTTGCAATTACTTTTAGCGCTGATAAAAAATTCAAGCATTGTTATTGCATTCTAACCCGGTTTAACCAAAATGGCGATAAATCTGAATCTTATTTGGGATTGATCTGGGACAAGAAGAAATTAAATAATGGTTTTAAAGGACCAGGTAAAAAACAGATTTTCAAGGTTCCGTCAAATTACAGCATTACGTATGCAGAATTAATAAAAAGCGGTAATGTCGAAATTGATCCTGAGATAGATGAACTGGATAGGCAATTTGAAGGACACCTTAAATTCCTTCTGGGCGCGGAAAGTCTTCGCATGATCCGATTGGTAGGTAATCTTGAACCAAAAGCGAGATTAAAATTCGACGAGCACCGTCGTATATATTTCGAATCCGCAATTTTTCATCTCAATGAAAACAATGATGAAAAAGCCCGGATCGCAATGATTAAAGCTTATCAACAGGGATTCGCAAGCCTGTTCCTAAATGGCGAAAAAATTACTTACCGCGGAGAAATTCCGGAAACGCTCAAAGAAGATTATCGTATTTTCCTGAGATACAAGAATAAAATATCCGGCTGCCATCCCTTACATCAAATCGTTAAAAACTTGTGGGGTGAAACGGCCTTCTATCAGATGTATCAATTCATGGACTAGCCAGGCTATCACCTTTGTTTCACCTGATAATCAATCTCTTCAAAATAGACGATATTTTGAATCATATCCCACAGATTCTCTTTTTGTTCCGGAAAACTGAAACGGTTTTTTTCTGCGGAACTACCCGCCTCTAACCAGTTAATCCGAAATTCTTCATCCTCAATCTCCTTCTCGCTTACCAAAATCCAAAATGACGAAACGGAAGGCGACAAAGGTTCCGTGGCCATCGTTCTAAAGAAGTTGGTTTCGTTGAAATCATTTCTGTGCGTAGAATAAAACCCCTTGGGGTCCTTTGTGTCGGGGTCCTGAAAACAATGGACCAATCCCTTTTCTTCTGTCGCGTCCAGAATTGTAAAGTAAAGCTTCTTTTCCGGTGGCAAATTGACTTGGACGGTCAGGTTATCTCCAAGTTTCACCGAACCATCGGCGAGCGGCTGGCATTCCTTCTTTTCCAATACGCCATTGCCTTTATCGATATAATCATTAGCACAACTTTTGGAGACAACACCCAGTTTTTTCACATTCAACTCCCGGAGCGCATATTTAAGATCAAGCTTGGTTTTTGCCTGATTGAGCGATATTCTGGCAGCGTTGAGTGCGTTTTCACGCGACTCAGAGGGCATTAAGGTATAGTTAATGTTCTTGGAAGCTTCAAACTTGTCGAAGAAATCAATCCGGACTTCCTTCTCTATCAGTTCTTTCACAACACCTTCGGCCTTGATCTGATCGTTTTCCTTGATTTCTAAATGCATTCCTTTCGTATAGAGCTGGGGATTGGGAACGTAGAATCCCTCTTTGTTTCCCTTAAGTTTATCTGCCTGCCGCCAGTAAGTTTTCGCAAATGCTGCAAAGTCGGATACCCAATTCCCGTTGAACAATTGTCTTGATGCTTTTTCTTTGCCCAGTACCTCCCAGCCCGGCTTTCCTTTATCCGGATAAGCACCACGAAAGGATGTCATCTTTTCAAAAAAGGCCTCATAAAATTGTTGGTAAGTTGGACAGATCAAAAATCGATGCAATGCGAAATCGATGGCGTTGACAAAATAGCCGACCCGGCTTTTATCCCCTATCGGTACCCCTACTTTTTTCGTAGATGCCATGATTCCTACGAACGTGGCGGGGCCCGCGTTCCCGGGTTGCTCCAACGGCTCGATCCGCTCGGACTCCCAGGCACCCTCCCCCTTGGTACCTCCTACTGATGTACAGAAATCGGCCAGATAAAGATAATGCCCACCCGAACCTAATTTGTTCATAATAAGCCTGTTCCAATCACCGATTTCATCATCTGCAATCGCATTGCGGTAATGATCGGGTAACCTTCCAGCCTTGTTTCGTATGGCGCCTTCCCTTGCCAGTGTAGTACTGTCAGAACTATCGATGCAAACAAACAGCTCATCTGCACGATCCTGGTGATCCCGGTCCCTGGCGGCCTCGTCCCCGGAGTAGTCCCGAAGCTGTAAGCCGTGCGATCCCAGGTACACCACCACGATCGAACCGGGCGGCAGACTTTGCGTGAACTTGTCCACCACTTGGCGCACACTATCTGCTGCAAGGTTCGTCCTCACTGTAATGTTGCCGGGTGGAAATTCCTGTCGAACCAAAATACCTTTCAATTCGGAAGCATTGTTCTTTAATTCATCCTCAAACGAGCTGTAATTGGCAAATTTCAGATTTTGAATGATCAGCGCATACTTTTGTTGATCTTTCCCCAATGCAGAACCCGCGATCAGGCAGAAGAAAAGCATCTTATACATATTGGGGAGAGGTTAGAGTTTCCGTCCAAAAATACAAAATACCTGATCTGATCCTAATCAGGTAAACCTGAATTATCGCTTATATTTCGGGCAAATAAGTCCCTCTTTTCTCATGCCTATATTTACTTTCTGCCTTCTGTTATGACAAGCTTAGCGTATTCCTGGGCAGGGGCTGACAATACCGGCTCTTTTGACAACTGCTCAGCGACATTCAATGCCTGTTCGTCTTTGCCTTCGAAAAGATAAGCAACTATCAACCCGTGAGATGCCTCCTGGCGTTGCTTGCTGGGAACCGGATTCTTTACAACAGCCTGAAAATGGTTGATAGCAGATTTATAGTCAAGCGATTTCATGCTCAACCATCCCTCCCAGTAACTTTTGCAAATCGTTTCGGCTGTTGTTAAAGCAACGAATCTTTCCAGGTTTTGCCCGAAATCCTTGCCAGAGAGCCTGAAGAATGAAGTCTCGTTTATATCATCGGACAACGCGCAACCGTCCGAGACTCCATTGGTTTCTATATTCCCCATGCTTTTCCGCAATATCGGGATGGTTTGCAGGCCATGCTGTGCGATGGCCAGATCAAGCTTATCCTGGCTAACATATATCCAGGACAGACCAATGCACAAAATAACTGAGGCTGCCAGTGCAAGCCAGCGGAGCCGGGCAGTTTCCGGGATCCATTTTTTATCATTTTCAATACCCTCAATTTCCAACGGCAAGATCTTCACGCTTTCCGATTCTTGCTCCGTCCCGGTTAATTCCTCTTTCTGCGTTGCTTCATATAGTTCGAGGAATTTCTTGAATTCCTGCTCCTGTTCCTCCCGGTTCTTGGCAATGATCGCTTCCTCGAGGTTTTCGATCAAAGCATTAAGCACCAGATCCTCTTCTCTTAGTTTTCGGAACGCCCGCTTTTCTTCCAACGTGCCATGGCCTTTGACCATTTTATTGAAATATGTTATTGTTAGTTGACCGTTCATACATGATCATGTTTAGCGTTTAAATTGAACTTCTATCTACTTTGTGGGCTTAAACCTCTTCGCTCCATTTCATTCCGGATATTCAATTTACCCATCGAAATCCATTTTCTGAGATTGACCTCGGTTAAATTCGGATTGAAATCCTTCATATACCTCAGCATCAGCTTTGCTTTCTTTTCGTCCTTTTCCTTTTCATCTTCTATGGAGGTGGCTTTCTCGCTGGCTGGGGTGAAGCGGCTTATTTCTTCGTGATTTTTATACCATCCCAGGAAGCTCTCATGAAAATTGTCTGATTCGATGATCTCTATTAGCGCGGCCAGAATGTAGCGGGTGGTAATTTTGCCGCTTTCCCATTGATTTTTTTCCCTGAGATATAAATCCAGCAGTAGTTCCGATGTTTCATGGAGATAGGCATAATCAACAACGGGGCTTGGAATGTCACTGGCTTCGTCCGTTTCCTGGCTGTCATTCGCACCTCCTTCATTCAACTTACCCGAGATATAGTTATGCCAGGCTCTTCCAACAGTCATCCGCAGGTGGATTACGAGTAATACCTTATCCTCCGCCCCCCTGGTGTTCCAGCCAAATGTTCCATTCCAGATTTTAATCCGCATTTCTTCAAGAATATGATCTGCGAAATCGATAGCTCTTTTTTCCAGGTCTGCTGTTTTGTATGCCAAGGTCATGCTGGCTACAAATTGCAATGACTCTACCATAAGCTTGGCATTCATTTCCAAATATCGTGTCCGTAAAGCCTTCACCTGCCCCGCCAGCTCATTGACCTCGTACTTTTCCAGCAGGATTTGCGTAAGGGTCAGCTCCGAGTTTTCGAAAAACGGGGTCGAAAGGGCGTTATCATTAAAATACCTGGAATAGGTCGCCTGTTTTCTGTCAATTACTTTTTTCAGCTTTGTAATGATGTCCTCCTTAGTGGATTTTTGATGGCTTGCCAGCTTTGCGGCATTTTTCGTGGCATGATAGATATCGTAAAAATATTCAAACCGTAGCGCTTTTATGATGTTCCTGATAGATAAGGTTTCTGAAATTTCTGAGATACTTTTTTCAACAGTATTTTCATTTTTCAGCTTACAAAGCTCCCTGTTCATAAAGTCGGTATCCGGTTCAAAGTCAGCTGGCTTACCCGCCATCGCCAATACATAGCATACTACAGCCTTTGACGGCTTGTCGGCATAAAATAGCTTTAAGAAATTGCCCTTGTAAGGATTACAGATCCAGCTAACGATCTTATTCCTGAACTTTCTTTCGCGGTATGTCGTGACCAGATAGTCCGCCAATACATGAGCCACATCTTTTCTAAACTCAATGTCGGTAAGCATCCTGTTCCGAAATCCATTCGTAGTGTAAGCTGACCATTGCGTCAAGTACAAATAGTGATCGTACAACGCACCGGCCCTCAACCTGAAGTTCTCAGCAGTTTCTTTTGCTTCCTCGCCTTCACGACGAGCAAGATCCCTCGGAGATTCATACAGACCATTTGGTTTTTTTCTGACGACCAGGTCGCCCATCAATGCGTCATTACTAAAAATTGACGCCTTCGTAAATTCACTCAGCCAGGTCTCCGATTCAAGAATTTTCATTTTGCCCATATGCTCGCTGTTACATGTTCGGATACAATTCTTCCATTTCATCCATGTATAGCATGAGGATGCACTGTTGTGAGTGCGAAAAGCAAAATATTTTCTAAAATCTTGGCAATTTCGATAAATTGCTACTAAAAGTCCACAAATTCTTGTTTAAATATCATTTTATTACCAATGAATTGTTCCAGTTTGTAGCTCAGCCTGTCGCCTTCCTCGAATTGCAGAATCAGATGGTCGTCGAATGCGTACCACCATCCTCCGCTCGCCGGCTTTGGCTGAGGAGGTCTAATTTTTCCCTTAATTATCTCTGTCAGGTACACATTAAACACTCCATTCTTAAAAAAGCGACAGATGTAGAAAGCCTGTTGCTTCTCCGGAATGCCATTAGGGACACCTTGCTCCGGAGGATCAACAATTATTATTTCCCCCTGGCTTAATATCCAGGTAGAAGAAGTGAGTTGATCGATATTAATGCTCGGTTTTTTTGTTTGACCGTACTGATAAGCAGCACCGCATTGAAGGCATAAGAAGATACAAAGAATCCAGATTTTTATCATGTAATTTAATGCCCTCCTATGCAACTTCACAAAGAGCAGTAAAGTATCTCTTTTAAAAGACAGCAGGAGGTTTACATGCTTATGGCTTTTGGTCACACATTTGTGCGCAAAAGCTGGAAAAATATTTTGTCTGGTAACTTAAATACACCGAAGCAATGAGAGCCAGTTGCAGCGCCGCTAAGTAAATTACCGTCAAAACTGATTTACTTTCTTCATTCCATTTCTTTCAACAACTTCTTCGCCCGATTGGCGAACAAATTATTTTTATCGTTTGAAATACTTTCAAGTAACTCTTTGGATTTCTCCTGATTGTTATCTTTCAAGTATGAAAGTGCCAGATACCAACTCGCAAACGGATGTTTAGATTTGCCCAGGCTTATAATTGCAGACTTAGTATCGCCTTGATCCAGATAAGCCATCCCCTCATCATATAATTGTGTGTCTGATTCTGTGAAGTTTTGATTTGAATTAATCCGAACATCTGCTTTGCTAAAATAAGCATTGTAAAGCATCGCGGATTCCTGGCTGGTTTTATATGCGTCAAAACCGAAATAGCCTAACAATAAAAAACTGGCGGCCACAGAAATATAAGTCCATAGCGGCCGTATTCCTATTCGCCGATTTGGCTTCTGATGAATTTTCTTTATCCGTTCTTTGAGATAGAAGTTGTCCAATCCTTTTTTCATCTGCATCTGAAGTTCCAGCTCGGCCCGAAGTTCCGGGTCTTTTGCAAGATCACTCCGAAGCGCCTCCGTTTCTTCCTTCGAAAGATTATGTGTGATATAGTCGTTAATCTTTTGAACGCTCCAATTATTACTATCCATGACAAGACTGTTTAAATTATTTCCCGACCCAGGTTCCCCGAAATAAAGAGCTTTCGCAAAGCAGGGAAACATATTTTCGAATACTTATTTTTAATAGATCCTACCGGCTTATCCATTAATTTTGCTATCTCTTCCCACGAAAGCTCTTCATAAAACCGAAGCCGGATCATTGTGATACAGTCTTTTGGGGTCAATAAGTTTATCGCTTGCGCTATTTTTGATGTCTGCTCTGATTCCAGGATCATATTAAGCTGGTTATAATTGTCGGAAACCTCCATAGCCTCATCCGTTTCATATCGAAACTCCATTTTGTTGCCCATTTTTTTAGAATAATCCAGCCTCTTCCACAATAAATTCTTTTTGAAAAGGCTGATCACTGAAGCGGTTTCATAACCTTCATTACCTGGTTCAATTTTGCCGCTGCGAATACCTGATATTAAATAGACCAATGCATCAATATACAAGTCTTCGGTAAACTCCTCGTCTATGCCATAGGATTTGCAATCAGCAGCATGCGAACTATAAGTTTTACTTTTTAAATATTCAAAGGCCCAGGGATGTTCTTTAGACAGACCGACAAAAAGGTCCCCATCATGATCTTGCATTGAATCGGGAGGTTAATTCAATGGCAAAAGTAGTCAAATAGTTTGTTACAACTATTCGAAAAACATCACTTCAGGATTAAAAAGGAAGCGCTTGGTGAAGCCGTGGCAGCTACTCTATTTCCATATTACAAAATCGTTCACCAAATTCTCGGTCCTGCTGGTAGGCAATTGCTTACCACCGCTAATTTTAGAAACATTGGTGCGCAAATATTCAAGCAATTCAGAAATTGTGATCTCCCCGTTTTTGTTGGCATCTGCATTTTTTTCGCGTATACCGGTCTTGAGGCTATGGGTAAATGCCCCATTATTCCAGGCACTGCTCTCCAATGCGTTTTGCGACGGGCCACATGCGGCAATAATGGTTGCACCATTGTTCATGCGGACGTCAGAGAACAAAGTGTTCATCAACTGAAATGCATTTTCCTCCGGACTATCTGCAAGTGTAAAACCCCTGGCGCCTGCCTCGTTCGCTTTGCTGTTATCTTGTCCCTTCGGGTTTAAACCTTCCATATCTATTTCACCACTGTGGCACGCGTCAATAAGCATAACTTTATTTCTGGATGGTACAGCATCAAGCAAATTCTCAAAATCCTCATAAGCAATGCCAGAGCGCGATGGCACATGGAAGTCGGTGTTGTAGGTGGAAAGGAAGTAATTTGAACTTGCGTCGACCAATCCGTGCCCTGCGTAGAATAAAATAATAAAGTCTTCCGGCTTAGATTTTTTCAGGAGTTCTTTTAATGCCAAAACACTCTGTCTGGTTACCTTTTCATCCAGGATAGTTTGCCTGAAAATTTTGTTATACTGTTTACTGCCGGCAAAAAGATCTGCAATTTCCCGTGCATCCTTTGCAGGGAAGTCCAGGTTCATCTTCACTTCGCTGAATTTCCCCGAGCCTATGGTTACAATATATGCATCCGGCTTCTGAGCGATACCGGAGCGTGTAATGGACAGATATTCCCGGAGGCTCTCCGTCCCAAGCGCATTTGTTGCCGAAATGGTAATTCTGTTTTCTCCTACGGTAAGCGGAACTGACACAACAACTTTAATTTCCCCCACGGTTATCTGATTGACTTTAAGTCCCTTTACTCCATGGATCGGCACCCCATTGACACGGATCATCAGGTGATCAATTAACTGCTCGCGGTCCGAGGCCACAATTGCGAAATTCAGTACAGGCAGAGAAGTAGACTGTCTGTTGGCAGGAAGTCCCGAGAGGCTTATTATGGGTGCGCTATAAGACAAAAGTCCTGGAAAAGTGGCCGGTTTATAATTCATTTTTTGCAATCGTTTCTCGTAAGCCATCTGGTAACGGCGGGAGCTGGCCGGTGAAATATAGCCTAACGATTGCAATACTTTATCCGGGCGGTTTAAGTTGAGGTCAAATTGAGAGAATTCGTAGGTTTTGCCTCCATAAAAAAACCAGAGATCATTACTCGATTTTTTATTGGACATATAATACCCTTCCTGATTGACGAAGGCATAAGTCTGGTAATTTAGTCCTACAAATGATGCAATGGAAATTCCTGTTTCCATATCCAAAAATTTTATCGTCTTGTCTAACGCCACACCAACCAGATATTTTTGATCTGGTGATAACGTGAGGCTGTACATCATCAGAAGCTCCTTGTTAATCCTGCGGTCGGGTTCCCGCTTGCCTTCGGTCCATAACAGGATTTCCCCATTGCTTCCTGCGGTTATAAAATGCGTGTTGTCAATAAAACAGGCAGCAAATATAGATGGATGAGAATATTGCTTAATCATCTTAACTGACAACCCTTTACCATGCTCATATTCAGAAGTTACACGCATCTTTTGGATATCAAAAATGCCTGCGGTACCATCCTGCATACAAAACAAAAGCTTCTTGCGATCCGGCGAAAGCTGTGACTCGTACACATAGGATTGATATTCCAGGCGTTTGCTGTTTCTATTGAATTTGTAAGACTTTACCAGCGTACCATCGATATCAAAGTGTGCAAAGACCAAATCTGCCAGGCCCGGCTTACTCCGGGTAGACAGGATTGAAAAAATCGTTTTCGTTTCAGAAAGGTATACCGGGTTAACTGCAAAAAGCGTATCCTTTTTTACAATCATTTTCAGCTCTTTTGTCGAGAACGTTCCGTCTTCTGCAAATTTTACCAGCCTGTGATTTACCAGAAACAAAGATTGCGAGCCCGGAATCTGATTTAAAAAATAAGTGAACTCCTGGTCTTTATAAAAGTACTCCCGCTTTTTCTGCCTGATTTTCGCATCCCAGACTTCTATTGTTTTGTTCAGATCGGGATTACAGAAATTATCATGGACAAAATTCGTAGTTACGATCTCCGACTTGTCATCTGACAAAGAAATATTATTCAATCCAATGGCCGCATCATCGAAAAGCTCATAAAACATATTAGCCCCTGCTCTGGCCGTATCATTACATTCCAACTGCCCTTTAAGCCTGCTGACCGAGGCGGCTTTCAAATCCAGCACAAAGGCGTCACTTGTTATTTTAGGAATGAGAAGAGTTGTCTGGTCCAGAAAGACTGGTGCATTCAGCTTGATATTTCCTTTATTGGACGAAAACGAATTGATTATTTCGGATCCTGCAATATCGTGGACGAGTATATCGCGTGTGCACTCAACGAGTCTCGTCTGGTCATCCGAAACATCCATTACGAACCCGCCGTTGAGTTGCCCCGCATGATATGGGCCGGAAGTATTCCAAAAAAACGGCTCTCCTTTTTTGTATTTGAAGAGCTCCTTGTCAGTAAGAATATCTTTGGCGGTTATTTCGAATCCATTCGGGCCCGACAATTGCGTCTGAAAATAAGTGTTGAAAGATTGGCTTGTAGTAGTCAGGAAAATGGCCATTGCATTGGAACGGTACTTAATATCAACCGATGCTACACTACCGACCAGTGCACGCTCCACTGTTCCATCAGCAGCAGATAATACCGTTATGCTCTCCGTTTTCAGGGTTGTGCTCCCATTTTTCTCTAAATGGTCATTCGTTTTGATGATCAGCCTGCCCTTATATAGCCGCAGATCACTGACCACCACTTTATCGGCTCCCTTAATCGTTTTCAGATCGCTCCCCGTTACAGTAGCCGCAGTTGCAGTCCTGTTCAGGTCCATCCCCCAGATTCGCCCGAAAGGGTTACAAATAAACAAATGATCGAAATCCGGATCCACCGCAACAAAACTGATTCCCGGCAGATTTTTCACGAACGGGAAAACCATTTTCGTGAGCAACTCCATGCCCTTGCTTTCAATGATCGGAGGCAAAGAAAGTGTCCAGGTTTTAATCTTTTTTCCCTGCATTGTAAACACACTGACTGTACTTGATGTATTGCTTCCCAAAAATTGGGAGACCAGCAGAATTTTGCTATCATCGTCCGAAATAACTGCGTGTGTATAAAATTCGCCTTTTGTGAGTGGCTTAAAACGACTACTTACTCTATTATTTTTGACGTCGTAGACGAGGTAACTTCCCTCAAACCAATCGGGTACGATCAAATAATTTTCACTTTTTGACATCTGCGCCTTCGGCGAATAAAGCAACTCAGGTGTGTCATTTCTCAGCTGTGTAAACCGCTTTACCTGTTTCGAAGATTTTAAATCCCACAGAATAAGCTCGCCGGCATCATTAGATCCAATCAGGAAGTTATTGTTTGAGGAAAATTGAAACTGGCAGTTGATATTGGCATTAAATCCCGTTTGAAAAACCACAGATGGTCTTGGTAACTGCCCAAGTAGCGGAGTTATCTTAAAAAGTAGCAAAAAAGAAAAAACACAGAAATAACATAAGGCATTCATGCAGGCAACGGTTTATGACACTTTGATAGGATGGGATTTAATTCAATGTTTCAAAAGCCTTATCCCCTGGGAAAATTGTTTTTATGAATTTTACCAGCTGAGGGCGGGCTTTGTCGCAGTCTTCCTTTTTTTTCACTCCTTTATATACAAAACTCCATTCATCGCAAGCCATCGAAATCAGTACAGTAAGCTTGGTCCTACTACCAAATTGTAGCCCGATAACCGGCATAAATGCACAGCTCTTTCGGATCCTGTCAAATCCATAATTCGATTGATTGCTAAGAATGGCCCGAACTTCCTCCACCTCTTCCTTTGAAAGTTTTTTGGGTTTATCAAATATGGCATAACCATGAAAAAGGGCTTCTCCTTTGGCCATCGGATCCAGAATGTACGCCTGAACAGAATCACTGGTAACCATAAGCTTATAAGCTTCCTCTCCTAGAAATCGTTTAATCGCCTTATCCGGTTTCTTTACAGTATCATCCGGATAAGCATTCAAATTGTATAAGCGATTAGCAGTATATTGGAATGAGTCTGGCAAAACCAACTTATTGCTGCACAATGCAACTTGCCATGAAATAGCAAAGCATACACAGGCTGAAACAAATATTTTCATTTGTAAGTCTGATATAAAAAGTGGGACGACATGGCAACAGCCTGGGCATCTAGCCTATCGGCAGGTCGAAGAAAAATTTAGCAATCTGTTCCTTCCGGGCAGCTAACTAAAGTTACAGCATGATAGGGGGTTTGTTTGAATACATCCGCTGCTTCGTTTGCATTGGTGTTAGCGGAAGAAATACTTTTCAGATATCCTTGGGTTATCACCCTGGCCCTCACGAAAATCTCTTCCCAGACAACACCGGATTCCTTTCGGGAATTATTTTCGGCATTGCTTTCTATTTTTTCGTTAAATGCTTTCATAAAACAATGTTTGTATACCGATCCAAACGACTGACTGAATGAGAATTCGGCCTTGGAAGCTGATGAAACCTGAATAGAAAGTCTTTGGTTTTTCGTACCAAAATCCCACAAGAGTTTTTTGACAATCGCGGGATTAGGCACCGGCATGGTGCTGGTAAATCCCCCGGCCGAAGTCAGCACATTATTGCAGCAATCTCCAATCAACAAACCTACTTTGGGGCGTGCATTCACAATCAGTTTAGCGATCTCCTTCATTTTTTTGCTTTCATTGCCCATTCTGAAGCTTGGCCATAAGCTTTCTCCATCATTGTTGCCATGACCCGAAAAATATACGATGAGACTATTTTTTGTACCGCCCATTGATCCAAGTCCCTGAATAGTCTTAATGAGCTTTTCCGGCGTAAAATCGTTGTCAACCAGACGGACTATCCGAACATCCATATCAGCTAGTTTCCCGATCCGGGTGAGGAAGTCGCCCATTTCAACCAAATCTTTGGTACGATCCGCTTTGCGTTTGAGCTCGCTTAAATCCACTGCTAAAATTACATTCAATATGGGTTTGGCATCATTCAAAATCCTTTCTGACAAAGCCGTTGGCATAACTGCGACAGCACTCGATGCACTTTGTAAAAACTGTCGTCTTTTCATTTGTTTTTCATCATTTTATTGAGTTAGGCTTTTGATTGAAAATCCATTTTATCTTCAAAATTGTTTGACATTAATGCGTTGGGTTCCAACAATATTGAAAGAAAATATCAGCTTTAAAACTAAGCAGTTATGCCTGGCATAAGGGTCTTGATTAATAAAAAAGCAATGATCGCGTCTTCGAGTAGTGTCACTACAATTGGAACGCCTGGTATCAAGCCAAGAAGTATTCTTATTTTTCCACTGATTGCGCCGACAAACAACACAATAACAATTCCAAATACAACTGTAAAAAAACCAATTTCAAAATGAACATTAAAGACTACTGAAAAAATAAAGATTAAAATTGCGATGGGTTTCAAAAATGCGTTGACACCATTCCACGCGGCGCCTACTCCGGGTATTTTTTCAACGAAAAACTCAACGACAAACAGAACCCCAAATACCAATAACATTCCACCTGCTGCCAACGGGTTCAAAAACGTCGGGACGTTATCCAACCATTCAAATTTGATTACCAAGCCGATAATAAAAACAACAGCGTAAAAGTCAATAGCGGCTAATGCAATTAATTTCAGCACAACACCCATATACACCGCAGTCGGTCCGATAGGCAAATCATTCTCCTGCTGCGCAAGGGCCGAAAAATCCAGAAAAAACAAGAAAAATAACATTAGCAGCAAATACGGCTTATAGGTTTTCATAGTATTTTTAATCATTTAAGTGTAACAATATCAATTGATTCTATCATTCTATCCGCTTAATAATCGGATCATTTGGAAAGATACTTTTTAGATAAGCGATTACTTTCCCATGGGCAGGGTCGAAGTTTTCATCTTTATCCAAATTCTTTCCTTTAAATCGCCAGATATCGCAATCTGAGCAAATCAAAAACCGAACTGCTGCTGCTCCCTTTTTAAATTCAATCCCTACAATGGGAGAAAAAACACAGTTTTTAATTAAAGGTGAAAAACCATAATTTTTCTGATCCCCGATAATGGTTTTTAACCCATCAGCTTGCATGGTAGTTAAAGTCGGACCTGCTTTTCTCACTTTAAATCCTTCAAATGTAACGCCGTCAAATTTGTCGGGATAAAGTAAAAAGGTTTTGATCTGCTCCGACTTCATGATCAGCTTTGAAATTTCACTGCCTAATTCCCCCGAAATCTTCTGATCCATTACCGGTTGCGAAGAAAGTATTTTCCCGTCAGATTTTGAACCTCCATTTTTTGGAATTTTGGAATATTCAGGTTGTTGCGGCAATTTTTGTGACTTGACCTGAGTCTGATGAAAAATTAATTTATCTGTGCCGAAATCCGCCCCCGGACTGGCAAGAAAAAATGTTTTATCCGATAAAATACTTATACAAATAAAACTAAGAAAACATTTTAGTGTGACCATGGCTGTATTTAAAGATTTTGAAAAAATCTGTTAGACATTGATTTTCCTATTCTAGACTGTTTTGAATTGATTTACTGTCTTATAGAACAGTCAATTGTTTCGTAACAAATTTTTTCAAAAAGTTTGACAAATTTTAAAGTGCCGGAATGACGAATTCTTTCACTTGCTGAGACGTTCCTGCGACAGATTTTATTTTCCCTTGTAATACTTGTTCGTTGTTGCCTATTTTAATGTATACTGTATACTCAACAGTTTTTGAAGTTCGGGGCTCATAGTTTACAACTTTCACACTGTATGTTCCGGGCATCGGCCTGTTAGCGTTAATATTTTCTTGAGGCGTGTCGGTGATGGGCGACACCTGACGCTGTCGCTGTGTCAGGAACTGATCTAAGAACCCTGATAATCCTTCGCTTCTCGCGCGGCCTGATGCATTGGCATCCACATCCAGACTTACCGAAAACTCCACGTTCTCGTAAGACGGTTTTCCAAAAAAGAGCTCCCTGCCGTCAGGCATTAACAAATGCAAATCCAGGTCATCCCGTGTTTCCCATTGCAGATTGATGCGAATATCCCCGGTTTCTCCTTTCATTTCACGTAGCTTGGGCAGTCTCCGCATGAAAACGGTCGTATCTGTATCAGATCCCGGTTTTATGCCGAAGCCTTTGTCTCCATACCCTTCTTTTTCTAACCCCAGGTCCATTTGCGATCCTTCCACCGGCGCAAGTTCCACCTCGCCATCCTCGTCGGTAACTTTTTGAATGGTATCGGTTTGCGTGATAATTTCAACTTTTACACCGGCCAGGACCGCTTTTGTACTGTCGTCCTTAACGGTGAGCGTGTGGCGTTTCGTCAGCAGCATAATATCCCCGCTGCAATTCTTGAGAAATAATACCAGCAGCAGCAACGCAAGCAGCCCGAGTAGCCACCAAAGCCACCACCGGTTGGTCGGGTAAAGCGTATATGCATCCTCTTTACCGGTAATTTTCACCTTCCGATTATAGGAAAGCTTTTCTTTACTCCCCCGATACCTCATATCTTTCTCAAAGAAAGGAAACCCACGCCATTCGATCTGGCCTTGAGCATCTGTGATCCTCTGGAAGGTCTGCTTGTTGTAAGTAAAGTTAATCGCGACCCCGGGTACCGGATTTTTTCTTTTGTCCACACACAGGAACCGGATCGTGCGTTCGACGGGCTCTGGCACCACAACAACAGGATCGGGCAGCGTAACGAAATATTCCTCTTTGCCGTCATGGGATAGGATGTGCTCCCATGCCGTTTCGTGTTTCCATTCCATATGGATAGGCGAGTCCAGCTTCACATCCGCGAGCGTGATCAGGCTTTCCTCATCAACTCTCCGCTCTTCTGCTTGCCTGCCTCCGGTAATCTTGTCATACTGGATCTTGAAATTTTCTCCCGTTGCGGTAGCTCCGGACACATATCGGACACGAAGCACTACATCAAACGATCTTAACCATTTTTCGATGATCCTCCGCCGTGGATTAATAACATCTTCCAAATGACCCCATTGGGTCACCACATATTTGACGGGATCTGGCTGCCCTGGAACTTGCAACACAAATATATTTGCCCGGGCGTCGGAAGGGATTTCAAGGCAGTCGTGCAATATCTGCTTAAGATCCTTGTATACAGGCATATCAGGTTGCTCTTTTTGCAATATTACAGCACGAAAGTAGAGCTGCATAGCTTGCTTTTTGATCATGCGACGGTGATCTGTCTGCTCAGCCTCTGAATATGTATTGAGCAATCGGGGAGTTCCCTCATAGTCCCAGTCCGTTTGCCAGGTGATGGATTGGCCCGTTAGATCAGGGAATGGCTCAGCAAAGATCCTGTAAGCATTGTCCTTTTGAAAAAATGCCCTGATGTTCTGATAACGGTTGATATTCTTGACACCATTTGTGATAGTTGGGATCGTGCCTTGAATCGGCAGCGATGCCACATACTTAGACTGTACCATGAGGCAAAATTTAAATGTAGTGAGATATTTGGATGCCGTTCAGGAATAGACCTGGTCCTTCTGTTCACCCAATGCAACAATGGGCGTGCTCCAATAATGAAAATTAACCTTGCTTTTTTCCTAAAATATCAGCCTATCTTCGATTGAACCATAGACATAGGGTGTCTGCTCTCCCTTGGAAAGTTCCTTCACACTTTTAAGTGTGCTTCGCCAGAAATCATCCAAGGAAATCCCTCTTCTGAGATTTTGCTTTATGCCGTAGGTAAAATTGCCGTTGCGACCGGTTCCGTTCCCGGCAACTTCTTTCGCTTTAGTTGCATAATATACACCGACGTTCTCTGACAGATTGGACGGTACCACAAAAGCTCTTTCACGCGCCTCTGTTTTAGGGTCCGACGTACGGCCTACTGGCTTCCAGGTACGAAAAGGATAGTTTCGGCAGGCGTCTAAAAACACAAGGCTGATTTTGGCCCGGGCCAACGCAAGCTTACTGAGTACTTCCTCCAATGAAATGGCCTCCGTTTGAACATGTGAGGCTTCAATAATGCGTGCGTCGATTGGCAACAGAAAATTTTGTCCGTTATCCTCCATCCCATGCCCTGCATAAAACAAAGTAATCAGGTCAACGTTTTTCGCGCTTTGAACAAAGTTGTCTATCGCTGACTCCATTGTCTTCTTGTCCGCATCCTTCACAGTTACCACTTCGAAGCCGATATCACGAAGAAGTTTGGATAAATCATCTGCATCATTAAGCGGGTTGCCTGACAACGGACTTGAATACCGGTATGTCGAATTTCCGATCACAATTGCCTTGCGTTTCAGAAAGTTAGATTGCACAAAGCCCGAAGCCCCATTTCCAGGCAGGTCAATTTTCAATATCTTATTCGCCTTCGCCAATCCTTCCAGAGCTTCCTGATGGGTCGGGGCAATCAACACAGCCTCCTGAAAATCGTCACGTGCTTCCTTGTACTTCTGAAGTTTCAGGTTAGCCTCGCCGCGGTTCGTGAAAGCCAGATGTCTTTGCTGGTTATTCAGCTTTAAACTGTGGTCAAAATCGCTGATGGCATCGGAATATCTTGGTTTTACTAAATGCATGTATAAAAATCCCCTGCTGTTATAGCTATTAGCATCATCCGGACTAATTTTTAAAATGGCATTGCAATCCTCAATCGCGTTTTCGATCTTCCCTAATTCATAGTGGCTCATTGATCGCCCGAAGAAAGCAACCAGGTTTTGCTTATCGATGCTGAGCACTTTGTTATAGGCCACGATCGCTTCTTTGTGCTGCTTTAAGGCAGCATTTGCCTGCCCTTTCGATAGCCAGACCTCCGTATTCTGGGGATCCCTAGCTATAACCTGCTCCAACACCGACAGCGCTTCCTGGTTGTTTCCGGCCTTTAGCAAGGTCCATCCTTTACGGTACATGGCATTTTCGGTATTCGGGTCCAGCTTGATTGCCGCATCCAGATCACTGATCGCATTCTGAAATTCTCCCGATTGCGCATGAGCCCATCCCCGGTTGTTGTATACGTAGTTCGGCGTTCGGGTGTTATTGGCCAGGCTCATTCCAAAATCGCTGATCGCATCCTGGTAATTCTCGCTCAACAGATAGGCATAGCCTCTGTTATTGTACCCATCCGGATCCTTTGGCCTGTAATCAATATAGCTGCTAAAATCCTTCGCTGCATCCGCATACTGACGTAGTCCGATCAACGCCCTTCCTCTCATGTCATATGCAGCGACCAACGTGGGATCTGCTTTGATTGCATCATTGAGTAACTTAACCTGCTGAGAAACATTCTGTGTATCTTCGGCCTTTCTGAGCAGTTCCATGCCTTTGGTACTTGACACAATTGTTGTCTCATGACCCGGATCGTATACCGAAACATTGGATTCACGTCCGTCACCCGCTCCATTGGTCGCCACTTTTTCAGAATCTCTTTTTTTCGCAGGGGGATTTTCTCTTTGAAAAGTTTCTTTGACATCCCTTTTTGCACCCCTGACATCATTGCCTGCGCCCTTGATTTCATTAGTTGCGCCTTTCACGTCATTGGCCGCGCCTTTGATCCCTTTCGCCACTTCGCCCGCATCTCTGAGTGCTTTTCCAATATCCTTGAAATTAATTCTCTGCGCCTGGACCCCGCAGACAAACAACACATTGAATAAAAATCCGTAAAGTAAAGTTTTCATAAGTAAAGAGGTTTGACTGAGAAGGTGAGCTAATCTTAATTCCATTTAATGGCAATGTCCCTGAACTCTACCGGATAAACTTCGCTTTGGCGGGTAGCGAGATTATACATCCGTGCACTGAATTTCACAATCTTCAGACTGCTTGCTTCTGCAACTGCCTGGTTAATTACAAACGTTTCTTTGGTTGGCACCCCGCTGACCAGGCTTTGGAGAGCAAGCATTCCGGGTCTCAGCTGGTTAGACAAATCGTCGACGGCAACCGCCGACTGACCCGTTATTCTGATATCGCCCTTCCGGTTATGTTCAAATAGCAGAGTCAGGGTTAGCGACCTCCGCAGTTTATCCCCCGTAAGTGACAATACTGAAATCCGTACGTCGCCTGCGACGGCAACCAGAGCATCTGAATCTTCGGGTGTGATATCCCGGCTGTTTTTCTCTGGTTTTGTGTCTGGAATGCGTTCCTTTCGTGAAGGAGAAGGGCTCAATTGCGCCTGAACACGCACACAGGATAGCAGCATCAGGCATAATAGGCCGAAAAAAAGTAGTTGTGTTTTCATAGTAAGTTTTTATTTCCAATTGACCGGTACATCCCGGAATTCTACTCGTTGATCGCCCGCATTTTCCCTTCTGATTGTGAAGCTCAGAATTTGCAGTTCACCCGGCGTTCCCTCTACGTTATGAAACATCAGCGTGGCCTGGCTTTTCACATTGGCATACAGCGGCCGGAAGGCCCGGCTGTATCCATCATAGCCGGTATTTTTATTCTGTATCCCATCAGAATCAAACATTTCCGGATAAAAAATTTCCACTTCTGCATTATTCTTTTTATTAACGAGGACCAACTTCAGTGTAATTGTTTTTGCACTTTTAGTGCCATCAATGGCCACCATTTTAATATTACAATCACTAATATCTTTCTCGAAAATTTGGCCCGCAGTACCGGATCTGCCGGTGTCAATATTACCGTTCTCTGCGGGTGTCGGTTTTTGGGTTACTTTTGTCGCACTGGGGCTTAATTGCCCAAATACAACAATCGATGAGAACACAAAAAATGTGAGAGTCAGGATGAGTTTGAATAGTTTCATAGAAATTATTTATAGTGAAATTTTAAACCGAAACAATTTATTATTGGTAAAAAAGATCGAATGCATTTATTGAATATTATTCTAATTCCGGTTTACGACAAACAGTAATGCGGACTTTATAACCACCTCTGTTATTTTCAAAGTCATTATCATTGACATTTAATTTGAGCACTCCGTCATTAGGAATTGTATTATTGAGATTACTGCCTGCTAATGTCCATGACCCTTCTTCCGTCCGATAAATTAGAGCACCATGTAAGATGTTTTTTTCATAGCTATAGTAAGTGGAAAATTTTATACCGTCAGGCCCACCCTTTCCAGCCCACATACCTAACACGATCTCGCCTGTAGCTTTTATGCTCAGCAAATCTCCGCTCAGTAAATTAATCCCGGTGTCCAAACCATTTTGATCGTAGCCTCCTTCAAGGGTAAGTTCATCGCCGTCTTCACAAAGATTGGTTTCTCCAACTTTCTGCAATTTCTGGTGATCTGTCACTGGCTGGGCCAACTTTGATCTATAAGTGCCCCTACCTGCTGCTGCATCATTCCATGCCTGGTGCCGGCCTTCGATTACTTCTCCGTCGCCTTTGAATTTCGCTCCAACAAAAAGTGCAAATTGCTTAAGTGGCTGGTCGAGAATAGTCAGGCTCAATGTCTGGACTACGTCCCTGTTCACATTACTGACGGTTTGCCCAAAAATGGCATCCGTATTATCAAAATCGGCTTGTAGATCACTCATGCCGAGATCTTTGTTGATCCGATGTTTGAATGCATAAGCGATTGCCCTGGATAAATCGTAATTAACATGCGCATCGACACTGGTAGATAACGCAGTCTCCAGATCAAAAAGAGTCCGGAAAGATTTTGCGTCTATCTCTGTAACCTTTTTATAATGAGTCAACCAATGAGTATCCACCTTTGCCAAATTTCCTCTCTCCCAATTTTCCCTGTTAACTTTATATGCATCGTAAAAAGCAAGAAGCTGATTCAATTTTTCAGCTGGATATTCATAAATACCGTTACGGATTAATTTCATTTCTGATTGGGTAGTATGAAAATATGCGGTTGGAAAAATATCAATCAATCTTCGGGAGGTAAGGAACTGATTTCTATAATTCGCAAGATCATTCATCGCCCCTTCCATTTGTAAATACAATTCTTTTAACTTCTCTGCTTCGGCAGGTGTTTCGGCAGTTCCAAGCAGTTTGTCCAGCCCGCATTTATCAAGCTGTACCTGGACATAAGGAGATCTGCAAACGTTTTGTGCCGAAACCAGATCTGCCAGATTAAACAGAACAAATACACAAAAAACAAAGGCGATTTTCTTTTTCATTCTTTCAGAAATTTAAGTCTGATAGCGAATAGAACTTCCAAAAAAAATGTAACAATAAAGCTTCCTAAAAGACTAATTATCTTTGGTGGTAACAAAAAGTTTATCTTCAACAATCTTCGCACCCACACTTGCTGGTACTTGAATTGGTGACCCAGTCTGCGTTGAGTCGTTATAAATACCGCGGGACTTTTCGACCGAATTCTTAAACGTCCCGTTGATAAAATGAAACTTTCCCACCTTGGTTGTATTTAATGCAGGAAAGATCGAATCAGACGCAAAAGCCATGAGCAATTCGTCGCCAAATGGTGAAGAGCAAATAAAAGGTCCGGGCACCGTTACGAACGTATTCGTATCCTTGGACGAAACATAATAATTGTTGAGTAGAAGGGTCTGAGTGCCATCCTGCAATAAGTAAATTAATCGGAGGTAAGCCGGTTGAGATACCCTGACAAACAGCTTCATTGTGTCCGCCCTTTGATAAACCAGATTTTCTCTGCCCCGGTCGGTCTTGATTTCCAAATCAAAGCCTTTGTAATGACTTGGCTTTTCTTCCTCCACTAATATTCGCTCGGCCTTGGCGAAGGGGATAATGCCATATCTCAGACCGGTAACGATTCGCTCAGGGTTCTGAACAAACCCAAGATCGTCCGCTCGGGACGAAGTGGCCAGACTTGTTTTTTTCATAACCTGCTCCCAATCCGGATTCCGGGAGACAGGGTTTGACATTTCTCTCCTTAGCTGGCTTAAAAATGACTGAGCAAACACGCCGCCATTTTCAATATCAATCACCGACTTCTGCCCTGTTTTCGCAGACCAAAACAAGATCTCTCCGGATGCCTCCCTGAACAAGCGGCTGATCGCCTCAGCCTGGTAATTATAGGTAGGCTCAGGTCCGCTTCTCGACCTTTTGACTGGGGCGAGCACATTACAGGATTCGCCGATCACTACTTTCAAGCGGACATTTTTAGTCCTGAATATTTCGCTTATCTCCCGCAGGTTGATTGAGTTGGATGCAAAATTCTGATTGGCCTTATTAAACGCAATCATAGGTGTGTCGGTAGTTCCGTCGTTCCAGCCATGCGAAGCAACATAACAAAAAACCGCATCGTCAGGCCCGGTTTTGAGGCTCTGGACAGATTTTTTAATCTTACTGACAGAAAGCTCTTTATACTCCATGAAGACAACGTTGACTGTCTGCCCACTTTTTCTAACCGTTTCTGCCAGCTGATTTAGTTCTGCAATGGTTGTTAGATTACCCTTCATCGCCTGATCACCGGGATCCGTGTTGATAAAGCCCAGAAAATGGATGGTCTGCCCAAAAGACGGGATGTTAACGAGAAAAAAAATAAAAAGTAGAAGTCCGTTTTTCATAATTCAACAATTTTATTCGATAGTCGGGTTTTCGATTTGCTTGTTAATATTTTCAATAATATCCTGGTTTGCTGCCGTCTTAAGAATACCAATTTTGCCTCCGCCCATTGTGTAAGGTTTACTGAGCAAAATCGCAGAAGTATCCGCATTCCCGGTAGTCACGATCAGCTGAATCTTACTATTCTTCATCAACTGATACAGCGTGTCAGCCGAACGTTTCTCGTATGTATATAAATCAAGATACTTATGTGCCGGCAACACTTTGGGTAACAAGCCTTCCAGGTTCCCCCGGAACTCCACATTATCAGAAATTCCGACATATATGGTATCTCTGGACGTTAGGCTTTCTACATTCGGCACCTCACCGCCACGCGCCTGGACAGGGTTATCACCTCCCCAATTTTTAAAGATAAAGTAACCCAGCGCACAGGCACACACGGCCGTTAATGCTATTAAAAGTGTCTTTTTTGTTAGTTTCTCTCTCTGAATACCAGAAACCGGCTTCGCTTTTTTTACCGGTGGTTCCATAGTCTCAGCACCGACAAATACCTCAATTGTCTTCTGTTCGCTTCCCTCGAAATAACTGATCTGCCCAATCTTTCCCGATCCCGATTTGCCGGTAGTCCTAACCTGAATGGTAGCCATGATGTTACCGAACCTGTTGCATTTTTCGGTAAGCTTCTTGGAGTAAATACTCTTGTTGGACGAAATTTCAATGGCCCCCTCTGCTTCCAGGACGATCATCTTTTCGACTGCTGCGACGTATTCAATTCTGAATTCCTTGACCAAGCCCAGTTCTTCTTTCTCAAATACGATCTTTTTTGATATGGTATTGATCATGTTTTCAGCGTTTTACAAGTACAAATTCCACTTCTTTTTTACTGGAACTCTTTCGGGTCCCTTCGCAACGGGCATCACCCAGTCCGTCTGTTTTGCAGGTAAACGTATAAGCCTCATATCCGAATCCCGGGCTATTACAGGCTGCACTCCCCAATTGATCGATCATTAAAGTGCTCTGATCCAGCGAAAGCAAGACCTGCGAGCTGCACCTGAGTTTTCCGGATTCCAGATAGGTAATGGTACCGGTACACCCTTGTTTAAATTCGAAAAAGATTTCTACTTTTTCTTTTGAGCGCACATTCACAAGATCGGTGCTGCTTTGCCAGTTCCCGTTTGCAAAATTGCAGTCCTTTGGATTATCCGGAATTCTGAGTTTTTCGCCGGTCAGTTTTAGTTTCTCAATCTCCCTTTTAAGGCTGTCAATTTGTGCCTGACACGGGTCCGCCTCTACCGGAACGCCGAGCGCCTTCGCCAATTGGATAAGGGGACCGACGGGCTTATCAGGTTCCGACGAGACCGGAATTCCCGTGTCCACCAATAGCTTTTTAATTTGTTCAAACGTGAGCTGCGGCCTGCTCGATTTGATCAGGGCAACGGCACCTGCAACGATCGGAGCAGCCATGCTCGTCCCGTCCCTCCTGTCAAAACTGTTATTGGGCAAAGCACTGAAAATTCTTACACCCGGTGCGGTAACCGTAGCTTTTGATCCAAAATTACTAAACCCCGCCCTTGTCTTCCCCGGATCGCAAGCCGCCACATTGATTGCATATTTCGAACGTTTCATCGGGTCAAGGACAGTTGAAACGTTGTCATTGCCAGCGGCCTGCACCACTACGCACTGATGGCTCGCAGCATACTCAAAAACGATATTCCATACTTCCTCCTCCTCCTTCCCAACACTGTCCGCAGTTGCCTCCTGCTCCGGGATCGGGACCCCCTCGGATATGCTGGTCGGAAAATGTACGCCAAGCGACAGGTTAACCACATCAGCACCGTTGTTGACGGCGTAAAAAACAGCATTGATCAAAGCGAGTGTTGACATATTATTGCTGTCGTCGCTGACCTGAATGGGCATAAGGCGGCAGTTCGGGGCAACACCGCTTGTCCCCCGCCCGTTCTCGTCCCGGCCCACCGCCAGAGCAGCAACATGCGTCCCGTGGTCCAGTTTACCACCAGTACCACTGTTTACAGCAGCCGAATGGGTGATAACATTCCAGGGCAGGATGCTTTTATTCAACAATTCGGGATGCCTCAGGTCAAATCCATTGTCGATAACCGCCACCACTACACTACTGTCGCCCCGGGTAATGTCCCATGCTTTAAAAGCCTCGATCAGATTAAAATGATAGTTGTTTTCCATCACCGAAAACCCCGGGTCCGAAGGGATGTAGTTGCCTGCGAAAATGGCTTCATCAAATACCAGTTTTACTTCGGGATACTTTTTTAACCTCGAACGCCAGATTTCAATGCTGCCCAGATCGAATTCCACCTGTAGGAGATTATATGCCGATTCATAGAACACCACCTGTATTGGTTCCTCTGAATTTTCGGCCACCAGCTTTTTGGCAAAATCCGTCAGGTTGGCTGATTTATCCAAATAGATATTCAACCGGTTGCCTACAATTTTTCTCTTGAGCGGGTCTCCC
This sequence comes from Dyadobacter diqingensis, assembly GCF_024220585.1. Classification (GTDB taxonomy): domain Bacteria; phylum Bacteroidota; class Bacteroidia; order Cytophagales; family Spirosomataceae; genus Dyadobacter; species Dyadobacter diqingensis. The sequence goes on from NZ_JAMXKF010000001.1 coordinate 99,081, forward strand.
GGTTTGTCGATTAACTTCGTGCTGTCCACAGGAACAAACACGCCCTGCCGCTCAGGCAACAATGGTTGCCGCCGCCATAACCACCAAGCCAATAAAAGCAGCAGCAGCAATCCCAGCAAAATCCAAAGCCATTTGTAATCACGTTTTTGCCTAACTGCCTGCTCTACTGGTTTGCTTATTGGCGGGACAACAGTTTTCTTTGGTACGACAACCTGATGTTCATTAACAAAGCGACGAACAATGAAAGCCCGGGCATTTTCAACCTCCGCATAAAAGCCCCAGAGGACGAAAGTGAGGTCTTCTCCTTCGACAAAAATAAATTCATCCCCGGGTAACTCGGACGCTTTATCCAGCAGATCTCCCAATTGTCGTTTGACAGGATCCGGATCGGCCTTTAAAGTGGTGCTCAGCTGATCCATGTCGTCCAGCAAATTCCTGAGCCTTTCGACCGCCTGATCTTTCTCGGTACCGGTAAGGTCCGAAAGTGCTCTGGCCCTGTTGCTCATGAGCGGATTGCTCCATAAGGCAGTCGCATTGCCGCTCAGGGCATCGGCGGTAATTGTGGGTTCACCAAATAAAGTGGCGTGTCGGGCACCCAGCCGTTCCAGCAAAATGGCCCTGATCTGCTCAGAACGCTGGTAAACCGGCTGGGCAAACAACATTACCGGCCTGAAACCCGAAAGCTTGCGAGAAAATACAAATGACGCCATAGATCAACAGTTACAATCTTCTAATGGCAGTTTCTGTATAATCTGGGCCAACTGGTCCTGGGCATACAATTCTTCCTTATCGGCCAGCTTGCCCAACGCAAAGGATGTCGACGATGTTTTATAGGCAATCTGCCATTCTTCAAAAATCCTTTTCCCTGGGTACGAACCGTCCAGTCTTATTTCCGCTTTGGAAGGAGACGAAAATTTTGTTTGGCTTTGCGGGCCTTCGACCGTAAAATTCCCGGCGTTTAAAACGTAAGAATTAACGGCTGCGGTAGCGATGCTGGCTACCAGTTCAAAATTGTTATTATTGATCGGATGGTAAGCGTTTATTTCGTTGCGCACGAGACCGGCGATGTGGGTTGCAAGCCCGACACGCTCGGCGTTCTTTCTCAAATGATCGATCACCAGATCCTGTACATCGGCGTGTAAAGCACCCGATTTGCGGCTTAGGTCACCAAGCATTCTGCTCCATCCGGTGTATAGCAGTTTTTCAGCAAAAATATCGGCCATGTCTTTGCTCTTAACAATTTCGGCTTCGCTCCAATCCACATTGTTCGCTTCCAGGATCGGGATTAGCTCTTCCAGCGGTAATTCGCTAAAAAAGGCACTTTGCAGCAATAATGTCAGAATTGCGCCCGAACTCTCAGTACCCGCAATTTCCAGTCCCAGCTCCTCGGCATATTTATGTAACGAGATCCGTCCTGTGGTTGTCATGGGCGCAGTGGACCTGACCTCTGATGCCTGGCCAACCGGGCTATTGACCAGGTCGTGGTAAATACTCCAGGCCGTATTTTTTGTCAACATCAGGCTTTCCAGAAAAAAACCAAATATCTGCTTGAGCATGTTCTGGGTAACCAGGCTGGTCGTCACTTTTGCCGAATTGATATTGGCTGCCCTTAAACGTTCTCCCTCATTTTCCCCTACCCTTTCTGTCAACAGGAATTTTTTCAGTTCGCATCGCATACGGCAAATCAAATCCAGCAGCTGTTCATACTTAACGGCCGGGTTACAGGTTGGCGTCATGTTACGGATGATGTGATCAATACCACTCTTGTTGGGTACAGACGTTTCGTTCCATGATTTTTGCGGGTTCCGCACAAATTTTCTGACCAGGTCATTCTCAAGAAAGGATGCTTCCGTATCCCGCATCGTCTGCTGGTATTCCTCCTTTATGCCTGTCTCAATTTTGCTAACTGGATATTCCCCTGAAAAAATGGCCTCTGAGTAGTTCGGGTCCCTCAGGAAATAGGCGTTTCTAAAAGTACCATCGATTTTATTCCAGTTAGTCAGCCAGTTATCATTGCTATTGGGCCTGAGCCTCGTGAAAAAATCGTCGAAGTTGGCCCCCAGCCTTGATATCCATCGCTGATCATATGTTTCAGGCAGCCCCAGTTGATCATTATTGGGTTGTTTGAGCAGTGTTGAATTGTATTTTGTAAAAACAACCATAAAAGGGGAAAACCTTTCCACGTCGGCCTCGGTAGAGTTACGGCGGAGTTTGGATTCAAATTGCTCCCTGCTTTCAGCACTGGATCCTACGTTATTACTGACCCAGTTATACGCAAGTTTTACCAAAGCCGAATTATCAATCTGGCCATCCCCCAAACACATTAGAAAGGTGTTGATCTCTAAGTTCAGATCGTATTGATTGAACAGAAAAGAAACCTTGCCTCTCAAAAACACCCCGAGCTGTTTGTCCTTTTCACTTTTCAAGCCATTTTCATCGATCCCGGAACGGTTCCTTGCTCCCGGAAAATCAAGACAATCGACGTCGTTCAAAAATTTGCGTTGCGGATCCTCGGCAACAGACGAAGGCACGTGTAGGGTCAGCTCCACTCCAAGCCCGGACAAGATGGCGCGGTTCATTCGGACGATCGTGCCGCCTTCGAGTTCTACGTCGACCAGCCCCGGATTATCCGGCAAAGCGATTTTAAGTTTCCCTCTGTATTTTTCGTTCAGCTCCCGTTCGCTCATACCAATCTCGCTCCATCGTTCCACATCGATAATCGAGATCTCACGGGGGACCAATGCACTGTCATAATTTACAGCAACCTCTCTGGCAAACCTTAACTGGTTCAGTCCTTCACTGAGCGACAAAAAGGTGTCATTAAAAAACGGAACTTCCCCCCATACAAATTTCAATGCCTCCATGCGGGTTTGATAATTCAGGAAAGGCACGATGGCAGCCAGTTCATCCCAATAATTAATGGCATTCAGCGCCCGGATATTGACCCTTTCTCCATAGGTCCTTTCCACCGTTTCGAGATAATCGCGGATCTCGTAAACATCATCTTTGGTAAATTGCTCACTCTCTGTCGGGTTGCAGCTTTGCCGGAGAGATTCAAATGTTTTGAATACGTTTTCCCGGTTCAATTCGTAGGTCCACGTTGTCAAGTCACTCAGGTAGCCATCCACGATAATTTTAACGATATCTGCCTGCCGTGCCAGCTTAAGCGGAACAGCACTATTGAAATTACTTCCCTGGGAAATGTCAGTTGTAAACCTTGTAACAAGGCCAGTCGATTCTTTTTGGCCACCCTTAGGATTGATCTCATTCAAACAGTTATAGTGACGGCCCGTTTTTACATCAATCACAAACGTGTCCCCATCGCTCGATCTTTTGTTCATACCTGATACGAGAAAGGATTTACCCACTTGGCTAGGCCCAAAGACACCGACCGCAGGCCGTTTCCCAGCCGCGTTCTGATAGCGCATGAGCACTCGATTCATGTCGTTAAGCCTGTCTATGAAAATATTTTTCTTACCGCCCTGCAAGTTGGTTTCCGCCCATTTTTTGGCTTCCTGAATCGCCCGCCTCAATGCATTGCAATTTTCAATTAGATCATGATACGGAGCCTTTTTTGCTGACATAACTTAGGTATTTTAAGATTTCGGATTATACGACTGCTAATAGAATGAGATGGATTGTTGTAACAGCTCACTTGGATTTACACTACCAGGACTTTGCCATTTTTTTTAAAATTTGCTGTGCGGGTTTAAAATTCTGTCGTGCTGACTTTTGATATAGCTGTATTGCCGTCGCAAGATTCTTGTGCCCCACCATACCTTCCTCATACATATTCGCTAGATTATACTGGCCGCTTGCATCACCCTGTAAGGCGGCTCTGTAGTACCACTTTACCGCTTCCGCCGGGTCTTTGGCAACTCCCCGCCCATACGCATACATCGTTCCCAAATGATCCTGTGCGCTGGCATATCCTTGCTCAGCGGCTTTACGATACCACCGTAAAGCTTCCTTGTTATCTACAAAAACCCCGTCCCCCTCACTGTAAATAATACCTAAATTAAATTGAGCAACAGCGTTGTTCTGTTCGGCAGCTTTGCGGTACCAAAGCCGCGCCTCTGTTTTATTTATGGCTACCCCGTAACCATTATGATACATATATCCCAGATTGGCCTGCGCCTCAGGATTATTTTGCTCTGCAGATTTGCGGTACCAACTAACAGCCTCTGCCTCATCCTTCGTTACACCCAGCCCCTCTTCATATATATTGGCTATATTGTGCTGCGCGTATTTGTCATCCTGAACGGCCGCTTTCCGGTACCAGTTAACAGCCTCGGTAGCATCGCGTGTCACACCCAAGCCATTTTTATACATGTTCGCCAAATTATTTTGTGCTGCCGCATCTCCCTTTTCTGCAGCCTTACGGAACCATTTGATCGCCTCTGACTCATCCTTGTCTACACCCGTTCCATTTTTATACATAGTACCCAGATTATTCTGTGCGGCGCTATTTCCGCGATCTGCCGCCTCACGCCACAAGCTGATCGCCTTTGCCTCGTCCTTATTTACTCCTGCTCCTGTGTGGTACATGAGGCCCAGATTGAACTGACAAGCTGCATTACCCTTAGATGCTCCCTTACTCCACCATTCTGACGCTTTGCGATAGTCTCGCACAGAGCCATATCCATTAAAATACATTAGTCCCAGACCGAACTGAGCATTAACTTCTCCCTGATCTGCTGCCTTCTGATACCAGGCCAGTGCTGTCTTATGATTTTTTGTGACAGCGTACCCATTGTAAAAGAATTCGGCATATATCCTTTGCGCCGATGCGTGACCGCCTTCCGCTGCCTCGCGGATCAGAGGTAATGCGGCACTATATTCCGCATTTTCATATAAAGCCCTTCCTTTGCGGAAAGCATTTCCAGCAGGATTAATCGGCAAATCGGCCTCCATTTTGACCACGGGCTCAGGCTTTGACACCGGCTTGAAATAGAAGTCATCTGTAATAAACCCTGCCTGATAAGGTTGCTGATTTGAATTTTGGATCTTAACACCAAGAGATATCTTTTTGAAGAACTGATTGAGCTCCTGATTCGGAGTCGCGATATGACGCAATATCTCTTGCGTAAAAAGGCCGTTGCGACCGCCTGGATTTTCGTCTGCTTCCTGTCCGGGAGATGCCGCAAAAAACGCGATGGTGCCATGCGGGGCATTTACTGCACCCAAACCTCGCCGGGTTGACCGCCCCCAAGAGCGATATGGGTTATTACGGCAGGCATCGATCAGTAAAATATTGGTTTTATTATTGCTCTCCCTCATGCTCGATACGACATCTGTCAGACTGATCGATTTACTTCGGACCAATGTTTCGTTCAATCCATCGTACACGTCAACAGAAGTAAGATAATTTTCCTTGTCACTTCCTTCAAATCCGTGACCCTCGAAATAGAACAAGCCAACCGAATAATTCCGTAAACGATTCGTAAAGTTGGAGATCGCATTTTCAAGACCCAGCTGGCCCAGATTTTCTCCGAGTATCACATCAAATCCAAGGTCTTCGAGCGCGTGTTTCATGTCTCTCGCATCGTTCTTAGCATTAGGAAGCGATTTTCCTCCATAGTCAGAGTTTCCGATTACCAGTGCAAGGCGATCGGTTTTCTCAAAGGCACGTGTAGATTGGGCCTCGGCGTCATGACTGCAGACCACCAACGCAAACAGCAAAAAACCAATAAGTCTCCATTTTGAGAGGTAGAACATGTATTCAAAATTTACACTGGCTATATAGATCAGCTTCATAAATTAATGCTATGTTTTAGGCAAGCATAACCGTCCGAAAAGTCATAGTCTAACGCCAAGTTTTACCCATTTTTGTGAGTGCATCCTGAGCAGCCTTAAAACCCTGTTTCGCCGCTTTCTGATACCAGAAAACCGCTGTATCTATATTTTTTGTAACCCCGGCCCCGTTGTGATAACTGACTGCCAGACCATACTGGGCGTTGACAAAACCCTGATCAGCTGATTTACCAAACCAAACCGCCGCCAGTTTTTCATCTTTTGTAATCCCGGTTCCATCGCGATACATGATTCCCAAGTTATTTTGACCGATCGGGACACCCAGATCAGCAGCCATACGATACCAATTTACCGCCTCTTTAAAATCCTGTTTGACACCTTCTCCATTGTGATACATAAAACCAATGTCACTTTTCGCATAACCATTGTTCTGGTCCGCAGATTTTCGGTACCATTTTAAAGCCTCATTGAAATCCCTAGTGACGCCTTTTCCGTTATGATAGAGGTGCCCAATATGCCATTGGGCCCATTCGTTATTCTGATCCGCAGCCTTACGGTACCACTTTAATGCCTCTTTATAATCTTGCGTAACACCTTCTCCGTTACTATACATATTTCCCAGATTAGTTTGAGCTATTGCCAAATCCTGATCCGCTGCCTTACGGTACCATTTTAATGCTTCTTTGTTGTCTTTTGTGACGCCTTCTCCATTGTAGTATGTGTTTCCGATACTACTTTGTGCTATTGCCAAGCCCTGGTCCGCTGCCTTATGGTACCATCTTAATGCCTCTTTATAATCTTTTTTGACGCCCTTTCCTTTGTTATACATGTTTCCCATATTGTTTTGAGCAATTGCCAGACCCTGATCCGCTGCCATTCTAAACCAAACAACTGCTTCCTCATCATTTTCCGGGACAGCATACCCCCTTAAATACATAACACCAACATTGTTCTGGCCTAAGGCACTACCCTGCGCCGCTGACGTACGGTACCATTCAAGGGCTTTTTTGTGATCTTTCTCGACCTCAAAGCCATCCAGGTAAAAATTACCATAAGTCTTCTGTGCTGCCGCATGTCCGTTTTCGGCAGCCTTCCTGATCAGCGGCAGCGACTTTGCGTATTCTTTATTATCAAACAGGCGCTGCCCTTCTTTAAACATTGCTTCATAATTGACTATGGGCAAACTTTCCGGCCTAAAATAAAAGTCGTCGGTTATGAACCCGGATTGATACGGGGACTGTCGCTTGTTTTCTGATGAAACCGCACGTGCGGTCCTCTTGAAGAATTGGCTCAATTCTAAATTCGGGGTTCCAAGGTTTTTCAATAGCTCGCGTGTAAATAAGCCATTACGTCCCGTGGGGTTTTCGTCTGCCTCCTGCCCCGGCGAGGCGGCAAAAAAAGCAATGGTACCAACGGGTGTATTCACTGCTGCCAAACCAGACTTATCGGTTCTGCCCCAAGACCGGTAGGGGTTATTCCGGCAGGCATCTACCAGCAATATATTCGTCCGGCTATTGGCTTCCTTCATGCTCGACATCACATCGTTGAGGCTTACCGATTTCCGGCGGACCATTGTCTCATTTAAGCCCTTCCGTACCTCTATCGAATTGAGGTAATTGATATTATCGCTCCCTTCGAATCCATGACCCGCATAGTAAAATAACCCCACGGAATAGTTTCGCAGGCGGTTAGTGAATTCAGAAAGGGCATCCTCAAAACCCACCTGGTCAAGGTCCTCTTTTAGGATCACATCAAATCCAAGGTCTTCGAGTGCCTTTTTCATGTCGCGGGCATCGTTCCTGGCATTCGGAAGCGGTTTCCCTGCATAACCGGAATTACCAACCACAAGCGCAAGACGGTCAGGTTTGACAAATCCTCGCTGGGCAATGAGTTGACTGTGCAACAGCAATACCATAACCAGCGACACGACTATAGCCCTCCGTCCCAAACCGAATGAAATTGAAAAGCCACAGTAATTGGAGTAATAAAAAAATCTCATAGAATCCTGACTTAAAAAAATATTTAATCCCGGAACTACAATGATCCGGGAGTGGGATGACTCATTTTATACCAACTAAACCACGTCAATTTCTGCAAACCGTGCTGTCTGGCGCGTATCTCTTCGTATCACGACAAAACTTCTCCCTTCTTTAATACTTTCACTTCCCGCACCGGTAGCTTGGTGAATAGCAGGATCAACACGCAATGTTTCTTCCGGGGAAATAAAAATGTAATTACCGAATTGCACAGTACATGCCTTTGCCAAGACATCCAGTACAATCCTCCGCTGACTAATTTCGATGCCGCTGATCTCCTGCAAAAACCTGGTAAGAAATGGATACACCAAGTTCAACTTGTCCTCATCTCCTTCCGGTAAATCCGCAAACAGATTCTGCAGGTTCGACCAGCTTTTCGAAACAATGATCGCGAACCGGACCAGTTCGTCATCCGGGTTATGCAAATTTTCCTGCAAAATCTGTCGCAATGAGAAGGAAACGTCATCGTCTTTTCCGAACCAGTAGGGCAATATCTCTGACAATGAGACACTACCTTTTAACATCCGATTAACCCTGATCAATTCTGCATCTCTCTGGGCAAAGTCGTCCTGAATGCGCCGAAAGCGTTCGATCAAATCATTCTTGTCCAAGGTGACCCTCGTGAGCTGGTTTTGAACTTCATTCAATTTCTGTTCCTGTATCACATTTTTCGTCACGATACCTTTTTCTATCATTTCGATGTGCTCATAGGTAAAGAACGACTTTATAATTTCTGTCAGCCAGACCGTAATATCGGATGTCGCCTGATTGTACGGGCTTTGAAACAAAGGGTTATCCCTGAGTGATGTCCATGGCTTCGCGCCGGATGTCCCAATGAGCCAGTCCGCTATAAATTGTGCCGGATCGCTGAACTGCAACGCAGCGGGCGGTACTTCTTCCCCGACTGCTATCGGCTCCTGATCCGACTCCTGCCTTTTGATGTTAACCTGCCTGATTATTTTTGCCATTTGACTATAACAGTTCTCCTTTCAAATCATTGAACTTGCAACACCCACTTCCTATTTGGTTCTGTCTACGCTGAAACATCCTGTATCAAGCCAGTGACCACTTTCATCCGGGATCGTCTGCAGGCTAAGTTTAAGTATGCTGGAAGGCGCATTTTGTCCGTTTCTGTCAGTCAATACCCCAATGATCTTAATCCCTTCCTTGTCCTTTGGATTGCGTTGTAACCTGACCGTAAAAGGTACCGCATGTAGATATTTTTGTGCTGCTTCGTTGTTAGACCAAGTAATTTTATAGATCGGACTGGCCAGCCAATCCGCATAGTTCATTTGTCTCACGCCAAAAAGTGACGGTCCCGCAAACTTGATCTCAGCCTCGTCCAGGTGTGGGGTGAGATACGGTTCTTTCACCCGAAAAGCTCCGGGGTCGAGTGCACCAATATAATCAGCGGTTGACTCGAATTTTTCCCTAAGCAATTCCGTATCAATAGAAAATCCACCAAGTCGGCCCAAGGTCCCACCCATCAGTGCAACCGTTGCTCCCACCGCCACGCAGGTTTTTGGGTCACGGATAACCCCTCTTTCATTTGCAAAGGGATACCAGTTACCAATCTCATATCCTCCCAAGCTAATCAGGCGGTCCGGCGAAATAGGCAGAAAGCGCACAAACATCTCACGCACAACCGGTAACATCGTAGGCCGGCCGGCGAGCAAAATAAAATCGGGGTTAAACTGCGCAATCACCTTGCATAAGTCCAAGATCATGGGCTCAACAGTGTCTTTGACGATCTGGTTGATGCCTGATGTATCCAGTGTCCATTCCAGTTCCTCCAAATTAAACTTCCAGGCACCGTACTTTTCAAAAGTCTGGTTTACATGCCTGAGGACATGACTGGTGGGTCTGGGGAAGTCGATAAAAAAATCTGCGAATTGTTTCTTTCCCGAAATTCTGTTTTCCGAAGCATGTTGTAAAATGCCCAGCGCCAGCGGGTAGGCGATTTCGTTTGCAAACTGTCGCTTGTAAAACCGGTCTGAAGCATTAAGCTGGCCCATATCATTGCCAAAAAGGAAATTCATGCTACCAAACAGGTCGCTTACCCCTTTTGCTTTGGCCGCTTCCCGAATTGCCGGCATCACTGCCCGCTCTACTACACTTTTGATGATCGCATCTCCGGCAACATTAAAACCTTCCCAGAACCGGGGGTTAGGAACTATTCGCGTAGTTGGTGTTTCCGGACTGTCCTGGTACTCGCAGATCATCAGGTCAGTGGTGCCGCCTCCAATGTCTACACTGGCTATCATGACAGAGGGAACATTTTCAATATGACTATTCGCGCGCCTCTTTCCCATGGTTTCGAAGAACAATGAGGCCTTGTTTTTGAAGCGGTAAGCCACTTCTCCATATAAAAAAGCAAACTGACTGCAAGACGCCTCGTCAAAACCCCAGTTTCTTCGCGATCCGGAATTATGGCTAAGATCCCTGGTACCAGGAATTATTTCCAGCTGTACATCGATAAACTTTTCAGAAAATGATTCTTTTAATGCAGCAATAGCATCCTCCGCATGTTCTCTCAAAATACGCTTCTCCCATTCCATCATTGCAGTGGGACATGTAAGTGTAATTCTCCTGAGCTTGCGCGGAATCGTAGGACTTCCCTGCCTTTCCCTGAAAGCATGACTGTTAGCCTGAGTGAGTGCCTGAAGAAATATTTCAATCAACGCGAACGTCATGACTGAGCTGCGTGAGTAATAGGCATTCTGTGCATTAATAAACTCCTTTCCTTCCGGATAACGTTTATGAAAAACACCTCCTTCGTCAAAAAGCTTCGAAATACCCTTTAATGCCGCGTCATTTTGATTCTCGCCAATGTAATTCCAGTGAAAGAGTCGCTTTCCGGTATCCCACAAGTATCTTTTAGGACTGGACATCGTTGCATTGTTAGCTGTCCCGTCATGGATTACCGACAAACGGGTGGCCTCTTTGCCAAGCCTGACCATGCTTGGCCAATGAAATGCCTTTGGATTACCCGAACTTACATTGGCTGCCTCATCTCCAAAAGTACATCTGCGAAATGCTACTCTCATATCGAAAGTATCGTGGTATAATTTATCGGGGCTGGTGAGGTCACGTAAATGAAGCGGAAATGCCTGCTCAAATTTGAAAGGGTCACCCGGCCGATCAGTTTCCACCAGAATGCCGCAGGTCCTCGAATTCCCGATATCCATTATCAGGTCCAGCTCGATGGACCGGTTATTGGAAAAAATAGTGATGTCTGGAAAAGCACCCGTCATTCCGAATGCCTTGATCAATGTGATGTAAGCGGCAACATGTCGAAACTTGTCCGTATCTGTTGGTTTTAGTACTTTTTTCCTAAGAAACACCGTTTCCAGCCAGCGCTCTACCCACGAAAGCCCCTCGACCATTGAGTCTGTAAAATATGACAAATGATAATCATCAGTTGGAACTTTAAACTCCACATTACCGTTGACATCCAGGTCGCTCAGAGCTACGTGATTGGCTGCATTGACCTCTTCGCTCACTACATTCGTATCAAATGCCAGTGCTATATTGTGGGTATGCTCGGAGGTGGCTTCTGCCGTAGGAATGCGCGTAAACCACATACGCGCCCAGTTGACCGGCCCCATAAATAGTTGACCCGATCCCTGATGTTTTTTAAAGTACGGCAAAGGTAGCCACTCCCCTTCGAATAGTTCAATAGCCTTTCGCGCCGACATGGTCATTACCTTTTCCTCCAGTAATACGTTCTTAATGACGCTATCACCAATCGTGACATTGCGCTCGGCGATCTTTAATTCGTCAATTACCTGCCAGGTCTCAGGGTCTACGGCTTCCGGGATGAGACAGTCAAAAGTACTCATTTCTGGATCTCGCCCTTTGAGTACATACCGTTCCCGCGTTGAATCATAATGAACAGAAAAGAAGTCGGCCCATTCGCGTCCATCATATTGATAGGTATGTTCGTAATAGTTGAAACTGCTCTTAAGGCTTGGAGAAGTTTCCGTGAGGTTAATTTTGCGGTCCACAAACTGTATACCTGAATTAGCAATGAGCGTTATCACAGATGAAAAACTGGTTAGGTGATCATTTTATACTGGCAACATCAGATTATTCAAAAGGACTAATTGTGTTACTCTGAATGGTAATAGATTGAATTCTCACGATGTAATGTGACTGAGGCATTATTTTTGATAAAACCGCCCGATTTCCACTTTATCCCAAAACGCACAGCCAAGATCAGATAAGCGGCAGTACGACCGAATAAAATGTTACTGCACGTCGTCGCGGATCATTTTTAGCCGTATTCTCAGGTAAGTCCCTCGGCAATTTTTCACCACGGCCAAGGACGCGCACATTGATATTGATCAGGGCCGAGTCATCTTTTTTTCGTTGCTTTATAATTTCTACCAGTAACCATTTTACTGCAAGCGCCCTCAACTCCGAAAGCTTTTGATTCAGATCTTGTTGTGAGGGCTGAGAGACTTGATCATCTTCCAGTAGTTTTCCCGAAAGGTCCCGATATAATGCAGACCCCTTTTCAACGGCAGTAGCATCAGAGTATCCGGTAACGATTATTTCACCTTTTAGTCCGGCGAATTGATCCTTATACCGGCCAGCAAAAACATTCAGCTTTTCGACCACGGGGTTAAACAATCTACGCGCTTCTTTAACCTGTTCTTTAATCAGGTGAAATTCTCCCGGCCTGAAGAATGCCCCAATTTCAGACTTAGAAAAAGTCTCACTCCCAAGAAAGTCAACAATGACCTTGGTTTTCTCCTCAAGGATCCGCAGTCGTTCCGAAGATTCCTTCACAGCTTTGTGCGCCTTCTCCAGCACCTTCGTCTGATTTTTCTTACTTTTATGCTGCGCAAACTCAAAAAGATCAGTTTGCGCAGATTCCAGCTCTTCTTTAGCTTCTTCTATGTTAATTTTTTCGACGCCGATATATTTCTGAATATCTACATTGGTAGAAGGGTCGATCCGTTCTTTCGCTTCCGCTGTATTAGACTGGTCCGACATCATGTCCAGCATTGCGGAAGCGCTTTCCTGAGATTTTAGTGCGACCTTGAGCGCGGTAGAAGACTGTTGCACTGCCGTATTATTGCGCGTACAACCGAGGTAAAATAAACCTAAGAAAAGGATTATAATTAAGTAGAAATATTTTTTCATTCGGTACTTGATTTTTGTCTGATCAACTTGTTTTTATTCTTTAACAATCGATTCCATCTATATCGGCATAAATATCCAGGTTTAAAAGAGAACCTTTTCCATATCATGATATCTATACAATGTCTTGTGAGATACTTCTATCAGAAGGATGTCAGGTTACGAAAATTTTCAGAATGATGTTAATATAATGCAGCAATGTTGCTTCGGATAGATCTTACGGGAAATTGGCTGCGTGGGAAGATGCTGGTTTCGGGTGTCCCGGTAAGTCAGAGAAGAAAAAGACATGGTTAAACTGAGGATAGGTGAGTCCCCAATATACCCAAAAACCAAAATATCAAACGCTTCAGTAAAAAATTTGAGATCGCGTGTCCAGATTGCCTCTGGCGATTAACTATTTTGAAGGATATCAAACAAGACATGCACTGATACTTTCAAACCGTCGTGCAATCGAAACTTGAGGGAACAAGATTGTGCCTTGATGCTTCTGCGGATTTACAGACATCTTTGCGTGAAACCAATGATCTGCCGTGTCCATTTAAGATCGTACCTGAGTTAGTCATCCACTTGATGAGCATTCCAACAAATACTTCATTTCAGCCAGGTTAATGTCGATCATTTCGAAAATCTGGTGGCCTTATTCCGTAGGCTCTATTTTCGTGATCATTGCAACCAACGGAATGTTGCCTTACGTTGCCAAAGCAATAGTCTTCTCTAAGTCCACACCTCCGTATACTCTCACGCCGATCAGTTTGAGCTCACGCCAGAAAAAGCGTAACAGAATTACCGGTTTGAGCCAGGCATGAATGGCCACAATCACGATCTGGCCCCAATGTTAACTTTTCCCTTGTTCGGCGCAGCCTGTTTTCTATCTACTCGAAAGCATCTATAACTTGGTTATCTACAATGGTTAACGAATTTCGTTTTGAGAACAAGAGAAATTGCCGCCCCGGCGCCATACCTAGTAACTGCAATTCTTATTACGTGTGCTAAAAGACAACCTGCGATTCTATTATAGTGGTTATTTCTGCCAATATTGCCCGTTGATGAATCTACAAGCTTCATTCCGACTCTTTGTTCCAAATCAAATAACTCAAGTTCCATCAGGCCAATGGTTTCGTCATTTTCTGGCAATGTCAGTTTAAAAACTTTTTCGGGATCATTAATTTCCCACTTGAAATTAAATCCATATGAAGAATAAGCTCAGTTTTATTTAAACCTCGTACGGCTACTACATATTTTGCATTAGTTTTATAGCTCTGAGCAAACCTTATCAAGATACTAAAAATATCACAAAATATATTAACTTTTAGTTGTCTCATTTTTGAGGCGTATACCTTGGAAATATATTGGAAAGAAGACCAACCATAGTCATCCTTACCAAAGTCATGAGCAGCACCAGAGCTGAACTCCGGTGCTGTCTTAATGATACTATTTCAAAATCTGTTTCAACTTTTTCATGTCTTCACTAATCTTTACATCCACGATCTTGGCATACTGCTGAGTAGTTTTCAAATTCCTGTGGCCAAGCATTTTGGACACACTCTCCATAGGAACCCCGTTGGTCAATGTCACCGTTGTCGCAAATGTATGCCGCGCTAAATGAAAGGTGATCACCTTATCAATCCGGCAGAGCACCGCAATCTCCTTTAAGTAGGAATTCATTTTCTGATTGGAAAGGACCGGAAGAAGTTGCCCTTTGATTTCGCACTGAGGATCCTTATCATATTTTTTAAGAATGGAAAGTGCCTGGGGAAGCAGCGGGATTCGCGAAGGGGTATCAGTTTTCTGTCTTTTGATCACAAGCCACTTCTCTCCGTCAATACCGGTTATAATTTCAGAGCGGCTCATCTTGTATACATCGATGTAGGCAAGGCCTGTGTAGCAGCAGAAAAGGAAAATATCACGCACCTGGATGAGCCTTTCATGATCGAATTTCTTCTTTGAAATCTTGGCAAGTTCCTCGGCGGTTAAGGCTGTTCTGTCCACCTCTCTTTTACTCATTTTATAGGCGTGGAATGGATCTCTGGGAAGCCATCCGTTTTTGATGCAAATGATTACGATCTTTTTGAAAGTGGCCAGATACTTAATCGCTGTATTATGGCCGATATTTCTGACACTTTTAAGCCAGTATTCAAAATCTGTTATAAACTCGTGATTGAGCTTGAAAATGTCAATGTCATCGGCTTTGTATTTCCAGCGGATAAAATCGCGGCTGTGCTCAAGTGTCGTTTTGTACCGCGTTAATGTTCCCGGGGCGAAATCCTTATTAACAAGGTTTGCTACACGATCATTATGCTCCTGGAAAAGCGCTAAAATGAATCTTGATTTTGCTGCCGTTCCATTCAGATGGTTGCGGATGATCTCGGCTGTGATCTCTTCGTCAGCCTCCACCAGCCTACGGTGTATCTCATAGATCTTCGCCTGAAGCGTGTCGAGATAAGCATTCAGAATTCTTACATCTTCTTTGGTACCGTTCTTGCGTCCGGCTGCAATATTCCATTTTTCCGGTTCGCATTCACGTTGGGCGGTAATCTCAACGCGCTGGCCGTTGATGGTGATGCGGATGTAGATCGGAAGGTTTCCGCTGACATAGTTACTGCGTCTTTTTAGATAGAAAAGCAGTGAAAAGTTTTTTGTAAGCATAACATTTGTGTTTTTAAGTGATTAAAAATACAACTGCAGTCCTTCAAAAATCAAGATGTTTATCCTCTGAACAGGCTTATATTCAGAAAGTTATGAGCATTCTGGTGAGCACTTTGATTTTGAAGAAAAGTGCTCACCAGAAGCTCACTACAATACTGAGAATATATGCATATTTTGGTCATTTCTAAAAACAAAAAACCCTGTAAATGTTTGATTTACAGGGTTTTGATGGTTTTTATTACCTTATTCTGCAGAGAGAGAGGGATTCGAACCCCCGGTAGGTTGCCCTACAACGGTTTTCAAGACCGCCGCATTCGACCACTCTGCCATCTCTCTGTGTTTCGGCGTATCCGAATCGTGGTGCAAAGGTAGAAAGAAAATGATTACATGCAACTGTTCAGGAAAAATATTTTTGAAAATTATTCTTAAAAAAGAAGCTTGAAACACCTAAATAACTACTTTACAGATATTTAATCATTCGAAAAAAATTTAAAAAATTTATATGACAAATTGAAATACCTTTCTACTCGACCTTAACTATCCAGGAAGATTTCACTCACCATAACTACATTTTTTGTCACATTTTCGATTTTATAACGATCATCAATTCTCAAACCAATTACCCAAAGGATATCGCCGTTTCCATTCAGCAACACTTTCACTTTTTGTTTTTGATTTCTGTTCAATTTTAAGTCAATTAGCAGATCGCTCACTTTTTTTCGTTTCCCTTTCATCCCAAACGGACAAAAACTGTCTCCCGTTGTCCAGTTTCGAACCGTCAGCGGAAGTATTAATTTTTCAGAAGCGAAGTAAGCTACGTTCGCACTAATCTCTATTTTCGAGTCTTCCGACCAGGTTTGTTTCTCAAAATGTAAAGCGACGGATTCATTCTGATAAATTCCTTCAGTCGCTTCAATCACTAAGTCTTCGGACACCTCATCCTTTTCCTTTTTTGTAAGAATAAATGTATTCCGATCTTTCAAAATCCGATGAGAAGCTGAATTAAATATTTTACCAGACAACCCCTCCGCCGATTTATATATTTCTTCTGCCTGATGATAGCTAAATCCGTAATGCTGCAAAATAAACCAAAGCCGGTATGTGGGCTCCTGAGCGGCTGCTAAAACGTCAATCGATATGTGTAAAGCTTCATCAACCTTTTTCACCGCTTCATTTTGCCAGTCTTGCAAAAAACTTTCCAACAACACTTCTGCCGATTTCAGCCGCCGACCCGTTATTTTAAAAGTCGTTTCCAACGAAGGATTCATCCTTTTCAGTACTGGTACCACTTCATGCCGGACCAGATTACGTTTGTAATGATGACTTGCATTGGAGCTATCCTCCCGCCAAGCCAATTGATGATCGCTGATGTATTGCCTAATTTCGTCTCTTGAAGCAAAAAGCAGTGGTCTGATCAGTTTGTTATTCCGAACCGCAATGCCGTGCAAACCAGCCAACCCCGTCCCCCGAACAAGATTCAGGATCACGGTTTCAAAAGAATCTCCGGCATGATGGGCCGTTGCAATCGTTTCATAATGATATGTCGATCTGATTTCTTCAAACCAGCTGTAACGCAAATCCCTGGCGGCCATTTGGGTTGAGATTCCGTTTGTCTGCGCATACTCCTTCGCTGCCAATTTCTTCACATAAAACGGAAATCCGTACGATGCAGCAAGATTTTTTACAAACAATTCATCTCCGTCCGACTCCTCTCCTCTCAGTCCGAAATTACAATGTGCAATACCAGCAGAAAATCCCGCGCAGTGAAATAAATGCGCCAAAACCACAGAATCCATGCCTCCACTCACGGTCAAAAGGGTCGGCTTTCCGGCGAGATCGAGTTTTTGTTGGTTAATAAAAGTTAAAAAAGCCTCCAACATAACATGAAGAGTTCTATTTGATGTAATTTTGTCGAATATATCAACAGATGTCTTTTACCCGGAATACGACAAATGAAGCATTAATGCCCATTTCAAAGGTAAAGGAAACCATAGCAACATGAAGAAAAAATTATTTATAAATCTTTGCAACCCTTTTAAACTTTTGTGCGTCATATCAATCAAAGACCATATATTAAAACTGACGTTCTTTACCTTATTGTTTACCTCGCCATATCTTATGGCTCAGAGAGTAAATCCGGCGGTACAACCCGGACAAGCAACTGATATTGTGGAACTTTTGAAATCTGATGAACTTGAACTGATCAGCGAAAATGGCGTAGACAGCCGACGGGTCATCAATGGGATTTTCAAACACAAAGGTGCACTTTTATACAGCGACCTGGCGATTCAAAATGTGAGCACAAATATTATTGAGGCTTACGGAAATGTCAGGATTGTTCAGGGAGATACGATCACGGTTACGGGTGATACGCTGCACTATTATGGCAATACCCGGTTAGCGATTGTCAGTGGCAGAAAAGCTGTTTTGAAAGACAAAAACAGGACGCTGACAACGCGAAGAATCGAATACGATATGGCAAACGGGATCGCCAACTATAAAGTCCCGGGACGCACGGTTGACATTGAGAATATCCTGACCAGTAACGAAGGCTTTTATAATACCAATACAAAAGAGTTTACCTATTATAAAAAAGTAAAGCTGGTCAATAAAAAATATACGCTTACGACCGATACTTTACTCTATAATTCCGTCACAAAGTGGTCGTACTTTAATGGTCCGAGTAAAATTGTTAACAAAGACGGAACACTTTTGAGTAATAAAGGTCAATATAACTCGCTTACGGGCGAGTCGGTTTTTAAAACCAGAACAACCGTCGACAATGACACGTATACACTCACAGCCGATTCGCTTTTTGTTGAAGGACAAAAAAACAACGGACAAGGAAAAGGAAATGTGGTAATCGTTGCCAAAAAGGATAATACAATACTCAACGGAGATCACGGATTTTATAGAAAAGCAGAAGGTTTTTCGAAGATTTACGGGCACGCTTATGTCAGAAATGTTGTTTCTAAAGATACTTTATACATCAGAGCTGACACTTTGTACTCTTTTGAAAATAAAAGAGATAGCACGCGAAGACTTGTAGGAGACAGAAATGTTTTTATCTATAAATCGGATTTTCAGGGAAAATGTGATTCCATAAGTTATAATACCGCTGATTCCACGATTTTGTTTTTTAAAAAACCGATTCTTTGGAGCAATCAGCATTACCAGATGGAAGGCGATACGATAAGTGCTTTTTTGGTAAACAATGCAATTAACCGGATGCTGTTGAGGAGCAAGGCCTTTGTAATCACGGAAGACACGCTCGTACACCAGTTTAATCAGGTAAAAGGAAGAACGATCAACGCGTATTTCGCGGCAGAAAGCAAACTTCGGCAGGTTCTGGTGGACGGAAATGGGGAAAGTGCTTACTACGCAATTGACGATAAGGAAAAAATGATTGGCTTAAACCGTGTAGAGTGTGGAAAAATGAATCTTCTTTTTGTAGATAACCGGGTAAACAGGATCGCATTTATCGGTAAACCAGACGGAAGATTGATACCACCCCGCCAAATAAAACCGGTCGAAAGACAACTGGACGGATTTAATTGGCGTGTTTCGGACAAACCAACCAAAGAAAAAACATTATGGCTCGAATAATGAGTCTTATTTAGGTATTTTAATACGATTCAGGCACGATTATTTTACGTTTAAAAATAAAAACGCCCGTTCGCACAATATATTTTGAAGTTCCAATTTTTTCTCTATATTTTTGTAAAGTACTTTTGAATGAGGCTAGTAGGAGTTGCTAAAAGTATTACGAATTATTGCTATGAAAAAAACTATACTTTATTTAATAATATGCACATTCTTTGCCTGGACCGGAATCCAAGCACAAACCGTTACGAACGGTAGCCGCTTAAATTTAACTCCTAAAAAGAAATCACTTGCTACCGGAAACATGAAGTTTTCAAATGTTCCCGCCGTATTAAACTATAAGCCCTTGTCTCTTCAAAAGCCGATGGCTTTGAATAATTTTTATAGATCTCTTCTGTTTTCTAATACCTCTGCTACCGAAAGCACTGCCGTGGTTGCATCTGAGGCGGTCGAGAAAACGGTTGAAAAACGTAGTCCCGTAGCCGAAACCAGCGTCCGTCTGGAAGAGCAGCTATATTCTAATGACAAGATAACGGTATCCAATATTTATCCTAACCCTGCAAGTGAATATGCAGAAGTGGATTATGCAATGTCGGCCGACATAAGAGACGCCAAATTGATATTCTATAACGTTTTAGGATCTCAGATGCAGGAATACTCACTTTCCAGAAATGAAAGCAAGCTTCGGATCAATACACGGGAAATGTCAACCGGCCTGTATTTCTACCAGCTGGCACTGGACGGCAAAAAAGTAGCAACAAAAAAAATGCTCGTACGCCATCAACAATAGATTTTTTACAATACTATTATTAGCTACGCATTCGTTAAGGATGATGTAGCTTTTTTTTATTATCTTTGCAGCTATATGCTAAAAAACAACCGTGCAAGTTACTTCTTGCTATTTTTTGCCGTACTTATAATTACTTCCTGTAGTAAGTTTTCCAAATTACAGAAGACTGGTACTGACCAGCAGAAGTATGATGCCGCCATGACTTACTATAAGAAGGGTGACTTCTATCGGTCCGGCCTTCTTTTTGAAGAACTTATACCTTTACTTAAGGGTAGCAATGAGTCAGAATTGGCGCAGTTTTATTACGCTTATACGCAATATCAGCAAGGCCAGTACAACACGAGCCAGTTTTTGTTTAAGAAGTTTTACGATACTTATGCAAGAAGTGATTTCGCTCAGGAGGCATTGTATATGCACGCTTTCTCTCTGTATAAGGATTCTGCCCCGCACAATTTAGATCAGGCCAGTACTTTCACGGCGATCTCAGCAATGCAGGACTTTATCAATACTTATCCGCAAAGCACTTTTAGAGATGAGTGTACCAAATATATTCTTGAACTGCGTGAAAAACTTGAATTGAAAGCTTACGATAAGGCTAAGTTATATTATAAAATCAGTGAATTTAACCCGATGTCGCTGAAAGCAGCGGTTATCTCCATTGATAATTTCCGTAAAGATTTCCCTGATTCTAAATTTAATGAGGAACTGGCGTTTCTGAAAGTGGAGTCTCAGTACAATTTGGCCTCAAACAGTTTTCTTGTAAAACAGAAAGACAGATATCTTGAAGTGATCAAGTTTTACAAAGAAATGGTAGATAAATATCCTACCGGTAAATACCTGAGCAACGCGGAGAAAATGTACGATGACAGCCAGAAACAACTGGAAATTATCGCACAAGCTGAAAAGGAACGTCAGAAACTATTGGAAACTCAGCCTGATTCAGGTTCTAAGCCAACAAAAGTTACCGCGTCTAACAACAGCACAGATCAAAAGCAAAATTAACATGACCGGTGCGCCGGTCCATACATAAAGATTTTTAACTATATCATCAAAGTAAGCATGGCAACGAATCCATCCATCATTACCCGCGATACGGACAAAATAGCTGACGTAACTGGGAATTTATATGAGTCGGTATCGGTAATCTCAAAAAGAGCGCGTCAGATATCCAGCAAAATGAAAGAGGAACTCAATAACAAGCTTGCTGAGTTCGCTTCGGGAGTTGACAATCTGGAAGAGGTTTTTGAAAACCGTGAGCAGATCGAAATCTCTAAATTCTACGAGCGTATGCCTAAAGCAGGCAGCATTGCTATTGATGAATTTATCGAAGGAAAAACTTATCATAGCTATAGAGATAGTTCTGAAGAATAATTTCTGATTATTCTTTTACATAAAAAACCAGTCGTAAACATTAATTTTGTTCTTACGACTGGTTTTGCTTTAACGGGAATCCTGTTGCGGTAAGTGACTTGTAAAATTCCTGTCGTCATAAAACTCAATCATAAAATAAACGTGCTTCTGCATTTTAAAGGTTGGATCTAAAAGGCAAAAAAATATTGCTTGGGGTTTCAGGCAGCATAGCGGCTTATAAATCTGCGTTACTTGTCAGATTGCTCGTCAAAGAAGGAGCGGAAGTCCAGGTCGTGATGACCGGTTCTGCCCAACAATTTATCACCCCCCTGACCCTCGGAACATTATCCAAACGCCCGGTATACAGCTCTTTTACCCAGTCTGAAAACGGAACATGGAACAATCACGTCGACCTTGGTTTATGGGCCGACGTGATGCTGATAGCACCTGCCACCGCCAGAACACTATCCAAATGCGCCACCGGAAACTGTGATGATTTATTGACGGCGATTTACCTTTCGGCACGCTGCCCCGTATTTTTTGCACCTGCCATGGATGTCGACATGTACCGGCATCCGTCAACGCAGCAAAACCTCAATACACTGATCAACTGCGGAAACCATATTATTGAAGCTGAATATGGCGAACTCGCCAGTGGATTGATTGGAGAAGGCCGACTGGCAGAACCAGAAAAAATTACGGCTGATCTGATCGCCCATTTTGCTAAAAAACCTGTCGCGGCCAAAAAAAGAGTATTGATTACCGCAGGTCCCACTGCTGAGCCGATAGATCCCGTGCGGTATATCAGTAACCGGTCTTCCGGAAAAATGGGTTACGCTATCGCCAAAGCGTTTGCTCAGGCCGGCGCTCAGGTAACGCTTATAAGCGGGCCAACCAATCTGCCGACGCCGGACGAGACAATCAAACGGGTTAACGTGGAAACGGCAAAACAAATGCTTGATAAAACGCAGGAGCATTTCGGTGAAAATGACCTGATTATCTTCTCTGCTGCGGTTGCTGATTATACGCCGGCACATGTTGCCGATCAAAAAATAAAAAAGCAGGGAAATGAAATGCAACTGGACCTGATCAAAACGGGTGACATTGCCGGGACATTAGGTTTACAAAAAAAAGACGGGCAATTGCTAGTGGGTTTCGCGCTCGAAACTGAAAATGAGCTGGAACATGCGAAGGACAAATTACATCGTAAAAACTTTGACTATATTATCCTGAATTCGCTTAATGATGCCGGATCCGGATTTGCACACGATACCAACAAAATTACCGTTATTGATAAACTGGAAAATGTCCAGCATTTTCCTCTGAAATCAAAACACGAGGTAGCACAAGATATTTTAAATATTATACTGAATAAATGGAGCGAAGCATGAAAAGGTTTATCATTCTTTTTTTAGGTTTAACCGGATTTTTTCCCGGCACGGCATCTGCTCAGGAATTGCTATTTACGGTCAGCCTCAACTATGACCAGCTGGTTGCACAGCAAAAAACGGATCCGCAGTCTATGACCAAGCTGCAATCCTATATCAGCGACTTCCTGAACAATACGAGCTGGACCAAAGAAACTTTCTCCAAAGACGAAAGAATAAAGTGTAAGCTCAATATTAACCTTACGCGCTCAGTAACCCAGGGGACTTTTGAAGGAACTGCCCAGCTGATCATTGCCCGCCCGGTATTTAATGCCAGCTATGAAACCGTGCTGTTCAGTTTTGTAGACAGAAATTTCTCCTTTAATTACCTGCCAACAACCCAGTTATATTTCAACGAAAACAGCTATACAGACGAGCTGCCCTATATTTTAGCATTTTACGCATACACGGCACTGATCTTTGACTTCGATTCATTCAGTAATCTTGGCGGGACACCTTATCTTCAAAAAGCATTTAACCTGGCAAATCTTGCATCCGGTGCTCCTTCAGCGGCCAAGGGCTGGGATCAGCGAAAAAGTGCAGATTCCCGTAACCGATACTGGTTGATCGAAAATCTGATGAGCCAGCAGTTTATTCCGTTCAGAGAAAGTCTTTACAACTATTACCGTCAGGGACTTGACGTCGCAACGCAAAATCCGGCGCAGACCCGTACCAAAACGCTGGATTTGTTAAACTCGATCAAGGCAGTGGCACAGTTAAGGCCAGGCAGTGTTGTCGTTAACTCATTTTTTGATTCAAAGTCCGACGAGATTTTCCAGATTATGAAAGAGGCCACGCCGGAAGAGAAAAAAGCAGCGCAGTCCATCCTGGTGAACCTGGATCCATCCAAAACCCAGCTTTATCAGAAACTTACCCAATAAGTTTTTTCAAATTTATTTTTAGTTATAAAAACAGACTTATGAGTAAACGCCTGGTTCGAATTAATTCCGAGAATATTTTCCGGGAACTTGAAAAGTTGAAAGGTGTGGAGCTTAATGCAATATCCCAAACGGGAAAAACATATTTCGGCAAGCTGGTCTCTGTTACAAATGAGTACCTGACGATGCTTGATACCAGACGACACAGCCACAAACTGGCTATACCGGATCTTTATGAAGTTGTTTACGACGAGCAGAGCAAGTTTTAAAACACGCTTTATCCTGACAATTGGTAAGGTATCGTATTAAAGAACCACCAGCGTTTCCTATTTGTTGATAACATAGCTATATTCGTGTCAAAGTCGAACCAATACCACTTGGAACCGTGGCCAGGTTTTACCAACGTTGACAATCTGCTTACATAAGGCATGCTTTCAAATTTACTTATTAAAAATTACGCCCTGATCAAGCAACTGGAAATGTCGCCTGATCCCGGACTGAATATTATTACAGGTGAAACGGGTGCAGGTAAATCGATTATGCTCGGTGCGATTGGTCTTTTGCTTGGTAATCGGGCTGATATCAAGTCGCTTTATGATCCTAACGAAAAGTGTGTAATCGAAGGTAGTTTCGATCTTTCCGGTTATGATCTTTCCCCTAACTTCGAAGAAGAAAATCTTGATTTTGCGGAAGAATGCATTGTACGCAGGGAAATTTCTGTGGCAGGAAAATCGCGTGCTTTCATCAACGATACGCCGGTTAACCTGGATACGCTAAAAAGAATCAGTGGCCAATTGCTGGATATCCACTCCCAGCACGACTCCATTTTGCTTGGGAGCAATGAATTTCAGTTGCAGGTTGTCGATACTTACGCCGAAAATTTCGGCTTGCTTCACGCCTACCGTAAAAACTTCAATGCCTACAAAGAGGCAGCCCGGGCATACGAGGCTTTAAAAAACGAAGCAGTTCAATTAAGAAAAGCATTCGATTACGATCAGTTTTTATATCAGGAATTAAGTAACGCAGGTCTTCAGAGTGATGAGCAAAACCAGCTTGAACAAGAGCTGACGATCCTTGAAAATGCAGTTGAAATCCGTGAAAGGCTTCAACTGGCATATGCCTATCTGGACAATCCGGACAATTCCATTCTTGAATTTCTGAAAAGTGCCGTTTCGTCTATCACGCAAGCAAGCAGACTTGTGCCGGCCTATGAGCCGTTACGCGAAAGAGCACAAAGCAGCCTGATAGAATTACGTGATCTGGCGGATGAGATCGATACAATAAGTTCTTCTGTGGATATCGATGAAGGCCGGACAGAGCTGGTTCGCGAACGGCTTGATTTGATTTATCAATTGCAAAAAAAGCACCACGCTTCAACCATTGAGGAACTGATCAGCATTCACGACGAGCTTGGAAAGAAAGTAGGTACTGTTCAGAATCTTGACGAATCACTAGCGAAAGCGCAAAAAGCAGTCTCGAAAACCGAGGAAGTGATGCTGAAAAGTGCTCAGTCCTTGTCAAAAGAACGCCATAAGGTGATTAAGACGATAGAGTCACTGATCATTGAACGTTTGATCGAACTTGGAATTCCTAATGCGTCGCTATCCATACAAATTACTGAAACGCAGCCTACCAGCGAAGGAATCGATTCGATCGCCTTTCTGTTCAGTGGTAATAAAGGACTGGCCTTGCAGGAATTACGTCAGGTTGCATCGGGTGGAGAGTTCTCTCGTCTGATGATGGTTATCAAGTATATTCTTGCCGATAAACGTAAGCTTCCGACTATTATTTTTGACGAAATTGATACGGGGGTTTCCGGCGAAATTGCGAAAAAGATGGGCAAGATGATGATCAAAATGTCGGATAATCACCAGATTATTGCCATCACCCATTTACATCAGATCGCCAGCAGCGGAAAAGCGCATTACTTTGTTTATAAAGATCACTCGTCTGAGAAAACAGTGAGTAAGATCAAGAAATTGTCGATTGATGAACGTGTGATGGAAATTGCACAGATGATCGGTGGGCATAACCCTACCGAGTCTGTCATCAATAATGCTCGTGAAATGATTTTAAAGGCTAATTAATTAGCGTTATGAATAACCCCACATAAACTATGAAACAATATTTACTTGCCCTCGGAATAAGTGCCTTGCTTTTTTCATGTAACAAAGATGCCGACAGGGTCCTGGAACTTGAAAGTGAAGTGATGCAGATCCATGATGACGTGATGCCACAAATGGACGATATCATGACATTAAAATCAAAGTTGTCCAAAAAAATCATGCGCATGGATAGCCTTCAGAATGAGGGTGTGGCTGGGAATAATCTGGCAGAGGAACGTATGAAAGCGACTGAAATTAATCAGAAACTAAACGAATCTGATAAGTTGATGATGGACTGGATGCACTCTTATCGTGGTGACTCTGCGAAGAAGCTTAAAGCTGCCGACGCCATTATCTATTTTGAGAGCCAGAAAAGTAAAATTATTGAGGTTAAGGAAATAACTTCCAAAACAATACAGGAAGCGAAATCATTTTTAGATTAAAAGAACATGTTTGGTTTACAGTACAAAAGACATTACAGTGCGGTAGTTGTTTTGCTGATCACAGCAATTACCTTGTGGAGTTGTAACGGTGAGAAGAAAAAATTGCCAATACTTGGCGAGCGTGACTGGGTAACAAAAAAAGTTGACGGAAAAGAAGTAGTTGATACAATTTACAATCAAATTCCACCTTTCTCCTTTACAAATCAATATGGAGATACCATCACTGAAAAAGTTGTGGAGGGGAAAATTTATGTGACCGACTTTTTCTTCACATCCTGCCCTACCATTTGTCCGGTTATGAAAAGACAAATGACCAAAGTTTACAAGGAGTTTAAAGGTAATCCGGAGGTTATGATTCTTTCGCATACCATTGACCCTGAGCATGACACGCCAAAAGTGCTCAATACTTTTGCAAAAGATTTGGGTGTTGAGGGAAATCAATGGCAGTTTCTTACCGGTCCAAAGGAGAATATTTATGCAATCGGCCAAAAAAGTTATTTGTCGGCCGCACAGGAAGACAGGACCGCAGAAGGCGGATTTTTGCACAGTGGTGCATTTATTTTGATCGACAAGGATAAATATATCCGTGGTATGTACGACGGAACGACCGAGGAAGGAACGCAGAAGCTGATGCGTGACATGAAAATTTTATTAGAAGAGTACAAAAAATAGTTTGTCTTCGGACATTCAGATTGATGATAAAAAAAGCATTATTACTTTTTACGGCCTTTGCTGCATTTTCATGCCAAAGTGCGGAAGAGCTTAAAACTGAACAGTATTTTGCAGAAGGGTATCAGTTGTATACCACCAATTGCGCCAATTGCCACCAGGCCGATGGAAAAGGTATGGCCAGCCTATACCCTCCCCTGGCTGGTTCTAAAATGATACAGGACAAAATCGCGATGTCGTGTATTATCAAAAATGGGATGAAGGATACGATTATCGTGAATGGAAAACCTTTCAGCAGACCTATGCCCGCCAATGCGTCATTAAAAGAGCTGGAAATTGCTGAAATTATAACTTACGTGAATATGAAATGGGGTAAGGACAGCGTTTACACCCCTATTGCTACGGTAGCGAAAGCATTGGAAAATTGCGGAAAGAATTAAAGCTCGTTGAACTTCATTTTGAAGGTTCCCTTCCGGAATTTTATATGTGAAAAATCCTGTTCGGCATCCATTCCGTTCCCATTGATCACGTCTTTTGTAACCATATTCCTCACCGAAACGAATTTTTCGGTGAAAACTTTCCTAGTATCCGGACTCCAGTTAAGCTCAGTCGTGGTAAGTAATTCCTGAGTTTGTGATTTCACTACCCGAACATTTCCCTTTACCAGGTAAACATTTTTACGAGGATCAAAACGTCCGGAATCCGCTCGGAGGCGAGTGATAACCGTACTGCCCGTCGGGTCATAGAAGTTAATGTTCACGGTATCCGGAAACACAATATCTTCGTTTTGATACCGAAGCCGTTTGGGCGTTTTCATGATAACTTTCAACAATCCTTGCTCACTGTATTTCACCTCTACCCCATTGACAATTTCAACAGGGCCGGTGTAGGCCTTGCCGACTTTATCCTTGTTTTGCTCGCAGGCAGCGAATAAAAATCCTGTAACGACCAGAATACAAAAAGGAGATAAGAATTTATCTCCTTTTTTAAACAACCTGTTTATATTTTTAATACCTAACATACGTATAGGTCTGCTTTCTTAATCAATTTTTTGTTTTTCAAACCATCTCTCTCTCAACGTCAATCCGAGCGCTATCTTTCCATAACGTTCGCGGATCATCCCCGTACCCATCACACCACGCTGTCCTCCGATAAAAGAAAGTGAAACAAAATTCTGGTAACCACGGCCCATTGGAAAAGTAAAACCAAGGCTGAAATTCGTGTCTTTGATATTGCTTTGCTTAACGATATAAGGCGTATTTCCGGTGCTAAAACCGGCACGGTAACGAACATTATTAAAGTAGTTCAGCGAACCGAAACGCGGCGTATACTCAGCCCCAAGATGCACTCGATCCACATCGTTCAAACCATTTTTCGAATCAGAGCTGCCGAAACTTCTGTAATCCGTCCAGGATTCGTGGCTGTAATCGGCTGAGAGCGTCAGCTTATAAGGCCATTCAAAACTAAACCCAACCTGATATTGTGAAGGAAGTCTTACCGAACCATTCTTTTTGTTAACCAATGTGTCAGGGTCAATCACCGGGAATGAAGACTGGGTAAGTTCAAATGAAACGGTATTAACCGCATTGATCCTTGTTCCAAAACTATACGCCCCACCCAGATTCAGGTTCAGTTTGTTGTTCTTTTTAATTGGTATTCTCAAAGCAGCACCACCTTTGAAAGCAATGTCGTTGTACGTCGTACGGTCGTTTACGCTGGCAAGGTAATCTGTTCCATCACCGATAGACGCCTCAGAAGCTTTACGTATGTTTCCAAAAAAGTAAGAACTTTCAAGACCAAGGCTCAAATATTTACCGATCTGAACCGCGTTGGTAACCGAAACTTTATTGATTCCGCCTTTTCCTGAATTGTAATAATCGGCGTAATAAGGTGTTCCTGCAATAATTTTTGAAGACTTATTGGAGAAATCGGTAAAGCTATAAGGTTTGATACTCACCCCCAAAGTCCACCTGCTGGCAACCGGGAAGGACAAAGCCACATATCCCAGGTTTCCGCCGGAGTTGGTCTGCCGGGCAGAGCCGGATGCTACCTTTTTATATTGTCCGATAACACCGAAATCCAGTGTCGTGAATTTATTTCTTACCCATAAAGCCGGGTTAAGGTTGTTAATTTCAAAACTGTTTGCGGTACTTACCCCCGACTGTCCCATTCCGGAAGATCCCGTAAATGCGTCGTTGTAAAGCTCTCCTAAACCCAGAGAAGAATATGGGGAGTTCCCCAATCCTTGTGCATTAACCTTTGATATTAAGACCGAACAATTGCATCCGAGCGTAATTGCTATCGTGAGTAATCCTATTCTATTGTAAAGCGACATTATATGTTAAAATTCTGTTCAGTCCAATTAATACCAGTTCCGGCACTGCAAATATGGGCGGTTTCAGGCTACTTTCAAAAAAAGGCACATCCCCGCCACAGATAACTACGCGTAAATGCGGCATTTTGTGACGGTATCTTTCAATTATTCCTTCTATCTCTGCAAGTATACCATTCATAACGCCACTTTGAATCGCTTGCTTTGTACTTTTCCCAATGAATTCGGGATCATTTTCGGGTTCAAACAACGGGAGTCTGTTAGTAAACGTATGAAGTGCATTAAATCGCATCCGCACACCCGGAGAAATTAATCCGCCCTGAAAAGTACCATCTCCTTCCACAAGGTCATAGGTGATACAAGTTCCCATATCCACTACCAACACATCCTCTTTGGGAAACATCCAGTTGACGCCCGCTGCGGCCGCAACCCTGTCTGCTCCTAATGTTAATGGTGTCTCGTAATTTTTTATGATCGGTACAGGTGTTTCTCCTGTCAAATCCAGTATCGGAATGTCTTCCCCCAGTGCTTTCAAAAAATCAGCAGCTGAACGGCTCACCGACGAATACATGATACGTTCCGGCAATTCCGATTTTATCAATTGAATAAGTTCCGGAAAACTTAGCCTGGTTTGATAACGAATTAAACTATCTCCTGAAAACCAGCCTATTTTAGCATAGGTATTCCCGGAATCAACTACAATATTCATATTCCCACAAAAGTCTTCTTTTCTTGGGAGAAATACTAACATTCTATGAAAGACAGTGGCGATTATACCTGCAAAAAAATATTTATTCAAATCATAAAAATTGATTCACGAAGAATTTGTTTTTCATAAAATACTTTTGTACCTTCGTTTCAATAACAGTACACCCCAGTACATCCAGCGTTCGGCAGCTCTCAAAACTGACGAAAAAAAGTTACCCAAGAACCAATTTTCCACACTTCATTTTTCAATAAATTGCAAACTTTTCCAGTTGATCTATTTTAATTTACCTGATTGTAAAGTCTTTCACTCTAGACTTGCAAGAAAAAAACACACATCACGCACCAATGACCATTACGTGACCCGAGAGCTGCGTTCTCCTATCATTTTCCATCTATATTCACTATCCCATTAATCATCTGGTAAAGTTTATCTTTACTGTATATTTTCTGTATGCTTACAATTGATGAATTGAACCTTAAGCTTCTATCTGAGCTGAAAGAAATAGCAGGAAAAAACGGCATTCAGGACTATGCCAAACTTCCTAAAAAAGAACTAGTATCTAGAATTATCGCACAGCAGGAACTTGAACAGGCCAGCGAGGCGGAAGCTCCGGAAGGTGATGAACCTAAGAAAAAAAGAGCACGACGTACAGTAGTTAACGAAACTCCTGTTCCAGTGAAAGCTATAAACGTAAGGACCGGAAAACCGAGGAAAGATATTCTTTCTGACAGTCCGGCACCGGCACCTCTTTTCGACAATGCACCAAAGGCAGTGGAGGTTCCCGAAGTTACCAATGATGAGCCGGCTCCTGCCGCTCCGTTAACCAGCGAAACACCGGCAAGACGTGAGGCTCCGGCAAGACGCGAGGCACCTGCGAAAAATTTCGAGAGACCTGCCAAGCGCTTTGATGCTCCAAAAAAAGATATCTTTTCTAAAAATATAGATTCTTCACCTGAACTTGATTCGGATGAAGATACATTGGAAGACCTTGGACGTGAAGAATCTGCTCCGGTTGCTGAAAATGTAACTTCTAGTGAGACTGTTAACCAGGCAGACAATACTGAAACTTCTGAAAATACGTCTGCTGCTGCCACGGAAGAAAAACCGGCGCAACAGCAAGGAGAAGGCACAGAAAGAAATACGCCTCAGGCCAATCAGCCAGCTCAACCGAGAGAAGATCCATCCAATAAGATCAAACGCAACTATAATAATTATGTTCGTGAATTTGACGGGCTTATTATCAATGAAGGCGTTTTGGAGATTATGCAGGATGGCGGTTATGGATTCCTGAGATCTGCTGATTACAACTATCTGGCAAGTCCGGATGATATATATGTATCTCCTTCTCAAATAAAATTATTCGGTCTTAAAACCGGTGATACTGTAAAAGGTCAGATCCGCCCGCCGAAAGAGGGAGAAAAATATTTTGCACTTTTGCGTGTAGAGACCGTAAACGGCAAAACAACCGAGGAAATCAGGGACCGTATTCCTTTTGAATACCTTACACCGCTTTTCCCGGAAGAATGTTTGAGACTGAGCGGTCGCCCGGATCAGTACTCAACACGTATCCTGGATTTGTTTGCACCAATCGGAAAAGGACAGCGTGGTATGATCGTTGCCCAGCCTAAAACTGGTAAAACAGTTCTTTTGAAAGAAATCGCCAATGCCATCACCCGTAACCACCCGGAGGTATTCTTGCTGATCCTTTTGATTGACGAACGCCCGGAAGAGGTTACCGATATGCAGCGCAGTGTTCGTGCGGAGGTTATTGCTTCTACTTTTGATGAGCAGGCCGACCGTCACGTGAAGGTTGCAAGCATTGTTCTTGAAAAAGCCAAAAGAATGGTAGAATGCGGTCACGACGTTGTGATCCTTCTGGATTCGATTACACGTCTGGCACGTGCATATAATACCGTCGTTCCTTCATCAGGAAAGATATTGTCAGGTGGTGTTGATGCCAACGCATTACACAAACCAAAACGTTTCTTCGGAGCGGCCAGAAATGTTGAAAACGGAGGTTCTTTAACCATCATTGCAACAGCGCTGATCGATACAGGTTCTAAAATGGACGAAGTTATCTTTGAAGAATTCAAAGGAACCGGTAACATGGAACTTCAACTGGATCGTAAGCTTTCTAACAAACGCGTATTCCCGGCTATCGATGTAATGGCCTCAGGTACGCGTAGAGAGGATCTGCTTCTGGATAAAGAGACACTGAAAAAAGTCTGGATTTTAAGAAAACATATGTCAGATATGAACGCCATGGAGTCGATGGACTTCCTGCTCGATCATATGAAAGGCACCCGAAACAACGAAGAGTTCCTGATTTCGATGAATCGCTAATCACGATGAGCCCCGGACGCACCAGCATCCGGGGCTTTTTTATTAATATTTATTTAAAAATTTCTATTTAAGGTTAAATTTATGTGACCGAATTAACTTATTTGAGTCCATTAATAAATTAATCCTTAAATACTTATGTCAAACAACAAAACACTTTGGTGGATTTTACTTATTGGCTGGATGGGAGGCTCAACCTACTGGCACGTTTGTAAAATTAAGCAGCTTTGCGATGCTCCACTCTCAACGTCTACGGTAAACACCGATACACATGCACCAACACCAACCATTACGCCGTTTACGATCGTAGACGGAACTGAGCTCAACCTGCAATCGTCCGGCAATTTTGGTTTTGCCAAGTCCGGAGCTGAGGCTAACATGAATGCTGTTAAAGCTGAAATTGATTCACTAGCTTCTTTCGCTGCTGCAAATCCTGGTAAAATTATTACGATCACCGGGTTGTACGCTTCGCAGGAAACCAATACAACTTCATTCCCGAATTTAGGTATCGCGCGGGCTGCCGGTATCAAAACTTATCTGATGAGCAAAGGCTTGCCGGATTCTGTTTTTGTGTTAAACGGAAAATTAATGGATGACATCGTTTTCAGTCCGGATTCCATGAGTGGCGGTATTGATTTTACTTTTGCCAAACGCATCGCTGCCACAGAAAATGACTTGGCCAACGAGCAAAAATATGAGAGTATCTTCAAACCGATGGACCTTTACTTCCCGGCTGCGAGTGCAGAATACATCAAAACGGATGAAAACAAGAAATTCCTGGCTGAGGCGAAAAAATTCCTGGCTGATAACAAGGACAAAAAACTATTGCTGACCGGACACACCGACAGTGATGACAGCGAGGCCTGGAATCTTACACTTTCCAAGAAAAGAGCTAATATTGTAAAAGCGAAATTTGTGGCACTTGGCATGCCTGCTGACCGGATTCTTACTACCGGGAAGGGTGAATCAGAGCCAAAAGCACCCAACGATACACCGGCAGGAAAACGCGCCAATCGTCGCGTAACCATTGTGGTCCAATAGCTTTTTATCCATAATAAACACATTATAACATGTTTGAATTAAATCCTCTTGCAAACCCCGATGCATTATGGCAGCATATATTGATGCTGGCCGTTGCCGCAATTCTGGGATATATTATTGGTTATATTTCAGGTAAGGGCACCATTACAGATCTCGAAAACGAATTATCCAGACTCGACAGTGATCTGAAATATTGCCAGGATCAGAAAATTGTCCTGAAAAAATCAAACAATCAGGCAAGTTCAGTCCATAACACCGTGGCCGCTTTGCCTGTGATACCAGAAAAAGTTCAGGAAAGTGATTTGAAAATCATCGAAGGAATAGGTCCTAAAATAGAAAGTGTGCTTAAAGATGCAGGTATCCATTCATTCCGCCAGTTAAGCCAGAAAACACCGGAACAAATTGCAGCAATTCTGCTGAATTCGGATTCACGTTATCAAATTCATGATCCTGCTACCTGGCCTCGTCAGGCAGAATTGGCGGCCAATGAAAACTGGGAGCAGCTGAAAGCGTGGCAGGACGAACTGAATGGCGGTCGGGCAGAATAATTTGATTCATCTTTTTATTTAAGATAACTAAACACATTATGATTTTCTTAGAACTCAATCCATTCAACAAGCCGGTAGCGATATCTGAAATACTGATTTTGCTGATCGCGGCGGCTTTCATAGGCTGGCTGATTGCCAGACTTATTGCCAACGGACGTATACGAGTACTCCGTGAATCCATAGAAGAAAGAAAGCTGGAACTTGCCGAATGTCGCTCTCAAAAGGTCGAATATAAATCAACAGAACAGCTGGTAGGTAAGGCTTCCAAAACTGTTTACCCGATTATTGAACCGGAAGCGAAAAAAATCGATCCGACACAGTTCGACGATTTGCAGCAAGTTGAGGGCATAGGGCCCAAAATCGAAGAATTAATCAATAAAGAAGGGATTTATACTTTCGAGCAATTGTCCAATACGTCGCACATCAGAATTTCACATATTCTTAAAAATGCAGGCCCGAGATTTCAGATGCATGATCCGACGACCTGGCCTGAGCAGGCAAGACTGGCGAAAGAAGGTAAATGGGAAGAACTTCAAATTTTGAAGGACAAACTGATCGCCGGAAGAAAGTAACATTTTCAGGTAAAACAAAAAATCCGCTCCCATTACGAGAGCGGATTTTTTGTTTTAAGAACCTAAGTGCAATTAAAGACTCACTACGGTACGCTGAATAAACTGCGTAAGATCCTTACCCGTCAGCAGTCCCTGAGACAATAGCGCAAGGTCATAAACCTGTTTTGCCAATGTTTTTTGTTCATCTTCGCTTTCTGTCTGAAGGATGCGACCCAATACAGGGTGATTGGCATTCACCGAAATGGTGTACATCAAAGGCATATCTCCAAACATGGAACGCTGTCCTGATGACGCCTGCATATCCGTCATACGACGCATAAACTCAGGGAATGTGATCACCACCGGCAATTCATCAACAGGCATTGCTTCAATTTTGACTGTACCCGCCTTGCTGCTTACCACTTCTTCAAACAATTTCTGAGCTTTTTCTTCTTCATCTTTTGAGATGATGCTCTCCAAAGTAATATCCTTTTCAATCAGTTTGTCCAGTGTATCGGCATCAACACGTTTAACCTGCACTTTTTCAACCTTCTGTTCCAAAGTATTAATAAAGTGAGAATCGATAACGCTTGTCAGCGAAAGCACGTCATAGCTACGTTTCTTTGCAGATTCAATAAAGGCATCCTGCTTTTTCTCATCGGTGGTATACAACCAAACCTGTGTATCGTTTTTGTCCGTCTGGTTTTCCTTAACCGCCTCACGATATTCTTCAAAAGTGAAGTACTTGCCATCAACGTTTTTCAACAGACAGAAATCTTTCGCTTTGTCATAGAATTTCTCATCGCTGATGATACCGTATTTGACGAAAAGTCCGATATCGTCAAATTTCTTTTCAAATCCTTCACGATCATTTTTGAAGATCTCCGAAAGTTTGTCAGCTACCTTACGCGTGATATATCCGTTGATTTTTTTCACGTTTCCATCGGCCTGAAGATAACTTCTTGAAACGTTCAATGGGATATCCGGAGAATCGATCACCCCGTGCAGCAATTGAAGGAAGTCAGGAACGATATCTTTTACTTCGTCCGTAATGAACACCTGGCGGCTGTAAAGCTGGATTTTTTCGCGCTGTCCCTGGAAATCATTTTTCAGTTTCGGGAAGTACAAAACACCTGTCAGGTTGAAAGGATAATCTACGTTCAAATGAATCCAGAACAACGGATCTTCGCTGAAAGGATATAGTTCTTTATAAAAAGCGATATAATCTTCGTCCGTCAGGTCCGAAGGATTTTTTGTCCAGATCGGGCTTGGATTGTTGATGATCTTCTCTTCAAATTCAATTTCGATTGGAAGGAATTTACCATATTTTTCAAGAATTCCTCTCAAACGGTGCTCATCCAAAAATTCCTCTGAATCAGCAGCAACGTGCAAAATAATATCCGAACCACGTTCCGACTTTTCCGCCGATGTTAGTTCATATTCTGTCGATCCGTCACATATCCAGCGAACCGCTTCGGATCCTTCTTTGTAAGACTTTGTGATGATTTCTACATTATCTGCCACCATGTAGGCAGAATAAAAACCAAGACCAAAATGTCCGATTATTCCTTTGTCACCTTTTCCGTCCTCGCCTTTGTCTTTGTATTTTTCGACAAATTCTGTCGCGCCTGAAAAAGCGATCTGATTGATGTATTTTTTAATTTCATCGGCAGTCATACCGATACCATTATCACTGATGGTGATTGTTTTGGCGTCTTTATCCAATTTAACAACCACTTTCAGGTCTCCCAATTCACCGTTAAATTCTCCGTAAGAAGCCAGTTTTTTTATTTTCTGACTGGCATCAACGGCGTTTGAAACTAATTCTCGTAAAAATATTTCGTGGTCCGAATAAAGGAATTTTTTAATAATCGGAAATATGTTTTCGGTATGAATGCTAAGATTTCCTTTTTCCTGAATCACTGATTCCATAATTTTTATGTTTATTGAATTTATATTTTAGAATTATTTTCTCGTTTGCAATACCGCATAAAAATTTGCGTTCCAATAGGAATTATCAGCAAACAAGTCTGACAGATTGTCAGCAACCTTCCGATTAATAGAGATGTATATTCTAAGTTGGTTACTGCAAGGCTTTTTAGTAATATTGCGTTCTCTACATGAAAGCATAATCGTAAGGATTTTGAGAATTAGTTAATAGTGAAACACGAATTACAACCCATGAATCTAATTAAAAAACTATTTGCCGGACTGGCACTTATCGTTGGCGTATCAGCTTGTACCACCACGAACTCCATACCTTTTACCAATTATACCGTTTTCACCGAGGATCTGCGCCGCGACCTTGAAAATGCCGGGATTCCGTTGAGCAAGGTTCAGTTCTTCAATGACAAAGCCATTACGATCCGCCGCGAAGTATCTGATCCGAACGATATCAAGGTGAATCCGGAAGGACAAATCAGCATCAGCAACGGAAAAAGTATTCAGACGATCAATGTACGTCCATTTACACCGGGAGTTTCCTTGGGCTCAGCCAACGGAACGATCAATGTTTCATGGGACGATACCCAGCAGGACAAAAAAGGTATGCGGTTCAATTTGAGCGGGCAGAACTACTTCCTGGATGTTTTACCAAATAACAAATTCGGCTACAAGGAACGCACTTTTGACTTGCAGGCTGGAAATGGTGCGCGCCTGTTTGTTAACAAGGATTTGTTAAAACAGGTTAACAACCAACGCGAAACATTGAAAGGCCGTAAGGTTGGACAATAACACTGGTTATTTCCTGATTCAGGAAATATCGGACAAACAAAAATCCCGGCTACAATTGTAGCCGGGATTTTTGTTTTATATCTACTTATGAACTTTTATATCGTCACGCTGCCTTCAAAAACCCGTACCGCAGGTCCTATTAAATAAATATCGTCGAATTTATCGTCTTCTTTTCCGAAGTAATCCACCTGTAAA
This sequence comes from Dyadobacter diqingensis, assembly GCF_024220585.1. Lineage (GTDB taxonomy): Bacteria > Bacteroidota > Bacteroidia > Cytophagales > Spirosomataceae > Dyadobacter > Dyadobacter diqingensis. The sequence continues at coordinate 136,379 of NZ_JAMXKF010000001.1, forward strand.
GTCCCGCCAAGCGTCTCCACTTTCACAGGGCCATTCCAGCCTTCACGCAAATGCGCCGACAAAACACAGGCTGTTACGCCGGTCCCGCAAGAGTAAGTTTCATCCTCTACCCCACGTTCGTAGGTTCTTACGCTGATATGGTTTTCGCCTAAAAGCTGAACAAAGTTAACGTTGGTTCCTCCTACCGGACCAAACAACGGACCGTAGCGAACATCTTTACCTACTTCCACAACTTCCGCTTCATTGATATCATCTACATAAGTGACGTAATGCGGAGAACCGGTATTCATAAAATCATATTCCGAATGTCTTTCCACGCCGTTGACCGGCGCCATTTTCAAACGAATGATATCCTCGGTAGCGAGCCCTTCATGCGGACCGTCCACTGCAATGAATGAAGTTGTTTTTTCAAACAGACCCAGATCATGCGCAAAACGAACGGCGCAACGGCCCCCATTACCACACATACTGCCTTCACGGCCATCTGCATTGAAATAAACCATTCTGAAATCATATCCTTCGGCATTTTCCAAAAGAATAAGCCCGTCCGAACCAATCCCAAAACGACGGTGACAAAGTTTCTCGATCAATTCCTGTGAAGAAGGAAAAAATCCTGTGCGATTATCGATCATCACAAAATCATTTCCTGTACCCTGATATTTAAAAAAAGGAAGTTCCATATTGGCTGTTAGCGATTAGCCAATAGCTCTTAGCTACATCGCATTTTGAAAGTTATTCTATAATTTGGTTTTTTTGGTGCAGAAAGCCAATCGCCAACAGCTAATAACCAACTGCTCCCAAACAACAAAACCCTGCAAAGAAAAGATTCTCTTGCAGGGTTTTTAATTTCGTCCGAAGAAAATATCTTATGCCTTCGCTACTTTTAGCTCCTTAATACGAGCGGCTTTACCCTGACGACCGCGTAAGAAGAACAAACGCGCACGACGCACCTTACCACGACGAATCAATTCGATTTTCGCGATACTTGGTGAAAGAATTGGGAAAACACGTTCTACGGCAATTCCGTTAGATATTTTACGTACCGTGAAAGTTTCACCGCTTGAGCTTAGGTTACGGCGTTGCATTACCGTTCCCTGAAACTGCTGAATACGCTCTTTGTTACCTTCTCTGATCTTTACGTGTACGTTGATCGTGTCGCCTGATTTAAATACAGGATACTCGGATGTACGATTTTCAATCGTAGCTTCTACGAGTTTAATAAGTTCGCTCATGACGATGCTTTATATATTGATTAAAATAATTGCAGCTAATTTCCAGCGGATGAGGTGACGCCCCTTCATTCAAAACAGCTATTGCGAAAACGAGTGCAAAGCTAAGATTAATTATTAATATCTGAAAGAGTTAGCTTAATTTTATGTAGCAAAAAAGTAACTATTTTGCCGTGGAATGGTAAGACTTATAGCGATCGGCGGTCGGCTTTCGACTATCAGGCTCCTTTAAGAAACAATATTTTGGATAACTGCCAATCGCTGATAGCCGATAGGTGACTGCCGATAGCTATATTGCCAACGAGAAGTGTTCCTCCGGGACTTATAATTTCCAGAATACCATATCAGAAATCGTAAGATTATGAAAATACTGAATGCAGAGCAGATCCGGACACTGGATGCGCATACGATAAAAAATGAACCCATCTCGTCATTTGATCTGATGGAAAGAGCTTCACATGCTTTTGTAAAGTGGTTTACAAACTGCTTTGATATCAGTCACTCCATTTCTGTTTTTTGCGGCAAAGGAAATAATGGCGGTGACGGACTGGCAATCGCCAGAATTTTAAGCAGCAAAGGTTATCATCTTCGCGTTTTTGTCATTGAATATACAGACAAAACTTCTGAGGACTTTGCGCAAAACCTGAAACGGATTGAAAATCATTTACAGGTACAAAGTATCTATGAATCTCACACCATGCCTGCATTCAATGCGGAGCAGATCATTATTGATGCCTTGCTGGGATCGGGGTTATCACGCCCGGTTACCGGTTTGCTTGAAGAAGTGATTGAGACTATCAATGAGTCGCCCGCAACGGTTGTTTCGGTTGACATTGCCAGCGGGCTTTATGTTGACAAACCCAATGGAAAATCGGATGCCATTATCACGCCCGATTATACCGTTACTTTTCAACTTCCCAAGCTGGCCTTTATGATGCCTCAAAATGCAGCATTCACAGGCGACTGGCGTGTTGTGGATATCGGCCTGGATACAAAATTCATCGAACAGACTACGACACCCTATTATTTCACAGATAAATCTACGGCCGAAGCGTTGATCAAAAAAAGACAAAAGTTTTCTCACAAGGGCACTTTTGGTCACGGCTTGATTCTGGCAGGAAGTTATGGTAAAATCGGGGCGGCCATATTGTCGGCCAGAGCTTGTCTGCGGTCGGGAGCGGGTTTACTGACTGTTCATTTGCCGGAATGCGGATATGAGATCATGCAAATTTCACTTCCCGAGGCGATGGTTTCTGTGGACCCGCATGACAAAAACATCACGACGCTGCCTGATATCGATGCCTATTCAGCCATTGGTATTGGACCGGGTATCGGCCAGGAGCCTTTGACTGTCAGAGTGCTTGATGAACTGCTTGATAAAACGGAGGTTCCGCTGGTCATTGACGCCGATGCCCTGAACATTCTTTCCAAACATCCAGATCTGCTTGATAAGCTGCCGCCAAAAACAATTTTATCCCCGCATCCAAAAGAGTTTCAACGTCTGGCCGGCGATAGTGCCAATGAGTTTGAACGATTGGAACTGGCGAGGAATTTTGCCAGGAAACATAACATTATCATTTGCCTGAAAGGAGCTTACACGGCCGTCGTTCTGGCAAATGGAGATGTACATTTCAATTCAACAGGAAATGCAGGCATGGCCACGGGTGGCAGCGGAGATGTGTTAACCGGAATTTTAACGGCTATGCTGGCTCAAAAATACAGTCCGGAAAATGCTGCAATTTTAGGTGTATATCAGCATGGACTGGCAGGAGATCGCGCCGCAGATAAGAAGACCAAAACGGCGATGATTGCCTCCGATATTATCGAGAATCTGGGTTGGTGAGATTTTTAATTACCCGTCGGATGGCAAAAAAGCCATCCGACGGGAGGCTCGCTCCGTCCGACGGCTTTTCTGCCGTCGGACGGATAAAAAACCGACTCAACTCATTCTAACTCATTAACTGATACACCGAAAATGCCGAAACATAAGCCAGCACCATCAGATAACCCAGTTGGATAAGCGGCCATTTCCAGCCATGTGTTTCGCGGTAAACAACAGCAATGGTGCTCATGCACATCATCGCGAAAACATAAAATATCAGCAATGAATAACAGACCGCAGGTGTATACATCGGTCCGCCGTGGTCATTTTTTTCCTTCACAAGTCTTTCCTTCACGGTTAAGACATCTTCCGAATCTCCGCTGATGCTATATATCGTAGCCATCGTTCCAACGAAAACCTCCCTTGCCGCAAAGGAAGCAAGCAAAGCAATCCCGATTTTCCAGTCATAACCCAAAGGACGGATGACAGGCTCAATAAATCTTCCAAAATTCCCGGCATAAGAACTTTCCAGACGGGCCGAAGCAACGGCTGCTGCAACTTCTTCCTCAGGCGCCTGCGGCATAGCGCTCACGGCCTGCTGCTCGGCTACTTCCATATGATCGCCAGGACCATAAGAGGATAAAACCCATAGAACGATCGAAATCGCCAAAATTACTTTCCCGGCTTCGAGCACGAAAGATTTAACACTATCGTACATCATAAAACCAACATGCCCCCAACGCGGCACTTTATAAGTAGGCATTTCAAGCATGAAATAACCCGGCTCTGTTCTTTTGATAAACAACGACAAAATCCAGGCAGAGGCCAGTGCCCCAGCCAAACCTAAAAAGTATAACCCAAACAAAACCAGTCCCTGCATATTAAAAATGCCGAAAACTTTGGTAGAAGGAATAATCAGCGCAATGAGGATGCTATAAATAGGCAGACGTGCCGAGCAGCTCATAATCGGCGTTACCAGGATGGTAAGAAGCCTTTCGTGACGGCTGCTGATGCTACGTGTCGTCATAATTGCAGGAACCGCACAGGCCACGCCCGAAATCAACGGAACGACGCTACGGCCGTTAAGCCCAAACCGGCGCATCACCTTATCCATAATCACCATCACCCTGGCCATGTAACCGGATTCTTCCAGCACAGACACCAGACCAAAAAGAATGGCGATTTGCGGGATAAAAATAATTACACCGCCAATACCCGCCAGCACACCATCGGTAATCAGGTCATTGAGAACGCCTTTTGGCAAAACTTCCTTCACCCATGAAATAAACGACGCGGTATTTTCATCAAGCCAGTCCATCGGATACGACGCCCACGCAAAAATAGCCTGGAAAATAACCATCAGGATCAGCGCGAATGTAACATAACCCCAAAGCGGATGCAGCAGGATTTTGTCCAGTTTTCTTGTCCAGAGCGGCTGTTCGGTCGCGCCTTCCGACTTAACGGACTTCTCGACAATGGGCTTGATCGTTTTATAACGCGCAATCGTTTCGTCGGCCAGGAATCCGGTTTCGTCAAACTCATATTTTTCGATCAACGAATCCAGTTTCGCTCTGACCGGCTGAGCCAGAAATGAAAAATTATCGTGCTGACATACATATTGCAATGCCACATAATCATTGTCAAGCTTATGCAGCTCTTTCACTTCTTCAATAAGCGCAGGTTCGTTTCCTTTCGGAACATAAAAATATTTTTGCTCAGGTTTTTCCGTTTGTTCCACGACCTGACGAATCGCCTGCTGCAAATTCGGAATACCCTCGCTTGTCCTCGCGTTTATTTTAACCACCGGAACATTCAGCTGCATCGCCAGCTGAACCGCATTCACGGTTAATTTCATACTGGCAGCCACATCAAGCATATTCAATGCCAGAATAGTCGGGATACCCAGATCACTTATTTCGGTAAAAAGAAGGAGATTTCTCTGAAGATTGGAAGCATCCACCACCACCACCACCGCGGCCGGATAATCCGGATGTTTCGGATTAGCCAGGATATCCATCACCACGCCTTCATCGGCCGATTTTGGATACACGCTGTAAGTTCCGGGAAGATCCACAACGGTTACGTCCCTGTCGGAACTCCCATTAGACCCGGCCAGACGGAATGTTCCTGATTTTTTTTCTACGGTAACACCCGGAAAGTTACCTGTCTTTTGTCGTAAGCCTGTTAACGCATTAAATAAAGTTGATTTTCCAGCATTCGGGTTTCCTACGAGGGCAATTTTAATATTTTCTTGTTTCAATGGTAAAGCAAAATAGAACGAAAAACGAATTATTCAATTTCAATTGTTGAAGCTTCGTTTAACCGCAAAGATAAAGAATAACAACCACCTACATTTATACAAATCGGGTCACCCAGAGGGGCAACCGCATCCAGACGCACTTCACAACCTGGCACGCATCCCATCTCCAATAATTTCAAAGACATCACCCGATCCGTGAAAGATCTGATAACCGCCTTTTCACCTTTTTGAAGCTGCGAAACTGTACGAACCGACATATTAGCTTATTTAGATTAAATATACGTAAGTGCAAATTAAGCATTCTCAGCCCGTAATTCAAATAGTTAGGCTGATCATTTATACAGACACTGCTATAAATCATGCAAAAACATCCCATTTTTATTATTACCCATGGCTTTTGTGTCGTACTTTTGTAGCGTGAAGCAGTAAACAGTGTGCTGAACAAAAATCGAGAGAGAAGAATAAAATAATCACGGTGCCGAAAGCCTGATGCTGACTGCCGATAGCCAATAGAATTGAACGAGATAAAAACCCTCATTTGGAAAGAAGTGACGCTGGAATGGCGACAAAAATATGCTTTGAGTGGTATGTTGCTTTACGTAGTATCCACAGTATTTGTTTGTTACCTCAGTTTTAACCTGCGTCGTGGTCAGCTCACTCCTATTGTCTGGAACACGATTTTCTGGATTATTATTCTTTTTACAGCGGTGAATGCGATAGCAAAAAGTTTTTCACAGGAACGATACGGGCGGTTGATTTACTATTACAACCTGTGCAGTCCACAGGCGATTATTGTGTCAAAAATCATTTACAATTCGTTGATTATGCTGTTGCTTTCAGGAATTGGTTTCGGTTTTTATGCTTTTGTAATGGGCAATCCGGTTCAGGATGTGGGATTATACCTGATATGCATTTTACTCGCCGCGATTGGCTTTGCTTCGGTTTTGACCCTGGTCGCCGGCATTGCCTCGAAAGCTGAGAATAATGCAACATTGATGGCCGTATTAAGTTTTCCGATCATTCTGCCGATGCTGCTGATGACAATCCGACTGGCCAAAAACGCCATGGACGGACTCGACTGGAGTGTCAGCGTTGATGAAATTACCACACTTTTATCGATTGATCTTATCGTTATCACACTGAGTTATCTGCTTTTTCCATTTTTGTGGAGAAGTTAAACATAAATTTATCAATTACCGGAATGAGATTTAGCGGATTAACGTTATCACTCAATCTACTTTTTATCAAACAAAGTACCCTAATTATCAATATATTATGAAGAAATACTGGTGGAAAATTCTTTGTATACTCATTTTATTCTACGTGATCATCGTTGGATTTATGGGGCCAGTTCCACATCAGCCCATCCTGAACGAGAGTATCCGAAATACGTATTTTCACGTCGCTTTATGGATGTCCATGACGATCATGTTATTTACTTCCATGGTCTTTTCGTTTAAATATCTGAGAAGTGGCTCTCTGGACCACGATGATAAGGCTAGCGAATTTGCAAAGGGAGGTCTGTTTTTTGGTATTTTAGGTTGTCTTACAGGTTCTGTCTGGGCCAACTATACCTGGGGAGATCCCTGGCCAAATGACCCGAAACTGAATGGTGCAGCCGTTGGCATGTTGATGTACCTGGCTTATATGCTGCTTAGAAGTTCGTTTGAAGATGAACAGCGTAAGGCAAGAATTTCGTCCGTTTACAACATTCTGGCTTTTGCCGTTTTTATTCCGCTGATCTACATTCTGCCCAGGTTAACAGATTCCCTACACCCGGGAAATGGCGGAAATCCGGCATTTAGCTCTTACGACATGAATAATGAAATGCGCAAGGTTTTTTACCCTGCAATCATCGGCTGGACATTACTTGGTGTCTGGTTAATTGAGCTTCGGGTACGTGTAAAAAAAATCAATCGCTTTTTGCGGGAAGAAGTTGCCAATACAAACCCTGCCAAAGTGCATCAATAACAATCAAAGTTTAATTTCGTTAAGATTATATCATCATGAAAAAAATAATTCTCCTTTTTCTAACGCTTTTATCCTTGCCGCAAATGCTTTTTGCACAGGCTGCCGATCAGGTGGAAATGGCCGACAAACTGCGGGCTGACGGAAAGATATGGGTGGTTGTCGCTGTGGTGGCTATCGTTCTTGCAGGTATTGCGATCAATATGTTTCGCGTGGATTCCAAGGTTAGTAAAATAGAAAAAGAGTTAAATATCAAGTAATCAGTATGAAAAAGATCCAGATTTTCGGTCTTATAATTATTGCCGTGGCGATTGGAATTATCGTTTCAACTGCGGGCGATGCCAGTACCTATGTTGATTTTGGGAAAGCAAAAGAAATGGCTGACAACGGCGATACCGAAAGTATTCACGTTGTAGGTAAATTACCAAAAAACTCGGCGGGGCAGATTGTTGATATGCAGTATCATCCTGAAATCGACCCGAATTATTTTGAATTCTCATTGGTTGACAATAAAAACAAGGTCCAGAAAGTCGTGTACAGAAGTACAAAACCTCAGGACTTTGACAAATCTGAACAGGTTGTTGTTGTAGGAAAAATGGAGAACGGCACATTCGCAGCAGAAAAAATTCTGATGAAATGTCCTTCCAAATACGAAAACGGCAAAATGGAAACCACAGAGGCAACCGCATCAAAATCATGATTCATACTACCATTGGAAGTGCAGGTCACCTGCTGACAATTATCGCATTTGCATCGGCCTTGCTGGCAACTTTTGCCTATTTCAAGGCGGGGCTTTCGGGGACTCCCCTGAATGAAATTTCATCCTGGAAAAAATATGCCCGGACCGTTTTCACCATCCATGCGGTGGCGGTTTTCGGTATAGTTTTCTCTCTTTACTGGATTATCGGAAATCATTATTTCGAATACCATTACGCCTGGAAAAACTCATCGCTTTCTTTGCCGACCGGATATACCATATCCAGTTTCTGGCAGGATCAGGAAGGCAGTTTCCTGCTGTGGATTTTCTGGAATGTAATTCTCGGATGCGTGCTGATCTTCTCAAACCGTTCGTGGGAAGCACCGGTAATGACCATTTTTGCTTTGGTTCAGGCGTTTTTAACGTCGATGATCCTGGGTGTTGTTGTTCCCGGACTTGATCTGAAAATCGGTTCTACCCCATTCCTATTAATGAAGGAAGTAATGCCGGATCTGCCGGTTTACAAAATGGATCCGAATTTCATTGCCAAAGACGGAAACGGTCTTAACCCGCTTTTACAGAACTACTGGATGGTTATTCACCCTCCTACGCTGTTCCTGGGTTTCGCTACCACGCTGATTCCTTTCTCCTTTGCCATCGCGGGTTTATGGACTAAAAAAATACAGAACTGGGTTCGTCCGGCGTTGCCCTGGGCGTTATTCTCTGCCATGATTCTTGGTATTGGTATTCTGATGGGTGCTTACTGGGCCTATGAGACGCTGAACTTTGGTAGCTACTGGAACTGGGATCCGGTTGAAAACTCGTCGATTGTTCCCTGGCTGATCCTGATTGCTGCGATTCACACCATGATCATTGCCAGAAGAAATGCTACGGCACTTAAAACTTCATTTATATTAACGATTGCAACCTTTATCCTGATCCTTTATTCTACGTTCATGACGCGTAGCGGGGTTTTGGGAAATGCGTCGGTTCACTCATTTACCGATTTGGGATTATCGGGTCAGTTGCTGATCTATCTGATGACCTTCACAATTGTTTCCATCGGGTTATTGGTTTATCGCTGGAAAGAACTTCCTTCGGATGATGAAGAAGTTTCAACGTATTCTCAGGAATTCTGGATATTTATTGGAGCGACATTGCTTTGTCTTTCCGGTTTCCAGATTTTAGCGACAACCTCGATCCCGGTTTACAACAAAGTTGCTGAATTCTTTGGCGGTGTTTTAAACATGGCACTTCCGGCGGATCAGATTGGCCACTATAACAAATTCCAGCTTTGGTTCTTCTCCCTGATTATCGTATTAACAGGTATTGGACAGTATTTTTGGTGGAAACGTGTGGGCAAGGATAAGTTGCACGCTTTGTACAATCCATTACTGGTTGCCCTGCTTATCAGTGCAGCAGTCATTACCTACCAGGGCGTTAAGGAAATTCAGTATATCGTTTTGTTGACCACATCCATCTTTGCGATTGTTGCCAACGGGGCCATTCTATTCCAGATTATCAAGGGAAATTACAATTTGTCGGGTGGCGCAGTTACCCATATCGGGGTGGCGTTGATGCTGCTTGGTATCCTGTTCTCGTCTGCTTACACGAAAGTAGTATCGATCAACAACTCTGGTTTGATGATCTCACGCAGCGCGGAATTTACCAACAACGACAACAAAGAAAATAAGGAAAACATAACGCTCTGGTTGAATAAACCTGAAAAAATGGGCGATTATATGCTCACCTGGCGTGATGTGCGCGTAGAGCCACGTCATATTCCTGAATACATTCCAAAGAGCTGGGTGGATATGATCGAAAACGATTTCCATGCAGTTGCGCTCAGAGATATCGTTGTTAACGAGAAAAAGTATTACTCAAAAGGAGACACGCTGGAAATTTTCCCGGAAAACTTCTATTACGAAATCGAATATCGTGAGCCTTCGGGACGTGTATTTAACCTGTTCCCACGTGCGCAGATCAACCCGAGAATGGGACTGGTATCTTCTCCGGATATTCAGCGCGAACTGGATAAGGATTTGTATACCTATGTTTCAATGGTAACCAATCCAACGGCAGAACCGGTTTGGAGCCCTACGGAAAACTTTACCATCAGCATGCGTGACACGTTTTTTGTAAATGATTACGTGGCCGTTCTGGATAACGTGGTGCGCACGGAAGAAGTGGAAGGTATTAAACTAGGTGAAGGTGATGCAGCTGTAAAAGCGGTGATCCGTGTATTGGATAAAGATAACGAGTATGTGATTACCCCATCGTTTGTTATCCGCGACCGCCTGGTGGCGCGCAAGCCCGAGGTCAACAAGGACCTTGGCTTCCGTGTTCAATTCCAGGAAATCGATCCGGCAACCGGCAAGTTTACGTTTGCCGTCAATACAACACAGCGTGATTTTATCGTCATGAAAGCGACCGAAAAACCATTGATCAACATTCTCTGGATCGGAACGTTTGTACTCGTGATTGGTTTTATTATGGCAACAGTTCGCCGGTTCAAAGACTTTATCAAAATGCGTGATAAAGAGAATGCAGAAACGAACAAGACTAAAACGAAAAGAACACCCGCGGCTGTTTAAATACGAACGCTGAGCATAAAAAAATCCGGTCGATTCACTCGATCGGATTTTTTTATGTTATAACTCCAAGACTAGTTCGGCTTTACATTTTTATCAATTTTAGGATCAAAGGCACGGTACTTTGATTTATAGTAAATGATTTCATCTTCATACACTTTGAAACTGGTTTCCGGGCATTCCTTTTTGACCTCACCAAGCCTATAAGTGGCGAGTTTTCCGTCCAGTTGCCAGAACAGATTCTGCGTGTAAGAATCAAAATCCTGATCCAGTACCTTCTGCAAGTTTTTTATCCCGATCACACCTTTTTCCAAACCGGGCATCAATTGCACATCATCGAGCTGCTTATTGCTAAAACGGAAACGCTGAAATGCTGCGTTATCCTTTCTCAATTTGTCCGCCTCACGAAAAGTATCCGTTAATAACTTACAAGGCTGTGCGTATGAAAAATGAGCCAGCAAAGCCATACAAAAGATATAACCGTACTTCATAAATTAAAAGTTAAAATAGATCCGTGTATAGAAAAACGAACCGCTGCTTCCGGTCTGAACCGAATCCCATGCCCCACCCGATTCCGTACGCGCAGGTTTGGACATCGTTGGATAAGCATTCAAAAGGTTGCTCCCACCCAAAGTAAACGACAATTTTTCATTGATCTGATAACGAAGAGAAGCATCTGCCTGAATCATGGCTTTGTAAACATCCATATAATCCTTTTCCGTCAAGTCTTTTCCCGTTTTATCCTTCAAACCATATTTGCGGTTCACGAGCTTTATCTCACCGAAATGTGTACCACGCACCATCAAAGTCAAAGGCCCGGTCGTGTAGTCAAGCATCAGATTAATCTTGGTCGGAGGTGCCGAGGCCAGTATAAAATAGCGTTCACGCTTATCAAGGAAAACAGCACCCTTTCCAATAAGCCGGTCGTTCGTTTTGATCGAATCAATACTCATCGTATTGTAATTCGCAGACAAATAAGTGTTGAATTTACCAGCTCCGAGATCAGTCGTATATTTCAATGTCAGATCAACACCCGCGGTCGAAGTGGTTAACGAATTAGCGAATACCCGGGCATTATCGACATTTAATCTTTTTAGCAAAGAACCTACCTGTTTATCCGCCGATGTAAACTCGCCTGTTAAAATAATTCTATCCTTTACTTTTACATAATACCCATCCACCGCAACAGAAAAATTCTTATCAGGAGAAAATACAATCCCGGCACTCGCATTCTGTGTTTTCTCCATTTTTAAGCTGGAAACGCCCAAAGCGGCAGATACATCGCTGCCCGTCCTCGCGATAACGGACTGCAATGGAATATCCAAATTCGCTTTCGTTGCCTCAATGATGGAATAGCTGAAATGCTGCTGCGCAAGCGAAGGAGCCCTGAAACCAATGCCATAACTACCACGAAGCGTAATCGCATCAGTCAGTTCAAATCGCAGGCCGCCTTTCCCGCCTATTCCACTCCCCAGGTCGCTGTAATAATCAAAACGACCTGCTGCATTTACAGAAAAACGGTCACCAATCTGTGCTTCCAGATCCAGATATCCTGCCGCGTTATTGCGTTTTTTGGTGATCTGTTCTGCCTCGCCATAACCTCTGAATCCTTGTGCACCACCCATTTTCAGCGGGTTGTAAGTACGCCACGACAAAGGATTTCCGGCAATTATTTTATAGCTGTCCATACGGTACTCAGCCCCGAAAGCCAGATGAACACCGTCCAGGATATTATCGTAATACCTCGTCAGATCCAGATTTGTGCTGTTCTGCACGGTTTGCAAAGCACCTGCATCAAATGAAGTCGGGGTATCCGAACCGAAAGAGCGGTTCAGTGAACTTTTGACATGGTAGTTGAATTTGTTGAATCCGTAGGTATGGCTTAAATCCACATTGAATTTCTTCCAGATGGTCCTTATCCCTAACGTAATGGACCGGTCATCGACAGATCTGGATACCAGCGGGTCATAACCATTGGGATAAAGTTTGATAAAATTGGCGGAATCCTTTGCCCCACGCGTCCAGCCATAGGTTTCGCCTTGCCGGTAACTGGCTGTACCAAAACTATAAACCTCGTATTTTTTATAAAGCGGAAACGCCATGTTGTAACTTAAACTCCCGTTATAAATTTTAGGATCTCCGAATTTCCGTCTCAGCACCGAATCCGGCTGCGTATCCGCCCTGTTGGTGTGGTCCTGGAAATTATAATCTGCCGTCACATTTAAAAATCCGCTTTTTGCGATCGTACGTCCATAGTTGATATTGCCGTTATAACTGAGCCCGTCAAAACTACTGGAATCACGGTTATACTTCGCTTTCCGGATTCCCCCGTTTGCATTCGCGGTAAACCCGTTTACATTGTCTTTCAAAACAATATTGATCACACCCGCAACCGCATCCGATCCATATTGTGCCACGGCGCCATCTCTTAAAATTTCAATCCTGTCAATAGAAGCAACCGGTATCGTGCTCAAATCCGAGCTAGTGTTTCCCCTTCCACGTGTCCCCGAAAGGTTGATCAGCGACGACTGATGACGTCGTTTTCCATTCACCAGGATCAGCATCTGGTCAGGACCCATACCATGGATTGAAGTCGCATCGATCTGATCTGTCCCATCGGCGCCGAGCTGCGGATTGGAGTTGAACGATGCCGATGCATATTGCAGCAACTGCGGAAGATCAAACTGCCCGTTCAGACTGGCAATCTTTTTCACGTCAATAATGTCAACCGGCGACGACAGATCCTTTGCACTCTTGGCAAGATTTCTGGAACCGACAACACCTTTTTGCCTTGATTTTTTTAGACTTGTTAACGTAAAATTCTGCGTCCCTATTCCCTTAATTTCCCTTTCTATACGTTCAAATCCTTCGCTCGTAACTACCAGCGTTGCATTGCCATAATGTACCCTCATTTCATAAATTCCATTCACGTTGGTTAAGGCCTTCGTGTTGGTCCCTAATTCCTGGACAGAAACATCGGGTACACCTTTACCTCCCTCGTCCGTAATGATTCCAGCCACCTTATATTTTTGCGCAAAAGACTGAGAAACAAGCAAGACCATTAAAAATGAAAAGTATATTCTAATCACAACGTTTAAATAATTTAGTTAAATGATAAATGCTGGTTATGATTCAAAGAGGGCCGGTTACAGCGCAAAAAGTAACCGTTCAATAATTTTTTTACAAGTTTAACCTTTGATTTAAAATTTCAAGAATAAAACTTTATATAATTAGATAGAATGTTTTCTATTTTTCATCGAATAAATCCTTTTCTCCAATATACGCAGGAATTATCCCTGGCGATTACTCCACCCGAAACAGCTTAAATGTTATCTTTACAACTGAAAGATGCATTTTAAATTTCTTCCCTTGTTTTCATGTTAGCCAATTTATTAAAAACTGCCCTGGGCAGACTACGCGTAGTTGCATTCCTTGAAGGAACTTCATTGCTTATTCTATTCGGTATTGCGATGCCGTTGAAATACATTGCCGGTTATCCGCAGGCCGTTCAGGTCATCGGGATGGCTCACGGCGTCCTTTTTATCCTGTATGTGATCCTGCTGATCCAGGTAGTTTTTGAATTGGGCTGGGGATGGAAAAAATTCATTCTGGCGTTTTTTGCTTCCGTCATTCCATTCGGTACATTCATCGCTGATGCGAAAATTTTTAAACACCCAAACCGTAATACCATGTAATCTTTTTTATTCCATATTCCTACCCATAACGTAAAAGTGCTACCTAAATCCTTAATTAAATTCCTGCTATGCTTTTTTCTGTTTGGAAATTGCCTGGCCCAAAAACCCAATGAAAAGTTCCAGTATCACATCCGCCCTGCTCCATCGCCTATAAAAATAGATGGAAATGCCGATGATCCTGCCTGGGAATCAGCCGAGACCGCAACGGATTTTTTCATGGTCACTCCGATGGATACCAGTTATTCCCGCGCAAAGACGACCGTAAAAATGTCGTATGACAACCATAACATGTACATTCTGGTTGTTAATTACAAGACTGTGAAAAATTCCATCATCGTCGAATCTTTGAAGAGAGATTTCGCTTTTGGAAAAAATGACAACTTTTTGTTGTTCATGGACACCTTCGACGACCGCACCAACGGTTTCTCTTTTGGCGCCAATGCGGCCGGAGCACCCTGGGACGGACAAATGGGTGACGGTGGGACCGTCGATCTTAGCTGGGATAACCGCTGGGTAAGCGAGGTTAAAAATGATCCGGACAAGTGGGTTTGGGAGGCTGCTATCCCATTTAAGAGTATCCGTTACAAATCGGGAATTTCGCGCTGGGGAATTAATTTCAGCCGCCAGGACCTGACCATTTCGGAGAAATCGACCTGGGCGCCGGTTCCCAAACAGTTTCCCTCTGCGGCACTGGCCTATACCGGTGTGCTTGTCTGGGACCAGCCACCACCAAGTCCCGGCCCAAATATTTCTGTTATTCCCTATGCCGCCACGCGTCTTACCAGGGATTTCCAGAATGACAAACCCAACAAATACAAAACAAGCATAGGTGGCGACGTAAAAATTGGACTCTCGCCTTCCATGAATCTCGATCTGACCGTCAACCCGGATTTCTCTCAGGTGGATGTGGACGTTCAGCAGACAAACCTCAACCGTTTTGAGTTGTTCTTTCCGGAGAGAAGACAGTTCTTTCTGGAAAATGCTGATTTGTTCGCCAACTTCGGGTACGCTACCATTCGTCCTTTTTTCTCCCGCAGGATCGGTTTGGGTGTTCCAATACAATTCGGGGCCCGTATGAGCGGCAAGCTGAACAAGAACTGGCGGATCGGTGTGCTGGATGTACAAACCGGATCTCAGGACACAATTCCTAAAAACAACTATGCCGTTTTTGCTTTGCAACGACAGGTTTTTGCCCGCTCCAACGTCCGGTTTATTTTCATCAACCGTGATGCTGTGAATTATTCCATTGAAAAAAATGCGGCCACTTATCGTTACAACCGTAACATCGGAGCCGAATACAATCTGGCCAGTGTAAACAACCTGTGGACCGGTAAAGTGATGTTCTTAAAATCGTTCACACCGGGAAAATCCAGCGATGATTTTGTGCACGCAGCCGATTTAAAGTTCAGTAAGGCCAATTTCTTCTGGCAATGGCAGCATGAATACGTCGGTGCAAACTATAACGCAGAGGTGGGTTATGTGCCAAACGCAACCCGGAACGGTTATTACAAAATAAGCCCGACGGTGGGTTATCTGTTTTTTATCAAAAACCCAAAGATCATCAGCCACGGACCTAAATTCGTCAGCAATATTTATTGGGATAAGCAGATGTCCCTGAGTGACCGCGAGCTGACATTTTCTTATAACCTGAACTTTATCACACGTGCCACCATGTCGGCGTATGTGACGAGTAATTACACGCGCCTGCTGCGGCCCTTTGATCCAACCAATCTGGGTAAAGAAAAACTGGCGACCGGGACAGAACACAACTGGACGTCCGCAGGATTTGAAATCATTTCGGGCCCGCAAAAACACTTCACCTATACCTTTGCCGGGATTTTTGGCGGTTATTACAACAACGGACGACGCACCAATTTACGTACCGAACTTGGTTATCGCGTGCAGCCTTATGTGGCAATTGCCCTGGCAGGAAATTACAACGACATTCATTTGCCTGAGCCCTGGAACCGTACCCAGCTCTGGCTTGTAGGACCGCGTGTTGACGTAACCTTCCGCAACAACCTGTATTTCACTACTTTCATGCAGTATAATAATCAGGCTGATAACATTAACCTGAATTCCCGTCTGCAATGGCG
Source organism: Dyadobacter diqingensis (assembly GCF_024220585.1). Lineage (GTDB taxonomy): Bacteria > Bacteroidota > Bacteroidia > Cytophagales > Spirosomataceae > Dyadobacter > Dyadobacter diqingensis. The sequence continues at coordinate 152,737 of NZ_JAMXKF010000001.1, forward strand.
GTATAAGCCAGCTTCTGATTTATACATCGTTTACACAGATAACTATTTACCCGACAATTTCATGGTAAAAAGCCGGGCCATTGTCTTAAAGTTCACTTACTGGTGGAATCTGTAAAAGTAAACTCCCAAAAGGTTCCGGCCTTTTGGGAGTTACGCTAATCAATAAAACACCTCTACATTTTTACCCTTTAACACCCCGAGCTGGTGCTCGTACTTGATGTCCATATCTTTCCCTACGAATGGATTACCCTGCAAATAAACCTTATCCAGCTTTTTGATATCAAGCAGTTTGGCCGGAAAATCAGGGAAATTATTGGAAGAAATATCCAGTTCCTTTAAATCCTGTAAAGACGCGACCTCAGCCGGAAAATTCGTAAACCAATTAAAACCAAGGTCCAGAATATTGACCTTCCGCATCTTCGCAACGCTCTCGGGGAGTACGCTTAACCGGTTATGATGTGCATAAAAAGTGTGCACGTTTTTCAACCGGTTCATCTTGGCGGGAAGCGTTTTGAGCTGATTATGCGATATCGCCAGATGGGTCAGTTTTTTCAGCCGGGTCAAAGAATTAGGCAGACTTTCAAACCTGTTATAGTAGAGATCCAGTACTTCCAGATTTTTCATTCTCCTGATTCCCCTCGGCAAAACAACCAGCTCTGATTTATAAAAATTAAGGTCTTTAACCTGTTTCAGTTTTCGGAAGCTCCGGTTCGAAAGAGATTTCAACTGGTTACCACCAAGCCATAAGCTGGACACTTTCTTGCAGTTTCTGGCGGCTGCGGGGATATCTGTCAATTTATTTTCTCGGAGATTAAGTACTTCCAGCGTTTTGTTTTTGCTTAACACAAGCCCCTCCCCTGTCAGTTTGTTATTTTGAAGGTGCAGTTGTTTGAGCCGGGGCAATCTTGCAAAATCAATGGCCAGTTTTTCCAGGTTATTCCCGCTGAGATACAATTCTTCGGCATTTGGAAACCGGTAAACGACGTCTGGCATCGCCGTCAGTTCAAGCTGATTAAAAAATATCCTTTTGATTTTTAACGTATCCACAAAGGCCTGTGCGTCTTTAATCGTCGTCACCGAACTGTCGGCCTGCCTTACCTCGCGATGCACGATCCGCTTCCCGAAAAAACGGAATGTCATAAACTGAAATGGTTTTTCAGGTTTGGAGGCCATTTGCCATTTTGTTAAGTCTTTTTCAAAGGCAGTCTTCAAAAGCTGATTGAGCGAATCCCGGTTATAACCTTTGGATTGTTCGGCATCAAAAATTAAATAGTCGACACTGCCACGGTCGTTGATAAGCACCTGCACAAAAACACCGATGCCCGGATCTGCCCGCTCTGACAACACAGATCCCATGCACGCACCCAGTTTTTCTGAAAATTCTTCGGAAGTTTCCAATGGAAATGTTGTGGTGTAGGAAACCGGTAACAGATCGACGTGAAAATTTGCCTTTTTCGCGTCCTCCCTCGTCCAGATATGCGACTGCGCTTTAAGACTTCCCGCAAAAAGAAGCAGTATAAACAGTGGTATTATTTTCATGACGGCTATAATTTATATGAGACCTAAATATAACTAAAAACTTAGTCATGAAAATATTTTTTATATAATTTTCTTATACAAGTCAAATTTGAAACCCGGTTTTCTAAACCAGGATGTCGCATAAAATCTGCCACACAATAACTTTTTATTCCAAAATCGCATATTTTGCGCAGGGTTAATAGCGAAAAAATTCTATGTTGATTACATTTATCCGGAAGCTTCTGCTGTTTTAGTGTTCACTTTACTCCACTATAATGAATTTAAATTATTACCTCATAGGTAATGCCGGGCTATGTTTTTTATGCATCATCGTCCTCTTTAAAACGGTTGCCGGTAAAAGAAATCCTTTACAGCAAAACGATGGCTGGTTTCTGTCCGGGATCGTATTCTTTCTAATGGTCACAAAACTTTTTTCATACAAGGCAGGTATGCTCAACATCGATGAAAGTATCATGATGACCGGAGGAAGAACACTGGGATATGACCCACGTCCATGGATATCACTGGATCCTACTACCTCAGGTCCGTTAAACTTTCTTCCGTCCCTGATCCTCTTGAAGACCGCAGACTGGGCTTCATACGGTGAATTACGGATTTTTTATACGCTGATATTTCAGATCCCATCCATACTCTTATTATTTTTCACGATCCGGAAAATTGCCGGCGCGAACACAGCGCGCATTACCATTATTCCCCTGGTACTGACTTTTAGCTTTTTTCACTACGCCGATCTCATTCATGCATCCAGCGAGCATCTGCCGTTGCTTTTTCTGGCCATTGTCATCAGCGTGCTGTTACGGATTTCGTTGGAGAACGAGGTTGGTAAATTAGAGCTTATCGTTGCAGGTATCGCGTGCGCAGCATCTTTTTACGCAAAATTACAGGTTACACCTATTTTTCTTTTTCTTGCCGGAGCCTGTTTTATTGTATTGATACTGATCAAAGGGAAACCACGGGAAGCATTTATTTTTCTTTCAGGATTTATATTAACCCACGCCCTCGCGCTTATAGCGATTTGGATTTACGGTGGATTTGATGACTTTATCCAATCTTATATCGTTGGAAATCTTCGTTATACCACGGTCAATGCCTTCAATCCGGAGATGTTCAAAACATTTTTAAAATCGAGCATCCGTTCTCTACTCCCGTTACTGGTATTCAGCCTGGTTTTACCCGGATTATTTTTGTCTAAAATTAAAAACAACCTGAAACCTGTTGACCTGATTTATCATGCAGGATTTTTGGCCACCCTTGTGATCACCGCTTACTGCATTGCCAAACCCGGCCGGTATTTTCTTCATTATACATTATTGCTGGTTGTGCCGCTTTACGGATACATAATCTGGCTGCTTTTGAAGTACAACTGGCAACCGGGCAGACTTATCCCGCCTTTATTCAGTCTGGCCATTGCTTTCATCTTTTATGTCAATGCCAAAAATGTTGTGAGAACGCTGGCCAATGAAAAGCAGCACCTGAACGATATTATCGACCAAAAACTTGTGGATCGTATTTATTCCAACCGGTTACCCGGCGACCGTATGGCAGTTTGGGGATGGGGATCTTACTATAATCACGCTACCCGGATGATCATGGGAACGAGAGATGTGCATTTTGATTTCCAGACCACGTACAAATCGGATCTGGGGAAATATTACCAGAGAAGATACCTGGCTGATCTTGAAACGAATATGCCCAAATATTTTCTGGACCTGTCACTCCCAGGTGGCTTGATGACCAACGAGAGCTGTCAGTTGACACAGTATCCTGAGATCAATCAGTTCGTAAAGAAAAATTACCGCGAGGTGTACAGAAGCGGATTTGAAGTTCTGTATCAGAAAACTTCCGAAACGCGTAGCAAATAGATTTCCTTTATTTGCTACGTTCAATCGTGTATTGTACCAGATGTTCCAGCGCAGTGCGGTGGGCAGATTCTGCAAACTCATGCAACAGAGCTCTAGCCTCCTCCACGTAACGTTCCATTACTTCCTGCGCATAGATTAAACCGCCTGAATTTTTCACGAAAGCAATCACTTCAAGTACCTTATCGGGTTTGTGGCTTTCGTTGCGGATGATATTGATCATCTTGCGTTTTTCAAGCCAGGAAGCTTTATTCAGGGCATAAATCAGCGGCAATGTCATTTTCTTTTCCTTGATATCGATGCCCAAAGGTTTGCCAATTTCATCTTCGCCGTAATCAAACAGGTCGTCTTTGATTTGGAAAGCGATCCCTACTTTCTCTCCAAAAGCATGCATCCGCTTAATTGTATCTGCATCCGATCCTACCGAACAGGCACCAACCGCGCAGCAGGAGGCAATCAGTGAAGCGGTTTTCTGACGGATAATTTCGTAGTATACTTCTTCGTTGATATCAAGTCTGCGTGCTTTTTCGATCTGAAGCAATTCTCCTTCACTGATCTCACGCATGGCAGTAGAAACGATTTTCAGCAGTTCAAATTCCTGATGTTCCACCGAAAGCAGCAAACCGCGCGAAAGCAGATAGTCACCGACAAGCACTGCAATTTTATTCTTCCACAACGCATTAACAGAAAAAAATCCGCGACGGTAATTGGAATCATCCACAACATCATCGTGAACGAGCGTAGCAGTATGTAAAAGTTCTATAAATGAAGCACCGCGATAAGATGACTCCGTGATGGGGCCACAGACTCCTGCTGACAAAAAAACAAACATCGGCCTGAGCTGTTTACCTTTACGACGTACGATGTAATTCATGATCTGATCGAGCAGCATTACATCACTTTTCATAAACTGGCGAAACTTATGCTCGAAAGCCTTCATCTCATCCGCAATAGGAGCTTGTATATCCTTTATTGAAAGGGTCATATTAATTATAGGAAGTCGTTACTTTACCTCCGAATATTGAAAGGCGATATACAGTAGTTTAGTTCAAAAAAACCTGATTTATATACTTCTGTACTTTAATCTTCAAATTTGGAATAAAATCTTCTCTTTATACCTATTTTAGAACGAAAATGTTTAAAATTGGAAATATGAAATTCAAAAATCTATGAATTGAGTAGATCAACGTTGAAAAACCGTTATGTGAATACGGAATTTGTATTACTGAACTACGAGAAAAAAATTAAACGCATCAATCATTCAATGGCTGGAAGCCCGGTGCCGACAGCCGAAAGCAAATATTTATGAAAGCACTCGTGCTTGGAGGTGGATCAATGAAAGGGGCTTTTCAGGTTGGGGCTATCCAATCGGTTCTGGAAAATGGTTTTGAACCCGATATGGTTTACGGAATTTCTGTCGGAGCACTTAATGCCACTTTCCTGGCCAACGAAACGGGCCGGCAGTTTGAAGAAGAGGCAAAAATAAACTGGCCGATCGCCGCCAGAAAGCTTCTCGAGTTTTGGGTTAAGAATATTACCCAACCTCAGGATATATCAACGCTGCGGTCGCGCGTTATGTTAGGGATGAATACCTTAATGAGCCGGTTCGACGGACTGGTTGATCCTGAGCCCTTACATTTGCTGATTCGCAAAAATGTGAAGGACAAACATTTGAAGCATACGCCGGTTAAAATAAAAGTGGGGGCAGTAAACGTGCAAAGTGGAGAGATAAAATATGTAACACCGCAGGAACCCCATTTCCTGGACTACGTGCGTGCCAGCTCCTCCATACCGATGCTTATGCCAGCGATTGCCATTGGGAAGGATATGTTCCTGGATGGCGGCCTCAGAGAAGTGGCGCCCATACGCCAGGCCATAGCCGACGGGGCAACGGAAATTGTTGTCATTGCCTGCCATTCTCCGCATCTATACCAGTCGGAAGGACTTAATCCGAGAAACCTGATTACACTGGTGGAAAGAGTGCGTGACATCACGGTAAATGAATATGCCAACAGTAATATTATCTGGGCCGAGTCTTATGTAGACAGGTCTATTTTGCGCGGCGTACCCATGAAATTAACTGTGATCCGCCCCGCTTCGCCGCTGGTGCTGGATATGCAGCATTTCAATTCAGAAGATATTTCAAGATTGATTATTGAAGGTTACCGGGTTGCGGTCGAGACGCTGAATAAAGTGGCCGAAGTAAAAGAATGATCGAATAACCTGATTAAAAAACTCAGCTAATGTTAGCACAACGTTTAAAAAACCCTTACCCTGTTTTATTGTTATTGTTTTTAACTTCCTGTGTCCCGTCGCGTCAGTTCACTTCTGTTACAGACAATTGCAATTTTAGTAAAAATGGAAGTTTAAAAGCCCATCTTAAACCTTCCAACCGGTTTGTGCCCATGATCATGGCGCACCAGGGAGGAACTGAGGACGGCTATCCTGGAAATTGTATTGCAACTTTTGAAAATACCTATCAGAATGTTCCCTGCGTTTTGCTGGAATTTGACATCCGTATGACGGCCGACAGCCAGCTTGTTCTTTCGCATGATAATGAACTGGCATTACGCACCAATGGCACCGGGCTGCTAAGCCAGCAGCAGTGGAAAGATGTAAAACAACTGCGTTTAAAAGACGATAAGGGACTTTTGACAAAAAATAAAATCCCGTCATTCAAGGAAGTGCTCGATTGGAGTAAGGATAAAAACCTGATGCTGATCGTAGACAAAAAACCGGAAACCGATATCGTCAAAACGGTTAAAATGCTTAAAGACAACAATGCGATCCATAAATCGGTCGTGATTTGTTATTCCCTTGAAGAAGCAAAAAAAGTACACGCATTGGAATCTACCCTGATGCTGGCCGTTGGTTTCAACAGCTGGGAACATATCACCGCAGTTGAGAAATCGGGACTTCCCCTTGAAAACCTTGTGGCACTAACCCCCAAGGAGCTTCAGGAAGAATCCTTCTACATGAAAATACATTCCATGAAAATTGTGACCTCACTCGGCACAAATGGAAACATCGATACCCTGAATACGGAAATTTCAGCCCCGAGGTATAACAAGATATGGGAGAGCGGTGCGGATATTATCTGTACAGATCAGCCTATTTTTGTCCACTCTTTATTTCAAAAATAAAATCCCGGAAGTGGGCGGTATCTTCGCTTAATTCAGGTGAAAATGCTGCCCTTTGTCTTTGGTCACCTTGGGTTTGTTGATCACTTTGGAGTTCTGGATAAAAACCAGGATAATCAATCCAATAATAATTGCCAGGGCCACCTGCAAAAAGGATATCATCGCATAACTGGCGAAATCGCTTTTAGATTCTTTCACCAGTTCATCGCCAATAACAGACTGGATTTCGGTCAGGTCATTAAGGTTGTTCAGTGTACTTTGAAAAGTGCTGGCTCCTGCCCCTTCAAACAGAACCTTGCCTTCTTCTGAATGCCCCGAGGCATGCAAATTCAGGATCATTTTTTCCAGCAGCCCATATTCTTCCACCCTATTTTTAAAAGCGGCCAGACTTTTGGCTTCCCGGTCTACCAAATATGTCTTTTCAAATGCCCGGATCAGCGAATCAATACTCTTGTCATGGGTGGCAAGCAATGCAGAAATCTTCCCCTTATCGTTGGTATCCGGTTTGAGCAGGAATTTTTCAAGAGAAAGGCGTTTACCGTATAAATTTTCTGTCAGATAAATAATGGTGGTAGCCGGGATCAGGCGATCTTTGTAAATCGATGAAAACGACTTGTCGATTCCATCAATATTACGTCTCGAAAGTAAGGTCCCCAATACAATCACAAGCATAATTCCACCCAGTAACAAACTCGCTTTTAGCTTTTGCTGAATAACAAAGGACCATTTCATGGCATCATAAACTTTGTATATTTATAAATAATAACATCTTAGTTCAAAAATAAACAAATAAAACCGGATATTAGTTTATACAGATAACTATCTGTCAGGTGACAAAAAACAAAAGAGGGTTAGCTTAAAAAGCCAACCCTCATGTAATATATATCACACTGATTATCTACTAGTTATTATCACCTCCGCCTTTCACATCTGAATTGGATACCGAACGTGTTTTGCGTTTTGGCGCGTCAAAACTCATTTTTCCAATGGTATAATTGAAGGTGATCTTGAAATTGCGGTTATACAATTGTGTCTGCATCGACTGCGCCAAAAGCGGCGATTTCAAATCCGAAGTGAATCTCACGCCTTTGGTCAGGAAGTTTTCTGCTCCAAAACCGATACTTCCTTTCTTGTTTGCAAAATCCTTTTTGAAGCCCAGCGAGTACATGTAAAATCCGGTTCTCGTTCCCTGCAACTGCACCTCACGACCACGGTAAAATCCAAAAGCCTGAAGTCCCCAGCCATTTTTAAGCGATATCTGCGACATTAACCTTCCGCCATAGTTAAACCCCGAATTGCTCACAGGCTCCGAAAGCCCATCGGCATTGGTGGTCTGTCCTTCCATATGCGACTGCAATAGATCGATACTTCCGTTCACCGTCCATTTTGGGGTTATGTAAACGTTGGCAAAAACATTCATCCCATAAGCGCTTTGTTTACCGATATTTTCAAAAGTTGTCACAATGGCACCGGCCAGGGTATCAACCGTTGTACGGATTTGCGTGATGGAATTGTTGGTATTTCTGGTAAATACAGAAACGTTCAGATATGTTTTCTTGATGTTGGTGCTCAAACCTAGCTCGAAGTTATCAGTCAGCTCAGGGCTCAGTGACGGGTTACCTGTACTGATGCTCTGCGGGTTTGCCAGGTTCACGTTTGGGTTCAGCTGCTGGATCCCCGGACGCTGGATACGACGGTTGTAGGCCGCTTTAATGGTCGTAGAAGCAGATAAGTTCTTGGACACATTGATACTAGGAACCAGGTTTCCGTAACTTGGAATGTTGATCTTACCTTTTTCACCCATATCAGCGCTGATCCCCGTGTACTCGTAACGTGTTCCGGCCTTAAACGTGTATTTATTTTTCGTAGTCAAAGTATAGGAAACATAACCGGCCGCTACATTCTGATTGTAATTTAAAGCGCCCGACGGGTTATCAGGATTAATGACAAAATCACCGGATTCGCCGGCAAGCAAGTATTTATAGTCACTGCTTACGGTACGGAAAATTCCTTTTGCTCCGAATTCAAGCAGCTGATTCTTCTTGATCGGCGTCTGGTAATCGGTTTGCAGGGTAAACTCTGTATTGTAGTTTTGGTTGACGTTTTTCAATTTACTGGCTACACTTCCGCCGGTGTTCAAAATATCAGTATCGAAATTATTTGTCAGATTGGTTCTGCTGAAAAGTGTCGAAAAGCTCCACTCCTGCTGTGGTTTGAACGTTCTAACATAATCCACGTTCACATCAACGGTTCCCGACAAATCTTTGCGGTTTACTTTACGCTGCGATGTTGACGTCGGATCCTGATTTGTAAACTGATCAATGGTCAGATTTTGCTTTTGCAGAAAATTGCGGGTACCATAACGCACACCGGCCGATAACGCCTGGTTTTTGCCAAGATCATAATCCCAGCCCAGAGAGTACTGTCCAAACAATCCGCGGTCTTTGGCATTGCCCATTTGTTTTGTATTAACAAGATCAGTGCCCGATCTTGTTTGCTGATTCAGTTCAGAAGTGGCCTTGTTATAAAATGCACGGCCAAATCCACCGAGTGTAAAACCCATTTTCCCCTTGCGGTAACTACCGTTCAGGCCAAGGTTGGTACCCCGGTTACCCACACCTGAATCCACATTCAGTGTCAGCCCCTGAAGATTGTTTTTCTTGGTAATGATATTGATAATCCCGCCTGAGCCCTCAGCATCGTACTTGGCCGACGGAGAGGTAATCACCTCAACCGATTTGATCATATCCGCAGGGATCTGCTTCAACGCATCAGCAACATTGCTCGCGATAATCGTAGACGGTTTGTTGTTAATCAAAACACGGATATTGGAGCTTCCTCTCAACGACACATTTCCATCCAGATCTACCGATAACATAGGCACTTTACGAAGCAGATCCGAAGCATCACCGCCTTTTGAGGTGATGTCTTTTTCTGCGTTGTAAACCAGACGGTCCACCTTTTCCTCAACCATGGACTTTTCACCGGTAATGGTTACCTCGTCCAGCGTTTTGGTATTGGCAACCATCTGGATTTTTCCCAAATCAACATCCTTGCCTTTTTCGATCGCAATATTATTGACCGTTTTATCTTTGAATCCGATGAACGAGATCAGTACTTTATATTTCCCCGGAGCAATGCCCGTGATTTCAAATTTCCCCTTATCATCGGCCACTGCACCGTCAATCACCTTGTTGTCAGCTGCATTCACTAACGCAATACTCGCAAACTCAACCGCCTTTGCTGCAACCGAGTCGGATACAAATCCTGAAATTTTGGAATTTCCTTTTGGTGTTACCGAAGCCGGAGCACCGCCGGCGGGAGCCAAAGGTCCCTGTGCCTGGCTCAACTGGGCATGTAAAAACAGCACACCGGCCAGCATTAATGTTGTAAAACTTTTTAAAATTACTTTGTTCATGGTTTTTTAATTAAGTTCAGGAGAGTCAGTCTCTTTCGTTATCACATTTCCCGATACAAAGAAATAATATGTTACAGACATAAATTTCTGTAATAGACCAGCACCTCGATTTTGTCTACGAGCTGGTACTTTTAACCGGATAAACTTGATTTTTTTATATATCACAAAAGAGGAAACGGGTGCTGTACAATTTTACACCAACTGGCATAGTTTTAATAAAGAGAGATTCAAGAGGCATAATGTTGCAAACAAAGCTTCATATGTTGTTACTTTGAACAAAATTATTTTTATAACCCTGGACTTTACTCCAAAAAGAAACTTCACCTAATGAATGAGATTGCCATAGATTTCAGCAAAGTACATCAGATCAAATTGTTTGGCATAACCATTCTGGAACCGTCCACGGTGTTATCCAGTCTTATGATGGCGGTGGTCTGTTTTTATGCTTTTGTACATCTGGGACGGCTTGGACGTGCACACCGGATGTACCGTCAGATCCAGTACTTTTTCCTTTTTATGGGGATCGCTACGGTTATTGGCGGCGTTTTGGGACACGGCTTTTTGTATATAACGGGTCAACGTGGAAAAATTCCGGGATGGTTTGCCAGTATGATTGCTGTTGCCTTATTTGAAAGAGCTGCGATATGGCATATCAAGCCGCTTCTTAAACCAAAACTCGGTTCCTGGCTTGGTTACCTCAATTACGTCGAGCTGGTTTTATTCTTTGCTCTGACTTTTGTTACGCTCAATTTCGTGGTGGTGGAGGTTCATGCCTTTTACGGCCTGTTCCTGATGTTATTCATGATCGAGGTATATGTTTACAAAAAGAAGAAGGACCCGGGCAGCAAATACATTTTTATTGCCACCGGTTTAGGCGCAGTGGCCGCAGGCTTTCATGCGTTGAAATTCAGCTTCGGCCCCTGGTTTAACTTCAATGATATCAGCCACATCCCAATGGCGGCGTCAATCTGGTATTATTATCAGGGGGCAACGCACATGACTTTCTACGGCGATCCGGTTATCGAGCCTGAAAAAGAAATGGAGAAATCGGAAATTGAAAACTAGCCGTCCGATAATAATAAAACTCCCCAATTATATCCGTCAGGAAATTTCATTCCATGATGGATATAATTGGGGAGTTTTTCTTTAAATCTTACTGCTGTTATTACTTGTTTGGCTGCGGCGTATAACGCAGATAGGGCTTCACAATACGCAGACCTTTTGTGAATTTTTTCTCGGCATCTTCTGTGCTCACCGCCGGTACAACGATCACGTCTTCACCATCTTTCCAGTCAGCAGGTGTCGCTACCGAATAGTTGGCTGTTAACTGAAGAGAATCTACCACGCGAAGAATTTCATTGAAATTACGACCTGTTGAAGCAGGATATGTCAACGTCAGTTTAACTTTTTTATCCGGACCAACGATGAAAACCGAGCGTACCGTAGCTTTTTCGCTAGCGTTCGGGTGGATCATATCATATAGTTCAGCCACTTTGCGTCCTTCGTCAGCAATGATCGGAAAGTTAACTTCTGTGCTGTTAACTTCATTGATATCCGGTATCCAACGGTTGTGTGAATCAAGATCATCAACACTGACAGCCAATACCTTAACGTTACGTTTTTCAAACTCTCCTTTTAAAAGCGCAGTTTTACCAAGCTCCGTTGTACAAACCGGAGTAAAGTCAGCAGGGTGAGAAAACAACAATCCCCAGCTTGTTCCCAACCACTCATGAAATTGAATTGGCCCTTGTGTGGTATTTGCCTCAAAATCCGGCGCAATATCTCCTAATCGAAGTGACATAACATATAAGTTTAAAATGGATTACATAATCTACTAACATTGTAGACTTTAACACAAATTTAGATAAATAGTTTCACATTCGATACAAATTGTTGCCTGATTAAGGACTGAAAATTATCTAACGTCAGCAGCCAAATGTGCCTGTTTAATAGAAATTTTACATTTATTTCCAATGTGTTAAAAAAGGTAAGTCATTTACTGTTAGAAAATTAAACACCCCGAATTATTCCGGTTAGAACATAAGCATAACGACAAAAGACCCAATTTTAACCTCAATTTAAGGTGAGTTTAATTGCGTTTTAATTGGGTGGCAGCTTCTTTGATTAATATTTCACACCAAGGCTCACGCAACAGCAGGAGCCAGAGATTCAGAAACACAATCAACCTGTAATTTGCCGGACTCGGCCCGCACTCACGTCAATTGCCGAAACAGATAAAGATATCCCGATTACTATTAACCAATACCTGTTTGTAAAAATTAAAATGCAACAAGTTATACTTAAAGAAGGCCTCTGCTTGGGGGCCTTTTTTTTTGCAAATGAGACGAAAACTCGATTATCGGATATTTATTATACCATGGCCAAATCCCAGCACCAAAACACTCATTTGCTGACATCCAAGACGTAACACCGCGAAATCACCGGAATAATCAGAAAAAAAATAAAAAAATCTCATAAAAATTTGCGTAGTTATTTGACTACATATACATTTGTAGTCAAATAACTACGCAATGAATTTAAGAAGAGACGTATTTCAAGCCATAGCAGACCCGACCAGAAGGGCAATACTTCTGTTGGTCGCTTCACAAACCATGACGGCAGGGGCAATAGCCTCAAACTTTGATACAGCCAGGCCGACAGTTTCCAAACACTTGCAAATACTTACCGAGTGTGAATTGCTTGAACAAGAGCAAAATGGCAGGGAAGTTTACTATCACATCAATGCAAAAAAAATGAAAGAAGTAGCCGACTTTATCGAGCCGTTCCGCCAGATGTGGGACGACCGGTTCAATAAACTGGAAGCCATCATGAAAAATTACAAACCTGAAAAATAACATAACGTGGAGCGCAAAACAAAAATCAATGCCGAAAACGGCAAACAGGAATTAGTCATCACACGGGAATTTGACCTGCCAGTTGAATTGCTTTTTAAGGCTTATGAAGAGCCGGAAATTGTTGAGCAGTGGATGGGTACGAAAGTGCTGAAACTTGAAAACAAAAGGCATGGCAGTTACCAGTTTGAAACCTCAGACCCGGGCGGAAACGTGGTGTTTAAAGCCAACGGAACCATTCATGAGTTTGTCCGGGATCAGAAGATCACACGAACGTTTGAAATGGAGAATACTCCGTTTGCCGTTCAGCTTGAATTCCTGGAATTTGAAAAACTCACTGACGATACCAGTAAACTGACCATGCAAATCGTATACAAGTCGGTTGAACTCAGAGACCAGACGCTGAAATTGCCTTTTGCACAGGGCATAAACTGGGCACATAACAGGTTACAGGAAATCGTAAACAAATTAAAATAAACGACCATGACAAAGCGAAATAAAATTATTTATTGGGTAGCCACAGGCTGGCTTTCATTGGGAATGGTATCAACGGGAATTGTGCAGTTGATCAAAATGAAAGAAGAAGTGGATATGATGACGCGTCTGGGTTACCCCATCTACTTTCTGACCCTAATCGGTGTGTGGAAATTGCTGGGTGTTGTGGCCGTGCTTATTCCTAAATTTCCATTGTTAAAAGAATGGGCCTATGCTGGTTTTTTCTTTGCCATGTCGGGTGCCGTTTTTTCTCATATCGCTGTCGGCGATGACGCCAAAGAGCTTTTCGGCCCGGTATTGTTACTCGTCCTGACTGCTATATCCTGGTATTTCAGGCCCGCAGCACGCAACCTGCCGACTGAAAAATCGTTTCAGCTAATCAATGAATAACATGAATCCCAAGGTTGATTTTTATTTTAATCGGGCTACACAGTGGCACGAAGAAATCGGGCATCTGAGGACAATCGTTCTCAATTGCGGACTTGAAGAAGAATTGAAGTGGGGATGCCCTTGTTATACATTTCAGAAAAATAACATCGTTTTAATCCATGTTTTCAAGGAGTATTGCGCACTGTTATTTTTCAAAGGTGCTTTGCTGCATAACATCGATGGCATTCTGATCCAGCAAACGGAACATGTCCAGGCGGCCCGTCAGATCCGGTTCACCAACGCCCACGAGATCACAGCGCTGGAACCGACGCTGAAAGCGTATATTTATGAAGCAATTGAAATAGAAAAAGCTGGTTTGGAAGTAGTACTTAAAAAGACTACCGAATTCGCAGTCGCCGAAGAATTTCAGATAAAACTAGACGAGCCTTCCGCCTTAAAAACAGCTTTTGAAGCATTGACGCCGGGACGTCAACGAGCTTATCTTCTTCATTTTTCCCAGCCAAAACAATCCAAAACCCGCGAGGCAAGGGTAGAAAAAAACATTCCCAGGATTTTAGATGGGAAAGGATTGGACGATTAATGCAGGTAATTTTCTGACTGCCCTTTCTTTTGCAGCAAACATCACCAAACGAGAAATAACATGAAAAGTTTAAAAAAAGAGTTATCACCTGAACAAACCAGAGAACTACTCAGCGTATTGAAGACCCGATTCGAGAAAAATATCAACCGTCACAAAGGTCTTGAATGGGCCAAGATCCAGGAAAAACTGGAAGCGAATCCCGAAAAACTTTGGTCACTTGATGAAATGGAAATCAGTGGCGGAGAACCCGATGTTGTCGATTTTGATAAAAAGACGGGCGAATATATTTTTTATGATTGCTCAGCAGAAAGTCCGAAAGGCCGCAGAAGTATCTGTTACGACCACGAAGCGCTGGAATCAAGGAAGGAACATAAACCGGCAAATAGTGCTATCGAGATGGCAGCCGATATGGGCATTAACATTTTAACGGAAGACGAATACCGGCATTTACAGCAACTCGGAAATTTTGATACAAAAACGTCGAGCTGGGTAAAAACACCCGCCGAAATCCGAAAATTTGGTGGCGCTACCTTTTGTGACCGTCGCTACAACCACGTATTTCTGTATCACAACGGCGCTGACTCTTACTACGCTGCCAGAGGATTCCGTGGCTCGCTAAAAGTTTAAAACATAATCTTTCCTCCCCTGCACTCTCTCACAACGCACGTTGTGAGAAGATTCATCCTGCACCAGTTTTCACCAATTTCATATTACACAAAGCACTTGCTTACAATATTTTAACTGCAAAAATATTTTCCTGCAACCATACTTTTGAAAAATTAATTTTTCAAAATACTTTGAAATTATAAAAGTAAAACAATACATTTGAGGTGTACTATTACACTAGAACACTAAACAAGTATTGTATGATTCACGTAGACTCGGTGTCATTCGGATATAACCCTAAAAAGTTGCTGTTCGAAAACCTGTCTGTAAAACTCCATCCGGGCCATATCTATGGGTTGCTGGGAAAAAACGGAGCTGGAAAATCAAGTCTGCTGCGTAACATGGCAGGGTTGTTATTTCCAACGGCGGGTAAAATTGAAGTAAATGGGTATGAACCGCGGAAACGACAACCCGCTTTCCTTCAGGACTTTTTTCTGATACCCGAGGAAATATATTTACCAGCCGTGACTGTCGAAAAATACATTGCCACGCTCGCACCATTTTATCCCAAATTTAATGAAGCGCAGTTTCGTGGTTATTTGCAGGAATTTGAAATTCCGGAAGGCAACATGATCACAGATTTGTCGTACGGGCAAAAAAAGAAAATTCTGATCGGATTCGGACTGGCGACCAACACAAAATATCTGATCATGGATGAACCCACCAATGGTCTGGATATCCCTTGCAAGGCCCAGTTCAGAAAACTGGTGTCCGCAGCGCTGGATGCTCACCGGGTTATTCTGATTTCCACACATCAGGTCCGCGACCTGGACAATCTGATCGATTCCATTATTATTCTGGAAGACAGCAAAATTTTACTGCATCACAGCCTTGATACGATCAGTGAAAAACTGCGGTTTGCTACCCTTGTTACTACTGAGGACGACAGCCGGGTCGTATACTCCGAACCTTCGCTGAAAGGTTATACGGTGGTTATGGAAAACTGGGAGCAGGAGGACAGCCGGGTCGACCTGGAACGCCTGTTTAATGCGGTGATGAATAATCCCGGCAGGATCCGGAAAATTTTTCATGAGCCATGAGAATACTGGTGCAAATACTGCTGGTGCTTGGATTTTTTATCCTGAAAATCCTGCCGAAAATATCTCCGTTTTTAAACATTAAAACTTTTTTATATGAATCAGGTCTTTAATTTTCACAGGTTCGGGCTGTTACTGAAACTGGATCTGGCAGAAAACGGGAAGAAGGCACTGCTCTCTCTGGCCGTCATTCTCGGACTTATGTTTCTGCTCATGAATCCCTTTATCGATTTCAGAAAAGTAGGTTTTTCGCCCATTTTTTTACATATCCTTGCCTATTGCGTCGCGCTGTTTTGCGGAAGCCTGTTTACGATTCTGGCATTTGAGAAATACGCCACACCTACAACAGGGATCGCCACGATACTTATTCCCGCTTCGCAAACCGAGAAATACATTACGGCTTTTATATCAAGTATACTGTTCATGAGCGTACTGCTCTGCGCGTTCTTTGCCATGCACTACCAGTTTGCAGAAATCCTGATCAGGAACTATCCACTGGAAAGAATTAATCCGCTACCGCCAGAAATTATGATTGCCTTTTCTTACATATTTTACCTTGTTCATGGCGTATCGTTTCTGGGCTCTATTTATTTCCCGAAAGCTACTTACATTAAAACTGCTTCTGTATTTTTCGCCTTTCTGGTTATCTGCTTTTCTGTAAACTGGATCATGGTTCATCAGATGGTTGAGGCAGGGACTATCGTTCAAGGCCCTCCCTTTGCAAAATGGAATGTATTTAGAAACGGAACATATATTCAGGTAGAATACAGCAAAACAACGTTTCTGGCCATCAAAACTTTCTTTGTTCTGTTTGTATTGGCGCTGTGGCAGGTCGCTTACGTCAGGCTGAAAGAAAAAGAAATTTAACTCATCAGACTTCATGGAATTTAAAGATAAACAATCCATTTACCTTCAGATCGCCGATTATATCTGCGAACAGCTGCTGCTTGGCAAATGGCCGCCGGGAGAGAGAATTCCCTCCGTGCGCGACCTGGCAAGCACCCTGGAAGTAAATCCCAATACGGTTATGCGTACGTATGAGTACCTTCAGGGCAACAATATCATTTACAACAAACGTGGTGTGGGTTATTTCACGGACGAGCAGACTAATACGCGTATCCTCGAGTCCCGAAAAGAGCGTTTTCTGGAAAGTGAGCTTCCCGAGTTTTTCCGCACGCTTTACCTGCTGAATATCAGCATTGAAGAATTACAGAAACGGTATAAAACATTCATCGAAAAAGCTCATCCTGCAACACTTTAATTTGAACGAACATGAAAACAAGCAATAAACTGATCGTTGCGCTGATTCTCGTTAGCCTGATCGCGATGCTGGGGACGAATCTGGAAATAAAGGCGGAGTATAATAAAATTAAACCGGATGATCTATTCTATGGATATGAAACTAAACCTGTCAAATCATTCAAAACAGTTGTTCTGATTGGCAATGACCATGGTTTTGTAGAAATCCAACCCGGTAAAAGTAATCAGGTGCGGATTAACAAGGATTACTCAGACCGGGTAAAACATACTATTTCCGGAGACACACTAAAAATAAGTTATCTGGAAAAAGAACGGAATAAATATCCGGCACCAGATCTTGTCTGGGCACGCTGGCCGGTTGTTTACATTGAAGCTCAACAACTTACTTCTGTTTCCATTAACGACATTCCATGCAAAATTAAAGGCTGGCATTCGGATTATTTAGACTTATCGTCAAACAGCAGTTTTACACTTCTGGATGGCAATTCCATCAAAAACGTCAGCGCATTGTATCAACAGGGCAGCGGATTGCAGATTAACAAGAGTAATACTCTGGGAAATACAGTTATTAAAATCAGGGACAGCAGCTCGTTAACCATCCAACAGGACGTTTTCACCTCCCTTGATCTTGATGTTGCGACGACTGCAAAAGCTAATTTGTCCGGGGATCTTCTCAAAAAGTTGATAAAGAACTAAAACAAAAATCGATTAGCCATGAAAAGAAAACGGACGCAGATCATTTTGCGTCCGTTTTCTTTTTCCGGTAAATCCAATCTAGTGAATATTGTATTCATCCAGTTTACGATAAAGCGTGGCAATGCCGATTTCCAGTAACCGGGCCGTTTCTGCTTTATTACCCCTGGTGTAATTCAGTACTTTCTGGATATGCAGTTTTTCAATACTTTCCATAGAAAAAGCAGAAAGCTGCCCACCTTTTTCAGCAGGTTCCGACTGTTGTATTTCAAAAGGAAGACTCTCAATATCCAGCTGATCATCACTCAAAATCACGGCGCGTTCGATGACGTTTTTTAGCTCGCGGATATTTCCTACCCATTTGTAGGTTTCAAGTTTTTTCAAAAATTCATCCGAATAAGTCAGTGTTTTCTTATTCATTTTTACCGAGAACTGTTCTACAAAAAAACGGACAAGCGGTTCAATATCCCTGACTCTTTCTCTTAAAGGCGGAAGCTGTATCTGAAAAACATTCAACCGGAAATACAGATCCGACCGAAACCGTTTTTCCTCGCTTTCCACTTTTAAATCCCGGTTGGTCGCAGCAATAAGCCTGAAATCGGATTTACTGAGTTTGGTATCGCCAAGTTTGATAAACTCGTTTGTTTCCAGCACGCGCAGCAATTTGGCCTGCAATTCTAAGGGCATTTCACCGATTTCATCTAAAAACAACGTTCCGTTATTTGCCTCCTCAATAAGCCCTTTCTTATCTTTGTTTGCACCCGTAAAGGCACCTTGTTTGTACCCAAATAATTCGCTTTCCAGAATATCTTTTCCGAAAGCACTGCAATTTAACGCCACAAAATTCTTTCCCGCACGGTGACTTGCCTGATGAATTCCCTGTGCAAAAACTTCTTTTCCAGTCCCGGTTTCTCCCGTCAATAAAACATTCGTATCATTTGGAGCGACTTTCCGTGCCAGATCAATAGCCTGCTGAATGCTCTTTGATTTTCCAATAATCGACTGAAAGGAAAACTTGTCTTCCACGCGTTTTTCCAGATCCTTCACCCGTTTTTGCAGCTGCACTTTTTCAATGGCCCGATGCAGCAAAGGGATAATTTTATCGTTATCGTCACCTTTCACGATGTAATCGAAGGCGCCATTTTTCATTGCCTGTACGCCATCGGTAATGTTGCCATAAGCAGTCAACAAAATAACCTCCACCTGCGGCTTTTTTGATTTGATCCTGGAAACCATGTCCACCCCGCTTCCGTCGGGCAATTTCACGTCGCAAAGTACCACGTCAAGATCATGCTGTTCAACACTTTTCAAGCCTGATTTGCAGTCCCCGGCTTCAAGCACATCAAACCCCTCAGCCCTCAGTATCCTCGCCAGTAATGCCCGAAGTTTCTCTTCGTCATCTATAATTAATACAGTTTTCAAACTTCTAGTTGTGAGTTGGAGTAATGCTTCAAATGTAACAGGAATTGTGATACTCCTAAAACAAAAAGAAGAATACCTGTCGCCAGATATTCTTCTTTTTACATTTATATCTATGTGCCTAAGCTTTCAATAAGCTGGCAGCCGCTTCATCAATAAACCAATGAAGTTCTCCTTTCGGCTTAATCACCTGCGAAGGATACGTATCCGGTTCAAATACTCCTTCCAGGACGTGTTTCAGGGTTTCTGCCTTGCCTGCGCCCACTGCTAAAAACGCAACGGAAGCCGCGTGGTTCACAACCGGTGCAGTTAAGGTGATCCTGTACATATCCTGGGCTGGCAAAAAGAAGGAAGTTGCCCAGGCATTCTGCTCATGAACTACCGGGGTACCAGGGAATAGTGACAATGTATGCCCGTCATCACCCATACCCAATAATACAAAATCAAATGTTGTTTCTTCTCCATCGAAATACTGCTTCAATATCTTTTCATATTCAGCAGCCGATTCTTCCGGTCCGATGTCCGTACGCATGACATGGATATGCTCGGCTTTTGCACCGATTTTATTCAAAAGCTCGTCATAGGCCATTTTGGCATTGTTCCGCGAATCCTCGTATGGAACAGCTCTTTCATCGCCCCAGAAAAAATGCAGTTTTTCCCAGGGAATACTTTCGCTGTAAGGAGACTCGGCGAGCAATGTATATAATTGCTTTGGTGTGCTCCCGCCGGAAAGTACAAAAGTAAACCGATCCTTTTTTGTTAAAACGTCCTGAATATACTTGTTGAGCCATTCAGCCAGTTCTAAACTTAGTGCTTTGGCATCTTTTGCTATGTGCAGTTGTCCCATTAATTTCAAATTTTAAGCTGATGGCAAATTAACCCAGGCATGTCCGTCACGTGCGATAAGCGCGTCTGCGTCTTCCGGCCCCCATGAATCGGGTGCGTAATTCGGGAAGTCCACAGGCTTACGTTTCTCCCAAGTTTCAAGGATCGGCATGATCACTTTCCAGGCTGCTTCAACCTGATCGCCACGCATGAAAAGTGTGGCATCACCTTCCATCACATCTAAAAGCAGCGTTTCGTAAGCTTCCGGTGCATGTTCGCCATTGGCGGCGTCATAGCTGAAAGTCATATCCACAGGATCCAGCGTCATGGTCTGACCTGGGCGTTTTACCTGGAAACGGATGCTGATATCCATTTCCGGCTGAATGCTGATGGTAAGCTTGTTGGACCTCCATGTATCCGCAGACTCCGTTGGAAACGCATTATGCGGCGCAGATTTAAACTGCAAAGTAATATGGGTTGCTTTCTGGTTCAGGTATTTTCCGGTACGTACATAGATCGGAACGCCTTGCCAGCGCCAGTTATCAATATAGAATTTCGCAGCGGCAAAAGTATCAATCGCCGATTCAGGATTAACTCCTTTTTCTTCACGATATCCAACAACCTCTGTACCTTTTTTCCAGCCTTTCGAATACTGACCACGCACGGCGTATTCATGTACTTTATCCGGCGTAATGCGACGGATCGCGTTCAGTACATCAACCTTTTTATTTCTGATCTCGTTGGCGTCAAAAGAAACCGGAGCTTCCATGGCCACCATACAAAGTATTTGTAAAATATGGTTTTGAACCATATCACGCAAAGCACCAGAATTTTCAAAGTAGCCTCCGCGACCCTCCAAACCAACGCTTTCCGCAGCGGTGATCTGAATATGTTCAATGTAGTTACGGTTCCAGATCGGTTCAAACAATGCATTTGCAAAACGCAAAGCAAGGATATTCTGTACCGTTTCTTTACCCAGGTAGTGGTCAATACGGAAAATCTGCTCTTCGGTAAACATGCTTGAAAGCAACGCATTTAGCTCATGTGCACTTTTCAGGTCATGACCAAAGGGCTTTTCAACCACAATCCTCGTGCAGCGCGTATCGGTGCAGATGTTAAGCGCACCAAGTTTGCTCGCAATCGAAGGCACCAGCTGAGGCGCAACGGCCAGGTAAAAAATAACGTTCGGGTGCTGTCCCCACTCCTCTTCTTTTTGCTTTACAAGATCCGTGATCTTGTGATAAGCTGCCGGATCGTCCCCGTCCATCTGAAGATACGAAACATGCTGGCTAAAATCTTTCCAGTGACCATTCTGCTCCCCTTTTCTTCTCGAAAACTTGGTAATACCGTCCAGCAAATGGCCGTGATATTCTTCATTAGTATAAGCACTGCGACCGATACCTGCGATGGCAAACTGGTCGGGCATCCATTCGTCAAGGAAAAGATTATATAGCGCTGGTGTTAATTTTCTATAATTTAAATCACCACTTCCTCCAAAAATAAAGAGTATGGAAGCAGGTGGTCTTTTATTTGTTTTCATAAAAAGTTACTCTCTGTTAGTGATTCCATTCAGTATGGAAAGTCCCGGAAATGTCTGTACGCTGGTAAGTGTGAGCACCAAAGTAGTCACGCTGTGCCTGAATAAGGTTAGTAGCCATGCGCTCGCTGCGGTATGCATCGAAGTAAGCAAGTGACGACATCAGCGATGCCGCAGGAATACCGCTAAGCGCAGCCTGTGCCACAACCGCACGCGTATTGCCCTCAGCCGCTTTTACGATCGCCGCAACACCAGCATCCAAAAGGATATTTGGCAATTCAGGTGATTGTTTGTACGCAGTCGTGAAAGTTTCCAACAAGGTCGAACGAATGATACATCCACCACGCCATACACTTACCGCATCCGGTAAAGGAATATCCATGGCAAGTTCTTTGGATGCCTGAAACAACATCGCAAGTCCCTGCGCATAACTTAATATCGTACCAAAATACAAGGCATCATGAACCTGCTTAATCCATTCGTCCGTAGAAACCGTGATGGCAGCACCAGCCTCAGCATAAATGGCAGAAGCTTTTACTCTTTCATCTTTGTAACCGGAAACGGTACGCATTGCCACGGCACTGTCTATCACAGGCACGGCAACCGGCAATTCCATGGAATCCTGAGAAGTCCACTTACCTGTTCCTTTTGAACCCGCTTTATCAGAGATTACGTCCAACAAACGCGCACTGGTTTTGTCATCATTCTGCAAGAAAATATCCGCTGTGATTTCAACCAGAAAAGACTGCAATGCACCTTCATTCCATGTTTTGAAAGTTTCATGAAGCTGATCATTGTTCAACCCCGCGTGTTTCAGCAAAGTGTAAGCCTCGCTGATAAGCTGCATAATGGCATACTCAATACCATTGTGAACCATTTTAACATAATGTCCTGCACCTTCTTTTCCAAGATAGGCCACGCAAGGTTCTCCGTTTACTTTGGCAGAAATGGCTTCAAGCAAAGGTTTCACGTGTGCATATGCTTCCAGATCCCCACCTGGCATAATGCTTGGACCCGTGCGTGCGCCTTGCTCACCGCCAGAAACACCAACACCCATGAAATGGATTTCTTTGTCGCGCAGATATTTTACGCGGCGCAAAGTGTCGGTGTAATGTGAATTTCCCCCGTCGATGATCACGTCACCTTTTTCTACCAAAGGCAACAATGATTCGATCACGTCGTCAACCGGCTTTCCGGCTGGAACCAACATCATCAGTTTACGCGGGCGTTGTAATTGCTGCACCATGTGTGCAAGATCCGGAACTCCTTTCACGGTTGTTCCTGCCGTTGCCGCAGCTTCAAGCGCAGCAGTTTTGGTTTCGTCTTTATCAAAACCAATAACAGAAAACCCGTGATCGGCGGTGTTAAGCAATAGGTTTCTCCCCATTACTCCCAACCCAATCATTCCAAAATCGAAGAGGTTACTTGACATAAATTAACGGTCTATTGAAACATGAAGCCGTAAAAATAGGCTTTTTTCACACTGGTTTTACGATTTGCAAGCCGCTTTGGTTCACAATGTGAAAAAATCGTTTATTTTAAAAAGACCTTCGTCATAAAAACAGCGGAGATATTCATTAAAATTAAATCAGCAATGTATTGATTTAGATCATTTTGACAAATATGTTAATTTGAGTTACAGGAATGTGAACCGTTTTTAGAGTCAGCTAAAAATGATTAGCAAATTTGTTGACTGGTCAGGGTCGAGGTGGCGGGTATGTCACCCTTTCAGGGTTGGGCACTTACTAGTTTTAGCCATTTTCTACAATAATTTCATCCCTCCGGGATTGTTATCGCGTAGAAGAAAGATCGATGATTACGAAACCAAATCCCAAGAGAAGAAAGATATTGCAGAAAAGTTTCGAACGTTCCGAAAACCAAAGCCCCGTAGGCATGGCAGATATTATAGAAAAAAGAGCGAAAGTCCAGAAAAACAAAATCGCGTAAGGATGACCGATATTGTAGAAAAAAGTATCGAACGTCCAGAGAAACAAATTCCGCAGGAATGACCGATATTATAGAAAAAAAGCAAACATTCAGAAAAACAAATCCCGTAGGGACGACTGATATTGTAGAAAAAAATATCGAAAGTCCAGAAAAACAAATCCCGCAGGGATGACCGATGTTGTAGAAAAAAGAACGAACGTCCAGAAAAACAAATCCCGCAGGGATGACCGATATTGTAGAAAAAAGAGCGGAAGCTAGGTCTCCCCTGACTTCCGCTCTTCTAATAGCTAAACAAAGAGACTATTTCTCTTTCAAAAATTCTTTCTGTTTCAAAATTCTTTCAAACACTTTCACATCGTGGTCCGAGGTAAAAATTGAAAATGGAAGATGCACAAATTGCCCTCTTGAAATAATCAAAATATACGAATCCTCTTCTTTATATACATCCTGAATTTGTTCCCACTTCATGATGCTGCCTTCTTTGGCATTCATTTTCATCAAAATCTGACGGCTGTCAATCTCATATGAAAACTTCTCAAACATCGGCTTATACTGTTCCAGCTGCGTAATTCCTGTAAACTGGATTACCCAGAAAAGAAGGTAGAGAATAACCCCCACCAAAATAACAACGTAAATCCAGATATTAGGATAAACGCCCGTAAGGCTTATTGCTGCATTAATGATAATCAATAGCAAAGGAATCGCTGCCCATTTAATCTGCGACTTAAAAAAATGCCGCATGGCAATGGAAATGTATTTTTTTGTTGGCAACGCATACCTCTTCGTACGAACCGCTGCCGGATTCGTAGGCATTTGATAAACAGGCTGGTGTTTGTTCACCGATACTTTGGCCATAATTCTGTTAAAAATTAATCAATTTCTTTATTTACGATAGCCTGCTGAACGGATCAGTAATTCAGCAGATATTAAATGAACCACAAAGTTAGAAAAAAGGAGTCGACTTACGAGAAAGCGGCTAAAATAAAAGTGCTTGCAGCGGTTAGCTTCCGCTGAGCAGCTTTCAGATCGGCTCTGTAATGAATAAAAAGCGAAAGTTTATCCACTGATAATTGAAAAATTTGCGTTCTTTAAGATATTAAAGTCCTTGGAGCCTAAAACCGACTGCCGATTGCCAAAAGCCAACGGCGTAAATAAACGTTCAACCTAAATGAGTTTTCTTTTTCCGTCATTCTTGTGGGGTTTGCTGGCCATATCGGTTCCGATAGCCATACATATATTCAATTTCCGTCGTACCAAACGTGTTTTCTTTACCAACGTCGCTTTTCTGAAAGCGGTAGAGACGCAAACCCGCTCGATTCGCAAAATCAAACACTGGCTGGTTATGGCTGCGCGTATCCTGGCTATCGCCTGCCTGGTTTTCGCTTTTTCTCAACCCTTTTTACCCGGAAAAAGCGATGCATCGGTTAACAGGAAGGGCATTACGAGCCTTTATCTGGACAATTCGTTTAGCATGCAAAACGAATCGAATAATAAAAGATATCTGGATATTGCCACCAATCGCCTGAACGAATTGCTGGGACTTTTCAAGAATGCGACTTCCTTGCAACTGGTTACCAATGATTTTTCAGCGCAGGAACAAGGACTTTATCCCGCAGAAAAAATTCGTGACCGTTTTACCACAATCGGACTCTCGCATACACCACGTACGTTGGAACAGGTTTATAAACGTCAGGAAAATCTGGTTTCTAAATACCAGAACGGCGGTAAAAATCAATTCTTCTGGTTTTCTGATTTTCAAAAGAGTACGACGGGAGATCTTTCCAAATTAAAGACAGATTCCCTTAACCAGCTTTTTCTGGTGCCCGTGCAGGCGGTTGCCGAAAAGAATGTATTTGTAGATTCCGTCTGGCTGAACACGCCTTTTATCCGCGAATTACAGAACAATATTCTTTTTGTGAAGGTCAGCAATTCGGGGAGCGAAGATGCTAAAAAAGTGGTGCTGAAATTGAGCCTGGATAATACACAGTCGTCCACTGCTTCTGTGAATGTGCCGGCAAACGGAAGTGCTATCGCCAAATTTAATTTTAACCTCAAAGGCAAGGGTTATAAACAGGGCAAAATCACTTTCGACGATTTCCCCGTCACCTTCGACAACGACTACTATTTCGTATTAAACGCGTCTCCGCTGATCCGTATTCTTCATATTTACGGACAAAAATATGCTGATAATTACATTGACAATGTTTATGCCAATGATAGCTTGTTTGCCCTGCAAAGTTACGCCGCACAGAATGTAGATCCCGGCCTGATAAAAAATTCAGACATGGTTTTGCTCGAAGGCGTCGAGCAGCCGTCGGGTACACTGGCTGCCGAAATTCAGGATTTTGTAAAAAAAGGAGGAACTCTTACCATTGTCCCCCCCGCAGTACCCAATGCCGGCAGTTATACCTCGCTGGTACAAAATCTGGGAGTTAATGGCCTGAATACAGAAAAATCCACCAACCGGGAGATGATCGCGATTGCCGCACCGGACAGAAACAATCCGTTTTTCAGTGATGTTTTTGAAGAATCCATCCGTCAGGAAATAAACCTGAATTTACCGGAAGCCTCCCCAGCCTGGAATTGGAGCAGCGCCGGCCAGATTCTGCTTTCGCTTCGTAGCGGACAACCTTATCTGAGCCAGATTTCCTCCGGAAAGGGCAAGATCTATTTGTTTGCAGCACCCTTTATTCCCGAATTCGGGTCCATGGCGCAGCACGCGATCTTTGTTCCGATTATGTATAAAATGGCTGCTTTGAGTGTCAGAGCGCAACGGACCGCTTTTACATTTGACGAAAACCCCATTGCTTTAACTGTCAATAACGAGAGCCAGAACAGTGTTTACAAACTTCGCCGGAACAAGGCTGAGGTGATTCCGGTTCAAAAAATCGTGGGTAACCAGCTATTGCTTGAAATTCCTCAGGGCGACCAAACCGGCAATGGCCTGGATGCAGGTTATTTTGAACTGATTAAAGACAATAAGGTTGAACAGCTGCTGGCGCTTAACCACAACAACGGAGAATCGAAACTTGATTATTACACGCCGGCTGAGCTCAGGAATATTTTTTCCGGACAAAAAAATGTCCAGATTTTTGACAAGATCGAAGATGACGCCTTTGCGCGAGAATTTCAGCAGCAGAACCTCGGAACCAGTCTTTGGAAGTATTTTCTTTACGCAGCACTTTTCTTTTTACTGGTAGAAATCGCATTAATCCGATTCATGAAATAGCACAAAATAAGGTAAGTGCCTTATCTTATCGTGATTATTGGCGGAAACAGTTTTAAGTTCGCAGTTTTTCCACCAATTTTGCAGAAATACAATCAAACGAATAAATGCTTTCATCCCGAATAGGTATTCTTGGCGGTGGTCAGTTAGGACTTATGCTTCTGCAAGCCGCCATAGACTGGAACCTTGATATTCACATTTTAGACCCCGACGCAGAAGCGCCCTGCCGTAAAATTGCCCCAAAATTCACCCAAGGTTCCTTACAGGATTACGATACTGTTTACCAGTTTGGAAAGGACCTGGATGTGATTACCATTGAAATTGAGAAGGTAAATGTAGAGGCACTCGAAGCGCTGGAAAAAGAAGGAAAGAAAATTTATCCTCAGCCTTCTGTGATCCGGAAAATACAGGACAAAAGAATCCAGAAACAGTTTTACGTAGAAAAAGGACTTCCTACGGCCGCATTCGTCCTGACAGAAAACCGTGAAGACGTACGCAATTTTGTTGATTTCCTGCCCGCTTTTCATAAACTTGGTCGCGACGGATACGATGGTCGCGGTGTACAACGCGTGACCTCCGAGGCTGATATCGAAAAAGCTTTTGACCAGCCGGGCTTGCTTGAAAAAGCAGTTCCTTTTGAAAAAGAACTTGCCGTTATCGTTGCCCGTAATCCATCGGGACAAATCATGTGTTTCCCAACCGTGGAAATGGTTTTCCATCCTGAACTTAATCTGGTTGAATATCTTTTTGCACCGGCTGAAATTACCTCTGAAATCGATCAGAAAGCCCAGGAAATCGCTAGAAAAACGGCTGAATCTTTCGGGATCGTAGGTTTACTGGCCGTCGAATTGTTTTTGACTGCCGACGGCGAAGTGCTGATCAATGAAGTAGCGCCCCGTCCACACAACAGCGGCCATCACACGATCCGCGCCAATGCCACCTCACAATACGAACAACACTGGAGAGCTATTCTGGATTTGCCTTTGGGCAGCACAGAAATCTATGCGCCTTCGGCCATGGTAAATTTGTTAGGCGAAGATGGTTATGAGGGCCCGGCGGTGTATGAGGGAATGGAAAAATTACTTGCTACGGAGCAGGTATTCCCGTTTTTATACTGGAAAGCAATCACGAAACCTTTCCGTAAAATGGGGCACATCACGATCATGGATCACAGCATCGCGTCTCTGAAACAGAAGGTGGATTTCGTCAAGAAAAATATAAGAGTAATAAGCGGAGAGCCGCAGAAAAAATAATCCCGGCTGACGTCGGATTTAAATAAAAAAGAATAAAAAATGGTAGGAATAATCATGGGAAGCCTGTCGGACCGGAAGGTAATGCAGGAAGCAGCGGACGCACTAAATGAGCTTGGAATAACGTTTGAAATGGAGATTGTGTCAGCGCACCGCACACCTGAGCGTATGCTCGAATATGCAGCGACGGCGAGAAAAAGAGGGTTGCAGGTTATCATTGCAGGAGCAGGCGGAGCGGCGCACTTGCCGGGTATGGTGGCATCACTTACGTCACTACCGGTGATTGGTGTTCCGGTACTTTCAAGCAATTCCATTGACGGCTGGGATTCGGTACTTTCCATTCTGCAAATGCCATCAGGCGTACCCGTTGCGACGGTAGCGTTGAACGGCGCGAGAAACGCGGGTATCCTTGCCGCTCAGATTATCGGAGCCAGCGATGCAGCAGTTGCCAACCGACTGGATATCTTTAAGGAAGGATTGAAAGACAAGGTGGCGACGATGAATAAGGAATTAAAAAATGAAGTTGTAAAATAGTACCGGTTTATTATTTTCGTATTAAAGTGTAATCACTCATTTAATTGAATCATCATCAGCTATGGAAGACGAGAGCCCGAAGAAAAGAAATATACGTCCGACAGAAAAATCAAACTTGCCGGTAATTACCTTATTCGTGTTAGTTCTTTTGGTCTTGGCAATGCTTTATGTGGGATATGAATATATTTCAGATGGTTCATCAAATGCTGAGGAACTGACTTCCTCCGTAGTGGATACTACCGAAGATAAGTCTGTTACGGAAACCACGACAGAAGATAACGCAGCCGCAGAGGAAGATATCGTAAAGGAAACTCCGAAACCGGCCGAAAAGAAAGAAGAGAAGAAGGAGAAAAAAGAGGAACCGAAAAAGGAAGAGTCTAAAAAAGAGGAACCGAAAAAGACAGAAGATCCGAAAGTCGTTGCGTCCAGAGTTGGCGGCAGAGAGATTACGCGGACCGTAAAAAGCGGTGAAACTTTTTCTTCACTTGCCAGTCGCTATAACCTTACTACGGAAACTTTGAAAGGTTTAAATCCATCTATTACGGAATTAAAATCCGGTGATAAACTTAAAATTCGCGTAAAGGCTGTTCATACCGTAGGACCCGGTGATATTTTAAAAGTAGTTTCCGGAAAATATGATGTGAGCAAAGAAGCCATCATGAAGGCGAACGGGAAAACAAAAGATATGGCAAGCCGTGGCGAAGAACTGGTTATCCCTTTTCCTACCAGGCGTTGATTTTATCTTTTGCTATGCGCATTGGAAATACAAAAATGTAATTTCACAGATCGCAAATCACTGCAATTAGAAACTACTAAACCGAAAAGCCGGCAGGATTGTGATCCCGCCGGCTTTTTTCATGGTGAATAAACATCTCAATTTAAAAACTTCCAGGACCACCCGGACCTCTGTCTCCGCCTCTGCCACCTCCGCCAGGGAAACCTCCGCCCATTCCGTCAAAGCCTTCACGACGTCTGTCTGAATTCTCGCGGGATGGCATTTTACCGAAATTTCTGAGTGTATAAGTAAAGGTCAGCATTGCATACTGGGTCAAAACACGGCTGGTTACGTCCTGCACATACGTTTCCGTTACGTTACGGGCGATGCTGTTGTTTTGTTTCAGGATATCAAAAACAGTCAGTTTAAGCTCTCCGGCATTGTTTTTCAGGAATTTCTTGCCAACACTCGCATTCCAGAGGGTAAAGTTCTGGTTATAACCCGCTCCCAAACCTCGGTACGACTGGTTGTTGATATCAGATGAAATCACAAATCCTTTTCCAAAAATCCAGTTTACACGTGCCGTGATTGAACTGGTGTAATAATTGTTGTTCAATGTTGGCTGAATCGAGTTACGAACCACATTATAATTACCCGAATACGAAGCAGTAAAATCAAGATTTTCGCTTACGTTGCTGCTCAAAACCAAACCCTGGCTGTATGCATAGGTATTGGAGAAGTTCGAAACATTGTTGATCATCCCCGGAGAACGGACATAGTTGAAACCGGAGGTTAAGTTTACGTTCAGTTTTATTTTTGAAACCGGCTTGCCATAAGTAATCAGCGTACGGGCGTTCCAGCTTCCATCCACGTTGATCGGCGCGGTCAGCTTTGCTCCTTTTTCAAGCACGATGCCATTAGGCAAGGTAGTTGGTTCCTGTGCTATGAAAGTCGAGTTAACGATTGCGTTGTTCGTCTGCGTCAGGAAAACCATCGCATTAAAGCTGAACGGTCTGTTGGCTCCCGCAAGCGAGTAACGCATGTTCAGCGCGTTTCTGTATTCCTGTTTCAGATCGGGATTTCCGGCTGTTAAGGAAAGTGGGTTACTGTTATCCACTACATTTTGTAACTGGGAAATGGATGGCTGATTAGTCGAGCTACGGAAAAAAGTACGGAACTGGGTTCCCGATTTTGAGCGATAAGTCAGCATCAGGTTTGGTAAAAAATTAGTAAATGTCTGATCGACCTTAGCTTTTACCGGCGACAATTGTTCGCTGTACAAGTTCGTGTTCTGAAAATCAACACCCAGGTTTGCTGACCAGTTATTCTTGCGGTAGCGATAACCCAGCCCGGCGCGATTGGTGGTATAACGGTTATCAAAACTGTTTGACAACAAAGTATCAATCTGTGTGTACTCACTGGCATCCGGACGAATGTTATTAAACGTCTCTTTATCGGAATTACTGTTGCTTACCGTCAGGCCGTAGTTAAACTGCAACTGGCCGGTGCTGCTCAAAGGCTCGGTATAAACCAGGTTTCCGCCTAAAACAACGGCATTGGAAGCGGTGTAACTACGCTGATCTATCGTGTCGCCAGGCAATTCCAGGTTCGTGAAATATCGGTTCTTCGAATATAAATTTCCACTCCCGGTTTTGTCGTTGATCTGCGTGTTGAAATTTAAAGAAACCGTACGCCCTTTTTTATCAAATGAATGACGGAACAAAATGTCGTTGTTCAGATTATAACCATTGCTCTTGCTGGATTTGTCGATATCCGTGCTGTTAAGTGCGGTACCGTCGCCCAAATTCGTTAAACCGTTTTTCAGCGTTCCCGACTGATTATTCTGGAAGCTTAACCGCGGTGTAAAAATCAACATGTTCTTTTTGTCGATCGTATATTCCACTCTGAAATTCAGGCGGTGATTCAGGTTTGTACTTCCGGAGCTGTTTGTCTCCTTATACAGCTGCTTTCCATAATAGTCCTCATTGGTTGTCTGGTAGTTGTTATTGCTCGTTCTGTTGAAGAAATAACTTCCCGTAACATCCACCTTTTCTCCAAATTTGTTGGCATAATTCAGACCGAAGGAGTTTGTGCCTGTTAAGCCGCTTTGTTGCCCGACCAGAAAATTACCTGCCGAACCTCCGCCCCCGCCTCTTCCGCTATTGCCGCCACCGGATACTCCTAAAAGATCCTGGCTTGAAAAATTTTGCTGGTTGATATTATTGGAAAGGCCGATAATGGAAATACGTTGATTTTTGTTAAAAAAGCTGACATTACCGCCCGACTGATAACGATCGTCCAGGCCATAACCTGCGAATACTTTCCCAAACTGTCCAACGCGTCGGTTTGTTTTGGTAACGATATTGATCGTTTTTTGTCCACTGCCATCATCAAAACCTGTGAATTGTGCCTGGTCGCTTAATTTGTCAAAAACTTCAATTTTATCAACAATTTCAGCTGGCAGCGATTTTAGGGTAAGTGCTGCATCATCTCCGAAAAATGGTTTTCCATCGACCAAAACTTTATTAACCGTTTCACCGTGTGCAGTTACCGTTCCGTTGGTCACAGTAATACCCGGCATTTTTTGAATCAGATCCTCGGTTGTTGCATCTGGATTTGTTTTAAACGCGGCAGCATTAAATTGTGTGGTATCACCTTTTTGCTCCGTCGGCGTCACAGCTCCCACCACCTTTACTTCCTTTAAATTGGAGACGGCTTCCGATAGAAGAAACGTTCCGGCATTTTGGACATCGTCCGTTACACGGAGTGTTCTTTCGGAATCTTTATAACTCAAATAGGAAATTTTCACCCGATAGGTGTCTTTACTGATTCCCGAAATGGCAAATTTTCCGTTTCCGTCTGTGGTGACATATTCCGGTTTTGCATCGGGCGTATTTTTGCTGACGGCCACATAGGCGCCGACAACGGGTGAACGGCTGATACTGTCCAAAACGGTTCCGGTGATCTGCGATTGCGCCTGAGCAAAGCCTGGCAAAGCCATGCAAATCAGCAGCAAAACGAAGGGTGTAATTTTCTTCATGGTTTCTAGTAAAGGTTTATGCAGGGTTAGAGCACCTTTAAGCATGAAGGTTTAACCAGCAGAAGAATAAATCACAATCAATCTGCAAAATGGCAATTTAGACCGATGGCCGGGAGGAATTTGCCGACGGAATTATAATGACCTTCTTATAAAAAAGTGGGAGCCTAACATCGTTCCAATGTAAGCTCCCAACAGTATAGGAAATTGCTATGACAATCAGTACCGCATTACTTCAACCAATCCGCCAACAACTCCTCATACCCATCCAGAAACTTACGATAAGCCCTTTCCAGTTGTGGCAGGGCTTCGGAAAGCGTACTGGTGTCGTCTGACTTCAAACGCCACTCAGCATCTTTGGCAATTTCGGCGACCTGCGAGACACCAACTGTCCCGGCGCTTCCTTTTAAAGTATGCAGGTTACTTTTTACTGTCGGGATATCGCCCTGCGCATAAGCAGCAACGGCACCGTCGACCAATTCATTGGATTCCATGACAAAATCCTCAAAAACAGAAAAGACCAGATCAGCACCGCCGATTGCCTTTAACTGATCTATAATTTCCCGGTCCAGAACAGGCAGAGAAACCTCCTGCGCAATTTCCTTTTGTTTCAGTCCCAGTTTACGGCCCTCAACATTTCCGATAAGCTCTTTCACTTTCCAGATCAAATGCTGTGCACGAATCGGTTTGGCGATGTAATCATCCATACCCTGGCTCAAAAAACGATCGCGATCCTCTTTCATCGAATAAGCCGTCATGGCAACGATCGGAGAAGTCAATCCCGGGTATCGTTTTTTAAGTTCCTGGGTCGTTTCAACACCGTCCATATCCGGCATCTGGATATCCATAAAAATGATATCATAGTTTTCGCCCAGCGCATTTATTTTATTATCGACCTTTTCAAGTGCGACAAAACCGCTGTCCGCCAGATCCACAAAACAACCCGATTTTTTCAGAATTTCATTGGCAACCTTTCTGTTTACCGCGTTATCATCAACCAAAAGGATCACCGGATGAAAATCCGAGAAAACATTTTCAATTGGAATCTCCTCCATCTGACTTCCCGAACTGGCCTGCGCAATGGAAGTGCTCTTGGTTTCAAAAGTAAACCAGAATGTACTCCCCTCACCTATCGTTGATTCAACGCCAATTTCTCCGTTCATCAGCTCGCACAGCTGCTTGGATATCGCTAATCCCAGACCGGTTCCGCCAAAGGATTTCCGCGACGAATTATCAAGCTGCGTGAATGACGTAAACAAAATCTGTTTGTCAATCGCGCTGATACCGATACCCGAATCCTGGACTTCTACCTTAATTTTGTAGGTCTTCCCATCTTTTTTAACCAAAGAAAGGAAAATCTTCACGGCACCTCGTTCCGTGAATTTCAGCGCGTTGGAAGTAAGATTGGATAAAATCTGCAATAACCGTGTCTGATCCGCAATGATAAACTGCGGAAGATCTGCCGCGATATGATAAGTTAGTTCATTCCCCTTATTTTTAGCCGTTTGCCCGAATAATGAAACGAGCTTCACCAGCAATTCATCAAGTGCAATCGGTGACTCATGCAGCACCATTTTCCCAGCCTCAATTTTGGAAAGATCCAGAATGTCGTTGAGGATATCCAGCAAAGTTTCAGAAGAGCGTTTGATCGTCAAAACGTAATCTCGCTGCTCGGGATTTAACTGCGTTTCACCCAGCAGGTCAATCATCCCGATCACTCCGTTCATCGGCGTCCTGATTTCATGGCTCATGTTAGCCAGGAAGCCTTCTTTCACTTTCAGCGAATGCTCGGCATGCTCCTTGGCTTTCAGCAGCTCCTGCTCATTACGTTTCAGCTCTGTGATGTCCCTGGCCAGTACTGCCACTTCCATCGCCTTGCCTTTGTCATTGGTAAACATCAGCATGTTCACCATAAACTGACGCTCGGTGCCATCTTTCCGGCTCAGGCTAATTTCAAAGTTTCGCAGACTCTTCGTTTTCCGAAGACGTATCAGCGCCGAATGTATCTTCTTTTTATCCTTAAAATAATCCGTAATTTGTTTTCCGATCACCTCGTCAGGCATATACCCCATGCGTTTGAACACCGACTGGCTGATCATGGAAATACGTCCCTGGCGATCAATACGGCAATAAATATCCTGCAAGTTTTCAAAAATCCCACGGAATAATTCTTCGCTGTGCCGCAGCGACAGTTCAGCTTCCTTACGTCTGGTAATATCCCTGGCAATACCCGAAACTTCCTCAATCACCCCGTTGGAATATTGAATCGGGTTCAGATAAAATTCCAGCCACATTTCGCCACCATCCCGCTTATCGATTTTAAATTCAAAATATTGCGCCTCGCCGCGTAATGCCTGGCGGTATTTGGTATCCAGCGTTCTTCTGTTTTTCTGGCCAACCAGCCGCCAGCCGAATTTTTCAGCACTTACCTGCAACGTCGGGCGGACACCCACCTGACTTTCGATCAGATCAGCATAGTTGAGATTGAATGAGGTAAGCTGCAAGCTTTTGTTAACCGACCATATCAAATGAGAACTGCTATCGAAAATCGCATTCAGACGTGCAGCATACTTACTTAATTCTTCCTCACTTTGTTTCCGGGCAATCGCAAGCGCCACCTGACCGGAAATAAATTCCAGTAATTCCAGATCACGGGCGTCAAACATATTGGCATCATCGTACGATTTTACCCCGATAATACCCGTAACCCTGTCGCCGATCCGCAACGGCACGCACAACAGCAATTTTGGCGTCACACCATAGAGGTGTAAACTGTTGGTTTTTGCCAGCCTCTCAATATCCGCGTCGTAAAGAAACAGTGGTTTATTGGATGCAATCGCGTATTCCGTAACCCCGTTACCCAGCCGCCGTTTCGTAAAACGTACGTTTCCTTTGAAATACTGATCTACATAATAGGGGAAATACAAATAACTTTTACTCTGATCGTAGAGCGCGATAAAGAAGTTTTTAACGTCAATTATTTTTCCTAATTCCTCGTGGATCGTATGGTAAAAATCATCAAGGTTCTGGGTATTTACCGTCCAGTTGGCAATGCTGTAATAAAGATTCTGCGCTTTTTCAGCCCGTATTTTTTCGGTATAATCATTTAAAATGCAACGGAACGCCGTCGGTTTCCCGTTATCAAAACGGCAGTTCACACTACCACCTACAAAGACTTTTTTGCCTTCCTTGCTCAAAAAAACCGCTTCAAAAGTAGGGTTCCCTTTTCCTTCACGAATCAGTTCAAGCTGATTAATTGCCTCTTCACGATGCTGTGGATGCAAAATATCCTGCATGGTCATCGAAGCAATTTCATCCAGACGGTACCCTAATACCTCACGCCACGCCTTGTTAACGAAAATGAACTTTCCGTCTACCGCGACTAACTGGATAAGGTCACTCGTATTATCAACCAGATCCTGAAGCTGTGCATTGGATTTGGTAATAGACGACTCCATCCTGCGTTTCCGGGTGATGTCATCCCCAACCAGCGTGATGTAAACAATCTTGTCATCATCATTTTGAATCAATACCGAATTGATAGAAAAAGTACGCAACGTTCCTTTCTGGGCAAGAAACGGCACTTCACGTTGTTCCAGTTTTCGCTTTCCTTCAATCCCCTCTTCCAGCATCTGGCTTATTTCATCTTCCTCATCTTTCGGAACCAGCCTGTTAAAAATACTTTCTCCAATTAAATCAGATTCAAGCCACCCTGTTTTCTTTAACGCATATGGACTTATCGCACGAATGATGAAATCAGGTGTGAAAGTTATCCCTATCAAATTTAAGTGCTGTAATGTGGCATGTATTGACTGCCAGTCAGTCAGCGACGATATCATTTCCATAATTTGCCGGAAACCGTATTTTTAAGATTACTTCATATTCTTTATTCGATAAATCTACGAATTAAGACGTAATTTTGATCCGTGAAAATAAATTATAAAAATCAGAACGATTCGAAAGTTCGTGCCAAAAAACATTTGGGACAACATTTCCTGAAAGACATGAATATCGCCAACAAGATCGTGGACGGTCTTACCGGTCATGGCGGATATAATAAAGTATTGGAAATTGGTCCGGGAATGGGTGTGCTCACGCAGTTTTTGCTGCAAAAATCCTCATACAGTACCTATGTTATCGAAATAGACACCGAATCGGTTGTTTATTTAAAGAAACATTATGAAGAGCTGACGCCCCGGATTATTGAAGGTGATTTTCTGAAATACAATACGGCCGAGGTATTCCCTGAGCCTTTTGCAATCATCGGAAATTTCCCTTACAATATATCTTCGCAGATTTTTTTCAAGGTTCTGGAAATGCCCGACCGGATCCCTGAGGTAGTTTGCATGCTACAAAAGGAAGTTGCGCAGCGTATTGCCTCTCCTCCGGGAAACAAGGATTACGGAATTTTGAGTGTGTTACTTCAGGCTTATTACGATATCAGCTATCTGGTTTCGGTACCTCCGGGTGCCTTTGATCCACCCCCGAAAGTACAATCCGGTGTGATCCGTTTGTCAAGAAATGATACCAAGTCGCTGCCCTGTGACGAAAAATTATTTTTCCGGGTGGTGAAAACGGCTTTTAACCAAAGGCGAAAGACACTCAGAAACGCGCTAAAACCTATTGGTGAGTTTCCGGAGCTTCCTTTACTGACCAAACGTGCGGAACAACTAAGCGTTGCCCAGTTTGTTGAACTGACAATCCTTGCGGAAGAAATAATTAAAGCAAACAGCGGGAAAATATCCTGAAAATCAGATCGTTTTTAACAGGTTCCAGCCGAATAAATACTATTGAAACTACTTTATCTCATTGTAATACCCCTTTGCCAGTAAAGATTTATGAATTTTGAGTTAACCAAAGAATACGTTGAACTTGTTCAGGAACTGATCGTCACTGAAAAGCCCCAGGCCATTCGCACTGAAATGGCTGAGCTTTTCCCTGCGGATATTACCGGCTTGTTATACGAATTGGAAACCTCAGAAGCCAGATATCTGATCAGTCAGCTGGATACGGCCCTTGGCGCGGAGATACTCGCGGCCATGGATCCGGGTGAGCGGCGGGAGTTTTTAAAGGCATTTACATCCGAAGAGATTTCAAGTTATGTTAACCTTTTTGATTCGGATGACGCCGTGGATTTGCTCAATGAGCAGCCAATACGCGTTCGAGAGGAAGTTATTGCTTTGCTCGAAGACAGGGAACAGGCGCGTTTCATCCTGGATCTGCTGCATTATGATGAAGATGTTGCAGGTGGTTTGATGCAGAAAGAATTGGTAAAAGCCAGTGTCAGCTGGACGGTAAATCAATGTATTGAAGAGCTCAGAAAACAGGCCGAAGACGTAGAAAAAGTATATTCCGTTTATGTAATCGACGATAACGGAATTTTGCTTGGGCTGCTGTCTTTGAAAAAAATCGTACTGGCCAATAAGGATACAAAAATCGAAAGGCTGTATGATAAGGACGTCATTTTTGTAGAAACCTACCGCCCCGCCGAGGAAGTCGCTGAACTCATGCAGCGTTATGACCTTGATGCACTGCCGGTTGTCAATGTACAGGGAAAACTTTTGGGCCGGATCACCATCGATGACGTTATTGACGTAATCACCGAACAAGCCAACTCCGATACCCTGGCCATGGCCGGTATTACGGGCGACGTGGAAGAAGATGAT
Organism: Dyadobacter diqingensis; assembly: GCF_024220585.1. Classification (GTDB taxonomy): domain Bacteria; phylum Bacteroidota; class Bacteroidia; order Cytophagales; family Spirosomataceae; genus Dyadobacter; species Dyadobacter diqingensis. The sequence continues at coordinate 190,822 of NZ_JAMXKF010000001.1, forward strand.
ACGATCTGGCAGCAGACAAAGGCCCGTTTGCCATGGTTGCTGGTGGGTATGATGGGAGGAATTCTGGCTGCGAAATTTATCAGTTTCTTCGAAGGCGATTTGAAAATAATCCCCGCCATGGCCGCTTTTATTCCGATCATCGGGTCAACGGGCGGAAATGTCGGGATACAGACGTCTTCAATTATTCTTCAAAGTATTGCCGATAAAACCGGGCTCGATATCAATGTCTGGCAGCGGCTTATCCGCATGTTTTCAATTGCACTGATCAACGGGCTGATCATCAGCGGTATCGTTTTTGGTTTTAATCTTTTGATAGGGAATGAAGTACAGCTGGCAATGGTGGTGTCAGCGGCCCTGTTATCGGTTGTCTTCCTTGCTTCCTTTATGGGAACCGTCACACCGATTTTATTGGATAAAATAGGCATTAACCCTGCCGTTGCTTCGGGTCCGTTTATTACAACGGCCAATGACCTGATCGGTTACGGCGTATATTTTGGTCTGGCTCACCTGCTTTTAAACCTGTAAAAACGAAAGACTTTACCGGTTTAACATTCGCTTAAACTGATTGGGATATTAACCGCCAGGCCGCCTTCGGAAGTTTCCTTGTACCGGAAATTCATATCCAGGGCTGTTTCCCACATCGTTTTGACTACATTATCCAAAGAGACTTTTGCGTTTTCAGGATTACTTTGCATGGCAAGCTGGGAGGCAGTAATGGCTTTGATAGCACCCATCGTATTTCTTTCGATGCATGGGATCTGCACCAGCCCACCGACAGGATCGCATGTCATACCCAGATGATGCTCCATGGCAATTTCCGCTGCCATCATACACTGCTCCACGGTGCCGCCCGAAACCTCAGTAAGGCCAGCCGCCGCCATAGCTGACGACACCCCGATTTCTGCCTGACAACCACCCATGGCCGCAGAAATCGTCGCACCCTTTTTAAAGATGCATCCGACCTCACTGGCCGTCAGCAGAAACTTTATAATATCGTTTTCGGTGCCGTTGCAAAACAAAAGGTAGTATTGAAGAACGGCCGGAATCACACCCGCAGCGCCATTTGTCGGAGCCGTTACAACTCTGCTGAATGAAGCATTTTCTTCATTAACCGCCAATGCAAAACAGCTGAGCCAATCCAGCGTGTACTTAAAACCATTGCCACTGGACCGAATGGCTATTATCCATTCTTCATAACCATCGTAGGCTCTTCCGTTCAAAAGCTTTTGGTTTAAGGCTGCTGCGCGTCTTTTCACCTGTAATCCTCCCGCAAGAATACCTTCATTGTGACAGCCCTGAAAAATGCTTTCTTTCATAACCTCCCAAATATTGAGCAAGTCATGTCTTATCTGCGCCTCATTTCTCCATATTTTTTCATTTTCAAAAATAATATCAGAAATGACCATACCCGTTTTCCGGTGCCATTCCAGTAAATCAGATGCACGGTCAACAGGAAACGGGAGTTTTACACAGGGAATGCTGATCTCTTCCTTACTTTCCTCTCTGATCACAAAACCGCCGCCGACAGAATAATATGTTTCACTCACCGGTGCATTTCCGACAAGCTCTGCTACAAAAGTTAAGGCGTTGGGATGAAAAGGAAGGGACTCCTGCATTTGAAAGAGGATGCAGGAACGTGGATTGAAATCGATCTCCTTTTGATTATTGAGCAGCAACTTATTGGATTCTAAAATCCCGGATTTTATATTATCAATCTGCTTCGTGTCCATTGTCACGGGATCGTAACCACACAGTCCCAGCTGAACAGCCAGATCCGTCCCATGTCCCTTACCAGTTTTGGCAAGAGAACCAAACAGATACACTTTTACGGAAATAACCTGCTCGTAGCTACTTACACTTTCCAGCAGTTTCAAAAACATCTGGGCGGCCCGCCATGGACCGAGCGTATGCGAGCTGGATGGTCCCACGCCAATTTTGAAGATGTCGAAAACCGAAATCCTTTCTTCCTTCACCACTGGCTTCCCGGTATTTTGTTTATCTGACACTAGCATGGACTGAAATATTAAAAGGTTTGGTTATCGCGCTTTCACAATAATACAACCCAATGTATAACGTTTCAATACGCTCAGGATTATTTCCTGTTAATTTCGATTTTGAAATAAAATTTACTGAAATGCATTCCTGTTTAATTTATTGTTATTTTGCCGGCCGCATATTTTAATCTTTAACAGGAAAAAATTCCTGAATACTATTTCATTTCATAATTCATGATTGCAGTAATCCAGCGCGTAAGTGAAGCATCCGTTACAATAGAAGGAAAAGTTGAAGGCAAAATTGACACCGGGTTTATGGTACTGCTCGGCATAACGCACACCGATACACAGGAAGACGTTGAATGGCTGGGCCGGAAAATAATCGGGATGCGTATTTTCGGAGATGATGAAGGGAAAATGAATCTCGATATAAAATCGGTTCACGGAAATATTCTTCTGATCAGCCAGTTTACGCTGCACGCCAACACAAAAAAGGGAAACCGCCCCTCTTTTATCGAAGCAGCCAGACCGGAAATAGCCATACCTTTATATGAACAAATGATTGCGTTCCTTGGAAAGGAATTGGGCGCACCAATCCAGTGCGGCATTTTTGGCGCAGACATGAAGGTTGCGTTATTAAACGACGGCCCTGTTACGATCATCATTGACTCTAAAAACAGAATTTAACATACCTTATCATGACTATTGAAGAAGCACAGCAACAAGTTGATAGCTGGATAAAAACATACGGCGTACGCTATTTTTCAGAGCTTACCAACATGGCAATCCTGACCGAAGAAGTGGGTGAAGTGGCCAGAATCATGTCAAGAACTTATGGTGATCAGTCCTTCAAAAAAACGGATCTGGACAAAGATCTTGGCGATGAGATGGCAGACGTGCTCTGGGTACTGATCTGCCTCGCAAACCAGACAGGAATTAATCTTACCGAAGCGTTTGAAAAAAACCTGGCAAAGAAAACCGAGCGGGACAAGGACCGGCATAAAGCCAATGAAAAATTAAAATCTTAAACCCATTGAAAACCCGGTTAAGCCGGGTTTCATATAAAACCCTACATGTTTCCGTTTTTGATTCATAATCTGGTTGTAAGTCACTATCGCTTTTCTTTTTTCTTCCGAACCAAGAACTGATTTGACTATCCCAGCAACGATCAATGCACCACCACCGATAACTAAAACAAAAGTCGCGGGATTCTCCTTTTCTTCCGTTCTTGTCCCAAAAGAGTTGTTGAGAGACTCAGCTAATCCAACAATTCCTCCGACAAACAAAAATGCGCCCCCACCAGCCACCAATCCTGCACCTATTTTCTGACTTCGTCTGCCATTTTTGTACTGGCAATAGGCGCTGGAATCTGCGCGACCAAGACGATCGAGAATTTCGATTGTTTTCAAATTCCTGCCGTGAATACTGTATTTGCCAAATTGCCGTTCAATATTGGGATACAATGGCGCAATTTCATGCTCCATTTTCGGCTCATCAACCGACTGCGCTTGCACGGTACTGTATACGAGTGAAAAGGCTGTGGAACATTTGAGGAGTGTGTAGAAAATCCTGTTCATTTTTCACAAAGGAGGTTAAATTACGAGGACATAAAAAAAGGCCCATCGAAAGATGGGCCTAATATATTACATATCAAGTAATAACCTCATTGGATCTTCAAGTAATTGTTTTACCCGAACCAGGAAGCTCACTGAATCTTTTCCATCAATTGTACGGTGGTCATAAGAAAGAGCCAGGTACATAATCGGACGAACTACGATTTCACCGTTTACTACCACAGCGCGTTCAACGATATTATGCATGCCCAAAATCGCAGACTGAGGTGCATTGATAATCGGGGTTGAAAGCATAGAACCAAAAGTTCCGCCGTTGGTGATGGTGAAAGTTCCGCCAGACATTTCGTCAAGGCCTAACTTCCCGTCACGGGCACGTACCGCCAAACGAACGATTTCCTTTTCAATGGCTGAGAAAGAAAGATCTTCCGCATTTCTGATCACAGGAACTACCAAACCGCGAGGCGTAGAAACTGCGATAGAAATATCAGCGTAGTCGTTATAAACCAATTCCTCGCCGTCAATGTATGCATTCACAACCGGGAAATCTTTCAAAGCAACCGTAACGGCTTTTACAAAGAATGACATAAAGCCCAAACCAACCTCATGTTTCTCCTTGAACTTGTCTTTGAATTTATTACGAAGATCCATTACCGGCTTCATATCAACTTCATTGAAAGTTGTAAGCATAGCCGTTTCACTTTTCACAGCTACAAGACGTCTTGCGATTGTTCTGCGAAGTGAAGACATTTTTTCGCGACGCTGACCACGCTCACCAGGAGCTGCCGCTTTCGCAGGCGCTGACGGAGCCGCTGGTTTCGCTGCCGGAGCAGGAGCCGCAGCTGGTTTAGCACCGGCTTTCAATGCGTCGTCCTTCATAATTCTTCCACCTGAGCCAGAACCGTTGACATCCTTAGGATCAATTCCTTTTTCTGCCAGAATTTTAGCTGCAACCGGAGAAGTATGCTTTTCTGTATATCCTTTATCCGCCTCGGCCGCTGCCGTTGGAGCAGGAGCCGCCGCTGGTGCCGAAGCGCCAGTTGATGCACCTACCTCAATCGTACAAATTACAGCACCGATTGCCAGTGTATCACCTTCTTTACCTACAATTTTCAGCGTACCAACTGCCTCAGAAGGAAGTTCGAAAGTCGCTTTATCAGATTCAAGCTCACAAAGAATTTCATCCAGTTCAACGTGATCTCCATCTTTTTTGCTCCATGAAGCAATTGTTACCTCTGTGATTGACTCACCAACCGCAGGCACTTTCATTTCATAAATTTTGCCGGCAGCCGGAGCAGATGCAACGGGTGCAGCCGCAGGCGCTTTTTCTTCAACTTTTTCAGGAGCTGGTGCTGGTGCTGCCGCAGCAGCCGGAGCCTTAGCAGCCGAACCGTTTCCGGAAGGATCGATCGTCGCGATCAGATCTCCGATATTCAGCGTATCACCTTCCTGTGCTTTAATATGCAAAACACCTTCTGATTCCGCAGTCAGTTCAAATGTTGCTTTATCTGAATCCAATCCGCAAATTACCTCATCCAATTTCACAAAATCCCCATCATTCTTGAACCAGTTTCCTATCGTAACCTCAGTAATTGACTCGCCTACCGGCGGTACTTTTATCTCAATTTCAGCCATTTTATCAGCAATATGATGAACGAATTATGTCTTTTATAACTAGTTGAATACCTATTCAAATGCCCTGCGAATAATTTCCGCCTGCTCCTGTGCATGGATTTTGGCAAATCCTGTCGATGGCGACGCACTTGAACGACGGGCAATTACTTCCAATGGTTTGCTTCCATTGTACATACGAAGCATGAAAGTCCAGCCACCCATGTTAAAAGGCTCTTCCTGCACCCAAAATACTTTCGCATTTTCATAAAGTGCAAGATGTTCGTCTATTTGTTTTTGCGGGAAAGGATGCATTTGTTCCAAACGAATGATAGCAACATCATCTCGTTTATCCTTTTGCTGTCTTTCATACAATTCATAATACAGTTTACCTGTACACAACAACACTTTTGTCACCTTTTTAGGATCAACAAAACTGTCTCCGATCGTCTCCTTAAATGTTCCTGTCGTAAGGTCTTCAAGCGGCGATACGCAAAGCGGATGTCTTAACATCGACTTCGGTGACATCACGATCAAAGGCTTACGGAACGGGAATTTCAACTGACGACGCATCAAGTGGAAGAAGTTAGCCGGCGTGGTCACGTTTGCAACAATGATGTTGTAATCCGCTGCCAATTGCAGGTAACGTTCCGGACGCGCATTGGAGTGTTCCGGGCCCTGGCCTTCGTATCCGTGCGGAAGAAGCATCACAAGTCCGGTCCAGCGATCCCATTTCGTTTCACTTGAAGAAACAAACTGGTCAATAATTACCTGCGCACCATTGGCAAAATCACCAAACTGAGCTTCCCAGATAACCAATGCATTCGGGTTTGCCATCGAATATCCGAACTCGAAACCAAGCACGGCGTATTCCGACAATAGTGAGTTATAGATCATGAAAGGCCCTTGTCCTTCCTGAATGTGCTCTAAATTACTGTAAGAATAATTCGTTTCAACATCATGCAAAACCGCATGACGGTGAGAGAAAGTACCACGCTGAACATCCTGTCCGCTTAAACGAACAATATTTCCTTCTGTTAAAATTGAACCGTAAGCAAGCAACTCAGCAGTTGCCCAGTTTACTTCCTTCTTCTCAAAAATCATTTGCTCACGATCTTTCAGAAGTTTGTCAATTTGTTTCAGTCTCTGGAAACCTTCCGGCGTATTGATGATGGCCTTTCCAACTTTTTCAAGTACTTCAAGCGCAACACCTGTCTCAGGAGATTTTTCAAAATCTACCGGGGTAGACTTCCTGAGCGTATGCCATTCCTGTTCAAGTTTTGGCAAAACATAAGGCAATGCTTTTTGTTTTACCATGTCAAGACGCTCCTGAAGCAGGGTCTTGAACTCTTTATCCATATTGGCTGCCAGCTGGGCATCCACATCACCACGATCCGCCAGCGTTTTCTGATAGATCTCACGCGGGTTCTGGTGATTTTCAATTGATTTGTAAAGAACCGGCTGTGTAAACTTAGGTTCATCTGCTTCGTTATGGCCATGACGACGATAGCAAACCATGTCGATGAAGATATCCTTGTTGAATTTCTGACGATATTCAACTGCCAGTCGCATACAGAATACAACCGCCTCAGGATCATCACCGTTTACGTGAAGAACCGGTGCATCAACGATTTTAGCAACATCCGTACAGTAGATACTTGAACGTGCATCAACAAAATCAGTTGTAAATCCAACCTGGTTATTGATCACGAAATGGATCGTACCACCTGTGTAATATCCGTTCAGACCAGACATCTGAGTCACTTCATACACAATCCCCTGACCTGCTACCGCTGCATCTCCGTGAATAACCACAGGAAGCACACGGTCATAATCAGACTCGTACATACCGTCAGCTCGCGCGCGGATATACCCTTCAACAACCGGATTTACCGCCTCAAGGTGAGACGGGTTCGGTGCCAGTTTCAAATGAACCTGGTTCCCATTTTCAGCAGTGATCTGGCTCGCATAACCCATGTGGTATTTCACATCGCCATCCCCCCAAACCTGATCAGGCAGGTTACCTTCAAATTCATTGAAGATCTGTCCGTAGGTTTTCTGCATCACATTGGCCAACACGTTCAGACGACCGCGGTGAGCCATTCCGATCATAACCTCAACCACACCCATTTCCGCAGCTTTGTTGATCATTGCGTCAAGGGCTGGTATCGTCGTTTCTCCACCTTCCAGCGAGAAACGTTTCTGACCAAGATATTTGGTATGAAGGAAGTTTTCGAAAACAACCGCCTCATTCAACTTCGAAAGAATATGTTTTTTCTCATCGATAGAGAAAGACATGTTCAGCGCTTCTTTCTCTATTTTTTTCCGCAACCAGTTTTTTTGCTCGCGGTCACGGATATAGAGATATTCAAATCCGATATTTCCTGAATATATCGTTTTTAATGAATCTACAATTTCACGCAGCGTTGCAGGGCGTCCAAAAACTTCGGCGCCTGCTTCAAATACAGAATCCAGATCCTCAACTCCAAGATTAAAATCGCTCAGTTCCAATTGTGGCTTGCGGTCTTTTCTCTTCTGGATCGGATTGGTGGTAGCCAGTAAGTGTCCTCTTGAACGGTATCCACGAATTAAGTGAACCACCTCCATTTCCTTTCGGATCTGAGCTGCGTCCACCTTACCGGCAGATGCTACCTCCTTTCCATTACTGGTACCATTGGCATGTCCATTGCCGTTGGCAGGGTACTTTTGATAAAAATCAAACCCTTCAAAAAACTTTTGCCAACCTTCGTCTACGGAGGTTGAATCTTGCTTATAGGAATTGTATAATTCCTCTATGTAAGCGGCGTCGGAATTTGCTATATATGTGTATTTATCCATCACAAATGTGATTATTTCATTTACCCCGCAAAGTTACGAGACTTATGTAAACAAAACGCAAAAAATCTCCTTTTTACTAAACATCAAAGTAGATATTCCTGTATTGTTTGTCTCAATACTTTTGGAACCCATTCGGGTTTGGAACAAACTTCAACATTAGTTCGTGAATTCCTTTGGGTCCGGTGCCCACTGCATTAAATTGCTCGATTTGCTTCGTACTATAAAAATACCCAAGCCTGACATTCCGCCCAACCATCGCTTCGGCCGATAATTGTAAATAATTAATATTCGAACCTCCGTAAGAATACCCGCCGCCGGCATGGTAAGTTGCTCCAACTCCTACCTTTTCATTAAACCAGACACGGCCACCCACATCGAACCTTAGTTTGTAATCTTTTTCCTGTGCAAAGAGCAGATTGGGTAAAAGCTTCACATCGTCAGCAAGATCATAACTGCCGCCCACCATCAGATATAAAGGGCGGCGATAATAAAAAGAGATCTGCTGCATGCCGAAACTTTGCGACAGCAGCTCAGGCTTGGAAAGTCCGACATAAAAATTTTCAGAACGAAGCCAGGCACCGATACCTACACTTCCCAAAGCCCTGTTGTTGCTGTTCAAAGAAGAGCCTACATCAAAAACCGGAAGCAGGTTAATACCTCCCTGGCCGCCTAACCCCAGTTTCCATTTATCAGAAATGGACAGATGGTAAGCAAAAGAAGCAGAGAAACCAGTGGTCGTAAAATAACTTGTCTGGTCATTCAAGGCCTGAAAACCAACCCCGAATTTGCCGTTTCCAAAGGTACCGTCAGCTGCAAAAGTCTGGCTGGTTGGAGAATTTTGAATCGTAAACCATTTGCGGCGAAAAATAGCCGTCATGTTAAATACTTCTCTGACACCGGTGAAGGCCGGGTTGATAGCCATCGGATTTTGCAAATACTGTTCATACAAAACCTCTCTTTGCGCAAAAGTCTTACCGGTGCTGACCCCAAATAATGCAATCACGGCAATTAAGGATAAAATGCGGCTTTGGAAACTTGTCATCATTATCAATCGTAGGGAATAAGTTTGGCACTATGACAAAAAAATGGCACGAGAATAACTCTCCTGCCATTTGTAATCTATTAAATTCGTTATTTTTCAACCATTACTTAAAAATCATAACCCAAAGTTACATAAGGAATAGGTTTGTTTGTATATCCATTATCAACACCCCAGGCGTAGTCGAATTTCACATAAATACCGAAAACCGTGGTGCGCGCGCCAATTCCGTAACCCATCAGATATGGATTTTTGTAATTGGTTACCGTTGCCTTCCATGGTTCTTCTACGCTACCGATGATTTCTGTATTCAAACTACTGTTTTCGCTGAACGGTCCTTTGCCCGTCCATGCTGTACCAATGTCACCAAAGCCTACGATCTGGAAGTTGCGCAATGTACTTGATGTAATAGCGCCGCGGTACAGATATTTGATCAGCGGAATACGAAGCTCGGCATTCAACAACATATAACTCGTACCGGACATACGGTTCAGGTTAAATCCACGCAGATTGGTTGCGAAGTCGGTGAAGAAAATATCTCTGTTGTCCTTGCTGAAATCCAACGCATTTACACCCGTAGTGCGGGAATCCTTTTTGTTACCAATCCAGTTTTCCATCCCGCCCATTACACTTTGTTTGGCAGCTTTACCTCCCGAATGGCTCATAGCAACGCGTGTTGCGAAGATCAGGTCACGGTGGATTTTTTGATAATGTCTCAAATCCAGACTGATGCGATTAAAGCTTTCGTTGCTGTTGGATAAGCCCAGATAGCTGTCATAACGTATTTTGAAACGGGTTCCCTGCATCATGTTCATGCCGGTTTTGCTCGTATTGTCAAAAACAAATTCCGTTCTCAATCCGCCATAATTCGATTTCAGGTCAGGGTTTGACAGAATCAGGTCAATCATCCGGGTTGAAGTAAACATCGGCGAAACGGTAAATCTGCTCGTCGTTGAGAACGGATAAGACGCTGAAATCATCACCTGATTAAAACGGTATTTCTGAGGTGCAACTTCCGAATCGATATACAATGCCTTTCTGTCAACCCGCACACCGAAATCAATGCGGTGGACATTATTATTGTATTCGGCAAAAAGATCGCTGTTTCTGAAATTCGATGAAATAAACAATCCCGCTTTGATCACGTGATTTTCCAGCAGATCATTCATCGAAATCGACTGCGCATAGCCAAACCCCCTGATCGGGTCGATGCGCCAGTCAGAACTTGCATCGTTGGTAATAAATAACCCTTTGTAGTTATAAGGACCTTTGATGGCAATGTTTTCGCGGGTTGCCCGGGTTCTGCTCAAAGTACCAGGTGAAGAAGGGAAAGTCCCTCTTCTCTGACGCGATTCAAATGTTTTTAAAACATCTTCATCAAACTGATAATTATCTGTATCAACCTCACCCTCTTTTAAAGCCAGTTTGGGTGCTTCCGTTTTCACGGGCGCTTTCACCGAATCAGGTTTTGCAGCAGCGGCTGCAGGCTTCGCACCGTCACCACCAACAATATCACCCTTCAGCAAAGATGGCGTATCCAAAGACGCACTTCCGTCAAAACCATTTTTAAAGGCGGCCGTGTTGTAGCCATCATTAAGATAGGTGTAGGCAATAGCCCCTCCTGATTTCAGCGTGATATCTGCATTTCTGATACTCTGAATATAATTGGTTACCTGCGTGCTCGTATTGGAAGCCCTGTTGTATTTGAAAACATTGCTTACACCTTTTGCATTGGACAGGTAATAAACATCATTGTCATCTGCATAAACCGGTGCTACTTTCACCTTGGGATCCGCGGGAGTTAATCTTGCCAACGTTTCAGCACGCGGAGAACCATCATGTTCAAACACCGATAAGCCAGCAGAAAGTGTTTTGAAATTGCCTTTGTCAACGCCTAATGAATCAGTCGGGCGGTTGGAGGCAAAAACAACTTTTCTGGAAGAACCCTGAACAAACCTTGGAGACACATCATCGTACAAGTCATTGGTTAAGGCAATCAGGGAAGTACGTGATACACTGACCAGGAATAAATCATTTTGCCCGTTCTTGTCGGCACTTACCACCAGCATCGTTCCATCTGTTGAAATATCCATATCGCTGATCTGATCCAGTCCGCGGATATTCCTTTTCAATTTTATCTTGATTTTCTTGGAATCCAGATTTTCGTACAGATAAAAATTCTGACGGCCATTTTCAGAGGCCAGAATCGCGAGCGTATTATTTCTTGACCAGCCTAAAAGCGGTGGCTGCGTTTTCATTCGTCCGCCGATGATATCAAGTTTACCCTGGCGGATTATTTTTTTAGACCCTGATTCACTGTTGAAAAGATAAACCCGATAACGTCCGTTTTTGATCTCACTCACAGCAGTCCATTTTTTATCCGGAGAGATTTTAATGGCTGCGTTGGCATCATTTGCCGTCAGCTCGTTTAATTTATATTTCCAGGCTGGTTTTGGATCCGTGTAAAACTGCTCTGCTTTTTTGTTAATGTTCAGATAATAAGCGCGCCAGTCTCTCAAAAAGCGGTTATAAGAAGGAACACCCAGTGTACTGGTAATACTGGTCTGCTCGGTGCGGATGATCCGGGTCAGGTTAAGAATATCGGAAATTTTATCTTTTCCGTAGCGTTCAGCAATATAATTCCAGATCGAATGGCCAATCAGCGCTGCGTCATTTCCAGTCAGTAAAGTCGGTTTTCTTACATTTCGGTTTTTCAGAAAATCGCGCATGTAATCGTTAAGCTCGGGTGACCAGCCTTCCGAAATATAAGCTGCCGCACCTGACATAAACCATTCCGGAACTGTAAGTAAAAGCGAGCTTTGAAGCGCTTCCTTCATATTTCCACCATAGAGCATATCGTATACAAACAGTAAACTGATGTCCTTCACAAGTTTCTTTTTGAAACCGATCTGATCGCCAGTGTAAGCAACCTCTACACGAGACTGGCCCAGATCAAGTTTTTTATCTTCAAGATTCTCGAAAGTCGACAAGCCCATATTACTTTGTTCAAGTTCCTGAGGGGAATTGTACAGGAAAATTTTCACGCGGCTGTAAGGCGTCCAACCCAAAACATCTGTAATTTTATCAAACTCACTTTCAGCATATTGCGCCGTAAGCTTGGCCAATGCTGTACCTCCCTGGTAGTGATAGATCTCAAAATTGGTCGTTCTGAAAATCTTCCAGTTAAAGGTTTTGTATTGCACACGGTTTTTTCCGAATACCTCCTGAGAAGGATAACGTTGTGCAGTTGTTTCCACGCTCGCAAAAAGAAGCGCAAAAAAAGTACCTGATAGGGTTAGCTTGTGTATAATTTTTATTCTCATTTTTCTGCTGCTTACTTCAACGGAAATATAACGAAAAATACCTCTTAATATTCACTGTTTCATTCAATTCTTTATCCATTTCAAGATATTCTGTAAACTGGTTCGCAAAAAAAGGTGCAAGTGTGACGCCCTTTGTACCAAGACCATTAAAAATACCTACCCTTGGATGCTCGGGATGGATCCCCACCATTGGCCTGCGGTCGTGCGAGGAAGGCCGGATGCCAGCCAGCTGACCGGTAATGGTATACGGCACTTTCAATAAAGGTTTCAGTTTACCTTCCAGCTCCTGCGCCGCCGCTTCCGTGGTTTCCCAATCCAGGGGGTCCCATGAATAAGTTGCCCCTACCCTGCAACGCGAACCGGAAATGGGTAAAATAAAAATCCCCTGATTTACGATCTGATCCCCAGCCGCTGGAATATCCACTTCCAGAATCTGCCCTTTCACCGGCGTAAACGGAAGCCAGCTAAACCAGTCATTATCCCTTGCATTGAACCCCTGACAAAGAATAACCTTATCAAAGCCAAAATCTTTCCAGCCGACACGCTCCTCAGAAACGACCAGATCAGCGACATCGAAGGAGGATTCTATATATTGACTGATACTTTCGAAATAGTCACGGCTTTTGTCCAGTAATAAAGGAAGATCAACCCAACCCGAGCGGATTACTTCCATTCCGCCAAAGGGCGCATGGACATGTTCGGGAATATTTTGCTGCTCCGAAGTCGGCCTGATATATTTTGAGATTCCCGCATCTGCGGTTTGGGCCAAATATGAATTTTGCTCTTCAATCGAGCGGAATGGCCTGAAAATAGATGCCTGGTGCAAAACTTTTACACCGAGTTTTTCCTGCACTCTTCCATAAAATTGCTGGGCATAAGGAAACAGATCGTCTGCCAGCCAGGTTTTAACAAGCTTTTTACCCGTTAACGGATTAAAAATTCCTGCGGCAACTTTTGAAGAAGAGGGCAGGGACGAATCATTGACCAGTAACACCTTTTTACCCGCCTCATGTAAATGCCAGGCCAGCGAGGTGCCAGCGATACCTTGTCCTACAATGAGATAATCATAAAACTTATCAGAGCTTGCTGTCATGAAATGTTATTTATTTTCACGACCACGAAGTACCAAACCTATTTGTTCATCGGCCAGCCGCACAACCATTTCCACCTGCTCATCAAGCGTCATCATGGAGTTATCGATATAAACCGCATCCTCTGCTTGTCTTAACGGACTTTCGGCGCGGGTTGTATCGATATGATCACGCATTTTTAAATTTTCAGCAATTTCCGCCAGACCGATCAGCTCACCTTTTGCCAGCAGTTCTAGCTGACGGCGTTGCGCACGGATCATCGGATCGGCGGTCATAAATATTTTCAGTTCAGCCTGCGGAAAAACCACGGTACCAATATCACGGCCGTCCATGACAAGCCCCTTGCTTTTTCCCATGCGCTGCTGCTGGGCAACCAGTGCATGGCGTACGTCTCCAATGGCACTGACCGTGCTGACCTGCTCGGAAACATACATTTTACGGATTTCATCTTCCACATTAAGGCCATTCAGATAGGTATCATTGGTACCTTTCTCCTTATGGCGGCGAAATGTAATATGGATATCGCTTAACGCTTTCTGAATTTCTTTCGGATTGGAAATCGAGATATGATTTTGAAGGAAAAATAATGTCACTGCGCGATACATAGCTCCTGTATCTATGTAGGCGTAATTCAGCTGCTGGGCAACCTGCTTGGCAGTTGTGCTTTTCCCACAGCTTGAATATCCATCAATCGCAACAATTATTTTCGGCATACTTTCAAGGTTTAATATCTGGCCGGATTACCCGGCCAGGATCTAAAATGCAAAATACTAATATCTGCAAAAGTATAAGAAAGTAAGCGGGAGACGAACTTTTTTATATACTTACTTGAAAACAGCCTCGGTCACATTTTATAACTAATTCTCCACTAAAAAGATAACCATGCTCCGGGCTCCATGCGCACCAATCACCAGCGACTGCTCGATGTCGGCTGTTTTGGAAGGACCGGCGATAAAGCAGCCCCAGCCTGTTGTATCCAAAAGCCTTTTGTAGGCATCGTGCATGTTGTTGACCAATGCATTTCTCGGAATAACAAAAGCAAGATTCTGCGTAATGAAAGGCAAAACCCGATGTTGCAAGTGACGATCAGAAATCCATACCGCACCATTTTCTGCCACGCCGAACTCAGCCTGCAAAATCGCAATTTCAATCATTTCAAGCTCATGAGGATCCTGAACCTGCAAACTGAAATCAGCCCAGGAAGATAAAGCCTCAACGGTTGTCGCTTTGTTGACAACACCTGCGTACATCTCCTCTACTTTTTCTTTGAGTTCATCCAGCGAACCCACCACAATCACCTCAGTATAAATAGCCTGTAAAATCTCTTTAAATTTCACTTCCGTATTTTCATAACCGCTTTCAAAAGTATAATGCAGCGGTAACGCAGTTTCGGAAGGTTTGTTCAGCTTAACCTGCTGAAGAATTTTCTCACGTGAGCTCATGATTTTCTTATCCTAAATTATTTGCGGTTTCTGACGTACCAATCCCTGAAACTTTCTTTTGGCGGCTCGGGCATTTCGCGTTGTTTGTACCAGGGGTTCAACGAATTGTTTACCATAAATGGCAGCGTTCGCATCACAGAGCGCCCAAGCCTGCCCGACCACTGATAGAACCGTGGCTGGGAAAGCACCATCGACATGGCTTTAATCCCGATTTCCTTGGCCTGCGGAACATGCCCACCCTGCACCAAAACCTGTCTCCATTTGTAGAGCTGGTCATGAATGTCAATTTTCACAGGACAAACATTCGAGCAGCTTCCGCAAAGTGTACTGGCAAAAGGAAGATCCGCGTTTTTGGTCATATCCAGGTTTGGCGCCAGAATCGACCCGATTGGACCAGCCACTGCATTATGATAACTATGCCCTCCGCTTCTGCGGTAAACCGGACAGGTATTCATGCAGGCGCCGCAGCGGATACATTTCAGTGAATTGCGGAAATCAGCACGCCCCAGCTGGGTACTTCTGCCGTTATCGACAATAACCAAATGCATTTCCTGCCCCTGGCGCGGTGTCTTGAAATGGCTGCTATAAGTAGTGATCGGCTGCCCTGTTGCACTTCTGGCAAGCAATCTTAAAAAAACGCCCAGATGTGCCTGCAACGGAATAATTTTCTCAAAACCCATGCAGGCGATGTGTACGTCGGCCAGGTGCGCGCCCATATCGGCATTTCCTTCGTTGGTACACACAACAAATGCACCTGTTTCGGCAACCGCGAAATTCACGCCGGTAAGGGCTGCTCTTCGGGTAAGAAACTTATCCCGTAAATGCTGACGTGCGGCTTCGGTCAGATATTGCGGATCTGTCGCTCCGGCATCTGTTCCCAAATGTTCATGGAAAAGATCGCCAATATCTTTCTTCTTTAAATGTATAGCAGGCAACACGATATGACTCGGAGGCTCCTGACGGAGCTGAACAATCCTTTCTCCAAGATCGGTATCAATAACCTCGATACCATTTTGAGAAAGAAATTCATTCATATGACATTCCTCAGTAAGCATCGACTTGCTTTTAACCATCTTGTCAACCTTGCGTTGCTTCAGAATAGCCAGGACAATTTCGTTATGCTCCTTTGCATCAGCCGCCCAATGTACATGCACACCATTAGCTTTTGCGTTTTTTTCAAAAGTTTCAAGCAGATCGTCCATATGAGAAAGCACATAGTGCTTTATCTGTGAAGCAGTTTCCCGAAGCTCTTCCCATTCAGGCAGCAGTTTCGAAGAAATATCCCGCTTTTTGCGCACGAACCACAGGGTTTCGTCATGCCAGTCTACATAGGATTCGTCTTTATTGAAGGTCTCTGAGGCCTCGGCATGTTCAATTACAGCTTTCGACATGGTTTGTTAACAAATAGATAATAGTATTTTTTAAAGAATCTCAATTGCACTTTTCACATTCATTGTATTATTCCAAGTTTGATAATTGTTAAATAAACAACTTTTTACAAATCGAGAAAAAGCTATTTTACTGTATTGCAATATGTTGTAATTTTGATTCAACAAAGTTTTTTGATCGGGGCATCAGAGTCTGATCAAAGTTTTATTTAACTTTTTTTAGACGCAATTAAATTTTCACTCCTATGAAAACCAAAAACACTCTCTTTTCAGCTGCCTTGATTGGTATGCTTATATCAGGTTCAGCATTTACTTCTAATGCACAAACCGCCATCGCAACTGCGGACAAAACTGAGTCAACAAATAACAAGTTGAACGTTCTGCAAGTTAAACCTATGCAATTCCGAGTTTCCTATAATAATGCACAAGCAAACACTGTAATCGTACGTATTCTGGACACAGACAAAAATGTTCTTTTTTCAGAAAACAAACGTGCTGAGGCAAGCTATGTGAAATATTTCGATCTTTCGACGCTTTTGGACGGTACTTATACCTTCGAAATTACGGACGGAAAAGAGAAGTCTTCACAAACGTTTGATATCTTGACAAAAACGAGCCGTGTCGTTTCTTCAATCAACTAACGACTGAGGCTTCTCAGATTCTGGATTCCGTAAACTTTGTAAAATGCCGGTGCTCAATGATTGGGTACCGGTATTTGTTTTATAGCACTGTTCAGGATTTCGGCAATGTGTTTAACCTGAACCGCAGAATTTTTTCGTTTCAAAATACCTTCCAAATGAAGCAGACAGCTCATGTCTGATCCCGTAATGTATTCGGCGTTGTGACGGATATGGTCAGCAACCCTGTCTTTTCCCATTTTCACAGAAACGGCTTCTTCACTCACACAAAACGTCCCGCCAAAACCGCAGCATTCATCTTTTCTGTCAAGGTCAACCAGTTCCAGCCCGTGCACTTTCTTTAACAAATTCTCAGGTTTGTTATAAGGAGCCGCGTTCAGTTCCGACATTTGCGAAAGATGAAGTCCGCGCTGCCCATGACAGCCCTGGTGCAAACCAACACGATGCGGAAAGTCTGCCGCGATTTCTTCAATTTTCAATACATCGGTAATAAACTCAATAAGCTCATAGACTTTCCTGCGAACCTTTTGGGACTCTTCCGGGCGGTTTTCCAACTTTAAATGATCTTTGATATGCAGCACGCAACTTCCCGAAGGAGACACCACGTAGTCAAATTCTGCAAATGAATCGTAAAACAAGTTGTTGCAATCCTTGGTCAGATGCTCAAATCCGGAGTTTGCCATTGGCTGTCCGCAGCAGGTCTGATTTAATGGAAAACCGACTTTACAACCCAGTTTTTCCAATAATTCCAGCGTTGCAATGCCAACCTGCGGATAAAACTGATCTACGTAACAAGGAATAAATAATCCGATTTTCAAATGTGAATAATCCATATTTTACCAAAATTCAATCGTTGCCATAATGGGATAATGATCAGAAACTTCCGGGTGATTTTTAATAACCTTATATCTCTTCACTCTCACCTTGTTGTTCATCAATACAAAAATATAATCGAGCCTGTCGCCGGGCAGGCCTTCACTCCAGGTTTCCATCTGAGAGCCGCGGGCAGCGTCCTGCCACTTCTTCCGGAATGAAAAATAGGGTTGTTCGTTGGGGCGCGCTCCCATATCCATCCCTAAAACCACCGGCTGAATACTCGATTCCAGTAAGCGGTTTACAAAAGCAGCCTGCAAGGCCCTGTCGACCACCGACGCATATTCCAGACGTGCATTACAAAAACGAAAGGTCAGGTTCTTTGCCACGCGGATCAGTCCGCATTGCAAAACCCGGGCATCAGATCCCTTTGTCATCGGCAAATTGAACTTTTGCGTTTTTTCAAAAGGCCATTTCGACAATAGACCCACCCCTTGCGACCCATGCTCCGTGCTGTCTGCTACACCATAGGCATAATACATGCCCGTCTGAATAGCAAGCTGCCTCATCTGAAACTGTACTTTCCCGTTATTTTTTAAACTATCTACTGCCTGCAAGGCAATCAGCTGAGGTGAGTTTTCTTTTATTATTTTCAAAATCCCCATCAGATTCGACTCGTCGTTCAAATCCAGGCCATGACGGACATTGAAACTCATTACCTTGATCTCAACCGGCCGACGAGGCTGTGAGGAAAACAAGGTGATGGTTAAACATATTAAGCTGATAATCAGTACTAACTTTTTCAATCTATCAAATAGCTAAGTAAAACGCCTCCTGTCAAACCGTAATTTAAAACCATTGGATTAAAAACTACAATCTGTATTGGGTTAATTCCTAAGAAGTTTCTACCTAACTTTTGTTGAGTAACGCTGGTCTTTGCTAGTTTTAAAAGCTATTTTTCAATTGCGGCTAAAATTATTACGCTCATTTTTTGCTAAACCAAAGCAAAAATCTTGTCCATTAAAACCCATTTCTCACCTTCTTTGGCAGATGGCAGGGCTTGCTGGTATTTCCACATAAGCTGCTCCCAAACCTGAACATCCGGATTGGCCGCATCCATTGCGCTTTTTGTTTCAAAACTAAAATCATCGACTGTCTCCATGATCATAAACAGCCGGTTTTCAATCCGGTAAAGCTCCATCTGCGTAATTCCCGCATCCAGAATACTTTTCTTGATCTCCGGACGTGGCACGCGGTGATGCTCTTCATACTCAGCAATCATTTTCGCGTCGTCGACCAAATCCAGAGCAAGGCAATATCTTTTCATCTTTATATTTCTTTAATCGAGCGAATAAAACTTAGCAGCATTTTCTCCCCAGATCTTATTCTGTTCGTTTTTTGAAAGCTTTGACACATAGTTAACCAGAACATCTTTCATGGCGCCATATTCAGCCGCGACCAGACACACGGGCCAGTCCGAACCAAACATGAGCCGATTTACTCCAAAGGCTTCAAAAACAACATCCAGATAAGGCACAAAATCAGCGTTCTGCCACGAATACCAGTCTGCCTCCGTAACCATCCCGGAAATTTTGCAACTTACATTCGGAAGTTCGGCCAATTTTTTGATGTCCTTAGCCCAAGGTTCAATTTCGCCCTTTTTAATATAGGGTTTGGCAATATGATCGAGCACAAAACGTACATTGGGAAGCTGTTTTGCAAAAGTGTAACTGGCTTCAAGCTGCGTCGGATAAACAAGGATATCATAGGTAAAGTCAAATGCAACCAACTGCCCTACCCCTTTTACAAAATCGGATTGAAGCAAAAAGTCGTCTGGCTCGCCCTGTACAATATGCCTGAAACCTTTCAGCTTCTCAAACTGCGAACAAACCTCCAGGCGCTCATACAAATTCTCTGCACGAAGATCTATCCAGCCCACTACCCCCTTGATGAAATCATCCGCCTCGGCGAGCTGTAACAAAAACTCCGTTTCCGTATTGGACTGATCGGCCTGAACCGCCACGCACCCATCTACGCCATTTTGCTCCAAAACAGGTTTCAAATCAGCCGGCAGGAAATTCTGGCGGATTTTTTGCATCTCCGGCGAAATCCAGGAATCTCTTACCGGATCATAAATCCAGAAATGCTGATGGGAATCAATTACCATTTTTTACATTTTATGTTGCTCCGCTATGGACAATAAATGCCCATAGCGAAAAATATCTGTTTAAACTGCTTTGTAAGGAACTGCCTCCTGCTTCTGCTCACCCAATCCTTCGATGCCAAGCTCAACGATATCGCCTGGTTTCAGATAAAGCTGTGGTTTCATGCCCAATCCAACTCCGGCTGGCGTTCCTGTCGAAATCACATCACCCGGCAGCAGCGTCATAAACTGGCTTAGATAACTTACCAGAAAACCAACCTGGAAGATCATATCAGAAGTGTTGCTATCCTGAATTTTGTTGCCGTTCAGCGACAACCACAGATCAAGGTTATTGGCATTTGGAATATCAGAAGTAGTAACCAAATACGGCCCGATAGGCGCGAAAGTGTCATTACTTTTTCCTTTTACCCATTGGCCACCACGCTCCAGCTGATAAGCGCGTTCTGAATAATCGTTATGAACCGCATAACCAGCCACATAACTCAAAGCATCAGCTTGTTCTACATAACTTGCTTTTTTGCCGATCACAACCGCCAGCTCAACTTCCCAGTCTGTCTTTTCAGAACCACGTGGAATAACAACTTGGTCATTAGGTCCTACCAACGCCGAAGTCGATTTAAAAAATACGATTGGCTCTTTTGGCAATTCTGTTGCACCGGATTCATAAGCGTGTTTCGCATAATTCATTCCGATACACACGATTTTAGATGGACGGGCAATACAGGAACCGAAACGGAATCCCGGTTCAATGCGCGGTGCTGATGCCGAATTTGAAGTCAGCCAGTCAGCCAGACGGTTTAATCCGTCGGTCGCAAAAAATTTCTCGTTATAATCTTCACCAAAAGCAGACACATCCAGCAACTCGCCAGATGATAATACTACACCAGGTTTTTCTTGTTCGTAAGCTCCAAAGCGGAAAAGTTTCATAGGTTCTAGGTTTTGGCTGTTAGCTTCTGGCAAGTAGCCGTTTTATGGGTATTAAAATAATTTTATTATAACTTTCGAGAATGACCTGATTTCATTATCTATTGGGTGTCAACTGGCATCTAATAGCTAAACACCAATCGCTAAAAGCTAATTATTCAATTTCTCAAATCCCCCGTCAATCAAATAATCACAACCTGTGATGAACGATGCTTCGTCTGAGCATAGGTATAATGCCAATGCACCGATTTCGTCGGGTTTGGCCATTCGGCCGATTGGTTGCGTTTTCGAGAGTTTTTCAAACATCTCAGCTTCCTGTCCCGGGTAATTTTTTGAAATAAACCCGTCCACAAAAGGTGTATGCACACGCGCCGGAGAAACGCTGTTGCAGCGGATTCCGTCGGCCAGATAATCTTTGGCAACAGACAAAGTCATGGAATAAACCGCCCCCTTGGCCGTCGAATAGGCAAAACGATCTGGTATACCGACTGTCGCCGCAATGGATGCCATATTCAGGATCACGCCACCGCCCGCTTTTTTCAAATGCGGGATCGTTGCAAACAAGCAGTTATACACGCCTTTGACATTAACGTTGATCACTCTGTCAAAATCCGTTTCAGCTGTATTGTCAGCCCGGCCAACATGCGCGATTCCGGCATTGTTGACAAGAATATTAATCGTTTGCTGTGCAGCAATTCCATCAATAACATTAACAACATCAGCTTGCTTTGAAATATCAATGGCGTGTGCCTCAGCGCTTCCACCCTGTTTTTTTATATCTTCTGCAACCTGATTGGCAAGATCAATATTAAGTTCCAGAATATGAACATGCGCTCCTTGTTTCGCGAAAGTCTGCGAAATGGCCAGGCCAATTCCGCTTGCACCTCCCGTTACCAAAGCCACTTTGCCGGTTAAATCAAACATGTATTTTACAATTAAATAATAAGATCAAGAGTCTGAATAAAAAGACCGATGATTAAAAACTTTACTCCCCGGGATAAATCCCGGGGCTACAAAATGCGCTATAACCGATTAAAGCGAAACACCTCTTTTCCATGGAATAAAGTCATCCTGGCCAAGCTGCTGTGCTTTTGTCAGTTCACCACTGGCAACCCGGATTACATATTCCAATAAATGGTCGGCATTTTGCTCCAAAGACTGAGAACCATCCACTACCGGACCGCAGTCAAAATCGATCACATCCGGCATACGATTTGCCAGAATAGTATTGGTGGCCACTTTTGCGACCGGACAAATCGGGTTCCCGGTCGGAGTGCCCAACCCGGTTGTGAAAAGAATGATATTGGCACCAGCTGCTGTTTGTCCTGTTGTTGCTTCCACGTCATTGCCTGGCGTGCAAACCAACGCCAAACCCGGCTCTGTTGCTCTTTCTGTATAATTTAAAACGTCGGAAATATAAGCGTTACCACCTTTTTTAGCAGCTCCGGCCGATTTAATCGCGTCGGTGATCAGACCGTCTTTGATATTACCCGGCGATGGGTTGAAGGCAAATGCTGAACCCACGGCTTCTGCTTTCCCTGCATAGTCACGCATAAGTTTCTCAAACTTGGCAGCCTTTTCTTCGGTAACACAGCGGTTAAGCAATTCCTGTTCCACACCGTTAAGTTCTGGAAACTCCGCCAAAAGCGTTTGTCCACCCAGCCCTACCACGATATCAGACAAATGTCCAAGAACCGGATTCGCTGAAATTCCTGAAAAACCATCAGAACCTCCGCACTTCAATCCAACCGAAAGTTTTGACAACGGAGCTGGCTCGCGTTCCTGCTTGTTCATTTCCGTCAAACCAAGGAAAGTTGACTTGATCGCACCGGAAACCAGTGAATATTCAGTTCCTTTCTGATGCTCAAAAGCATAAAATGGCTTGTTAAAATTCGGATCACGCTTTTTGATTTCGTCCTCCAAAGTTTGAAGCTCCGAATTCTGACAACCCAGGCTCAAAACTGTAATCCCCGCAACGTTAGGATGCACGGCATAGGCGGCAAAAAGCGCACATAACGTGTTCGCATCTGTACGTGTACCGCCGCAGCCGCCTTCATGTGTCAGGAATTTAATTCCGTCAACATTGGGGAACGGACGATTTTTTGTCTGCTGCTCTCGGGTTGGCTCTGTAAAACCACCCAGATTTTGCATGCGTGACATATCACCTGACTGATAAGCTTTCAAAAATTCGGCTACCTGGCCGCGGTACATATCCGTTTGTGCATAACCAAGCTCACGCTCAAAAGCGTCTTTCATGATCAGCACATTGCGGTTTTCACAAAATACCAAAGGAAGAACCAGCCAGTAGTTGTAAGTCCCCACACGTCCGTCGGCACGGTGATATCCGTTAAAAGTCCGGCCCTGCCAGCGGCTTACATCGGGTTGGGTATATAAATATGGTTTACGGTTCGCCGTGCTGTAATCCTGCGAATCGTGTTTTAAATTGAAAGTCGTAATCGGCTCACCGCGTTTGATCGGCTGTTTTGCTCTTCCCACCAAAACACCGTACATAATGATCGCACCGCCCGTTTCTATATCTTCCGTTACAAACTTATGCTTGGAAGAAACGCCATAAGGCAAAAGATAACGCACACCATCCCACTCTGCCTCGGCACCTGTCGGGATATCCCTTAATGCAACGATAACATTATCAGCAGGATGAATTTTTAAAAGATTGGACGCCATAGTCTCAATAGAAATAAGTATTAATAAATGTTCATGATGTGAATCTGAAATAACTTCACGCAAAAGGAACACACTTCCCTGTTTAACAGAGACGAGTTATTCAGCTTTTACCCGGCATAGCTAAAGCATACATCTTAATTATATACTGCAAATATGCCGAAATAGTACATGTTGTTATCCAAAATAAAAATACCAATATTTCTTATTGAATTTTAACACAAATGAATAGAAATATAAAGAGGCGTTGTTTCATAATTATAGCAAATTTTTCAATAATTTTGGCATAAATATTAACCTAACTGATAAAATATTGTCATTTTAACTGTGAAACCGCAATTACTCAAGGTTCCTAAGGGATTACAGCAATCGTTTAGCATCAGAAGGGATGTAGTTTTGTATTTCTACAACCGCTGGCATTATCACCCCGAAATTGAACTGGTGCACATCGAACAGGGCTCCGGAACGCAGTTTGTCGGCGATAATATCCAGAACTTTCAAAGCGGCGATCTGCTTTTAATCGGACCAAATTTGCCACACTACTGGCGCTGTGACGAAAAATATTTCAAGGGAGATTCTAAGCTCTATGCCCAGGCGACGGTGCTGCACTTTTCGGCTGACATCTTTGGCGACACGTTCCGGAACCTCCCGGAAAACAAAGCGATCAACGAACTGCTCGACAAAGCCAAGTGGGGCATGAAGTTACTGGGAAAAGAAAATCAGCAAATCAAGATTTTGCTGCAAAACCTGCTGGACCAGACCGACGGCAATCCTGTCATTTCATTACTGCAAATTCTGGAAACACTCGCGCATAGTAAGGATATCAAGCTGCTTTCCAATAGCCATTATCAGGAAGAGTACGATCAGCACGACGAAGACCGTATCAACCAGATTTATAAATATTCACTCAGCAATTTTCAGCAAAAAATCACGATTGAAGAAATTGCAGAAATTGCCAACATCAGCCCCAACTCGTTCTGTCGTTATTTTAAAAGCCGCAGTCGGAAAACCTATTCACAGTTTTTGCTTGAACTTCGGATTGGTCATGCCTGTAAACTGCTAATCGACGGCAAACTGAGCGTGGCGCAAATCTGTTACGAAAGCGGCTTTAATAATTTTGCCAATTTCAACAGGTATTTCAAACTGCATACCGGAAAGAGTCCGCTGCAATACCAAAAAGGATATCGCGCGAGTTCTGTGATTTCCTGATCATTTTTCAGTTCCCATATCTTTTAACTTTCAGGCTATTTCTTTCTGTATTCATTACCGGTCCGACGGCTTTTTCGCCGTCGGACCGGGCGAGCCCGTCGGATGGCTTTTTCCGCCATCCGACGGGTAAAAAACACAGCCAGTAAGGTTAAAAAATGCCCTCAGACAATAAAGATTTCCTTTCCGGTTGCATTAAAATAGATTATACCAGACCTTGCGGGTCCAATACAACAGGCATTTGCCAAAATCAAATCTTCAAATGAAAGCCAACCTTATTAACATCTTTGATAAAACCATTCAGGAAGCTGAAATCATTGTTAAAGACTCGATCATTGAAAACATATATATAATAGGACAAGAAAACGTCGACCTGCCTTATATTTTACCAGGCTTCGTGGATGCGCATGTGCATATAGAAAGTTCCATGCTCACACCCGCACAGTTCGCCCGGCTGGCCGTCGTGCATGGATCGGTGGCTACTGTTTCTGACCCGCATGAAATTGCCAATGTCGTGGGCGTGGCGGGCGTGGAATACATGATCGAAGACGGAAAACGTGTCCCGTTTAAATTCTGTTTTGGCGCGCCCTCCTGTGTTCCTGCGACCGTTTTTGAAACGGCAGGCGCCGTTGTTGATCCGGAAGATGTAAAAAAAATGCTGGCAAGTGATGATATTGGTTATCTTGCCGAGGTTATGAATTTTCCGGGCGTTTTAAATGGTGATCCTGATATGGTCGCCAAAATCAACTGGGCAAAACATTTTAACAAGCCCATCGACGGCCACGCACCTGGGCTTCGCGGCGAGGCTGCCCGACAATATGCATCCAATGGGATCTCAACGGATCACGAATGTTTCACGTATGAAGAGGCCAGGGAAAAGATCGGTTACGGCGTAAAAATCCTGATTCGTGAGGGAAGTGCAGCCAGAAACTTCGATGCTTTAATTCCGCTGCTGGCCGAATTCCCGGACCATATCATGTTCTGCTCGGACGACAAGCACCCCGACAATCTGGTGGAAGGGCATATCAACGTACTCATCAAAAGAGCGATTGCCCTTGGTCATAACATCTGGCATATTTTACAGGCTGCATGCGTCAACCCGGTTGTGCATTATAACCTTCCGGTAGGGCTTTTGCGCGAAAAGGAGCCGGCTGATTTCGTCGTTATCGATAACATCACCGACTTTAACATCCTCCAAACCTATCTGGACGGCGTGCTGGTAGCCGAAAACGGAGTTTCACTTTTGCCTGATCTCCGCAGCAAACATATCAATCAGTTTAATTGCAACCCGAAAACGCCGGAAGACTTCGCCTGCCCGGTTTCGACACAAACCAGCGGAAAGCTCCGTGTGATTGAAGCCCTGGAAGGTCAGCTCATTACCAATGCACTGGTTGAAAATTATAAAACCGAAGGCGACTTAATCGTCTCTGATACGGATCAGGATATTTTAAAGATAGCCGTTGTCAATCGTTATCAAAACGCAGCGCCTGCCATTGCTTTCATCAAAAATTTTGGTTTAAAGCAGGGCGCCATCGCCTCGACAGTCGCTCATGACTCTCATAACATTATCGTCGTTGGCTGTGACGACAACAGTATTTGTGAGGCTGTCAATTTATTGATTGAAGCTAAAGGTGGCGTATCGGCTGTGGGAGTCGGTGAAAAACATATGCTGGCACTGCCCATTGCCGGGCTCATGACCGATGTTGACGGATATACAGCCGCAGAATCGTACACAAAAATTGACCAGTTTGTAAAAACGCAGCTAAAGTCCACATTAAAGTCGCCATACATGACTTTATCTTTTATGGCTTTATTGGTAATTCCTTCTATTAAACTAAGTAACAAAGGCCTTTTTGACGGTGACAAGTTCGAATTTGTACCTTTGGTGATACAATGAGTTACTTAATTGACTATAATTGCATGATTAATCTATTGGATGTAATTTTTTCTTGAAAATATTTTTTTAATACGTTTTTTTATAAATATATTTACAAGTGTAAAAATGACCCTTAATAATTATCATTCCTAACCTTAGTTAATTCCTAACCTTACAATGGCTCACTTACGCTACAAACAAGAAGAAGAACTTTGTTTTTGGGATCAGTTCAGAAAAGGAGACGAAAACGCTTATGCATGCCTTTACCGCTCATACGTTCACATCCTTTATCAATACTGCTCACAGTTTACGATTGATAAGCCGCTTATTAAGGATTGTATTCACGATTTATTTGTGGAACTCTGGAGAAACCGAACAACGCTGGGTGACACCACATCTGTTCGGTTTTATCTTATGGCCTCGATTAAGAGGAAATTAGTTCGTCATTTGAACGCTCAGCAAAAGCATACAAGCAATGAGGATATTCCGGTGGAATACTGGCACATTCACACGCCATCTCATGAAAACCATATGATTTCCGAGGAAGAATTTGACTCGACAAATCAACACTTAAACGTTGCGATCAACGGCCTGCCGCGTCGCCAGCGTGAGGCAATTTTCCTGAAATTCTATATGAACCTCAACAACCATGAAATTGCCGACCTGATGAAAATCAATATACAATCGGTTTATAACCTTGTATTTGGTGCATTGGGAAATCTAAAAAAACAAATGACCTTAGACCGACTTACATTCTGATCTGAAAATATTTTTACATTTGAGAGAAAGCGTAGCAATCCTGTTACGCTTTTTTTATTTCCGTTTGATCGAAAACACGGTCAGTTAACGCCTAAGACCTCTTTTTTAAAGAGATTGAATGCATCCGTAAGAACTGTTGTTATTTAAATACAACAAACAAAACCACATTTCTTAATTATGATATCCCCGATTGCCACACCTCTTGCCGAAAGATTACGCCCGCATGTGCTGGACGACTACATTGGACAGGAAAAATTACTTGGTAAAAACGGACCTCTAAGAAGAGCTATTTTACAAAACACCATCCCTTCCATGATTTTCTGGGGACCTCCCGGTGTTGGTAAAACCACACTGGCTCTTTTACTATCCAACGCTACGAAAAGACAATTTTATAACCTGAGTGCGATAAGCTCAGGTGTAAAAGAATTACGTGAAGTACTGGCTCGTCCGTCGGGCCTGTTTCCGCCGATTCTGTTTATTGATGAGATCCATCGTTACAACAAAAACCAGCAGGATGCTTTGCTGGGCGCGGTGGAAAAAGGCCAGGTCACGCTTATCGGCGCAACCACCGAAAATCCGTCTTTTGAAATAAATTCCGCTCTTTTATCGCGGTGTCAGGTCTACATTCTGGAAGCTTTTGGCGAAGACGAATTAAAGGCAATCATCAACCGGGCGCTGGAAAAAGACGAATGGCTCAAACAGAAAAAGATCACATTCACGTCCTACGATGCCTTGCTTCGGCTTTCGGGCGGCGATGGCAGAAAACTGCTTAACCTGCTCGAACTGGTTGTACTTGGAAAAGGTGATGTGGAAGAAATCGAGATCACCGATGAATGGGTGACCGAAGTAGCGCAGCAAAACATTGCCCGTTATGACAAATCGGGCGAGCAGCATTACGATATTATTTCAGCTTTCATTAAATCACTGCGCGGAAGCGATCCCAACGGAGCCGTTTACTGGATGGCCCGTATGATCGTGGCAGGCGAAGATCCATCTTTTATCGCCCGCAGAATGCTTATTATGGCATCCGAAGATATTGGAAACGCCAATCCGACGGCGATGATCATGGCCAATGCCTGCATGCAGGCCGTCAACGTGATCGGGTATCCCGAGTGCAGAATCATCTTATCCCAGGTCGCCATTTACCTCGCTACCTCACCCAAAAGTAATGCAAGTTACCTGGCCATAGGTGATGCGATCGAGGCAGCAAAAAATACGGCGCATTTACCCGTTCCACTCCATCTACGCAATGCGCCTACCAAACTGATGAAGCAGATTGGATACGGAAAAGAGTATAAATATTCCCACGATTACGAAGGAAATTTCGCAAAACAGAATTTCTTACCTGACGAATTGAAAGGAACAAAATTATTTGAGCCCGGAAATAACGCACGTGAAGAGGAAATACGCAGAAAGCTTCAAAATTGGTGGAGCGACTGGTATGGGTATTGATTTATTGTGGAGTACTTGCCTGATTCGCAGCCCCAGCTCAGGGTTTTGAGTCAGGCACCTTTTTAGAATCCCTGTTTTTCAGAAGCCTTTCAGCCAGCTTTGTCAGATACTGGTGATTGTTTTTTTCTTCTCCTGCTACTGACGTTAGAATCTCTGTCACTTCTTCAATGTTCAGATCGTCAACCAGCTCTACCAGATGGTCGTAGGAAACAACTTCCAGATTTTTCAAATCACTGATATCGATTCGCCGCTTTTCCATCTTCGTAGCATCAGTTTTAATTGATTGAGACTCGGTATTCACTTTTATCTTGATTTCCGCCGTGGGCTGACTTTCCGGCTGAGCTTCTTTTATTTCAACTTTCGGAAAAACTGATTCCAGATTTTTAACATTCTCGTCTGTTTGCTTCCAAATGCTTTTCAGAGCCTTTGTTAATTTTTCCATATTCGATCTGGTTTCCATCTCTCGTAATGCTTCCTCGATTTTTTTTTCACCAAAATAGCTATTTCTGAGCTCAGACAGAAACAGTTCCTGGTATTTAATTTTTTTTTGGTTCTTGTCCATAGCGTGTCATGTCAAATAAGCCACAAAATTTATTCTACAATTTTACAAACTTTATTCTATACATCCTCAAATCGTGTAACTTAATTAATTCATTTATAGTACGTAAAAAGAGTAAAAAAGTAATCCTGCCTATATCAAAATATTCCAAAAACGATTAAATATTTTTATTTCCAAATTATCTCTACAAACTGTACCGACACTGCTATCTGTTCGAATCTCGTCGTTAAGAAAAGTAAAAACAAGTGGGTAAGTATTTGACTCCGTCATACGTTTTCTTAAAACCTGATTCCTTCTTTGTCACCAATATTAATACAATGAAACCTTATTTACCGGCTATTCACCTATTAAAAAACGGCCAAAAGAAAACGAATATGTAAACGCTGAGACTTTTAAACTGTAATAAGAACGAAGCGCTGATTCTGAAACCTGATATCGCAAATCAATAACACCTAATTTGGCCAACTAAGAAATTTCCTAAATCCTTTATAAAATGCAGGAATAAACGAAGCTCATAAGTGTTTACATGTTAACACATTAATGATAGAAAAAATTTTATTTTCACAAAAAAAGTCAACCGCGTATCGATTGACTTTCTGGCTGCTATTGATTTAAGATAAACCTTGCAAGAGCGGTTCATCGGGTTCTTTTCCTGGCAGTGGCTCCGGGCTTATTTCCGGCTCATCAGGCCGTGCAGGCGGCAGTTCGGGCTCAGGGACCAGTGGTGGCGTTTCAGGTTCTTTTTCCCATGGCGGGTTCTCCTGCGGAACCTCCGGGTTTGGATATTCAGGTCGCGGCTCAAGCGGTGGTGTTTCGGGTGGGCCTAACGGGTCGGGATACTGATGCCCCTGGCTTACCACCGATTCTTCTGACGCGTCTCCCGGGCTAATTATCTTTTTCATGATCTATCTATTAAAAAAATAAGAATGCGATAATCTCTACCGCATTCTTAAAATAACCATGCCTCATTTTTAGGATTTAAGCCAGCTAATTTGCTCGGTTTTTCCTTAGTCAATTTGCCGTTTTACCACCCAGTATTCTGCTTTAGGTTGGCATTAACATCCAGCTGCGCCTGCGGAATGGGATAAATCTCAAATTTGGGATCATAAGGGGTAAGCTTCGCCCCAACAATCTGGTCGGGCGTGATCGCGGCTATTTCTTCCTTTAATGTTCCCCAGCGGCGAATATCAAAAACGGTCGTAAACTCGCCTGAAAGTTCCAGCCGGCGTTCCATACGGATGGCCGCGCGTAGCTCCGCGACCGTGCTGGCTTTGGATAATGTGGCTTTGGCTCTTGTTCGCACGCGGTTGAGTAAAGGCAATGCCTCAGCAGATTTCCCGGACTCAGTCAGCGCTTCGGCCAGACACAGGATTACATCCGAAAATCGTAACTCGATCAAATCCGCGTTATATCCCTGCGCCGGCGAACCTGGAATACGCGGCACCCTGGCAATTTTGCCATAAGCTATGCCATAACCAGTCGTGGTATCCCCCATAAAAACGCCTGTTTTTTTATTGACATAAACCCTGACTTTGGGGTCATAAACAATACTATCCCCGGCTTCTGCGGCAAAATTCGGGTTGCCTTTGTAGCGGTATCTGTCAATCAGAGTGAAGTCTCTTCTTGTATCGCCTTTGCCAAAAAGTTTGTAAAAGTCATAAGTCAGCCCATAAGTGGTCTGCTCATCCCCATTTTGAAACCCCTGAGGAAACATAAAAAAGGGGAAGAAATTACCCTGCGGATTCGACTCATTGGCATAATAACCAAAGGACAAAACGACCTCCCGGTTACGCTCATTGGTTGCCGAAAATACATCCGCAAAGTTTTCCAAAAGCTCAAAGTTGTATTTTGATTCATTGGCTCCGACGACCTCCTTTAATTTATCAGCCGCTTTTTGAAAATATTCCGTTTTACCCAATGGCTTTCCGGCCATATGCAGATACACTTTTCCCAGCATCGCCTTGGCTGTGCCGGCAGAAACCCTGCCGATATCCGCGCCCTCGTAATTTTCGGGCAGATTTGCCTCTGCAAAAAGGATATCTTCGACGATAAAAGCATACGTTTCATCAATGCTTGAAGCCGGTGCGTAAATCAGATCGGATTGTTCCAGAGAATTGATTTCCTGTTTGATCAGCGGAACCCCGCCGAAATACCGGACCAGATTAAAATAGGCATAAGCTCTCAAAAACCTGGCTTCGGCAATGTAGACGTTAGCAATCTTGGTATCCTGCACCGCCTTATTGGCATTGCCGATAACAGAATTGGCACGGAAGATAGTTTTATAAAACCTGCCCCAAACCGAGTTGAAAGCGCCGTCTTTGGGTAAATGTCCAAACCGGTAATAAGGGTCAGATCCCGGGCCAAAAATACCCGCTGTTGCATACCGGTGCCCCGACTCGCTCAGCACAAACCGGTTGACCACATCGCTGTAATCGGGCGCAGTGTAACTCTGATAAACACCGAGTGTTGCTTTTTTCAAGCCATCTTCATCGGCAAAAACCTGGTCTTTGTTAAGAGATGAATACGGGACTTCATCGAGGTTATCCTCACACGACTGCATACCGATCGCCGTCAATAGCAAGGCTGCAAAATATATTTTAAGTTTCATGTTTTCGATCAAAAAAATGGAGACTGAGATATCTTGAATGTTCGTTTAATTACCCGTACTAAAAGTTGCACGAGAATCCAATCGTGTAAGATCGTTGCGCCGGATATGCACCATAATCAATACCCTGCTGAAGAAGCGACTGATTAAACGAGCTCACTTCGGGATCAAAGCCCTTGTATTTGGTAAAAGTGGCGATGTTGGTTCCCGTCACAAACAAACGTGGATTTTGGATTACCCCGAGTTTGGGAAATGTGTACGAAAGCGTCAGCGTTTTCAGACGGATAAAACTGCCATCTTCGATCATCGTGGAATTGATATCAGGCGAGCTGAGTCCACGCTGCGTGCTCGGATACAGCGGATCATTGTGCTGATTGGATTCTGTCCAGCGTTTTTTATACCAGTCTTCTGATTGATTGAAAGCGATGCCCGAATAATTGACAATCCCGTTGTTTAGGTAAAACCGGGTAAGATTCAACACATCGTTGCCAACTGAACCCGTAAAAAATGCGTTCAGGGCAAACCCTTTCCAGGTAAAATCGTTCGTCCAGCCAAAAGTAAAATCAGGTGAAGATTTCCCCAGTACCTGACGGTCTTCGGCATCAATCCAGCCATTCCCGTTTTTATCGTCATATTTCCAGGTTCCGGGAATTTCCGTCGACAAACTTGAAATCGGATATTGCGGGACTCCTTCGGCATCAAAATCAGATTTTTGTGCCAGACCAACCACTTTATAACCAAAGAACCGACCGACTTCCTCTCCCGGCGTAAGGATTCCGGAAACACCGCCAAGCAAGTTCCCGTTGATCTGAACATAGTCAGGTGTTTTCTTATCTCCTAAATCAACCAGGGTATTGATGTTTCTGGAAATATTAAAACGTGTCGAAAACGATATATTTTTCTTTTTGATCAGATTGGCTTGCAATGTGAGCTCTACACCCCTATTTCGCATTGTCCCGTAGTTGTCAATAATGCTCGTTACACCCGACTGCGATGGCACCACACGGTATTGAAGCAGATCCATGGTGGTTTTGTTGTAATAATCAAAGCTGACGACAAGCCGGTCGTTTGCCGTATTAAAATCAAAACCGGCGTTAAACTGTCTTGTTCGCTCCCAGGAAAGGTTCGGGTTACCAATACTTGTCGGATAAAGACTGGTGGCAATGGTTCCTTCATTGCCCATTTCATAAAAGCCTGGCCAAAACTGGGCAAGTGAAGAATAAGGCCCGATCGCCTGACTTCCCGTTTCACCAAAAGAAGCCCTTAACTTGGTATTGGATATCGCCTTCACATTTTTCATGAAAGGCTCCTGATCCAGATTCCAGGCAAGGGCCACAGCTGGGAATAATCCATATTTTTTGTTTGCTGCAAAAGGCGACGCACCGTCCAGCCGGAGCGAGGTATTCAAAACATATCTTCCTTTGAAAGAGTAGTTGGCCCGGAAGAATCCGGACTGCAACCTGCGTCCTTCTTTGTAGGAACTGATGCTCTGATTATGGGCGCTTCCGATGTTATCGATACCAAAAAACGGGACATCATACCCCGAAGAAACAGTGTTCAAAAACTCAACAGTTTGGTCGTTATATTCTACACCCAGTGTGGTGTTCAGATAATGGTCTTTGTTAAGTGTTTGCTCGTAAAGGAAGTAGGCGTTTACGTTATAGCTGTACGTATTGGAAAGCGAATTACTCCCGCTTCCATTCACCACCCTGCCTTCGGCCGTGGTTGGCGGCATGAAAACATTCCGACGCGTGAGATTCTGATTGGTCCCCAGACTGACTACCAGTTGCAGCCCGTTGACGATTTCAAACCAGTTTTCGACATTGGCGATGATGTAATCGTTCTTGGAAATATCCGTTTTGGACTTTAACTCATTATATGGATTGGCAAAATACGTCCCGACAAAACCCGGAACCCCCAATGCGTTATTGCCCAGATAATTCAGATCCAGCAAAGGTGAGGCACGTAATCCATCCATCAAACCGCCCGAATTTGGCCAGGCGTGGCCGGTTGTGATCGCCCGGTTTGATTTCTGGCGCACCAGCGAAAGCTGTCCCTTCAGCGTATACCAGTTGGTAACTTCATTGTTGAGGTTAACACGCAAACTCGCCCTGTTGTTATCCGAGTTGATAATCGTTCCTTTTTCAGTTAAATAATTTCCCGAAACATAATAGGAAGATTTGGGACTGCCTCCCGATACGCTCAAAGTCACATCCTGCCGGAAACTTGGCTGGGTGATCGCATCAATCCAGTTGGTATTGGTAAAGGAGCTGTCCAGGTTTTTAAATGGCTCCGGGCGATCGGTAATCCGATAGGATTCATTGATCACTTCCGCGTACTGGCGCCCGTTCATCATTTTAATCGGTTTAGAGATCGAACCAAAGGATGTTTTATTGACCAGCTCCACCCTTCCGGCACCTCGTTTTCCTGCCTTTGTTGTGATCAAAACCACACCATTTGCACCTCTTGATCCATAGATGGCCGTCGCAGATGCATCCTTCAACACCTCCATACTTTCGATATCGTTGGGATTAATCCCGTACAACCCGTTTTGTGCATAAGCACCTGTAAAATTTGCACTCGCCTCCCGGTAAGGTGGCATCGGAAAGCCGTCAATGACGTACAAAGGCTCATTATTTCCGCTTAGCGAATTATTCCCCCGGATACGCACGACCGTCGAAGCTCCGGGCTCGCCGGAGGATTGCGTGACCTGCACACCGGTTGCACGGCCCTGTAAGGCCTGATCCAGCGTATTGACCACAGCACTTTTGATCTCCTGCGCCGCAACACGGGAGGTTGAGCTGGCAAGATCACGTTTACTTTGTGTACCGTAGCCCACCACGACAACTTCTTTCAGCGCTTTGGCCTCTGGATTAAGGGAAATATTAAAACTTGTCTGTCTTTTTACAAGGCGCTCCTGCGTTGTAAAACCCACATAACTAAACACAAGAATTGATTTTTCACCGGGGACTTTGATATCAAAAAGGCCATCCGGGCTCGTGACAGCCTGTATTTTGGTATTCTTCACCAACACACTCACGCCGGGCAGGCCCTCTCCTGCTTCATCCGTCACACGTCCTTTGACCGGACGAGCACCCGGCCCTGCCAATGAGTCGGAAGCCGTATTGACACCGGCTCTTTCAAAACCAGGATCCTTGATTTCTCCCGGAATAGAAAGGCTGTCAGACTGCTTTACCGGATTTTTCAGGGTATCTGCTTTACCGACAGACCTTGGCAGACTATCCGCCCCAGCCCCTGATTTGCCCGCGGTGTCTATTTTAGCAGCAGGCTTAACCAACGGGTCGAAATTTTGTCTTGAAGATGATACCGAGTCGGTTTTCTGAACAGGTTTGGAGAGCGTGTCCTGAACAGATTTTTTAGGGATTGAATCACTTTTAGGAGGGAGAGTCTTTGTCGAATCCTGTTTGGGGGCAGGTAAAGAATCAGGCTTGGCCGGTATTGCCTGGGCCGCCAGATATTGTGTACTGAAAACCAGAAAACAAAGGACCGGCAATACCTTTTTTAAGAATATGACCATGGGCGTAAGACCGCATGCATCATCACATCGTTGAGTTTTTTCCATAAGTAGCGGTGAGTAAATTTCTAACTGTTTGATTTATTTTTACATGCTGTCGACATTATTGAAAGTGAAAATTGATTCAGCTCATATTTCAGCTGGCTTATTAAAACTCTTTCGCTCAAATGAATTATGAAACCTGACGACTACTAAAACAAAAACCATACCGTTACCCAAACTCACGAATCGGGCACAAAAAAATGACTGTCGGGTCAACAGTCATTTTCAATAAATTTTTTAAACGAAACTAGTTAGCGCAACCCGTCATTTAATGCTGACACTATACAAGGCCGACCTTCCGGTTATGAATAGCATCTTATGGTCTCTGCCTCCAAAAGTAATGGTTGACGGCCGTTCCGTAACTTCAATTTCTCCAATTTGTTTTCCGTTTTGGTTGTAGATGTAAATCTTATGTTACAATTTTTTAATCGTATCAATTTTTATGACAATAGATATGACAAGGAAAACCTAAGGTCATAATTATGTCCAGAGCTTCCCTAGGAAATTTATTGAAAATCGCCCAGCTCTTTTGATCAAAAATAAATTTTTAATTCATTCTGCAAGCTTTATAAATGTTGTATGTTTATCAAAGTTACATATAGCTGAATTTATGCGCGCTTGGCACTGGGCCACGAGTTACAACAGATCAGTAAGGGATTAGGATTGTATACAAGTGCAATAAAAAATGGATGGCCAATAAGATAAATATGAAACTTAGCCAAAAATTTAGTAATCATTTCAAGCCATTGATTTTTCATCTCGTCGGGACTACAATAATGGTACTTTGTCTTGCATGTTTACATTTTCAAAAGGAGATGATTTTTGTTTTTGAAATTATTTGGATAATATACACTTTGCCTGTTTTGTATCTGCATTTGGAATACTACCTATGGAACTGGAATTTGCTCGTAGATATAAATGATGATTCAATCAAAATCACAAAAAATGGAAAGCAGAAAACTTATCCACTTGATAATCTGTCTAGGATATTGGTTTATAAGTCAGCTAGCTTGGATAACGGAGGAATTCAAATTTTACCACTGGAAAGCTACTTTTATGCCAAGATCCTAACCAAACATAATGAAGTAATTATCATTACGTGTTTGATCTGTCCCAATTTGGAAGATGTAATTATGAAATTAAATGGTATTCCCTACGAAAGAAAGAAAAAAATCTTTTGCTCCATTAACTCAATTTGATATTCAGGACGGCCCGGACTTTATGATGCAACTCTTATCTTTCTACACGCTTAGCTCTGGGACACGAGTGCAAATAAGGTCTATCAAACCTTTGGAGTGAAAGGGCAACTTCCACCTATAGTTCGGCATATTCTAAAGCATATGGATTTTCATCCCAGGTGAATAATAGCCGTCTTAATCTCTTTAAAGCAGGGGGATTGATACCTTATCCTTAAGGCTTGTCCATGGCGTAACTTTTCAAAACTCATACCAACATGGCTAAAATGATATTTTTCATTCTGTCTAGTATTTTTATTTATTCTTGTCGTAGTGACCCAAATAATAAAACTTATAGCGACTTTATTGCGGATGATTTCAATTTAGTCTTTGGGGAGCTCTATCTAAATGCTGAATATAATTTACGCAGTGACAGCTTAAAGGCCCGCCACACGGCGGACGTCTTTTATAAGGATACGATGTCTTTAAGTCAAATGGAAAAAGAGACAATTGCAGCCTTCTTTTACAAAAATAAAATTTACAATAACCCGATTTATGAAAATACAGAATGGATTAATATTATGGGAAGAAATTTTACTAGTCCAAATTTTGACGACGTAATCAGAATTTATCGCCAGAATAAGCTTATCGTTACTATCAATGTTAACAAGGACTATGAAAGCGAAGGTTTATTCCCAAATAAGGAAGAAATGGAAGTGGTCGAATTTCGGGATGTCGTCTGGAATATTCTAAGAAAACAAAACAAGTATAGAACTGTAATGGATTCACTTAAAGCAAAAAATAGGCAAAATCCTGTATTATTTATGTAGGGCTTCATTTCTAAGCCTAGTATTTCCTGATTCCGTAGTAGACTATTTGAGACCCTTCTGAGGCCAGGAGGTCAATTAACGAAGTTAATAATCACCCTTCCCAAGCGTTTTATCAAACAAAAACGAATTGCAAGAAGGGTGATGTATTGAAAACCGGGGCAGTCTACTTTTTCGCAGCCCAGAAAATAGCGTTTTTGAAAACCGTCTTGTACGCTTCGTTTTCAAAAAGATCCGGAGAATGTCCCATAAAAATATAGACGTTTTTGGCAGCAACCTTCGGGTTTGACCAAATTACCGGATGATCGCCCATCTTTATTTTAGAGTCAGGCTGATAGGTGGATTCGTCCACGCTGGCAATCACTTTTACATTGGGCCGCGGGTTTTTATCATAGATATACCACTCTTCGGTTTTGATGGTAAAAGCGGCTGGAACACCTTTCATAACCGGGTGTATTTTATCCTCCACGGTCACCTTTCCGGATGCAAAAGTCGGGA
The DNA here is from genome assembly GCF_024220585.1 of Dyadobacter diqingensis. Taxonomy (GTDB): domain Bacteria; phylum Bacteroidota; class Bacteroidia; order Cytophagales; family Spirosomataceae; genus Dyadobacter; species Dyadobacter diqingensis. Next base: position 228,874 of record NZ_JAMXKF010000001.1, read on the forward strand.
TGTAGTTTTTATATCTGATGCCGCCCATAAACTCCGAAAACCAGTTCCACAGGGGATAACCGTCGAATTCTCCCAGTAAAGTTGCGTGGTGAAAACCGATCCAGCCACCTTTTCCCTCCTTAATGTACTTTTCAAAGGCTGCGCCCGCTGTCGGTGTCCAGGCATACGGCGGAAAGTCAAGCTGAATGAAAAGCTGGTACTGGCTTAAAAATGCGTCATTGATTTTGTCAGTGTTTTCAATGTAATCAATGGCAAAATTGTTTTCTGCCGCCAGCTTATCAAGCCATACCCTCGCAGCTTTTGAATACTGGATATGATGCCCTCCGTTTTCAGCGATGGCAATGACCTTAAAAGCTGGTTTTGTCTGCGCGAAAGCCGCCTGATTTAAAAGGATAGTCAATGCGACGACAACCGTAAAAGCCGCGGTTTTCACTAATACTTTCATGAAAAAGTCCGGTTAACTTATTTCAGCGATTTATTAATTTCATCCAGCAAATATCCTTTCGGATCCGAATTGTATTCCCAGAACATCACACCCGCCAGTTTATTAGCCAGCACATATTTACACTTTTCGTTCACCGATTTCTCGTCATCATAACCGATAAAAACTTTCGTCTTTTCATTATACAGATAAGGTGCTTTGGCTGCTTCGTCGCGGTATTCCTTGTAACCTTGCTTGTTTACCAGACTATCCTTGATATAGCCATAACCATCGATATACGCTTTGGCTACGGACACCTCCCCCAGAATGGTTTTAGAATCTTTACCCAAAGTAAACGAGCGGCCATAAAACGGAATGCCAAGCACAATCTTACTTGCCGGAACACCAGCGCCCAGATAAGCTTTCACCCCATTGTCAGCCGATTTTCTGGTTTTGAACTTATCGGTTGCATAAAGTCCGGCATGGTGCACAGTGGTGTCACCCGAGAAAAGATCGTAGGTCATCAGGTTCACAAAGTCGAGGTATTGCTGAGCCTTGCCCATTTCAGAATGCGGAATAAATTCTTCCCAACCTGCAACCGCTGTTGTCAGGAGTTTTTTCTGGCCATCTTCTTTTTCAAGAATATCCAGTTCTTTTCTGATCGCCTCAAACATCAGTGTGAAGTTTTCTTTATCCTCGGGACGGTAAACATTGCCTTCCTCACCCGGCATTGCAGGATATTCCCAGTCGATATCCACACCATCCAGTTTGTATTTTCTGATGATATCAACCGAGCTCTTCGCAAATTTAACCCGGGAACTGTCGGTCAGGACGGCGTCAGAAAAATTTTCGCTCCACGCCCATCCGCCAATCGAAATCAGAATTTTAAGATCTGGGTTAATCTTTTTAAGCAGGTTCAGTTTCCTGAAATTTGTCGAATCCGTTTTTTCATTGGTAAGAAAAGCTTTTCCGTCCTGCACATTTACAAAAGCGTAGTTGATGTGGGTAAGCTTATTGGCAGCAATTTCGTCGGTATTAACCAGACCGTGAAAACCGCCAACATAACCGATAATCACCGGCTTGGTCTCAGTCACCTCTGATTTTTCTTTCTCTTTACCGGCGCAGGAAACAAGCGATGAGCCAAGAGCGACACTCGCCAAAAGAGAAAATGCTGCCTTTTTGATTTTTGATCTTTGAAACAATGAAGTCATTTGATAAGGGTTGGTTTAGAAATTTAAACAACCGGATTTGTCAATTGCCGGTACACGCCAAATTTCTAACAAAATTCCCTTGAAATCTAATTTATCACCTGCACATGACTACTACATTGAGAGAATATCCGGGATGTAGGGAAATATTTTTTACTTCGGCGGTCAGCGGTCAATCGTCAGAATTAGCAAAAAAACAACGATCCACCCCAAACGTGTTTTTTCGAAATTAGCTCCAAGTATCCTCCACTTCGGCGATCAGCGGTCAATCGTCAGTATGGCAAAAAAACATGTTCCAGTCGCGAAATACTTTCCCGCAAGATCGATTACCGCAAAAAAAAGCCGGCTGCCGATTTCCGACAGCCGACCGCTGAAATTAATGATGTCCATAATTCTTCTCTCCGGCCGTGACTGCCAGAGCCAGCACGTTTTGTTTTGGAGGAAGCGGGCAAGTGGCGTAAGGTGTAAAAGCGCAGGGCGGGTTGATCGCTCTATTGAAATCCAGATCGGTGTAACCGTCCGCGTCGAGCTTTTTTGTATACAGGAAACGGCCTGAGCCATAGGTTTCTTTTTTGTTGGTATTATCTCCGAAAAGAATAAAAAAACCTTCGCCGGATTTAAGCGCATCCAGACGGTACTCTTTCCCTTTGATGTTGAAAACCAAAACGCCGGGTGAATCCTGATGGTCCAGTCTGCCCGTGATGTCAGTGATTGGAATTTTCCTTCCTTCTGTCGGTTCAAACTTGGCCTTCACCTTCCAGTCCTCAGAAACGGGATAGGTATCAATCCCCTTAAATTCTTTCAGATAAGGACTTTCAAGATCCTTTAAACGTACGGCAAATTTATCTCCGCGTTTGATGATAAACCATCTTAACGATTTATGTTTTAAAACGACCGGCTTCTCATTGGGAAAAATGGTCAGCTTGGTAATCAGCTGGTCATTATTGTAGATTTCAGCTTCCGGTTTTGCTTCCAGGGTGATCTGTCCGTTTTCCACAATAAAGGTTCCCAAATTCGCAGGACTTCTATCCGATGGAAATACTATTTTGTTTTTGCCGTCAGCGCCGAAAGAATTTCTGCCCTCTTCCAGCCAGAACAAACCAGCCAGGTTTAGCCAGCCATTTTCGGTCTTCAGGGATTCAACCCGTTGCTTGTGCCATTCTTTGATCTCACTTTCATAAGTACTGTCATTAACAAAACCAAGCGAGGCGACGCCAAGCAGCAACGTTCCAAAAAACCTTGCGGTACGGATTTTAAAATTAGTGTTCATAGTAAGGAGCGAAAATATTTTTTGACAATAAAACCAACAGCTACCGGCAACCGGGACTACCGAAACACCTAACGTTGCGGAATCTGCTTATAAAATTACTATATAAATTACATAGAGTATATATAGAATTTAAGCAAATCGCATACTTTACCACAAGTGATAAAGTAGATAAACTGCGAAAAAGTGGGTTACAAGCTATTGGTGTTACTTTCTGCGACCACTTCGCGTGGCGTGATCCGCAATTGGTGCGTATTGAAAACCTGTGAATAAGGCTCAATACTTTTGGTCAAAAATACGCTTCCGCCGATGATACTGTTTCTGCCGATGACCGTATCTCCACCCAAAATTGTTGTACGGGCGTAGATAATCACGTTATCTTCCACAGTCGGATGTCTTTTAATATCAGCAAGATCTTTGGCAACCTGTAAGGCGCCCAGGGTCACGCCCTGATAAATACTTACGTTTTTACCAATAACAGTTGTTTCACCGATCACGATTCCGGTGCCATGATCGATCATAAACGGAACACCGATCAAAGCATTCGGGTGAATGTCCACGCCTGTTTTTCCGTGGGCATACTCGCTGACAATTCTTGGTAAAACCGGTATTTTCAGTTGGGTAAGTTTATTGGCAATGCGGTAAACTGTGATTGCATAAAACCCAGGGTAAGAAACAATTACCTCATTCACACTGGTGGCAGCCGGATCGTATTCGTAGATTTTGCTGGCATCAAGCCGTAAATCCTGATAAATGCCTTCCAATGCATTGTAAAACTCACTGACCACGCCTACAATATCCAACCCGGATGGTTCCAGGTAACTCAGCAAAATATTTTCAAGATCAATCTGATTTTTCTTCAAAATCCCCTCATAGGATGATTTCTTGGGCAAATGATTACTTGGGAACAAAAACTGAACAAGGTCATTGAGCCATGAAATTGCGTCATGAGACGATGGCGTTGCCTCCCACTCTGCATGGTGGGTTTTGCGCAGCAGGTTAATTAACGACTGAGTGTTTGTTATTTTGTTCATCGATCATGGTGAAAAGACAACCGGCTGTCTGTTAAAATTAAGAAAAACAATGAACAGCCAGCCGGTTATCTTCGGTAATTTATCCTGAATTTTTCGATCTTTTATCTGCGTGCGCCACGAAGACGGTAAAGTGTTTCCACCAGTACGTCTACGTCCGAGCAGGTATTGTAAAACGCCAGAGAAGGACGAACCGTGGTTTCAACACCAAATCGTCTCAAAATCGGCTGTGCACAATGATGCCCGGAGCGTACGGCAATGCCCTGCTGATTTAACGCTGCACCTACCTCTTCTGTTTTATAACCTTCAAAAACAAATGAAAGAACCGATGCTTTATCGGGCGCTGTACCGATCAGGCGCAGGCCGGGAATGTCCTTCATCAGATTGGTTGCATAAACCAGAAGATAATGCTCATACTGATGGATCACATCGATGCCGATCTTGTTAACGTAATCGATCGCTGCACCCAGACCTACCGCATCTGCAATATTACCTGTTCCTGCTTCAAACCGATTAGGCGCGTCATGAAATTTGGTATGCTCAAAAGTCACATCCTGGATCATGTTTCCTCCGCCCTGCCATGGCTGGGTTTCATTTAACAGATCCTCTTTTCCATAAAGTACGCCTATACCCGTTGGCCCGAAAACCTTATGACCTGAAAAAACAAACCAGTCACAGTTCAGGGCACGAACGTCCGAACGCAAATGTGAAACAGATTGCGCACCGTCTACAAGTACCTTAGCTCCGGCTGAATGCGCCATCTCGACAATCCGTTTTGCAGGCGTTACCGTACCGAGCGCATTGGATACCTGCGTAAACGAAACGAGTTTTGTTCTTGGATTTAACAGTTTGGCGTATTCATCCAGCAAAACCTGCCCGTCGTCATCCACAGGGATAACGCGGAGTTTTAATCCTTTTTTTGCAGCAAGTTGTTGCCAGGGAACAATGTTGGCATGGTGTTCCAGATTGCTGACAATGATCTCATCTCCCGCGGTCAGGTTTTGTTCTCCCCAGGTTTTTGCCACAAGATTAATCGCCTCGGTAGCCCCGCGCACGAAAATGATCTCATTTACAGAACCCGCATTTAGAAAAACCTGAACCTTCTGGCGCGCACTTTCGTAAGCATCCGTTGCGCGGGCGGCAAGTTCATGCGCTGCACGGTGGATATTGGAATTTTCGTGCTCGTAAAAATAAGTAATCCTATCAATCACTTGTTTTGGCTTTTGCGTAGTCGCCGCATTATCCAGCCAAATCAGCGGTTTGCCATTTACTCTTTCCTGCAAAATCGGAAAATCCCTTTTAATCAGGTTCACATCAAACGGAGCGGCACCCGCACCGTTTTGGATATGTGGAAAAGATTTTCCGGCAAGCTGTGAGCCATGATTGTTATTTGAAGCAAACGGATCATTTCCCTGGAAACCTGCCCCGGATAAAAAGTAATACTGAGAACCACCCAGCCCCGGATTTGCCGGAAGCTGTGGTGTACTTTGAAAAGTATTCAGTGATGTCCAGAGATTGTGTACATCCGGCTCAAAGGCAGTTTCGGCAGAAAAAGGATAAGCATTCGTCGATCCGTTTTGAATAACAGACGGAGAAATACCGCTTCCAGCCACCGAGTGAGGCACGTGCCCCAGTCCGTTTGAGGCAGGAGCCTTGGGAACGCCTACATGCGGATCGTGAAAACTTGTCTGCGGATCGCTCAGATTTACAGCATTACCATGCTGCACAGCCGAGGGGGAAACACCGCTTCCGGCAACCGAGGGTGACGCATGTGTCAGTCCCGGCTGATCCGTTTGTGTTGTAATCTGATCGGGCCTGCCGGTTTGCAGGCTACTCAGATTTACCTCACTTACCTTTTCAGCACCCGACGGCGATACCCCAAACCCCGAAACCGGTGTGCTTTGGACAGGGAAATGCGGGTCCGGCAGACTCGTCTGCGGATCACTCACATTAAACCCGTCACCTTTGCTAAACAATGAAGGAAGTCTGTCATGAACCAGGTTCAATGATTTTTCCAACCTTGGATGGTCAGCCAGATCGGGAGAAAAATTGGCTTTCGGAACCTCATTGGGCATCAACGAGAAAAGCTCATTAGCGAGTTTTTCAAGTTCTGCCACATCAGGCAATCCCGAAATATTTCCGTCAGCGGGAAATTGATTAATATTTATACTCATGATAGTTTCCTATTTCTACGTCTTCAAGTACCGCAATCGCATCATCCACCAATACCGCCAGTGAGCAATACAGCGATACAAGATAAGATGCAATGGCTTTGTCATTAATACCCATGAAACGTACTGATAAGCCCGGAGACTGCTCTCCCGGCAAGCCTGGCTGATACAGACCTACCACGCCCTGACGGCTTTCGCCGGTACGCAGAAGTAAGATCTTGGTCTTGCCATTTTCAATCGGCAATTTATCAGAAGGGAAAAGCGGAATACCTCTCCATGTGATGAACTGCGATCCGAAAAGTGAAACTGTTGGAGGTGGTACACCTTTGCGCGTACACTCACGGCCGAAAGCAGCAATGGCCTTAGGATGCAATAAAAAGAAACCAGGTTCTTTCCACACTTTGGCGATCAACTCATCAAGATCGTCAGGAGTCGGTGCTCCGTTGCGTGTAGAAATACGCTGTGACGGAGCTATGCTCGCCAAAAGACCGTATTCTTCGTTATTGATAAGCTCACTTTCCTGGCGCTCTTTAATACTTTCGATCGTCAGACGAAGCTGCTCACTAATCTGGTTGTAAGGTTTGCTGTAAAGATCAGAAACGCGGGTATGCACATCTAAAACCGTATTGACCGCATTCAGATTGTACTCACGCGGGTTTTCAACGTAATCGATAAAAGTATGCGGAAGCTCACGCTCATCACGGCCCGAACAGTCAACTTCGGCCACGCTGCCTTCTTTTACTTTATTGAGACGGTAAACGCCGGACTCAACAGGAATCCAGTTTAATAAATGAGTCAGCCAACGCGGGGTAATGGACACCATCTGAGGGACGGTACGCGTTGCGATGGCTAACTGCCTGGCCGCTACGTCACCAAGTGCAGTCTGCTTTTCGTTTAATTTTGGCATTTGCTTATTTGTTAATTTAACAGATTATAAACTCCATAATTCGAAACGGCTGTAATCTAAGTTGTTAGAAACCGTAATGCAAACATACAGGAATCCATTTTTAGCTATCGGCTAAAACAGGGAGTCTACCACAGCGTGTCTTCAGGCACTTGGCCCGAAAAGGCTGCAATCCAAATAATTCTGACACTCAGCGACAGAGGTTTACTAAAACAGAAATTTTATTTTGTAATTTAACATAAATAAGAGAGAAAATTCTTCGCAAAGTCCTATGGTTTTAATAGATTTTATGGATTTGTCAATCGGATACTGTACCACAAAAATTATTTATATACTAATTCGATAGACTTTATATTTTTATTAAAATAAGTATGTAAATTTGGCACATAGTGGAATTCAGAACTTATAAATTATGCTTTCAAAAGACCTTATCGATGCTTATAAGAATGAAGATTTAGCCGCCGAAGCGTTTAAAGAATATCGCCTTAGAAAGGGTATCGCCTGCAAAAAGTGTGGCTGTAATGACCATTACTGGTTATCGTCCAAGCAGCAGTTTCAGTGTAAGAAATGCAGGTTTCGCACCACGCTGCAAAGCGGCACGCTATTGGAAGGAAGCAAATTACCGGTTTCCTATTTTTTTATTGCCCTGCATTTATTGATAAAAAAGGGAAACGATCTTAAAATCGAAGAATTCCAGGAGCAAACCGGGCATAAATACAGCGAACCGCTTTATGACTTTCTGAGAAAAATAAAATTTTACCTGAAAAACAATGATCAAAACTCTATACTAATTGACTTCCTGGAAGTAGTGAACGGAAATTTTATTGTGAAGGAACATTAACATGGCGGTCGGTTATCGGTGGTCGGCTTTCAGACTTTTTTCGCAATCAATCGTTTTGAAAATATAAAGAGCCGTCATCCTGATTTGGTTGACGGCTCTTTGGGATACCTTAAATTCCTGTATGATTGTCAATCCTTTTTAGCAGGTTCTTCCAATACCTTTCGCTCTTTCAGATCATATTTTTGTCCCTGCTTCAAAAAGAAAAATGGTCCCTGATAATTTGTTTCCGGGCCGTTGCCATCAGAAAAACGTCTTTCTCTTTTCGAGACGATTGTATTGTGATCATAAACGGCGACATAAGATCTGCCAATAACCTCAAATACATCTTTTTGTACGACAATTGCTGTGGCTTCATCCAGCCCGATACCGATAAGCTCGGGCGACTGACGGATAAACTCAATCAGATCAAACTGACGGTTTCGGCGGAGCAGGTGCTGATCAATGGCCGAGTTTTTAAGAAATCCCAGTCCCTGGGTATGATCGCCCACCAGGATATGCGCGCCTTTCGTGTCGCCTCTCCATAAAAACGAGCCCTGAATACTGGCTCCTGCAGAGGTTCCCGATATCACGCCTCCCCTTTCCAGCACCTGCTGAAAAGCCTTGTGCGTTAAGGTGTTCAGATATGAGTCGGCAATTCTCCACTGCCTTCCTCCTACAAAATAAATCCCGGTAGCCTCCTTGATCGGTGCTGCAAATTTCTCGCTATTGGCTTCGGTCAGACTATTGGTATGCAGCATGGTAACGTTTTTGATGCCTGTTTCCCGCTTAACAAGCTCTACACCATCGGTTTTGTAAGCAGCAGAATCACCCGCAGCAGCCGTGATGACCACAATCCTTGCTTTTTCTTTTCCGCCAGCCAGTTCAACAAACTTATTCCAGATTTCCGGCGTGGCACCACCGCCTCCAATAATAATCAACGATCCTTTATCAGGTCCATGCCTGGTCGGGGTTTCACTGATGGTGATCGGTGTCTGGGAAAAAGCCCTGACCCCAAACAAAAACAACGATGCGGCAAAAATTGCAGTGAGTTTAAGACATGACCCGTCAACACACGCGAAAACAAGAATCCTGATACTTTTCATTTGAAGCAAATTGAGTATAAAACATGTATTGCATGGTGGTCTCACAGTGAAAATACATCATGAATACTTGTTTACTCAATATCCGCAGCGATTCTTTTTTATTTTATATTATTTCCTATTTAACTGAAATAAAACTAATTATCGACGATAAGTTCCTGATAATAACCCACCCCTTTACCTATATACGCACTCTTAATCTGATGTAGATAGCGGCATAAAAAATCCAACCGACTTACTGCCTGTTTCCAATTGAAACACCAAACGTTAACCTTGAATCATCTCTTTTTCTGGATGCTTCCACAACGCTCTCGTAGGAATTTTCATAACTCGTTCTTAAAACAACCCATTTGTTGACCGGAAATTCCAGCGATATGACTGTATTCCAGCGGAAGTTTGAAAAATCAGTAATGGCAGGCTGCACAAAAGTAATGTGATTGATCCGGAACCGGTCTTTTGCGAAGGAGTGTTTTCCCTTTACCCGGAATGAATTTCGCTGAACGCTTTTTGTGGGCAGCTCTCTGAAATTGGTCGATTCATGAACAATGGCATTGGTAAGCAGCAAACGGTTTTTACTGGTACTGACAACCCGGTAACCGATCCCGGCACCCGCCATGGCCCGAAGGGTAATACCTCTCAAATTGCTTGTCTCCAAAGTCCCCAGACCAAAAACATAGGTTTTTCTTTTCTTGAAAACATCGATAAATAAATCCACATAAGAATCCCGCTCTGCCAGAATCCCGTTTTGCTTTCCATAGGTAAATCTCGGATTGGTCGCAATGGAGATCACCGGGCCTGTCAGGATGACTTCCGCGCGCAGAACCATCAGACTGCGGTTCACATTACCGCGGGTAAAATTTCCATCCCCGATAAATCGGTAACTCAGCGTATCAAGTTTGAAAACCGAAGGCGTTACCAGCGTATCAGGCGGAAAAGTGGTGATCGAATCTGCCGCAGGAACCGAAGAACTATCAATTTGCTGAGCATAAGTATGCTGACAAAGAGCAAAAAATATAAATGTTAACGACTTAAAAAAGAGCTTAAAAAATGATTTCTTCATAACAAGTTTTACTGTAATACCACGCCAAAAACTCAGCTTCATCCCCTATTTAACAATTTTAGAAGTTGTTTATTGTCGTGACTCCAACTGAAAATTTCGCAGGACTGCAAGCGGCAACCATGCTGATAATTCCTTCAAATAAACTTAATTTCACATATTGGAACCAAGCTTCCAGACATATTTAATCCCAGGAATATCTATAAGAATGCTGAAAAAACCAGGTATTAGCGAGCGGATCAGCGAGTTAAAATTTCACCGAAACGATTATATTTTTGAAAACTTTAACGTTTCAGCGTTAAATCACGCCTTCATTTTAAATTACACTTCCTCGCTGACTGAAACCAGCAGACGGGGATTTTTTGATATTCAACCCAAGGTTATCGAGGTCAATTTCGGCACCTTCACAATCCCATCCGTAGCGATGGACCTGGTGGTGTCCGTCAAACAAAGTGAACACTCCCTGACGCTGTCGTGTCCGTGCAGCGCCGAAAAAAAAACACCGTGTGAACATCAGGTTCAGGTTTTGTATAATGTCATGGACAGAAAAGACCTGCGGGTTTTCTTCGATGACAAACTCCGTTTTTCGCAGATAAAACTCGTTGCCATTGATTATGGTCTTGACAATGAAAGTGATCTGGACGATTACTTCTATCTTGAACATACCAACAACAAGGCCTTTGAAATCAAACCGAAGTTAAAGCACCTTTTTGCCGTCAATGACGCGACCAAGACTTATTTAAAGGAAAATCTGGTTCCGAAGCAAAATCCGCTTTTACCAAAAACTGCTGCTTCAAAGGATGTTTCGAAAATGATCATCGTTTTCGGGCAGCATAAATATTATGATCATTTTTACGTCGAGCTTTTTGATGCACAAACCACCCGCGATGGAAAAATAAAAAACCCGCTGAGCTCCGTTAATCCACTGGATTTTATCTGGAAACTCGACAACGCGGAAGAGCTTAAATTTTATACGGGTATCTCAAAATTCCAGAATCAGTACCGGTCAGGAAAGTCGGATTCCGATATTGATGGCTTGAAATCACTCGTAAAAAATCCGCTCAAACTCGATGTGTTTTACCACGACACCAAGGTTGCCGAAAGCATTTCAGCCGCCTCGCTGGTGCCCGTCATTATCCGGACCTTGCCCATTGATCTGACTTTACTTGTTGATGTAAAAGACAAATTCCATGAAGTTTCCGGTCAGCTTATTGTCGATGGAAAGCCATTTGCACTTGAAATCCTGAACATCAGATACAATTATTTTGTGATGATCAATGATACCATGCACCTGATCGAAAATCCGGACGTGCTGCGTGTGATTGATTTTTTCAAACAAAACAATAACAAAATTCTGGTTCATGGCAGCAAGTTTGAAGAATTTCAACGGACAATTCTTTCAAAGGTTGAAGACAAGATTCGTGTTACTTATGCATATCTGAGGCCTGCAACACAGGTTCAACTGAAAGAAAATGGCTTTGAAAGAGAAAATGCGCAGATCATTTACCTTTCGGATCTGGACAATTATATTTTGATAACGCCGGTGATGCGTTACGGAAACATCGAAATTCCGGTGCTATCCAAAAAGCAGATTTATTCCACGGACAGCAAGGGAAGGCCTTTCACTGTCAAGCGTGACGATGATCTGGAAGTACAGTTCACGGCAACTTTGCTCAGGCAGCATCCCGATTTTTATGACCAGCTCGGTACGGATCATTTTTATCTGAGCAAGGAAAGATTTCTGGACGAAGGCTGGTTTCTGGATGCCTTTGAAGAGTGGCGCAATCAGAACATTACCGTACTTGGCTTCAATGAATTAACAAACAATAAGTTAAACCCCAATAAAGCAACGGTTTCGGTCACAATCAATAGCGGAACCGACTGGTTTAATACCAGTATCCAGGTCAAGTTTGGTAAGGAAACTGTTACGCTAAAGCATCTTCATAAATCGATCCGAAATAAAAGCAAGTTTGTACAGCTGGGCGATGGCACTGAGGGAATTTTACCGGAAGAATGGATTGTAAAATTTGCCAAATATTTTGAGTCCGGAGAAATAGCCGGAGAGCAGATCAGAATACCCAAGGTTAATTTCTCGGGCGTTCTGGAATTATATGAGGATGAGCTGCTTAGTCAGCCCGTCAAAAATGAGTTATTACTTTACAAATCAAAATTCGAAGATTTCGAGTCCATTAAACCAGTTGAAGTTCCCCAGGCACTGAACGCTTCGCTTCGCGGCTATCAGAAGGAAGGTCTGAACTGGCTTAATTTTCTGGACGAATTTGGTTTCGGAGGCTGCCTGGCCGACGATATGGGTCTTGGAAAAACGATCCAGGTGATTGCCTTTATTCTCTCGCAAAGAGACAAGGGCCATCAAAACACCAACCTGATTATCGTACCTACATCACTGATTTTCAACTGGCAGGCCGAGGTGGAAAAATTTGCGCCATCCATTAAAATCCATACGGTTTACGGGTCAAACCGGGTTAAGGATCATAACGAATTTGATCAGTATGAGGTCATCCTTACTTCTTATGGCACGCTGCTATCGGATGTGAAATTTTTGAAGGAATACCGTTTCAACTACATTTTCCTGGACGAATCCCAGGCTATAAAAAATCCGGAATCACAGCGGTACAAAGCCGCCCGTTTGCTTCATTCCAGAAACAAAATTGTACTGACGGGTACGCCGATTGAAAACAATACCTTCGATCTGTACGGTCAACTCTCGTTTGCCTGTCCGGGTCTGCTGGGAAGTAAAATCCAGTTTAAAAACCATTACGCGATCCCTATTGACCGCTTTGAAGACAGCAAACGGGCAAGGGAATTACAGAAAAAGGTGAATCCGTTTATCCTTAGAAGAACCAAACAGCAGGTCGCTACCGAGCTGCCGGATAAAACGGAAATGGTCCTGTATTGTGAAATGGGTGCCGAGCAGCGCAAAGTATACGATTCCTATTCAAACGAATTCAGGAATTTCCTGCTTACCAAAAAAGAAGGAGATCTGGCGCGCGACAGCATGAATATTCTGGCTGGCCTTACCAAGCTGCGGCAGATCTGCAACTCGCCCTCGCTAATCAACGATCAGGAATATTATGGAGATTCTTCGGCTAAAATCGAAGTATTGATCGAACAGATTGAAACCAAGGCACCGCAGCACAAAATCCTTGTTTTCTCACAGTTTGTAACGATGCTCGATCTGGTCAAGAAAGAATTACTTGCAAGAAATATCCCCTTCGAATACCTGACCGGACAAACAAGAAACCGCGCAGAAAAAGTAGAATCGTTTCAAAACAATGCCGATATCCGTGTCTTTTTGATCAGTTTGAAAGCAGGAGGTGTAGGGCTTAACCTGACCGAAGCAGACTACGTTTACTTAATTGATCCGTGGTGGAATCCGGCCGTTGAAAACCAGGCTATTGACAGAAGTTACCGGATCGGGCAGAAGAAAAATGTGGTTGCGGTGCGTTTGATCTGTCCGGATACGATTGAGGAAAAGATCATGAAAATGCAGGATTTGAAAAGAGATTTGGCGGCAGATCTGGTAAAAACAGATACTTCGATTTTAAAATCACTTTCAAAAGGTGATTTGATTGGATTACTCTAAGAATGTAGCTCTCACATAACTTTCAATAGAAAATAAACCGGCATTCAGGCCGGCCTAACCAAAAATTTATTGGTTCATAGATATTCTGGCTTAACCCACACTCCCGATAATTTCCTTTCGGTGTTGAATCCCCCAATCAGTCAGGTTGTTGATGATGGTCTGCAGCGTTTTGCCATGTTTGGTCAGCTCATACTGAACAGTCACAGGATGCGTATCTAAAACTGTCCGTTTGACCAGTTTATTTATTTCCAGTTCCTTTAATTCCTTGCTCAGCATTTTATTGGAAATACCGACTACATCATTCAAAATGTCAGAAAATCTTCTCTTGTTATAATGACAGATCGATGAGATGATATAGATTTTCCATTTTCCGCTCAGCACATCCATCGCATCATGGATAGCCATCATTTCCTTTTTGCGGTCTACCTGAAAGTCTTTTTTGCACTCCATAAGTTACTTTGTTACCCCGATGTTACTGTTACTTTTAGATACAAAGTTACTAAAACATACAAACATAATCTAACTTTGCAGCTCAATATTAATTAGTCGAAAGATGAGCAAATTAGAGAATAAAGTAGCCATAGTTACAGGTGCATCAAAGGGAATAGGCGCAGCTATTGCTAAATATTTTGCGGCGGAAGGTGCAAAAGTCGTTGTGAATTATGCGTCAAGTAAACAAGACGCGGACAAAGTGGTACAGGCCATAACCGATAAAGGTGGCACAGCAATTTCAGTGCAGGGTGATGTATCCAAAGAAGCCGACGTAAACAGACTGTTTGAAGAGACAAAAAATGCGTTTGGCACTCTGGATATTATGGTAAACAATGCAGGCATTTATCAGTACGAACCAATTGAACAGGTCTCGGCGGAGTCTTTTCACCGGCAATTCAACATCAACGTTTTGGGGTCTTTGCTCACCATCCGGGCATCTGTAAAGCTGTTTGGCGATAGGGGTGGCAATATCATCAACATTAGTTCAGGCGCAAGTAATACACCGTTGCCGACCGGCTCTGTATACTCTGCAACCAAGGCAGCCTTAGATGCCATCACGATTTCTTTATCCAAGGAATTTAGTGGAAGAAATATCCGTATCAATTCTATTTTGCCAGGCGTAGTCGAAACGGAAGGCTCGCATAGTGCGGGTTTTATCGGCAGTGATTTTGAAGCAAAATTAGTTGCTAATACACCGCTTGGCCGTACCGGACAACCCGAAGATATTGCAAAAGTAGCCGTATTTCTGGCCTCCCAAGAGGCGGCCTGGATTACGGGAGAAAAAATTTCCGTGTCGGGAGGCATTTACGGTATTTAAATTTTCATGAATTTAAGATTAACAAAATGAGTAAGCTAAAAAATAAGGTGGCCGTCATTACAGGAGGTAATAGCGGTATTGGATTCGGCATTGCCGAAGCATTCAGAAACGAAGGGGCAGTCGGCACGATTACCGGAAGAAATAAGGCAACCCTGGACCGTTCTGTAAACGCGCTGGGTAATGCTTTCATCGGCATTGAAGGTGATGTTACAAATATTGATGATCTGGAAAATGTGTTCAGAAAAACCGCCGATCAATTTGGAAAAATTGACATATTGGTCGTAAATGCCGGCGGTATTGTGGACGGAGTTCCAATGGCTGACATAGACAATGTTACAGAGGAAAATTATGACCGCTATATGAATCTGAATTTGAAAAGTGCGTATTTCACTGTACAAAAATCACTTCCACATTTAAATGATGGCGCTTCCATCATACTTATCGGATCGAGCGCGGCACACCGTGCTGCACCGGGAATGGCCATTTATGCAGCAGCCAAAGCGGCTATCATATCCCTGGCCAAGGGCTTGTCGCTGGATTTGTTGCCAAGAAAAATTAGGGTTAATGCACTTTCCCCAGGTTCTATTGACACCCCTGTTTTTGAAAAAATTGTACCACAGCAGCAATTGGAACAGGTCAAACAACTCTGGATCGATATTACACCCGTGGGTAGACAAGGACTCCCGTCTGACATCGGAAATGCTGCTGTATTTTTAGCGTCGGATGATTCAGCTTTTATCGTTGGCACCGAAATTCTTTCCGACGGCGGTATGACCAATATCAGCCTGATGAAATAAATTTCATCAATAAATACATTTTCAATCAAGCAGGTACGGACGTTTGAAGAAATCAGCGAAGGTTTGTATCCTGCTTGACTACCCAGATAAAATAAGACATTTGATTTGAATTCGAAGTCGCTATTGTATCTGACGACTCTTACAATTTTAACAAAGATGTCGTAGAATCAATATCTGAAAGACTGAATTAGTGTTAAGATCTTACAGTAATATATCAGTAATAAGTCGTGAATTTCTGCCATTTCCATTAGAAAAAAATGAATTAGCACAAGATGGTGATGAAGTCTAGCAATTTCATCAGATGTATAAGTATTATTAACAATCCAAAAATTTACATCATCAAGGATGATTTCGTAGTTCAATACCTATATACATCCATCAGTCTGCAAGGCAACAAAAAAAACACCACAAATCATTCACTTACAGCATTTTACCGATAGCTTCGTAACCTTGAAATGATATACTTATTGGCAAAAACGACCGTTTAAAGTATGCTTTAAACGAAAAAAGCGCACCTGAGTGCGCTTCCAGTGATTCCAGCGGATAATGATCGCTTTTTGTTAATCGTACTCGACAAAAGATTCATCCTCGTAACACCACAACCAATTTTCACCGCGTTCAGCCGAGCTTACAACCGGATGCCCTGTGGCGTTATAATGTTTGGTCATGTGGGTTGACGGGGAAGAGTCACAGCAAAGTGTTACGCCGCAAGTCTGGCAGGTACGAAGATGTACCCATCTGCCTCCTGTTTTCACACATTCTTCGCACTCGTGTTTTTCAGCCGTCTTTACGTCAGTAATTGCACTGATGTGACTGCAAATCTGCTCTGCCATTATATTTCGCTTAAATATTGATGAACCAAACTGATTGACATAGAACCCTCTCCAACGGCAGAAGTAACCCTGTTCATCGCCCCGGCACGCACGTCACCTGCCGCAAAAATCCCCGGTGAACTTGTCTCCAAAAGATACGGGTCACGATCCACTTTCCAAACCTGTTTGAACTGGCTGTAACTGTTCATGTCACGCCCTGTTTCAATAAAGCCCTTACTGTTTTTAATGATTTCCAACCCAACCCAATCGGTATAAGGTTTGGCTCCGATAAAAATAAACAATGCGTCGGCCGGAACAGCACGCTGCTCGCTGGTATTTAAATCAACCAGTTTCAGCCCTTGCAAATGTTTGTCGCCACAGGCTTCCACAATTTCAGTACATCCCAGAATCTGCACATTTTCAGTCGCCGCAAGCTGGTCTATCAGATAGGACGACATCGAAGAAGTCAAATCATTTTTACGTATCACAATGTAGACATGCTTAGCAAATTTGGAAAGATACATAGCCGCCTGCCCGGCAGAATTTCCTCCTCCCAAAACATAAACCTCCTTATTACCACAAGAGGTCGCTTCCGTATTGGCAGCGCCATAATAAACGCCCTTGCCGGTAAATTCCTCGATGCCGTTCGTTTCCAGTTTACGATAATCCACGCCCGTGGTAATCACCACAGCCTTGGCATTTATTTCTGTATTGTCTTCCAGAACGATCGTTTTATACTTATCCTTAATTTTTATTTCCTTAACAGACTGAGGAGACAGAATTTCCGTCCCAAAACGGGTTGCCTGCGTCACCGCCCTTCGGGCCAGGTCTGCACCGCTCAAACCGGAAGGAAAGCCAAGATAATTCTCAATACGCGAGCTCGTACCGGCCTGTCCGCCCGGCGCTCTTCTTTCGATCAGCAGTGTGCTTAACCCTTCCGAAGCACCATACACCGAAGCCGCAAGTCCTGCCGGCCCTGCTCCGATGATGATCACATCATAAACCTGCTGTTTTACCGCAGCATTTAAGCCGATTTTAGTGGCAATATCAAGCACAGACGGGTTTTTAGCCAGCGATCCGTCTTCGAAAATAACAACAGGAAAATCGGCTGTTTCAAAATTATTGGTCGAGCAAATCTGTTTTCCCTGTTCACTGGACTCGATATCCATCCAGTTATAAGGGATCAGGTTTCCATATAAAAAGTCCTTGATCTGATGCGATTTCGGTGAAAACTGATAACCCAGGACTTTAATCCCTTTAAAATCCGGACGGTAGCCAGCCTGCCAGTCATTAAGCAAATCATCGATTGCCGGGTAGAGTTTTTCTTCCGGCGGATCCCATGGTTTCATCAGATAATAATCCAGACGAACGTCATTAATTGCCTTGATGGCCGCATCCGTATCCGAGTATGCTGTCAGTAAAACGCGCTTCGCGTCCGGAAAAAGTTCTCTGGCCTTTTGCAGAAAGTCCACGCCCTGCATTTCGGGCATCCGCTGGTCAGATATAAAAATGGCTACTTCTTCTCCTTTATTTTGAAGATCCAGCAAACTTTCCAGCGCTTCCTTCACAGAAGAAGTACTGAGAACGCGGTAATGATCCCTATACTTCGATTTAAGGTCGCGGGTGATGGCCCTCAATACCTGCGCATCATCATCAATTGAAAAAATAATTGGCAACCCCATGATTGTTTTTTTAGTTAACTATTCAAATACAACTTACCCCTTGATTGGAAAGCAAACCACGAACTCGGTCCTGCCCGGCTCCGAATTAACGCTTATTGTTCCCTTATGCTGTTTTACGATGCGGGAAACCACATCCAGCCCCAAACCGGTCCCCTCCCCGATTTTTTTTGTGGTGAAAAAAGGATCAAATATTTTTTTACGGATCTCATCGGGAATACCCACGCCGTTATCAATCACGGAAACACAAACGAATTCTCTGTCGCGCCTTGTTTTTAGCGTCAGCTCCGGGTTTTCGCGGCCTTCCAAAGCATCCGTAGCATTATCGATCAGATTGGTCCATACCTGATTGAGCTCGCCGATCATCGCTTTCACAGGCGGCAGCGTTTCATCATAATCTTCAACGACGGTAATATTTCCTTTTTTGATCTTGTGATTGAGCATGATCATCGTATTCCTGATCCCGATGCGGATGTCAGCAAAGATCTTGTCGCCGCCGCCATCCATGTGGGTAAAGGTTTTTACCGAATTGACCAGCTCGGAGATTCTTTTAGAGGCCAGTCCGATTTCAGAAACCATCCGCTCCGTTGTAAAACTGTTGTTGATCCAGATCAGCAGCGGAGACAATTTCCCTGCCGGTATATAGCTTTTTATTTCTTCCAGATCCTCAATCGAAAGACCGAATTCCACAAAATTTTCGGCCATATCATATACATTTTTGATTCCTTCCTGAGCGTCCAGCCAGTCGGTGATTTCATCTTCCTTGTCAGCACGCTCCATCATGGTCAGCGCCGGGCGCTCCTTATTTTCAAGGGCCTTATGGATTTTTGCATTTACACTCTCGACGTCAGCGGTATCAAGTCTGATTGATATAAGCTGTTTGAAGGCATCCGGCAGACACTGCAAATGCTTTTCCAGCGAAACAGAACCTCTGACAATAGCTGCCGCGGGATTATTAAGCTCATGGGCAAGTCCGGCTGAAAGCTTTCCCAGTGCCATCATTTTTTCGCTCTGCTGCTCTCTTTCCGTAAATTCCCTGATCCGCGAAGCCATGACGTGAACAAAAACCTGCGTCAGTTCATAGTTAAGCTGAATCAGATTTCTCAACTTTTCTCTGGGCAAAGAAATCACCTCGGTTTCTTCCCGGCACATCGCATTGGCCAAAATGGTTTTAGCCCTCGAAAAGGGTAAAAGTCCCGTAATGCCGCCTGCCTCCAAATCGGCTATCAACAGTTTTTCATTATTCTGAAGCCGGTAAAACTCCACCCTGCCGCGAATGATGATGTGCGTGTGGACGATCGGATCGTTGGCTTTTGCAAAAAAATCGCCCTCGGCAAAAATCCTGTGCTCGCTTTCATCAATAAACCATTGCAGCTGTTCTTCCGGTACTTCCTTTAAAACTTCAATGTTTTTCAAATCTTCAACCGTAACCGGTTTTATGGCGACTTCCCTCATGACAATCGTTTTTTAGGATCTGGTTTATCGGATGTTCTCAATAAAACGCCGGACGGCAATTCCTCAGACGTAGTTATTATAAGCTAAATTAGTGAAAATTCGCGGGCTATTGTTGCAGACGTGCTGGCCAAATCAATAAGTCAGTCCTTGACCCACAAACTGTCCGTGAAATAATGCTTGCAATCCATGAAATTCTCGATCAGCCTGAATCCGCTTACTTTGGCAAGCATTTCAATTTCCGAAAACGTGTATTTTTTGGATAATTCAGTCCAGATCAATTCATTCTGCCGAAACGAGTAACATTTATCAGTGGCATTCAAATGCACGTCCTGCTGTTTCAAACTGACCAGATAACTGCGCACTTCCCCGTTGACCGGGTTGTAATGCGAGTAAAAATCAAAAAACTCTTTCTTAAAATTGCCGCCAAGTTCGCGGTTGATCCTTTGGAGCAAATTCATGTTGAAAGCTTTGGTAATGCCCTGGCTGTCGTCATAGGCGTTACGGATCGTGGCGGGGTTCTTCTGCAAATCAAAACCGATCAGCAACTTATCTCCCTTGCGCATGTGGCTGTTAAACTGCCCCAGCAACTCATTGGCTTCGGGATCGGTGTAATTGCCGATATTACTTCCCAGAAATAAAAACAAACCCGGCTTTTTAAACATCGCCAGTTCCTCGACCATTGAAAAATAATTTCCCACCAGCGATTTTATTTTCAGGCCTGGCAGGTGGCTGATCATGTTCGCTTCGAGCTCATCAATGGCTTTTTGCGAAATATCAATCGGCACATAGGTAAAATCAACCTTTTTCTCGATCAGCTTTTTTAATAACTGACGCGTTTTCATGCCGTCTCCCGCGCCAAATTCGATGATATTAAACGGCTCATGAAAATCAAGTTTTTGAATAATATCCTCCCTGTGAACCGATAAAATTTCAAACTCGCAGGGCGTCGGGTAATATTCAGGCATTTTCATAATATCCTGAAAGATCACGCTGCCGATGTCATCGTAAAAATATTTGGACGAAATATGTTTAAAGGGAGCCCGAAGCCCCTGATCTATATCCTTTGCAAAAGTCTCGTTAGTCATTGGGTAGTAAGTTTAAAGGACTGCCGATAGCCGGCTTTCAGCTGTCGGCAATCAGACATCAGGTTTCACAGTTGATAGCCGATAGCTATTTCACCAACCTGATTCCGGTGTATTGCCAGCGTTCGTTGGTGTGGAAAAAATTACGGTAAGTATGTCTGCTGTGCTCGGGTGATGTAGCTACGGAAGCACCTCTGAGCACCATGGTGTTAATCATAAACTTGCCATTGTACTCCCCTACCGCGCCTTTCGCTTTTGTAAAATTGGGGTACGGCAGATAGGCGCTATTGGTCCATTCCCAGCGTTTTCCCCAGGAAAAATGATAAGAGGCAATCTCCCATTCAAATTCCGTTGGCAGGCGCATTTCCTTCCATTGTGCATAAGCGGCCGCTTCAAAAAAGCTGATATGGCTCAAAATTGCCTTCGGATTCACTTTTTGCAAACCTGCCAGGGTAAAATAGTGCCATTGACCGTCAATCTTGTGCCAGTACATCGGCCCCTTCAGGTTGTTTTCATTCACCCAGGACCAGCCTTCATCCAGCCAAAGATTAAAATCCTGATAACCGCCCGCCTCCATGAACGCCATATATTCCTCATTGGTAACAAGCGCCTTGCTGATTTCAAAATCCTGTGCATAAACCTTGTGACGCCCCAATTCATTATCAAAGCAGAAGCCCTCACCCTGATGCCCTATTTCGTAAACTCCCTCGGAAATCTGTACAAAACCGGTTTCATCGTTGAGGTCATCAACCAGATTATGGTCTGGCTCGTAAACCGGAAACGCAGGGTTATGCCCCAGAATATACTTGATATCTGTGATCAGCAATTCCTGATGCTGCTGCTCGTGATGCAGTCCCAGCTCAATCATCAACAGCGCCTTTTCATCTGATAAGGTCGCCAGCAAAATGTTCATATGCTCATCCACATATTGGCGGTAAGCATACACATAACTAACCTTGGGGCGCGTAATATTTCCCCTGTCGGTGCGCAAAACGCGGTCGCCGACATTGTTGTAATAACTGTTGAACAAGTAGTTGAAACTCTGGTCAAAAACCTGGTAATCCGTCAGGTAATTTTTTAAAATAAAGGTTTCAAAAAACCATGTAGAATGGGCCAGATGCCATTTGGGCGGACTTACAAACGGGACCGGCTGCGGCACATAATCTTCCGTTTCGAGAGGTTGACAAATCTGTTCAGTATACTTTCTGACAAGGTTATATCTTTCTCTAATGTTGGTGGTTTTCATTAGACAAATAACTTTTTAAATCTGAAATAGTCTTAATACTCAATGACTGTGCCTGAGCCCGGCGCATCATCAAGGCATATGCGTTATTAAAGCCAATGGGTTTTAGCCAGCTTAATTGATACTGATCAGAAAACCGCTTTTGAACAAAATCAAACACTTTATTGCGGTCCGAAATAATCGGATCAAGCGTTTTTTTGTCCGGTTTTAAGATCACCAGAAGGCCGGTACCAGTGTATTCGGGGTACATGTCAATCTCGTTATTGGTTAATGCATCAAAACAGATTTTTGTTCCGCCGAGCCCTGTCCTTGTCACAACTTTTAAATTCGTATTGCCTTCGATCAGCATTTTATAGATATTGATCAGGATATACTGTTCTGCAAAAATCTTCGATCCCAATCGGATTATGCCTTCTGACGCCCCACTTTGCGGCTTTTTGTAAAGCCCTTTTGCCATCATAAAATCCAGCGCAACTTTTTCGGGAAGCTGTTTTTCATAATCGACGCGGTAATTAAGCTCAGTCATTACAGAGTCGTTGATCAGGTCCGAAAGCAGTTCAAGTGTTGGCTTTAACTGCGGATATTTAGCCAGCACATCTTGCCTGACCAGCGGCGCGGCGTAATAGGGGGGAAAAATCGTCTTGTCATCTTCAAGCGTCACCAGATCATAAGCTTTCAGGCGCCCGTCGGTACTATAACCGCTGATGACATCCAGCTTTTGTTCAAATGCAGCCTTATACATGACCGCATCGCTGATCACAACCGTGGGGATATTGAGCCTGTATTTTGACTTCAATCCCAGATAACCGTCCTGACGTCCCATAAACTCGGGGGTAAAACCGGCCAGTATTTTCTCCTGCGTGTAGGGAATAATATAGAATGAAGATAACAATAACAGCAAAACAGGCAGAATAACCGCCACTTTCCGCATACGTTTTAACCTGGCTTTCTGAAATAGGGAAAGCAAAAAATCCAGCAGAATCGCCAATAACGCAGCCGGAATGGCTCCTGCCAGAATCATGTTCGTGTTGTTCAGCGCGATACCGCCGAAGATAAATTCACCCAGCCCGCCCGCCGCAATGTAGGCAGCCAGCGTTGCCACACCAACGTTAATGACCGTCGCCGTTCTGATACCCGCCAGAATGACAGGCATGGCCAGCGGCAGCTGAACGCTCAGCAAAATCTGCCATTTATTCATCCCCATCGCTACGGCAGACTCTGTCACGGCAGGATCCACCCCGGTAATTCCGGTGTAAGTATTTCGGATCACGGGCAGCAGTGCATAAAGAAAAAGCGCTGCAATTGCCGGCAAAGCACCTATCCCCAGAAGCGGGATCATGAAACCCAGCAAAGCAATGCTCGGAATCGTCTGCAAAACGCCCGCAATACCCAATACCACCCAGGCAGCCCGTTTTCTTTCCGCAATCCAGATGCCAAGCGGAAGACCTATGGCTACGGCAATCACCAGCGATATACAGGTCAGACCAATATGCGCGATGGTTTGGTCCAGCAGTTTATCCGACTGCTGGACCATAAACTGCCATAAACTCTGCTGCTCGCTCATGGATTTCTTTTCATTTCAAGATAAACAGACTGAATGGTCTGTATGGTAATTTCCTTAACAGCACTATTATCTGCATGGCCAACCAGCAGCTTTTCCTGCTTTTTCTCCGAGAGCAGCTCCATCCCTTCCCACAGACTCTGAATACTGTTTAAGTCAGCTTCCAGTCCGGATGGTGCGTCTGGCAACCGGTGCCAGATATCTTCAAATTTAAGCGAACTCAATTCCAGTTGCAGACGCTGATGACTAAGAAAATTTCTTACAAAATCGCTTGCCGGACGAAAGATCAGATCCTTTGGCGTGCCTGTCTGAATAATTTTTCCCTGATCCATCAGACAAATCTGGTCGCCGAGCTCAAATGCTTCCTGCACATCATGCGTCACAAGCACAATCGTTTTACTTTTTAACTCAGGCAGTTCCAAAAATTCTTTTCGCACGCCCGCTCTGGTGATTGGATCCAGCGCCCCGAAAGGTTCATCCATCAGCAGAACCGGCGGATCTGCGGCCAAAGCGCGCGCCAGTGCAACGCGCTGCTTTTGTCCTCCGCTTAATTCGTCAGGATATTTACCGGCGTACTCCCCCGCAGGAAGTTTAAGCTGCTTTAACAAGTCATGAGATCTTTGCGAGATTTTGTTTTTGTCCCAGCCTGTTAATTTGGGAACAATGGCAATATTTTCAGCCACCGTGTAATGCGGAAAAAGTCCGTTATTTTGAGATACGTACCCGATACTGCGCCTGAGTATTTCCGGTTTTAAGGAAAAAATATCTTCTCCATTGATGTGCACAGAACCCGATGAAGGCTGAATTAACCGGTTTAACATTTTCAGGGTAGTGGTTTTGCCACATCCGCTCGTGCCAAGTAATACCAGCGTCTGCCCTTCGTTCACCTGAAAGCAAACGTCTTTTACTGCCTGAATTCCATTAAAATCTTTACTGATATTGTTGGCAATGATCATCGGGGTCCGTCTGGGTTATTATCATGTTAAGCAAAACAAATCATCGCCTCAACCCCTTCGCACCTTGTAAATTTACTTGTCGAGTGTCATAAACAAATTATTGAGCGATTCTGCATAGGTCGGGTGCGCAAATACACCTTCCTTGATTTGCTGATAAGTAATACCACCCATCATCGCCATTTGCAAAATCGTCACGATTTCTCCTCCCTGCTCGGCCAGTACCGTAGCGCCGAGAATCTTCCCTGTCTTTTTATCAATAACCGCCTTCATCATCCCGCGCGTATCTGCGGTTTCGATGGATCTGGCCACACTGGTATTGGATATTTTGGCAACGATAACATCCAGGCCCTCTTCCTTTGCCTGTTGCTCGGTCATTCCAACACGGCCCAGTTGCGGGTCAATAAACATGCAATAGGGAACAATCCGGTTGGTGATCGAGGCTTTACCTTTTTCCAAAAGGTTGGTTCGGATCACACGGTAGTCATCGTATGCAATATGCGTGAAAGCCGGTCCGCCTTTTACATCACCAAGTGCATAAATGCCTTCAACAGAAGTTTCCAGCCTTCCGTTCACCCGGATATACCCCTTTTCGTCCATCTTCACGCCTGCCACACCCAGTCGCAGGTCGTCCGTCTGAGGTATTCTGCCAGCCGCAACGAGCACATGAGAGCCGGAAATCGTTTTTGATTTGCCTTTAACTTGCAGCGAAACGGTTATTCCCTTATCTGTTTTCTTAAAGGCCTGCACCTCACAACCGGTGATAATCTCGATGTTTTCTTCCGAAAAAATATCCATAACCTGCTCTGCAATATCCTCATCTTCCTTATGCAGAATACGCTCCGAGCGTTCCAGAATCGTGACTTTACTACCGAACCTGCGAAACATCTGCCCGAATTCCAGGGCAATGTAACCACTACCCAACACCAGCAAGTGTTCGGGAATTTCTTCCAGTTCCATGATGGTGGTTGATGTCAGATAACCTGTTTCGCGGATCCCGTCAATATCGGGAATCGCCGTTTTTCTCCTGTGTTCAGAAAAAACTTGTCGGCCTGAAGAACCTGTTCTCCGCCATCATTAAGCTTCACAGTGATCTGCTTTTCCGCTGAAAAATAGGCCGATCCGTAAATAAGATCCAGGTTGTCTGTTTCCAAAATTCCCTTCTCGGAATTTCCGCGCATTCTTTGAACAATGGCTTCCTTCCGCGCAAGGATCTCGTCCAGATCAACGGTATAACTCCCGACATGAATACCAAGTTTATCGCTGTTGGCTACCGACCAGGCAAGTTTTGCAGAAGCCACCATCGCTTTTGTTGGTGAGCAGCCATCATTAACACAGGTACCACCCACCCATCTTTTTTCGATAAGCGCTGTTTTGTAGCCTGCTTTGGCAAGTCTTTTTGACAGCGGTGTGCCTGCCTGGCCGGAGCCAATTACAATAGCGTCGTACTTTTTCATATCGGGATCGTTAATCAGGACTGTATCTGAACGCCTTTCCAGAAGGCAACATAATTTTTAATATTTTCGGCAGCTTCCTTGGGTTGAGGATAATACCATGCCGCATCCGCATTCGAGCTACCGTCTACTTCCAATGTGTAATAGGAAGCCTCGCCTTTCCAGGGACATGTTGTAGACTTGCTCGAAGGAATAAGATAGGCCTCGTTTACAGATTCGAGGGGAAAATAATGGTTGTTTTCTACCACAACGGTGTTACTGCTTTCGGCGATCACCTGATCGTTCCAGATTGCTTTCATAAAATTGGTTTAGATAAGTATTAAAATCAGGTAACAACAATTCTTTCGATAACATTAAAATTGTGCCCGATAAAATAAAAGCCGGCGAGTTCATAAAACTCACCGGCGGTAGTAATAATTTATCAGAAGACTTCGGCAGTCGGCTTTCGGCGATCGGTTTAGCGCGGAATTTCTGCTTTGTGCTTACTATTTCTGGTAGCTGCCAAAGAGGCGGATCATGCGGTCGGGCTGGTTGGTGATGATCCCGTCCACGCCATAAGCGGCCAGCTGTTTCATATCCTTTTCTTCATCTACCGTCCAGGGTAAAACCTGCACGCCGTTGTCATGTGCCTGCTTAACCAACTCCTCATTGACAAGCGTATAATATGGACTGTATATATCAGGCTTGAAGCCCAGTTTTTTAAGGTTGTCATCAAAACTGTCCTTATTCATGATCAGTAACGCCAACTTCACCTTTGCTTTTTCCTTATGTAAAACCTGCAACGTGCGGATGTCAAACGACTGGATTGTAGTCCTGTCGGTCACTTTTTTCTTTTTGATTACCTCCGTCACCAGAGAAACAAAAACATCAGGCGCGGGGTTGAAAATGCCGTCTCCCTGTGGAGATATTTTCGTTTCCATGTTGTAAAACACCGGTTTCAGCTTATTTTTTCTGACATAAGTTTCCACACTGTCAATCAGATCTGCCAGCAATGGTTTGTAGGTTTTCATTTTTTTCTGCTCGGCAAAACGCGGATGCGGCTTGCTTCCCCCATCAAATTTCCGAATGCTGTCGTAGGGCATTTTATATAAGGCAAAACTTTTCTCCTGATCTTTGGCAATCACCGACCCGTCCGGTCTGAGCATAAATTCCGATGACATGTAAGCGTCATGAGAAACGACCACTTTCCCGTCTGCCGAGATCACGCAGTCAAGTTCCAAAGTCCTCGCGCCAAGTTTTACAGCATTGATCATCGCGGCCACGGTATTTTCAGGATAAAGCGCCATGCCTCCCCGGTGCGCCTGAACTTCGGGTTTCTGCTGGGCAAAACCCTTAGCGGCCAAAATTAAACTGCCGGCCAAAACGGCCAGAAAAATAGATTTCATAAGCTTGTAATTGAAATTAGCCGGCAATTTTTGATTTTAAATTGACAATCGTGATTTTTGAACCGTTATCAAATTGTTAGCAAATAATGGCTTTTGGCATTTCTGACATAAAAGCGGTTATTTGTCCTGAACCCCGTATAAAACCATCGAAATATATGTATTTACCGAAAATTCTTACGTTCGTACTGATCTTGTCAACGGCTTTAATGGCATGTAATAAAACGGCGAAAGATCCCGTGGAAGCGTCAGAGAAACTAACAGGCAATCCCAAATGGTTTATTGATGAGATTTACGCCAACGATGCACCGGTTTTCAAGGATGGAAAACTGATCGAACAGTTTGGCGGCATCAGCTTTGAGCGCTATATGGAAACCGTGAGTTTTACCAAAGACGGATCATTCTCTGGTTATTTCATTGGCGATTCCAAACCAATGCTCCTGAAATGGCGGGTAAATCCGAAGAATATCACCGTATTCTCGGCTGATACTGCCGCGGCAAAAGGCGGAGAATGGAACATTGATCCAAAAGATGTTTCAGACGAATCTTTCAGCATGAAAACGCAGAGCACCGCCTACAACTATCCGCAGATGACAAAAGTGGAGCTAAAATTCAAAAAGCAGAAATAGCGTAAAATTACAATTCCTGTAAAACAATATCTTTGTAGGCAACCTGCGCCTTTCCACCGCCATGGATCTGCAACCCGATCAACCCTTTTTGAGGAATCGACTGATCGGATTCAGTATAATCTACGGTCTGCCGGCCATTAAGCGAAATACGAATGCGGCGGTTTTCGCATCTGACCTCGTAATCATTCCAGTCTCCGGTTTTCAGTATTTTTTTGATCAGCATAGAATCCGGACTCACCAAGGTTTTGTTTCTTCTGGATTCGTCATAAAGGCTCGCCCAGTAACCATCTCCCAGGTCTGCCTGGTAGCCAATCATCTCGTAATCAGGTTTTGCAGCCCTCACGCTTCTGAACTGCACACCGGTGTTAATAAAACCTTCCGTACCCGAAAGTTTGAATTTTAATCGGATTACAAAATTGTCGTAGGTTTTTGTAGTGCACAAAAAATAGTTATGATCTACCTTTTCCCGTAGCGATCCGCCTGTAATGGCTCCGTCTTCAATGCGCCAGGTTTTGACGGTGTCCCCTTCCCAACCGTGAAAGTTTTTACCATTAAAAAGAACTTCCTCCCTTTTTACGGACAAAGAAATACAGGCAGACAGGATTGAAAAGCAGAGAACAGAAAGGACAGGCAGTTTTTTGCGCATGGCTTTGAAGTGTTAGGTACTTCATTTTAAAAGCCATGAGAACTTTAATTTTACCGCACAAAAAGTAAAAATGTACGTGCGCTTCGCTATTGGGCATAAAACAAAAAAAGGAAGATACGATCCCCCTTTTTTCACCCCGCCAATAAAAGCCTCCTTCTCCGGAGGCCCCCGCTTAATTCAAATTATTTCTTAGAATCACTTTTCAATTTTAGCTCTACAATGCTTGCTTTTTGAGGAGCAGTGTAATTCTGAGTTTTTGTAACGGTTGCTTTTTGAGGAGCAGGTGTTTCCAAAACTGTTACTGAAACAGGAAGAGATTTGTTGATTGAAGAAACGATTGCTTTATCTTCTGTATTAGCAGTTGCGTAAGTAGAAATGGTCATTGCAATCATAGCACCGGCCAAAATGTTCATTGTATTTTTCATTGTTGTGTTTGTTTTTGTTTTTGTATTGTTTCAACTCTTATTTCGAGTACAAATATAATACAATATTCCGAATACAAACGTTCAGCGCACATTAAAACAAAATTATATTCCGGGAAAACCGTCAATTTAAGCCTCAAAACCAAAGCATTAGAATTATACATAATTGTATTATACCAATAAATTGACTTATTTTTAGTTAATAAATCTTGATTTTTTCATATCATCATATTTCGTCTTTAATTCGTTTGCATATCAGTTACATTTCGTCACCGGTAATAACCAATGAACATTTTAGTTTTGAACTGATTTTCAGAATTTTCTATGGCGTGTGGATTTTCAGAATTTCAAATCCAAAATTATTTTTAAAAAATTTTAAAAATAATTGAAAATAAATGGCGCGGACTTATTTAACGGCTATAAAAAAGCATGTTAACACCTGATTTCTCATAATACATAGGCAAATATCTTTGGTTGAAAAGCGGTGAATGAGGAGAAAATCCAGACTTATCTACCCTGTTAACCGGCTGTTTTCTTTTCAACGTATTAATTTTTTCTTATCCCGCCACGGAACTTTTCAGAATATTAGCCATGTTCATTGGAATATCGAGAAGTCTCGATATTCCAATATTCAGCAATATGGACCAGATTGAAATTTTCAAGGCCCTTTCCAATAAGTCCAGGTTGCAGATCCTGAACTGGCTTAAAAATCCTGAACTGCATTTCGCGGCAGAGCACCGTAACGAGGCGGGTGTTTGCGTGGGCATGATCCAGGAAAAAGCAGGACTGACTCAGTCGACAGTTTCCGAGTATTTAACCATACTGAAAAAAGCCGGACTGATCGAAGCCACCCGCATTGGACAGTGGACCTATTACAAAAGGAACGACGAGGCATTTGCTGCACTCAGCAAAATGATCGAAACCGAAATCTAGTATTATTATTAACCTTACATATATGAGTTCTGAACAATTATTCAAGCCGTTTAGCTTGAAATCACTTAATATTAAAAACAGGATCGTTATGGCCCCCATGACGCGGTCATTTTCACCAGATGGCGTTCCGACAGAAGAAGTAGCGTCGTATTATAGTCGCAGGGCAGCCGGGCAGGTTGGTTTGATCTTATCCGAAGGAACTGTCATTGACAGGCCTTCATCCTCCAATGATGCCAATGTTCCGCATTTTCATGGTGAAAAAGCGCTGGAAGGCTGGAAAAAAGTAATTGACGATGTTCACGCAGAAGGCGGTAGCATGGGCCCGCAGATCTGGCATATGGGTGTGATGTACAACCACCACAGCGGATGGACACCAGCGGTTCCTTTCGAGGGACCTTCTGAATACAACAATCCTAACCTGGCTAATGGGCGGGCTATGACCGAAACGGATATACAGGATACAATTCTTGCTTTTGGACGCGCCGCAGCAGATGCGAAACGTCTGGGTTTTGATTGCGTTGAAATTCACGGGGCGCATGGTTATCTGATCGACCAGTTCTTCTGGGAAGCGACTAACAATCGTACCGATCAGTATGGTGGCAAAACGATAGCTGAGCGCAGCCGTTTTGCGATTGAAGTGATCAAAGAAGTAAGAAAACAAGTGGGTGAAGACTTCACCATCATCATGCGTTTGTCTCAATGGAAACCGGCCGACTATGATTTCAAACTAACCAAAACGCCCGAAGAAATGGCCTCATGGCTGGTTCCTATGGCAGAAGCGGGCGTGGATATTTTCCACTGTTCACAGCGCCGTTTCTGGGAGCCGGAATTCGAAGGCTCAGACCTTAACTTTGCCGGCTGGGCTAAAAAACTAACGGGTAAAGCAACAATCACCGTTGGCTCGGTGGGTTTGAACGGAGAATTCCTGGCCGCTTTTGCAGGAGAAAGCTCTCAGCCAAGCTCGCTAGACGAACTAATACGCCGCTTCGACCGTGGTGACTTCGACCTTGTAGCTGTGGGTCGCCCAATCCTGGCCGATCCTAACTGGGTTAAAAAAATCCATGACAATAAAACCGAAGAACTTGTTGGTTTCTCCAAAGAAGCACTCGGCGCATTGCTCTAATATAAATCCCTCAACGGTTTTGGTGGCTCAGCGAGCTGCCAAAACCGTTTTTATTTAAAGTCTGGGATACCCCATGTACTGATTGGTAAAAGAGCCGTCAGAAAACAAATCAATAACAGCATAACCGGGTTTGGTCTGCTGATTTTTACCAAACCAGTAATCTCCGCAAACCGCTCCGTTGCAACAATAAGTAATGCCGTTGTACACCACCTGATCAAGCAAATGAATATGCCCGCTGATAGCCAGCTTTATATTTTTGTGCTTATGAAACAGCCTGACCAGATCGCCGCAGTCGGTGTGCATCCAGCCGCCAGGCACATGCCAGTCGCCTGATTTAACATTTTGCCCGTCTAAAAACACGCAGGCGGAAAGGATCGGAATGTGTGAGACGATCATAACGGGTGTTGCCGATGCGGTTTTCTCCAAATCCTTTTGCAGCCAATCCATTTGCTGCTCGTCGAGTTTGGCGATATAACCTGCCCCCTCATCTTTGACATGCACACTGTCAAGCACGATAAAATGCCAGCCGCTCTGATCAAAACTGTAATAGGCCTGTGCTAATCCCAGATGATCTTTCGCGCGGCTTTTACCATCTGAAAATGAGGTTACGGAATGATCTTTACACAAGATATCGTGATTTCCGACACAGGTAAAAACAGGGAGTGAATTCTCATTTTTAAATACCTTGTGGTATAGTGCCCACTCTTTTTCAGATTTTTCCTGGGTCACATTCCGCGAACCCATCACTACATCCCCACCGTTGAAAATAAGATCAGGCTTTATATCCAGCGATTGCAAATGATGGAGACATTTACCCAAACCATGTGCGGCCATCAAATGAGGCTGAATATGAATATCGGTCAAATGTGCTATGCGCAGGGCACGCGTGGGAGCCACAAGCGGTTGCCGCGCCTCCGAGATTACAGGAAGCGACAAGCCACCTGCTATCAAACCAATGTTTTTCAATAAGCTTCTTCGCTGCATTTGATTTTTGAATTGGTTGTTCAAAAATCAAAATTTCGTTTCACCTCAAAGTTTTGCCTGGGTTATGATATTGTTATCATCACCATACTGCCTCGGGAATATAAATCTGAAAAAACCGCATGTAGTCCCCTCACCTGGACAGCCTATTAAAAATCAGCGTTAACGATTATCTGTTTTTATGCTTTTAAATATTTTATACTGTGTATCCAATACATATTTATTGAAACCGTGTGCGGTCTTTGGCAGCAGATAATATTTCTTTTGAGGAGCCTTAATATGACTGAAATACTTTTCCGATGCCTCTTTGGGCGTTAAAATATCCTCGTTTCCCTGAATCAAGTACACCGGAACTTTAAACTCCGCATTGTCCCGCATCAGATCAATGCCAGCACTCATCGAAGCTACTCCCAACTTACTGTCCCCTGTATAATTCACGAACGAATAATCATCGCCGTCAGCCCGGTTTTGGCTGTCTTTTTCGTTGTTGTAAGCAGGAGACTCCACAAACCAATCCTCAGGAGCCGGTTCAGAAGCAGCCTTTTCATACTTTTTCACGATCCTTAGCAGCTGACCTGTCTTTTTCGCTCTATCGTATGGCGGTTTTCCGATCGCATTCAGAACATCCAGCGCATCCTTGTCACTTTTACTTTCCGCTATTTTATAAAGCTTATCATACAAAACCGGATCGATACCCGGCGTGACGATTTGTGAATGTCCAACATAGGCGTAAAAAAGATCCGGTTGTTTACAGACTATCTTCACCCCGAGCGCAGATCCCCAGGATGTGCCAAAAAGAATAAGTTTGCGCTTGCCAAGATGTTTCAGAAGATATTGAGTTAAAACGACCCCGTCATTTGCCATCTGATCCAGCGTCAGTGGATTGGCCTGTAAGTATTCCGGTGTCAGTTCTGGTGGCGCACTCCTTCCGAAAGTTCTTCCACTACCGCGCTGATCCCATTGTACGATGATAAAATCCTTTTCAAATTCTTTGTAAAGGTTATCCGAGTAAGGGCTTATGGGACTACCAGGACCACCGTGAATAAACAGTATCGCAGGCTTTGACCGGTCTCCTTTGATTGTAACCCACTGCTCAATTCCATTGATTTCGATGAATTTTTCTTCCTGAATGATCTGATTTGGGTCTTTACTCTTTTCAGCGGTTTTACTTTGAGCACTAGCGGATAATGGAGATAATAATAAAATCAGGGCCAGTGTTTTGAATGAAAATATGGCGATTCGGTTGTTAAAGTTACCTTTCATGAGATGGAGTTAGCGTTCTTTCCGCAAGTAATAAATTAGTTTGTTACTTCGTACATCTACATTCGTTTTTACGTCAAACGGGTGAAGAATTTTCCGGATAACTATGCTAATTTTCCGGATTCTGCTCTGTCACCTCTTCGAGGTTTTGACTCGTGAATCTTACAACGTTTGCTATAATACTTTCAACCCTTCGGGTTTGTGAATTTGCACAATTGGTGAAATGCGATCAAACCTATGTACAACGAGACGATTGCGAATAAATAATAACCAACCCATTGCTCTGGTAAATTTTATCAAATCTATACGTAAGATACTATTTGTAAATTTGGGAAATAGCCTTAATCAAAGCTATCTACCACAGCGTATTTGGAATAAACAAAACTCATAGATAGCTCTGTCAAAAAAACACGCAAACCAAATCTCCCAATCCCGAAGGGATGACAGTATTATAGAAAAGATACGCACGCCACGACGTGGAAACCCCGTAGGGGTGACCGATTTTGTAAAGCCAAATTGTCAAAATCAATCCGAAATCCGCGTTGCAAACGCTGAACCGAAAAAACCTGATTACAAATCAGGTTTAGCGAAATTTGACTTAACAAAAAAACTCACTCCGGATCTTCACTTTTAAATGCGATGTCGGGATCACGGAACCAAACAGACCCAAAGGCGGAGCCAAACTTTTGGATTCGCGGACCCGACTGTCCATCCGCTAACCATTTAAAAAACAGCTTTTCTTTGTATAATAATATGAACGCTTCGCCATCTAAAACGTCATCTTTTTCCGAACGCTTATACCATTCAAATTCCTTGGTGACATCACCCTCCGATTCATTACGGGTCAAAATTCCTACTTTTTTATTCTTGTAATAATATGCATCAATCAAATTCCCGAATATATCCTCAGTAATCTCCACCCGGTTAAAAGAATAATCAAGATTTTCATCCGCTGATTCTTCATCAATAAACTGGCTGAATACTTCAAAGTGATACTCTTCGTCAATTCTGGAAACAATCAGTGCGGTGCAGACATGATACTCGCAAAAAGTACCTTCAATTTTAAGATAGAGCTCCTCTTCCAAACTAAACGGAATGCTGGTTTGGAAAAGATCAATACCTGTCTGCATCGTGCGAATTTCACTCCATCTCAATTTTCTACTGTTTGTTTTTTCGCTTTTTGCCGCCGCCCCAGGTTTTGTGTTACCTTTTGCAAGTAATTTTCCATAAGCTACTTTGGCCGCTTCTACGGAAAAATTCTGATCCATTTTCTCGGGTTTAAACGAAACATTTATTCAAAATACAAAATCAGTTACAAATTTCAGATGCCGAGTGGCTACTATTTTAGGTCTTATGAATTGAAATGCGTCATAAACGCTGAGCCAGAAAATCCCATGCGAGCCGAACAGATGGCAAATAGGGTTAGACGCTGAAAAACTTTACCTTGAAACATGTAATTTTTTTCCTCTTCCTGCGACTAACCTTACAAACACGACCGAATTGATAATGGAAAAAGAATTTATCAACCTGCTGAATCTGAATCGAGGGATTCTCTACAAAATATGCAGGGTGTATTGCAAGGAAGCCGCCGACCGGCAGGATCTGTTTCAGGAAATTGTGCTTCAATTATGGAAGGCTTACCCCTCTTTCAAACACCAGTCCAATATGAGCACCTGGATGTATAGGATCGGGATGAATACGGCCATTTCCAACTACCGAAAAGAGAAAAAAAGACAACCTTCTGTCGCCTTTTCCCATCTTGAAGCTGCCCTACCCGACTTATCGGACACTGATGACATGCCCCCTGAAACGACCGTGCTTTACAAAGCCATCGACCAGTTAACGCAGATCGAAAAAGCAGTTGTGCTGCTGTATCTGGAAGAAAAAAGCTATGAAGAAATGGCGATCATCCTGGGTATCGGCAAGTCGAACGTTGGCGTAAAGCTCAACCGGATCAAAGCAAAACTTGAAAAAATAATGAAATCTACCACCTTTTAAATACTACAACAATGAACCTTGACGAACTTAAAGCGGGCTGGAAATCACTGGATGAAAAAGTGGCCGCAACGCATCAATTGAGTGAACAAATGGCGCTTTCCATGATGAAAGAGCATTCCAAAAGCACTGTATCCAAAATCCAGGACAAGCTAAAAAAATTGGCTTTTTACTTTGCCGGATTACTCACACTTTTTATCGCTATTGTAGCCGGCAATCCTTTTGATTATCATAACTGGTACGAATATGTCCCGGCAATAGCTTACGCGATGCTGGTAGTAGCGGGACTTGAAATTATAGTCCGTGAAATTATTTCCATCAGCAAAGTGCGCCTTACAAAAAGTAATCTTCGCGAAAGTTTGCAAAGGATTATTCAGCTGCATGAAACCTATCAGTCTGTCATGGATACGGTTTGGAAAATCAGCATGGTGATCGGTTTTCTTTTAGGTGTTTCTCTGATGGTCCGTAATTTCGAAACTTATGGCTGGACAAAATCAGTATTGATCGTTATCGCAAACGCCATCTTTGTGGGCGCTATTTATCTGATTGCGAGAATAATCTTCAAAGAACTACCCGATTCAAATCTGGCCGAACTGAAAACAAATCTGGCTGAATTGGAACAATAACAATCCATCGTATGGGCGGTGTAGGGGCGGGTCTTGTACCCGCCCCATCCCACGCGCAGCCATCACCCGATAAAATGAAAACCATATTTTCCCGAAATTTTCCTGACCTTTGCATTCCCAAAATGATTGAAGCATAAACTGAATTTTTCAGACTGCCAAGGTTGTTTGACCAAAGTAATCTGACACAACGAATATGAAAGTTTGCATAGCTGAAAAGCCAAGTGTAGCGAAAGATATAGCCGAAGTGCTCGGAGCAAAACAGCGTAAGGATGGTTATTATGAAGGAAACGGTTACCAGGTAACGTGGACATTCGGGCACTTTTGTACCCTGAAAGAGCCGCACGATTATCACGAGCGTTGGAAATCATGGCGACTGGAAGATCTGCCGATGATCCCTGCAAACTTTGGCATTAAACTTATTGACAATCCCGGCGCGCTCAAACAGTTTGGGGTGATCGAAAACCTTGTTAAAAACTCAGAAGAGGTTATCAACTGCGGTGATGCGGGCCAGGAAGGAGAGCTGATTCAGCGCTGGGTTTTACTGAAAGCCAAATGTGCTGTGCCCGTCAAACGTTTGTGGATTTCGTCACTGACCGAACAGGCGATCCGCGAGGGTTTTGAGAAACTTAAAGAAAGCGAACAATACAATAATCTTTATGCCGCCGGCAGCGCCAGGGCCATTGGCGACTGGCTGTTGGGCATGAACGCGACCAGGCTTTTCACCAAAAAATTTGGTCAGGGAAAAGTGGTGTTATCGATCGGACGGGTGCAAACTCCGACGCTGGCCGTGATCGTACAGCGGCAGAAAGAAATCAACGCTTTTGTATCTGAAGAGTATTGGGAGTTAAAAACAATATACCGGGAAACGGAATTTACTGCAACCATTGACAGGATCAAAAAAGCAGAAAAGGCTGAAAAAGGGTTGATATATTTAAAAGAACATCCTTTTGAAATTACCTCCTTCGAAAGAAAAGAAGGAAAAGAAGGTAATCCGAGGATATTTGATTTGACTTCCCTGCAAGTTGAATCAAATAAAAAATACGGATATTCTGCCGAGGATACGCTCAAACATATTCAGAATTTATACGAGAAAAAGTTTGTCACCTATCCAAGGGTTGATACCACTTATCTTTCCGAAGATTTGCATCCGAAAATTGCCGGTATTTTACAGGACCTGAAACCATACAGCAACCTGACAGCACCGCTTCTGGAAAAGCCGATTCCGATGTCAAAGACGGTATTTGATGATAAAAAGGTAACAGATCACCACGCCATCATACCTACGGGCGTTTTCCCAAATCATATCAGTATTGATGAAAAACGGATTTATGATCTGATCGTAAGGCGTTTTATCGCTGCATTTTATCCTGAATGTAAAGTATCCAATACAACGGTTCTGGGAAAAGTGGGACAGGTCGAATTTAAAGCAACCGGAAAGCAGATTCTTGAACCGGGGTGGCGTGAGGTTTATGCCAATGATGCCAGCGCAAAAAAAGAAGCGGCGGAAGAAGAAAAGTTAATGCCTGAGTTTGTCGTGGGCGAGAGCGGCCCGCACGAACCACGTATACACCAGGGAAAAACCTCGCCGCCTAAGGCTTTCACAGAAGCAACATTACTTCGCGCAATGGAAACGGCCGGAAAAATGGTTGAGGATGAGGAAATGCGGGAGCTTTTGAAAGATAACGGAATTGGCCGTCCGTCCACCCGCGCCAATATCATCGAAACGCTTTTCAAACGAAAATATATTGAAAAGAAAAAGAAGAACCTTTTTGCCACTCAAACAGGAATTGACCTGATCGACACCATTCAGAACGAACTGCTAAAAAGCGCAGAGCTGACCGGAAACTGGGAAAGAAAACTGCGGTTGATCGAAAAAGGCGAATACTCGATGGAAACCTTCAAACAGGAGCTTATCCAGATGGTGGTGGACCTGACCAAAGAAGTTTTATCGAACCGTGGCGGCATGATCAGCATTTCACAGGAAGTTCCGGCAGTGATCGAAAAAGAAGAAAAGGTCAAAAAGGAACCCAAACCCAAAGAACCTAAGGAGGAAATATCGATTGAAACCCTGAAATGCCCCAAGTGTAAGGAACATTTATTAAAAAAGGGTAAAACGGCCTATGGATGTGGAAATTTTCAGGTTTGCGGCTTTAAAATCCCTTTCGAGTTGATGGGTAAAAAACTGACTGACAAACATGTTTACGATTTATTAAGCAAAGGGAAAACTGGCAAAATCAAAGGATTACTCATCCCCGGAAGCGAAGCACCGATCGATGCCAGGCTGGTGATGGGCGGAGATTTTAATATTGGGGTTGAATAGTTCTTTTCTATGAAGAAATTACCGTGTCAAAAATCAGTTTACACAAAATAACAAGGTGTCAGCTTTTTCATCGCGGCCAAATTAATACGATTCAACCCAAAAGTAATTTAAAGGCTTCGATAAAATTTCTTTTGTTTAATATAGTATTAATCCTATTTAACCTAAGTACTTACTACCATTCACTAAGTTTTCTTCATTTTTCTTCGTCGCAGTTCCAACCTTTTGCGGTCGTTAGCAGTCTTTGTATTAGATTTGCACATGTTTACTATTGTAAATTAAAATTTAGCTATGAAATCCTTTTCTACGTTTGCGATTGCTGTTACGCTTTTTGTGCTTTGTCTGATTGAGAAAGAGGCCAAACAACGTGATCTTGAAGCACAGAAGAGCAACAAATATCTGGCCGACAGCCTTAACATCAATACACCTGCAATAGATGCTCCGGCCTATGCAGATCTTCAAAACGAAGAGACTAATCTTTCTTTGGAAAAGCTTCCATTCAACGAAATTGCCCTCTCTGATTCATCTGCGAAGTCATTGGAGCCTACTCCTTTTCTTGGTAAATTACCATTACTAAGCAGCTTCTAAGTTCAGATAAAACAGGATAATGGGAATGGTACGGTGTTAGCCAGGGTTTAGGTTATAACAACCGGTACGCGGATCACGAGAAAAGTAAGCAGTTTTAGACTTTTCCAAGGCTAATGATATCCTTTCCATCAATGATCGATTTCCCGGATCCCGACACGGCCAAATGAATCATGGCCTGACCCAGTTCTTTCAAGGTACAGAATCCAGCGGGATAAAGCGCGCGCCCAACGGGAAACAACCAGCCGATGTAACTGTAAAATCTCAACGTATTTTTCAGTCCTTTTGTTGGCTTGATAAAACCCGGGCGGAAAGCGTAAACCTTTTTAAAAGGCAGTTTCATCAGGTCATTTTCGGTTTTCCCTTTTACTCTCGCCCAGGCGGAACTACCCTTCTCCGAGCTATCGGTCCCGGCGCCGGAAACATAACAAAAAGTCATAACATGGTTCAAACGACTTAATGTTTCCGCCATATGCATGGTGAGCGTGTAAGTCATTTTGAAATAATCATCTTTGCTTACTCCAACAGAAGAAATGCCCAGACAGAAAAAGCAGGCATTAAAGCCGTCTAACTCGTCTTCAATAGCCGATAAATCAAAAAAATCAGCGTGAATAATCTCTTTCAGTTTGGGATGCGAAACGCCGCAAGGTTTTCTGTTGATCACCAAAACGTGTTCTACCTGATCAGAAAGAAGACATTCATGCAGCACACCTTCTCCAACCATCCCGGTTGCACCCGTGATGACTGCACGTACTTTTACCCCGCTATTGATGCTCATATTTTATTTGGTTAACATATCCCAGAGCAGCTCAAATGTCTGCCCGATAATCTCATCCTGTTTTTGCTGCGTCAGCTCCGTGTTTAGCAAATATTGATACACGCCATACACATGACCTCCCAGAGTTGAGCTGATCAGCTGCTCGGGAAACGGTTTGAAAATTTCACCTGTAACCCCTTCCCGCAAAAGCTGTAAATGGAGCCGTGTTTGTCTTTCGATATCCTCAGGCGAAACCTTGGCCAAATGCGGCGAGAAATGAAATTGCTGTATAAAATAAAACTCAGGTTTATGCACCAATCCCCATTGGAGGGATGCTGTATAAAGATTTTTCATCTTGTCTTTCAGCGAGTCCTTTTCCTTTTGTGTCTCGGAAAGATGCCGGTTGAGGTCGTCTTTGATGTGGTTATACAGGCCGACAATTAAATCTTCTTTGGTTTTGAAATAGTGAAACAAAGTTCCGTTGGCCACACCCGCTTCCTTGGCGATTTTACTCGTTGGCGTGCCGTGAAAACCAAATTCCACAAAAAGTTTTAAAGCCGCAGCTAGTATTTCCTGTTCCTTATTCATTTATAGATTGACTGATCACTCCATAAAATTAACCTAATATTTCTAAGCGGCAAAATTTTTGATATGCTAAATGCACTGAAAAATTTAAAGACCTGAACCAGTCTTTGTCAAACCGGTTCGGGTGCTATTGTCAATTGAATATCAAGAAGCCGCGCCCAGCCAGGCTATCGTTTTCCGATACAGCAATGCCCTTTCTGCCGGATCATAAACCTTTTTTGTAAACTGACTTTTGTCTTTCATATGAAAAAACTGTCCTGTCTCCCTGGTTAAAGCTTCATCCGTCGCCAGCTGGTAAGGCGCTTCTCCCGCGATGGCGAGCGACATTTCACGCAACATGATTATTTTCATGATCAGCCGCATAAAAATACTGTTAAGCTTTTGGGTGCTATTTTTGGTCTTATACAACCCCGGATACAATGCGTTAACCGTAATTCCGGAATCCAGCAATTGCTCAGCCAAAGTGACCGTCATCATCGCGTTAGCGAGTTTCGTATTGTTATAGGTCCATCCGGGTTTGAAATCACTCCCGAAAGGTGTGGTTTCGATGTTTAATTTACCCATCCCCTGCATTCTGGCGGAGGTGTTTACATTGATTATTCTGCCGTTATTATTTTGTTTTAAAAGCGGCGTCAGGCCCGTAGAAAGTATGTAAGGAGCCAGATAGTTAACCATAAAAGTCAGCTCAAAACCATCTTCATTGATTACTTTTTCCATCATGGTAACACCCGCGTTGTTAATCAGCACTTGCAATGAACTTATCTCCGATTTCACTTTTTCAACCAGCGCATAACATCCTTTAATACTGGAAAGATCACCCTGAATACAGCTTACATTTTTATTTTTCGTGGCGTCAATAATCTCCCTAGCTGCATCCTCCCCGTTGCTGGCATCTCTTGATGTAATGATAACGTGAAAGTTATTTTTGGCAAAGGTCAGTGCGATTTGTTTGCCAATACCTGTGTTTCCGCCGGTAATAAGCACTGTTTTCTGATTTGTCATAATCTGTGAATTTTAATACTTCACCTGACAGACGTAACCTTCTCAGAAAAGACGCAGCTTTTTCAATTTATTTCTCTCGGCCTGATAAAATCGACCACATTTCCATAAGAATCGGTAGTCAGAAAACAATTTCCGGTGATCTGTTCTTTCAGTTTTTGTCTCGCCCGCTGCACGCGGGATTTCACTGTGCTGATATGTAGTTTCTTCTCATTTGCATACACGGTCTGGCTCATGCCATGCAACTCAACCGCTTCCAGCAATTCCCTCTGCTCGTCGGGCAACAACTTCAATAACATGGCAATACATTCCATCATGGACTCATTCCCTTCATTCACAGGCTCGGCCGTATGCGGCTGTACTAAGAACTGCTTCTGGCTTTTTCTGTGATGATCTACCAGCGTGGTATAGGCAATGCGTTTGAGCCAGGAGGTTAACTTTTCGCTGTCTTTAAGTGTACTCAGTGATTCATGTACCTTGATAACAACCTCTTGCGTGACTTCTTCGATCAGGTAAGGATCGGATGTTAACCTTCTCACATAATCACTGACAGACTTGTAAATTTCCCGATACAAAACCAGTGTGTGCTCCTCTCTCATCTTCAAATAGTCATTTTTTTAGCACTAATTTTTTATAAAAATTTTGATCTTACTATAAATTGCCTGTAAACGGTGCTGAATAAAAAACAGCAGCGCATTTCGACTTTCGGTTACTTATTAAATCTATAAAAAAATTATAAACCAAAAGTTAACAGGATTGGAAATAATGTTGCTTATTGCCTGATGAAGTTCATGAAGAGCAGCCCTG
This sequence comes from Dyadobacter diqingensis, assembly GCF_024220585.1. Taxonomy (GTDB): domain Bacteria; phylum Bacteroidota; class Bacteroidia; order Cytophagales; family Spirosomataceae; genus Dyadobacter; species Dyadobacter diqingensis. Next base: position 270,849 of record NZ_JAMXKF010000001.1, read on the forward strand.
TCATTAACAAGTATTTTACGCTGGCGTTTTTTGGTACTGTCGCGATCCGTAAGCACATTTCTGTGAGCGGGTACACTCAAAATTTGTCACTAAATAATAAATAACGGTTAATTAATTTTACATTTTAAATAAATAATTCAGTATTTTTGTTAATTAACACCCCCACTCAATCAGCTTTATGAAAATACTTATTGTTGAAGATCATCCACTTATACGGTCTGGTCTTAAACATTTGCTGCTCGAAGCAACTCCTGACGCCACCGTAACACAAGCAACAACTTTTCCACTGGGATTAACGATGCTTGACAAAGAAAAATTCGACCTCCTGATTCTGGATATCGATATCCCCGGCGGAGAAAATATCAGGATGATGGAAATTGTGCGGCAAAAGCAACCTGACATTATGATCCTGATAAACTCCGGATACGACGAGCAGGTTTATGCGCTCCCATACATGCAGGCAGGCGCAGACGGATTCCTTTCCAAACAGGCAACAGAAGACGAATTTTATGCCGCTTACCGCTCCCTGTTAAGCAAAGGGAAGTATGTCAGTCACCGTGTGCAGCAGACGTTATTGACCAGTCTGGGCAGCAATGGCATCAAAAAAACAAAAAATCCACTGACAACATTATCTCAAAGAGAAATGGCTGTGATGCAGCTGCTCACCGAGGGAAAATGGACAAAAGAAATTGCCTCGATTCTGAACGTAAAAGAGAATACGATAAGCACCTATAAAAGAAGGATATATGATAAACTCGAAGTATCCGACGAGATTGAATTATCTAAAAAAGTATCACTTCTTAGAAATTACTAACCTCAATCGAAAAGCAGATGAAAATGGGTTCTGTCGGTTTGGCTCACTTTTAAAGTGATGCCAATCAACGCACCCACTTCCTTAACGATCAATAACCCCATTCCGGTTTTTCTGTGGATTTTCTCAGAAGATCCGGATATGTTTTCGTCACTTTCTTTATTATTAATAATTTCAAACAAATCATCGGGGACGCCCGTTCCGGTATTGGAAATGATCAGTTCTACATTACCATTCTGGTGTATTTCAGTTTGAATACAGATATCCCCGTCATGCGTAAATTTAGCCGCGTTATCAATCAGGTTATGGATCATAATTGATAACATCTGATAATCGGAAAATACCAGCAAACCGCCAGGCACCTGATTAGAAAACGCTGACCCATTGTGGATAATCACATTTTTAAGAATTCCCAGTTTGTTATCAATCAGTGTTTTGAGTTCAATTTCCTCAAATTTCATCCGGTTGCCATATACCTGAATTTTGATATAATCCAGCAAATCCCCAAGCATACCACTCATCCGTTTCGAGGAATCCGAGATCAGCGAGCCTAACACAGAAACATCATTAAATTTGCCCTGATTGATCAATTTAGGAATTCCGCCGGATGTAAGCGTTATGAAATTGAGAGGTGACTGCACATCATGGGTCATAGAGGTAAGCAGCCTGGACAACAAATGTACCTGCCTGCTCATATCATTTTTGGAGTCTTCCAAATCAACCAACGCCTTGTTGAGACTTTCGGTACGTTTTTCAACAACCTTTTCCAGTATGGCTTTTTCCCGTTTTATCTGCCTTACTTTAAACTTATTGTAAAAGTAAACCGCGGCCAGCAGCACAAGACCCAGCAAAAGTTTTGCCCACCAGGTCTCATACCAAAAGAGTGGGACAATAAAACAGACCTTTTTGATTGTATAGTTATCCAGACCGAAACCATTCAGTTTCCGGATCATTAACGTGTAATTTCCGGAGTTAAGGCTGGAAAACCGGATGTCAGACTCTTTGCTGTTGATTGGAATCCATTTGTTTTCCAAAGATTCTTTGCCTTTTTCTACCAACGCGTAAGAAAGGTTCAGGTTGTAATCGTTACCAAAATACGGTGTCGAAAAACTTAACCTGACCTGCTCGGGATTTAAAGGAAAACGAATCGTGTCACCCGAGAATGATAAAGATTTCTGGTTCATTTCCACCTTATCAATGATGATCTTTCCGTCCGGGCCGTTGTTATTAATGTCCTGCGGTTTAAACCATACCAACCCGTTTAATGACGGCAACGAGAAATAACCATTATCAAGTTTTACCGCGCAAGGCTCGCATCCACCGTTAAATTCATTGGTATTAAACCCTTCATCCTTGGCATGATACATGTAAAACAACTTGCCCGGACCATTTCCGCCAGTTCGCTTATCTTTCAAATCAGCATATTTCAACAGGTCTTTGATTGCCATTTGGAAAAGACCTCGATTAGTCGGAATCCATAAAAAGCCATGACCATCATTGACCACACAATGCGGACTGGCCAGATACCGATCCTTATCCAGCGGATAAGTTATAACGTCCCCATTTTCCGTCAATAACATAATTCCCTTATCAACCGCTGTAATCCAGGCTGCCTGATTCCCGAAAACATGAATACTTTTGATGTGAAGTCCCTCGGTCCCCTTAATTAATTGTACCTTTTTCGAAACAATGTCAAGGGTGTACATACCCTTATACGTACCAATCAGCAGTCTCGTTGGGCTAAGCGAACGAATGCTGGAAAAATTCAAAAGCGGTCCCTTAATGACAAATCTGGGAGCGGCTGTTACATCATTTTCACCTATTTGGAATAACCCTTTGTTGGCTACACCAATCCATATCATGCCTGCTTGGTCGCTATGAATAAAGTTTATTATATCGGGTAGACGCCACTGTCCTGTTATCCGTTCATTTTTTTGATCCAAATGATAAAGGATTGGATCCTGCTTCGTCCAAATCGTATTGTTTCTATCTTTTATCAGCCCCCAGCGATCGAAAGGATTTGCTTTTGCAATCGCTGGAATAACTGTATTAAAGGTCTTACCTGACACAGAGTCTCTACCAAAAATCTGACCTCTCGATGTCAAAACTGCATTTCGGCGATACGGAATTTGTGAATAAAAAACATTATCCATATGACTCCCTTTAACCGTCACACTCGAAAACCGATGTTTTTTCAGTATAAAGAGTCCTTCCGTAAAAGTTCCCAAATACACATGTTGATTAACACTGTCGTAATGTATTTTCTCTATGCCCTTTCCAATCAAATCAAAATCTTCGACCAATAGTTTTGTAACCAGGCTCCCATCAGCTTTTTGATCTAAAACGTATAAATTCTTACCTAAATACAAAAAGGTTTGGTCCGAAACATTATTCCAGAAAATTTTAATATCCTGTTTAAAGCTCGCAAAATCACGGTGTTTTATGATGTCTCCGATTAGTGGAAATTTTATGATTTCTTTGTCAAAAATAGCAGTGAATGATTTATCATCATTGAAGTTATAAAGCCATTTACCAACTATAAAGAAGTTCCAAGGAGACACGGCAGGAAAACTTATTTCATATTCTTTCTTCCAGTCTCGATAAAAACTAACTCTCCTATTCTTCCAGAAATAGAAATCACTATTTTTATCAGCAGTATTTAGCAGATAACCGGAAGGGATGAACACAGTGGAATAATAAGTTGGAAGGCCTACCGACTCAACTACATCCCCGTCCAGGGTTAATAGCTTCTTTTTTCTTGTTTCATAGTACAGAGTATCCCACGTCGCAAAACCGTTCTTAATTCTAACACAATCGCGATCAAAATAAGCATAATTAACCTCGCTCCGTTCGACACCTTGTTCTATTTTGTCAAAAAAACGTGCCCTTTTTCTAACGCCACGTAAATAGGATACCCGATTGCCCGATGTACCAAGACTGCCCTTATTAAAAACAAAAAACTTGTTCCCGTCAAACCGAACGAGTCCCTCCTCGGTTCCAAACCAAATGAACCCCTCGGAATCTCCAGTTATATCTTTGATGCTGTTTTGCGGTAATCCATTTTCGGCCGTGTAGTGCGTAATGGTATAACCCTTCTGAGCCAGGACCTGCCCGGACGAAAGAATTTTCAGACCAATAAGCAAGACGAGTAAACTTCTCTTCATATAAGCCGGTGATGTTTGTTGCAGCGCTATATCAGCAGAATTGATTGAGCTGTCGAGGCAGCAATTTTCACTCAAAAAATAAATGAAAACGCGTCATTTCAGTTTGCGTCACCTTTAAATTCACACCGATCAGGGCGGCCACTTCTTTGACAATGAGTAAACCCATTCCTGCCTTTTTCCGTGGTTTTCCGGAAAACTCAGAGACGTGTTCTTCTTCGGTGCTGTTGATCATTTCCATCAATTCCTCCGGAACACCTGTTGCCGTGTTCGAGATAGTCAGTTCTATTTTGTTATCAGAATGTATAACGGCCTGAATACAAATCTTTCCGTCATGTGTAAATTTGGCTGCATTGTCGATCAGGTTGTGAATCATGATTGATAACATCTGATAATCTGAAAACACCATCAAACCAGCCGGAACGTCATTTGAAAATACAGACCTGTTGAGCGTGATCACATTTTTCAGGATTTCCAGTTTATTTTCTACCAGGGGTCTGAGCTCAATCTCTTCAAACTTCATCCGGTTGCCATAAACCTGAATTTTAATGTAATCCAACAGATCCCGAAGCATGATGCTCATACGTTTGGAGGAATCGGAAATCAGGTCTCCGACATCGGACACATCATCCAGTTTCCCCAGATCAACCATTTTCCTTATTCCTCCCGAAGTCAGTGAAATATAATTGAGAGGCGACTGCACATCATGCGTCATGGAAGTAAGCAACCGCGACAGCATATGAATTTGCCGGCTCATTTCAGTTTTTGACTCTTCCAGATCCACCAGCGCTACATTAAGCCGCTCGGTACGCTTCTCAACAACTTCTTCCAGTCTGGCATTTTCCCGTTTGATCTTTCTTATTTTAAACTTATTGTAAAAATAAACCGCAGCCAACAGAACCAGACCAAGTAAAACCTTCGTCCACCAGGTTTCATACCAAAAGAGCGGTACAATGAAATAGACCTTTTTTATGGTGTAATTTTTAATACCAAAACCATTAAGTTTTCTGATCAACAAGGTATAATTCCCGGAATTAAGGCTGGAAAAGCGGATATCGGATTCTTTACGGTTCATTGGAATCCAGTCAGACGGCAAAACCTCAGCATTTTGCGCTATCAATGCATATGAAACATTCAGGTTATAATCGTTCCCAAAATAAGCTGTCGAGAAATAAAGCCTGACTTGCTGAGGATTTAAGGGAAAACGAACCGTATCACCCGAAATCGGCAACGATTTTCTACCTACCTCCACCTTATCCAGAATGATACCTCCATCAGGTCCCTGGTTGCTTAGATTTTCCGGCTTAAACCACACAAAACCACTTAGAGACGGTAGGGAAATGTAACCATTGCCAAGTTTGGCACTGCATGGCTCACAACTGCCATTAAATTCGTTGGTATTAAGCCCTTCATCTTTGGCAAAATACATATAAAAAAGTTCGGCAGATGGAGCTGTTGAGCTCTCAGACGATACTGCATCAGATTTTTTTAACGCGGCATATTGAACGAGATCTTTTGCGGACATTTTAAACAATCCGTTGTTGGTAGGAATCCACAAATACCCCCGTCCGTCATTTACTACACAATGAGCACTCGATAGATATTTTTGTTTGTCCAATGGAAAAGTAGTCAACTTATCCTTTATCAACAGCATTAACCCTTTTTCGTGTGCGGTAATCCACGCATGGTCCTTATCAAAAACATGCACGCTTTTGATATTCACCTCGTTGGTACCCTTTACCAGATATACTTTTTTAGCCTTTAAGTCAATCGTGAATAATCCATTACTTGTTGCTGCCAATAACCGGTCCGACGACAGAGATTCTATATCCTGTACTGTCAAAACGGGGGCTTTAACATATCTATAAGCAATATTATCCTTCTTGCTCCGATCAATATAGTACAAACCTCCACCATTTAAACCCACCCAGATATCCCCCTTTTTATCCTGATGTATGGATTCTATAAGAAATTTAAAGGTCCATTTTTTTACGACTTTCTGCGTCTCATTATCTATATGAAAAAGATCCTCGCCCAATTTCGTCCATATCGTATTATCCCGATCTCTGATGATGGTAAGTTTGTCGGTCGGGTTAACTTTCTCTATATGCTTAAGTACTTTGGTAAAGACCCGTCCTGTCACGGAATCTCGACCAATAATTCTACCCATTGAGGTTAAAACTGAATTGTCTGAATAAGGTATCTGGCCGTAAAAAACATTATCCCTACTATTACCGTCGATTGTAAGTGCCTGGAACCGTTGTTTGCTTAAAATAAAAAGCCCCTCAGTTGCACTACCCAGATATACTTTTTGATTAATTCGATCATAGTGCACCTTTTCTATCCCGCGTGCTATCAGATCAAAATCCTCGACCAGAAGTTTAGTCGTAAGCTCTCCACCCTTATTCTGATTCAGGATATACAGATTCTTTTCCAGATAAATATAAGCCTGATTAGAAATATGATTCCAAAAAAGCCTAATGTCCTTTTTGTGATTCCTGAAATTAGGGTCATTGAGAATATCACCGGCAGGAGCCATTTCCATTATTCTTTTATCCAGAAATCCAGTAAGACTCAGATCTGGATTCAGATAATAAAGCCAGTCTCCAATTGTAAAAAAACTCCATAAATCTGCATTTGATCTGTTGATTTCATGCCTGTTCTTCCACTTCGAATAATAACTGATCCTATTTTTTGAACAAATGTAAAAGTTGCTATCATCCTCTCCGGCAATCAACATGTAATATGGAAAAAATGGCTTGCCACTGTACGTGCTCGGAACCCCTTCTGCGTGAAAAAGCAGATTATAATCAACAATTTTGCTAATTTTTTTAGCCCTAGAATAATAGTATCCAGTGTCAGGTGTCGCACGCCCCTTTTCAATCCTAATACCGCAGACATTAAAAAAAGCATAATTTACAGCATTACGCTCCATTCCTGGTTTATCGGCCGACCAGTTTCCGGTCCGCTTCACACGTCGTAGGGAAGTTATCCTTGTAAATATACTTGGAAGATGCAGGTTAAAACGGTTGAAGAGGTAGAACTTGGTACCATCGTACCGGACCAGCCCGTCTTCAGTGCCAATCCAGATAAAACCTTCGGTATCTGCGGCGATACCTTTAACACTATTCTGCGGTAAACCGTTATCACCCGTATAGTGGGCAACGGTGTAATGTTTTTGTGCCGGCAAAATACCAGGCCACAGAAATCCCAGGAAAATTAACAGGGTTAATAATCTACGTCGCATACTGACAATTTTCTTTTTCTGGAGGGTGTAAATTGAGCGCCGCATGTTTACGGAAGTCGGCTGTAAATGTAGTAAAGTCCCAAGATATTCTACATATCAAATAGTAATGTCTATACACATATAGAACAATTTCAAATAATGACTCACCTGTCACAAACACCTCCGTTTCTGCGTTTTTATTCGAAAAACAAATGAAAACGGATCATATCGGTCTGAGTTACTTTCAGCGTAACACCTACCAGAGCGGCAACTTCCTTTACAATCAATAAACCCATCCCAACTTTTTTACGGTATTTCACCGAGACGTCCGTAGAACTAATTTCCTCATTGTTGTTGATCATTTCCAAAAATTCATCCGGAAGACCAATCGTACTGTTCGCGATAACAAGTTCAATCCTTTGCGTTTTGTTTCTTTTTGCACTGATCTGAATACTACCGTTCTGGGTAAATTTGGCGGCGTTATCAATCAGGTTGTGGACCAGGATTGACAACATCTGATAATCCGAATAAACAGAAAGATCTTCGGGCACCTCATTCACATAACCCGATTCGTGGTGAAGAATTACGTTTTTAAATATAGCCAGCTTATTATCTATCAGCGCTTTAAGATTTATCTCTTCAAACTTCATCCGGTTTCCATACACCTGGATTTTCACATAGTCCAGCAAATCCCTCAGCATCATACTCATACGCTTGGAAGAATCCGATATCAGTGTACCCAGATGTGACACGTCTTTAAGATTTCCCTCATCGATCATTTTGGGAATCCCCCCGGATGTCAGCGCTATAAAATTCAGTGGGGACTGCACGTCATGCGTCATCGAGGTCAGCAGCATGGACAACATCTGGATCTGCCTGCTCATGTCTTTTTTTGAAGTTTCAAGATCCAGCAACGCATTGTTAAGCCGCTCGGTACGTCCGCCTACGAGTGCTTCGAGACGTGCATTTTCCCTTTTCATATTTTTGACTTTGATTACATAAAACAGATAGACGCCGGCAATCATCACCAGCACAAATAACACAGTAGCCCACCAGGTCTGATACCAGAGCAGCGGCACAACGAAGTATATTTTTTTTATCGTATAATTACTGATTCCAAAACCATTGAGTTTCCGTACCAGCAGCGTATATTCTCCCGAATTCAGGCTTGAAAAACTAATATCCGGATTGTCATTGTCGACAGCGATCCAGTCGCCGGGACGCACGGCAACATTTTTTTTGACCAGCGCATAAGACAAATTCAGATTGTACTTGTGGCCGAAATATGCAGATGAAAAACGCAGCTTAATATACTGCGGGTCCAGCGGGAAATGCAGCGTATCTCCCGAGAAGGTCAAAACTTTATTGTTAACCTCCACCCTGTCCAGAATAATACTGGCTTCCGGCCCGGAACCCCGGACTTCATCGGGTTTAAACCAAACCAGACCGCTCAAAGAAGGCAGTGATATAAACCCGTTTTGCAATTTCAGTCCGCAAGGCTGACAGGAACCATTAAACTCGTTGGTATTAAAACCCTCTTCACGGCTGTGATACAGATAAAACAGCTCCGTCGGTAAGGATTTATTTGCAGTACCCTTACTTTCACCGGCCGATTTCAATTGTGCATAATGCAGCAAATCCCGTTTGGCAATCTGAAAAAGTCCCTTATTGGTTGGCACCCATAAATACCCCTTTCCGTCATCCACGATGCAATGCGGACTGGCCAGAAACCGGTTTTTATCCAATGGGAAGTTCACTACTTTATGATCACTTCCGATGAACATAACCCCCTTCTCCTGCGCCGTAAACCACAGCTCTTTCGGTCCGGCAGCGTAAATACTTTTAATGAACAAACCTTCTGTCCCAGGCAATAATGAACATTTCCCCGAGCTTACCTGCAGGTTATACAAGCCGCTTTCCGTACCAATCAACAGATTTCCGGGGCTCGCTGAGGCCAGGTAATTTACTTTAAGATTCCTTAGAAACCGTTTTAGCCGCGCATCAAAGTCCGACGGATCGATACCATATAAACCCGACTTGGTCATTCCGATCCAGATATAACCCGTATCGTCCTTATAAATCACTTTAATTTCACTCCCTAGTTTCCATACCCGATTCACCGACAGATCCTTTCTGTTTAAACGAAGCAGACTTTGCCCTTCCTTGATCCAGATAAAACCCTGGTCATCACTGAGCATACTTCGTTTATCTTCTGCGTTGGTCAGGTGCATCGCAGTAATTTTGGCAGATATTACTGAATCAGAGGCCGCCTCTTTACGGATCATAATACCGTTTGGCGTCAAAACAGTATTGTTTTCGTAGTCCAACTGGCCGTAGAAGACATTTTCCATATCGTCTCCTTTTGTTAACAGCGTTTGAAATCTCTGGCGCGTCAGCACATAAAGCCCCTGCGTGATACTCCCCAAAAACAACCGCTGATTTTTCTCATCAAAAAAGACCGACTGAATATTGGCAGATTTCAGGTCAAAACCCTGCATGATTAACTGCGTGACAAGCTTTCCATTCTGCTGACTGAGTTGATAAATATTTTTGTCCAGATAAATAAAAGCCTGAGCCGAAGAGATATTCCAGTATATTTTACAATTGCTTTTTTGCGTTTTGTCAGCCGGGTTCTCTGTGATATCACCGGCAAGCGGCTGCGCGACATCTCCCCATTTAGAGATCAACGTGATGGTACCATCCCCGTTAAAATGATAGAGCCTCCGGTCCAGTGTAAACAAATTCCAGACTGAGCGCCCCGCAGTATTCACCTCTGAACTGATCTTCCCTTTTTCAAAATACCTGATACGGCTGCTGTCGCACAGATAATAGTTATTGTCACCACAACCAGTCGGGATCAGATAGTTTTCCGGGACAAATTGTGTACTCAAATAGTGCGGTATCCCGGCAGCAAGCACGGTTTTATCAAGACCACTGTTGGCGGGGAACTTTGGTTTTAATTGCGATTTATAATAAAGTGTGTCTAAAACGGCTTTCCCTTTTTCGATCCGGATAAATTCGTCGTCAGGTACGGCTGTATAAATAACCTTCGTTTTTCCAGCGTCCGCCGCCTTCGGGTTAACAAGGGACGGCATCATGACAAAAAACCTGTTATTGGATATCTTTAAATTTGATTTATTGAAAACAGAAAAACGCTGACCATCGAAACGAATCAAACCATCTTCGCTGATCATCCAGACAAAACCTTCCGAATCCGCTGCTATACTTTTGATACTGTTTTGTGGCAGGCCATTGTCTCCCGTATAGTGAGAGACCGTATAATGTTTCTGAGCCGTGAGGTATCCATGTGACAAAAAACACAGAAAAAACACGATATGAAACAGCAAAGTCCTGTTGTTAAAAATATTCATATCACAAAAGAAAGATTAACCGGGTTTAGCTCTTATCCAGGCAGATGAACCGCAGGAAAACAAATTATTGCTTTTCTGTTTTACGGTAGATTTTAAAAAAGTCACGATTATTCGTCGAATTTTTTCGAATATTTATTTCTTCCGGGCATATATCATGGCTGCTGTCGGCTTTTGGCAGTCAGCAACCGGCTTTGATACTCCGGATTAGCATGTTTCTCGAATAAATTCTATCGCGGAAGGCTCCGTCAAAATTTGATATCATGCACTCCATTTTGGGGTCATCTTTTTCACTCCTGATCACCGAGCAAGGGCTTCCCATTTAACTTATTTAATAAGACGTAGAACTACTACGAATATCCTACGTGAGGTTAAAAGGTTACAACAAGAGATGATTCTATGGATAAAAACCTGACGGTCTACAAATTTTCAAATTACGCTTTCTGAACTTTGTATTGCCCGAAACTACAATACAAACAAGTGATCAGGCAAACACAACCCTAAATAATAACACACACGTTTTATGAATCATTTATATTTCAGAAATCAATGGCTGGCTATCAGCAGCCCGATTTACCCCATTCAGCCGACAGATCCTTTGGTACTCAACACACTTAGAAGGAAACTGCTCTCCCTGCACGTGTCTATCATATACGTTTGAATTTGCGTTCTCCGCTAAAAACGTATAAGATATAGCGTTTTACTCTGCTTTTGAAAAAAAAGTTATCTACCGGTTTGTGCACGTCTGCCGTCGGGACGGATATTATGTGACCGAAATTACGAAATAATATACAAATAAATCATCTCAAATTAACCTCTACAAATCAAAGGAACTATTTCTACAAAACGGAATTCCGACATCTACAAGTAAAACTTCTGGTAATTGCCAGATTTGAACCGTAATCAGATTTGGAATAAAACTTAGTTTTTCTTAACCATTTTACACCACAACACACATGAAAAAACTCTACGCTCCTATTTCAGGTAAGAACGTCTGGCCTAAGTTACTGGCATTGTTCGTATTACTGGTACTCACAGCCATGGCCCGAAGGTAAAGGGCAGCCGTTTACCTCATCTCGTTATCCTTATTGAACCTTAACCATCACGCATTACCGGACTTTCCCGTAAAGCGGGGAAGTCTGTTTTTAACCTGTTATAACCTATCGAACTTATTACTGTAACCCAACTTAAACGATCACACACATGAAAATCACTAAAACACGCATACAAAACATTCTACATCGGGGCTGTTTTACAACCGTAGAAATCGTTCCGAATTATTAACAACTATTTCATTTTTCCATTTTATACACACAGAAACAAAGTAAAATCAAATGAAAACAAATCCACTCTCTTCAAAAACAATTCGCGTCGTGATGTTTGCCGCAGCGCTGACGATGAGTATTTCTTCCGCTTTCGCACAGGTAAAAATCGGAACAGCGCCAACCGTGATCGGAGCGAATTCAAATCTGGAAGTCGAAGCTAACAACAATAAAAAAATTATTGCCGACAAGGTGTCCGGTACATTGAAGGTTGAAAATAAACCATCTTCACCCGTGACCGACAGTCTCGTAACAAGAGATGCTAACGGAGAGCTGCATCAGATGTCGCCAAGCCGGCTGATAACCCAGCAAAAAGTCCCAACGATGGTTTTCTCAGGAATCATGACAGCCAGTTATGTCATACCGGTGCTGACAACCAACAACGCACCGGGTCAGCAGATCCCGCTAGTGCCCAGACCCGGGTTTACAACCGGATGGGACGCCACTGCAAGAGTATTCACCATTCAAAAAGACGGCTACTATCAGATAGAAGCGGGACTAAGTTGCGCAGGAACCGGAGCAGGCGGTGGAACGAATCAGGTAACCCGAATATGGATCAGCAATTTTTATAGCGGCCTGCCAGGAGGACCTTTTGTATACGGAACGGCCCCTATTTCCACTTCTTACGGAGATACACAATCACTGGTCTGGTCGGGAGCATTTTCGGCCGGAACAACTGTAAATCTGAATGGGTACACTGTACCCCTTGGAAACGGCCCCGCAACAACAGGCAATTGTGTGATCGGGTATCTGAACATTACCAAGCTGGATTAGAAGTTCCCTGTTATCGATGAATAATCATAAACATACTTTTAGAATTTCAAAAAAACAATTCGAACACAAACACACTAATCAAATGAAAGCAAACCCACTCTCTTCAAAAACAATTCGCGTCGTGATGTTTGCCACAGCGATGACGATGAGTATTTCTTCCGCTTTCGCACAAGTGAAAATTGGCACAGCACCAACCGTGATCGGAGCGAATTCAAATCTGGAAGTACAAGGGACCAACAATAAAAAGGTTATCGTCGATAAGGCAACCAGTACATTGAAAGTTGAGAATAAACCGCTTGCCGCCGCAGAAGATAGTGTTGTGACGCGTGGGACGGATGGAGAATTGCATCAGATTTCAAGCAAACGACTACTGGAACAACAAAACATTCCCATTACCATTTTCGAAGGAACACTGAACAACAATCAGGCTATACCAGTCATCGTAACCAATAATTCACTTGACCAACGCATTGACCTTACACCGCGTCCAGGATATGCAGGTGTATGGAATGCCTCAACCAAACAGGTTACACTTCCATCTGACGGATATTATCACTTCGAGGCCGGAATCAGTTGCCTTGGAACAGGGCCTGGCGGATCGTCAGTATTGGTTACCAGGATATTTATCGAAGGATATGTGGCACCATACGACTATAACTATGCACCGATCGCCAGTGATTTCGGAGTTTCAGGCTCGCAAGTCTGGTCTGGAATGTACACGGCCGGAACAACTGTTAGCATGAATGGCTATATCAGCAAGAGAACCATAGACCCCGCTTACCCTGCCAACTGTACATCGGGTTATTTTAATGTTACAAAAGTTAAATAATTGATTTAGTGCAGACTGTGTATGCTTGGTCTTTAAAGCGTTTGCAATGCGATTTTGAAAGGTTAATGACAATTCCGCAGACTATAAAAAACATACTTAAAAGTAAAATCAAATGAAAACAACCCAAGTCTACACAAAAGCAATTGGTGCCGCGATGATCGCCGCCACCACGCTTTTTGGTTCGTCAGCCTCATTTGCACAAATCAAAGCCGGAGATAACCCGACAACCATTAACCCAGGATCTGTTTTAGAACTGGAAAGTACAAACAAAGGTCTTTTGATGCCTCGCATATCATTGACCAATACAACTACCTGGGGATTGGCCGGGACAGCCGTGGCAGGAATGCACGTATATAACACCAATTTAAGCATAACATCAACCAATCCCGCTTATCCGACGATTGCTGCTAAAAAAGGTGAATACTACTGGGATGGTACAGGATGGGTAGCTATTTCAAGACCAGAAAAGTCTACTGGTATAACAACGTTTACCCAAACATCCCCTGCTACCATAGACATGCCTACTTCTGCTATGCCTACGGGTGGCACGTATTGCCCGCTTCAAACACTGGGTTCTGCTCCGCCAGCGTGTGCAACGGATTTAAACCGTAATGGTTCATTTACCATATTCAATACGGTCAACGACGTGATTCTTGATATGTCAGGTTTATACTCCGTTGGTTTCACGGCAGCACCCGTTGGACAAATTCAATTTTGGGTGCTGATGTATGTTGACAAAACGACGCCGGGAGTATATGAACTTGTAGATTCATTTTTCATTGACACAGGAAATGCTTCATGCAGTGCTGGCAGTATGAATTTCAAAAGTGTTTTAAAGAATCTCCCTGCCAGGTCTTATGATGTTAAGGTATACGAAATGCACTGGTACAATGCCGGCGCGCCCGCCAAAATTGGTATCGGAGGCCTCGCCCTAGGTGCTTGCGGTCAGGCAGATTTTGCACAACAAAGATTGATCGTTTCTGTAAGTCAATAACCGAATCACCGGGCGCGGTTACCGGCTGCGCCCGGCACTCAGTACACCACTTTTTATCTTCAACAAAAAAACTTAAGACCAATGAAAACCAAACCAGGCTTATCAAAAACGCATATTTTAACGATGGCGGCCTCTGCAATGTTTACCGGGCTATCGCTTTTAGGTTCAACTGCCGCTTTCGCGCAAGTGAAAATAGGAACAAACCCGACGACGATTAATCCAGCCAATAATCTGGAAGTGGAAAGCTCTACCACAGGTAGAAAGGTTACAATCGATAAAACCACCAGCAAAGTAACTATTGCAGACGGAACACAGGGAGACGGCTATATTTTAACCTCTGATCCCTCCGGAGAAGCTTCATGGAAAAAACAAAAGATCACATCAACTTATACTTTTCAGCAGCCAGCCGGAATTTTATTAAATCTGCCCAATGGAGCGGGCTGCAATATGCTCTCCTGCGCCACGGACCTGAACAGGAACGGCAGCTTTACAATTACCAATGCCGTCAACGATATTGTCTTTGATATAGCAGGCTTCTATTCGGTTGGCAATAACAGCGTTGCACTTCTATTCAACTTTTATCTGGCCGTTGACCTCGTGACACCAGGTGTTTTTGTAGCAGTAGATGGTTTTGGCGTGTCGCATTCCGGCATTAGTTGTAGCGCAGGTACGGCCAATTTCAAATCAATTTTAAAGAATCTCCCCCCGAGAACATACAATGTAAAAGTGTATGCATCGGCATTTACCAATACAGGTACGGCTGCAAAACTAGGGATTGGAAGCGAAGCCTATGCGGGCTGCGGAATTAACGACTATAACAAACAGAATCTGATCATATCTGTTAGCCAATAATTGTAAAAGACGGCCATTTCAAAGTCACTTTTCCAAATCCTGTAAATCTTAAACTATGTACTTGAACGACATATCTCTGACAACAAAAGTAAAACAATCGATAAGCGTATTTACTTTAATCATTACTGCGACTTTTGTTTTTACTTCATCCGCTTTCGCGCAAGTGAAGATTGGCACGAACCCGACCACTATTAACGCGGCCAATAACCTGGAAGTGGAGGCGTCAACAGCCGGACGTAAAACGAGCATAGACAAAACAACCGGCAAGGTAACCATCGCTGACGGCTCGGAAGGAACAGCCAAGATATTAACCTCCAACGCGACCGGTTTGGCTACATGGACAACACCGGCAGCGCAGGATGCGGAAGTCATGTTTAGCGGGAGATTAAACGTTAACCAGATCCTCCCGGTAGCTACAATTACCAAGATCAATTTCAACCTGGAATTTTTCGACAAAGGCAACAATTTCGATCTGACAACCGATCAATTGACCGCCCCTACCTCCGGTTATTACACGATCAATTGTGGTTTTACCAGAAGCGGAACACAGCAAAACTCCATTGCAGCATTTCTCTATGTGAACAATGTCGAGGGCGGAGAGGGCAACTTATGGGATGATTTTATCGGTGCGGGAAATGGCTATACCATTAGCACGACACGATTGATCCACTTAAATGTGGGTGACGTCCTGGATCTTCGACTAAGGCCGAATTTCGTGGCTGATGGTGTGGGATCAGCCTTTTTCCAGATCGCGAAGGTTTCAAATTAAAAGAAAACATATACAAAACATTTTACCCTCCTCTTTCAACTTAACCGACAAGCACATGGGCATTTACCTTTTACCAAAAACAGTTCTCCGGGCGATGTTCGCTGTGGCAATGCTTTGCGGTCCTTCTTCGCTTTTCGCGCAAGTGAAAGTTGGGGACAATCCTACCATAATCAATGCGGGATCAGTGCTGGAAATTGAAAGTACCAACAAAGGATTGCAATTACCTCGTATTGCATTAACCAACACGACCACTTGGGGGTTGTTGGGAACACCTTCAGCTGGTATGCATGTATACAATACCAATTTGAGTATAACCTCGACCAATGTCAATTATCCAACGCTGGCGGCAAAAAAAGGACAGTATTATTGGGATGGTAGCGGGTGGGTGGCTCTGGCCCCACTTATCAAATCCACGTCGGTAACGTCGTCAACACAAACTCTCGGCCATGTCATAAATTTTCCGACTACTGCGTCGCCACTATGTGACGTCTACACCGAGGGTTCACCACCTCCTGCTTGCGCTACTTTCCTGGACATGCAGGGAACATTCAATATTACTCAAAGTTCCAATGATGTTATTTTTGACCTTGCTGTCGGCTATGTAACTTCCAATAATTCGATTCCGGTTAATTTCTCATATGTTCTTTACCTGGACAAAACAACTCCGGGCGTATTTGAGCAGGTAGGCGTTTTTTACACAACAAGTGGCGGAGACTGTTATGGTCAAAGTGTGCTGGCAAAGTTTGCGGCAAAGGATCTGCCCATTCGTTCATATACGGCCAAAGTCTACCTTGCCCCATGGGTTAATTTTGGCACTCCCTGTACCATAGGCGTCGGAGCAGAATCTTCACCTGGCTGTGGTAGAAATGTGACAACGGGTAATAAGTTAATTCTCTCGGTCAGTCAGTAACGTCATCCAAGTTAGCCTCTGTGACATTCAGCAACAGATTTACCCTCCTCAACACATTAACCAATACACAAATGAGCCATTTCCCTTTAATCAAAATAATTTCCCCGATCGTCTTAACTGTGACGATGCTTTGCGGTGCCGCACCGCTTTTCGCCCAGGTGAAAATCGGAACAAACCCAACTACGATTAATGCCGCTAACAATCTGGAAATTGAAGCTTCCACCGCAGGAAGAAAAACAAGTGTAGACAAAACAACCGGACAGGTAACGATTGCAGACGGCACACAGGGACTGAATAAAATACTGACTTCTGATGCAAATGGTGCCGCCAGCTGGCAAAGTCCGGCTGCACAGGATGCACCCGCCATATTTTCAGTAACCAGTACCGCCAATCAAACATCGTTTTACGGCGCGAACGACAAGGTTGACTTTGGAGTCAAAAATCTGGACAAGAACAACAATTTCGACCTGGCCACAGACACGTTTACAGTGCCTGCAAACGGGACAGGGATTTATCAATTTGGAACTATTTTCTCTACGCTGAACCAGGCTTATCTGCAAGGCGTGTATGTATACATCTATGTAAACGGTGTCGTGAGCAGGTCCATTGGTATCGCCAATTGCGCGCCTGGCGCAGGTATTGGCGGAAGTGGTTTCATAGTAACCTCACTCAATGCCGGAGATCTGGTCACGATAAGGGTTACACCGTCTTTAAGCACCCCTGGTACCAGTATCACCTTTTATCATTTCAGCCTGAGTGTGGCGATGATATCTAAATAAAGACATAACAAACGAAAAACTCTCTTCAACGATAAACTTTTATTTAAGCATGACCAATCAGCTAACCTCCAAAACACTTTTCCCGGCATTGTTTGCTGCGGTCATGCTGTTCAACTCTTCTTCGCTTTTTGCCCAGGTAAAAATCGGAACAAACCCGACGACTATTAACGCGGCCAGCAACCTGGAAGTAGAAGCTTCGACAACCGGGCGCAAGACGAGCATAGACAAAACAACCGGACAGGTAACCATTAAAGACGGGACGGAAGGCAACAAAAAAATTCTGACTTCGGATGCCAATGGCGCATCAAGCTGGCAATACAGAAAAATAACCAGTTCGAGTATTTTTTCTCAGGGCACAGGTGTAGGTATTTTCCTGCCGGTTTCTACGACCGGTTATTGCAACTCCATCAACTGTGCTACCGCACTGAATTTGACAGGGTCGTTTGTCATTACCGAAACCACGAACGACATCGTCATGGAAGTAAGCGGCAACTATTCGGTATCAAATAATACGCAGCCGATTACCTGGGCATACTGGGTCAGTGTTACCGGACCGGGTGGATTTAACCAGGTATCGGGCCCCTTATGGACTACGGAAAGTGGCAGCAATTGTTCTTCCGGCCTGATCAATTTCAAAAACCTGCTTAAAAACGTCGCAGTGGGCACCTACAACGTCGCGGTATATGCGGGTCCGTGGAAAAACCCGAGTGCGGCATCCTGGTTGGGTATCGGCACTTACTCAAATCCGGGCGTTTGTGGTGACACAACACCGGCCAGTCTGATTATCAGTGTATCGGAATAGTCAAACATTGTCCAGCATTTGCAACGCTGTTAAACACGAAACAAAATACATATCAACAGATTTAAAAAATTCATTTCAACGAAAAACTTATACAACATGACCCATCAGGCATACACCAAAACACTTTTCCCGGCAATGTTTGCTGCGGTCATGTTGTTCAGTTCTTCCTCGCTTTTTGCTCAGGTGAAAATAGGAACCAATCCTACAACAATCAATCCGGCTAATAATCTGGAAGTGGAGGCTTCTACGACTGGAAGGAAAACTAGTGTAAACAAAACAACCGGGCAGGTTACTGTAAAAGATGGCACAGAAGGGACAGATAAAGTATTTACTTCTGATGCAAATGGTGGGGCAAGCTGGCAAACAAAGGAATTACCCAAGGGAAAACTCATAGGAGGTGTAACCACATGGCTTGTACCCGGTATTGATACAGATGTCACGTTTCCTTCCCTGCAATATTCAGTAGGAGGAATTACTAAAGTCGGAAATGGGATTAGAGTTTCTGTTAGTGGATATTATTTGGTCCAAAGCACAGCTGTGATTAGAAGTGCAACCGGAAATCCTGGGGTTACCGCTTGCAATGGAACCTCAACTGCGGCCACTTATATCAATTTGCTTGTGGATGGGACAGCCTATTTTGCGGCTAATGATAAGGTCAGTGCCCGATGGGATTCAAATACAACCTTGGTCATTTCAACCTTGGCTTATATAAATGCCAATAGCGTATTTACCCTACAGGTTCGTAACAATGTTTATAATAATTCTGATGGGCTTTGCGGAACATATCTTGCTGACGCGAATATCTCTTTAACACTTCAGCCATAAGCGCACTGTACAAGTTAATCCCGATTCGCAATCAGCGTTGTATTGTCCATCGCTAACACAGCTGTTAAAAACTGAAACAAAATACATATCAACAAATTTTAAAATTTCATTCAACGAAAAACATACACATGACCAATCAATCATTACCCAAAACATTTTTCCCGGCATTGTTTGCTGCGGTCATGTTGTGCAGTGCTTCTTCAACTTTTGCACAGGTGAAAATCGGAACGAATCCTACAACGATCAATCCGGCTAATAACCTGGAAGTGGAAGCCGCTACTGCCGGACGAAAAACCAGCATTGATAAAACGACGGGGCAAATGACCATTAAAGACGGCACGGAAGGCAGTATGAAAGTTTTGACTTCTGATGCAAACGGTGCTGCGAGCTGGCAAACACTGAGGACAACAGCGATCACTTCGTTCCCACAGGTTTTACCGGGCATTTCGATGGACTTCCCTTTTTATGCCGGGACCTGTGCATATAGTCTGGGTAACCCTCCTCCGGCTTGTGCGATTGATATAAACCAAGACGGATCATTTGCCATTGCACGTCCGGTTAACGATGTCATTATTGATATGGTCGACATTGTTTCGGTAACTAATAATACATCGACAATCTATTTCAGCCTGGCAGTTTTCATGGACAAAACCACACCCGGCGTATTTGAATACATCGGTGGTGATTTCATTACCTATGCGAATATCGGTTGCGGAACAGCAACAGCCAACGGAAAAATTGCTCTAAAAAACCTTCCGGTCAGAGCCAATTACAACTTAAAAACATACATGATACCCTGGGTTAATTTCGGTGCGGTCGCCCGCATAGGTATTGGAGCCGAATCCCTGCCTGGCTGCGGCACAAACAGTTCCGCAGGAAATCTGATTGTATCGGTAAGTCAATAACGCCATTAATACAGGCCACGAGTCGGTACTGATCGAGGCGTTAGAAAACTGAGTTCAAAAATAAATAAAATAATAATGCGACTGATGGCTACACCATAGTCGAATAGAGACACAACAACTGAAAATCAGACCATTACACAATTATTATTAATCCATCCAATTTAAACCAAATACACACATGACCAAACACAAACTTTCCAAAACATTATTCTCTGCGATCGTCGCAACCGGCGTGCTATTGGGTTCCACTTCACTTTTTGCTCAGGTGAAAATCGGGACTAATCCCACAGTGATTAATCCGGGTTCTGCACTTGAAATTGAAAGTGCAACCAAAGCGTTCTTGATGCCTCGCATATCCTTAACAAATACAACAACCTGGGGTTTGGATGGAACAGCGGCGGCTGGTATGCACGTATTTAATACCAATACGGCTATTACATCTTCCAACCCAAACTATCCAACACTTATTTCGAAAATAGGTGAATACTATTGGGATGGTACTGGCTGGGTAGCAATAGCTCCGCTTACTAAGTCCACCTCAATAACATCTTTTCCACAAGTTACACCGGGTGTCGTTGTAACGATTCCGGCAGGTACCGCAGGTACTTGTGGCTTACCATTTGGACCTATTCCTGCGTGCGCCGTTGATCTTAATCGAAATGCCAGTTTTGACGTCACAAAAGCAGTAAATGATGTTTTAATTGATATGAGTGGTGCTTATTCCGTGGCATCAAATACAACTCAGGTATCTTTTTATATAGCACTTGCGATAGACAAAACCACTCCGGGAGTATTTGAATTGGTAGACTATTATTTTATAACCAATTCAACTACGGGATGTTCAGGGCAATATCTCAATTTAAAAGGTGCTCTTAAAAACCTGCCTGTAAGATCATACAATGTAAAAGTTTACCTGGCACCATGGCAGAATTCAGGCGCAGCGGCAACAGTTGGCTTTGGGAAACAAGCTCTGGCTGGTGCTTGTGGAAATAATGACTTCGATCAACAGAAGGTAATTGTTTCTGTAAGTCAATAGATGAACGTCATCCTGCTGCAACGCAAACCAAGCACTTCGTCGCGAAGGCGAATAAAACCATTTACCGATCAAACAGTAAAAATACTTAACAAAGACAAAACATATTTTTCCATCACGCTCTCCAATTAAAACAAATACACACATGATCAAACACAAATTCTCCAAAACACTATTCTCAGCGATAGTCGTCGGCTCCGCGCTTTTGGGTTCCACTTCACTTTTTGCCCAGGTGAAAATCGGGACCAATCCTACAACAATTAATCCAGCTAATAACCTGGAAGTGGAATCTTCTACGGTCGGGAATAAGGTCAGTGTAGATAAAACGACGGGCAAGGTCACGATTGCGGATGGCTCGCAGGGAAACGGCAAGGTTTTAACTTCTGATGCCAACGGCGTTGCTACCTGGCAAACCAAAGAGGTTTTATGCAGCTCTTTTGATGTATACCACAATGCACAGCAGATTATACCCATAAACGACCCAAACGATTTTACATACACCACGCTTATTCCCAATACGGAAACATACGATGCAAATAATTCGTACAATCAGGCAACGGGTGAGTTCACTGTCCCGGAATCCGGTTTTTACAATTTCAAAGGGAGTTGCGGAGATTTTATAGCCGGTGTTACAGGATCTACACGAAACACCACCATAGGTATTTTCTCCGCTGCAAGAGGAAACCTGGCATTCTCAGTTGTACAGGCGCAAGCTTATACCAATGGATCCTATAACAATGTGTTTACGATGAATTATTTACAGGCCGGAGATAAAATCACCTTCAAGGCCGTTGTCGTCCATGCCACTGGTCCAAAACCTGCTGCGACAATTCCGGTTGTAAATATCCAGTTTTCAGGTTCACGGGTTGACTGCAATAAAAACAACTAGTTAGTAACGGCTCCTGATTCAGCTGAAAATAAACAATAATCCAATACACACATTTTTCACATTTAACCAAACACACACATGACCAAACACAAATTCCCCAAAACACTATTCTCAGCAATCGTCGTCGGCTGTATGTTTTTGGGTTCGACTTCACTTTTCGCACAGGTGAAAATCGGAACGAACCCCACGACGATTAATGCGGCCAATAACCTGGAGGTGGAAGCCACTGCGGCTGGACGGATAACAAGTGTTGACAAAACAACCGGACAAGTGACGATTAAGGACGGTACCGAAGGAATGGGGAAATTACTTAGTTCGGATGCAAATGGCGGTGCCAGTTGGAAAAATGCATCTACGCTTAACATTCCAATAACTGCCTTCACCGGCTACAATACAACAGATGTATTGATAACCACCGCTACAACAGGTCCGGTCCCAATTCCATTTGCCGTCACAAATCCGTCTTCCGATTGGAGTGCTGCAACCAATGAATATACAATTCCCTCAGCCGGAGTTTACCGTCTTGAATTTAACGCTCTGGTGGATAATTTAAATTCAAGCCCCGGAAAGACTTATTGGAATCAGTTTGTAGCAATAATAGCCGGGCCTAAAATTGCCTCTTATCAATTGAACGGCGGTAGTTACACTTGGGGTCCCAACATGTTTGTCACTTCTTATTTCTCAGGAGGAGAAAAAGTCAGAGTTCAGGTTGCCTCTTACAATCCAGCAACCGCATTAATTGTAGACAATCTGATTTTTAAAGGAGCAAATATCACTGTTACCAAAGTAAACTAAACACATTAAAAACTCAAAACTTTTTAATCATCCTTTCAACTAAAACCAAACACACACATGACCAAACACAAATTCCCCAAAACACTATTCTCAGCGATTGTAGTCGGCTGCATGTTTTTGGGCTCGACTTCACTTTTCGCACAGGTGAAAATCGGAACAAATCCGACGACGATTAATCCGGCTAATAACCTGGAAGTAGAAGCAGCGACCACAGGCAGAAAAACGAGTGTAAACAAAACTACCGGGCAGGTTACCATCGCCGACGGAACAGAAGGAAATGGTAGAATGCTGACTTCGGATGCGGTCGGTGGTGCGAGCTGGAAGGAGCCTCTGACAGGAACAATGCTTAACGGTACAACGGCGCCTGCTGTAAATTTACCTGGCTTTTCACAAACACAGATGGTTTATTCGGGAGCATCGATAACCTTCCCTAAGCCAGGAACCTATATCGTATATGCTAAGTGGACCATATTTAATCCCGCCACTAACTATTCCGCCAGCGATCCGGGCCACTGTTTTATCAACACCTGCTTGTCTACCAGTACTTCTACCAATACGCAAACCTCGATTTCTGCTCAATGGGTATACGTAAGCCATGGTACAACAAATTCAGTTCCAAGTTTTCGGGTGACTGCAACGGCCGGACAAACCTTTTACTTCTGGTACTACACCGGATTTGTGACGGGACAGGTGAGTATGGATGATACCTATGCTTTGGGGCCGTTCTGACAACGTATAAACCAGACAGAATTTACATGCAAATCAATAATCATTTCAATCAATTTTTCAACTAAAACCAATACACACATGACTAAACACCGATTGACAAAAATGCTGATGGCTACGGAGGTCGGGCTTTCATTCACTTAAAATCTTCCGGTTGGTAACCGGTACCTGTTTAACCCGCGAGAGAAACGCGCTCTATCAATTAAAAAAATTATTACACACAAGTTAACATATTTTAAAAAATGGAAAAACCATACATCAATCCTTTCCGTATGCAGGGCTGGATCAAATTAATGTCTTCGGCAGCATTGGTGGCATCGATCGTTACCGCTCCGTTTAGCAACGCACAGGCCCAGGAAGGATCTCAGGGCAACACCACTATTTTCGGCAGCGCCGAGATGACGTTTTTCGGTAATCATGATTTCGTAACCGGCGGTGCAGGCACCCAGCCTGGCGTGATCCTTACCGAGCGTGCGACAGCGTCGATCAGTTATCTTAACTTCTTCGGAAACGGGCTTACAAGCACCGGCGCTTCTGATGCAGGTTATGTCGATGGTTATGTAAGAAAGTACGGAACGGGGCAGTTTATTTTCCCAACGGGAGATAACGGATTTTTAGGACAGTTTGCTGCTTCGGCCAATGGGACGAATGGAGCCTATTTCCACGCAGATCCTACAAGTGCTGTAACCAACAATCTTTTTACCGGCACCAACTATCCTGTCCTGCCTGCTGGCGGTCCTTTTGCCACAACAGCCAAAGCTTCTACCGTAGGAGCTGTAAGCACGATTGAATACTGGGATATCAACGGGGCTACCACCACGCCGATCACCTTAACATGGGATACCGGAAGTGATGTTACTACCCTGACTGGCGGTACACTTTCAAAACTGATCATCGTTGGCTGGAACACCGCGTTATCGCAATGGGTAAAAATCCCGGCTACGGTAAACGTAACTTCCGTATTGGGAGGAGCGAGTACTTTAACGGCAGGTTCCATCACGACCAATGCAAGTATTGTCCCGAACACATACAGCGTATATACACTGGGGACACAGGTGCCAGACCTTACGCCAACAACGGATATCGACGGTTTCAGTTTCCCAACTGCGGGTACCAGCAAAGATTTCATCATCAATCTGTATGAGATCAATGACGTACTTGCCACAGGTCTGATTAGATTCCGTATCACAAAGTTGTCAGCTTTTAACATTACCTACCCGACTACCAGTGGTACATCTGCCGTTTTCGGCGGCACTGCAAATGAAAACGGCAACTGGGATTTCACGGAAAATGCAAGTTTCATTACCATCACGGCAAAAGCAGGGGTAACCATACCGGCCAACGGCCAGGCAGCCCTCGGTTTTAACATTACACGAAAACCAGGTGTAGCCAGCGGAACGGCACAGAATATTACTGCAACCATTATCAGCGGATCAGGCGGAGAAGTATTCTTCGGAAATAACCAGGTAATTACCACAGTAACAGCGAACTAAAATTGTCATTCACTACTATAAAGATTTTATCATGAAAAAGATCATTAGCTATTTCACATTAGTCTTGGGAATCCTGGCTTTCCAGTTCAGCTATGCACAGGATGTCAGTATCAATATTCAAACACAAGATCCATCGATTCCGATAGGTACTTCTACGACTGTTTTGGTTACCATCTGTAACGAAGATCCAAGTCCAATCGACGCGCCAACAAACAAATTGCGCCCGCAGATTTCTGTTTCACCCAACGCAACCATTACGGGAGCAACCAACGTGGATGGGTCTCCGCTTACGGGCTGGAATGTTGTAAGTACAACAACGGGAAATGCCAACTCAATCAGATTGGTTAATACTACCGTACTTCTTAATGGTGACTGCCAGCAATTCCGTGTAACAATTTTAGGAACTGTAATCAGTGGTCCTACAAACTTTAACGGTAGTCTTGGATTTGTAGGGCCTCAAACACCTGGGAATAACCCTGCCAATGACAATAGTTCTACCAGCGTAGCTGTTACAGCTGCTCCTCCGGTAGCGACTAACGACTTAATATCAACACCAAATAATACTCCGATTCTTATTCCAGTACCTGGCAACGATATACCGGGTGGTGCCGCGTTAGTACCAGGATCTGTTTTGATCACTGACCCTGCTGACGGTACACCTAAAACTACCGTAACCATACCAGGAGAAGGAACTTATGTGGTGAATACATCGACTGGTGAGGTTACCTTCACTCCGGTGTCAACATTTACGGGGCTGACAACACCGGTTCTTTACACGATCACAGATGCAAACGGTTTAACTTCAAACACTGCAACGATTACAGTTGACGTTGGCGTGTTACCGGTAACACTTGTTTCATTCAACGTAGTAAAAGAAGGCAAAGTTGCCATACTTAACTGGGCAACAACGGCTGAAACAAACAGCGATCATTTCGAAATTCAACACAGCGTTTCCGGAAAAGAGTGGAATAAGATCGGGACGGTTGCATCAAATGGCGAGAGTTCAGTTAGACAGAACTACAACTTTACAGACAAAAATCCTGTGAACGGAGAAAACCTGTACCGTTTGAAAATGATCGATAAAGACCAGACTTATGCGTACAGCCGTATTCAGAGTGTGAAATTTGATGGCTTGAAAATTCAGTCGGTTAGCATTTACCCTAACCCATCTGCTGACAGATTGTTCATCAAAGACGCGGATCTTGCACAGCTGAAACAAGCTTCTATTCTGGATATGACAGGACGTGCAATATTCAGTACCAACAAAGTTGACGCGGACGGAATCAACGTAAGCAAACTTCCTTTGGGAACTTACGTTCTTCACATTACCAACTTAAATGGAACATCAAGCAGCCACAAAATTGTGATTGTAAGATAACAGAGCGATCGTCTTTCGGCGGTCGGTTATCAACGACTACTGGAAGCCGAAAAGCTAACTAAATTGTGGAATTCTGAATATCCTCCTGCCTTGCGGGGGGATATTTTTTTGTTGCCTGACCAGGTTTTTATGCTCAAAACGATTGCCGTATGAAAAGTTTGCATAAGATGTGACCGCTGTATTATATACCCGTATTCAGAGCAACATGAGTGTAAATTTTATCTTTTTAACCTTAATCCATTTTAATAATCAATGATTAGTAAAACAATGAAAAGCCAGTCTGTGTACTCATCAAATGGAAAACAATTCATGAAATATTCCACTCTAAAACCCAAACAAGATCATGAATTCAGACAAATTTACCCGCGCGATACTGCTTGCAGTATTGATGATGGCATCCTTCCGTTTCGCTATGGGACAGTGCACTGCCCCAAACGATCCAACGTCAGCCAAGGTCAACAGTACAAACTGTTCGACGCCTAACGGCAGTATTACTTTTTCGGCTCCCAATCCTGCCACGCATGTATTCAGCATTGATGGCGGTGCCACTTTCGCTGCTGCCGGAGTCGTCACTTTTTCAGGACTTGATGCTGGCACTTATCCTACCGTCGCCAAACTTGTTTCTACCGGATGTGTTTCCGCCGTTGTAAACAAAACGATTACAAAACCAACATTTGCCGCAGGTTCCGACCAGAACATCTGTAAAAATCAGACAATCAACACGGCCGCTACGGCCAGCTCAGGTGCCAGCTGGACGGCCGACCCGGGCAACCCCGCCGTTGCCATCATTAGTAATGCCTCAGACCCTACCACGTTAATCAAAGGTTTTACGACCACTGGTACTTACAACTTTCATTGGGGTAACGCCACCTGTTCAGATATGCTGGTAGTAACCGTCAGCAATTGCGACAGTCCGATCGGATGCGTTAACTCGGCTTTTTTAATTCAGCAAACCACATCGTTTTCCTCTCCCATCGACCTGCTTACGGTTGATATCAATACCGGAGCGCAAAGTACAATTCACTCGGATATCACCAATCCCAATCGCTCCATAAACCTCAACGCCATGGGTTATAATGTTACGGATGGTGAGCTATGGGGCAGTCAGCAGCATGATAATTTCCCGCCAAATGTAGTTGGCACCGGAACCATTTTCAGACTGGGGGCAGATGGGATTCCTCATTATTTCAGGATTCCGGGGTTGTACAACGCAGGCTATAACTCGGGGACAATCGACAATAACGGCATCTTATACCTGTATGATAAAGACGGGGATCTTTTCAGGGTTGATGTGAACCCGGCATCCCCTACCTATCTGACATTATTGTCCAAATCCAATACCGCTGCCATGAACATTTCGGATTTTGCCTATAATCCGGTGGATGGATTCATATACGCTGTGTCCAACACATCTGCACATCAGTTGTATAAAATCAATCCGGCCACCGGTGCAGTCACTACGATTGGAAATGTTTCAGGCGGATCAGGTTTTGGATCCGGTTCCATAGGTGCGGCTTACTTTGATGCACAGGGGAATTTGTATGTGGGAGATAACCAGTCCGGGGGAATTTACAAGATCAACACGGTACAAAATGTGACGGGCAATGTGACTGCCGTGCTGCGTTCTCAGGGACAACCATCAAGTGGCAATGACGGCGCGCTTTGCCATAATGCCTGTGTAAAACCGGATGCCGGGCCTGACATCCCCAAAATTTGCATGACCGGCTCCGCAACCATGGCGGCAACACAGGTTTCGGGAATTCAATGGCTGGCACAGGCCGGCAATCCCGGAACAGCCACGATAGCCGATCCGATGAATGCCCATACGACAATCAGCGGATTCACCGCACCGGGGGTTTATTATTTCATATGGAGTAATGGAGGCAGCTGTAATGATATTGCCACGGTAACGGTTGTCGACAATTGTGTAATAGATACGAAAGTGGTGAATTTATGCTGTCCGCTTTTTCCGGTTATTATTTGTAACACCGTCGGCGCTGCCGGGCATGATGCCAGCACAACATACACCGTAGGTACACTGTCCGCAACAGATATGCTTCAGGGGGCTATTTCAATTGATGCGAACGGTTGCGCGGTTTGGTCACCTGCCACCAAACCAACAGCTGTGGTGCATACCTTCATCGCTGCCTGTAACGGTGCGGTTTGCGATACTACTTTCATCACGATCAATCCACCGTTCGACCCATGTCCGATGCCCGTGACCTTAATCAGTTTCACAGCTACAAAAATGGATAATGCAGCCGTGAATCTTGACTGGATCACTTCCAGCGAAGTAAACAGCCGGGAATTTCAGGTAGAAAAAAGTGTGGACGCAAAAAACTGGGCAATCTTACAAACGGTGCCTGCAGCCAATGAGAGCAAAACCAATCGCAATTATAGAGGTTTGGATCAAACCCCCTTTTCAGGTATGAATTATTACCGTCTGAAAATGATTGACCTGGATGATAGCTTTGCTTACAGCCGTATCCAGAGCATCGATGCAGGAGAAACGATAACGACCAGTCTGTTTCCGAACCCGGTGTCGGGCACACTCAATATCCGTGCTTCACAATGGGATAAAGTACAGCGTGTGGATCTTATTAATCTGGCTGGTGTTTCTGTTTATCAGTCTGGCGGCGGGAGCCCTTCCGTTATCAATGTAAAAGGATTCCCGGCAGGGTTATATCTGGTTCGCCTGACTTATACTGACGGCTCTTTGCGTATTAATAAAGTAACGATTACCAGATAGAAAAACTTTAACGGCTGGAATTTCGTAAATTGTTTCGGTTGAGACAAATCCTCTTTCTGTGTGAAGGAGGATTTGTTTTGTATGAAACCAGGCTGTTATAAAGCAGTATCACCATTCAGATTTCAGGCGTCCTCTTTAATTTCATTCACGTCTTCCCATTTCTCTACATACAATAATTAGTTTAAATCATCACATAGATATCTTTCTACAAATCAGACATTCAACCCTCTACAATCTACTACATAATTCGTCCCTAGCTTTGCCTTACAGTAAGGTCTTACCCTGTTTCACCCTCAATAATCTGCTATACACGACATTATATATTTTTCCCACAACAATCATCCAAATTTTATTAATCAATCAAATGAAGAAAAAACTACAATTCTCAACGAAACTTTTTGCAGCTGCTTTTGCATCAGCCCTTCTTTTAACTTCTTCCTCACTCTTTGCACAGGTAAAAATCGGATCCAATTCGGAAACGATCGGAACCAATAACAACCTGGAAGTAGAGGCTGCCAACGGGAAGAAAACCGTTGTAACGAAAGATCTGGGGAAACTGATCGTTGACGGCAATGCACAGGTAAAAACATTACCGGCCGCGGCCCTGACAGACCAAAGTGTTGCCGCTGATGCAAACGGAAATTTGACTGCAAGACCTAACGTTACCGTAGCCCCACTTACGCTACTTGCCGGGCGCTTTGATGATACGCAGGTTGGCATCACTGGTGTAAACGCAGTTAGAACAGGCAATGTGGTATGTCTGGAAGGTAACATTTTTGCAAAGGCAACATTGGCTCCCAATGAGAATACCAACGAATACCGTATAGCACTAATCCCGGCGGGTTTCAGACCTCGGGTTCCAACACAGCTGACAGGTGGTAACCTTGGAGCGGTGCATGCCGATGCCTGGGAACAATATACTGCTGTAATTTACACCAATGGCGCGGTGGGTTTTTATATCGTTGATGGCGAGTTTACAATTAATCGTTTGGTTACCGTAAACGGTATATGTTATGTAGTTGATTAATGCTTTCAGCCTCTGATCAAAGTGAAAAGAGGAAAAACATTACAGCCTTATAACTTCTATCTCGATGAATAATATATATATAAAACCATTCAAAGCTTTATTCAGGCTTAGGTTATCCGCTATTGTACTCCCACTGATGGGAACGGCAATCCTGGCCAATGCCCAGCAAGGCAGCCAGGGAAACACGAAGATTTTCAATGGTGCTGAAATGACCGTTTTCGGCGCTCATAATTTTGTTACCGGAGGCGGAGGTTTGCAACCGGGTATTATCAAGACGGCACGTACACTTCCTCTTGGTATTCTTAAATTCGGCGATGTTGCAACCCAAACCGGTGCAAATGACGCAAACCACGTGGATGGATATGTTTCAAGAATAGGTGCTACTGCTTTTGAATTTCCTGTTGGGAGCGGGACTGATTTCCGATCACTTCATTCCGGCGGGTCGTCTGATCCGACTTCAAAGGTATCTGTGGCCTGGTTTCAAGGAAGTCCCGCGGCTGTAACAGATCCTACTGATGCAACAACCCACCCGTTGACTGCACTATCCGGGGGCCTTATGTCAGTTAGCCCGATCGGTTTCTGGGACTGGGCACCTTCTTCCGGCACCTATGAAGAAACAATCCTTACAGCTTCGATGCCCGACATGAGCGCTTATGCCACGCAGGCAAATTTAAGGCTGGTAGGCTGGAATGGTACTGCATGGCTGCCTCTCGCTGCCATGTCAACGGCTTCCGGAACAACGGAAGGAAGCACAATCAAAGGAAAAATACCAACAGGCTCCACAATTACTGCCCTGGCAATCGGCAGCATGGACATACCGCTCGACGAAATCCCAACACCTTTCCCTTGCAGCACAAGTTCATATCAGGTGGCATCCACCAGCAATGGTGCGCCATCAAAGCTTTATGAATATGATATTGCCACGGGTATCCGCACCTCTGTTGCTGTGCTGGACCGTTATGTAAACGCCATTGGTTTCAATAACGTAGATAACCTGATCTGGGGTTACTCACCGAACACCAGCGAAGTGATACGAATTGATTTGACGGGTAAAGTAACTGCCTATACCATACCAAACCTGCCTGGCCTGCAATACAACGTTGCTGATGTGTTAGATGATGGTTATCTGTTTCTTTATTGGGGAAACAGCACAGCATACTTTGTCGTAGACATTAATCCGGCGCGTCCCGCAACATACCTTCAGTTGGTTGACCCGACCAACGGTTATGCACTGGAAACAACGGCATTCGGTACGTCGATCACAGCACTGCCTGTAAGCGACTGGAGTTATAATCCAATCGACGGTTTATTTTATACATTGGGCAATACTACTGCACAAATAACCACACTTAACCCGACAACCGGCGTTTTAACAACCATACCAACAGCAGTAACCGGC
Organism: Dyadobacter diqingensis; assembly: GCF_024220585.1. Classification (GTDB taxonomy): domain Bacteria; phylum Bacteroidota; class Bacteroidia; order Cytophagales; family Spirosomataceae; genus Dyadobacter; species Dyadobacter diqingensis. The sequence goes on from NZ_JAMXKF010000001.1 coordinate 302,665, forward strand.
AGCACGATTCAGGCAGACGCGCCTGGTGGCTTTGGTGCCACGTTCCTTGATAACGTAGGCAATCTGTACGTTTTCGCCAATGGCTCAGGTAAATTTTACAAGATTAATTTAACTACGAACACGGCGATTTTGATGTCCGGCTCTGTTCCGTCCTCATTTAACGACGGAGCACGATGCAGTCTTTCGGGTATTAATGCGGTGCCATTCTCGTGTAATGAAAGCTCCTATCAGGTTGCTGCAACGAGTTTGGGGGCGCCATCGAGTTTGTATGAATACGACATCACCACGGGTGTGAGAACAACGATGGCCACACTGGACCGTTATGCCAATGCTATTGGTTACAATAATGTCGATAATCTGATCTGGGGATACGCGCCCAATACAAATGAAGTAATACGGATTGATGCAACGGGCGGAGTAACACCTTTTACGATTCCTAATCTGCCTGCAACACCGTTCAATACAGGGGACGTACTTAACGGCGGCTATTTGTTCCTTTACTGGGGAGGTAACGGTAACTATTATGTAGTGGATATCAATCCGGCACGCCCTGCCACTTACCTTCAGTTGGTTGACCCTTCCAATGGTTATGTACTGGCAACTGCGCCGTATAGCAAGACGGCCGCACTGAATGTAAGCGACTGGAGTTACAATCCACAGGATGGTTTGTTCTATGGCTTGCTTAATACGGCAGCACGAATTGTAACCCTTAACCCGGTAACCAATGCAGTTGTCATTGGCTCGGCAACCATCGGCGGGACCAGCCCTATTGTGGCTGATGCAGCCATAGGTTATGGAGCAACTTTCCTTGACAATGCCGGTAATCTCTACGTTTTTGGTAACAATAGCGGAAATTTCTACCGTATTACCATTGCCACGAATACGGCTATTTTAATGTCCGGTTCCACGGCCTCTAATTTTAATGATGGCGCACGCTGTAACATGTCAAATCCTTCTCCACTTCCTGTGACGCTGATCAGTTTCTCAGTGAAGAAGAAAACAGAAGGGCGTTCGGCAGCTTTGAGCTGGATAACATCGTCTGAAACCAATTCAGACCGCTTTGAAATTGAGCGCAGTCAATCTGGTAAGAGCTGGAACAAGATTGGCGATGTGGAATCAAGTGGTGAAAGTGCGGTACAGATCAACTATTCCTTTGATGACATTCAGCCTTTGTCCGGTGAAAACCTGTATCGTCTGCGTATGGTGGACAAAGACGGCACATTTGCATACAGCAGAATTCAGAGTGTGAAGTTTGAAGGTATCGGAACCGATCTTTCAGTTTATCCTAATCCATCAACGGACAAGTTGATTGTTCCGGATCATAAAACAGTTACCGAAATCGTGATGAGCAGCCTAAACGGTAATACGGTATACAAATCAACATCTTTTGCGACCGGCGGCGGCTTTATTGACGTGAAAAGCCTGGCAAAAGGTCTTTACATCGTAAAAGTGACGCATCAGGACGGAACGATAACTACATCGAAAGTTGTGATTGAACACTAGGAAAGTCTGATCAGCTTTCAAACCAATACAAATCCCCCTGTGTCCATCAGGGGGATTTTGTTTAAAATACGGATAAGAAATATCCTTGCCATGTTTTCTTTTCAAACATGCGGATACTACAACAAATCTCTTCTCTGGCAAGGCTGACGTTTACATCAATCTTATCGAGATAATTCTACAAAACACAGGTCTAAGTTCTATAAATGAATTCGCCGGTATCCCCTAATTTTGAAATAAGGAAAGAGATTAAAATTTTAGCGATGATATTATCAGTATTACACTCTGCACACACTAGTTAGGCATTTACGTAAGATTCCTCCTCTGATAATTGACACACACACTATAATGTAACGTTTTAAGGCCAGTGGTGTTTTCTGCGGACTGAATTTTTCATCAAGGCAGATTTATTTCATACGAACAGACACGCCTCCTCTTATCATAATGTTATGAAAAAACTCCTTGTCTTTGACCGTAAACGTAACAACCGTGAACAGCTCGTTGATATGCTTCAGATGCATAAGCCGGCTGTTGGTATTGAAGAAGCCGGAAGTATCAGTGAAGTGCTGAAAAAGTTGACTTTTGGCAAAAAAACACCCGTCGAGCGAAACCACGACAATCTGCTGATTGTCGGGCTAAGTGTACCAGACCCTGAAATACTGGACTTTGTAGTTTATCTTGGAAAGAATAAACCGGACCTCAAAGTACTGCTGTACGCTTCGGACAATCATGTGTGGCTGGAAAAGCTGAACGCCATTACCTGCGGTAACCTCGCTCCATCGTTTTGCACTGTTACGGCCAAACTCAATGAATCGGTCGTCAGGATTCTTGACAAACAGCAAGCCAGCAAAGAAGCTGTCATTGAAAGCTGACAACAATATTTAGTAATTTAATTATCAGATCAACACATTTTTAAATTGAAAATGACAAGGATACTATTGGTTATCAAAAATGATTTGTTCAGGATGGGAATTGCTTCATCTATCACCGAATATGATGAAAACGTTCATATCGAAAATGCCGGGGACTGGACAACCATGCAATCAAACTTAAACCAAGCCGATTTTGATGTCCTGATCGTTGATACCAATTTGTCGAGTTATTCGAATCTTGTCACGCTTGAAAAAATACGCAGCAAGCAGCCGGATATAAAAATTATTGTCCTTGGTGAAGAAACAGAAAAAGAGTGGGCGCTCCCCTATCTGCGCAAAGGTGTCGATGGAGTTTGTATCAAAACAATCACAAAGGCTGAGTTTCAAACGGCTTTTAAAACGGTTTTGATGGGTAAAAAATATCTTGATGATGAACTTACCGATTTTCTACTGATGGAAATTTCGAATCCAAACCTGATCAGTTTACTGACGGCAAGGGAATCAGAGATCATGCAGTTTTTACTGAAAGGCCACCGGACAGTTGAAATTGCCAAAGAGCTCAAACTGGCTGTTTCCACGATCAGCACGATGAAAAATAACATCTATCGTAAAATGAAAGTAAGCAACATTGTTGATCTGGTAGGCAAAGTAAATTTACTGCAACACCGAGCCTGAAAAACCGATACTACCCACTACTCATCTAAATAATCTGACGGATGCGGAACAACGTGCAATGTAAATCACCAGATTTGACTGCACGTTGTTACTTAAACGTTCCCGAAAAATTACTTCGCTTCAATTTCAGCCAAAGAAATCTGTCGCGGATAATTCACGTATACTTCGTTATCCTCATTCATTTTGTAGCCCTGCTGACAGTATTGTTTTGCCTTATTAAAATAGGCTTCTGCATCCGGATTTCCGGTTGCCTTCAAAGTCATCGCTAAATAATAGTTTGCCTCGGGAAGCTGGGCGTAATAACTGATGCAGGCTCTAAGATCCTTTTCTGCCATTTCAAACTTTTTCATTTCCAACCGGACAATTCCCAAATACAGTAATGAATTAAAGTGAACATCGTTGCCTGTACCTTTTCGCTGCTGTTCAATGTCCCGGATAAATGACTGTTCAGCCATTGGCAGGTTTGATAAACCTAAATACGACAGCCCTTTAAAGAACGAATAGGTGTGGTCCATCACACTCGCACCCGGCGTTAGATTTTCTGCCGCATCGAAGTCGGCCAATGCCTTTTCATAATTCTTGGTAAAAATACAATGTAGAAAACCTCTGTACGGCAACCAGCTTTTCGGATCAAGCTCGACAGCCTTATCTTCAAGTTCGAAAGCATTTGCATATGCACCACTTTTCAAAAAAGGAATCGCTTTCTCCCGGTAAGCCTCAGCAATATTGGGACAAATGGCGATCAGACTGTCCCAACTTGCGATCCAGGATGGATGATTATAGCCAAATTTCCATGCCTTTTGAGAATACATTTCCAAAAGACTGTCGCGAACCGTTTGGGATTCACAGTCAATTGTAGCCTGCGAATATCCAGTCAACGGAACAAAAATCAGACTAAGGTATAATATTAACGACTTCCCCATTTTTTATTTTAAAAGAGATGTAGGCCATGTAATTGGCGTTTTTAATATTCTGGACATCAATATTCTTTTTCCACTGATCCATCGTTTTCAGATACTGATATAAATCATTTACAAATGCCTTTTCAAAGTGGATGGTCTTATAATTTTCATCCGTCTGCATAACCCGGATTCTGCTCATGATTCCTTCACAATCAATAAAAAAACGAAAAGTCACATATCCGGTTCCGGTATATTTACCTCCCTTTTGTTTTAAAAAGGCTTTGGAATCGGCAAGCAAAATGGCCGACGAAACAGGATACTTCCCCTTAATCTGATAGTAAAATATATTGTAGGGAGGCGCGCAATGCGCGCTGATATTTAAGGTGGTATCCATATATTCTCCCTGGGGAGTTATGATATTCTGCCCAAACAAAGATCCTGACACCAGCGTGAAAAATAGAATAAAACCTGCTCTCATCTCAAATAGCCAATTAACTACAACATTTGATGTCATCAAATTAGAAAAATAAAATCAGGATTGATACCTATTTTACTCTTGACGAAGGTTTTATAAATTGGTCACCTTACCGGTTTATGAAAATAGCGTAATAATCTCAGAAGTAGGTTCATCCATTTCTATTCCCGCAAGCATGTGGCTCAGAATCGGCGCACATTTCTCTTTGCAGGCAGGGTAAAACTGTCCGTGTTTCCAGTAATCTGATTTAGGAGATAATCCCCACCAAAATTCGGCCATCGCAATCGGTTTCATATTTTGCTGAAAAGCATATTGAAGGAGTTTAGGGGCAGCACATTCGCCGGCTCCGGCAGGAGGATTTTTATAGGATGCATCTTCAAAAATACCGCAAAGACTTTTTTCTTCACCGGCCTGATTCAGAAAATGATATTGGTCAAAAATCTCTTTCTGCAAAGCATTGGAATTGTTCTTTCTTAATGTTTTCAAGAAAGAAACCTGTTCTTCATAGCCAGCAGGTTCTTCTTCTTCCAGAGTCTTAATTTCCTCGTTAATTCTGGTAAGCTCCGTCATACCGCTGTTCAAAAAGCCGCCCTCAGCCATTCCGTCAAAAATAGGTGGAACAAATTTGGCGTGATGATTACCTCCCGCCAGCTTCCCGGAAAATGCTGAAAGATAACCGACTTCATTCTGCTCCGTTTGCACGACCAACACACCAAACATCTTACCAATAGCACCTTCCTGATGATCCGTTAACCCGAAATTGTGATCCCAATCCTGCTGACTTGCCAGGTGCGACTGCAATTTTCCCGCAGCCAAAAGACTAATTGGATGGGGCTCGTAATCGAAAGGAAAAGTAAATTTTTCCGGCAGTGCATCGGCAGCTATAACTTCGTCAAAAGGACTGAACACATCGTCGTTTTGCGGTGCAAGATTTGTCAAGAAATAAAATTATTAAGGCGTAATTGGTATTAACGATTGAAAAAAAATTCAGAAGAAAGGAAAATATAGTTTAGCAGTATCGCCCAAAAACTCTTGCAGCGTTATCAATCAATTCCATTTTGATCAAAGAAGTTCAAATACCCCTCATTTTTCTTAGCCGACAGTAGGTGACCATTAATGAAAAACTACGCACGATAACTGTACATTTCTCAAACAGTCCGGAAAGGCGAAGAAAGATAATGGTGCCACAAAAGCATCGTCGCCACTGTTCGATAGGGTTTCCATTGCTCAGCTATTTCCAGCAAATTCTCGCGGGAGGTTTCCCTTGGTAATCTTTTTGTTCGTTTAAGCGAATTCACCGCTGCCAGATCACCAATCGGAAATATATCTGTTCTTTGCAGCACAAACATCAGATAAATATCTGCCGTCCAATTGCCGATACCTTTCAATTTTACCAGTCTCGCCCGAACTTCTTCATCCGGCATCAATTCAAAATCATCCAGATTTAGCCGTTGCTCACTAAGCTCCGAGGCAAGGTTTCTGATGTAAACCGTTTTCTGCCGGCTTACATAACATTCCCGCAGTTCCTGATCATTTAATTTAAGGATATTTTCGGGTGTCAGGTTTGTTGTTTTTTCCTGCAATTTTTTCAGCGCGGCAAGAGCAGAAGCCAGTGAGACCTGCTGTTCAAGTATAATATGGACCAGGGTTTCAAAAGTGTTTGGTCTTGTCCACATGGGCGGATAACCGTGCCTGCTAATGATATCAGACAAATCCGCATCTATCTCGGCGAGTTTATCGCAAATGTTCTGAAAATTATCTTCTGAAAAAGTACTGAACATCATGATAATCTTATTCCCATAACGAAGTTTGTTTGTAAGGACGCTCAATGTCCAGCAAAAGTGCCTTGTTGGCCAGCCCACCGCCAAAACCAACTAATTTCCCTGTCGCTCCTATCACCCGATGGCAGGGAGCAATAATGGAGATCGGATTGCTGTTAGCCGCGCCGCCAATGGCACGTACCGCCTTTGGACTGCCGATCTGTTCTGCGATTTGGCCATAAGTTCTTGTCTCTCCAAAGGGAATCGTAAGTAATGCCTCCCAAACTTTCTTTTGAAAATCCGTTCCCACAAAATCCAGATCAAGAGAAAAAGCCCTGCGTTTTTTCTGAAAATATTCATTCAACTGTTTTTCAGCTTCTACAAGAACCGGGTGATTTTCATTTTCAATACCGGGGCTGGCTCCGGTGCGGCCCGGATCATCCCGCTCCCAAAGAACCGCACAAAGCCCTTTATCGCTGGCGATCAATGTTAACCTGCCAACCGGCGAATCCATGGTCTTAAAATAATGTTCCATTTGCCTGTTTTCTGATCAACCGAAATTTTCGTGAATTTAAGAAAAATGGTTATTGAAATGGTAATACGATAAAACACCCCTTTGGTTTCCACAACCTTATTTCATATTTCGGTTTACAGATTGTTTCTATCTCGTCAACTAAAAAATATAATCACCTCCTCCCGGGTAATATTTTCAGCAGAAATCCCTATCCCCTCAAATACCGAAACAGCATCGTCGATTATGGCTCATTACTGGTTTTATACCGACAAAATAGAATACAACACCCTAAATACCAATCAAATGTGTTTGATGAATAATAGAACAACCTACTACAATCAGGGTAGAAAAATCCTTATTTTGAATGATTGCCAGGATCTTAGAAACGCCGGACATTTGTGACATCAAATTATTCGTTGCTCACGCAAACGACTTGAACAATTTTACAGAGACTATTGATAAACGTCCCATCGCCCGGTCAGGTTTGGATGCCTTCATCAATGACCTAGAATTCAACCCGGTCGACTCAGCCACTAATCGAAATTCTGTTATGGCCTTCGGTCCCGCTACCGGAATATTCAAAGCGGCAATGCGTTTTCGAAAACTATTCTAAAATGAGATCGTTTATTCCGGCTGGATCCTGTCAAGTCAGCTATGATTCATCCAAATACCGCTTAAAGCCAAGCTCTGAATCATATTATGCACACATTAAAATAAGGCACAAAGCCCGATTTATCCAAAACCTGATTAGCGAAAGTGCGCAAGCCCTAAATTATTGATTAACCTATCGATAATTTAGGGCTTGTGTACTTCTATGAACGGGCTAGTCTTCTACCATCATTAACTGAAAAGATATCGGAACCTAAGATTGAACTTCCTGCCGAGCGATAAACCAATTTCATAAAAAATCCGTCTCCCGAAAATCAGGGGACGGATCTGGATTATCTACACTATTATCTATTTACTGCAATTATTTAGCAATCAAAACCTTTTGTACATACTGACCGCCATCTTTCGAAGTTATTTTTATCAGATATAAACCCTCCGGAAGCTGGCTTACATTGATACCGGAAGAGGGCACACTTGTTCCTTTATAAACCGTATTTCCGTTTGCGTTGATAATTTCCACGGATTTAACTGTTTTGGACAGACTGGCATTAAACATCAGGAAATCAGATGTCGGATTAGGATAAATGCTGGAAGCGTTTCCATCAAAACTCAGGCTTCTGACACGGCTGTATGCATAACTTGCATCATTGTCAACCATTTTCAACCGGTAATACTGAACACCAGACAAGATTTCCTTATCCACAAAAGTATATTTTCCGCCTGCGTTACCATCGACATGCCCAATGGAATGGAATGAATTTGCAGTACTGCTCCGCTCAATTTCAAAATGGCTGAAATTCTTTTCATTAACCGTTTTCCAGGTTAACAACGCCTTGTTTTCAGCGATTGAAGCTTCGAAACTTATCAAATTGACAGGTAGTGGTTCGTTACACTTTGTGCTGCTGAGCTGTACCGTAGTGACACGTGTTACACAACCGCCAAGTATATTGATCGTGCAAACATATGTCCCGTCATCTGACGCCTGATAAGGATTGAAGTTAAGCGAACGCTGATTGGATATCGTAACCCCGTTTTTTGTCCAGGTGTAGGTAGCATCCACCATGTCGGGCACGCTCAAAACATAGGAAGATCCAGCGCATGGCTGCAATGCAGTCTCGGTTTTAACAGGATCCAGTTTGCCGATCGTTACCTGCGTAACCGTAGAATTTCCGCAATTATCAGTCACCCTGGTCGTATAAGAGGTATAGGGTGTCAGTCCTGAAATCGTTTCGGTACCATCCGAATCGTCAGTCAGTGTGGTATAATCGGCATCGGTTCCCGAAGTAAGACGGTATTCAAATTTCAACGGTTTGGCACCATTAAAAGCAAGCAGCGCATTTCCTGTACTGGTCAGATCGCCGTTCGCGTCCTCACAGATGATGCCAATCTTTTTCGTAATCACAGGCCCCTGACCAGCGGGAAGTATCTGAACCGTGCTGCTATAATCGTACGGTCCGCAACCGATCATATGGCTGTTAACTGTGTACGTATCCGGAGGCAGGTTGCTGATCGTTATACCAGGCACTGTCCCGGTTCCAACCGTTACGTTAGCACTATTCTTTACATCAAAACTGAAAGTACCGTAGCCATTGTTGGTCGCTACAATAGCAATGTTGCCCGTTCCTCCGCATAGCTGCTCCACAGTGGCCGTGGTATGCTGATCCAGCACCCCTACCGACAATGGCAATGGTGCAGTCACCTGCTCAGTCTGACCGCAACCGTTCTTAACCTCTATGGTATAGGTTGCCCCTGGTATTGCATTTGCCCATTCCCAAACTCCCCAACCGCGATTCATACCGGCCACACCAACAAGATTAGGTCCGGCAACAATTGTAGCTGTCGCATTTCCGAAGTTAGCCATCTCCCCGCTAATATATACCGACATGGTAGTGCGGCCTTCAATCGTTGAACACCCCGCGTAGCCTCCGATGCTTCCAAGCGCTAACGGAACAGGGGTTCCGGAGCCTGAATTTAACACCGCCGAAAAAGGAGCACCGCAGGCATCCGTTCCATCCACAGTATAGGTATCGGGAAGTAGATTTGGAAATTCATGCCACAAATCAGCATTCGTTGTCGCCAGGTATGGAGAGCCCGTGATATCAACTCCCAGACTGTTTTTGATTGTAAAGGTTACCGGGAAAATATAATTGATACCACCTGAGATATTAATACTGTAAGGGATAGGATCGCTTGCTGATGCGGCGCAACCCCTTGCCTGGAGACTAAAATTGATACTCACAGCCTGGAACGAAGTACCATAGTCATAACAATAGGTACATACGTCACCACAGGGTGTCTTGGTAACGATCAACAGATTTTTAAAATTGGGTACAATGACCTGTGGATTATATGGAGAAGTGTTATCAAAAGTTTCCGTTTGCAGCAAAGCTCCCTGAACCGGAGAAGCACAGGTCCCTGTATTTTCATAAAACTCTACACTAACACTTTTGCCTGCGGGCAGCGACGGCAGAGCAGAAGAAAATGCAAGTTCCAATTTTATGCTCGTCAAAAGCTCTGCACAGGTCAATCCATCCCTGCGAGGCTGCGCATTTGTTACGCACAGATTTTGTGGAATGTCTCTTGTCACGGTAACCTCTCTCGTGATAAAAACGCCACAGGCATCTTTTACCCGCACATTGTAATTACCAAATGCCGGAACTGCATGGGCATCGGTAAGACTGGTTGTATTTATAACCTGATAGGTTAAGGTCTGGTCACTCTCAGCCGGGTCGCCCACCCAGTATGCGTAAGAATAAGTAGGAGAACTCCCTGCAGTGATAGTCGTATTAATGACTCCGCCCGCACCGACACCGATACAAATATCAGCAGCCACAGAAGCAGCGGCAATTTGCACATAGGTAGTTGGCACTTCAACGGTGGTGGTAGTAAATACATTGGGATCATCGGCACAGGCTACTTTTACGGTGTACGTACCGGGTAACAATGCTTCAAACGTACTTGAACTCTGCGCTCCGTTGGGAAAACCTACGGGGCCGGAAGTAATCTGATAAGTAGCACCGGTTCCGACTGTTGCATTGACGGTAAAGGCACCATTCGAAGGGCAGGTCGCCGTAGTGATATTCGTAGATGTTACGCTGATACTCGCCGGGCATTGGCTGTACGCTTTGGAAGCGCTCAGAAGCATTCCTAAAAATAGGAACAGCAGATAATACTCTCGTGCTTTTAGTGTGCTAAACAGGTGTTTCATTTGCTCTGGGTTTGAAGTTAATTATTGGTTTGTAGAGAATTAAATTGTTTGTTGATGAAGGAGAATTAATCTTTCGGATTTAGCCGACCTGCTTATGCATGGATTTTTGCAGTGAATCTTTTAAATCGACCAGTGTCGTAATTTTTAATTTCCGGAACAGATTTTTCTTGATGGTGCTGATGGTAGATGCCTTGCGCTGCAACTTTTTGGAAATCTGTGAGACACTGCTTCCATTCATAAGAAAATTTGCTATTTCAAATTCGCGGTGTGTCAGTATGATTTCATTTTTTCGGGCAGAATCGGTGGCAGGTGATACCCACTTGGGAAGCAGCACTTCCAGGACGTCATTACTTGTGTAATTTTTCCCATTCTGAACGTCCCGGATACATTTCAACAGCTCTTCCATGCTTGACTGCTTCGTCAGATATCCTCTGACTCCGGACTTAAAGTATAGGGACACTTTAAAAAAATCGGGATCTTCATCGTAGATTATCACTTTGGTCAGCTGGTTTTTCACCAGTAGCTCCATAATAAATTTACACTGGCGGCTTGGCAGTTCAACCGTATTACCCACAATGAACAAATCCGGGTAATCATCAAAACTGGCATTATTGAAATGAAGAAAACTATCAAACTCCAGAATAGATACCTTTTTGAAATTGTTCTTAATGAATACATCCAAACCTGCCCGGACGATGGGATGCTTATCGATAATGGCAATGGTTTTCATTAACTGAGTTGTTTAAAAAGTAAAAGCCAGCTATTGCTTTATGCAGTACCTATTCATTGCAGCAGACTGCGATGCCAGTGAATAAATTTTGCTCAAAGGTGCCGCCTTTCACATGATCTCACAATCATCCAATACTGGTATTTTTCTACTATGAATTATTATTAATCTACCACGATTGTGGTATTTCGTTTGATTTTGTAATCGTATAACACATTGGCTAAAAGATATTTTTATCTGTTCAAAACCATAGATGTGTTAACAACAGGCCCATTCTAATAAATAAGGAGTTTTAGGCGCATAGAGGATTTAAGCGGTCAATAAACTCGGTGAGGAAATCAAAATGCAGCCAGTGGAGATAGTTTACTAAGCAAAAATGGTCTAACGGGATATTCAGTACGAATATTGACCTCCTGTCAATTTGAATTGGGAATTGAAATACGTCCTGACCAATATACAGCCAGCATTTGATTTTGAGTTTATTTGCAATCCCACTTGATCATTTCAGGAGACTTTCCTATTACATTACGGTGGTCATCATAGGTGAGATTGAAGTCAATCACCTGCCCGGGATACTCGACCCGGATTGGATTGTTCGTAGAAAATATCTTATGCGCTTCGATATAATCAAAGTCTATAAAATTTAACACCTTGGTCGTATTGGGATAATCATCATAATAATATTTTATCGGAAGGGTTGATTCGACTTTCCCGTCTATTATTGATTCACTTATTTCGTTCGATAGATTGCCTTTACTATCGTACTCAAATGTGCGTTTACCCCTAACCCGTAAATAATCGACCTCCCTGCTATAATATGCATAGGTAAGTAATTCAACAGGTTTGCGAGAGTTATTGTATTTAAATTCATGGCGACTAGTCTCGATACGTGCAATTTTTCCATTGCGCATACCTTCATATCCAAATTTACGAATTGTTGTTACACCGTACTGGCCATATTCATATTCTACTTCCGTCCAGGCTTCCCTCCGTTCCTGAATTACCTCTTTTGGTTCAAACTTAGGCACAATAATCCTTTTGAGCTCTCCATTTTCATACTCAAGGGTTCTGTATAATTCGGTAGCGGGAGTTGCTGGAAAATAGAAGACATTGTTGTATATTTCGGTGAGGCGATTATCCGAATCGTACTTTGAAAAAAACATTCCCCAAGATGCCAGTCTGCACCCGGTCGTTAGATATCCGAAATTTTCAGGATTGGGTGCTTCTTCCTTTTTACAACCTACAACAGCAATACAAATTATAACAATCGGCAGCAAGCGAAAAAAATACTTATTCAAATTTTGATCAGGGATAAGACGTAGAACTAGTTGCAAATATATAAATTTATTTATCTCAGAAGCGGCCGAGGTAAATCAGGTTCTTAACTGCTTTGTTCTGACCTATGGGCTAATCTACTCAAACGTACAATTTTCCCCGCGAGCCACCTCAAACATCTGTCCGGAAGCTAGAAATCATTATGGATTAGTTACAAATATTGAATATGGGTCCGCAGATATCTCAGTCCCTGAAAGTAGGATCGGTGTGTTATTCTTAAGGTAAGTAGGATTGCAATTTAAGCAAGGCGTAGTAACAGTGGTTACATAGACATTGTTATTAAGCGTTGCGACGCTCGTTGCATCGCTACCGATCAGATAGTTTTTGACCCCATTTTTCCATATCACTGCTTTGCGGACTTGATTTACGTACTCAATCCCAACAATGTAAACGTCTTTGCCAGCAACGGCGATATCTCTTGCCAACGCACTATTTCCACTGTCGTCAAGATTATTCTCGATGCCGTTTTTCCAATATTTTGGAGTAAATCGACTGGTAACACGATCAAATTCAAAGCCGACTACGTGCACATCGTTGCCCGAAGCAGCTATGGCAACGGCATTTGTAACATTTTTGCTGTTCGAAAGATTTACCTCGATGCCATTTCGCCAGTATTTGGCCACCGGTCCAATCTGATTTTGCGTAAACCCACAAGTGTATACCTCGCTTCCGGATATGGAAATCCCGGTCATAGTCCCAAGAGCATTTCCGTTACCGATTATAGGAACTCCATTTTTCCAATAAGATGGTAAGTGTATGTTGAAAGGGTCATAAACTGATCCTGCAATATAAACATCATTTCCAGCTACCGTAATGTCGTCAAAAGAGGTAGGAATTTTGGTAGGTGAAACGCTCGATATTACTCCATTCTTCCAATAAGTACCGAAACTTCCGATACGTGTATTTAGATAGCCCCCTCCAATCACGTGCACATCTCCACCAGACACAGCGATGCCTGTCGCTCTGATGTTAGCAAATTCGTGGGAAGGACTTGGTAGAATAAAGGATTGTCCATTTTTCCAGTACATTATCCTTGAGATGCTATTTCCCCACTCAGTGCCAGTCACATAGACATCTGGCTCAGGTTCTGCTGGCGAAATACGTTTAGAAGTACAGCATGATAAGAAAAGACAAAGTAAAATAGAGGGTAGGTAACTGTAAAAATTTTGCATTAGGAAGATATGGGAATTTAACTAGGTCTACTGAAGTTAGAAGTAACCGAGTAGCAATTTAATTAAAATTCTCACTCTTGCATTGCTCCTAAGAGCGATTTTTTAATATTATTGCAGGACAATTAAAAAGTGGCGTAAGATTTAATCTGGATTATCAACCGAAACTGCTAAGTTTTTCCAGGACGATACATCCCAAATCACAGGCAAGACCACGCGGTTATAGTAATTATTACTAATACACGCGTTTGTAACACTTTTGATGAATTATCTGCACTTACCAACTCGGGGTATGGTTAATAAGACTATTATGGATAACGAAGAAATCGAAGCAATAAAATTACACGTCGCAGGTGCGACGGTTCGACATGTTCCACCTTTTGACGACTTAAAGCCGTTTACCAATGACTTTGAGTTAACGCAAGACTTCATTGACAAATGGGTAATTCCATTTTACAGGAATATTGGTCATACTGACCATAAATGGGTTAACAAATTGACTTCCGTTAAACAGGGAATTACTCCCGACATCATACAAAAGAATCTCGGCGACTTTAACTGGCGCACAAGACAGACAGGGGCCTTCTTCTCTGCTATTACAAATCAGACACAGTTCATTGACATAATTGGGACGCATTTATTGAAAAGTGAAGTTTGTTATGCTGGAAGAGTTTACTGCCAGGTATTAGCTTCATTTAATTTATCAAAATGTGTTGACTATTTAAACTTGTATCTTGACTATTACTTACTACAACCTAACCTATGGTTCGATCAAAGAGATGCAATGGAAGGAATTCTGTATCTGGACAAATTGAACTCAACAAGTTATTATGACAAGCACATCAACAATTGGACAGAATTTATAAAAAATAAACCATATGGGGATAAAGAGGTTACTACTGACAACTTAGAGAAACAATTGGCAATCATTGAAACCGTAAAAAAATATGCCTCATAATATGGTTTGGATGAAGGTCAGTATGCTAGATTGTCGGGAATCATTTGACCTTTAACAAATTCAATCCAAGAGTCATAATAAACAACCTTTGGCCAAGCCTTATCTCCTTTACCAGCCCAAGTCAAATGTACAACCGCATATTTACCATTATTAAACTGAACTAAAATATCGTCCGCGGCCAAACTTCTTCCTATCGGTCTCATTTGTAACCCAAATAAGGAATGAGAATAAGAAATTTCCTTCAACAACTCTATCTGAAAGAAATCGACTTGATCTCCTGCAATCTCATTCCAGGGTTCTAACCATTGATATTTCATTTTTCCTTTCGAGCTATTTATTTTTCAATCGGTTTTTTGAAACTTTTCGTAAACACTTTCAGAGAGAATTATCCTGTGGCAACTTCATCACGAAAGGGACCAAATCCAAAAGGATTGACTTTATCAATAGTTAAAAATATCAAAATTAGAAAAAGATAGTTGATAGAATATCAAGTATTTTATGTTTTCTTGACGTTAAAAAAACACAATAAATACAATGCGGATGAATATAGCTATCTCCAAAATGTTCAATACTTTTAAGCTTTGTGGAACATTAAAGAAGCCAGTCTTTGCTCCACAAATAAAAATACATATCCAATAATCCCAAGAAGAATAAATAAAGTATGTTTCATCTTAACGTCAAATACCTTTTTCTTTATTGAATTTAAAAACAGAAAAAAATCTAATCTAGTTGGCCATCGGCATAATGATAATGTTCCTGAGTTGCTGAAGTAAAGTGCTGAATAAAGTTAGATGTGTAATGTTCGGCTTTTGTTGGTAGGAAGTCCTTGTTTTTAATACACCAATCGTATATGCCTGTATCCATAGGATATGAAGTAAGAACCCCAGAAAGTTTGTTAATTTCAATCCATTCTTCCGCTTTAAGCCTCGAGCTGAAAGCCCCGCTAGAAAAGCGACCTCCCTCACCATGAAATATCCAAATCTCAGTTACTGTCATCATTTTTCGTTTATTAGATATCATCTCGTTTTTTGAGACAATAAGTACTGTTAATACCAGTGATTTTCAGACAAACAGGATTCTGCATAGTCTATAATGCCTTTCTTTTGTAAGTCTGAAAGCCTACTCTTTATTGGCAAATAGTTGATTTCTGCTGGAACGTTAACCACAAAGTAACCTTCTTTAAATTTTTCAGACTCGCAACCTAGTGTGGCAAATATATCCCTAATACCATTTGTATCTGTGTTTTCCGTCATAATAGCCACTTGAATTGTTGAATTTCCAGAATATTCGACGGTTTCTTTGTAAATTAATCTTTCTTGGGCGTCATCATACTCTGCGTGTACTACATCATCAAGAGCTGCTGAAGCGTAAAAGGGTATATTATCGATTTTGTAAAATCCTTTCTTTGTATCCACGATTTGTGCCCAAATCGTTTCGACCGTCCACTCTTCTAAAACGTTACTGTGAAAACTAAAAGCAATTTTGACAGAATCTATATTGCAGGGATTTATAATACTCATGGCTTTGATGAGAATGATCTAGTATGTTATTATGAAATTAAGTTATAGGACACAAAAATCATTGTTTGATATACTCTTTTCATTTCGATACACCGAACAAGCGAGCTACTTGACTTTTGCGAATGTCTTGGTTTTGTACAAGGAGACCTCACTTTTCCCATCGGTTCGCGATTAGCAGTTGCATCAGGTAAGACGGTCAATTGGTGCATGCATAAAAAACGGCTTCAATGCGACATTTAATTATTATATTTTTATTGATATATTTATAAAACATAGTAATTTTATTTAACACACCACTCTGATTGTATGTCAAATAATATCAGATCAAACTTCTGTATTTAAACCATATCACCTTCTTATGAACAAATTTATTACAAAGACAAATCACTTCCATAAGCCTCATATATGGATCTTACGATCAATACAGGCTATTCTAGCTTTGCTCATTTTATATGTCGTAGACTTGCAAAAATTAGGAAACGATTTTCTTTGGATTGGTTATTCTCTTGCGATTCTCCTGGTACTTGCATTTTTCACACTACCTGTCGATGAACTTACTCTGGATACGGACCATCTTTACTTTGAAAAGAAATCGATAGTACCCTTTTTTAACAAGACAATAAAACACCAAATTTCTAGAATACAACAGGTTGGAGTTGGTGCGAATTCTGCAAGAATTGGAACATATGCACTTCTTGATCCCAGAATTCGCAGAAGCAGAATGGAAATAACTTTTAAAGATAATTCCTCTAAAATTTACGATTTATCTATTTCAAAAAGAGAGTCAAAAGAAATAGCAAGTAAGATAAGACAATTACTAAGCTAATTATGTACAAAAAATCAACTGCTTTTGCATCTCATTGACGCAAAAGCAGTTGATCAGCTAATTGTTAACATAATAATAACTATATCCAAAAACCTCCTTTTCCTTAGACTTAAAACAGACGTTTGAACAGACAATAATATACATCAATTCTGATCCTTTTTCTTTTTAAAGTCGGTAATGGTATTTCCATCATACCGATACACGCCACCGGAGCCGAACCAAATACTGCCATCATTCGCTTCTGACATCCCGAAAATCATTCCTGATTTTGGCCTCACTTCGGTTACCGTGGGCTTTTTAGTTGACAACGACTTTTCATCATAACGGGAAAGTACCCAACTTCCGTCCTTACCACTTTGTGAACTGGTCCAGATGTTTCCTTTTTTGTCTTCGATGATATAGCCAACAAAATCCTGTGTCAAATTGGTAAATGTGCTGCCATCATAGCGCCAAAGCCCATCTTTACCACCCAGCCAAACGGTCCCTTTTTTATCTTCGATGATCGAACGAACATTTGTAAAAGGTTTACCTTCATGGGTTATAACGGTAAATGTTTTTCCATCATACGTGCACGCATGCCCCTTGGTGCCAAACCAGAATTTTCCTGTTTTGTCTTCAATAATCGAATTAACTTCATTATGGTCTTCTGGGCGGAATCCTTCAAAACTTTCATTCATCAGATAGTTTTGAAAGGATTCCCCGTCGTACCGGCTTGCTCCGCTTACAGTGCTAAACCAAATGGTACCCGTTTTATCTTCATAAATATTAGTAACCTGATTACTGGCAAGCCCCTCCCTGGTTGTAAAATTTTGAAACGATTTCCCAACTCCCCTTCTGGGATCGTAATAAAAAACCCCTGATCCAACCGAACTAAACCAAAAGTTTCCTTTTCGATCTTCTAAAACAGAGAAGAACGGGGCCGAGCTCACCTGACTGGTAATATTGGTAAACAATTTTCCATCGTATCGAAAAACACCACCAAATGTGGCAATCCACATGTTGCCCTTTCGATCTTGTTTGATCGTACGAGTGACGCTGCTAAATTCGGGGGAAGTGATATCGGTTTCTGACTTACTATTATCTTTTGGCAGGTCAGTTTTGTTTTGTCCTTTACTGGAATTGCAAAAAACTACCATCACCAACAACACAGAGACGAGTGCGTACTTCATTATTTTTCCGTTTTAGCATCAATCAGTTACCCCAAACTTACCGGTTTTTGTACAGAGTATTAGTTAATAGTCTGTTAATGAATTGACGACATAAAACCGCTTCTACGAACTACTGGAATTTTTGCATTTAAGTAGTTGGAAATACTTTAAAAATGTTGCCTATACAACTGTCCCACATCCCCTACGAACGTGAGACGTTATACCCTCGCCTCCCCGATTTTCGAACTGCCGCAATTTAGCAACCGCCTTTGCGAGGGGCACGTTTATAAATTATTTTACTCTCTTGTTCTACATAGTCGCCCGATATTATTGGATATGAATACTTGGGCGCGTGCGATACATTATGGCTTCTTATAACTATTTCGTCGTTAACTTTCAGGCCACGCAATTGCTGAAATTCATTTTTAAAGTTCAAAGAATTCTTGTCAGACTTTTCCGGCCCAAAACTAAGAATATAATCGTCACCATTAATCCTGACCATCACTCCGAAACCTAATCGTGAACCTGGCGGAAGAGAAAGAGAGGTTACAACAGCCTCCATATTGGTAAAAGCTCTTAGATGCTTCCTTATTTTAGCTTCGCCGGCATACACTTTTTTACCTTCGGGAGACGCTTCCCATTTTTTGTAGTTTATACCATCAGGGGTAGCCTCCCATTTTTTCAATGCAGCCTTCCTTTCAGCAGCTGAGAGTGGCTTTGAGGCTGACTTTTTAGAAGTTTCATTTTTAATTTCACGGTTAGCAAATACTAGTCCGCTTACCACAACCAACGGTAACATTACCGCATAAATGATCTTTTTCATTTTTTTGTAAGTTTAATTAAAATAAATCCATACCCTGATAATCAGATCCGTTTAAGGTATTCTTTTTATTTTCAAGGCGTTTCATCAAATCTAAATGTTTTTGTGCTGAGCTTTGGTTAAGGCCTTGTAAAAGAATGTCAACGAAACGTAAAACCAACTTTTACTGACTGCTAGGGATTTTCACCCCCTAACCAGATGGAATTATTTTAAAAATGTTGCCTATACAACAGTTCCGCAAAAACGTTGAATTCGAGAGAATCTAGGCCTATTGATGTCCACTCAAAAACCACCATTTTTTCAGAAGTTTGGTGATGCGCGGTTTCTAATAAGTTTTGTACTTTCTGATCTCAATCAATTTCTTACGCTATGTTGTTTGATCAGAGAATACCTGCGATATCCGGGATAGTCACGACATTATTGAACCCGTACAAACTTTACGCCCAACACCGGACGACCGTCAGCTGTAATACCTTGAATTACGACGCGTATCGTTCGTACGACATCCGACAGCGGAAAACGTAGCTGGCTGTTTCCCTGATTATCGGTTTGTATCATGGGTTTCCAGTAAAGCACATCCCTGTCATCAACCGGGCCGGAAATGGTGCTGGCGGTTACCTCCGTGTCGTAGCGGGGCACATAAAATTCACGCTGCACTCTTGGATAACCAATGAATTGAATCGGTGCCATCCCCTCATTCGCTTTGGCATTAACCTGCATTGAACGTGCGCCTTTTGAGTAAAATGCAATGACGCCGTTGCCTCCCCGAACCCCGTAAATACCAGCTGTGCCAGCGTTTTTCAGCACTTCGATACGTTCAATGTCTCTTGGATTAAAACTCATCAAAGCGTTTCCGTCGGGATCTTGAACAGGGACGCCATCCATCAAAAATAGCGGCTGTGTACCACTTTTATAACTACCCATACCCCGAACTGAAACCTGATATCCAGGGGGTGATGGCGGGCCTCCTGGCGATGGCGTAGTTCGTACTACCGTCACGCCTGCAAATCGCCCCTGAATCATTTCATACAGATTTGAGTAGATTGGCGATTTGTCACTGAACGTGATCACCGCATCAGCGTCATTGTGCAGACTCCGCATTTGAATATCATCAGGCCTTTCATTGTATTTCTTCGCTCGAACGGTCACTTCGTTTAGCAATTCGACCGTTTTATCGCGGTAAAGATCAGTATTTGCCTCTTGCCGGATTCGGGCAGCTTCGAGTTGAGCTTGCATCACCGGCCAGTGTGGCATAGCAGTCATTTTGCCAGATTCCCATAATTTGCCGGGCCCTTCCTGAACCAGAAAGGCTTCCTTAGCAGACATTTTTCTTGCGTTACGCCCTGCGATTTGCAGCATTAATTTTACAGTATCGGCAATGGCCATTCCGCCTAGCCGAAAGCGCCCCTGTTCGTCTGCACCTGCCGATTTTACGAACGATTGCCCAGGCCCTGTGGACACCACAATAATCTGAGCGCCAGATATAGGTTTATTTTCTGAATTCAAAATGCGACCGCTCAGCGATACCCCACCGAGCGAATCAGCTTCCGGCGTGCCACTAACCCGTCGCCAGCCCTGCGTCAGCAATAGGTCGTCCAAAGCTCTACGAGTCTCTGCTGAGTGGCTCGTGACATATTGGTTGGGGTTTTCAATATGTCCCCGCAGCTCTCCCGTTAGCAGCAGGTGAGCAGGCAGCGTAGCGTTGGCCGTATCCTCAGGTACTTTGCTGACATCGGTAATCGACGCTGATAAAGCTGCCGACGCAGGTGATCCGTTATCATTCAGATTGACGCTTAGGATAACTTGTTCACGGGGTTGATAATTGGTCTTATTGAGTTTCAATGTCACACGGACCGGCGAAATGAATTCCGGCACAAAAAACAATCGCTCGCATTGCGGCTTAGCTTTTGCATCGTAAAGGGTGACTTGCGTAAGGCCCGGCAACCAGCCCATCATCGGCAAGCTTATCTTCGCCACCCCATTTTGCAGGAAAACTTTTCGTTGGTCGACTATTACACCACGTTGCTGGACTAGAATATATACGGAATCGGCAGCGGCACGGTGAGAACTCATGATTGTCAATGCCAGACGGGTTGTATCGCTAATTGCATCGGCTGAAAGCAACAGCCCTTCCTTTTCGGGTTTAGGCAAAGGCACGTGTTGCAGTTGGTTATTATAGGATACATCTGCATAATAAGTCCGCTGCGCCTTAGGCTCCATCACCACGCTGGTCATCCCCTGCTGATTGGTTTTAAAACGAACTATTTCAGCTCCCAGGTCGTCTACAATACGGCCTTCTATGGAAAAGCCATGGCTATTGGGCGCTACAATTTTAACACCCAGACGTGCTGGCAATCCTGAAATCCAACGACCACCTTCCGGCAAAATCTGAACATCCAGTGGCTGAGCAACAGAATCACTATGCGTTGCAATGTCGCTGCGAAACAAATTATGAATAGCCACAGACCGCTCGAAAGCGGGGCGTCGCTGTGCATCATCTTCATCGGTATAGGCGCGTAGGCGATATATTCCTGTCATAAGGGTATCAGACAAACGAAAATTGCCCTGGCCACATCCGTCTACAATGCGTACCCACTGGTGCTGAACCAGCTTCCCTGTTGACGTAAGCAGGTCGACGTGCATAGCTGTTTCGCCAGCGACCCGCTGGTGACTGGTAGCATCGAGTAAGTACGTGCTCATCCAGAGCCGGTCCCCGGTGGCATAAAAAGGTTTATCAATATTCACAAACAGTGTTGGAGCCAGCAACTTAAACCGCTCATTGAAAGCCGCACTGATACTTCCAAGGCAGGTGTCTGGTGGCGCAAGTTTTCCCTGCGTGGCCAATGGGCCCGTTGTAAGTGGTTCCATATCGGTCCCTCCGGGTTTCCAGTCAGCGGGTAACATCGTCGATAGCCTGTCATCACCCATTGAGCCATCCGCTTCCATACCCTCAGGCATCGTAATAACCCCATCGACAGTCATTTGCATTTGCCCGCTCGGCAGTTTCATTTCCGTATAAGCGTAGCGCGCATCCGGATAAGGTGAGAAACCCGAGGATGCTTTCGTATAAAATACGATCAGTTTCATGGGCGAAACCAATCTGCGTTCGGTCGATAACCGACCGGGTTGAATCAATTTAGCAATCTGAATTGGAACCAAACGTTTATATTCGCCTATTGCAGCGGCAAGCGTGATGGTCCGACCTTCCGCGGAGATTGGCTTTGTGAGATCTTCCTGATAAACCATAAAGCCAGCCTGCTCGAAAGTGCCGTCTATTAAGCTGGCCATTAAATGTCGGGTCGATCCTCGATAGGCATTCAGCCGGTTGCGCCGAAATCGGTCAGCCTGTCGTTCGTTTTCAGGTTTGAGTTCTTCGAACCGGGCAGTACCAGCCGAATAAACCTTTCCTGACGGCGTAGCATTGAAGTGTTGCAGATCATAAATTAACCTATAACCCAAGGCCTGATTATCAATAATTAACGGCTCATTGGCCTTCGCATACAGATTATTTTTATCTTCCTTAAAGTTGAGAA
Organism: Dyadobacter diqingensis; assembly: GCF_024220585.1. Taxonomy (GTDB): domain Bacteria; phylum Bacteroidota; class Bacteroidia; order Cytophagales; family Spirosomataceae; genus Dyadobacter; species Dyadobacter diqingensis. The sequence continues at coordinate 325,216 of NZ_JAMXKF010000001.1, forward strand.
CTTCGGGATTGACAAGCAGGCACTGTCCGCCAAACGGCTCGCCAAAGAGTTGCTTTTTAAACTGGCGTAAATGTTTTTCTGACCGCTTCGAATTGCCACGTACGGTTACGGCATCCAGCATTTGTTCACTTGCTTTGAGCCGGAAATCCGCTCTTTGCGGAGACATATTTTCAAATCGTATTTTTTGAGTAGCAGGCTGATAGCCAACGAATGAAGCGGCTATTTCGACCGTACCCAATGGCACGCCTGTCAACTTATAATAGCCCTTTTCGTCGGTGACTGCACCTTGCATTGATCCATTTACGTAAACGTGGGCAAACGGCATGGGTTCTCCCGTCGTGGCATCTGTTACGTTTCCGGTAAGTACAGCCGTCGTTTGTCCATAAGCCAGCAGGCAGGATCCCAGAAGTGAAACGAATATTATCCAGCTGATGAAGAACGAGTAACGCATAGAAATTAATTTACTCTTAAAAGAACTGCCTTAGGCATATTTTACTTGGCTTAGGGGGCCTGACTGATTTATCGGCGATCCATTAATCCTCCATAAACGCTCGTTCGTGAGACAGCCTCCTAATATTAATGATCCAAGTCTCTTATAAATCACCGATTATGACAATTAGAATAATCCGCAACATTACAATTGGCTGAAGAATTTTCCCTGTTTGCTTATGACGAAGAAAATTCGGTGTCATTTCTCCGAAAAGTAAACTGAAAATAACTTAGCATGTATTATTAGAAAAAAAGGACAAGAAACGATTCAGTTTCTTGTCCTTTCCCCGACACTTCAGGTTCTAGTAAACCCTATAAAAATTCTCGTGGTATATGTCGAGTATTAACGGAAACGCGCTTTTCACCACAACCAAACGAAACTTACCCAAGCTTGTTTTATATGCGATAACCGTCCCTACCGGCATGTAGTTTGTCCATGTGGGCGTATAACCTGGTGCAGCGCCCGGTGCCCAGGCAACTTGCCCGCTTACGAATGTAAGCGTCTTCAGATAATCCGGCGTCACCGTTTGAACATCCACAATTGCAAGAATCGCCCGGGTGACCTTCCAGCATCTAATCGCCGAATAGCAGCCTCCATCCGAACCCCAGCTGATATCGCCGGCGGTTTCACTGACGATGTCAAACGGACTTGTGAGGTTGAGGCCTTTGTTCATTGGCAGTTGTACCGTTTTCATTAGCTTCCATTCAAATTTATCCGGAATGGGCTGTTTGTCAGGTATAGGATTTCCCCCTTTCAATGTGACGGGCGGTGTACTGGCGGACTGGTAACCAGCCATTGTTAGTTTCCCTCCGTCATCCGGCGTTAACTCGGCGGATTTTTCGCAGCTAAAAATAGAAAACGAAAGTAAAAGGATTGCGGTACTCATAAAGACATTTTTCATGGCATTTACATTCATGTTTAATTGATTGAATTGTTTGATTTTAGTCAAGTCAGCGGCAGATCCACAGATGCAGATGTGATTGAATTTGACTGATGCAAACGTAGGTACGGCAGTGGCAGGCGTCCTAATTGAAGAGGTATGCAAAAAGTAACCTAATCAAAAAATTGGGTATACAAAAGGTGTACAAAGCTAAAATTGACTGAGGATTGACATTTTTTAGCGAAATATTGCCCGTAGCGCTTGCCGTCGATCGGCATTACCTGAATAAGGCTTGGGTTGTTATTAACAAAGGATGAAAGTGTTGGATACGTCTTTAACAGGTTTTATGAATGCTCTCTAATGAACGATGTAACTATCGGTTAGGTTAAAAGCTTGCAAACACTCACTAGCCTGTTAAAAATATACATGAGCCGGTATGAGCGTCGATCTAGTTAGAATCTCAATATATTCAGACAACTTACATTAATAATTTGAAGGGATTAGCACTAGCCTCTGGGGTATCAAAGCATACCGGTATAAGTCAAGAAACTCTTGATTCCGTTCGTACATTATTAACAGAGTTAGGTTTTGAACATTTTGGTGATCTAAAACGCAAAAAAAATCCAGTCAAAATTGAATTTAACAGAATTCCTTAAATTTTGTATTAAAAAACGACGTCCCTTGATGGAACCCGATATAATATATTTGACTCCAAACGAGTCCTCCTCCCCTGTTAAAAATTACATATTATCTGGTAGAACTTTCAATCAGACCCCTATATTCCGCAATAGTAGCGTTCCGATCTTGCAGTAATTGGAGTGAATCTGTTGAATCATTACTAATTTTTCACAAAATCAGTAATGGCTTCCGCTAAGTGAGGAAGAATTTTGCTGGAATAATAGGAGCTTATTCCATCCTCCGATATGGTTATTGTCTGCCTATCCATACGTTGCCTACTTTCCTGGAATACATTATGTCCTCTTTTCCTCTGACAACTACCTTTTCCTCCTGAAAACCAGAATGCAACAGTTCGGTAACTTCGTACTCTTCAAGATAGCTCAGCTTTTTAAATTGAATATCCTCATCATCAAACACTTCCCATCTAAAATGGTTAAGAATATCATTGTTTGCTACGAATTCTTTGGGTAAGCCTTTTTCGATGTCACTTCTACGGTAAGAATCCTCTCTCCTTTCACCAACCGCGTTTACTTTTGCACACACCACTTCACTTCTTATTGTATTTGGAAAGTTCAGCCACAGTTGTAAATCATATGGAGTCGTCTGATTTCCATAGAATGCCTTCCATTGGTTGTGAATGATAACTATTTTTTGCAAAATCAACCGGAAATACCAATTTGGTGGAATTCGCTCACATAACCGATTCCAGGGATCTATCCTAACTTTAACATAATCCTCTCCCTTTGAATGAAATTTATCAAGATCAGGAACTTTGTTGGCATTGAACCAGATATTGATTTGTTTTTTGCGTCTTTTCCAGCCTCGAATTTTTTTTCTATTTGTTTGTAACATATATGTATTAAAGCGCTATCAATGAAACGGGGATTAATTCAACCAAAATTAGCTGATAGATTATCATTTTTTGAGATAAGCTCTTCATCGACTAACTGGTACCTCTGAGTTATCAACGCCAAAGCGTCAAACGGATTTTTGAGATAATCTGACCAATATTGAAGTAGTAATTTCCTTCTATTTTGTGACTTCTCACATTCTGGATTTGGAAAAAAGTCGCTTATGATCACCCCCTGGCCGTTTATTTGCTAAACACCCTTAATGTTTGCAGGTAGTACATTTTCACTATCGGCATATTTTTCATCAATAACGTAAACATAACCATTCTGGAAGCTCCTAGTCTCCTTAATTGCTACTTCCGGAGGTAAATATTACATTGATTTTAGGACTAGCGTCATAGTTGGAGCAGTATAATATTTGCCCTTTGTCTATTCTTCGTTTTTCGAAAAGGTCACTGTATTAAGAAGAACATGGATAAAAGACCATTTGTAAGTGCTCAGCACAAAATAAAAAAGTCATGAGACACCTCACAACTATTCTAGTCGTTCTTCGATATCATCAGGAAGTAATCCATCAAATGTTTTTATATAAATATGATTCATTACTGCATACATGCCCGTTTTTCTATTTCCAAGATATTTTTCTACCTCTTTTATTGAAGGATAATGCATTGGATTATGAAAAAATCTTCTCCAATCCTCAATTCCTTTGTAAACCAACAAAAGTTGCTTAAGATTAACTTCGATTGTTTCCGTATCAGAAATTGAATTTAGGTCTTGCTCAATCTCTTTTATTGATTTTGCTTTCAAATTATTTTGGTAAGTGAGTTTAATATAATTCCTTCTTAATACTGTATCTACTATTCAAACTGAGACCATTTGAAGTAGAAAAACCATCTACCACATGTATGGATTTCTGAAATTAATCACCAAAGTTTAGCAGGTTTGCATTGGGTGACTTTTCGACGCAAATATTCATTCAAAGAGTCCAATTTTATATAGTACAATTGTGTGCAGAGCACCGAATACGCCTATGATAATGTGCTGTTATTGACCTGTTGCCCAGTCGAAACATAAATTTAAAAGTCGGTGGTTCGTACTTGTTTGTCTGATTACCAATTGCAGGTTAATTTCTTTCACTTCTTAATTGTCTCGCAGCCTCTAATGCCTCTGCAACGTATTTCTTTTCAGTAAAAATTTCATCCAGTTCTTCGCTTGAATAATTCTTGTACCGCTCTTTAAATTTATTAACCGAATCTGACCAAGACGCTTTTGCATTTTTCTCCTCGTCGTCAGGGGAAGATCTAAATAGATCAATGATCAATTTGTTTACTTTTTCGCCATTGACTACGTAAGCGACAAGCCCTGCAAAAAAAGCAGAGGGCTGAAAACCAAATCTCAAACCACCAATATTAAAACTCCTTGTCGTCTCTAAAGCAGAGAAAGTAATATAGTTAAATATACCAAGTACGATTGTCGCCAATAAAAGATATTTATAAGAGCGTCTAAAGGTAAAGAAGCCAATGACATTTACTATCACAGCTGCTAAAGCTAAATAATGCCTTATGGTTAGCGAATAATCGTATGACTCACCAGCTATGACAACGGTTCCTTGAATGGCCGTCATAACTGCCAAAATGGAATAGATTGCCAATACCAAAACTGGTAACAGTTGTTTGTATCGTTCAAAATATAATTTAAGTATCCGCATTTATCGGTGGTTTAACTCGATGTCAAGGCACAAAGGTTGAATTTACAGGATCGTCAAAGGTTGTTGCTTCCTGTCTAAGTGGCAATTTAGAAAAAAAATCCTTCCTTAAAAGCCGCTAAACTATTCGTTTTTGAGACTTGAAATGATATCGCAAATTCCTAGGTTCTGCCAAAAAGCGTAGCGGTACCTTCTTCTTTCATGGCAAGTTGCATCAACTCTTGTTGGAAGTTATCGATAGCACTGGATTCCACAATGATTTCCAGTTTTACTCTATCTTTCTCCGCTTGCCTGCTATTGTATTCACTTTTATTTTCTTCTAGATTAACTTCTACCCCTACATGCCCTGAATTGTTAATTAGATAAATTTTCACTCCGAAGTAAGAATAGCCGTTTTTTTGTCCTGCTTCAAAAAATAATACTTTTTCCTTGCCTGGATACCCCACAAGAGATTTTGCAAAATCTTCCAATGACTGACTTACGTCATAAACCTCTGTTGTGCCAAGATAACGCCCGTTTGTAGCCGTCACGCTTAATTCAACCATATGATCATCCTTCCAGATGATCTTTAATTGTAAGAAGGACTTGTTATCATAAGTATACATTAACTAATTTTTAGCAGATAGAAGTGAAATTAAATTCATTAGGTGCCCCTTTAATAAACAAAGCCAACTTTACATTAACAACAAGAAGCCGTTTGCGTGATGGAATAGCCTCTTGTTGTCTAATATCAAAGAAAATTTCCTAAAACTCAATTGCCGTTCAGCAATACCAATGCTTTTTCCGGCGGAGCAAGCGTAACATGATATACACCTTCCATTACAACACTCCTGACAGAGCTTTGCTGCGGAGGTAAGGCCAGATCTTATTTCGCTATAACTATTTTCTTCGATAGTTCGCCATGCTTGATGATGTAGGTACCGGCTGGCCAGTTCATTGTTGAGACCGTTTGGGAGTTCAAAACTGGTTTCTCAAAGATCTTCGTGCCTTTCAAGTCATATATGTCAATCGATTTGCCGCTTCCTGTACTCTCGATGGTGAAAACATCCTTTGCAGGGTTTGGATAAAGTTTAAATACCTGCTCAGCTGAGCTTACTTGTACGATACGTGTATAGGTGGATTTCCCATCAATATCAATCTGCTTTAATCGATAGTAACTTACTAAAAGTGGGTTTTCATCTACAAACTGATAGGTTTCTAGATTTTTCGACACCCCTTTCCCATTCCTGAAGCCAATCTTTTCAAAGTTTCTGGCATCAACGCTACGCTCAATTTCAAACCCCGAATTGTTGACTTCCATGGTGGTTGACCAGCGTAATAAATTAGTTACACCGGATTTCTTTGCGGTAAAGTTTACAAGTCTGACGGGTAGGGCATTATTATAGGTATGCCTCAAACTTATCAGTGTTAGTGAAGGAACCAGGCTATTTGAAACTAGAACCCAATATTCTCCGGATTCAGTCATGGTGTAAGTATTTATACCTGAATTGGTGGCAACTAAAAAATTGTTTCTATACCAACTGTATGTGTTGTTAGCGATCGTCCCTCCTGCATTCACGGATAAAGTTGCACCGTTTACCGTTATCGGAATATTAGCCTGAGAGAAATATTGGTCAATTTTAGAGATGTTTGGTTCGAGCGCACCAAATGTAAGAAAGTTGTTGTTGAAATTAACCTCGGCTGACATAGGGACACTGGATAGAGATACAATACCATCAAATCGGTTATGATTAGCTCTTAAAATTGTAATCTTATTCCAATTTTCAGCCCCCCCGGGAAATACTCCGGTAAAATTGTTGTGATCCAAAAAAACTTGTTCCAGATTTGCAAAATTCCCAAGTGAAGAGGGCAAAGAGCCATCAAGTTGATTACCTGCCATTGCTAAAACTCGCATTTTTGTCAAATTACCAATATTAGAAGGGATAGAGCCAATTAACGAATTGTACCCGACACTAAAAATTTCGAGTTTAGTTGCATTGATTAACGAGGTAGGGATGGAACCGGAAAGCTGGTTAAGATTTAGGTTAAAGACTTGCAATTGGGTTAGGTTGCCGAGTTCGACAGGGATATGGCCAGTTAGTTGATTTACGGATAAATCGAAAAAATATAATTTCGAAAGATTTCCTAGTTGGGAAGGTATTTGTCCTGTGACTAGGTTGTCATACAGACTCAAAAAAGTTAAGTTTGTAAGTCCACCAATCTCCAGAGGAATATTTCCCCCGAACTCATTTTGCGCTAAGGCGAGTACTTCAAGGGCTCCTAAATTTCCAATATTAGAAGGAATGGCCCCCCCAAGGTGGTTGCTGGAAAGGTCTAGCCATCGTAATTTCAAAAGATTACCTAATGTGGTTGGAATTGTTCCGGTTAAACTATTACTTTGAATTATCACACTTTCCAGTTCGCTGATTTCTCCCAAGGAAGAAGGTATTTCTCCCCGCAACGAGCTGTTCGAGCTTAGGCCGAGAATCTTAAGTTTTTTGAGATTTTTAATATTAGGGGTTATTGTACCATTCAAATTGTTGGCACTCATGCTTAAACCTGTCACTCTACCAGCGGTACATGAAACGCCAAACCATCCGCAAGGAGAATCGCCAACATTTCCAGGATAATTCCAACCAGATCGGTTAGTCCATCCGCTCCCGTTTGTTTCAAGATAAAAGGCCAATAAAGCTTGTCTGTCACTTTCTAAATTATCGGGACCTATAATGTAGTCTTCGCTCACCATTGTCAGAGAAGGTGCTACACTATTAGAAACTTGTGCCCTATACGTGCCTTCACCAGTGGGCGAATACAGGTCAGTTATATTGTTTGTAGCGACAAGGATGCCATTTTTGTACCAACGGTATACATTATTAGCAGCCGTTCCTCCGACATTTGCTCTTAATATACCTCCTTCGTTAGTCAATGAAAATGTCTTTTGAGGGGAGTAATAATCCAGCTTGGCAATATTAGGTTCAATTCCTTCGAATGTGAAACGATTGAAAGTTATGTTTATAAAACATGAGCTTGATATTCCACTCAAACCGGACAAGGGACCTGAGAGGTCATTAGATTCAAGATAGAGAATTCCTAAATTTGTTAAATTTCCAATCGAAGATGGAATGGGACCGATAAGCTGATTATATCCTAAACCTAAAGAAGTAAGCGAGGTTGCATTTCCCAGTTCATTTGGTATTTCCCCTGAGAGTTGATTTCGATCAAGGAAAAGTGCACCTAATTGAGATAAGTTACCCAGATTACTCGGAATCGGCCCGAATAATTGATTGGAGCTTAGCCCAATCGTTTTTAACTTGGTAAGTGTTCCCAACCCGAAGGGAATATTCCCGCCGATTTTAGTGTCGTTTATGCTAAGCAATTCCAGAAGCTGTAGGTTGCCAATGGATGCTGGAATTTCTCCTTTCAATTCGGCATTACTACTCATTTCCAAATGCCTCAAATTCGTCAGGTTGCCAATGGAAGAGGGAATATTGCCTGAAATAGAATTACTTGCAACATAAAAGTATTTTAGCGCGTCCATGGTAGTTACAGATTCAGGAATTGTCCCTACCAGGTTATTGCCAGACAATGCTATTGACGTTACTCTACCTGCCTCGCATGAAATACCGGACCAACCGCATGGATTATCTCCCGGATTACCAGGAACCGACCATCCTGATCGATTATTCCAATAGTTTCCATTTGTAGCATTATACAAATTTACCAACACGAGGCGGTCTGATTCAAGCGTTTGAGAAAAGGATCTGAGGGAAGTTAAAAGGAGAAAACAAAGTAAAATCTTTTTCATTTTGGAAGGGTTATGTAATCTTAAGGGTTTGTTTGGGGGTGAAGAAAATATGAGAACCGTACCATCCTTGCAGTGACTAAAATTTGATCAAGCACAAGTAACCGATAGTATTGGGCCGCAATATATCAGTTTTTTTAGATCCAAAATGTTTGGGATATAAAGATTTTGTAAACCGAGCTTTTACCTAAAATATGCTTTTAGGCTATTTAATACTTTAATAGTACAGAAATACCACCGATTAAATTTTCACGCTTCCTATAACTAGAAGTATACTTGACGCATCAGCATGCCGCCACACAGAGCATGAGTTCATGGACTAGTCTTTATTCCAATAAGCAGAAGTATAGCCGCAACGACTAGTTTAAACTTCGATATTCATTTGGTGTAACCCCGGCTTTCTGTTTAAAAAGACGGGTAAAATGTTGTTGATATTTAAATCCTAGTTGATAGGCGATCTCGCCGAATGACGTATTAGCTTCGAATATCTTCACTTTCGCTTCTTCAATCAATCTTGATTGAATGAAATCCAAAGCTGTGTTGCCAGTTTCTTTTTTAATGAGGTCGCCAAAATAGTTGGGGGATAAATTGAGGTTTTCAGCACAATAAGCTACACTTGGCAGGCCCAATGTCTGCGACTTTCCGGATTTGAAATAATCATTAAGCAATTCTTCAAACCGTACCAGAATGTCCTTGTTGGCAATGCTACGCGTAATGAACTGTCGGTCGTAAAACCGCATGCAATAATTGAGAAACAATTCGATATTGGAAACAATGAGCGTTTTACTATGCTTGTCGATGTTTTGATGGATCTCAGCGCGGATCTTTTCAAAACAATCAATAATGGTCTCTCTTTCCTTTTTTGATAAGTGCAGCGCTTCATTAACCTCATAAGAAAAGAAGGAATATTCCTTGATCATTTTTCCTAAATGAGTCCCTGCAAGTAGATCAGGATGAAAAACCAATGCATAACCGGACGGTTTTATTGATTTTCCTTTGCTGTCAATCCCATAAACCTGCCCCGGTGCCACGAAAACCAATGTTCCGTCTTCGTAGTCGTAAGGCTGGCAGCCATAGATCATATCACCGCATTTGATATTTTTAAGAAATACGGCATAGACACCCATATAGCGCCTGAAATGCTGTACAGTTGGTATTTCATTGAAGTTGACCACACTCACCAAAGGGTGTAACGTATCAGTTCCCACCCAATTGTTGTACTGCTTTACAGTGTCTATCCTTTCTACCTGTTCCATATACCAATGATTTACAGCTCAAATATAGTAACGTCATCACGTAGAAAATAAAGTAAATCCCCAGATCAGTAAAACTGGTAAATAAACCAGTAACCTGTATAAAAATTGGCGGGGTCTTACTACCGACCTTTGCTATACAAATTGAAAAACAAATTCGTGTGGCAATGAAACATATCACTAAATCAAGCATTTGCACATTACTGATCGGAGCCATGCTGCCGTTCACAGTATGTGGCCAAACTAAAACTCCCATAAAAATGCCAGACAACAGCGACGCTCCTCTTTTTAAGAAAGGGGCCAAATTAACAAACGGATATTTCACAGGGGACGCATACCTGTTGCCACTTCTGGCAAGAGATAAAAACAATGATTTTGTGATTGGCAACGTAAGTTTCGAGACTGGGGCAAGGACCAATTGGCATACGCACCCCAAAGGGCAAGTACTGATTGTCAACGAGGGGGTGGGATTTTATCAGGAAAAAGGCAAACCGGCCCAATCCATCAAAAAAGGTGATGTAATTAATATTCCCGAAAACGTCGAACATTGGCACGGAGCAGCTGCAACTTCCCAGATGGCACATATCGCGATAACCAATTTCCTGGGCGATACCAATGTAGTTTGGCTTAAACCGGTTTCAGAAGAAGAATATAATACCGTTAATAAGCAGTAAACATGGCAAAAATAAACCTAAACAAGCTGCTCTCACCAGTATCCATTATTGTGTTCCTGCTGAGCATCACTGTCATGAAAGCACAAACTAACACAACTAAAACACAGACGCTGAGCGGGCGGCAGCAAAGTATCGTAGCCATTTCCGGATTAACCGCTACCGGTGATCTTGGAAGGCTATCAATTGAGCTCGCCAATGGCTTGGACGCCGGTTTAACAATTGAAGAAACGAAGGAGATCCTGGTGCAGCTGTACGCCTACTGCGGTTTCCCAAGAAGCCTGAATGCGATCAGCACATTAATGAGCGTCATTGAGAAAAGAAAGTCTAATGGCATCAATGACAGGCAAGGAGACCCAACCGTCTCAAAGGACGGTGTTCAGGATAAGTACGAACAAGGCCGGAAAGTTTTAGAAGCTTTAACAAAAATGCCTCAGTCAAAGCCTGCACCTGGTTTTGGAGAATTTGCTCCACGGATCGATGCATTTTTGAAAGAGCATCTATTTGCCGACATTTTCGAAAGCAAAGTGCTCACCTTTCAAGAGCGGGAGCTTGTGACGATTTCAGCCCTTGCAGCCATGCCTGGCGTCAGTTCGCAATTACAATCCCATGTAAAAATGGGTATCAATACCGGTATTACTGACGATCAACTTGTAGAAGTTGCACAACTGACTGAAAAATTTGTCAGTATGGCTCAGGCAAATTCATTAAGAGAGCTTATGGCGAAGCCGGTGGCTCCTGTTATTAAACAGGACATGATGGTGCGGATCTCCGAAATCGAAATCCTGCCAGAGTTCCTGAATGAATATAACACTATCCTGAAAGAAGAAGCGGCAGCTTCGGTAGAAAAGGAACCGGGCGTAATTGCCATTTTTCCAATGAGCATTAAAGCGCAGCCAACGCAGATCCGGATTATAGAAATATATGCTGACAGCGCGGTCTACCAGGCGCATTTAAAAACGCCACACTTCCAGCACTACAAAACAACGACGCTTAAAATGGTGAAGGCATTGAAGCTGGTGGATATGAACAGACTTGACGAGCAAACCATGTTAGAAATTTTCAAAAAACTGAAATAATGAAAAAGGCATCGAGAAGAAAATTCATTCAGCAATCGGCGATGACAACAACAGGTCTGTTGCTGACATACCCTACCCGGCTTTTTTCGCAAACCACCGAAACAAATATGAGTAGCAATATTAAATCAAAAGGGTATGCCGGAAAGGACAAACTGGGTAACCTACAACTTTGGAATTTTGAGCGGCGGCCATTCGGAGACAATGACGTTCTGATCGATATTAAATATTCGGGCATCTGTCATTCGGACATTCACACCATTAAAGGCCATTGGGGGCCGCAGCATTACCCGCAGGTTCCTGGTCATGAAATTGCTGGTATCGTAACTGCCGTTGGAAAAAACGTCACCAAGTTCAAAGTGGGCGATAAAGCCGGTGTAGGTTGTATGGTCAACAGCTGTATGCAGTGCGACAGTTGTAAAAAAGGAGAAGAACATCACTGTGAAACCACGGGCATGACCGGTACATACGGTAGTCCTGAAAAATCATCGCCAAGTGGGATTACACAGGGCGGCTATTCCAATAACATCGTTGTAAACGAGCACTTTGCTATCAAAATCCCTGCATCGATGGAGCTAAAATTTGCAGCTCCCCTGCTTTGTGCCGGCATTACAACCTACTCTCCATTAATGCGGGTCGGGATGAAAAAAGGCGATAAGATAGGTGTGGTGGGCATCGGCGGTTTAGGACATCTGGCTATCAAACTGGCTGTTTCAAAAGGTGCCGAAGTTTATGCCTTTACGACATCAGAAAGTAAGCTTGATGATATCCGCTCATTCGGAGCCAAAGAAGCAATTGTAGTGAAAGGTGCCGATGATCTCAAACCCTGGTTTGGAAAGCTGGACTTTATGATTTCCACCGTTCCCTATTCCTATGATATGTCGAATTACATTTCCTGCGTGAAACCCTACGGTTATTTTACCCAGGTTGGCCAGCCGGTAAATGGTGAATTGACGATCAATAATTTCAATATGATTTTTAACAGGGTGAATTTCAACGGCTCCCTCATTGGAGGTATTCCCGAAACTCAGGAGGTAATAGACTATTGTGCGAAGAACAAAATCTACCCACAAGTACAAATCATCAAAGCCGAAGAGATCAATGACGCCTGGCAGCAGGTCGTGGATAAAAAAGCCCGGTACCGGTTTGTGATCGACACCACTACCATTTAAACTGATTTTTAATGAAGGAAATGAAAAATTCCCTGATTGTCCTCTCTGGACTCGTCATGCTGTTAACAGGAAGTTTGGCCTGTAAAACAAACGAAGTGACAATTGCCAATACGAATATGGAAACTACCGACAGCAATCATACTGATACGACAAGCAGTCGGCTTAAAATCAGGATCGGCTCTAAAACCTTCACTGCGACGCTGCTTAACAATGTTACGGCGACTGCCTTTAAGTCCAGATTGCCCATGACCGTTTCAATGAGTGAGTTAAACGGCAATGAAAAGCTGTACCGATTCCCGGATAACTTACCAACCAATGCGTCAAATCCCCGAAATATCAATTCAGGCGACCTGATGATCTATGGATCTAATACGCTGGTGCTTTTCTATCAATCATTTCCGACATCTTACAATTACACAAAACTCGGCCGTATCGATGATGCGACTGGACTTGCGGCCGCAGTGGGTTCCCGAAGCGTGACGGTCACCTTTGAGTTAGAGTAAATATTGATGAAAATAAACAATCATATGGAAGTAAAAGATATTTTTGACAGAATGAGAGCCGGTGAAGCTATCCGGAAAGATGATCCTGAATACAGTCAATTGCAGCAGGCCGTGGCCAGAACGATCCGGTTATCCCCTGCCCTGAATGCTTCCACTGACACCGACCAGGTCCGCGCGCGATTGAGTGAAATAACCGGAACAAACATCGACGGTTCCACTACCATCTTCCCTCCTTTCTACACCAACTTTGGTAAGTTTATAACCCTCGGTAAAAACGTATTTATAAACCACGCCTGCTCCTTTTTGGATATGGGCGGAATAACAATTGAAGACGATGTCATGATTGGTCCCAAGGTTAATTTGACATCTGAAACCCACCCTCTGGATCCTAACGAGCGCGAGACCGTTATCCCTAAGCCAATTGTCATCCGGCGAAACGCCTGGATTGGAGCGGCGGCGACGATACTACCTGGTGTCACAATTGGTGAAAATGCCATTGTCGCAGCTGGCGCAATAGTCAACAGGGACGTTCCAGCCAATGCGATAGTCGCCGGTATCCCTGCAAAAGTTGTGAAAATAGTCTAGGTATTGCATTACTTCCGCGATTTGATAAGCCCTCTTGTTTTCCAACCTTACATAATATCCGTGTTGCGTAGTGTTCCGAAGGGACACTGCGTACCTAAAATAAAATACCGTCTGCGACGGTAAGTTCAAGTATCCATAATCTTCGAAAAAATTCATCGATCAAAACCGTCACAGACAGTTTTTTATTACAAATTCGTAGTTTAAACTACGGATAACGGGGGGACGTTCCAGCCAATGCGATAGTCACCGGTATCCCTGCAAAAGTTTTGAAATTGGCCTAGGCATTTAATTACTTCCGCGATTTGATAAGCCCTCTTGTTTTCCAACCTTACATAATATCGTGTTGTGCGTAGTGTTCCGAAGGGACACTGCGTACCTAAAATAAAATACCGTCTGTGACGGTAAGTTCAAGTATCCATAATCTTCGAAAAAATTCATCGATCAAAACCGTCACAGACGGTTCTTTATTACAAATTCGTAGTTTAAACTACGAATAACGGTCAACAGGGACGTTCCAGCCAATACGATAGTCGCCGGTATCCCTGCAAAAGTTGTGAAATGGTCTAGGCATTTAATTACTTCCGCGATTTGATAAGCCCTCTTGTTTTCCAACCTTACATAATATCCGTGTTGTGCGTAGTGTTCCGAAGGGACACTGCGTACCTAAAATAAAATACCGTCTGTGACGGTGAGTTCAAGTATCCATAATCTTCGAAAAAATTCATCGATCAAAACCGTCAAAGACGGTATTTTATTACAAATTCGTAGTTTAAACTACGAATAACGGGGGGAGGGACGTTCCAGCCAATGCAATAGTCGCCGGTATCCCTGCAAAAGTTGTGAAAATAGTCTAGGTATTGCATTACTTCCGCGATTTGATAAGCCCTCTTGTTTTCCAACCTTACATAATATCCGTGTTGTGCGTAGTGTTCCGAAGGGACACTGCGTACCTAAAATAAAAAACCGTCTTTGACAGTAAGTTCAAGTATCCATAATCTTCGAAAAGATTCATCGATCAAGACCGTCAAAGACGGTTTTTTATTACAAATTCGTAGTTTAAACTACGAATAACGGGGGGATAATGGGGGCGGGCGTCATTAACCGCTGTTGCAAAAAATTATAAGCCTTAAAAAAGTTGTTTCATATATTATTGCTATACTAATTATTTTTTAATTAGCTTGCAAAATGAATTCCGACTGGAATAACGAATTAACTATCAGTGTCCTTTCAAGGCTTATGACCACCGAAACATTACTTATTAAGAAAAAGCAAACGGAGAAATCACGTCTGCACGAGGTTGACTTTAACAATCTTGGCTTTGGCAGGATCATGTCCGACCACATGTTTATTGCCGACTATCGCGATGGTCAATGGCAAAATTTACGCATTGTCCCCTATGGCGACCTTTCCTTAAGCCCGGCAACCGCTGCGCTGCATTATGGACAGGCTATTTTCGAGGGAATGAAAGCCTACAAAAATAATGAAGGCGATACACTTCTCTTTCGGGCGACAGATAACTGGAAACGACTTAACAAATCGGCGGAACGTTTGTGTATGCCTGCGGTTCCCGAAGAAGTTTTTATGAACGGCTTGACCGAGCTGGTTCGCCTGGATTCCGCATGGGTGCCGTCTCAGGATGGATCGGCGCTTTACATCCGTCCTTTTATGTTTTCAACTGATCCTTACGTTGGTGTAAAACCATCGGATACCTATACCTTCATCATTTTTACCGGCCCTGTGGGTGCTTACTTTGCAAAACCGCCAAGAGTGAAAATTGAAACGCAGTTTATCCGCTCCGCAGAAGGCGGGGTTGGCGGAGCAAAATGTGCCGGTAACTACGCCGGTTCGCTTTACCCAGCGAAACTTGCGCAGGAGGAAGGATATGATCAGCTGATCTGGACAGATGCACATGAACATGCCTACATCGAAGAGTCAGGAGCGATGAATGTGATGTTCGTGTTGGACGACGGTACACTTTTAACCCCTGCCGTTTCGGATACGACGTTGGATGGCATTACACGCAAAACAATTCTTGCCATCGCAAGGCATTGGGGTATCCCTGTCGAAGAGCGTAGAATTTCAGTGCAGGAAATTATCAGCGCGTTAAAAGAAGGACGCCTCGAATCTGCCTTCGGCGCAGGTACAGCGGCGGTTGTTTCTCATATTTCGACCATCGGATACGAGCGCTTAGATTATACACTTCCCGATGTAAAGGAAGATTCTTTTGCAAAAAAAGTGAAGGAATACCTGATTGAAATCTACACCGGAAAAACGGAAGATCTTTTTGGATGGACTTTAAAAGTATAGCTCTTGAACAAGAGATCAAGCAGTGCCCCATGCAACGGGTTATTGAAAAAACAAAAAAAGCTCAGATTTCTCTGAGCTTTTTGCGGTCTGGACGGGACTCGAACCCGCGACCCCATGCGTGACAGGCATGTATTCTAACCAACTGAACTACCAAACCAATAGCTTCAATCTTTCAATAAACTTGGCGGTCTGGACGGGACTCGAACCCGCGACCCCATGCGTGACAGGCATGTATTCTAACCAACTGAACTACCAAACCAAGTTACTTTCGCCCGTCGTTCCGGGTTATTGTGGTGCAAAACTAGTATTTTTATTCTTCATTGCAATACCTTACACAAATAAAATCTTGTTTAATTTGTAAATAATTTTTCAAAAAACCAAATTTATTCTGGCTATCAAATAGTTGGAAGGCAAAAAAAAATGACAAAAATTAAGCAGATCACTCAACAACTGGAAAAACTTGCCCCTGCACCTTATCAGGAAAGTTATGATAATGCAGGATTACTGGTGGGAGATCCGCAAACAACAGTGACTGGTGTACTGTTTTCTTTGGATGTTACCGAAGAAGTCGTGGAAGAGGCCGTAGCCAAAAACTGCAACCTGATCGTCGCGCACCATCCGATTGTATTTAAAGGGCTGAAAAAACTTAATGGCAATAACTACGTCGAGCGCACGGTGATCAAAGCCATCAAACATGATGTGGCTATTTATGCCATTCACACAAATCTCGATCACGTCACCAACGGCGTAAACTGGAAAATTGCTGAAAGACTGGGCCTGACAAACGTAAAAGTCCTGACTCCCAAAAAACAGCTGCTCTTCAAACTTACTTTTTTTGTCCCGACAGACCATTCACAGAAAGTTCTGGATGCTTTATTTGAAGCGGGAGCAGGTACGATCGGGCAGTATAAAAATTGCAGCTTCCGCACAGAAGGAACCGGCACTTTCCAGCCCGGCGATCTGGCCAACCCCGTGATTGGAACCAGAGGTGTAAACGAGGAGGTAAACGAGCACCGGATCGAGCTCATGTTTCCGGCCCACCTTGAATTATCTATCCTAAGGACTTTAAAGGACAATCATCCTTATGAAGAGGTTGCCTATTATTTACAGGCTCTTGAAAATGAAAACCAGGAAGTAGGCGCCGGCGCGGTTGGTGAGCTGGCCGAAGCCCTGGATTCAGATCAATTCTTGCACTTTGTAAAAAATCAGATGCAGACACCTCTGATCAAACATACAGTCCCTTTAAATAAAAAAATAAAACGCGTGGCAGTTTGCGGAGGCGCTGGAAGTTTTTTATTACCGAATGCAATAAGGGCTCAGGCCGACGTTTTTATCACGGCAGACTATAAATACCACGAATTTTTTGACGCAGATAATCGCATTATGATCTGCGATATCGGCCATTTTGAAAGTGAAGTATTTACGAAAGATTTATTATACAACTATTTATCAGGAATTTTTAGTAATTTCGCACTCTGTTTGTCAGAAGTCAATACTAATCCGGTACGATATTTCGCTTAGAAACAAGTTTCTGAGCTGGTTAGTACTCTAAATAGTGAGAAGAAGAGATTCAGCTTTAAGTCCCACTCATATAATACGCATTGAAACAAGTCCATTAAAGACATACATGGAAAACACAATCGCACAAAAATTAGACGCTCTCCTGAAACTTCAGGAAATTGATTCAAGCCTGGACGAAATCAGAAAAACCCGTGGCGATCTTCCCGAAGAAGTTAGAGATCTGGAAGACGAAATCATCGGTTTTGAAACGAGAATAGGAAAATTCAAAAGCGAAATCGCTGCCTTAAATGCCGAAATTGATAACTTCAAAGGTGCACAGAAGGATGGTGAAAAGCTGATCAAAAAATACAAAGATCAGCAGATGAATGTTCGCAATAACCGCGAATACGACGCGATCACCAAAGAAATTGAATTGCAGGAACTTGATATGCAATTGGCTGACAAAAAAATCAACGAAGCCAAAGCGCGTATCAGATTGATCGAAGATGATGCTAATCGTGCAGAATCTACTTTGAATGAAAGAAACGAAGATTTAAAAGCGAAAAAAGGCGAACTTTCTTTGATCACCAGCGAAAGCGAAGCAGAAGAAAAATCACTTTTAGGCGAGCGTGAAAAGCATACAAAAAAAATCGAAGAGCGTTTGTTGAAATCTTATCAGAAAATTCGTGATAACTCAATGAATGGTCTGGCGGTTGTACACGTATCGCGCGGAGCCTGCGGAGGATGTTTCAGCATCGTTCCTCCACAAAGACAAGCGGATATCCGTGAACGTAAAAAACTTATCGTTTGCGAGCATTGCGGAAGAATTCTTGCTGACGTAGAAAGCGTTGAACCAGTTCACCAACGTCGCTAGGTTTTAGCATTTTATATTCAAAAAAGGTTGTCTTTTTCAAGGCAACCTTTTTTGCTTTCCGCTGTACTTTTTCTGTCGCCCCCATTTCGTACCTCTGTTTTCAGCTCCCAAGCTAACAATGCACTTCAAAACATATCTGATTTAACAGATAATTACCTATTCCTGAATTTCTGTGCTTAAATTTGCAGGGCCGGGTTGAAAAATATCGGGCAAAATCTGATCAAAATTACTAATCATCGGCAATCATCAATTGAAAATATCACGCTTCCTTATAGTACTTTTTTTTCTGCTGTTCAGCAGTACGCTGAAAGCAGAAGAAGCCACAAATGACGTAATCTTCACCCCGAAACTCCAACGTGCTTATTTCGAAATTCAAAAATTAAGGATCGAATCAGCGCGTGATTTGATCAATGAAGAACGAAAAATAAATCCATCTAACGGACTTATTCAGTATCTGGACAATTATGCGGATTTACATTATCTTTTGATCTCCGAGGATAAAAGTGCTTTTAAAGCATGGAGTAAAAATGAGGATTTGAGGCTTGCTGCATTGGCAAAACTTCCCAACTCCTCTCCCTACAAACGCTTTTTCCAGGCTGAAATCCGTTTGCACTGGGCTTTTGCCAAAATGAAGTTTGGCAATGAAGCCAGCGCGTCATGGGATGTGATCAAGGCTTACCGGATTGCAGAAGAAAACCAGAAGAGATTTCCAAATTTTCGTCCGAATCTAAAAACATTAGGACTGTTGCACGTTCTGATCGGATCAGTCCCGGACAACTACATCTGGGTAACAAAAATTCTTGGTTTGAAAGGCGATGTTAAATTGGGAATCAGGGAAATACAAATTGTTGAACGTGAAGAACCCTTCTTTCAGCAGGAAACTCAGCTCATTAACCTTTTGCTGCATGCCTATACTTTGCAGCTCAGTGAAGAGCAAAAGACGCTGCTGAAACAGCTGCCCAAAAACCAGCCAGACAATTTACTGCTGCATTTTTTCGCAACCACCATTTTAATGAAGGAAGGAAAAAGTGAAGAGGCGCTTCATTATCTTAATCATGCACCCAATGGCGACGATTACATTGCATTTCCATTTCTTGATTACCTGCGGGGAGAAATTGCGCTTCAAAAAGGTAAATACGATATCGCTTTCTTTTTTTATAACAAATTCCAAAAACGTTACAAGGGATTTAATTACATCAAAGACAGCAATTTAAAAATGTTTATGAGCCGCTGGCTGGCCAATCGCGATACGGCAGCCGCGCAATATATCAGGCTGGCTGGAAGTACCGGAAGCACGATCATTGAAGGGGATAAATTTGCGCAGAGACTTTCGGAAGAATATGAGGACGGCAAACTTTTACCCGAACAAAAAATACTTTACAAAGCCCGTTACGCCACCGACGGCGGCTATCTGACCGAAGCCTGGGATTTCGTCGATAATTACACCGAAAAAACATTTAATACGCCAACTGACAAGGCCGAGCTGAATTACCGCAAAGGCAGGATATTGCAGAAAATGAATCAGATCGAACGCGCGATGCCATATTATGACCGCGCCATTTATCTGACGCAAAATACTTCATTTACTTTCGGCCCGTCTGCTGCACTGCAAATGGGTTATATCATGCGGGATAAAAACCAGAATGCCCAAGCTGTAAACTATTTCAAAAAGGCTATGGCTTTTAAGAAACATGAATATAAAAACAGCATTGATAATAAAGCAAAAGCAGCATTGACCGAGCTCGGCCAGTAACATTTCCGAGCCATCTTCATGACCTGGCCACACGTTTTCCGTCATAGGACTAAAACAACCATGTTATGTCCGAAGACAACAACTACAATCCCAGAAAAATACTCAGCTGGGCAGAAGAAGACCGTCCGCGCGAAAAACTGATGCTCAAAGGACGCGCCGCACTTTCGGATGCGGAGCTTATCGCCATTCTGATTGGCTCCGGAACGGTTTCGTTATCGGCAGTGGATGTGGCCAAAGGCGTTATGAATTCGGTCAGCAATAACATTAACCAACTGGCCCGGCAGGGCATCAAGGACCTGACCAAAAACAAAGGCATTGGAGAAGCCAAAGCCATTACGATTATGGCTGCGCTGGAACTCGGGCGCAGGCGTACAGACCTTCTGCAAAACGAGCGCCGTCAGGTTAAGTCTTCCGTAGATATTTACAATGAAATGAAACCTCACCTGATGGATAAATTGCATGAAGAATTCTGGATTGTAATGTTAAACCGTGCTAATGAGGTTATCAAGTCCGTCGTGGTAAGTGTGGGCGGAGTATCCGGGACAATTTGTGACCCAAAAATTATCTTCAAACATGCGTTGGAAAACACGGCGAGCGGGATTGTTCTGGTCCATAATCATCCGTCCGGTCAGCTGAAAGCAAGCAAGGCTGATATCAATCTTACCATACAACTAAAACAGGCAGGCCAAATCCTTGACCTGCCTGTGCTTGACCATGTCATTTTTACTGACAAAGGTTTTCTGAGCTTTGTTGACGATGGAATATTCTGACTAAAAGATAAGTTCCTTTTTCACAATGCCTTCCAGCTGTGCATATGGAATTGTAAATGTGACAGGCCCGCGTGCATAGGCCGCAATTTCGTAAGGGTTGTAATAAAAGAACACTCCTTCTTTCGTAAAGGCATAATTGGCCGGAAGGAAAAATTTATGATCAGCAAGGAAATACCCGGCGTCTTCCAGGTTTGTGGTATCCGCTATTTTTTCCAGCTTACGAAATGCTGTTTCCACCTTCTTTAACAAGGCAACCGAGTCAGCAACGAAAGTTTTTACATTCTTTTCTTCACCTGTTTTTACATCAAACAGATAATAGGAACGGAAACTATTGGGATGCGCCCCGCCTGTGAATGCGAAATGATCCAGCTGATACTGAACAATCTTATCAGAGACCATAACCGTATCGCCTTTTACCTCGATAAACCAGCATCCGGGAGCGTCCGGAAACTCAGCTTTCAGTTTTTTATAGTTAGCTGCAAACACTTCGTAGGCCGCTTTTACATTTTTATCCGCGCCGGGCGTAGCCGCTATACTGGCAGAATCCGCCTGCTCATTGATTCTTTCAATGACCTTTCCTGATAAAAAAGTACGAATTTGCGATGAAGCAGAATCGGTTCCGGCTGGCTCCCATAAGTCGATTTTTACGGTAGCACCGTTGTTTCCTGTTGTATCACATTTTCCAAATTCTGTTTTCGTAAATTTGGCCTGTTTGATAGCCGTATTGGTTTCTTCCTTTTTTGAAGAATTACATGCCGAAAAACAAATAATGCCGCTGAGAATTAGAAGGCCTGATAAGAACCGCATAAAGAAAAGTAGTTGATGAAGTGTTATATTTTTGATTGAAACCGGTTTCGGTTTATTACCGGTCGGACGGAAAAAAGCCGTCCGACCGGCGTCTGACCGGATTTCCTGCCGAATGGCTTTTTCTTTTTAAGTTGAGGAATTTTACAAACTCATAAGTTCTTTAAAACGTATCGCCTGGCGACGGGAGATTTCAATTTTATCACCGCCCTGTAAGGTCACCAAAAGGCCGCCGCTAAACCAGGGCTCAATTTTTTCGATCCAGTGCAGGTTAATGATGTGCTTACGGTTCGCCCTGAAATACGTTCCGGGATCAAGACGTTCTTCCAGGTTGTTCAGTGATTTTAAAACCAACGGCTTCTGGTCGTCAAAATGCAGACGAACATAGTTACCCATCGATTCGAACAAACGGATCTTGCCCAGTTTTACAAACCAGCATTTTTCCCCGTCTTTAACAAACACCTGGTCATTTTCACCAAGAATTTTTTCGACACGTTCGTGATTTGAAATCGAAATTTCGGGCATCGCCTGATTTTCTTCGATCCGGTGTATTGTTTCCTTTAAACGCTCCGTGTCAATGGGTTTTAACAGATAATCCAGTGCATTGTATTCAAAGGCCTTGATGGCGTATTCATCATAAGCCGTCGTAAAAATAACCTCGGGACTCTTTCCTTCAATAGAAGATAAAAGCTCAAAACCGTTTTTACCTGGCATCTGAATATCCAGAAACAGCAGCTCCGGCTGGAGGTCATCAATCATCACAAGCGCTTCTTCGGCATTGGCGGCCTCCCCTACGATCTCAATTTTGGTATATGGTTCCAGTAATCTTTTCAGTTCATTTCTTGCTAGGCGTTCGTCATCAACAATAAGGGTTCTCATGGCGGTTTCGGGATTGTTTTATTAAATAAAAATCTTGAATTGTTATTTAAACTTAGTAATCGGTGACTTGTAAAGATAATCGATCTTCCTGTTGAAACTCAAATTTTAGTCAGCATGCAAAAGCTGCATCTGATCCGATAAGGTAGGAATGCGCACTTCAGAGCAAACTACGCCTTCTTTCTCCTGAAATATTTTGAAAGAAGCACCTTTTCCATATAAAATTGAAAGACGTTCTGCTGTGTTTTTCAAACCTACCCCGCCCGAATCCGTACCTCCCAAATTCCCTGTATTCCGGATTTTGATGATCAGAATATCTTCATCAATATCTGAGCTCACGTCTAAAAAACCACCATGCATTTCTTTTGAAACACCGTGTTTGATACCATTTTCCACAAGTGTCTGCAACATCATGGGCGGAACCTGCCAGTAAACAGCCTGCGGATTCGACTCGATGGTATATTTCAAACGGTCCTCATAACGGACTTTTTCCAATTCGAGATAATCCTCAACCGTTTTAAGTTCTTCCTGTAAATCGACCGTTTTACGGCGGTCGGCCAGCAGCGAATTTCGTAAAATATTGGATAATTGAGTAATGCTGATCTGTGCCTTGGAAGGGTCCTCGTACACCAGTGCCCGGATGCTGTTCAACGCATTAAATGTAAAATGCGGATTAAGCTGGGAACGAAGCACTTTTGCCTCTGCTTCGCGCATCGAAGTTTTCAGCATGATCTTTTCAAAATCCGTTAACCGGTTTTGTTCCACATAATGATAAACCGTGTAGGATAATATCCAGGCCAGCAAATTTTTACACCATCCTGCATAATAATTCCAGAACACAAAAGGCTGGTTCATCAGATTTTCTTCCAGGATCCGTTTGTCAAGCGGCAGGTTAACAATCGTCATGATTAGCCCTAAAAGCAAAACCGAAAACCCAACCCGAAGGGCAAGCCTGGGCAAAGGCAAAGTGGACCAGTTCCAGCGACGGATAACCAGACGATACAGATGCGTCAGGGTTATACCCAGCAGAATATTGGCAAGACTGCTGTATAAATTACTACGGTCAAATCCATATTCGAGTGTATACAGTACAAACTCATACATGATGAGTGTTGTCCAGCCTACAATTTGCAGGGTCCAGTATATCTTCCTTTTGGACATGTTTAAAAGTTTACAGCCGGTTTATTCACAACGATGCCACAAAAGTATAGAACCACTGGCAGCTTTCCGTTATAAATACATCAAAGGAATTGCACTCTTACAAACGGTTTTTAAAAGGTTTGAGGTATTTCCAGCGAAAGCAGGTGGGTTGTGTCGTTCTTCACTTCAAGCTCAAATTGCTGGGTATCGTAGGAATAATTGATCCGGTACAGACAAAGATTGCTGTGCTCGTAATCGTCCATGTGAATCAGCGACTGGTTGAAAAGTGTCGTCAGCAGCACACGCATGGCGCGGCCGTGCATGGCAATCAGGATATTTCTTTCGTGTGGACGGGATAAAATGGTTTCGATTACCGGAATCTGGCGTGCACGGACTTGTACAGGGCTTTCTCCTTCTTCGGCAGCACGGTCAAAATCACCGACTTTCCAGGCTAAGACCAGGTCACGGTAATAGGTTGTATCGCCGCTGTTTGGTTCCTTGCCTTCACGAAGTCCCCAGGAGATTTCATTCAGCCCCTCATAACTTTCATAAGGGATACCCTGGTTGATGAACCCGCGGACAGATTGCTGTGTTCGCTGTAAATTGGAAGTATATATTTTATCAAAAGGAACATGTTGATACGCATTAAAAAAAGCAGCGGCCTGCGCCTCTCCCCATTCGTTGAGCATAGAATCTACGCCGCTTCCCTGTACAACTCCTTTACGATTCAGATCAGTTTCACCGTGGCGAATGAGATATATAGACTTTCTTTTCAAAATAATTGTATTATTTAAATATTATTTTTGCAAATACCTTGTTTTTGACTAATATAGCAGGTACAAATTTATATAATTTTTAGATATGTTCACAACATCCATTTCACTTGATGCCATTCATTCTTTTAGTAAGAATACAATTGCCAGTCATTTAGGGATCGAATTCACTGAAATCGGAGCAGATTATATTGTAGCAAAAATGCCTGTGGACCATCGTACACATCAGCCTTTCGGCATTTTGCACGGCGGTGCTTCTGTGGTGCTGGCAGAAACTTTGGGGAGCATTGCTTCGTTCTTATGTCTGAAAGATCCCGACAATCAACATGCCGTTGGCCTTGAAATTAACGCAAACCATTTACGGTCTGCAAAAGATGGATTTGTATACGGACGCGTGACCCCTATCCATGTGGGCAGGACCACACATATCTGGGACATTAAAATTACCAATGAACAAAATAAACTGGTTTGCGTAAGCAGGCTCACAGTAGCAATTGTCAATGCAAACCGCTAACTTGATTTTCGGTAATGCCCTATTGAGATTGCAAGGCGGGTGGCAACCTGTTAAAGATTAACTGAATGATTTCAACACATATAAAAACTGCCCAGTCAATTTTAGAACAATTTGAGGCAGAGCAACTTTGGGAAGCAGCGAAAGAATTGGGATTTCCCTGTGCATTATGGAAGCTTCCGCATACCAACGAAATAAAATTGCTAATCTCGGTCAGGGAAGGCATCCGAAACTGCCAGCCTGATCTGGAAAAACTTTCTCCCGGATTTGTGATCAGTCCGTTTCACTGGAAAGAACAGGAAAATGTTCTTTTTATGGAAGGTGACATCATCGCCGTATACGCAGAAAACGGGCTTTTGCAGCAAATCGAAAATCTGCCTGGCGAAGAGCACCCGGAAGTGATCAGACTTGTCAATAAAGCCGGTGAGCTTAAAACAGAACGGACTGGCAAATCCGCCGGCGATACGTCACTGCTTTTATCTTCACTGCCCGACCACGATACCAAAGCCCGGTTTGAAAGAACGGTGGAGCTGGCCGTATCCGCCATCCGGCAGAAACAATTCCATAAAGTTGTACTTTCAAGAACCAAAGAGCTAACCTATACCGATCAGTTTCAGCCTGCCAAAGCTTTCCAGAAGCTGGCTAAGGCTTATCCGCATGCCTTTGTCTCGCTGGTAAATTTGCCGGATCAAAAAGAGCTCTGGCTTGGCGCAAGTCCCGAAGCACTGGTTCAGCAAAAATCAGACGGCATTTTTAAAACCATGTCGCTTGCCGGTACACAAAAGGCAAAGGATGAAGAAGGAAATCTTATCGCAAAATATGATATCCGCTGGGGACAAAAAGAAATTGAGGAGCAGGCACTTGTAAGCAGATACATTGTCGAATGCTTCAAGAAAATACGATTAAGAGAATACCTGGAAACCGGGCCAAAAACCGTGCTGGCAGGTAACCTCTATCACCTGCGTACTGATTTTGAAGTTGATACCAATGCACTGAATTTCCCGGAGCTATCCTCGGTCATGCTCCGGCTGCTTCACCCGACTTCTGCGGTGTGTGGTGTGCCTAAAATTCCAAGCCTTCAGTTCCTTTCCGAAATAGAGGGTTATGACCGCTCGTTTTACAGCGGTTTTCTGGGACCGGTGCAGGTTGAAGGTGACTCAAACCTGTTTGTAAACCTTCGCACCGTCCGTTTGAAAGACGGAATCGCTACTTTTTATGCAGGGGCCGGCATCACCGAAGACTCTATCCCTGAACGAGAATGGGAAGAGACCGAACTTAAATGTGACACCCTTCTAAAGGTTATCGGAAAAGATTTTTAAAAATTTTTACGATCTGCCATTAAACTTTTATAGTAGAAAACTATCTAAGGCGTATTACCTTTACATAACAGTGCTGAAACCTCACATTTTCTGGCTGTTATCTATTCCTAACGAAATAATAATTCAAAAAGACCCTGAAATAGTACTAATTTATGAATCGTAACCTCCTTTGGCCAAATTATTTATGCCGGTCTTTTTTAGTTAACACAGTTTATTCTCCTCTGATTCTGGCTTTTTCCTGCACTTTTATTTTGTCGTGTGGCGAAAAAAAAGACAATTTTAAACAAGATAAAAGTAAATCCGACCCTACGGTTGTAGACGTTATTATTGCATCACGTGAAAGCGTAAGCGATAAAGTGGAAGTTAACGGAACGGTGGTTGCAAATGAATACGCCGAGCTTCGCCCGGAAGTGAGCGGACTTTTGACATTCCTTGATGTGCCCGAAGGGAAAACGATTCAAAAAGGTACGATTATTGCACGCATCAACAATGCGGATCTGGCAGCTCAGCTCGAAAAATCAAAAGTACAGCTGGAACTGGCAGTTAAAACCGAAGAAAGATTAAAAAAATTAATAGCCATCAGTGGTGTTAACCAGGCTGACTATGACGTAGCCCTAAATCAGGTTAACTCTTTGAAAGCGGATATGGTTTATACGCAGGCATTGATCGATAAAACGATTATCCGTGCGCCATTTACCGGCATTGTAGGTTTGCGTAAGGTAAGTGCAGGAACCTATGTTTCGCCTACGACGGTGATTGCCAGCATGCAGCAGCTCAACAACCTTCGTATTGATTTTACGGTTCCCGAAGTTTATCAGTCGTTTGTCAACAAAGGCAGCACGGTGGATGTGGTTATCGATCAAAAAGGAACGGTTCAGAAAGCAACCATTATTGCAACAGAACCGCAGATCAATCAGAGTACAAGAAATATTACCGTAAGAGCTACTTTGAGCGGAGCGACTTTCAATCCTGGCTCTTTTGCCAAGGTTTATTTGAACGCAGGCGCTCAAAAAAGCAGTATTTTAATTCCGACCAACTGTATCATTCCTGAATCCCGAAATAAGAAGGCTGTTATAGTGAAGGATGGAAAGGCCGTTTTCGTTACCATCGAAACCGGAGTCCGTAAAGCGGACTTTGTGGAAGTTACCAAAGGTATTAATGTAGGAGATTCCGTAGTTGTTTCCGGGGTATTGTTCGCCCGTCCCGATGCGCCAGTGAAAGTGAGAGCAGTAAAAAACCTGAACACATCTGCCGAATAACGGTTAGAAGGTGCCCATTCTTTTGACATCCATCCTATGAATATTTCGGAATTATCACTGAACCGGCCAGTACTTGCCGTGGTTATGAACCTGCTTATCATCCTTTTCGGTGTGGTTGGCTATAACTTTCTGTCACTGAGGGACTACCCCGCCATTGACCCTCCTATCGTGAACGTACGTACAAGTTATACGGGTGCGAATGCGGACATCATCGAAAGCCAGATTACCGAACCTCTTGAAAAAAGTATCAACGGTATTCCGGGGATTAAAACCATCAGCTCATCGAGCCAGATCGGTACGAGTAATATCACCGTTGAATTTAACCTGGAAATTGACCTTGAAGCTGCTGCCAACGACGTTCGCGACAAAGTAAGCCAGGCCCAAAGAAACCTTCCCCAGGATATTGATGCGCCTCCGGTTGTTGCCAAAGCGGATGCCAATAGTGACTTTATTCTTCTGCTCGCAGTACAGAGTCCTTCCAAAGGTCTTCTGGAATTAAGCGAATATGCCGAGAACGTTTTACAGCAAAGTCTTCAGACCATTGACGGGGTAAGTGCTATCAACATTTTTGGACAAAAAAGATATGCGATGCGTATCTGGATTGATCCTGACAAGCTGAACGCCTACAATATTTCATTTAATGACATCAATACCACATTAAGTGCGGAGAATGTTGAGCTCCCTGCCGGTAAAATTTACGGTAATCAGACCGAACTTACCATCCGCACCATGGGAAGGCTCACCACAGAAAAAGAGTTCAACGACCTGATCATCAAAAATGATAGCACAGGCATTGTTCGTCTGGGCAATGTGGCCAAAGTGGAGCTTGGACCCGAGAACGAAGAGCAAAGCTGGAAATACAACGGCGTGTATGCGGTAGGTCTGGCGGTTATCCCGCAGCCTGGTGCCAATTATGTGAAAATCTCCGACGAGTTTAACAAACGTCTTCAGGAAATTCAAAAATCCAATAAATCTGATATTACGTTCAATGTGCTGATCGATAATACCCGTTTGGTGCGTCAGTCTGTGGAAGAGGTGGAAGAGACGCTGATTATCTCTTTCGGACTCGTGGTTATTGTTATTCTGTTCTTCTTTAGAAACTTCCTTGTAGCGGTTCGCCCCTTGATCGATATTCCAATTTCGCTCGTGGCGACGTTTTTCGTCATGTACATCTGTGGTTTCTCTATCAATATTCTGACACTTCTGGGTATTGTTCTTGCAACCGGCCTTGTGGTGGATGATGGTATTGTTGTCACCGAAAATATTTTCCGAAAGTTGGAAGAAGGCCTTCCTATCAGGCAGGCTGCGCTCGAAGGTAGCAAGGAAATTTTCTTCGCGGTTATTTCTACCTCGCTGACACTTGCGGTTGTATTCTTACCGGTGATTTTCCTTGAAGGTTTCGTCGGAAGTCTTTTCCGTGAATTCGGGATTGTGGTTGCTTCGGCCGTTTTAATTTCCGCATTTGTTTCGTTGACGATCACACCGGTACTGAACGTATTTTTGAACAGAAAAAATGCAAGTCATGGCTGGTTTTATAACAAAACCGAACCATTTTTTACAGGCATGGAAGATGGTTATAACAGGTCCTTAAGAGGTTTTATGAAAGCGCGGTGGGCTGCATGGGTTTTGGTTGTTGCCTGTTTGGGCATTATCTACTACACCTACACTCATTTGCAAAGTGAGCTGGCGCCTATGGAAGACCGCAATAGTGTGCGTTTGAATATGTCCGCGCCGGAAGGTACCAGCTTCGACCAGATGCAGAGCATTTCTGACGAAGTGGTTAATTATTTGAACGATTCCATTCCGGAGCGCCAGTTTGTATTTTCATCTACACCTGGTTTTGGTGGAGCTGGGGTAAATGCATCCTCGGGTCGTATCGGATTGGTACCGGCTCAGGACAGAAAAAGAAGCCAGAACGATATCGCAATGGCGATTAACAAAAGACTTCCAAAATTCAATAACGCCAGAATATTTGCCGTTCAGGAGCAAACCATTGCGGTGGGTATCGGTTCACGCGGGGCGCTTCCGGTTCAGTTTATTCTTCAAAATCTTGATTTTGCGAAGCTTACCGAGGTAATGCCTAAATTCCTGGAAGAAGCGAGAAAAGATCCTGTTTTTCAGAATGTTGACGTAAACTTAAAGTTTAATAAACCGGAAGTATTATTGACAATAGACCGCCTGAAAGCACGCGATCTGGGACTTTCTACAACAGATGTGGCCGCAACGATCCAGGCTGCATTCAGCGGAAGACGTCTGGCCTATTTCATCCGGAATGGACAGCAGTATCAGGTAATCGGACAAGTTGAGCGGTCGGACCGCGACAAGCCAGCCGATATTGAAAAATTATATGTGCGTAATGATCGCGGCCAGAATATTCCTTTGAGCGCTGTCGTGAAAATGGAAGAACAAAGTGGTCCGCCAACAATTTATCACTACAACCGTTACAAAAGCGCGACAATTTCCGCTTCTCTTGTAGAAGGAAAAACGGTTGGCGATGGTGTGGTAGCCATGCGTAAAATTGCAAGCAAACTTCTGGATGAATCCTTCCAGACTTCGCTAAGCGGCCCATCACGTGATTTTGAAGAAAGTTCTTCGAACACCAGCTTTGCATTCGGACTGGCATTGTTGCTTGTCTATCTTGTACTGGCGGGTCAGTTCGAGAGTTTTACGGATCCTTTTATCATCATGATCACCGTACCGCTGGCACTTGCGGGAGCACTTTTGAGTCTGTATATCTTCAATCTGACGATCAACATTTTCTCTCAGATCGGTATGATCATGCTGATCGGACTTGTGACGAAAAATGGTATTCTTATTGTAGAATTTGCCAACCAGAAACGGGAACATGGCATGGCCAGGCTTCCGGCGGTTATAGAATCGGCAACCCAACGTTTACGTCCGATCCTGATGACCAGTCTCGCCACCGCTTTCGGCGCATTACCGATTGCGTTGAGTCTTGGTGCAGCAGCTACCAGTCGTGTACCGCTGGGTGTGGTTATCGTGGGTGGTCTTACCTTTTCGTTGATTCTGACCTTGTTTGTAATTCCTGCGATTTACACTTTTATATCGCCTAAACATAACAAACACAGAGAACAAACCGCCGCGGCCGAGGAAGCAGCTGCCGCCGCCGTTGTTTAGATCCTAAATCATTTAATAATCATAAGTCAATATTGGTTTTGCATGAACCCGCTAACAAACCTGAATATCAGTATAAAAATCGCTTGTCTTCTTTTGCTGACCGGTGCGCCGGCCATTTGCAGCAACAGTGCCGACTCTCTTCAGATCACGCTGGACGAGGCGATTTCTATTGCTTTGAAAAACAGTCTTGAAATACAGATCGCCAAAAATGATGTGGAAGCCAATACCTTGTTGAATAACTATGGAGTAGCCGGCGGATTACCAACAGTCAATGCCAATGCTTCCAATACCGAACAGATTCAGAATATCACCCAGGAACTTCAAACCGGTGCGGGGACAAAACGCCGCGGGGCAGAAGGAAATAATACCAGTGCAGGTATTACGGCCAGCCTTCTTTTATATAACGGAAAGAGAGTTGTAGCTACTAAAAAACGTCTGGCCGAGTTGCAGTATCAGAGCAGTGAGGTCTTGAATTCTCAGATTCAGAATACGATCGCTGCCGTCATGACGAGTTATTATGACGTTGTTCGCCAGCTGAGTTACATCAATACAGTTAAATTTTCAATCGCGGCTTCACAAAAGAGGCTTGAAATTATCGAAGTCCGCAAAACGGCCGGAATGGCCAATAACGCGGATTTGTTTCAGGCACAAATTGATCTGAACACGCTGAATCAGACGCTGATCACGCAGCAGTTGGCTGTGGACGTGGCTAAGTCTGAGTTATTGAGATTGCTTGCCCTTGATCCAAAATCGCCCGTCGCCATAAAAGACACGATTCTGGTTGAACAAGGTTTGCAAATAGACAATGTCCTTGATAAACTTGCAGCCAACGCAGACATCAAGGCGGCAGAGAATCAAATCCGTATTTCGGAATTGATCGTCAAAGAAACGGCTGCATTGCGTTACCCTACTGTAAGACTGAACCTTGGTTATAACTATACCCGAAATCAGAGTACAGCGGGTTTTACGCTGTTAAACAAAGTTACTGCCCCTAGTGCGGGTGTTACCCTTGCCGTCCCGATTTATAACGGCGGCGCTTTTAAACGTCAGCAGCAAGCAGCTCAGATCAACTCGTCATCAGCCAAAACGCAAAAGCAGATTCTGGTCCGGGATTATTCCGCGCAGGCTGTAAAAATGTTCCAGACTTATCAAAGTTCTCTGGAACAACTCGAATCTCAGAAAGCAAATTACAAGTTAAGCCAACAGCTTTTGGATCTTACTTTGCAGCGCTTTCAGCTTATTCAGGCTACGATTATTGATGTAAGAGAGGCTCAGCGAAGTTTCGAGGAGGCTGGCTATCGCCTGATTAACCTAAACTACGCAGCTAAATCATCCGAAATCGAATTAAAAAGATTAACCAATACGCTGATGTAAGCCGTTAAGGTTTTTCTCAGTAAACATCGCAGGTATTCATTTAAACCATCTAAGACACCAGAGTTTTACCTTAGGACATAAAAACTAAGGTTCTCTCAGGTTTCTCAGATGGTTTAATTATTTCAGATCGGTCAACATTACGATGGGAGGATCTTTTATCGAAGTAAACATTAACAACCATTTAAGATCCCGAGTTTTCACCTTGGCATAAAAAACTAAGGTTCTCTCAGGGTTCTCAGATGGTTTAATTATTTCAGGTCGGTCAACTTTACGATGGGAGGATCTTTTATCGAAGTAAACATTAACAACCATTTAAGATCCCGAGTTTTCACCTTGGCATAAAAAACTAAGGTTCTCTCAGGGTTCTCAGATGGTTTAATTATTTCAGGTCGGTCAACTTTACGATGGGAGGATCTTTTATCGAAGTAAACATTAACAACCATTTAAGATCCCGAGTTTTCACCTTGGCATAAAAAACTAAGGTTCTCTCAGGTTTCTCAGATGGTTTAATTATTTCAGGTCGGTCAACTTTACGATGGGAGGATCTTTTATCGAAATAAACGTTAACAACCATTTAAGATCCCGAGTTTTCACCTTGGCATAAAAAACTAAGGTTCTCTCAGGTTTCTCAGATGGTTTAATTATTTCAGGTCAATCAACTTTACGATGTGAGGATCTTTTATCGAAATAAACGTTAACAACCATTTAAGATCCCGAGTTTTCACCTTGGCATAAAAAACTAAGGTTCTCTCAGGTTTCTCAGATGGTTTAATTATTTCCGGGGAGATTACATCTTCGGTGGTGACGCGAGAATAAGGTGGTAAATACCGGTTTATAGCGTTACCTTTGCAGCAAACTTAGAGACAGAGAATGCTTTTTATAGGAAAATATAACAACCTGACCATCCTGCGTGATACCAGCGTTGGTTTCTTTTTGGGGGATGTAGAAGGTGAAGAAGTGCTTCTTCCCAACAAATACAAAACAGATGACATGCAGATTGATGATGTTATCAGGGTTTTTGTATACAACGATTCGGAAGACAGGCCGGTAGCAACCACGGAAACACCAAAAATTGTACGTAACGAATTCGCTAACCTGGAAGTAAAGGATGTCTCGGAACACGGGGCATTTTTGAACTGGGGATTAGAAAAAGACCTTTTTGTTCCGTTTAGAGAACAAACTACGCCGATGGAAATTGGTGAGTGGCACGTTGTTTTTTTATACCTGGACCAGAAAACGTCGCGTTTGATTGCTACCACAAAGCTGGATAGATATCTGGAAAACGAACGTCTGCTTGTTAAAGAGGGCGATGAGGTCGATTTGCTGGTTTGGAAAAAAACAGATCTTGGCTATAATGTGGTGGTAAACCAGTTTCATAAGGGACTTATTTATGCGAACGAGGTCTTCAAAACCATTAATATTGGAGATTCTCTGAAAGGTTATGTAAAAAAGATCAGAGACGAAAACAGGCTCGATATCAGTCTTGAAAAACAAGGATATGAAAATGTGGTGGAACCAACTGCCCAGCGTATTCTTGACGAACTTAAAAAGAACAACGGGTTTCTGAATCTGTCAGATAACAGCGCTCCCGAAGACATTAACAGGCAACTTGGAATCAGCAAAAAGGTTTTCAAAAAAGCCATTGGAGGTTTGTACAAACAGGGTTTGATCCGTATCGCCAGCGATGGAATTTATTCGCTGACAGAAGATTAATTTGTTTGGTCACCAGGTTACGCAGAGTTTAAGAGCAAAAAAGAGAGCCACAGAGATTTGTTTTCTCTGTGGCTCTCTTACTTTTACCTCTGTGGTTCTCTATGCAACCTAAGTTACTTTTGCCCGTATTTTTCTTTATACTTTTCGTAAAGACGTTTTTGTTTGTCATCCAGGTTAACTTTTCCTCCTTTGATGAAAACCATCTGGACAGCGTTTCCGCGCATGTCAAGCATATCGCCCGTTGTTACGACTAGAGATGCCTGTTTGCCTTTTTCCAAAGTTCCCACATACTGCTCTACACCAAGTATTTCAGCAGGATTTTTTGTGATAAATTGCAGCGCCTGCTCAGGAGTAACATCACTGAAACCAGCTGACGTTCCAGCCAAAAACGCAAGGTTACGTGTTCTCCACCACTCGTCAGCATAAGTGATTGCAACTTTCACGCCGGCCTTTGCCAGTATTCCCGGAAGCTCATAAGGAAGATAAACATCGTCGTCAGTTCCATTGGGCAGACGATGCAAAGGATTCAAAATCACAGGAATCTGATTATCTTTCAAAAATGCCGTCACCTTATTGGATTGGTCGCCACCTACAATTACGATCTTTTTCAATCCAAATTCCTGAGCAAATTTCACCGATTCAATAATATCCTTGGCATAATCCGCACGGATATACAGATTAGTCGTTCCTTTGAAAAGATCTCTCATGGCTTCCAAACGCACATTTACCGGACTTGGCTTCGCCGTCTCTGCATAAGCTTTGGCCTGGGAAAAGGTACTGCGGAATACGTCGATGATTTCCTGACGTTTCTCGTTTCTCTTTACAGAAACAGAAAAATCCTCATAGTTAAAGCTACTGGACAAAAACGGAGGCCAGTTGATCCAGATACCATCATCTTTTTTCAACACAGCATCTTCCCAGTTCCATCCATCCGAGTAAAATACCGAAGACGATCCTGAAATAATTCCACCCTGCGGAACGGCCTGAGAAAGCAGAATTCCCGTGTTACGCAGGGTAGGAATAACTTCCGAGTCGGTGTTGTAAGCAACCAGTGCCCGTACGTGCGGATTAATTTCTCCGACTTCGTTGTAGTCCAGTGTCGCGCGCACCGATGCGATTTCCTGAATACCAACCGTGGTGTTCATGGAAATAATACCCGGGAAAATATGTTTCCCTTTCACGTCAATCACTTCTGAGTTGCTGCGATCGAGCGTCGCACCGGAAGCGGCCACCTGCGTAATTATTCCTTTGTCAAAAGAAATGATCCCGTTTTCGATAACCTGCCCGTTGCCCAAGTGGATTGTTCCGCCAGTCAGAATAATAGGTTTTGTCTGCGGCTTGGCTGGGGCCGGGTTCTGCGCATAGCCGGCAAAATTAAGACAGAAAATCGCCGCCATGCTGAGCAGACCAGATGTCGCCTTTATATATTTTTTTGTTTTCATAAGACAGTTAAAAAATGAGTAAATGATGGAAGGTCAGACAAAAAATTCCCTTTATTTTCCTTCCTCATGTTCTGCATGAACACCGATGATATCCT
Organism: Dyadobacter diqingensis; assembly: GCF_024220585.1. Taxonomy (GTDB): domain Bacteria; phylum Bacteroidota; class Bacteroidia; order Cytophagales; family Spirosomataceae; genus Dyadobacter; species Dyadobacter diqingensis. The sequence goes on from NZ_JAMXKF010000001.1 coordinate 360,512, forward strand.
CGCAATGCCACATACGAGGCTGAGCCGCCTGTGGTTTTTGTGTCGGTTTTCCATCGGCTTTGTCGCTTAGCATTTTTTGGATGATACGCTCACGCTCCAACGTTATTTTAGCCTGTTTTGCAACATCTTCTTTCCGGTCAAAATAAACCGTTCCTTCAATCATGGTGAACTCTGGACGGGCGTAAATTGACAGTGGGTGCGCATTCCAAAGTACCAGGTCAGCATCCTTGCCAGCCTTAATGCTGCCCATTCGATTGTCAACATGCAAAAGTTTTGCAGGATTTAAGGTCACCATTTTCCATGCCTCCTCTTCCGGAACACCTCCAAAAGTTACCGTTTTGGCTGCTTCCTGATTTAATCTTCTGGCCATTTCCGCATCATCAGAGTTGATTGCCACGGTAATTCCTTCGTGATACATCAGCGCCGCATTGTAAGGGATAGCTTCTTTAACCTCCATCTTGTAAGCCCACCAGTCTGCAAAAGTAGAACCGCCGATATTACGGTTTTTCATTTTGTCGGCCATCTTGTAACCTTCCAGAATATGCGTAAAAGTATTGATCTTAAAGTTCAGTGAATCCGCTACGTGCATCAGCATATTGATCTCCGACTGCACGTAAGAGTGACAAGTGATAAAACGCTGGCTATCCAGAATTTCAGCCAGTGCTTCCAGCTCCAGATCCTTACGCGGAACTTCAAGACCTGTTTTTTTGGCAGCGCTGTTGTAATCCTTCCAGGTTTTGGCATACTCTTTCGCTCTGATAAAATGATCAAAGTAAACCTGTTCAACCCCCATTCTCGTTTGTGGGAAACGCACGCGTGCTACATCGCCCCAGTTCGACTGTTTTACGTTTTCACCCAAAGCGAACTTTATCGTTTTAGCTTCGGGAATAAGCATTTCTGACTGGGTGGCTCCCCATTTCAGTTTTACCAGAGCACTTTGCCCGCCAATCGCATTGGCAGACCCATGAAGCAAATGTGAAGTAGTAACACCACCGGCAAGCTGGCGATAAATATTGACATCATCCGGGTTAATCACGTCACTCATACGCACTTCTGCGGTGCTCGACTGCGAACCCTCATTGATCGCAAATAACGCAATGTGCGAATGCTCATCGATTATTCCGTTTGTCAAATGTTTTCCGGTGCCATCCACGGTACGCGCACCCGCTGGTGCTGATAATCCCTTACCCACTTTTGCAATTTTTCCGTTCTGGATAATCACATCAGCATTTTGCAAAATACCATCCTTCTCGTTGGTCCAGACTGTCGCATTTTTTACAAATATGGTTTCAGATTTTGGCAATTGTTCATTTCCCAAACCAACAAAAGGATAAACAATCACTCCTGTCTCCTTCACTTTAAGTGAGGCTGTATCCTTTTTGGCAACTTCCTTATAACTTTCGGTCAGAGTTGCGTTCCAGATCACCGGCGCACCATTGGGTAAAACACCTTCTCCGGATAATCCTTTTCCTGCGATCCAGCCCGTAAGTCTCACCGTTCCCGGATTTTTCTTTTCGGGTTGGTAGGTCATCGTCAGCAGCTCATTGGCAAGAATCACCTTTGGCGTGATCTTAACTGTATCTTTTAAGATAATCTTGTATTCAGGTTTTTCAACGGAACCTGATATTTCAAGCTTGCCCGTTGCTTCCCTGTTGACCGAAAAAGAATAATTACCCCGAAAATCAGGAGCGTTTAACGGTGCCACAATGAATTTTTTCCCCTGAATCCAGTTTTCATAAATCACGTTTTCCTTGCTGAACAGATCATCCGACGTAATCAAAAAATTCGCGAGTAATCCGGCCTTTAAACTTCCAACTTGTCCGTCGGCTTTTATAAGTTTGGCAGGGGTGCTTGTCAAAGCTTCCAGTGCCTTTTCTTTCGGTAAACCATACTCGATAGCTGTCCGTATTTTCGCCCAGAAGTCAGCCTTATTTTTTAAATCCGCAGCGGTTAGTGCAAAAGAAACACCTCCTTTTGAAAGGATTGAAGCATTGGCAGGCGCCATTTCCCAGTGTTTAAGCTGCGCAACGGTAATAACATCGGCATCCCATGGGTCACTCACATCGTAAGCAGCAGGAAAATCGAGCGGCAAAATCAACGTAGCCTTAGTGCCTTTAATCTCATCCAGCCGCTGATATTCATCTCCTCCACCTTTGATGATATACTGAAACCCAAATTCATCCCCGATCTTGTCTGCCCGAAGAACGCTGTATTTGTCTTTGGTTTCGAAAAAAGAAGGCAGCCCTTTGATCTGATTAAATGCATCCAGAGAAAGGTTTGTTTCCTTCACCTTACCACCCTTTGCATACCAGTCTGCATCATAATAATTCTGACGTAACAACGCAACGGCACCCATTCCGGATGAAGGATAATTCTGTGTTGAACTTCCTTTGCTAAAAGAAAAATGCGCCGAAGCCTTCCCGTTTAACAAAGCCTTGTTTGCAGACTCGTCAGTAAGCGTTACCACCGCGCCATTCCCGCGCACAATCCCGTCATGCTGATGCGTAAGTACTGTCCCAAAGCCAATTTTTCGCAGGTCGGCTGCTTTTTTGTTATCCGTGGTAAAAATATTGCTGGCATCTGTTTCAGGCTGAATAGACTGGTTCCAGCCAAATGCACCTTTTTTATTGGATTCTAACTGAGGTGTCTGACGACCACCGCCGCGCTGATCGCGTTTCACTTCCGGCATCCCATAGTCAGAATCCAGGTCGATAAGCGATGGATAAATATATTTACCTTTCAGATCCACAACAACGGCACCCGCAGGAATTTTAACCTGCTTGCTTACTTCGCGGATCACTCCGTTTTCGATCAGTAATGTCCCGTTTGGAATGGTTGTTTTGGAATCCACCACGATTGTGGCATTGGTAAAAGCAAATTGCCCTTTTCTTTCATCATAGGCACCATTACGTGGAAACGTTTCCTGCGCATGGCACAATGAGGTCAAGGTTAGTCCAAATACTAACGTTGATAATTGTTTAATCATAGATTTAAGTGATTTTAAAAATTAGTTAAGGAATTTTTGTCAATCCAACTGTTGATAAGACAATATACAATGAAAACACGTAATACAGCGCTTAGAGCCCCGTATTACAATATCTGTACAATCTGTACTTGGAATTTCAATATTGGTTCGTTTTTTTGTGTTCAGAATTACTTTTAAATCCATATGACATACGATCAATTCATTTCAAGTCTTACCCAGCCCCAACCGCCCAAAGAATTACCCGTTTTACTAAAAGCACTTTGGTATGATGCCAACGATAACTGGGAAGCCGCTCACGATATCGCCCAAAGCAGCGAGGGAACAAAATCCTATGACCGCCTGCACGCGTACCTACACCGGGTTGAAGGCGATACCTGGAATGCAGGGTATTGGTACCGGCGTGCTGGTGCCGATGTCTTTAAGGGCTCGTTGAAAGAAGAATGGCAGTTTCTGGTTGAATCTTTAATTTAATATACATAAGTCAAAAACCTTATATGTAATAAATATAAGCCAAAATACTTATATTTGAGTATTATAAGATATATAACTTATGTCAGAACAAGCAGGATATCGGGCAGTAATTACCGCAGACATGGTGAATTCAACCCATTTTTCTAATGAAGATACTGGAAAGTGGCTGAAAGGATTAACAACTGTTTTGAGTAAAAGCCATCATTTCCAATGGTTATTAGCACCTGAAATTTACCGTGGCGATAGCTTTCAAGGTGTTTTAAAGGATCCCAGAGACGCATTGCATGTTGCTGTTTTATCCAGAGCTATCATGAAATCTTTCGCAGTACAAAGTGACCTGAGGGTTGCGATCGGAATAGGGAAAACCGACCTGATAACAGACCGTGCCGGCACCTCTGATGGAGAAGCATTTAGGCTATCCGGACATCTGGCAGATCATATCCGTCAGCAAAAAGCGAGGATTGGCATTGCATTACCCTACGATTCAGAGCCTTTAAATGCAGTTTTAGGCCTACTGGAGATATTAATTGAAAACTGGACAGTTGCCCAAAGTGAGGTTGTTGCTGCTTTAATCCAAAAACAGACTATCAAACAGATCGCAGAAAGCTTCTTCATCAGCCAGCCTGCTGTAAGCCAGCGTGTGGCAGCAGCTAACTGGTGGGCACTTGAAAATTTCCTAAGCTCTTTCCCTGAATATCTCACACACTATACAAACCTGAAAAATAATGCTTGAATTTCTGTTATTATTGCTTGCCCACGTTCTCTCTGATTTTTACTGGCAACCAACAAAATGGGTTGAAAGCAAGAGACAAAAATCTTTTCGGTCAAAATACCTTTACGCGCATGTAAGCGTGGTGATACTAACCTCTTACATTTTCCTTGGCCACTGGACTAATCCCCTCCCGGCAATTTTACTTGGGATCGCGCACGGCCTGATTGATATTGCAAAACTGGAATGGGATAAAAAAGAAACCGCCGGCTGGTTTATCGGCGATCAAATAGCGCATTTAATAACGATTTCAATAACTGCCGTTATTCTTACCAGCAGCATTCCGGCAGAAGTGATTAACCTCAAGGAATTAATTCATAATAAAAAATTCGTCGCCATACTGACCGGTGCATTTCTCGGCCTTTCACCCGTCTCATTTCTGGTAGGTATATTAACCAAGCCATGGCGTGACGAACTCGATAAACTATTGCCAAACGCGGATGACAATCTTGCGAATGCAGGCCGCTGGATAGGCATGTCTGAAAGATTATTAATTTTCGTCTTCGTGCTTTTAAGCCAATATCCTGCAATCGGATTTCTGATTGCTTCAAAATCGCTTTTGCGCTACAATGACAAAACCGTAGTCGGCGAGGTTCCTCCTACTTACATCAGCAAGAAATCAGAGTACATTCTGGTTGGAACGCTGTTAAGTTATACCGCCGCCATCAGCATAGCACTCGCGACAAGATTATTTTATTAAATAAACTCGTCGCGATTAAACCTTCTTCATAAATCCCTCTCTAAGACTGGTATCTAAACTTTAAAACCATGAGAAAAGGAATAATCGCCATGATGCTGGCGTTCGCAAGTATCTCCGCTTATGCGCAACGGGACAATGCCAAATTGACCCCGGAAGCAAGAGCAGAAAACCAAACCAAGTCACTGACCGAAAGTCTGGGCCTTACAGAAGAGCAGCAAAAACAGGTTTATACCCTGAATTTAACGCGTGCCCAGAAAATGGAAGAAATGAGAAATTCGCAGGATGTGGACAGATCGAAAATGAGAGAGTCTATGGAAGCGTTTAACACAGAACTTCAAAAGGTATTGACACCTGAACAACAGGAAAAATACAAAACCGTGATGGAAGAACGCAGGAAAAACGGGGGAGCAGGCAGAGGTCCGAGAAACTAGATTCCGGCCAGTCATTACAAAAAAGGAGTTCTGATTAAATTAAAACTTAGTCAGAACTCCTTTTTTACGTTTGTATCACCCTTTCAGGGTTATGGCAAAAACTCGAAAGCTTATTTTGCTATGATATTATCAACCCTTCGGGTTTATCTCAAAAAGCATAAACCCGAAGGGTTGATAATAGTGTAGCCATCAGGAAACAGCTGGCAAACGTCAACCCGGAACGGGTGACAGAATAATGCTGACCAATGCTTTTCTGTCAAATATTTAAACATCTACAACGCCACTTCCGTCTTAAACTCCGACGTAAAATGGAAATGTATTTTCGGGTTATTCTCGCGGTTCATACGGATCATCCAGTCTGATTCTGCGAAAAATACCGGGTTACGGTCTTTATCAAATGCAATCTGGTTTCCTTTCAAACGGATAAATTCGTCCATTGCTGGTTTTTCATCGGCTGTTAACCAGCAAGCGCGTGTTACGTTCATAGGCACCCAGCGGCATTTTGCACCATATTCATGTTCCAGACGATACTGGATTACGTCAAATTGAAGCTCTCCTACCGTTCCAACGACCTTGCGATTTCCCAGGTCAAGATTGAATAACTGGGCCACACCTTCGTCCGTCAGCTGCTGAATACCTTTTTCCAATTGTTTTGATTTCATTGGATCCAGGTTGATCAACTCCTTGAAAATCTCGGGAGAGAAACTTGGGATACCGGCAAAATTGAAATTTTCACCTTCTGTTAAGGTATCGCCAATTTTAAAATTCCCCGTATCGTACAAGCCGACAACATCTCCCGGGAAACCTTCGTCCATCACACTTTTATCCGACGCCATGAAAGTAAACGGACTGGCAAAACGCACATCCTTGTTTAGCCTTACGTGGTGATAAAAAGTTCTCCGCTCAAATTTACCCGAACAAATCCGCAGGAAAGCGATACGGTCGCGGTGGCGAGGATCAAGGTTTGCGTGAATTTTAAAGATAAAACCACTGAATTTTTTCTCCGTCGGTTCAATCTCACGAACATCCGTAGCACGTGGCTGTGGAAGCGGAGAAATTTCACAGAAGGTATCCAGAAGCTCCTTGATACCAAAGTTATTGATCGCACTACCAAAGAAAACCGGAGCCAGTTCTCCTTTTTCATAAGCTTCTTTTGAAAACTGGTCATAAACACCTTCTACCAACTCCACATCCTCGGTCAACTGCACAGCGTCTTTCAGCCCAACAAGTTCTTCCAGTCTGTCGTCGCCCAGGTTGATTTCAACAACGTTACTTTCAATTTTGGTTTTATTGATCTTAAAGAAATACAGTTTCTGCTCAAACAGACTGTAAACTCCTTTAAAATCGGCGCCCATGTTAATCGGCCAGGTAAGCGGACGCACACGAATTCCCAACTTCGTTTCAAGCTCATCAAGAAGCTCAAACGGATTCTGGCCTTCCCTATCGAGTTTGTTTACAAAAACAATCACAGGGGTATTCCGCATCCGGCAAACCTCCATAAGCCTTTCCGTCTGCTCTTCAACACCTTTTACGCAGTCAATAACCAGAATAACGCTATCCACAGCTGTCAGCGTACGATAGGTATCTTCGGCAAAGTCCTTGTGACCCGGTGTATCCAGAATATTGATCAGCAGATCACGGTATTCAAAAGTCATTACCGATGTTGCAACCGAAATACCACGCTGCTTCTCGATTTCCATGAAATCGGAAGTGGCCGTTTTCTTGATTTTATTCGATTTTACCGCACCAGCCGTTTGAATGGCACCTCCAAAAAGCAGAAGCTTTTCTGTCAGAGTCGTTTTCCCGGCATCCGGGTGACTGATGATCGCGAATGTCCGCCTTTTCTTAATTTCCTCTATGTTACTCATTATGTTATTTTATATCCTGCCGCTACCGTGGGAGTTGATTTTCAGATTGAAATATAAAACCGCAAAGCCTGGCGACAGGCACGAAAGATTCCCTTTTTTCAAAATTTTGCACAAAGATACAAATAAACATAGCCGCTCCGTATCCGGAGCGGCTATATTATTAACTGTCAGTATGCTTGATCCAAGCTAAACACCAACTTTCATAAGTACCTGGGGTAATTCAGGTATTCAGTAGAAAGAATCTTTGTAATCTTCAACGGATGTAAGAATTACCTCATGCGCTTCCTCACGACCATAAACATTGGTAATTTCGATGTGTGCCTTTTCACCCGGAAGGTTTTTATAAGTAAGGAAGTAGTGCTTCAAACGCTCAACAATTCCTTGTGGCAACTCGCTCAGATCAGCATATCCGCCATAAACTTCGTCACCTTTCAAAACCGCGATAATTTTATCATCAGCCTCTCCGCCATCGATCAAACGGATACCTCCGATTGGTTTTGCCTCACACATTACATCACCGTGTGTAATGATTTTTTCGCACAACACCAGGATATCCAACGCATCGCCATCACCTTCTGTTACGTCTCTTCCTGATCTTTCACGGGCAAGAGCGGCAATTTTGTCAGCGCAATAAGTTTTAGGAATAAATCCGTAAAGCGCAGGAACAATATTGGAATATTTTTGAGGACGGTCAATTTTCAAATAACCTGTCTGCTTGTCAATTTCGTATTTTACAGTATCCGTAGGAACGATTTCAATAAATGCGTTTACCAATTCAGGTGCATTTTCCCCCATCGGAATTCCATGCCAGGGGTGGGCTTTGTGTACGTTTGCGTTCATTATTTGGTAATATGTATATGATCTTTTTAATTCTTTATTTTAGTTATTCTCCGGCCTTTTCAGAAATCAGATAATCGCCTGTTTTGGAAATGGACTGTTTCACAAATAATTCTCCCAGAAATCCGGCGAGAAATAACTGCGAGCCGACCATGATCGCTACAAGCGCCAGAAAGAACAGCGGATTTTCTGTAACGTTACGATACTGTTCGTGAGAAATGTAAATTTTATAAATTTTCGTTCCTAACAACCAGAAGGCAATGACCGTTCCAAGAAAAAACATAAGTGTTCCAAGACTACCGAACAAATGCATCGGGCGACGACCAAATTTATTGACGAACGCAATCGAAAGCAAGTCCAGGAACCCAAAAACGAACCTTTCAAGGCCAAATTTTGTGTAACCGTATTTTCTTGCCTGGTGCTGAACAACTTTTTCGCCGATCTTTCCAAAGCCATTCCATTTGGCAATAACAGGAATATAACGGTGCATTTCACCATAAATCGTGACATTTTTAACCACGTCTTTACGATAAGCTTTCAGCCCGCAGTTAAAATCATGCAGCGACACGCCGGAAATACCCCGGGTAGCCGCATTGAAAATCTTGGTTGGAATTGTCTTGGTGATCGGATCGTATCTTTTCTTTTTCCAGCCCGAAACCAGATCATACCGATCCTCTTTAATCATCCGGTACAGCTCAGGAATTTCGTCAGGACTATCCTGCAAATCAGCATCCATGGTAATGACAACATCGCCGCGCACCGCCTGAAAGCCAGTTTGCAGGGCAGCTGTTTTTCCATAATTGCGCACAAACCGTTTACCCCGGATATTGGGATTTTTCAATGAAAGCTCACATATTACTTCCCATGACCGGTCTTTGCTTCCGTCATCGATAAACAGGATTTCATATGTAAAATTATTTTCAGTCATCACGCGCGCAATCCACTCACTAAGCTCTGGCAAAGACTCCTCTTCATTGAAAAGGGGGATAACAACGGAAATCTGAATAGCTGAATTGGTCATGAATAAAGTACAAGGGTGATACCTACACACCCGTATTAACGTGCAAAGTTCGTGTTTTTCCTGATCAAAATATCAAATAATAGTCTTTCATTAATTTCTGAAACTCCGGATGATAGGTTCTGCCATCTTCGTCGTATATCAACAAATCCTGGTTAACTACCCTATTATCAACGAGTTCAAGTTTAGAAAAAACCATTACCAGACGAAATGGCTTCTTATCTTTTTGATGGAACAAAGTTAGTTTTCGCTGTAAAAACCATCCCGCTTTCCCGGCAAGCTCCTGAAAAATAATGCCTTCATCCACCGGGAGCAGGATATTCCATTTTCCATTTGCGGTCAGTAACCTGTCCACCGATTCCAGCAAATCATCAAAAGTGAGCGATTCTGAATGATGGGCCTGGTTTATTTTCAGATCCGGCGAACGCAGATCCGACTGAAAAAATGGCGGATTGGTAACGATGCAATCATATCGCTCATCCGAAGAAAATTCCTGAATGGCCGCATTGAGAACCGCTATCCCGCTTTTGAAAGGACTGTTTGCAATATTCTCCTGAGCCTGCGCATAGGCGTCAGTATCCAGTTCTACGGCCTCAATCCTGGCAGCAGCGCTTCGTTGCGCGATCATCAGCGACAGCAAACCCGTACCCGCACCAATATCCAGAATTCGTTCTGCGTTTTCAACATCAGCCCAGGCTCCCAATACGCAGGCATCCGTGCAGACTTTCATCGCACACTGATCCTGATTGATCGTAAATTGTTTGAACTTAAAAAAGGAATTTCTGGCCATGGATGTTTATTTTCTTCCAAAGTCGGCAGGATTCTCCCCCCAATATTCCGTTTCCCATTTCAGGATTTTGTTCGGATAGGTATTGGTGGCAAGCCAGCGCTCGGCCCTTTGCAGCATTTCAAAAACGGGTTTATTCCTTGGCGTCAGCTGCAATTTTGTATTGGCGTGCTTCTTTTTAATCCAGCTGATAGCCGTTCTTGAATCTGAATATATCGGAATTTCGCTATTATTTTTTTGTAAATAGGCCAATCCGTGGACGATCGCTAAAAACTCGCCAATATTATTGGTGGCATCTTTAAAAGGTCCCTGAAGAAAAATTCTTTCTCCCGTTTGCAGATAAGTGCCCTGATATTCCATGTCGCCGGAGGCTGTATTCCAGGCCGCATCCACAGCAATACTATTCTTAATGGGCTGACCAATATTGGCCGGTGCAATTTTGGCAATTGCCTTTGCAGCGTTCTCCTTTTTTTGGACATATTCCCAATAATTCCGCTGAATGGCTGTTTCCGCTTCCTGTATTGAATCAAAAGATTTATACCGGGCATCTTCAAAACCCTTGATTTGCGCCTCACATTCTTTCCAGTCGGTAAACACACCTGTTTGTCTACCTTGCCACACTACATAAAATTTCGTCTTTTTTGCCATTAATTCTAAACTAACTTCTTTCTTCCCAAACCTGCGTCAGGCTTACGATAACCTCCACCGCTTTTTCCATATCCTGCACAGAAACCCATTCCAAACGTGAGTGAAATGCATGTTCTCCGGCAAAAATATTCGGACACGGCAACCCCATAAATGACAGCCGGGAACCGTCTGTTCCTCCGCGAATACTTCTGGTAATGGGATTTAAACCGGAACGCTTCATGGCCTCCACGGCATTATCGATAATCTGCGGGTGCAGATTAAGAATCTCTTTCATGTTGCGGTATTGCTGTGTGACTTTAAATTCGCTCTTCGAGTTGGGATATCCGGCCAGAACCTTATCGACGATTTCTTGAAGAAAAGCTTCTTTTTCATGCAAACCCGCTTCGGTAAAATCCCGGATGATAAAATCCAGAACCGCCTTTTCCTGAATTCCTTCCATGTGAACAGGGTGAATAAATCCCTGCTTATCTTCCGTTGTTTCCGGAGAAAGGCTGTCTTTCGGTAAGGCCGCAAGAATATCGCCGGCAATTTTCAGCGCGTTTTCCAGTTTACCAATCGCATATCCGGGGTGCGTGCTTACGCCGTGGATGGTAACCTTTACGCCATCGGCAGAAAACGTTTCATCCTCCATCGTACCCACTGCCTCCCCGTCCACGGTATAACCATAATCAGCCCCGAGTTTCACCAAATCCACTTTTTCTGTACCCCGGCCCACTTCTTCATCCGGCGTAAAAAGTATTTTGATATCCCCATGTTTTATTCTGGAATCCGTCACCAAGATTTCAGCAGCGGCCATAATCTCCGCAACACCGGCTTTGTTATCGGCTCCCAAAAGCGTACTTCCGCTTGCCGTTACAATGTCATGTCCAATCTGGTTTTTCAGATCTGGATGCTCGGAAAGTCTGATTACCTGTGTAGGATCATCAGGTAAAACTATGTCTGTGCCGTTCCATTTCTGATGCACAATTGGCGCTACGTTTGCTCCACTTACATCCGGAGAAGTATCTACATGTGAGCAAAAACAGATCACAGGAATATTTTTCTTATCCGAATTTCCCGGAATCGTTGCATAAACGTAACCATGTTCATCCAGATGCGCATCTTCAATACCTAATTCCTGCAACTCGATCACGAGCTGATTACTCAGGTCCCGCTGTTTTTCCGTACTTGGAAAACTGGTTGATTGTGGATCAGATTGCGTGTCGATCTGAACATAGCTAAGAAATCTGTTGAGTACGGAAGACATTTTACTTCAAATTAAAATGAAACAACGACTGATTTTTATTCGTTACGAGGCGATAATGCCTGAAAGATCCGCAGGTGAATAATTGATATTTTTCAATGTCTTGTCATCAGCCGTGCGGTAAACAAGATACTTGCCGTTGTCTTCTTTGTAATAACATTCCGTGCCCTTGGCATTGTAATGGGCCACAGTTGCCTCGGCTTCTTCGATACTTACACAGGCCTTTGACATATTGGAGCGCTGCACTTCATCAAACAAGGCTCTGAATTTTTCTCCCAAACCAAATTCAAGCACTGCGCCTGAAAGTACATACTGCAAATCACAAAGCGCGTCAGCCACCTCCACAAGATCTTTTTCCAGAATGGCCACTTCCAGTTCTTTTAATTCCTCTGCCAAAAGAGCAACACGCAAACGACTGCGATCCTCGGAAGGAATAGTCGGCGTTTCAAGGATTGGGTGTTTAAAAGTTTTATGAAATTCAGCGACCTGGTTAAGACTATCTAATTGTTGCATTGTATTACAGAAATTTGAGATTTATTATGAATGATCCGTTTCGGTCCGGGAATTCATGGCAATTACGCACTGCAAATACCCCGGCTTTAACGTTACAATATAAGGTTTGTTTTAAAAAGTTTTATAGAAATGGCCAGCAGAATAATCCCGAAAACCTTCCGGAGAATATCAGTCCCGCCTTTGCCAAGTTTGTTTTCAATCCAGTTTGACGACCTGAGCACGAGATAAATAAAAAACAGATTGAGCAGTACGCCCACCAGAATGTTATTGATTTCGTAGGTTGTCCGCAAGGCGAGCAGTGTGGTCATCGTTCCCGCGCCAGCGATGATCGGGAAAGCAATCGGCACGATCGACGCTGCGCTGACGCTTATGTTATCATGCTTGAAAATGCTTACCCCCAAAACCATTTCCAGTCCGAGAAGAAACAAAATGATGGCACCGGCAATGGCAAACGAGGCAACATCCACGCCAAAAAGGCTTAAAAGCCTTTCTCCCAAAAATAAAAAAACGATCATGATTCCCCCTGCGGCGAGCGTCGCTTTTTCAGATTCGATCTTGCCCAGTTTCTTACGAAAATCAACAATGATGGGTATTGAGCCCAATACGTCGATTACTGAAAACAGAATCAGCGTTACGGAAAGTATTTCTTTGAGGTTAAACATTGCGACACCAATTCAAGGATTATGCCGCAAAGTTGAACAAAACCCGTTGCTTACACAACCTTTTATTGTTAAGCTAACGATTTAAATCGTCCTAGGCGTTTCCGTTGGGCAAAAAGTTCAGGAAAGTATTAAACTGCTTTTTGTACTTTTCTTCGTCGATCTTGTAGTAAAAAGCGCCTTTTTTTGAAAAACCTTTCTGCTTTTCTTCCAGTTTTATCAACAGGTGTGTCGACAATAATTTCCGGCTGAAATTTCTTTTGTCCAGCTCAGTGCCAAAAATCGCCTCGTACAGCTTTTGAAGCTGCGGGATGGTGAATTTTTCAGGAAGAAGCTCAAAACCAATAGGATGCTGTGAAGCCTTATAGCGTAAATGCTCAATCGCCATTTGAACCATCGCGCTGTGATCGAAGAGCAGCTGGGGCAGCTCCTGCATGGAAAACCACTGCGCTTCGAAATTTTTGGAAATCTTATTATCGTAATCGTCCACATTAATCAGTGCAAAATAAGCCACTGATACCGTACGTTCCACCGGGTCACGTTTTGGATTTCCGAAAGTATGGAGTTGTTCCAGATAAATATCACTCAGACTCGTCAGCTCAAAAAGAATACGCGTAGAAGCCTCTTCCAGACTTTCGTCCGGCTGCACCCATCCGCCCATCAACGACCAGGTATGATGCTCGTCTTCAATGCCACGTTTTACCAATAATAATTTCAATTCCTGACCGTCGAATCCGAAAATAATGGAATCGAGCGCTACCAGACATTTCGTTTGTGTCTGGTATTGATGCAACATATCTATTAACACAATGAGCTCTCCTGTATGAGTAAACTACTTTTTAACTATAAATACAATTCAATGACATTACTACTCATTCCCGGGAATAGGAATTGTCTTTCAGACATTTTTTAAGCAAATCTATCTCCTGCTGAGTAATGGCCGGAAAATTGGCGATACGGAACGTTGTTTCCTTCCACGCACCATAACCATTGCCAAGCATAATGCCATTTTCTTTCGCTGCCTTTTTTAAGAATGCAACCCGCTCCCTCGTACCTGTAACCGCGATTACCGTATCCGAGCGAACTTCCGGGTTTTCAACCAAAACGGTATAGCCGTTTTCTTCCAGGAAAGTATACCATGCTGAGGCCCGCAACCTGGTTTGATCCGACACTTCTGCTAACGGCGGCACTTGCTCCATTACGCGACCAACCAGATAAATGCCCAACGCATTGGGTGTATAGGGCGTCTGATATTTAAGGAAGTTATCCCGAACGAAAAGAAAGCTATTGTAGTAATCACGATCAGCAATCCGTTCCGCCAGCCTGACTGCCCTTGGCGACGCAATAAAAACACTTAATCCGGCCGGCAGACCAAAACATTTCTGCACGGAAGCATACCACACATCGGCATCTTCCCATGGAAATTCCACACCAGCCATGGACGAAGTCGCGTCAACCGCAATGACCTGTTCCGTTTGTTTTCTCAACTCAGCAAAAACTTCAAACGGCAAGGCAGTTCCGTTTGAAGTTTCATTATGCGTCAGGCATATCACTTCATTTTCCCTATCGGAAATAATATCGGCAATTGCAGGAAGTGCATTGGAGTCAAAAGATAAACCCGACGCAGCAGGTTTCAGTTTCTGGGTATATTCCAGCCATTTTTCACCGAATGCTCCGTTATAAATATGAAGACTTTTGGACGCAACAAGCGACTGGGCGATAATTTCCCAACATTCCGTTGCAGACGAACAAAAATAAACTTCGTAGTCTGCCGGGATGTCAAGCTTGGCCTTCATCAAATCAATCGTCTTTTTGAGCAGCGCCATGAATGGTTCGCTGCGATGATTGACGCTGAGAATCCCACTTTGATAAGCATCAGATAAATATTTTTCTACCTGTGGATAAACTTTTGACGGGCCGGGATAGAAGGTAATCATAAATTTTTATTTTAATCAAACCAAAAAGTTTAAGGATATATCAGCCAATTGCGGCTGAAATAAAACAGGTTCTTTATCAAAGGGAAGGAATTGATTTGCACCGTTTCCACGCAATTGATAAAGAACCCTTTTAACCCGGAACGGGTGACAGAATATTCGCTATTAACCCTCCGAAAAACGTCCGGATATATTAAATAAACCCTTCTCTTTTCATAGCTATTTCCAGCTTTTCACCCAGCTGCGCCGTTGCTTTCAACAATGGTAAACGCACCTCAGAGCTACAAACACCTTTTATTTCAAGGCATTTCTTAATACCAACCGGGTTTGACTCAATATATAACAAGGTATCAAATTCAAGGAAAGCCAGCTGCAATGCCGCGGCTTCTTTGAAATTGCCTTCCAGGGCATGCCATGTCAAATCTGTAAATTCGCGGGGGAAGCCATTGGCAATCACAGAAATAACGCCGTGCCAGCCCACACTTAGCATGGTTGTTACCAAATTATCATCGCCTGAAAGCAACAGAAAATCTTTCGGCGCGTGCGCCGCCAGCTCCATGCTCTGCTCAATACTTCCACCGGCATCTTTAATCCCGATAATATTAGGATGTTCGGCCAGTTTCAGGATTGTATCGGCTTTCATGTTGATAACCGTACGACCAGGAACATTATATAGAAAAACCGGCACTGGTGACGCATCCGCAATCGCTGTGAAATGCGCGATAATTCCTTCCTGTGTTGGTTTATTATAATATGGACAAACGGATAAAATTGCATCAACGCCTTCAAAGTCGGTCTTTCGGATTGTTTCCAGCACTGCTCTGGTGTCATTTCCGCCCAAACCATACATAATTGGCAATTCCTTTATGTTATGCTTCTTTGAAAATGCCAGAATTTCGTCCTTCTCTGTCGATGAAATTGTTGGAGATTCTCCGGTTGTGCCCTGCACGACAAGATAATCCACTCCTCCTTCAGACACGAATTCGATTAACCTTTTTAAACCAGCGTAGTCAATTTCCTGATGCTCATCAAAGGGGGTAATCAGCGCTGCTCCGACTCCTTTGAAACGTTCGTCCAATGGCATTATTTTCTTATATAATTGTTGATTTTAAAACACAAAGTTAGTTACCTGACTCAATTTCCTTCATCATTTTTCAATCATTCCTAAAAATTCTTCTTCTGACAGGATGGTCACGCCCAGTTTTCGGGCCTTTTCAAGCTTGGATGGCCCCATGTTGTCGCCCGCCAGCAGGTAATTTAATTTCCCGGAAACTCCGCTCAGCACACGTCCTCCGTTGGATTCAATCTTGTGTTTAAGGTCATCCCGTTCAAAATTGACAAACACGCCGGAAATGACAAACGTCTTGCCTTCCAGCATGGTACTTTCCATTTCAACAGGTTTGTCATCCGTGGACATTTGCAGACCTGCCTTTTCCAGACGCTCCATCACCTGCTGATTTTCCTCAACTGAAAAATAGGCAATAACACTCTGGGCGATCCGGCCGCCGATTTCGGGAACGGCCACAAGTTCTTCCAGGGTTGCAGCACGAAGTGCGGTAATATTTTTAAAATAAGCCGCAAGTTTTTCAGCAACCGTTGCACCAACGAAACGGATGCCTAACCCAAACAGCACATTTTTGAAAGGTGCGGTCTTCGAAGTTTCCAGCCCTTTTAAAATGTTCTCGACAGTCTTTTCACGGAAACTTATCTTCTTGGTTTTGCCCGTTTCCTCATTAACGATATTTTTTTCAAGTCCAAGCAGCTTTTCATAAGTCAGATCATAAAGATCCGCTGGCGTTCTTAACAGCTGGTTATCAAAAAGCACCTCAATTTTCCCTTCTCCCAAACTGTCGATATTCATCGCTTTCCGGTGAATAAAGTGTTCGATCCGGCCTTTCAACTGAGGCGGACAAGCGCTGTCATTTGGACAATAATAAGCTACTTCTCCTTCATTTCTTGCCAGAAGGGAGCCACATTCCGGACAATTGGTCGGAAACACAATGGGTTCGGTCACAAAAAGCTCTCTCTTTGTAACATCAACACCCGTAATTTTGGGAATGATTTCTCCGCTTTTTTCAACAAAAACAGTGTCGCCAAGTTGCACATTCAGGCGTTCAAGCTCATTGGCGTTATGCAGCGTAGCTCTTTTCACATACGTGCCTGACAAATGCACCCCTTTCACTTTATTGTAAGGGACCATCCGTTCGCTCTCCGCACAAAGATTTGCCACCGGCGTAACGTTTCCGGTTCTACCTACCTGAAAATTAACATATCTTAAAACAGCCGGTTTATTTTCGGCTTTGTATTTAAATGAAATTGCCCAACGCGGACTCTTAGCCGTAAATCCTAACTCGCGCTGCTGCTCAAAGGAATTGATTTTGATCACAATTCCGTCGGTGGCTAGCGGAAGCGTTGCCCGTTTTTCCTCCCACTCATGGATGTAAGCAATCACATCATCGATATTGTCCACCTTTCTCCAACCCGGAGACGTATTGAACCCCCATGATTTGAGTGCAAGCAAACTTTCTTCATGACTGGCAAAGACGGTCTCATCGCTTAAAAATGAGTAAATGTAACAGTCAAGCGCCCGGCGTGCAGTCTCGGCGGAATCCTGTAATTTAAAAGATCCTGAAGCCGCGTTACGCGGATTGGCATATGCATTCACGCCAAGCGCTTCCATATCTTCATTCAGTTTTTGAAACGACTGGAACGGCATAAAACCTTCTCCGCGTATTTCAAAAACAGGCGGAATTTCGGTCGATTTAACCCTTAGCGGAAGCGACTTAATGGTTTTGACGTTATTGGTAATTTCATCCCCCCGCGTTCCGTCTCCACGGGTCACCCCGCGGACCAGGACTCCATTCTCATATGTAAAGCTCAGCGAAATCCCGTCAAACTTTAATTCACAGATATACTCATAAGCTTCTCCATCGAGGCCTTTCCGCACGCGCTCGTCAAAATCCCGAAGTTCCTGCTCGTTATAGGTATTGTCCAGCGACAACATCGGATAACGGTGCGTAACGGTATTGAAATTTTTGGTGATCGTCCCCCCGACTCTTTGCGTAGGCGAATCGCTGCGTTTGAATTCAGGATATTCATTTTCAAGCTTCGCCAGCTCTTTTAATAACTGATCAAAATCAAAATCCGATATTTCAGAAATGCTTTCCTGATAATACTGAAAATTATAGTGGTCAATCTTTTGTATAAGTTCGTTGATGCGTTCTTCCGGGTTCATGGTATGCAATATTGGCGGCTGGAAATTATCTTGATTCTACAATTTTGCGGAATGAGCATGTCTGAATTCTCATTCCGCCACAAATTTACAGAAAGATCGAAAGTTAGCCGCTATGTGTAATTAATTATGTATTTTCGTAAAAAACGCTGACTAAGATGATCCATAAAGAAGAAGCCATACTTCAAGACTGGGATTTGACACAAATCATTAACGGCAAAGAAATTATGTCTCCTAGTCCCAAATCTTCCCACCAGAAAATATCCAAAAAACTTCAACGGATAATGGACGGATATGTGGAAAATGAGAAACTGGGTGAAGTTTTTAACGCACCTTTAGATGTAATTTTTGAAGAAAATATTAATCGCGTCCAACCAGACCTGATTTTTATAAGTCGGGATAATCTGGGAATAGTTAAGGACTGGATCAGAGGTGTTCCTGACTTACTCGTTGAAATCATTTCAAAAAGCTCCTTTCACTTGGACACCATCGAAAAAAGAGAGCTTTATGAACGATATGGTGTCAAAGAGTATTGGATTGTTTGGCCTGAATATGCCGCCATTGAAGTTTATGTCCTGGAAAACAACCGATACAAATTATTTTCCACGGCAACCGATGATCAGGTTATACAATCAAAACTGTTAGACGGATTAGCTTTTTCTGCCGGACAATTGTTCGAGTAATGTCTTCAAAATCACGCATTGAATAGCCTATGCTATCGACACATTTTATCAACATAAAATTGGTTCCGGCGTTGTCGCAAAACGTTGGAATCAGAATATCCGGTCTTGTAGTCGGGTGACTATCTCTCCTGCCAACACTCCTGTTACCGCCGGAATTCTCTGCCCTATTTTTGTCCCGATTCTTCTGAATTTACTTCTTGTACAGAAATTCCTTAAATTCGCCCGGATTTAAACATTATTACTTGTCATAATGGCTGCAGTTGCCCCTTCCATTCTTGCCGCAGACTTTGCAAATCTGCAACGCGACGTTGAAATGCTCAATAATAGTGAAGCTGATTACATTCATGTAGATATCATGGATGGCATGTTTGTTCCCAATATCTCTTTCGGTTTGCCGGTTTGTGAAGCGATCAACCGCCATGCGAAAAAGCCTCTGGACGTCCATCTGATGATTGAACAACCAGACCGTTATCTGGAGAATTTCCGTGATGCCGGCGCCTCTATTCTGACGGTCCATTATGAAGCCTGCACACATCTTCACCGTACCATTCAGCTGATCAAAGAGTTAGGTGTAAAACCGGGTGTTGCCTTAAATCCGCACACACCCGTGGAAGTGCTTTCAGAAATTCTTCCTGATTTATCGCTGGTCTTGATCATGTCGGTTAATCCGGGTTTTGGAGGACAGAAATTTATTGAGAATACTTACCGCAAAATTTACAAACTGAATTACATGCGCGAAGAACTGGGATGTGATTTCAAAATTGAAGTTGACGGCGGTGTGAACAATACCAACGCCAAACTTCTCGTTGAAAACGGTGCAGATATACTGGTAGCAGGCAGTTTTGTGTTCAATTCTGCAAACCCGTTTGAAACCATTGCCGAATTAAGAAAAAACTAAAATTTAACCCTTACCCCGCTCTACATGAATAGTTATCGTTTAAATTTCCGTTTTCGCCGAAGGCATAAACTTTCGTGCGCCTTATGATCGCGCGCCCTTTTTTAGTGATCTGCCTGCTTTTAGCGCTCCACATTTCAGCAAACGCATCAACCCCTCCGTTGCCAGCCATTGACTATATGTATCCCCTGAAAGTTAGTGCAGACGGCAAACATCTATCCGATCAAAATGATGCCCCTTTTCTGGTTGTCGCCGATGTAGCCTGGCAGCTGCTCAGGAAACTCGACTATCCCAACGCAATAGAATACCTGGACACCCGCAAAGCGCAGTCCTTCAACACCATATTGCTGCATGTTTTACCCTCACTACCCACACAAAAGAATTTCCATAAAGTAGCTCCTTTTCAGGCTAATAACGATATTACCAACCCCGACAAAGCCTATTTTGATTACCTTGAAAAGGTGGTTACAGCAGCAAAAGAAAGAGACCTGCTGATAGGTCTGGTTATTTCACGCCAAAGCTGGAACACGCTTTTTGAGTCACAGGGAGAAGAGGCCTGCCGGAGTTATGGTACCTATGTCGGGAAAAGGTTTTCCAAATTCGCCAACATCTTTTGGATTGTCAGCGAAGAAGAAAATCAAAAGGCCTTTGTGTCCAGAACACTTACGGAAAGTCTCAGGGCGACATCGGAAAACAGGATGGTCGCATCACTGTCGACCTGCTCCCCTCCGGATTCGCTTGACCAAAACCGGACTGATCTCAAAGTATTTATTCCTGACTCTACCGTAACGGATTCGGAATATGCCGCGCTGGCAACCTGGCAGAAAACAATCGGCCAGTCTATCAAAAGCCCGTTCCTGATCGCTAATTCCGAGTTTCCGATTAAGGATCAGTCTGCTCTGATCCGCAAACAGGCTTATGAATCTCTACTGAGCTCGGCTGCCGGTTTTTGCCATATGAGCACGATCAAAAACTTTAATCCGACCTGGAAAGGAAATATCAGTCGTGATGGCGGCGAATACATGGTGCGTTTTTCCAAAATCATTCAGGGTATTCCCTGGGATCTGATACAGCCCGACCCGGGCCTTAAACTCGTGCAGGATACGACCCAGACCAGTGAAATCACGGTAGCAACCATATCCAACCACCGAATGGCCATCCTGTATATTCCCACGGCCAGAGAATTCCAGCTTGACCTGAATCAGCTGACCGGATCAGAATTCAGAGCCGTATGGTACAGTCCGCGTACCGGACGCCGATGGACTGGCGGGGAATTCAAACGCGGAGAACCGGCACTGATCATTCCACCTGATAAACAAGCCGATTGGGACTGGATACTGTTAGTCGGAGCCAAAAACTAGACACGTTTTTTGAATTCATTCTAATCAGTATTAAATCTTTGGGATTACCTTTTATTATTACAATATTCACCACACTATTTAACTTTGAAATAATATCATCACTGGTAAAGTAACCGTTTGTTAACCCGAACAAGTTTTGCCTGTGAAAACGAATGACAAAAAGCAAGTGCGCCCCGAATGAGCCTAGTGAGAAGAAAAATTTTTATTTGCAGCAGCCTGATTTTATTGGTTGCAGGAAAAATAATTGCCCAGCCTGTTCTTTGGGCCGATAAAATCCTGGGATATTCCTCTGAATATAGGAACGAAAATGCGGGGCAGGGCTTTCGGTCAAAACAAATTCTGGGAGAACCCAATAAGTTGCCTGACTTTGGCAATAGCCCCTGCGCATGGTCGCCGGCTACACCCGATGGCAGAAACGAAGAATGGATAAAAGTAGGCTTTGAAAAATCAATTGCGCTTAAACAGGTGGCGATCGCGGAAAGCTTCAATCCCGGCTCCGTAACCCGGGTATATGCCTACAACGAAGCAGGAAAAGAATTTTTGCTGTATGATGAAAAAGCAGGACCGCTTTCCACAAAAGGCAGGATGCTTCATATCTTTACCAATCAGGCCAATCTGATCACCAATGCAATAAAAATAATTCTGGATCCCTCAAAAGTTGCCGGATTCAACCAAATTGACGCGATCGGAATTTCTTCCACCTCCGATCCTATTGAGGCCGTGATCAACGTGGCTCCCTTGGCTCTAAAAGAAGAGAAAAAGGAAAATCTTGGCAAAGCAATCAATAGCAAAGGCCAGGAAATCAACCCGATTATTTCTGCTGATGGAAAAACCCTGTATTTTACAAGAGCTGAATTTGAAGGTAATATAGGATCTCCCGGCAAACAGGATGCCTGGGTTTCCACACTCGATAAAAACAACAACTGGACCGACGCTGTCAATCTGGGCGGCCCTGTCAACAATGCCGGAGATAACGCCATCATCGGTGTTTCTGCCGACGGAAAAACCATTTACCTGATCAACGTTTATCTTCCCGGAGGCGGCCTGGTTTACGGTTTGTCAAAATCGTTTTATACAAAAAACGGATGGAGTTTTCCCAAAGAAATCAAAATTCAGAATTTGTACAACGATCATGATTTTTCTGAATTTGCCATATCACCGCACGGCAATGTGCTGATTATGTCTGTTCAGCGGAAAGACACCGAAGGCCGGAAAGATCTGTATGTTTCTTTTATTCAGAAAGATGATACATGGTCAGAACCTAAACATATGGGTCCCGTTTTAAACAGCGCCAGTGATGAGAACTCTCCTTTCCTTGGACTGGATAATAAAACGCTCTATTTCACGTCATCCGGGCGAAGCGGCTACGGCGGCGGTGATGTGTTTTTGTCACGTCGTTTGGACGACACCTGGCTTAACTGGTCAAAACCGGAAAACCTAGGACCTAACATCAACACGGCCAAACACGATTCCTACTTCAATATCCCGGCCTCGGGAGAATTCGGATATTTCAGCTCCGCGGACAACACCATTGGCCGGGAAGATATTTTCCGGATCAGACTTACGCCAGCTATCAAGCCGGATCCTATTGCCACGATTACAGGATCGGTTTTTGAATTTGAGACCACGACACCGGTTAAAGCCGAAATTTCTGCCCGGATTTTAAAAACCGGTGCAATATTCAGCAAAACAACCTACGAAGGCGATGGCGGTGAATTTAAACTCATCCTGCCGCTGAAAGAATCCTATGTGATTACCGCTGACGAAAAAGCATATTTTTCATCCACTGAAGAAGTCGATCTGACGGACGAAAGCGGGTTCAGGACCATTCGCAAAAACCTTTTTTTACAGCCGATCAAACCCGGCCAGCAGATAAGACTGGCCAATAATATGTTCTCGCAAAGCAGCGCAGACATAACCGAAGCGTCCTTTCAGGAACTGGATCGGATTATCGGCGTCATGAACGAATATCCGGAAATGGAAATCCTGCTGGAAGGACACACTGACAATCAGGGAGATACAAAAAAGAACATCAAACTTTCGGAAGACAGGGTTTTGGAAGTGAAAAAATATCTGGTTTTAAAAGGTATCAGTGCTTTCAGGATTCAAACCAAAGCGTGGGGCCCGGCCAAACCGATTGCCAATAACCTCACCGAAGCTAGCCGGCAGAAAAACCGGCGCGTAGAGTTTACCATCCTTAAAATGTAAAAGTGCCTAATCATAGGAAATTTCCTTAATTTCGCGGCTTTAACTTCCCACAATAAAACATGGTGCACACATACAAGAAGGAAACCTTACAATCCTGGTTAACACTTGCGGTCATACTTATCATTGGTATTTCTCTGCGGCTCTACCACCTGGACTCTTACAGTATCTTTTTTGATGAAAAAAGCACCATGGTTGTCAGCCAGGGCATTGTGCTTGAAGGAGCCAACCAAAAGGAGGCGTTTTCAACCAGGAAAGTAACCATTCCCGAGTTCTGGAAAACACCGCCGTTCAGCCTGAAACCTCAGGACGGTCTGATCTTTTCGTTCACCTATCAGGAAACTTTTTACCCACGCACTTTCACACCCGCGGAATTCTGGGCTCCTAAAACTTTGGCCGATTATTATGAGGCAATGACGCGGAGTGATATCGGCAACGGCTCGTTTTACTATCTGCTATTACACTTCTGGATGGACGTTTTCGGTCTTTCCGACTTCTCTGCCAGGCTGTTTTCGGTTGTTTTCAGTGTGCTTATTATCGGGCTTACCTACCTTTTCGGGAAACGTTTTTTCTCAATCAATACCGGGTTGATTGCTTCTGGTATTGTTGCCATCGAGCCGTTTTTTATTGCATACAGCCATCAGGCCAGAAACTATTCACTGACTTTTTTCCTGACATTCCTGGCTACCTATCTGTTTTTACAGATCATCGAAATCAAGTCTGCGAAACGGAAGGATATCTGGCTTTATATCGGTTATATTCTCGCTGCCGGGCTTGGCATATTATCCAATTTCCTGTCTGTGGTGGTGCTTTTGGTTCACGGATTGTACGCCGTTTTCTTCCTGAGATCCATCAGCGGGTGGATCAAAATGGCTTTTTCAGCCGTAGGAGCGTTGTCGGGTGTCACCTGGTGGCTCTTGTATGGTGGCGGTAAATACACATTGTATTCGCTCAATCATCAGGCGGCCGAGTACAAAAGGTTCGCCGAGTCAAGTCCGGGGAATAATCCTTTTGGCGTCTATCCTGCCACGCTTGTCAATGTCTACAATAAGTCGCTTCCAATGTTCACGGATCTGCTGATCTTTACAAACGGGATGAGCGATTCTCTTGTAGGAAAACGCAATGCCATGGTTTCGATACTTGTCGGAATTTTCCTGATCGTCTGGTATCGGTTGAAAGACCGCATTAAGCTGCACGAATTTATCATGCCGCGGGTTCCATACGTGGTGGTGCTACTGAGCGCGTTGATTTACACCAGCAACAAAATCCAGTTTTGCATCTTGTCCGTCGTTATTTTTGCGCTGTCATTTTTATATGATGTACATAAAAACGCCGACAAATTGCAGCGTAAAAGGCTGACAATGCTTTACATGATGGCCCTGGTTCCGACCTTGTTCCTGATTGTGATGGCATTTAAAGGCGGACATACCAGCAGTCTTACCCAACGTTATTCCGGCTTTTCCTTTCCTTACGTAATCATTCTGGTCAGTATATTATTGCAGTACTATTCCAATCTGGCCACCGAATTCAGGATACTGATCTTTTTCTTCCTGGCTATTCAGTTCTATTTTGTAGGCCAGCGCTTGCAGGAGTTTTATGAAGACCGCTCGGTGAAATACGGCTATTTTGCAAAACCACGTGTACCGAACCCTTATTACGAAGCGGCTCAGAAAATAAAAGCCGTTTATCAGCCAGGTGACACGATTTTGTATCCGGCTTTTAAACTTCAGGTTTTATCGGTGATGGACCGGACCTATTTACCTTATTCCATCCAGGATGCCCAGCTTACCAATCTGTACCTGCCAAAAAGTTTAAATTATATTCAGCGTATGGACACAACGCAGGTCGACAGAATATTAATTAAACGTAATATTCAAAAAGATACACTGGAAATCATCAACTTAAAGGGAAAACGATACGGCTCAGAGTAGCAGAAGTGACATCTTTGCGCAAAACCGTCAAATAAGATTTCGTATATTGCGCACTTAATAATACAATTTTGCTTGTTACTTTGTACCCAATTTTACAGCAACATCAACATTCAAATTGGCCATGACCGCAAATGAAGTAATAAATGAACCCAGACAAATCAGCGGTGAATTACGGCTGAAAATACTGGGGCTTTACAATAAGGCTAATGCAGGGCATATCGGCTGTTCATTAAGCTGTATTGACTTGATGATTGCCATTCTATTTTTGAATAAATCAGAAGAAGATACCTTTATTTTGTCCAAAGGACATGCAGCAGCGGCACTTTACGCCTGTCTGAATGTGCTCGGAGAAATTTCTGACGAAGACCTGGCCACGTATTACCTGGATGGCACAACACTGCCTGCCCACCCGGCTCCGGGCCAATACAAAGGAATTCCTTTTGCGACGGGCTCTCTGGGGCACGGTTTACCCATTGCCACGGGTATTGCTCATGCAGCCAAGATCAGCGATGAAGAAAGTTACTCTTTCGCGCTGCTTTCGGACGGTGAAACCAACGAAGGCACAACCTGGGAGGCTGCGCATTATGCCATTCAAAACCAGCTGGATAATCTTTTTATGTTTATTGACAAAAATGGATTGCAGGGTTTTGGAGCAACAGACCAGGTATTGGGCGAAACGGCTTCACCTGAAAAATGGAGAGCCATCGGATTTGAAACAGTGGAGATAGACGGTCACGATATACTCACTATACACCAGACAATTACTGAATTAAAAACCCATAAAAACGGACTTCCAAAAGCCATTATCGCCCATACGGTGAAAGGCAAGGGAGTTTCCTATATGGAAAATAAGCTTGAATGGCACTATCTGCCGATGAATGCTGACCTATATCAGCAGGCCACTCAGGAAGTAACGGAACGCTATCTTAATGAACTTACGAATGCTTGATAATTTACCGCATTACCGCGATAAAATAGAACAACTTAAAGGACCGATTTTTGTATTTGGAGCCAGTGGTTTTATCGGTGCCAATCTTTTCAACGATATCTACAAAATCAGAAAGGATTGTTACGCCCTTACCCACGATGCAACAAAAGCCTGGCGGTTAAAATTATTGAATGTTCCGTTTGAAAATATTATCCACTGCGATATCCTTTCTGACAATTCCGTTCGTGAAGTTTTTGAACGATATAAACCTCAGACGCTTTTTAATCTGGCGGCTTATGGTGCTTACAGCAAGCAAAGCAGTGTAAACCTGACTTACGAAACCAACGTTATCGGGACTGCCAATATCCTGCAAAACTGTTCGAAGGAAACGGTTTATATCCATGCAGGAAGCAGCTCGGAATATGGTTTTAATTGTACCGCGCCAAAGGAAACTGACCGTGTCGAGCCTAACAGCCACTATGCGGTTTCCAAAGTTTCGGCGGCCTATCTGCTGGAATATTACGCGCGGGTTTTTGATCTAAAAACGCTGAATCTTCGTCTGTACTCCATTTATGGTTATTGGGAAGAGCCCGACCGGCTTATTCCAAAACTGGTTGAAAGTGTCAGACAGGGTGCACTTCCTTCGCTGGTTTCTCCGGATATCAGCCGCGATTTTGTTTTTATTGAAGATTGTGTCGAAGCATTTCTGGATGCGGCTTTGAAAATTACAAGCGCCACAGCAGGAAGATCTTATAACATTGCGACGGGCCGTAAAACCACGATTGGTGATCTGGTTGAAACTTCTCGTCAGACTTTTGGCATCAAACAGGAACCCAAATGGGGAAGCATGTCAAACCGGAAGTGGGATCTGGCAGAATGGTTTGGTGATCCGGAAGCTTTTGAAACGGATTTTGGCTGGAAAGCAAAAACGTCGCTGGAAGACGGTTTGTCCAAAACAAAAGCATGGCAGGATCAGCTTCAATATGAAGACACCATCCTTCCGGCCTTCCTAAATCCGAAATTGAATCCGGTAATCACTGCGATTATTGCATGTTATAAAGATGCGCAGGCGATTCCTTTCATGTATGAAAGAATCGTAAAAACCTGCAATGAGCTTAAAGTACGGTATGAAATTATTTTTGTTAACGACAATTCTCCCGACAACCAGGAGGAGGTGATTAACAAAATCTGTGATAAAGACCCGAATGTGGTAGGCATCAGCCATTCCCGGAATTTTGGTTCCCAGTCTGCATTTTTGAGCGGCATGGAAATTGCGACCGGTGACTGTGTGGTGCTTATGGACGGCGATTTGCAGGATCCACCGGAAATTATCCCGGCATTTTATGAAAAATGGATGGAAGGTTATGACGTGGTTTACGGTGTGCGCGTGCAGCGGGAAATGAAGCCACATATCCACTTTTTCTATAAATCGTTTTACAAGATTTTCCAGGGACTGAGTTATATTCCGATCCCGCGCGACGCCGGCGATTTCTCGATGATCGACAGGAAAGTGGTTAAAGAGCTGGTTGATCTGCCTGAAACAGAACAATTCCTTCGCGGGTTACGTGCCTGGGTCGGTTTCAAGCAAACGGGCGTTCCCTATGTGAGACCTGAACGTATGTTTGGCGTATCAACCAATAACTGGACCAAAAACATCTGGTGGGCCAAGAAAGCGATTTTCTCTTTCAGCTTTGCCCCACTGGAATTAATGAGTTATGCCGGATTTACCCTGACAGGATTATCGATCCTTGGGATTATCTGGCAGATTCTTGCGAAATTGTTTTTCTTCCCGGATACGCCGCAGGGCATCAGTACAGTTATTGTATTGATCGTTTTCTTCGGCGGTTTGACCATCCTGGGCATTTCATTTTTGGGAGAATACATTACCAAGATTTTTGAAGAGACTAAAAAACGACCAAAATACATTCGTACGCGCATCAGAAGGGGTACCAAATCCTACAAAACGGCGGACGAAATACGGACCTTGGTTAAACAGTTAAGAAAATGAGAAAAGAATTTTCAGCGGCTTTAGAGCAGCTTGTGACGGAAGACGAGTCCATTATTTTCATTACGGGAGATCTTGGTTATGCTGCCCTGGAAGGTTTGCAGGCCAAGCTTGGTAAAAGATTTATAAACGCCGGTGTGGCCGAACAGAATATGGTCGGTGTCGCTGCGGGTTTTGCACATAAAGGTTATAAGGTTTTTTGTTACAGCATTGCTCCTTTCATCGTTTACCGCTGCCTGGAACAATTCCGTAACGACGTTTGCTTCCACGATCTTCCCGTTTTTATCGTGGGTAATGGCGGCGGTTATGGGTATGGCATCATGGGAAGTTCGCACCATACGCTGGAAGATCTGGCGTGTCTAAGTGGTTTGCAAAACGCCAATGTCTGGGTTCCGGCCTTTTCGGATGAAGTGGAACCAGTCATCAAACAAATTGTAGCTGACGGAAAACCAGCTTATCTGCGCTTAGGTTTTGGAAAAAATACGCCTGAAAACAGTTATGCCTCAGGTTCGTTTAAAGTTGTCCATCAGGGTGAAGATGCCGAGATCACGATCTTCGCTTTGGGGCCTATCTCCAACAATGTATTGTCGGCTATTTCCCAGTCCGGCGAGCTGGCTGCGAAAGTGAACGTGATTAACGCGCTTCATTTCCCGTTAACATTAACCGATGATATTATTCAGCTGATTGAAAAAGCTCCGGCTGTTTTGGTTGCGGAAGAGCATGTCAGCACAGGAGGATTGGCTCAACAGCTTTCCGTTCAGCTCCTCGAAAGAGGTGTTAAGATCAGTTCATTCAAGAGCCTGAAAGCCGAAGGTTATCCAAACAGAAAATACGGTAGCCAGGCTTATCACCAGAAAATTTCAGAACTTGACCCTGTCTCGCTAACGGCGCATATCAATCAATTAATCATTCCTGCATGAGCAAGGGGGTCTTAACACTGTTTGTAAGCCTGATTATCCTGATCCCCATTTTTGTTTATTTCGGGGTGTGGGATTACTATGCGATCAATATACCCAAGTGGGACGACCATGCCTTAAAAGCTTTTATCGTCGAATATGCCCAGGCCGGAACCTGGCAGCAGAAACTGAAAGCGATTTTCAAGCAGCACAACGAACACCGGATCGCGCTTGACCGTGTTTTCACCTGGCTGGATTTTTCCATTTTCGGCACGCTGAATTACAGGCACTTAATGGTTGTTGGAAACCTGCTGCTGCTTGGTGTCATCCCGCTTTGGTATGTGCTCTTAAAGAATAACAAAAAGCCCTTATTCGCGCTCGTTCCGGTTGCCTTCATCTGGCCAACACTGGCCTTTTGGGAAAATATGTATTGGGGAATGGCCTCGATGCAGAATTTCGGAGTCGTTACGCTTGCACTTTGGACTATCTACCTTTGTGTTCAGCCCAAACCACTTTTATTTGCCTTATCTATTTTGGTGGGTGGCCTGACGGTCTCGACCAGCGGGAACGGGCTTTTGATCCTGCCGATCTGCGCTGTTCTGCTTTTCATTTCGGGAGATCGCAAACGGTTGGCAATCTGGTTAACGCTAAGTTTGGCGGCCATCTTTGGCTATTTCTGGACCTATACAAAACCGGAAACAAACCCTGATTCCAAAGCCTCGCTTTTCCAGCTGGCAAAAGGATATATGGCTTTTCTGGGCTCGTTTGCAGAATCCATTCCGTTAAAAGATCATTTTGGTGCCTGTGTTTTCATGGGTGTAATATTGTTTCTGGTTGCCATTTCCATCGCCTCCACGATCCTTTTCAGAATTTCCAGAAAAAAGTACACCGTCAAATTCGAGCGGATAACCGATCTTTTTTGCCTGGGAACCATCATGCTGATTTTAGCAACCGGTCTTATCGTTGTGTACGGACGTGCTGGATTCGGTCTGGAAGGATTGATCACGAGTCGTTTTAAAATTTATTCGGTTTTACTTTTAATGGTGGCGTACCTGTACGTCGTCATTCCTATACGGGGCAGTTTTTTGTCTCCGTACATTACGGCGATCGTTTTTCTTGCAATCACTTTTAATGTGTTTAGCTATCATTACCATTTGGTCGATGCCTATAACCTGCGCAAGATGTTAACGACCAGTCAGTTTAACTGGACTTATACCGATAAGAGCCTGAAAGCACCAGCGGACACGACTTTTGCTTCGCGGATTGTCGAAAAAACACCTGTCTTTTATGAGAAATGGCTGCCATTAATCGCAATCGCTGACAGACAATCGTATGCCGGGAATTCACGTGCGCTGACAGAATTGTATGCGTCAACTAATTTTGATAAGAAACAAAACACTTTGATTGTCAATAATACAACCTATAAAAGCCAGCGCCTTCAGGATAGCGGGATTTATATCCTGTTAAGTTCGGACAAGCACTTTTACGTTTTTCCGACATTACGCAGCCGTAATACGAACAGGAAAGAATTATTTTTAAAACAATACTATTTCGCTCCCGGCTTCCATGCTGAAATCCCGTTTGCTGAACTGGAAAAAGGAGAATATAAGGTGGCGATGATTCGTCAGCAGGGCGATGAAACCGGCATTTTGTTTCAACAGGACAAAATTTCCGTCAATTCATCCAGCCAAAATAAAGTAAAAGTAAACTGGTAACTATGCACGCAACTGCAAAAGGACATATTATACAACTTGACGGGATCCGTTTCATTGCGGTTGCCCTCGTACTGATTGATCATTTTTACACCGGTGTTAATGTTATCCCTTATGGTAAATTAGGCGTAACAATATTCTTTGTTTTAAGTGGTTTTCTGATCAGCCGGATATTACTGAAAAGCAAAGAAAATTATGTCTCGGAGCCTGCTGGATTTAAAAAATATATCCGTAAATTCCTGATCAGAAGAACGATACGGATATTTCCCATCTACTATCTTTTGCTCGCGATCTTATTTGTCCTGAATGTTCCGCCTGTTCGTGAGAAGTTCGCCTGGCTGGCCCTGTATGGCACCAACATTTACATCGCCGTTTATCAAACCTGGCTGGGTTCATCAGACCATTTATGGTCGCTGGCCGTGGAAGAGCAGGTTTATCTGTTTTTCCCTTTTCTGATATTTTTTGTTTCAAGAAAAAATCTGATTCCATGTCTTGCGGTGATGGGCGTTTTAAGCGTGCTGCTGCGTTTTTACTTTTATTTTTCAGGAAAAGACTGGAGTGTATCCTACGTAACGATGCCGGCCTGTCTTGACTCATTTGCCCTTGGCGGACTGATGGCCTGGCTTCAACTTTACAAAAAAGAAGTTTTCCTTAAACTCTTCGATAAAAGCTGGCCCGTTTTAGTAGCGCTTCTGGGTTGGGTTGCGATGCAATACTGGAATAAATCATACGACAACATCCACAATGTCGTTGACGTGGTTATTGACCGTCTTGTTTCCTCTGTTTTCAGTTTTTTCCTGATTGGCAGAGCCGTTACGGGATATAATGGCGCCACGAAATATTTCCTTGAAAATCCTGTGAGCGTGTATCTGGGCAAGATCAGTTATGGTATTTATCTGTATCACAACTTCATTTACAACCACTACCACAGCGGCCCAAATCATCCGACGGTGCGGTTGCTGCACAAGATATACAGGAATTTTCCGGTGCTGGAAGGATCGCTTACTTTTGAGGCATGTCTCTTTTCTCTGCTGACAATTCTTGTCGCTTCTTTGTCATGGCATTTCTTCGAAAAACCAATTAATTCTTTAAAAGATCGTTACGCTTAGTAAATAAAAAATATCCAATTTTAGGATACAGGCTTTTTTCCTTAATTTCGCATCAACATACCAAATAATTCTCTGCATGACGTTCCTTCTTAGTATAGTAATGCCGGCATACAATGAACAAGATTGTATCGAAAAAGTAGTACATAACTGGACAAGTTTCCTAAAAAATAAATTTCCAAACGACAATACCACACTTATCGTTATCAACGATGGTTCCAAAGACAACACAAAAGTGCTCTTGGACAAGCTGGAAAAGGAAGTAACGAATCTGACAGTTGTTAACCAGAAAAATGGCGGCCATGGCAATGCTGTGGTAAATGGTTACCGTAAAGCGCTGGAACTGAAATCACAATATGTGTTTCAAACCGACAGCGACGACCAGTTTATTTCAGATGATTTTGATAAACTCTGGGCAAAACGTAACCAGTCAGAATTTATCCTGGGGTATCGCGAGGTGCGCCATGATGCAGGTGTCCGCCTGTTTATTACCAAATTTTTGAGAGGAACGATCTCATTTGTTTATGGTACTTATATCCTGGACAGCAACATTCCTTTCAGATTAATTAAAGGTACGTTTCTTCAAAAATTGATGAATCAGCTTCCGAATCCGGAGCCTTTTGCACCTAACATTTTCCTTTCTGTTATGGCAAAAAAATCAGGTCAGGAGCTTTTTGATATACCGATTACCCATAAAGACCGCGAAACAGGCGAAGTGTCCATCGTTAAATGGAACCTTTGGAAAGTTTGTATCCGCAGCTTTAAAGAATTGCTACGCTTCCGTCTGGAACTGAACCAGCACGTGAAAGCGATCCGTGCTTAACGAAAGAGAAAACAGCTCATACTGAGTATTTTTTATATCGATAAATTAATACAGTTTCCTGTAATTTCTGTTACTGAAACTGTTTACTCATTAAGCCCGTGTCGAAAAAACTCATCATTACTATCCTGCTGGCGGCCCTTCTGGTTCCAGCAGGATATTTTCTATTCAAATGGTCGCGCGGTTCTTCGGCTGCATGGAAATATATTCCTTCAAACGCCGTTGTGGTGATCACCAGCGAGCACTTGCAGGACTCTGCCTACACGGCTCTAGAAGCCAATCTGGACCTGAAACGGCTGCCTTTGCTGGACATTGCGAGCGATAACCTTTCGCTGCTGAACCTTCTTTCACCGGATCAGAAAAAATTACAGGCATTTCTGAAAGGAAAGGATATATCCTACTCCTATCACCCACGCACCAATACGGAATGGGGGGTGATTATGTACATTCCGGTCGAAGGCGAGAAGGATTCCAAATGGCTGGCGAGTCCGCATCACAGTGCCATCCGCGTGCTGCACCACACGTTTCAGGATCATAAGATCACCGATATTAATGATACCAAATCTCACCCCTTATTTTCGTACGTAATCAAAGACAATTATCTCATTGTCAGCTACTATGGAGAATTAGTCGAGGACGTGATCCGTGCCACTTCATTACACATACCCACATTTGACCTGCAATCCAAATTTGAAAAAAGCGACGACTCCAATTACGGAACCAGCTTGTATATCAAAAATGAGGCATGGAAATCGATTATTCCTTCGTCCACAACCCAGGGAAGCAATTTCGCACAATTCGCCCAGGCATTTCCGGGTTATCAGGATTATCATGCAGAAAGTTCAGAAGCTGAAAACAAGCTCAAATTCGTCTCAAACGGAACGGATTCTCCTGACTATTACATTACAAACTGGCTAAAAAATAGCTCAGGATCGGCCTTTAAGGGTCATAAACATATCTCGCAGCAAACCTCATACTTTTATCGTTTCGCTGTACAGGATAAGACAGACTTCCAGAAACAGTTTTTGAAATGGCATAAAAAGTTAAAATCAGAAGCCTGGGAAAAACTGGTTTATCATGTCGGGAAGGAAAGCACACTGCTGCTGGAAAACCTGGGCTCGGAACTTATTCTTTGCCAGCTCGAAGAAAATAACAGCATCAGCGACGGAAAAATATTGCTCGCAGAGTTTTCAAATTACGATAAACTGAGACCGGTTTTAAAGAAACTGGCCAGGCTTTCCACGCCTGAATCCAATGTTTCGACCGACCAGTTTCAGGGTTATGATATCTATTCGATCGCTATTCCCGAATTTCCGACTGGGATTTACGGTCCGATGTTCTCAGGCTTTCCAAGAACTTACATCACGTATGTAGCGCCGTACCTGGTGATGAGCAACAACTCACAGGTTTTGCAAAACTACATCGTCGATTATGAGAACCAACTGACCTGGAAACAGTCTCCCGAGTATGACAGCGTACTTACCAACGCAAAATCGAACGCTCAGCTTTCACTGGTGGTTAACCAGAGAAAAGCACAATCGCGAGGCGAAGGTTCATACACGAAATCTTATTCCGACCTGACCGCTAAAATTGAATCTGTGATACTGCAATGCCGTTACGATGGTAGCGACGCATATCCCGAGATTACACTAAATCCCAAGAAAAGACAAACGGCAAATAAGGTACTCAACCGCACCTTCCTGAACATCGATATCGAATGGCCGGTTTTGTACGATACCGAACTGACGGCACTTCAAAATCCGATCGACGGCAGTTCCGAAGTATTACTGACGGATCAGGATAACAATCTGCTGCGGGTGAATAACCTGAAAACGGGTAAAACGGAGACCATCACCAAGCTGAATGGACCGATCGTCACGTCAGCATACAAAGTTGATTTCCTAAACATAGGGCGTCAGCAGCGTATTTTTGCCACCTCCACGTCCGTTTATGCCATTGATGAAGATGATTCGACACACGTCATTTCCAGTTTTTCCAAAACGATCCCGTCCGGCAGCCCCATCACGGCGCTGTACATGATCGACGGTGGCGAGGATGGCAGTAACCGTTTTGTCGTCAACGATGCAGAGGGTGAGCTTTACATCTGGGAAAGTGTTACCAAAGATATCCGTAAACTAAACCGGATCAATCACTTTGACAATATTCAGAGCCCGGTTGTGGCCCTGAACCAGATTGGCAACAGAAATTATATCGTCACACAGAAAAACGGAAAAATATTTCTGCTGAAAACAACAGGTGCGGTTAAAGAAGGGTTCCCGGTTGATATTCTGGCAAGAACTGAAAGTCCTTTCACCTGGACGCAAAATGCCGCCACAGGACAGCCCGAGCTTGTCGGCGTCAGTGTTTATGGCGCACTTACCCGGATTAGTCTGGATGGTAAAATTACGTCGCAGACGCAGCTGTTGAGACCGGAACCTTCCTGCCAGTTCAGAACCGTTTTTGACAGAAACTCACTCGACTGGATTTTGGTCAGAACGTCTACCAACAAAGCGGCCTTCCTGACAAAAGACGGAAAAGAGCTTTTTGAAATCAAGAACCTGTTGCCCAATTCGATTATCCAATACCACTTTTTTGGTGTCGATAACCGCTTTATCACGATCCGTTCAGGAAATTATACCACGATTTTTGACATGACCGGCAAGCGATTGGGTGACAAACCAATCCCGTCCGAATTGAAAGTACAGTTAACCTACCTGCCATCTTATTACAAACTACTGATTTTCAGTCGTTCTGAAAAGAAGGTACAGGTATGGTCGATTAAGTTACGTTAGTATATGAAATATTTGAAATACATATTTTTAATCATTTTTTCCCTGGTCTGGCTGGTGGGGTTAAGCCCTTCGCTGAGTGCTAAAATTGGGGAATGGAAACTGATCAAAGACAGCTACCGGTTTGGGGATTTGTACCGTTTGTCCAATTTGCCGCAATTTAAAGATCCGGCCAAAGAATGCCCCAAACAGATCTTTGTTGAAAAAATACCGGGTAAGAAAAAAATTCACCTGTACATCGTCGGCGATAGCTTCACCGAAAAAGAGCGCGTTGGAAAGGAAGATTTCGCAGTGGATGAATATCAGTATGTACACTGGGATAATATCCTGCATTTAAAGACAGATACTTCGGAAATCAATATTCTGCTTATGGAGTGTGTAGAAAGACATTTCAGGGAGAAAATGACTTCGCCGATCCATAACCTGATCCCCGACTCTGCGACATTTGTATTAAAAGGCCCGGAGCCTTCTTTTATGCATAAACTGGATAAGGCATTTGCTTCTGACGGCACCGAAGGACGTCTGGATGCAGCGTTTTTCCAAAACGATATGTTATTGAAACTGAAAGAAATGAAAGCAGCTTTTACCTATCATTTTTTTCATCGGGTCAACAAGGAGGTTACTTTAGTCAATAACGACAGGAACCTTGTTTATTACATGGATACCGACACGCCTAAAATAACGTCTTCCTTTACCGACCTTCGTGAAGGAGAGCTGGACACGATGATGACGAATCTTGCACAAAGCAACACCCTAGCCAGGCAACTGGGTTTTGACCATGTTATTCTTTCGGTCATCCCCAACAAGGTTTCGGTGTTAATGCCGGAATACGGTCGTTATAATAATCTTATCAGCCGTGTTTACAACCATCCCAAAATAACACTTCCCTATATCGATGTTTTATCGGATTTCAGAAGGATGAAAGATAAGGCTTATCTAAAAGGGGATTCGCACTGGACTTGCCAGGCGCAGGATATATGGCTGCATAAGGCAAATCGTCTCATTCTGGAAGTAAGCCATAAAAAATAACAGGATTTTATTGGTTCCTAAATCACGAAACGTTCCTCCGGAACGATATAAACCTTGCATCATTCCGTTTTCTACCAACGAGACGTCCGTATCGGACGATAGTACCAATGAATTGAAAATTTTGGATATTCAATTCATTGATTACTCGTTCCAAAGGAACGTTTGGTTGGTAGAAAGATATAACGCCCCCTCCATCCATTCCACAGGAACGTTGGTTGGTAAAAGAGATAACGCCCCTCCATCCATCATTCCACAGGAACGTTTCGTTGGTAGAAAGCAGATAACATTCCTACATCCATCGTTCCACAGGAACGTTGGATGGTAAAAGAGATAACGCCCCTCCATCTATCATTCCGCAGGAACGTTGGTTGGTAAAAGAGATAACGCCCCTCTATCCATCATGCCACAGGAACGTTGGTTGGTAGAAAGAGATCATGCCCCTCCATCTATCATTCCGCAGGAACGTTTCGTTGGTAAAAAAGATAACGCCCCTCCATCCATCATTCCACAGGAACGTTGGTTGGTAAAAGAGGTAACACCCCCTCCATCCATCATGCCACAGGAACGTTGGTTGGTAAAAGAGGTCCCCCCCCTCCATCCATCATGCCACAGGAACGTTGGTTGGTAAAAGAGATAACGCCCCTCTATCCATCATGCCACAGGAACGTTGGTTGGTAGAAAGCAGATAACATTCCTACATCCATCGTTCCACAGGAACGTTTCGTTGGTAGAAAAGAGATGACGTTCCTCAATCCATCGTTCCACAGGAACGTTTCGTTGGTAGAAAGCAGATAACATTCCTACATCCATCGTTCTATAGGAGCGTTTCGTTGGTAGAAAAGAGATGACGTTCCTCCATCCATCGTTCCACAGGAACGTTTCGTTGGTAGAAAACAGATGACGTTCCTCCATCCATCGTTCCACAGGAACGTTTCGTTGGTAGAAAAGAGATGACGTTCCTCAATCCGTCGTTCCATAGGAACGTTTCGTTGGTAGAAAGAGAAAACGTTCCTCAATCCATCGTTCCATAGGAACGTTTCGTGACGAATGGCACTACCTAAATAATAGCATCTTCTGTATTTTCAATTTTCCCGGTTAGTTTCCCCACCGTAAGCCCCTGCACAATAATCGAGAACAATACAACGAAATACGTAATTGCCAACAGCAGGTTTTTGTTGAGATCATTGTCGATCGACAAAGCGAGGGCGATAGAGACGCCACCACGTAATCCACCCCAAACCAGAATGACTATTGATTGCCTTCCAAATTTCTTACGGAACGGAATTATTTTTACCGGAATATAAATCGAAATAAAACGGGCAAACAGAACTACTACGATCGTGATCATACCAATCCAGCCATACTGCCGGAGATCCGGTATAAGCAACAATTCGAACCCGATAATCAGGAATAAAAGTGCATTCAAAATCTCATCAATAAGCTCCCAGAACTTATCCAGATAGTCTTGCTCAGTTTCGGTGATATTACCAAGATTTTTACCATAATTCCCGATCATCAAACCAGCGGCAACCATCGCAAGCGGGCCCGACATATGCATGGCTTCGGCGGCTAAATGCCCGCCCATCACAATCGCCAGCGTAATTAACACGTGTACATTGTAGCCGTCCACTTTGTTATTGGCATGGGAACCAATAAACCCAAGCACGACGCCCAATAAAATCCCACCCAATGCTTCTTTGGCAAGCAGTGTTGAAATACCGACAAACGAAGTATTCACCTCTTCGCCCCTTGCCAAAGCCAGCATGATGATAAAAACCACAACGGCCATTCCATCATTAAAAAGCGATTCACCAGCGATTTTGGTTTCCAGAGATTTTGGTACGCCAGCCTGTTTCAAGATCCCAAGCACAGCAATCGGATCCGTCGGCGAGATAAGAGCTCCAAAAACCAGACACTGAATAAAGGGTATGCCAAGCCCCAGCCAGGGCAAAATATGATACATTAATCCTCCGATCACGAAAGTGGATATGACCACACTTACCGTCGAAAACACCATAACCGGAATTCGCTGTTCGCGCAGATCTTCCAGGTGAATGTGAATCGCTCCCGCAAAAAGCAGGAAATTAAGCATAGCTCCCATTAAAATTTCGGTCAGATCAATCGTGCTGAGCAGCGTAGTGATCTTGTCGAAGGTATGCGGGAACACATTATCGGTAGCTAATAAACCAAGAGAAACCATCAGTGCAATCACCATAACGCCTATGGACGCAGGCAATTTTAAGAAACGCGCATTGAGGTAGGCAAAGACGGCGGATATGACAATTAAGACAGAAAACGAATAGTATAACTCCATGAAAATATTTTTTAGACTGGCTAAAATAAAAAATTAATAGCAGCCATAAAAATGAAAAGACCGGATCGGATAAACTCTAAGGGTATTCTAATAATTGGAAAAAGTATAGTCAAACATGGTTTTAGACTAATAATTTACTAAAAAATCGGCCGTACAGTAGAAACAAGTACACTTTGAGCAACATAAATTTCTATATTTACTACAACTTCAACTATCGCTATGATCACACTTCTTCCATCTCAAAAAACTCGGAATCAATTTTCCCGACTGCTGTTTTCAGTAATTCTTCTACTATTTTGCCACGGACTGAGTAACGCCCAGACGCATGTATTGAAACCTGGTTTCGACAAACAGGAATACACTGAGCTTCTTAAAATGCACGCCAGACTTTATGATACTACCAAAAACAAGGTCCCCTATCCTGTCCATTTCAAAAGCATCTACCGCTCGCCCGTGGTTGGTATGGATAACCGCTGGGATCTGTGGAGCAATGGCAAGGGTGTCGCGGTGATCAACCTGAGAGGTACCACGACGAATCCTGTCAGCTGGCTTCAAAATTTCTATGCGGCCATGGTACCTGCGCAGGGCGAACTCAAACTTTCAAATAGTTTTACTTTCAAGTATAATCTGGCCACTCATCCACGGGCGGCCGTTCATGTCGGCTGGTTGATCGGCGTTGCCTATCTTGCCAAGGACATAGTCCCTAAAATTGATTCCTGTTACAAAAAAGGGATCAAGGATATTATCGTCATGGGACATAGCCAGGGTGGAGCGCTCACGTATCTGATGACTTCGCATTTATACAGTCTTCAAAACCAAAATGTAATTCCAAAAGATGTCCGTTTCAAGACCTATTGCAGCGCCGCTCCAAAAGCCGGAAACACGTATTATGCTTATGAATACGAAGCGTTGATCGACGGAGGCTGGGGCTTTAATGTAATCAACGGTGCCGACTGGGTTCCGCAAACGCCTTTCTCCGTGCAAAAACTGGATGATTTCAACGACACAAATCCGTTCAGGGATATTGATGGTGTGGTCAAAAAACAGAAGTTTTTTACACGGATCGCTTTACGGCATGCCTACAAAAAAATGAAAAACCCAAGTGAAAAGGCACAGCGGAATTATGAAAAATATCTGGGTGGTTTTGTTTCTAAAATGGTGAAGAAAACATTGCCTGAATTTACACCGCCGGTCTATGTTCACACCGCTGATTTTGTGAGAATTGGCCCGACAATCATGCTGTTGGGCGATGATGCTTACTTCAAACAATTCCCCGATTCAAGGGAAAATGTATTCATTCATCACTTAATGGAGCCTTATTTGTATTTAATAGACAAATATAACCGTTAGATTTGCTGTCAAATTTCGACTAATGGCAAAATCTCAAATCAATAAAAAACCTGCATCCAAATCAGGACTTGCAAAAACTGACAAAATTCTGGATACTGCGGGTTGGTTCGCCCTGGTTAGTCTGGGCCTGGTAACGGTGTTCACTTATTTCCACGTACAGGATATCATTCCGATCCATTTCAATTTCATGGGCCGGCCAGACCGCTTTGGAAGTAAAATTATGGTTTTCCCGGTGTTTGCCGTCGCCTGTTTTATTTTTTTCGCGATCACGCTTTCTGTTAAGTACATATTCAATCCGGCAAAAGCAGCAGCAATTCCAAACAAAAACTTTGATTTCGCGATCAGGATCGTCAGGTTTCTGAAACTGGTTGTCATGATAGGTTTTATTTATATTCTGGTTATAACCAACCTTGTCGCGGATCACCTTGTAAGCGGACTTGGCTCCTTCTTTTTACCGGCGGTAGTAATCACGCTGTTATTCCCGGTTATCTATTTTTTCAAAAAAACAATGAGAGAAAAAATGATAAAAAAGTAAGCGGTTATTTTTGCTGGCATAGTTTTCCCTATACCAATTGCATGATTACTTAATGCCAAACTCCACGTCTTATCCATGTTCACAATGGATTTGCTTAAAAGCAGGATTGACGGTGAAGCTCAGACCCATGTAATCATTCAATTGAAAATATTTTTAAAGATTTATGGAAAACGAAAATAAATTTGCCGTAGAAGTTTTGTCATTTGCCACCATTCAAGAGCTTCCTGGCTCCTGGACCAATGAGGATTACAAGGCATTGTTGATCAAAATGGACTATGAGAATCCGGATGAAATCGCTCAGGCAGAATTGAAAGAGATGTGCCTGATGTCTATCACCGATTTTGAACCTGCGGAAGCGGCCAAACTGGTTTTGGAATACCTTGATCAGGATCTGCTTACAGACGGACAGATTGAGAATCTTTCTCATCAGATGCTTACTGAAAAATTATGGGAGGAAAATCCAAAGCTTGATCTTCATATAAGTTTTTTCAAAGCCACGCAACTGCTTTATGAAGCTTATAGAGGAAAATTCCCGAGAGCAGAAGCGGTACAGTTTCAACTAAAAATTACCACTCAAAATCCGGATAACCTGTCAATTTTCGACCAAAATCCGCAAGCACCGATATTGAGAATACTCGCGCAGGGCATGTCCGACAGGAGCCTTGTTAACCGGCTTTTCGAAGATCAGCTGCAAGAAGCCAGCTTTCCGGAAGCAGAAAACATTATCTGGAAACTCGATGTCCTCGAAAAAGATGCAAATGCAATGGTCGTTGATATTGTAAGCTCTGCTTATTGGCTCGACGATATTAAATATGCAAATAATTATGAAGCAACTTCGCATGCAGATATTGTTGTCGAAAATGAGGAATAGAACGTCAATTAAGTGACGGGGAAATTGCATATCGACATGCTTATCAGTAAAATTGTCTTTATGCAATTTTTTTAATAACCATGCAAAAACTCCTGTCGGCCCTTTTACTATTTATTTCCACGCTCGCAAATGCTC
Source organism: Dyadobacter diqingensis (assembly GCF_024220585.1). Lineage (GTDB taxonomy): Bacteria > Bacteroidota > Bacteroidia > Cytophagales > Spirosomataceae > Dyadobacter > Dyadobacter diqingensis. The sequence goes on from NZ_JAMXKF010000001.1 coordinate 402,173, forward strand.
AGTATCAAACGGTTTTCGAAAGAAGCGGAGGAAAAGAGACACCAACTTATCAGGAAGGGATAGCCTATTATAAACTTCTGGCTAAAAATTTCCCTCAAATCCAGTTTACTACAAAAGGGCCTACCGACAGCGGAGAGCCACTTAGTCTGGTACTTTATTCCAGAAACAAAACTTTTGATATCAAAAAGTTAAAGGCGCAGGGCAAGGCGGTTTATTTAATCAACAATGCCATCCACCCCGGCGAACCCGATGGCGTGGATGCATCCATGTTACTGCTGCGCGACATTGCACTTCACCCTGAAAAATTCCCTGAACTGGACAGCGTAGTTCTGGCCATCATTCCGTTTTACAACATCGGCGGGGCATTAAACCGCAACAGTACCACCCGGACCAATCAGGATGGTCCGCTGGAATATGGCTTCCGCGGCAATGCACGAAACTTCGATCTGAACCGTGATTTCATTAAAAGTGATACCCGAAATGCAAGAAGTTTTGCCGCGATTTTCCACGAGCTTGACCCGGACCTGTTCGCAGACACCCATGTAAGCAACGGTGCGGATTACCAGTATGTGATGACGCTCGATTATGCTCAACAAGACAAGTTGGGTGGTTCTCTGGGAAAATTCCACAAGGAAACCTTTCTTCCTTTCATGTATGACTATCTGAAAGAAGCCGGATTCGAGGCCACGCCCTATGTGAATTCGTGGGGACAAACACCTGACAAGGGATTTGTTCAGTTTCCTGACTGGCCGAGATACTCAACAGGTTATGCGGCACTTTTTCATACCATTGGTGTGATGACCGAAACGCATATGCTGAAACCGTATGACCAACGTGTAAAGGCAACCTATGCATATTTGCACGGAAACTTGAAAGTCCTGGCGCAGCACCGCAAATCCTTGCTTCAAATGAGAAAGGAAACAAAAGAAGCTGTTAAAACGCAGGAGAAATTCGCGGTTACCTGGCAGAACAACAAGGAAAAATTTACCGAAATTGATTTCAAGGGTTTTGAGCCGGAATATTTTCCCAGCAAGGTCAGCGGTAAGGATCGTCTGCATTACAACCGCGCAAAACCACTTAATAAAAAGATTCCCTTTTACGATACTTATGAACCGCTGGATGTGGTCACAAGGCCTAAGGCTTACATGATTCCGCAGGGCTGGTTCAATGTCATTGAGCTTCTGAAACTAAATCAGGTTCAGATGACGCAAATTGAAAAAGATGAAGAACGTGAAGTAGAAGTATATTACATCGAAAGTTATGATGCACCTAAACAACCTTTCGAAGGACATTACTGGCATACCAACACGACGTTGCGAAGTGAAATAAAAAAGGCGAAATTCAGAAAAGGTGACTGGTATGTTCCGGTTAACCAGTGGACAAACCGTTACATCATTGAAACCCTGGAACCGAAGGCCGTGGATTCCTTTTTCAAATGGAATTTCTTTGATACAATTCTTCAGGCAAAAGAAGGGTATTCGGCTTATGTATTTGAAGATCTGGCTGCCGACCTGTTGAGCAAATCGCCCGAGCTGCAAAAATCTCTTGAAGATAAAAGAAAAACGGATGAGACTTTTGCAAAAAGCGGAGACGCCCAGCTTCGTTTTATCTATGAAAATTCACCTTATCGCGAAAAGGAATATTTAAGATATGCCATCTTCCGGGTGCTGGAAAAATAATTACTGAGCCAAAAAATCGCCGCCTTTTTTTCTCCAAATTTTTGGTAGTAAAAAAGGCGGCGAAATATTTTTCAGATGGTCTATTGCCCATTAAGTCATACGCAATTCATACATCCGTATTATTTTACTTTGGCAAAATCTGCTGCAATAGCATTCAGGGAAGCATCTGAAAGATGTTCTGAGGCCACGACCAGTCTGTAACGGAACGTTGTTGATTCTCCCTTTTTAATTTTAAAGTTCAACACTTCTTTTCCGTCACTGAAAGCTTTCTGTCCAAGCGGATTCACGGCGAATAATCCATAACCTCTTGCGTGGAAATAAGCAGGATAACCAACATTTTTTGGATGGTCAACAATAGCGATGCTGATGTTTTCATCTTTGATCTTTCCGGTCAGATTACACCAGGTAGCTCTTTTAGCCCAAACGGCTTCGCCTTCTACGCCGTTGCTGTTGCGGTAATTTCCCGTAATTCCTTCGTTATTCAAAGAAGGTACTTTGGTGGCAATACCGGCAGCATCCGTGAAAATCTCCGGCTTAGTCGACGGAAGTTCCAGCTCACGGGCAACGCGGATTGCAAACATCCCGTCCTTGATGTCCGGCATGTCAACGTCACCGTTAACGGCGGTCAAAGTGGTAATGCGGTCAACAGTCCGATTATTACCTTTGCCACTGAAAACATAGGTTGTTTTCTCCTGCAAAGTCAGTTTTCCATCTTTATCGATCCAATCGGCGGTTACAGCAAGCTCACCTTTATCCTTTCCACCTTTGATAGAAGTGATCCCCGTGTGTTTGATGGTTCCGTAAGCACGTTTGGCGTGATCAACCGCGTCAGAATTATTCCAGTAATCGTTTCCGTTTACATCCTCATAATTCAGCCAGATTCCTACGTGGTGCGGGTGATCCACACGCTCACCCGGACGCGGGTCCAGCGGCCAGCCACGTGTTACCAGCGTACCTTTTGCAGTCAAAACCGGATAAAGCACTGCTTTTTTCAAAACATCTTCGCCGGGATAGAAATAAGACGTGAATGGTTTTCCATCAATGCTTACTTCCACTTTTTTGTCTTTTTTATTATCGACCAGGTCAACTTTCTGAGCCTGCACCAATCCTGTCATTGCCAAAGAAAAAGCAGCAATTGCTATGCCGGTATGTTTCACTTGTATTTCGGTTTAAAGGTTAAACGCAGAGGTAAGGGGTGTTTTGCACGGAGTTACACTGAGATTTTATTTAATAAAAACGCTGTGTGACTCTGCTTTAAACTGGCTCTGCGTTTAAAATAATTTAACTTAGAATGATATCGCTTTTCTTTGAATCCCAGGTTACTTTTTTACCGGTATGCAAAGCTTGTGTTGACATAATGTTTGCCACAGAGTGGTTAAATCCGGCACGTGCAGGAGCATTTGGCTGCTTACGGCTGCGAATACATTCCATCCAGTTGCGCATGTGAAGCGAAGTCATCGGATCAGATCCTGTGTTGGCGTCAGTAGCAATTTTATCTCCTGCTTTAAGTGACATTTCAGGTAATAAATTTGCCTTCATACCCATTGCCTCAGCAGCTTTGGCTGTAAGCCCGCCTTCCGAAGTAATTTTGTTGGTATCAAGGTTAATCATACCGCCATTTGAGTAGTAATATTCTTTCACGTCTCCGGCTGCCTGGTGCATACGTGCCGAGTAAATTACCTGGAAACCTTTATCCGGGTTATCAAAAGGACCGTAATCGAAGGTTGCTGAGAAAGTATCCGCATTTACACGGCCGTCTTTCCAAACATAAACCCCTCCGTTTGCCACTACGCTGCGTGGCGCTTCCAATCCTGAAAACCAGTGAACTGTATCAATCTGGTGCGACATCCACTGTCCCGGAAGACCCGATGAATAGGGGTAAAACAAGCGATATTCAAGATAATGGCGTGGATTCCACTCTGTTTTTGGGCGGTTCATCAGGAAACGATCCCAGTCTGTATCTTCTTTTCTAATCTGGGCAACCAGGTCAGGGCGTCTCCAACGGCCAGGCTGGTTTACATTCCAGGTCATTTCCACCATTGAAATATCCCCAAATTTACCTGATCTGATAAAGTCATTGGCAGCATGGTAGTTCGGCGCGCTACGACGCTGAGATCCTACCTGAACAATTTGCTTCGAGGCTTCAACAGTTTTCAACGCCAGTTTACCATCGGCCAAAGATTCAGCGAAAGGTTTTTCAACATATACATCACGACCGGATTTCACGGCTTCAACGCAATGCAGTGCATGTTGAAAATCAGCAGTACTGATGATAACCGCGTCAACATCCTTACGCGCCAGTAATTCTTCGTTATTACGTGCCTTTACAAATTCGCTGGCAGACCAGCCTTTTCCTTTTATAAACTTTTCAGCTTCGTCACGGCGACGGTTCCATAAATCGGAAACGCCCATAAACTCGAAATTCAATTCCTTGGAATGCTCAGCAAAACTTGGCGCCAATGAGCTGCGGAAACGATCAGAAAAACCGATAATTCCTACACGTACGCGGTCGTTTGCACCTAAAATGCGGCGATAACTTGACGCATTAACCGAGTTAACACTTACTGCAACTCCGGCAGAAGCCAAAGCGGCCTTTTTGATAAAATCTCTTCTACTGGTCATGATTATAAATGAAAATTTGTAAGATTTTAAACTATTTACTTAACACTTTAACTTTAAGACTACGGAAAGAAACATTATCTCCGTGATCCTGTAAAAGAAGGTAGCCTTTTTCGGAAAGACCAAAACCCTCAAAGCCTTTGAACTTCGAACCTGCTACCAAGTCCTTAAAAGACTGCGATCCGCGAACATACTCTACAACTTTATGATTATTTAAGAAATGCTGCACAGTTCCGTCAGGATTTACAACAATTCGTCCCAAATTCCACTCGCCGATTTTTTTAACTGCACCATTGGGCTTCTCAGAAGTGATAATATCGTAAAGAGAAGCGATGGTACGGTTACCATTTTTACCCATTTTTGCGTCCGGATGTTTGGCATCGTCAAGTACCTGAAATTCCAGACCAACACCTGATTTTCCGTTTGAATTAAATTTCTTATCGACAAAATACTTCACACCGCTATTGGCTCCCTCAGTCAATTTAAACTGAAACTGGTATTCGAAAGCCGGGCCGTAAAGCTGTTTGGTAACAATGTCATTTCCCGTTTCCGATCCATCTGATTTTGCAATGGTAATCGTACCATCATTGTAAGTCCAGCGTTTGGTCGGGAAGTCCGCGCCGCTGTATGACTGCCACTGCTCCACTGATTTTCCATCGTAAAGCAATTTCCAGCCCTGTGCTTTTTCAGCATCCGTAAGCGTATTCGGAATCAGGTTAACGATACGAATATTGGTTTTCGGGCTTGGTTTCAGATTCGTTGTTTTGATACGAACGTTTTTCCAGCTTACCTGTGTACCTTCCAAACTTTTGTCCTTATTCCCGATCGAATGCACCTGCAGGCAGATAAACCCGCTCCGCGTCACATCATCCACCACGTCAGCTACCGGAATCCCGTTCACAAATGTGCGGATTGAATTTCCGATCGCTTCCACACGATACTTGTTCCATGCATCCTTTTTGAAAGCTTTTTTTGCATCCGGATTGATATCCAGGGAATATAACCAACCGCGGCGTGCTTCATCATACAATCCACCCGACCAGGCTCTGTCACTAGGATCAATTTCTACCTGATAGCCATGGACACGGCCGTTCTGATAATCAGGAGTGGAAAGACTTCTGATCTGGATGCCTGAATTCAGTTTATTGTCAACTTTTACATCACATTCAAAAATAAAATCGCCGTAGTTTTTTTCAGTGGTCAGAAACGAGTTTGGCGTGTCCAGTACCGAAGTCCCGACAATAGCACCATCCTTTACTTCATACTTCGCTTTTCCGTTCAGTTGTTTCCAGCCCGAAAGGTCTTTTCCATTAAACAAGTCCTGCCATCCGTCTTTGGATTTTTGCGCGTTGGCAACTGAGAATGACAGTGTTAAAAATAAAAAAGCAACATGTATTTTATATCTTTTCATATTCATTTTGAGCCGAATGGCTGTTTGCAAATTATCAATATTATTTAGGCTTATGTTAAGGAAATACTTTTAACGATATAACGATATATTAGGCTGCATACCCTGACAAAGGTTTAAACGTTTATAAATTATTCTTACTATCTTGTATGATTAAGACAATTTATTTATGCTGCCTTGAATACACACATTAAATCAATATTACACACGCTAGAATCTAAATAGTGAAATATCCAAGATATGAATACCAAACCGAAAGTGAGCTTCATTTTTTTGAATTTACAAGTGTCGGTATCAGAGGAAATGTCAAAAAAATTGTGCAATATTCCAGAGTAAGTATAGACAATATTTACAATCTAGCTTTTGGTGATTATGATGAAACTACTGATCAAATAAACGACCAGATTGTCACTAATAACGGTGATAGTAGAAAAGTATTGGCAACAGTGGTGTCAACCGTTTATGCCTTTACCGGCAGATATCCGGATCGTTGGATTTTCGCAACTGGCAGTTCAGAAGTGAGAACAAGATTATATCGCATGGGGATCACAAATAATTTATCTGAACTAAAGAAAGATTTTTTGGTTTACGGAATGAAAAGGAATGAAACTTTTGAAGAATATTCGATAGGCCAAGATTATCAGGGATTTTTGATTAGAAGAAAAAATAAAGATATAAGCTTATGAAAATTGAAGAATTGAATAATGCTAAAATTCCAATAGTTAAAATTGACACCGAATTGGAAAGATTCAGAGGCAGGGAATTGTTCCCGAAAAAATTGGCATTAGCAAAGAAAATGCTCGCTAATGCCCGATTGCCTAAACATCCAACGGAAGAATAATATTTAACTTATCAATAAAAAAGCCATTCTGCGAATGGCTTTTTTATTGATAAGTTACCCCAACGGATACTTCAACGTTTCAGTAATATATTTCTTATTAATCTGTGCACAGATCAAGGCTGATTTTTCCGGATCAGGCACACCATCCAGCTCTACAACGGCCCATCCTTTAAACTTAATCTTGTTGAGTGACTCAAAAACCGCAGGCACATTCACACGTCCCTGTCCCAGTTCGACGAACTTGTAACCATTTTTTGTATCAGCCGGTTTTGTATCTTTCAGGTGAAGAGAATGGATCATGTCTTTATATTTAATGACTGCATCCTGGGGCTCTCCCCCGCCCTGTTTGTAATGCGCGATATCCAAAAGCAGTTTGATATATCTCGGATCCATCGCCTGCACAATCACATCTACCTCTTCGGGGGTTTCACCCAGCTGGTTCATGTGGTTATGGTAAACGGCCTGTACACCTAAATCGGCTGTTTGTTTACCGATTTCATTCATAACCTGAGCCAGTTTTTTGAGTTCTTCTACTGACGGCGCCCGGTCTTTCGGACGCAAACTGTTTGTCAGCTGCAAAGCGCTTCCGCCCAAGGCCTTCACAAAACTTGCGTGGGCAACATGCGTATCCACCGTACTTTCAAATTTGGCCGGATCAATTTCTACATTGCCGCTGGAAAACATGCACAATGTCAGATTATGTTTCACGAGCGCATCCTTTAATTCAGACACCTTGTTCCGGTAAGGCCCGAACGTATTAGCTCTGAGCTGAATTCCTCTAAAACCAAGCCCCGCCAGATCGGCTATTGCCTGCTCATCTTTTCCTCCCCAGGTAATGGCAGAATAGCCAATCTTCACATCTCCTTTTTTCAGGAGCGTTTCTGCCCAGGCAGAAGATGTCAAAAGCGCGGCGGTACCCAGAGAAAAATTGCGTAAAAAAAGTCTTCTGTCTGCGGCTTCAATTGTTTTCATAGTTGTCTTTTTAGGCAAGGTTCAGAAATTTGTATCACTTTTTTACAAGACGAATATAATGCAGAAAAGCCCCCGAAAACGAGAGCTTTTCTGCAAAATCAATGTAAGGGTTCCGGTTATTTTCCCGGAATGGACGTCAATGCCGGAATGTTATTCTGGAATCCGTTATAACCTTTGTTCTGGTTAATGATCCCTTGCGTGTTGCCGGCAATCGCGGCTTGTGGGATAGGCCACAATACGTGATAGGGACTGATCAGATACTCATCCCCGTGACGCGTCTTCACACCTTTGTTGTAAAAATCGCTTTTTGCAATAATACGGTCAAAGAAATAGTTATTGTCCGAAAAAGCACCCAGGCTGTACGTTTTTCCATTGGGTGCCGGTTTTCCTGTCATCGCAAAAATATAGGCAATCCGGGTAAGTTCCGTTTTGCGCGGCTCTTCAAAATAAAGCTCCCGGGCACGTTCATCCAATACGACGCCGATATCGATTTTCGAGGCATCAAGCGGATCACAATTTGCGCGGGTTCGCACGGCATTTAAATCCGCCGCCGCTTTGGTAAGATCGCCTTTCCAAACATAAGCTTCCGCTCTTAACAAATAGGTTTCAGCCAATCGGAACACATACCAGTCGGAATTACCACCGCTCGGCTGGATTCGGGACGGATCCTCAATGAACAGTTTATAATTCGGCCAGTCAAACCAGCAGCGGATGGTGTCAATGGTCAGCAACACGCCTGCGTCATTTCTCATCTGAAGGTTTTTGCCATAAAAAGGATCTTTCAGGGTCGTACTCAACGCAGGGTTGTTGTAAACGATATCTTCCATTTTCGTCCAGTTACCCTTGATATGCCTTAAATCTTTCTTGTCGTCCCAAACACCGTCCTGCGAATAATACGTCGGACGAACACGGCCAATCCCCCGCCCGAGCGACGATACCTGGTCAATCGCGATGCCATAGGTATCAATGGTGCCACGGTTACCGGCCGGTGTGTTTATGTTATTGTGCCAGAAAGGTACCGTATTACGCATCATCTGTGTTCCGATATTCGATCCGTTATCGATATTTCCGTCAATACCGATCCGGTCAATCACCATCATCAGTCCTTCGGTATTAGCGCCGAGCGACTTGTTGGCCGGACGATGTAAATCCCAGATCACATTTCGCGCAGCGTTATTGGCATCAAGGCCAAAACGGTTGGTCATTAGTTTGTGCTGACCGCCGTCAATCACGTTGCTGGCAGATTTAATCGCATCGTCAAACAACCCCAATGCCAGGTTGACTTTGGTAAGCAAATGACTGACCGAACCCCTGTTTACCGTTCCCTTGTCTGTGACAACCGGCACCCATTTTTCGGCAAATTCAAGATCAGTCTTCATTTTTTGAAGAATTACCTCGCGTTTTGTCGATTGAAAATCCAGTTTCGGGCCAATGATTTCTTCCAAAATCAGGGGCACATCACCAAACTGCTGCGTGAGACGGTAGTAGCGGTAAGCGCGATGAAAATAAGCAGCGCCAAGAATTGCATTTTTTTCAGCCTCATCTTTATAGTTTTTCGGCTGATCAATTCTTGAAATAACCACGTTGGCATATTTTACGCCTTTGTAACCTTCCTCCCAGTACCACCCGATTTTGTTATAGTCACCGCTGTTCAGCTGTGCATCCGGGGTGATCAGCAAATTCATATTTTGCGCAGGCCCTGACTTATCGGTTGTTCCTTCGACGGCAACTTCCGAAAAAATGGCTTCGGTTACCATCGGCGGTGCATCGCCATACCATTCCAGACGCATGTTTCTTTCACAGGCCACAAGTGCGGCTCTTAATCCTCCCGCCTCATTAAAGGTATTGTCGGGGTCATAAAATGACAAAGGTTCGGGTTTAAGATAACTATCCTTACAGCTTACCACCAATGTACCGGAGGCAATGATGGCAAGCGTTAAAATCCTTTTTGATCGTCTATATATTGCGTTCATTATTTCTCAGATTAGGGGTTTGAATTTTACAGCGTAATATCCAGACCTATGGTAAAAATACGCGGGCTTGGTACGGAATAGGCCAGGTTGGTCATCTTATCCCCGTCCGTTCCGTTCTCAGGATCCCAGAATTTCCAGCTTGATAAATATCCCAGATTTCTCACATTTCCATAAATGCGCAGGTTGTCGATATTTATTTTCTGGACAAGCGTTTTAGGAAGTGTGTAAGCCAATGCTATGCTTTCAAACCGGACAAATGATTTTTTCTGATAAACGGTATACCCTGTGGCCGAACCTTCACTGGAATATAGGCGGGCCCACTCGTTGTTCCGGTTCTCTGCGGTCCAGTATGGCAATACATAAGAGCTGCTGCGATCCGGAAATCCCTGGCGGTTTTTCATCTGATTGAATTCTCCTTTTTGTCCCAGATAAGAATACATCATAAAAGACAGATCAAATCCTTTGAAAAGTTTAAATTCATTGCGAAGCGTCAGACGAGCGCGTGGCGAAGTGTATCCCTGAAATACCTTATCATCGTTGGTATATTTTCCATCACCGTTCACGTCAAGAATCTTGTGATCTCCCGGTTTTACACCATATTTGGCGGCGGCATCCGCCTCTTCCGTCTGCCAGACACCAAGGACTTTATAGTTCCAGATTTCATCCACTGCGTGACCGATAAACCATTTATTGGTAATATCGTCAGACTCTCTCTGAGAAATGATATTGCCTGATGCATCTTTCACTACCGTTTGATTTCCGTACAGGTGAACAATCTTGTTTCTGTTCATCTGAAGGTTAAAAGTCGTTCTCCAGCTGAAATTCTCACGTTTCATGTTATTGGAGTTCAAACTCAGTTCAAGCCCCTTGTTATCCACCTGGCCAAGATTGTCCAGTACAAATGCAAAACCGAGTACGTTCGGCAATGCTCTTTTCACGAGCAGATCCCGCGTGGAAGATTTGTAAAGTTCCAGGCTACCATCGATAATGGTGTTGAACAAAGAGAAATCCAGACCAAAGTTTAATGAATTGGTCCTTTCCCATTTCAGGTTCGGATTGGCCATTCTGTCTACATAAAGCTGGCTGGTCTGATACACTGTACCTGCTGCATTGACGTGCAGATATTTCCCGGTAGCCAGGTTGGAAAGGGCGTCATAACGCGCGATATCCCTGTTCCCGTTGCTTCCATAAGAAACCCTCAACTTTCCGTAATTCAGCCAGCTGCTTTTGAAAAACGGCTCATCTGTAAATACCCATCCCAATGCCGCAGAAGAAAATAACGCGGTCGGATTTTTCTGGCCAAATGCCGAATAGCCATCTTTACGAGACGATAAAGTCACCATATACCGGTCTTTGTACGAATAAAACAACCTGGCCATCAATGCACTTGCAGTACTGGTCTGGTCGTCACTCCACAAAATCGGAGAATTTCCTGCCTGGATATTATGATAACCCAGATTATCATTTGGCGCAAAGCCCTTGTTGGAAACGCTGTCGTCCCACATCCGGAACCGCTCGGCATTGACCAGAAAAGTCGCATCAAGGTTGTGTTTCTGCGCAATGGTTTTATTCCATTTAAAAATGTTATCAACCTGCCAGCTCAACGTTCTTGAGTTACGTCGTGAAGCCCTTCCGCCTTCTGCTGCCCAGTCAAGGCTTTTGGACGATTCAGCATTGTAGCGGTGGTACACTTCGTACCGGGGTGTAAAATTTGCCTGATACGTTATTCCGAGCGGAAGCGCCACTTTGGCAAAAATCACGTTGTTTATCGTGATCGACCCTTTGTCTCGGTTGGTAAAACTGCGGGCGTAATACGGGTGGTTACCACCGCTGGCCTCGTCATTTGGCCGCCATTTGTAACTTCCGTCTGCATTTAAAGGCGTTCCCCAGGGTGATAAGTTGGCCGCGACATCATAATTCACCGGTACCTGGCTTTCATCGCGGTCGGCAAATTGTGAGCTGATACCGACAGAGAGAAATTTGCTCACCTTCCCTTCCAGATTAACCCTGGCCCGAACCGTGCTGTATTTATCTCCCACAATGATACCTTCATTGCTGAGATATCCGAGTGACATATAGTAGGAAACCTTATCTGTTTTTCCGGACAAACTGACCGTATGATCCTGGCGCAGAGCCCTCTGAAATACCATCTTCTGCCAGTCGGTACTTTTGCCGTCCTTGTAATTCTGGATTTCTGCCGGCTGCATATTCAGGCGCTGCAACCAGACCGTTGTCGGGTCTCCTTTCGAGCCATCGAAGGCCAGCCACTGGTCCAAAGTCACATCCGAAGGAAGGTTGTTCGGGTTGGTAAAACGGCTCGGCTGTGCCGAAACGTTAATGTTGCGCATCACCTCCTGACGCCAGGAAATAAAACCGTCGGGACTGAGCACATCCTGTTTTTTTGCCACTTCCCCCATCCCGAAATTGGAATTGATATTGATGATAGTCTTTCCTTCTTTTCCTTTTTTTGTCGTGACAAGAATAACTCCGCTTGCTGCTTTTGCACCAAAAACCGCAGCTGAACTGGCATCCTTCAAAACATCGACAGTCTCAATATCATTGGGGTTAATATCCTCTAAACCACCATAATATATTGCACCATCAAGCACAACCAGCGGGCTGCTTCCTGCTGTCAGCGAGTTCGATCCACGAACCGAAAGATTACCTCCGCCCTTCGCGGAAGCAGAAAACCCGACGTTCATTCCGGGAACATTTCCGCGCAGAACATCCTGCACAGATTGTGGATTTTCGTTTTCAAGTTTGGCAGGGCTGATCTGTGAAACAGCTCCGGTAAGGTCCCGTTTTTTAAGGGTGCCATAACCAACCACAACCACCTCATCCAGAGTCTTTTGATCGGATGCCAGTATGATTTCGATGTTGCTCTGGTTGCCAATCTGCTTTTCCTGTGAAAGAAATCCAACGGCTGAAAACACAAGAATCGCATCGTCACTGGGTACGCTTATTTCATATTTTCCGTCCACATCCGTGGTAGTTCCTGTGGTTGTATTTTTCACAAGAACCGTAACACCGGGAACCGGCGTATTGTCGTCTTTGGCTAAAACCCGCCCTGTAATTTTTCTGTCGATACGGGTCCGGATACTTGTTCCGGGCTTGGACCGCGGAACTCCGGCAAAGGTAAATGAAGGGGAAATAAGCAATGCCATCAGCACGCATCCCTTGACCATTCGCAAAGGGATTTGGGAAGATCCTTTGTTCATTGAGTGTAGGTTTAGAATTGGTGAGTAAATCGGTTTAGGTAGATATGCAATCGGTTGAAAATCGTATTTCAACCGATTGCATATCAAAAAACCCCGACGAAATAGAAAGATTCCAACCCCTACAAGTGATTAATTCAATTTTTTAGCAGAATTATTAAAAACAGCGCATATATGTGTCTGGTGGGCTCAAAACGAATATTTATGAAGAATAAAAAAAAGTAAAAAAATAGAGGAGGCCACTCTGAAACAGGGTGGCCTCCTCTATAAAAATTCAAATTTCAGTTAATCAAACTCCATCAGAAAACATCTGAATCAATAACCAGGGTTTTGTGCAAAAACCGATACACCTTCTGCATTTTTTGCACTACGGTCAATCTGGGTTTGCGGGATAGGTCTTAGCAAATGCCGGTCTGTCACGTTGGCCGCTGCCTGAGGGTTGTATTTTTTAACGCGGTCAACTAAATTTCCCCAACGTTTAAGGTCCATCCATCTTGTTTGCTCACCAGCCAACTCTCTCGCACGCTCTTCCATCAGCATTTCAAAAGTCATCTCGGATTCCTTGATCACCATCGCATCTTTTTTTCCTGGCCAGCCTGCTCTTACACGTACTGCATTGATTGCGTCTGTGGCATCCTTCACTTTCCCGGCGCCCAGCTGAGCCTCGGCAAGCATCAAATAAGTATCGGCCAGACGGAATACGAAATAATCGCGGCTTCCTGCCTCATATGTCATATCAGGACGCTTTGTATCAAAAAACTTCTTCAAAGTAGGAAACAATGCTTCTGAATATTTGCTCGGCACCAGAACCTGATATTTCTTTTTAGCTCTGTCCGCTTTTGACATTTCAAACCCAGGAATGAATATTGTTGTGTCACCTGAGGCAAAAGTTACGCTGGTTTTTGAGTCATCAAATGCGGTATTATACGTACCAGGCTTGTTGGATAACCATGTATCCTTAAAGGTCTTTTTGTATCGGGAGTCATTAACTCTTTCTCCAAAAACAACATCGGTAAGGTACGTAGTGGGTCTAAGACGCTTGAACGGACGTCCGTTCAAGATATCGCGCTGCATGCCAGCCTGAACGTCATACTGCATTCCAAAGAAAAGATGCAGGTTATTTCCTCCATTGGTTGCTCCTGTATTGTTGGTCAGGTTGGTAAGCGGGTCAGAAGTATATTGAGCCGCCCATACGATCTCGGTATTTTTTTGGTTTCCTTCATCAAATACACTTGCAAAATCGTCAAGTAATTTGAAGCCGTAGTTGGTTGTAACGCTCTTGCAAAGATCAGCAGCCTTGGTAAAATCGTCAGCGGCTTTCTGTGCAGAGTATGCTTTTGCCAGGTAAACCTTTGCCAATCCCATCTCAACAACAGGTTTGATGATACGGCCATACTGCGCCGAAGTTGCAGGCACACCAGCAAGGGCTTCATTCATGTCCTTGATAATTGCCGCATACATTTCCGCATCCGTATATCTTTTTGTTTCCTTCGTTGCTACCACCGTTTCAGTCAATCGCAGATCGACGCCGCCATATTGCTGAAAAAGAATAAAGTAATAATGAGCACGAAGAAATTTCATCTCAGCGATGCGTAGCTTTTTAGTATCCTCACTGATGCCTGTCACATTAGGCGCTCTGTCAATAATAGCGTTACAGGTATTGATCCCACGATAAAACTCATCCCATAAAGTCGCCAGATAGTCAACAGTCGGGTTCATTTGTGTGTCATAGAAATGGAAACCTTTATAACCACCATCGGCTCCGGTGGCATAGATATCCGTTCCGTATTCGGTCATAGTCAAACCCAGCTGGGTTGCGTAATAGATACGCAAAGCGGAATAAGCAGAGTTAACACCATCCTCAAATCCTTTTGCTGTATTGAGGTAGTTATTGTCGATTCCCGAAACCACTACTTCGTCCAGAAGGTGATTACAAGCCTGTCCCGATAGCATCAAAGCCGCTATGGCAACAACTCTTGCAGGTTTTATGATATATTTAAAATTCATGTCTTGGTCAATTAAAATTTTACAAACTTCTTTGAGAAAACCGTCCTTAGAATTTAACATTCAAACCAACTGTCCAAACTTTGGTAGCCGGTGTAATGCCGTTGTTGACAGATGTTCCATCCGTTTCAGGGTCTACACCATTATACTTCGAGATAAAGCTCGACCAGATTTTTGGCTGCTGGATACTTGTGAAAATTCTCAGCGATTCTAAACCCAATCTTTTGGTAACGTTGTTGGAAAAAGTGTATCCGGCGTTAATATTACGAAGTTTAATGAACGATCCGCTAAAATAGATAAGCGTAGTGTTGTACTGAGGAAACTCCTGGCTGCTGAACGGTCTTGGGTACTGTGCGTTCGGGTTGTCAGGTGTCCAGTAATCCACTTTGATCTGCTGATAGCGACCTGCCAGAGCATTGTTATTTTGGTGGAAACCGCTCACAATTTTTTGTCCAAAGCGTCCGAAAAAGAAGAAAGATAAGTCAAATCCTTTGTAAGCAAAACGGTTGGTTATCCCGGCGCTGAAATTTGGTACATCTGATCCAAGTAAAACGCGGTCTTGTGCATTGATCACACCATCATTGTTAGTATCCTGAACTTTCACCTGACCTACACCGGCACCCAGCGCATTGTTCTGGTCGCCTGGATAGTATTTTTTAGCTTGTTCAGCCTCACTCACCTGCCAGATACCAATTTTTTTGTAGTCATAGAAAGAGTTAAGCGGTTGTCCGATGAACCATTTGTTTCCAACATCGTCTACTTTTCCATTGTACAGAGATATAATTGCTTCACTATTTTTAGTGAACTGCAAATCAGTATTCCATTTAAATCCGCCTTTTGTATTGATGTTGGTAGTTGTGATACCCAACTCAACACCTCTGTTTCTTGTTTCGCCCACATTACGTGTTACCGCGCTGAATCCAATAGATCCCGGAAGCTGATCGGATAACAAAAGATCCGTAGTATTGGTCTGATACACTTCAAGAGATCCCTGAACACGGCCAGCAAAAATACTGAAGTCAACACCAAGGTTTGTAGAAGCTGAACTTTCCCAGCGCAGATCACTATTTCCGATGGTACCAGGTCTGTAACCAAATGCGCCCGTGTTATCCCACGCATACACTGTTCTGGTAAGCAAACCTTGTGTTTGATACGGAGCCACCCCCTGATTACCCACTTTACCCCAGCCAGCTCTCAATTTAAGCAGGTCAAGCCAGGAAGTACCTTTCAGGAACGGTTCATTACTGATATTCCATCCCACAGCAACCCCAGGAAAATTACCCCATTTGGTATTCTCTCCAAAACGGCTTGAACCATCACGGCGCAATGTCAGTGTTACAAGGTATTTATCATTGAAATCATAATTGATACGGCCAAGGAAGGAGTTAATCGTCCATTCAGTCAGGTTACTAACCGTTTGTAGTATTGAACTTGCATTTCCCATGTTATAAAACTGCTGCGACTCAACCGGCACTCCCTGTACATTGGTTCCATAGTTTTCAGTCCTGTCGCGCTGAATGGACTGCACCAATGTTACACCAAGATTATGCTTGTTGGCAAAAGTTTTGTTGTAGCTAAGAATATTCTCAAGAGTCCAGTTGAAGCCGAAACGGTTTAGGTTGAGAGCCTGAGCATCACCACCTTTACGTGCATTGGTTTGAGCACCAACAAATCGTCCCCAACGTGACACAGTAATATCCGGTCCGAAATTAACACGGTATTTCAAACCATTCATGATCTGTGCTTCTGCGTAAATACTGTTAAAGATTCTATATCTTTTCGTATTATCAACCTGTGCACCTTTCACAATTTCAGCCAATGGGTTGGTTAGCAGGGCGTCGTTGGTTGGAGAGAAATTGATACTTCCATCCTCTTTGTAAGGAGCACCCAGCGGATTCTGCTGGATTGTAAAGCTGTATGGATTCAGGTTTTCACCATTCCGGTTGCTGTACATCAAGTACGAAGAGATCCCAACTTTTATCCTTTTATTAATACTGTGGTCAATATTTGTCCTGACAGATGTACGGGTGTAATCTAACCCCTCTGTGATCCCTTTATCCTGGAAAACACCTGCTGAAATATAAAACTGCGTCCGCTCATTTCCTCCCTGAACACCAAGGGTATGGTTTTGCTGAAACCCTTTTTTCAGAATGAGGTCCTGATAATCGGTGCTGCGTCCTGCATCAATCCCTGCCTTTACATTGGGGTCACCACCCAATACAGCGATTTTTGCATCAGCTGCCGGATCGGATTTCCCGGTTGGTACATACACGCCATTGGCATCAGTATAGATAATTTCACCCTTGCTGTTTTTGGTTGAGCGGTAAGCCTCTCTTACATACTCGGCAAATTCAGCGCCATTGAAAAGATCTATTTTGTTCAGTGCCTGCGATTGTCCAAAATAGGTATCATAAGTCACTGTAGTCTTGCCTTTTGCGCCACCACGTTTTGTTGTTACAAGCACAACCCCGTTGGCACCACGAGCACCATAAATGGCTGTGGCTGTTGCATCCTTCAACACCTCCATCGATTGAATATCATTCGGGTTAATATCCTCATAACCAGCTGACAGAGGTATTCCATCAACTACATACAAAGGATCATTTCCGGCGTTGAATGAACGGCGGCCACGGATAAGGATCTTTGGTACGGTTCCAGGCTTGGATCCTGCCTGGCTCACATCAACACCGGCAGTACGTCCCTGAAGTGCTTGTCCAAGGTTGGTAATCGGCATTTCGGTAATTTCCTTGGCTGAAACAGATGAAATAGCACCGGTAGTCTGACTTTTTCTTTGGGTACCATACCCCACAACAACTACCTCACTCAGATTCTTCATGTCGCTCGCCAGTGTCACTGAAACAACACTTTGCGCGCCTACTGAAATCTCCTGTGTAACAAAACCTACGGATGAGAATACCAGAACTGCGCCGTTATCCGGGACATCAATTTTGAATTTACCGTCCGCGTCGGTATTGGTTCCCGTTCTGCTACCTTTTAATACTACTGACACACCGGGAATTGGGGTATTATCATCTGCTGAGAGAACCTGCCCCGTCACCGCTTTGTCGATCGTTGTTCCTTTGATAAAAACAGAAGAACTTAATGGGGCTCCATGAGCAACGGCGCCCAAGCCCATTACACTCACCACGGCACAACCTAATAAGTATTGCCTGATACATGTAAAGTGTTTTTTCATATAAACTGGTTATGTTAGAATTACAAAATATTCCTTAACTCAATGTTGCTGACGAAGAAATAACGATCTACCCTTATGTAAATGATATAATTTTTTCGCCAAATAATTATATCAAAACAGACAAATCGCAGAAACTGGCTTCGGGTGCTCACACTGAGCTAATTGACTTATTTTCAACGACGTAGAAATCTACTTTTGAAAAAGTCACTGTCGATAATTGTTCCGTAGTCATATAGAGATTGGTTAGGTGTATTCAGTAGCAGGCAATCTTTGATCTGCGGTTTGAAAGCAAACTCAGCAGATCACTAAAAATCTAATTAGTCCTTTACTCCATTCATTTCAACCGATTGCATAAATTAGAACAAAACCAATAAGTCTACTTTTTTGCACGCAAAGTACAATTGTTGATTAATAGCTGAGATTATAGAAAGGAGCAGACAATTGAAAAGGAAAGGCGAATTTTTTTTACGCAATCGTTCTCGGGAACGTTGCCAGAATAGGGATTCTTAAATATTAAATTGTAAAATACGACTAACAGGCCACAATTTCCGGACTGCGTGCTTCGACGGATGCGATAAAATTATTGTATTATATTGCTATTAACTAAAACAAAAATAGCATAACAATGACTACGAAACGAGATTATGTAACCTATAAACAACTTTGCTACAATGGGTTAAATTCAATTCGACATTTCGGCCACCACAGTGTTACCGGCCAGCCCTTCGGAAGGCAGTTTAATGGTGACGATGCTTGCCTTTTTTTCCGTGCTCCATGCAGCCTTCCACATTCCCCCCTTACCATGAACCTTACACGTAACACCCAACTGCACTGATTTCAATTTTGCGGTAGGGTCCGACACACTGATCTTTTCTATCAAATTACCTTTCGTTTTAATCATAACCAGACACGGGTTTTCGGCGCTTACCACAATGCCGTTGCCAATTGCAACCTGACCTGCTTTATAAAAAACAATTCCGGTTTGGTTTAGTATCTTGTGCTGAACCGCCTGTATGTCGGCAGTGTTTGCCAGCACGCTGATTACCGGATGTGCGGCGTAATCCTGCAAGCCGTTTTTCCCAATACCCGGAACGACGATGTATTGATAAGAACCATTTTCCGGTCTCGGTCCGTGATCCAGCCAGGCCGTGAAAACCTCCGCCTTTACGTCCTCATTTGTCGCCCAGGCCTGATGATTGATACTGCGCCAGTTCCCAATCTCCGTTTTGTTACTTACAGTTAAATTTGTTTCTTTCGAAAACAAATAAGCGACGCTGTCATGTAATATCCAGCTGACATTTTCCAGCTTGTGACTTCCTGCTTTCAGCGTCTCAACGTTTTTATCGTGATTGACCAGCACAGGTCCTTTCAACAAACACTGATTCAATGTAGTCACAACCGGCAGCTCGGACTGCGCGCTTATGCCCGCTCCCAGACTTACATATTCCTTATCGAAAAAGAACCATGATTTCCTGGCTTTCAACGGATCGTGCACACTGGCAAAATCAAAGGCTGCAACACCGTATCTGCCATCGGTAACACCTCCTGAAAAATCAGTAAGGCCTTTTTTAGCAAGCTCTTTCCAATGTGCTACGGCCGGTTTTTGCAAGACCGTGGTCCCTGGTATTTTTTGCCAGTCCCAAACCGGGAATATCTGGTAATACTCATTTCCGTTACGCGAAATAAAATTGCTGCCATCGCCGTAGTGGTGATTTTGTAATCCCTCCTCGTTGTGCGGCTGCTCCATATTGTTTGCCCGGCTGGAATGCATGCGTACCGAAACATAGTAATCTGGCCGCTGATGCGTGTAATAATGAGAATGCCAGAAATAGCGATCCTGGCTCAAATTCGATTTTATTTCTCCTTTTCTTATCCTGACAATATTTTCCAGTTCGGCTTTGCGGTAAGACGATGCGGCCAGGAGATTCTCAGCCAGTTCAGGCCCGACCGGGTTCAACGCACCTTTTCGGGTTATGCCACGGTTTTCAGCACCCGGGTCCGGATATTTTCCATAAATCAGGGACTGACAAATGCCGTCAAGAAAATAATCGACCAGCAATTTCATGGCCTGATCGGGCAACTTGTATTTTGTCCCCTCAATTTTCACAGCCCAATAGGCAAACGCACTGGCATAACCGGTCCCGTAAGCCAGCGTGGAAATGACATTGTCGGTACGGTGATGAAAACTCAGATCCGGTTTCATTCCCCGTCCGGTGGTGACCTTAATTTCTGATGCCATCACACCAATAACGATCGCGAGTTCCTGCGAATTTCGTTGAAAGAGCGCCTGTTTTCCGCGCATCCCGGCAATCTGGATCAGGTCACCACCTGGCCTTGCACCCGAAGCTTCCAGGTTCGCGCGTCCGGCAATAAAACTCCCCTCCTTCTTTTGTCTTTCAGTCAAATCATCGTCCATCACTAGAAGAATATTGACCATAAGCTGCGGCGTTCCCATTTCATTCCACCACCAGTTGTCACAAATAAAATCATGGTCAAGCCAGAAATCCAGGGCCACTGAGAATGCTTTCTTTACTTCCTGATTTTTGTGAAAAGCCGATCCTTGTTTTTTATACGCACGGCTCAGTTCCAGCATGTTTCTTAAATGTTCGCTATGCTCAAAACCGGTTCTGGACACATCCTGATAGTTGATATCAGGCCAGGTACCATCCGGTTTCTGATTTTTTATCAGTGTGGTAATCTCCCGTTCACTAATCGCCGGTTCCATCAGGTCAGCAACCACTCTTTTTCTGATCAATTCAAGATCCGGATCCGTTTGTCCGTTGCTTGGCATTACAGGCACCGACTTGTGCGGTTCGGAAACGATATTGTTTTGAGCGATGGTCTGAAAATGTAGCAAAAGCAGAATGAACAGAAGTTTTTTCATGGGTCAGGATTTAGAAAAACCCGAAACGAACGCTCCGGGTCAATGGTATCTTATTTCTTGTTAACGTTCCACGAAGCCAGGGCCGGTATAACATCTACCTGCTCTTCATTTGTAAAATGTACATTAAAATGCTGCTCAGAATTGGCAGGAAGTTGGGCTTCAAAACCTACAAACTGCGTATCCGGATTGGGCGCATCATAGTCATGGGTTGGCGTAGTCGACCAGGTTTTTATCTCAATTTTCGCTTCTGTGTCGATGATCAAAAGCATTTTTTTGCCGTGCTGGGATAACTCCACCGTCTTTCCGTTGACAATACGCACAGTCGCCGGCGTGAGTAAATTCCAGCGCATGGTGACCGGTTTGTCAAGTGTTTTTACCTCGTCCCTTACCACTACCGAACGCTGATTCAGAATGGAAATCCCCCGTTTGGCTGATGCGACCTGGCCTTCATACATTTTGGAGAGATCGGAAATAACCGCCGGCTTATCCGCGACGTCGGACCAGGCATCCACTTTGGCATACCCTTTCGCCTGCTGCAACTGGCCGTCGAACGTAAGCGTATTATGTGCCAGATTATTTAAACGGAAAACTTCCCAGCGTTGAGAGTTTTGCGCCCGGTTCCATAAGTCGACACCTTTTGTTTCAAGAGAATTGTAATCCTGCATCCCAAAATCCATTGCCCAACGCTCCCCGTTGGCATCGAGCACAAAAGAACCCACATCCATGTGTGCGTGATTGACGGAAGGCGAGCCGGCTTTAAAACCGACAAAAATTGCATTTGGATCCGTCCAGGACGTGCGCATCAGACCGACAGGATTCGGCCCCTGCCCTACCCAGATTTTCTTCTTGGGCTCTCTGACCGATTCCAGATCCGTTTTAACACCCCAAACCAGCAAGGCCGGCAAAATACGGTTACGTACAAAACCAGTTCCTGGATTATCCAGCAGCTTTTTCTGATTCCATAGAAGTGAGGGATCCCGGGTCTTATCTGCAAACCAGAACATAGCAGGACTTAATCCGTCCCGTAAACCGCTGTCTCCCCAATTGTCGGCCAGTCCCGTAGGTCCCACCAGGTTTTGCAAAAATCCGGCTGTTTTTAAAAATCCGGGCGTGTTGGACAACCCGAAATCTGTGCCCAGCGCTTTTTCTATAACACTGTTAAACAACACATTAAAACTGGTACCGTATTCCCAATAACTAAACCCTTCCGGATAAGCACCGTCTGGTTCATACGACGTCTTCATAGCGCGCGGAATAGAGGCTACGGCACGGGTTATTACCTTTCTGGCCAGTTCAGGTTCGTGTTCCGCGATCGCCAAAACCCCGAAAGTCATCCCGGCATTACATACCTGATTCCAGTTGTGTTCGGCCTTTAAAAATGAGTTGTATTTATCTTCAAAAGAAGGATTGATTCCCTTGGTAATGATCGCTTCCCGGATCGTTTTACGGCTATCCTCCGGAAGTTCATCAAATAGCCAGTCATAGCCAATCGCGACTGCCATGGTCATTTCGGCCACATCCAGAAAATGCGTAGGATTCCAGTCTTCAAAAGCGGAAACGGCAAGCAGTTCCTGTTCCGCTCTTTTCAAATATTTCTTATCTCCTGTGGTTCGGTAAGCATATGACAATTGAAAAACACGCCGCAAACATTCCCTGGACTTATCCAGCAAACGCCTCCCGATTTTGATTCTTTCCACAGGAGGCTGGTCGATAATTTTATTGCATTCTGCCAGAATACCCTGGTGAATGGTATTCCATTGTTTATGTTTTTTGGTCTGGTCAATGATTAATTGCTCTTCGCCTTTTAACAAAAGCAGTCTAGGATGTGCTTGTTTCAGCGACTTAAGAACATCGGGGGAAGACTTGTTTTCCTGGGCAAACACGATATTGTTTAGCAACAGGCAAATCAGGATCAGGACTTTTTTCATGGTTCAGGATTACGTTGTGATTTAGAAAATTCAATCAATAACACTTGAAAACCGCAGCTTTATAAAAAGCGTAAAAACATAAAAAGGCTACTTCATTTATTGACGATCTTTTACGGCAACCAGTTGAAAAACAAGTTCTGAGCCGTCAATATTCCGGTACTCGGTTTTTACAAAACCCCACTGTTCATTAAAATAAAATGTTGCGAACGTGTCGCCCAACGATGTTTTCGCAACGGCTTCAATTTTTTTGCAAACGATTATGCCAATTCTGGTATTGATGTTCAATTCACCGGTAACTCTGTATTCCTGATTGACATGAAAAAGTCCATCAGCAGATTCAAACTTGATTTTCGCCCTATCACAATAAATATCTGTGAAACTGGTATACTGCTTCCAGCTCATTCCGTTATTGAGGGGGAATTTTATTATCGGTATAGGATTAAATGTTGTAAAAACGAATCCATGACTCCCTGGCGGCGTTAGCATGATCATCTTGTCAGATTCGATCGCAGACTTGCCATCCCCGAGAAATATTCTTTTCTCATCATTGTAATATTCATATTTGATCCGGGTTAATCCAGGGTTCCCGTTAAAATCGGGCTCCCGATCAAATACAGTCAGTTCTACCTTGTTGACCGGATAAATTTTATCGTTGTTAAAAACGGAATCTATCGGCACGTACATCCAGTCTACATATTTGTACGAGGAATCTAAAAGTGCTCTCTCATCTTGTACGACAGCATAATGGTACATCGCGCCATTTCTTTTCAATGTATAGGTATAGGTAAATATCCGCCCCCTTACATAGATTCTGCTTTCACCATTTTGCTCATTGAAAGTCGCGCTGTCTTCCATTCCGGCAGGAATTTCCATATCATAAAAACTTTTTTTCAGCTGAGCGAACGCGGCGCAACTGAAAAAAAGAGGCAAAAAAATTGCGGATATGATAGCAGGAAATTTCATCAACTTTTAAGATGTAGTTGCACTTCAAAGCGATTATCAAAATTTTTTCCCGCACGACGGAAAACGTCATGCGGGAAGAATTTTGGGCAGATCATTTATTTCAATGCGTAGCGCTTCATACTGATCTTGGCACTTTTGGTTGTGTTGTTTATCGAATTAATGTAGATATATGCCCTGTACTTTCCATCGGCAGTTTCTACCCAGGCACCGGCCTCTGCCCGCATGTTGATGGCAAAATCAGGTGCGTCGGCTATGCTCAGCTGCTGAAAATCCAGATCATCAATAAAAACACCAAATTGTAATCTTGCCAGCTGCTGATCGCGCAGAGCCCAAACCTTACTGATTTTCGCGCTGCGGGTAACGCCCGCCGGCAATTTCACGCCCGGAAGATATTCCTTGCTGGAAGGAGCCACAAGCGCGTGATTAAAAGTGATGTTGGGAATCGACCGGTAAAGATAAACCAGGTCTATTTTGTCAGCTTTTGCAGCGGCATCAGCAGGGCCGTACACAGCCATATCGGCGATGGAAATGTAAGCGGCGGTGCTGTCCTTAACATCCAGATCCAATACCATGTCCATTTGTGCTATCTTGTATGGCCCCATCGAATAGGTCACCGTTTGCCCGTTGCTGGCATTTGCCGAAAACTTGAAGGTAACTTCCTGCCCTCTCGCTGCATTTGGAATGCGGTAAAAATAACGCAGCGTCGCCGCGATTGTATCTTTCGTAAAAGTCACCGTGGTTTTCGACCCGTTATTCACAGAAGCGCTACCCACTTCAATGCCCACGTCCTGGCCACTTCCATTGGTATAATAGGACTTATTATCAAGATAAGTACCTTCGGCTCCGCCAATAGATGCCTCAACCTGCGCAGAGACCAGTTTTCCCAGTGATTTCGGAATCGCCATCGCATAGGCAAATTCAATATTGAGACCTACCATGTTGGGCCCCAGTGTTCTTTTGATCACATCATTTTGTAATTCATTTTTAGGCGTGACCGTAAGACCATCATCGTCATTACAGGCTGTCATGCCAAACGTCATCGACAGCATGATAATGAAACTGAACAAATATCTGTGTTTCATAATTTTTTCAAGTTTAGGATTAAGGTTTTTGAACCGTAATTTTCACCGTATATGTTTTTTTGATCTGACGGTTTCCCGAAATGACCGTATACTTTTTAGGATTTGCCAGATCAGAAAAATCAACTTTCCCCGTAATTTTCGGTTCCAGTTTTGCGTCCGTGACAAGCGAAAACTGCGGTCTGAGATTTTTCAGGTCGGTGCCGTAGAAAACCTCTACATCGACAGTCTGAGCCACGGTATCAACTACTGCATTTTTTGTCCTTACTGTTTGTAAATCAGAACCAAGCAATTCAAAATTACTGACATAACACTGTGTTCTGCCTGTGATCAGAAGTCCATCCTCGTCAACCGGAAAATCTTCTTTGCAGGCCAGCATAGCCGTGGCTGTAAGCATGACCGCACCTATCAATCTTATATATTTTAACATATTTTTCGCTGTTTAATGTTGAAAATAACTGAGCTTACCCGTTATAGCCATGGTGTATTTTGGGTAAGGTTCGGGTTACGGTCACGTTCTCCCGGAGGTATTCTAAAAATGTAATTTTGCTGATACGTCCGTTCCGATGTGTTCTGAAAATAACGGTCCATGTTCGCCCCATGGGAATCAATCCGCCAGACACCTTCCGTATACGGCGCACCCCAAACCCGCTCCATGGCTCTCCATCGGCGGATATCAAATCCACGATGTCCCTCTGCAAAAAGCTCAACAATGCGCTCCTGCTCAATGGCTGCAAAGAAGGTGGCGCTGCTCGCTGTTTTATCAGCTTTCAAAGCTGGAAGATTGCCCCTGCGGCGAATTTTATTAACCAGTGCAATCGCATCAGCCTGCGGTCCCTTAACGGCGTTGGTTGCTTCTGCATACATCAGATACACATCTGCCAGGCGCATCACAGGATAGTTATAATCCCCATCGCTGCGTCCCTGACCGGCATAATTGCGAAGAAACTTTCTGAATACATATCCAGAATTACTTCCATCCGTATTATAAGTCGTGTATTTGACACCGTCGATCGTAACCGGCTGGTTCCAGGTCTTATAGATAAACGGGCACCACCCTGTCGATTTCAGGGAAATCAATCCGACGCTTACTTCATAATCCCACATGATCGATGATTTCATCCGGTAGTCACGATTTTTATAACTCGCAGGATTCACCGCAGAATTCAGGGCAGTTCTTGCACCGGCATTCGCAGCATTCATCGGGATCAGTTTTGGAGCAAAATCTCCCGTAATCGTCGACTGATACCTGTCTGCAATTTCATACCGTGGCGCTACCCAGCACTGTGATCCTTCATGTGAGCGGCCTGCAACGTCACGCATCAGCTCTTCTCCCTGTCCTGTTCCTGTTCCGCCATGTGTAAAACCCATGATAATTTCCGGATCATTGTTCGCAACCGGCGTGAAGAGATAATAATAATTCGGCAGTTTTTCGGCTTTACCCAGAGAGTCAATATCTCCCGGCTCTCCGTTACGGAAAAGCGTCAGACCAAAATCATTGATCACTTTACCAAAATCAGCGGCCGCAGCCGTGTATGCAGCATCAGCCGCATTCGCGTCAGCCTTAAAGGTGTCCAGTTCCGGCCAGCCAAATTTATTCCAGCTCGCCCAGTACAATTGCAGTTTTCCACGGAAAGCCAAGGCTGCCGGTTTACCGGCACGACCGGTAGTTAATGCCTTTGCCGGTAATTTTTCATAAGCATAAGTAAAATCTGCCATGATGGAATCCTTTACCTGTGCAATCGGCGTACGGGTTAAGCCCGAAACCTCTGAGTTGTTATTGATCACTTTATTGATGTAAGGAACATCTCCCCACATGGATATCAGACGAAAATAGACCATCCCGCGCAATAACCTGGCTTCACCCAAAATGGCCTGAAGGTTCGGAATGGATTCGGGCTTGGCTGTCGCCATCATTTTATTTACATTCTCGATGACATAATTGGCCCGGTTGGCTCCGCCGTATAAATAGCGGTACATTTTATCAAAACTTCCCGCATACCCACTCGGGTTAAAGTTTCCACCCTGATAGGCATCACCAAGTCTAAGGTTATTGTTTGTCACGCTGGTCCCACGCGTCCTGACATATTCTCCATGTCCGTCCAGATAATAGTCACGGTCAAACAATGGTCTTATCGACGAATAAGCGCCCTGAAGAGCGAACGTGGCGTCCTCTTCCGTTTTCCAGAATACATTCGTAGCGACTTCGGTGGTTGGTTCTTGTTCAAGCAAGTCGTGTACGCAGGCACTTGCAAAAAAAAGCAATCCTGAAAGAACAGTTACCGTTACTAGTTTCGGGTTAATATTTTTCATACTCATAGCTTTTTAGATACCGATATTGATACCAACTGAATAAGATTTGTTCAAAGGATACGCATCACTTTTATTTCCATCCATCTCCGGATCGAGGCCTCGGAATTTGGTAAAAGTCGCAAGGTTCTCAGACGACGCGAAAATGCGGAAATTGGTGATACCTATCTTTCTTAACAAAGTAGCCGGCAAAGTGTAGCCCAGCTGCACATTCTTCACACGCAAATAGGCCAGATTATCAAGCCAGAAAGTAGTTTCCTCCCGGTTTGCATTACCGTAAAGACGTGGCCATGCACCACCACGGTTTTCGACAGACCAGGGATTTTCCCAATGCTTCACAGTTGATGCGTAGCGCTGAGTCGCAAAATTGACGTTGTTATAATCATTAAGCCAAAAATCTTTACGTCCAGCTGAACCTTGCAATAAAAATGAAACATCTATCCCCTTCCAGGAGAAATTTGCGTTCATTGAAAAGTTGGTCGTCGGTCTGTTGCGCTGCGTCTTCGGATATGCCTTTTTATCATTATCATCAATCCTGCCGTCTCCATTGATATCTTTCCGAAGGATATCTCCTGGTGAAGCACCTTGTGGAGTGGCGTTGTAAACGTCCTGCCAGGTCTGAGCAATACCGGCATCTTCGTACGTGTACAAATAACTATATGGCATGCCAATAAAAACCGTATTGCCAGACGCATTTACACCATTTACAGAAGTTGTTGCACCTCGTCCCAAAAATTCATTCCATTTTTCAAGACGTGTGGCATTGTAAGAGCCGTTCAGATTAACCATATAACTTACATCTCCCAATTTGTCTCTCCAGGCAAGGTTAATCTCAACACCACGGTTTCTCAAATCACCAATGTTTTTCCTTGGCGCATCATATGCCCCTGTCAACAGGATAGACATTTCTGAAGGCCGGTTCATACCAGTTGTCAAACGATCATAGTAATCAATATCGGTCGTCAGCCTATTATTCAGGAACCCAAGATCAATCCCAAGGTTTAAAACCTTGGTCGTTTCCCAGGAAAGGTCGCGGTTAATCAGTTTTTTATTGATAAAACCTTTTACTATGCTACCGCCAGCCATATAATTGCTGGACGTAAGGGTCTGCTGCTGTTCATACCGGTCCACGCCGCTGTTATTCCCAAGACTTCCGTAAGATGCACGCAACTTACCATTGCTAAGAAATCCGGATGTGAAACCATTGATAAACGACTCTTCGGTAAACCTCCATCCTACTGCTGCCGATGGGAAAAACCCGTATTGGCTGCCCGGCAAAAACTTGGAAGATCCGTCGGTACGGAAGTTTAATTCAAGCAAATATTTGTCAAATGCAGCATAATTAACCCGTCCGATATAGGATCTTAAACCTTCCGTAGAAGAATTCCCGCCCGTTGACTGGATGTCTGTCAAGGCTGCATCCACCTCGTGTAAGGAAGGATACAAACGGTCATTCCGGGAAGTTGCCTGATAGCGATCATACCAGTACTCTTCACTATATACGAACATCGCACCGAACTCATGATTTTTCGCAATTGTCGTGTTATAGTTCAAACGACCGTTCAACATCGTTTTGAAACCTGTGTTCGTAAAATTCCCGACTCCGGCATTGGCTCCAACATAAACTCTGCTCCCAAAACTGTTGGTCTGGAAATTATAGGCCTGGTTCGGAATACTTGCGTTCCAGCGAAACTGATTATAATAATTCAGCGCATAATCAACACGGGCAGTCAGTCCCTTGATCGGCGTCCAGTCCAAATATATACTTGTATTGGCCTCCTGACGGTTTTGTTTGTTAAGATTATTAACATAAACCGTGTAAGGATTGTAGGCCTGCGGATCCTCGTTGTAAGCCATAACCCCGCCGAAATAACCTGTTGCAGGATCATAAGGAACAATACCCGCAATAGCGGCCTTCAAGTCAAAACCAGCCGTGTTGAGCGGATCATCATCGGTAAATCCGTCTTCAAGTGCATAACTCAGATTGGACCAGTTTCCGTTAAATTTGATACCTGTGTTGATATTTTTACGGATCTTGTAGTCATAGTTGAAACGGGCATTATAACGTTTGTAATTGTTATTGACCTGCAACCCTTTTTCATCCATCATCCCCACAGAAATAAAGAAATTGGATTTCTCGCCTCCGCCTGATGCTGATAAATTGTAATTCTGGATGGCGCCATTTCGCATAATCACGTCCCACCAATCGGTATTGGGGTATTTTAGCGGATCAATCATCCCCAGAGCCATCCATTGATCGATGGTTCCATCCTTGAAAAGCAGGTTTGAACGCAATGTGTTAACCGCCGCTGCACGCTGGTGTAAGGTAAGGGCGCGCGGATAATCCGCCATAAAATCGTAGGCTTTGGTCGGAACCTGTACCGCATAATTTCCGCTGAAATTGATCGTGGCTTTTTCCTGTCCTTTTCCCGATTTTGTCGTGATCAGAATAACGCCATTGGCAGCTCTGGAACCATAAACGGATGAAGAAGTCGCATCTTTCAACACTGAAATGCTTTCGATATCATTCATGTTGATCCGGTTAATGTCAACATCGGGCATTCCATCAACCACCACCAGCGGGCTGCTGTTATTCACCGTACCCAGACCGCGGATGATCAGCGCTGCATTATTTCTGCCGGCCATACCTGAATTCTGCGTTACGGCAAGCCCGGGAACAAGTCCGGATAACCCCGACGATACATTTGAAAGCGAACGGCTTGTAATTTTATCATCAATTTTAATAGCAGAAACAGCTCCCGTCAGGTTGACTTTCTTTTGAGATCCATATCCCACAACCACGACTTCTTCCAGCGATTTATCCTCGGATTTAAGCTTGACAGTGAAATTCTGCTGATTTCCAACCTGTATATCCTGCGAGACAAAACCGATAAAACTGAAAGTAAGTGTAGACGATGTACTGGCTACGGTAATGCGAAACTCTCCGTTTGTATCTGTTGATGTCCCGTTGGAAGTACCTTTTTCGATCACATTCACACCCGGCAGCGCGTCACCTTTTTCATCAGCAACTTTACCCGAAACCGTAACTGCCATCGCCGAAATGGCATGGTTCATGACCTGTTGGATCCTCTGTGTATACGCCTGATCTGCCGGCATATTGACCGTAGTTTCCGGCTTAACACTTCCGGAATTACCGGGCAACTTGATTTCCTCTGTTACTGTGCGAGGGCCGGCCGCAGTCACATAAATGGTTTCGTTAACTCTTTTAAAACTCAGCCCTGTTTCCTTGGAGATATAACGCAGCAACTCGCCAAGGCTCTCATTTTCAAAGTTGCGTTTAAGACGCTTATTTACAACAAGTTTTCTATCGTATTGAAAATTCAGATCAGCCTTTTCGACAATCGTGCTGAATGCTTCTTCGAGCTTAACGTCTTTTAATTTGATCGAAATGTAGATTTGTTCGATGCTTTTTTCCTGGAATTTCCGCTCGGTGTCCACCGATGCTTCCGAAATAAAGCTGAACAATAACAAACCGGCTATCGCATACACTTTAAATAATACGCGTAATGGAGGTGGTATAGCTTTTACATTCATTGCTTAAATGGTTAGGTTAGTCAGTAAAATTCGTTGCCAGCGCATCGTCTGGCCTATTGCCCACGAAATCCCCGTTCCGTAGCTAGCTGGTATTTTCATGCTTCTTCATTTATTTTATGGTTACAGAATTCTTGTTGATTTCAAATGAAAACTGGTTCGGATAGCGCACCACGTTCAGAATATAGTCCAGAGACTGGTTGTCGAACTTTCCGCTGAACCTCCATTCCGGATCCAGTTTCACATTTTCGTCGACCTGGATTTTCACGCCATACCAGTTTTCCAGTTTTTTGATCACGCTGCCAAAATCCGTTTTATCGAAGTAGAGCACTCCGTCTTTCCAGGCAAGTTGTTTTTTGCTATCGAATTCAGACACAGCAAGTTTTTTAGCCGCTTTGTCAAAAGTGGCCATTTCATTTTTGACCAGAAAGACTTCCTCTTTTTTATCATTAACCGATGAAAACTCCGATTTCACTTTTACCTTTCCTTCAACCACAGCCACACGGACGTCCCCCGTTTCGGGATATGCCTCGATACCAAAAGTGGTTCCCAAAACCTGCGTGGTAACTTCTCCCGTATGAATAATAAAGGGTGCGTTCTTGTCAGGGGCAACCTCAAAATACGCTTCACCAACGAGGGTAAGCTCCCTTTTGCCACCAGGAAATATTTTAGGAAAGGTTAAAGTTGAGCCCGAATTCAGCCGGACAGAAGTGCCATCGATCAGCTTGATGGTAAGACGCTCACCCTTGGGTGCCGTTCTGGTAACCAGCTCAGTTTTATCAAGATCAGCATTTGAAAACCAGACCTGCTTCACAGCAAAAACTGAAACCAGTAATACGCATGCCGCCGCGACACGCCAAAGCCAGCTTATTTTTCCGAAAAATCTGTTTGGCAAATGTTCCGCAGTATCATCGGTGATAGATGATTTCAGCCGCTCCCAATCCTCATGAACAGCCTCATCTTCTATCTCATACCGATTGAAATTCAGGGCGTGAAACAGCATTTTGGCCTTTTCAACCTCGGCTGCCATTTCTGCATCTTCGGCCAGCCAGCTCTCCCATATAAGATCGTTACCGGGAGCAGTACCGCTTAACCAGGATCTGAAATCCTTGTCCAAAACGAAATCCTTCGCTTTGAAATGATGATATCTTTGCTTTTCCAATTGGATAATATTTGTTCTTTATTATACACAAGCCGGAAATGAAACAAAGTGACCCTCGTTTATTTATTTTTTTTCAATAAATTTTTATATAAATAAAATATTATTTATAACAGACTAATTATCAATAAATTAAATAGAAGAAATATTTTCAGGATTCTCTGATCAGGTCGATAACAGGTTCGAATGGAAGGCTGAAAAACAATGCAAGAAGGAACGGAATACTTTTGGCATAAGGCGCCAGATCTTCGTTTAAGGAATCAAGCGCCTTATAGATCAGTTTATAAACCGCTCTTGTTGAAATATTCATGACCTCAGCAATATCCGAGAAGGACTGGTCGCTGTAAAACCTTAGAAAAAGTGCCTCCTTTTGTCGGTGAGGAAGCTTATCAATAGCCGCCTGTAAGGCATTGATATTTTCGACTGACGTCTGATCATGAATAATTTTGGCTTCCACAGACAGATCGGCGTGGAATTCAATATCATTTTCATCGAGGCCGATGAAGGTATTTTTAGACGCACTCATCCGTTTGATGATGAGTCTGCGAAGGGAGGCCAGCAGGTAATTACGGATCGAATCAGACTCACCCAGATGTTCCTTACGTTCCCAGATTTTAATAAAAAGGATCTGGATGCAATCTTTAACTTCCTCCCGATCGCTGTTGAAACGGATTCCATAATTCAACAGCGGACGGTAAAACGCTTTGAAAACTTTCTCGAAAGAATCAGTTTCGCCAGCTTTAAGGGATTCCCATAAGGGTTCACTGCTAAACATCCTTTCGGCGTTCAGCTCAATATTAAAATGCCGATCACGTAACTGTTCTTCCGTCAGAGAAGTTTGATTTTCCGGTTTCATAGGAGATTTCATGCAAATAACCCTTCCCTCAACAACCCGCGACTATGTCACCGGGCCACCGTAAAAGACGGTAAAATATCGCAATACCCTTAAATATTTTGCAATTTTATCCCCGAATTATTAAAATATTTATTTGAAATGACCAAGCAGTATCAAGCAAAGCAAACCCAACACAGCCATGGAGATCACGCCCAAAATGATATTATTCGGCTTTAAAGCGGAAGAAGCCGGTGTTGCATCAGAATCTGCGGGCTCACGTTCCTTTATAATTTCAAGAGAGTTCCTGATCCTGTCCCAAATTGAATTAACATCCTGATTTGAAAGTGTTTCCGGTCTCCATTCGGTAGTTACAAGAACAAGTTCGCGCGCTTTATCTATTGTATCCTTTTTATAGGGATATTTCGTCATCCAGTTTTCCCAAAAAGAGCGTATAGGGGGGTCATTTGGAAACCTAACCCACCTGATAAAAAGGTTTTCCATCGCTAACTCTTCGGCCGAATACTCCGAGTAGGGTTTCATCTGTCGCACATTAAGAGTGTTAGGGAGATATTTGTTATCTGACACAAATCGAAATATTCCCCGCAATTATTTAAGATTATGACTGGTGCCAATTTTTGTTTGTTGATTATATAAAAAAAGGAGGTTAGCGGGCAATTATACTCAAAGATTTTAAAAACTCATTTTGGCACTATTCCGATCAGTTTCATAGATTTCCAGATAAAACCTTTTAGCTTTTTCACCGTAAACGTTTACGATTTTGCAAACTTTTTTTATTGAACAAAAGTAAGATTCCGCAACTCTCATTTGCAGAGTTACATAGCCCTTTAGGCAGGTTTGAGCGTATTCATTACAGCAAAATTCACCTCGTTAAAACGGAATATGCAGATATTAAAAAATATTTTTCAGGTCGGTGGCGATTTAAACGGTGTCACCTTCGATCAGCCCGGTGCGCTGTGGAATGACGGCAACTCGTATATCATCAAAACAGAACAGGGACTGATTATGATTGACTGCGGATGCGGGAATACCATGGATCAGATTTTTGAAAATATGCGTTCCTGGGACCTGCGGCCAGATAATATCAAGGTCTGCCTGCTCACCCACCCGCACTACGACCACGCCGGCGGCGGGTATATTCTAAAAGACAAGGGTGTAAGTTTTATAGCTATTCAGGAAACGGCAGAGGCCGTCGCCAGCGGCGATGAACGTTGTTGCGGTTATCTCTACCATAAAATTTTCACACCCTTCACAGTCGATCAAACCGTTTCCGATGGAGAAAAGATTAACGTGCTCGGTATAGAATTTACAATCATGCACCTGCCCGGCCACAGCATGGGATGCACAGCTTATTCCTTGATCTGGGAAGGCAAACACATCGTTTTCAGCGGAGACGTTATCGGCACCCTGCTCGGCGGTGATTTCGGGTGGAGCGGCTCCATTGACTTTGACAAAACCATTTATACCGAGTCGCTGCGCAAATTTGCAAAAGTCGACATGGATATCATGCTGCCAGGCCACGGACTTATCTATTTCTACAAGCCCCGAAGACGCGTCGAAGAGGCCCTCAACTCAGCCCTGATGCTGTGGCGTTGACCAGGTTAGTTTTTCTACCACCTGAGACATATGAGGTAACCTTAGAATTGTTTTTGAGTTGAGTTAGTTTAAATTGAATTGGTTAATTTGAATTTACTAAGATTATAGCGTCAACGATACATCCTATCAATTTACATCCTATTGGTATAGTATAAATTCAGTCTGCGACAAATCTAAATTCATCATTTAAAACACTCAGCCCAAACAAGATTTCGGCCGACAAATCCCAATTCCCAACGCCCCTAAGGTTATCTCATATGTCTTAGGTGGTGAAAATCCTCCATTGTTACCGAGCCGAATGCAATTTTCATTAACTTTGCGGGAATTTTTAAGAGACTTAGTACGAACTTATATACAATGACCTCGCATCAGATACGCCAGTCTTTTCTGGATTTTTTCCGCAGCAAAGAGCACCTTATTGTTCCTTCGGCTCCATTGGTAGCTAAGAATGACCCAACCCTGATGTTCAATAACTCAGGTATGGCGCAGTTCAAAGACTTCTTTTTGGGCAATGGCACACCTCCGTCACGTCGTATCGCCGACACCCAGAAATGTCTTCGCGTTTCGGGAAAACACAATGATTTAGAGGATGTTGGATTCGACACATACCACCATACGATGTTCGAAATGTTGGGTAACTGGTCGTTTGGCGATTATTTCAAAAAGGAAGCGATTACCTGGGCGTGGGAATTATTGACAGAAGTGTACAAGCTGCCGAAAGAGCGTTTGTACGTTTCAGTATTTGAAGGAGATGCAAAAGATGGTGTACCATTTGATCAGGAGGCCTGGGATTTGTGGGCGCCGATTGTTGGTGAAGACCGTATTATTCTTGGCAATAAAAAGGACAATTTCTGGGAAATGGGTGATACCGGCCCATGCGGACCTTGTTCTGAAATTCATATAGACTTACGTCCGCAGGCTGATGTGGATACGGTTTCCGGAAAATCATTGGTAAACAATGATCACCCTCAGGTGGTGGAAATCTGGAATCTTGTATTCATGCAGTTTGAACGCAAAGCAGACGGTTCGCTAATACCGCTTCCCGCAACGCATGTTGACACCGGAATGGGTTTTGAACGTCTTTGTATGGCGGTTCAGGCCAAAATGTCCAACTATGACACCGATGTTTTCCAAAATACCATCAACGTTTTGGAAAAATTATCCGGGAAAACATATGGCAGCGACGAACCGTTTACGGACATCGCGATGCGCGTGATTTCTGACCACATCCGCGCGGTAGCCTTTGCCATTACCGATGGACAGCTGCCTTCCAACGTAAAAGCCGGTTACGTGATCCGTCGTATTTTGCGCCGTGCTGTACGTTACGGATATTCTTACCTTGGATTCTCTGAACCGTTTTTCCATAAATTAATACCGGTTCTTTCGAATCAGTTCAAGGATGTTTTCCCGGAACTGACTGCTCAGGAAGAATTCGTGACGCGTGTTATTCTTGAAGAAGAAAAGAGCTTTTTGCGCACGCTTGAATCAGGACTGAAACGTCTGGATATCATTATGACCTCTTTGAAAGAAAAAGAGACCAATGTGATCGCAGGCAACGAAGTTTTTGAATTAAGTGATACGTTTGGATTCCCCGTTGACTTGACTGCCCTTATCGCCCGCGAGAAAAGCTTCATCATTGATGAGGCTGGTTTTCAGGATGCGTTGGCCGAACAAAAAGCACGTTCCCGTCAGGATGCGGCCAAGGAAGCAACCGACTGGATCGAACTACGCGAGTCGGATGGTGTTGAATTTTTAGGTTATGATTTTGAAGAAACCCATAGCCACATTGTCAAGTATCGTAAGGTAAAAACCAAAACCGGCGAAGAATATCATATCGTTCTCGACCGCACTCCTTTTTATGCTGAAATGGGTGGACAGGTTGGTGATACCGGAACTTTACGTTGGGCAGTAAATGGTGAACCGAAGGTGGCAACCATTGTCGATACCAAAAAAGAAAACGACCTTTTCGTTCATATTTCAAAAGATAAAAACCTGGATGACGCCTTGCAAAATGCAGGTATCGTGGTCGCGCATATTGACGAAGAACGCCGCAACAAAATCAAGGCGAACCACTCTGCAACGCACTTGATGTTATCATCCATGCGGGAGGTGCTGGGTACGCATATCGGGCAAAAAGGATCTTACCTGAACGACGAGTTATTGCGTTTCGACTTTTCGCATTTCTCGAAAGTTACAGACGAGGAATTGAAACAAATCGAAGACCGTGTCAACGAGAAGATCCGCGAAAATATTCCTTTGAAAGTAATGACCAACGTGCCTATCCAGGAAGCGATTGCTATGGGTGCAACGGCTACGTTTGGTGAAAAATATGGTGATTTTGTACGCGTCGTTATATTTGATCCTGAGTTCTCATTCGAACTGTGCGGGGGAACACATATTCCTTCAACCGGTGAAATCGGCGTTTTCAAATTTATCTCCGAAGGTTCGGTTTCAGCAGGTGTACGCCGTGTGGAAGCCGTTACGGGTGAAAAAGCACTGGAATTGATGCGTCAGCAGGAGGATACACTTAACCAGCTGAAAGATCTTTTGAAAGGGCCTAAGGATATTATCAAAGCTGTTGAAAACTTGCTTGAAGAGCGCACGCAACTACAAAAACGTATCGAGGCGCTGGAAAACGAAAAAATTCAGCAATTAAAATTACAGCTGCTTGACAAAGTTAAGAGCCATCAGAGTTTTAATCTGATTGTTGAAAAGGTTAACGTGCCGTCAGCGGACTCACTGAAACAGCTTTCTTACGAACTTCGCGAGCAGGTGGAAAATCTGATAGCCGTTTTCGGTACCGAGATCGCAGGCAAGCCTCAGATATCCGTTTACATTGCAGAAAACGTCGTTCAAAATGCCGGACTTAATGCCGGAGCTATCGTGAAAGACCTTGCAAAAGAAATCCGTGGCGGCGGCGGCGGACAGCCGTTCTTTGCCACGGCAGGTGGTTCGGACGCAAGCGGACTGGATAACGCGCTGGAAAAAGCTAAAACCTTGTTTTAAGACTCTGGTTTAAATTTTATAAAACAAAAAAAGTGGAATCCGAGACTGGATTCCACTTTTTTTGTTTCTTTTCTTTTACTCTTTCGCAGACAATTGTCCTCTTATCGCTCCCGCAGGATACTCCTTTGTATGAATATTTACATAATACAAACCAGCCTTCAGATCAGCGACCTGATCGGAAGTAAGTGTATCTGTAAAGGCAAAAGGTGTTGTAAATGTAGTTCCAAAATCAATTACCACTGCTCCCGTTGTATCAGCCGCTCCCTTGTGGATATGCCACGCCGTTGGTAAAAACGCAACAGTCGAGTCTCCCGCAGTTGAATCAGCTTTTGCAGTGTCACTGTATGTAATATTCAGCTTCAAAATATTCGTCTCCTGATCCAGCGTCCCGTCAACTGCACCCGTGGCCGTTAAGTTATTGGCAGGTCTTTCATTCGCTCCCGACAATGTAGTCGTCACTTTCAAAGTCGGTAAAACTTCGGTTGGCGGAGTTACGTCGTCATCATCATTACTACAACCCCATGCAAAAAACAATAAGGAAACACCAATAAATGCTAATTTTTTCATACTCGCTGATTTTAGTGAAAATTCATTTTAACAAAACCCGCCCTAACAAAACAGTGCCTGGTTTGGTAAAACCAATCTTAACCTATGCCAAACCGCGATAAGCTCAGTAATTTAATTTATAACTATTGTGGAAATGATACCACTTTTTGAAGAATTTAGCCCCAATTTGATACTTTGACACGTTCCCAACCAGGTAACCAAGATGTTAGTGATTTTTCCACCGGTCGTGAGACCATAGGTATAGCTCCGGTTTTCTGAGAATTGTTTTTTCGAGCTCATCATAAAACCGGTTTAGGATTCTGTCCTGCGCTTCAAGACTTCCATCCTCCGACAAAAGCTTCAAACGATATTTGTAACAATGCCTTTCCGTTTTTTCAACATCCACATACACAACGGCACATTTCAATTTTTGAGCAATTTTTTCACAACCTGCCTGTACATATGTTTTAAGTCCCAGAAAATGAACGTCGTGCTTGTAAGGCTGAACAGGACGTTGATCTGAAATCATGATATAAACCGTCGGTCGTGCGCTTTTTCGTTTCAGCACCGTCCTGTACCAATCCGATTTGGCAACCAACGTAACCCCGAACCGGGAGCGAAGACTTTTCATCTGTTTGTCAATAACCGGATTTGATATTGGAGAGTACACCGCAACAACTTCATAGTCTGTGATAAGAGGCAGCGTCAGCAGATATTCCCAGTTACCATAATGCGACATCATCAAAAGAACGTCTTTGCCTGATTTCAGAATATTATTGAGCAAATGACTATTTTCATAACGGGCAAAAGATCTTATATCGTTCTCATGTATACCGCTGATTATAAAAGGCTCCACAATCAAATCTGCCATATGGCGGTAATATGAAAGGGTCAAATCAGCCTGCTCATTTTGGGAAATCCATGGAAATGCACTTTTCAAATTTTTCCTGATAACCTTTGACCTGTATTTAAAGATATGTGACAATAGGACAAACAAAACATCCGATATCAGCTCGTAGACGGCAATCAGCAGCATTTTCCGAATATTGACTTTCTTAAAAATGCCCTGTCTTAAAGGAATCCGCAAAGATTGCTCCTTCAACTTTTACAGGATAAAGTGTACACCCGCATTGAACCCCAGGTATAATCCCTGAAAATCTTCCCCTCTGACCTTTTTCCAAAGATAGTGGTCCATCAGCCCGTCCCCTTTTCCCTTGGAGTAATTGACGTAATTCAAACTAGGTCCGCCGAAAATTTCAAGCTGTGATGTAAGTTTAAACGCAGGCTGTATACGCAAGCTGTTTTTGAAATAATCGCCACGCTTAAAATCCGATAACGTAAGGTTTGCAATTTCGGCATTGATCCTGAATTTTCCCGAAACAGGAATGTGAGCACCCAAACCAGCCTCCAGGCCGTACAACGATTTGTTATCACTTTTTAAATTATAACCAATCCCTAAAATTCCGTATAAAACACGACCACCCGAGCGAAACGACGCCAGTAATGTTGAAGTTTCGTCGATGGTGAGACTGATCGATTTCTCTCCGTTTTTCACAAAATTCAAAAGTCCGATGGGATAATCGCTGCTGTCTGCAACGTTGATTAATCCGGCCAGCTGAATCCCTTTTACGTTTTTCGCGATATTCATAAAACCTGCGACCTGAGAATTCACGTTACCGGCCTTATTCAAAAAGCCCGATACCTGAATACCGTTTGCCGATTTATGGGTGATATTGCTGAATCCGGCAATCTGCGCCGCACCGGAATTTTCGCTCACATTCAAAAATCCGGCAACCTGCACGCCCTGGGCATCATGACGGATCACATTGGTGAAACCCGCTACCTGCACACCCTGTGCAGAATTTAAGACAACATTGGCAACCCCGCTCACCAGAACTCCTTTTGCTGAATCTTTGATCAACAAAGAAACACCTGAGATGGCTACGCCCGTTTCTGCTTTTGATAACCCGGCAATGGCATGCAGAGAAAAAGCGTTGGTATACGATCCTGCATTTTTCCCATTCGTGCTGACCGGATAAATCAATCCGACATGGGCAACACTGGTATGGCTTTCCTGCGCAAAAGAGCTGATTGAAAAAAGAAGGAAAAAGCAAACTGCAAAAGCGCTGTTGATGATATTTGAATACTTGTTCATTGTGTCTAAATTAAAAATGGAAGTTTAAACACATACAGCGGAGAAATCCAAAATTGCAGGCCTTCAATCTATTCCCTTTGCCGTATGTACAGAATTGACAACCGGATCAGGAATTACCCTTTTTTTAGACTTAAAATAATTGAAAAAAAATCTTACAATCGAAGAATTACGCAGTCAGAAAACAATTTAACATATTGACAATAAATAAATTATCAATATGAAGATTTGTAATTCCAGTTCAACCCAAACTGCCAGCCAATCCAGGCGTTCGTCGTATTATTCAGTTTAATACGTGAGAAGCCTTTATCCGAAAACGACTGATATCCTTCCTTAAATTCTTTATATTCAGAATAAAAAGTGGAGAAAGAAGGACCGGCAAAAACAGAGAGACCGTTGGTAAGCCTGACATTCAGCCCCGTCTGGATACGGTTTAAAACTGGGAGATTTTCCCAGTGCCCGAGGTAAAAGTTCTGATTGATAAATTCTACGCTTAGCCCCAGGGTTTTGTTTAAAACGATATCTTTTCCCAAACCAAAACCGAAAGTATAGGCTTTGTTATTCATATTTAGCGCTGTGCCCACTGTAAAAATGCTGTACAACTTGTGATTCCCCGATTTCCAGGCAATGTTAACCGGCAGTACTTCATTTGAATACACTGTAATTACACCTTTCCCTTTTTTAACAATATTGATCAGCCCAATGCTGTAACCCGACGAACTATCAGCGATATTAATAACGCCAAACTGCACGCCGTGAAGGTTTTTAGCATAATTAAAAAGTCCCGCCACCTGTACACCTTTTACATCTTTACGGCTTATGTTACCAACACCGGCCACCTGCACGCCATCGACGACATCCTTCCCAAAATTCATAGCACCGGAAACCTGAAAACCTTTCATGTACGCCGTAGCAGAATTAAAAACGCCGCCCACCTGACCGCCCCGAATGTTACTTTTTGCGATGTTTCCAAATCCTGAAACCTGAACGCCGTGAATTTCCCCGGAAACTCTACTCAAAAAACCCGAAACCTGAACACCTGAAAGACTTTTATTGATCTGATTGCCAAAGCCCGATACCTGAACGCCTTTTAACGAGTCGAGCACCTGGTTATAAAACCCGGACATTTGCACCCCATGAACATGCCCGGAAACGACATTAAACAAGCCGGCTACCTGAACATAACGCATATCCTTTTTGGAAATATTGAAAACTCCTGCGATCTCGGCGCCGTTAACGCCGCCCGTGTAACCTCCGATCATGTTCAACGAGAATTTGTTGCTGACCTGAGAACTCATTTTCCCATGCGTACTCAACCCTGGTGTAAACGAAGCCTGATAAGGCAGCGATACGAAAAATCTGCTGATATTGCGGCTTTGCAAACGAAGTCGGGATGAGACAAAAAGTCTTCCGAGCCAGGTTCCGCTGCCTTCGGAATAGCGGACGAAAACCGGATCTAGGTCAATGGCTTTGGGATAAAGCAACAATTTCAGATCAGTGTCCTGATCTGAATTGATTACAATGGAAGTATCGGCATAACCGATTTTACTGACCGTCAGTGTCAACGGAAAGCTCCGGTCTCGCAACCGGAGCTTGAAAAAACCCTGTTCATCCGTCAACGCCGAAGCAAGCTGCTGCTTGGAATAAACACTTGCATAATCTACTTCTTTGCCCGTCTCATGATCGACAATGTGGCCGGTTAAGTGGAAGTACTTTTCCTTCGGCGGTCTTTGAATGATGATATAATCGCCCGTCTCTTTGTATTGATAAACTCCCGTCAGTAACACATCCAAAACCTGTCTCACTGACCGCGACTGAACAGATAAGGTTACAAGGCTATCGCCTGGAATAAGGTTACTGTTGTAGGAAAAGTAAAATTTCCCCTGTTCGCTCACAGCCTTTAAAACCTCAGACACCGGCTTCTGATTTACCTGAATGGAAACAGTTCTGCTGAGTAATTTTTGGGCATGGCAAGCGGACGATAGCATAAAAACCAACGCTACTGATGCAATTGCTCCTAAGAGAGTAAAAGTCCGATTCATGCCGAAAGATACAGCCTATTTTAAAATTATCTGCCCATCATCCCGCACAATGGTTATGTTAAAGGTTACACTAATGATATTCAATATCTCATTCAGTGACTTGTCATCAAACGTGGTATTGATGGGCAGATTCATTTTTTCATGGCTAACAGTAATATTGGCGTGATAGGCTTCATTCAATACCTGCACCAGCTCCGACAGCGGGGTATCTTCGCATACCAGTTTTTTCGTTCGGTAGTAATTATAAAAACGGTTATCATTTTTTTGCTTGACCAGGTCAATGTTTTCCTTCATAACGGTCACCCGTTCTTCTGGGCGGATTCTTACCTTTTGCTCTTTCTTTGTAACCTCAACCAGCCCTGTTTCCACAATCACTTCCGTTTTCTCAGCGGTATTTTTAACGTTAAAAGAAGTTCCAACCACCTTCACGGTAACATCATCAGAATGAATCAGAAACGGCTTAGACTTATCAGGCGTAACCTCGAAAAATGCTTCGCCCGTCAAAACAACCTGCCGTGAATCACCAGCCGTAAAATTCTCTGCATAGGTGATCGTCGAGTTTTTATTGAGAGTTATCACAGATCCGTCTGGCAGTGTTTCTATGCGCGTCTTATCACCCGAATGTACGGCAACCTGCTCCGACAAATTATTCTTAGCCGACATCAGATAAGCAAACCATCCGCCTCCTGCCACTATCGCAATGGCAACTGCAATACGCATAATTCTGAAAAACTGGTTTGAAAACATCGGCAGAACGGGACTCTGAATTTCCTCGACCCGGTCCTTAAACCGAAGCCACGCCATATCTTCATCCACTTCGCTGTGTGTGGCCAGCTGCTTACTCCTGTCCCATATCAGTTTAAAATTTTCAAAATATCTCTGATTAATAGTGTTCCCGGCAACCCATTTCTCCACCACTGCCCGCTCCTGCATGGTCGCTTCACCCAGCAAATATTTCACCAGCAGATCATCCATATTATCGTTCGTTTCTTTTCGCATGATCTTGTTTTGTTAATTCATCAGTAATAATATCAAAGCGGCCGGTAAAAAATCTACCAGTTTCAATCGGAGTAATTTCAGGGCTTTCCCCATTTGGTTCTCTACGGTTTTTACAGGAATATCAAGCTTATCGGCAATTTCCTGATATCTCAATTCTTCAAAACGACTCATTTGAAATATGGTCCGGCATTTTTCGGGTAGCTCCTTCAAGGCAAGATCCAGCCGGTCTTCCAGCTCAGAAAGCTCAATTTCATAAGCCGCATTGTTGTTGTCGGCCATCTGGTTGATCACATAAGTCTGATAAGCATCCCTGACTTTCAAATGTTTGAGATAATTCAGACTTTCATGATAAACAGACCTGTACAGATACGCCCCGACGGACTCTCTGATCTGGATCTGCTCCCTCTTTTCCCATAAACGGCAAAAGACATTTTGCACCATTTCCTCGGCCATCACATCATCGTGCACAATGGTGTATGCATACGAGTGAAGATTTTTGAAATTAGCCTTAAAGACTTTCTCAAATTCCACCTCCGTATCCCTGTCTAATATGCGTGTATCTTCTCCGGTTATATTCATTGCAATGAAATAATTACGAACCAAAAATGCCTGACTTTGACTGTTCACTGAAATGACAACCGGCCAGGCACTTACCCTAAGTTTTCCGGAGAAAAAGAAAATTTATTTTTCACGACCGAATACAGCAAGCCCGAAAAAACAGAAAGGAGTGGCAAATATTTGCCACTCCTTTCTGTTTCGATATGCCTGATGATATCAGATCAATGCTTTTTACCAGCCTTTAAAGAATCTTTCGATTTGTGTTCTTTGAATCTTTTATCTGGTGTTCCGTCTTTTTTCAGATTCTTATTTTCAGCGTAACGCTTATCAGGCGTGCCGTCTTTTTTCAATTTGGCACCGGAAGCCTGCGCTGTTTTTGCATCGGCTTTAACTTCTTCTTTCGTAGCTTTTACTTCTTTTTCAGTTTTCTTTTTTGCAGTTGTCGCCTTTGCAGCGGGAGTCGCCGGTTGTGCAGTCTGAGCGAAGGCAGTTCCGGAAATTACCAGCAGCAACACCATCATAATCGCCTTTAAATTTTTCATTTTAAGTTTGTTTAAGTGAGCAACTTTGTAAAATTTGTTTGACTAAGATACGAATTTGCACAAAAAACTATTGTCATTTCAATCCGTTTCAAAAATGCATTTCAACGATGCGTTCGTATTAAAACGATATTAACCTTTATCGATGTAAAAAAATGCTGCATTTAACCATTCTGGCTATTTATAGAAGTTTTCCAGATCAGTCTGAGCCATTCCGGACAGGAAATCAAACATCATTTTACCAATAAATTTTAATGATTTTTTAACAGAAAAAACAAAGCCGTATGAAAGATTCACACGGCTTTGCGACGTACAATATATTCCTTTATTCAATTTTATCGTCTATGTGCAAACATGCTTTCGTCAATCTGTATGCCCAAACCCTGCGCGATTCTTGCGCCCAGCTCCGGATCCGCGCGGAAGAAATGACAAAGCTGACGGTTAAGGATCAATTCCCGTTTCGGGCCTGATACATTTTTCAACGATCCCAGGAAGTTATTAACCTGCGTTGTTCTTTCATCATCAGTAAAAACTTTACGGAAAAGATCTCCCGCTTGTGTATAATGGTCGTTGTCGCCTTCTCCGTTG
Organism: Dyadobacter diqingensis; assembly: GCF_024220585.1. Classification (GTDB taxonomy): domain Bacteria; phylum Bacteroidota; class Bacteroidia; order Cytophagales; family Spirosomataceae; genus Dyadobacter; species Dyadobacter diqingensis. The sequence continues at coordinate 446,834 of NZ_JAMXKF010000001.1, forward strand.
CGGTCAAACCAGTCAGCAACCAGCGAATCCATGGTTTGCGCAGGCTCCTTGTAGCTTTGATCGGCTTCGATATCATCAAAACTGTTCGGGAAATAATTCGGAGCGCCCCCTCCATTTCCATCCAGACGCATACTGCCGTCGCGCTGATAATTATTGGTCGCATAAGGACAACGGTTTACCGGCAGCTGCTCGTAGTTCGCGCCAAGCCGGTAACGTTGTGCATCCGGGTAAGAAAGCAAACGTCCCTGCAACATTTTGTCCGGCGAATATCCGATGCCATCCACCACGTGTGCCGGCGCAAAAGCGGCCTGTTCTACTTCGGCGAAGAAATTATCAGGTATTTTATTCAGTTCCAAAACTCCAACATCAATCAGCGGAAACTCTCCCTGCGGCCAGATTTTCGTAACATCAAACGGATTCCAGCGGAAAGTTTTTGTTTGTTCTTCCGTCATGACCTGAATTTTCAAATCCCATTTTGGAAAATCACCGTTATCGATCGCATCCACCAAGTCACGCTGCGCCCAGTCGGCGTCCATTCCTTTCATTCTTCCCGCTTCGGAATCAGTAAAGTTTTTAACCTTTTGCTGTGTTTTGAAATGGAACTTCACAAAAACACGCTCGTTGTCAGCATTGATCAGCGAAAAAGTATGACTTCCAAAACCATGCATATGCCGATAGCTGTAAGGCGTTCCGCGGTCGCTGAAAAGAATCATGATCTGGTGCAGACTTTCAGGATTTAACGACCAGAAGTCCCACATCATCGTCGCGCTTTTGCAGTTTGTGCGGGGATCGCGCTTTTGGGTATGGATAAAATCGCTGAATTTTTTGGGATCCTTGATGAAAAAGATTGGTGTGTTATTGCCTACAAGATCCCAGTTTCCGTCTTCGGTATAAAACTTCAATGCAAAACCCCTAGGGTCACGCTCGGTATCGGCCGATCCTTTTTCGCCGCCGACCGTTGAAAAACGCAGGAATGTTTTGGTCTGTTTTCCGATTTCACTGAACAGTCTGGCTTTGGTATATTTTGTGATATCGTGGGTAACCGTGAAGGTACCATATGCACCAGAACCTTTTGCATGCACTACGCGCTCCGGTATCCGCTCACGGTTGAAATGCGCCATCTTTTCATGCAGAATAAAGTCCTCCAAGAGGATTGGACCACGTGGACCGACGGTTTTGCTATTTTCATGTTCGGCATAAGGTTTGCCAGAAGCGGTTGTCAATTTTTTCTTTTCGTCTGCCATAGTAATGAAACTTAACTGTTTTAGTAACCTTCAAGTAGAAGTATGCTACAAATTAAATGCAGTTAAAATCATCAATCAAACTGATAGTTTCTATCTTTGCATAGATTAATTTTATAACACCCGAACGACGTTTCACATCAGCTGATAACCTGCCGGGTAATTGACTTCACTCCTTTCTATGAACATTCAACAACTAGAATATATCGTTGCCGTTGATAACCATCGTCATTTCGTACAGGCTTCTGAACATTGTAACGTTACCCAGCCAACCTTATCGATGATGATCAGAAAACTGGAAGATGAACTGAGTGTGAAAATCTTCGACAGGACCAAACAACCCATCGTGCCCACGGCGATCGGACGGCTGATTATTGATCAGGCCAAAACGATCCTTTTTGAGGCAAGACAAATGACAGAAATTGCCAAACATTTTAATGGTGACCTGTCCGGAGAGCTTCGCATCGGTATTATTCCGACGATTGCGCCATACCTGCTGCCGCACCTGGTGCAGCCGTTTATTGAAAATTATCCCAACATCCGTCTCCATGTTTCGGAGATGATCACGGAACGTATCATTACGGAACTGAAACTGGGAAATCTGGATGTCGGTATTGTTGCTTCGCTGTCAGGTGATAATGGCTTGCAGGAAATCCCGTTGTATAAAGAACTTTTTTACGCGTATGTATCCGAGAACACGGATTTATACAGTAAGCAATACATACTCCCCGGAGATATCGAACCCAACGAATTATGGCTTTTGGAAGAAGGCCACTGTTTCCGCACGCAGATTCAACGGCTTTGCGAATTAAGCCGCAGCAGTCAGTTTGGCAACAGTTTTCATTACCGGTCGGGCAGTATTGAAACGTTGATCCGGATGGTGGAAAAAAATGGAGGAATAACCATCCTGCCTGAACTTGCCGTGCTTGAACTATCCGATGAAAGAAAAAAGCATATCCGGCATTTTCAGTACCCCGAACCTGCCCGGGAGGTTTGCCTTGTCGTGAACCGGGAACAGGTCAAAACACGTTTGATTGACGCTTTAAAAACCTCGATCACGGACTATGCACCGAAAGAAATTTATGAGAAAAAAGTGGAAATGAGGGTTTTCTAGTGGAGTATTTGCTATCTTAATTGTCGAACACTTCAAACGTTTTTCAATAACTCAACCTCATGAAAGTAGCTTTTTTCAGCGCCAAGTCATACGATAAAGAATATTTCAACAAATTCAACAGCGATCACCAGCACGACCTGACATTCCTTGAAGTTCCGCTCAATGCGCAAACCGTGAGCCTGACAACAGGATTCGACGTGGTTTGTGTGTTTGTAAATGATGTAATAAATCAAAAAGTTATCGACGTAATCCATGCCAACGGGATTAAAGTCATTGCGCTCCGTTGCGCAGGCTTCAACAATGTCGACCTGAAAGCCGCAAAAAGCAGAGGGATTAAAGTCGTCAGGGTGCCGGCTTATTCACCCGAATCGGTGGCGGAACATGCGGTGGCGCTGATCCTTACCTTGAACAGAAAAACTCATAAGGCATATAACCGGGTGAGAGAAGGTAACTTTTCGATCGAAAATTTAACGGGTTTCAACCTTTTCGGAAAAACCGTAGGCGTTATTGGGACAGGGCTGATTGGCGCGTCTTTTTGCAAAATCATGCTGGGTTTCGGCTGCAAGGTACAAGCTTATGATATCCGGGAATCGGAAGAGCTGGTGCAAATCGGCGTTCAATACAAAAGCCTGGATGAAGTTTTCAGGGAGAGCGAAATTATTTCACTGCACTGCCCGCTTAACCCGCATACCGCTTACCTGATCAATCAGGAATCGATTGGAAAAATGAAAGACGGGGTGATGCTTATCAATACCAGTCGCGGTGCGCTGATCAACACGCAGGATGCCATCGAGGGGCTTAAAAGCGGAAAAATAGGCTTTCTGGGGATTGATGTTTATGAGCAGGAAGCCGATCTTTTCTTCCAGGACTTATCGGAAATTGTCATCCAGGACGATGTTATCGCGCGGCTGATCTCCTTTCCCAACGTACTGATCACAGGTCACCTCGGTTTTTTCACCAAAGAAGCGCTGGAAGAAATCGCGACCATTACCTTAGGCAATCTGTCAGATTTTGAGCACGATAAAGAATTGGTGAACGAGGTAAAAAGTTGATGGTTAACAGCTAACTCTTTCGCTATAAACAGGGTATTTCTTCGAGGTGAAATTCTTACGCCTGGCTCGTTAGAGCACCCTGTTTATAGAAAAAATGATTTCGCTAAAAGGACCTGACTCCGTAGGAGTTACCTCACCAAAATACATTAACTACTATAAATCAGCAATGTAGTTCCGCCCGCCAAGATATTTCATCTGCCTTACTATCTGATTTGTCCTTTTATTCACGTAGGCCGATGGGTTTTTGATTGAAAACCGGATTGGATTCGGCAAGACCGCAGCGATGCGCGCGGCTTCAAACCGGCTCAGATCTTTGGCCGGCTTTTTGTAAAAACGTTGAGAAGCAGCTTCTACACCAAATGTCATTTTCCCCATTTCCGCCACATTCAGGTACACTTCAAGAATACGTCGTTTATCCCATATCAATTCGATCAGGACGGTAAAATATACTTCAAGCCCTTTCCTAATATAACTCCTGCCATGCCATAAAAAGACATTTTTGGCTACTTGCTGCGATATGGTACTTGCGCCCCGGGCCCGTTTCCGCTTTTCGGTCATGGCATCATAAATCTCGTCGAAGTCAAATCCCCAGTGATTAGGGAAATTCTGATCCTCCGAGGCAACCACAGCCAAAGCCACTTCTTTTGAAATATTATCGTAAGACTCCCAGTCTTTATGAATTTCCGTATCCTCATCCTCCCTGAACGCATCGATTTTTCGCGAGATCATGAAAGGTGTTACCCACACAGGCACAAATTTCAGCACCACGACCCAAACGATGGAGATAACGAAAAAGTAAATAGAAATTTTAAACGCAAATAATAGCAAACGGCGGAGCATACAATAATTATTTCCTCAGGGTAAGAAACCAAACCAATAAAAACACGTACAAAGTACAGAAACAATTCAGGTTTAGACAAAGAAAAAACCTTTCAGAATTGGATATTTTTTCAACACACGCTATCTGAGATTACCATGAACGAAGATCTGCTCAGTTTTATATGGCAATTCCAATATTTTGACGCATCCGATTTACACACCGAGGATGGCGAAGGTGTCAGCATTTTACGGACGGGCCATCGCAATACCAACGCAGGACCTGACTTTTCCGATGCCCGGATCCGTATTGGTGGTGTGGAATGGATCGGTACAGTCGAAATTCATACACTTTCCTCTGACTGGCTATCACATCAGCATGATAATGACACAGCCTACCAAAGTGTTATTCTGCACGTTGTCTGGGAAAATGACAAACCTATCTATCGACCCGACGGTACCATGCTGCCGGTTTTGTCACTGAAAGGACTGGTCAGGTTGTCGATCCTAGAACGATATGCCTCCTTGATCCATGCGGGAGAGCCTTACAACACGGACGGGATTCCTTGCGCGGAACAATTTGAAGCAGTCAGTGACCTTCAAAAATACTCGATGATCGACAAAGTATTGTTGGAAAGGCTGGATCAAAAGGCTTCCAAAGTGCTGGAATTATTGCAATCCAATCAACAGGACTGGGAAGAAACCACCTATCAATGGCTTGGACAGCATTTTGGTTTTAAACTTAATGATCCTGCATTTCTAAGGCTGACCCAAATTATTCCATTGAAAATTTTGCAGAAACACCGCGGCCAGTCCATACAACTTGAAGCATTGCTTTTCGGGTCAGCCGGGTTAATTCCCGACCCATCCGATGAAATCGAAGAACTTTATGTGACTGAGCTCAGAAGAGAATACAGTTTTCTGTCAAATAAATATCGGCTTGCTGCTTTTCAAATGAATCCGCACGAATTTAAATTTCTCCGGTTAAGGCCGGCAGGTTTTCCCACGATCCGGCTCTCGCAGTTTGCCAGTCTGCTCAACCGAAACAACGTATTATTTTCAGCATTGACCACCGCAACGGACATAAAAAACCTTCAACAACTCTTTGCGTTAAAACAATCGGATTACTGGATCCATCATTTCCAATTTGGTAAACCGTCCAAAAACGCGGTTCCGGTCATGGGCAAAGATGCCATTCACTTGTTGATCATTAATGCCGTTGTCCCTCTTTTGGTTGCCTATTCGCGACATCGTCAGCAGCCTGAATTACTTGATAAGGCATTAAACTGGTTATCTGAAATACCATCAGAAAACAACCGCATCACAAGAGCGTGGGAAACTTTGGGGATGAAGGTCAAAACGGCTGCGGATTCCCAGGCACTTATCGGCTGGTACAATCACTATTGTTCCGCAAAAAAGTGTCTGGACTGCGTGGTAGGCGCTGCGCTGGTTCGGTCGGTTTAAATTCTGCTGATCAGATTTACCCCGGTAAGCAAGAAAACAGAGCCAACTAAAAACGGAACCACAGACTCCCATTTGGACACTGTAAGCCCCAAAACCGGTTTTTCAGAAAGAAATGCTACACATGCGAACAACAAAACCGCGATTCCCAGAAGTGTAAGAAGTGCGCCAAAAAAACGTTTAAACTGTGTACTTTCCATCTTGGATAATTATGAAGGGACTTATTCGGTTTATTCAGGTGTGCAAAAATAGAAAATACATGAAGTTATCCAATGTACTTTCTATATAATAAGGCCATTTACTGCACAGAAAGGCCCATTTTCTTACCTTCTTCGATCATAAAAGCATAGGCTGGCTCATATTCGTTCGGAATAATTCCTTCCAGAATGGCTTCACGGATAATTTCTTTCATGATCCCAACCTCGCGTGACGGTTTCAGCCCAAAAGTTTCGATAATGATTTCACCGGTAATCACAGGCTGGAAACTGCGCAGCTTATCCCGCTCTTCAAGGTCTTTCAGTTTTTGCTCAACGATGTCAAAATTATGGAGAAAACGCTTGACCTTATCCGGATTTTTCGATGTGATATCGGCCCGGCAAAGTTTCATCAATGCTTCGATATCCTCACCCGCTTCAACCAACAACCGCCTCATCGCAGAATCAGTAATTTCTTCTTTCGACAACACAATCGGGCGCAGATGCAGCCGAACCAGTTTTTTCACAAAACGCATTTTTTCGTTTTGCGGTAATTTCATTCTCCGAAAAATCACCGGAACCATTCTTGCGCCGATTTCTTCATGGTTATGAAAAGTCCATCCCGCTTTCTTATCAAAACGCTTGGTTGCCGGCTTGGCAATATCGTGCAAAATCGCAGCCCAACGCAGCCACAGATCATTTGTATTTTCAGATACGTTGTCCAGAACCTGCAAAGTATGGTAAAAATTGTCCTTATGGCCTTTGCCGTCGATGGTCTCCACACCCAGTAACTCGATCATCTCCGGGAAAATGATATGCAAAAGTCCGGAATGAAAAAGCAGTTTAAAACCATAGGAAGGTACCGGTGAAAGTACAATTTTATTCAGCTCGTCCGATATTCTTTCCATCGAAACGATGCTGATGCGGTCCTTCATACTGATGATTGCATCAAAAGTATCGGGTTCAATATCAAAGTTCAGCTGGGAAGCAAAGCGGATCGCCCGCATCATACGCAGCGGATCGTCAGAAAAGGTTATTCCTGGTTCGAGTGGGGTTCGGATAATTTTCTTGCGTAAATCCCGCATGCCCTCAAAGGGATCGATCAGGTCACCAAAAGTGCTTCGCATCAGGCTTATTCCCATCGCATTGATCGTAAAATCTCTACGATTCTGATCATCTTTCAGGGTACCATCTTCTACGGCAGGTTTCCGTGAATCGGGACTGTAAGATTCTTTCCTGGCGCCAACAAATTCTATTTCCAGATCACCCTGACGGATCTGCGCGGTACCGAAAGTTTTGAAAATACTCACATGTACATCCGGCCCGAGCTGTTGTGCCACAAGCTCTGCCAGCTCTATTCCACTGCCGATGGAAACAATATCAATATCTTTACTAGGTCTTTTTAATATCAGATCACGTACAAACCCGCCAATAATATATGCTTCAACACCCAGCTCGGCAGAAGCCCGGGCTACTATTTCAAGTATGGGATAATTTATCAGTTGCTCTTTAAAATTCATGCCGCAAAGGTAAGCAATTCTTGTTCTTTTGATTTATTGCAGCATTCCAAAAGAATGGATAAGCCCTCAGATTAGTACAAAAAGGGTATTTGTGGGTAGTTTTATTTGACTAGGTTTAGCTAAATTAAAATGGATTGTACCGGCTTATGTCTGGTTAAAGAACACGAGGCTGCTCTAAACCTGCCTGAACTGCAAGAGTATATCTCCGGCAAATAAAATTTATAAGCCTAAGATAACCAATCTGCTACCAAACCCATTGCGACCTCACATCGTTTTCACGAATGGAAGTAAAAAGCATGAGCAGTAAATGCACAGGAGCGAGCAAAATGGTGGTGATCATTAAAGAAGCCAGCAGAACAATACCGATAAGACTCCGCAGAAAAAACTCAATAATCATATTCATAACTAATAGAGAGGATAAAATTGTGAAAACTTTCATTCTCGCAGGTGGGTCGGTCTACGTATATGTCTCATATACGTATCCTTTTTAAGAATAGATTTATGGAGGTAAAAATTTTAATTAAAATTAGCCTAAAAATTATTGAAATAGTAATTTTTAGTAATAATTATTATCAGTGACTTTATAGCGAACAAAACTAACACACTAAAAAACAGGCAGTTACATAAATAACAAAAACTTAATATTTAGAATATTAAGTTTTAAAATTTCATGAAAAAGTGACAAAAATCAGCTATTGACCATAAACATGGCCGACTGGGGAAAGCGCGCGAACAATTCTTTTTTCAGATCGTCGGCAATATCCAGGGTCGAAATTGCCCTGTCCATACAGGTAAGCCAGGCTATGGCATCCTCCTCTCCGATGGCATGTGGCAAGTGCCTGGCACGCAACCGCGGATGCCCGTGCACCTCTGAATACAAAGCCGGCCCTCCCAGAAACTGCGTCAGAAAAAGACGCTGTTTTTCTTTAATCTCATCCTTATCACTTTTGAAGAGCCGGGCTATCAATTCATGCTCAAAAACCTGATCATAAAACCGGTCCGTCAAAATTCTCAATGTTTCTTCCCCGCCGATACGGTCATATAATGATGCACTTTCCATAAGTCAACTATCGTATAATTTTATCCAGTCATCCGGTCGGGTTCCTTTGAACGGGCACCAGCCGATACCGATTGAAATGTATTTTCAAAGTATTTCTGAGTAACACAACAGCGGTTGATTCTTTATAGTTTAAAAAATCTTCCGCGCGTCGTATCTTCTGAATTTTACAAATATGGTAAAGAGATTGGTTCTTCTGATGTTCTGCCTGACTTTAAGTCATTCTAATTTTGCTCAGAAAAAATTGCCTCCGCGTTATCGATTACAAAAGTTACACGTGCCGGAAAACAGCAGGTATATTCTGAAAGAAGACGGGAATCCGTTTTTTTGGCTGGGAGATACGGCCTGGGAACTCTTTCACCGGCTCACGTTACCGGAAGCCGAGGCTTATCTTAAAAACCGGGCTGAAAAAGGTTTTAATGTGATACAAAGTGTGGCATTGGCAGAGTTCGACGGACTTACCCAGCCGGATCGCCAGGGACAGCTTCCCCTGATTAATAACAATCCGGCAAAACCCAACGAATTGTATTTTCGTCATGTCGAAAAAGTGATCGACAAGGCTAATGCGCTGGGGATGTATATTGGCTTTCTGCCGACCTGGGGAGACAAGTTCAACAAAAAATGGGGTGTCGGTCCTGAAATATTTACACCCGAAAACGCAAGGATTTACGGGGAGTATCTGGGTACTAAATTTAAGAGTAAAAAGATTATCTGGATTCTTGGGGGCGACAGAAGCCCGGAATCAGAAAAACACACGGCTATCATCACGGCCATGGCGGAGGGAATAAAAAAAGCGGTGGGCGATGGCCAGCTCATCACTTATCATCCCATGGGCGCGAGTTATTCTTCCAAATATTTCCACAAGGAAAAGTGGCTGAATGTTAACATGTTTCAGTCTGGTCATGTAGGCAGGGATATTAAAAACTATCTGATGATCCGCAATGACTATAACCTGACACCGGCCAAACCAACGCTCGACGGAGAGCCGCGTTACGAGGACCATCCGGTTAACTGGAAGCCGGAACTGGGTTATTTCAATGATTTCGACACGCGCCAGGCCGCGTATTGGGCTATACTTTCAGGCGCTTGCGGACATACCTATGGCTGTCATGACATATGGCAGTTCTTCAACTTCGACCAAAATAAACCTGTTTCCGTCGCCCGTACGCACTGGAAAACGGCGATGGACTTACCCGGAGCATTTCAGATGGGTTACATGAGGCAGTTATTCGAATTTTTTCCATGGCAAAATCTTTTGCCTGACCAGTCCGTAATTAAAAATGATAACCCGGAAGATGCAGGTTATCAAGTCGCGGCCGTTTCCAAAGACAAGGATTTGCTGATCGCTTACACGCCTTATGGTCGCCCGTTAAAAATAGACATGACCAAACTTTCAGGCACATCGTTTTACGCTTACTGGTTTAATCCGCGCGACAATACCCGGATCAAAATCGGGACCGTTGCGCATGAGCCAACCGTCGATTTTAAACCGTATGCCGCCGGACCGGGTACCGATTGGGTACTTGTTGTGAAGGATTCGGCTAAATTTATTGGGCACAAGAAATAACCAGACCCGTATTTATTCGAACCTCAAATGTTTTACTGATTCACCTGATTTGGCGAGTTCGGTTAGGGCTTCAATACCTATTTCCAAATGCGTAGTCACATAGTCAGCGGTCACTTTTTTGTCGCTCTCTTCCGTTTTCACCCCCTCAGGTACCATCGGATTATCCGAAACCAAAAGCAAGGCGCCGTGGGGAATCGCATTGGCAAAACCAACGATGAAAATTGTGGCCGTTTCCATGTCAATCGCCATCGCGCGGATTTCCCTGAGATATTCCTTAAAAGAATCGTCATGCTCCCAGATCCTGCGGTTGGTTGTATAAACGGTGCCTGTCCAGTAGTCCAGTTTATGTTTTGCGATGCTGGCAGAAACCGTACTTTGCAGACGAAAAGAGGGCAATGCCGGAATTTCACTTGGCATATAATCGTCACTGGTTCCTTCCCCGCGGATCGCCGCTATCGGCAGGATAAGATCACCCACCTGCGTTTTTTTCAATCCCCCGCATTTGCCCAGAAAAAGCACGGCTTTGGGGCTGATCGCCGAAAGCAAGTCCATAACAGTGGCCGCCATCGGACTTCCCATCCCAAAATTGATGATCGTAATATCATTGGCGGTGGCCGTTTGCATGGCCCTTCCCTGCCCTTTTATTTCCACGCCGAATTTTTCGGCAAACATGGTCACGTAATTAACGAAATTGGTCAGTAAGATATAATTCCCAAAATCTTCTACGGCTGTGCCCGTATAACGTGGAAGCCAGTTTTCTACAATTTGCTCCTTGGTTGTCATCATTTTCCTGTGTTTATTGGCTTCGGTAACTGTGTTGAGTATCTTCGCTTATGGAATCATTAAATCTGCCTGTTTTCGAATACAAAGTAAAAGACGTCAACGGCAAACCCTATATTTTTGACATAATACGAAGAAAATTTGTATCCTTAACGCCTGAGGAATGGGTTCGCCAACATTTTATTCATTTGCTGATTAACCATTACGGCTACCCAAAGTCGCTTTTTGCCATTGAAACCGGTATGCGTTATCACACACTGGCTAAGCGGACCGATATTATGATCCTGTCCAAAGAAAGTACTCCGTTTCTTCTTGTCGAGTGCAAAGCACCGTTCATTCCCGTAACCGAAGCCACTTTCGCGCAGATCAGCCGGTACAATTTCACCTTGCAGCCCGCCTATCTTGCCGTAACCAATGGCATGAGCCATTATTGTTTCAAAGCGAGTGAAGGCCGGATTCAGTTTTTGAATGACTTTCCTTTTTACAGAGAATGGAATTAAGGTATTAACCCTGCCTGTTTTAAATACAAAAAGTCTGCCGGAAAATATTCCGACAGACTTTTCAAAGAGGGTTATTCTAATTTCGTTTGGACAGCAATTATTTAACTGCAACCAATTTGATATCGATTACGAAATCATCATTGATCATTTTGTCTCCCAAAGCAGAAGCATCAAAGAATGATTTTGAGTTGTATTTAATGTCGTATTTAGAACGGTCAACAACCAATTTACCAGTTACGTCAGCACCTGTTGCAGTTGGTTTCACCGTTACAGGGAAAGTTACAGGTTTCGTGATTCCTTTGATCGTAAGGTTACCCGTTACGTCATAAGTACCAGCAGCTTTTGCAACCGCTTTTGTAACTACAAATGTTGCAGTCGGGTGTTTTTCAACACCAAAGAAATCTTCTGATTTCAAGTGACCGATCAATTTACCATTGTATTCTTTGTCAGCAAGGTCAGTACAAGTGATGCTATTAAGGTCAGCAACAAATTTACCGCCAGTCAATTTTGCACCGTCCAAAGTCACAGCACCTTCTTTCAAAGAAATTTTACCTGTGTGCTCGCCTGTAACTTTTTTACCTGTCCATACCAGGTCACTTTTAGAAGCATCAACTTTAAGGTTTGTAGCCTTAACTTTTCCATCAGCAGCAGAAACCGCAGTAAATGTGAACAAAGAAACTGCAACAGAAGCAGCAAACGATTTTAAAGAATTCATTGTAGTCATGATTAAAATTAAATTGAGTTGTTTGTTATTATTGTTAGTTGTTGTTTTTCGATTCGCGTATTTTATCAAGTAATGAGCTGATCAGATCAGCTTCTTCGTGCGTAATGGCATTCATATTGTTATCCCATTCGTCCACCACCGGATCCAGTTTTTTCAGGAGTTCCAAACCAGCTTCCGTAATAACGACATCCACCGCCCGGCGGTCATTCGGGCAGGATTTTCTGTCGACCAGCTTTTTTGCAAGCAACTTATCAATCAATCGCGAGGTATTGGAATTTTTATCGAGCATTCGCTCGGCAATATCACTAACTTTGATCGGGCTGGGATATTGTCCGCGCAAAATCCGTAAAACATTGTATTGTTGCGAAGTAATATCGTGCTCTCTGAATCCATCCACCTGCTGATATTGAATCCAGTTACTGGTATAAATCAGGTTGAGCGCCAATCGTTGATAAGGGCTTCGAAATTTTTTTTGTTTTATATCGGTTTCAATAGACATAGCTTAAATCGTTCAAATGTAATACTGTGTATATACATATAATGTTGAAACATCTAATCAGTTAAATTAAGTTCACGCACTTGAAAAATATTTTCAAATATTTTTCAAGGCATCCCCGTACCCTACTTAACGATCTATTAAACAATACATTATCCAGAGTAATTTCTCACAGAAAAAAATATGTTCCCATTATCAAGGCCGCTGATTCTTGCCTCCAACTCACCCCGCAGAAAACAATTATTACAGGATACAGGATTTGATTTTGACATTGAAGTCATCCCGACGGATGAAAGTTTCCCGAAAAACATGCCCACCAGTGACGTCGCTGCATACATTTCAGCACAAAAAGCGGAGATGTTTATTGCTTTACATCCTGAAAAACTGGTTTTAACGGCTGACACCGTGGTGATCATCGGCGATACAATTTTGAATAAACCGAAGGATTGCCAGGAAGCGCTGCAAATGCTTACGATGCTATCGGGAACAACGCATGAGGTAATTACGGCGGTCAGTTTGCTGGCCGATAACAGTATTCACACGGTGTCCGATACGGCTCAGGTGACATTTCGGACATTAGATAAAAGGGAAATAAACCATTATATTGAGCGCTATCAACCCTTTGATAAGGCCGGCGGTTACGGGATCCAGGAATGGATCGGTATGATTGGGATCGAGCGGATCGAAGGTTCTTTTTATACCATCATGGGCTTGCCCGTTCATATCGTTTACCAGCTTTTAAAACCTTTTATTAAAATATAATCCTGGTCTTCAGGTACTCTGTTTAATTTTATCACAATGCTGATGCGTCCGGTACTTCCCAAATTTATTCCACGCGTTTGTTATGAAATCTTTGTCAGGTCGTTCTGCGATTCTAACGGCGATGGAATTGGTGATTTAAACGGAATTACGTCCAGGCTGGACTATCTCAGTGACCTCGGTATTGAGTGTATCTGGCTGACCCCCATTCATCCGTCTCCGAGTTATCATAAGTATGATCCGGTTGACTATTATGCCATCGAACCTGAATTTGGGACGATGGCTGATTTTAAACGGCTTCTCTCGGAAGCCCGTAAAAGAAACATTGCCGTTTACCTGGACCTTATTGTCAATCATACCAGTACGTACCATCCCTGGTTTGTTGAAGCGAGCAAAGGGAAAGATAATCCCTACCGGAATTTTTACTGGTGGCTGCCGCCTGCTAAAATTGAAGAACTTGGTATCGCCGAGCGCCAGACCTCCGATGATTCCGACGAAGTGTACCCGTGGCACGAGATTCCGGGAGATCCGGAAAAATATTACGGACTTTTCTGGAAAGGGATGCCCGACCTGAACTACGATTCTGAGGCATTAAAAAAAGAACTGGAAAAAATCATTACTTTCTGGCTTTCCGAAATCGGTATTGATGGTTTTCGACTGGATGCTGCCCGGCATATTTATCCGCTTTGGGAAAGCGAAAAAAATCTGAATTTCTGGGCGTATTTTAATCAGATTGTTCAAAAAGTAAAACCGGGTGCATATACCGTCGCGGAAGTCTGGGCGAGTACTTATGAGGTTGCCCCTTATCTGGAAAACCTGAATGCTACCTTTCACTTCGATCTTAGTTTTGCTTTGCAACGGATCCTTATTCAGGGAAAGGATGAAAATATTATTCAGCAGCTTATTGCAAGTTATCAGCAATTCGAGGCGTTTAACCCTGAATTTGTGGACGCCATAATGCTCACCAACCACGACCAGGACCGGATCGGCAGCGTTGTCAGCAACAATCATGAAAAAATGAAACTGGCAGCCTGTTTGCTCCTCACCCTGCCCGGACAACCTTATATATATTACGGAGAAGAAATTGGCATGCTGGGTACAAAACCTGACCCGTATATCCGGGAACCCTTCCTTTGGTCAAAACGTGAGGACGATCCGGATAAAACCAATTGGCAACAGGCCGAATTTTCTACATTGAAAACCATCCAGCCTCTTTCTGTGCAAAGGACAGATCCCGATTCCATTTACAACCATTATAAAAAACTAATCGCATTACGTAAAAGTACACCCGCCCTTTCACAGATTATTTCTCCTAATCTTGAAGAGGTAGAATCGCTTGATGACGAAATTATCGCATACGTCCGAACGCACCCGACCGAGCCCGTTTTGATTATCCATAACCTGAGTGTGGATACAAAATTTATCGACCTGCCGGAAAGTAAAAAGGATTTTAAAAAAGTACTTTTTTCATCGCCTGCCACAACTGTTGATGCAGAAGGAAAATGGGAACTTCCGGCATTGGGAAGTCTTCTTTTGGTAAAAACTCCGCAGAAATCTCCAACTGACATTTAAAATACAGTAGGGAATAAGCCCGCCCGCTCTTTTACCGGATAACTATCGAACATCAGATCAGTCCTGTAACATGAGATTATCAGCTACATACATCGTCCTTATATTATTGTCCGCTTTCACTTCAGTGAGCCACGCGCAGAAGAATTATCCAACATTAGGAAAAATTACTTACAACGACCCTAAACTGGAAAAACTCCTGCCTAAGGATTCAAAACTGGATGTATTGGCGATGGGTTTCGTATGGTGTGAAGGCCCGGTTTGGGTGAAAGATGGCGGTTATCTGCTTTTTTCGGATGTTCCTAAAAATACGGTTTACAAATGGGATGAAAAAAATGAGCTTTCCGTTTTTTTAAAACCTTCGGGTTATACCGGCCTGGGCGAATATAGTAATGAGCCTGGAAGCAACGGTTTAATGATCGATAAAAAAGGCCGGCTTATATCCTGTGAACACGGCGACAGACGTATTTCCGCGATGCCGTTGAACAAGGGTGGAAAAATGACACTGGCTGATCGTTTCGAGGGGAAACGTTTCAACAGTCCTAACGACATTGTCGAACATGCCAATGGCAGCTATTATTTTACAGATCCACCTTACGGACTGGCTGGTTATGAAAAAGATCCTTCGAGAGAAACTCCCTATTTCGGTGTTTATCAGATCACGCCAAATGGTGAGGTAAAAATGATTATTAACGATTTACAAAGACCAAACGGTCTGGCATTTTCAGTGGATGGAAAAACGTTGTACGTCAGTCAGTCAGATCCGGAAAAGGCTGTATTAATGGCATACCCTGTCCTGGCCGATGGTTCTGTGGGAAAAGGAAAACTTTTTTATGACGCGACACCCATGAGCAAAACCGGACTTCCGGGTCTGCCTGATGGCTTTAAGCTGGACGCAGAAGGGAATATCTGGACGTCCGGTCCGGGCGGTATTTTGATTATCTCACCGGAGGGCAAATTGCTCGGAAAAATAGAAACACTCGAAATCGCATCCAACTGCGCCTGGGGAAACGATGGTTCGATGTTATATCTGACTGTCGACGGATATTTGTGCAGGATTAAAACCAACACAAAAGGAGCGAACTGGTAAAAAATAAGGCTGTCGCTTTTGATTTGCGACAGCCTTATCTTTATTTATTGCCGATACCCCGAATATTAAAGAGGATATCTTCCACTTGCTTTCTGGTAGCAGGCCAATCTGTTTTCCCTTCTTTATAAACCCTCACATAGGCTTTATACAAAGTCAGCTGATTGCCGTCAAGCTTGTTAAGCTCCTGCGTAATATTTTCCCGCTCACTTGAAGAAGCATTTTTAAATCGGTCCAGCAGGCTGTCCTTCCGGCGTTCTGTGATATCAAGCTCATAGAGCACAAGATCTCCAAGTTTATCCATCTCGGCATACTGATCAACCAGACGCTGATTATACTCCACTTTTCCTCCTTGCACAGTGCTGGCTCCTCTGGAATCAGTATTGTTAACCGGCGCAGCATAATTTCTTTTTTCAGGCTGCGTTGCATCTCCGGCAGATCTGATTACCGCCACAGAGTCCTTCCGTGGAACAGTCTTGCTGTAATCAGTCTGGGTAGAATAATTTTTGGACCCCGAAGAATCCGACCTGCTCAGGCTGCTTTTAACATTCGCGCAGGAAAAATTAAGTAAAGCAGCTATTACCGTTATCGTTAAAATAGATATCCGACGCATACAAGAGGGTTTTAAAAATTATGTCGCAATCCTAAACTCAAATTAGGGTTGAAATAAAATACCTTTGGAAGCAATTCCAGAAACCCTCCCCCTTCTATGAAAAACGATGTCGGTTTCTGCGCAAAGAAAAATTCTGCACCGGCCGTAAGAGAAGGCCCTGTTGAAATATTATTGGTGTGTACATCCTTGATATTTGGATTGGGATAATAACGGCGGGAGTTGATCTGAACCCCGGCTCCCCCATAAGCCAGCATTCTTTCATTGAACATAGGCACATACCACAAATAAGTACCGTTGATCATAAAACCAATATCCGAATACTCACCGGCTCTATATGTTTTTTTACTTTTCAACAGTCCTGTATACGTTCCGATTGAAACATCCAGCGCGTTTCTGTCTCCATATTTCCGAAGAACAACACCAACGGGTTCGCCTAATTTAAAACCAAGGGCCCATTTTTCGGGCTGCGCATGTGCAATAGAAAAAGTAAAAAACAGGGCAAAAATTAAAATAGCTTTTTTCATAAACGTGTATGACTAAAAATTAAGAATGGGTTTTTAAAACATCAGACTTCCCGAAAACCGGCTGTTAATGAATCAATTAAAATCGAGCCAGTTCACCGCTCCATCTGAATATTTCCTTTGACGAATAAGTAGCGTTTTGGTCACATATCAGCTACCCAGAGATAAGGTATAAATTGTTTCCTTTAAATCAAATTATGCATTGGCCTTTGTTTCAGGATCATTTTATTTCTAATATTGACCCAGTATTTCTTTTATTCAAAACTAACATTTTGCCCGGTGGTTGATAAGACAAAGAGTAAAATCTTTAATTCCAAAGACTTAATTGCGTATTTTCTTGTAGCCGGAACAGGGGCAGTTGTTCAGTTGCTTTGCAGTAGTTTATTCAAAGATTGGTTTGGACTCACATTTCAGGAATCTATTTTACCTGCCTATGCCGCTTCTTTTGTGGTGGGTTTTGCCCTGACCAAATTGTTCGCTTTTAACGCGCGCAAAACCAACCAGACCCGACGGGAAATGGTAAAGTTTTTAATGGTTGCGGTATTTTCCGGATTTGTGACCTATATCTTTTCAACGGCGGCCTATTACATTTCAGACAATTATTTTGAACAATATAATTACCTGCTGCCCTGGTCAAAAAAGTTTGTCAATGTCAATGAAATGATGTGTTATATCGTCGGGATGGGTTTCAGCTTTATCAGCAATTACATCCTTCATAAAACTTTCACGTTCAAAAGCACAGGCTTTTACAACCGCCTGAAAGTGCTTATACGGTAGTACAATAAGATTTCCAACAAAAAATGCACCGGTAATTCGGTGCATTTTTTGTTGGAACACGATCTACGCTTTAAAGTCGTTCAACAATCACGGCAGAAGCTCCACCGCCACCATTACAGATGGCAGCCAGGCCATAGCGGCCGTTTTTTTGTTCTAAAACGGATAACAGGGTGGTAACAATTCTGGCACCGGATGCACCGAGCGGGTGCCCCAGTGAGACCGCTCCGCCAAACACATTAACCTTTTCTAAATCCAGCCCGAGCTCTTTGATGTAATAAAGCGCTACTACCGCAAAAGCTTCATTGACCTCAAAATAATCAATATCCGATAGCGATAACCCTGCTTTTTTTAGCACTTTATGCGTCGCTAAAACCGGTGTTGTCGTAAACCATGATGGATCTTGCTCGGCATCCGCATAGGCAACAATTCTGCCAATGGGTTTCGCTCCTGATTTTGCCACGATGGCAGAACCGGCAAGAATAAGTGCCGCCGCCCCATCATTGATCGTGGAAGCATTGGCTGCCGTGACTGTTCCCTCGGGGGAGAAAACCGGTTTCAAAGAAGGTATTTTGTCAAATTTAACACGTTTGAACTCCTCATCTTCTTCAACAAAAACAGAAGCCGCACCTTTCGGTGAAGGTATCTCGACCGGAACAATTTCATTTTTAAAATAACCGTTTTCACTGGCCCCGGCACTCGAACGGTAAGAGCGGATTGCAAATTCGTCCTGCTGCTCGCGGGTTATGGTATATTTTGAAGCCGTTTTGTCTCCGCAAAGTCCCATGGCATTCTGATCATAAACATCTGTCAGACCATCTTTTAACAATCCATCCAGCACTTCACCGTGTCCGTAACCATATCCATTTCGTGCTTTGGGCAGATAATAGGGAATTTGCGACATATTTTCCATCCCTCCCGCAACAACAACCTGCGCATCACCCAACTGAATAGCCTGCGCACCCAACGCAATCGCCTTCATACCCGAAGCACAAACCTTGTTCACCGTTGTACAAATGACCTTTGACGGCAAACCGCTAAAAACAGCAGCCTGACGTGCGGGCGCCTGTCCCAGATTTGCAGAAATAACATTTCCCATGTAAACCTCATCTACCGAATCCGGATCGATCGAGGATTTTTGCAACGCGCCTTTAATCGCAACAGCGCCAAGACGGGCGGCGTGCACCGAAGATAATGCACCACCAAAACTGCCAATAGGTGTACGGGCAGCCGCAAGAATAAAAACTTCTTCTTTCATGTTCCTGGTTTTGTTGATTTCCGGACGGAGCTTATCTCCATCCATCCTATTTACTTTAACAATAAATATAACAAACCCGGTCTGAAAAAGAAGAAGTTTTTATGTTTCGTTCAATAAGTTGTAACCTAAAAAGTTACAAAGCTGTAACCTTGGTCACGAACCGGTATAGAAAGATTACTACTATAAAATCAGGTTTTATAACCTCGACAATTTTAAAAAAGTAACAGGGATATCAGAGTTCTTCGGAGCTTTGCGGCAGCCGGTCGTATTCACCTTTCAATCCATAATAACCAAAAATCATCAATCCTGCGCAAATCGGAATGAAGATGATGATAATGATCGACCATTGCAATGTCGTGTTTGTTCTGGCAATTCCTTCTGCTGCGGCTGCAATTTTTTCGATGGCCTGCATAACCAGAAACAGAATAATTACTGGTCCGAGTACAATCCAGACAATGCCTAACAATCTTTTTAAAGCGTTCATATTTTCTATTGAATAAAATGTCAAAAATAAAATTCCGGGAAGATTTTTAGTCGTTTACATCCCGGTCACCTTTGTTGTTAATGTAAACTGCCCCGATGATAAATGACAGTGAAGCAATTCCAATCGGATACCATAAACCCGACAAAGGAGTCGATCCCTGAAAGGATGCAACCAGCGTAGCGATAAACGGCACCAATCCTCCGAAAACACCATTTCCGATATGATATGGCAACGACATGGATGTATAACGGATCTGTGTTGGAAACAGCTCAACCAAAAAAGCGGCAATGGGTCCGTAGACCATCGTAACCAATAAAACCTGGAAAAATACAAGTGCGATAATTGTCCAATAGGTGCTGGATGGAAGCGTAACATCCGCAAAGGAAATTTTTGGCTCAACGGCCGCCAAAGTCGGATCGGTATGGATGGTTTCTACTTTCACTTCTTTGAAAGTACTTCCATCCTTTAATGTTTTCACCACTGTGCTCGTAACAACCGAGTCACCTTTTTCCTGTAAAAACTCACGGGTCACAACCGGCGCTGAAACAGACAACAATTCTGTTTTCTGAAATTCCCCTACGTTGGTAGCGTCAATGAAATACTGGTATATCGGGCGATAGAAAATAATACCCAGCAGCATACCTGTAAGCATAATCCATTTTCTGCCCACTTTATCACTCCACGAGCCAAACACGACAAAAAACGGAGTGGCAAATAATATAGCCCAAAGCAAAATATAGCGCGATTCGTTAAAATCAAGCTTGCAGGTATTTTCAAGGAATGACTGTGCATAAAACTGACCGGTATACCAGATCACACCCTGCCCCATCGTCGCGCCGAAAAGTGCAAGCAACACCATTTTGAAATTCGCTTTTTTCTGAAAACTCTCTTTTAAAGGATTCGCAGAAATTTTCCCCTCCGATTTCAATTTTGAAAACACCGGCGACTCATGCATTTTCATCCGGATGTATATCGATACACCTACCAACAGAATTGAAAGCAGGAACGGAATCCGCCAGCCCCAGTCGGCAAAAACATCGGCACCTAAAATATTTTTAGTTCCTACAATTACGCCAAGAGACAGGAACAGCCCCAGCGTTGCCGTTGTTTGGATCCAGCTTGTAAAAAAACCACGTTTTCCCTCAGGCGCATGCTCGGCAACATAAGTTGCAGCACCACCATATTCTCCGCCCAGCGCCAGGCCCTGGACAAGTCGCAATATCAAAACCAGAATGGGCGCAGCGTAACCGATGCTCGAATACGAAGGGATCAGCCCGATCAGAAATGTGGAGCCACCCATTAATACCAGCGTCAGCAAAAAAGTATATTTTCGCCCGATTAAATCACCCAACCGGCCAAATACCAGCGCTCCAAAAGGCCGTACGATGAAACCGGCTGCAAAAATCGCCAGTGTATTGATTAACGCCGATGCTCCGGCGTCGCTTGGAAATAACTGGTGCCCGATGATAACGGCCAGGCTCCCGAAAATGTAGAAATCATACCATTCTATTAATGTTCCCAGTGAAGAGGCTGCAATCACTTTGGTGATGCTTTGTGTAGCATTGTCGTCTGTACGCATTGATCAGGAAAAGGTGAGTAATGATTTAATGAAAAGGAATAGGTTTGCCGCGATAAATGGCAATGAATTAGCAGGATAAGGCAGAAATCCGCTGGCAATACTCATTAAAAAACTAAAAAAGCCTCCCAAATAAATTGGAAGGCTCCTAAAAAAGCTCCTTAATTTTATAACGCTTACTGACTATTCGGGCCATTCGTCGTCCTCATCGTCAACTTCACTGTACGGGATATCATCTATTTCGTCCTCACTTTTTCTTGTCAAATCAGGATCATCAGCCGGCTTTCGGCCAGGAATTGAATTTTCAGGAAAGTCGGGATATACCGGCGCTTCTAAAATCGGTTTGCTGGTATCTGCTATGGCAGGTTCTCCTCTTTTGCGTATCATAACGTTTCAGTTTAAAAGGTTCACTACTAAACTTCTGTGATGAATTTTTCAAATAATCGTTCCTTAAAATATTTTATACCAGAATTTATAGATGTGTAGAGAATTTTCCGTTTTTGTAGAAGATGCGCGCAGTAAAGTTACGAATCGGCAAAGAACATTTTACCTCAGATTTAATTATCGCATTTGGTAATATCTAAAATCGTGGTGAAATTGCCGGACCATAAAATATTTCTTACTCCCTGATCCGCCCGTTCTGTTACCAGACCGGCTGTGTTTCATTATCCCTAATCTCCTAAACCATTTGAAAATGTTTAAAAAAATTATCCCTCTGTTCATGTTGATGACCGGGATTTTCTGCCAGCCTCAGACCTATGGCGCTGCGGCAGATTCTACGCTGATTGTCAAGAAAACTACCGACTTCAAAGTAGACGGCGAAGGAAGCGCTAAAAACTGGGACAGTACAAACTGGTTTGACCTGACCGTGCAAACCGGTCCTAAACAGACTGTACCGGGAAAAGCTTTTCCGACCAAGGTTAAAATCCTTTATTCAGACAAAGGTGTCTATTTCCTTTTTGATTGCGCTGACAAAAAATTAACCGCCACCATCATGGAAGATTTCGGCACTTTGTTTAAGGAAGATGTGGTAGAGGTTTTTCTATGGCCGGATACCTCAGAGCCCATTTACCTCGAATATGAAATTTCACCCCTGGACTATGAACTGGCTATACTAGTCCCAAATTTGAAAGGAAGAGCCCAGGGATGGAGACCCTGGTTTTACAACGACAGCAATAGGGTTCAGCATGCCACCAGCGCGCAGGGCGGACAAAAGAAGAGCATGGCATCCGTGGAAGGCTGGAAGGCCGAATTTTTCATTCCTTATACACTCATGAACCCGATCGTGCAATCACCTCCAAAATCGGGCACCAAATGGAGAGGAAATTTCTATCGCATCGACTACGATTCTGAAACAGCCTACTACTCCTGGAAAAAAACCAGTGGCAGTTTTCATGAATTCAACAAGTTTGGCACACTCATTTTTGAATAAAATTTAATTTCAGATCAATCCTAAATCATGAAAAAAATCACGCTTACCTTAATCTGTTTACTATCTGCGGTCATGGCATTTGCACAGAAAACGAAAACCCGGGAGATACATTACGTTGGAACCTACT
The DNA here is from genome assembly GCF_024220585.1 of Dyadobacter diqingensis. Classification (GTDB taxonomy): domain Bacteria; phylum Bacteroidota; class Bacteroidia; order Cytophagales; family Spirosomataceae; genus Dyadobacter; species Dyadobacter diqingensis. The sequence continues at coordinate 469,556 of NZ_JAMXKF010000001.1, forward strand.
CCCAAAAAGGAGAAGGCATTTATGTGTATGAATTCGACCGAAGCAATTTCTCTTACAAGGAATTACAGATTTTGCCTAATAAAAACAGCCCGTCATTTCTTGAATTTCACCCGAATAAGCAATTCATTTACGCGGCCAATGAGGGTAATAACACGATATCTTCCTACAAAATTGATCCCGTAACAGCTAAACTTACACCGCTAAACGAAAAGCCTTCCGAAGGAAAAGGCCCTTGTCACGTAAGCGTTGACCCGAAAGGCAGATTTATTTATGTTTCCAATTATGGAAGCGGACAGCTTGCTGTTTATCTTTTAAACAAAGACGGAAGTATCGGCGAGCTTGCCGACGCCATTCAGGATAAAGGTGCGGCCAACCAAAAACCGCATATGCACTCGATTATCCCATCGGCTGACGGTAAATTTATTTATGCCTCCGACCTTGGAATCGATAAAATCATGGTCTACCTGGTTGATCAAAAAACCGGAAAACTTACACCAGGATCTGTGCCTTACGTAGAAGTAAAGGCTGGTGACGGGCCTCGTCACTTTGCCATTCACCCGAATGGTAACTTTGGTTATTCAGCCTGCGAGCTCAATTCGGTAGTGAATTCATTCCAGATCGTGAAAAATTCAGGTGCTTTGGTTCCTCTGGAAAGAGTAAGCATGGTGCCGGCAGACTTCACCGGAAAAAGTTACGCAGCCGATATCCATTTCTCACCTGACGGCAAATTCCTTTATGCATCAAACCGCGGCCACGAAAGTCTGGCGGTGTACTCCGTAGATGGCAAAACCGGAAAATTGACGACTGTTGGCTATCCCGAAACACACGGGAAACATCCGCGTAATTTCCTGGTTGATGAAAAAGGCGAGCTGGTTTACGTGACCAACCGCGACAATAACAATCTTGTATTTTTCAAAAGAAACAGTGCCACAGGTCTGTTAACCTATACAGAAAAGGAAATCAGCATCCCGACACCTGTTTGCGTGAAGCAATTGTTTTTGAAGTAATTGCTTTGATTATAAAAATAATTAAGAGTATCAAAAATGCCTCAGTTTTGAGGCATTTTTGATACATAAAGAAGATTAATCTTTTAAACACACAATCTTGCCCGCATATCCGTATGTGCCGGTAGAAACGCTATCCCAAACGGTTTTTTGATACGCTATCAAATCAATACTTCCACAGTTCTGCGTTTTGGATGATTTGATCACGAACGCTCCGTCATTGACATTCACAGTCCGGCTAAAACTGGTTGGCGGAGCCGGAAGTGATTTTGCTACTCCACTTAACTTGACTTCTGTAAATTCTCCGACATTTGTTGTCAGTCTGAAATTAAGAAGGTAATTATCATTTACTTTAAAAGTACCAACGATATTGTCCCCTTTGGTAAAATGCGTACAATTTCCCTGATCATTAATGGTTAATTCAACGACAGGAAACGTATTATCCATCTGAATCAAATGAGAATCGAATGAACCGTCAAAATGTTCAATGGTGATTTTCAGCAGATCATTCGTGCCCGGAGAAAACAGCGCTAATTTACTGGTAATATTAACATTGTAATTTTGATACGAGTAATAATGAGCAGCATCAGGAATTACTGGCGTATGCAGCACATTACCGCTGCCATCATATCCTGTAAGGTTCAGCACGTCAGTAAGATAATACGATGAGGCAGTAGCCATATTGGTTACTTTTACCCGGTATTTCTGTCCCGCATAAGGAGCTGAAATTCCATGGATTGTAATTTTGCCTCCAAACGGACTACCCGGCTCAACACCGTTTTGATTTTCGTCAATTTTCGCACCACTTACAGTAAGGCCGGTTGTATTATCGATTTGATCAACAGAAACCCCGCCAAGCACAATTATTTTAGGCGACTTTTGATCCCAGTCCGATATCGGCGGAATTTGAACATATGATTCTTTGACATTTCCCCAGTATTCAGCGTCCAGGGAATCCGGGGCAATGCCCCAGGATAAAATGGCTCTTATCTTCAATACCTTCGGAGCACTGCATTTGGTCTTGAATTCGGTCAAATCATACGGCAGAATCGCAGAATATGACAACCCATTTTGATTGGGTACATCAAATACACTGACCGAAGTGGTTCCCAAATGTTTCCACTGACAGTTCCCGTCTTCCTGCACCCAAAAAGAGACAAACTCCTTCGATCCGGTCGTGCATAAGCTACCGCCATAACCATTATTTCTTTTGATCTTAAAAGTAGCGATAAATGCTTCCTTGTGATAATCCAGGCCAACACACCCGAGTTCTTCATAGGTTGTGTTTCCTTTTAACGCACCAAATTTGCTCAGACTCTCTGAAAAACTCAACGCGTTAGAGTCAAAAGTCGCTCCAATGTTTTTCATCACAGAAGTGCTATTCGAATTTATCGCTTCAAACAAGAGTTTTGTTCCTACCCTGTGCGATTCCACTTCGGCATTAGCCTTTTTATAAATCGTGATAAGCTCAGAAAAATCCTCCTTCGAAGACAACAGCTGGCTTTTCGCATCCGCCAGGTTCTTCTCAACTACCGGATTATTGTCAGCAAGGGTTTTTAAAGAAAAATTTGGGTTTAAAACTGCTTTTTCAAGAAGATTTCCAATATTTTCAATCTCAAAAGAGGGGATTAGCAACCTGAAAGGTTGGATCTGAATTTGCTCCTCTTTCACATTTCCCCAAATATAACCCGGCTGTAAAAGGCCCGGATCATTGGCTGGCGGAACTGTATTCCAGCTCAAAACCGCTTTTACCTTAGGTAAAAAAGGACTGACACATCGCTTGTGAGAAGGATTTATTTTTTTGCGAACTACAAAATCAATCGGTTTTTCCAGCTTTTTATTACAATCGAAGCTATCGGCTATGTCATGGACATTTACACCCGTATAGCCCTCGTCAACATAACCGCTGCCGTAATTAACATAAAATCTTACGTACTCATGAGACCCCTTTGAACACAGGCTACCTCCGTAACCGGAAGGCCTCTTGATTTTGATCAGTGCGGTAAGTTCTTCCGTTTCAGGGTTATAACCAACACAACCAAGCTCTTCGTAAGTGACATTAAATTTCGCCTCAAAAAACTCGTACGAAGTTTGTAATTTCAGTTCCTTACTTTTAACTCCCGCAGCAAGAAATAAATTGGATTCCAGCCTGGCAATAAGTAATTGTTTGTCGTCTAATTGTAATGCACACATGTCGGTAAATCATTTGTATTTTCCCTAATCTGTTGCAGGCTTTTCGGGCAGCGCCTTTTCAATGACTCCAGTACCGAAATCCATATCTTAGTTTTTTCCATCCAACGGCAGGCACAAAACAATCCTTTACAGATTCCAGGCTGTATCGAGTTTAAAAACAAGAGATAAGATGACGGACTACGGATTGAGTCGGAAAGTGCCAGTGCCAAGGAAACAAAATCAAACTGAAAGATTTCAATCTATTAAACAAACACCTGGTTATCAGAGGCATAAATAATAAACTATTACAGAACTACCGGGTCTAACGCTTTCCGGATAAGAACAGGAATAAATATTATTTTTCAACAATTACATAAATTCACATTTACTTTTTTAATTTTATCAATTAATACATTATAATTCTATCGAATTATAAAATCACCAAATTAGTTATTGCTATTTCGTTACAATCCTGCAAATAGCGCACCATAATGGTGTTATTGTTAGACATGGTCATCACTCCTGAAAATTGAATAGTTTTAAGATTCTCTGATATCAATAAAGCAACCGGATTGTTATGATTAACGGCCAGAATGACTTGTTTCTAATTTCCCTGATCAAACAGGGGGATAAGCGCGCACTGGATAGTCTTTTCAAAAAATATTATAATTCGCTCTGCCGGTTTGCTTCCTACCTGACCAGCCGGAACGATCTGGCAGAAGAAATTGTAGCTGACGTTTTTTTCAGGATATGGGATAAACGTGAAAATCTGACTATTGAAAAAAACCTGCGTTCCTACCTTTTTACAGCTACCCGACACACGGCGATCAACTATATGAAGCAGGAAAAACTGGTTATGGAAGAGCTCAGTGAAGACATTATAGAAGAAACACCCGGTCCGGAAGACGTTTTTCTGTATCACGAACTGGAATCCCGGATCACAAACCTTATCAATTATCTCCCTCAAAAAAGAAAAGCAATTTTTCAGTTAAACCGTTTTGAAGGTTTTACCTATAATGAAATTGCCGAAATCCTTTCCCTTTCATCCAAAACAGTAGAAAACCAAATGGGTAAAGCCATTAAGCAATTAAAACTTCTGCAAAAAACTTATCAGATATAAAAAATATTCTGACCGGATGGGGGTATCACCATTTTTTATTTGTCTTAACATTAGAAAGCAAAAAATTTCATGTCGGATCACACACCATGGCCTTTAATCGCCAAGTATTTAGCAGGCGAATGCAGCGAAGACGAAAAACTCGCGATGGAATGGTGGCTTGAAGAAGTTGACAACCGGATTTTGTTTGAGCAGGTAAAAACTGCCTGGTTGCAGCAGTCGGCATTTGAAATAAGTGAAGAATTTAACCCCGAAACAGGAATCAATAAACTGAATGCGCTGATTTCAGAGGCCGAAGATCAGGTATATCATGATGAAGACCAAAAGCGAAAATTTATCAGAATACGTTCGTGGCTGGTCGCGGCAAGTATTATTTTTCTGATTGCTTTTGGCTACTTTTTTATCGCCAAAAGCCCCTCGGATAATGAGATCAGGAATCTCGCATACATTCAAAAAGTCAGCGGTAATGAACAGATTCTCAGTTTTTCGTTACCGGACGGCTCAAAAGTGTGGTTAAATAAGAATAGTAAAATCATATTTCCCGACAAGTTTGCCGCAAAACAACGGGAGGTATTTCTTGAAGGCGAGGCGTTTTTTGAAGTTGTGCCCAACCCGGCCAAGCCATTTGTCGTAAAAAGCAATAAAGTATCAACACGCGTGTTGGGAACATCCTTTAATGTAAGAGCCTATAAAAACGATGAGATAGCCTCCGTCTCGGTGGCAACGGGAAAAGTGGAAGTCAGTAAAGAAATCAGCAGAGGAAATCCGATCAGGATCACGCAGCTGACACCACAGCAGGAACTGGTTATTGATACCAAAAAAGACGAAACGTATATAGATATCGTCAGCGCATCCGGTATAGGCGCATGGAGAAAAGATCAGCTGGTTTTTCATAACAATACGTATGCCGAAGTAATAACCAGACTGGAAGCAAATTACGAGGTAGAAATAGATTTAAAGAAGCAGTCGCTTGCCCGGTGCAGGGTGATGGCGAGCTTCAATGAAAATGCAAGCCTGGAAGAAGTACTGAAACTTCTGAGTATATCGAATCATTTCAGCTACACCGTCACCGGAAAGCAGGTAACGATCCGGGGAGGTCTTTGCAGGTGATTTCACGATAAGAAGTAACGATAAATAGGTACAGCCGCAATCACTGTAACAGTGTTTTACTCAACTAAAATCTTATAGTACCCAAGTTTTATTATCACCTAAATCTCTTAACCTTTCTTACCTAAAAACGTATGAACAAAACATTACGTGCACAACCGCCATTAGCCTGGCGCTGGAAACCTATTGCCCTCTTGCTGGCATTGCTGTTTGTCCTCCAACCCGTTTTCGCCCGTTCGATACAGGGCATTGAAGAAGTCAAAATTTCACTTTATCTGAAAGATGCGACACTGCAAAAAGCCTTTCTGGCCATTGAGAAAAAAAGCGATTACAAGTTTATCACCAGTATCGAGCGCATTGACAACAAAAAGAAAATCAATGTTTCTCTTGAAAACAAAACCGTAAAAGAAGCATTGGAAACCATTCTGGAAGGCACCGGACTGGGTTACACACAGGTTAACAACAACATCATTATCAATACCAAACCTGTTTCCAAAACCAGTTCCTCAGAGAATGCTCCTAACCAGGCTGCTGTGAAAACAGCGGCTAAGGAAGTTTCCGGTACGGTGAAAGATGTCCACGGAGCAGGTATTCCCGGCGCCAACGTTTTGGTAAAAGGCTCAACAACCGGTACAAGCACCAATGTGGAGGGAAAATATTCGATCAGCGTAGTTGATGACGGGTCCGTACTTATTTTTTCTTCGATTGGTTATGCAAGCCAGGAAGTAACGGTCGGCAACCGCACCACCGTCGACATCGTGCTGACCGACGATGTTAAGCAGCTTGGCGAGGTGATCGTGACCGCTCTTGGCATTGAAAAAGACTCTAAAAGCGTGACCTATGCGCAGCAGAATGTTGGCGGTGACGAGTTGACCCGTGTAAAAGATCCCAACATGATTAACTCTCTGGCCGGAAAAGCGGCCGGTGTTGTAATCACCAAAGGTACCGGCGGACCGGGTTCTTCTTCCAAGGTTTTACTCCGCGGCAACAAGTCCATCACGGGTAATAACCAGCCTCTTTATGTAATCGATGGTATCCCGATGAACAATGCCAACAGCTCGCAGGGAACAACATTATTTGATACAAGAGATGCGGGTGACGCGATTTCCAACCTTAACCCCGAGGATATCGAAAATATCAGCATCCTGAAAGGAGCTTCCGCGGCGGCTTTGTACGGAAGTCAGGCGGCTAATGGTGTGATCATGGTTACAACCAAAAAGGGGCGCAAAGGTTATTCTTCCATTAACTTCTCCTCCTCTGCCAATTTTGAAAATCCGATTGCATTGCCGCAGGTACAGACTTCTTACGGGCAAGGGTACGGAGGGGTAGCCAATACCGCCGTTAACGATAGCTGGGGCCCAAAAATCACCAACGGCAGCGACAAACATTTGAAAGACTTTTTCAATACGGGAAAGACTTTCGTAAACAGCCTTTCGATAACCAATGGCAATGACATCGGGCAATTTTATTTGTCTTATGCCAATACCAAGGCCAACGGTATCGTACCTGAAAATGATTACAAAAGACATAACGTCAATTTGAGAGGAACCACACAGCTCTTCAAAAACAAACTATCTCTCGACGCATCCGTAAATTATATAGAGCAAAAAGTATACAATCGCCCCCAGGCCGGGTTTTATTACAGCCCTATTTTCAGCCTTTATCTTTTCCCAACGGGAGACGATTTCTCTAAATACAGCGGCAACAATTTTGAAAAATGGGATCCGGCGCGTCTGATGAATGTCCAGAACTGGCCTTACATCAAAAACGAAGCGAGTTCCAACCAAAACCCGTACTGGTTATCCCACAGAAATCAAAGTGATCAGTTCCGTAACCGGACGATTTATTCATTCTCGGCAAAATGGAACCTTACCGACTGGCTTCATCTTCAGGGAAGAGCGACGTACGACAAAGTTCAGGACACCTTTGAATACCGTCAATATGCCTCGTCGGATCCGACACTCGTGGGCAGCAACGGCGGTTACAGAAAGAACCTGACCAATACAGACCAACTCTATTCTGACCTTTTGCTAAGCGGAACAAAAACACTGGGGAAAGACCTTTTCCTTTCCGCTACACTTGGTTTCAGCAACACGCAAAACACGTTTTATGACATGAATGTGGGAAACAACGGATCAACCAACACCTTGTCATTCCCGAACTTTTTCTCCATTTATGCTTTACAAAGTCTGACGGGACAGGGATTTTTCAATGCAACGGAAAGTCTTCAAAAGAGGCTGACGCAGGCATTCTTCGGAACCGCGACGCTGGGATATAAAGAGACTCTTTTCCTTGATGTAACGGCAAGAAAAGAATGGTCCTCTACCGTAAATCAGTCATTCTTTTACCCTTCTGTCGGCTTGTCATACGTATTGCCGGAGAATATCCTGAAAAACAACAACGTTTTGTCTTTTGCAAAAATCAGAGGCTCCTATGCTGAGGTAGGTAATGCGCTCCCGTTTGGTTTTGCCAACTGGACACCACCTTATTCTCTTGGAAATGATGAAAACGTGAACGGCAGAACAACCCTTCCATTTTTTAGCGGAACGGATACGACAAGCCTGAAACCAGAACGTACCCGTTCCTATGAAATCGGTGCTGAGCTTAAATTCTTCAAGGATAAGCTGGGTGTAAACCTTACGTATTACAACGCTACGACCTACGATCAGGTTTTCCAGATCCAGGCACCGGCCGGTGCGGGGGCATCCAATTTCTACATCAATGGAGGAACGATCCGCAACAAAGGACTGGAAGCAGTGGTAACTTACAAAGCCGACTTTGGCGGGGTGTCATGGTCTCCATCGGTTAACTTTTCAAGAAATATCAACCAGATCAGAGAGCTGAGCAGCCTTTTGAAATCCGACTGGTTTGTACTGCAATCCGGCGGAAACACGCGTATGTTGCAACTATTCCTGACACGGCCGGGAATAGCCAACCTCGGCGGACGCGAGTATGGATCTTATGGTGATTTGTTTGGAAAAACGTATCAGCGCGACGATAAGGGCAACATCAAATACAATGAGCAAACCGGGCTTCCATTGCTTTCCAGCGGAACAGATCAGTACCTCGGTAACGCCAACCCAAAATTCCTGATTGGTTTTAATAACCAGTTTAAGTACAAAAACGTAAACCTTTCATTCCTGGTTGACGGACGTTTCGGAGGTAAAATCGCCTCTTTAACAGAACAATGGCTTGACTTCAAAGGCTTATCGAAAAGATCAGGTGAAGCAAGAGACGCAGGCGGTGTGAATGTGAATGGCAAAACCATTCCGGCGGAAACGTATTACAACTTTATTTCCGGTAAAGGCGACGTAGCGGCGGCCGCAGAGGAATATATGTTTAGCGCCAGCAACGTACGTTTGAGAGAACTTGCCATTGGCTACACGTTTCCAAAAGTTTCCAAGGCAATCAAGGATATCAGCATTTCATTTATCAGCAGAAACCTGTTTTTCTTCTATAAAGATGCTCCATTTGACCCGGAAGTAAGCATCACAACGGCTAACAGCATGCAGGGAGTTGAAGGATTCAACATTCCGGCAACACGTTCTTATGGTGTAACCCTTCGTGCCACATTCTAAAAAATATTCACATGAAATTATTTATAGATAAAAATAAATACAACATACTGGCTCTGAGTTGCCTGTTGACTTTCGCTACCTCGTGTACGGATTATATGGAAACGCTTAATCAGGATAAAAAACTGATAACGGACGAGCAGCTGGTTCAGGATGCCAACGAGGGAGGGATTCTTCTTCCCCTGATGATGAACCGTATTGTATCCACTACCACCGGCGTACAAACCCAGCAGAACCTCCAGGCTGAATCCTACGCTGGTTATCTGGAAACACCTACGCCTTTCCTGAACAATGAAAACACGACCACTTATTTCATGGTGGATGGCTGGAATAACACCGCATGGAACACTTCCACGCAAAATGTAATGGATCAGTGGCTTCAAATGTGGAAAAAAGGGTATGAAACCAAATATCCCGATTTATACGCCATCGCTCTGATTATAAAGGTCACGGCTGCGCACCGCCTCGTAGATACTTTTGGCCCTTACCCTTATACAAAATACGGAACAGCGGCTCAGGTAACTTTTGATTCGGAAGAAGAGGCATATACTGCATTTTTCGCTGATCTGGACAAAGCCATTGTAGCTTTAAAAGCTGCCGAGGCTGCCAATCCTAATGCCGACAAGACCCGTTTTGCCAAATGGGATAAATCCTCACTGGGAGGCGAATACACCAACTGGATCAAACTGGCCAATACCATCAAACTTCGTCTGGCAATACGTATTTCAAAGGTCAAACCAGAGCTTGCCAAAACCCAGGCAGAAAAAGCCGTGGCTGCTGAAAATGGCGGATTGCTTGAAACCGTCGGCTTTTCAGTAACACCAACGACCACAAATCCGTATTACACCATGGCCAATGCATGGTCGGATACGCGTCTGTCGGCGACAATCGAAACTTTCCTTTCAGGTTTTGCTGATCCGCGGTTACCCATCTATGCACTGCCCGCTACCGACGCAGCAGCGGCAGGAAAGATAAAAGGCATCCGGGCAGGATCGGAAAGACCGGAAAAGACAAGATATCAGTCGTTCTCTTTGCCTAACGTAACGACCACTTCCCCCGTAAAACAGGTTGATGTTGCTGAAAGTTATTTCCTTAAAGCCGAAGGCGCGCTGAGAGGCTGGAACATGGGCGGTACTGCGCAGGCATTTTATGAGGATGGCGTAAAAGCTTCCTTCAAAGCCAATGGTGCATCAGGTGCCGAAGCTTACCTGTTAGGAACAACCACTCAGATCAGCTTCGTAGATCCTAAAAACACAGCCAATAACTCGCCTGCATTAACCAAGATCACGGTTAAATGGGATGATACAGCGGATTTTGAAACAAAACTGGAACGGATCATCACTCAGAAATGGATTGCCCTTTATCCTGAAGGAACAGAAGCCTGGTCTGAATTCCGCAGAACCGGTTATCCAAAACTTTATCCGGTAGCAATTAGTAAAAACCCTGATCTGCCACTGGGCACTTTCATCAAACGTCTGACGTATCCGTCGGCAGTTACCAATTCAAGCGGTGATGCCGTCAAAGCAGCAGTAGCCGCACATTTGAACGGAAAAGATAGTGCTGCATCCCCAATCTGGTGGGATATAGATTAACCGTTTAAAAACTGCCTTCCGGAACCACTCGCCGGAAGGCAATTTTTAAAAGCATTAAACCAATATAAAAAATCACCAAAAACAGCATAAACAAAATATTATTTGCGCAATTTTTACAATCAAAAAAATTAATTACCAGCAAAAAGAGTATTTTCGCATATTTCCTGCATCCTTTCTCTGTTCATCCGTCAAACGCGTTTTGACACCCCCTTATCACTTTTATTCAGTCCTGTTACATTATGATAAACCGTAGAGATTTAATTAAGCATTTATCCACTTTCCCTCTTTTGGGTGGATTTTTGGGACAAGGAAATATCGAATCTATTGGATTCACGGCCAAGCTTCCGGCCCGGAATCTGGCAAAGGAACTGGGCATCCGCACATTTGTGAATGCCGCGGGTACCTACACGTTTATGACGGGTTCTCTGATGCAGGACGAAGTAGTTGAGGTGATTCAGGGAGCAGCTAAGGAATTTATGATTCTGGACGAAGTTCAGACAAAAGTCGGAGAGAAAATTGCCGCACTTACACACGCAGAAGCAGCCGTTGTTACAGCGGGTTGCTTTTCTGCATTAACGTTGGGACTTGCAGGCGTTTTAACCGGCATGGACCAAAAGAAAGTAGAAGCTCTTCCGCATCTGGAAGGTACAGGAATGAAATCAGAAGTGATCATTCAGAAAGGCCATAGCATCGGCTATTCTCACGCTTTGACCAACGCGGGTGTTAAGATGGTGGAAATCGAAACACTGGAAGAGCTGGAAAAGGCGATTAATGAAAAAACGGCCTTGATGTGGTTTCTGCATATTCAATCCGACAAAGGAAAAATTATGCACGAAAAATGGCTTGAAGTGGCCAAAAAGCACGGTATCCCAACCATGATCGACATGGCTGCCGATGTTCCGCCGGTTGAAAACCTGTGGAGATTTAATGACCTTGGTTTTGATCTGGTTTGTGTTTCGGGTGGAAAAGCAATGCGCGGCCCGCAAAGTGCCGGAATTTTGATGGGCAAAAAACATCTGATCGAAGCAGCAAGATTGAGCATGCCGCCACGTGGTTCAACCATCGGGCGAGGCATGAAAGTAAATAAGGAAGAAATTCTGGGCATGTATGTGGCCCTTGACAACTTCGTTAAGATGGACCACAAAAAGGAGTGGAAAATGTGGGAAGACCGCGCTGCGCTGATCGCCAACGCAGCAAAAAGCGTTAAAGGTGTCAATGTTGAAACTTTCGCTCCGGAGCTTGGAAACCATACCCCCACCCTGCGGATTTCATGGGACGCGACCAAGGTGAATCTGCCGGTTAAAATGTTGCAGGAAAATCTTCGCAATGGAAATCCGTCGATTGAAATCATGCCTGGTGAAAATAACACGCTAACGATCACCACCTGGATGCTTAAACCCGGCGAGGAGAAAATCGTGGCAAACCGGCTAAAAGAAGAATTGTCAAAAGCGGCTGTTTAAAACAGCGATCAAAGATATTATTCCTAAACCCAATTTTTAAAAATGAAGTGCAAGTCCTTTCTAATCTGTTGCCTGTTATGCCTGAACAGCTTCCTTGCAAGTGCTCAGACCTACACCTTGCTGATCAAGGGCGGAACAGTAATTGACCCTAAAAATAACCTTAACCAACTTATGGATGTGGGTATTTTTGAGGGGAAAGTTAAAACGATTGCAAAGGATATTGACCCAAAAGAAGCCAAACAGGTAGTGAATGCGAAGGGGATGTACGTAACGCCAGGTCTCATTGACATCCACGGCCATGTTTTTTTCGGCACCCAGCCAGACCATTATCTGAGTAATGGTCTGCTGGCGCTGCCACCCGACGGATTCACGTTCCGGGTTGGTGTCACAACCATCGTCGATGCCGGTGGCGCGGGCTGGGAATCTTTTCCTGAATTTAAAAAGAACGTGATCCTGAGCTCAAAAACGCGGGTACTTTCCTTTCTTAATATTGTCGGACAAGGAATGCGTGGCGGCAACTACGAACAGGATACAAGTGATATGGATCCGCAGATGGCGGCAGCCGTTGCGATCAAAAACAAAAACGATATCGTTGGCTTTAAGGTAGCACACTTTATCGGACCCGACTGGACACCGATAAAACGTGTGGTTGAAGCAGGAAAACTGGCCAATATGCCCGTGATGATCGACTTTGGAGGCAACAATCCTCCCCTTTCTCTTGAAACTTTATTTATGAAATACCTTCGTCCGGGAGATATTTTCACACATGCCTATACCCTGCTTGATGGCAATACGCGGGAGACGATCGTCGATGAAAAAACGCAGAAGGTGAAGCCATTTGCACTTGACGCCCGTAAAAAGGGAATCATTTTCGATGTGGGTTACGGAGGCGCCAGCTTTAATTATTCTCAGGCAATTCCGGCGATTAAAAGCGGATTTTACCCCAATACCATAAGCACCGATTTACACACCGGAAGCATGAACGGCTCCATGAAAGACATGCTGAGCATCATGTCAAAATTTCTGGTGATGGGTATTGATCTTCCAACGGTTATCAGGGAAAGTACCTGGGCGCCGGCGCAGGTTATCAAACGGGAAAACCTCGGGCATATATCCGAAAATGCCATCGCCGATGTCGCTGTTTTTTCGATGCGGGAAGGGAATTTCGGCTTTTATGACAAAACAGGTTATAAAATGGAAGGCAAACAAAAACTGGAATGTGAAATGACCATAAAAGGCGGCAAGATCGTTTATGACTTAAACGGTATCGCGCTACCAACGGCCGCGAAATAAGCAAATCATTCATCTTAAAGCATTTAACAAAAATCTGCATGAAAAAGACTTACAATTCATTTCTTCTGGTTCCGGTTTTGACACTTTGCTGCACACTGGTTTCATTAACGTCTCAGGCGCAAACGGTGACGGATTACGAAGCCCGGATCAAAGAAAAAAACATCCGACTGATCAAACCCGTCGCCCCGATCGCCAATTATGTAAAGGCTGTTCAGGTTGGCAATCTGGTGTACCTATCCGGCCACGGACCCGACAAACCGGAAGGCGGACAAATGATCGGAAAAGTGGGGACTGAACTGACCCTGGAACAGGGAAAAGAAGCAGCTCGTCTGACCGGTATTTCATTGATATCGACCTTGAAAGGTTTTCTAGGCGGTGATTTAAACAAAGTAAAAAGAATCGTAAAACTGCTGGGTATGGTTAATTCCACCCCGGATTTCAGTCAGCATCCGATGGTTATCAACGGCTGTTCTGATCTGTTGGTGGAAATTTTCGGGGAGAACGGCAAACATGCACGCTCAGCCGTGGGCATGGGCTCTTTACCTGGCAATATCCCCGTCGAAATCGAAATGATCGTCGAGCTGAAATAACAAAAACAGTACCCTCTTAATCAAAATTCTTAATTCCATTCGGCACCCCTAAACCCGTCGATCGTGAACTTGAAACTGGCTTCCTCGCTAATCGTTATTTTTTTTGCCGGATTTGTTACCCGTCCCGATCCGGAAGTAGTCAACGCCAAAAACGGCGGTCTTTTTCTACCGGAAGGCTTTGAAGCAACTGTGGTTGTGGACAGCCTTCCCGGCCGGGCCCGTCACATCGCCGTCAACGACAACGGCGATATTTACGTAAAAGCAAGATTTGCGGAAAAGGATGAATCCGTGATCGCCCTGCGCGACACCAATCACGACGGGCGGGCTGACATCATCAAAAGGTTCGGCGGATCTGCCAAAGAGCGCGGTTACGGAACCGGTATGCGGATTCACAACGGTTATCTGTATTTCAGCTCCGAACTTGTCGTATACCGGTATAAACTTACGCCCGGCGAGCTCGTTCCGCAAAGCGAACAGGAAGTTATCTTAACCGATGACCACGCCCATGGCATGCACGAGCACATCGCCAAACCGCTTGCTTTTGACAGTAAAGGCAACATGTATGTTCCTTTCGGTGCCCCTTCCAACGCCTGCGAAGAGCTGTTCAGAAAACCCAATTCCAAAGGAATGACGCCATGTCCGTTTCTGGAAGACCACGGCGGCGTATGGCGTTTTGATGCCAATAAATTAAACCAGACCCAAAAAGACGGATATAAATTTGCCACCGGAATCCGGAGTGTGGTGGCTATTGACTGGAATAAATCAGACGATAACCTGTACCTTGTCCAGCACGGCCGGGATGATCTGCTGCGGTTATGGGCAGGACTTTACACGCCATGGCAAAGTGCTGTTTTGCCTGCCGAAGAATTTGTCCGTGTTAAAGACGGAAGCAACGTCGGCTGGCCATATTGTTACTTTGATCAGATGCAGCAAAAGAAAGTCCTGGGACCGGAATATGGCGGGGATGGAAAAATGGTTGGCGACTGTGACCAATATGAAAAACCACTTCTGGGTTTTCCCGGACACTGGGCTCCCAATGACCTGTTGTTTTATCAGGGCAGCCAGTTCCCTGAACGTTACCGAAACGGCGCGTTCATTTCTTTCCACGGCTCTACAAACCGGGCACCCTACCCTCAGGCAAGTTACATCATCGGATTTGTACCGTTTAAGGATGGACAACCCTCTGGTGGCTGGGATATTTTTGCAGACGGTTTTGCGGGTATAGATCCAATCGTCAATACAAGTGACGCTGCCTACCGCCCAATGGGAATCGCTATGGGGCCGAATGGCTCACTTTATTTCGCAGAAACAGAAAAAGGAAAGATATGGAAGATTACCTACACGGGTGATAAATCCAAATTTACAACCACTGCTCTGGCACAAATGGAAAAGCGCAAATCGATGTCGCATATCCGCACACCCGACGTGGTTAACGACAATCTGGATAAAGACAAGCCCGTCGCCGGAGGCAAGGTTTACAGCGTTTATTGTGCCGCATGTCACCAGCGAAACGGCATGGGCGATTCACAAAGATTCCCCCCACTGGCCGGTTCTGAATGGGTCAATGGCGATAAGAAAAAGCTGATGGAAATTATGCTCAAAGGACTTGAAGGCCCCATTGAAGTAAAAGGGCTTCCCTATAACAACATCATGCCTTCCCACAGTTTTCTGAGCGATGAGGAAATAGCGCAGGTGCTGACCTTTATAAGACAGAGCTTTGGAAACAATGCTGCCGCTATCGAGGCAGACGAAATAAAAAAAGCAAGACATGCACTGAAATAATAACAGAAGTACAATTCCTAAATCCATAATAAGTTCGTTAAATGATTTTATACAAAAAGATAGCCGCAAGCTTTTTAATTTCTGCGGGAATCGGGGTCGTTGGTTTGTCCTCGTTTACCATCAATAACCAACCTGCACATCCACACATGCAGGACCGCTGGATTGCGCCGGTATGGGCAGATACACTCAAAAGTCCGTACCATGACGAACCGCTTACGCTGGCCAACGGAGAAGAACTTTTTGGATTATACTGCGCTTCATGCCATGGAGAAAGTGGTTACGGAGACGGTGCTGCGGGTGGAGCATTAGGCCAGAAACCAGCTAATTTTCACGACTCACTCGTTAAAAAACAGTCCGATGGGGCACTGTTCTGGAAGATGTCAAACGGAAAAGGAAATATGCCTCCTTTTCAGGATGTTTTTACTGCCGAACAACGCTGGCAGCTTGTTGCTTATCTGAGAAAATTATCCGTAACCGAATAACCCTTTCCGAGTTAATACCATGAAAAATTCCATGAACCAGATCGCTAAAAATGGACTTTTAGCACTTTCCCTGTTATCCATACCGCTAACAAATTTCGCACAGGGAGGCCGGGACCAGCCAACATTAACGCCCCACGCATTGCGCGACGACATTAAAGTCGAAGCGTATATGAAAGTTGAACCCGAAGCCGTACGTCTGATTATAAATCCCGTAAGTGGCGATATGTACTACACCAGTTTCGATGGAGACGTTTATCACATTGTAAATAAAGAAGGCCAGCCCACCAGTGTGAAATTACTGACCGCCGCCGACCACGGAATCACGCGTTTGCAGGGTGCGGCTTTCCATAAAAACACACTTTTTCTGGCCGGAAATATCAATGTCAATAACAACAAAGGAAATAAGGGAAGAATGGTCCGTTACGAAATTACACCGGACGATTCGAAACCTGAAATGAGTGTTGTTTTTAACACTGTGGAGTACGGTGCCAATAAAACCACTTTTGACCACGGCTGGAATGCTTTGGAGATAAGTCCTGATGGCAAATACATCATGGTCAACTCCGGCGCCCGTACCGACCACGGCGAAGTGCAGGACAATGGCGGCATTTACCCCAATGCCCGCGACAAGGCATTGACAACAAAAATTTACAGTTTCCCGATCAATTCAAAAGATCTGCTGCTCGTTGATGATACGGATAAGTTAAAAGAGCAGGGGTACATTTTTGCCGAAGGAATCCGTAACGCTTACGACATGGCGTACGATAAAAAAGGTAATCTTTTCGCTGTTTCAAACTCCGGCGATTACGATCACCCTGAGGATATGTTCTGGGTTCGTCAGGGGCATCATTACGGGTTTCCGTGGGTAATGGGCGGCATCGACAATCCGCAGCAAAACCCTGACTGGCAGCCGAATCCGGAGACTGATCCTTTCCTGAGTAAATTCGCTTTTGCGTGGTTAATGAAATATTTCCACAACGACCCCGAATTCCCAAAACGCCCTGCCGGCGTAACTTTTACGCCTGCGGTACAGAATCTGGGACCTGATGCCAATGAATACCGCGATCGTAAAACCGGTGTTGTGATGGATGGCGATACCACGGGCGTTACCGTTGGCACTTTTAACGCTCACTCCTCTCCTTTGGCTTTAATTTTTGACAAGGATGAAGTACTTTCAAAAGAATTTAAAGGCGACGGCTTTGTCATGCGTTATGCCGGAGGCGGGCGGACTGGCTCTGCCAACCCGAATCCGCTCAGAAAACAAGGTAAAGATCTGCTTCATTTACACATGATTTATGATAAAAAAGCAGACAATTACAAAGTTAAAACAACCCGGATAGTCGATAACTTCACAAGCCCAACTGATGCTGTACTGATCGGCAACGACATGTACATCATTGAATACGGAGGTAAACAGGGCGGTACAAAATCGGGTGGTACACTTTGGAAAATTACATTGCCGGGCGACGCCAAAGCATTGAAAAAAATGAAGCGCGCATAAAATCATATCCTTAACAAAACTTAATCCATAAGAAGATGAAAACGGAAAGAAGATCAATCCTTAAAAAATTATTCACCTCCATCGCCGGTGTAGCAGGTTTGGGAACGGTTGCCAACGCAGCCGAAAGCGCGCCCGAAAAAGAAGTTGGAAATATCACAACGGTGCAGGATGTCCCTTTGTTCTCAGGCCATACCAAATTCAACAACATGGTGTTCATTGCCGGAAAAGGCGCCCACTTTGAAGGTGATATCACAGCCCATACCAAACACGTTCTGGACGAACTTGAAAAAGAACTGATCGCGGCAGGTTCTTCCATGAGCAAAGTTTTAAAATGCAGCGTTTTCCTTCACGACCTGAACGACTACAAAGCTATGAATGAGGCATATAAAGGACGATTCGGAGCTAAACCGCCGGTTCGCACGACGGTTGCAGTTTATGGAGGCGTACCAGGCAATTCTTTGGTTGAAATTGACTGTATCGCCTACATCTAACCACTCCGGTTAAGATTTACAAAAAAGTCATCCCACTGAATTTCTGTTATTTAGGCGATTCGGTGGGATTGTTATTTCAAAAATTTTCAGTCATAAATTTTACCATATTTTGAAATTTTATAAATAGGCAATATTATATTCTGGTAAATAATATTTTTTATGCCATAAATTTCATATTTCAATAATTTGACTGTTATTTTACAATAACTTATTGATTAATGTTCTTGGATAAAAAGCAACGCATCCTTTTAGAAAATGAAATTCTTCTGGATCTCTGGCAGCAATCAAAAGCCGGAGACAGTGTTGCTTTCTGCCATCTTGCCGACAAACTTTACCGTACGCTTTTCAATTACGCAACCAGTTTCACCAGCGACCGCGAATATATCAAAGACGCAATTCAGGAGCTTTTGATACATATCTGGGAAAAACGCCAGACAATCAATATCCAGTTTGTTACCATTTATTTTCTCAAATCGCTCCGGAATCAGCTTTTACAGGAATTCCGACGCAACAAGCGCCCGTTTTTAGGGATTGACGAAATTGAAGAAATAACGGATAACCAAACGATAGAAACAGAAATTGAAGAAAGTGAAGCATATTCGGAAAGTCAGCGCCGGGTGAAAAATGCGATCAATGAACTTCCCAAACGCCAGAAGGAAGCCATATTCCTGAAATTTTATGAAGGTCTGGAAAATGAGCAGATCGCAGATTTAATGCAGGTCAACAGGCAATCTGTTGCAAATTTATTATTCAAGGCCATTTCAACACTAAAAAGCCAGATACCTTTCATAAGCCACTGGATATTAATCCTTTATACGCTTATTTATTAAGCTCAACCTCCCGATCCGCCACAGCAGATCAGTAGTTTATTTCTCTCTTTCAAAAAAATTCAAAAAATAATTTTACAAAATAGAGTATTGACCAATGATTTCTGCATCCTTTATCTGAATACGCAATACTACCGTCTGACTTACGATGCAAGATTACAGAAATATACAACCTGAGGAACTAGCTGTTGACCATTCGTTCCGCCTTTGGAAATTATCCAATGATGCGGATGCAGGCAATTTCTGGACAAACTGGTTATCTGAAAATCCTGACAAACAAGATGTGATCGATAAGGCCAGCCACTTGCTGGACACCGTATTCCAGGCATTTGACGACGTAAGCGATGACGAGGTTCGTGATGAAATAGATCGTCTGTCGATTTCTTTGGATCAAAAAACAGAAACATCGTCTGCAAAACGATTGATATTCCGTCCGGAATGGTACCGCGCTGCCGCGTCTATTCTCGTAATTCTGGGGCTTGGATGGTGGCTGACCAACAAATATTCTCCGGCCAAACAAAGCAATCCTTTGTACAACCAGATCATCAGCCAGATCAAAGAACCGCTGTTAAAGGCAGTCAATGATACAGAGCAGCCAAAACTGGTTTCTTTACAAGACGGAAGTACGGTGCTTTTGCAACCTAAAAGCAGCATCAGCTATCCTAAATCTTTTACAGGTGAAAAAAGAGAGGTTTTTCTTTCGGGCGAAGCTTTCTTTGAGGTAGCCAAGAATCCTGAGCAACCCTTCTACGTTTACGCAAACAACCTGGTAACCAAAGTTTTAGGAACCAGCTTTATCATCAGCGCATTTGAAGGTAATAAGGATGTTAAGGTTGCTGTCAAAACAGGAAAGGTTTCGGTTTTTGCGCTAACAGACGAAAACCTGGAAACGCAACAGGCTGATAATAAGCTTGGAGGTATGATACTCACCCCTAACCAGCAAATTGTTTTTTCTCCAAAAGATCTTCGGTTGACCAGAAGCCTTATTGCCGATCCGGCACTTCTTGATTTACCGATTCAGAAACAATCATTTAACTTCAAGGGCACACCCATTAAGGACGTTTTTGCTGCGCTTGAAAATTCATATGGTGTCAAAATTCTGTTCGATGCAG
This sequence comes from Dyadobacter diqingensis, assembly GCF_024220585.1. Classification (GTDB taxonomy): domain Bacteria; phylum Bacteroidota; class Bacteroidia; order Cytophagales; family Spirosomataceae; genus Dyadobacter; species Dyadobacter diqingensis. The sequence continues at coordinate 489,661 of NZ_JAMXKF010000001.1, forward strand.
AGATTATGAAGAATTGCTATCTGACAGCTTCATTATCAGACGAACCACTGTTTGAAAAAGTAGACCTGATTTGCCGCACCATTAACGCACAGTATGAACAACTCGACGCCAGCATTATCATTTACAGCAAAGGCTGCTCCTATCAAAATGAATAACTGATCATCACTAAAACAAAGGCCAAAATACAGCCGATTTTCATCGAGAAACACACAAGAAAGGCATTAAAAAAGCATTACCGATTTCAGTAATAAGTGAACATTCCCCGCAACCTATACTATTATGAACTCTAAATGAAATTAAGCCTATGACAACAACCTTCGCCTGATTACGCTCCAAAAAAAACAGTCGATGATGCGCCAACATCACCGACCACAGTCATCCCATTTGTAAGCTCATTACACCTTCCGCACTGCTGCGGATACCAGGGAATCATTTTGCCGAATCCATTAACCCGACAAAAACAAAATTATGTCAAAATCAATACATTATCAACATGCTTTGCAGAAAATCATGCGTATGAGTCTGTATCAAGCTTTACTTGCAGTGATCTTCACTACTCTGGTCCACGCAAACAACGTGAACGGACAGAGAGTGCTCGATCAAAAAGTAACCTTACGTTTATCCAATGCCGAAATCGATAAAGTACTGGATAGAATAGAAAATGTTACGAAGGTTAAGTTCATGTATAACCCTCAGATCTTTAATAATCAAAAAGGTTCTTTCAAGTTTCAGGATGAGTCGTTGTCCGAAGTCCTTGGAAAAATTCTGTCACCATATAACGTAACTTACGAGGTAGTACAGGACCGCATCATTTTAAAGCGCGAACAAAGTACGACCGAAACAAAATCTCCAGCCAAAGAGGCGCCAAAAAAGAGTATAACCGGAACAGTAACCGATGAAACGGGCTCAGGACTTCCCGGTGTTAGTGTTCTGGTAAAAGGAACACAACGTGGTACTTCCTCGAATGCGGACGGAAAGTATTCTCTTGAAATTCCGGATGGCGAGCTGGCTACCGCCGTGCTGACATTCAGTTTTGTTGGTTATACTTCACAGGATATACCCGTGAGCGGAAAATCAGAAATTTCCGTTCAGCTTGCACCAGAAGCCAAAGCACTGAACGAAGTGGTTGTAACGGCCCTTGGTATTTCAAAAGAGAAAAAGGCGCTGGCCTATGCCGTAACCGAAGTAAAAGGCAGCGAATTTACACAGGCACGTGAAAACAACGTAGCCAATGCCCTTACAGGTAAAATTGCAGGGGTAAACGCAACGGGCATGTCAACAGGCCCGGGCGGATCAAGCCGTATCATCATTCGTGGTAACGGTTCTTTGAGTGGAAATAACCAGCCATTGTATGTAATCAATGGTATGCCAATGGACAACAGCGTACCAGGCGGTGGAAACGCATCAGACGGAAACGGTAACAACACCGACCGCGGTGATGGTATAGGAGGTATTAACCCCGACGACATCGAATCAATCAGTGTTTTGAAAGGCGGACCGGCAGCGGCTTTGTATGGCGCACGCGCTTCTAATGGTGTTATTTTGATCACCACCAAAAAAGGAAGAGCGCAAAAAGGAATCGGTGTTGAGTTTAACAGCAACTTTTCAACAGAAAGCCTTTCCATTATTCCTGACTGGCAATATGAGTATGGACAGGGATTAGATGGTGTAAAACCAACTACCCTGGACCAGGCTAAAAGTACAGGCCGTCTTTCTTACGGAGCCAGAATGGATGGCTCTCCGGTAATTCAGGTGGATGGTCAGCTACACCCATATTCGCCGCAAAAAGATAACCTTAAAAACTTTTACAGAACAGGTACCAACTACATCAACTCAATTGCTTTCACCGGTGGTAACGAGGTAGTCAACTTTCGTTTTGGCCTTAACAATACAAAATCAAACAGTATTGTCCCTAACTCTGATTTCACAAGACGCATCGCTAATTTAAACGTTAATGCAAATCTCGGTAAAAAATTAAGCGTTGAAACCGTTGTTCAGTACAACATTGAAGATGGCCATAACCGTCCAAAAGTTGGTTACGCAGATTACAACCCGCACTGGGCAACTTATTTGATCGCAAACACAGTAGATATCAGAACCCTTGCGCCGGGATATGACGCATCAGGAAAAGAAATCCAGTGGAATCCTGTTCCTGCGGCACCAAACCCATACATGGTTGTTAATAAATTCAAAAACGACGACAAGAAAAACCGGTTCCTTGGTCAGGCAAACATCCGTTATGACATCCTTGATAATTTGTTCATTAAAGGAAGTGTCAGCCAGGATTACTATAACTTCAAATACGAGTTTATCGTACCAACGAACAACGCTTACCAGCCTTTGGGTACGTACGAAGCCAAAAATACGACATCATCCGAAACCAACGGAATGTTGACGTTGAATTACAACACCAATTTCTTCGAAAACCTTAGTTTTTCAGCCTTGGTTGGTGGTAACACACAAAGAAGCATCTATGACGAAACGACTTACAGAGGAACAGAATTTACAATCCCCAACTTTTACAGTTTCACAAACCTTGCAACCTCTACTACCACTCCCTACTACGCAAAAACGGGTATCAACTCCGTATTTGGATCGGTTGATTTAGGTTACAAAGGATTGGCATACATTACAATGTCAGGTCGTCAGGACTGGTTCTCGGTTTTGAACACTTCAAGCAATAGCATTTTCTATCCGGCAATCGGTGGAACGTTCATTATTTCTGACGCTTTCAAATTGCCGCAAGTTGTAAGTTTTGCAAAACTTCGCGCTTCGTGGGCACAAGTGGGTGGTGCTACGGTGGATCCATACATTATTTATCAGAGCTACGCTATGGCTCAAGGTGGTCATAACGGAAGGCCGGTTCAGCAATTGAACTCTTCTTTGGTTCCAAACCCAAATTTGAGACCATTAACGTCAACAACATACGAAGCAGGTCTTGAAGCAAGATTCTTCAACAACCAGTTAGGACTGGACGTAACTCTCTACAACCGTAAAACAACGGACGATATCGTAAAAAGTGATATCGCTGCGAGCTCAGGATATACTCAGGCTTTGCTAAACGTAGGTGAATTGAGCAATAAAGGGATTGAACTTTTGGTAACAGCTACACCTCTTAAAAAAGCAAACTTCACATGGGATGTGAGCTACAACATGGCTTACAACAAAAGTGAGATCATCCAGCTTGCTGACAACCTGCCAACACTTACGGTAGGAACAGGTGTTGGTGGCGGTGTTATCAACAACAAAGTGGGTGGATCTTACGGGGAAGTTTGGGGATACAAGAAAAAAACAGACAACCAGGGAAATGTTGTTTACAACACAGCCAGCGGATATGCAGTACGGGGTGATCTTGAAAAATTGGGAAGAGGTATTCCTCCTTTGACTATGGGTATCACAAACACATTCCGTTATAAAAACTTCTCTCTGAACATTTTGGTGGATGGTAAATTCGGAAGCGTTGTTTACTCGAACATGTATCAGTATGCATACCGTTTCGGTTTGCCAAAAGAAACACTCCCAGGTCGTGAGACTGGTCTGACTGTAACCGGTGTAACGCCAGAAGGAGCGCCATTCTCAAAAACATGGAAAAAAGAAGAAGTTGATACATACTACGACAATGACAAAAACTACACGTCGATGTTTACGTTCAACAACGACTTCATCAAGCTTCGTCAGGTTATTTTCAGCTACAACCTGCCCGTTAATAAAATCTCGTTCCTGAAACTGCAATCTGCTTCTGTTTCACTTGTTGGTCGTAACCTGCTGCTTCTTTATAAGGATAAGAAAAACAACTATTTCGATCCGGAATCAAGCTACACAAATGGTAACGCACAGGGCCTTGAAGCCTTCGGTGTGCCAAGAACAAGAAATCTTGGTGTGAACCTGACAGTGAAATTTTAATCATTAAAAATTTTAGTGAATATGAAAAAGCTTTTAAGATTATTATATCTGGCCCCTATGGCCCTGCTCTTTGCCTCTTGCGACAACGGGTTTGAAGAAATGAACGTGAATCCAAACGCATCTACTTCGGTTGTGCCTGGTTTCCTTTTCACCAGAGCTCAATTGACAACTGTCAGCAATAATTATACTGGCGCAGCTTACCTGACTATCGGCGGCTCGATGCAGCACTTTGCCACTTACAAAGAGGTTCCTGGTGCTGGCGACAAGTATTTTAACTTTTCTTATTCAACAGGAAGCTGGGCACTTTATGGTGGTGATCCTGCAACGGCTGGTGCTGTTATCGATATTGAGCAGGTTATTGCAGCTGTGAAGGCCGTACCGACGGATGTGAACAAACTTTCCGTCGCACGTATATGGAAGGCGTATCTGTATCACCGACTGACGGATTTGTACGGTGACGTTCCCTACAGCGAAGCCGGCAAGGCACTTACAGACAAAAATTACACGCCAAAATATGACCAGCAGTCCGCCATCTATGCAGATATGCTAAAAGAATTGGAACAAGCGATTGCAGCTTTTGATCCGGCCCAGGCTACTTTCGGCACTTCTGATTTGATTTATGGAGGCGACATCACCAGGTGGAAAAAATTTGGTTATTCTCTGATGCTGCGTTTAGGAATGCGCCTTACACAGGTTGATGCAGCCTTAGCTAAAACATGGGTGCAGAAAGCGATTGCCGGTGGCGTGATTACAAGTGATGCCGACATTGCATCGATAGCTTATGTGGACGGATCAGTTACTGCAAGCAGAAACTTCATTTCAAGCGGTTTGATGAGTACAGATTATGTATCGCCGGGCGGAGATAATGTAGAAGGTGGAAAATTTGCTAAAACGTTGATTGATCATCTTAAAACAACAAAAGATCCACGTCTAAATGTGATTTCTGTTGTTTGGGTTAAACCAACTGCAACGTCCGCTTATGTGGCTGATACGGCAACGGCTTTACAAAAAGGTATGCCAAATGCTGCATTCAACTCGTTGCCTGCTGATTTCGATTCGTACTCGGAACCAAATCCAAATACGATTTTGAAATATAACGCGCCACTTCTGGTTTTCACAACAGCAGAAACACACCTGCTTTTGGCAGAGGCTGCGGTAAGAGGATGGTATACAGCAACAACTGCTGAGGCGGAATACAAAAGCGCCGTTACTGCGGGGATGAAACATTGGGCATTATTTGGAAGCGCGGGTATCATTTCAGATGCACGGATCAACGCCTACCTTACAGCAAATCCATACAAAACAGCAGGAAGTATCGAAGAGCAGATCGAACAGATTTCAACTCAGAAATGGGTGGCTTTGTTCCTTGAAGATGAATACGAAATCTTCTCCAACTGGAGACGCACGGGATATCCTAAATTGACGCCTACGAACTACCCTGGAAACCTAACGGGTGGAAAAATCCCAACAAGGTTCCAGATTCCTGATTCGGAAGGGATTTACAACGAAACAAATTTCATCGAAGCAAGAACGAGACAGGGAGGTACAAACAGCCTTTCCAGCATTGTTTGGTGGGATAAATAATGCCGCAAATTCAATTTTTTTTCAAATAACAATAGCCGTATGAAAACAGAACGCAGATCAATCCTCAAAAAATTATTCGCCTCGGTAGCTGGTGTAACAGGTCTTGGCATCGCTTCTTCACAAGCAAAAGCTTTGGAAGCTGCACCTGAAAAGGAAGTTGGAAATGTTGTTAACCACCAGGACGTACCACTGTTTTCAGGGCATACCAAATTCAATAACATGGTGTTCATCGCCGGAAAAGGAGCCCATTTCGAGGGAGACATTACCGCGCATACCAAACATGTTTTGGATGAATTGGAAAAAGAATTGATCGCAGCAGGCTCTTCCATGAGTAAAGTTTTAAAATGCAGCGTATTCCTTCATGACCTTAACGACTACAAGGCGATGAATGAAGCATACAAAGGTCGTTTCGGCGACAAACCACCGGTTCGTACAACCGTTGCGGTTTACGGAGGTGTGCCGGGAAATTCACTTGTTGAAATCGACTGCATCGCATACATCTAGTAAAAAAATAATATCACTGAGACTGGTCTCCCCGGCCACTCAGTGATATTTTTATTTCTATTCCTAACCATTCAGTGCCGCAATATCATGCTTAGCAGAAGAAAACTTATCAAACGCCTTTCAACTGTACCTCTTTTGGGAGGACTGGTTGGCGGCGTAATACCTTTCGAATCGGCCATCGCTTCAACAGGCCCGAAGGTACCCGCTCCAAGAGATTTATTTAAAGAACTGGGTGTCCGCACGTTCATCAATGCTGCCGGAACACTTACTTATATGACCGGTTCGCTCATGCAGGACGAAGTTCTTGAAACGATCAATTATGCATCGAAGGAATTTTGTATGCTGGACGAATTGCAGGATAAAGTGGGCGAAAAAATCGCCAAACTTGTCCATTCAGAAGCTGCGGTGGTTACATCGGGCGCGTTTTCCGGTATGACATTGGGCCTCGCCGGGATATTGACCGGCATGGATCTTAAAAAAGTACAGCAACTGCCTCATCTGGAATACACTGGTATGAAATCGGAGGTGATCTGCCAGAAAGGTCATGACATTGTTTATAACCACGCATTAACCAATACCGGTTGTAAAATGGTCATGGTGGAAACGGTGGAGGAACTTGAAAAAGCAATTAACGAAAGAACAGCTTTGATGCACTTCCTGCATATCCAGTCGGATCAGGGAAAAATTATGCATGAAGAATGGGTTGCCATCGGTAAAAAACACAACATCCCGACTTCCATAGATATCGCTGCGGACGTACCTCCAGTAGAAAACTTATGGAAGTTTAACGACATGGGTTTCAGTTTCGTAGTCGTTTCGGGAGGAAAAGCCATGCGTGGGCCGCAAAGTGCGGGATTACTCATGGGCAAAAAAGAAATTATTGCTGCCGCGCGTCAGCATATGCCGCCAAGAGGCTTCAATATCGGTCGTGGTATGAAGGTGAACAAGGAAGAGATTCTGGGCATGTTCGTGGCCGTTGAAAAATTCATAAATCAGGATTATAACAAACTTTGGAAAGGCTGGGAAACCAGTGTAGCCTTGATTGAAAGTACAGTCAAAACAATCCCTGGCGTTTCTACACACGTTACTGTAAACCCGCTGGGCAATCACACGCCGACTTTAAAAATCAGCTGGGATGCTTCGAAAACAAAATTCGAAGGAAAGGATCTGATGGAAGCCATGCGCAAAGGAACTCCGTCCATCGAAGTCGGCGGTGGTGGCAAAGATGCTGTGAACGTGACAGCGTGGATGCTTAAGCCAGGGCAGGACAAAATTGTCGCAACAAGATTAAAAGAAGAACTATCAAAAATATCCTGATTGATGAGATCCGAAAACCGGTGAGCAATACCTTCTGAAATAGTAAAGAGTTAATTGCACGCGGGCTGTCATGATAATGAATTGCAGTAAATAATTAACTATTCCTAAATCCCTTAATATGAAACGAGTATTTTTATCCATTTGCCTTCTGGCAAGCTGTTGGAGCATTTCCGCAAATGCCCAGAAATACAGCATCCTGATCAAAGGCGGCCATGTGATCGACCCGAAAAACAACATCAATGGCATCATGGATGTGGCGTTGAACGGCGATACGGTAAAAAGCGTGGCCAAAAATATTGATCCGAAACTTGCCCTTCAGGTGGTGGATGCCAAAGGAATGTACGTGACACCCGGGTTGATTGACATGCACTCGCACAATTTCTTCGGGACAAAAATGGACCAGACTTACAGCAATGGGCCAAATGCACTTCCGCCGGATGGTTTTACTTTCCGCACGGGTGTTACAACGGTGGTTGATGCAGGATGCGCAGGCTGGAAGTCTTTCCCGGAGTTCAAAAAACAAACGATCGATATTTCCAAAACCCGCGTATTATCATTCCTGAATATTGTCGGAGAAGGTATGCGTGGCGGAACTTATGAGCAGAATATTGCTGATATGGACCCGGTGAATACCGCAAGAGTGGCAAAAGAAAATCCTGACTATGTTGTGGGTGTTAAACTGGCCCACTTCAATGGCCATGACTGGACGCCTACCGACAAAGCCGTTGAAGCCGGTAAACTGGCAAACATTCCTGTTATGATCGACTTTGGCGGAAGCACTCCGGTACTTTCGATTGAAGAATTGTTCATGCAGCATCTCCGCCCGGGCGACATTTTCACCCATTGTTTTGGTCAGCTGTCAAGCCGCGAACCGATTCTGGATGTTAAGACCGGCAAGATAAAACCATTTGTTTACGACGCCCGGAAAAAAGGAATCCTTTTTGATGTTGGCTATGGCGGGATCAGTTTTGCTTTTTCGCAGGCCATTCCGGCTGTGAAAGGCGGATTTTACCCGAACACGATCAGCACGGATATTCACACCGGCAGTATGAACGCAGCCATGAAGGATATGCTGAACGTGATGTCAAAATTCCTTGCCATGGGCATGGATCTGCAAAGTGTTATCAAAGCCAGTACGTGGGCTCCCGCACAGGCCATTCACCGCGAACAGCTGGGAAGTCTGACGGTTGGCGGCCTGGCCGACGTAGCCATTCTGCGTGTGCTTAAAGGAAATTTCAGTATGAATGACACCGGCGTTTTTGGCTTTTTTGATTACACAGGAACCAAAATTACGGGTAAAGAAAAGCTGGAATGTGAGCTTACAATCCGCGCCGGAAAGGTAGTTTATGACCTGAATGGCATCACCACGCCGATTGTGGTTTCGAAAAGAAATTAAAATAGATTTTAGTAAATCAGAGGGTAATTAGCCTTTATACTTTGGATTGCAAACCAGTACAGTCATGTAAAAGGTATGCAATCCAAATTTAGCTTGTCAGCCCTCAGTAATATCCAATCAACTTCATGAAATTTAAATTCATTGCTGCCGCAGCACTTTTATTCAGCCTAAATTTTTCCCGCCAGTCGCAGGCGCAGACCATTTCAAAAGAAGAACTAACTTTCCTTACCTCGGAATGGAAAGGTGAAAGATTCCCTGACGGAAGACCGAAAGTTTCCGATGATCTGATTCGCCGCGCGAAGGAAATTGCCATTGAAGAGGCCTGGGTTGTACTTCAAAATGAAGGGTACAATTGTCAGTTTGATGGTAACTGGAAAATGATCCACCAGGATGTAACCGTGGCTGGTCGCGCGCTTACCGCACAATTTATGCCGTCCCGTCCAGATATCGAGAAAAACATCAAGGAGCGCGGAGCCAAAAACGGCCGCATTGGAAACACCAATTCCTGGCCTATCGATCAGCTATCCAAAGGTGATGTTTACGTAGCGGATGGTTTTGGAAAAATTACCCAGGGAACATTGATTGGCGACAATCTTGGCAATTCAATCTTTGCGAAAACCGGCAATGGTGTCGTTTTTGATGCTTCTTCCCGCGACCTGGAAGGGTTATCCAAAATTGAAGGATTTAACGCTTTTGTCCGTGACTGGGATCCGTCATATCTGAAAGATGTCGTGCTTACAGGCCTGAATACGCCAATCCGCATCGGTCGGGCCATTGTGCTTCCGGGTGATCTTGTACTGGCCAAAAGAGAAGGCGTAATATTTATTCCTGCACATTTAGTCGAAAAAGTGGTTATAACAGCTGAATTTATTGCCTTAAGGGATAAGTTCGGAATTCTGATGCTGAAAGAAGGGAAATACACACCGGGGCAGATCGATAGCCAATGGTCGGATAAACTGAAAGAGGACTTCCTTAAATGGCTTGATAAAAACCCAAAGGAAATCCCGATGAAGCGTTCTGAACTGGACGAATACATGAAAAAAAGAACCTGGTAATAAATCTGGGAAGAAAAACGGAAGTATCATTTTCCTTTTTCTTCCTAAAAATGCGTCCGTTTTAAAATTGCATAATTAACATATTTTTATGAACATTTATAAGCTATTATCTGGCGTTGCTATTTTGTGCCTCGTCGTTGCGCTTTATCTGGCTGCAACCGGCAATCTTTCTCAGGCGGGTCCTTTTTTCATTGGTTTTTTCATAGCATTAGCGTTCAGTTTCCGCGGCTCCGATACCCTTAAAGGTTTTACATATACCACCATCATCTTCGCTGCCGTTACCACCGCCCTTTATTATCCGCAATATTTTCAGCAGTATAATGGCTTCAAATTTGCCGTGTTGATTACACCGCTGATCCAGCTGATTATGTTCGGTATGGGGACATCCATGAGCTTTGATGATTTTGTCGGCGTTGTAAAAATGCCAAAAGGCGTTTTCATCGGCGTAGTAAGTCACTTTATTATCATGCCGCTTCTGGGTTTTACACTGGCCAGTGTCAGTGGGTTTCCGGCTGAAATTGCCGCCGGTATCATTCTCATCGGGTGTTCTCCAAACGGTATGGCTTCCAACGTAATCTCTTATCTGGCCAAAGCAAACCTTGCTTTGTCGATAACCATTACGGCTATTTCCACCATGCTTGCGCCGCTGATGACACCAATGCTGATGAAATTATACGCCGGTGCTTTTGTAGAAATTGATATGCTTCACATGATGTGGGACATCGTCAAAATGGTGATTTTACCCATTGGGGCCGGTTTGATATTTAATAAACTGTTCACAGGAAAAGCAAAATGGCTGGACGACGCCATGCCTTTGGTTTCCATGTCGGGCATTGCCTTTATTATCGTAATCATTACGGCGGCCGGAAGGGACAGCCTTTTGACGATCGGACCAACATTGATCCTGCTCGTTCTGATCCACAATCTTTTAGGTTACACACTGGGTTACTGGTCGGGCAGATTGTTCAGAATGAACGAGCGCGATTGCCGTACGATAGCCATTGAGGTAGGTATGCAAAATGGCGGTCTTGCGTCAGGTATTGCCAAAGAAATGGGGAAAATGGCAACCGTTGGCCTTGCTCCTGCCGTATTTGGTCCGTTGATGAATATCACCGGATCAATCCTGGCATCCTACTGGCACCGCAAACCAACAGGCGATGAAGCCACTTACGTAGAAACAGGAAGAGCCCACTAAAAATGCCAGGTATGACGCCCAAGCCCTGAAAGGGCGTCATACCTTCGCATCGGGCAACGCCCGATGTGATCGTTCCCGCGGTGATAATAACGTATTATTCCTCGTCCAGTATCAATTGCATAAAGACAAGGTCAAGCCATTGATCGAATTTAAAGCCGACCTCTCTCAGATACCCCTTATCAACAAAACCATATTTTTTGTGAAATTCGATACTGCCGCGATTTGCCGCGTCAATACCGGCTATCATCGTATGCAGCCCGGACTCCTTGGCGCGCTGGATCAAACTTCCCAGCAACTTCCCTCCCACACCCAGTCCTCTTGATTTTTCATCAAGATAAATGGAATGCTCCACACTAAATTTGTATCCTATTTTTGGACGAAATATACTATACGAACCGTAACCTACGACTGCCCCCTCGAATTCTGCCACAATAACAGGCATTCCATCGTTAACCATTTTCTCGAACCAGGCTGTTTGTTCTTCCAGCGTCCGGATCTCGTAATCGTAAATGGCGGTAGAAGTAAGAATGGCATGATTGATTATTTCCAGTATCACGGGTAGGTCCCGCGGAGCAGCATTTCTGATAATAAGATCCATTAAAACCTGATTCAATTTGTGGTGTTTATTTGATAAGGCCAAAGTTACCTGATTATTACCAAAAAATTTACAGTTTATCTTACCTCTAAAAGCCGGTTTGATTTATTTTTTTTTGAAACTCCATTTTTTGCAATAGCTTTACGGAAACTTTAGGGGTGTCCCGTATGCGGACTGAGATAATACCCTTTGAACCTGATGCAGTTAGTACTGCCGATAGGGAAAAGTAAGAGATACTGCTATTGTATCTTAATGAATCTTTCGCAAGGTCCATTCCTGAAGTTTTATTACAAAACATGATTCAGAATGGAAATCAGCATTAACCAGCAACGCACAGAAATTCCCGACAACGCTTCGGTTGAAGAACTCGTGTCCGTTTTTTTTTCAAATTCTACAAAAGGAATTGCCGTTGCCATCAACCAGGCCATTGTCCCCAAGTCCGAATGGCAGGTTCGTCTGCTTAACCCTGACGATAAAGTTACGTTGATCAAAGCCACTCAGGGGGGATAATCGCTTCCCGAACATTTTCACTCCGAATTATCTGTCACATCGCTGTTGCCGGTCAGGTCTCAATGCCCGTCGATGACAGTCAAACCTTATCAAAATGAAAACCGAAAAAACGCCCAACACGGAAGTAATTACCCGTACTCCTTTCCCAAATTCAAAGAAAATTTACGTCAAAGGTCAAATTCATGACATTTCTGTTGCCATGCGGGAAATATCGCTAACCGATACAAAAGTGCACGGAAGAGCCGGTTTGACAGAAAAAAATCCATCGGTAACTGTTTATGACACCAGTGGCCCATTTACCGATCCGAACGTTGCGATCGACGTAAAAAAAGGTCTGGAACCGTTAAGAACTTCCTGGATTTTGAACCGGGGTGATGTGGAACAACTCGACACGATTTCTTCGGAATATGGTGCAAAAAGGAAGAATGACGCAAGTCTGGATTCGCTGCGTTTTGCACATATCAGCAAACCCTTTCGCGCCAAATCCGGTCAGAACGTTTCACAGCTGCACTATGCAAAAAAGGGAATCATTACGGCCGAAATGGAATACATCGCAATCCGTGAAAACCAGCGGATTGAAGAACAAATTAAAGAACTAAATGGCAAAGGCGCTCCGCTGTCCCATCAGCACGGGGGCCATAGTTTTGGTGCCAATACGCCCAAAAATTTCATCACACCAGAATTTGTCCGCTCCGAAGTAGCCGCCGGACGGGCCGTAATCCCGGTAAACATCAACCACCCGGAAAGTGAGCCGATGATCATTGGCCGCAACTTCCTGGTAAAAATCAATGCAAATATTGGTAATTCAGCGGTTTCATCGAGCATAGAAGAAGAGGTTGAAAAGGCTGTATGGGCTTGCCGCTGGGGCGCCGACACGATCATGGACCTTTCTACCGGAAAAAACATTCACGAAACCCGCGAATGGATTATCCGTAATTCTCCGGTTCCCATCGGGACTGTACCGATATACCAGGCACTCGAAAAAGTAAACGGCAAAGCAGAAGATCTGACCTGGGAATTGTTCCGCGACACGTTAATTGAACAGGCGGAACAGGGCGTAGATTATTTTACCATCCACGCGGGTGTTTTGTTAAGATATATTCCATTGACCGCAAAACGCATCACCGGAATTGTTTCCAGAGGCGGGTCGATTATGGCAAAATGGTGTTTGGCACATCACAAGGAGAATTTCTTGTATACGCATTTTGAAGAAATTTGCGAGATCATGAAAGCCTACGATGTTGCATTTTCTCTGGGAGACGGACTTCGCCCAGGCTGTATCGCCGATGCCAATGACGCGGCTCAGTTCTCAGAGCTTGAAACACTAGGCGAATTGACAAAAATTGCCTGGAAACATGACGTCCAGACGATCATCGAAGGCCCTGGTCACGTGCCTATGCACCTGATTAAAGAGAACATGGAAAAGCAGTTGGAACATTGCCAGGAGGCTCCATTTTACACACTTGGGCCATTGACGACGGATATCGCGCCAGGTTATGACCACATAACCTCGGCCATCGGAGCGGCTATGATCGGCTGGTTTGGTACGGCTATGCTTTGTTATGTTACTCCAAAAGAACATTTGGGTTTACCAAATAAAAAAGATGTAAAAGATGGTGTAATCACCTACAAAATCGCAGCCCACGCGGCCGACCTTGCCAAAGGACATCCGGGCGCACAATACCGCGACAATGCATTAAGTAAAGCACGATTTGAATTCCGTTGGGAGGATCAGTTCAACCTTTCTCTTGACCCGGATACTGCAAAAGAATTCCATGACGAAACCCTGCCGGCAGAAGGAGCCAAAATTGCGCATTTCTGCTCGATGTGCGGACCTAATTTCTGCTCGATGAAAATCACGCAGGATGTACGCGACTACGCCGAAGAAAACGGTTTGATGGAAGAAGTAGTACTGGAAGAAGGCATGCAGGAAAAAGCCCGCGAATTCGCAAACAAAGGAAGCGAAATCTATCTGTAAATGATACTATTAGCCATATCCGATCCTGAGTTTTTCCCTGACGAGGCTGACATTATCAACAGCCTTTTCAGGGAAGGATTGGTGTGTCTGCACTTAAGAAAGCCCGCAAGCTCCCCGAATATGCTGAAAGCCATGCTGTCAAAAATCGAACCAAATTTCATGGACAGAATAGCCCTTCACCAGCATCACGATCTGGCGGGTCAGTTCGGTATAACCAGACTTCACTTTACCGAAAAAGACAGAAAACTTGCTTCTCTGAAAAGTCTGGAAAATTTGAAATCCGCCGGTCATCTGCTGAGCACCTCGATCCATGAGCTGAACGAAATAAGCAGCCTGTCGACACTTTTCAGTTATACATTTTTCGGACCTGTATTTGACAGCATTTCAAAATCCGGCTACAAAAGCGCGTTACCCACAGACTTTTTTCTTGATGAAGAAATCAAAAGAATTCCGGTAATAGCGTTGGGCGGGATTGATATTACAAATCTGAAAAAAGTGAAGGCGATGAATTTTGACGGCGCAGCCGTGTTAGGAACGCTATGGAAAAACCCGCCATCAGCCCCCACCCAATTCAAAAAACTAAAAGCTCAAATAACGCAAAGCCCCAAAGGAGCGCCCTATCTCAGCCCTGGGTACCACCCTGGGGTTCCGGGCCCGTCAACACATAAGACCATGATCGATAAATTACAATTCATATCCAACCAAACAAAAGATATATCACATCTGGAAAGTATCAGACTGGCACTGGACGCCGGTTGTAAGTGGATACAGTTGCGAATGAAAAACGAATCCCCGGAAAACATTTTAAAAACCGCGCTGGAAGCCAAAATACTGACCGATAACTACCAGTCCAAACTGATCATCAACGACTTTCCCCTGATCGCGAAAGAAGTTGGGGCTTACGGTCTGCATTTAGGCTTAAACGATATGCCAATCCCCGATGCAAGAAAAATAGTTGGAAATGAGATGATCATCGGAGGAACAGCCAACACACTGGAAGATATCCTGAACCGAATTCATGAAGGTGCTGATTACGTTGGTCTTGGGCCTTTCCGGTTTACCTCAACAAAACAAAACCTGAGTCCGATTGTCGGTTTGGAAGGCTATCGCTTTTTGCTAAGCACCTTAAAAGAACTTGGTTATTCCATCCCCGTCATCGCTATCGGCGGAATTAATGCCGAAGATATTGCTGCGATAAAACAAACGGGAGTTCATGGCGTAGCGATGTCAGGTTCCATCATTGGTGCACCAAACAGAAAAGATCTGGTTCAAAAAATTAACGAAATTGTATGTTAAAAATAGCTGATAAAGAATTCTCCTCCCGGTTGTTTACCGGTACCGGAAAGTTCAGTTCCTCACAATTAATGGAAGACGCACTTGTCGCTTCCGGCTCCGAGCTGGTAACTGTCGCCTTGAGGCGTGTAGACGTTACGAGCCAGGAAGATGATATCCTGGTACACCTGAAACACCCACAAATCAATTTACTTCCAAATACTTCGGGTGTCAGAAATGCCAGGGAAGCCGTTTTCGCGGCACAATTGGCAAGAGAAGCACTTGAAACAAACTGGATCAAACTGGAAATACACCCTGATCCCAAATACCTGATGCCCGATCCGATAGAAACGCTGTTGGCAACGGAAGAGCTGGCAAAACTAGGTTTCGTGATTTTACCGTACATCCATGCTGACCCGGTTTTATGCAAACGCCTGGAAAACGCCGGAGCCTCTGCGGTGATGCCGCTTGGCTCTCCGATCGGAAGCAACAAGGGTTTAAAAACCATTGATTTTCTGGAAATTATCATTGAACAAAGTAAAGTGCCGGTCATTGTCGATGCCGGGATCGGGTCACCTTCTCACGCGGCGCAGGCCATGGAAATCGGTGCCGATGCCGTTCTGGTAAATACTGCTATCGCCGTTGCCGGAGATCCCGTGCAAATGGCTGTTGCTTTTAAACTTGCCGTCGAAGCCGGGCGGATGGCTTATCATGCCAGACTCGCCAAACAGGGAAATTTTGCCGTAGCCAGCAGCCCATTAACAGCCTTTTTAGATGATGAGTTTTAAAGATTTGTTCGAGTCGTATAGCTGGGACCAGGTAAAGGAGAGCATTTATTCCAAGACCAAAACAGATGTTGAAAACGCACTCAATTCATCCAGAAGGACACTGGAAGATTTCAAAGCGCTTGTCTCCCCCGCTGCGTCCGGTTATCTCGAACCCATGGCGCAGCTGAGCCAGAAGCTGACACAGAAACGTTTTGGCAAAACCATTCAGTTGTATATTCCGCTTTATCTTTCCAACGAATGCACCAATATCTGCACCTACTGCGGGTTTAGTCTGGACAATAAAGTACGAAGACGCACCCTGACCGAAGAAGAGATTTTACGCGAGGTAGCCGTCATTAAAAACCTTGGTTACGAACATGTTCTTTTGGTTACGGGAGAAGCAAACCAAACGGTACACGTCGAATATTTCAAAAAAGTATTACAACTGATCAGGCCCTATTTTGCCCAGGTTTCCATGGAGGTTCAGCCGCTGGATACGGACGAATACACAGAGCTTATTCCGTTAGGGCTGACTTCTGTGCTGATTTATCAGGAAACCTATCACAAAGAAGATTATAAAAAACACCATCCCAAAGGAAAAAAGTCTAACTTCAATTATCGTCTGGAAACGCCGGACAGACTGGGGCAGGCTGGTATTCACAAAATGGGTTTGGGCGTACTGATCGGTTTGGAAGACTGGCGAACAGACAGTTTCTTTACTGCTTTACATTTGAATTATCTTGAAAAAACCTATTGGCAAACCCGTTACAGCTTGTCTTTCCCGCGCCTCCGTCCTTTTTCGGGTGGCCTGGAACCCAAAGTTGAAATGAATGACCGTGAACTGGTGCAACTCATTTGTGCCTATCGATTGTTTAATGAAGAAGTGGAGATATCGCTGTCGACGAGAGAATCGGAAAAATTCAGAAACCATTGCGTGCAGCTGGGGATAACTTCCATCAGTGCCGGTTCCAAAACCAATCCGGGCGGTTATGCCGTAGAACCCGAATCATTGGAACAATTTGAGATTTCCGACGAACGCAGTCCGAAGGCAATTGCTGAAATGATTAAAAGTAAAGGATATGAACCGGTTTGGAAAGACTGGGACAGAGTGATGCAGTGTTGAATTTTGAATGAGTGAATAAAGATTACACAGAGAGACACGGAGTTTTGCTCTCAGAGTTAATCCTTCTTTGTGTACCTCTTACTACTCTGTGGCTCTCCGTGTAACCTTTATTACAATTAAAAAACATAAAATGGAACCACAGGAAAGAAAAAGATATAGTCGCCAGATTATTTTGCCTGAAATGGGTTTGTCCGGACAAGAAAAACTGAAAGCAGCAAAGGTACTTGTCATTGGTGCCGGCGGCCTGGGTTGTCCGGTATTACAATATCTTACTGCGGCTGGCGTCGGGACGATCGGGGTGGTAGACGATGATACCGTGGACATCACCAATCTTCACCGCCAGATTCTGTACGCGGCAACGGATGTTGGAAAGGGTAAAGCCGAAACGGCCGTTGCGAAACTCTCGGCTATGAACCCTTTCGTTAATCTGATCGCGATTCCGGTCCGGCTTGATGAAAAAAATGCGGCAGAAATAATCTCTGGTTATGATATCGTGATCGACGGATCAGACAATTTCCCGACACGATATCTTGCCAATGACATCTGTGTTGCTCTAAACAAACCCCTTGTTTTCGGTTCCATCTTACGTTTTGAAGGCCAGGTTTCTGTTTTTAATTATAAAAACGGCCCAACCTACCGCTGCCTTTTCCCCGAAGCCGAAGAAGGCGACAACTGCGAAGTTGCAGGCGTTATCGGCATTCTACCCGGCATAATCGGGACTTATATGGCGAATGAGGCGATCAAAATCATTTGTGAGATCGGCGAGATTTTGTCCGGGAAATTACTGGTGATCAGTGCGCTGCATAACACCACAAATATTTTTAACTTTTCAAGATCCGCGGATTTTCCTCGACCTGTGCAAACAACCGTTGCAGAAACATCCCATAAAACGCCGGAAAAAGATGCCCGGGAGATGTTATATGACGACCTGGAAAATTTGCTGGAATCAGAACCGGATACAATTCAGCTGATCGATGTACGGGAAGAATACGAATTTGAAGAAGATTTTATCGGTGGCATCAATATTCCCCTGCCCGATCTTCCCGAAAACCTGAACCAGATATCGCCTGATAAAACCGTTGTTTTTTACTGTCAAAGTGGAAAACGCAGCAAACTGGCAGCTGATCTCCTGGCAAAAAGCGGCTTTACGGGAGAAAGTTTATGGGCAAAAAAAGCATAAGCTGTGACCCAAATATTTTTTTATCATGACTTTAACTTAATTTTGAATACCTAAAATGAAGTCAAGGTCATGCAGGTTGCCCCATCTCCAGTTCTAGCCGATGTTATCAAACATTTTCTGATCATTGAAAGTAATTTCAGTGCCGGGACCTGTCACCGCATGTTTTCCGATGGAAACACGGGCCTGGTATTTAATTTCAGTGATCCCCTGTTACACGAGAATTCAGGCCATGGCGAAACCGCTGTGCTTCCCAAAAGTTTTATTTACGGCCAGCTTGACGCTTACCAGAATATTATTACAAAAGGTAAACTCGGCCTGGTCATCGCAGTTTTTCATCCCTATGGCGCCTCCGCTTTTCTGAAACTGCCGGCCACGGAGCTAAAAAATCAAATTGTAGACGCTACCTGCTTTTTTTCTAAAACAACAGACCTGTTACTTGAACAAATACACGAACAATGTGACACCTACAGCCGGATCAAAGCGGTCGAAAATTTTCTGATTGCCACCAGGAAAACACAAGCTGGCTCGGGGATAATTGCTGCTGAGGCCGTGCGGCTCATTCACCACCATCATGGAAATTTGCCAATTACCTCGTTGTTAAGCAGTCTCCAAATCAGTGAACGGCAGTTGCAACGAACATTTGAAGAGCATATCGGAATTTCTCCCAAACGATACTCCGGCGTGACCAGAATCCAGTTTTTTCTCAAACTGTTACGAAACCGGCCTTTGGATACCTCTTTAACTTCACTGGGTTATGATTCGGGATTTTATGACCAGGCCCATTTAATCCGTGAGCTGAAAAACATTTCGGGCATTACACCCCGACAATATATTTCCAAAAATCCTCCTTTGGCTGCTAATCTCGTTCCGATCGTACCGGTTAATTAGTTCTTCTGTCTGCGTCGGATTTGTACAATTTCGCCGGTTCCCGTCCTCTTACTTTTGAATCAACAAATTACAAAAGCTATGGAGAACATTAAAATTGCAACAGCCCAATTCGAAAACCGGAGCGGCGACAAGGAGTATAACCTTCATGTTATGGATCAGCTCGCACAGCAAGCGGCCAGCAAGGGTGCCCAGGTTATCGCCTTTCACGAATGCTCTGTAACGGGTTACACATTTGCACGGCACTTGTCGCGCGAACAACTTTTAGATATCTCGGAATTTATTCCCGATGGTCCGAGCGTAAAAAAACTTGCAGCCATAGCCCGAAAAAACCAGATTGTTGTTCTGGCCGGCTTGTTTGAAAAGGATGCTGACGATAAAATTTACAAATCCTATGTTTGCGTAGACGAAAACGGATTGGTTGCCAAATTCCGAAAACTTCATCCTTTCATCAATCCGCACCTGACACCCGGAAACGAGTATGTCGTTTTTGACCTTTTTGGATGGAAATGCGGCATACTGATCTGTTACGACAACAATATCATTGAAAACGTGAGGGCAACCAAATTACTCGGGGCCGATATCATTTTCATGCCGCACGTCACTATGTGCACACCTTCTACAAGGCCGGGTGCCGGATTTGTAGATCCTGCATTGTGGCAAAACCGGGAATCTGACCCAACATCAATTCGTCAGGAATTTGACGGAGCGAAAGGCCGTATCTGGCTGATGAAATGGCTTCCGGCGCGTGCTTATGATAATGCGATCTATGCCATTTTTTCAAATCCGATCGGCATGGATGACGACCAGCTGAAAAATGGTTGCTCCATGATTCTGGATCCATACGGGGATATCATCGCCGAATGCCGCGAACTGGATAATGCCATTGCCATCGCAACCTTAACACCGGAAAAACTGGAAAGAGCCGGCGGTTCCAGATACGTTAAAGCACGTCGGCCCGATTTGTACAGGGATATCATCGGTCAGGATCATAACCCAGTACAAAAAGTAGTTTGGCTGGAAAAATAACAGGATTTTTAACGTGCCTGGCATTGTTTTCGATCGCCAGGCACTACCTTTTTTAACCAATTTTCAGCAGACGCTGGGTACCTCCGGAAAAACAGGTAAGGAATTAATTTTCAATTAATTTTACTCTATTAATTTGGTAGATTTAATGGTTTTAGTAGCTTTGCATACTGACTCTACAAATACTGAATATTAATAGGAATAGTAATGTTACAAAAAGTTCTCTCCTTAAAGCTTCCAACACGGCCTGTCTGGTATATTCTGCCAATCAGTGTATTCATTCTGTTTATCGGTTTTTTGTTTTTAAACGGCACTTTGTCCGTAACTGAAACCAGCATTGAGACGTTTCTGGCGAGTGATTTCGCATTATATCTTTTGGTTGGCCTCGCTGCTCAGGTTGTCGACGGTGCACTCGGCATGGCCTACGGGGTCACATCCACTTCATTCCTGTTAAGTCTTGGCGTAACACCCGCGATCAGCAGCGCCAGTGTGCACGTTGCAGAAATGTTCACAACAGGAGCCTCTGCGATTTCTCATTTCAGATTTAAAAATATCAATAAAAAACTTTTCAAAGGACTTCTGATTCCTGGTGTGCTTGGAGCTGTGACCGGCGCCTATCTGCTTTCGGATGTTATTGATGGCAATGTGATCAAGCCATATATTGCTTTTTACATGCTGATTCTCGGCGTGATCATCATTCGCAAAGCCATTCAGAAGAATTTTGTAAAAAATAAAACAAAACGTATCGGCCTTTTGGCTGCTACGGGTGGGTTTATGGATTCCATCGGCGGCGGCGGATGGGGCCCTATTGTTACCTCTACATTGCTTGGCCAGGGTCGCGACCCACGTTATACGATTGGCTCTGTTAACGCAGCCGAATTTGTCGTAACGTTTGCAAGTGGTATTACTTTCCTGATTTTCCATGGCGTAAACAGCTGGCAGGTCGTTCTCGGACTGATCGTCGGCGGTGTTATCGCAGCTCCTTTTGGTGCTTTGGTTGTCGGTAAAATAAAACGCAAACCGTTGATGTTAATGGTTGGTATTCTGGTGATTGGCCTGAGCCTTCGCACGATTATCCTGAGTATCCTATAAAACACCAAACGGTTCAGCCTGTTTTCTCTGATTTCAGCCAGTACTTTCTTGCATGATTTTGCCTGCGCCTTTATCAAAAATCCTTAGCTTTGCAGAAACCCGTTTACTGCGTTATGCTGACTGATTTTGGTTATATATTACTGTTTATTATTGCCGCTCTAACGCTGATCGGAGTGGTACTTACCGTTGCTAGATTTTTACGCCCCGACAGACCCAACGAAGAAAAACTTACCACCTACGAATCCGGCGAAGATCCGCTTGGCAATGCCAATGTGCAGTTCAACGTGCGTTTTTACGTCGTAGCGTTAATTTTTGTTTTGTTTGAAGTTGAGCTTTTGTTTCTGTTTCCCTGGGCAGTCGTTTTTGGAAATGAAGATCTTATCGAACAGACAAACGGCCAATGGGGCTGGTTTGCCATGGCAGAAATGACGGTGTTTGTCGCCATACTGGTTCTGGGACTGGCATACGCCTGGGTGAAGGGTTATCTGGACTGGGTTCGTCCGCAGCCGCAGATCCCGGAAGTAAAGTCACCGGTGCCTATGGATTTGTACAAACAGGTGAATGAAAAATATAAAAAGATCTGATTTGAAATACCTGATATAGCAAAAAAGACTTCCTGTTTGGAAGTCTTTTTTGCTTACAAACACGATCAATGCATCCTTCCCCACATCCGGTGTTTAGTTTTGGGAAAGAAAACCAAGCCGATCTGCGCGTACAACTGATTGGGTTTAAACGAAGGCAGATCCGTTACTTTTACATCATCACCCCGCCATTTATCCGTTCTGATAATGGGCAAATGATAAGTCACCTTGCTGCTGATATAAACCTTGTCGTAAACTTTTGGGAATAAATTCATTTTATAATCCACACCGATACCGGCATGTAGGTTAAAACTTCCTGCATGCAGTTTCACAGCATTATAAGCATTAGGATTTTGATTTACCTGAGCGAAGGTCGCCGTCTGATTGCTTTTCACACGCAGCTGATATAACATCAAATCCCAGCCAATAGGCACCAGCACATTCCAGTGAGACGAATTTACAAATTTAGGACTGGCGTCGGCACCAATTCCTATTCCCCAAAACTTGCCGCGCCGGACATTTTCATCGTCATTAAATTTCGTACTATTCATCAGAATAAGCCTGCTTTCGGCAAAAAACCGCTCCGTTTCAATCCTTTTTGCCAGGACAACCGAAGCCATCAGACTTTCAAAGGGTTTGATATTCTGCGCTCTCATTTCGTTGCGAATGGCTTTAAAACTGCTGTTGGATAACACCCCGAACTCGGCGTAAACGGCCATTCCGCTTCTAAATTTTTTCGATGTTGCAGTCGTATCCGAACCTTCCTGAGCAAAGGTTACGTTAACCATAAGTGTAGCAAAAAAAATGCTGAAAAGTAATTTGTTTTTCATATTCGGGATAAGTTGAAGTGTTTGCAATCTAACGCTTTTGGAAGCCCGTTTCTTGTCATTTATGACTACTTTTGCCTAGAAACAGATTAGCTCTTGAATGAGCAAATATTGTACCAGAGAATTACTACTGAAAGTGATAGCTGATGAGTGAAAGAATAAAAACCGGTGACGGTGGGATTATACTGACAAATGCAGAAGACTTAATGAACTGGGCCAGATTATCTTCCTTATGGCCAATGGGTTTCGGACTTGCCTGCTGTGCGATTGAAATGATGGCAACCTATGCTTCCCATTACGATTTGGAGCGGTTTGGTATCATGCCCCGCCCTTCCCCCCGTCAATCCGACGTCATGATCGTTGCCGGAACGGTAACTTTCAAAATGGCTGACAGAATTCGTCGCTTGTATGAGCAGATGCCCGAACCCCGTTATGTAATCTCCATGGGAAGCTGTTCAAACTGCGGCGGCCCCTACTGGGAACATGGATATCACGTGGTTAAAGGGGTTGACCGTATTATTCCTGTGGATGTATACGTTCCTGGCTGCCCACCCCGGCCCGAAGCACTGATCGGAGGGTTTATGAAATTGCAGGAAAAAATCCGCGGGGAACATCCCCTGGCTCCTGAGCTATTTCTGGAAATGGAGCAGAAAGCGGAAACTGTTTAATTATTACCGAGTGAATCATTGAGTCTATATATGGATTTTGAAGCAATAAAACAGATTCTCATTTCACAGTTTGGTGAGCACATAGGCTCAGAAGAAAAAGGTCCGCAGCCAATTTTAACCGCTCCGGCGGACAAAATTGCTGAAATCTGCCAGTTTCTTTTTGAGGACGAACGTTTGTATTTTGATTATCTGCCCTGCATAACGGCGATTGATAACGGTCCGGCGGTTGCAACAATGGAACTGATCTATAACCTGAGCTCTATTCCTTTCGGTCATGAGCTAACGATCAAAATTGTTTTTCCACGTAACACCGAAGACCAGCCGCTGCCTACTATTGCCACGGTCAGCCACATTTGGCGCACGGCCGACTGGCATGAGAGAGAAGCCTTTGACCTTATGGGTATTCATTTTGAAAATCATCCCGACTTGCGCAGAATCCTTCTTCCGGAAGACTGGGTGGGGCATCCGTTGCGCAAAGATTATAATGCACAGGAAAAATATCATGGCATACATGTGCGCTATGAGCATGACTGAATCAATATTGAGTAAATGACAGAACGGTTTCGCAGACTTTGATGCGTCACATTCTGTCATTTGCACCTTTAGATCCTAACCCGCCCGGTCGAAATTTAGTTACAAATTTGTTTGCTTGATAAAGGCTCAGTATTTTTCGTTATTAATTACTGATCAACATGCGAACTAAATTTCCTCTAACATTCATCGTTATATTATTGTGCATTTCTCTAAACGGATTTGCCTCTACCGATTCCCTCATCATCAAAGGACGGATACTAAATCTGACAGGCCGGTTGTACCGACAGGCGCCTGCAATCACCTTTTCCCGAAATAACATTCTCCAACCCAAATCTGAACTGACCAAACAGGCACCTTTGCAGGCTGACGGGACTTTCAGGGTTTCTCTGCCTGTTCTTTTTCCTAATGAGGAGATTTATCTGGATTATAGCGGAAAGGCCGGCACTGCATTTTTGGGATCAAAAGGAGAAATCGAGATAATCTTCGACGGCGATTCCATTGCCAAGGCTAAAAAGCTGTTCTATTTTGCCGGTGTTAATGCGACGGCCAATAATCAGTATACCGAATATCTTGCAACGCTTAATAAAACCTTCACGGCTAACAGTGTTTTGGGCACGAATTTTTACAAGACATTCTGGGAAAAAAGTCCAGCCGCGGCGGAAACGGCAGCAGCAAACCGGGCTGACCTTCGCGCCAGTGTAATCGGGCGCCTGACATCCAGTGTCAGTGATCCTTCACTTTCACAATGGACTCAGAGTATTACGGATGATGAAAAATTACAGAATCTGTATGAATATTATTTAAGCAATCCGCTGGAAACGCCTTCATCCAATAAATCATTTACCGATCTCAGCCGGTTGAACAATAGTCCCTTAACGGCACAGCGCGTTTCCCTCGCCGATCGTTTCGGCAGTTTTGCAGACATCAAAAAAGAAGAAAGGTTAAACTCAGGATCACGGGCAAGTTCTCTTCAGGTCAAGCTGATGGCTACAATGATCAAAGAAAATACCGGACCTTTCTCAGAGGACGAAGCCGAAAAACTGAATTCTATTATAGAAAGAGGCAAAGCTGAAAAAATAGAGCTGGATTTTTTAAATACCCTTTACAAAAGAAATAGCTCGAAACTGGATTTATTTTTTGCATTTGAAGCCGACAGCAGATCCAATCATTCATTGTTCGACAGCGTGGCTGCCGATTTTCTGAGTGCACGTTATCTGCCCGAAAACTTCCACAAATTTTCTTATAAAAATCAGGTCGTACTCAATAATTACATCCAGTCGCGGCTGAAATCACCGCATTTCCGCCAGTCGCTTAACGAACTTGTTAAACTGGAAGTTAAGGACAGCGTCAATATTGCTAAGATGATTGCTTTCAGAGGCATCAAACCAACGCCGACAGAAGTTTTGCCTGAATACTGGCTTGCAGAATCCGAAGGCAGAGGAAATGACTTTGTCAATAGCATTATCGATTTGTATAATGGAAAAACGCTTTATCTGCTGAAATGGAACATCGATGATCCGAAAAGTCGTGAAGAGCTTGAATATGCTTCCGCATTGCGGTCACGCCTTCCGACGAATGTAGAATTTGTTTATGTTCATCTTCCCAATGAAGAAGTTTCTGTTTCAACCGATCTTGTCAAACAATACATTGTAAGACATCAGCTCAAAGGCGTCCATCTGTTTTTAAACAGCAATCAGCTTATTGAATTACTGATCAAGCTAAACCCGCTTGACAGTGCAACCTTTGCCATTATTAAACCCAACGGAAAATTCGCCACTAAAAAGGCTCCGGCACCAAGCCAGACAGAGGAAGTAATCAAGGCGATCCAGCAAGCAGGGAATTAGTAAACATTTTGTTATCTTAACCAATATTAGCTAAATCTTAACATTAGAAAACGGGATTAAATCCCACTACATCTGACATTCGTACGTTTATATACTGTCTAATGATTTGTTCATTGCTATGTGCCCATGTTTAGATACCTTTTACTTTTCCTGATCATCACCACCCCTCTCTTGGCCCAAAGGACCGATAGCCTCAGGAATAGCGGTATCAACCGGGACAGCGTGCGTTATACCAATCTGAAAATCAGGATGTCGAAAACTAAATTTTCGAGGTCCGTATATCGGTTGTTATTCCGTGATGTATACAATCAGGGTAAGATTGCAGAGGTAAAAACCATTGAAACCAATCCTTTCACGCAGTATGAGGGAATGGTAATCCGGAAAATCATCATTAAACAGCTCAATGTTTTAGGCGAATCTGTTTATGATACCGCAAGAAAGGGCAAGCAGCTGGATCGGTTTCTAAGTAAGAATTTTCACACCAACACCCGGGAACGCATCATTCGAAAATCCTTTCTGAGGTTTTCGGAAGGGGACGAAATTCAGGCCAGCGTATTGCGCGATAACGAACGTCTGTTAAGAAAAAACGGGACCATCACCGATGCGCGTATCATTGTTGTGCCCAGAACAGACGTCACATGGATGGCGGATGTTGTAGTGCTCATTCAGGATTCCTGGTCATGGAACATCTCAGCCAGTCCCAGCAAACTCAATAAATTTAGCCTCGGGCTCAACAATACAAACGTGAATGGAACAACGCATTCGCAGCTGACCAAAATACGCTATGACGCGAGTGATTCCCTGCAAAAATTTCAGTTCCGGACCATTTACACCATTCCCTACATTGGTAAAACGTTTATAACCGGTCAAGCGAATTTAATCATTGAACGCGATCAGAAGATACAATCACTCGTCTTTTCCCGCTCCTTTCTTACTACGGAGACAAAATACGCGGGCTCGCTGGAAGCCGGCCACGCCAGCTTACGGCAATACAAAAGAGATCTCGATGACCCTGATAAAGAAAGCCGTTACCGTACCGGTTATTATTACTATGACGTATGGCTCGGTCGATCGTTCAAATTTCCATTTAAAAATTCAGCACTCAGCGAAAAGTCCCGTCTGGTATTTGCTTTGAGGCATAACAAATACAATTTCACACAGCGGCCGGAGGTAAGGGCTGACACAAACAAAATCTACTGGGACCGCAGCGCTACGCTTATGAGTTTTGGTTATTCTAACCGTAGTTACAAAAGAGACGTATTGATTTACGGTTTTGGTAGAACGGAGGACGTTCCGGTCGGGAACCTGCTTTCTCTGACCGTGGGCAATGAAAATACAGAATTTGGCCAGAGAGGATATGCCGGTGTCCAATTCGCAACGGGAAACTATCTTCCGCATAATTCCGGCTATTTATATGGCATTGTCAATGTTGGATCTTATTTTAAAACAGACCGCAGGCAACCTGGCGTTATCAGCGCACAAACCAACTATATCAGCAAGCTGATACCGTTTCGTTACAGTTATTTCAGGCAGTTCATCACCTTGCGTTACACCAGAGGAGTTAATCGCGACCCTGTCGACTACCTCAACATCAGCAAGGAAAACGGTATCCGTGGCATTAGCAGCGACCGGCTTATCGGAACAAAAAAACTGACGCTGGGCCTGGAAACAGTTTATTTCTCTGAAAAAAGTTTACTTGGTTTTCGTATCGCATATTATGCATTTATCGACTTAGGCATTGTTACACAAGACAAAATACATCTATGGAACGCTCCCGTTTATCAAGGTTATGGGCTGGGAATGCGTTTGAGAAATGAAAATCTTTCTATCAACACACTTCAGTTACGTGTTGGTTTTTATCCGAATATTCCCGGAACATCGTCAAGCATACGTTACGCTATTGAAGGAAATACACCACTCAGACTGCGGGATTTTGACATTTCAGCACCTTCAATGGTTCCTTATCAATAACATGTGATGCTGTCAAATCATGGCATGATAACCGGACCCAGAAAAGAAAGCCAAAATATATATCCGCCCAGCCCTCCAATCAACCCGGCAAGCAAAAAGGTGGTTTTATTCTGATCCGGAATAAACTTTTTGTAAACCACATAAACGATAATAAGTCCTGTTACAGCCAGAACAAACGATATGGACCAGGAATCAAATTCCAGATAACGGGCCAAAATTACTTCATCGTTTCGCAGCGGGAAACGTCCTCTTTGCACCGTGATCAATAAATCCAGAACATAATTTCCCGGTTCCCTCAGCCAGAACAATGCAGTAAAAATCACCATCCACTTTTTTAATGAAAGCGCTTCACCGGTAAATTTATTTTTGTTCCAAAAGGCAGCGATCAATCCGAGTGAACCAATCAGCATTGTCAGCAGCGGCCCTCCCAGTGTTATTATAAAAGCTTCATCTTTTATTCTCGTCATCAGCGCCTGATAATCATCTTTTTTTGAAAAATACTCGTTGGTTCTGATCTTGATTCTTTCATCCCTTGTGAGGTTCTCAAAAAAATCCTGATAGGCCTGATTTGTCCAGGTTGTGAAACCGTAACTGACCCGCGCTTCGTAACCAAGGTATTTTGCTGTGAAAAAATGTCCATATTCATGAACGATTGTAGCGATAATATTTGCCACGATAAAACCCAGAATAAGTCGATAAAGCAACTTATTATCTATTTCTCCCATACAATAAATTACAATACCCCCTCTTCACCAAACATACTACCAAAATACTATTCAAAACAGATTTTCATCCTTATTGACAAGCAAATACGCTTTGCACTTTTTTTGGACATTCAGTATTCTTTTTCCAATATGTGAATTAACTTTGTGGAATTTTTGAACGAACCCCTTTTCTTCAAAAGAAAAAAAGTATCAGGTACGCTCCGAAGTTATTAAAAGTTATTTCCAAAATTCTACAAATTACCATTTACTGTGCCCAAAAATCCGAATATCAAGTCCGTTCTAATTATCGGTTCTGGTCCCATCATCATTGGTCAGGCCTGTGAGTTCGACTACGCTGGCTCTCAAGCAGCCCGCTCACTTCGTGAAGAAGGTATAGAAGTTGTACTGATCAACTCGAACCCTGCCACGATCATGACGGATCCAATCAGCGCTGATCATGTGTATCTGCTGCCGTTGGAGAAGAAATATATCATCGAGATTCTTGAAAAACACAGGGCACTTGGGAAGCCGATTGATGCAGTTTTGCCAACAATGGGTGGTCAGACAGCCCTTAACTTAGCAATCGATTGCGATAAGGCTGGCATTTGGAAAAAGTATGATATAGATATTATTGGTGTCGACATCAAAGCGATCGAGACGACTGAGGACAGAGAAAAATTCCGTCTTAAAATGCTTGAACTTGACGTGAACGTTTGTAAAGGACGCACAGCAAGATCATTTTTGGAAGGAAAAGAAATCGCGCAGGAAATTGGCTTCCCATTGGTTATCCGTCCTTCTTTCACCCTGGGTGGAACAGGTGGAGGCTTCGTGGAAAGAGCTGAGGATTTCGACAAAGCATTGACAAACGGCTTACACGCCTCTCCAACACACGAAGTTCTGGTAGAACAGAGCGCAATGGGCTGGAAAGAATATGAGCTTGAACTTTTACGCGATAACAAAGGAAACTTCATCATCATCTGTTCGATTGAGAACTTTGACCCAATGGGGGTTCACACAGGAGACAGCATCACGGTGGCACCTGCCATGACGCTCCCTGATACACTTTACCAGCAAATGCGTGACCTGGCCATCAAAATGATGGACGGTATCGGTAAATTTGCAGGTGGATGTAACGTTCAGTTCTCGGTAAACCCAGCTGACGACCAGATCATCGCGATCGAAATTAACCCACGTGTATCCCGTTCTTCTGCGCTTGCATCAAAAGCAACCGGTTACCCGATTGCAAAAATCGCTGCCAAAATGGCGATTGGATACAACCTTGACGAGTTGATCAACCCGATCACAGGAAGTACTTCTGCCTTCTTCGAACCATCCATTGACTATGTAATCGTTAAAGTACCTCGCTGGAACTTTGATAAATTCCAGGGAGCAGATCGTTCACTTGGCTTGCAGATGAAATCTGTTGGTGAAGCAATGGGTATCGGACGTAATTTCCAGGAAGCATTGCAGAAAGCTTGTCAGTCGCTTGAAATCCGCAGAAACGGACTTGGAGCTGACGGACGTGAGTTGCGCGACCAGGAAGCGATCAAATATAGCTTGCAACATCCAAGCTGGGATCGTCTGTTCCATATTTACGATGCGTTCAAGATCGGTTTGTCTTTCAAAACAATCCAGAATCTTACCAAAATCGATGCATGGTTCCTTCGCCAGATCGAAGAACTTATCGAGCTGGAACATGAAATCGAGAAATTTGAACTGTCGGATCTTCCAAAAGACCTGTTCCTGACGGCCAAACAAAAAGGTTATGCGGACCGTCAGATTGCACATTTGCTTAGCACAAAAGAAAGCAAGGTGTACGACAGACGTAAGGAACTGGGTATCAAACGTGTCTACAAATGTGTGGATACCTGCGCTGCGGAATTTGAAGCAAAAACACCATATTACTATTCAACTTTCAATTCGTCGCAGGAAACTCCTGATAACGAATCGATTGTATCAGATAAAAAGAAGGTTGTCGTTCTGGGTTCAGGACCAAACCGTATCGGACAGGGTATCGAGTTTGACTACTCTTGTGTACACGGTGTACTGGCTGCGAAAGAAGCTGGTTATGAGACCATCATGATCAACTGTAACCCTGAAACGGTTTCAACCGATCCGGATATCTCTGACAAATTGTATTTTGAGCCGGTATTCTGGGAGCACGTTTTTGACATCATTGAACATGAAAAACCTGAAGGTGTAATTGTTCAGCTTGGTGGACAAACGGCCTTGAAAATGGCTGAAAAATTAGAGAAATACGGTATCAAAATCATCGGAACAAGCTACAATTCACTTGACTGGGCCGAAGATCGCGGACGTTTCTCTCCATTGCTTGAAGAACTTGGCATTCCTTATCCTAAGTTTGGAACAGTAAGAACGGCTGACGCAGCAGTAGAACTTTCCCGTACGTTAGGCTTCCCGCTTCTGGTTCGTCCAAGTTATGTATTGGGTGGTCAGAACATGAAAATCGTTATCAACGAAAAAGAGCTGGAAAACCACGTAGTGAAAATTCTTCGTGACATTCCTGACAATAACATTCTTCTGGATCACTTCCTTGAGGGAGCGCTTGAAGCGGAAGCAGATGCGATCTGTGACGGTGAAGATGCTTACATCATTGGTGTGATGGAGCATATCGAACCGGCTGGTATCCATTCAGGAGATTCGCATGCTGCACTTCCACCATTCGATTTAACAGAAGACGAAATCCGTCAGATCAACGAACATACACGTAAAATCGCGCTGGCGATGAATGTGAAGGGACTTATCAACGTTCAGTTCGCTGTTAAAAATGGTATTGTGTATGTGATCGAAGCGAATCCACGTGCTTCACGTACGGTACCGTTTATCTGCAAAGCTTATCAGGAGCCTTACGTCAACTACGCTACGAAGCTGATGTTGGGAGATAAAAAAGTTTCAGACTTTACCTTCAAACCTGTTAAAAAAGGCTGGGCAATCAAAATTCCGGTGTTCTCATTCAATAAATTCCCGAATGTAAACAAGGAACTGGGCCCTGAAATGAAGTCAACGGGTGAAGCCATTTACTTCATTGATGATTTGCAGGACGAGTTCTTCCAGAAAATTTATGGAGAACGTAACCTGTATCTAAGCCGCTAGGTTTTAGAAATATTAGTGAAAAGCCCGGTAAGTCTGCACAGACGCCGGGCTTTTTTATTGCGCTAGCACCGATTCACAAATCGAGCCAAATTACACAGATTTACAAATTGTACACTAGTTGGATGCCATTTCCTTTTCAAAGAAACCGGCAATGCTTAGATCCTCTCCTAATTCAGGCCAGTACAACGCATAGCCATTGACAATTTCGACATTTTGTCTTTGCGAATCAGTTGCGTTTCTTAACAACGGAAAATCAGAGATTTCTAAACAAGATTCTCTTCCGTCTGCAAGTAGTACTTTTATTTCTGTTTCCGTAATCCAGACTTTCTCAGCCTTATATTCGAAAAATTTCATATTTCAAGATTTAAAAAATTCATTCCACCTACCAAGAAAAATTTCCTTATTTTCTTCGATTATGGCTTCCGCTAAATACAAATCCTTATTTTTCAATCCATTATTTTCAAGGCATTCAACAGGTTCCAAAGTAAACCTTGCTTCCCCATCATTATTTCTAACATGAATGTGTGGAGGCCGATGATCATTGCTGTAAAAGAAAAAACGCAATCCAAATAATCTTAATAATTCAGGCATTGACGTAATTGTTTGTACCAATATAACATAATTTTCTCAATCAGGAATTACAGAATCATGGCATAATTTGACTCGCTCCTATTTTTTTACGAAACGATTTGTGAAAGATATCCTCATAACTATCTTATATTTCCGGCCAAAGTATCTCAAACTCCTCTGTTTTCCATATCTCCGGTAGAATGAAAAAAATATTAGCCCTGTTAATTACGCCTGCCCTGTTTTGTAGTTTTAATATCCCAAAACATGAAGGAATAAAAATCATTGCTACACCGAGCTGATAAGATCTTAAAAACCGCATCACAAACGATAACCCACCAACACAGCCATTCAAATCTGAGCGGGCAAAAAAAGCCCGAAATCAGAAGATTCCAGGCCCAATTAAATTTCTATTAAAATATCTTTCCTTTCTATTTAACCTCCTCATAATCCACATATTCGCCTCCGCGGAAACGTGATTGGTTGGCATCCGGTGGAACGACATCAACACGAATTCCTGCCTTCGTCTTTTGTTCATAAGCTTTTGCCTGTCTTTTCTGCTCCTTTACCAATTGCCTTCCAACCAATAAATGGAACATAAACCGGCGAAAAACCGGAACAAACGCTAATAACAAAAAGAATATGACAAGAACATTAAATAAAATTTTCATCTCTCAAAAGTTTTATATCTCCATTATAACGAGAAACCCACTAAAAATAACACACGAATATAACGAAAAGCTGTCAAATCCTCCAACAGCCTTGAAGAATGGTGTACCTTATTGACAAACGGTGAAAAGACGGTGACTGCATTTAAACTCCGGCGGCTTTCTCGTCTTCGGGTTCTGGTTCTTCAACAAATCCAGGTTGCAGGATTTTGGGTTTGAGGATCAGTCTCAGGGACTGATCATAGGTAATGTAGGTCCAAATCCAGTTGATAAAAATCAGTATCCTGTTTTTTATTCCAACCAGCGAAATCAGGTGAATAAACATCCAGGTGAGCCAGGCAAAAAATCCCTGAAATTTAAAAAATGGCAAATCGACAACAGCCTTGTTCCTGCCTATCGTCGCCATAGAGCCCAGATCTTTGTACTTAAACGCTACCGGAGGCTTACCATCGAGTGCCCGCCAGATATTTTTAGCCAGCGTTTTTCCTTGCTGAATCGCTGGCTGTGCAAGCTGCGGATGCCCGTTTTCAAATTCCCCTTCGCTCATGGATGCTACATCTCCGATCGCAAAAATGTCCTGATAACCCATCACGCGGCTAAATTCATCCACTTTGATCCTCCCTCCTTTCACCAGAACTTCGGGATTGATCCCATTTAGAACATTGGCCTTAACCCCTGCCGCCCAAACCAGATTATCGGTTCGTAAATTCATACCTTGTCTGGTGGTCACATATTTGCCGTCATAACCTGTCACCGATTGACCTGTCAGAATTTTCACACCCATTTTTTCGAGATATTCCCTGGACTTCCCAGACGATTCCTCCGACATTACCGGCAGCAGCTTATCAACGCCTTCCAGCAGATAGATGTTCATCAGTGAAAAATCTAGTTCAGGGTAATCTTTGGGGAGAATGTTTTGCCGCATTTCCGATAACGTCCCTACCAGCTCAACGCCCGTGGGCCCGCCACCGACCACCACAATAC
Source organism: Dyadobacter diqingensis (assembly GCF_024220585.1). Lineage (GTDB taxonomy): Bacteria > Bacteroidota > Bacteroidia > Cytophagales > Spirosomataceae > Dyadobacter > Dyadobacter diqingensis. Next base: position 523,505 of record NZ_JAMXKF010000001.1, read on the forward strand.
TCAGCAACCCTTCGATCTCATCGGCCGTATCTACCGACAATGCATCTTCAAAATTTTGCAGCATTCTGTTTCTCAGCGCAAGTGCCTCCGCAACAGATTTCATAGGAATGGCCCGCTGCTCGATTTCTTTCATTCCAAAATAATTGGTGACAGCACCGGTCGCGATCACCAGGAAATCATATGTAATCTCACCCAAACCCGTTTCAACAGATTTTCGCCCGGTATGAATTGCGGACACCTCCGTAACCCGTATGTGAACATTTTTTCTGGATTGAAAAACCTTCCGGAGCGGAAAGGCTATGGAACTTGGTTCGAGCCCGGCGGTGGCAACCTGATAGTAAAGCGGCTGAAACTGGTGATAATTATTCTTGTCAATAATGACAATCTGTAAATCGTCCCGTTTGGCAATTTCTCTTGCCAACGCGAGGCCGCCAAAACCGGCACCGATGATTACAACTCTTTTATGATTGGTATATGGGATATTCGGAAGCATAAGTATGGTATTTGTCGTTGAGAAAACCCCGTTACAAATACCATACCTACAAGCAGTTACACAGCCGCCTTACTATTTTCGATCACGCGTTCGTAGTACGATTCGTAGTGAGGCAAAATCCTGGCTACGTCAAATTCTTTCGCTCTGGCCAGCGCGTTTTCCTTGAATCTCGGCAAATTTTCATCCTCTAAAATATAGGCTGCATTTTTTACCATATCATTGACATCTCCGATATCACTTAGAAATCCGGTAACACCCGGAATATTAAGTTCTGGTAATCCACCAGCATTGGAAGTAATCAGTGGAACCTCACAGGCAAGCGCCTCCAGTGCAGCCAATCCAAAACTTTCAGATTCCGACGGCATCAGGAACAGATCCGCCACAGATAAAACTTCTTCGATCGCATCCAGTTTACCCAGAAAACGGACGTCTGAAAGCATATCAAGATCACGGCATAAACGTTCGATCCGTGCACGGTCAGGACCGTCACCAACCAACAGCAACTTACTCGGTGTAATGTCTCTAAGCTGATGAAAAATCATGATCACATCATCGATCCTTTTCACTTTACGGAAATTCGAAGTATGCACGATCAGTTTTTCGTTATTAGGACAAATCGCGAGTTTGAAGTGGTCCTTTTTTTGTCTGTTAAAACGGCTCAGATCAATAAAATTCGGGATTACTTCTATATCTTTTGTAACAGCAAAATGCCGGTAAGTATCATTTTTCAGCGATTCAGAAACGGCCGTTATCCCATCCGACTGATTGATACTGAAAGTTACCACAGGTTCGTAAGACTCATCTTTTCCAACCAGTGTGATATCAGTACCGTGCAATGTGGTGATGATCGGGATATGAATGCCCTGCTGCGCCAGGATCTGCTTGGCAAGATAAGCAGATGACGCATGCGGAATGGCGTAATGAACATGGAGTAAATCCAGTTTTTCCATCTTCACAACATGCACCATATGGCTCGACAAAGCCGATTCATAAGGCGGGTATTGAAACAACGGGTATGCAGGTATATTTACTTCGTGGTAATAAAGGTTTTCATTGAAAAAATCCAGTCGCTGAGGTTGAGAGTACGTAATAAAATGTACCTGATGTCCCTCTTTTGCAAGTGCTTTCCCTAGTTCCGTAGCAACTACGCCACTACCTCCAAAGGTTGGGTAGCACACAATGCCTATTTTCATGATTTTAAATTTCTATGTTCTGAGTGAAATAATTTAAGTTTAAGCACGACGAACTTTTATAAACGGACGGGTGATTCTTAGCTAACACAAAATCAATGCTTTTTTATCCCGAAGTGTAAGAGAAAGATTTTATTAATTCCTTAATTGACATAAAATGAATAATTTTAATGTCTGAACCTGCATATATTTTTAATAACCTTCATGAATGTGTCTTTAAGACCGAAAGTAAGATTTTGGGATTTTGTTGCCGGAAGCGTGCGCCTGGTCCGCATGAGCAATCTGCTCATCGTGGCTGTTACGCAGTACCTTACGCGCATATTGCTGATTGGCCCGAGACATGAATGGAGAAAAATCATCAGTGATCCCGACTTGTTCATTCTGTCGCTTTCCACGGTTTGCATTGCGGCCGCCGGTTATATTATCAATGATTATTTCGACATTAAAATTGATATCGTTAACAAACCCGAACGCGTTGTTGTTGGCCGTTATCTGAAAAGGCGCTGGGCCATGGGTGCGCATCAGGTGTTAAATGTGCTGGGAGCCGCCCTCGGGCTTCTGGTAAGTCATTGGGTATTCCTTGTGAACGTGATATCCATCACCATGCTTTGGTTTTACTCCGAACGTTACAAACGAGCGCCCTTTATCGGAAACCTCATTGTGTCTTTGCTGACGGGTTTTACACTTTTGATCCTGACGATACGATATCCCGAAAACCGCCAGCTCGTGTTTATTTATGCCGTTTTCTCTTTCTTTATTTCTCTGATCCGGGAAATCATCAAAGATATGGAAGACATTCGCGGCGACGAGGCGCACGGATGCCGGACACTGCCGATCATCTGGGGAATACGACGGACAAAACATTTTCTGTACTGCATTATTTTCATTTTCGTCACGACCTTGTTTTTCATGGCGCATACCCTCAATAATCCTGTGCTGGCTGTGCTGTTTCTTTTACTTTTGTTCCCCATCGGATGGCTTGTTTATACATTAAGCCGCTCGGATACGCGCCGTGATTTCAGAAAAATCAGTTCTTTGTGTAAATTAATTATGCTTCTGGGCCTTGTCACGATGGTTTGGGCATAATCCTGCGGGACACATCGGATCCGGTCTGCAACCAAAAAATCACCAATCAGATAAATCTAAACGATCACCCCTATGAAAAGTAAAATTCTACTATTATTATCCGTCTTTATTGTAAGCATCAGCAGCGTGCGTGCGCAGGAATGCATGGGCACCAACATGAAAGCCGGAAGCGGATTTGAAATGGCCAATTACGATGGCAAAGGCAAACTGATTGGCACGATGACCTACAAAATAGCCAAGGTGACCTCACAAGGAGGCATGTCCGTTATTACCATTGACATGGAATCCTTCAACCCGAAAGGTAAATCCGAATTGAAAAATACCTATGAAATGAAATGCGACGGCAATACCTTGTATCTGGACGCCAGTACGCTGATCAACCAGGAACAGATGAAATCGTTTGAAAATTTTCAGATGAAATTCACTTCGACCAATATCGAGTTTCCCAACAAATTCTCCGTCGGGCAAAAACTTAAAGATGCTTCCATGAAAGGAGAAGGAACTTCGGGGCCGATGACGATGAATTTCAATATGCTTATCTCAAACAGAAATGTAGAAAGCCAGGAAAAAATCACTATTTCTGCCGGAACTTTTGACGCCTACAAAATCACATCGGACATGAAAATGGAGACAAAAATGGGCTTTGGCATAACCATCGATATCAACACCATTTCATGGCGTACACCCGGTGTCCTTTGGGATTTAAAAACCGAATCTTACCGTAAAGGCAAGCTGTTCAGCAGAAGTGAGCTGACTAAAATTTACTAGCCGACAGCATAACAATGCTAAAAGATATGAAGAACGGCTTCCGAATTAACCCCGGAAGTCGTTCTTTTTTATAGCTTTGCCAATTATTTCAAAATTCCGGAAATTCAAAGTGACAGGTGCAAACCAGTCAACTGCTGGCTTTCCGCTCTCAACTTTACACTTTCAACTTTCAACCGCTGCGGCGGCCGCTAAATGAAACATATTGCCATTTTCGCATCAGGTTCCGGATCCAATGCTGAAAAAATCAGCGAATATTTTGCTGAACGTTCCGATGTGCAGATTACATTGATACTGACTAATAATCCACAGGCCGGCGTTATCGAACGTGCGCGGCGCCTGCATATCCCGGTTGTCGTTTTTGACAGAAAAACCTTTTATGAAACTGACCGCATTCTGGATCTGTTGAAAAATAACAAAATTGACCTCATCGTGCTGGCCGGCTTTATGATGCTGATCCCCGCTTCGATGGTAGAGGCATTTCCCGATCGGATGGTCAATATTCACCCGGCTTTGCTGCCGAAATTTGGGGGAAAAGGCATGTATGGTCATTTTGTACATGAGGCAGTGGTTGCAAACAAGGAGAAAGAATCCGGTATCACCATCCATTATGTCAACCAGCATTATGATGAAGGCAATATCATTTTCCAAACAAGCTGCGAGGTAACAGAAACCGATAACGCAGACAGCGTGGCTGATAAAATCCATGTACTGGAACATCAACATTTCCCACGCGTTGTAGACGAAGTACTTTCCAGTTTGAGTTAAGTCATTACGTATGTTATACTTTTTGCTCGCCGTCCTCTTTACCGTTGCACTTTACCTGATCATGCGGTCGTATCCGAAATATCAGGTCAATTCGTTTCATGCAGTGGTTTTCAACTATTACTCCTGCGTAGTGACGGGACTCGTCTTAACACCCGATTTAAAGGCGTTCGGCGAAGTACAATGGAGTTCGCAGGGGACGATATTAACGCTGGCACTTGGAACACTGTTTGTGATCGCCTTTATGTCGATTGGTATGACGGCGCAAAAAGTCAGTGTAACGGCGGCTTCGCTGGCGGGTAATATGTCGCTGGTTATTCCGGTATTATTCGGTCTTTTTATTTTTAAAAATACGAACAAGGCTTTTACTTTTCTGAACTACACCGGGCTGGTGATAGCGCTGGCCGCACTTGCACTAGGTGTCATTCAGACGAAAACAAAAAGTACATCCTTTGAACACGATCAGCCGTTGGAAGTCCCGGTGTTATCTTACGCATGGCTTCTTCCCGTTTTTACTTTTTTGGCAAGTGGGACCAATAATACACTGATCAATTATCTGACCATGCAGTACTACCGCCCCGAGCAAACGACACTGTTCATGATCATTGCCTGCTCCGGTGCTATTTTGATCGGCACTATGCTGCTGCTCTACAAGGTATTTTTTGGCGGAGAAAAGCTGCTTCTGCGCAGTGTTGTCGGCGGCCTGATCCTTGGCGTTCCCAACTTCCTTTCCCTTTACTTTTTATTGCTGGCTTTGGGCTCGTTTGGGAACAGCGCCGCCTTCGTTTTCCCGATTTACAACATTCTGAGTATGCTGGTTTCTTCTCTGGCCGCCTGGATTTTGTATAAGGAAAAACTTAATAACCTGAACAGACTTGGACTTGCTCTTGCCGTCGTAGCCATTATCCTGATTTCTTATCAGGAACTTGGTTTATAGGAATTATCCCGGTGATAATTTTTGTTAGCTTAATTTGGGGCTTTTTGTGCCATTTTTTGCTAGAATTTTATTTACGCGTCCGACGGTGAAAAACCGTCGGACGCGGTGGCCCGTCAGATGGCTTTTTGGCCATCCGACGGGTAAGAAACAAATACAAGGCTATCAGAAGCCGTTGAAATATCTTAAAACAGAATTATGCAAAAATCAAGTGTGCTGCGTATTGGGCAGCCTAAGACGGTTTTAAACAAACGTCAGAAAGAATTTAATCAGTTATCCGACAAAATTGAACAGCTGGATATACTGATTCCGGAACTACGCAATGCTTACTATCTTTTGGTGGAACGTGTTCAGAAAGAATACAATCCGATTGTGATGGAATTTCAGTCATTCCGGGTCGAACTCGTGCGTCACCTCGACCGGATGTATGAAAAAGACTTATACAGAAAAGCATATCTTACCAAGCTCGCTTATCTGATCTCGGAAATTTCCCTTGATCTGATCGTTAATTACAAGTTTGAAGAGCTTCTCCCTATTTTTAATAAATACAGTGAAATTGATTTCGAAACGGCGCTGAAAGAATTAAAACTTTCTGATTCCCAGCTGATCGACAGTAAACTTCTGGCTGAGGAAAATGAAATTACCGAAGAAGAACCCTTTCACGAACTGGACATTGAAGAACAGGAACGAATCAAAGCTGAACTAAGAGCTGCCAAAGCGAAAGCCCAGCAGAACGGTGCCAGACAGATTTTGCAACAGCAAAAAACCACCAAATCCGTCAGAAAAGTTTATATGGATCTGGTTAAGGCTTTCCACCCGGATCTGGAAACGGACGAGGCGGAAAAGCAGCGAAAAACGGAGATCATGCAGCGCGTAACGCAGACGTACCAAGAAAACAACCTCCGTGAACTTTTAAAACTGCAAATCGAATTTGAGCGAATTGATCAGGATCACCTGGAAAACCTTGGCAAGGAGCAGCTGACTTATTATAATTTGGTGCTTAAACAACAGGTTGAAGAGCTGGAAAAAGAAAAAGCGGATATCCAGCAACAGATATCTTATTTGTGCGGCCTCAAACCCGAACATGCCAATTCTCTGACAACGGTGGTCGTTCGTTTCAACACGAATATCAACGAAGTTAAGGCGGAAATAAAGGAAATAAAAAATACGCTGAAACGGTGGAAAGAACCAAGCTTGTTAAAAACATTCCTTAAAACCTACCAGATTCCTAACATGACCATTTTTGACGACGAAGACGATTTCTAATCACTGTTTTGCGCATTTTTGTAGACATCTTACCACAATTTTCCCATAATCTCCCCTATGTAAAAATTGTAATCATCGTATACCGCATTGATTACCAAAGGAACTTCAAAAAACGTCGCTATTTGCATTGACTGGTACAAAATTTGATAAGTATGGTTTTAACTAACTTAATCGTACTGATATGAAAAATTGTATTATTCTTTTATTCGCTCTGACTGTAAGCATTTCTTCTGCCTTTGCTCAGGAGAATGTTTCCATCGGGCCTATCGCGGGCGTCTCGTTTGCTAATCTTCATGGCAACATGGAGCACACAAATGTGAAACCTGGTCTTACTATCGGAGGGTTCTACAATTACAGTTCAAAGACAGGATTTGGATTTAGCGGTCAATTGCTTTTTACGCAGTTGGGCGCCAAAACTTTTGAAAAAACAAATGAAATTAACCTGAACTACATCCAGGCTCCATTGTTTTTCACGTTCTTTTTTGGTCGTTATGGAGACCGCTTTCGTCCGAAATTGTTTGTAGGGCCAAGCCTAAACTTTCTGGTAAGTGCAAAAGACAAAGATGGAAACACCCTAAACGGAACATCTGGCAATCGTTACTTCAATGTTTTTGATCTTGGTATCACAGGTGGAGCAGGATTCAATTACGAACTGAGCCAAAAAATCTGGTTGAATTTTGATGTGCGATATGGCGTCGGCCTTTTGGATGTTGCCAGACCCGACAATGTAAACATTAAAAACAGAAATCTGGGAATCAACGTCGGACTTAGCTTCCCGTTGGGAACGTATGATAAAAAATCCGGTCGGTTGAGAACACGCTAGTCATTTTACACTTCATTTATAAGCGAAAAGGCATCCTCAACGGATGCCTTTTCATGATTTAAACCCGCATATGATCAGGTAACCAGTTGACGATTGACCTTTTGATTTCATCAGCAGATATATTTTCGGTTAATACCCTGCTCACCAAAGCCGGGAGTTCCTGATCGGATGCAAACCGAAGCGCGAATAACTGTCCTTCGGAGAGTTTCCCTTCAAAATCTTCAAGCCTATTTCCCGTCAGCACATAATATCTGAAACGGAGTTCAAGTCTTACGATCCGGTTCTGGTTGTTCAGCGCATAATGCTGGCGAAGCATAAACGCCAGATAACCGAGCATGAACAATCCCAGTGTCACAAATAGCCAGAGAAGCGACTGTTCCTCATATTTAAAAATAAACCAGGTACTAAAACTCATCAGAATCATCAGTACCGGATAAAATACAAAATGATGAGGCGGGTAATAACGGACGTGGTTTTTATAGTTCTGCTCTTCCATATATAATCTAAGAATGTTTCAGCTTGCTTTGTAATAACCATGCCTGAATCAGGCGGTATCCGTTACTGAAATTTCTTGAAAATACTTGAAGCGATGTGACCGCCGAAACCAAGTGTATTATTCATCGCATAATTAACCGTCCTTTGTTTGGCCTTTCCCAACGTCAGGTCAAATTTACCTTCGAACGCCGGTTCAATTTTTAGTGTATTGATCGTCGGAGGAATAATATCGTCGGTGATCGACTTGATGCACGCAATCGCTTCAATTGCCCCGGCCGCGCCCAGCAAATGGCCGGTCATGGATTTGGTCGCACTTATCCCCAAATCGGGATTGGAACCAAATATTTTCTCAATCGAATATAACTCGCTGACATCACCTACCGGTGAAGCTGTTCCGTGTACATTCAGATAGTCAATTTCAGAGGCAGCAATACCCGCTTCTTCCAAAGCCAGTTCCATGGCCAGTGATGTGCCTTCTCCCCCGGGGTGTGTACTCGTTAAGTGATAGGCATCAGCTGTCATTCCTCCGCCGACGATTTCAGCTATGATATTGGCCCCACGACGAACCGCGTGCTCATAACTTTCCAGAATAATCGCCCCGGCCCCCTCACCCATCACAAAACCATCTCTGTCAGGATCGAAAGGTTTACAAGCCGTTTCTGCGTTATCATTGTTGGTGGACAATGCTTTCGTCGCGTTAAAACCACCTACTGAAATTTCATAAATGGGCGCTTCCGAGCCTCCTGTGATGATCATATCAGCTTTGCCCCATTGGATAAAATTAAAGGCTTCAATAATGGCTGTGTTGGCACTGGCACAGGCAGAAACCGAAGTAAAGTTAACACCCCGCAGTCCGTACTTAATCGAAATCACGCCCGAAGCAATATCAACGATCATTTTGGGATAAAAATAAGGGTTGAAGCGTGGCGTCCCGTTTCCGGTCGCGAATTCCGAAACAGCCTGCTGAAAAGTATAAATCCCACCATTTCCGCTACCCCAGATCACACCGATGCGGTTTTTATTCAGTTTATCAAAATCAATGCCGGCATGTTCAATAGCCTCGGCAACCGAAACCAGTGCATATTGCGTGAACGGGTCATACTTACGGGCATCGTTCCGATCGAAAAAATCCTGTGGGTTAAAACCCTTTACTTCGCAGGCAAACTTTGTTTTGAAATTTGTGGTATCGAATTTGGTGATGGGACCAGCGCCGCTCACGCCATTCACCAGGGCATGCCAAAAATCATTTATGTTATTCCCCAGCGGGGTTAAAGCACCAAGACCTGTTACTACTACACGGTTTAATTGTCCGACAAGTTTCATTTATACTTTTATTAAAATTTAATACCGGCGGTTTATTTATCGAAAGCTGTTATTTAAAATAATAAGCATTTATTCAGACTAAATGTTCCAGAAAACTACGCCATGTGATCAGTTCACGATATTCTCGTATTTTTTGTATATTTAATCAGCACTAATATCCGGATTTTAAGCATCACAATCTGACTTAAATATCCACGCTTGCATTTAAACACAAGTTGGTACAGAAATTGCATGGTTTGATAATAAGAAAGTAAAATTACCATTATCCTCCTTGAACTGACTTTATCATTAACGTACCTGATATGAACAATACGTCCCCGACCAATATCTTCTTTCATCGGGGCACCTACATTTTGACTTTTATAACGCTCTTTGCTCTGACCGGCGTACGCAGCATTTTTGCCCAGAGTCCGGGGAATGTTCTTGAAAAAGACTCCACGGTAAGAGGAGATACCAGCAAATTGCTCGACTTGATTGATATTGGTAAGAACTTATTCCATATCAAACCGCGCAAACCTGAAAGCACCGATGGAAAGGTAATTTATTTTTCTGTACTCCCCTTTTCAACACAGGTTCCGGGAGGAGGAACTGCCATTGTCACCTCCACCACCGCGGGCGTATATCTGGGTGACAGGAAAGACACCTACATGTCCAGAATTACGTTCACGCCATACTGGAATTTTAAACAGCGCTTCGGCCTGCCGATTCGCTCTTATATATGGCTGAAACAAAATAAATGGGTCATCAGCGGCGATACGCGGTTTATGGTATATCCTCAGTATACCTGGGGACTTGGCCGACAATATAAAGAAGAAGACAAGCTGCTGATCAATTATTCTTACATCCGTCTTTACCAGCAAGTCTTAAAACGAATATCCAGGGGATTTTTTGCCGGCCTCGGCTATCATATTGATTATAGAATTCATGTAAACACCGATCCGGACGATCCTCCTTTGGCAACATACACCGGTTATGCGTACGGCACCTCACCGGCATTAAACAGTTTTTCATCAGGACTAAGTCTGAACGTCCTGTTTGACACAAGAAACAACTCGCTGAATTCCTGGGATGGTTATTATACCAGTATTCAGTACCGCGTCAATCCTGTTTTTTTAGGTAACGACGATACGTGGAAGTCTATTTACATTGATTTTCGTAAGTACATCCGTTTTAATCATAGTCAGGAAAAACAAAACATGCTGGCAGTATGGACCTATTTATGGAAGGTCTTCGACAAAGAAGTACCCTACCTGGACCTGCCAAGTATCGGCTGGGAAGACTATAACAGCTCGGGTCGTGGTTTTGATCAAAACCGTTATCGGGGCCGCAATCTTTTTTACCTTGAAGCGGAATACAGACGTGATATTACCAATAACGGGTTTCTGGGTTTTGTGGTTTTTGCAAATGCCAATACAGTGAGCGGCCCTAAAAGTACTTTCTTACTGAACTGGAACAGAGGCGCCGGAGCAGGCTTGCGAATTAAGATGAACAAGCGCTCAGGAACCAATATAGCGCTCAACTACGGCTTCAGCAAAGATTATTCGGGTATTAAGCTGACGCTCGGCGAGGTTTTCTGAGTAATTCTGATGTGATCGGTTGTTTGGAATACATGTGCTAAATCACTAAATTTTAACGCAATACATCAACGACCTTTATGAAACACTTCTTCCTCTACCTCATGTCCGCGTTTTTCGTTTTTACGGGCGTTATGCACTTTTTAAAACCCAGGATTTTTCTGGGCATTATGCCTAAATTTTTGCCCTTTCCATTACAACTGGTTTATATCAGCGGAGCGTGTGAATTATTGTTTGCCATTTTATTGGCCATTCCCGCAACCCGGTATTGGGGAGCCTGGCTTATTATCCTGCTGCTCGTCGCTGTTTTCCCTGCAAATATTCAAATGGCTATCAGTTTTTACAGACAGCAAAATCCATATTTATGGCTTGCATTGCTTCGTCTGCCCCTACAATTTGTGCTGATCTGGTGGGCCTGGCTTTATACAAGGCCCAATATTGCAGATTGAAACATACCTGAAATTGTCATTATTTCAGCTTATTCTCAGCATAAGTCGTCATGTACGCAAGATTAGAATTACCTTTGCGGATTATTTAGCAGTAGTGTTATGACTTTTGAAGAATTAAATCTCACCAGACCTTTACTGAACGCATTAGCGGATCTGGGTTATACAACCCCTACAACCATTCAGGAAAAGGTATTTTCCGTGATGATGTCGGGAAAAGATGTGTGTGGAATTGCCCAAACGGGTACAGGAAAAACTTTCGCTTATTTACTGCCGTCACTTCGGCAAATACAATATTCCAAGGACCGCTTACCTCAGCTTTTGATCATCGTTCCAACGCGCGAACTGGTTGTTCAGGTTGTTGAAGAAGTAAAAAAACTGGCCGCTTATATGACACTTACGGCTGTGGGTGTGTATGGAGGTGGTAATATCAAGGTCCAAATGGCCGAGTTAAAAAACGGGGCTGATGTGGTTGTGGCCACGCCGGGCCGTTTGTATGACCTCGCCCTGAACGGCTCGCTTAAGACCAAAGCGATCAAAAAACTCGTTATCGACGAAGTGGATGAAATGCTGAACCTTGGTTTCCGGACCCAGCTTAAAAACATCCTGGACATGCTTCCGCCAAAAAGACAAAATCTTTTGTTTTCTGCGACACTTATTCCGGAGGTAGAGGTGCTGATGCAAACCTATTTCAATGATCCTGTGCGTATTGAAGCGGCCCCGGTGGGAACGCCTCTGGACAACATTGAACAAATGGCTTATGACGTGCCGAATTTTTACACGAAGGTCAATCTGTTGGAATTGCTTTTAAGTGAAGATGAAACCATGTCCAAAGTATTGGTTTTTGCGGCTACCAAACATTTGGCGGATCAGCTTTTTGCGCAGCTGGAAATGAAATTCCCGGAAAGAATAGGCGTGATCCATTCCAATAAGGAACAAAATCACCGTTTCAACAGTGTAAAACAATTTCATGAGGGCACGTACCGGTTGCTGATCGCGACTGATATTATCGCCAGAGGATTGGATGTAGCAGAAGTGTCCCACGTATTTAATTTTGATGTGCCGGAAGTTCCTGAAAATTATATTCACCGTATCGGACGGACGGGACGGGCTGATAAAAAGGGTATTGCGATTTCCTTTGTTACAGAAAAAGAAAAGGAATTTCAGGAGAATATTGAAGCGTTGATGAACTACGAAATTCCGATGCTTGCACTACCCGAGAATCTAAAAATTTCTGAGATTCTTACCGAGCTCGAAAAACCTCATATTTACATGAAAACGCTGGACGTGAAATTGCCCAAAAGGGGAACGGTCGGAGCTGCTTTTCATGAGAAAATAGATAAAAATAAAAAGGTCAATGTCCGGAGAGATCATGCAAAAGAAAAAATGCAGAAATATGGCCGCCCAATTAAAAGATCAGGTAAAAAATAAGGGGCAAAAGCCCCTTATTTTTTATTCATCATATTTTCTTCCAGTAATTTGAAGAAGCGGTCCCGATAGGTTTCTCCCAAAGGAACCGCTGTATTTTTATTCAGAAAAATCTGGTTCCCCTCAACATACTCCACCTTGTTCAGAGCAATAATATAAGACCGGTGCACACGTGTGAAATAGGTATCTGACAGGTATTCCTCCACCTCCTTCATCGTAGACAGTGTGACCAGCCTTCCGGAGTCCGTATAAATGCTTACATAATTCCCCAAACCTTCAATATAGAGAATGTCCTGAAAACGGACCTTCATAATCTTGCTGTCGACTTTAATGAACACGTGATCGTTCGTAGTAGTGGTTGGTGCGTATGCAGCCGGAACGGGCGAAACAACGGTTTTTTCACCTGAACTCTGGATTTCCTTAACCTTTTGCACAGCACGTAAAAACCGGTCAAAAGGTATTGGCTTTAACAGGTAATCAACCACATCGAGCTCATAACCTTCGAGTGCGTACTGGCTGTATGCCGTCGTTAAAATTACCTTTGCACGCCCCCTGAGCAATTTGATAAATTCGAGACCCGAAATTTCAGGCATATGAATGTCAAGAAAAATAAGGTCTATCGGCTGCGTATAAATCACTTCCAATGCCTGTACAGGATCCAGATAAGTACCGGCCAGTTCCAGAAAAGGTGTTTTTGAAATATAATTACTCAGCACATTTATAGCAGCTTGTTCATCATCAATGATCAGACATCGTAAATTCATAACCGTAAAATTTAAAGAATAATGGTTAATTCGGAGGTGTAAAATAAAGGATCGTCGGAAATTTGCAACGTGTGTTTTCCCGGATACCCCAGCATTAGCCTGCGTTTAATATTATCGATACCGATTCCAGTCGAATCTTCTTTGGGACCGTTTCGTTTTTTGTTTCTTACAAAGAAAAAAAGCTTTTCAGCATCGGCTTTCAAATGGATTTGCAGCGGAAATTCTGTCTGATGAAGCTCTCCGTATTTAAATGCATTTTCGACGAAAGTGATCAGCAGCAACGGCATGATCCTTCTGATCTGAACCGCCCCTTCTACCCGAAAATCTATTTGCAGCTGATTGGAAAAACGCAGCTGATTGAAAGCGATGAAATTATGTAAATGCTCTATTTCACCGGCAAGGGATACCTTTGCCTCTTCGTTATTTTCCTGCAAGCCATAACGCATCATTTTCGACAAAAGCATCGTCGCCCGGGCCAGTTCATCCGAAAGTGGCAGGGCCTGCGAATAGAGAAAATTCAAACTATTGAAAAGAAAATGCGGGTTGATCTGATATTTCAAAGATTGAAGCTGTGCATCCAGAACTTCCTTTTCCAGCACTTTTTGCTTTAACATTTCCTTCTGTCTGCTTTCTGCCAAATCTCTCAGCTCTTGTTGATACTGCTCCGATTTACGTCCATAACCATAAATAAAACTAACCAGCAGCATGATCAGATCCCAGGTGTTACTGATTCGGGTTACTTTCCCGAGCGCCCGTCCCAGTTTATATCCTGTCGAATGATCGGTTGTTTGTACACTTGCAAAGACATCAGCGCCATTGAGAACCGATGGTAATCCAAAACCCTTGGTCAGGATAAAAAACCAGATAATTTTAAAAATGACAAGCACTACGAAAAGTCCGAAGCTGCTTGCCAGTGCCAGAATAATCTTGTTTCTAACCAGCAAATTAAAACTGGTTTTAAGGTTTATGTAAAAAAAGAGCATTGAGGGCAAAAGCATCAGCAATGTGGTGCTCCATGCGATGGGTTTTCCCGAAAAAATATCAGAAAAAAGCGTCAGGAAAAGCCAGAGGACCCAGCCTAAAACAAGCCATACCAAATGCACACCCGAAATGCTATCGCTTTCTTTTTTCCACCAGCGATTAATCCTTAATCTCCAATGCCTCCGGCGATGGAAACCTGCTACAATCACGTAAACCATCATCGTTAACGGATTGACAATGATCATGGCAGCAATATAGTCGCGATCCATTGTACGGGAAGCCTTTTTCGCGACCTTCCCGTCGCCTCCCAATGCAAGCTCCACGTGTTCTACCGAAGCCATATACTCCGATTCCGTAATGGTTATTTTCGCGATCAGAAATGACAACATAGAAAATACCAGAATAGCCGAAAAAGCGAACAGCCAGAATTTTAACCGCGAAGTCCGAAGGCGCCATACCGGAACCAGAACATAATAGGCGAATGCATACAAAATGTAGTTAAGCAACAACGTGAGTGGCAATCCCGTGTAATTCCAGGTTGTAAAATAGCCCGTGTAATCCCATCCGCCAAACACAAAGACCAGTGTGATAATCCCTAAAATGAATAATGATTTATGGTCTGCCAATCGTTGTCTCATATTCTATTTAATCTAAAACCAGACTTAAATCTAGTTTCCACAAGGCCAATTCTTCGTTTTTTATGACCAACTCCTTCTTTTCAATGACGAACCCGCCCGTTTTAGTCAAACCATCCCAAAAGATGTACGAACCGGGCTTATCCATGCCTGTTCTGCATTAATCACTCCGATTGCCGGGTTGGTCACAACAAATTTATACTGCGGTTTTCATCCCACACCTTTGCAATGTCATCACGGACAACGATTCTAACAAATTATAACAACATAAACTTTTAAAGCCTTATGAAAACGCTTTCCAAAATTTCCGCTTTTGTCCTTGTTTCTTTGATGTTCGTAAGCTGCCAAAATGAAAACATTACACCGGACTCAGTCGCCTACAACAATGCCCCTTCCGCTCCGACCGTAAATACCGACGGAAATTCAAAAGATTTGCACTTAGAGAAAAATCTGACAGCCGAAACGTACAGAAAACCTGTGACCAATAACGATTCCCTGAAAATCGTTTCATCTAATCCTGAAAACAAGATCAAAGAATAACGGACCTAATAATTATTTTAACCAGCTAATCACCAAATATATGTTGCTCATCATCTTCATTTCGAGTATTGCGTTAATCGTGACAGGGAAAAACTATCTTTTCAGAATTAACAGCACGGCTTTAAACAAGTCACTGGTGTGGGTTGGTCTTTTCGGACTAGGCTTTGTACTCGGCATTCAGATTTACGACCATCTTACCGATATCGTTGCCGGGTTTAACGATGGACGTGCATTAAAACAATAATATGAACAGACTTCATAGGATATCAAACAGGGCTGCCGAAAATATTTCAGCAGCCCTGTCCTCTTGTATTATTTCAACAAATATGTTTACCGACTCCTCCCCCAGCTCGTCGCCCGCAACCCAATATATCCGCCCACCGAAGCAGGATATAAATCTCCCTGATCCACAGCAAGTTTGGTGATTAACCTGGTATTTCCCCATTTCAGCAGCGGCGCATCGACCGTCAATAAATAGGAAAACTGCTTGGCAGTTGGTTCGAAAGGGCGGTTATTCGTCCCGTAATTGGCACTGTATGAGATTTTAGTCCGCCATTGAATTGCTTTTGAAGCCGTTCCTTCCAGCCCTGCATGATATACGACTACGCGGTTATCTGAGAAAAACTCGCCTCCGCCGTAATCCTTCTGGTTAATTTCGCTGGTGGGTGGGAGAAACGGTGTTCCCATTCCCTTTCCAAAATAGGACCATCCCTCCCGATACTGGGCATGATCAAAATAGTTATCATTGCCTTTAAAGTGCGAACCCGGAACATCAAAACCAGCCCCGGACTGATCTTTCGAGAAAAGATATTCCAACAGGACACCTCTCACCTGAACAAATGACCTGGAGGAAGGCGACCTTTTCCAACTCAAACCGTACAGCCCGTCCGGGATATTCTGGAGCTGTAAACCCGAGCCGTCTTCAAAAGGATGGTTATGATATAAAAGCAGTTTCGATTTTTGAAGTTTGTACTCCAAAGCGAGGTCGTACTGACCAACGTGATTCCCCACCCGGTTTTCACCATCAAAATTTGTAAAACGCTTGTTACGATAAACCTTTGGAATCTTCCCGATCACAACGCCCCACAAATAATCTCCAAAATTAGAAGTAAGTTTTCCGTCAATCGCAAAAGGGCTATCCTTCAGATATTCGGCTCTTCCTGCCCAGGTTACACTATGGACTACGCCAACCTGAAGGTTAAATTTGCCCCCGGGTTTCCCGAATTTCCCATACAAGGTTTTCTGATGTAAATAAGCATCCTGGATATAAGGTGAATTATACCAGCCATGGGAGAAAAAACCTTTTATAGAAACCCAGCTTTTCAGAAATTTAAGCGGGACATAGTCAGGGAAACCAAGCTGAATCTTCGGAACCGGTAACGCATTGCCCGACCAGGTGAAAGACCCGGTGCTCAGCGTAGTATCAATGATCCCCAGAATCTCTTTGCGTCTTCCTCCCCAGAATTCCAGTTTTTTCCAGCGCACCTTAAGATAAGCTTCCGGAAGATATAATTTATTATTGCCACTCCCGGCATTATATACCGCCTCAGCACCTGCTCCCCATGTAATTTTGGCAAGCTTTGTCTTTTTTGTGGTATCCAAGGAAT
Organism: Dyadobacter diqingensis; assembly: GCF_024220585.1. Taxonomy (GTDB): domain Bacteria; phylum Bacteroidota; class Bacteroidia; order Cytophagales; family Spirosomataceae; genus Dyadobacter; species Dyadobacter diqingensis. The sequence goes on from NZ_JAMXKF010000001.1 coordinate 540,620, forward strand.
AAATCTGTGATTCATAAACTAGTCCAGCCCTTGCTGTGAAATCTGGCCTAGTCAATGGAACAACGCCAAATTGATTTGCCCTGAGCCAGAAAGGTGTTGTGGCATCTGTCCCGATATAGGTCCCCAATTCTGCGGAAGGATTCCAATGCTGCGACTGACCGTATGTCTCCACCGAAGTTTGGACCAGCATGATAAGCACTAAAAGACATATTTTGGCAAGATGGAAAATGAAATAATCAGCTTTCCATTGATAACGAGACTGGTGACTTACTTCTTTTCGAGCGCTTATGAACGCCATAACGTGTGGAGGTAAAGAGTTTTTTACAATAATGTAAGTCTTGATTAAAATACATACGAAAAATCACATCCTGCGGATTTTGTCAGACAGGCAAATTAGTCAAAAGAATCTGAAAAATTCCGAACAACAAAGATTGTTCATGATTAGGTAATCCGGTTTCGTAATCCTCAATATTTATTCAACGGAAGGTGTAAAAAAAATATTTTCAGCTCTCTTCACAATAAATAGAACAAGGTTTAAATTTATTTTCAAAAAATATCGAAATTTTATATCCGGTTATTATCCAATAAAAACGAAACTTTCAGCAACCATATCTCTCATAAATACAAAAACTGCTTTTTTAATAAATAGCCAGCCCTCAACTTTTTTTTCTCCCTCCGATCTATTTTAATCCAACCGTCGTAAGTCTGTTAAAATGCAACGTTTTTCAACAAACTAAAGGGATTAGAAATCATCACGACTATGAAACAAACGTTATCTGACAACCTCGTTTCTTCCGACAGCCAAATATTGGCGAAAGTGAACAGACGGTATTTCCTTAGATCGGCAGGCGTAGCCGCTGCCACTGGTGCTTTTATTCTCGGTGCATGTACGGATCACGATTTAGAAGGTGACAAAATTGTAGAATTGGGTGCTGGTGATGTGGGTATTCTTAACTATGCCTATGCGTTGGAACAGTTGGAGGCTGCGTTTTATATTCAGGTTTTAACAACCCCTTATGTTGGAATTACGGCCGAAGAAAAAGCAATTTTGACGGATATCCGTGATCATGAAATTGTTCACAGACAGTTTTTCAAAGCTGCGCTGCAATCTGCTGCCATTAAAGATTTAACACCAAATTTCTCTTCAATTAACTTTTCGGACAGAGCCAGCGTTCTGGGTGCTGCCAAATTATTTGAAGATACTGGTGTTCAGGCTTATAACGGCGCAGGGAAGTTTATTAAAGATGCTGGTTATTTATTGCTGGCTGGTAAAATTGTTTCGGTTGAAGCGCGTCATGCCTCGGCTATCCGTGATTTACTCATGCCAAATACGGCTTTCTTCGCCGGAGATGATGTGGTAACGACCAGTGATGGATTTGACGGAGCACTACCTCCGCCAGTGATTCTGCCATCGGTTCAACCTTTTGTTGTTAACAAAATCGGTTATTCACAATTGCCAGTTTAATCATCAACTCTTTAATAATCAGACCAACATGAATATTTTTAATATACTTGACAGCATTCAGAAAATTGATGGCGATGCAATCAAGCGTCTGGAACATGCGACTCGCCGTACGTTTATGAACCGTATCGGAAGTACACTGGCGGCCGCAGCAGTTCCTACCGCTTTCGCTTCGATCGTCAGTAAAGCATATGGTGCGACACCAACGGCACTTGAAGTTTTAAACTATGCACTTACACTTGAATATCTTGAAAACGAATTTTACGAAATAGGTAATGCAACAGCGGGATTGATCCCGGGCGAATACAAAGCTGTATTTGCACAGATCGGCCAGCACGAAAAAGCACACGTTAAGTTTTTGGCAACGGCGCTTGCGGGTGACGCGGTAAAAAAGCCAACTTTTGACTTCACAGCCAAAGGTGCTTTCCCGGCATTTACCGATTTCGGCACATTTGTAACCTTATCTAAGGCGTTTGAAGACACAGGAGTACGTGCCTACAAAGGCCAGGCAGGAAACCTGATCAGTGCGCCGAATCTTCTTCAGTATGCGCTTCAGGTGCATTCGGTAGAAGCTCGCCACGCTTCCATCGTGAGAAGAATTCTTGGAAAAATTACCAATGACAAAACGACTAAGGGCTGGATCACCAATGATGCAGGCTTCCCGGGTGCCGTTTATAAAGGAGAAATTAGTGAAAGCAATGTGGTACAAGGTGGCCTAAACGTCCCTGGCATTGCCGGATTGGAAAATATATCATTTGCTGCGATCACAGAAGCATTTGACGAGCCATTGACTATGAAAGAAGTCTTGGACATTGCAGGACCGTTTATCGTGTCGCTGTAAGGATTGTCCAAAAAAATTGTGGAGGGTAAGGTAATGCATAGATCGGATCGCAAGAAGCGACCCGATCTTTTTTTGTGGATATATAAAAAATAACCCCGAATACCTGTGAGGAGATTCGGGGTCTTATATAATTTACGCCAAAATTTTTTAATGCGTTTCCGGTTGTTTTTCCAGATTAAACAAATCGTTCAAAACATCAATCAGAGTTTCTGCTTCTCCACGTTTACAAGCCGCTTTCAATTGCAGAACCGGCAATTTCAGGATTTTCTGCATCATGCTGGTTGTAATACGTTCCACTTTTTCAAGCTCCGAATCCGTCAGGTTTTTAGTAAACCTTGTTAATTCTTCTTTACGTATTTGTTCCAAAGCACCTTTCAATTTCTGAATGGTCGGCGAAACAATCATTTCTTTTGACCAATCATTAAATTCAAGTACAGCTTCACCAATAATCTCTCTTACCTGCGGAACCGATTCCAGGCGGCGTGTCAGCGCTTCATCCGCTCTTGACTTAATAGAATCAATCGCATAAAGCATAACACCAGGAATTTCCTCCACCTCCGGAGAAACGCTGCGAGGCACAGAAAGATCAATAAAATATTTAAATGACATCCCGCGCAGGCGTACCATCATTTCTTTTGTAAAGAAAGGCTCGTCACGTGCTATGGACGACACAATGATATCTGCGTTGGAAATTTCGTCTTCTATATTCTCAAAATCCGCTACTTTAAAACCAAGCTCCTGCGCTAATGCATCCGCTTTGCTTCTTGTACGGTTTACCAAAGTAACATCAGCACCCGTTTTTTGCGCCAGATTACGGCAAACATCCGTTCCGATTTCGCCCAGCCCTACCACAAGAATTTTTGGATTCGGCATTAATCCGTCCAGCAATTCAACAGCTGCATAGGATACCGACGCTGCACCATCACGGAAAAAAGTTTCCTGCGCTACACGTTTGTTGGCAAAAAATATGGTATGTAATAAACGGTGTAAAAATGGTCCCGCAAGGTTCAGATCAGCAGTCCACTGATAAGCGTGCTTGATCTGATTCGGGATTTGCATATCTCCCACAACCTGCGAATGAAGCCCGGTTGCTACTTCAAATAAATGCTGAACAGCAGTTTCTCCCTGAGAAAAACGCTCAAAATAATCCAGAAACGGCTCAATATCGGCAACTCCTTTTTCGATAAGCAGGAGCTTAATAATATCTTCGTTCAGATCTTCTGCCGAAGAATAATATATTTCAGTACGATTGCAGGTGGAAACGACAAGAACATCAGATACTTCGAAGAAATCCTTCAAACGAAGCATAATCCCCTTTGCACTTTCCTCCGAAAGAGCTAGTTGCTCTCGTATGGAAAGGGGTGCATTCCGATGTGATAAACTTATTGATTTGAAATGATTATACATCACTAGGTCTAATTCGATTCACAAAAATACAGCACAAAATTTACAATAGGAACGTTAAGCCAACCGCACATCTTTATTTAGAAGACATATAAATAAAACGATCAACTTTCCTGTAAATTTCTGACTTCCTTCATGGTGATTAAATGACTTGCGTCATATTTTACTATGACAAAGCAACAAATGAAAATCAGGATAAAATCCACTAAGCACGATTATTTTACGTTATTTGTAAGGCCTATTATTAACCGGCAAATTCATCAAGCTTCCGAACCTTAAATGATCGCTGAAACACCTAAAAATAAACCCCGTTTCCGTCTGCATCCGGTGGCTCTTTTAAACAGTGATAAACTTCGTCACTCTTTGATTGGCACGTATGAAAAGAAGGGGGTGCTTAAATATCTGATCGGAATTGTACTGCTGGCACTGAGCATTGGCTCGTTGTTTTACACCAATGATCTGGTTGATAAACTGGAAGAAAGAGAGGAACGCGAGGTAAAATTATATGGGGAAGGGCTTCGGTATATTGTAAACAGCCCGGACGATGAGAATTTCAATGTCATCATGAGTGTTATCCAGGACGCTGTTAATTTTTACCAGATTCCCGTGATTTATGTCGATGAAAATAATTTCCCGATTCATCGCAATATCAACTTCCCAAAAAATGCCTCACTGCGTGAAAAGGAACGCATCATTGAGGCTCAACTCATAAAGATGAAAAGCGAGCACCCGCCCGTCCCTGTTCAGGTTGGCGATGGAAAAGTTGGCTACATTTATTATAGTAATTCATTTCTGCTTACCCAGCTTCGCTATTATCCGTTTGTGCAGTTATCGGTGATGCTATTGATCGGTTATCTGGCATATCTTGCATTTAGTGCCGCCAGAAAAGCTGAACAGAATCGGGTATGGGTTGGGCTGGCTAAGGAAACGGCGCACCAGTTGGGTACTCCCCTATCCTCGCTGATGGCCTGGGTTGAATATTTCCGTAGTGATCCTAACATTGATCCGTCGATTGCCGATGAAATCGAAAAAGACGTCGTCAGGCTTGAAATGATTACCACACGTTTCTCAAATATTGGCTCCATCCCGACTTTAAAACCTGAACCGGTTTCGGAAATTGTGACGCACTTTATCACATATCTTCAAAAACGGGTTTCTTCAAAAGTTCACTTCTTTATTCATGACCAGCTGGCAGAAGGCCAAACCGCGCTATTGAATAAAAATCTTTTTGAGTGGGTCGTTGAAAATATCTGTAAAAATGCTGTTGATGCCATGAGTGGCGTCGGAGAACTGCACGTAACCTTGCAGGCACCGCCGCAAAGCAAAGAAATCCTTATTGACATAACCGATACTGGCAAGGGTATGACCAAAGCCAATGCTAACAAAATTTTCAACCCTGGTTTCAGTACAAAAAAACGCGGCTGGGGTCTTGGACTAACGCTTGCCAAACGTATCATCGAGAATTATCATGGCGGCAAGTTATTCGTAAAAAGCTCCGAAGTCGGTAAAGGAACCACATTCCGGATCATGCTGCCAGCCAGAGTCATGGAAGAAATCATCCAGCATGAGGCTTAACCTTGTTACTTTACCACCTAAGACATATGAGATAACCTTAGTTTAAGTTAGTTAGATTTTGTCGTCAGTTTTGTTTTCCATTCGATCTTATACATTCCCCAAAAAATCTTAGCTTCTCTCAGGTGTCTTAGGTGGTGTTAGAAAAAAACTCAGCTTTAAAAATTGAAGCCCATCGATATATATGGTAGAGCGCCGTCGCGGGAAAAACCTACTGCGGCCTGTATCAGGATCAGTTCTGCTGGTATGATATAAATTCCGCCACCGTAACCGTCGTGCCATTTTTTGGACGATTGCCCCGGTTCCCAAACACGGCCAATGTCGTTGAACCCGACCAGGCCAAGTGTGCCCGGTACGATGTATGAACGAAAATGAAGGATATCCAGTCTTAGGTCAAGATTATGGTAAACCATCGTTTTCCCGGTAAATCGGTTGGTGTGGAAACCTCTCAGACTACGCACACCGCCCAATTGCATGCGTTGAAAAAATGTCGGATCGCCGACCGTAGTTCCTCCGCCAAGTCTGTTTGCCATCACAAAACGGGAATCTTTTGTTCCGATATAATGCCGAACTTCCGACGTAAATCTGCCATACGATTCGTAATTGCCATCGACTTTTTTCTTTGCTGAAAACGTAGTGTTCCAGAAAATTCCTTTGTTGGGCATCGTGATATTATCCCTCGTATCATAAATCCACCCGGCAATAAGACCTGCATAAAATCGGTCCTGAAAAACGGCATATTCGGGATGTTCTGCATTGAAATCGTTGAAGAAACGATACGTATTGGACTCTGTTTTGCTCGTATAATATTCCGTGGAAATCCCACCAAATAATATCAGATCTTTCTGTATCTTTCTTTTCAGTTTCAAATCGACGGTCAGGTAATCGTAACGATTTCGGTAATACGACATTTTCTTATCACCTTCATTGATAAACCGGGTTTCGTTGCCAATCCCAAAAAAGTTGGTCAAATTTCTTGGCCCCAGTAAATGCGCGTCAATTTCCAGGTCGTTATGACCGATAACCTTTTTGAAGTCTCCTACGTAATCAAGAATAAAAGACTGACGACCAGTCGAATAATTAGCCCAGAACTCATTTTTAAAAGCGTAGGGCTCTTTTCTAAAACCCTGCTTTTCAAAAATCATCCCGGCAGCCAACTGAATTCCCTGATCGATATTGTAGTTGGCACGAAAAAGGGGGCCAAGCCTGTTAAACAGAAAGCTTCTCTTATTATACTGATTTACCGTCGTATCGGTTGATAACCTGAGCCTTGCCTTTGAGGAAGGTGGCAGCACATTTTCCTGATCGGAACGATCATACACATAAATCCGGCTCTTATTTTTAAGCGCTTCATCCACCACAAATTTATCAACATCATCACCTCCAACCATCCGTATTTTGATAGGCGATTTAGTAGCCCCATTTACCGAGAATACATCTTCACCGGCAAAACCATACAACCTGATTTCTTTGGTAACATCATGATCAAATACTCTGTGATACACTTTTCTGCCATTACTACCGTCCTTTTTAATATTATAGACAGTCAGATCAATATCTCCTTTTTCCGTATGACGGATGTCAAAATATTCACGCTTGTCCGACAACGAAATCTCCACCGTTTCTGCCAAAAATCGAAAATATTCGAGCGCGTAAACAGGAAGATTGGTTATTCGGCCCAGCAGCGATTTTTGCAGCAACGGTGTAGTCGGATCGGAATAAATACTGTCCGGCAAGGCTTTCATCGCGCTTTCAACCAGAGCAGGCGTGAGTTTTTCCTGTACAAAGGCTATCTCCTCTTTCCAGTCTGCTTCACTTAATTGGCTGAGAAAGTACCGATCCAGATAACGTGCATTAAAATTCCATCCCTTAATATCTCTGATATTTTCGCTATACGGCTGAAGATTAGATTTTAGCCACTGATGTGAAAGAAACCAGGGTAACAAACCCGAAGTTTTGTAAAAAACCTTGTCCCGGTCTCTTGGCACAGGCGTGTACGAAGTTTCACCTTTCGATTTTTCAGGAAACCAGCGCCAGTTATCCTCGTGCCTGTCCCAGTCGCCGATCACCATGTCCAGCAGACGGGCCCGTAGTGTCAGTTTTTCATTAAACCGGGTGTCATTGTCCCGCTCTACCTTACGCTGTGCTTTATCGGTCGCATCTGTTTTTTCGGTTTCAAAAGGATTTCTTTCCTCAAAAAGATAAGCAGCATTGGCAAAAACTTTTTGATATTCCCCCAATCCCGGGTCATCCGCCACATAGACAATTTCCGGATTCGAATGCAGCAATCCCAAGGCCTCGGCAAGTGGAGGAGTCACCAGTGCACCAAAAGGATGTCCGGTAGAAACCTGGTCCTGCACAATATCTTTCGCGATGGTCGGTCTTAAATTTTCCGGCAGTCCACGCTCCGGATATTTCTGAATGGTCCTTAAAACCCACTCGCGTCCGGAAGGATCCTTTAATCGCAGCGAGCGTGTTTGCATTCCTCCACCGAGCTTCACAATCTCCAAACCTCCTTTTTCCGTTTTCAAATCGAGAACCCGCATAGGCACCGGCGTAGCCCAGAGCTTTCGATAATTTTCTCCCAGAAAAAAACGATGTACTTTACCTACATCATTATACTCCGGGGCTATGGCAATGACTAAACTGTCAGATGCCGGAAGATTTTGAGCAAAACAGGTACTCGCTGGCAACAACAAAATACCCAGCAGGTGCTTTGGTAATTTTAAAAATATGTTGGTAAAATTTCGATGCATAGATGTTACGTCCGGTAAAGCAGCTAAATATACGGCTCTTTATCCTTGGATCGTACAAATTCTTACTGTTCTGTCCAATCGGGAATAAAAATCATTTAAAGGTAAGGCTTTTCAAAAAAAGAGCCGATATCCCAACGATATCAGCTCTTCTGTAACTGCATACATTTGTAGTCTATTCAAGTCTTGGCAGACGAATACTATCTGTTTCTATCTGGTTACTTACCCGTAATGCCCGGTCACGGATTCTGATTTTCCATTTATACGGAATAAGAGTCGCACCGGGGAAATAAGGAGCAAATGTGTTAAGATCCAGTCTGCCTTTGATAGGTCCTGACTTCCCGTCCGATTTAAGATCAGGGAAGAATTTGGTGCTGTCTAAAGCCAGTATCGTTTCATGCCATACTTTATTTTCATAAGTACAGGTAACCAACTCATAATTACCCCAGTCCTTATATTTCTCCGTATCACTTCTCTCCGCATCCGATGCCCCTAAATCACCATCTCCATCTTCAAAATCAAGACTAATAATTATATTTTCTATATTATTACCCAAAGAATCTTTTCCCGGATAATGGTCTACACTGTTATAGTAAATTTTCGGTGTATCATTAAAATCAGGAATATCGACGCAACTTGCCAGTGCGATTGCACAAATAAAGAATAGGGAGATTTTCAATTTCATATCATTATCGTTTAAGCCGTAAACGGCCAGCTAATAGATTTTTTTTCAGATTTACGTATTTCAGAAATTAACCTCAGGATATTCTCTTCTTACTTTTCAATGTCAAACACTAACTTCTGACATCTAACTTTTAACTTTGTTCTTCTATTTACGAAAGTACTACGATTGAAACTTCTAAGCAATATATCACCTTTGGAAATACGTCAGGAACTTCGCCGGCAAATTATTGCGCTCAAACCTTCGGATTTTGAATCATTGGCCTTGCGCATTTTTCAATATCAGGCAAAATATAACCCGGTTTACAACCAGTACATATCTTATCTGAACATAGAGCCGGATAAGATAACAAAGCTTACGGAGATTCCCTTTTTACCGATCCAGTTTTTTAAAAATCATACCATCAAGTCCGGGCTTCCTCCTGAACCCACCGTCATTTTTGAAAGTAGCGGAACCACGGGTACTGCTACCAGCCGTCACGCTCTCTATGATGCCACACTCTACGAATCGGTCTCTACAAGCATCTTTGAGCAAAATTACGGGAGATTGAACGATTTCCATCTGCTGGTTCTGCTACCTTCATACCTTGAACGAAACAACTCGTCTCTGGTGTATATGATGCAACATTTTATTGATAAGGCCGACTCTCCTTACTCTGATTTTTACCTGCACAATACGGATGACATGCTCAAAAGGCTGCGTGAACTCGCCGAAAATCCGGATGGTAAAGGAATCCTTTTAATGGGTGTCACCTTCGCGCTGCTTGATCTTGCAGAAAGTGGTACTGACCTTTCTTTTCTTAAAGATATACCAAATCTTAAAGTAATGGATACGGGGGGCATGAAAGGGCGCCGTCAGGAACTGCTCCGGGAAGAAGTGCATGATATCCTCAAAGCTGCCTTTGGGGTGTCAGAAATACATTCAGAATATGGCATGACCGAACTGCTTTCACAGAGTTATTCTTTGGGAAACGGCTTATTTACGCCCGGATTAACCATGCGTGTACTGCTTCGCGATGTGAACGATCCCTTCGCCATTTTCGACCATAATCTTACGGGCTCCAAAACAGGCGGGATTAATGTTATCGATCTGGCAAACCTGGATAGCTGTTCTTTTATCGAAACGCAGGACCTGGGTCGTTTTGGAACGGTTCCCGGCACATTTTATGTCATGGGACGTTTTGATAATTCTGATATCCGCGGATGCAATTTATTGGTTTTATAAAGCGTTTTAAGGGCGGAAATTTCAGGACTCATTCGCTTCCATAGTTCATTTATTCCTTCAATTATTAATATCTTTTTCATCCATTTTACAGAAGTCTGATTAACAATAAGATATAGTGCGCACCTCTTATATAGAATTGTTCTAACCGACCAATAATTGAGAATATTTCATAAATTAGCCGGGTTGTTTTGAATTGCATTAATCTAATGTATTATTACACTTTGGATTGTTAACCTAATAAGTATATAAAATGAAAAGACGTGATGCACTTGCCCGTGTGGCACTATTAATGGGTGGAACAATTTCTGCCCCGACCATGCTGGCTTTTCTGGAGGGCTGTAAATCGTCGACCGAAACATCGACAAGTCTTACTTTTCCGTTCTCGGCTGATCAAAAAAATCTGGTTTCAGAAGTAGCGGAGATCATTATTCCCAAAACAGACACACCCGGTGCAAAAGACGCCAAGGTGGGTGAATTTATAGAAATGATGCTGAAAGATTGCTACGAAGCAAAAGATCAGAACAGCTTTGCAGCAGGATTAAAGGACCTTGAAAAGAGAGATTTTTTAAAGGCGTCACCAGCAGACCAAACCAAAATACTGAAAGAGCTGGAAGCTTCTGCCAAGGTAGAATCTGAAAAGAGCACCGAAGCCAAAAAGAAATTCACGGAGGCTGGAAAAGAGTACACGGATGATCAGGGTGTTCCGTTCTTCAAACTGGTTAAAGAACTTACCTTATTGGGTTATTTCACATCTGAGCCGGGCGCTACACTCGCACTTGATTATGTTCCGGTTCCTGGTCGTTACGACGGCTGCATAGATCTGAAACCCGGTCAGAAAGCCTGGGCGATGTAAGGTTTCATGAAAAAATATTTGAGCCTGGGCACGTTATTACACGTATCCTAAGCTCAGCTGGTAATGGTTTTTATTAAGATATAAGAAAAAATTCACCATGAATTTAAACATAAAAGGTCAGAAAGAAGTGACGTACGATGCCATCGTCGTTGGTTCTGGTATCAGTGGCGGTTGGGCTGCCAAAGAATTAACTGAAAAAGGATTAAAAGTGGTTATGCTTGAACGCGGACGCGATATCAAACACATCACTGATTATAAAACTGCCACGCTGGCTCCCTGGGAACTTGAACACCGCGGCCGCGTGACAACAGTTGCCAAGGAAGAATACTGGGCAGGAATGCGCACAGGATACACGGCAAACCCGGAGCACCGATATCTTTTTGAAAACGACAAAGAAAATCCATACGAGGAAACACGGAAATTTGACTGGATCCGTGCTTACCACGTGGGCGGACGTTCCTTGTTATGGGGACGTCAGAGCTACCGTTTGAACGCGGCGGATTTTGAGGCGAACGCAAAAGACGGAATTTCTATCGACTGGCCAATTCGCTATAAGGACATTGCTCCGTGGTATGATTACGTAGAGAGATTTGCAGGTATTAGTGGTGCAAAAGACGGTCTGGATGTGTTACCCGACGGAAATTATCTACCTCCTATGCAGATGAACTGTGTTGAAAAAACAGTAAAAGGCGAAATTGAAAAGAAATTTGCCGGTCGTCACGTGATCATGGGACGTGCTGCGCATTTGACTCAGCCACAAGCTTTCCATACAGAATTGGGCCGTGCGGCCTGCCAGTTCAGAAATATGTGTATGCGCGGATGTCCGTACGGCGCTTATTTCAGTACGCAGGCAGCGACACTTCCGGCAGCAACAAAAACCGGAAACCTGACACTGATTCCTGATACAATCGTTACGGAAGTGATCTACGACGATAAGCTGGGCAAAGCAACGGGTGTTCGTACGATCAACCAGAATACAAACGAGACTAAGGAATATTTCGCAAAAATCATCTTCCTTAATGCATCCGCAATCGCGTCGGCTTCTATCTTATTGAACTCAAAATCAAAAAGATTCCCGAATGGTTTTGGAAATGACAGCGACCAGGTTGGTCGTAACATCATGGACCACCACCTTGCTGTTGGTGCACGCGGAGAATTTGAAGGTTTTGAAGATAAATACTACTTCGGACGTCGTGCAAACGGTATTTACGTACCGCGTTACCGCAACTGGGGTGACGACAAACGCGATTACCTGAGAGGGTTCGGATACCAGGGTGGTGCAAGCCGCGACAGCTGGGGACGTGGAGCCGGAATGGATGGTTTCGGGGCTGATTTCAAAAAGGAAATTTCGCAGCCAGGCGGATGGAGCATGAACCTCGGAGGATTTGGAGAGATGCTTCCTGATGAAAAGAACCGTTTTACACTTTCAACAAAAACGAAAGATAAATGGGGACTTCCAGTCGTTATATTTGACGCAGCTTACGGAGAAAACGAGAAAAAGATGCGTGTGGATATGATGAACGATGCTGCCGAGATGTTGGAAGCTGCCGGTCTGAAAAACGTATCAAAATACAACGACGAGTCGAAACACCCGGGTATCGGTATCCACGAAATGGGTACGGCACGTATGGGTAACGATCCTAAAACTTCTGTTTTGAATAAAAATAACCAGGTTTGGGGTGCTGAAAACGTATACATGACTGACGGAGCCTTCATGACTTCGGCGTCTTGTGTTAACCCTTCGCTAACCTACATGGCGATGACGGCACGCGCTGCTGACCATGCGGTGAAGGAGCTGAAAAAGATGAATTTATAAGTACGCCAAAATCATAACATAAACCAGTCACCCAGGTGATCGGGAAATGTTAAAAAACGGCGAAATCAAATACTGAAAGCCTTGTCGGGTAAATCCGGCGAGGCTTTCTCTTTTATCGGGAAATAGCCTTAACAAAAAGAAAACATGTAGTATATTGTAATTCCGGCCTTGGAACCGGAAAAATCCCGATAACCATAACCCACTCTACGTTGAAAGATTTTCCTTTACCAGTTGTTCCGCAACGCGTCTCGTCCGTTGACGCCTACCGAGGATTCGTTATGCTGCTCATGATGGGCGAAGTGCTGAAATTTGGCCACGTTTCCGAAGCATTACCCGACAGCTCATTCTGGGCGTTTCTGGATTATCATCAAAGCCATGTTTCCTGGGTTGGCTGCTCATTACATGATCTCATTCAGCCATCGTTTTCATTTCTTGTCGGTGTAGCCATGCCCTATTCCATGGCCAGCAGAGCAGGGAAACAGCAGACCACCGAAATGATGTGGTATCATACCATCCGCCGCTCTCTCATATTGATTCTGCTGGGAATATTTCTCCGTTCCATGCACGCCACACAGACTAATTTTACTTTTGAAGATACGCTGACACAGATAGGTCTTGGTTACCCTTTCCTCTTCGCCCTCGGTTTCCGCTCCGAGCGTACGCAGTGGGCTGCCTTAATAACCATTTTACTCGGATATGGAATATTTTTCGCCGCCTATCCTTTACCCGGTCCGTATTTCGACTGGTCAGAAACCGGCACCACGGCCGACTGGGAGCATAACCTCAAAGGTTTTGCAGCACACTGGAATAAAAACACCAATGCCGCCTGGGGTTTTGACCGGTGGTTTATGAACATTTTCCCACGCGAAAATCCGTTCCGTTTTAACGGGGGTGGGTATAGCACATTAAGTTTCATCCCGACTCTGGGTACTATGACCCTGGGGTTGATTGCCGGAAAATGGCTTAAAAACACAACCTCATCGTCTGCCCTGATCAGACAATTTATATTTACAGCAGCCATTCTTTTTGTGGTCGCGGTGACCTTGAACCTGACCGGCATTAACCCGATTGTAAAAAGAATATGGACACCGGCATGGACTTTGTTTAGCGGCGGCTGGTGTTTTCTGCTTCTTGCTGCATTTTATTACGTAGCCGACGTCAAAGATTTCAAATCCTGGTTTTTCCCGTTAATCGTCGTCGGAACCAATTCGATCGCCGCTTACCTGTTTGCCCATACCATCGACAGTTTTATTGACCAGTCATTCAGAATTAATATTGGCCCAAACTATGATATGCTTTTTGGAGAGGCTTATCGTACGCTGATCAGCGGGGGCATTATTCTGCTGATCGAATGGTGGATTTTATACTGGATGTACAAAAAGAAAATTTTCATCAAGATTTAGGTTTAAGATCAACGATAAAAATTAATGACTTTCTAATCGGTAAAATGTTTTTGGTGTATCGGAAGTTAAATGTCCGAAGTTAACTTTGTTACCTTTAAGAAAAATCAATTTTCACCATATGTTATCATTAAAAGGAATACACCATATTGCTATCATCGCTTCCGACTATGAAAAGTCGAAACGCTTTTATACCGAAATTCTGGGGTTCAAAATTGACCGAGAGGTAAACAGAGAAGAACGGAAATCTTTCAAGCTGGATCTTTCGCTGAACGGCGAATACTGCATAGAATTATTTTCATTTCCTGAGCCGCCGAAGAGGCCGTCAAGACCAGAAGCAACAGGCCTGCGCCATCTTGCATTTAAGGTTGTGAATGTTGAAGAAGCAATCGAGCAGCTTGTTAAAAATGACGTACATCCCGAACCGATCAGAATAGATCATTTAACGGGTAAGAAATTCACTTTCTTCTCTGACCCAGACGATCTCCCTATCGAGTTATACGAAATCTGAAAGTGCAGAAAAAAGCAAAAAGCCCTGAAATGTAGACCAATTACATTTCAGGGCTTTTTCTTGATACCAATCAATCTGCAATACCGCAACGCTCAAATTCTTTTCTCACCGGAACATAGAAATATTTTGCCTTCACGCAGTGACTTAATATAATAGCCGGCGTCTATTGTTCAGAAAATCATCAACAACCTCGTTGATTTAACCACACTAAACAAACAGACGCATGAAAAAGTATACGGCAGAGTTCATCGGAACATTTTGGTTGGTTCTTGGCGGTTGCGGAAGCGCCGCACTTTCAGCTGCTTTCCCTCAGGTCGGAATCGGATTACTTGGTGTTTCCTTCGCATTTGGTCTAACTGTTTTAACCATTGCCTATTCACTGGGCCATATTTCCGGAGCACATCTTAACCCGGCGGTGTCCGTAGGTCTGTGGATTGGCGGCAGATTTCCCGCAAAGGACCTTTTGCCGTACATTGTATCACAAATTTTAGGAGGACTTACCGCAGCCGGAGTCTTGTCATTAATTATAACGGGGAACGGCAGCACCATCGGAGATTTTGCAGCCAACGGTTACGGAGATCATTCGCCCGGAAAATATAGCATGGAAGCCGCACTTATCACCGAAGTAGTCATGACTTTTATGTTTTTGATCGTAATTCTGGGAGCAACGGATAAAAAAGCAGCCGGCGGATTTGCCGGACTGGCCATTGGTCTGGCTCTGACGTTAATTCACCTGATCAGCATTCCTGTTACAAATACGTCTGTCAATCCTGCAAGAAGTATAAGCCAGGCCATTTTCGTAGGCGGATGGGCTATTGAGCAACTTTGGCTGTTTATAGTCGCACCGGTGGTTGGCGCAATTTTGGCGGGAATTGTATATAAATTTATTTCGGGCAATGATTAGGCTACGAACGTGCGATTCAGTTCGTTCCTTTTGACAATTTCCTGCCTGGAAAGGATTTCATAAAATTCGGAAATCCTTTCCAGGTGTTCGTCCACTACCCTTCTGGTTTCCGGATCCCTTTCCAGATATTTATAAAGCGAGCGGTATGACTGAAGAATTCTGCCTTCCGTTCTTTTTAAATATCCCGCAACCTGTTCCTTTTCTTCCAATGCGTGAAGATCAGCAATCGTGTCTGAATTACTCTCTGCTGAATTGACAAGATCTTTGTCGGTAAGGAAACATTTAAAATAATCATAAATCCAGTGAATTTCCTTCTGGAAAAGCAATGCACTGAAATGTCCCTGGGTCAGCATCTTCCTGAGCGGCCCCATACTGTCCTTTTTCAAAGCCTCAAGATAAAGGACTTCCCGTCTCTTCTGATCGTTCCATAAAGCGCTTATTTTCAGAACGAATTCGCTTAATTTTGAATCTTCCATCACCATAACCGATATCTTGTTGAGTTCAGGTATTTTGTACAAATACTATGCCTAAACGGTTACAAACCACAAGAAATCAGGCGATTATTCCTTAAGTAATATTAATTGATTTTATTTTCACAAATTCGCCATTTTTGTAACACTTTCATTAAAAGCTGCGTATCTGAAACTGGGGTCAATTCGCCCTGAAATTTGCTGGTAAAACTGTGGATTCGCGTACTGCAAAACACATGCCCGGACACTATAATTTTTATACTCTGTTGAAAGAAACTAACTTTGTCAGTAATACAATAATTAAGACTTGTTAAAGTTAGATTAAAACCCAGCAAGAGATTACGATCTCTGATTTACGAATTGTGTAATTTATGTTTAAATATTCATTGATATTTTCGCTGCTACCCGCAGTCATATTTAGTTCCTGCAAAACCTCAGCTCCCAAAACAAAACCGGTTTCTGAAGCACCAGCTCTTATTCAGATCGGAAATGAAAAATTCTCGTCCAACGATTTTCTTGACGCTTATTCCAAAAACAAATTTGCCTCAGATTCAGCAAAAGAACTTTCACCGGAAGAGTATCTGCCCATTTACAAGGATGCCAAAATAAAGATACTTGAAGCAAAAAATGAGGGAAGAGATACTACCAACGACTATAAACAGGAAATAGCGTCTTATTATGACCAGCTGGCAAAAAACTTTCTGGTCGATAAGGCACTGGTTGAAAAACTCTCAACGGAAGCTTATGCAAGATTGAAACAGGAGGTTAAGGCTTCCCATATCCTGATTGCGGTACCGGAAGATGCCGCTCCCAAAGACACGACAGATGCCTACAATGCTGCTATTGCCATGCGGGGCAGACTCGAAGAAGGCTCGGATTTTGCTGACATGGCTGCAAGATTTTCCAAGGATCCTTCGGCTTCCAAAAACAAGGGAGATCTTGGTTATTTTACCGCTTTCCAAACGGTTTATCCTTTCGAAACAGCCGCATACGCTATTCCCGTTGGAAAATTATCCCAGCCTATACGCAGTAAGACCGGTTATCATATCATCAAGGTTTATGACCGCCGTGCGAGTCGCGGAACGGTAAGAGTTGCGCACATCATGGCCCGCGTAGAACCCAATGCAACCGAAGCACAAAAAGCAGCTGCAAAGGCAAAAATTGATGATGCTTTTAAGAAACTTCAGAGTGGTCAGGCATGGGATAAAATCACCGAAACATATTCTGACGATAAGCAGTCGAGCAAAAACCATGGCCTCCTTCCTCCTTTTGGGACCGGACAAATGGATCCGAACGTTGAGGAAGCTGCCTTTTCGCTGACAAAATTAAATACCTATGCAGCACCAGTGCTTAGCAGTTATGGCTGGCATATCATCAAACTGGTTGACAAAAAAGGTCTGGAACCGTACAGTGTTATGGCGCCATCACTTCGCCAGAAAGTTGTGACAGATTCCCGTGGAAAAATCCTGGAACAAGCTACTGCGAAAAGACTTCGTGAAAAATATACCGTTCAGGAATTCGCTGATCAGTTTGCTGCCACGCGACCACTGATCGACAGTACGCTGATTTCCGGAAAATGGGATTATATGAAACCCGTTTCTACCGACTGGGCTGCGAGCACTTTGTTTACCATTGAAAAACGGCCATACGACGCGCTTACCTTTTTGAATTATGTAAAAGCACAGCAAAAACCCCGTCCAAAAGGCTCTTCACCCGAAGTTATTTTTAAAAGATTTTATAACGACTTTCTGACAAACCGTCTTTTTGAATACGAAAAAGAGCACCTGGAGGAGAGTTATCCTGAATTTAAAAGTCAGATCAGTGAAATCCGTGAAGGCGTTTTAATGGCACAATTGACGGAGGAGAATGTTTTGCAACGCTCTTTGTCTGATTCTGTGGGGCAGCGTAATTACTACGAAAAAAATGTCGACCATTTCCGTTACCCTGAGCGTGCACTTGGCACGATCGTAACCGCACCGGATACAGCTACGCTTTTCGCAATCAAAAAGGCGTTGACAAAAAGTCCGTATCCTTTGGAAAGAAAAGCAAATGAGCTGATTTTCAAGGAAGGATCGAGCGAACTTACCAAGGAACAGATTGAAAAACTGTATGATGTGTATGTGATTTTGCAAAAAAATCCTGATTATGTCGTTGAAGTATCCGGCTACCGCTCCAATTCCGAAGCTGAGCCAACCTCGTCGGACCGTATCAGAAATGTTGTAAAATATCTGAACAGCAAAAATATTTCGATTGTCAGGATATTGGAAAAAGACTATGGCTCATTCCGCCAGTCAACAGAAGCTGAGCGTAACAGAAGGATCAGTTTCCAGTTTTACAGTAATTCGAAAAAAGATGTTGAGAAAGCCTATAATTCTGAAACCCCGGACGCCGTTATTATCCAGGAAGGCTATTTCCAGAAGAGTAACGCCCTTTTAACGCAGGTTAAATGGGAGGCAGGTGAGCAGGTGATCATGGCAAACGGACTTGCGTACTGGATGCAGATCGAAAAAATCGAGCCAGCCAGAGTAAAAACTTTTACGGAAGCAAGAGGAAGTGTGATCAACGAATACCAAAAAGTGCTGGAAAAACAGTGGCTGGAAAAGCTAAATCAGAAATTTCCGGTGAAAGTGAATCAACAAGAATTAGAAAAAATTAAGCGTTAAACGTAAATTAGCATTTTGAACTGCTGTCGGTTTGTATTTTTACCTGACGGCCCGGTAAATAAACCCTACTATTTCAACTTAGGAACACATAAATTAATATGAAAATAAATAAATTAATTGTACTTCAATTATTTGCAGTCTGCACGTTCTGTTTTAGTCTGACCAGCTTCGGACAAGGACAGTCGGGTGTGATGCTCGACAAAATCATTGCCCGCGTAGATAACCATTATATATTGAGTTCCGAGCTGGAAGAAATGTATAACAGTTATGCAGCCAACGGTCAGAAAGCGCCTGAAAAGTGCCAGATACTGGAATCGCTGATCATTAACAAAATGCTTTTGGCGAAGGCAGAAATTGACTCCGTGACCGTGGAAGACAAAAGCGTCGACAACGAACTGGACGGAAAAATGAATTACATGATCCAGCGCTTCGGATCAGAAAAGAACCTAGTTGAAGCTTATGGAAAAAGCGTTGACAATTTGAAGTCAGAGCTTCGGACGCAGGTTAAAGAGCAGAAAATCGTTGAAAAAATGCAGGGAACCATTTCCGGCAACGTTAAAATCACGCCAAGTGATGTACGTAAATTTTTCAACGCGATTCCAAAAGACAGCTTACCATACATCCCTTCGGAAGTTGAAATCGGACATATCGTTCGTCTTGGAACGGTGACTCGCGAGCAGAAGGACAAGTTAATCAAACAGCTTCAGGAGCTTAAAGCACGTGCCGAAAAAGGTGAAGATTTTGCAATGCTTGCCACAATTTATTCGGAAGACGTAGGATCTGCCAAAAATGGTGGTGACTTGGGTTTTGCAAAACGCGGTGCCATGGTTCCTGAATTTGAAGGCGCAGCACTGGGTTTGAAACCTGGTGAAATGTCCAATATCATCGAGTCTCAGTTCGGATTCCACTTGATCAAACTGATCGAAACACGTGGTGCTGAATATCATGCACGCCACATTCTGTTAAGACCTGACTATAACAAAGGTTCTGATATGACCAGTGCGGTTCGCATCCTTGACAGCTTGCGCGTTCTTATCAAAACAGATACACTGAAATTTGCCAAGGCAGCACTTGATAACTCAGAAGATAAAGAAACTGCCGAAACGGGCGGAATTATCCAGGACAGAAGTACAGGACTTGGCCGTTTGACTTTGGACGCTTCGATGGATCCTGCGCTTTATTTCGCTATCGATACCATGAAAGTGGGCGACCTGAGCGTACCCGTTACTTATCGTACAGAAGATGGGCACAGTGCCATGCGTATCCTTTGGTACAAAAGTAAATCTGAGCCGC
Source organism: Dyadobacter diqingensis (assembly GCF_024220585.1). Classification (GTDB taxonomy): domain Bacteria; phylum Bacteroidota; class Bacteroidia; order Cytophagales; family Spirosomataceae; genus Dyadobacter; species Dyadobacter diqingensis. Next base: position 560,468 of record NZ_JAMXKF010000001.1, read on the forward strand.
ATACTGCCAATTTGCATGATGATTACGAAAAAATTGCCCAAATTGTGCTAAGCAATAAACGGAACCATGCTCTGGAAGACTGGTTCAAAAAAGCGCAGGGTGATGTATTTATCAGCGTTGAACCTGAATATAAAAATTGTCGGATCCTCGGCCTTGCCAACGGAACCGACCTCTGACATAGGTATTGAAAATAAGTTTTGAAAACTAAGATTTCCCAAACCGACTCACTGTGAATTATAAATCCGACGTTGAAGCAGCCGAGGCTATGAAAGTGGCCTATGAAAAAATCCGTAGTGAAATAGGACAAGTGATTATAGGACAGGATGAAGTTATCAAACGATTATTAACAGCTATTTTTTGCCAGGGACACTGTTTGCTTGTCGGCGTTCCGGGCTTGGCCAAAACACTTTTGATCCAGACGATCGCGTCGTCTCTGGATTTAAAATTCAACAGAATTCAGTTTACTCCCGACTTAATGCCGTCGGATATCCTGGGCTCTGAAACGTTGGATCAGAACCGTAATTTCAAATTTATCCAGGGTCCTATTTTTGCCAATATCATTCTCGCCGATGAAATTAACCGTACGCCTCCAAAGACCCAGTCGGCGCTTTTGGAAGCGATGCAGGAATATTCGGTGACCATTGCAGGACAAAAACATACGCTGACCCGCCCGTTTTTCGTATTGGCGACGCAAAACCCCATCGAGCAGGAAGGTACTTATCCGCTTCCCGAAGCGCAGCTGGACCGGTTTATGTTTATGATCCAGCTTGATTATCCATCATACGCGGAAGAAGTCAGTATCGTAAAAAATACAACCAACGATATCAAATATCAGGTAAAAGAGGTGATCAGTGCAGAGGAAATTATGGATTTCCAGCACCTGGTCAGACGCGTACCGGTAACCGACCATGTGATTGAATACGCAGTGAAACTCGTGCACAAAACGCGGCCGTCTTCGACACTTGCCAATAAGGATACCAGCGATTACCTGGAATGGGGTGCTGGGCCACGGGCTTCACAGTCGCTGATTTTAGCGGCAAAGTGTAATGCGTTATTATCCGGGAAATATTCTCCGGATATCGAAGATGTGAAAGCAGTTGCCCTACCGGTTTTGCGCCACAGAATTATCAGAAATTTCAAAGCAGAAGCAGAAGGTATCTCGGTTGACGACATCATTGCACGTCTGCTCTAATTTTATCAGAATATTATTTTCAGGAATTTGCGTTGATCTCAAAGGATATCGGCGCAAATTTTTGCTTTTAAAGGTATTTGATCAGCAAGACCGATAGCCGAAACGGCTGAAATCCGGGTATAATATTAGTAAGGAAAATCGCTGAAAGATCCGATTTCCAAAATCTTCAATTATCAAACCAAAGTCCCAATCATGAGCATTCTCGGTAAAAACTTTATAGGATATTCACTTTCGTCACAAAACCAGCATACGTTCAGGTCTTACGTTCCTGCTGAAAATACAGAATTACCGGAAACCTTTCACGCAGCTACACAGGAGGAGGTCGCCAAAACAATGGAACTTGCCCAAAAGGCTTTTGATACCTACGCGCTGATTCCGGCAACCAAACGTGCAGATTTTCTGATCGCGATCACCGAAGAAATACTGGCTATTGGTGATGCCTTGCTTGAACGGGCTCATCTTGAAACCGGCTTGCCGTTAGCCCGTTTGCAGGGCGAACGTGCGCGTACGATTAACCAGCTTACGCAATTTGCCGAGCTGATCCGTGAAGGTTCCTGGGTGGAAGCCAGTATCGACACCGCCATCCCAGACCGCGCACCACTTCCAAAATCCGACCTGCGCAAAATGCTGGTACCCATCGGGCCGGTTATTGTTTTTGGATCAAGCAATTTTCCATTTGCCTATTCAGTGGCAGGCGTTGACACAGGTCCCGCCCTTGCTGCCGGTAACCCGGTCGTTGTGAAAGCACATGCGGCGCATCCGGGCGTAAGCGACCTGACTGCCCAGGCTATTGTAAAGGCTGCGCTGCGAACAGGCATGCCGGACGGAGTATTTTCGATGCTTTATGACGATGGCTACGAAGTGGGCGCTGCCTTGGTAAAACATCCTGCGAGCAAGGCTGTTGGTTTTACCGGTTCTATCAAAGGGGGTATGGCGCTTTATAAAATGGCGCAGGAACGGGAAGAGCCTATTTCGGTTTTCGCTGAAATGGGAAGCGTCAACCCTATTGTGATCCTGCCCGAATATCTTGAAAAAAAGTCACAGCAACTGGCCAAAACCCTGGCAGGCTCTGTGACTTTGGGCGCCGGACAATTTTGTACCAACCCCGGACTGGTATTTGTCACCGAATCAGAATCACTTGGTTTGTTTGAGGAAACGTATAAAAACGAAATCATACACATCGGATCTGCTACAATGCTCACGGCGGGAATCAGAAAAAATTTCTATAAACTACGGGATGAGCTTGTCGCAGAGCCGGGCGTGACAGAACTTGCTTTTTCACCTGTAAGCGCCGACCTGGAAAACCAGTCACAGGCTTCGGTAGCCAAGGTTAGCGGAAAAGATTTTATCGATAATCCGAAAATTCATGAAGAAGTATTCGGCCCGTTTTCACTGCTGGTTGTCTGCAAAGATCATAACGAACTGTTGGCAGCCATTTCACATCTGAAAGGTCAGTTGACCGCTTCGCTGATGGCAGAACCCGCCGAAGCAGCAAAATACCCTTCGCTGTTGCAAAGTCTTTCAAGGATATGCGGGAGGTTTATTATGAACGGCGTACCTACGGGCGTTGAAGTTTGCCCTTCCATGCACCATGGCGGCCCATTCCCGTCCGCAACCGACGCCAGATTTACATCAGTGGGCCGTCATTCGATACTTCGTTTTGTGCGTCCGCAATCATTCCAGGACTGGGATGATTCCTTATTGCCCGACGAATTAAAAAATGCCAATCCGTTAGAGATTTTCCGGTTGGTCAACAATGAAACCACTAAAAGAGAAATCTGATCTCAGACACATTTATTAGTAGCAAAATATTTCATAAGCCACCCGTCCTACGGCTTTTTTGCCGTAGGACGGGTAAACAAACAGCAAAAACTTCAACAAATGTCAATAAAAACCTTTCACGTCCTTAACGGCGACGCATTACTGGATAAATTTCCTGCCGATATTCTGACCGGTGAAATTATCATCGCAAGAGAATGCCTGATCGACGGTCCGGTAGCAGGTGACACCTTCGAAGATTTTTGTCAAACCCGCGCTGATTTCATTCAGGAAACGTACCATGAAGAAACAGACGTGTACTTTAATGATGTCGCTTCCGAATTTGCCAGGATAAAAGCGATTCCTGCCGGTTCCGAGGTGAACTTCTGGTTTGAGGACGATTTATTCTGTCAAATCAATTTCTGGTTTTGTGTTTCTCTTTTGAAACCCGTTTCTGATTCAATCCAGGCGTATATCATCAAGCCCGATATAAATGAAAAAGAACCTGACTGGCGGGGATTTGGTATGATGGACCACCATTTACTGGCCGAGGCATATCAACATAAACTACCTCTTTCTCCGACTGATCTTGATCTGTTTAATGACCTATGGACTGCTTATCAAAACAATGACAGCAAAGCACTGGCCACCTTATCTACGGTTAAATCAGAGAAATTTCCATTGCTTGGAATGGTCGTTCAGGCGCAATTAGATCGCAGCAACAACCGGCCGCAGCGTGTTTTGAAAGATATTATGAAGGAGAAACAAACCGCTGATTTCAATATCATTTTCAGAGAATTCAGCAAACAGGAAGGAATTTATGGGTTTGGAGACTGGCAGGTGGAGAAACTGCTGGAAGAGATCAATAGCTGAGCTATTTTTTTAAATGAGATAAATCAATCGAAATTTCACAGAAGCCAGATTTTTTGAAGCCTCTGAAGAAGTCAAGACTTGGCGTCCCCGTTTTCAAATCTTGACTTCTTCTCGCTCGCTCTAATCCGGATAACCCACTTCAACTAAAAACAAACCCTCTGGCGGAGCTTGCGGCCCGGCTTTGCTCCTGTCCTGAGCCAGAATTATTTTTTCAAAATCTTCTTTACTTTTTTTGCCCGTCCCCACTTCCAAAAGTGTCCCTACAAGCGCACGCACCATGCCGCGTAAAAAACGATTTGACCGGATACTGAATATCAATATCCCATCCTTTTCAAACCATTTGGCCAGGGTGATGTCACATAAAAAGTTATTTACCTGTGTGTGTATTTTACTAAAACTCTCAAAGTTTTTGTGTGTAAGCAGCAGAGCTGCTGCTTCATTCATTCGCGTTATATCCAGGGGCTTATGAAAGATGTGCGATTCACCGCTCAAAAAAGGATTTTTCCGACTGACAATCCGGTATTCATAACGGCGGTATGAAGCATCAAAACGCGAATGTGCTGTTTCTTCAACCTCAAAAATACGATGAACAGCGATGTCAGCGGGTAAAAGACTGTTTAAGCGATAGGTTAGCAAATCTGAGTCTTTGACTGCATTCACAGTGTCGAAATGCGCATACTGCTGCTCGGCATGAACACCAGTATCTGTTCGGCTGCTGCCTACACTCTCAATGGTTTCCCGGTGGATAAGCGACAGTGCCTCATCGAGCAACTGCTGAACCGAAATGGCATTGTTTTGCCGCTGCCAGCCACTGTAATTTGTTCCTTTATAACTGAATTCAATAAAATAACGCATACCACAAAAGTAAAAGAAAGTAGCGAGTTTCCCGTTTCATCGGGTACGGCTTCTTCCTGGATTATTACCTGAAACAAGGCACCAGATCTATAAAATACTTGTTACATACTATTAAGCAAAGTTTGAAAGTTGCGTATAATCATATCATTTTCACTTTACTTTCTTGAATAAAACAGATATTTCATGGAAAGCCTGCAAATTATTTCGGGGTTGACGTGAAGAACATTAACTTTGACAATTGAAATTATTTCCAGTACTGTATGATTACGGAAGAGAAAAAAGAAGAAAAAAGCCTGAATTTTATTGAAGAGATCATCGAGGCAGACCTGCAAGCGGGAAAGTACAAGGAAATTATTACCCGTTTTCCTCCTGAGCCGAATGGTTATCTGCACATTGGTCATGCTTCAAGTATATGTCTGAATTTTGGGTTAACTAAAAAATTCCCAGGTTATACCAACCTGCGGTTTGATGATACAAATCCTACGACGGAAGACACAGAATACGTTGAAAGCATCAAAAACGACATCCGCTGGATGGGTTTCGAATGGGAAAACGAGCTTTATGCTTCTGACTATTTCGATACTTTATATGGTTATGCCATCCAGCTGATTCATAAAGGTTTGGCATACGTTGACGATTCGACCTCTGAGGAGATTGCAACGCTGAAAGGCACGCCGACTGAGCCGGGTAAAAACAGCCCTTACCGTGACCGTTCCGTTGAAGAAAACCGTCTACTTTTTGAACAGATGAAAAACGGTACGTTTCCTGACGGGAGCCGGACTTTGCGGGCCAAAATTGATATGGCGCACACAAATATGCTGATGCGTGATCCAATCCTTTACCGTATCAAACATGCGCATCACCACCGTACCGGCAATACATGGTGCATTTACCCGATGTACGATTTTGCGCACGGACAAAGTGATTCGATCGAAACAGTAACGCATTCCATCTGTACGCTGGAATTTGTTCCTCACCGTGAATTATACGACTGGCTCATTGAGCAACTGGGAATATACCCTTCGCATCAATACGAATTTGCACGCCGCAACCTGAATTATACTGTTACCAGCAAAAGAAAATTACTTCAACTGGTACAGGAAAAACATGTAAACGGCTGGGACGATCCACGGATGCCGACCATCAGCGGTCTGCGCAGAAGAGGTTATACACCGGCAAGTATTCGTGATTTTTGCGACCGTATCGGTGTGGCAAGGCGTGAGAACATGATCGACGTAGGTTTGCTTGAATTTTGTGTAAGGGAAGATCTGAACAAGACCTCGTTGCGCAGAATGGCAGTTCTTGATCCATTAAAAGTAGTGATCACCAACTTCCCGGAAGAACTTTCAGAAACTTGTCTGAGCGAAAACAATCCGGAAGATATTGCTGCCGGCATGCGTGAAATTTTGTTCACCCGCGAGATTTTCATCGAACGAGAGGACTTTATGGAAGTTCCTTCTAAAAAATATTTCCGGCTTGCTCCTGGCAAAATGGTCCGTCTGAAAGGCGCATACATTATCCAGGCTGAATCGGTCGTTAAAGACGAAAACGGCGAGATCTCCGAAGTACATTGTACTTATATCGAAAACAGTAAAAGTGGCCAGGACACCACAGGCATCAATGTAAAGGGAACGCTGCATTGGGTTTCTGCGAAGCATGGCGTGCCGGTAGAAGTACGCTTATACGACCGCCTGTTTTCCGTAGAAAATGTTTCTTCGGAAGAAGGTGATTTCAAAGATTATATCAATCCTGACTCGCTGAATATCATCACCGGTTATGCCGAACCTGCTTTGCGCGATGCCAAACCAGGCGAATCATTCCAGTTCCTACGTAAAGGATATTTCGCAGCAGATCCTGACGGCACAACCGAAAAACCGGTTTTCAACCGTACTGTGACGTTACGTGATAACTGGGCGAAAGCTGGCGAGAAATAAAAGCTGTTAGCCGTTAGGAGTTAGCCGTTGATATCCACTTGGATTGAACGTCGTTTACTTGAAAAAGTGGACGACGTTTTTTTTGCAAAAAATCACTCCATATAATTAGATTGGTTTTAAATAACTCTTGCTTCCTTAGAATTTCCGATTTATCTTTGTGCCAGATTCAGGTTTATATATAAAATGCCAGTTACAGTGAAGCACCCGAATGAATTGTTCAGTACCTCAAAAGGTTTCAGTTTTCAGTGTGATAATAGTTCAAGAATTGTAATTCATTTTGGAGAAATGGTTGCTTCTTTCCGCATCCAGGACTTCCTGAACTTCCGTCGTTTTGTAAATAATATTGATATCAAAAGCAGGTTATTCGACCTTTCGGATGAATCTGATTTTGAATTTGTTGAAGCTCCGCAACTGAATATCAATCAGAAGCTTACGCTTTGCGAGTTGATCCAGCTACGCGAACTTGTGAACGGAACACACTTCGCTATTGAGCTTAACTCTTTGCTTCATTCCATCCTTTATGTAGAGTCAGAATTAGTCTAAATAGCTGACGGCCTTCATATTAGACCAATTCCAAATTTATAAGTACGTCTTGTAATGACGAACTTTCCTATGATATTTGTGCTTATTACTTCAAATGATAAACAGAAATACCATGAGAGATCTACTTAGAGCCCGCACTTCTTTAAAAGAAGAAATAGAGATATTATTGAACAACCAGGTTAAAATGGAAGCAGAAGCTTCGGCTAAATATTTAGCGATGGCTTCATGGTGCGACCGCAATGGCTTCAAAAATAGCGCTGCTTATTTCCTTAAACAGTCCGACGAGGAACGCGGACATATGCTAAAAATTTTCAACTACATCATGACTGTTGGCGGCACAGCTGTTTCACCAGAAGTTCCTGCTGTAAAACAAGAGTACGCGTCATTCAGAAGTGTATTTGAAACTGCTCTTCAAAGCGAAATCAGTGTAACACAATCGATCAACCGTATCGTTACACAGAGCCGTCGCGAAGAAGATTACGCTACTGAAAACTTCCTTCAGTGGTTCGTGAACGAGCAAATCGAAGAAGAAGATAACGCACGTCGTGCCGTTGAACTTTTCGATGTAATCGGCGAAGAAGGAACAGGCCGTTACCAAATCGACAAGGCTATCGCAAAAATCGGTTCAGAAGAATAAGATTAAAAAATATTGGTTCAAGAGCTGTATCACCACGATGCAGCTTTTTTTTGTGCCTTGTGGTAAAATAATCGATCAAAAACTTGCAATTTAATTGTATGCAATTTAATTTTACAAAATCAATAAGGACGATATGGAACTGTTAAAATTATCAAATCAACTTTGTTTCCCGCTTTACGCGCTGTCGAGGAAAATCACGAGTCATTATCTGCCATTGCTGGAAAAAATAGGACTCACTTATCCTCAGTATCTGGTGATGATGGTCCTTTGGGAAGAAAACGGACTTTCAGTGAAAGAACTCGGCCATAAGCTTATGCTGGACTCAGGCACGCTTTCTCCACTGTTAAAAAAGCTGGAAGACCGGGAAATACTGGTTCGTACCCGCCTGAAAGAAGACGAACGTGTCGTTATCATTTCTCTGACCGAGACGGGTGAAAAATTAAAAGAAAAAGCCTCTGAAATCCCTGAGCAAATTAAATGCAGCCTGGATCTTTCCGACAAAGAATTAAGGGAAATGCGGACGCTTGCGGCAGGTCTGCTGGATAAAATCAATAAACTGGAAGCGGTTCACAACAATTAAACAGATAAATAAAACTAAAAATTAACGTTATGATTCAGGCAATATACACCGCCACGGCAACAGCAACAGGCGGAAGAAATGGAAAAGTTACATCATCAGACGGTATTTTAGATTTGGAAGTACGCCTGCCAAAACAAATGGGCGGCGCAAACAATAACTACACAAATCCTGAACAATTATTTGCAGCGGGTTACGCGGCCTGTTTCGACAGCGCACTTAATCTGGTTATCCAACGCAGCAAGATTAAAACAGGTACCACATCGGTAACGGCTCATGTTGGAATTGGCAAAAATGACGCAGATGGTTTTGGTCTGGTGGTGACACTGGAAGCCAATATTCCCGGCGTTGAACAATCCGTAGCCGACGACCTGATCGCAAAAGCACATCAGGTTTGCCCTTACTCAAACGCCACCCGCGGAAATGTAGAGGTAACTTTGATAACGACCGTTGAAGCAATTGTGGAATAGCAGTTTGGCGGTCGGTTTTCGGCGGTCGGCTTTCAGATTTGGAGGCGGTAGAGTCTTTCCCCAAATCCTATTTTTAGCAACGCTTAGGAATAACCCATTATAAGCAAGAAAGACCGCTCGTGGCTTACCGGCGGTCTTTCTCGTTTAATTTTATATCATTCACTAAAATAAGAAATTACTCAAGCATTACCGATAATTGCTGGCAAGCAGGGAATAAACTGCTGTGTCCCAAAACTCGCCATCGAAAAATGTATAGTCTTTAAAATAAGCCTCTTTTACAAATCCATGTTTTAAAGCCAGGTTCACCGATGCAGCATTTTCCGGATTGATAACCGCTTCAATCCGATGGAATTTAAGGTTATTAAAGCCATACTTCAAAACCTCTCCAACCGCTTCATTCATATATCCTTTACCCCAATAAGCCGGGTCAAGCGAATATCCGATTTCGCCCCGGTAATTCTCCTTACTTATTCTAGGATAGCCTACCGTTCCGATCATTTCCGGACTACCCTTTACGGTAATAGCCCAGCTGATGCTGATTTTCTGTTCAAACAAAAACTGGTAGTTCTTGACCAGATCCTCTGCATCCCGTTTTGATTTGAGTAAGGGAATGGAGATATACTCCATAAGCTCTCTCTTGCTACGCTGATAAAACATGGCAGGAACATCTCCCTGAGAAATCGCGCGCAAAATCAGCCGTTCTGTTTCCAGAACAGGAAATTTATCAAAACTTAGAATGAGCATATCCTGGTTTTTTACAGTTTTCTGAACATAATATAGGCATCAACATAGCCAAGTTCCAAATGGTTAAATCCCTCCGGAATTGTACCGATGATCTCAAAACCATGTTTTTGCCAAAGTTTAACGGCCACCTTGTTGGTACTTACCACAATATTAAACTGCATGGCCTTAAACCCAAAACGTTTTGCTTCGATCAGCGAATGCTCGCACAGCAAATTACCGATCCCCCTCCCCTGCGCTTTCGGATGCACCATGTAGGAACCATTGGCAATATGTGATCCCAAATCAATCTGGTTCGGTTTAATTACATACGTCCCAAGTATCTCACCGTTATCTTCCAAAACATAGGTTTCCATGTAGGACGCAAACCAAATTTTATCAAGGTCTTCTTTGGGCGTATCAGGCGCGAAAACATATGTGTCCCCGGTCTGAATTACCGCAGTAAAAATCTCCCAAACTTCATGACGATCCTGATCAATAGCTTTTCTGATATGCATAAACTGAGTTAAAAAATGAGAATACTACTTACTGTCCGACTTATTTTACGCCGCTGCCTTATAGGTATAAACGGTATAAGGAAAGATAAAATGCGCTACAAACCAGGAAATCAGTGACGCAATAACAATTGGAATAAATAGAATATAATTGTCCGCGATGGCGCAAACGAGAAAAATAGAGGTAAGCGGCGCATGTATACTTCCACTCAAAACAGCGGCCATACCGATTACGATGAAGTTCAGCGGAATAAGCCCCAGGTTAAAAAAGTAGTTCAAGGTTAAGGCGGTGATCAGTCCTAAAAACGCACCGATAAACAAACTGGGTGCAAATACCCCTCCGTCCCCACCGGCGCCGAGCGTGATCGAAGTCGCTATGGGTTTAAGAAACAACACAATGACAAATGGCAAAAGCAGGTATAGACTTTCAGGATCCGCAACCGAAGTCAGATTTTTGATACCCGAATAACCTTCTCCATATAAACTTGGAAAAAAGAAAAGCATCGTCGAAATAATCAGCGAACCCGACAATATTTTGATGTAATCATTGCCCAGGGAGCCAAAAAATTTCTTGAAAAACAATACACTTTTAGTGAGAAAAACCGAGTTAAAACCGGCCAGAACACCCAGCAAAATAAAATACGGGAAGGCTTCATTATGCCATTCCGTTATATTAAAAGTGAAAACCTTTTCGTAGAAAAAATATTTGGTCAGTACATAAGAAGTCAGGATGGCCGTAACCAGTGAAGCCAGGTGCGTTTTTTTCCGCCTTTTTGTAAAAACCTCGAAGGCAAACATGAAACCGGCAATAGGCGCATTGAACAATGCTGTAACACCCGCAGCCAAACCGGCACAAACCAGATCGGTCCGGTACTTGTTCAGATGATTTACTTTATGACTGGACAATGCGCCGATGGACGCCGTTGCCACCACCGTAGAAACCTCGATACCGGTCGAACCGCCGAAAATCACTGTCAAAAATCCATTGAAATAATGGGAAGGAATCTTGTATGCAGGTAAAGTTTTTCCATCCCTGGTGATCGCATCGATTACTTCCTTGATACCCTTGTTGGGTTTGTTACGAAACAGAAAATGCCGTAAAATATGAATGGTCGTAAAACCGATAAACGGCAGCAGGAAAATCAGATACTTGTTCTCTTTAAGCCGGTGTACAAAGTCGTGTTCATAATGTTCTGTAATAACTTTTAACGTGTCGGCAATCAAAGCTGAAAAAACACCGATAATCGCGGCGGCTCCCAACACAGCCATTGTCCTCCTGGCTTTTTTCAGCCGGTAAGAAGACGTTGTACTTGTAGTCATAAATTCTGAATCTTGTAAATCAATTTATTAAGCAATGCGGCGGATTTATCTGTATCTGCGTTTCCAGATTTTGTACCACAGTTTATTTTTAGGATAGGTCCGGTGAGAAGTCATATTATTAACGACCAAAGCAACAAGTAACAATATAAGTACGCCCGATAAAACCGGACTTAATACATAAAGGTATCCAAGACTGGTAACTTTCTCGGATCCGATGTTGGCAATCAGTGCCGTAGCGCCGCCCGGAGGGTGCAGGGTTTTGGTCATCTGCATCGCCACAATCGACAGAGAAACCGCAAAAGCAGAGGAAAGCCAGACTTCATTGGGAATGATATAATGAACCGTGACGCCTACAAAAGCACAAATCACGTGCCCTCCAACCAGATTTCTCGGCTGTGCAAGGGGACTGTTAACAATACCATAAATCAACACAGACGAAGCGCCAAAGGAACCGATCAGAAAAAGATTATCGGTGTGTGAGAAGTTTTCCTTGTTTAATAAACCGATTAAAGCGATACCCGCAAATGAGCCCAGAAAAGTCCAGAAGTGATCTTTAAAATCAATTAATGTCTCCTTGTAAATAACATAACGCGCCAGTCTCGCGTGTTTTCTTAATCGTTTTCTCAAAACCGATACAAATTATTTTGCAAAATCTATTAAATAGAACCACGTTCCCAAATTTATGGTTCGGCACGGTTTCTACAAAATTTTATAATCTGTCCGCCGACTGTCCATAAGTGGAAATTTTATTCTGTTCAGGTATCGTTTTTGTCAAACTTAAAGCGGATATTGGAAGCATAGAATTAGTCACTGTTTACCGTTTTGCATGAATTACCTTGATGAGTTTAGAAAATTTATTTCCAGCCATTATCTCTACACGGGCGTCAGGCTCACGTTGGGAGCCGTAATTCCGTGCCTGATATTTCATCACTACGGCGTATTAAGTGATTTCATTGCCTTTCCACTTGGAACCTTACTGATCGGCACCACGGATAACCCGGGTCCCCTGCATCGCAGAAGAAATTCGCTGACGATCGCCATCGTAACCTGTTTCCTTGTAGCCTGCGCTACGGGTTATCTGCGACATATCCATTTCATCGCCTTCATTGAAATTATTCTTTTCGGGATGTTTTTCTCGTTGGTCGGGGTCTATGGCAACCGGGCAAACAGCATCGGGCTGATCGCATTGCTCGTTTTTGTGTTCAATGTCGATAACCACATGAGCGGCGATACTGTCCTGAAAAATGCCCTGATTTTCTCAGCGGGTGGAATCTGGTACCTTATTCTTTTCCTTGTCCTTCAAAAAATCCGTCCTTACAAACTGATCCAGCAGCTGCTTGGCGAAAACTTCGTGGAGCTCGGCAAACTGCTTTCTGTCAAAGCCGGTTATTATTTTGCAAAACCGGACTACGACGAGCTGTTTAACCAGATGATTCATCAGCAGGTTATCCTGCGGGAAAACCATGAAACCTTACGGGAAATTTTGTTCAAAACCCGTCAGATCGTAACGGAGTCTACCAATACCAGCCGGATTCTGATGCTGATGTTTCTGGACAGCGTCGATTTGATGGAGCGCATTATCAATTCGCAGCAAAATTATTCCAACCTGCACCGCGCTTTTGACCATACCAAAATCCTCCGGCTGTTTGGCACCTATATCACCTGGCTAGCCGCCGAACTCCAGCACATCGGGCTGGCTGTACAAAGTGGTTTTCCTTCCAAACCCAAACACGATCTTGACGAAGCTTTCAACAAATGTCAGCGGACTTTTGACAGTATCCGGGAACGAACGATGACGCATGATAACATCGAGGATTTTATCATGTTGCGCCAGATTCTGAACAGCTTACAGGACATTACCGAGCGTGTAAAAAAACTGCACCGGGCCACCAGGTACGACTCAGACCTTGGCAATGAATATAACCTGAATGTTGAAATTGACGATTTCACAACCAAGCAAGAATATCATCCAAGAATTTTACTGGATAACCTTTCGCTGAAATCCAGTCATTTCCGACATGCTCTCCGGATTACGATCGGTTTGATCATCGGTTTTCTGGTTTCCCTTTTCTTTAGTGTTGGCCACGGTTACTGGATTTTACTGACGATCGTAACCATCATGAAACCTGCTTTCAGTATCACCAAACAGCGGAATCTCTACCGGATCGCCGGTACAATGGTCGGCGCATTTGCCGGTTTTATGACTTTGTATTTGATCAAGGATGATACCATCATCTTCATCATTATGATGCTGGCGATGATTTCGGCATACAGTTTTCTTAAGATCAATTATTTCATTGCTTCCATCGGCATCACGCTCTATGTGCTGCTCTGGTTTAATTTTTTAAATCCTGAGCACATCACCGCGGTGTTGCAGGACCGCGTTATTGATACCGTGATCGGTTCTATTATCTCTTATTTTGTTTCGGCTTATGTACTGCCCGTCTGGGAACACACGCAAATTAACCAGTACATGCGGGCGGCGCTTGATGCAAACCGGAAATATTTTGACAATGTTTCGTTGATTTTCACGGGTGCCTCACTGGACATTCATGAGCTTAAACTTCACAGAAAAGAGGCGATCATTGCAATGGCAAACTTGTCAGATAACTTTCAGCGAATGCTTTCGGAACCTAAAAAGCAGCAGGTCAAAATGGAAGAACATCACCAGTTTGTGGCTACAAGCCATATGCTTACTTCCTACATTGCATCCCTGTCGACCTATGCCCAGACGGTTGGACAAACCTATTTTTCAGAAGAATTCAAACCCATGGTACGACAGATAGACCGGCAGTTTGAATCGGCAATGCAGGTACTGGATAAAAAGGAAAATGCAGGATTGGAGATTATAAAAGAATCCCTTCCTCAAAACCAGAAGCTGATACAGCTCTTATCGGTCCGGAAGAAGGAAATCAAAGAAATGGGTATTGAAAAATCGGCACAGTCACCGGCCAGAAAAGCATTGTCGGACCTTAAAACCATCAATGGCCTGTTCGAGCTAATCAGCACGATCACCATCGATGAGATCAAGATCCTGCACAAAATTGCTGACGGGAAGGCCTGATCAGGCCGGTTGTAATTGCGGAACTTCTTCTTTGCTGCGTTTTGAATGCAGCATCAAAACCAGTGAAACCAGCACCCCGCCCAAAGCCATACTGGCACCAACCCATTCAGGCGAATTGTAACCCAGACCGGCTGCAATAGGCAGACCGCCGAGATAGGCACCGAGCGCGTTGCCAATATTAAAACTGGCCTGGCTAACCGAAGCGGCCAGCATTTCGGCGCCTTTGGCCGTGTTGATCATCAGCATTTGCAGCGGCGAGAGCATTGCAAAAGCCACTGCCCCGGTAATAAATGTTGAAATCAGTGTCAGGATTTGATTATGTGATACAAAATATACCATGGTCAATGAAAGCACCATGGCCAGCAGCAAAGCCGCAGAGGTATAAAGCGGCGAGAACTTATCGGCCAGCCTTCCGCCAATAAAATTACCCACAACCATGCCCAGCCCGGCCAAAACCAGAATGTACATAATGGAATCATCATTAAATCCGGCAACTTCTGTCAGCAAAGGAGCGATGTAGCTATACCATGAAAAAAATCCGCCCGTGCCGATGGCAATAACCAGCACGATCAGCCAGGCATCAAGACGTGTAAAAAATTTCAGTTCACTCAGCAAACCTTTGGTATTGGTTACCGAAAGCGCTGGCATCCACAGTTTAATGCTTGTGGTTGTCAGTAAACCGATGATACCAACGATCATGAAAGTGATGCGCCAGCTGATATGATGCCCGATGAAAGTCCCCAGCGGCACGCCGATTAAATTGGCAATTGTTAATCCTGCAAACATCAGAGAAACCGACCTTGCTTCTTTTCCCTGATCAGCAAGTCTGCCGGCTACAACCGCACCTACCCCGAAAAAGGCACCGTGGGGCAAACCCGAGAAGAAGCGGGATATCAACAGCATTTCATAACTCGGAGCAAATGCCGATAACGTATTGAAAACAGTAAAAAGGCACATTAAAACCAGCAAAATAGTTTTTGGCGGCTTACTTCCGGTAAACCCGATTAATAACGGCGCTCCCACCACCACACCCAGTGCATAGGCAGACACCAAATGACCGGCCTCGGGAATTGTTATCTGCAAAGATTTAGCGATATCCGGTAAAATACCCATGATCACAAATTCCGTCATACCGATACCAAAACCACCCAGGGTTAATGTCAAAATACTCTTTTTCATTTCAATCTTCAATTACAAATACTACTGCCGCGAATCTTGGTTTTGTTAAAATTAATCAAACTACATTCAGGATGGTTTATCCTGGTCTGGCCTGATTAACCTCAAAGGGTCACAGCATAAACAGTTTCTTTCAATTTGTAACGCGTCAGGTTTAAAATGTGTTCAATTTGAAAATTTGAGGGAATTCGCTCAGCGAAAATTCATTTAAACATTTGAAGAACAGAAAGGATTTATCTGATCCGGTGTGCAGTCATTACAAAAAGTGTTAACAAACGATTAATAAACCGACATTGCATTTATTCTAAAAAATTGGAAAAATATAATTTTATAGTCATTAATGAATGAATCGGGGTGAAGATTATGCCGCCGCGCCGATTTGTCTTACTTTTGAAGAAAATTTCGTTACCAATCGTAAAAAAGTCGAAAACATGAATGAATTATCGGGCACAGAACGGAGAAATATTAATCCGGGACTTTCTGTTTCTATCGTTTTAAAACAGGATCAACGCACTGGTAAATTGACAAAAGGCATTGTAAAAGATATTCTGACGAGTGCTCCCAAACATACGCATGGCATCAAAGTGAGGCTGGCTACCGGTGAAGTTGGCCGTGTGAAAATTATCGGGTAACAGAAAACGCAAATTATGTTTAATCCTCGGATAAGCTTACTCATCGGTGTCATTGCAATCAGCATCTTTCCGGTGCTGGTCAAATGGGCTCCGGTATCGGGCATTTCCTCTGCATTTTACCGGATGGCTATTGCTGTGGTTTTTCTGTTACCTTATGTTCTTTTCAAAAAACAGCTGCAAAAACCAGAGGGATCGTTATGGCTTCCTATTTTCATATGCGGGATTTTATTTGGCAGCGACATTGCCATATGGAATCTTTCGATTCATTATTCCAACGCAACGCAGGCCACTTTACTTACCAACTTATCTCCGGTTTGGGTGGGTATCGGCTCGGCCATTTTCCTGAACGACCGCCCCGCCAGGCAATTCTGGATCGGGACAATTGTTGCACTGGCCGGCATGGTCATTCTGATGGGGCTGGATACTTTCACCCGGATGCAGTTTGACAAAGGTTTTCTGATGGCCGTCACGTCGGGTTTGCTCTATGCCAGCTATATGATCGTCAGCAAAAGGGTACTTAACCGGATCAATATTGTCAGTTTCATGACGTACAGTATGGCTATTTCCAGTGTCTACCTGTTGATCATCTGCCTCCTGACGCAACAGCCGCTATGGCATTTTACGCCAACGATTTGGGGTGTGTTAAGCATTCAAGGACTGATTTGTCAGCTTCTGGGCTGGCTCACGATCAGTTATGCCGTTCAAAAACTTGACGCGCAACGGGTATCATTAAGCCTTCTTAGCCAATCGATTGTAACGGGACTTCTGGCGTGGATTTTCATTCACGAGAAAGTTTCCTTTCAGATGATCGTCGGAGGCATCATCATCCTGATCGGCATCGGGATTACCTTTATGAAGAAAAAAGTCTCCTGATCGTTTTCACAATGCTACCAGTGTTTTAAACGAGTATATTCCCGAATAAGCGTCTTTATTACATTTATTCTTTTCCTAAAAAAGATTTAATAAGGCGTGTAATGAAAAGCAACCCGTTGATAATGCTGGCTTATTTTTTAATGTTGAATACGGCACTTTTTGCACAAAAAGCTCCGGTGCCGATTCAACAAAGCGATACCAGTGCCTGGTGGAAAAAGAATAATCTCCGCGTCATCCAGACCAATTTACCCGCTTATGAAGCCGCGACACTTCATCCGGATTCTCTGCTAAAAGACCTCGAAAACTTTTCGGCCAATACGCTGCTGATCAACGCGGGCGGCATTATGGCTTTTTACCCTTCTGATCTGGATTTTCACTACCGGAACCCTTTTCTGAAAAATAACAATATGCTAGCTGATGTTGTCAGGAAATGTCACGAAAAAGGCATTCGTGTGATCGTCCGTTTTGATTTCAGCCGGGTTCAGGAAAGTATTTTCAAGGCCCATCCCGACTGGTGTTATATTTCTCCGAAAGGCGAACGGATTATCAATACCGACATGTACGTGGTTTCGATAAACGCGCCCTACGTACAGGAAAAAGCTTTTCGCATCATCGAAGAAGTTATTGACAAATTCCCGATCGACGGTATTTTTTTAAATATGCCCGGTTATCAGGTCAACAATCCCTATGAAGGGAAGTACCATGGCATTGACCAGAACGACTATGACAAAAAACGCTTTGCCGAATACAGCAAGGGCCTGGCATTGCCTACGGAAGAGAATAAGGCAGATCCCTTGTTTCAAAAATATCTGGAATTTAAAAAATTCACCATTGAAGACTGGTCGCACCGGCTTAACACGCTGATTAAAAGCAAAAACAGCAAAATTGCGATTTGTACTTACATGGATAAGTATGTTGACATCATCCGTCATGAGTCGCAGAGCAGCACGGTATTGCCTTACTGGCCGTACACGGCTTCTGATAATGTTGGAAACGCTGTCAGCTCCTACCCCAACCACGTGATCAGCAACAGCAGCATCCAGCAGATTTCTTTCCAGTCGCGCTACAATGCCGTGGAGCCCGAAGAAGTCAGGATTCGTTTATACGAAAACATCGCCAACGGTTCGGGACTGGATATCAGCATGATGGGCGACATGCGCGGTTACGAGGACGAGCGAAATTACGAGGTTATCAAAGAGGTGTACGCACACCATAAAAAACATGAGCCTTATTTCGGGAAGTATAAGTCTGTTGCGAAAATTGCGGTAATAGCACCCGGCTCATGGCCAAGCGGTCCAACGATGCAGGAATACCGTGGTATTTTGCTGATGCTGAAAGAATCGCATATTCCTTTTGATATCATTGAAGACGCGCAGATCGGGAATCTGGAAGCGAAAGTGAAAAATTACCGCCTGATTATTTTGCCCGAAATTACGTATCTGAGCAAGGAATCGCTGCGCGTTCTCAAAGACGCCGTGAAACAGGGCACCAACCTGATTGCAACCAACAAGACTCTTTTCGATACGCCAGAAACGTTGCTTGACTTGTTTGGAGCGAAGATTGTAAACAATGAAAACGAAGGTAGCGGGAATTATCTGCAACCCGATAACAAATCCATTTTCAAGCGTTTTTCAAAACAGAAAATGCTGTTCTGGAAATTCAATCTCGGGCTTTATGATTTTAAGTCAGCTGACCAAACGCTCTTGCCTGTTTTATCCAAAGGAAGACCTGGTCCGCCGGAAATCATCGGAGGGCACGAACCGACCGGTTATTTTGCAGTTGGCATTAAAAACCACCCTAAAAGCAAGGCCGTTCTACTACCCGTTAACCTTGGCCGGCTTTATTATATGCATGGTTATGAGGAACATAAAAATATTCTTCTCGACCTGATTGACTATATCTATCCCGATGCGAATAAAATTATTCAAACCAATGCGCCGGCCAGAGTGGAAGTAATTCTTCAAAAATATACGAAAAACAACGGACAGCAAAACCTGTCGGCTGGTGAAAACGGGATGATCATGCACCTGGTTAACCTGACGGGTTTCAGCGGAAACACTTACTTTTCGCCACTTCCCGTACAGCAGCTAAAATTCAGGATTCAATCCGATTTCAAGCCATCCAAAATGTTTTCCATGGTAAATCAGCGCCCGGTTAATTTTACCTGGAAAGATGGGTTTCTGGAATTTAACCTTGATAAACTGAGAGCCTTCGATGGCATTGTTATCGACAAATGAGTTAAAATCTACGGGAATAGATTACACCTCGTTTTGCGAAAGTAAAATCCTGATTACAAAATAGTTTGATGACGTAAAGAAAGATTAACGTGGAAAGTAGATCACAAATGTGGCTCCAACGTCCGGCCGACCGATAGCCGTGATCAGCCCCTGATGGTTATCGACTATTTTCTTGCAGATTGCCAAACCGATTCCCGTTCCCTCGTATGAATTTTTACTATGTAGCCGCTGAAAGACCTGAAAAATCCGGTCGGTAAACTGGGGATCAAAACCGATTCCATTGTCTTCAAAGGAGATATACAGGTAGTTTTTATCCGGGTTTGCCTCCGGAACATTAATAAGATTCCCCATGATAAAGCCTGAGGTAATCCGCATTTCCGGACGAACGCCAGCTCGTACAAATTTCAAAAAGTTAGTGATCAGATTGGTAAACAACTGCTCAAACTGGTAAACAATTACATGAAGTTCAGGCAAATCCGTGGCAATGATCGTCGCACCTTTTTGCTGGATGCTTTCCTGCAATTGCTCAGTGACATTATTCAACAGACGATTCAGATCTGTCAGCTCAAAGTTGCGCTCTACGGCATTTGCCCTTGAAAAAGCGAGCAAGTCAACGATCAGCTGCTGCATCCTCGTCGATGAAGCCTGCATCCGGTTGAAATAGTCCCTACCCCGATCCGATAGATTCTCCTTCTCAGTCTCCATGATCCGGGTGGAAAAAGTCTGTATTTTCCTAAGCGGCTCCTGCAAATCGTGACTGGCGACGTAGGCAAACTGTCCCAGCTCAATATTGGTTTTAACAAGCTCATCATTAATCACCGTGAGCTCCCTTGTACGCTGCTGAACTTTGGATTCCAACTCGTCAATAAACAGCTTACTGTCATGGATATCAGTACCCGTCCCAACCCACATCTGAATAACCCCCTGTGCGTCTTTCTGCGGGATAGCGCGGCTTAACTGCCAGCGATATGTTCCGTCAGCATTACGAAAGCGATGTTCGCAGATGAAATCATATCCTGTTGCAACTGCCTTTTTCCAAAGACGAATCGTCATTTCCCTATCATCCGGGTGGACGAGTTGCAGCCAACCGTCCTTTTCAAGCTGGTCATAGGTCAGCCCGGAATAGTTAAAAACCGACTGGTTATAATAATTCAGATTACCTTCCGTATCACCGGTCCAGATAAACTGCGGCATGGAATCAGCAAGCGTCCTGAATTTACCCTCACTTGTGCGCAGGGCAAACTCGGCCATTTTCCTGTCCGTGATATCAATTACCACGTTCAAAGCTCCGGTGATATTTCCACTGCTATCCAGGATCGGTTTCGGATTTTCTATCACGTGACGGATATTTCCATCCGGCCATTTGACATAGGCCTCTACATTCAGCGCACGTTTTTCCTTTAAAGCCAGACCCATTGGACAGTTTTCCCGGGAAAGAAGTACGCCATCCAGCGTGTACAGCTCATAAGCCCCACACCATAACTCTTTCCCAAGCTCGGGCACCCGTCCCCACAATTTTGCCGCGGCTTCATTGAAAAGATTGATCAAGCCTTTTTCATCTACCGTATAAACTGCCACCGGCAAAGCCTGAATCAGATCACGATACCGCTTTTCGCTTTCTTCGATAATTCGCTCCGCCCGTTTTTGCTGGGTAATGTCCATCATCGTTCCTAGCATCCGCAACGGCTTATGGTCCTGATCAAAAATAATTTTCCCTTGTGTTCTGATCCAATGCTCCGATTGGTCGGGATGAATAACCCGTGCCTCATAAAAATAAGTACCGGTCTTTAAGGCAGCTTCAAAAGCCTTTTCAACAATATTCACCCGGTCGTCAGGATGAACCTGATCTCTTAAAGCCTGATGCGTAAGAATTTTGGACTCGTCCTGACCAAATAATTGGTTAAGTCGTGGTGTGTAAACAATTTGTCGGTTTTCAAGATTAAGATCCCAGGTCGCCAGCTGCGTACCCTCTGTGGCGAGGCTTAGCCGCTCTGCCGAGTCGTTAATAAGCAACCTGGCCTCAACTTTTTCCGTTACGTCATTGACAGAAACCAGTACGCCTCTTACGGCTCCTTCCAGATCAAACATGGGCGCATACTGGAAATCCAGGTAGTATTTTTTGGTACCTTCTTTGCTCTCCACATAGGCAATTGCCTCATTTTCCTTATGCGTAACGCCCCGGGTATATACCTCATGTAATATTTCAGGAAATTTCTGATTTGTCAGTTCCGGGAAAACATCCAGAAGTTTCCGACCCTGTACCTCGTGCAATTCTCTTTTCCACAAATCGCGGAGCATGGTTTCATTGGCAATTGTAATCACCATATCTTCCCCTTCAAAAACCGCTTTCGCAAAAGGCGACTGCGTCACAAGGTTACGAAACTGATTTTCACTTTGCTGCAATGCATGTTTAGCCCTGACCTGCTGCGTTACCTCTGTTGCCACTACGATGATACCGCTGATTGAAAGATCCGTTTCCAGAAGCGGCTGATAAACAAAGTTGAAAAAGGCTTGCTGTCCACGGCCTGCGCGAACGAGCGTCACTTCAAACTCATTACCGTAATAGGGAATGCCGGTTTGCAGGACACCATCCATAATTGGTTTTACAGCGGTTTCGACCTCCGGTAAAGAGTCAAACAAAGGCCTGCCTACAATCTCAGATTCCAGCCGGTCGACGATCTGAAGATAAGTATCATTGGCCATCTCCACAATCAACTGCGGGCCCCTAAGAATGGTCATACCCACCGGCGCTTGCATCATGGTGTTACGAAACCTGCTTTCGCTATCCTCTACCTTTTTTCTCACCTCGTTGGCTTTGTCCATTTCCGTCCTGATGCGCTCATCCAGCGTCAGCAGCGTATCGTGCAGTTGCAGCAGCTCCTTGTAGTTAATGGTCAGCTCATTGCCGATTGGTTTTTGCCCTTCGTTACCGGATTTCAGTTTAAGTTCTACTACCGAAAGCAGCGTCATCAGATTGCTGGAAATTAGTTCGATCGTGGCAAGCCCCTCCCTCGCTTTTTCTATATCGCCCTGTTTGTAGAACCGAACAAGCTCAAACGCATATCGATGCAGTTTCTCATGTACTTTTTCCAGATCCTGCATCTCCGGAACATGTCCGTATTTTTCAAGTGCATAACTGTAAATCCACTGCCCAACCGCACACTCACGATGATCCACGACCGACTTTTCGTCGATCGCAATACCGTATAAAATAGATCTCAGATTGGTTTTAAATAAAAGGTGCTTTGCCTTGGCTCTCTCAAAATCCAGTTCGAGTAAATCCATACTTCAATCCTATTTTCCCACTAAATGAATAAGCTATAAATACCTACTGGCATTCAGCCAATGGCGAGATTCTAAAATTGAAAATAAAAATTTTCTTTAAAAGTATTCAAACTATTTTTTGTCCAGTCAATTGCAAGGATCTGCTGGATGGCCATTTTCAATTTAGGAAAAGAGCCCGGTTTTTTAATAAAATAGTTGGCTCCCTGCGCATAAAGACGGTCAATCGCCTCTTCTTCTCCTGTTGTTGAAAAAATAACCACGGGTATATCTTTCAGGCTTTGCGTATTTCGAATTTCTGCCAGACATTCAAAACCATTTTTCTTCGGCATATTGAGGTCAAGAAATATAACATCAGGCGGCGGAGGGACAAGTTTACCTAAAATTGTCATCAGCTCAACTCCGTCATTGGCCATAGTAAGCTCTGTCGAAGCACTTACTTCTCTCAATGCGTCTTCGAACAAAAGGCAATCGTCCTCGTCGTCGTCAGCCAGGAATATATATTTTCTTGCACCTTCATTCATAATAGGAGTATTTAGTTCTTTCTTAACGTCGAGTTTATCTTTCGCCTGACAAGTTACTAATCATCAGTTTGAATGAACAACAAATGGTACGGAAATGTGCGTGTTTTGAAATAAAAAATATCAGGAATTAAGTATTAACGATTGTCAATACAACTTTATTTCGAACATATTCGAATTTGAGCATTGATAAACAGATCGTTACCAAAACACGCAGCTACGAAAAATAACTGATCTGCCCTGCCCGAAAACCTGTCTTAATACTCTCCCTCTACCAGCTCTTTCTTTTTCTTGGCCTGATGTAAACGGTAATTCAGTGTCAGGTTTATTTGTCTTAATCGTCCCTGCGAGCTGGTCGTAGTGTAAAAGTTCGCCCCTTCCAATATGGACCTGTATTTACGTGAATTGAAGACATCTGTTATGCTTAGCGTCAGTGTTCCGTTGTTTTTTAAAATGTCGCGGCTTGCGGCGATATCCAACGTCGCCAGGGACTTGCGTCTTCCCTGCGGGGTTTGCTGAGGCGCTTCATAATTTCCACGCAGCTGCAAATCCGTATTTTTCCATAATGTAAATCGCGACGTCGCGCGAACAAACCAGCTATATGTGTCACTTTTGAAACTCTCGTCCAGTCCGGTGCCATTGGTTATCGCACGGAAAAAGTTCAAGCTTCCATCCATTTTCCACCACTGATAAAAGGAATAAGAGCTTGTAAACTCAGCCCCGTAAGAATTTTCAGTCCCCAGATTTTCAGGTTTTGTATAAGAATTCCCATTTTCCTCAACCCTGCGGATACTTATGATTTTACCATTGGTATGACGGTAATAAATCGAAGAACTGATTGAGCCCTTTTCCACGTACTTAATATGCCCGAACTCAAACGCATTCGTGAATTCAGGGTTAAGATCCGGGTTCCCGCTAAAATAATTTCTGTTATCGCTATAAGTCATGAAAGGACTCAAATCGTTATACTGCGGACGGCGGACACGTCTGCTGAAACTTAGCTGAAGGGCATGCTGGCGCGGTAAGTCGTAAGTGGCATGTACGCTGGGAAATAAATTGGCATATTTCCTTTTGTTAATCTCATTGGTCTGTTTCAAAGTCGTCGTCACACCCGTCCATTCTGCACGCAAACCAACCTGATAGGAAAATTTATTGGTTTTATTTCCTACAATTCCATAAGCCGCGTTGATATTTTCTTCATATAAAAAGTCGTTGGTAAGCCCTGGAATAGGACTAAAACTTCCATCATCATTTTTCTGCGTGACCGTATAATCGTTGGTCATATCTCTCGAACTGCTTCGGGCACCCGCTTCCAGTTTTCCGCTTTTGCCAAAAGGATGCACATAATCAACCTGGAACAAAAGTTGTTTCTCAGTTTCATAGTTAACCGCGCGCTGCAAAGTCGGCGGCACATCCGAAGCACTGCCATCGGGCTTAAAAGATTTCTCGTTGTAATACTGATCCGAGTCTTCCCAGTTGTCCAGATACCGGACATCTGCCGTCAGTTCCTGTCCTTTTCTTTTGAAAGTCTTCTTATAGTTTAATGCATATTCCGAATTCGGCTCCGTTTCGGTTTCGTCCTGCGTACGATAGGTTGTACTTTGAAGATTGCTTAAATTCGATAAATAGTCACGGTAATTAATCTCAGAAAACCTTTTTCCTTTGCTCAGACGATAGGTATAAGACCCGGTTAGTACATTTTGATCATTAAAATAATAATCGATCCCGGCACGTGCGCTGTTGTTCTGTCCTTTCAGACGACTTTCCATTTCTTTTAGTGTTATGAAAGTCGAATCGTTGCGGAAAAGCTGCTGGTTTTGAGAATTTCTTCCTGGTGTATTACGGTAAGAAACGGTATAATTCACAAAGAAATTCAGGTTTTTTCTACGGTAATTAACATTCGCCGCAGCGCCAAAATTCGTGGGATGTCCGGTGATGATATCAAAAGAACCATTAAATCCTTCTTTCCTTTCTTTCTTCAAAACGATATTGATAATCCCTCCCATACCCTCTGCTTCATATCGTGCAGACGGATTTGTAATGATCTCAACACGCTCAATCATACTGCCTTGCAACTGCTGCAAACCGCTGCCTCCTTTCAGACTTACGAGTCCGGAAGGTTTACCGTCAATTAATATACGCACATTATTACTACCTCGCAGGCTTACATTCCCTTCCACATCCACCGCTACGGACGGAATATTGGTCAGGATATCTACCCCTGTTCCACCAGCATTTGCCAGATCTTTTCCCACATTAAATACTTTTTTATCCAATGAGAGCTCCATTGTGCTCTTCTCACCCTGCACCACCACTTCATTCAGCGTTTTTGCAGAGGCAGTCAGTTTAATCGTACCGATATGCAATGGCGAATTTTTTGAAGACACCGTCACGCCAGAAGTTTTGTGCGCATTGTATCCGATAAATTCCGACAGTGCATAATAATTTCCCGCGTTTACCTCAATAACAAAGGCCCCCGTTTCATCCGTAATTGCTCCGGTAATAAAAGTGCTGTCCGAAACATTAAACAAACGGACGCTGGCATAACCTAAACCAGAACTGTTTTGATTATCCGTCACTTTTCCGGTTACGGATAACTTGTTGGCTGTTTGCGAAAATGAACTGTAAGAAGTAATAATCAATAGTGTGAAAACTATGGATACACTGAACCGCCGGTTTAACCGGTTATATCTTTTTGCAAAAAAATTCTCTTCCGGGCCTGCCATTGTTTGTAACGATCGATTCATTTAAATACTCAATAGGGGTTTGTATGCTTATGTTTCTACTAAAACCCACAAAACCACTGGATTTACTCTGAATATTTATGGAGAATACCCCAATATTCTGATAAAGCCATACCTGCGCATATCCCGGCCTGTTTTATTTTGCATCTTTCAATGTTTCAAAGTAATCCAACTTTGTTTGGGGTAAACCTAAGTTCCTATATTTGACCTGTTAATTCCTTCAAACCCACAAAATGAAAGATTATGTTACAAAATGATGCTTCTGTATTAGGCCTGTTGCTGGTCATTCTGGCCATGGTATTTTACACAGCGTCGCTTCCGCAAAAAGGCTGGCAAAAGTTTTATTCCGTGTTCCCGCCTTTGCTGTTGTGTTATTTTATTCCTGGTCTTCTCAATTCCTTTGGCATCATCAATGGCGCCGGTTCTCAGCTTTACCCGGTTGTCTCCCGTTATCTTTTACCCGCTTGCCTGGTCCTTTTCACACTTGGAATGGACTGGAAACAATTGGCTAAACTGGGACCGCCGGCCATTATTCTGATGTTGGTTGGCTCATTCAGCATTATTATCGGCGGGCCCATTGCACTTTTCATTGTCGGGAAGATAAGTCCTGAAACGGTTGCCGGCGAAGGCCCGGACGCCATATGGAGAGGGCTTGCGACCATTGCCGGAAGCTGGATTGGCGGCGGTGCTAATCAAACAGCGCTTCGGGAAGTTTTTAAACCAAGCGACAGGTTATTCTCCCAAATTGTGGCGGTCGATGTAATTACTGCTGAACTGTGGATGGCCGTTTTGATTTACGGAGCTGGTTTTGCCACAAAAATTGATCATTTCCTAAAAGCAGACAGCAGCCAGATCGACGAAGTAAAAAATCATCTGGAAGAATTTCAGCAGACCAACCAACGTATCCCTGCCACGCGCGACTACATTTATCTGAGTGCTGTGGGACTGGGCGCGACAGGATTTGCGCATTGGCTGGCAGAAAAAATAACACCCTATTTGGCTGAACATTACCCGGCTCTCGAAAAATATAGTCTTACTTCCACTTTTTTCTGGATAACCGGACTGGTCACACTGATGGGAATAATATTTTCGCTAACGCCGCTGAGAAAACTTGAAAATGTCGGAGCATCAAAACTTGGAAGTGTATTCCTGTATATACTGGTCGCGACCATCGGGATGCAAATGGATCTGGGCTCGATTGCCGATAATCCGGGACTTTTTGCCATAGGGGCGATCTGGATGCTGGTTCATGCAGGAACGATTGTGCTAGTCGCACGGTGGCTGAAAATTCCCTACTTCTTCCTGGCAGTGTCCAGCCAGGCTAATGTGGGTGGGTCGGCATCCGCATCGGTGGTCGCTGCGGCTTTTCATCCTTCCCTTGCCTCGGTTGGAATAATATTGGCAATTCTGGGATACGCCATTGGGACTTATGGAGGCTATCTTTCTGCACTTATGATGCAGTGGGTTAGCGAAATGTAGGATTTGAAAGTTTAGGCGTGTAATTTTGTCAGCCTATATAATTAATTTCATGAAGAACATTCGTAATTTTTGCATCATTGCCCATATTGACCACGGAAAAAGCACCCTGGCAGATCGTTTACTGGAATTTACCAAAACGGTATCCAACCGCGACATGCAGGCTCAGCTCCTTGACAATATGGATCTGGAACGCGAACGCGGCATCACGATCAAGAGCCACGCAATCCAGATGACTTATCTTTACAAAGGGGAAGAATACACACTGAACCTTATTGATACGCCGGGACACGTCGATTTTTCTTACGAAGTTTCCCGTTCTATTGCCGCTTGTGAAGGTGCACTACTGCTTGTAGACGCGTCACAAGGGACAGAAGCGCAGACAATTTCCAACTTATATCTTGCGATAAACCATAACCTTACAATCATTCCCGTACTTAACAAAGTGGATTTACCAGGTGCAAGGCCTGAGGAAATCAAGGACGAGATGGTTGATCTTTTGGGTTGCGACCGTGATGACATCATCCCGGCCAGTGGAAAGGAAGGCATTGGTATCAAAGAAATCCTGGACGCCATTATTGAAAGAGTTCCCGCACCAGTTGGTGATCCGGAAGCTCCCTTACAAGCACTTATCTTCGACTCGGTGTTTAACTCGTACCGTGGTATTGAGGTAATTTTCCGTATTAAAAACGGAAGTATCAAAAAAGGTGATAAAGTAAAGTTCATGAACACCGGTAAGGAATATATTGCCGATGAAATTGGAACACTTGGCCTTGTTCAGATACCAAAACAAGTGGTTGAATGCGGTGATGTAGGTTATCTTATCTCAGGTATCAAGGTTGCCAAAGAAGTAAAAGTAGGTGATACGATCACGCATTTGCATCGTCAGGCGTCTGAGTCCATCGTTGGGTTCTCGGAAGTAAAACCGATGGTATTTGCAGGTATTTACCCAGTTGATACCACCGAATTTGAAGAACTCCGTGACGCCATGGAAAAGCTTCAGTTGAATGACGCAGCCCTGGTTTGGGAACCTGAAACATCTGCCGCGCTTGGCTTTGGTTTCCGTTGCGGTTTCCTTGGCATGCTCCATATGGAAATTGTTCAGGAGCGTCTGGAACGTGAATTTGACATGACCGTTATTACCACCGTTCCGTCGGTTCAGTTCAGAATTACCAATACAAAAGATCAGTTGATCAACATTAGTGCGCCTTCTGAAATGCCGGAGCCTAACTTAATCAACTGGATTGAAGAGCCTTATATCAATGCACAGATTATCACAAAATCTGACTACATCGGCCCGATCCTTACGCTTTGTATGGACAAACGCGGCATGCTGAAAAATCAGGTTTACCTGACAGCTGAACGTGTAGAGCTTCAATTCAGATTGCCGCTTGCAGAAGTGGTGTTTGACTTCTTTGATAAACTGAAAACGATTTCCAAAGGATATGCTTCTCTGGATTACGATCTGGCAGGATACGAAGAATCGGACATGGTAAAACTTGACGTAATGCTTAATGGTGAGCCGGTTGACGCTTTGTCGGCCATCGTTCACAGAACAAAAGCTTACGAATGGGGTAAAAAACTTTGCGAAAAATTGCGCGAGCTGATCCCAAGACAAATGTTTGAAATCGCGATCCAGGCTGCTATCGGACAGAAAATCATTGCCCGTGAAACCGTGAAGGCGATGCGTAAAGACGTATTGGCAAAATGTTACGGTGGTGATATTTCCCGTAAGCGTAAATTGCTTGAAAAGCAGAAAAAAGGAAAGAAAAGAATGCGTCAGGTTGGTAACGTAGAAATACCTCAGGAAGCATTTATGGCTGTATTAAAGATTAATTAAATTGAATACAGCGTTATAATTTAATAACAAAAGAAAGTGCTTCGTAAGCCTTTTGTTGTAAATTTGACTCGAATCTATTTGTAATACCCAAGAAACTAAAATACGACAAATACCGATATGGCAGAAGTAATCCGTATGCCCAAGATGAGCGACACCATGGAAGAAGGTGTTATTGCAGAATGGCACAAACAAGTTGGTGATGTAATCAAATCCGGTGAAATTATAGCCGAAGTCGAGACCGACAAAGCTACTATGGATCTTGAATCGTATTATGATGGTACTCTTCTTTATATAGGCGTAAAAAAAGGCGATGCTGTTCCTATTGACGGGATTATGGCTATCGTTGGTGAAAAAGGCGAAGATTATAAATCATTACTGGAAGAAGGTGGTGGAAACGGAAAAGCGGAGGCAAAAGAAGAAGCCAAAGCTGCACCGGTAGAAACTCCTGCACCAGCGGCTGAAAAACCTGCTGCTGCACCAGCAAAATCTACTGAAAAAATTAATGCTGCCGTAGTTCGTATGCCAAAAATGAGCGATACGATGGAGGAAGGAACTTTGGTTTCCTGGCAGAAAAAAGTGGGTGATAAAGTAAAATCAGGAGATATTCTGGCCGAAGTTGAAACCGACAAAGCCACAATGGAACTTGAAGCATACGAAGATGGTACTTTGCTTTATGTAGGTATCAAAGAAGGCGAAGCAGTTCCTGTTGACGGAATTATCGCAGTGATCGGTGAAGAAGGATCTAACGTTGAAGCCTTGCTAGCCCGTGAAAACGGCGAAGCTGAGCCAGAAGCGGCACCGGCTGCCAAGGAGACTGCACCAGAAGCAGCTGCTGAAAAACCAACTTCGGTTGCTGATTCAGGAGACCGTATCAAAGCTTCTCCTCTTGCACGTCGTCTTGCTGACGAAAAAGGAATCAACATCAATCAGGTGGCAGGAAGCGGTGACAATGGCCGTATCGTGAAACGTGATGTGGATGAGTTCAAACCAGCTGCCAAAACAGAAGCTGCACCGGCTGCGAAAGCTGCTGAATCGGCACCTGCGAAACCAGAAGCTCAGGCAGCAGCTGCACCGGCAAACGGCGATTTCGTTGACACACCGGTTTCACAAATGCGTAAAACGATTGCACGTCGTTTGAGTGATAGCTTGTTTACTGCACCGCATTTCTATGTAACGATGGAAATTGTGATGGACAAAGCAATGGCATTACGTCCGCAATTGAATGAAGTTAGCCCTGCTAAAATTTCTTTCAACGACTTCGTAATCAAAGCTTGTGCAATTGCATTGAAACAACATCCTGCTGTTAACTCTGCATGGTTGGGAGATAAAATCAGAAAATACAATTATGTAAATATCGGTGTTGCCGTTGCGGTTGACGAAGGACTTTTAGTGCCTGTAATCCGTGATGCTGACAAGAAAAATCTTTCTACTATTTCGTCAGAAGTAAAAGATTTTGCCGGTAAAGCAAAAGATAAAAAATTGCAGCCTAAGGATTGGGAAGGAAATACATTCTCGATTTCAAACCTGGGTATGTTTGGTGTGGACGAATTCACAGCGATCATCAACCCACCAGATTCTTGTATTTTGGCGATTGGTGGCATTAAGAAAGTAGCAGCCTTCAAAGAAGATGGTACTGTATACCCAACCAACATCATGAAAGTTACCCTTTCTGCTGATCACCGTGTTGTGGACGGAGCACTTGCCGCTCAGTTCCTGAATACCGTGAAGAAGCTGTTGGAAGAGCCGATGAGCATGTTGGTTTAAAGTATTAATTATAATCACACACACTATGGAATCAGAAGACCGCTTAAATCAGATCGAGCCACTTATTGCCAAAATAAGTAGAAGGTTAGACGAAATGGATGGAAGGTTAGATGAAATAGCCGGAGTATTAGGCAAAATTGTTGAAAAATTAGATGTAATAACTGAAAGATTAGATCGAAAAACAGATGGAATGGGTGTAAAGATGGGTACTGATTCTGCTGAAATAAAGAGAAGACTTATTGAAAATGAGAACTCTAGGCAGGAACTCCAATCCATCTTAAACTTCCTGCAAAACAATAACTAGTTTTTCGAAATGATTTCAATTTAAAAATACAATAATGTCAAAAGTGTCAGGTTTTACAACCTGGCACTTTTGTTTTAATAACAGAATAAATTTTTCTGCGGTGTAAGCAGACAACCATTCAGAATTCATAACGAGAATATGGAAAAAATACATGCAACCACCGTGCTTGGTGTACTTCACAATGGTACTGTATCACTCGGTGCGGACGGACAGGCGACAATGGGAAATACCGTTGCCAAGAGTAACGTAAAAAAAATACGTACACTGATGGGTGGCAAAATCCTGGTAGGATTTGCGGGATCAACAGCTGACGCCTTTACCCTTCTTGAACGCTTTGAAGAGAAATTAAACGCCTATGGAGGCAATATGAAACGTGCCGCCATCGAACTTGCAAAAGACTGGCGCACGGACCGGTATCTGAGAAAACTGGAAGCGATGATGATCACGGCGAATAAAGAAGAAATTCTGGTGATATCCGGAACAGGTGATGTGCTCGAACCTGAAAACGGAATAGCAGCTATCGGTTCTGGTGGAAATTTTGCTTTGTCCGCAGCGCAGGCTTTGAAAAAACACGCCACGCATCTGACAGCAGAAGAAATGGTTCGCGAGGGGCTAACGGTTGCTGCCGATTTGTGTATTTATACCAATCATAATCTGGTTATTGAGAAAATCGCTCAATAGCAAAACGTAAAACGGGTGAGGTGTTTTTGACTCACATCACCCGTTTTACGTCATTTCAGCAGTTTTTCAATCTTGTAATAGTCAATACCTTCCTTTACAAAGACCTCTGAAAATTTCTCAAAACCTACCCTTTCGTAAAAATGTAAGGCATCTGCCCGGGCATCACACCAGATTCTTTTAAAACCGGCTTCCCTGGCATAATCCATCACGAACAATATCATTTTTTTCCCAAGACCCTGATTCTGAAATTCAGGCAGGGTGGCAAATTTTCGAAAACGGATGCTTTCCCCTTCACCGAACAGCGAGATAATCGTTACCAGTTGGGCGTTCTGATACAATCCAAAATGAACTCCTGTTTCATCTCCTTCTACTTTGACAAATTCAAAGGGTTTGTCAGGCCATAACACAACATGCCGGATTGGCAGTATCTCATCCAGAGCAGCTTTTTTGATTTCAATTTGCATAAAACTATTATAACTCAGCCAGCAATGTCATTAGCCTCACCAGCTCTTCCGACACGGTCCGGCTGCTTTCCTGTTGATATTTATTTGCGATCATGGCGAAACTAAGCACCATGCCGGATTTGGTCGTTACATAACCTGCATAAGCTCTCGTACCTTCAATAGAGCCGCTTTTTGCATGAATATTTCCTGCCGCCTTCGTTCCCTTCCCCAAATTCCTGACGGTTCCGTTAAGACCTAAAACGGCAATACTCTTATAAAAATCAGGATAGGAAGCCTCCTTGGTGGCAAGGCTCAAAATATCGGTGAGGTTATGGGTCGTAATAGATCCCGACGGTGATAGTCCGCTTCCATCTTTGATAAAAAAACCTCTCATGTCAGCCTTTCTGTTCAACCAGTAATTGGTTACGGCCTTGGCCGCATCGTCATAATCAGATCTGCCTTCCAGTTGTTTCCCCGCTTTTTTAAGAAATGCGTCAGCATATAAATTCACACTCCAATAATTAGCCTGCTGACAAATATCTCTCAATGGCGGTGATTTGTACTCATCCAGTACTTTCTTACCCGTCGGAATCAGCGAAGTCGCTGTTCCTTTTAAAGCACCTGGCTCGGAAATAAAGGCGATGGTTCCGGATAGACCTTGTTTTAAGGCGTACGCTGCGTACATCGCCGGATCCGGAATAGATCCCTTCACTGAAAAACTCACGACACCTCTGGGCACGGTTCCGGTCAATATAACCTGATTGCTCAAAGGATTTCCATACACAACCGTTTTATCCCCTGAACCTCGTTCGCCGGTCGTCACACGATTGGTAAAAACCAGGTACGGTATGGCCGGTTCAATACCCAGCAAACTCGTCGGATCGCCTTCCTCAACGCCAGGTTTAAATTTAATCCGGTACTGGTTATCGTTAAAATTAAGCCCTGAAACGCCCGCGCCGTAATAATTCCCCAGATCACCCCAGATCCAGCTGTCTGCCAACGTATTGCTGTCGAAATAAGACGCATCAGCCAGAACATCTCCTTTGATATATTTAATCCCCAGTTTCTGAATTGCAGCCGTCCACCGGCTTATCAGCTGCGTACTGCCCGGATAATCCTTAAAACGATCGCTGCCCAAGGAAGGATCCCCCGCTCCGCGGATATATATGTTACCGACAAGCGTATCTTTTTTGATCAAACCATCATATTCCAGAAAGGTCTGATATCTGAAATCACCTCCCAGGACAGAAAGAATTGTTGCGGTACTTACCAGTTTGAGTATAGATGCCGATGGCAGAGACTTTTCAGGATTAATCGCAAAAATAGTTTTCTTGTCGGCCACGGATTTTACGCTCACAGACAGTGTCCCGTTCCTGATCAGCTCGCTGTTTTGGAGCTCAAGCACGGCATCGCTAAAACCCGTTAATGCCAAACTATCAATGGATTGAGCCTTTATCTCATGCAGGATCAGCATACAGAAAAAGGTAAATATTAATTTCATAAATCTTTATTTGGTCTGGGTCGGTTAAAAAAAAGAAGCATTCTCATGCTAAACTATATAGACTTCGGCAATTCTACGCCTCTTTTTTGATACTTTTGTAGTTAAATGTTTAAGTTAAGTTGATTATATTCCGCAACAATTGCCGTGATTACATAAGCATTATTTTGCTGCTCACGTTTTTACTTTAACTTAATCTTTTTGATTGACCATTAAGATTCGAAATAATATTGTTTTTTCTCACATAGAGGAAGATCATAATATAGATATTCACGGTATTACATAACACATGAAATTGACATTTTGGGGAGCCGCCCAGCAAGTTACCGGCAGTATGTTTCTACTGGAAACAGACGACTACCGGATCTTGATCGATTGCGGCTCGGACTTTGATTTAGACGAAAAAGACAGAAGAACGCGCTATGATGAACAAAAAAGTGTTTTCCCTTTTGATGCAAGCCTAATCAATACAGTGCTGCTTACGCACGCACATATCGATCACTCCGGCAACATTCCCAACTTATTTAAAGAAGGTTTTGAAGGAAGAGTTGTTTGTACAGAACCCACACTTGCCCTTACTTCCCTACTCTTAAAAGATGCAGCAAACCTGCATCAGAAAAGGCTGAATGCCCAAAACGGCTCTTCCAATAAAAAGCGAGGCAGAAAAAAGAAGGATGTTCCCCGGGATTATTTCGTGGAAAAAAATGTGATTGAGGCACTGGATAATTTTGTTCCGGTTTCTTTTGGCCAGCGTTACCGGATCGCCGATCACGTTTCGATTACATTTTATGCAGCCGGGCACTTACTTGGCGCGGCACATATCGTGGTTGAAGTTACTGAAAACGGAGAAAAAAAACGGATCTGTTTTTCAGGAGACATTGGCAGAAGCAACTATCCGCTGCTGATTGACCCGCAGGAAGTGCCTCAGGTCGATTATCTGGTTTGTGAGTCGACCTACGGAAATCGCCTGCATGAGGATACCACCTCTCCTGCAACCGCCCTTGCCGATGTGATCAAACGTACCTGTGTCGACATTCCGGGAAGGCTTATTATCCCTTCTTTCAGCGTTGGGCGGACACAGGCTTTACTGTATACGCTAAACAAAATTTACGCCGATCATGCTTTCCCTAACCTGAAAGTATTTTCTGATAGCCCGCTTGCGCATAGCAGCACAAAAGTGTATCAGCGTTATGTGAGGCTTTTGAATAAAGAAGCCAGAAACTTTCATGCTGATAACGACATTCTTTTTGATTTTGACAACCTGATCTATCTGGAAAGTTCGGATGCCAGTCGTGCCGTATCCAACTACAATGAACCCTGCATTATCATTTCTTCGTCGGGAATGGTACAGGGCGGACGCGTTGAACAACACGTGGAGGCCAACATCGGCAACCCGTACGCAACCATTCTGATGATCGGTTATGCGTCCGAAGGAACCCTGGGATGGAGGCTTTTAAACGGGCAGGATAGTATTTCGATTCGTGGAAACAAGCTGCCTGTCTTGGCTAATATTGAAAAAATTGACGTATTTAGCGGCCACGGAGATCAAAATGACCTGATCCGGTTTGTAAAAATGCAGGATCCTGAGAAATTAAAGGCTGTCTTTTTGGTTCACGGTGAACAACAAAGCATGTCTGATTTTCAAAATAAAATTAATGAAATTGGCTACAATACGGTAGAAATACCGTTAAGGGGACGCTCCTATGAACTTTAGTCCGGGCCACAAAGAAGAAATATAACATGAGAACATACCTTGATTTTGAAAAACCAATGGCCGAGCTAGAACGTAAGCTCGAAGAGATGAAGGCATTAGCGCAACAAAATAATGTTGATGTTTCTGATGCCATTTCCCTGCTGGAAAACAATATTACTGAACTTCGTAAGGAAATTTTCGGAAAGCTTACCAGCTGGCAGCGTGTCCAGCTTTCGCGCCATCCGGACCGCCCTTATACACTGGACTATATCCAGTTAATCTGTGATGAATTCATCGAGCTTCACGGCGACCGCCAGGTACGCGATGATCCTGCCATGATTGGCGGACTTGCCAACATCGACGGACAGACTTTCATGCTTATTGGTCAGCAGAAAGGCCGCAATACCAAGCAGCGTCAGCACCGCAACTTCGGGATGCCAAATCCGGAAGGGTACCGCAAAGCATTGCGCCTGATGAAGATGGCGGAAAAATTCAATATTCCAATCGTTACGTTGGTGGATACGCCGGGTGCATTTCCCGGAATGGAAGCGGAGGAACGCGGACAAGGTGAAGCCATTGCACGCAATATCAAAGAGATGTTCCTGCTTAAAGTACCCGTTATCTGTATCGTTATCGGAGAAGGTGCTTCCGGTGGGGCAATTGGTATTGCCATCGGTGACCGTGTTTTGATGTTGGAAAACACCTGGTATTCGGTAATTTCTCCTGAAAACTGCTCAACTATCTTATGGCGCAGCTGGGATTTCAAAGAACAGGCTGCCGAGGCGATGAAGATCACCGCCAAGGATATGAAAAACAATAAACTGATCGACGGCATTGTTCCTGAGCCACTTGGCGGAGCACATCTGGATCACGCATGGATGGCTGCCGAACTGAAGAAAACCATCCTGAGTAATTTTAAAGAAATTTCTTCTATCTCTCCCCAGAAAAGAATTGATCAGCGTATTGATAAATTCTGTGCAATGGGTGTGGTTGTAGAATAATCAAGCTTATAGCCGTTCCATGAAAAATAGCCGTATTAAGAATATAGTTTTTGACCTGGGTGATGTCATTCTCAATATCGACGTTCCCCTCGCTTCGAGTTCTTTTAGCAAACTGAGTGGTAAGGAACAACATGAGATCCTGACGCTTTTTAAAGAAAAAGAGCTCTTCCGCTTGTTTGAAACCGGATTGGTGGATGAAGACGGATTTAGAAACATGGTCAGGGAGCTGCTTGAATTCCCTGACTGGTCAGAAGAAATTATTGATACGGCCTGGAATAGCCTCTTACTGGATATTCCTCCGGCGCGCATTGAGCTGATAAAAGCGCTAAGCAAAAATTACCGTTTGTTCCTGTTGAGTAACACCAGCTCCATTCATATCAAAGAGGTTAACAAGATTTTGCATGCGGCTTCGGGCGTTGAAAAACTGGATGATTTGTTTGAAAAAGTTTATGTTTCCTATAAAATGGGACTGATGAAACCAAACCCTGAAATCTATCTTCAGGTACTACGGGAGTCAGGTCTGGTGGCAGAGGAAACACTTTTCCTTGACGATAATGCAGACAATATTGCAGCAGCTTCCAAATTAGGCATCGACACAATTCTCGTACAAAAGCCTGTCACAATATTGGACTATCTTAAAGATTATGTCGCCTAATACCCGTACCCACCTGATTCAGGGATTGCTTTTTCTTGCCACCGTTATCACTACCACCATGGCGGGTGCCGAATGGATGTTTGGCAATTTTTTTTCCTTCGTAACCTCGTCGGTTCATTTCTTAGCCGAAAAAATATCAGGAAAAGATATTCTTTTGACAAAAACGCCGATGGGCTGGACCCAGTTTTTTGCCGGTTTCCAGTTCTCCATCCCGTTTTTGGCAATCCTGACAATCCACGAGTTTGGCCATTATTTTACGGCCAAATTACATCAGGTTAAGGTTACACTTCCCTATTACATTCCGATGTGGTTTGGAATTCCACAAAGTATCGGTACGATGGGTGCTTTCATCAGAATAACTTCTGTGGTTCGTTCCCGGCTGAAATTTTTTGATATCGGTATTGCAGGGCCTCTGGCCGGATTTATTGCTGCGCTGGTGGTGTTGTATTATGGTTTTACGCACCTTCCGCCACCCGAATATATTTTCACTATTCACCCGGAATATGCACGTTACGGACTAAGTTATCCGCAGTTTGCCTACGAAAATGCAGAAGGGAATTTAGCCTTGGGCGACAATATTCTCTTTTGGTTCTTCAAAACCTTTGTTGCTGATCCCGCGCGCGTACCCCATGCTTATGAGATGACTCATTATCCGTATATTTTTGCAGGATATCTGGCCCTATTTTTCACATCATTGAACCTGATTCCAATCGGTCAGCTTGACGGTGGCCATATTCTGTACGGGATGATCGGTAAAAAGAAATTCGATGTCGTGGCGCCTGCGCTTTTCGTTGTATTCATATTTTACGCGGGTTTGGGTATGTTCCGCACCGAGGACTTCGCGATCAGCAGCGATTCTGTTTTTTATGAGCATTTGCTTTCTCTGTTTATCTACATTTATTTCCTTTACATCTGTCTGAGAAAAATCAGCGAGAATCCTGCAAACGCCATTATGCTTAGTCTGATGATCGTGGTTGCCCAGTTTGGTGCTACCTACATCCGTCCGGACTGGGATGGTTATTCAAATTTTCTTCCCTTTGTTTTCATCCTCGGACGCTTTTTAGGAATCCGTCATCCTGAAACCGAAGACAACAAGCCCATCGGAACGGCCCGGATGATTCTTGGAATATTTGCACTGATTATCTTCATTATTTCGTTTAGTCCAAAGCCATTCATAGTTCTCTGAACCAGCTGGCCAAACTAGTCAACCTCTTATCAATCCGATGTTAAACAACCTTGCGGCATTCATCTTTCGTATCGCCGGTTGGAAAATCATCGGAAGGCCGCCCTACGAAATCAGGAAGGCTGTGTGGGTTGGAGCGCCGCATAATTCCAACTGGGATTTCATGGTGTGTCTGGGTGCCCGGGGAGAAATAAAAATCAATATCGGTTTTCTGGCAAAAAGTCAGCTTTTCAAATGGTACTCCGGCTGGCTGTTTCGTGCGCTGGGATGTTATCCCGTTTACCGGAATAAGTCTACCAATATGGTTGATGCCGTTGCCAATCTTTTCAATGCAAATCAGCAGCTGCACATAGCCATAACCCCGGAAGGGACCAGAAAAGACGTTGAAAGACTCAAAACCGGCTTTTACCACATCGCCCTCAAAGCACAAGTTCCGTTAGTTTTAATAGGATTTGACTATCCCCGCAAAGCTCTGGTGATTAGTGAACCATTGTTTCTCACGGGTCATATGGAAACAGACCTGAAAAAAGTTTACGATTTTTACAGCAGCATTCAGGGCAAACATAAAACCTGGCTTCGGGAATACGAACGAACCGGGACGGTAATAAGCCAACAAAAAGACTGAAAGACGCTCAAAAAAAAGCCGTAACTTATTAATTGTCAATTCATCAATTAATATTACATTGCATAAGATTCAATATCTAAGCGTATGCAATCTCGCCGGGAATTTCTCCAATCCTGTCTGGCTACTCCTTTACTTTTGAATAATTTCCGTTATTCAGATGAAAAAATCATCACCGTTCTTGGA
Source organism: Dyadobacter diqingensis (assembly GCF_024220585.1). Taxonomy (GTDB): domain Bacteria; phylum Bacteroidota; class Bacteroidia; order Cytophagales; family Spirosomataceae; genus Dyadobacter; species Dyadobacter diqingensis. Next base: position 599,737 of record NZ_JAMXKF010000001.1, read on the forward strand.
GAAGTAACCACTTCTCAACTAGGCCCCGCCCTGATTCACGAACACATTCTCGTTGATTTTATCGGTGCAGACAAGATCAGTTCAAATCGTTGGGAGCATAGCCAGGTGATCAGCAAAGTATTGCCTTATCTTACCGAGATCAAAAACAGAGGAATCAAAACGCTTGTGGAATGTACGCCTGCGTATATCGGTCGGGACGTATTGTTATTGGAAAAAATTTCCAAACAAAGTGGTATCCATATCATCACCAATACCGGTTATTACGGTGCCTCAGACAATAAATATCTTCCGCCGTGGGCTTTCCGGGAAACACCGGTTCAGCTGGCAAGACGCTGGATTTCCGAATCTGTCAACGGTATTGAAGGGTCTAAAATCAGGCCTGGTTTCATCAAGATCGGGGTTAATCCTGGTCCGTTATCACCCATGCATCAAAAACTTGTAAAGGCCGCTGCTTTAACCCATCTCGAAACAGGCCTTACCATTTGCTCCCATACCGGACCCGCAATCCCTGCTTTTGAACAAATTGAGCTGTTAGAAAAGGAGGGCGTTCATCCCGGTGCATTCGTATGGGTGCATGCCAATAGCAGTGACACCAATAATTTTATAAAAGCTGCTAAAATGGGCGCGTGGATCAGTCTGGACGGAATCAGTGACGATAGTCTGTTAAAAAATGCGGAAATCATTCATTTACTCAAAACTGAGAATCTTCTGAATAAAGTGCTCATCTCCCACGACGCCGGCTGGTACAAACCAGGCGAGGAAAACGGAGGCGAGTTCAGAGGTTTTACAACGATTTCCGATAAGCTGCTCCCTTTACTAAAAACAAAGGGATTTACCAATGCCGATCTGGATCAGCTGATGCTCAAAAACCCTGTTCAGATGCTCTCGGTAAGGGTCCGTAAAACATAACCCAATCCCCGTAAACTCGTAATTTAACTCACTCCGATAACTTATGACATCATTCTCTACCTTACATGCAACGCAAAAGAAAATTGCCATGCTGGCACTCGCAGGTTTTGCATTTCTTTATTTTATCTGTTCTGCCGGCATTAACGGCTCCAATGACGGCAGCCATTTTGCGCTGGCAAAAGCTGTTTACCAAAACCAGACAACGGAGGTCAAACCTTTTTTCAAGTACATCAAATGCTGCGATTTCGCCGAAAAAGATGGCAAAATCTACTCCGACCGGCTTCCCGGAACAGCGTTATTGATGCTACCCTTTCTGGCCTATGCGCAGTTGATGGAATCGATTGGACTGCATAATCTTGGAAATTTTTACGAATCCGATGTGGTAGCCATTTCGCTTCTCCCCAATATCTGCGCTGTGATAAGCCTGGTCCTCTTGTTTTTATTATATCGACAATCCGGTTTTGGCATAGAATTGGCCTTCGCAAGCACCGTCATATACGGCCTGGCGACGTTACACTGGCTTGAAGCGACACACGCATTTTCGCACATGCCTTCCGCGATGCTTATTTTACTGGCATTTTATTATACAGCCAACGTGAAGGATATACAAAAGAATCAGAAGGCAATTCTTTTGATCACGGCCATCATCAGCTTTTCCTCGCTGATTGAGCTTCAAAACATCCTGTTTCTTGCTCCGTTTTACCTTTATCTGTTTTATAATTCAACCAATCGGGACTATAAAAACTGGGTCCTGATGTTGGCAAAATCTGCGGTGGTTGCTGCTTTTTTCGTTGGATGCCTCTTGCTGTATAACTACGTAACTTTTGGTGAACTGATTTTAAAAAGCAACACCTATAATCCGAATTTTCCGGAAGAGAAGACGTTGGCAACCTCCCTGGGCGGCAATTTCATCCTGGGACTGGATAAATTACTGACCAGTTTCTCCAATATAGAAGTGTATTACAAATGGTATAAAGGCCGAAACAATGATACACCAGGCATTTTTGTGAGTTCACCGGTTATGCTTGTTTCACTCGCCGGCTATTTTCTTTTTATCAAAAAAGAGCGCAGCAAAGCGCTGCTTTTTATCTCGATGATCGTCATTTCAATACTGATTGCAGCCTTTCATAAAACCACGCTTACCAGGCATATTTTTACCATCACACCCTTTTTCTTCTTTCCCTTTATTTACGTGCTGCAAGCAATCTGGCAGTCAAAAACATACCGGCTTATCGGACTTTCCGTTATTGGGACAATTGTTCTGCTTAGTATGATGAGGATCTTTTACATCAATGTGACTTATTGGGAGCACGGTGTGAAAGGTTTTCCAAGGTACCTGACCGAGCTACCTTTTTTCTTCGCGTTTTACATTCCCTTGATAACCTTCCTGGTGCTGTGGAGAACAGCACACCATTTGAACTGGTTTTCAAATATTTACAATATTTTTCCGATAATAAAAGTCGTCCACCCGGCGGCATCTGAAAGCAGCGAAAAAGAAAAACCGTGATTTAACAGAATTTCCCTGGTCAGGGTAAGCCCTATGCCCTGGCCATCTTTTTTTGTGCTAAAAAACGGATTGAATAACTGCGTCGCCGTCTCTTCGGAAATAGGCTCACCATTGTTCCGGATCGCGATATGATTTTCAAAAACTTCCAGCTCTATACTATTTCCGGGCTGACAGGCATCAATTGCATTTTTTATCACATTGACAAAAACCTGCTCCATTTGAGCGATATCAATACGTGCCCAAAGCTGCTGGCTCTCGCCCACTTTGATATGCAGATTTAATCCTTTCTGTTCCGCGAGTGCGCGCATAAATACCCCGACACTTTTGACTAACGCAGCGACATCGGTATTCTCTGTTTTAGGTGCAGGCAAGCGCACGACGTCAGCGAAATTTTTCATAAATACGGCCAGTTTCTGATTCCGCTCCGAAGCCACTTTAAGCGCCTCACGCAAATCCAGAAAAGAATCCTCGGAAAGATAATTCCGCGTCGTCTGCAAAATTGAATCGGTTGCGCCCAGTGTATTGTTTACCTCGTGAGCCATCATACGGATCACTTTCCCATAGGCCTTTTTCTCCGATTCCAGGATATCTTCCGTCAGTTCTTCGATCATTAAAAAAGAACGTCGGAAGCCCTGGTCCATAAAATGAGAACGCTGGACTTTATAGGTTTCCACGCCATTTATTTTGACCGTTTTGGAATCTCCGTCCTGCAAATCTTCCAGTTGATTGAGTAGGGAGAGATTAAGTTCTTTCAGCCTTTTACCGATAAAAAACTCAGACTTCCGATCAAACTGCCGTCTCGCTTTTTCATTGATCTGGGAAATCTTTTCATCGAAATCCAGAATCAGAATAGCGATCGGTGAAGCTTCTATTAACTTTTCCAGAAAAAAATGCTGCTCATTCAGTTTGATACGTTCTTCTCTTAACTGATCGATCATGAGGTTGTACACTTCAATCAAAACGTCCACTTCATTTTTCCCGGTCGGCACAAATTTGATGGTAAAATCCTTGTCCTTAATGGCTTCAATCCCGGACCGAACAAAGTCGATCGGCCTGGAAAAATCCCGGTAGATCTGCACTGAGATAACGATGGAAATAACGATCAGTACCTCCGACGCTATAAAATACAACTTATTTTCACTTAGCCACTTAAAGGCCAGAAACACCAGTATCGCATGGATTGTGATGATGAAAAAAATGTACTTATAACGAAGTGGTAATTTCATGAACAACGATATGGATTAATTTTCAGATTCGTAAGAAATGCCATATTTCTCCAATCTGCGGTATAGTGCAAATCGCGTGATACCCAATGATCTGGCCACACGGGAAATCTTCTGCTGGTGAAATTCCATCGCACGAATAATCATCTGATACTCCATTTCTTCAAGCGTGAGCGTCCCCACTTCGGGTAAAGCGCTTTTTCCCGAGGGCTGCGGACTGGGATTGAGGTTTCTTTTGAAATCATCAATATCCAGAATATCCTGTCCGGAAAGCAATACCGTCCGCTCCACAATATTTTTCAACTGACGAATATTTCCCTGCAACGTTAATGTTTTCAGCCATTTTAAAGCAGAAACTCCCAGTTGCAAATCCGGACGCTGGTAAATTACTTTGAGGTTATTAACAAAAAACTCTGCCAGGATAGGAATGTCTCCGGGACGCTCGCGGAGAGCCGGAAGTTTCACGGTAATCAGGTTGATCCGGTAAAACAAATCCTCCCGAAAAGTGCCCTGAGCCACCATTTCTTCCAGATTACGATTGGTGGCACATATCACCCGGACATCCACTTTCCGGCTTTTGCTGCTACCAAGCGGCTCAAAAGTACGCTCCTGCAATACCCTTAATAACTTCACCTGACTTGCCAGGTCCAGCTCACCGATTTCATCAAGAAAAATGGTACCACCATGCGCCATTTCGAACCGACCGATACGGTCCGCCTTCGCGTCGGTAAAAGCACCTCTCACATGTCCAAACAGTTCACTTTCAAACAATGTTGAAGAAATGCCTCCCAGGTTCACCTTGATGAAAGGTTTCGATTTTCTTTTGCTGTTGAGGTGGATCGCCTCCGCAATCAGCTCCTTTCCCGTGCCGCTTTCGCCGGTTATCAGCACAGGCGCATCGGTCGCCGACACCCTTCCTATCGTTTCAAGGATTTCTAAAAGCCTGGGATCTTCTCCCACAATATTTTCAAAATGATAGGTTTGTTCCAGTTTCCGACGGCTGGCCGACTGCGGTGTCTGTTGCGCCAGGTTCAGGATCGTTTTAACAGATTGCAGTAAATAATCATTTTGCCAGGGTTTTGTGATAAAATCCCTCGCCCCTTCCTTCATGCCTTTCACCGCCAGGTCAATGGTGCCCCAACCTGTAATTAATATCACCGGTATTGCCGCGTTGAGTTTTCGGATACGCTGCAACAGATTCATACCTTCTTCGCCGGAGGTTTCGATCGAAAAATTCAGATCAAGAAGAATTAATTCCGGAGTATCCTTATTTAATATTTCAATGGTATCCTCAGGAGAAGCCGCGCCCCTGACACTAAACCCTTCTTTTTTCAGGAGAAGGGCCAGAGAAGTACGGATGGCCAGGTCGTCGTCAACGATGAGGATCATAAGGTTTGCAATTGATTTTACCCGAAACTACTAATATTTTGAAAAGACATTACATTTTGATCGATCCTTGCCCTGTTGGGGCATCCTGTTTATAGAAAAAAGTGGCCTTGCATCTTCGCGCACTCCGTAGGAGTGTCCTGCTCGATTGTCGGTGATAAAAATATCGTGCTGTCAATCAGGAGGCTCCTACGGAGCCAGATATTGTTATCAATCCTAAATTTCTATAAACAGGCAGCTCTTAAAAGAGCTGTTCCTAAATTTACTCCTCATGCAAAGCAACCGCCGGATGAATTCTTGATGCCTGCCGGCTTGGATACCAGGCACACAATGTCACAATTAAGAAAATTATAATGACAGCCGCTATCATAGCCGTGACATAAATACTGCTGGCAATATCAAAAACATTCAATAGCGGAAACTGGACTGAAAACACCAGTCCTACAACCATACTCAAAGTTGCAAGCACCCATATTTCACCAAGAAATTGACCGGTCACCTTTCCTTCCGTCGCCCCCATGGCCCGACGAAGACCAATCTCATTTTTTCTTCTGGCAATACTCAGATTAAGTATCCCAAAAAGACCGAGTGCAACATTTGTCAATAAAAACCCACTGATGATCAGAAAGATCGATACAGGCACGAGTGTCAGGTTATGACGATTTTTGCGTGATTCTGTTAAATAACTAACTTCGATCCCCCAGCCAGGCAACATAGTTGCGATATCTTTCACGAGCCGGGCTTCGAAATTGGCATCGGTTCCCGGCTTGGTTTTGATCAAAATATTGCTGTTCCACGAATCATCTTTTTGTATCATCTGGAACATCGCAGGATTATCCGACATAAACTCGCCTTTGGCTTTGAATTTATCAACCGTTCCGACCACCTTATAGGAAACTTTCTCATCAACCCTGATCACTTTTCCCAACGGATTTTCATCAAGAAACAGCTTTTCCTGCAATTTTTTATTGATCACGATCGGAATAAACTTTGACACCAGATCAGTCTCGTTGTACCAACGGCCTGTCAACATGGGCAGATCAATTGTCTTACTAAAATCTGTATCCGTATTGTAGTGATCCGCCAAAGCAGACGTTTTTTTGTAAGTGATGGAATTGTTCATCTGGTTGGCCGAAAATGGCGTATTGCTGCTCATACGCGACGCAGATTCCACATTCTGATAAGACCTTATCCTTTGCAAAATTCTTTCCAGCTTACCTCCCACCTCCACCGTATCCTGATTGCTGGCCAGATCCACATTCCAAACATTTTGATATTCAAATCCTATAGGTTCCACATAGTTGCTGACATTAAAAACGATCAGCGAAAGCACACCGAACAATACCATAAAGGAGGCCCAAATCTCGATAATGAGCAGTGAATGCGCACCTTTTTTATTCCAGATTAATTTAAATAAGTGTCGTAACATGAGATTCAGGATTTTAAAGCGTCCACAATTTTTAACCTAGACATTCTGAAAGCAGGCAGAACACCGGACAACAATCCAAAAAACAGACAAACCAGAATGCTTATCAGAAAAACAGTGAAATTGATCGTTAGGTCTGCATAGGCTATCCAGCCGCTGGCATTAATCATTTGAACGATTGCAAACGAAAAAATCAAAGCAAAAACACCGCCGATAAGTGTGATAAAAACATTCTCGATGATGAATTGCCACAGCAACGCCTTCGACGGCGCACCGAATGCCTTTCTGACACCAATTTCCGATGCTCTTTCCAGGATGCGACTAACGTTGACATTGACAAGATTGATGGCGGGCAAACCCATTAACATCAGTAAAACCAGTCCCACGATCGCGTAAAAAAAGATTTTCTGGGTTTCATCCCTCGCCAGACTGTTCAAAAAATGATCAAAATATCGGTCTGCCTTGATAATTAAGACTGGAAATTTTTTCACATCACCAATTTCAGACTTGGGAATTCGGGCAATACCGCTGTCAAACTCTGACTCAATTTCGTCAAGATCAGATTCCTTTTTCCCCAACAATAAAGCGATGTACCGGCCCCGGATGCCTTTGTTTTCATAATTACTTTTCGGCGCCGTGTACGGAAAGTAGACGTCGCTGTACGTATAAACACGAGTCGGCGGGCTCCCTTTTACCACACCAATGACCTTGTAATTAACGCTTTCTATCTCAATATTCTTACCGACAACATTTTCGTCTCCCTTTTCGAAATATTGATTTTTTAGCGCATCCGTAATAACGGCAACATGATCTCCATTTCTGATATTCTGATCGTTATAGGGCTTCCCTTCGAGAAACTGAAAATCGGTAACACCCCAGAATTCAGCATCCGTATATTTAGTATTCAGCTTGATACGCTTCCCGTTCACATAGGTATTGGAAAAGCTGAAATTGGAAAAAATGGTAACCTTCTCCGGTGTTTTCAGTGATTTGGCATATTTGTTCAAAAAGCTGAAAGTGGCCGGTCCGGAAGAGATGGAAGTTCTTGCTGAGTCCGTCTGGATCACCATCCCGATATACAACGTCTTGTTGCGTTTTGTTTCCGGATAATGAGCTCCAAAAAGATGATCCAAAAACGATGTAATCACCATCAGCACCGTCAGCGTCAGACTGATCCCGAATAGCGTGATAAATGTATAGAAAGGATGCCGAAGCAAAACCTTCCAAGCGATTTTTATGTAGTTTATAAGCATGGCAGCAGGAATATTTTAGATAAGACTGACTGATAAGATGGTAAAATGAGTGAATGATAGATTGATAGAATGAGAGAATATTTTCTGTACGCCAGCTCATTCTATCATTCAAAATTCAATCATCGCACCGGCGACCCGGTCAAAATTCATAAAACCTGCGTCCCGTCAAATAACCTGATCAGTCTGTGCGTTCTCTTGGCCATAGCGTCGTCGTGGGTTACCATGACGATCGTCGCGCCATCTTCATTAAGCGATTGCAGAATGTTAATAATCTCGTTTCCCATGGCACTGTCCAGGTTTCCGGTGGGTTCATCGGCGAGGATAATCTCCGGTTTCCCGACAATGGCTCTGGCAATTGCCACCCGCTGTTTTTGCCCGCCCGACAACTGTTTTGGAAAATGTTTCATTCGGTTGGCCAAACCCACTTTTTCCAATGCTTCTTCCGCAAGTTCTCTGCGCTGTTTGGCATTGGTGGAGCGGTAAAGCAATGGAATTTCCACATTATCGATTACCGAAAGGTCATTGATCAAATGGAAGCTCTGGAAGATAAATCCGAGCATTTTGTTCCGTAAGGGAGCGATTTCCTTATCGTTAAACCGCTCAACTTTGCGTCCGTCAATTTCAATAATACCCTTCGACGGCGCATCAAGCAGACCAATGATATTCAACAAGGTACTTTTCCCGCAGCCGGAGGGTCCCATGATGGACACAAATTCTCCCTTTTTTACATCCAGATTGATGTTGTTAAGCGCAAGTGTTTCTATCGAGCTCGTCCGATAGACTTTTTCAACATTTTGCAGTTTGATCATGGCAGGTTTTTATGTTTAAGTTTTGTGAGGAGAGGCGTATGGCAAAGAGCAGGGTAATTATCCCATGCCCCCAGCCCAACACCCTAGGCCCCAATTTTCTGGTTTCTTTCAAAGTCATACAAGGTCAACAAACGCAGGGTGTAATATGACTGCCAGTAATCCCGCAATGCCAGGATATAATCCCGCTTGGCCCGGTCCTTTTCCTGTATGGCAATACCCAGATCGGTGACACTTAAATTACTTAGTATAAAACGATCCTGTGCGATCTGATACCGGTTTGCAGCAATCTGATCGGCTAGTTTTGTCAATTTTACCTGCTTTTGCAACATCTGCAAAAGCGTTACCTGCGTAAAAATTTCCTGTTCAAAAGTAAGCTTATCCTGCTCAACGGACTGCTGCGCAAATTCCTGATTTGCCTTGGCGACTTCCGTTCTGGCCTTGTTACGCCCCCAAGTCATTATGGGCAGCGTAAATTGCAGCTCGACAAATTCCCGATCCTGCGGTTTTACATAAATATCACCCGGTCGTGGTCCCTGATTAGATAATCCAAAAGTAGCGCTAACCGATGCATTCAGGCCATTTTCCTTTTTTGCCTGCACCACATCCCGATTCGCTTCCAGTAATCTGCGCGCAAAAGTAATTGCATCGGCACGATTGGCGAAAGCTTCGTCCAGCGCTTTTTGCGGATCAATGGCAAATTCATCCAGCTCCTGCGGCACCTCCAGTTCCAGTTCGCGCTCATCCCGCGAACTCAGGAACATTTTCAGTTTCAATGAAGCAACCGCTGCCGATTGATTTGCCGAAGCAAGATCTTTTTGCGCAGTCAGCAGTCCCATTTGAAGTTGTAAAAGATCGTTCTGGGATATCTTGCCAAGTTCCAGCTTGTGGCCCGCAATTTTGTAAAGGGTATCGTTATTGCTCCTGTTTTTACCGGCAATCTGCAAGTTTACCTGTGCCACCAGCAAATCAAAATATAAACCTGTGGCTGCCAGAGCTACCTGTTCAAGGTCACCGATGTATTTCTGATTACCTTCCTGAAATTTCAACGGCTCAATTTTCCGGTCCCATTTCATTTTATTGAAACGAAACAAAGGCTGATCGATGCCGAATTCAAAAGGAATACCATTATAACTGGTTCTATTTCCGGCAAAATCGTCAAACCGCTGCATTTGCTGCTGAATGTAAATTGTACCGCCGGTCAAGGCAACGCTTTGATTCAACAAGAGGTTAACCGTTGAATTGTTATTAGAAACCGACTTGAAGGAAACCGTCCCGTCCGGCTGAACAACCTGAATATAGGAATTCGTAAAACCCGGCACCGTACCGTTCAGGCTAAGCTGTGGTTTGAAGTCGGCCAGAAAAGAACGGTACTTCCAGTAATTCGTTTTCTTTAACGTAACCGCCTGTTTCGAGGCAACGGATTGCTCCCTGGCCTGCTGCACCACCTCCGTCAACGACAACCGCAGCGCCTGCGCAACTGAAAAATGTGCCTGAAAAACAAACAGAAAAAAGTATAAACATCTCATTTTCATACCCCTTATTGAATTGAGATTTCTTCCAGATTTTCAAACTGACTCATATCGGTCAGGATCACATTTTCGCCTTTTTGCAGCCCGCTTTTAATTTCAACGTAATCGAAATTGGATAAGCCAACCTCAACCTCCCGTCGCTCGGCAACGCCGTTTTTGAGAACGTAAACAAACTGTTTTCGCTTCCCGTTGAATGCAGGGCCGTTGGCAACACGAAGCGTTTTTACACGATGATCGGTGATGATAAAAACTTCCACTTTCATGTTCGGTCTGAGCGATTCATTTTTGGCATTGTCAAGCTGCACCACAAATTCGATGATTCCGTTTTTAATGGACGGTTTCACTTGCGTAATGATTCCGCGCAACACTGTTTCGTTCATTTTAATGATAACCGGCAAACCCGTTTTGACCTGATCCGCATATACGTCTGAACAGGAACCATCGATTCTGAAACTGCCCAGATCGGCAACCTTTGCCAGCATTTCGCCCTCATTAACAGCTGATCCGATATTTTCGTTAACCCATGTTAGTACACCTTTTCGGTCGGCAACAATGTCTGCCATTTTCAGTTTATGCAGCAGTTCTTTTAGATTATTGCCTTCAATCTGTGCGCCAAGCTGTGTTTCCTTCAAACTGGCACTCATCGATTCACGGTTATAGGACAGGTCATTTTCCAACTGTTTTTTTTCCAGTTCTGCTATTCTTAGCGCATTTTCGGCCCGGGTAATGTCCTCCCCCGTACCTCCGCCCACTTTTTGGAGGCGTTTGGCATCTTCAAAATCAGCACGAAGTTTATTGATGTTAAGGGACTTGATCTTGTCGTTAATCTCCGCATCAAAAAGGTCTTTGTTAAGCTTCATCCGCAGCTGTTCAATGCTGTTGCGCTTTAATTCCAGCTGATCCTTAAACTTTTCCGATTCAATTTCGGTGAGCGATTTATCCAGATCCACGATCGCTTGTCCGGGCATCACCGGTGTCCCCGGCGTAATTAAAATCCGACGAATGCTGGCACGAATGGGGCTGGTGATAATCTGTTCATAAGCCGGAATGATCTCTCCGGAAGCAGTCAAAGTATTTTCAACATCACCGATTTCCACAACACTGCTGCGGATACGGGATGCTTCCATGGTCCCTTTCAAAGACTTTCGTAAAAAATAAACGGCGGCGACCAAAACGAGAATACCGGCAATGCCGATAACCCACCGGCGGTTTTTCTGTTTTTTAATATAATCCGGTTCAACTTCCCGATCCATTTTGTAAAATTTTAGATACAGACAATTTCAATTTCATGGCTAACTGTATTTTTTAGTCAGAGAATTGTGCCAAAACCTAAATATCTATCAATGAAGTATTTACAAGAAAAATAAAAAGAAAAAACCGTGCGATAATGCACGGTTTGTGTGTTATTGAACGATAAGGACTAAGCGCCGAATCAGGTTTTCATCTTTTTCTTTTTCGCTGCCGGGAAAAGAATGTTATTCAAAATCAAACGATATCCCGCCGAGTTTGGATGCAGATTCAAATCAGTCGGCTCCTCTCCTACGCGGTGTTGATAATCCTCCGGATCATGACCGCCGTAAAAAGTAAAAAATCCTTTCCCGTGCGTGCTGTGGATATATCTGGCTTCCTGTGCGGTTTTATTTTCAGCAAGCACCACAACTTCCGGTTTCACAAAACGATTTTTAAATGCAGTAGTCTGCCCCAAAAATCCTTTGATAATGGTTTGGTGATTCTGCGTCAGCATGCTTGGTACAGGATCCCATTTGGCAGAAAACTGGAAAAGCGAAAAGAAATCATTTCCTTCACTCAGGCCACGTTCATCCGGTTGGTTGTCAATATCCGAAAACTCCACCTCGTAAGGATAAGGTATTGTTTTAAAATTCTGAAAGGCAAAAGTATTGCCGAAATTCAGCTTGCTGTTCGCGGTCGGATCTGCCGGCGAACCATCATACATAGCCTCAACAATATCAATACCCTCGGCGGCCAAAGCAATGTCAAACGTATCTGTGGCGTTACACATCGCAAACATATACCCCCCACCCGACACAAATTCAGAAATTTTCTTAGCCACAGCCAGCTTCATTTGCGGCACATTGGCAAACTGAAATTTGTCCGCGACGCCTTCCGCCTCCTTTTTCTGCTCACGATACCAGGGGTAATCCTTATACTGGAAAAACTTACCGAACTGGCCGGTAAAATCTTCATGATGCAAATGCAGCCAGTCGTACTCGGGTAACTTTCCACTTAAAACCTCATCATCGTAAACGACGTCGTAAGGAATTTCAGCATAGGTCAGCACCAACGTTACGGCATCATCCCAGGGTAATTTTGATTTGGGAGAATAAACAGCCACCCTTGGCGCCTTCTGCAACTTCACCGCATCCATATTGACATCAGGCGCACTGATCTGGTTTAAGATCTGTCCGGCCTGTCCTTCTGAAATGACTTCAAAACTCACCCCCCGCACCGTCATCTCAGCCGCAAATTGCTGATTATAGGCCACCATAAAACTTCCTCCGCGATAATTCAGCAGCCAGTCCATTTCCATTTCGTAGCTTTTCAATATCCAGTACGCTATTCCATAGGCCTTCAAATGGTTTTTCTGAGAGTCGTCCATCGGAATCAATAGTCTGTTGCCAAGACATTGGCCAGAAATGGCTAAAAAAATGATAAACGGAGCAAAGAGCCGTACCATTGGTTTGATTCTTTCACGCATCATGTGCAGCTTTACGAATTAATAAAAACAGGTTGTCTTTTACCAAAAACGAAGGTTAATAAGTCATCCTGATACCAAGAGAAATTCCCGGGTTACTTGAATGACGGCCTCTACTGCGGCTCCAATCACCCGGATTCATAACGAAAGATACGCTTATCACCGCGCATTTTTTATCCGAATTAATGTAATTTTATTAAATATGGCACGTAACGCATAATTTATACGATGAATATTAAGGAAAATGTAGACGAGGGCTTGCGTTCCATTCAGTCGAATCTGCTCCGTACGGTACTTACTGCCCTCATTATTGCGATTGGCATTACTTCACTGGTGGGCATTCTTACGGCCATTGAGGGTATTCAGAATTCGGTTAACAGCAGCTTTGCAGACCTTGGAGCCAACACCTTTACGGTTAAGAATCATGAGGAAAATAACTTCCGGAGCGGAGGACGGCGCGGGAAACGTTATCCGGTTATAAATTATCGCGAGGCTTCTGAATTTTCTCAGCGTTTCAGGGATGAATACGAAGGAACGGTATCACTCTCGGCCATGATTGGCGGGGCGGTCCAGGCGAATCACCTCTCGAAAAAAACAAATCCGAACAGCAGTGTGATCGGTGCCGATGAGCAGTATCTCGGAATAAACGGTTATAAAATAGATTTCGGAAGAAACCTTAATAAAAACGATCTTGAAAATTCCCTGAATGTGGCCGTTCTGGGACAGGAAATTGCCCGGAACCTGTTTGATCAGGTTGACCCTGTCAACAAGGAAGTTACTTTCATGGGTTCAAAATATAAGGTCATCGGCGTTCTTGAAAAAAAAGGATCTCTGGGCGGTGGCACTGACTCCGACCGTATCATCATCATCCCGCTGGACAACGGACGCGGGCTTGCGGCCAACAGGACATTAACTTACAACATCACTGCCTCTGCCGCCAACATTACCGATGGCGAGTTTATTATCGAAGAAGCCCGTGGCCTGATGCGACGTATCCGCAACGACAAACTTGGAACCGAGGATTCCTTTGTACTGGAACGTGCCGATGCGATGGCAAAGGATTTTGAGAACATTTCCGGTTATTTAAGAATTGGCGGATTCGGGATTGGCATTATTACGTTGCTGGGCGCTTCCATTGCACTGATGAACATCATGCTCGTTTCAGTGACCGAACGTACCAGAGAAATCGGGATAAGAAAATCACTGGGGGCAACACCAAAAGTGATACGTTTTCAATTTTTGATCGAAGCGATCGTGGTGTGTATCATTGGCGGGATTGCCGGCCTTTTCCTTGGAATCATCATTGGTAATATCATTTCCAACTCCATTAGCGAAGGCAGTTCGTTTGTAGTGCCGTGGTTGTGGATGGCGCTGGGAATTATTGTTTGTGTCGTCGTCGGTGTACTTTCAGGGATTTATCCGGCAATAAAAGCTTCACGACTGGATCCTATCGAAGCATTGCGTTACGAATAACCTTATGAGCATCAGCACACTTACAAATATCACAAAAATTTATGTAAAATATTTAGCGCAAAAGTTTGGGTAATCCGATTTTCTCCCTACTTTTGCACTCCCAACACAACACAATGCCCAGATGGCGGAATTGGTAGACGCGTTGGTCTCAAACACCAATGAGGTTACACTCGTGCCGGTTCGACTCCGGCTCTGGGTACAAATGGCTCTGACGATAAGTCGGAGCCATTTTTTGTTTTTGGACCTATAAAAGCTCTTCTAATATTTTTTCAGCGTTGTTTTTAAATCGATAGTCTACCAAAACCTTGTCAAATAATACAAGAAGTTTTTGTCGTTGCATTTTACTAACATCGTCGTTTTCGTTCAGTGCGTTAAAAGCTCCCACAATAAACTTTATAGACGAATTATCAGAACCAAAACCAAAACGTTTATCTACATTTCCACCTTTGTTATTCATCGCAAGTTCAAATAACTCGATTGCTATTAAAGGCGATCGGGTGCATTGCAAGGTCAGATAGCCCAGAAAATATTCGGTAATGGTAAAATATCTTGACTGAACATATTTCCTAAGGAATAAATGGATATCGTCTAATGCAAGATTTTCTGCGTTTAGAAAACTCCAACTCAACCGCTCATAGTCTTCTTCCACTGATTTGTTCAGCACATAATCAAGCAGAGAGTTATTTTTATCTTTGGCATTCGGAAAAAGATTATAGTGCTTTACAATATCGTTAACTGCACCAGAACAGCTATGTTTATTATTATCCAAAAGCGTATACAACAGACTATCTGCATTGGGCTGGTCATGTAAGTAGGCTCCATACAATTGAATAAACAAAGAATGACTATCGTTTTCCCGAAGATCCTTTGATACTGCCATTTTCATGTAAGCAATATCCAAAGCTTCGAAATTATAATTACCCATGTAACCAAATGACCAAATACCTGACGCAAGCACGTCGATGTCAGCTTCTAAATTGACACTTAAGGCAAATAGATGGAAGGCTCTATCCCGATCCAGATTCATTAAGTATGCAAACTGATACAATGCCGCAGCCCTAGCGTCTCTTGGGCCTTCAAAAAGAATTTTCTCAAAAGTATCAAAAATCAAATCCTTCAATTCAAAATCGCTGACATGCACTAACGCATGCGCCGCAGAGCCTGAGGGTGTATTTATACCTATCATAACAAGCTCTTCAGTCATCGATCTTTGCCTTTGGTTCAGCTGTATCTTATGGAATTCATCACCAAATCTTAGTGCAGTCTTTACAAGGAAATTAATTATATCAACATCGTCCTTCTCCTCACCAATCAAATTTGATGCTATCCTAACCAAATCCGAAACATATTGCTCACAGTCCTTCACTAGTAACTCTTTAAATAAAAGAATTACCTGAGTTAAATTTTCCTTGCTTTCACTTAATCCGCGAAGACCGCTGATTGAGTATTTTATATCAATATTTGGATCATTAATTGAGATTTTGATTATACCAAGTTTTTCGCTCGAAGGATTTTCTTTAACAACTGTCTCGAATGCAGATGCTAGTTCGTCCACTCCTCCCTTAAAAAAATCATGGTCCGATCGATCGCGCTGCCTGTTGTATTTCCTAAATGAATCAATCCAATTTGTCTTACTCATATATTTGTGAGCTTCGGCAGGAATGGGACTAAAAATCCCTCCACTCCTCATCCCTCCCGGTGCAGTGTCACAATATTTAGGAAACTTTCTCTTTAATTCTAGAAAAGATCTTCTCACACTAGTATTTATGACCAACAACTCTTCCGGTATCTGCAAAATCCATTGATATTTTGTCTGTCCCCAGAATGAGTGAAATCTATGCTTTTTAGAATCTGGGTCTTTATAGCAGTAAATTTCATTTGTATCAACAATTTGATCAATTTCCCTAAGAGAAATGTCAATCTGATGTTTTGTAAAAAACGAAAATGATTGTCCGAAGAGTACTCTCATTTCAAACCCAAGTCTGGAATGAAAATCTTTACGACGAAATTCTATGAAATAATTGAATAGATCAAAAATCTCCGCCTTATATCCTTCCTCATTACCGGTAAGAGCAAAAACCAACAATCGTAAAATGGAATAGTAGTTAGACTTTTTGTGAGCATTTAGGAAGTCATAAAAACTTGCAGCCTTTGATTCGGCCGAGCTGCGGAGGCATATTGCCAAAAGACGATATAAAAACTCTCCCCTCTCCAGATGGTCATCTTCCAAATCGATCGACCGATATTTAAAATCACTTAGTATGTCATCCTCTACTATTATCGTTTTCTCAATATCCGGACGAATAATATCAAATAAAATAGGAAACAATTTTTCCGGGACACTTTTCGCAAGATTTTGGAGTAGCGTTCCCTCCTCATACTCTCTCGCTCGTTTATTACTTTTATAATGCGACAATAATGAGTTTCTGACCTTTTTTAACACAAATTCAGGATCTGTCTTCGCTATGTTATCTAATACATGATAGTATGCAAAGGAATCGATCTCTTCAAAATCGGAACAACTATTCAAAAGCTCATAAGAAATTGGATTACTCCAATTTTCAATAGAAAATAAGATATTTCTTAGTATGGACTGGTCTTCAACCTCCTTTGTAAATTCCCAGGCGGCCGATAAATTGTCACTTAATAAACAATTTCTGAGAAAGCCAATACAAACAAATCTTAAAAAAGATAATTCTTGCGCTAATACACCTACCCAAAAGCTTTCTATTGCTGCTGGCTCTGCCTTTTTTAAAAAATTAAGTAATGAATTTTCATTACTTAATTCGAACCAAGCATTCCCTCTGGCTTGCTCAAAAAATAAAGTCGCAAAATAAATAGACTCCCTGAAAGCTTTCAATACAACTTTCTTCTCCTGCTGTGTAGGATGATCTTGTGACGAGATTGTGGATAATAGGATATGCTTAATATGAAACAGAATTTGATCATCCCAAAGAATTCTATCAACGGTTCTAATATACAAGTCAGAATTAAAATCTCTAAGATAACCTAATATCATTTTCACCGCTGATCGAATATGTATTGATTGTTCGGCTTCAATTATATATTCAAACAAGTCATTTTCTTTTTCAACAAATTGTTTTGAAAAGACAAAATCATAAAATGACTGATGGAAAAATTGCAGTTGTTTTCCTTCTTGCTTAATCAACAACTCACTTTCCAAGTACTTTAACTCAGTATTATATTCTTCAAAACGATGTACGGAAACAGTTATACGCTGTGATTCGTACATCTTCGCCGCTATATGATAAAGCACTTCTTTTACTTTGGCCGGCTCCACTCGAATTGGACTTGATACATTTATGACTTTACTATTCCAAAGTTCAAAATATAAATCCTGCACGGTTGCTGCTTGAAAGCTATTGTTATTGTTTAATGCTATCCGAGAAAAAACATTTAAATGATTCGGTGTTTTAAGTAGTTCCAATAATTTCTGTGAAATCTGTTCTTTAACAATCCCAATTTTCGACAATTGTTCTAATACCTGAGGCTCATTGAGAAGTTTAGCAGTAACAGTTTTAACATTTTTATACACTCTGAGAGATGGATCACAGTGTAAATCGGCAGTTCGTACAGAAATGACAATTTTAATATTCTCTCTACCAACAAAATTGTCAATAAGTGATTTATAAACGTTGAGAAAACTTCTGTCCGATGACATTGACTGTGATAAAGCATCAATTTGATCAACCAATATTACGGTCAGAGGAAAATATTTATGACTTGTTTCGAAGAAATCATACACCGGAATTGAAAGACCAATATTTTTTTTTGTAAATCCGAAATTGTATAAGAATATAACTTATCAGCTTTAAGCCCTAAAACTGGAATATCCTTTTTTGAAATCTCGTGATAAAGATCTCTTAAAATAACAGTCTTCCCATATCCTGCCTGCCCTGAAAGCAAACAAATATTTAATGGCTTGCCCTCACTATTTCTGATCGGGTCTGCTACAATCCATTGCAATAATTCTGCTGTTTCGTCTCTCTCAATATGCGAATGTTGAATACCCTCAAATTCATTACTCTCACTTTTCAATCCAACAGAACCCGCGTCAAGCTCCTTTATGATTCCCTCTGGTGTCAGCTCCTTAATTAAAACATTCCTTAAACTGGCAATCTCAGAATTATCGGTTATAGTTCGAACTTGAAAAAACAATGGTACTAATTTAAAACAGGCTGGCTCATTTAAATACACATCAATATCCTGAGGAACAATTTTCCGCACTTGAATGGAGCCAAGTATACTCTTTACCTCTTCTGTTCGATCATGCAATCCGAGTGATGCAAGAGTAGGCGCCGAAAGATTTTTTTGAACCCAATGACTCAAATTTGATTCGTTTCGAATATTATTTTGGAAGTCATCAATAAAGTCTCTGCAATCAGCAGTAAAATCAGTTGACACCATGATATAATAAATAAAATTTTCTTTATCATAAATCAACCGTTCATCAAGTAAACTATAAAGTACAAATTTGGTAATCTCTAATCCAAAATTCTCTTTGCTGTAATGAGTGGTGTACTTCTTACACTGGATTACGCCATGCGCTTTTCCTTTTTTAAAAAGTGCACAATCTCGTCCTTTGTCTGCTACACCCGACATCAAACTTACGTCATCGAAACCGTCAAAACCTTTATCAGAAATTTTCTCTTTACAAATACTATAAATTAATTCTTCGAATCGACGAGGGTTGGCTATTTGATTGTATGGATATCCCTGCCCCGCCATTGGAACAGGTCCTTCCAAATCTTTTTCAATTACCGGGTTTTCAAACGTAATAATATCCATAACAGAAATTCCCTTATTAATATACGAAATACTTAATGTACCTGCCAGCTAATTTTACAACCGAAAAGCAGAAGCCATCATTGTCTGCTCAGCTCTTGAAATCCCAATTTCAGCTGCCAGTTTTTGCCATTGTGAAACGGATGATTTGACCTGATCTATGATTTGGTTCATCTGTTTCTCTCCCAGCCGAAAATACATCCCAACTTGTTTTGCTATTTCAATATCAAGTTGATTGTCTTCCATATCAATATTGATTGCAAGGCCATCTTTGTCAATGGATGGATTAATGTCAAAAGCGGGAGATAGACGCCAGCCTTTGGCAGTCAGAATGAATCCGTGATTTCTCAGGTGATCATCTGTATTGGATATTGTTATATTAAACACCATTCGCCGCCAGAGCTGACTAAGATCTTCGTCTACACTACTTCCGGAAAATTGAATAAATTCAACCATGTCCAGATACGACGGCGCATCGTTCCGGATCAGTTCTTCATTTTTTCCAGTCATTGTCATGGCAGAAGCAAAGTGGACTCTCGCCTGCCTGTCACGGTCAAAACGTTTGGTAAAAAAAGTATGGTACTTGCCGGCGACATGCTCCAATTTACTTTCAGCCATCTCTATACCTGCATGAACCGCCAGCTGGTAAGCGAGATATTCCCATGCGGCTTTGTCGGTGCTGTCATTTTTTGAAGGAAATTTGGCGATCCAGGGCTGTCCCAATTCATCAACAATATTAGCTTTAGGTCTGGCTCCCCCCAGAGAAGAGCCCGGAGCCATTAGCATAGCTAACCATTTTCTGACCTCTGCGGTGTCTTCGTTGGACTCAATCAGGGATGCTCCGTGTTGCAATTCACGTATAGTGGTCCAGGGAGGGGTGGGAGACACAGGATCGTTGTCAAGAAAAGGTCCTTGAGGGTCAAGTTTAAAACGCAAAGCTCCCATGCGGCTTTCATCATGAACGCCCAGTAGAAAATCAATGTCATACAATGTCTTTGATGAAGTGCCTTTTTCTTTTGCCTGAATAGAGGCTCTTCTTTTCATCAGCGTACGCCCCCAGGTGTCTGGCATTGAATCCAGAAATACGCCGAAATTTTCTTTCTGATTTGGATATTGAGAACCGCCAAACCAGGCAATGTCCGGGTCCAAAAGAAGTTGCTCAGTTGATTTGATCCAATCAGGATCGTATGTGAAACTAAATGATTTTCTTCCTTTCGCTTGCTGGGCAGCCAGTATACCGATACATTTTGGACCAGACATTCCTATCCAGTCGGCATAAACCCAAATGTCTGTCTTATCTGCCATATTATTATGATTTGCCGATCAATTCCAAATCTTGCAATTTTCTTCCAAAAGTATCGTCAGCGGCTAGTTTCAAAAAATCATCCTGTAATCCAAGAACCCTCAGCACATTGAAATACGCGCCCAATGATACACTTGGGTTGCCCTTTTCGATATGATATAATGTAGTCCTGTCAATACCAGCTCTTTCAGCAACCTGTATTGTCGTAAGTTTGCGTCTCTTCCGTGCCAGTTTGATATTCTCACCCAGCTGTTCAAGGATTTTTGCAAATTTGGGAAGAAGAATCTGTTTTCTATTGTTCATAAATGTTGTTTATAATCAACAATAATAGATAAATTGTTGATTATAAACAACATTTACTGAGATTGTTTAATATTCATTAACCACCCAAAACGTCAACGTCTGTAAATTGAAATAATACACTTGATTAAATGTCTTTTCGAACAAGGGAAAAATCATCTTTACCATTTAAAAGATACCAGCTACAATCATAACTGATATCAATTGTTTAGGCTATCAGCTTAACTTTTTTTTCTAAATCTTCTAAAAAGTGTTTCGATAACTGTTCGGGAAGGGGTACAGATGGCTCTGACGATAAGTCGGGGCCATTTTTTGTTTTAGCACATCGCTAACTGCTCGATCGTGAAATAAGCAACACAAAAAAAAGAGATTCCCAAACCGGAAATCCCTAAATAATATACCCCTCCTATCCATAATGATAACTACGAAACAGAGGAAAGAAGTTAAAAGTGAGTTTCAACTCATTCGACTTTCAGACTGGCAACCGTTGTCATTTCAACACGGGCAAGCTTAGGCAAACCGGCTACCGCAATGCAGGTACGGGTTGGAAAACGATTTTTGAAATAAGTGGCATACACCAAATTCAGCTCGTCAAATAATCTCATATCGGTAAGATAAATGGTAACGCTGACCACATGATCAAAAGTGAGATGATGTTCGGTTAGTATCGTCTCAATATTCGTTAAGACTTGTTTTACTTCATCAGCAAAGGATGTAGTTACCAGCTTCCCGCCGGATGATCCGATCTGGCCTGAAATAAATAAAAATCCGTTTGATACTAAGGCCTTTGAAAGAGGGAGCACGGCTGCGACGTTTTTTTCCTGGTTGATATCCATGTATTTGATTTTTCACGCAAGATAATCAGACTTAAAATATAGGCAGCCGTAACTCAGTAATTATTAATAATTGCCTTAGATCCTTCCTAGTGCCTTCCATAAAAAAATACGTCATAGTGACTACGCTTAACTAACAAATAGCTTACGTGAACGCCAAGTAAAAATCAATGTTACACAAAGTCAATGATCGCGTTCCTCTTTAACTGGCCCGAATAGAGGATTTTCTTTTTATCAGAGTTCGCCACAAGTATCAGGCATTGAATCCGGAAATACACGGTTATAATTCAGATTTATGCTGCCACAAATAACCCTAACTTATCGTCAGAGTCATTTTTTGTCTTTGGACAAAATTTCAAAAATACATTTCCAGACTATTATATATTCTTTTTTTATAAGGCAGGCAGCTCTCCGCATTTCTCCGGACAAGTCATTCTACTGGCCTGTCGCAGATTGACGATTCGGTCAAAATAAAATGTAACCGGAAGTTGTTTTTATTGCATTAATCGGAATAAACTTGGAAATTGCCCTGGCAATTCGGTTTCTAGTTCGGGACCTGGATTGCAATTAACCTCCCCTAACTCTATGTTCAAATTTTTACGCTTTCTATTTTTTTGCCTTTGCTCATTTGCCACTTTCGCCCAAAGTCCCAGTCTGAGTATAATCCGGGTTAATTCGGAAAATTATTGTTTAGGAACTGAACTAAGCATAGACGTGGATGTTAAAGGCGCATTTCCCTCGGGTAACAAATTCACTGTGGTAGTTTACCGGAACTGGAATAACCCTGCCGAGCGGTGGGAATATCCTGCCGAACTCAAAGGTGATAAGCTGGTTACTGTTTTGAAAGAACCTTCCCTGGCCAATTCGCAAAGTTTTGGACTCAAAGTTCTCACTTCAAATCCGCAAACTGAAACCGACGGCTACTAT
Organism: Dyadobacter diqingensis; assembly: GCF_024220585.1. Lineage (GTDB taxonomy): Bacteria > Bacteroidota > Bacteroidia > Cytophagales > Spirosomataceae > Dyadobacter > Dyadobacter diqingensis. The sequence continues at coordinate 622,134 of NZ_JAMXKF010000001.1, forward strand.
TCAATCAGAGCACTAACAAAGTCAAGAGTGCAACTGACAACCCGCTGGGGTTTCAAGGCCGACACGATCAATTCCACGGATCAGATCGCGCTAGCCGTCATCGCGACCCCTTCTACCCGTGGTACCGTGACACTAAACACTGGCGACACATTTGACCTTCACTACGCCACCGACTGGACAGCGCCATATCCGACTTTCATCACCCTTCCGAAAACAAAGGCAGGTTCTTATTTTATCAAAGAGGCCAGCAATATCTGCGGACCAATGGCTATAGACGGACAGGTGAATATCAAAGTCAATCCGATCGACTTCATGCCGGTTGCTTTCAGCCCTGAACGGCCTTGCAATGGCGGGAACATTAAGGTAAATTTCAATACAAATGGGGCAGAATTTGATGCAAATACAAAATTCAAAATCCGTTTCACCAGCGATAATTCATATATCGACTCGTATAAATATGTTGATGCCCCGGCAACTTTGAGCGGTAAAAATGAGCTGACCGCCCGCGTCCCTGAGAATCTGACAGACGTAATGCGCAACGATGGAATTTATTTAGGTATTGTTACGGAAAACCCCTCCGCTATTTCAATCGCCAAGGCACTGAAAGTGTATGTTTACCCCAAGCCTTCATTTATCCTGAAAGCCGAAAAGACAAGTGTAAATCTTGGCGAAAGCATCTATCTCTCCGGCAACCCGACCGGTATGCCGCCATTTAAAATCACCCTGACTTCCGGGGAAGTAATGGAGTACTCGATCCAAGTGAGCCCAGAAAAGACAACAAATTATCAGGTAAAGACATTTGAATCGGGCTGTGGTCTCATCCAAAATCCATCGAATACACCAGTAACCGTTACTGTAAATCCGAGCCTTTTACTCACCGAGAATGCTTATACCAGTAATCCGAAAATATTCTGTGAAGGACAAACGGCCCGCTTAGGCTTTCGTGCTAATGGTGTCTCTTCGCAAACCACTTATTCGCTGGAAGCCAATACTTATTCAGGGAAAAAGATTATGTTTCAGACCAAAGTCGTGGGAGATTCCCTTGAATTTTCTATCCCTAAAAACACAAATCAGGACCGAGATCTCAATTATGGTGAAATCACTGGTGTCCGCATCATATCAGCTAATCCGACACTATCTTCACCATTTGTAAGCTTGAAGATCCAAAGCCCGCCCACGATGGTACTGGCCGTCAATTCGCAGCAAAGCGTACAGTTCCCTTCTCCCCTCCGGCTGGACTTCGACCTTCTTGGCGGGGCTCCCTACACGGTCGAAATGGAGAATGGTTCAAAGAATACTTATGACTACCGAAACGTTTGGTTCGAACAGTTTGTGAAGCGGGATACTACTTTCAAACTGACCAGGCTATCTAACACTTGTTTTGTAAATAACAATCCACCTTCATTTCCGATCAAAGTCGTAAATCCGGCCGGCACCACACCAAGTGTATTTGCCAGATTGATCAAAAAACCTTATTGTATGGGTGACAGCGTGGAGGTTGAACTGGCAGTCCACGGACAATTTGATGCTGGTAATCAGTTCACTTTGTCTTACCTTCGGTTTGCGCAATCGGAAACCTTTACAATCCGGAACGTGACCAAGTCGGGCATTTACAAGGTTAAATTGCCTGTACGGATGGAAGAGGGATATGATGCGAGCTTGCAAATAAGTTCCACCTTGCCTAGGCTTACTTCTGAAACCGAACGGTTTTTCCTCGGTGTTCCACCTCGGACACCGACGATCTCACCGATAGGCAGGAAGGAAAATCCCGAAAGAATGTACCTGGGTGCGCATCCCAGGGTTACAATAAATGGCAGTGCTTACAGTCCGGTCATTTATTCAGTTGACGGCCAGGAAAACAAGGTAATTTCTGACAACAATGGGAGGTACAATGTTGCATTACCTTTGCAGAACGGCAAAACATCCGAATTCAAACTAAAATCGGTAACCAATGCATGTGGTGCCTGGAATGGCGAAATAGTATCCTACTTTTATGGTATCGGATACAAGATGGTCATCGATCAGGCTGTATTTGGCGTATGGCATTGCACAGGTTCCGAAGCTGAGGTTCGTTTTTCATTCGAAAGCGGTAAGGCCACAACGGGTACAAAATTCACGCTTCAGATTTCCCCATCCGGCGACGCCGGCTCTTACACAGACGTTGCCACCGTTACCGACAGCCAGATAATCAGGTTTGTCACGCCTAATCTGAAGGCAGGTAGCTACTATACAAGAATTTACTCTTCGGACAATATCTATTCCGAAACCAGGAACATCCTGATCGGTCAGGCGCCGACAGCCAACCTGATCAGCAATTATCCGACGCCTGGAGCGAATAACGCTACTGTCGAATACGGCACGCCGGTATATATGACAGCCAACCTGACCGGCAATGAGCCCTGGGGGATCGTCTATAGTGATGGCATGCAACAGCAGGTGACGAGCAATTACGGTTCCTACTCTCCGGTAATCACCGCCCCACAGACCTTCACGATTGCTAAGGTCTGGAATTCATGCGGTTACGGAACGGCCAGCGGCTCAGTGAGCGTTAAGGTCAAATCTGCGTTGGAAATCAATAAATTCCCTGCAAACGCAGATCCTACAATATGTCCGGGCCAGAAAATTCAGCTGAATTTTGCGGTCAAAGGCCCTGAGTTACCGGTGAACGCCTATCTGGTTTTTTCCATAAGGGGTGATAAAGGTGAACCGATCAAGCTGGACTCGGTCAACAGCTTGACAGGAAGAATTCAGCTCACGATACCTGATAATATTGCTGGTGAAGTATTTTTCGTAAAAGCAGAAATCACTTCACTTCAACTTTCTAAAACAATTGCATATCAGCTTTACTCGGTACCTGATTTGACATTGATCGGCGACAATATTATTACGGCTGGAGAGTCGACCAAGCTGTATGTCCGCTCGAATTCAACTTTTGCCTACAATACACCTTTTGAACTTTCCGACGGTAAGTCATATCTAAACACAGCTCCTTCGCCGGGAGGTATTACGGAAATCAAAGTAGCGCCTTCCACTACCACAACCTACACGTTAAAGCCGTTGCAGAGTGTCTGCGGCTCAGGTAAGGTATCAGGCTCGGCTACGATCACCGTACAACCCAAACTGGCTCAGTGGCTGTCCTTACAACGCATTGAAAGTTTACGGCGGTCGAACATCTGCAACTCAGATACTGTACAAGTCCATTTTTACCTCAATGGGAATCAAGGGAACAATCCAGAATATGAAGTGCTGCTTTCGGATAGCACGGGCAAAAACTTAGTCTCCATTCCTACTTCCGGACAGTCTTCACCGGTGACCGCTATTATCCCAACGAGTGTTAAACGATCTGGTTTTTACAGACTTCGCCTCAATTCGAAAGATCCAAAGGTAAGTGGCAGCACCTATGCAGAGACGCTCAGGATCGGGGAACGCGCTCGGGCGAAAATACTCACGCCATCTGTTTTGTATCAGGCTGGCCAGTCCGTAAACGTGGTAATCGGCCTTGAAGGCAGCAGCCCGTTCTCTTACCGCTTTGGTGACGAGAATTTTTTCCAGTACCGCTCGGCAACGAAATATTCAGACACACTTAAGCTGACACCCGTAACACCACTTGCTACGTACAAGATCTCGCAGGTGTCCAATGAATGCGGGACCGGCACGATTGAGGAACCGTCATCACTCAGGATCGAGCTGATCACAGCTACCGAGCCCCTGGAGGAAATCATTACTTTTGGCCCCAACCCTACCACCGGCACACTATTCATCCGGTTTGAGGGAGCCGCCGTCCGAAATCTCGAAATTATGAATATTGCAGGGCAGGTGATTTCCTCAGGCAGATATATCGGCAAGAATGCAACCGTCGACCTGTCGGCATTCCCGGCGGGCGTCTACCTTTTACAAGTCAGGAAAAAGCGAGCCGTGGCGACCTACCGCATTGTGAAATACTAAAACCCTATCCGTAAACCTCTTCAAAATGAAATTAAAAACGCTATTGCTAGCCTGGCTATGCCTGCTTGGCTACGCCTCCATTGGCCAAATTACCATGCCACAGGTCGTACCCACTTACAACTATGAAGGCAAGCTTTGCTCTTACACGGAGACCAAAATTCCGGTGCAGATCCTAGGCAAATTCAATGATGACAATCGGTTTTCCGTAGAGCTGTTGTCTTATGATTATAAGCCATTAGGAAGTTACGACGCTGAGCTAAAAAACGGAAACCTCGTTTTTACAATCGGCGGTGATCTGGCGGAGAATTATAGTCGGATCGACTACCGGATTTCGACAACCAGCCCAGCTACCAAAACCACTATTTATTCAAATAATTGGTATACCCGCGGAAAAATTTCCATCGCCCGTCCGGCAGGCGATTCTGATACGCTGAATGCGGGAATGTCGTATCTTTTAAATGTGGGTGTGGACGCCAACAATCCCGTCACCATTACATTCAGCGACAGCTCAGTTCGGGAAATCGCGCGAAACGGCTATCAGCAGACAACGAGCCTGTTAGCTTCCAAATCGACCGATATTTTTATAGTCAAAGCGGTTAACAGCTGTAACGTGCCTGTTCCGTTTTCCGGAAAAGTGCCGCTGGTCATTAATCCGATGTCTATCATTCCCGTCAAGGTAAATAGCCAGACAGCGCTCTGTGAAGGCAATGAAATAGAACTGAATTACGCTGTTTCCGGAGGTATTCTCCCAGAATCTGCAACATTCAGGCTTCGCATTTTTAAACCTTATGCGAATTCAAATGAAAAACAGATATTCGAAGTACCGGCAACAAGAAAATCAAATGGCGTGCTTGTGGCCCGTATCCCGGAAAAAATCACGACGTATTCCGGTCTTTTCAACATAGCGGTGCTGGTCGATAAACCTGCGTTGGTCAGTTCCTATCTTAAATCGGTATCTATTTACGAAAAGCCGGTTGCGTCATTTCGCAGCCAGAGCGACTCTGCGCGCATTGGAGAACCCTTTACAATGTGGCTAAATGTGGCTGGCCCCGAGCCCTATACCGTCGAATTGAACAACGGTGTTTCATACGCCCTCGATGGGAACCGTAACATCAATATTTACCCTCTTAAAACGGAAACATTCTCAATCCGCTCATTACGCACAGCCTGCGGTATCACAACAGACCTTCCCAAACAAACTGTTATAGCAAGCCTTCCGCCCGGCATCACCATTAATTCGCCTTCCGATCAGAAATGGTCAATCTGCGAAAACCAAAAACTCCGGCTGCCTTTTGTAACCAATGCAACATTGAATACCAACACAAAAATCACGGTAGAGGGCCGTACTTACAACAATACCACTTATCAGTTCGAGGCAAAAATTGTGAATGATTCGATCGAATTCCTGATACCGCATTCACCGGCCGAATGGATCACTGAAGGTTATTTCAATATCAAATATTTCAGGATCAAAACATCCAACCCAACACTTATCTCCCAATACAAGTCTGGCTTCAACATCAAGGGTATACCGAGGGTTGCTTACTTGACTAACAGTTCGCTCACACTGAACGGAAAAGGTTTCTACACATACTCCCTCGTTGTTTCAGGAGGCACTCCATACACCGTAATCGACGAAAAAGGAACAAAGAGTTCGGCAGATTATGTACCAATGTTCCAGAACACCTTCGTTCCTGCCACTGGTGCATACGGTCCTAAGTCGGTACAAAATGGCTGCTATGCCAATAGCGATCTGGACAAACTCAACTTAACTGTAAATCCATCCACAAGCCAGGCACCAGCCATTGTAGTACATCCGCCTGCACAGAAATATCATTGCGATTCCGACAGCGTGGAAGTGTTTTTTGAAGCGCTTGGAAAATTTGATGAGGGGAACGAATTTCAGATTACCAGAGGTGACAATCCAGGAGCAATCCTACTTACGGTAAGCAAGCCCGGACGATACAAAATACCCGCCTCGGTACTGGGTTCCGGATATATAAGCATACAGGTCAGGTCTACAAGGCCTGCGACACAGGTTATCTCAGGTTTTACGGCGATTATAGACAGCAAACCGGTTCTGTTATATCCAGGTGAACTGAGCGGGTCGACAGCTGAAAAACCCAGGAAATTTGCAATGGATCAAACGCCTTCCATTTACATGCAAAACAACAGCTACTCACCCTACACAGCTGAATTCACCGATGGTTCAAAAGATTATCATTTTGAACAAGTGTTGCAATATGACTCCTTTCTTCCTATAATTACCAAGTCGAAAGTGACAGCCTACACGCTCAAATCGATGAACAACGTCTGCGGCACAACGAATGTCAATATGACCATGTATCTGTACTGGATCGGTTACAGCATATCATTAAAATATTTTCAGGAAGATAAGTCTTTCTGCACCGGACAGCAAATCGTGGTTCCGTTCAATATAGAAAGAGGCAGCGCTCCGGCAGGCACGACCTACCAACTCCAAGTCGGTAGAGTACTGGGCGACTATAAGACCATTGCTTCGAACACATCACTCGAAGATTTTAAATACATCATACCAGAATCGATGGAAGGCGAGTATTACGTACGCATCGTCACCGACGCCGGCATTGAATCCGGAGGAAAAAGATTCTTTGTTAATAAAACGCCTACCGGGACGATTTCCCTCAGTAACCAATTAAGCGCAGAGATCGACTACGGTCAAACGGTATACATCGACTATAACCTCACAGGTGGAGGACCATGGGAAATAATTCAGAATGAACAGGGTAATATGACTGCCAGCGCTTTGCCATTCACAAGGTCTTACACCCTCACCCAAGGAACTGTCTTTCAATTACGTTCTATTAGTAACCAGTGTGGATATGGCTCGGTATCCGGCAGCATCGCTGTGCGCGTGAAGCCTCGAATCGTCACATTCCAACCCGAAAAAAACAATGCGTGTAACGGGGAACCAATCAATGTAAGATACCAGGTTGGCGGCGACATTCCTACGGGAGAGAAAGTCGGTTTTTATCTCAAAAATACAAACGGGACCAGATTTGAACTTCTCTCGCTTAATGCGATAACCGGCACCGCGTCGCTCCCGATACCCGCCACAATCCCCGGTGGTTACTATGAGCTCATTTGCTACATTACCGGTTCCAACATTTTTGAGTCGCGCCAGATCAGCATTTACAAAACATCGGACATTGAACTGATCGGTAACACAACGATTAACCAGGGTGAATCTACATATCTCCAGATACGATCAACCAATGCAGGCAATGTGCCACTGGACATTACCTTATCTGATGGTACAAAAAGCACTTTTCCTGCCTGGGAACCTGGTTCACATTCTTATGTTATGGTAACACCTGCTACTTCCACTACCTACTCAATACGCTCGGCAACCGGTAGTTGTGGTAACGCAAGATCGTCGGGAAGTGCGACAGTGAGAGTGAATGCAGCTTCCGTAAGGACAGTTCGCGTTACTGGTTTAAATAAGATCAATCCATTCTGCGAAAAGGATACATTGTTGGTCTATTACTCGATAACGGGGGCATTCTCAGCGGATAATCAATTCACAGTTCAGTTTTACGATAGCCAGGCTAAACTCGTCAATTCTCTGCCGGCAACAGGGAAGGAATCTCCACTTCGGGTCCTTATCCCAGCCGGCTTCTCAACTACCGAGCCCTATCGTATACGTATCGCCGCAAGCGATCCGAACACGGGTTCGAGTGATTTTCCACAGATATCGATGTTTGGTACAAAGGCAAACGCCTCTTTCACCAACAGCAATGCAGTGCTCGACGACAAGGGAAATGCTAAGGCCGTCGTGTTGCTTGCAGGAACCGGTCCCTGGCGATACAACTATGGAAACGATCTCGGTGCTATTCAGCGATACGCTTCCACGTCTCCCGATACCCTTATCATCGCAAGCAAAGAACCATCAGCCTATTTCAAGCTACTGTCTGTCACCAATGGCTGTGGCACAGGCACGATCAATGAACCGTCAACAATCAGAGTTGAAATCATTCTGGGTACGGAAGAACCAGGTCAGGGCGCGGAACCAATCACATTCGGCCCCAATCCAAATAATGGCCGGGTAATGCTGCATTTCAAAACCGGTTCAACAAAACGGCTTGCTTTGTACAATACCAATGGTGTTTTGATTTGGGCAAAAACAATTTCAGAAACTGATCCTGAGATCAATATGCAGCAATACCCCTCCGGAAGCTATCTATTGAAGATTACACATTCGAAAACAGAGCAAACTTTACGGATTGTGAAAGAATAAGACCCGGATACTCGCCAACCCCACCTAACCGAATTTCCCGGCAACTACGACATGATCTTTCCATCCGATGAAATCTTGTCTGGCTCGGGGCTAATTTGCCGGAGAAGGTTGGCGAGCCCCCTTTCGAATAAAGAGCTATACTTAATCTAACAGGAATTAGCTGACCACCTATTGTTTTAAGTTACCCTCATTATACAATCTATTTTTTTGTTATTTTTGGATTAAATATTCCACCTCTATGAAAAAAATATACTTACTGGCTTTTGCTTTTTTTTATTCATTAAATCTGATTGCCCAATCTCCCTCAATTGTTATTACATATCCTGAAACTGCCTGCCTGAATACGGCACAAAAGATCCAGGTTGCAATCTCCGGCACTTTTAATACGGACAACAAATTTTCGGTGCAGGTAAGGAAAAGTGAGAATAGTCCCGTAATCTCTGAACTTCCCGCACGCTTGATAAGCGGAAAAATTGAGGTAATTCATACGGATTCAAGCCTGTCGCTTTTACCCTACATCCAGCTCCGGGTAGCTGCTACTTCTCCCAAAGCTGAGAGTAACTGGTACAATGTGCTTATTAATACAAAAGGTAGTGTCAACCTTTCGGTAGCTAACTCAGACACGATTAATGCCGGGGAAGCGCTGACTCTCAAATTCACGACTTTCAGTTCCAGTACTGCCAATATCGTGCTGAATGACGGTTCCGGGTTTTCTGTCTCTTCTTTTGAACGTGGCTACTTTAATACCTATCATCAAAAAGGCATCAACGTATCTACACCATTTTATATACAAAAAGCAGAAAATATCTGTGGTCCCATGTCCGTCAGCGGACAGGTGAAGGCCACGATCAATACGGTTTCACTAAAAACTATTTCCGTTTCCCCCGCAGCTACCTGTGAGGGGAACGAGATAAAAGTTGGATTTTCGGCCTCCGGACCAGCTTTGCCTGCGGGTACCCGATACAAGCTGCGCATCTCAGTTTATCAGGGCGATCTGCTCAACGTAAAATCTGTGGAGGTCCCTGCCCGGTTGATAGAGAATATACTGGTTGCTAATTTTCCGAAAACATTTAATCTATCCGGCAGAAGCAAGTACAAGGTACGGGTGCTAACAGAAAACCCCGCATTGGCAGGCCTGGACACTGATTTCGACTTTGTCGTTTATCCTGCCGCGTCGGCCAATATCACTACCCCCAGCAAAACTATAAATATCGGCGAGCAGATTACCATTGGTGTTGGTTTTTCGGGATTGGCACCTTATTCTGCAATTTTACAGAACGAAACCGTTGCAACAACAAACTCCTACGGCGACATTCAGGTAAGGCCGGAAAAATCGACCTCCTATAAAGTCAGCGGTCTGACAACCGGCTGCGGCGTAACTCCGGAACCTTCCGGACCAACCATGGTCGTGACCGTCAGGCCGGGTATTGCAATGGAGCCATTGACAGGCAGCAAATCCTTTTGTGCGGGGTCGACCGCGAGAATCAGAATGCTGTCCAATGTGGAATTCAATACAGGGACAACTTTCAGCGTCAATGCAGTGATCAATAATAAAACAGCTTATTCTTTTCCGGCCCAAAAATCAGGAGAATATCTTGAATTTCAGATTCCGGTACTTGCTGAAAATACAGACAGGTCGCTGAGCTATGACAAGATCAGCGCATTTTTTATTTCCACCACTTCTCCTGCCTACCAGTCGGCTTATTCGTCCGGCTACCTTATCAAAAGCAAGCCGGATATGTTGGTACTTCCCCACTCGGTTACCATCCACAAGGAACCTTCCCAGGCGTTATTTGGATACGAACTATTAGGACAGGGACCTTTCAGCATTGAAGACGCAGCAGGCACTGTCAATCAAATTGAAGGATACACCGCCTGGTATCCCGACTTGTATATCAACAAAACGCAGGATTTCAAACTAAAATCGATCAGTAATTCCTGTTTTAAAAATGAAAAACTACCGACTGTCAGCCTCACGCTCGACACCGCTGGTGCTGCGCCGGGCATCCACATGCAGCCACTGAAAACTTTGGTCTGCCGACAGGACAGCATTGAGATTACTTTTATAAAAACGGGCAGTTTCAAGGCAGGAAATGCATTCCGGATTGAAGGTTACAGTGATTGCTGCGAATTTCAACTACTGGCAAGTGTGAATAAGGATGGTACTTTCAAAGTGAAGGTGCCGGTCAGTCAGCAGTCAGCGTTCTCACGCTTCAGGGTAACGTCAACCAATCCTGTGCTTTCCAGCAGAGATTATCAGATTCAAATGCAAACGCCGCCCGCAGAATTTAGAATTTCTCCTTCGGCAACACGCGAATCTCCCGCGCAGTATCTTGCAGAACAAGATGTAATTCTCTCCTTGTCAACCCGGGACGGCGGACTTTCATCATTCGTTTATACGGACGGAGTTACTGAACAGACGTTTCTAAGTAGTCCGGGCGGATACGAGGCGCGGATTACGCCGCCAAAAGGGCAAGTAACTGCATATACCATCAAAACGGCCACAAATCAGTGCGGAACGTTTCCGGTCAACCAGACTACCTACATTCAGGTGTTGCCCTACCGGATTTCAATTCAGGGTGGTGAAGAGGGAAAAAATCTTAGCGCCTGCCAGAACGGGAACCTTACGGTCCCTTTTGTAACGCTTAACGGCGACGCGTCGAATGGAAAATTTTCTTTACAAATAGCCAAAGACAAAAACACGGCATTTTCGGACATTGCCAGCAATATCACTTCACGTGTTATATCCACGTCCATTCCTGCAAATACTGCCCCGGGACTTTACCAGATGCGGATTGTATCATCAGAAGGCAGTATTTCCAACATAGTAAATCTGTTTATCGGTTCTCCTCCGACGGCTACGCTTACTGCTACGGCTACCGGCCCGATTACTATCAATCCTGGCCAGGGCGTTCCGTCGTCAATCAGTTTCACCGGCTCTCCGTCATGGACGATCATTTACGAAAACAGTGAAAAACAAATAACCGACAACAATCCCTATACCAGAAATCTTACGACAGACAGAGGGAAGGAGTTTTCACTAATATCTGTTTACAACAGCTGTGGGTATGGAGCTGTTTCGGGCAAAATCGCCGTGAAAGTAAATCCTACCCTGCACGCATTCGCCGAGCAGGAAGAAGTTTGCGTAGGCGCTACTGTGCCTGTCAGGTACCTCTTGCAGGGTGACGCTTCGCTGGATAATGATTTTATAGTTTTTCAGCTTGTCGATACTCAAAATAATCAAACGATCAGGCTCGATTCGACAAAGAACCGGGAGGGTACCATCATTTTAAAGATCCCTGCAAACCTGTCCGGCAACTTTTACGAACTACGAAGCATTTTGAAAAGTTACGCGATTACTTCTTCGGTTAAGCTAACTGTCAAGAAAAAAACGGATGTTTCGATCATCGGCAATACAACCATTAACCCCGGAGAAAATGCACAATTGCAGCTGAGAAGCAATTTACCTTTTAACGAGGCTATTCAATACAAACTGTCAGACGGACAGACCGGAACATTCTATGGAGGCACCGGTAATTCCGAGTTTTTCGTCAAAGTAAGTCCGTCGACAACTACCGTTTATACCATCATATCTGCTGATAACGGCTGTGGAGAGGGTAAAAAATCCGGAAGTGCTACGGTGGAGGTCAATCCTGTGAGCGAACGCACAGTTACCGTGACGAGCTGGGATCCTTTTGAAAGATCAGCATTCTGTGTTGCTGAGGCAATTTTAGTGAATTACACCTCAAAAGGTACTTTTTCCGCTACTAACACCATGACCGTGCAACTCTCGGACACGACGGGGCGAAATTTCAAATCTATTGTCACTACCGGCACATCATCACCCTTAAAAGCGACTGTGCCTGCTGATCTGGTTCCTGGAAAAAAATATAGGATCAGGGTTATAGCATCCGATCCGGGCACCGGAAGCGGGGCCTACGAATATCCATTGTCTCCCGGCACACGGGCAACCGCACGGTTTTCCTCTGCATCACTCCTGGAAGACCCTTCTGGCATATCCAAACTGGCAGTTTTGCTGAGCGGTACAGGGCCTTGGGAGTACGATTTCGGAAGTTCTCTGGACATCACCACGCGACATTCCGTTTCCCCTATCGATACCATTTACCTTTCCCAGAAACCCCTGAGTGAATATTACAAAATATTCCGTGTCTCAAACCGTTGCGGCACAGGCACCATTGAAACACCTGATATTGTCAGAGCACAGGTGGTCCTGGGTGAAAATCCGCATGCCATTCAGGTTGTAATCGGGCCAAATCCCGCGGAAGATCAGGTGGTTGTAAAATTCCCGGATAATGCTTTAAAAACGATCATTATGCTAAATTCGGCGGGAATAGAAGTACTAAAAAAATCAACATCGCTGAAAGAGGATTTTTTGAATATCAGGCAATTCCCTGCGGGCATTTATCTGCTGCACATCGAAGGCAAAAACACCCGGTCTACATTTAAAATACTAAAACATTAACCCGCACGACAATCCATACAATTTCTGTCTGCAATATTCAAACTATGAAGCATATTTTTCGGGCGATTCTTTTCCTGGCATACCTGTCCTACTTCGCACATGCGCAAACTCCGTCCGTTACCGTCAGCTATGCCGAGCTGGCCTGCCTGAACAACGTACATAAGATCCCGATTACCCTTTCCGGCGCATTCAATGCCGATAATAAGTTTACGGTGCAATTACGGGAATCGGCTGCATTGCCGGTTCTTAACACGTTCCCTGCCGTATTGAAAGGACAAAATATTGAAGTGATTTACGGAGATTCTTCGCTTTCCGTTTTCCCAAAATTGCAGCTCCGGATTGTTACCTCTTCTCCCAAAACAGAAAGTAACTGGATTGACTTCAAAGTTCACAGCAAAGGAATAATTAAGGTAAGTTCAGCCATTTCAGATACGGTAAACCTGGGCGAAAATTTGTTGTTGAAATTCACAACACAGAGCACAACAGAGACGGATGTAACGCTCAGCGACGGCACTCTTTTTGAAATACCACCCTATTCGCAATCCGAATTCACAACTTTTCTCCCGGTCACTGCCAGCAAAACGGAGCCTTTTTATATCAAAAATGCAACCAATTCCTGCGGTGCAATGCGTACCCTGGGCCAGGTGAGACCAGTCGCCAACCGAACCTCGGTGCGTACAAAATCTGTGAATTTCCGGAACAGCTGCGAAAACAGTGACGTCAAAATCACATTGGCGACCATAGGACCTGCATTGTCTCCCGGATCGCAATACAAAGTTCGTTTCCGGTCAGTCAGCGCATCACCCAATGCTATTCCTACAATTGCTGAATCTGCCGCTGAACTACGGGACGGCGTTATTGTAACCCGCATACCTAATCTCGGCCTTACTGCGAAACAGGATTTTAACCTGATCATTGTATCTGACGAACAGAAAATAGTAGGCGCGCCAGGAAACGTTACACTCTCCATTTATCCAAAACCCGCTGTCAGTTTTTATACGCCGAATGTGGACATCAATATCGGCGAAAAAACGCGTGTGGGAGTGATTTTCAAAGGTGTACCTCCATTTTTTGCTGAACTGGGTGATGGTTCCAGCATTACTGCGAGCTATTCCGGAGAAGTTTATCTGGAAAAAAGTCCAGACAAAACTACCACCTACGAGCTCAAAAGCATGACTTCCGGTTGTGGCGTTACGAACCTTCCGAATAAGGAAAACATGACCGTCAGTGTAAAGACCGGTATCTTCCTTGTGCCCGAATCCTATCCTAATATACTGTGCGCGGGAGCGAAGGCGAAAGTCCGTATCAGGTCTAATGGAAATATCGGTTCGAATACCACTTACATGGTTAATGCCTACTATGGGCCGTCGAAAGAATACAGGTTCCCGGCTATCCGAAACGGAGATTATCTTGAATTTACTATTCCGGAACTTCCCGCAGAAACATCGCCGGAAATGTTGTACGACGGTCTCAACAATTTGTATGTCACCTCAGAAAATCCCCGTCTCAAATCTGCGCCAAATTACACCTACCTGATCCAGAGCAAACCTCAGCTTGTCTCCAAAAGCAGCGAGTATACACTTGATGAGCCAGGGATCGTACAACTAAGTTATACTCTTTATGGAAAATGGCCTTTTACGATCGAGGATGAAAAAGGGAATTTGATTACCGTAAAAAATGACTGGTGGGCACCGGAAGTTTATCTCGATAAGACAAAGGATTTCAAGATAAAATCGATCAGCAATTCTTGTTATAAAAATGACAAGATCCCTGCAACCCGCCTCACGCTCACAAATAATACAGCGCCCGGACTGTACCTGGAACCTGTTGTTTCCCGCGTGTGCGGCACAGACAGTCTCGAAATCAATATCCTCGCACCCGGGAAATTCAGCGAAGACAATGTATTCCAGATCCAGGCTTATGCCGATTGCTGTAATTTCGCAACGTTAAAAACAGTCCGCTCAGGAGGTACTTATAAGGTTAAAATCCCGGCTAGCCAGAACGGATATATTTATCCGGTTTCAATCAAGGTTTCGTCTACAAATCCCTTCCTGAGTAGCAAGACGTACCAATTCACAGTAGATCTCCCTTTGAAAGATTTCAGGGTAAATCCCGCCGGCACCCAGTCAGTACCCGCTTTGCTGACAAATTCATCTGACCCAACGATCACATTTTCGGCCACGGGAGGCGGAGTCACTGCGTTGGTCTATTCGGATGGCAATTCCGAAAGGAAAGTTGCATTTGATGAGCCGCATAGTCTGGGGATCAAAATCGCGCCGGTTTCTGGTCAGACAACGGTTTATACATTAAAATCCATCACCAACAGTTGTGGGACCCAGCCTGCAAATCTTTCAACTTACGTAAAACTCCTTCCCTTTGAAATCAAGTTAAACGACTTTGATTTTACTATGAGCAGATTTTGCAGCGGTAATCCAATCAGTGTGCCTTTCGCAATAGAAAATGGAAAATCCGCAAATGCGACTTTTGCATTGGAACTTTCGCGGGAAGATGAGCTCAGTTACCGGACCATCGCGAGCGGCGAGAGCTCCAAGATCATCACAGCGACCATTCCTGAGGACATTTCTCAGGGTTATTACAAATTCCGGATTGTTTCCTCCGACAGAGTAGCTTCCAACTCTGTCCGGATATTCATCGGTGTAACACCAGGGGCTATCATTTCCAGCAAGCTGCCTCAGCCCATTTCCTGGAATAGCTCTGCGCCGCTCGATCTGGACCTGAATTTCACCGGTACCGAACCATGGACAGCCATTTTTGAAAATAATACCAGTCTGACCACCAATATAAATCCGGCATTACGACGTGTTACCCTAAGCGAAGGAGGTTTTTTTGAACTCAAAACAGTTTACAATGAGTGCGGTTATGGGAAAGTTTCGGGAACTGTCCTGGTTAATGTCACCGCCAGATTAGATATTTCGGCACAAAGTTATGCAGCCTGTAACGGAAAAATTTTTACAGTTGATTATCGGCTCACAGGAGACGCCGACCTTTCGTCTGACTATATTCGTTTCGAACTGATCGATCCACTCACTTCGAAAAGCATACAGCTCGATTCTACACGAACGAAGTCCGGAAAGATCGATCTAAAATTACCTGCTAACCTCACCGGTGATTTTTACAAGATTCGCTGTACCGTCAGAAAAGCAGAACTGAGTTCGCAATTCGATGTTGCGATGACGCGACCGGCTGAAATAATCCTTAGTGGAAGTACTGTTATCAATAGCGGTGAACAGACCCAGCTTGTTTTGCAAAGTGGAAGTACCATTGCGGAAACGGTAAATTACCAGCTATCCGATGGTACAAAAGGTGTTTACTATGCACCCGGCGATACATTTATCTCCGTAAGTCCTAATAAAACAACCACTTATACGATCACCTCAGTTTCAAATAGTTGCGGCGCAGGAAAAGGCACAGGCAGCGCAACGGTGGAAGTGAACCAGCCTGGCGACAAGTCCGTCAGCGTAACAGGATATTATAGTCCTGCCGCTAACTTTTGCATCGGGGATTCTATTCATGTCAATTTTACAAAAACGGGTACATTCAGCGCTGGTAATGTAATGGCAATCCAGCTTTCGGACTCAACGGGTAAAAATTTCAAATCTATCCCTACCACAGGCATTTCGTCTCCGCTACGGGCCCTGCTGCCACCTAGTCTCATACCAGGTAAATATTACCGCATACGCATTACTGCATCCGACCCAGGTACTGCAAGCGGAGCATTTCATTCACCACTTGTCACCTGGCAAAAAGCCGGTGCACAGTTCGCATCAAATGTGGTAGAGTACAGGGAAACCACCGAGCCGGTGATCGCAGTGAATTTCTCGGGCAGCGGGCCATGGCGTTATGAGTTGGGAACCGATAACAGCCAGCAGACAAGATATTCTTTAAAGTCTGTTGATTCTGTTTACATCCAGCAGGCAGCTCCCGGCCAGACGTACCGGCTTTTGAACGTTTACGGCCTATGCGGCCCGGGTACAGTAGGCGCGATCAGTACAGTGACTGTTTCGCTGATTACCAGCGAGCCCGGCACTATATTGCCGGAAATAAAAATCGGGCCCAACCCGACCCAGGATTTTTTACAGATCCGTTTCAATACTGCCTCAATCGTAAATATTATACTGCTTGATATCCGTGGTACACTGCTGATGGAGAAAAAGGTTAGAAGCAGAGACGAAAATTTTGATCTCAGAGCACTGACGCCGGGTACTTATCTACTGCAAATAGAGGGAGATGGAAAAAAATCTGTATTTCGCGTGGTGAAACGATAGTCGTATTTTGGTTCTATGCTAGTTCGACTCCGAATACAAGTGGCTCTGACGATAAGTCGGGGCCATTTTTTTGTTTTTTTTAGCGATATCCGAAAGTTTCAAATTAGCAGATTTCACCCAAACCACTCCGGAAATTAAATCAAATCTATAACACTCCAAAGTCGTCATAAAAATTAAACTTTCAATAAGTTTTGAAAGTTTAATTTTGTAGTTACCTTTGGCTATGGAATTAGCAGAAGCAAAACAAAAGTTTATCGAATCATGGGGAAAGCTTGGTTCTGAGTGGGGTATCAACCGGACGATGGCTCAGGTACATGCGTTATTACTGATCTCTCCTGCCCCTTTAACGACGGAAGAAATCATGGAAACGCTTAGTATTTCAAGAGGAAATGCCAATATGACACTCAGAGATTTAATTGGTTGGGGATTAATTGAAAAACAGCATAAGGCCGGAGAGAGAAAAGAATATTTCTATGCCGATAAAGATGCCTGGAATATTGCAAGACAGGTGGCTAAGGAAAGAAGAAAAAGAGAGCTTGATCCGGTTGTAAAGATATTAGATGAACTATCCAAAGTTGAAGGAGATATGAAGGATCCCGAATTCGCAACTTTCCACAAATCAGTGACTGACATCAATAAGCTGGCTAAAAACGTTGACAAAACCATTGAAACCATGATCAATGCGGAAGAAAACTGGTTTTGGGGCTCTATTCTAAAAATGTTCAAATGAACATTTTTTTTGATTCTAAATTTTCAAAACTTACTGAAATTTCAATATTAAAAAGATGAAAACACTACAAAATCACCTCATCCTTTTTGACGCTGAATGCCCTATGTGTCAATTGTATACGAAGGCCTTTGTTAATACCGGATTATTGGAAGAAAATGGAAGAACATCTTATCAGGAATATCCGCGTGAGGCGTGTCCAAGACTTGACTGGCAAAGAGCTGTCAATGAAATAGCTCTGATCAATCAGAAAACGGGAGAAGTATCTTATGGAATCGAAAGTCTTCTCAGAATTTGTGGTTCTGCTTTACCCGCTTTTCGGCCACTTTTCCGATTTAAACCTTTCATTTGGATCATGGCAAAACTTTACGCGTTTGTATCATACAATCGAAGAGTGATTATTCCCGCACCTGTTACGAGCCAAAGTTTCCAGTTTCAGCCAGGTTTTAAAAAACACTATCGAATGGCATATCTTATCATGAGTTGGCTCATAACCTCTTTCATTCTCTCTTCTTACGGAAAACAAATGTCTGAGATTCTGCCCAAAGCACACATTTATCGGGAATTTATAGTTTGTGGAGGACAGATATTATTTCAGGCTATCATCATGTTCTTTTACAAAAGAGAAAAGATCTGGGATTATCTTGGAAACCTAATGACTATTTCTCTTGGTGGCGCCCTTCTGTTATTACCTGTTTTGCTTTTAGGGCGCTGGATAAATCTGGGTACCGATTTGCATTTTATCTGGTTTCTTTCCGTTGTGACCCTGATGCTTTTTGAACACCTGCGCAGAACCAAGCTTTTACAGTTAGGTTATTTGATGACATTCACCTGGGTATTTTACCGGATCGTTATTCTGATTTTTCTTTTTTTAACAGCATTATGAAATATAGAAAAATAATCCTCGCCGGAGGTAACGGTTACCTCGGCAATGTTTTAGTTGACTACTATAAACCTTTCACGGAAGAGATTATAATTCTGAGCCGGTCTGGTAAGGGTGTAGACGGAAATGTGAAAACAATTCTTTGGGATGCCATTACATCCGGTGAATGGGAAAACAATTTAGAGGGAGCGGACATGCTCATAAATCTTTGCGGCAAAAATGTCAATTGCCGATATACTGCTAAAAACCGAAAAGATATTATTGATTCGAGAGTAATCCCGACACAACTTCTTGGGAAAGCAATTGAAAAATCCAAAATACCGCCAAAGCTTTGGATCAACGTAACCTCAGCAACCATATACCGGCATGCGGAAGATCGTCCGCAGGATGAACAGATGGGAGAAATTGGTTATGGTTTTTCAATTGATGTTTGCAGAAAATGGGAAGAAACATTCTTTCAGGCAAATACCCCATTTACCCGAAAAGTGGCATTACGAATGGGGATTGTCCTTGGCAATAGCGATGGAGTGTTTCCGCGGTTGCTGAATCTTGTAAAATTGGGTCTCGGCGGAAAGCAGGGAGATGGCCAACAATACGTTTCCTGGGTCCATGAACAAGATGCAGCGAAATGCACAGATTGGTTAATGCAGCAGCAAGATATCAATGGCATTGTTAACTGCACTGCACCTGAACCAGTTAAAAATACATATCTGATGAGCTGCATAAGAAAATATTACGGAATTCCCTTTGGATTACCCGCGCCTACCTGGCTTTTGGAAATAGGCGCTGTCATGATAGGCACCGAAACAGAATTGATCCTAAAGAGTCGTTGGGTAGTTCCAACACGCCTTGTTGAAAATCAGTACAAATTTATTTTCCCAAAACTGGAACACGCAGTAAAGGATATTTTAAGTATAAGAATTTGATTATTAAAGTTAGCGTTATTTTGTAGCCTGAACCGAACCTCCGTGAACAATCATAAAAGTTCGGTTCAGGCTATTAGGATTTACGTTAGCACGATTAATGTAAAACCAACCAGAGGCATCAAAAATTAGACCTTCTCAAAGACCTATCCCAAACACCGGATGTATTTTGCGGAACAAGATGTAGGTAGTCAGCACCATAACGAAGGCCACGATGGGCGCTATACATTCTGACAAGCCGACCACGCTGTATCCTGAGGTGAATGCAAAAATAATATCGAAAAAAAGTCCGGCAAAAACCCATTCTTTTAACCACAGAACTTTATTAGGAATCAATAACACCAGAACACCTGCCAGCTTCGCTATACCCAGCACGATGATAAAATGAGGAGGATAACCAAGTGCTATTGTTTTATCCCACACGACAGGATTTTTTGTGATTTCAAAAAAACCGCTGGCCGTAAACCACAATGAAGTAAGTAAAATACCAATCCAGTAAGCAATTTGTTGTGTTTTTTGCGATTGTACCGTTGTCATAACTAATGTTGTTTATAGTGTTTTAACTGGTGCAAAGGTGCGTTACCCGCAAGAAAACCGTTAGTCTGAAAGGGTGGAAGTGGACAAGAAGGGAGGCAAATAAGGCAATCCGGGGCCTGAAACAGTTTATTGCTTCAAAATCATCATATCCACAAAGATATTTAACCTCACAGACAACAAACAAAATAAACCACCCCTTCCCTTTATCCGGCCGTAATCGTCCAATCTGCACCTGGGTTCTTAAAAATTTCCCTGCTGTCATTCTCAGGTTTAAAAATGTCGGTTTCCATACCCATTTCGTCCACTTTAAGTATTTGTCAGTTCTGCCGGGGACAACCCAGAGATAGTTTTGACAAAAATCTAAAACTTAAAACTGATGAAAAACAAACACCACCGAATCCGCGCCCATGACTTTCCTCACAGGGTTACTTTCAAATCATCGATGCCGGACAGAAATCTTTATACAGGAATCTGACCCGGTCAAAATTATTCTTAAACATATCTTTAAAACCGCCTGAAAGAAGTCAATGTCTTCATATGGCCATTCAAAAATCTCAACAATGAAACATATTGCATTATTAGCCATGCTGGCTGCCGCCACTATCTCGTGCAAGGATGATGTAACTCCTGCACAAACCGAGACAACAGTCGAATATCATCAGACAGCAGCCACTCAATTTATCGAAACAGGAGGAAGCAAGTATGCTTACCGCGTTCTGGGCACGCAAAGCGACATCCCGCTGATCCTGTTGTCATCATTAGGAAGTTCAATGGATGACTGGGATCCAGCAATTACGAACGGGCTTGCACAAAAACACAAGGTCATAATCTTTGACAATAAAGGCGTCGGTTCTTCAACCGGGAAAACCCCGAATAATATTGCCGATATGGCCAAAGATGCGGTCAGTTTTATCAAGGCGTTGGGTTACAACAAGGTTAACTTAGCAGGATTTTCAATGGGAAGTTTTGTCATTCAACAAATAGCCCTTACAGAACCGACGCTGATCAACAAGATCATACTCACCGGAACCGGCCCAAAAGGAAGTGAAGGATTGATAAACCTGCCCAATTTGCTCGCCGCTACTGTTAACCTAAGCGCTGAGGATGCATTTTTATATTTTGGATTTACAAAATCCACCGAAAGCAAAAACGCAGGAAAACTATCTTACCAGAGAATTCAAAAACGAAATATAAACCGGGATTTACCCCTAAGCAGTGAGAGTGGCACGGCGCAACTGGGAGCAGTTTTGGCCTGGGCACAACCCTACCCGAACGCACTCAACGAGCTTAAAACCATTACACAACCGACATTGATCGTTCAAGGAGAAAACGATATCCCCGTTCCTCAGGTCAATGCGGTTAATATGTCAAAGAATATTCCAAAAGCCAATCTGGTTATCTACCCTGACGCTGGTCACGCAGCCATATTCCAGAAACCCGATCTGTTTGTGCAGCAAGCGAGTGAGTTTTTAGACAAATAAATTCCAAAGCCCCTCCGTGCAACAAAGTATGGAGGGGCTTTGACTTTGCTACATAATTTCAGAATAATTATTAGCTAAAAATCAGGCCTCATTTGACGATTTTAGGACTTCTACTCCTGAGCAACGCTAGCTGGATTTATGTCAGACACGGCCGGACCTGATGCAACGGATTCCGCAATATCAACTGGCAAATTATCTTGGAATAAAACCGCAGTCATTAAGTCATATCCGACAAAGGTTAGTCGATCATTCGAAGTGAATTTTTGATTTTTGCCCGTTGTATAGATTGTGGTACAAGCACGAAACGTTTCTACGGAACGTAACTCCGTTTCTTCAACCCGTGCTACCCACCAAGCGTCCCACAGGGACGTTATGTTAGCAAAAATCCACTTGAACTCCATCAATCATTCATCCCACGAAATATTTCGTCGACGGTAAATTACATCAAACACCTCCCCACGAACACGCCTCCATCCACACACCCATTACTCGTCGCACACAACATTTTATCAATAAAATTACATAGAGCACATTCCACCCGAAACATCACTCCTTTCCGTCCGCTCACGCTCATTCCTCGTCCCGAAGGGACGTTTCGTCGGTAGCAAACAAAACCTAGTCACGATCAAAGTCGTTCCGTAGGAACGTTTCGTGAAATGCAACAAAAAAACATCTCCCCGCAAACCATTACACACCTCACCACCAGAATCCTTGTTTTAGATGAATAGCGCCAGGTGGGAGCGTTAATACACCAGATTAAAATTCCATCCCTCATTCGCACTATCGATGGAAAACTATTGCAAACAAATTTCTCCGAAATCTATCGGCATCCAGCACACACCCTAAAAATTTCCCTATCCACACACACCCTCTCATCCGTCGTCCCAAAGGGACGTCTCGTCGGTAGCAAAACAGGGCTAGGCGCCATCAAAGTCGTTCCGAAGGAACGTTTCAAAAGACAACCTGATTCACTTTTTTAACTTAGTGAACGAATCTGAGTCTACACCCACCATAACTTTGCCGTTAAACTAAAGATCAAACTTATTCTCTACTGGACTATCCATGACAATTTCCCCTCTTTATGCTCTACGAGCGTTACTTATGGAAAGGCTTGTACACAACATTACACGCAGACGGATTTCGACAAAAATACCGGAACGAAGAGAATGAAAAAGTACAAAACGGATTTCCATTATTCACTGCGCTGAGAATTGGCTAGCATGTAAAATTATTCAAAAACAGATTCTTTATTGAACCTTCCGTCGCTTGCACGTACTGGCCAATCAACACAAACGTTCCCGCTTTGTTTGCCAAGTTCGAAAATAAACGGCCAAATTATTTCCTATTTGAGCCGGGATTTCATTTTGAAATTTTAACTCTTAAATTGATCAAAAGGAGAATCCCTGATTGTGTTTAGGTGGATAAAGTCTGTTTTTTTCCTTTACACCTCTGCTTTTAGTTTTTTATTCTCTTTAAAAAAGTCCAGTTTTTCCATAGCGGGGGTTCTTTAACTAACAAATATGTCTCAAATCAGATAATCATTTTCACTGCCAGAATATGTTTGCAAACACCTCTTTTCCCCTGGTACGACGTATACCATTCACAGGTACATCTGGCATTATCATTGACAATAACAACTTTGTGAAAAACCCCAGCCCCTTTGACTTTTGCTTCTACATAATCAGGTCTTTGTTGAAGTATCTCAATATCTTCATTGTCAATTAATTTTTTTGCATTTTTCAACCTGGGATTGAGACTTACTATTCGCTCTGTTTTAAAAGGCAATCTCCTGTAAAAATGCTGGTTTTCCCGCAAATCAAAGCCTAATAAGCCCATAGAGGACAAACTCGCAGTTAACGTATCCATTGTAGAAAAAGCAACGTCATTTTCTATTGAAAGTAAAGTCGGATCAAATACTTCATTGGCTTTTAGTAAACTATTTAAGCCATAAATATATCCGTCAGGAAGCTGTTCAACCATATTTTCAAGTACTTTCCCTTCTCCTGAAAAACCTCTGGCGGCATTTGGCGAAAATGCCATCATCAAATTCATTTTCCCGAAATTAGCTACTAACGCACACGTCTCCTGATCAGCAGATTGATATATTTCCAGACTATCAACCAATGGCAATAGACCATCCAACAATCTTAATCGATGCGCCCCTCCTATTCGCACAGATCCGCCAAGTGCCCATGGTGAAAACATAAATTTTCCGGCCCTGTATGTTATATAGAAATCCCCCTTGGCGACACCCTTGGGAATTGCCTGAAAAAGCTGAATGGTCTGGAGTTTGTTTAAGTCAAAAACCTTCTGCATATCAGCAAGATAAAGCTGAACGCTGGCTAATCCTTTGATCCATCGCGGTGGCAATGTTATTTTTTTCTCAATAACTTTTTTCTTTTCAGTGGCAATCCTCACATCATTTTGCCCTACCGCCAAAACAACCTTTTCACTTCGTTGAATTGCATTAAGTGCATTAAGCATGGGCTCATTAAAGTCCACATTGGTGGTACCACTTGCAATAAATTCCCCATCGACAGATTCTGGCTTCATGTCCAGCCGCACATAAACGCCATTACATGAAGAAAATCCTTCAAAACGAAGTCTCTCAGCACCGGCAGAAATAATGGGATCTCTCAGATGAGCCGGAATCGGGCCAAAACTCGAACGGACTACTTTTGCAATTGTTGTCCAGCATTTTGCTGTTAAATAAGGATCGACCAGGCTCCCCCAGAAAAAACATGGAATATTATTTACGTCTTCAATTTCGGCCTGATGCTCTAATACAACTTTGTTAACTCCCCGTTCCTTTTGCAGTACGGAGATATTTTTATAACCATATTCTAAATCTTCGGACATCGCTATACGGGTTAAATACTTTGAATTTGCCTTAAAACGGGTCTTATCGCATTATAGTCTTTCCAAGCCAGAAAGCTCTCCAAGACCCGATCGTCAGGTTTTGATCTGGTTTTCATTAGTAAATCAAGATAAAGTTCCAGTAACCTTTTAAAATTCACCGGCAGCTTATCTTTCCCGGCAAAATTCAAAATAACAGCATCCAATAGTATGATTATGGCGGAATTATGTAGAGAGGAAACATCTCTGATTATTGAAAGAACATCTGTAAAACGCTGAACAGGACCGTAATTTTCGGAAATCAGGTATGCCACTTTCTCACCCAACGCTGTAACATCAATTTTTCTGTACTTAATCAGATAAATCAATATTTCGGAAGCATAGGATCTTGTTTTTGAATTTTTACAAAACATGGAACAGGCTAAAACGAGCAGAGAAGTTTCTGTAAAAATAAACTCCGGCTGAGCAGACACGTACAGAAATCCATTCAACTCCTCCGACCCGCTTTCTGTATTTTTACAACTGGATTTCAAGAGCATCGTTGCTAATGCCTGGTCGTTTTGCGGCATCAGGCTATGCCAGTACAAGACATCGCCATGCGATAACAAAAAGCCATAATAATAATTACTTTTCCGCTCATAAACATCCAGGCTATACAGCAAGTTGTGAGGCGTTGACAGTTCTGATTGTGGAAGTGTCACCGACAATTCTCTAAACTCATAGTGCTGTATTTCCTGGGTCAAATAGTTTTTATACTCATTGCGTTTTGTTACAAGCTTAGCGTCCGGTACAAACGGGTGAGAAACATTGGGAAGATTTACCAGAGAGGTACCGTCAAATGCAGTAAATTTCCTGTCCGGATAAAATGTACGCGCGGCGACTGCCCAAATCGCCTGATTTTTTAACTTTTCAGACTTTGAAATAGAAAATATTTTGCTAAAAAAGGTGTCTTGTTTTAGTTCAATATGATCACTCCCCCCTAATGCAAACGTCATCAGACGAGCCTTATCTTTTTCGAGATTTTTGCAAAGTTGCAAAGCTTCCTCGGTATTTTCCCGTGGCATCCGGCTGATAGCTATGGTAAAGTCAAGTGGATCAGCTTCCCATCCAACATTTTGATATTCCAGTAAACGTTGCACCAAAACTACCGGATCAACCCAATGAGGAGTATGGGTTGGAAAAGACAATAACGGCAAAACCGATTTTGCTGTAATTTTTCTTTGTGCTTCAAACAGAATTTCTTTTGTCAAATTAATAACCTTCGAATCACGATAACTTATGGGATCAGGGTTATATATACCATCCTTTCCTTCAATAATGTGCGCCAGCATTCCCGAAATTACGTTTTTATTGTTAGCCCCAAAATAGGTTTTTTGAAGCTGATTACTATAAACCCGCATTTGTTCCATGGCATCTGCCGGGAAAAGACTTTGCTGGGTAATAAAAGCGTTAACCAGCTTCTCCCCTTCAATAACTTCCTGGGAGCTTATGAAAATGCCAAATTGAAAGAGAATTTCGTTCCAGTCTTTAAAAGGCACAACCTTTCTGTTATCTCTCAAAAATTGGTGTTTTTGTAATACAAATGAATAGTTTCCGTCCGGTTCCACAGTATCTGGAGTTTCAACCTTCAGAAATGCTCCTATCAATACTGCAACATTTCCCTGCATTTGCGGAAGATACATTTCAAGCTTTTCCGCGACAGAAGTATCAAGTTCACCACTTACTTTTTCGAAAGTCTTATAAGCTCTTTCCTGTAAAGTCAGATCCGCAATTACAAACACATCCGCGACCAGATAGCTTATTTTCTGCTTAAACTCCGGTTGGGTTTTAATTATTTTATCAAAAATTCCAAGTAACGTCCTGATCCCTCCTTTACAATCCCCACGCATCATGACTGGTTCAACCCAGTCAAAAAAATCTTGCAAATTGAAGTCCTTCTCCTGACAAATATTTTTGATTACATCAATTCCAAAATTTACAACAGCATTCAAGGGCGAGTGAAGGAAGTGAAAAATTATATTTTGGAAAAGTAACAATTCTTCGACAGTTGGTTTTGCGTCGGCAAACCTTTTCCTGAAAAAAGAACGCAGATTAGAATTCCATTCTTTGGTTTGAATCAGCAGACAATTCTCAATATAGAATAGCCTGTCTATTTTGTTTTCGTTTAACAATCTGTTAAAAACGATCTCCCAAAGAACCAGACCATTGTATTTATTCGTTGCCGGATCTTCGAAGGATTGATTTTGTAACGATGTCTCGTAGTTAAAAAGCTCGGGAATATCACGTATACAAGCCGTTTCATCATGAAGCAGGTATTTAATATAGTCCAACACCCCAGAATGAAACCCACGGTTCCATCCTTTGAACATCACCATCGTTCTGGTAAAAAGCTCAGGATCACAAACAATAATCCCTTCCTTTTCGAGTAACCTGAGTGCCTCATAGGGCACAGAGAGCCATTCATTTTTCTTTACTTTGTCCAGCAGAAATGAGTTGATCCAGGATGGTTTTGCCCAAGTTATCAGGTCATAAACAGGTCTTTCCTCCAACCGGCCAAAACAATTAATCGCTTCATCCCAGGAAGCAATTTCCTTTTGATTAAACAAAGCAATAGCGCTGAGCACTATAATGTCTTTTTGTGCTTCGGTCGCTCTCATTCCCCACCTGCTTCCCGAAGTGAGCATATCTTTAATTACATTATCTTCTGTCAGATCAATATACGAAAGCCAGTACACCTTCGCTTTCCTGATATGTTTTTTTAATTCTGCGGTATGTCCTTTGGTTCTGTTTTTCAAAAACGGCAGAAGACCTGCGAGATTAGTTTCTTGGATCAGTTCCGTGTATTCGTTTAAAACCATTTGCAGATCAGATTGTTTTGGACTGATCGGTTTCAACTCCTGAGGTTGTGCCTGCCCATCTTCCAAATAACCTTTCCTGATTTTTTCTGCAATTAATTTTTCGGCTTCAAGCAGGCACTTGTTGTCATCAATAAAAGTTTTCGTCTGGCTTTGTCCTGTTGTTCCATTTCTGCCATAAGTTACGGTAAAAGAAGGGCCTGAAACTTCTATTTCCCAGAATTTATCAGAGGATTCACTTGTGTATTCGAGATGTCTTTTCATGTAGAGGGTTTACAATTTTAACAAAGATTCCAACCGCCAACCCAGATTTGCAATCCGCATTTATCTGGCTCAGCGTTCACAACGCAATTCTCAATCATAATATTTCAAAGCCTCCCGCAACTGCTCTGCGATGCGCTTTCTCACGTTTCTTGGTGACAAAACCTTGATCCTAGCGCCAAAACCAAGAAGCTCCCGCTCCAATTCAAAATTGGGAATGACTTTGATACTAAAAATTACTTCATCCACATCCTCTTTGAGCACTTTTTGAGACGCATGCAATGGTTTTGTAATTACATAAGGGGCTGTTTTATGATCCATTGAAAACACAACGTGAACATCGCGCTGCCCAAGGTTTTTAGTCACACCAATCACATCGGAATAATAGGTCGAAAGGTCAATTTTTTCATTTTCCCGATAAGTCTCTTCCGCATCTTCCTGCAATGTCTGAAAACGGTCAAGCGCCAATGTCAGGATCGGGGCATGGCTCTGATGTGATTCACCCAACACGAACCAGCGGTTTCTGTATTCCTTCAAAAGATAAGGGCTAAAACAAAACGTACTGGCTTGCCGGGCCTTAAACGACTGATAGGTGATACAAAGCACCATTTTGGAAACAATTGCTTTCCGGATTCCCTCAATAAATTCCAGACCTTTCAGATTATCGTTTTTTTCAAAATCGACAACCGGCGTACTCTGCGTTTTTTGTACATAAATTTTGTCTTCCAGCTTGCTGACCATTTCTGTCAGATCGGCGAAATGACTGAATCCTTTAAATTGTTTTAACAAAGCAGACACTTCGCCAAGCACTTTCATATCCTGATGACTCAATGGAATATTGGTAATGCTGTAATTTTTATCGGCGTAGGTATAAAATTTCTTGTCCACAACGATAATCGGCGCTTCATAACCCAATTTATCGCTGCGCATCATTTCAATATCTGCCTGCACCGACCGGCGGCTCACACCTTTATCAATCCCTTCAAATTCGTAGAGTGCATCCGAACAAGCCAGAATAAGGTCGTCAAGTGTCCATTGGCGAAACCTGTTCTGAAGACAGTTATCAATCGTCCGGTAACGGATCAGCGCGTTGCGGTTTACAGGCATGAAGATTATTTTTTTGAAAAAATATAAAAATAATCTCAACTACGCAAAAAGACTGCGCAGTTACACTTTTGCTTTGTAATGTCAAACAAGATAAATGTCATGGAAAAAGAAAAAATAAGCAATGGTATGTTAGGCGCGCTGGGAATCAATGATCTGGACTTACTGATCGATTTTAGCCGTGTTGCCAATGGACTGCTGCAACACGAAGTCATGAACAAAGAAACCATCATGGCTAATCTGGAAGCATTGATTGAAGACCCGATGCCCTATTCCTTAAAGCGTAATGGAAAATTTAAAAATTTAGCGGATAAAATCATTGCCCTCAGAAAAGAAGGAAAATTCATAAAACAGCCCAGAACGGTGCAACAGCTAAAAAAAGAGATGGCAGACTTCCCGGTTTTTGGTCCGGAGCATATTGAAGTTGGCGCATTGGCACAAATGAAAACTGCAATCCAGCTGCCCATTTCGGTTGCCGGTGCATTAATGCCGGATGCGCACCAGGGATATGGCTTGCCGATTGGCGGTGTGCTGGCAACGAGAGCGGATACAATCATTCCGTACGCAGTGGGCGTGGATATCGCATGCCGTATGTGTCTGAGTATTTTCGACTTGCCTGCCGAAATGGTGGATAAAGAAAATCATAAGTTAAAAACATTACTTCTTGATCACACACATTTTGGAATGGGATGTACAACAAAAGTACATCACGATACAACGCTCTTTGACCGGCCGGAATGGAATTTGGTTAAAACCGTCAAGACGTTGAAAGATAAGGCTTATGCTCAGCTTGGCACATCGGGGACGGGGAACCATTTTGTGGAATGGGGCGAGCTGTCCATTGCTGAGAACGCATTGAACGGCATACCGGCGGGTAACTATCTGGCGCTGTTGTCACATTCAGGATCGAGAGGTTTTGGAGGTACTATTGCCAATACTTATTCTACGATTGCGATGCAGAAAACGCTTCTTCCAAAGGAAGCAAAACATCTGGCATGGCTGGATTTAAATACGGATGAAGGACAGGAATACTGGCTGGCGATGAATCTGGCGGGAGATTACGCCTCGGCAAACCATCACGAGATTCATAACAAAATTGCAAAAGCGTTGAACATAAACCCCGTCATGCGGATTGAAAATCACCACAATTTTGCCTGGAAAGAAAAACTGGCAGACGGAACGGACGTAATGGTGCACAGAAAAGGAGCGACGCCGGCCGGAAAAGGTATTCTGGGAATTATTCCGGGGTCTATGAGCACGCCGGGGTTCGTGGTAAAAGGGAAAGGCGAAATCACTTCGATCAATTCCGCTGCACACGGTGCTGGCAGGTTAATGAGCAGAAGTGCGGCATTCAAAACCATTAATAAAGCAGAAGTTGCGCAAAATCTTTTAGACAAACGGATAACATTGATTGGCTCCGGACTGGATGAAGCCCCGATGGTCTACAAGGATATCCATGCGGTGATGGCAGCGCAAACGGATCTGGTTGAGGTGATTGCCCGCTTTCAGCCAAGAATTGTGAGGATGGCCGATCCCAAAGAAAAAGCCGAAGACTGAAAATAATTTCAATCTACGCAGAAAGACTGCGTAGATACCATTGAATTTTGATAAACAAATAAAGAAAAGGAGGTTATCATGAGATTTAATACACAAAAAAGCAGCATTACTCAGGTAAAAAACTATGAAGGAGCTAAGGCTTTCGTATTAAATCCTGCGATGCAATTATACACCGCCGTGGTAACCTGGTCGTTGAACGATTCCTTTTATGAAAAAAATGACGACCGTTTGTTACGGATCCGAACCCTCATCGCTCAGAATGATCCTTTGTTTGTTGCCAGGCTGGCCATTTACGCACGGCATAATATGTATATGCGTTCGGCTCCACTGGTTTTGTTAACTGAACTTGCAAAAATTCATTCCGGGGATCAGCTGATTTCAAAACTTACAGAAAAAGTAGTTTCCCGTGCAGATGAAATCACTGAACTTCTGGCCTGTTATCAGCTTCTGAACGAACGCAAAGGTTTGAAAAAACTTAACAGTTTATCGAAACAATTACAAAAGGGGTTGTCGCTGGCTTTCAACAATTTCGATGCATATCAGTTTGCAAAATACAACCGGGACTCGGAGATTAAACTTCGTGACGCGTTGTTCCTTGTCCACCCGAAGGCAAAAAATGATGCACAGCAGCAGTTGTTTAACAAAATTGCAAGCAATAAGCTGGAAACGCCTTATACCTGGGAAACCGAGCTGTCTGCATTGGGACAGGATAAATTCACCGATGATCAGGAAAAATCGGTAGCCTTTAAACGGAAATGGGAAGAACTGATCGATAGCAACAAACTAGGCTACATGGCTTTGCTACGCAACTTGCGCAACCTTGTTGAGGCCAATATCTCATACGAGCACCTGCAAAAAGTATGTGACACGTTATCAGCTGCTGACAAAGTGGCTCGGGCCAAACAGTTTCCATTTCGTTACCTGGCGGCTTACCGCGAACTGTTGCAAGCAGGCGTTCGTGTAAAGTCACAAGGCGTGACGGGAAGGCTAAAAACATTGTTTCAGGGAGATCCGGGCTTCACTGGTGAGTTACTTGACGCATTGGAAAAGGCCGTTACACAAAGTGCTGCCAACATTGCAGGTTTTGATGAAAACACAAAAGTACTGCTCGCCTGTGACGTGTCCGGGTCGATGCAGGTACCGGTTTCAGCAAAATCTAAAATCCAGCTTTTTGACGTTGGGTTAGTGCTGGCTATGCTTCTGCAATCTCGTTGTAAGAATGTACGCATTGGGATGTTTGGAGATACCTGGAAAACGATAATGATTCCAAAAAACAACATCCTGGCCAACGTGCAGGAGTTTTACGGACGGCAAGGTGAAGTTGGCTATGCAACCAACGGGCATCTGGTTATTAAGGATTTGCTGGCTAAAAAAATTGTCATGGACAAAGTCATGCTTTTTACCGACTGCCAGCTTTGGAACACTGCCTACGGGACCGAAACGATTCACTCGCTTTGGATAAAATACAAAAATGACGTAGCCCCGGAAGCCAGGTTATACCTTTTCGATTTGCAAGGATACGGGCAGTCTCCCTTACAACTTATCCAAAATGATGTTTACTTGCTTGCAGGATGGAGTGATAAAATTTTCGCTGTGCTGGATGCGTTGGAAAATGGCAAAAAGTCACTGGATGAAATTAATGC
The DNA here is from genome assembly GCF_024220585.1 of Dyadobacter diqingensis. Taxonomy (GTDB): domain Bacteria; phylum Bacteroidota; class Bacteroidia; order Cytophagales; family Spirosomataceae; genus Dyadobacter; species Dyadobacter diqingensis. Next base: position 653,951 of record NZ_JAMXKF010000001.1, read on the forward strand.
TATAAAAATATAATACGGAAGTGGTCAAAGATCATCTCCGTACAAAAAAGGATGCCGTAGAAACGGGTTACTTCGCTCCAATAAGGGGGTGGGCATTGTGATGAAAATCATGATGGAGGTTCGAGTCCTCAGGCAATCCCCCAAGTCCTGTTTCGCTTTTTGCTCCTTAATTTCAAGAAACAGGAAGGTGTCGTAAAAACGTGTTCCTTCGTGTCGCCGGTTCGAAGCCGGCTTGTTGTGAAAACAGCAATAGCTCAGTTGGTAGAGCAGAAACGCCTTCGGGTATATGTCACGTTTTGCTTTTTACCCTTCTTCTGATATCTGAAAGATGCCGTACAAATGTGTTACTTCGCTGGTAAAACCGTGAAAACGGTGCAGGTTCGAATCCTGGAATACACACTTGGCTCGTTGCTCTTTCAGATTTTTTGTTGTCAGCGTATTATACCATTTAACAAACAGATTCCCCTTATGGCACTAATATCCTGTAAGTCAAACATTTTTATCAGAAATTAACGAAACATCAATAGTATTCGTTTGATAAAAATTTTGCTATGTTTCGAAATAAACACAGGATTCACCTAAAAGATAAGGAACAAAAAGTTAAAGCCGACGACTTCAATTTCAACAAAATTGAACGTTATTTCCTGAAAAGCAGCAAGGAAAACATCCATCAGGTGATATCCGACAGAACCTGTCATGATCTGGATCTGGAAGATATTTTTAAGTTTATTGACAGAACCTCATCCTCGATTGGCCAGCAATATCTCTATCATTTGCTAAGAACGCTTCCTTCGGACAAACTGCGAAGCGAGAAGACAGAGGCTTTGATCGCATTTTTTAACAGTGATAACGAGTTCAAAAAACTGGTCTTGGATGAAGTCTCCAAGCTGGATAATAACGACGCCTACTACATTTCCTCACTTTTTCAGGGTCCGCACCTTCAAAAACCAAAATGGTTCTGGGTCATCCAAACACTTTCTCTGATCAGTATTTGCACCGTTTTATTGTCGTTTGTGTTCCAGCAAGTACTTATTCTCATCATTTTTCTGCTCCCTGTTAACCTCGGCATCCATTACTGGAACAAAAATAATCTTTATCAATATGCCAGTTCCATTCCGCAGCTCCTCGTGATGAATGAGATTGCAGAAAAAATGTTAAAGCACAAATACCTGCATGATGAGAACGTAGCCAAGGCCGTCAAAGAACTGGATACGATGAGCAGGTCCATGTCTATTTTTAAAATCGAAGCGAAATTGCAAAGCGAAGCGGGACTTTTTGTAGAATATTTTATTGAGTTAATAAAAGCGCTGTTTTTAATCGAGCCGGTACTGCTGTTTAAAATCTTGCCTTTTCTCGATTCCAGACGGCAACACATGGCAGACGTGTTCAATTTTGTCGGACAAATTGATGCAGCCCTTTCCATACATTTGCTTAGAGATGACCTGCCGTATTACTGTATTCCCAATATAATTTCAAACAGAAAGGAACTCAATACAACCGCCTCATATCACCCGTTAATCTATAATTCAGTAGCGAACGACATAGACCTAAACGCAAAATCAGCGCTGCTGACTGGCTCCAACATGTCGGGTAAGACTACCTTCATCCGAACCATCGGGATCAACGTCATATTCGGCCAGGCTATCAATACCTGCTTCGCGCGTGAATTCAGTGTGTCCAGAATGAAAGTACATTCGGCAATCAGGATTTCGGATGATCTGCTCGACAATAAGAGTTACTATTTTGAAGAGGTGCTCACCTTGAAAAACTTATTGCAGGAAAGTCAGCTGACATCAGAAAATCTGTTTTTACTTGATGAACTATTTAAAGGCACGAATACGATCGAAAGAATCGCAGCGGGAAAAGCGATATTGAGTTATTTAAATAAAAGGAACAACATCGTAATTGTATCCACACACGACCTGGAACTTGCAGAGTTTCTTAAAAATACTTTTGATTTATATCATTTTACAGAAGTAATCCGGGACGACAAAATTCTATTCGATTATAAAATCAAACCCGGAAATCTTACGACAACCAACGCAATCAGAATATTATCATTAAACGATTATCCCCGGGAAGTCGTCGATGAAGCTACGTTGTTGGCTGACCAGATTCAAAGAGCAAAAACAGACAAATATCAAAACTAAAATACAAGTACTTATAGATTAAAATCGATTGAAGAAAAGAAGGTGTAGCCATCTTTTGCCAACGAATCTGTCATGGTTTGATTTGGATACAGGTCGTTATTTGTCCAGACACTTACATTTCCGGCAGTAATTCCGGACCTGCTCATCATATCCCAAACCGGGAGTTTTCTACTATAACCTATTGCCAAAATAGCACTACGGAGGATTCTAAATCGACTTACGAAAGGTTCAACACCACCGTATACATATCCGTTCGGCGGCGTACATAATATAATCTTACACTTTGGATTCTGCTTTTGAATTGCATCAATAACCGAATTAAATGCTCCATAAAAGGTGCTCTTATCTCTGCTATCGATCGTTCCTGGGCGGCTTTCAAGTAATTCCGCGTCATTTTGACCATGATCGATCACTACCACATCTGCATTATAAGGATCTTTTAAATATGGAATTATTTTGTTTTCATACGAAAAATTTTGCGCATATCCAGAGGCAATTAGCTCCGCATACGTTCCGGACAATCCCTCTAAACCTACCCCTTCAGTGTCCTTGGCTCTAAAAGCAATCCTGGAATTTGCCACTGAAGTATTAAACATCTCTGTTTCGAGCAGTTTTCCAATTTGATTCGGATATGATTTCGTATCATATTGCCATGGGGTTGTCGTTCCTGTCCAAACTATTTTCTTCCCCTTCCACGTGAATTTCTCGCGATCAGTTTCAGGCGTTGAACAACAAAAAAATGCAGTTGAAAGGAGTAGTAAAAGTAAAATTCGAAGCATAAGGCTTATTTGTAATTTTCAGTATCAGTTGGCTAATGTTTTAAAGAATAGTTGACAAAAAAATCCGTTAAAAAATCGAAGTTAAAAACATAGCAATTCAATAACAGCTAAAATAACAACACGAGCTAGAAAATTTTCTATCTGGTAAAAGTAAAATAATTAGTTAAGAGCAAAAAACTATCGGCAGGAACTCGAAACCTGAAAGAAGTAAGACTGAAAGATATATAACTGATGGTTGACGAATCTGTACAAAAAAACCGGCTCCTGAGAGCCGGCGTTTTCTGAGAAACATCTCAAATCTGATAGAGGAGGATTAATTTTATACAATGCTAAAAAATACCGTTAGATAAATAAAGCTAAACTTATTTAACGGTAAAAACTTTAAATAACACCTCCCTCACGAAAATCTTATTTTGTCCAGAAGCTTATTTGTAACCACTTGATTAATAACAAATTCACGATAATTTCGACTTATTGGAATACGATTAACACCAATAAAAATTTCGTTTCCTTCAATCCCGTCAATTTTACCGATTGATACGATATACGATTTGTGTACGCGGATAAAAGCACTGCTGTCCAAACTTTGTTCCAGGTTTTTCAGGTAGAGTAAAGTCATGTATTTTCCTTTCAGCGTATGGATCGTTACATAATTCTGCATTCCCTGAATGTAAAGAATCTCACTGAGAAGAATTTTTTCATATTTGCTTCCACATTTAATAAAGAAATAATCGGCCTCCGGTTCCGCGGGACTTGTCTCAGAATACTGCGATTTCTTAATCAGCTGATCGTAATCCTTCGCCTTTTTCGCTGCTTTTAAAAACCGGTCAAATGTGATGGGTTTTAACAAATAGTCAAGCACATTGAGCTGAAAACTCTCCAAAGCATAACTTGGAAAAGCAGTTGTGATGATAACCATCGGCGGATTCTGCACCATTTTCAGAAAATCGATGCCATTCATTTTCGGTGTCTGGATATCCAGAAAAATCAGGTCAACCTTATTTTCATCCAGCAAACTGATCAGTTCCACCGGATTTTCACAAGTCTTGACAAGAGTCAGAAAATCCACTTCTCTCACATAACTGGCTATACCTTCCCGGGCCAGCGGCTCATCGTCAACAATAACACAATTCATCATGATACAAAGTTTAAATGAGGCGCTTCAAGTTCTGAAAGTTCGATATCCAGCACTACTTCAAAGCTGTTTCCGTTGTCGTCAATTTTTAATTTATGCTGCCCCGGGTAAATCAGATCCAGCCGTCTCTGCACATTCTTAATGCCAATTCCGCCATAACTGATCACTTCATTGACAAGATTTCGCGAAGAACTGTTCGAAATGGAAAAGTGTAATCTTTGGTCTTCAACTTCCAGATTTATCCGGATCCAATTTGGCTGATCCGTATGTTTGGATACATGTTTAAACGCATTTTCCACAAAATTCATCAAAATAAAAGGCGCAATTCCCAGATGTCCGTTCAGAGCATAATCCGTTTGGAATGTAACATGTACATTGTCATTCTGCCGGAGTTTTTCCAGCTCAATGAAATTTTCCAGATAGGTTACCTCCTTATTCAACGCGATCTTTTGATCATTACTTTCATAAAGCTGATGGCGCAACAGCTCCGAAAATTTGGCAAGCGACTCTGAAGCCATGTCCGGATTCTTGTGTATCAGAAAAAAGATTGAATTGATACTATTAAAAAGGAAATGCGGATTAAACTGGTATTTCAAAAACCGCAGCTCCGTTTCCAGCTTCTCCTTTTCCAGCAATTGCTGTCTTCTTTCGGTCTGTACCCAATTTTTAGTCAGCTTAATGCTCATCGCAAGCGTCATGCTGGCAAGCGTTGACGGAAAGGAGGTACTGATAAAAAAGTAGAAACAATTCATGGTCCCATAAAACTCCTGAGCGCTTTTCCCGGCTGCAAGTGCCGTTAGATAATAACCCGGAACAATCAGCCAGGAAGTTATAATAATCGTCAGGGCCAGATAAATTCCATACGCCAGGTACTTTCCTTTTTCCAGGTAAACCGGTATCAGATAATATAAATTGAAACAAACCGCAATAATCTGAAAAACAAGGTAAAAGAGGAATTTTATGAAAAAACTGGTAAATAAAATACTATGCGCCGCTTTGACCGGATTTCCCTTGGCAATCGCCCACCATAAATATTGATAACCACACCAAAAAGGAATCTGGTAAAGTTTGTATTTGAAAAACCAGTGCTGCTTATAGCTGCTTTCTGTCAATGGCTCCATATATCGTCCGTTTATCAAAAACCAGTATCCTTCCGAAACAGTTACAGACAGGCATCACCGTGGTTTTGTTTTATCTAAAATACTTTGATTCCACAAAATAGTCAATTAGGCTCCTTTCTTTTTATCCAATACACGAAACGACCTAAATAATTGACAACCGGAACTTTATGGTTGTTAAACAGCCAAATCATAAATTTCTTTCAGGGCTCACAGCCATTTTGACGCGATATCGGTAAATCATCAAATTTAAACAACCGGTAATCAATCATCTTTCTCCCGCATTTTCAGTCGCGCTTTTTTTGCACATAAAACCAGCATCAGAACCACGGGCCGGTTTTGTCATCTTTTCTCATCTAAAAACAAGTCCGATGAAACCCTTTTTTGCAAGTCTGCTAATGCTTTTCCTGACACAAAACATGTGTGCACAGATTTCCGGAACATTCATAACTGCAAACCAGAAACCTGTCCCTTACGCCAGTGTACTGCTCCTAAACAGTCGGGACTCCACATTGGTCAAAGGTGTTTTAACGGACGACCTTGGAAATTTTAGTATCAGCCATTCACTGCACGGAAATTATCTTCTGCGTTTTAGCAGCATTGGTTACGGGCTTTGGCATTCCGAAACTTTCGGATTGGACGACTCCCAATCCATGAAAAATTTCGGTCAGCTTATCGTAAGCGACGATACGCAACAATTAGGAGAAGTTTTGGTCCGAGGCGAAAAACCTTTATTTGAGCAGCGAGCTGACGGCACGGTTATCAATATCGAAAACAGCGTATTAACAAAAGGCAGTTCTGCGCTTGCCGTGCTGGAAAGGGCACCGGGCGTGATTGTCGATCATCGCAATAACGGTATCGCCTTGAATGGCAAAGATGGTGTCATGGTGATGATCAATGGCAAAGTGATACGAATGCCGCTGGCTCAGGTCGTTGGTTTACTGGAAGGAATGAGTGCAAACGACATTGAAAAAATAGAATTGTTAACAACTCCTCCATCCCGATACGACGCGGACGGGAATGCCGGTTTGATCAACATCGTGATGAAAAAGAACAATGTCAAAGGAACAAACGGGGGTATAACGCTGACAGCCGGTTATGGTAGAGGAGAGAAAGGAACGGGCAGCTTTAATTTAAACCGAAATTCTGAAAAAATTGATATTTATGGGTCATACCAGTTTTCCAGGAATAGAACATACAGCGATATGTACATCGTCAGCGGGCAAAACATGCCTGTTTTTGGCGGAGACTTAACAGTTACCGCATGGGACACGACCAAACTACTGCAAAACAACCACAGTGTCACAGTTGGGTTTGATTCCCGGTTAAATCAAAAAATTTCCGCCGGCGGTTCTGTCAATTATAACAAAAACAATACGTCATCTTCCAATTTCAACCATGCGGAATATCTTTTGTTCCCCGACTCATTATTGTTCCTTCGGGCGCGAATATCAGGAATCAACCGGTGGAAAAATGTGATTTCAACGGCCTATCTGGAAAAGGAAATACGGGAAGGCGAAAAACTAACGCTCAACACTGACTACCTCTATTTTGCCAACGATAACCCTTCTCAAATTCAAAGTTTCTTACAAAACACGAACGGTACAAAAGCTGGTAACAACGACAGCCTTTTCGCATCCGAACAACAGGGATTTGCCAATACATCCATCCGGGTTGGTGTTTTGAAAATGGACTATGTAAAAAAAATCAACAAGAAATTGATGCTTGAAACCGGCGTGAAAGGCACTTTTACAAAAGGGCAAAGCCTATCCGGCATTGAAAGCTGGATTGACGGACAATGGATCCGGCGCGGCGAAACTTCCAATCAAATTAACTTCCTGGAAAACATTGCAGCCATGTATGTCGCTTTAAATGCTCAAATAAATCCGTCCGTTAACCTCTCCGCGGGACTTAGGTTTGAATATGCTCACAGCCGGATGAATGATCCGAAAACAACGGAAAATACGGCAAACCGAAAGTTAGGGGCGCTCTTTCCCAACATACTATTCTCGAAAAAGTTGAATGACAATTCGGAACTGATGTTGTCCTATTCCAAAAGGATAAGCCGTCCTGCTTACAACGACCTTGCTTCCTATGTCGCGTACAGCGACCCAACGGCGGTTTATACCGGAAATCCGACATTAAAATCCACAATTACACACAACCTGAAAGCTGGCTACAATTACCGGGGTTATTCATTTTCACTGCTATTCAGCCGAGATAAGAATCCAATTGTTCGTTATCAGATCACGGAAAGACCGGCCGCAAATCTGCTTTACATTTCCCCACAAAATCTGGCCTACCAAAATAATCTGACCTTTCAGACCAGCATACCTGTCAGCGTCAATAACTGGTGGACCATGAATTATGGTTTTACCGGCGGTCTCCGCCAGTTCAAAGTTGAACACACCCGAAAACCCGCCGAAAAAACTTATTTTGGTTATTCGTTGAATTTCAACCAGACGTTCAAATTGCCTCAAAATTTTGATATAGAAATTTCCGGCTGGTACAATTCATTGTCGTACAACGGGTCTATCCGGGTTGACGGGTTTGGCACGGTGAATGGCGGCATTAAAAAAGATCTGAAAAACAATGCAGGAAGCTTACAGTTATCGGTGGCTGATATCCGGAAAAGTTTTCAGATAAATACCCGCTACGGAACAATCACCGAAGAAGCCTTCAATATTAAAAATCACGTGCAGATCAATACCGAATCCAGAAAAACACCTGTGTTTAAGTTAACCTATTCCAGATCATTTGGAGGGAATATTAAAAGCAGGAAAACTGCAAATTCCGGCTCAGCCGATGAGCGGGACCGTATACGAAAGGATTAAGAGATCAGGCCAGTTCACACCCGTTTTCGCTGAAATATTTTATTTCACCAGTCTTTTCATTTCTGCATTTAACTTTACCGGTAAATTTAACCGTCGCGCCCTTCTTGATATTTTCATGCTCCAGAATCATCCAGATATCAGAGCTGTTTTTAACTTTTACACGGACGCGGTCATTGAATTTTTGAACTGGCATAAGATCTTTTATAAAATACAGGCGCCAAAGGTAGGAAAATTATTGGCGGGAAGTATCTAAAAAAAGAACCAGCAGATCTGCGACCTGCTGGTTATAATCAATGCTGCTGAATATTTTCTTCCGGTGTTATTACCAGCAAATACTCATCAATCTGATTCCATGAATAGCGATACACGATGCCACGGGGCTCTTCAATAAAGTCGCTTCCTTCACTGTCCCTGTACCCCAGCCGCCATTGATGCGTATTTTTTATTCTAAATTTCACAACAGCACCTGGCTCCGGTAAATCTTCTTTCGTCGTAACCTTAACTTTCATAATTTACCTTTTCGGTTATTTTTCAGAAGTTACGACATTTAGAGGTAGTATCCCGTTTATACGACAAGAAGGCCCGGCAATTAACTTCGAGTAATCTGTCGCCGCGTTGCAATCGCCAGACCCAGACACCCCTGATTGCAAATCATGGTTAGCGCCTTGGCTGCATGTCAGAGCAGTAATTCAATTATTTCCCGGAAACACATTTCCAAAAGGATTATCGATGAGCCACAACCATATCCCCTCTTTATTCCTGCGCATCAGACAGCTCGTATGGCCTGTCATTTCAATGATCTGTCCATCAGGTGTTTTACCTGTCATTTCCCACTGATCAGACCACATCGCCAGATCTTCAATTACCGTGAGGTTTGATAAACCGCCAACGACATCGGGTTGCCAGCTGCACAAACCGTAAATTACTTCCTTAATCTCAGCCAGTCCGCTGAATTTTTTGCCACAATGGTCAATGTAGATGGCATCGGGTTCAAAACAATTTATCGCTCCCATCGGATTTCCCGTTTTAATACAGGAGCGAAAATAATGCACTGCGCCCGCTGGTGTTTTCCTGTCAAATTCTGCTGTCATTTCCTGATTGATTTGTTCAATTTTAATTACAAAAATCACAGGTATTCAAACAGGTAAAAATGATAATTGTTAAGAAATCACCAGTCAGCTACGAATTCTGCTGAGCGATTCAGGTTGCATTCCCAGATAGGAAGCAATATATTGAACCGGTACATGCTGAATAATATCAGGTCGTTCGGTCATTAATTTTGCATAACGTTCTTTCCCCTTCAATTTCCCGAATGATAATATCTTCTCTTCTTTCTTCAACAATGCAGCTTTGAGAGACTGCATCCCAAAATCAATCCATTTTGAATTTGAAACGGCCAGCTTTTCAAACGAAGCTTCTGAAATCCGGCAAACGGTGCAGGGAGATATGCACTGTATATTTTCAAAGGACGGCGCCTTTTTTAAAATGCTATACATCGACGATGCAAATTCACCGGTTCTCAGAATATCGATTGTCACCTCAACGCCATTCTCGGCAATATAAAATGTGCGGACGTAACCATTCAGGATAAGAAAATAATCCGTCGCTACACTCCCCTCCCGGACCAGAAAATCCTTCTTATCTGTTTTAAAAACTTTAAAATGCCCTTCCGCTATTTCCTGCTCGGTGACCGGGAAGTTAAAGTAATCGTTAAAACACTGTATGATCACATCATTCATGGCATTGACCGGGCTTCTGGAAATGGAAGATGTATGCTGGCAATTTACAGGTTTATCCGGATTGACCGATCTCAATATTCGACCCAAGCATATCCATTTGCCAGTTTTTACCTACATTTAATAAAGAAAAACAGACGATTGACATTTCATTATTTCGCACCTAACCATTTTCCCGAAATATTTTAAAAATTTATCAGCATTATGAAAATAAAACTTCTGGTTTGTTCACTGGCTCTGGCCGGGATCCACTACAAATCAATGAGTCAGGCCTTCAATAATTTTCCTGTTACCACACAAAAACCACCGCTGCACGGAAAACACTGGATGGCTATCACGGGAAAACCGTTGGCTGCTACGGCCGGGGCGATGATTTTCAGCAAAGGCGGAAACGCGATCGACGCTTCCTGCGCCATGCTGGCTTCTACCTGTACGATGTGGGATGTATTGAGCTGGGGCGGAGAAACGCAGGCTTTGATATATAATCCAAAAACGAAAAAAGTAATTGCCCTGAATGCCATGGGTGTGGCACCTACGGGAGCAACTGCTGATTTTTTTAAAAACAAGGGGATGAAATATCCGCCGGAATTTGGTCCCCTGGCTGCAACGACACCCGGCACTGCAGGAGGATTAATGACCATGCTGGCTGAATACGGTACCATGAGTCTGAAACAGGTTTTAGCTCCGGCCATGCAGCTGGCCGAGGGTTATCCGATCGAAGCGCAGACTGCCAACTCGATTGAGAAAGGCAAGGATAAAATCAAACAATGGCCTTATTCCAAAAAGGTATTTTTACCCCATTTGGGTGAGAAAAGAGAAGCGCCAGATGCGGGTGAAGTGTTTGTTCAAAAAGATCTTCTGGCCACTTTACAAAAATTGGTCGATACCGAGGAGCAGGCGTTAAAAAAAGGAAAAACCAGAAAAGAGGCTATTTACGCTGCATATGATCGTTTTTACAAGGGTGATATCGCGAAGGAAATTGCCCGCGGATGCCAGGAACAGGGCGGCCTGATTACAGAACAGGACTTGTCAAACTGGAAGGTAAAAATTGAAGAACCACTGATGACCACCTACAAGGGCATTGATGTTTATAAAATGCAGCAATGGACACAGGGCCCGGTGATGTTGCAGGCACTGAACATGCTCGAAAACTTTGACCTGAAAGGTATGGGTTATAACTCGTCGCGTTACGTGCATACCTTGTATCAAACTATGAACCTCGCCTTTGCAGACCGCGATTTTTACTATGGAGACCCGGCATTTGCTCCCGAAGAACCCATGAAAGGTTTGCTTTCCAAGGAGTACGCTAAGGAAAGGATCAAACAGATCAACTGGGAGAAAAACGATCCGAAGACATTACCCGGAGATCCTTATCCGTTTGAAGGCAAAATAAATCCTTACGGAGATCAGATAAAAAACTGGGGCACCAAGCAGGTTTCCCTGAGAAATTCGAACGGACTGGATGAAAAATTCATGGAAGAATTCACCGCCGGAACAACTTCTGTCGAAGCTGCGGATGAAGAGGGCTGGGTGGTATCCATCACGCCAAGCGGTGGCTGGGTGCCTGCCTGTATCGCCGGAAATACCGGTGTCGGATTAAGTCAGCGTATGCAATCATTCGTTTTGGATGCCAAAGAAAACCCGTTCAATGTGGTTGAGCCGGGCAAACGTCCACGGGTTACATTAACGCCAAGCCTGGCTTTGAAAGACGGAAAACCATTTCTATCTTTTGCCAAACAAGCCGGTGACGAACAGGATCAGTTGTTGCTGCAATTCTTTTTGAACATTGTCGAATTTGGGATGACGGTTCAGGAAGCTACCGAAGCACCGAGTTTTAAAACACTGCAAATGTACGCCAGCTTTGGCGAGCACGAGAAAGAACCGGGCGGATTGATCCTCAACGAGGCTATGCCCGATTGGACAAGAAAAGAGCTATCAAGAATGGGTTACAAGAATTCTTATCAGCCACGCACCAGCGGCCCCATCAATGCCATTTATTTCGACTGGATCCACGGTACGATGTGGGGAGGTTCCAGCAATCATGGCGAAGATTATGGCATTGGCTGGTAAAACGCGGTCGCTAGGACGGTAAACTCAGCCTTGACGGCGCGATGCCATAGGCCTTTTTGAACGCAAAAGAAAAGTGGGAGAAATCTTTAAATCCGACTTCCAAATACACGTCGGATGATTTCAACCCCTTTTCTTTGATCAGGTAATAGGCATCGTTCAGTCTTTTTTGTTGCAGCCAACGATTGGGAGAGCTGTTGAAAATCTTTTCAAAATCTCTTTTAAAAGAAGCCAGACTACGGCCGGTGAGGTATGCAAAACGGTTCAAATCCACGTTGAACTTGTAATTTGCGTTCATGTAAGCTTCCAGATCTATTTTCCCCGGTTCACTAAAATCAAATAAAATATCCTTCAGTGCAGGATTCGTTTCCAGTAAAATCATAATCGCTTCTTTCACTTTCAGCGATGTTAAAGCTTTACTGATATCATCCGTACCATTCAGGTAAGGCGTCAGCGAATTGATATAATTTTTAAAAAGCGCATTCGGTTTCAGCAGCAGAACACTATCTCCTTTATAAACCTTCGTCATGCGCAAATCATGCTCCTCGCTCATACTGCGAAGGGTATCCTGATCCATGGCAATGGAAATGGACCGGTATTCACCACCGGGCGGAGGAAATTTCGTATAACGTGTCAGCTGATTTCTTCTCAAAAACCTAAAATCGCCTTCTTCGAAAAGGTAATTTTTACCGCCAAGGTACATCGAAGAACTGCCCGACATGGTATATCCAAAAATATGCTCAGGAACGAACTGCTCGCCCTCGCTGCTTTTCCGCGAATAACAGGTATACAAAATATGCGGCAGCTTACCGTTATTTTCTGAATGCTCCATCTTGACAAAATTTGAGATAAACAGGATTGCCGTCTAGGAATGAGGCAATCCTGTTTGTATAAATCAATTGTTACCTTTTAAGTTCACAAGCGCCCTGCCCTCCTTCGTATCCAGAAAGCTGACGGATTCGTGATGGTCGGTCGATACACTTACAGGAAGCCATTTTTCAAGCTCTTCTTTTCGGGACAAGTCCGCTTGTTGCAACAACGCTATCGCCTCGCTACCAAGCACAAGATGTACCGGTGGCTCAGGATGATTAACCAGGTCGATCATGACACGGGCGGCTTTTTCCGGATCGCCCATCGGCACAAACGACCCGCCCTGAAAGAGTTCGGTCCGCCGGTCTACCGTATTTTCGTAACCTTCAATTTTCGCTGCATAAGCCATCGAGTCACCAGCCCAGTCGGTTCGGAAACCACCCGGTTCCACACTTGTAACACGTATTCCCAAAGGCGCCACTTCCTTCGCCAAAGCCTCACTGAAACCACCCAGACCAAATTTAGCCGCCTGATAAATGGACAATCCGGCATTTCCCACACGTCCGCCAACCGAACTGATCTGTAAAATATGGCCCGAACGTTGTTTGCGCATATATGGCAAAACCACACGGGTTATTTCAATCGGTGCGTACAAGTTGGTTTCCAACTGGCTTCGTACCTGCTCCCCGGTAAATGCCTCCGCGGCGCCCGTGATTCCAAATCCTGCATTATTTACAAGCACGTCAATCCTTCCGAAATGATTGATCGCACTGCTCACAGCTTTTTGAATCTGATCGTTGACCGTCACATCCAGCGATATCGCCAGCACCTGGCCAGGATATTTCTCTGACAAATCTTTCAACTGATCAATGTTTCTCGCTGTGGCTGCTACGTTGTCACCACTTTCTAAAACTGCTTCTGCCAGGCTCCGTCCCAACCCTCTGGAACTCCCTGTAATAAACCATATTTTTCTCATTGCTATTAAATTTTTATTTAATGCAAAGTTACCCTGGCCATCAAGTTTCAGTTTTGCTCAAAAGCTCAATTTGGTTTGTTAAAAAGCTCACGCTAGCCGTTAAATAAAATTATTACCTCAGTAGAAATATTTAGAAAAACATCTGAAAGCTGTCAGATATTGGAGTGAAGACAAATCGAGATAATTCGATAAAAAATGCCTTATCTAAGCCGGAACTAAAAAAATAAAGGATCCCAGAAAGTCCGGGATCCTTGTATGCACCACTACTCAACGTTAAGAAATAAAGTTAACTCAATTGTTTTGTTAAACGTATTAAAGTTATCCAATGGCAAAATTTATTGTATACAAAAAAAGAGGCATGCCAGGCATCAACCTCTTTCTAAAATAGAGCGTAAAATATTTATAACTTATTAATTAAAAGAAAGTTACACAATAATACACTTATAATATTTCCAGAATATCAGCGTCAGAGCTTTCCTGATCGTCCTGATATTCCCATTCGCGAATGTTCGTCAGTGTAAAAGTCACCCCAACTTCCGCGGAGGGTTCATCGCCCACTCTCTCCACGAAAACCTTTAAAAGTCCGTTATAAAATCCATTGTGCTGTACTCCGTCATGACTTGTAAAAAGTAGCGGAACATTCGGAGAAGGCAAGTCTGTACTTTTCATTTCTGCAATCGATAATTGTGGTGAACAGATATTTAAACCAATACTTCCAGGCAGTAATTTACAATTTAACGGCCTAAAATCACTATATTTTTGCAGGATGAATAATTCATTTGTGTACTCCCGCAACACATCACCATCACCGGGAACCACTTATAAAGTTTATTATATTCCGTAAATTATCAGGCACTTACTTTGCTTAACAAACATCGGAAATCATGATACACATTCTTAAAATCATCGCAATCATTATCGCGGTTACCTATTCACTTAAACTGGTGAATTCCCAGTCCGACCTGCTGGTATTCGGAGGGTTGGCAATCGTTGGCACGGCCATTTATTTTTTCGTTATTGAATTAAAAGAAATATTCACCTTTCTCAAATCCAAACTATGATAAGCATGACTAGAAAAATTACGATTGGCGTTATAAGCTTTGTTGCTGCGATAGTTGTGCTGTTCGTTCAGCCCTTCTCATTCGAAAATATTGATGCAGGAAATGTAGGTATTAAAATTAACCTCTATGGAACGGACAAGGGTGTAGACAACATCACATTGGTGACCGGGAGGGTTTGGTACAACAGCTGGACAACAAAAATCATCGAATTCCCAACGTTTACGCAAAGCGTGGATTATGATTCTTTTGTGATCACCACTAAGGATGCTGCGGAATTTAAGGTAGATCCCAAGTTGAATTATCACATCAATCCTGATAAGGTCCCTCAGATTTACCGTCAGTATCGGCGTCCGTTGGGAGAAATCCAGCAGGGTTTTATGAAAAATACAATTTATGACGCCTACCGGATCGTCGCGAACTCGTTTACATCCGACAGTGTGATGTCAAACCGTGAGGTATTTGAAGACCGCGTGCAAAATGTGCTGACCAAAACTCTGGGAAAAGATGGATTTATCTATGACCAGCTTACCTCCGCCATAACACCACCGCCTTCCTTGCGTCAAATGATCGATGAGAAAAACACGTCTATCCAGGCAAGATTAAAGGCAGAAAATATGGCCAAACAAGCGGAAGCCGAAGCAAAAGTATTGGTTGCCAAAGCAGAAGGTCAGGCAAAAGCTACATTAATTAAGGCCCGGGCAGAGGCAGAAGCGAACCAGTTACGCCAAAAAACACTGACACCGCTGCTGATCCAGCAGGAATGGGTTTCCAAATGGAACGGCGTATTGCCAACGACCAACGCCGGAGGAGCAAGTCTGATGCTTGGGATTAAATAGTATTTTCTAAAACTTCTGATTACCGGAATAAACAAATCCCTGAAAGAGCCTCAACGGCCCCTTTCAGGGATATTTCCTTTTGAACCTGCAACTAAAATCCGAAGGTTTAAGTGACCAAAACTTTTAACAGCGTAATAGGTAAACATGATGGATTAAAAATGATCATTCGGCTCATTCTATGCGCAGAAAAAATGATATTTTGTTAAAAAGTGCCTTTGAAGAGGCTTTCCCCGACCTTTTGCCATTCTTTTTCCAGAACACCGAATCGTTATTTGATTTAACGAGAGGATTTCAGTTTATGGATAAAGAACTGCACGAGCTTTTTCCCGATCTTGAAAAGAAAGGCGGCAGTCGCTTCGCGGATATGCTTGTAAAAACCTATCTGCAAAATGGCAGGGAAGAATGGATATTGATACATCTTGAAATACAGGGCGAAGGTACGGATGATTTTGCATCGCGGATGTTTCAATATTGGTATCGGATTTATGATCGTTACGAAGTCGACATTGTTGCGCTGGCCGTTTTTACAGGAGGCAAAAATCAAAAACGACCTGATTATTTTCATAAAAGTTTTCTTGGAACCGAAATCCTGTACAAATACAACGTATTTCATATTTTAGATTACAGTGAAAAACAGCTTTTGGGTATGGATAATCCTTTTGCTCTTATTATTTTGGCAGCACAAAAAGCGCTTTTGATCAACAAAATCCCAGAGATCGAACTTGCTGAACAACGGTTAACGATTGCACGTGCTCTAATCAAAACCAGGAAGTATAACAACGAGCGGATCAGGCGTTTCCTCCTCTTTTTGAAGACTTTCATCTACATTGAAAATAAGGAAATAAATAGTAAATTTGAGTTAGAAGTAGATATATTAACACGAAACAGACATGCTATGGGAATTATTGAAACGATAAATATGCTGGCAATGGAAGAGGGCGCAGAGAAGAAAGAACTTCAATTTGTAACCAATTTATTGACGGCTAATAAATTTACCATTGCGGAAATTGCATCTTATGCCGATGTGGATGAAGAGTTTGTTATGGAGGTAAAAAAAGATCTTAACCTTGATTGACACCCAATACAGATTTTCCAACTAACATATAAATGAATAAGGGACGCAAAATGCGTCCCTTATTCATTTATAAAACTCCTTGTTCAATTTAAAAACCAGGATTGTTCGGCAACAAATTCGGGTTCACATCGGATTCCTGTTTTGGCACAGGGAACAACAGTTGTTTTTCGGAGAATGTTGCTCCAAACACCGTTTTATGGCCTATGAAATTATCCCAGTTTCCGGTCACGTCGTTATGTACTTTTCTTGTACGCAACATGTCAAACCACATTTTGTTTTCAAAACAAAGCTCAAAATAACGCTGCAACCAAATTTCCTGCTCAAAAGCAGTCTGGCTTAATGCGCCGATCGCTGACAAATTCGCGCGCGCACGGATCTTGTTGACATACTCAACAGCTTTGCTGTTCGGTGCTCCTTCTGCACGGTTGGATGCCTCCGCGTACATCAGGTATACATCAGCCAAACGGTACAAAGTATAATTCAAGTCGGACTTAACCGTATTCGTGATCGCGTTTACATCAAACCATTTGTAGATATAAGTATTCTTAAACTTGATGGTTTGTCCCGTTTTCAAATTCGGATAACTCGTGTAAAAAAACTGTCTTTCATCCACACGCTTATCACCCGCCGGGAAAGATTTGATGAATTCAGGTGTCGGATAAACCGATCCATACTCATCCGCATATTTCGAAATTCCGGAGAAGTTAGGAATTGTAAGCGGCGTAAGCGGGTTTGTCAACGGAACGCTGGCAGCATATTGCACCTGAAGAATAAACTCGCCCGTATTTTTGTTTACCGGCTGAATCATATCCGTGTAGTTCGGGAACAATGTATAACCTCCGTTGTCGATAACACTTTTCGAACGTTTTGCAGACTCAGCATAATACTGCGCACCACCGTTGATGGCTGCACCTGCATAAGTCAGGTAAACATCTGCCAGAATAGATTCAACAGCTCCCATCGATACTTTACCCGTGTTATCAGACCATGGCAAAGTTGATTTTTCTGCCAATAAAAGGTCAGGAATGATAATCTGGTCGTAAATATCTTTGGCTGCCGTACGGGGAAGATTCAGATTCAGGTCCTTTGGCACAGTCGTCACATTAGGAACCGCTCCATACATCCGCACCAGATTGAAGTAGTACAAGGCACGTAACGTACGTACTTCCGCCAGCATATTGTCTTTCTGCTCATCGGTCAAACCAGCGGCATTAATTCCCGGAATACTTTGTATCGCAAGATTACAAGCCCCAATCCCAAGGTACATTTGCTGCCACCAGGTGTCAATATAAAACGCGGTATTGTTATAACCCAGGTTTTGAAAATTGATAAACCCGGTCTGACCAAGGTCGCTATTCGCCTTCCCAGTCATGAATTCCAGCAAATTCCAGGTATTTCCTCCGTAAGACGAAGGTTGTCCGGCAAGCAAACCCTGCAAATAAACATAACCTGAATTTGCATAAGCCCTGGCAACTTTTGTGCTGGAAACATCAGAATCCGGCGTTAAAAAACCTGTGGGGTTTTCATCTAAAAAGTCTTTGCAAGAACCTAACGTCAGCAGCGACGCGGCCAATAATATATTTTTAAGCACTTTCATATCTATTTCAGTTACAGGTTAAAAAGTAAGTGTTAATCCCAGGTTCCAGACACGCGGACGAGGATTGGCAAAGAAGTCCAGATTCTGAGAGAACGAACTGTTAGAGCCATATCCGGAGTTAAACGTATCAACCTCAGGATCATATCCTGTATATTTCGTAATCACAAAAAGGTTTTGCACACTGGCATAAACACGCAGACGGCTCAATTTCAGCTTTTGCAAAGCAGCATCCTGTAATGAATACCCCAACGTAAAATTCTGCCCGCGGATGAAGGATCCGTTTTCTACCCACCAGGTATCAAAGTGAGAATCCTGCGCGAATTTATAGTTACGTACCTGTGAGATCATGGTATTCTGGTGATCAGGCGTCCAGGCATCCAGCACGGTTGCAAGGCTGTTCGCAATTGTTTGTCTGTCTTCTACTGAGTGTTTGTATGTTGCAGCGGTATTCAAACCCTCCACAAAACGGATATCAAAAGAGAAATCCCATCCTTTGTAGTTCATCGTACTGCTGAAAGTTCCAGTCCATTTCGGGGTAGTGCGACCGATAATGCTGTAATAATTGCTTCCGTCAGCATTGTAAATGTACTTTCTGTCACCCGGTTTCAGATTGTGCTGCGCCGCCAGATCCGCCTCGTCGGTGCTGTACGTTCCCAAACGCGTCATCCCGTACAACGAACCGATAGACTCCCCTACTCTCAGGATATTGGTTTGGCCAAGGAAATTAGGACCAGGGAAAATATCCGCATTACCGTTGTTCAGTTTTAAAATCTTGTTTTTGTTCGCAGCAAAAATGAAGTTGGTGGTCCAGGTAAAATTATCTGTTTTGATGTTGGTTGTGTTCAAACTAACTTCAAAACCCGAGTTTCTAACCGATCCTACATTCTGATAAACGTTCGCATTGGTTTGTCCGGCAGACCATGGAATGGGTGCCTGAAGCAAAAGATCCTTCGTCACACGGTTGTAATAATCAACCGTCAGGTTAATATTTTCACGAATTCCCAATTCAACACCTGCATCAAACTGTAACGACCGCTCCCATTTCAGGTTTGGATTTCCAAGATAACTTGGCAATAACGTAGACTGCAAAGCACCACCAAAAACAGTCGAGGTGTTGTTGGTAGTACCGGGCTGTATCTGTGCGATCGAGCGGTACTGACCGATTTCCTGGTTGCCCGAAAGACCATAACTTCCTCTCAGTTTCAGGCTTGTAATATTTTTGTTTCCTTTCAGGAAACCTTCCTCTGATATGCGCCACGCTGCACCCACCGACGGGAAAAATGCAAATTTATTGTTGGCACCAAATTTTGAAGAACCGTCAAAACGACCGGTTGCCGTGAAAAGATATTTTTCGTCCAGGTTATAGGTAGCTCTGGCAAAATACGAATTCATCGTCCATTTGTAATCTTCCGACGTGGTCGAGCTTTTTACAGAACCCGAGCCCAGGTTATGCCACTGGAAAAAGTCGTCGATAAAATTCTGCGTTTCTGCAAAATTCGTTTCCTGATAATACTGCTGCCACGATGCACCAAGCAATGCCGTAAAGCGCTGACGGGCATTAATCGTTTTGTTCCAGGTCAGGTAGTTTTCCGATTGCCAGTAGTTATTGGCATAATTTCTCATGTTCGCAACCCCACCCTGATCGGCCGACATGTGAGCCAGATTTTGAGACGAGAAGAAATTGTTTTTCTGAGAATTTAAGTTAAATCCAAAATCAGTTTTGAAATCCAGGTCTTTGGTAATGTGGAACAATAAATACGTGTTTCCAAGAGCCTGCACCGTGTTATTGATCGTGTAACGATTGTGGGCAATGTTCACAGGATTTGGCCCTCCTTCAAGTCCGCCGATATCGTTGTTTCCAGCCCATGTTCCGTCCGGATACTTCACAGGCACGATAGGAACCTCTTCCGAAACCATCCTTGGAACGTTCAAACCGCCGTTTCCATCAGAAACCAAACGTTGTCTGCTTTTGATAAGCGAAAGACTTCCACCTACTTTCAACCATTTATTGACATCGTTGTCCAGCGTAAATCTTGCCGAATAACGCTTAAATCCGGAAGTAACCATCAAACCGTTCTGATCCAGATATCCCAAAGACAAACTGTAAACGGTTTTATCATTACCACCCTGAAAATTAAGCTGATGACTATGCGAAACAGCTGGCTTATACACTTCTTTTTCCCAGTTGGTATTATACAAAGGCTTGTCATTTGCGTCAAACAACAAGGGGAAATTGGCATGGTTTAACGGAGCCTGGGGCGCCCACACACCGCCAGCCGGGTCGAATTTTGTGCCGTTGGCAAAGGCTGTATTGTATGTTTTAACAAATTCTTCTGAATTCAGCGTTCTCACGTGGCGATACAAATCACTCACGTTTACGTTTCCATCATAAGATACTCTTGTAGCTCCGCTTTTTCCGCGTTTGGTCGTGATCATAATCACACCATTCGCACCGCGCGCACCATAAATCGCTGTTGATGAAGCATCTTTCAATACTTCAAGGGAAGCGATATCGTTTGGGTTAATGGAGTTTCCGTCCACGCCGATCACACCATCCACCACATAAAGCGGATCGATATTGGAATTAATGGATCCCAGACCACGTACCCGGACTTTTGCCGCTGCACCGGGTGCATTGCTGTTCACACTTACTTCCACACCGGCAATTTTCCCCTGCAAAGCCTGAGAAACGTTGGGTACAGGTTTGTCCATCAGCTGTTCGCCTTTAATGGTGGCAACCG
Organism: Dyadobacter diqingensis; assembly: GCF_024220585.1. Classification (GTDB taxonomy): domain Bacteria; phylum Bacteroidota; class Bacteroidia; order Cytophagales; family Spirosomataceae; genus Dyadobacter; species Dyadobacter diqingensis. Next base: position 674,866 of record NZ_JAMXKF010000001.1, read on the forward strand.
CGCCGGTAAGGTCTGATTTTTTAACCGTACCATAACCAATCACAACCACTTCGCTAAGCGCTTTGGAATCCGATTCCAATGAAACATCCAGAGTCGTTTTGTTGCCGACCGGAACTTCCTGACTTATAAAACCGACAAAACTGAACACCAGAACCGAAGACTCACTGGGTACAGAGATAGAAAAATTCCCTTCCGCATCTGTTGAGGTTCCTACGCTGGATCCTTTCACCACCACGTTTACACCGGGTAATGTCGAGTTATTTCCCCCATCCACTACCTTTCCGCGAATCACCTTATCTGCCGTCAGAAACGAACGGCCTCCTGCAAGTGCGCTCAATGAGCTCACCAGCAATAAATTCAGTAAGATTATTTTCATAATCCGCCCCGACTGAATGACGGGTCTTGGTACATGACTTCTCATACTTTCCATTAGGTTGACTAGTTTAGCATTTATTTTGAAATTTTGAAGCGGGCGAACTCCGGTAAAACCGGCGAGCGAATTAGTATTCTCATTTGTAATTAAAAGATTATAATCCTCCAATCCATGTACATATGTTCATACATGATCAACAGCAAACTTTTATCCGCCTAAGTAAATAAGCCGATTGACGTCTTTATAGATAAGGATTAAAATGCAAGCCTACGCTATGTCAAGTGCATACGTAAAGCGGTCCGCCAAAGCATAGGTCCAACCCATTGCGACCGCAACGAGACGGGCTATATCAATAGCATAAGTAAAGCGATCTGCCCGGTAGTAACCAAGGTTATACTCAATAAGCCTGTCGCCAGGATCACAAACAATTCTTTTACGTAATAAAACCGGATCCCCTGGCTTCATGTGTAAAATCTCAGCCAGCTTTTCGTCAGCCAGCGTAGCGCTGATTTCTTCTTTTGAAACGGCAACCACCGTATGATGATCACGTTCCAGCATTTCATACAACGGTTTGGAAAAATCCTCCTCACCTGTAAGACCAACACGCGGATGGAAATAGGATACAAAATGTACAATTGGTCCCAGGTCCAGTCCCCGCAGCCTTTCCAGCTTAAATACTTTCGTACTTTGGCTGACATTAAAAAGCCCGGAAACTTCTTCACCAGCCTCTACCCATTCCGTTTTCACATCGTAATTTCTAAACGAAACACCCTTTTCATGCATCTCATGCGTGAAACTCGACCACTTATTCAATTTCGTGGTAATGTTGTTCTTTGAAACTTTTGTCCCGACACCTTTTTTGCGCGTCAAAAGTTCCTCATGAACCAGCTTGTTTAAGGCCTGTCTGACTGTGTTTCTGGAAATGCCAAGTCTTTTGGCGATATCAACTTCGTTAGGGAAAAGTTTTCCATTTTGATATTCAGGATCACCAATCAGTCGCCTTAATATTTCCTCTACCTGAACATGCAGGGGAAGCGGACTTTCATGATTAATACTAAATATTTCCATGTTTGCTCTTACTATGTTTATACATATGAACAATCAAAGTTGAAAATAATTATTTTAACAGAAAAATTATTTTACCACTATTTTGAGAAAAAGTGGTAAATTTTAATCTGGAAAGCGGCAAAAAATTTCATAACACAAATATTACCAACCAGTTACGACAGAGCACAATTCAGGCACATTAAAAAATGAATTTTCCCTAATACCACTGCCGGGCATAGCTCGCCAAATCACTATTGCTAAAACGGTTTATTTTAACGAGAACATATCATCTCTAAAAAGTTTATCGAAATTTAAGAAAACTAAAAATAGAAATTATTACATTTGCCAAACAATATGTACATACATACCAACATAGTAATTTATATGTTCCTATTGCATACCTGATGATTCCCGATAAAGCGGCCTGATAAGCATACTTAAATCAAACTTTTCCGATGTTAAACAGACTATTCCTACCCTTTATATTTTTATCAATGATCAGCCCGATTGCCTATAGTCAGCAAAAGACTATATGGCAAATCGGCGAAAACGACAACTCGCCAAAAGGAATGGCGCTGGCTCCGGATCAATTCAGACGTTTCGTCGAAAATGATTTCGGATATGAAGATAAATTTTTTCTGGTCGGACATTCAAAGGTCGAACAGGATTGGCCTTACGTACTTCCTGGTCCTGTGAACGGATGGGGCGGCACGGGTAATACAGCCGGAATTCGTTCTCACTTTTTGACTGTCCTTTTTGACATAAAAGAAAAGCCTGCGCCCGGCAACTGGCAGCTTTTGGTGGATGTTCTGGAAACAGATTCGCTGGCGGCACCTTTCGTAAAAATTCTGGTGAATGGGAAATCCTGGGAATTTCAGCTGAAAAAAGGCTCGGGGTACAAGGATCCCGACAAGTTTTCTGCCAATCCGAAGGAACAACTGATGAAAATAGAACTTCCATCCGAACTGATAAAAACAGGAACCAACGAAATCGTCATAACATCCCTTCAGGGTGGCTGGCTGGCATTCGACCAGATAAAACTGGAAGGCCCGGCGAAAACAGAACTTGCTCTGCCAGGCGATGTACTGGTCAGGAATGTCAAAGCGGCCGATTATGAAATCACAAAATCCGGTAAATTATTCCAACCGCTGCTTGTTGACCTATCGTACATCAAAGGCCGTCCAAATGTTCAGGTTAAACTGGACGGGCAGGTTATTCTTAACCAGATCCTTGAACAGGGCCGGTACGTACTCGAAGCACCGATGCCTGCTATTTCTCAAACTAAATCCGGTAATTATGAAGTACTTATCAATAATATTCCGGTCAGAAAGGGTATCGTACAGCGTGCGAAAATGAATTTGAAAACACCGGCAGGGTATGTCAATACCATGATGGGTGCCGGACATTCGCGATGGATGATCGCGCCGGGGCCATGGATGCCTTTTGGTATGGTGAAACTTAGTCCCGATAATCAGAACAATGGCTGGCAGGCCGGTTATGACCCTACTTTTGAATCCATCGGTACGTTCAGCCACATCCACGAATGGACGATGACCGGACTCGGGATTTTCCCAACCAGCGGACCACTGGAGATCAAAATGGGGGATCAGAATAACCCGGATGGTGGCTATCGTTCGCGCATTGACAAGAGCTCCGAGCAGGCGCCGCTGGGTTATTACAAAGTCAACCTGACGGATAATAACATCACAGCCGAACTGACCGCCACCACACGCGCTTCATTTCAAAAATACACCTATCATAACAGTGACCAGGGTCGTGTGATGGTTGATTTCCAAATTCCGACTGAGTACGGTTATAAAATCAAAAACATCAAAATAGACAAAATAAGTGACCATCGGATTGAGGGTTACAGCGACCAATTGTCGACCAACGTGTGGTCGGGAGGTATTGATCAACAGTATAAAATTCACTTTGTAATCGAGTTTGATCAGCCCATCAAAAATTATGGTGTATGGCTGAATGATGAAGTACGGAAAAATACCAACTTACTGGCTGACAGCGCCAAAAATGCAGGTATTTATCTTGAATTTGACACAAAAACAAATAAGGTTGTTCAGGTAAGATCCGGTATTTCGTATGTCAGCCTGGAAAATGCCGCGTTGAACTTAAAAACAGAAATCGCTGATCCGTTTGGCTGGAACTTTAACCATGTTAGAAAAAACCAGGAAAAAGTATGGAACGATTTACTTGGCCGGGTAGCCATCACCAGCAATGATCAGCGTGAAAAGGAAAGATTTTACACCAACATGTACCGGTCACTGGCCAGCAGAAATACGTTCAGCGATGTCGACGGAAGCTGGCGGGACGCGGATGAAAAGATCAACAAGTTTCAAAACAAGGATGATGTTGCCCTGGGCTGTGATGCTTTCTGGAACACGTTCTGGAATCTGAATCAGTTTTGGAATCTGGTCACACCGGAGTGGTCGAACCGCTGGGTGAAGTCGCAACTAGCCATGTACGACCGCAACGGATGGCTGGCAAAAGGTCCCGCTGGCATGGAGTATATCCCTGTAATGGTGGCCGAACATGAAATTCCGCTCATCGTTGGCGCTTACCAAATGGGCATCAGAGGTTATGATGTAAACAAGGCATACGAGGCAGTCAGAAAAATGCAAACCACGCCGGCAGTGAATGTTGGCGGCGGACGGGCAGGCAACGAGGATCTGGTAACCTATCTGAAACACAAGTATGTACCGTTTGATCAGGGCCGTTTTTCCAACTCGCTGGAATACAGCTTTGATGATTACACCGTGTCACAATTTGCCAGGGCTTTAGGCAAAAAAGAAGATTATCAGCTTTTCAAAGACAGAGGCAACTGGTGGAAAAATGTAATTGACCCTACCACTGGTTTTGCCCGCATGAAGGATGCCAAAGGAAACTGGCTTGCCGATTTTGATCCGTTTAAATCAGGTGCGAACCATCATTACGTGGAAGGAAATGCCTGGCAATTAACCTTTTTCGTACCTCAGGATGTACCCGGACTGGCTAAAACAATCGGAGAAGGTGAATTTATAAAAAGACTCGACTGGGGCTTTGATGAAAGCGAAAAATGGCGTTACAACGGCCCTAACGATCAATATTGGGATTACCCGGTTGTGCAGGGAAACCAGCAGTCGATGCATTTTGCCTTTCTTTTCAACTGGGTAAAAAAACCATGGTTAACACAAAAGTGGAGCCGGTCGATTGTGGACCGCTATTACGGGCACGAAGTTTCCAACGCTTATCTGGGTGATGAAGATCAGGGGCAAATGAGTGCCTGGTTTGTCATGAATGCCCTCGGGCTTTTCCAAACCGACGGCGGAACGCGCCTTAACCCGGTTTATGAGATCGGGAGCCCGTTGTTTGAAAAATCCGTCATTGACCTGGGACAGCAATTTGGTCGTGGCAAAACCTTCACCATTGAAGCAAAAAACACTTCCCGGAAAAATGTTTACGTACAAAGTGCCAAACTAAACGGCAAACCCCTAAACAACTTCTGGTTTAATGCCTCGGATCTTTTGAAAGGCGGCTCTTTGATTCTGGAAATGGGCCCACAGCCCAATATGAACTGGGGCATCGGGACACTTCCTTCCAACGAATAATTAACATTTGACACAGCATCAGAACCACTGCGTCAGAAAACTAAACCCATAAAATTCATGAAACATATCATCCCGATTATTGCCCTTTCCACTACCCTGCTGGCTTGCGGCCCGAAAAATACGTCAAACGAAAAAGAAGAAAAAAGCGCAGGCATTTATCAACAGGACAGCACGTTACGTTTTGTAAAATCGCAGGCACTGGAAGTAGTCAAAACCGGTTTCAACGCAGGTGACGGCTATGGCGAAGTGTGGATCCGGGATTACAATACCTTCATCACGCTTTCTGCGGAAGCCCACAAGCCCGAAGTGCTGAAAGAAAACCTGCGTGTTTTTTTCAGATTGCAGGGCAGTGACGGAAATATTGTCGACGGCTTTATTCCTGCTCAAAAAGCAAAGGAATCAAAAGTAGGTTATGACTATATTTTCAACGAGCTGGAACCCAACTACGCCGGACATAAAAATACCGTCGAAACGGACCAGGAATCTTCACTGGTACAGGCCGTTGCCCGGTATATCACCCTCAGTGGAGACACCGCTTTTTTAAGTGAAAAAGTCGGAACCAAAACCATAGCCCAACGGCTTGACTGGTCAATGGAATTCCTGATGAATGAGCGTTATGACAAAAAACACGGCCTGATATGGGGTGCAACCACAGCCGATTGGGGCGATGTGCAGCCAGAACATGACTGGGGCGTTTATCTGACCAAAGACACGCATTTAGCTATCGATATCTACGACAATGCCATGTTCCTGATTGCCCTCGACAGACTTATGGAGCTGATTCCGGCAAAAAAAGCAAAATGGCAACCGATCCGCGAGGCCATTGCAAGCAATACCATGAAACACCTCTGGGATGAAAAAAATCAAAAATTCATTCCGCACGTGTATCTCAACGGGTCACCTTTTCCGGCCAGTCTGAATGAAAATGAGATTTATTACCATGGCGGCACTGCGGTTGCCATTGAGGCAAATCTGCTGAGCAAGGAGCAAATCAAGGTTTCACTGGATAAAATGATTGATAATGTAAAACGTTCAGGTGCCGGCACGATTGGTCTGACACTTTATCCTACCTATCCGGAAGGCAGTTTCAAGAATAAGGGAATGTATCCTTATGGTTATCAAAATGGTGGAGACTGGACCTGGTTTGGCGGAAGAATGATCAAGCAGCTTTATTTGAACGGCTTCAAAAAAGAGGCTTATGAACAGCTGAAACCGATGCTCAAAAGGGTGATCGATAACAAGGGATTTTACGAGTGGTATACGGTTGACAACAAACCAAAGGGCTCAGGTACCTTCCGCGGTGAAGCGGGTGTATTGTATGACGCCATTGTACTATTTGAAAAAGATGATTTGAAACAGGAATAACATGGCACAGAAGACAGTGATGGCGATTGATCTCGGTGGCACCCGGATCAAGATGGGGCTGGTAAGCGATTCGGAGATTCTTTTTTCAACGGAAATGGATGCACAAGCCGGCAATGGGTTACAAGAGCGCCTCCCCGAGATTGAAAAAAACATGAATGGCTTGCTGGAAAAGGCTTCGTTATCGGCTTTGGACATAGCAGGACTTGGCATTGCCATCCCGGGCATCATTGATTCGGTCAATAATAAAATACTGACGATCAATGACAAGTACAACGACGCTCCCGGCATAGACCTCAACGATTGGGCACGTAAAACCTGGAACCTTCCCCTATATCTTGAAAATGATACCAGGGCGGCCATGTTGGGCGAATGGAAATATGGAAAGGGCCGCGGCTACGACAATGCAGTGCTCATGAACCTGGGAACCGGCATCGGTACCTCTGCCGTAATCGAGGGGAAAATCCTGCGGGGCAAACATTTCCAGGCGGGTATTCTTGGCGGACATTTCATTGTCAACGTGAAGGGCGATCAATGCAACTGTGGAAATTACGGCTGCGCAGAAGCGGAAGCCTCAACGTGGAATCTTCCGGAAATTTTGAAAAAATACCCTCAGCATGCCGACAGCCTGCTTTTTAGTCAGTCAAAAATTGACTTTAAAACGATATTTCAACTGGCTGATGCCAACGATCCTCTTGCGCTTCTCGTACGTAACGAATGTCTGGAAATCTGGGCAGCCTGCGCATTGAATCTTGTCAATGCCTACGATCCCGAAATATTGATATTAGGCGGTGGCATCATGGCAAGCCGTGACATCATCCTGCCACATATCGAACAAAAAGTGAATCAGAATGGCTGGGCCGTCTGGGGGAAAGTCATCGTTACGGAAGCATCACTTATCAATACCGCCGCGCTTGTAGGCGTTGGCAGTCTCGTCATTTAATTTATTTAACTCACTCCATTTTGAAAACGTCAAATTTTAACAAATTCCCACAGGTCAGCGTCACAGGACACGCCTGTACAACCGGCTGGACTGATATATCTTCCATTATAAAAGATCGGATCAAAGCAATTTCAGCGCCAAAGACTGTCATCGTACTGGACACATATCATGGCGTTTATATCAATGAAATATTGGATAACATCCGCATCGGGCAGACAGACACTTCCGTTTTTGACGTTTCAAAAGCACTGCTGAATCCCGATAAACTCGAAGCGCTTGTTGAGCCGTTTGTAACAGACGATCCCGTTTTTGGTTTTATCACCACACTGGATATCGCAGATTTTTTTGATCCTGAAAAAGTGGCCGCCATGCAGGAGGAAATCAATGCTGTAAAAGAAGGAGCCGTGCTCGTTGCTGGTATCGGGGCATCACTTTTTGCGCCCAAAGCGGATGTGCTTATGTATGCTGACATGCCCCGTTGGGAAATTCAGCTTCGTTTCCGGAACAACAGTATCAGCAACCTGGGCGCCGACAATGCAGCAGATCCGTTTTCTTATCAGTACAAAAGAAGCTTTTTTGTAGACTGGAAGGTCTGTGATAAACACAAGCAGACACTTATGGATCGTTGGGATTTTGTGCTGGACACAACCATCCCAAACAACCCCAAAATGGTTTCAGGAAAAGCCATTTCTGATGCGCTTGAAAAAACAATTCAGCAACCCTTCCGCGTTGCACCGTTTTTTGATCCGGGGCCCTGGGGTGGACAGTGGCTTAAAGAAGTGGTTGATCTGGACCGCTCGGCTCAGAATTATGCCTGGGGATTTGATTGCGTCCCGGAAGAAAACAGTCTGATCTTTGATTTTGAAGGAATCTCTTTTGAAATCCCATCCATTAACCTGGTTTTCAGACACCCGGTTTCGCTATTGGGAAAAGATGTTTTTGATGCTTTCGGTGCCGAGTTTCCGATACGTTTTGATTTCCTCGATACCATGGAAGGAGGCAACCTGAGCTTGCAGGTACATCCGCTTCATGACTACATCAAAGAAAAGTTCGGTATGGGATATACGCAGAACGAAAGTTATTATTTTCTGGATGCCAAGGACGACACTTTCGTCTATCTGGGCCTGAAAGAAAATATCAATTCCGAAAAAATGATTGAAGCCCTTGAAGTGGCTCAGGAAGGGGGCTCGGACTTTGATGCTGAAAAGTACGTTGAAAAATGGCCGGTCAAAAAACACGACCACGTGCTGATCCCTGCCGGAACCGTTCACTGCTCGGGAGCCGACACCGTTGTACTGGAAATAAGTGCAACACCGTTCATCTTCACTTTCAAATTATGGGACTGGGGCAGAATGGGACTCGACGGAAAACCGCGACCTATATCCCTCGAACACGGCAAGAAAAATATCCAGTGGGACAGAACTGCGCAATGGACCGGGGAACATCTGGTCGGTCAGGTAGCTGAAATGGCAAGCGGTGATGGCTGGCGCGAAGAACGCACCGGGCTGGATGCACAGTCGTTTATCGAAACCAGGAGGCATTGGTTCAGCAAAAAAGTAGCACATCATACCGATGGGATTGTCAATGTACTGAATCTGATCGCAGGCCGGGAAGCCGTTGTGGAAAGCCCGGACGGAGCCTTCGCGCCGTTCATCGTCCACTTTGCCGAAACATTTATTATTCCTGCATCGGTTGGCGCCTACACCATTACGCCGCATGGCGAAAGCGCTGGGCAGGAATGTGCAACCATCAAGGCCTATATCCGAACCGACAATCTCAAAGAAGATTATAAAATTAATTAGCCATGGAAAATCAGGGAAGTACCTTGTTTGTTTATAAAATCACGCTGGTAGCAGCCGTGGGTGGTTTATTGTTTGGATATGACACCGCGGTGATTGCGGGGGCGATCGGATTTTTACAAATCAAATTCGATCTCTCTCCTTCCATGGTTGGCTGGGTTGCTTCCTGCGCATTGATCGGATGTATCTTCGGAGCACTTTTTGCCGGTGCCCTGAGCGACTGGGTCGGCCGGAAAAAAGTATTGATCCTGTCCGCAATTTTATTTGGTATATCATCCCTGGGCATAGCCGTTCCATCGGACTTAAACTGGTTTGTATTTTTCAGAATCATCGGCGGACTCGGCATTGGCATTGCGTCCATGCTGGCACCGATGTATATCACGGAAATCGCGCCGGCTGACAAACGTGGCCGCCTGGTTTCCATTAACCAGCTGGGAATCGTCACCGGAATTTTGCTGATCTATTTCGTTAACGCCGAAATTGCGGGTTTATATGACGAAAGCTGGAATGTCGAAACAGGCTGGCGATGGATGTTCGGCTCGGGCATTATTCCTTCTGTAATCTTTTTAGTCCTTCTGTTTTTTGTGCCTGAGAGTCCGCGCTGGCTCGCCAAACAGGGACGCAATGAAGAAGCCCTTGTTATCCTGACCAAAATTAACGGACCCGAACAGGCGGCCCTCGAACTGATTGAAATCAACCAGGGTATTTTCGCTGAATCGGTTTCATTCATGGAAATTTTTAAACCCGGAATCAGAAAAGCTTTGATTGTCGGTGTCATTCTGGCCATGTTTTCACAAATCACGGGTATTAACGCCATCATGTACTACGCCCCGGAAATTTTCAAATCCACTGGCGATGGTTCCGATTCCGCCTTGTTACAAACCATTCTGGTGGGTGTTGTCAATTTTCTGTTTACGATTGTAGCCATCAAATACGTCGATAAGGTAGGGCGGAAAGGCCTGCTACTCGCCGGATCGGCGGGGATGACCATTTGCCTCGCACTCATCGGCGGTGCTTTTTTTCTCGACCTCGCCAAGGGTTATCTTGTCCTTATCTCGATTTTGGCCTACATCGCATTCTTTGCACTTTCACTTGGCCCGCTGACGTTTGTGGTCATTGCAGAAATTTTCCCGAACCGCACACGCGGACTAGCCATGTCGGTCTGTGTTTTTGCATTATGGGTTTTCGTATTTATCGTTTCCCAGTGTTTCCCGATTCTGCTTGAAGCCATCGGAAACGCGTACACTTTCTGGATTTTCATGCTGATGTCACTCGGCGCGTTCATCTTTGTGTGGAAGTTTATTCCTGAGACCAAGGAAAAAACACTGGAAGAAATGGAGCAATTATGGTTATAGTCAGCAACTGATTTTTGGGACAGCGCGTTTTTCTTAACTGCAAAACGCGCTGTTTTTTTATTTCCCCTCAGCCAGGTTCTTCACCTTTTGCAGGGCTTTTACCCAAGCTGCCGACATCTCCTCATAATATTCTGGCGCCATGTTACATTCAATTTCAAGATAAGTCCCGCCATCCCGTTCCGAAATATGATACGTTTCCCGGCCACCTTTCACCTCTTTTGCCAGCTCGCTTTCATAATCTTCTTCACCGTTCGTCACCACGCCGGTGTACTCTACGGAAAGCTTTTCGTTAGGCTGATTAACAATCACCTCGGCCACCAATCCGCTTTTGCTATTGTCGGTAAAAATTGCTTTGCTACCCACTTTCCAATCCGTTTTCGCATGCGATCCTTCGCCGAATTCGGCATACCAAAGACGGATATAAGGATCTGTAAACAACACATCCCAGACTTTCTCCTTGGGAGCATTGATCAGAACAGACTGCCGGATTAAATCTTTTTTCGTTTCCATAACAATTTGAATTTAAACGGTGTAACGATTTAATTTTGAATAGAAAAAGAATGCCACGAATAGGTGGCCATGGTATTTTATAAATTACAAAAGTACAGCGGGAGGAAAATCAGGGGAGAATAGTTTATTTACTTATGGTTACAAAATTTATAGATATATCTTGCCTGTCTTCCTGACAAGCCCGTCTATTAGTGGGTCAGAACGGTATTTTCAAAAGCCTGGTTATTCTCTTCCAGAATTTCTGCGGCAAAACCTGCTTCCACCAGCAGATCGATAATCAAACCAGCCTGAATAATGTCTGTTTTGCAGCACACGCGTAATATTTTATCGCAATCGTCCAGATCAAAGTTGGCGTCGTAACCTTTGAACGTATTGCTGATCAACGTGATCAGTTTGTTAGCTTCCTCCTGGTACGTAACGTTAGTTTTAAAAACTTCTACCATAATTCGTCAGTGTTAGTAGGCATACGTTATATTGATCATGCGCTCACAGAAGTCTCATCAATATAACATTTTCAATATGTCAATCTTCCAGATTGATTATTCTAACCAGCTCATACGGCCCTTCATCCCCAAGCATTCTTCTCAAAACCGTAACCTGCTCGCAGTCAAACTCTCCATAATATTCAAAATCTGATAAACTCGGCTCAATGAGCTCCATTTTCCCAACCGGTATCCCGCGGGCAACGGTCAGATGCGGATTCAGTTTTTCCTTTTTATAAGGAAAAGTTTTTTGCATCGTCAAATGAAGGTCCTGTATATGTTCCGAGTTTTCGACTTTAATGTACATCGTCCGATCATAATTTTCACGTCCAAAAAACGCAACACCTTCCAGTTTCACCCGGAAAGATTTGATCCCGGAAAGCTCCCGAAGCATCTTTTTGATTACCACATCACTATCTCCGGCATGAAGGAAGTAATATAGCGAGATGTGCGGAACCGAGTTAAGTACGTTTTTTGACAAACCAACAAGCTGATGAAGTTTTGCTCTAACCAGGCGAATGTCCTTCTCCACCGCCTTGGACGAGATTACGAGCAGGTATTCGTAGGTTATTGCAGCAAATAAACTCATCTGATTATTATCCTTTTTCATAGCATGTTGGTTTTAACTTTTGAAATTTCAGACAATTTAGCATTTTTTCTCAATCCGAAAATGTTCTGATTCTTGAAAAATTACTAAACTGTCGTCCTTATACGAAATAAGCCGGTTCCAACTCCAAAAAAGACATAATTATTTAACAACCAGCATCGAAGTATAATTTTTTCTATAATAGTATGCCAGGAATAAATTACCGGCCAGCATAAATATCGCCACCGGAAGGCCTTCCGGCGCCAAAAACAGATGCACCAGAAATATGTTGATGGTAATTGGAAAAATGACAACGGTTGCCAGCGGAACAAAAAAGCCAAGCACGAGGGCAATCCCGGCAATCAGCTCAACACTCTTTAAAAAGGGCATAAAATAGCCTGATGCGGCCAGTCCCTCATTAAAGGTTTTCATGTTGCCGGTAAGTTCCGGCGTTGGCATAAGTTTAAAAAGCACCACAATGGCTGAAAACACAAACATCAGCCCCATCAAAACGCGAACGATAATTACTGCAATTTTCATGATTTTTAACGATTGAATTAGTGGATAAAAGCGCCGGAAGATATCCGGCGCCTCTGTTAGACGCGTTATGCTTTATTTTTAACCCTGAACAGCTGCCGGATCCATCCACATCACTTCCCACAAGTGACCGTCGATATCCTCAAATCCGTGACCATACATATAACCGTGATCCTGTTTGTCATTGGGCGCAGCACCACCGGCAGCAAGTGCACGGCTTACCATTTCATCTACTTCCGTACGGCTCTCCGCAGAAAGACAAATGATGGCTTCTGTCGTTTTGGTGGCATCGGCGATTTCTTTCTTCGTAAAGTTTTTGAAAAACGGCTCAATTAGAAGCATAACAAAAATGTCTTCGCTGATCACCATACACGTCGCATTTTCGTTGGTAAACTGTGCGTTGAACGAAAACCCGAGTTTTGTGAAGAAAGCTACACTTTTGTCCAGATCTTTCACCGGCAGATTTACAAAAATTTTAGTTGCCATAATACTCATTTTTAGGTTTAGATAATTAGATAGTAAAAAGTAGTTATTTTATTTTTCAAGATTATTTTTCAAATTGATAAGGCTGGCTTCCAGGTCTTTCCCCAGCAAACTATCGATAAAGAGATTCGTGATATTCATTGGATATTTGCTCTCGCCAACCATCGTCCAGGTTACCCGGGTTTGGCCTTCGGTCGCGGGCCTGGTCGTTAATTTTGTGTGTGCAATACCTTCGAAAGGTTTGATAAAACGTATTTCCAGATCCAGCTCGCTCCCCCCATCTATTTTTGTGATCTCCTGCTCACCCTTTCCCGCCTTGTCATTTCCGTCCCAGGCATACACAAAACCCACAGTCCCGTCTGTTCCCCTAAAATCCTTTTTCATATTCGGGTCCATCATCACCCACTTATTATAACTGTCCTGATTTTTTATGAACTTGACATAATCAAAAACCTCGGCAGTTGGTTTACTGATTGTGATCTCCCGTTCAATGGTATATTCTTTTTTAACGAACAAGGCAACGATCAGAACCAGCCCGATGATAGCTACAATTCCGAGTAAGATTATTTTGAGGATATTCATTGTTTAATTGTTTAGGTGGTGAGTGATGATACAAATGTACTGCCTATAATTAAGTCCAACGGGGGGCAAACACGGCAATTTAAGGGGTTGATTGCGCCATTCTCGCACCGAAAATCTGCCTCAGTTCATTTCATATTTTTCTGAATGGTCAACATTATTTCTCCTTCCGCTCAGTATTAACCCATGCCCATTACAACCGCCGCCTGGATAACTTTTCCACCAAACAGTTCAGCAATGCAATGTTCCGCCATACTTTAAAGACTATTGGACGTTAAGTAAGAACCTGTACAACATAACAATATCCTCTGATTTTTTCCTTTATTTATACAACAAATTTAATGCCATTCGCCCGATCCAGGCACCTCTAAAAAATAGTATGCACGTTGGAGCGTGTGACACTGAGGAAAATCAGAGTTGAATAAGCATGTAGTTCGTCGACACCATTGCTCTTTTCGTCGACGAATACTCACCAGCGAACAGACCGAATGACGCTTTTAATTATCTTTGATCTATGAAGTTTAACGCCCCTCTGATTCTGAAATTAAGATCTGAAAGATTCATTCAGCACGGTGCATTCTGGATTGTTGTGTTATTGATCCTGGCCACGATCTACGGTGTCGGATTGCCCGGATATTGGTTTGCGGTCCGGATGATACTGATCTTCATGCCGCTGCATATGCTGTATTTTTATATCGTAGCCTATGTCGGCATGCCCCGGTATTTATTCACCGGACAGTATGTAAAGTTCTGTATTTTTCTGATCATCAGCATATTTCTGGCGGCGTTTTGTTTCCGGCTACTGGAAATCCTTTGGGCAGACCCGATGATTTACAAAGCAATCAGAAAACAGGATAAGACATTTGTCTGGCATAAACTGGACGGCACATTTACTGAGCAGCTACTTAAATACACATACATCATAAACGCTTTCGAACAGGCAAATTTTGTCGTTTGGATTGCAGTTGCCATAAAATTTTTCAAAATGTGGTACGAAAAACAACAAGCTGCGCTGGAAGCAGAACTCATTTTACTGAAAGGGCAGCTGCACCCGCATTTCCTTTTTAACACACTCAACAATCTCTACGCGCTGACATTATGCCAGTCGCCGCGCTCACCTTCCGTGGTGATCGGCCTGTCGGAAATCCTGCGTTACATGCTGTACGAGGCCAATGCCGATGTCGTTGATCTGAAAAGAGATATCGAAATTGTGGAGAATTATATTGCGCTGGAAAAGATCCGTTATGAAGAACGCCTCGATCTTAATTTCAGCATCAAAGGGATGGAACCCGACCACCGGATTGTACCGCTTCTTATACTTCCGCTTGTTGAAAATGCTTTCAAACACGGTACCAGCGAAAAGATCGGGGAAGCCTGGATCAGTATGGATTTGCAGGTACGTAACGATAACCTGAAATTTAAAATATCAAACAGCAAGCCGGACCAGCCGGCCAAACCTGATCGGGAGAAAAATCATTCGAGTATCGGCCTTGCCAACGTCAGAAAGCGGCTCGAAATTCTATATCCTTCTGCACATCAGCTCAGGATTCTGGAAGAAGAAGATATTTTTGCTGTAATTTTGGAAATAAATCTGGATAAACGACTGAAAATCGGGGAGATATGAAACTGAAAACAATTTTGGTAGACGATGAACCGCATGCCATCGAAATATTGGTAAAATACCTCGAAAATTTTAGTGAGATTGAAGTCGTTGCCAAGTGCGGAAATGCGATCCAGGCGTTTCAGACTTTACAGCAGCAAAAAGTTGACCTGATGTTTCTGGATATAAAAATGCCCGGACTGAAAGGAACCGATTTGCTCAGAAGCCTCAAAAACCCACCAAAGGTTATTTTCACCACAGCTTACCAGGATTATGCCGTGGAAGGTTTTGACCTGAACGCCATCGATTATCTTCTCAAACCGGTTCCGTTCGACAGGTTTCTGCGCGCGATGGATAAAGTGTTTACCATTTTTGAACTGGGTAACAGGCAGATCAGTATCGCTGAAAAACCGGCGTTCAATAATAAAGATGTTTTTCTTTATTTGAAGGTAGACCGGAAAATGGTCAAGGTTAACGTCAATGAAATCTTCTGGATTGAAAGCCTGCGGGATTATATAAAAGTGGTTTTGAAAGACAAAGTCCTGATTTCCAAACAGAAAATCAGCATGCTTGAAGAGCTGCTGCCCGAAGACGATTTTATCAGAATTCACCGTTCTTTTATCGTTTCTGTTGCCAAAATAGAGGGTTATCATTCGCATGCCGTGGATATCGCAGGAAAAGAACTTCCAATTGGCCGCAACTACAAGAGCGATTGTCAGCGCCGCTTCAAGATGGTTTATTAACTTTTACCCGCAACGGAACCGTCCTGAATCTATGCGTTGAAGACCCGGAAATTGTAAATTTTCTGAGTTGCCGCCAATTTCCCCTTTGCTGCTTTTTCTAAATAGTAAGGACATAGGTACCAATAACTTGAACGAATCTGCCTTCCCAAGCGTCAAATGCCTCCCACCGACATATGAAACACCTTTGTCGCCGTTTGTAAGCCGTTGGTCGACAAAAACAGTTGTTCGTCGACACAGATGTGACTTCCCGCTTACGACTCATTTTTTTACTCTAAAATTGCAGAAAAATAAGATTACCACAATGCCCTAAATCGTTTACTCATCTAAACAGTCATGAAACTTATTAAATATTAAAATCTCCTGACCGGATACCCCGGTTATGCTGCGGGGATGTGCTTCGTCCCCAAATTTAATTTTCCAATCAAGTCAGATAGAACTTTTCTATCCCTCACAATTTCTTAGCCATGTTTAATAAAAAATTATTAGCCGCATTATTTTCCCTGGTCTTCCTTTTCACCCGCTGTACCGACGATGAAGTCGAACCAGGTTCTCTCACCGCAAAAGCCGGAGCCGACCAGCAGGTTGAAATCGGATCACATGTCACACTGGACGGAACAGGTTCCAGCGACAGTGAAAAAAAAGCACTCAGCTTCAAATGGTCATTGACCAAAAGACCGGCCGGAAGTTCCGCTTTGCTGACCACTTCCGATACCGAAAAGACCACTTTTGTACCCGACGAAGCCGGCGAATACGAAGCCGAATTAACCGTTAGTAACAGTAACGGCGAAAGTAAGGACAAGGTGTTAATCACTGCCAGTGCTGCCGAACCGCTCGTGCTGGATGGTGCGATCACGGTTAAAACAGTCCTAAAAAACCGTGTTTCGAGCCCGAATCTGCCCGATTACGTGGTTAAAAAGAATATTCCCGTAACCGCTGAACTAACAATCGAACCGGGTGTTGTCATCGCATTTTCCCGTGACACCCGACTGGAAATCAACGATAACGGTGGTATTCTGATCGCCAAAGGAACGGCAGAAAAAAAGATCGCTTTCCGTGGTCTTGAAAACGGTAAAGGATACTGGTCAGGAATTGTTTTGCGCTCTGCAAGCAACGCCAACGAAATGGAGTACGCCGAAATCACAGACGCAGGAAGCAAGCCTTTGATCAGTACGATTAAAGCCGGTATAGCTCTCGTAGGCAATAACGCACAGATTTCTCTGAAAAATATCCTTTTTTCCAACAACGACGGTTTTGGGCTGCATGCTGAACATGCAACAACTTTCCGCGGTTTTGCAAACAATACATTCAAAAATAATACGGAAGCACCCGTTCTGGTGGATGCCGAGCTGGTGAAATTACTGGATGAAAATTCTGCTTTTACGGGTGGAAACGGTCGTAATGTCATCGAAATCATCCAGTCCTCACTCACAGCGACTGCAACCACCGAAACGTTATGGAAAGGTTTCAAGGATCACACGCCCTATCGCCTTGTCGGAAGCCTTACCGTGAAAGGTGCCTGGAAACTGGCCCCGGGAACGACAATTGAGATGGCCCGCGATCTGAGTATTTATATCGAGAGCAATGCCTATCTGAATGCAAAAGGAACGAAAGAATCCAAAATTGTGATCAAAGGCGTATCGGCCAACCAGGGTTATTGGAGAGGTATTATTACGAATTCAACCAGCACCGAAAGTGCTTTTGATTATGTTGAGATCAGCGGTGGCGGCAGCTCCCCGATCGTGTCCGGCAAGAAAGCCAACATAGCGGTGTATGGTACCAATGCACGTCTGGATATCAAAAATTCTTCGATTGCGAATAGCGGTGGTTACGGTGTTTTTGTGAACTATCAGGCCAAAGTAAATGCCGATATCGAAACGATCAACACGTTTAAGGACAACCCGGAGGGTAATTTACTGAAAGAGAAATAGTCGTAAAACCCAACAGCGAACTCAGATGAAATTCTTCGATCTTTTCTTTTTGTTCAGGTTGTTCAGCGTCGTGGTGTATTTCATCCTCGCTTCACAAGGTGGATTCTACCTGCTTTCCTTTCACAAAGTATTGCAGAACCTGCCGTCAAAAAGCTTCATTGAAATCAGGAAAGCTATTGATCAGGTCATTGAAGCGCCATTAAAAATTCTCTATCCGGGGGGATTTTTAATGATGCTGATCTGGCTCCTGATCGCCGGCAACACTCCGGATGTCTTGGGCTATGGCTTGCTCATCCTGTCGTTTGTGCTGCTGGCAACGGATCTCGCCCTGGCGGTAAAAGTCAGTATTCCACTGAACAGGACCATACATAATGTGGTAACCCAGTCGGGCGGACAAGCCACGCGGATCCAGCAAAAGTGGCTGAAATTTATTTTCATCCGCGGCTGCCTGTCCATTAGCGGGTTCATTTTCCTGATTCTGCATATGATGATCCAGGCGTAAAATGTATAAACAATATCTAAACGTATATCAATAATCGTTAAAATTAAAATTCCTCTATCCGGATTTCCAAACCACATACTCAATATTCTTAATTTTTCATTCTCAATTATAATTCAACAGCCATGTTAAACAACTTAAAAATGAAATCATTCCTCCCATCCGCTCAGAAAGCAACCTTTGCGCTCCTGGCTGCTGCCAGCTTATTCACGCAGGTCGCATGTAAAGACGACGACAAAATTGTAGGTGACGGCGAGCCAAAACCCGATCCAACCGCCATTATCCCGACAAAAGGTAAGAAGTACACTTATAAAATCTCGGAAGAAGACGGAACCGTCTCCACGCAGGTAACGCGTGTCAAGAGTGTCAAGGATTCTACGGGTATCGTTGTCTATACCGTTGAAAACAAAATATCCGGAGAAGACGGTGAATCCCTTTTGATCATGAAGTCATACAGCCAGAACGGTGTCACAACCAACGAAATATCGCTACCGGCAGCCTATCAGAGCATTCTCTCTGAGTTTGAAGGAAGCGAATATGTTAAGGATCTCAAAATTACAGGCTTCCCGCATTACCAGCTCCTAGACAACAAAGCCGCTGTCAACAGCCAGGTTAGATTTAAGGGAGAACCGATAAAACTCAGCTTGAAACTCGAACTTACCGATGACGACGGGCAAATAGTGAAAACTGAGCTGCAATCCACCATTACCTTTGACGACGGCAAAGTGACCAAGGTTGAAGACGTGACCACACCAGCAGGTACGTTCAATTGCAGCAAGTGGGAATACGGATATACGACGATCACGAAAATTTTCCTGAACGGAGAACTGGGTGAACAAACCAACGAAGTCAGAAATATCACGGAATGGACTGCTCCCGGCGTAGGCATCGTCAAATCCATAGAAAGCGACGTGCTGGCAACACCAACCTCAACAACGGTGCTGCAAAAGATTGAAGGGGAGTGACAATGGTTAATTGTTAAGGGTTATTTGTTAATGGCTGATCAACCAACAGTCAGCCATCAATAGTCAATCCTCAACAACCAATCGTCAATGGTCAATCCTCCCCCTCTCCCCCATCAAAAACAGAACTCAGCTCATTCCAAATCCCTTTTTAAATTGGAAACATCAACTAATCATACATTTCCCGGCGTGGTGCGCCGGACGAGAAAAAAACGCAGAAACGTAGTTACGGTTCATCTTGCCAGCCGGGTATTCTGGCTTGAAGCGCATGAAATTACCCATATGCAGGGCGACGGGAATTACACCTTTGTCTACACCCATCAGGGTAAACGATACCTTATTTCAAAAACGATGAAAACCCTGTTGAAAATTCTGGATGCGGGTTTTCTGCGGGTTCACAAATCCTACACGGTCAATCCCGATCACGTGGTTTCACGTCTGGAATCGGACAAACTTCTTTTGAGCAGCGGTTTGCAGATCCCCATTGCCAGGAGGCGAGTCAGAGAGACCGAACAGAACCTGGCGATCGAGTATTTGGGTGCAGGATAAGTAAGGTAATTATTGGAGTTAGGTAGTTATAGATTCCCGGTCGCTTGACCTGGAATCTTTTACGTTTGAGGCCCTTTGTTTTTGTAAAAAGATGCACAGGATTATTAACTTTGGAAACCGGCGATAAATACACTGCCGGCTACAATGATTAAAACCTGATTCGAATCCGTATGACTGACCGCAAATTCCCCATTGGCTTGTTTATCCCCAAGGAAAACTACTCCGCAGAAGATCTGAATGCTCTCATCACGATCATAAAAAACAGTCCCGCCGAACTTCGTAAACTGGTAGAAAACCTTTCTGACGAAGAACTCGCCAAAACATACCGTGAAGATAGCTGGAACATCCGGCAAATTGTCCATCACATCAGCGATATCCAGTACCTGCATTATTTCCGGATGAAAAAGGCGATCACCGAACCGGATAACGACGAAATGACACTGATCAACATGAACGCATGGTCAGCCACAACTGACTCACTCACCGCACCTGTCGCGGATTCCCTGCTGACTTTTGAAGCCATTACCACCCGCTACATGTTCCTCGCACGCACACTGTCCGAAGACCAGCTGGCGATCCGTTATTACCATCCCGTAAGAAAAATCTGGTTCACCCAAAAAGACGCCCTGGCTATTTCAGCCTGGCATGTGCAGCATCATTTGGGGCATGTTCGGTGGGCGTTGGGGTGATTGTTAATTTATGCTTCGTATGCAGCCAATTTGTTGTTTTTATTTCAAATAACCATATAAAATTATGTATCAAAACTAAATAAATAGTCTATTGGTATGTATTTCGCCTACTTGTAAGAAAAACCTCATGAGCAAACTACCAGAAATAAATATTGATATATTTATATATAATAGTACATTCCAGTTCGTTTGTAACTGAGTAATCACCTAAAAAACCTTCCATGAGTCAATACCTTCACAAAAACACAATGGCGGAAATGCGCGCTCTTACATCCTCAGAAATCGCATCCGTGCTCGACAACACTTACGTAGGCGTAATGCTACATGGTTATTATGCATATGGAGATACACCTGCTGCAATTACCTATTACAAATCATCTACAACTCTGACAGATGATCAAGGAAGTGTGATAGTAATAAACCCAAGTTTGAAATTAGAACATCGTTTCTCAATCTGTGATGTAGCTTACTATGGATTACAGACTGACACCAATAGTGAAATGGTGGCTGACAGAAATACTCTGGTAATTAACAATGCTTTGAAAATTGCACCCAAAGTCGTCATAACTCAGCCTGGAAAATACTGGTGCAGAGGCAATAGAGGTGGTGAGGGAGGATCTTATTACCGTTATGAAGATCCCTCGGGTAAAGTTTGGTGGCAAGTAGGAGATGGAAATGGCTCTCCTGGTGGAATAAACATGCTATCAAACAGAACTTTTGAAATGGGTGATGGTGTGACGCTAAAAATGCGCGGTACATTTATGGACGCCTATAACTTTATTACAATTTGGAATAAGGAAAATGTAACAATCAGAGGTGGAACAATTATAGGTGATTGGGATATTGACCCAACCCTAAATGAACATAAGCGCCCTGACGGCACTAATGACGGAGGTCAATGGGGATATGGCATATCATTACAAGGTTCAAAAAATGTACTGATAGAAAATGTAGATATTTCTAAAATGTGGGGAGATAGCGTTAATCTTTCTCCTGACTATTTGCATTCCTATGCTGTAAACTCTGATATTGTTATGAGAAATGTAAAATGCCATCACAGCAGGAGGCAGGGCATGAGTATTGATGGTGGGGCAAGACTATCTTTTTACAATTGCAGATTTACCGATATCACATGGACGACAGAACCAGATCTTCCTTTTTGCGGAGTTGATTTAGAAAGAGACACGAGTTATGCGGTTGTTCAACTAAAAGATGTTTTGTTCTTTGACTGCAAATTTTTAAATAATTACATAGGAGCAAGAACTGCATATAAGCCAGAAGATATCATTTCGGTTAAGTTTGATAATTGCGTTTTTGACAGTAATACTTCTCATGACTATGATTCATATACAGCAAACGGAGTTTTGCTTACTAATTGTAGATTTAGTTACGTAGAAGGTAGAGCAAAGTCCATCGAACTCCTGGGTACTCAGGGTCATTTATTTGAAAAATGTAAATTTGGGAACATGGTTAGAGTAGTCGAAGACCCGAGAGTAGTTACACCTATACGTAAAAGTAAAAATATACAATTTGAGAGCTGCGAAAACTTAGATGTTAGGTTTCCCGGAGGAGCTTTTGGGCATCTTGAGTTCTATAATTCCATAGACATTAAGGTTCAAAACTGCAAATTTGAAGCCAAGGTATTAAGAGAAGAAAAAAAGCTCATTTTTGCAGACGGAGTCGAAAATTTGCAGATACTTAATACTACCGCACGGGAGATGGGGCATGTTTTTGAGGTCAAAAATATATCTGGATTCCTATTTAATAATAATGTTGTTATAAATTCACTTACTGCAACAGGTATATTAGAAGGGAATGTAGAATACTTTGAACTCTGTGACAACACAATTTCTGGGAACTCTTACTACGTAACTAACGCATTTGCTCCTGCATTTATGCTGTGGGGAGCTGGGAGCGCGTATGGCAGGATATCAGACAATGTGATCTACAAGGACCCGATTTTCACAACAGTCGGGGCTTATGGTGGACAGGGGTCAGGCTTGTACAGAGAGTATACCAGTGCCTCTGACAATGTGGTTGTCGCGAATAACAAAACTTACGGTTTTACAAATGCAAATGCTTTTCAGTTTAACGCAGGATCAACAAATTTGTCAGTAAGCTATTTAAATCAGGAGGCTGACACGACCTACAAAGGAATTGTCAACCAATCAGTTGCTATTTCAACAATTAGCACTGCTAATGCCACCGATGCATCTACGACACAGGCTTTGGTCAATGAATTAAAAGCAAAGATAAATACACTCATAACTGATCAGAAAACAGCGGGTCAGATAAAAGTGTAGAATTTTGCACTTCTAAAATTTTTTCGCCAGTCCGAGATGTTGAGAAGGTGCCTTTTTATGGCACCTTCTTTTTGTTTATACCTTTGCGACATTTGCTCAGATTAATTCTCTTTCTAAATTATTGCTTCCAGCAAATTAAAGAGTTGAAAAAATATGAAGTGGAATACTCAAAAATAGATAATGTGTATGAACCAACAGGCCAAATAGCCGAAACATGGAATCGTGCTGTTATCAAAACCACTTCAAATAGAATCAACTATAAGAAAATATTTACCGCTATCGCAAACATAGATTTTCCGCCACGAAAACCTCGGCTTAAATTTCTATCAAGCGAAGAAGTCTATCTTGTTAACCTTGATAAAAAACTCATTTTCCATATGTATGATGATCGTGGTTTAGATTTGATTGCTTCTGATATTCGAGCCTTACGCCCGATTTATGACAAATTTAATCATTGGGTGCTTGACCATGACAGAGAAAAGATTGATAATATGATGATGAATATTTATCATTAACTTTTGCAAAAAGTACAAATTAAGATATGTCAAAGGATAACAATCACCAGTGCAGAGATGAGAGCAAAACGAGATCTCATATTGAAGAATATGGCTGCTCAGTTATCATGATTGAGGCTTCTGATTACAATCCCTCATTTGCTTATTCAATAGGGTTGTGGGAAAAATTCGGTCATCCTGAAATAATCTCCTTTGGACTGAGCATAACAACATTGCATGGAGTCATCAATGACGTCGCCGAAATTGTAAAGTCAGGTAGAAAAATTGAAACGGAAGCTAACTATGACGAAATTTTTGGTAATGGAGAGGCCAGATTTATTCATGTTCTACCTGGATATTTAAAAAATTACTTTGGCTATGCTCTCGATTTCTATAACCTGCCTGAATTTCCTGCCCTGCAACTTATCTGGACCGACAGGCATGGCAAATTCCCATGGGAGTCTGATTTTGAAGAAAAATTCAAATTCAGACAGCACTTATTAGACAGAAATCTTGATTTTAAATTCAGAGAAGAAAAAAATCTTGCCATTTTCACCACCAGACAATGGCTTGAAGAGAATAAGCCCATTTTAAAAGTAGTTCATGACCATGAGAGCGACTGGCAGTTTTTGACCGGTGATCAGTTTCCGGAGGATATTCGCCTCGTGGCTCTTGAAGAAGTGATAAAACGGGATGCAACCTTAAATGAAATCTTCAATCTTGAATATGGAGAATTTGCCGAGAGAAGGTTTATCGGAGATAACTGGGCGCGAAATCATTTTGAAGTTGACGAAGAATAGATATCAGCAAAAAATAATTGAGTTATTGACACTTAATCTGCTTTATGAAAATCAAAACCATCCTACTTTTCCTACTTATAGCTGTTCACTCCCAAGCCCAAAACCTCGCCATCATCTTCATCGGCAACAGCATCACCCAGGGTAAAGGAGGACCCGATGGATTACCACCACCAACGCATGCGGTTAATTATCTGAAGGGACAAAAAGGGGTTCAGGAAATTCTGTTTGCCAATCTGGGAAGAAGCGGTTCCACTACGCTGGACTGGTTGCCTGGTAGCGGAAAGTTTTTTGCCAAGGTAACGGAAGCAGCGGACAGTTTATATCTCAAAAAAGATCATCAACTGCTTTTCTCCATAAAACTGGGGACGAATGACAGTGCAATGCAGGGACCGAATGGAGCACCAGTATCCAGGGAAAATTACCGCAAAAATATGGAATCCATTATCTCGGAAGTTCTTAAAAAATATCCTGGAAGTAAGGTGATCATTCACCATCCGATCTGGTACAGTACCAATACTTACAACAGCTCTAAATATCTTGCGGAAGGTTTAGAGAGGCTGGAAAGCTATATCCCTGAAATTGACCAAATGATTTCGGATTATCGAATTTCAAATCCGGGCCGTGTTTTTAAAGGCGATACAAAGGCTTTCAAATATTTCAAAAAGCATTATCTCCAAATGTTAAAACCGGAAAAAGGCCAACAGGGAATATTCTATCTTCACCCGAACGAAGGCGGTGTTGTTGTGCTGGGGAAGTACTGGGGAAAGGCGATTGAAAAAAGGATACTTTGAATTGTTCGTATCCCTTTTTCAACTTGCGCTTTTAACAAGAATTGGTTTTAAAGACTGATGATTTAACTCCTCACCACTCCACCCCTTTAACAAAAAAAGGTCCTCCGTCACTTTCAACCACTTCCCAGTCTTCCTGTTTAAACTCGGCTTCGCAGTAGCCTTCTAAACAGGCCTCAGTGTCCAAAATACCCAGCATCGTTAACACGGCGATGGCGTATAAATCGATGTCGTCAAGCTGGTGTGCCAACTGGATGTTGTCGCCGCTTTCATTGTAGCAAGCCATAAAAACCTGGAACTGGCGCCATGATTTTTCTTTGAGTTTGTCGGTATCAGCAGTTTCTCCGCCAGATTTCAGCGTTTCTTCATATTCAGTATCCCAGAACATTTCCCACTCACGCAGCATTTCAGAAAGGAAAACCGGTTTTTCAATCGCTGCTTCCACATAGATCGCGCCCCAGATTTCCTTGTCGGTCATGGCGGCAATTTCACCATGCGACTTCTTATCAACAAAAGATTTTAACCTGGCAGTCAGTCCGGCGAATGTGTCCATTTGAAATTCATCTTCGTCTTCCGTGATAAATTCCAGCGTATTGTCAATCACACGCGCTTCATACTCATCATTTTCCAACTCCGAATACTTTTCAAATGCACGTAAAAACTGATCATAGGAAGGGCCATCGGCCAAATGATTTTCGTCATTAAACATTTTGCGCGCAATACCCTGTATCCCCGACTCAGCAGTTAAAACTTCAACTTCATTTTTTAATACTGTTAAAATGTTATCCACGCCCCTGTCTGCCAGCATTTCGTACCGTTCCGAAAGAAACTCCTTAAATCGGATCAGTGTGTAGAAATAAGGATCATCCGGAGAACCTTCTTCGGCATCCTCGTCCCATTCCTCGTCCACAATTGCATATGCCAATGGAAAGGATTCCGTCTGAGTTTCGTCACTGATCCGGCAATATAAATTCTCTTCGTTTTTCTCGTCTAAATAGTAGGTAACCTTCATGATATTCAATTAAAATGATTTGTGATCCGAACTACTCCTCGGTATCTTTGATATTTTCGTTTAATAATTACGAGACTAATGAAAATTGCGGAGATAATCTCACTTATTCCTCGCATCCTCTGCTGCTTCCGGATCATAATCCACAAAAATATTGATCCATATGGCCCTCCCGAGCCGGATGATGATCGGTTGCAAGAGCAGTAAAATAACCGTGATGGCAACGAAAAACCATTCCAGTTCCATTTTTATCAACACCAGTAAAAGGATGGACAAGAGTGTCATGATAAAAATCACAATCGGGAAACTTGTCCATAAAGCACCAATGTAAAAACCGGGTTCGATCTGAAAATCCTGGTTGCAGACCGGGCACCGGTCAGGCATTTTCATGGAGTCTTTGAAACTGTAAGGATTATTTTTCGTAAAGAGGTTCCCTTTGTGACAACGCGGACATTTCAGCCTGACAACACTATATAACTTCGACATTTAAAGAGGCCCGTTATGCTTTCCTTTTTTGATTATGATCTGTAAAATACAACAATTATTATGTGTATTTATCCTATGAGAGCCGATAAAGCAATACGACCATGTTTACGAAACTAAGCGCCGTAAACAGAAATTGCTTTTAACCAAGCTGATACCGCAGATCAAAATCTCGAAGGGATGGAATTATTGTAGCAAACAAATGTCCCACACCGAGCTTGAACCCCATCGGGGTGGCAGATTGGTCGGCGAATATTTATGTCACCCTTTCAGGGTTTCAGATCCGCGTATTTATGCGTCTTTTCTACAATAATGCCATCCCTTTGGGATTGTTTTTGCCGGTTGGCATTTTATGGATAGGAATGATTTTACGATTTAGTTTGTGGGTTGTTTTCAATATCATTAATCAAAAATATGGAAGGGGCGAGTGATAGAAATAAATTCGCGGGCAAATAATTGTTTTTCCGTCTTGTCCGCCCTGCCCCTCCCCAAGAAGGGCTTTCGATTTTTACAAATACCAATAACAGACACCGAAGATCAAAATCCCGAAGGGATGGAATTATTGTAGCAAACAAACGTCTCTCTCGAACCAAAACCCCATCGGGGTGGCAGATTGGTCGGAGAATATTTATGTCACCCTTTCAGGGTTTCAAATCCGGGTATTTGTGCGTCTTTTCTACAAAATGGCCATCCCTTCGGGATTGTTCTTTGCCGGTTGGCATTTTATGGATATGAATGATTTCGATTTAGTTTATGGGTTATTTGCAACATTATTAATCAAAAATCCGTAAGGGGTCGAGTGGTAGAAATAAAATTCGCGGGCAAATAATTGTTTTTCCGTCTTGTCGGCCCTGCCCCTTCCTAAGAAGGGCTTTCAATTTTTACAAATACCAATAACAGACACCGCAGATCAAAATCCTAGCGGGATGAAATTATTGTAGCAAACAAATGTCCCACACCGAGCTTGAACCCCATCGGGGTGGCAGATTGGTCGGAGAATATTTATGTCACCCTTTCAGGGTTTCAGATCCGGGTATTTGTACGTCTTTTCTACAATATGGCCATCCCTTCGGGATTGTTCTTTGCCGGTTGGCATTTCATGGATAGGAATGATTTCGATTTAGTTTATGGTTTATTTGCAACATTATTAATCAAAAATCCGGAAAGGGGCGAGTGATAGAAATAAATTCGCGGGTAAATAATTGCTTTTCCGTCTTCTCGGCCCTGATCCTACTTACTAAAGGGCTTTCGATTTTTACAAATACCAATAACAGACACCTCAGATCAAAATCCCGAAGAGATGGAATTATTGTAGCAAACAAATGCCTCTCTCGAACCAAAACCCCATCGGGGTGGCAGATTGGTCAGAATATTTATGTCGCCCTTTCAGGGTTTCGGATCCGGGTCTTCCTGTGTCTTTTCTAAAATATGGCCATCCCTTCGGGATTGTTCTTGCCGGTTGGCATTTTATGGATATGAATGATTTTCCGATTTAGTTTGTGGGTTGTTTTCAATATCATTAATCAAAAATATGGAAGGGGCGAGTGATAGAAATAAATTCGCGGGCAAATAATTGTCTCCCCGTCTTTTCAGCCCTGACCCTATCTAATAAAGGGCTTTTAATTATTACAAATACCACTAACAGATACCGAAGACCAAAATCCCGAAGGGATGGAATTATTGTAGCAAGCAAACGTCTCTCTCGAACCAAAACCCCATCGGGGTGGCAGATTGGTCGGAGAATATTTATGTCACCCTTTCAGGGTTTCAGATCCGGGTATTTGTACGTCTTTTCTACAATATGGCCATCCCTTCGGGATTGTTCTTTGCCGGTTGGCATTTCATGGATAGGAATGATTTCGATTTAGTTTATGGTTTATTTGCAACATTATTAATCAAAAATCCGGAAAGGGGCGAGTGATAGAAATAAATTCGCGGGTAAATAATTGCTTTTCCGTCTTCTCGGCCCTGATCCTACTTACTAAAGGGCTTTCGATTTTTACAAATACCAATAACAGACACCTCAGATCAAAATCCCGAAGAGATGGAATTATTGTAGCAAACAAATGCCTCTCTCGAACCAAAACCCCATCGGGGTGGCAGATTGGTCAGAATATTTATGTCGCCCTTTCAGGGTTTCGGATCCGGGTCTTCCTGTGTCTTTTCTAAAATATGGCCATCCCTTCGGGATTGTTCTTGCCGGTTGGCATTTTATGGATATGAATGATTTTCCGATTTAGTTTGTGGGTTGTTTTCAATATCATTAATCAAAAATATGGAAGGGGCGAGTGATAGAAATAAATTCGCGGGCAAATAATTGTCTCCCCGTCTTTTCAGCCCTGACCCTATCTAATAAAGGGCTTTTAATTATTACAAATACCACTAACAGATACCGAAGACCAAAATCCCGAAGGGATGGAATTATTGTAGCAAGCAAACGTCTCTCTCGAACCAAAACCCCATCGGGGTGGCAGATTGGTCGGAGAATATTTATGTCACCCTTTCAGGGTTTCAGATCCGGGTATTTGTACGTCTTTTCTACAATATGGCCATCCCTTCGGGATTGTTCTTTGCCGGTTGGCATTTCATGGATAGGAATGATTTAGTTTGTCGCTTGTTTGCAACATCGTTAATCAAAAATCCGGAAGGGGCGTATGATAGAGATAAAATTCGCGGGCAAACCATAAATCTCATTACAAATATGGTAAAGGGTTCTGATTCAATTTTCGGACGGTCGCCCCAAACAATCAGCAATCGTCCAAAATGCCATTCCATGCATTAATCTGATAGCCGAAAGCCGACTGCCGATAGCCACTCGAATTATTTTCCCGCCATCTTCGCCCTGATCCTGCTTAGCGAGGGACCTTTGATACCCAGATACGAAGCGATATGCCCAAGCGACACGCGGTTGGCTACATCCGGGAAATTCGTTAACAAACCCTGGTAACGTTCTTCCGCAGACTGGGTCAGCAGCGACTCGGACTTTGACTGGCCATAAATAAAATACTGCTCAGCCAGGACTCTCCCAAAATGTTCCCAGCCATGCGACTGCGGGTACAGCTTCAACAAATGGTCATGACTGATCACCATCAGCTCCGAATCTTCCAACGCTTCGATGTTGTACGGACAAACGGTTTGCGTGAGGAAACTTTTCAACGAAACCATGAATGTATTTTCGGCAACGAAAAACAGGTTATGCTCCATTTCAGTTTCCTTATCCACATAATAAACGCGGAACAATCCCTTCACAATAAAACCAACATGGCGGCAAATCGAATTCCTGAAATTAAAAAAATCGTTTTTCGGTATGGTGCGGTGTGTCCATAAATGACCGGCCAACTGTATATCTTCCTCACGCAATCCTGCAAACTGATGCAGATTTTGCTGTAATATTTCTTGCGGACTTAAAGGCATTCTTGATCGATTTTTAACCTGCTTGTTTTTTATAAATGAACCGGTAACTACCGGCCCGCTCATTCCGTTTCCTCACACCTAAGATAGGCATTTATTCACTCGGCCGCTTTTCTAAAAAATGATTTTCTGGCTGATTCCACGCGCTTTTTAACATAGGTGAAAATTATTGCGATGGTCCGCTTCTACCTTTGATCCATCAAAAACGGGAATATTTTCTTTCAACAAAAACAATATTTTAATGAAAACGATCATCACATCTTTGCTTATTTTACTTTCTCTTGCCACTTTCTCTTGTGATTCCAATTCCGAACCAGCGCCGGCTGTGAAAGCAGAAACCGTGATTTTGGTTCACGGTGCCTGGCAGGGTGCTTTTAGCTGGTCTGTTGTGAAAAGTAACCTTGAAAAAAAGGGGTACAAAGTAATCCCCGTAGAATTGCCGGCGCACGGCGACGACCAGACTCCGGTAGCAGGTTTAACTCTGTCAAGTTATAGTGCCAAAGTGATTTCGGCCGTTGAAGCGCAGTCTTCCAAAGTAATTTTGGTCGGGCATAGTATGGGCGGTATGGTGATCTCCGAAGTGGCTGAAAAAATTCCGGGTAAAATATCGAAACTTGTTTATCTGGCAGCCTTTTTGCCACAGAATCAGCAATCCTTGCTCGAAATCTCTTCCACAGATTCTCAGTCACTTTTACCAAAGGCTTTGGAAGTAAGTGCCGATCAGTCTACAATTGCCGTAAAAACGGACAGCCTGATCAATATATTCAGTCAGGATGCGACACCAGCAATCAAACAATTGCTGCTTGAAAAAAACAGAACTGAACCTCTTTTACCATTGACACAAAAAGCAACACTGACCAGCGCCAATTTCGGAAGTGTTACCAAGTTTTACATTCGTACTGTAAACGACCATGCCATCGGCATCAACTTGCAGGACCAGATGATCAAAACAACGGCCGTTAAAAAAATATACAGCCTGAACAGCGGCCATACTCCGCACTTATCACAACCCAACGAAGTGGCGAACATCATCGACCAGATTGACGCGATCAAATAACTGCCAACACAATCAAAAGAGCTCCCGTCGATTACTGATCAGCGGGAGCTCTCGTATGTAAAATATTTCTACTGATAACTATTTTCCAACCAGCTTCAAACCTTTCATGGCTTTGGTGCCGATAGCAGGCATTTTAGCAGGAACTTCCAGCAGCTTTGTTGGCGGTTTCGGGTATTCTATATAATTGACAAGATATCTGTCGATAATAAAATCCACTTCACGTTCAAATCCGATGGACGGACTACCGACAAAATCGGTCAGGTCATATAATTTTTTATGCCAGATCGCCGCATCCAGATTTCCATCCAGTGTGTAAACATTCTGAAAACCTTTATCAAATTTAAAATGAATCCCTTTTTCCGCATTGGCAATCAGGCTTTCCGGATTCCCCGTCAGCGTGATCGGCATGTACGTCTTTTTCTCATACACAAACCCACCGTGACTGTCTTTAATATACTCCCGCATTGACCTCGGCGCATCACCCACATAAAGCACATCCACCAGCAAGATCTGTTTGGAAGCATAAAACTGATCCGCAGAAACAATCAGGGGAAGTTCAGAAATTTTTATCATTTTAAAATACTATAAACCGGTATAACGTGAACGTTCAGAACCAACCATAAAGTCCTGTGCAAATGTAAACAATACAACATGCCGAATTCGATCCGCAGGGGTATATTTTTTTGAAACCAACCGCAAAAAAATATAGCGAGGAATACCATTAATCAGAACCTTTATAATCTGACAATCAATTATTTAAAAATAAAAATCATTAAAACACCTTTGGATAAAATTTACCTGAAAAATATTTATTCTTTTACCAAAAAGTTGCTTTTTATTCGTATTTTTAGTTTAGAACCGATGCCGGGTCGCACGCTAATTTTTGCAAAGAAATGAGTATAAGATTAAGCATCCCCACAGTGCCCAAAGCCGCAAAAGAAGCACTGTTAATTTCCGATAAAGCTTATACAAACCGACTTAGCCGGGCCGGAAAAATCCGCTTCTCCCAATCAGAGGAAAAGTGTGAAACTACGGTGCTGCAAACATTCCACAATTGAGGCAGTTTGCAGCAAAATCATATCCAGAATAGGTAAACT
The DNA here is from genome assembly GCF_024220585.1 of Dyadobacter diqingensis. GTDB lineage: Bacteria > Bacteroidota > Bacteroidia > Cytophagales > Spirosomataceae > Dyadobacter > Dyadobacter diqingensis. The sequence continues at coordinate 706,936 of NZ_JAMXKF010000001.1, forward strand.
GAAAAAAATTATTTCCGATTTTAAATTACCAAACCTTATGTCTGCGTCAAATCATAACACTTTCATCATCATAAATCATAAAATCCATGGAAGAAGAAGCAAAAGCAATGGAACTAGCGGATAAAATCATGGCTGAGGTATCCCAGTATTCGCTGGAAAAACAAAATGAATTATTAGAAACCGTCGTACGTAAATTGTCAACCGGACGCGACCGGGAAGCGCTGGAACTGGAACACAAAGCCATGCTGATCCGCAACGCCTCTCACGACCTGAAAAACCGGCTGTCGATCCTTAATCATAACAAATAAAAGAAAACGCGTAAAAACCCTTTTCATATAAATTGTCATGAACCGTTTGAAATAAGTGATCATCGTGATATATTTGTCACCGGTTGAGTTCAATAAAAATTACCGGCGTAACCGGATTTTCCCCGGATCGATTTTTAGCAGCCATTCCTACTTTCAATTAACTTTTACGAACATTCTGTATAGCAATACTTTTATAAAAAAAAGAGCTTAGAAGCGGCCACAGAACACCGTTGAAATACCAAAGGTTTTCGTAAAACCTCGCTCTATTAACACCAACCGGGGGAACCATAATTAAAACTATGGTTCCCCCTATTTTTTGACAGCAGCGGAGTTTACCGTTAGCTAAGTTTAGCAGAAAAATGACCTGACAATTCCGGGCATGATAATTATGTCCCGTATCTTAACAAAGAAAAATAACCCCGAACCCAACCAGAAATAATTCTATTAAAGTCATGATAAAATCGCTCAGAAACATCGCGCTGCTCGGTGAAGGAATTACCAATTTTAACGAAAAATACATTGAGCTGGAAAGGGAAAATCCGACTGAGGCAGTTATCATCGATCCGGATGGGATTGTCAATGCGTACACCTATGACGGTTTCGCCTTTTTGAACGAAACCTGGTACAAAAAATACAGCAAAAAATGGCAGGACGACTCCTCTGAAATTGACAGGTTACTGGTCAATCTGGTCAAAGCGTCGGCAAGCCATTCTACCTCCGGAAACCTTACTAAAATCAAGGATTATCTGTCGAGCCCGCCCGACTCGATCGCAGAAACCATAAAGGTTTGGCAAAGCTTCTATGACCCTCATTTTAAAGACATCTGATCGGGATCAGCCTTCTGGTGCACACTTTTTAATGATCAGATAATATAACCTGGGTTTTCGCCCCCTTCTTCCGGCCCACAAGTAACAGCAATGGTAGAGCAAACAGAAAAACAGAACCTACCAGCAGATAGGCGTCGTTAAAACTGAGCAGATTGCTTTGCCGCATCAGGCCGGCATCCAGCAGGCCCAGAGCCTTGTTATGGGCCTCAAAAGCAGTAGCGCCTTTGCTCATAAACAAATTGGTATAAGCCGAGATCCGCTGCATGGCCAGCGGATTGTATTCCGTCACATTGGAAACCAGGTCTGAGCGGTGAACCGCGTTACGATTATGCAAATACGTGTTCACCATCGCGAGCCCAACGGAGCCCCCAAGTTGCCGCATCATGTTATTCAAAGCAGCGCCTTGCGGAATATCTTTGGTTTCAAGTGCAGAAACGGCCAATGCGGTAAGCGGAACCGTGACAATGGCCAAACCCACTCCGCGCCAGATCAGCGAAATGGTAATGTCGCTTGCCGAGGCGTTCAGATTGAGATGTGACATTTGCCAACTGAACAAAACGAAAAGTATCATCCCTGTTGTAATCATCACCAAAGGCGACACACCTCTTTGCAAAAGTTTGGCTGAAATAATAAGTCCGCCGATGGCCAAAAACGCACCAGGCAGCAATAGCAGCCCTGTTTGAGACGGTGTAAAATTTAATAACCGTTGGGCAAAAACCGGCGTCAGGAATACAGAACTGAAAAGCCCGATACCGGAAATGAAGGTAACGATAGCCGCAATGCTTAAATTTTTACTTTTTAAAACCCGAAGATTTACAACCGGATTTTTAATCTTCAACTCCCACCATACGAAAAGCGTGAGTCCAAGTGATGCGATAACGCTTAGCCAGATGATGTAATTCGCGTCAAACCAGTCATCAATTTCACCGCGCTCCAAAACAGTCTGCAATGAACCTACGCCGACAGCCAGCAGCAAAATACCCGTCCAGTCGATACGCCCCGCCTGCTGTTTGATTTTTGGCTCCGACAACAGCGCGTAACAAAGCGCGGCAACGGTAATTCCAATCGGTATATTAATGTAAAATATCCATGGCCAGGACTGATATTCCGTAATGTATCCGCCCAACGTCGGGCCTATGGTAGGACCCAAAAACACACCAACACCAAAAATCGCACTGGCTACATTCTGCTTTTCTTTTGGAAACAGCTCAAAAACAATAGCCTGTGACACCGACAATAAAGCACCCCCGCCAAGCCCCTGTAAAAAACGAAAAGCGACCAGCATCCAAATCCCCGAGGCCTGCCCGCACATAAAGGAAAAGAATGTGAAGGCGATAACCGATCCGATGTAATAATTTCTCCGCCCAAGTTTTAAAGCCAAAAAACTCGTCATCGGGATGATAATCACGTTGGCGATCGCATAGGAAGTGATCACCCAGGAGGTATCTTCCAGCGTCGCGCCCAGATTCCCGCTCATATGCGACAAAGCCACGTTAACGATCGATGTATCAATTAATTCCATAACCGCAGCAGCGATCACGGTAATCAGCAAAATAGTTCTTTTCATAAATAATACCGATTGGTATATTTTTAAATATAATGTTTAAAACAGGATTTCATAAGCAATAAAAATTCCCAGATGTGAAAATTATCGACGTGAAATGAAACCCTGTTTGGTTATCAGATTTTTCATTTTTTTAATTTGAATCCAAAATTATACCATTCGGTATTATTTTACAAATTATTATCGATTTTATATTGATGGCATGTGTGGCTCTGTCTTTTTTATACCAATCCAAATGGATAAACAAAGAAAAGGAGCTGACCGGCTTATCGCCAGTCAGCTCCTTCATATGTACTTATACTGCTAAATCAGCAGGTTATTCTTTTACAATCACATCATGCGCCCCGCCTTCAACGATACTTACCGAAGACACCAGTGTAATTTTTGCTTTTTCTTTCAGCAACGCGATTGAAATCGTTCCACAGCTGCACATGGTTGATTTAATTTTACCAATTGTCACAGCCAGATTATCTTTCAGACTTCCCGCATAAGGCACATAGCTATCAACACCTTCTTCAAATTTCAGGCCGTCTGCTGTATCTCCCATATCGTAACGCTGCCAGTTGCGGGCGCGGTTTGAACCTTCTCCCCAATACTCCTTCACATAGTTTCCGCCAACCATCAGTTTACGTGTAGGGCTTTCGTCAAAACGGGCAAAATATCTTCCCATCATCAAAAAGTCAGCACCCATTGCCAAGGCCAATACCATGTGGTAATCCTGTGCAATGCCTCCATCCGAGCAAATGGGTACGTAAATACCCGTTTCCTGATAATATTGATCGCGAGCCTCAGCAACTTCGATCAACGCAGTAGCCTGTCCGCGGCCGATACCTTTTGTTTCTCTCGTAATACAGATAGAGCCTCCGCCAACACCCACTTTCACAAAATCCGCTCCGGCTTCAACAAGATATAAAAACCCGTCTCTGTCGACCACGTTCCCTGCTCCTACTTTCACCTTATCACCAAATTGAGTCTTGATGTATTGAAGTGTTTCACGCTGCCAAACCGAAAATCCGTCAGATGAATCAATACAAAGTACATCGGCGCCAGCTTCAACCAAGGCAGGAACTCTTTCTTTATAATCACGCGTATTGATGCCCGCACCGACAACCAATTTCTTCTGAGAATCCGACAGCTCCAACGGGTTGTCTTTATGGTTGTCATAATCCTTGCGGAATACGAAAAACTTGAAGTTATTGTTTTCGTCAATAACCGGAAGGCTGTTCAGTTTGTGGTCCCAGATGATATCATTGGCTTCTTTTAACGAAATACCAAGCTGCGCAGTAACCAGGTTCGAAAAAGGAGTCATGAATTCTTTCACCTTTTTATCCAGGCGATCCGTGCTCGTACGATAATCCCTGCTCGTTACAATACCCAATAACTTACCTTCTGCCGTTCCGTTGTCAGTAATTGCAATAGTAGAGTGGCCGGTTTTTCCTTTCAGCTGAATAACATCCTTCAAAGTATGCTCCTCCGTCAGATTCGCCGTGCTGATCACAAAACCAGACTTATGGTTTTTCACCTTACGGATCATGGCAGCCTGCTCTTCAATACCCTGAGAACCAAAAACAAAAGAAACACCTCCATTTTTAGCTAATGCAATTGCCATTCCGTCATCTGAAACAGACTGCATGATAGCCGATACAAAAGGAATATTTAGTTCAATATCCGGTGTCTGTCCCTTGCTGAATTTTGTCAGCGGGGTTTTCAAAGAAACGTTATTAGGAACACATTCCGCAGTGGTTAATCCGGGAATTAAAAGGTATTCACTGAAAGTCCTTGATGTTTCGTTTAAATACTGGGCCATTTTATTTGTTTTTTAGATTTTTTAGCGCCCCGGTCCGGTACAGTTTACCTATCGAAAAACCACGAACAACAGTATTTACAATACCGGTATTATTAGATTTTCCCAATAAGTGAGCTGATACACAAGAACTAAAACGCGCTGTTTTTTGAAGTTTTGAACTGAGAGAAGAGTCCGTTTCCGGATCCTTTGAAATAAATAAATTTGCTGTCGGAATTTGCCTCAGGATTAAATCAGAGGACTCAGAATATTCCGGCGAAAGATAAAACGCAGGTATTATATTACAAAAAAACCTGACAGTCAGACTATTATCAGGTGTTTCATATTGTTTCAAAATTGCCGTTCTGTGCCCTTGTTGCTTTATTTCTGCAACTTTCCGGCACTGCGGCCCGGGCATTTCAACAATTTTAAAACCTGTTTCCATAAATATATTTATAGAGAACACTATTTCCGGGAAAAAATTCACTTTAAATAAAATATAATTTTTCCACGGACCTATGCACCAATCATTTAACAGGCACAAAGGTTAGACGGTTATGATACTCAACCGGGCGTCCTTTATATAAAGCAACAAAAGTAGTACTTTTTAAAACAGTTTTCACGATTTTGTAATTAGAAAATACTATAAATGCGATTATTCTGTGATTTGTCAACGAAGCATTTCGTCAAAAGTAAGGCTCACGTAATAAATTGCACCTATGGAGGCCGAACCGTATGCCTGATAAACCTGTCGGTTCAGCAAATTATTAGCTCCGACTTTTACCGTGCTTTTTATTGTTGAAAACTTGCAGCTCACCTGCGCGTCTACTGTTGAGAATGCTTTGATTTTACCCGGCCTCATTTCGTTAAATGCGCCATACCAGTCGAAGGTATCCTGCCAATGCCAGGCTACATTAAAACCCATATTTTTATACACTGCCTGATTTCCAAACAAAACATTGGTTCGAAACTTAGGGGTATTAAATGCCGGGACATTACCGGGATTTGCCTTTTTCAGATTAAAAGACGACCATGTGCCATTACCGCCAATTGTATAGTTTTTGGGTAATTGATATGTCAGGCCCAATGTTGCGCCTTGTGTTGCGACTTTATCCGAGGCATTGGTGGTCAGGATAAATGTCTGAACCTGCCCGTTAAAAACTTCTGTTGCCGCCCCGGCATTGACCGATGCACTCTCAGTCAAGACATCCGACTGAGGTCTGACAACGCGGCTGCTCAGGATAAAATCCTTATAAGCGGAATAGTAATAATTTACATCGATCAGCAAATTATTCGCAACCAGACTCTTATAACCAATTTCGAAAGTACGATCTCTTTCAGGTTTTACGTACGCTATGTTGGACTTAACCAGTAAATCTTTATTTCTGCTGATAGCATCAACGGCTATCGATCCGGCCTGTACCGCATTGTTAACCGCTGCGCTGAAAATATTCACCGAAGTATAGGTGAATGAGTTTTCATAAACATTCATCCCCCTGCTATTGGCAGGAACCCCACCCAGAACCGTGACTGTACCCGATGTAAGTTTGATATACTGGTCTACCGGAATAGGGTTACGAAAGCCAGTCTGATAGGATATGCGGAAATTATGATTTTTAGCCACCGTAAACACGGCAGATGCGCGCGGCGTCATTCTCCCCTTAAAGTTCTGATTTTTGTCAAACCGATCTGAAACTGTCAGCTTTAACTTATCCTGCCACATTTTTTTCGAGACCTGAACAAACGCGCCTCCTTCATTGATCGTGATATTTTGATCCTTGTCATCAAACAACGTCCCGTTGGTAAACATATCATAACGGCGAAAATTACCCCCCGCGACAATATCCACAAATTTGATCTGATCCGTAAAATCGTATTGCCCCTCGGCATGATAAAACTTGCTTTTTGTAAAAATCCCTGCTCCGCCCGCACCGTATACTTTTTCCAGCTTTTCCTTCTCTCTGTTGAAATCACCAGATCCGGGAAGATATCTCCCCTCGTCGGCAAAAGCACGTGCTACGGTGTGATTTCCGGCAGAAACATTAAGTACATTTCCTTTAAAAGCAGCCGCATATCTGTCAAACCATGTATTATTTGCGCGGGCCGGCGCCACGACAATTCCATTCAAATCCTTCACCCAGGTCAGATTGATATTCTGCCCCAATGTTCGGGCATTGTAGGTATCGTGCGAATTTTCCATGACAGCATAGGCCCTGACAAAGTATTTCCTGCCTTTCAATTCAACGCGGTGCTGATGCAATGCATAATTATTTAATGAAAAACGGCTGCTCCCCATATGCGCGGCCGTACTTTGCCCATAATTGTACTGATAAACAAATTCCATATTATCATTTGCCCGGTAATGCAGCGCTCCATTGAGTTTTAAACTGTTGGTATTGTAATTCATCAGGTCCCGCTCCTCGTATCCCGTTCTCGATACCCGCCCGATGCCTTCCAGATTTTTCACAACCTCATCTCCGTAAATATTCAGTGCATTTCTTGCCGGATTATTTTCTCCCTTCTGATTCGCAGGCGTCAGCGCATCAACATCCGTGTAATTTGTTGCAAACCAATCCAGTCCTTTAAAATAAGACGCATTGACCTTTAACGCCAGCTTCCGGTTCAGCACTCTCGCGTAGCGCAGCGAAAAATCGTAGAGCCCATGAGGATCGCTGTATTTTTCATTGATATGATTTAGACCACTTTTCAGCTGTACACTCAAGCCGGTATATAAAAACGGGTTTTTCGTTCGCATCATCAAAAGACCGTTGAATGCCACCGGGCCATACAGAGCCGACGCCGAGCCAGGAATCACTTCAACACTTTCCAGGTCCAGCTCCGATGATCCAAACAGGTTACCCACCGGAACATTCAGTCCAGGTGGCTGATTATCTACACCATCAATCAATTGAAGAAAGCGGCTGTTGGATATCGAATTGAAACCGCGGGTATTCACCTGTTTATTGGTTAGGCCAACAGTCGTCAACTCAACGCCTTTCAGATTTTGTAAACCATCATAAAAATTCAGCGACGGTGTTGTCTGAATATCCCGGCTATTCATTTTTTCGACGCTGACTGGTGACTGCAACACATGCTCTTCAACTCTTGATGCGGAAATTACTACCTCGTTCATCCACATGCTATCAGGCTGAAGAACAACCATTAGATTACCGGAAGTGATTTCTGCATCACGGGTTTTATAACCTACACTGGATATGGTTATCAAAAATGGGAAACTCAGAGCTGTTATCAATTCAAAATCACCTTCTTTGTCCGTGATCGTACCGTTAAGTTTCCCCTTAATCACCACAGCTGCGCCAGGAACAGGTTCGCCGGTTTCACTGTTGGTTACGCTGCCACTTATCTTTAAACGCTGACAAAATCCTGATTCAGCATTTAAAAATAAGACAGTAAAAAATATCACGTTGAGCAGTAATCGTTTGATCATAGATTCTGATTTTAGTGTCTTCAAAATTTTCAGGTAATTGCTCCCTCAACCTTTTCATCGGCCAGGGATTTTGAATCAAAACCAACTATTCCTCCCGCTTTAAATGACATTACGATTGTTAAACCGCTGCTGCTTTCAATCTTAAACGTACCTCGCAACTGCCTGCTGAGGCCCTCCATGAGGCTCATACCAAGCGAATTACTTCTTTCCACCTTAAAGTCGGGAGGCAGCCCAACTCCATTGTCCGAGACAGTTAATGATATCATCTGGTCCGGCGTCTGCTTCATCGCTATTTTCACCAAACCTCGTCTTCCGTCCGGAAACGCACTTTTAATCGAATTCGTAATCGCTTCGTTGAGTATCAGCCCTACCGGAACAGCCTGAGAAACATCCAGTTCTATAAAGTCCACATCCAGGTTAAAAAGAATTATCTCACTTGTATCGTAGCTATCGCGCAGATATTCCACGAGTTCGGTGATGTAGGCTGGCATTTCAACCTTTGCCACACTTTTGGATTCGTACAATTTCTGATGGATCAGCGACATGGAATACATCCGGTGCTGGCTGAGCCTTATGGCCTTCAGAGCCGCCTCGTTATCAATAAAAACAGACTGCGTGTTCAGGAGGCTCATAACGATCTGAAGATTGTTTTTTACGCGGTGATGTATCTCTTTTAGCAGCCACTCTTTCTCTTTGAGCAGTTTGCTTTGTTCGGAAATCAAATTTTCGAGTGAGATATTTTTCTGATTAATAACCTCCTGCTGTGCCTGTAATTTATTGTGGCTATGCCGTTTGGTCCTGTAACGATTGTAACCCATGCCCATGATCAGCAGCAAAATGATAACCCCGGCAATAATAATATTTCTTGCCAGCGCAGTACTTTGGAGCTGCCCCTGATTGATGAGCAATTTGATATCCCTTTCTTTTTTCTCGGTTTCGTACTTGATCTGTAATTCTTCAATTTGCCTGCTTTTGGTTTCATTGAAGACGGAATCCTTCAAAGAAGCGTGTTTATGAAAATGACCAATAGCATCGACATAATTTCCCGCCGCAGAATCCATTTTAAAGCGCATCAAATGTGCCCTTTGCAATACCGAAACGGGAACGATTCCCGGAGCCGCTCCCAGGACAAGAGCGAAATAGTAATCTGCTTTTTCATAACGCCTGATATCAAAATAGAACTTCGCGATGGCATAATGTTGATAAACAGCCCTGATTTCTCCTATTTTTTTGCTCCATTCAGCCATTTCTACAAAATACTGCTCAGCAAGCGCCTGCTGTTTCAACGCATTGTAGCAGTGTCCAAAACTTTCCGCAATGATCGCTTTATTGATAGGATATTCCGGCGGATGCTTTTTTACCTGATCCTTTAAAAAAACAAGCGCCTTTTGCCCCTTTCCCTGCATGATCGAAACCCTGACCGTGTTACGGACTATCGCAGAATACAGATACTCAAACTCCCCTTTTCTTTCAACTACGGCCAGTGACTTTTGATAGTTTAGCAAACTTTTATCGTAGTCGCCCATATCCCGGTAAATATTCCCAAAGTAAAAATGAACCACATCCAGATTATAATCTCCCTGCCTGCCCTCTGCATTTTTCACGGCTTCCATACCGTAATAGAGAGCCTTATTAAAATTCCCACGAAAATAATTGACCGCCATAAGGCCACTGTAAACATCCTTGACCATAGCTGCCCGACCGGTTTTCTGCAATGCCAGCGCCTGTAAATATTCATTCTCCGCAAGCTTTAAATTCCCTTGCTGCAAGGCATTAAAATCAGCCATTTGAATCAAAATACCTGATTCTTTATCCTTATCAGATATTTGTTTTGCGATGGACAATGCCGTTTTAAAACATGTCATCATTTCCAAAAAATTGGCTTCATTAGCCAGTTGAGGAGAAAAATGGGCCTTAATACTCATAAAACCCTGCCCAAAACGAAACCAGGTTTGTGCTTCACCCGCCTTGTCTCCGGTATTCTGGTAATTTCGGATTACCCGCATAAATGCCGCCCGACCATTTTTCAAGTCGCCCTTGCGCAATTGAGCACTTCCCAGCAAACAAAGCGATTCATGCCAATAATAAATGAGTTTAAGCGAGTCGCTTAAACGATAAGCCTGACGTAAAACGCTAAGTGCGCTGTCCGTATTTCTATCGTCATTACCCGGCCTTGAAAGGTATAAATTTCCCGATTTTAAGAGCTGACTTATCTGACTGGTATCCGCACTGACCGATTTCACGTGCCTGTTCAGTCCCCTGCGTGGATGTCCGCTGCGGGCCGGGCAAACCACTATTATGACGAAAAAGAAAATTACGAAAGCCAGTATTTTGTGCAAATGCCTCCACATACCTGATAAATTAGCATTGTTCAATCCCCCAAACCAATGGTAAACATAAACTCATTTCACCACCGCGCCCTGCACAATGAGTGATCCTGGTTTAAAACTATTCATTTAAAGCATTGAAAATAACTACGCTGCCGGCTGGAAATGGCAAATCGATGAAATCGACAACAAAAAAAGTAATCCGTACAACAAGTTTTGCAAAGGTGAGGTACCTTATTCTATACAACCGCCTTCAGGATGAAGCCCCGGAAGAATGATCGGCAGACACAGCATAACATCGAAACTGCAAAGGCCGCATACGAAACCTTTACATATATACGTAAATCGAATAAAAACGAATACTAAAAAAAAGCAGTGGGGCTGCTTGCAGCAACTATCTCAAATATTAATAGCCGTAGGCGACAACGACCTCCATTTTGTTATGTTCCGATGGTTCAATTCTGCCATCATAACCGTTAACCAGAATAACATGCGCGCCCATATCCGCGGCCTGCTTTTTCATCTTTTCAACCTCTTTTGAGTCGAAACTGGCTGTTCCATGAGATTCCCTGCCCGACTTGACCTTAATTTCTCCTTTCTTTATCAGCCCTACCACCGAAAGCGGATTGCTCGTCAAAACGATTTTTTTCCAGTCATCATGGCCGTTCACAACAATTTTCTGGCTGATTAGCTCTACTCTACCTGACTTATAAATGATTTTTTCAACTTCTGCTTTACCCAGTTTGCCGGAGCTATTTTCTCCCGGACTCGTATAAACTACAACGCTTTCTGTGACATAGTTAACCTTCGCTTCCAGCTTTGATCCGTTATGTTTAACAATAATATCCTGCGCAGAGGCAAATTGTAAAGAACCAAAGGCAATCACCAAGCTTAATAAAAAATAATTCACGTCAACGAGTTTAGGGTTATAATATTTTCACAAATATATTAATAGAATTTTTTCTACGAAAATATTTATTAATAATATGATAATATAAACAAACAGGTAAAAAATATTATTATAAAAATTAAAAATAAAACTATTCAAATAGGAAATTGTCTCGACTCATTTAAAAATTAAATTCTATAATAGAATTTGACTATCCCTGGTATTAGTACTATAAAGCCACTGCCGCTAAATCAATTCTTCGAGGTAATTATTAAAATGTTGGTATATTTGACCAAAACTCCCGCTCAACGCTATATTCTTTCAGAAATCCGCTTTCAGAAACTATTTCTGATTCGGGAAAGTCAATGCCCATAAGGTCATCCCCCTTCTCTAAATGAATAAGATAGTTGAGATCCTGATTAAAGGAATTGTTACCGTTATATGGTTTATTGCCACCGTGGTTACTTCGGTTATTCTTTCACCGTTTATTTTTATCGGATGGATATCCAATTTGCTGACCAAGCCAGGCAAAGACGACGACCAACTTGAATAATATTAAACTCAAATTTTCTCTACTGCCTGTTTTAATATTTTTACGGCCTGCTCCATTTCACTTACCGTTAAATTCCCAAAACCAAGGCGCATCGCTGTCACATTTTCGGTTTGGTACAAAAGCTTTTGCGGCAAATGAAGGTGTTGCGCCAGACAATTTTTACTGATCCGCATCAGGTTCAGGTCCGGATTCCATTTCGTCCAGATCGACAAACCGCCGGGTGGTGCAGCAAACGAAACATACTCGCCCAGCTCCGCATTTAAAAGCTGACAAAATGAATCTCTGCGCTCCTGGTATATTTTAAGCGCCTTTTTGAGGTGACGCTGTATTTCACGCTCTTCAAGCAATTCCCCAAGCGCCTGCTCCATCAGCATATCTCCCTGCCGGTCTACAATCCGTCTGAATTTCCCCAGTTCCTGAATGAGATCTTCCGGCGCCACCAGATAACCCGAGCGAAAACCGGGAGCCAGTGAATTACAAAATGAGCCAATATAAACCACCATACCATGCCTGTCGGCGCTGGTCAGCGGCAAAACCGGACTGCTGTTGTAATGAAAATCGTAGTCATAATCATCTTCCAGAATAATAAAGCCATATTGAGCAGACAGACTTAAAAGTTCAAGCCGCCGCTCTGCGCTCAGCGTAACGGTCGTCGGATAATGGTGATGCGGTGTCAGATAAAGCATCCGGATCTTCCGCGTTTCACAAAGTTTCCTGATCGCCTCGACTGAAATCCCGTCCTCATCCACCGGAACAGAAATAATGCTGGCCCCGGCTTCCTGAAAGATCATGTTGGCAACATAATAACTCAGATCGCCGACAACAACCAGATCTCCGGTTTCGATCAGCATATTGGAGGCCAGATAAATACTCATGTGTATCCCTCTGGTCGTAAGAATATTCCGTTTTGTGATATGCAGACCGCGCGTATTGTTCAAATAATGCGCCAGCGTTTCCCGGTAATATTCATTGCCTTCCACATGTGAGTATCCGAAATGTTTATGGCTGCTTTTTCTTTTGAGGATGCCTCCGTAAACTTTCGCCAGCCTGTCAAGCGGGGCCAAACGAATATCCGGAAGCCCGTCCGTAAATTCCAGCACCGAACCTGTGCTTACCGAAGGTTTGTCAAGCAGAATATTCTGTTTGAAATGAAACCCGGTTTGCTCCGGATAACTTGTAAGAAACTCAGTGTTATACTTTAACGAATCGGACCTTTTCGCCGGCGATTTACTACTCACGAAAGTCCCTTTATTAGGTTTGATTTCTGTCCAGCCCTGCGCATTCAGCTCATCATAAACGGCAATGATGGTTTTACGATGGACTTCCAGCTCCTGCGATAAAGCCCTTGAACCCGGTAATTGAATTCCAGGCGTAAGCACACCCCGCTGAATGGCGTTGATCATCTGATGGACGATCTGAAGATAAACGGGGGTATCAAGAAGCCGGTCGATGATGACCATGCTTTTAAAGGGAATCTGAACCGGACTACTCATGATACAAAAATATAAAACTTTAACCATCCGGTATCAAATCTCCGAAAATTCATCAACAGCCCAACTGGTGATCACAACTTATAGCTCTTAGAAAGTTGGGCATTTTTCAATTTAAACCCATCCAATCCGATTCAGATACCGTATATCCCGAAAACAGCAACGCTATGAAACTGATTTTTTCCATACTTTTCATTTGCTTTTTGAGCGCGTTTCGCATTCCAAACGAGACTGTGGGTAAGGTTGATCTGAATCATTATGCCGGAACCTGGTATTCATTGTATTCCATTCCGTCTATATACGATAAGGGAAGCAGAGAGACGACCGGAAAATACAGCTGGAATGACAAGGGTGGTTATTACGACGTAATTACTTCATACAAAAAACCGGGCAGCGAAGAAGTTCACGCAATCAGCTCCAAGGTTTATCAGGTACCGGGAACAAACAATGCCAAAATGAAAGCCCAGTTTGTGTGGCCTTTCAAGATCGACTATTGGATCATTGAACTCGCTGCCGATTATTCCTACGTCGTCGTTGGCCATCCCGAGCATAAGTTCCTGTTTATAATGAGCCGGAAAAAATCCATCGATAAAAAGCTATACAGCGATATCGTCGCCCGTTGTGAAGCCAAAGGTTATGACGTGTCCAGACTTGCCTGCCAGAACCACAAAGAATAATTTATTCAACTGAATTTCAGATGGATAAATTGATTTTTATTCATTAAATTTGATTCTACTGAAATATCAAATTTGGTGACTTTACCGGTGTTGGCTATGATCAAAAGATTTCTACCCATCCTGCTGGTTTTCCTTTCGTCGGTATCCCTGGCGAATTCGCTGCTGATTCCCATGGATCAGACGCAAACCAATCATCTTAAAGCCTATGGCCTGGTTTACACCCTGCTAAAAGATCAGAACGAGGTTGATTGGCTGCTCAATTATCGCGGAGGAAGTTTTATGCTCCGACACACGCAGGCCATAGAACGGGAATGTAAACTGCGGGCGATTTCTTTTGAAGTGATATCCGATGCTTCCAGCCAGTTGATCGTCAGCAAAATCGCCGATCCGGATGTGAACATGGAAGTGATCAAGCTCTATACAGCTGCCAGAATTGCGGTTTACTCGCCCGTCAAAATCAGCCCATCCGAATTCGAAAATACAGACGCTGTTCTGCTCGTGCTGAAATATGCAGAAATTCCCTTTGAAGTGATTTATGACGAAGAGATAATAAAAGGTGATTTGCCCAAATACGACTGGCTTCATTTGCACCACGAAGACTTCACCGGCCAGTTTGGCAGAAATCTAAGACGGATGTCGCCAGGCGATATTCAGGCTCAGGAAGCCATCGCAAGCCGGTTTGGTTACAGCAAGGTCTCGCAGATGAAACTGGCCGTGGCTAAATCCATTAAGGAATTCTGTGCGGGAGGCGGATTTTTGTTCGCCATGTGTTCCGGCGCCGAAACTTTCGACATTGCATTGTCAGCCGAAGGAATCGATATTGTCGACGGGACCGACGGCGACGGATTTGATCCGAACGCACAATCGAAGCTTGATTTTTCAAGAACATTCGCTTTTCAGAATTTCAAACTTCATCTGGATGATGATGAAGGAAGCTCGTTCTCGGATATTAATGCAACGGGTGGACGGTCGTGGTACAGCGAAAATGAAGACTATTTTTCACTTTTTGATTTTTCCGCCAAATGGGATATCATTCCTTCCATGCTGGTTCAAAACCATGAACATATCATCCGTGAATTTTTTGGTCAGACCAACGCATTTACCAAAGGGACCGTAAAACCGAGCGTACTCGTGATGGGAACCAGCAGCAGCTCCGACCGCTATATTTATGGAGAACTGGGTCGCGGCCAATGGACATTTTACGGCGGCCACGATCCGGAAGGACGTCGTGGCGGAAACCGGAGAATGGCAACGGACCTGAATCTTTACCCGAACTCACCCGGTTACCGACTTATTCTCAATAACGTCCTCTTTCCCTCAGCCAAAAAGAAGAAGAGAAAAACGTAAGACGAACTATGTTTAATTCCGTGCAGCAAATCCGGATCCTTAACTTTAAATTGATATATTCCTGATAATAGAATACTTTCAGATTTCGTAACGGAATCTGGAATTTAACGTGGGCAAGAAAATTATCGAGTTTATCTTTTTTGGGAATTATTTTGTCGGATTGCTCGCGGTCGCGCTTTCTCTGGAAAACGCATTTCAACTCCAGTTACATTTCAATTCGATATTTTATTACCTCCTGCTGTTTACAGGGACGGTGATGTACTACACTTATGCCTATTCGGGCATCCAAAGTACGACAAAATCTGTCAATCCCAGGACCATATGGTACGCCCGGCATCACGACTTTATTAAATACAGCCAGCCCGTTTTGCTGCTGATTTGCCTGACATTATCGCTGATCCTGCTTCAAAGATATTACCTCAACATTGTTCATTTACCCATAAAATACTGGCTGATCATCCTCTTGATCTCCCTGGCAGCTATTCTTTATTACGGACTGCTGCCCAAATCTTTTTTGAAAGTCAACCTCCGAAACACCGGCTGGCTGAAAGCCTTCATCATTGGTTTTGTCTGGGCCTGTTGTGTTAATTTGCTTCCGCTGGTGGTTTTGCAGATTGAACGCGGCAGCTATTATGCCGACCCGGTTCTTACTTTGTGGCTTTTCCTTAAAAACTGGATGTTCTGCACGGTGAACGCCATTATGTTCGACCTGAAAGATTACGAAGATGACTCCAACCAGCAACTGAAAACTTTCGTAGTGCGTTATGGCTTGCAAAAAACCATATGTTTTGTCCTGACTCCCTTATTGCTGATCGGGCTTTTATCCCTGCTCACCTTTGCCCATTTCAGGCATTTTAAATTAATCGTTTTGTCGTTTAACCTGATACCTTTTTTTCTGATGCTGGCCGTTGCATGGACCATGCTGCGGCATAAGAAAATCCTGTATTATCTGATCGTCATTGATGGTTTGCTGCTGGTAAAGGCACTCTGCGGCATCGCGGGCTCACAATTTATTCATTAACCCATATGTCGGCAAATCCGGATTTCAATGCAGTTGCCCGCCCTTACGACTTCATGAGCCGGCTGGTTTACGGAAACGCGCTGGTCGAATCACAGGTGAGCTTACTGAAATATATCCCGGCCAACAGTCGCATTCTCATTGTCGGCGGCGGGACCGGATGGATTTTGGAAGCTATTGCAAAAATTCATGATGCCGGATTGGAGATAACTTATGTGGAAGTCGCATCGTCCATGATCGCTTTATCCCAAAAACGGGAAACCGGACAAAACAAAATAATCTTCATCCATAAAACGATCGAAGATTATCAGACCAACCAGCCTTTCGATGTGATCATCACGCCTTTTTTCTTCGATCTTTTCACAGAAAATAAAGTAAAAACCTTATTCCATGGACTCGACGAACAACTTAAAACGGGCGGATTATGGCTTTACACTGATTTCATACCCGATAAATACCAAACCCGGTTATGGCAGAAAATGCTTTTAAAAGCCATGTATTTTTTTTTCGGATTTCTGAGCAAAGTAGAAGCGCGCCAGCTCACCAACATGGACCAATACTTTGAAAAAAAATACGTTACGGTCAATCAAAACTGGTTCTACGGAAATTTTATCAGAAGTAATATTTATAAAAAACAATCCTCAGTCTGATTAAAATACCAGCCACAATACGCTAAAAAGAAACAACATGCAGATTACCGGCCAGATAAATTTCCACCATGCTTTCGGACTTACATTCGCCAGCGCCAGCGAAGGCAGAAGCATACCTGTTGGTGTTATCAAACCCATGATGCCCATCCCAAACAGATAACTGTTTACAATGTTTTTTCCCGGTACGCCGGCTACAAAAGCCAGGGAGCCCAGGATGGGCATCGTCACCACCGCCATACCGGACGACGAAGGGATTATCAGCGTCAGCACCATGTAGATGATCAGTAGCGAGACGATAAAAAGAGCAGGGGGCATTTGATTGACCAGCATCGAAGCGTAGTACAAAATGGAACCGCTGACATTTCCGGCATCCAGAATGGTGGTCACCCCTCTTGCAACGCCGATAATAAAAGCAACACCAAGCAAACTCTCGGCGCCTTTTATAAATTTTTCCATAAACTCCCTTTCACCCATACGCATCACCACGGCGACCGCCACCGCTGCAACGACAAACAGGGCTGACATTTCCAGCAGCCACCAGTCCAGAAACACAACACCTGCAATAAGGGTGGTAAAAGTAACGGCGAAAAGAAGAAGCAAAATGATCGTCCGCCGGTCAAGGGGCTGTATTTTGCTGTTTTCATCAATAACCGGATAAGGTGACGCTACAATTCCGTCGGTACGATAAACCAGTGAGGCCGTCGGATCTTTTTTTACCTTTTGCGCGTAACGGACCAAGTATGCAATGAAAATTCCGGTGGTGATAACCAGAATAACTAACCTTCCGTAAAGTCCATCCGTCCAGTTGATACCCGCCGCATTGGAAGCGATAATGGTTGAAAATGGATTAGAAAATGACGAGAAATACCCAAGCGTATTGCCGCCATGGATCACCGCCACCGGAACCAGCAGGTCGTAACCAGCGGCAAGAAATAGCGGGATCAGAACCGGGTAAAAAACCAGAGCCTCCTCTGCCATCCCGAACGACGAACCGCCCAGTGAAAACAGGAAGGTCAGCACGATGATGAGCCAGGCCTCATGGCCTTTCATCCGGTAAGAAAGAGCGATCAGTGCCTTGTCCATGGCGCCGGAGGAATAGAAAACATTGATAAATCCACCGATCATCAAAATAAAAAGGATAATATCGACCGTGTCATAAATGCCTTTGAGCGGAGCCTGGATCACCTCCACAATCCCCTGCGTATTCGAGGGAAGCCGCTGATAACTTCCGGGTACAGAAACCGGTTTTTTAATATCTCCGCTGGCAAACTTTTCTAGTTTTATGAGAATATGCAGACTGTCCAGCGTGTGTTGCGTAAATGGCAGACTAACCGCTTTTTCTTTTGAACTCAGTTCAAAATGCTCCCCCGAATGATAGGCCAGGGTATCATATTTCCCGGCCGGCAGCAACCAGGTTGTCGCAGCTGCCAGAATAATGACAAACATCAATATGGTTATCGGCGTCGGAAGTTTTTTCAAAGAAGGCATTGGTGACGGCTTAGGCGGTACGAAAGTACGAGTTTAAGTAAAATCAGAGGATAATGCTATAACCCTGAACACTTCCTTATCTGCACGACTTGTAAAATACTGATCAAAGTCATTCAACTTCCCAACGCAGGTCATCTTCTCTCCCGCCCCAATCTGCCAAATTTGATCATCGTTTCACAAGAATATATCTCATCAAACTCAACCCATGAAAGCTGATTTAAATGGTACTTTTGAAAATCCTGTCCATGAAAAACATACCTGTTTTCATTGCGGTGAAGCTTGTAAGGACGAAGTGATACTTTTTGACGATCATCAGTTTTGCTGCGAAGGGTGCTCGGTCGTTTATGATTTGCTGAAAGAAAATGATCTGTGCGGTTATTACAACATCGACGGCGCTCAGGGAATTTCTCCGGACGTCTCCTATTTTTCCGGCAAATACGATTATCTGGATCTCCCTGAAATAACCGAAAAACTGCTCGAATTTACGGATGGAAAACTTTCCAGGGTTAACCTGCTGGTTCCGAAAATGCATTGCAGTTCGTGCATCTGGCTATTGGAACAATTGCACCGGTTGAATCCCGCCATCCGCAGCTCCGTTGTTAACTTCCCTGAAAAGAAAGTCCGGATTACTTATGACGCGCAGCAAATCAGGCTCAGCCAGCTCGCCGAGCTGATCACTAGGATCGGTTATGAACCTTACATCAGCCTGAATGACGTTGAAGGCAAACAGATCAAAAAGTGGAACCGCACACGGCTTTACAAAATCGGTATTTCCGGTTTTGCATTTGGCAATATCATGATGCTCAGCTTTCCCGAGTACTTTCATTTGAGTGAGAGTATCTCCGACCAAAGCCTCGGCAATCTGTTCAGTATCTTGAATCTGGCGTTAAGTCTTCCCGTTTTTTTCTATTGTGCTTCCGATTTTTTCAAATCTGCATGGTCTGCTTTGAAAGGAAGATACCTAAACATTGACGCTCCGATTGCTCTGGCCTTGCTTTGCGTTTTCCTGACCAGTTTATATCAAATTATCACCCAAACGGGACCGGGTTACTTTGATTCCCTGGCCGGAGCGGTATTTTTCATGCTGATCGGACGTTATTTTCAGGATAAAACCTACGCAGGAATTTCATTTGACCGTGACTACAAATCCTATTTCCCCGTTGCGGTGACAGTTTTAAAAGACGGGGCAGAAACCCGGGTCCCCATTACCGAACTGCGATCGGGAGATCATATGCTCGTCCGCAATCAGGAACTGATTCCAGCCGACGCCGTTTTACTCAGCCCGCGTGCGCTCATCGATTACAGTTTTGTATCTGGTGAAGCCGAACCGATTGAGCGAAAAGCCGGTGATACGATTTATGCGGGAGGGAAACAGACAGGATTGTCTGTTGAACTAAAAGTACTGCGCGAAGTTTCCCAGAGTTATCTGACACAACTTTGGAACAATGATACTTTTGCACGTGACAAAGAAAACCAAAACCAGACCCTTGCAGCGCGGATTAACAAATATTTTTCTGTTATCGTACTGGCTATCGCCGTGCTGACTTTCCTGGTCTGGGCCCTGGTCTTAAAAAATACAGAAGTCGCTTTTAACGCATTTACAACCTCTCTGCTGGTGGCCTGCCCCTGCGCTTTGCTACTGTCTTCCACTTTTACGAATGGAAATTTATTAAGTCTGTTTGGCAAAAACCGTTTTTATCCAAAAAACGCCCACGCCATTGAAAGGCTATCACATATTGATACCGTCGTTTTTGATAAAACCGGAACCATTACGCAGGTGAACGACGCAGAAGTGGAATTCATCGGAAAACCTTTGACAGAAGATGAGCTGGTCATGATCAAAACACTTGCGATCCAATCCTCTCATCCACTGAGCAGAATGCTCGTTAAGAAACTAGATGATACCACGGCAAGCCGCCGTACGCTGTCACATTTCCAGGAAATGGAAGGTGCAGGGATTAAAGCTTTCTGGGGTAAAACGGAGGTAAAGCTAGGGTCGGCCAAATGGGTGGGCAGCGCCAGTCTGATTGAAAAAACGGATAATGCCTCCCATGTTTACGTAGCAATCGATGGCAACATCCGGGGTTATTTCATGCTAAAAAGCAAATACCGCCCCGAGCTCGAAAAGACAGTGAAAGTTTTACAGGATAAGGGTTTCGGAACCTACCTTTTGTCGGGGGATAAACCTACGGATAAAAGCCTTCTGGCCCCCGTTTTTGGAAATGAGTCACATCTTTTATTTGATCAAAAACCGGAGCAGAAACTTCACTTTATTAAAAACCTTCAGCAAGCTCAGCAAAAAAATGTGCTGATGATCGGCGACGGGCTGAATGATGCCGGAGCACTGCGCCAAAGTGATGTTGGTCTGGCGGTTTCTGATGACATCAATAATTTTTCTCCGGCTTGTGACGCGATCGTCGAAGGTAATCAGCTGATCCGTCTTCCGGCATTTATCAACCTCGCCAAATCCGGACAGAAAATCATAAAACTCAGTTTTGCTATCTCACTGCTTTACAATGTCTTTGGGCTCACCTTCGCCATATCCGGAAAGTTATCACCCGTTATTGCAGCGATACTCATGCCTGTGAGCTCCATCACCATCGTACTGTTTACCACGATAACGAGTAACCTCGCGGCCCGAAAATGGTTAAAAAACTGACAAGCATCAGTAAAAACACCGGATAAAAGTCATCGTTCGACACGCCTTCAACCGGTAGTTTTGACATATGAAATCACTTACCTTCCACTTCCACAAAGATCAGATTATCAAATAATTACAAAACATTCATTCTCATGAGCGCACTGTATCTTTTAATCATCGCCAGCTTATTGGTAGCCCTCGGCTTTCTTGGCGCATTTATCTGGTCGGTGCGCCGCGGTCATTTTGACGACGACTACACACCATCGGTTCGGATCCTACTGGATGAAAACGAATCTGGTCAAACTGTTTCAAAATAACCGGTCACCCTTAGAACAAGAACATATTACCCAAATTTATTCACCATTCTCCCACTCAAAATTATGTCAAACCATCCTAATCCAGCTATCTCATCTGTCGGGCTGGACGAGTTTCAATATGACAACCGGATTGTTCGGAACTTTGCCATTGCTACAATCCTGTTTGGACTTATCGGTATGCTCGTTGGGCTTCTGGCAGCTTTTCAGCTTGTATTTCCTAATCTGAATCTGGATTTACCTTATACAACTTTCAGCCGGATCCGCCCGCTGCATACCAATGCGGTTATCTTCGCGTTCGTCGGAAATGGATTTTTCACCGGTTTGTATTATTCCGCTCCCAGGGTTTTACGTACACCCATGTGGAGTCCGGCGCTTAGTCGTTTCCATTTCTGGGCCTGGCAGTTTATCATTGTTTGTGCCGCCATTTCTTTGCCCATGGGCTTAACGACATCCAAAGAATATGCCGAACTGGAATGGCCATTGGATATCGCCATCGCAGTGGTTTGGGTTTCTGCCCTGATCAACCTGGTTATGACTACCATCAACCGTCGTGTTGAGCATATCTATGCAGCTGTCTGGTTTTACATTGCTTCTTTCGTTACCGTTGCTATGCTTCACGTGGTGAACAGCATGGCGCTGCCGATATCTTTTTTCAAAAGTTATTCTATGTACGCTGGTGTGCAGGATGCTTTGGTGCAGTGGTGGTACGGACATAATGCCGTGGCCTTTTTCCTGACAACACCCTATCTCGGGCTGATGTACTACTTTTTACCCAAAGCAGCCAATCGCCCGGTTTATTCCTATCGCTTATCGATTGTGCATTTCTGGTCTCTGATTTTCCTTTACATCTGGGCAGGTCCTCACCATTTGCTTTACACCTCCCTTCCCGAATGGGCTCAGACACTGGGAACTGTCTTTTCTGTGATGCTAATTGCTCCTTCCTGGGGAGGGATGATGAACGGACTGATGACCCTGCGAGGCGCCTGGGACAAAGTGCGGGAAGATGTAGTGCTGAAATTTTTCGTCGTGGCGATCACCGCCTACGGTATGGCTACGTTTGAAGGTCCGATGTTATCCTTTAAAAATGTAAACGCCATTGCGCATTACACCGACTGGATCGTTGCCCACGTGCACGTAGGTGCGCTGGGATGGAACGGCTTTCTGACGTTTGGTATGTTATACTGGCTTTTCCCACGTCTGTACAACCGTCCATTGTTTTCACCCAAACTGGCAAATTTCCATTTCTGGATCGGAACGCTTGGGATACTTTTTTATACCATTCCAATGTATTGGGCCGGCTGGGTTCAGAGCTCGATGTGGAAAGAGTTTACACAGGAAGGCTTGCTGAAATACCCTAATTTTCTGGAAACGGTTACTCAGCTTGCTCCGCTCTATTTCCTGCGCAGTGTAGGCGGTACTTTGTACATCATCGGGTTTGTCGTGATGATCTACAACTTATGGATGACAGCCTTAAAAGGCTCATTGTCCCAGACTGAAACGGCCAAAGCCATGCCTTTGTCAGCGATCTGGCAGCCTGCTAAAAACGAATACTGGCACCGCAGACTACTGGAACGCAAGCCGCTTGCGATTACGATTTTTGCCCTGGTAGCCGTTGCGATCGGTGGGATGATTGAAATGATCCCAACTTTTATGATTGAATCCAATGTGCCAACCATTGCCAGCGTAAAACCATATAGTCCGCTTGAACTTCAGGGCCGCGATATTTATGTGAGAGAAGGCTGTTACGTATGTCACACCCAGATGATCCGCCCTTTCCGCTCAGAAATCGAGCGTTATGGTGAATATTCGAAGTCAGGGGAATTTGTATATGACTACCCGCACCAATGGGGTTCTAAACGTACCGGTCCGGATTTACACCGCTTAGGCGCCAAATATCCTGACTCCTGGCATTACAACCACATGGAAGATCCGACCTCCATGTCGCCCGGATCGATTATGCCACGGTATGGTTGGCTGCTTGAAAATGATCTGGATACCACAACTACGGTTGCGAAAATCCGTGCCATGCAAACACTGGGTGTGCCTTACGAAAAAGGTTATGAGCTGATAGCCAACGCGGAGCTGCATAAACAGGCAAAAGATATCCAGGGGAGGTTAAAACAAAGTGGCATCAAGGCCAATGAAAACAAAGAGATCATTGCTTTGATTGCTTATCTGCAACGTCTTGGGACTGATATAAAAACGAATAAGTGATTCTTCCAGCGCATAGGCGACCGGCCGGCTCGCCTATGCATCCAAATTCATTCACATTATGAAATTTCGAAACTATCTTGAAACCATTGCGGGTGTGGAAATTTTCCCGCTGATTTCACTGCTCATATTCTTTTTGTTTTTTATCGGGCTGCTTATCTACGTTTTCCGTTTGGATAAAAAATCGGTGGACGGTATGAAAAGCATTCCATTGAATGACGGAAGCCTGAAAAAAGGCATTCTCTCTGTCGTATTTTTAACCTTGTTATCATCCACGGCTTTCGCACAAGAGCAAACCGAACCGATCCGAGCCATTTCCGGCACCGACATTTTGCTGATCATGTTACTGGGTGTGCTGTTTTTTGTGATGGTGCTGGTGATTATACTTTTGGTCAATGCGCTGTCTGTTTTACGGGAAGTCACCAATGCAAATCCTGAAAAAGCGGCAAAGTCATTTCTAAATATTGGCTGGTGGAAAAACTTCGGCGGTGTCGGCGTCTCGTTGCATGACGAAAAACAAATCCTTATCGATGGCCACGATTACGACGGAATTCAGGAACTCGACAACCGGATGCCACCCTGGCTGCAATCTTTGTTCGTTGCCACGATCATCATAGCAGCCATTTATTCCACGTATTATTTCAGCGGACTCGGTGATTTGCAAATTGCTGAGCTGGATAAGGAAGTTGCACAGGCAGAAATTGCTAAAAAAGCATATCTCGAAAAAGTAGGTTCCAGTATGGACGAAAACACAGTAACAGCCATTTCGGAAGCGGCAGGAATTGATCAGGGGAAGGCAATTTTTCAGGAAAAATGTACGGCCTGTCACGGACCGGAAGCCGGCGGAAGTGTGGGTCCCAATTTAACGGATGATTACTGGCTTCACGGCGGAGGGATCAAGAATTTGTTCAAAGTGATTAAATACGGTGTGCCCGAAAAAGGAATGATATCCTGGGAGAAGCAGCTTTCTCCAACCGATATTCAAAAAGTAGCCAGTTATGTATTAACGCTGAAAGGGACCAAGCCGGCTAACGCGAAAGAACCTCAGGGCGATTTATACGAGGAAGGAAAAAGCAGCGGAGACAGCACACTTGCAAAAAAGTAGTCAGCGGTCAGCGGTCAGCGGTCAGCGGTCAGCGGTCAGCGGTCAGCGGTCAGCGGTCAGCGGTCAGCGGTCAGCGGTCAGCGAAGAAAAATCGCCCCTCGGCCTTTACTACTCATCTGATATAAAATATTTTCTATAAATCTCAGCAGCAAGCCTTTCTTACAGCATACTGCTGACAGTGACCTCAAAAATTATGAAATCTACGTTCGTTCCTCCCGAAGATTCTTTCCGTGATCATTTCAGCGGCGTTAATGAAGATGGAAAACGAAACTGGTTTTATCCGCAAAAACCAAAGGGCGCCTGGCACAACCGGCGTATATGGTTTACGGTCGCGATACTGACTATTTTATTTGTCACACCATTTTTAAAATATAACGGGCAGCCGCTTTTGCTGTTCAATGTACTAGAACGGAAATTTATCATTTTTGGCCTGTTCATTGGTCCGCAGGATTACTGGCTGTTCGGGCTGACGATGCTTTCCTTTATGGTATTCATCGTTCTGTTCACGACAATTTTCGGGAGGTTATGGTGTGGCTGGGCTTGTCCGCAAACGGTTTTCATGGAAATGGTTTTCCGGAAAATCGAATACTTTATCGAAGGGGACAGCGGCAAGCAAAAATTATTGAACAAAGCGCCATGGACGGGCGACAAGATACTGAAAAAGGGAGCGAAATATCTGGCATTTTTAATCGTGTCATTTTTAATCGCCAATCTCTTGTTATCCTACGTCATAGGCATCGACGAATTATCCAAAATCATCAGCGAACCCATCGATGAGCACGTCCCGCTTTTTTCGGGAATAGTCATTTTCACTGGTGTTTTCTATTTCAATTTTGCCTGGCTGCGTGATCAGGCATGTACTGTTGTCTGTCCTTACGGACGTCTGCAAGGCGTATTGATGGATAGAAATTCGATTGTGGTTGCCTACGATTACAAACGCGGAGAACCGCGGGAAAAATTACACAAAGGACACGACCGTACCGCGGGCGACTGTATCAGCTGCTTTCAGTGCGTAGCCGTTTGCCCGACAGGAATCGATATCCGGAACGGAACACAAATGGAATGTGTAAACTGTACCGCCTGTATCGATGCCTGTGATTCGATAATGGATAAAGTCGGTTTTGATAAAGGTCTGATCCGGTATACGTCTGAAAACGCGATCGTGAGCGGCACAAACAAGCTGATCACAAACCGTACCCGTGGATATGTTGTTGTGCTGGTTCTGTTATGGTCGGTGCTTGGTTATTTGATTGTTTCCCGCAATGATACGCAGACAACCCTGTTCCGCGCGCCAGGTAGTCAGTATATTGAAAATAAAGACGGCACGATCAGCAATTTGTACACCTTCAAAATTTTCAATAAAACCAACCAGATCGTAAAACCCGTGATCCGTCTTGATTCTCCGAAAGGCAAATTATTGTTCGCAGGCAAACCCGATCTGACGCTCGACGGTGCGGGGATGTCAGAAGGAACGTTGTTCATCATCATCCCAAAATCAGCATTGAAAGCCAGAAAAACGAAGTTAAAATTATCCGTTTTTCAGGGTAACGAGAAACTGGAAAGCTTTGAAACCACATTTATGGCACCGGAAGAATAACCGTAACGATAACCAATAATCCTATGAAACTAAATTGGGGAGCAGGTATTGCAATTCTGTATACAGGATTTGTAGCCATGATATTAGTGCTGGTTGGCATGAGTGCCAGCCAGAAAATTGATCTTGTAACAGATCAGTACTACGCCGAAGAACTGCGTTTTCAGGATAAAATAAATAAAACAGAAAGAGCAAAAAAGCTGGCCGAGCCGCTGCGATGGGAAGTGAATGAAAACGGAATTGCCATTCATTATCCCAAAATATTCCCGGCGAAAAATATCTCCGGAAACGTGAAGTTATACTGCCCGTCAGACAACAAAAAAGACCTTGTTTTTTCAGTCCGGACCGAAGATCATACACAACTGATCGCATCTTCGCAAATACCCGATGGACGGTATTATTTACAAATTGACTGGAAAAACGGTACAGAAACATACTGGGATGAAGATCTGATCGTAATCAACAGAAATCCGCAAAAATAATGACCGGCGCACTTCCGTACCTGGCTCTGACCATGGGGCTGATGAGCAGTTTCCATTGCATCGGTATGTGCGGCCCAATCGCATTAGCTATCCCGGTTCAGGGAGGCAGTCAGTTTCAAAGGTTTGCCAGTGTATTTATTTACAATAGCGGGCGGGCGATGACTTATGCCGCGCTCGGCCTGCTGCTGGGAGCTCTCGGTTCTTCCCTCGTTTTCATTGGTTATCTCCGTTATCTTTCCATTTTATCAGGTATCCTGATGCTTGCTTACGTCCTTTGGCCTCACCGGCTGGATCGCTATTTCCATCCTCCACAGTTCTGGAAAAAATTTGTACAACTTATCAAAAACCAAATGTCGTCCATGCTCCGAAGCCGCACGTGGCGGAGCTCTCTCCTTCTGGGGATATTTAATGGACTGCTGCCTTGTGGTCTGGTATATCTCGCCCTGATCACCTCCGTCGCGACCGGAAGCGCTATGCATGGAGGCTTATTCATGCTCGCTTTCGGGATTGGAACCTTGCCGGCAATGCTCGCGGTCGGTTTTTTCAACCAGTGGCTTAGCGTTTCGCTTCGCACCAAAATGCGAAAACTCATGCCCTTTATGCTAAGTGTGGCAGGCATCATACTTATTGTCAGAGGCTTACTGATCCAACACCCATTAAATACCCAAAGTAATAAAGAGGCAATAACGGTTTGTCACGGAAAATAGAGTCTTAAAATCCTTGCCAAAGTAAGTTTTAAACATGACCAGAGTCATGTTTTAACCAATACCACCTGACTAGTTTTGATCCATAGAAACTAATTCAAAACACGACTCCCATGGATAAGGATTTGCTTTTTAAATACAATACTCCCGGGCCGAGATATACCAGTTATCCAACTGTTCCCTACTGGCAAAAAACGCCGCCAACGGAGCAGAAATGGAAAGAACTTGCCAAAGAAGCGTTTAGCGTTTCGAATGAAAAAGAAGGAATAAGCTTATACATACATCTCCCGTTTTGCGAGAGTTTGTGCACATACTGCGGCTGCAATACCCGGATAACGGTCAATCATAAAGTAGAAGAAACCTACATTGATGCGGTTTTGAAAGAATGGGCACTCTATTTTTCGATTTTCGGAGACACCAAACCGGTGATCCGCGAAATACATCTGGGAGGCGGAACACCCACATTTTTCAGTCCTGAAAACCTTACAAAACTGATTGAAAGTTTATTGCAAAATACGACGGTGCATCCCAAGGCGCAGTTCAGCTTTGAAGCACATCCCGGCAATACAACCGACGATCATTTGCAGGCACTTTACAATGTCGGATTTCGCAGAATCAGCATAGGTGTTCAGGATTTCAATCCGCTGGTTTTGGCAGCGATCAACCGCCACCAGACCTATGAGCAGGTCCATCATCTGACAAAAAAGGCAAGAGAAATTGGCTACACCTCGGTTAACTACGATATTGTTTACGGCCTGCCATTTCAGAAAGTGTGCACGATGATGGAAACCATCATGCGCGTTATTCAGCTGCATCCGGATAGAATCGCTTTTTACAGTTACGCACACGTTCCATGGATCAAACCCGGACAAAGAAGATATACGGAACAGGACCTACCGGATCCTGACAAAAAAATGGCGATTTATGAAACCGGTCGTAATGCACTTGAAATTTCAGGTTATCATGATATTGGTATGGACCATTTCTCGCTGGAAACCGATGAACTTTACAAAGCGCAGCAGCTTGGCCGGTTACACCGGAATTTCATGGGCTATACCGATACGCACACGAGGCTTTTAATAGGATTGGGCGCTTCGTCGATCAGTGACAGCTGGACAGGTTATGTTCAGAATGAAAAAAGTGTGGAAGCCTATTATGCCCAAATTGAAGCAGGTCACCTACCCATTTTCAAAGGTCACGAGCTGACGGAAACCGATCTTATTCTACGCAAACATATCCTGCGAATCATGACGCAGTTCGTTACCACCTGGAAACAGGAAGACGAGGTTTGTGACGACTTGTATAAAGCGATCGAGCGGTTGTCTGAATTACAATCTGACGAACTGGTAGAAATTGAGCCTTACCAGCTGCGCGTAACCGACAAGGGAAAAGCTTTCGTGAGAAACGTCTGCATGGCCTTCGATGCAAAGTTATGGGAGCAACAGCCTTCCACATCTATTTTTAGTCAGACTGTTTAATTTAGTTGAGAGTGGAGAATGGAAAGCGGCCGCCGCGCGGTGGAGCGTTTGGACTGACAATCAGGATGTGTATCGGGATCTATTAGATACTTGTGATTCAGAAAGTTATGCCCAAAACCATTCACTCATGCTATCGTGCGATCATTCAATACTAAAACCCGTCAAATTGATAAAAGTTTGTTCCCTTCAACTATGTCCTGTAACTTGGTATGTTTAGTACGTATATAGAAAAACAGACCAAAGCCATGACACGGCATATTGAAATGCTTGACGCCCTATTTAAACATGCTACCGAAGGAATTGTTGTGGTGAATAAAGAAGGGGTCATCGTAATGTTGAATCCCAAGGCACTTGAACTTTTTGGTTATGAAGAGGGTGAATTAGTAAACCAGAATATTGAAACACTGATTCCCAGAAGATTAAGCAAAAGACACACCCATCACCGCGATACCTATTTAGAATCACCGCATGCCCGTGGAATGGGAAGTTCTCTGGAATTATTTGCCCGTCGTAAAGACGACAGCGAGTTTCCGGTGGAGGTTAGTTTAAGCCCTTTTAAAACCAGTGAAGGCCAGTTTGTAGTAAGTTTCGTGATTGATATTACGGAAAGAAAAAAACAGGAAAGCATTATCCAGGAGGCAAATCAGGAAATTCAAAAACTGAATGCCGAACTCGAAGAACGCGTAAACCAAAGAACAGAAGAATTGGCAAAGGCAATTCATAAAATAGAACAGTCGCAGGAAGAGGTGATGCGTGCTTTGAAAAAAGAACGGGAATTGAATAACATGAAAAGCCAGTTCGTAACAATCGCTTCTCATGAATTTCGCACACCGCTGGCGACGATCCTTTCTTCGGCTTCGCTGATTGGCAGATATGCAAAAAGCGAAGAGGAGGATAAGCGGCAAAAACACGTGCAGCGGATTAAGTCAGCCGTAACCAACCTGACTGAAATTTTGAATGATTTCATGTCAATCGGGAAACTGGAAGAAGGACGTATTCACAGCGTTTCAGTTTTTACCCAATTGCCTGAATTTTGCAAGGGGCTTATTGAAGAGATCAGGGGCTTATGCAAAGAAGGGCAGGAAATTTTGTTTTCGCACGAAGGAAATAAGGAAGTCTGGATTGATAAGCAATTGCTTCGGAATGTCATTTTCAACCTGATTTCCAATGCCATCAAATATTCTGACCCCGGAAAACTCATCAGGCTGAATATCAATGCGAATGGAAAAACGATTTTTATTGAAATTATCGATCAGGGTATTGGTATTCCGGAAAGTGATCAGGTACACATTTTTGATCGCTTTTTCAGGGCAAACAACGCAGGAAATGCGCAAGGCACCGGCTTGGGCCTGAATATCGTGCAAAACTATGTGGATCTGATGGGAGGTAAAGTTTCATTTTCAAGTGAAGTAGGCAAAGGAACAACTTTTCATGTTGAACTTCCCGACCACCTGCCCAGCGCAATTTAATTTACATCAATTTTTGAAATGGAAAATAAGAGAATTCTGTTAATTGAAGATAATCCGGAAATGCGTGAAAACACGGCCGAAATACTGGAACTGGCCAATTACCACGTTTTGACAGCACAAAATGGAAAAGAAGGCGTACAAGTGGCGCATCACGAAAAACCTGACCTGATCATTTGTGACATCATGATGCCGGAACTGGATGGTTATGGTGTGCTTCATTTATTGAGCAAGGATGATCTTACAGCCAATATTCCCTTTGTTTTTCTGACGGCAAAAGCTGAGAAGAGTGACTATCGTAAAGGCATGACCATGGGCGCGGACGATTATCTCACCAAGCCTTATGACGATGTTGAACTTTTGAATGCCGTTGAAATAAGATTAAGAAAAAGCGAACGGTTAAAAGGACAGTTTACAAGGACTGCGGAAGGACTCGATGAATTCATTCATGAAGCAAAATCCTTTGATCTGATCACGAAACTGGCCGACGATAAAAAGACCAAAACGTTAAGAAAAAAAGAAACCATTTATACCGAAGGCAGTTATCCTTCCAATGTTTTTTTCCTTCAAAAGGGAAAGGTAAAGGCATACAAATCCAACGACAACGGTAAGGAATACATTACTGATTTATACAAAGAAGGAGATTTCTTCGGCTACCTTGATTTGCTTCAGGGCGAATCTTATCAGGAGACCACAATATCTCTGGAAAAATCGGAAGTGGCGATGATTCCCAAAGATGACTTTTTCAATCTGCTTCAGGGAAACCGTGAGGTGGCGACCAAGTTCATCAAAATGCTTTCCAATGAAATTAAGGACCGTGAAGAACGGTTGCTGCAACTGGCCTACAATTCGGTGCGAAAACGCGTCGCGCAAGCACTTGTGATGCTGGTACAACGTTATCAGGAAGACAAATCGAAGCCATTCTCGATGGCCATCACGCGCGAAGACATTGCCTCGATGGTGGGCACAGCAACGGAAACGGTGATCCGCACCCTGTCCGACTTCAAGGAAGAAAAACTTGTCGATATGAAAGGGAGCCTTATAACGGTACTCGATTACGAAAAACTGGCCCGTATGCGAAATTAAATCAGGCCATTGACGGCACCTTCATCATATTTTTCATTTCTACCAGATTTGTTATCCTTAATTTATCCATTATTCTGGATTTGTACAAGGCAACGGTAGAGGTGTGTACGGATAAAATCTCGGCGATCACAGCCGGGGTTTCGTCTTTCACCAGATGAGAAAAAACTTCAAACTCACGCTCTGTCAACGCATCCAGCCGGTCTGTTTTTTTACCGTACAAAGCATCTTCCACAATCAATTCCACCATCTCGGGACTGATATACCATTTCCCGGAAACAATCGTACGAATGGCTTTAAGTATTTCGGCAGTTTCTTCCTGTTTGTAAAAACAATACCCGTTAACGCCGCTGGTTAAGTAGCGTTTGATAAACGTGTATTCCATTACCAGTGAAAATGTTAAAACCGGAAGGTCTGGTCTGAGATGTTTCAATTTCCCGATCAGGCCAAGCATGTCCGTATCGGGGATCATCAGGTTAAGCAGCAATATATCGTAAGCGCCGTTCACGATTTTTTTTAATGCCTCATTACCGCTTCTGACATCGTCTATGACGAAATTCGCATAGTTATTCTCTTTGAAAAGCAGGTCAAGATCCGAATGCATACCTGTATCATGATTGACCAAAAGTACTCGTTGCATACCAATTTACTGTTGAATAAAGGAGGGTGGGTCATATAGTGCAGCCTCTATTCTGAAAAACTTGATCAGATTAGACGCCACTCGCAAATATACTTTTCTTTAACTGAATTACAGGTAGTTAAAATTCACCAAAATCGTAGAAATATCACTACAAAACAAATTCTATCTGTTTTCTTTCAAATACCTGACCATCAACCCACCAGTCCTTTCCGACGCTCCCGAACCACCAACCAGTTTATGTAGTACGGCATAATTTTTCAACTGCGCTTCTCTTTTTGAACCCGTTTTCAGGATAGAACCCAGTTCTTTCACCAGCTCCGTTTCATTCAGTTCATCCTGGATCAGCTCACGCACTACTTCTTTTTCCATGATCAGGTTCACGAGAGAGATAAAAGGCACACGAATCAGCCTCTTGGCAACGGCGTACGAAAAGCCACTGGTTTTGTAACAAACAACCTCCGGAATATTCAGAAGCGCCGTTTCCAGGGTAGCGGTACCTGAAGTAACCAGCGCCGCCTCCGAAACGGCGAGCAGATCGTAGGTAGATTCATAAACAACCGAGACATTTTTCAGCGCCTCGTAATTTGCATAAAGCGAGGAAGGCAGGTTTCTGACACCGGCAATTACGAACTGGTAATCGGGAAAATGCGGCTGAACCGTCAGCATCAGATCCAGCATATTGATAATTTCCTGACGACGGCTTCCCGGCAACAAGGCAATTACCGGCTGCGCTTCGTTCAGGTTATTTTTCTTCTTAAAATCGGCGTCGGGTTTAAAGGCTTCAATAGCATCCATCAACGGGTTGCCAACATAATCGACCTGATAATCGAATTTCTTGTAAAAATCGATTTCAAAAGGAAAAATCACAAACATGCGATCCACATTCTTTTTGATTTTCAGTGCGCGTTTTTGGTTCCACGCCCAAACTTTCGGGGAGATGTAATAAAAAGTTTTAAAACCATGTGCTTTTCCAAAGGCCGCAATGCGCAGGTTAAATCCCGGGTAGTCGATCAGTACGATCACATCCGGTTTGTAAGCCAGAATGTCTTTTTTACATTTTTTCAAAAATCTGGTAATCTTGCGGATATTCATCGCCACTTCCAGGAAACCCATAAACGCGGTGTCCTTGTAATGAGTTACCAAATCAATTCCTTCTTCCTGCATCATATCCCCACCCCAGCCACGAAACTGCGCCTCCGGATCATTTGCTTTGATTCCTTTCATCAGGTTGGCACCGTGCAGATCTCCGGAACGTTCGCCGGCAATGAGGTAATATTTCATGCTTGAATTAAAATTGAGCGATAAAAAGTAAATAAAAAAGTGAAAAACGCAGCATTACGACCGACGTTTTCCACCCTTTGTTTTGGAAGTTTACTCCCCGTAATATTCCACGAAATTCTTCGGAGTCTCAACCAGTTTAATATAATGCAGCTTTGAACCAGGCGCAACTTCCTGAATGGCGGGTGCCAGAATATTCCAGATTTCCATCACGAAAATCTCGCAGGAAGCCATTTTTCCCTGCATAAAGTCAACATCCAGGTTCAGGTTTTTATGGTCCACTTTATCGACAACCTTCTCTTTCACCAAATCACCCAACACTTTAAGGTCGATCACAAAACCGGTATCCGGGTCAGGTTTGCCTTTTACAGTAACTATAAGTTCAAAATTATGTCCATGCCAGTTGTTGTTGGCACAGGGGCCAAATACTTCCTGGTTTTTTTCATCAGACCACGCCGGATTGTAAAGCCGGTGGGCTGCATTGAAATGTTCTTTTCGCGTTACGTAAATCATAAATTTTTCCTTCCCTATGTAATAATGTTACAAAATTACATCTTGTATCGGTAGTTTTGTAAGATTATAAGCAGTAAACTAAAAAAAATCCAATTTAACGGGAAATTCATGAGTAGATTGACAAAAAGAATTACTCTTATCTGGCATTCTTTTTACAGTTTAACCTCATTAAACAAATAATCTCTCCTATGATTATAGTAACAGGTGCAGCCGGATTTATTGGTAGCGGGCTGATTAGCATGCTTAACCAGGAAGGCTTTAGTAACATTATTGCCGTTGATGATTTTTCAAAAATCGAGAAGGCAGAAAATCTGGAAGGAAAAACAATTAAGGAACGCGTTGAGCGCAGTTCTTTATCTGAGTGGTTGGACGAGAACAATCAGGATGTTGAATTTATTTTCCACATCGGTGCAAGAACTGATACCACCGAGTTCGACAAAAACATATTTGACGAGCTCAATCTGAATTATTCCAAAACGATCTGGGAAAAATGTGTTGCCTATCAGATTCCATTGGTGTACGCTTCCTCAGCGGCTACTTATGGTTTGGGTGAACTGGGGTATGACGATAACGAATCGTTAATTCCTCAGCTAAAACCGCTGAACCCTTATGGCGATTCTAAAAATGATTTCGATATCTGGGCGTTGCAGCAGGAGAAAAAACCTTTCTTCTGGGCAGGTTTGAAATTCTTTAACGTATACGGGCCTAATGAATATCATAAGGGACGTATGGCTTCGGTGATATTCCACGCTTACAACCAGATAAAGGCAACTGAAAAAATGAAGCTTTTCCGTTCTCACAATCCGAATTTCAAGGATGGAGAGCAGATGCGCGATTTCATTTACGTAAAAGATCTGATCGAAGTTTGCCTGTTCTTTATGCATCACCGTAAAGATTCGGGAATTTATAACCTCGGAAGCGGAAAGGCCCGTACTTTCAAAGACCTGGTGACGAACACGTTCCTTGCGATGGACAAAACACCGGATATCAGCTTTATCGATACCCCGGAGGACATTCGTGATAAATATCAGTATTTTACTCAGGCCAATATGAGTAAATTGCGGTCAATTGGCTTCACCAGGCCATTCCACACCCTTGAAGAAGGTATCAGCGAATACGTGAAGGATTACCTTTCCTCAGGTGCTTATCTTTAAGAATTAAAAGGTTCAATAACCTTATTAACGACACAAGTTATGACTCCGGTCATAACTTTGTCTATTATTTTGTGTAATTTTGAGCCTATATATAAACTCAATGTCATTTCTATGTGTTAGCAATATAACGACAACCATAGCGTGATATAAAAAAGACTATGAGCAAAGAAGAAGAATTGTTGGAGGAAATCACCAGTTCGGAATACAAATACGGATTTGTAACTGATATTGAGGCAGACGAGGCTCCTATGGGCTTGGATGAAAGCACTATACGGTTTATTTCCGCTAAGAAAAATGAACCTGAATGGATGCTGGAGTGGCGTTTGAAAGCGTTTAACATGTGGCTGAAAATGCCTGAACCAAAATGGCCAAACGTTCATTATCCAAAAATTGATTTTCAGGCTATTAAATATTATTCAGCACCAAAGAAGAAAAAGGTTGTTGAAAGCCTGGACGATATAGATCCTGAACTACGTGATACTTTCCAGCGTTTGGGAATTTCACTTACTGAGCAAAAAAGACTTTCAGGTGTACCTATTGCAGTTGACGCCGTAATGGACTCGGAATCGGTTTTCACGACTTTTAAAGAATCTCTGAGAGAAAAAGGAATTATTTTCTGCTCGATCAGTGAGGCAATACGTGAGCATCCGGATCTTGTCAAGAAATATCTTGGCTCGGTTGTACCGCCAAAAGATAATTTCTACTCAGCCCTGAATTCGGCTGTGTTCTCTGACGGATCTTTCGTTTACATTCCAAAAGGTGTTAAATGTCCGATGGAGCTTTCTACGTACTTCCGTATCAACGCGGCGGGTACCGGTCAGTTTGAACGTACATTGATCATTGCAGACGACGACAGTCATGTAAGTTATCTGGAAGGATGTACTGCACCGATGCGTGATGAAAACCAGCTGCACGCCGCTGTGGTTGAGATTTTCGCACATGAAAATGCGAATGTTAAATATTCAACAGTTCAAAACTGGTATCCTGGGGATAAAGAAGGAAAAGGCGGTATCTACAACTTCGTTACAAAACGTGGCTTGTGTGACGGCGCATTCTCTAAAATTTCCTGGACTCAGGTTGAAACGGGTTCAGCGATCACCTGGAAATACCCGTCAGTTATCCTGAAAGGTGATAACTCGATTGGTGAGTTCTATTCTGTTGCCGTTACCAACAATATGCAGCAGGCCGATACCGGAACAAAAATGATCCATATCGGAAAAAACACCAAGAGCCGTATCGTATCGAAAGGTATTTCGGCAGGAAAGAGCCAAAACTCTTACCGTGGATTGGTGCAGGTATTTAAGAAAGCAGAAAAAGCTCGTAACTTCTCTCAGTGTGACTCACTGTTGCTTGGAGACAAATGCGGCGCGCATACATTCCCGTATATCGAAGTTAGCAATCCGTCAGCCACGGTTGAACACGAAGCTACCACGTCGAAGATCGGAGAAGACATATTATTCTATTGCAACCAACGCGGAATTCCTACCGAACAGGCGGTGGCTTTGATCGTAAATGGTTATGCAAAAGAAGTTTTAAATCAGCTTCCTATGGAGTTTGCGGTTGAAGCGCAGAAACTTCTGGAAATCAGTCTGGAAGGAAGTGTAGGATAAGCTGTTTACATTTCATTATTTCAAGTAATGCCAAAAAGCCTTTGAATCATCAAAGGCTTTTTGTATTTTATTGGTATTATTATATTTTCAGTAAATACCAATCCATAATGACCCACGTTCCACAGCTGATTGTTGATCTTTCTTTAATCCTCACAATGGCTGGTGTTATCACCATTATATTCAAAAAATTAAAACAGCCCATTGTTCTTGGATACATACTGGCCGGCTTGCTGGTCGGTCCAAATTTTACGATTTTCCCTACGATCACCGATATCAAAACGATCGAAATCTGGGCGGAAATTGGTGTTATCTTTCTTCTTTTTAACCTGGGATTAGAATTCAGTTTTAAAAAACTGGTTAAAGTCGGAAGCACCGCTGCAATTACCGGTCTTCTCGAAGTAGCACTGATGCTTGCCACTGGTTTCATCACAGGACAGCTTCTCGGATGGAGCAAGATCGATAGTTTGTTTTTGGGAGGGATTATCGCCATTTCCTCGACCACGATTATCTTCCGGGCCTTTGAAGAACTCGGGCTCAAAACACAGCAATTTACCAGCGTCGTTTTTGGCATACTTGTGATTGAAGATCTGACCGCCGTTTTGTTGATGGTGTTGCTCTCTACCTTGTCCATCAGCCAGCAGTTTGCAGGAATGGAGATGTTGGAATCCATCATGAAACTTTTCTTTTTCCTGATCCTTTGGTTCCTTGGCGGGATATTTATCTTCCCTACCCTGCTCCGTCGTTTCCGAAATCTGATGAATGACGAAAGTGTTTTGATCACCTCCATAGCACTTTGTTTCGGAATGGTGCTCTTGGTTACCAAAGCGGGATTTTCTGCGGCGTTAGGCGCATTTATCATGGGATCTATCCTGGCAGAAACAACCCACGCCGAAAAAATTGAGCATTTGTTAAAACCGGTCAAAAATCTGTTCGGCGCCATTTTCTTTATATCAGTCGGGATGTTGATCAATCCAAAACTGCTCGTCGAGTATGCCATTCCCACGGCAATTCTGGTTTTCGTAGTTATTCTGGGCAAGACGCTTTACGTTACAATCGGTGCGGTTATTTCCGGACAACCCTTGAAAAAATCTATTCAGGCCGGGATGAGTTTATCACAAATCGGTGAATTTTCCTTCATTATCGCCAACCTCGGCTTATCGTTGAAAGTGACCAGTGATTTCCTGTATCCTATTGCCGTCGGAGTTTCTGTGATTACCACTTTTACGACGCCATACATGATGAAGGCATCTGAGCCGTTTTATGAGTGGTTTGATAAGCACTTACCCGAGTCATGGAGGGCCAGACTGAATCGTTACAGTACCAGCACCGCAACCATCGCAAAAACGACACACTGGAATTCGCTTCTCAAAACATACGCGCAAACGGTTGTGCTTAACTCGGTGGTGATTATCGGTATTGTACTCATTATGTCGCGGCAAATTGCTCCACAGCTTTATCAGAGAGTACCTGAATCTTATGTGACACAGTCGGCCATATTTGCGTTGACCTTTCTGTTTATTTCACCTTTTTTCTGGGCTTTGATTTTCAAAAAATCAAACAAGAAAGCGTACACCGCTTTGTGGTTAAGCAGAAAGTATAGCAGAGGGCCATTGCTGTTTCTGGAACTGGCGCGGGTATTTATCGGGATCATCCTGATGGCAGTGCTTCTTGATTCTTTCTTCGACACCCCGACTGCCCTCGCCGTTGCCGGTGGTATTATGATTTTGGCTATCGCGATTTTCTATCAGATGTTACAAAAATCATACAGTAAGATCGAAACACGTTTCCTGCAAAACCTGAATGCGAGACAACTGGAAGGGAGCGGAAAATCAAAGAAAATATTGCTGCCCTGGGATGCGCATTTTGCATTTTTGGAGGTAAGCCCCGACTCTACGCTGATTGGTAAAAGCTTGCAGGAACTGGGGATCAGGGAAAGTTTTGGAATCAATGTTGTGCTTATTGAACGTGGCACAAAGACCATACAGCTGCCGCGGCCTACCGAAGTTCTGTATCCATACGACCGCATCGAAGTAATTGGTACGGATGATCAACTGGACAGTTTCCGCGGCCACGTAGAAATCAGCCGAAACGGTGAGGCCTACCTGGCGCAGGAAGACAAAATTACACTGCAAAGAATTGAGGTAAAAAGTGAATACAACATCATCGGAAAAACGATCAGAAACAGCCAGATCAGAGAATCCACACATGGTATGGTCGTAGGACTTGAACGTAACGGAGAACGCATCCTGAACCCGGATTCGTCGATGGTCATTGAGCCGGAAGACGTGTTATGGGTTGCCGGCGAAAAAGATCTGATCAAGGATTATATTCAACGGAAGGACAGTATTTGGTAGACGAAAGCCCCTTCGGGGGCTTTATTATTTCATCTCGTCCAACAACCCCTGTAACCCACCCGTATGCACGGCAACAATTGTCGTGCCTTTTTGAAAATATCCATTTTTCATCAGATCATATAAGCCGAACAGCATTTTACCGGTATAAACCTGTTCCAGCTGGATTTCATGGTACTCCTTAAACCAGCGGATAAAATCCAGCAGCTCCTGTGTATGTTTTGCATACCCTTTGAAGTGATAGTTTGTAAAGAGATCGAGTTTACCGTTCGAATGTCCGGTTCCTATCAGATTCAAAATATCCTGTCGTAAAAACTCGCCCCCTTTCAGCGCAGAAAAGGCCAGCACGTTTGCACCCGAAGACAAAATACCGGCTGCTGTCCCCCCGGTACCGGCTGCCACGGCATAATAATCAGGCTTTTGAGTCAGTTGCTGATCTACTTCATAGGTCATTTCTTCCACGCCCTTTAACGCCCATTCGGAGGTTCCGCCTTCCGGAATCACAAACGGATTACCTAATTTGACGCTAAGCTCATCAATATAGTCCTGAGAATTTCTGAGCTTATATTCTTCTCTTGATACAAAATGAAGCGTCATTCCTTGCTGCTCGCAAAATTTGAGCGTAGATGACTTCAATTCTCCCGGATCCTCGCCCCTGACAATGCCAATGGTTTTGAGGTTTAGATACGCACCGGCAGCTGCCGTGGCATACAAATGATTGGAAAAGGCACCTCCAAAAGTCAAAATCGTTGTTGCTCCCTGTTGTTTCGCTTCCAGTAAATTATATTTCAGCTTACGCCATTTATTCCCTGAAACAGTCGGATGGATCAGATCATCTCGTTTTATAAAAAGTGTTACACCAGCTCCCATCGTTACAGGATCTGATATTTCCTGAAGAGGTGTTGGCAATGAAGGAACCGGTAAGTCCACGAATTTTGGTAGTTTTGTGCTTTTAAAATTTAATTCAAAATATGTGATTCCCGGTGCGCTAAAATCAAACGAACCGTGCCTCACATCAGCCATATTACACCATCAAGATGTCATTAGACCTAATCGATAACAGTGCCGACGAAGAAGACGATTTATTTGAACATTACCGGATCGTAGCCGACAAGGGTCAAACATTGATGCGTCTGGATAAATTTTTAAATATCCACGTCCCAAATGCCTCCCGCACAAAAATACAAAATGGTATCGAAGCAGAAGCCGTAAAGGTAAATGGCTTATCTGTAAAATCAAGTTACAAGGTAAAGCCGCTGGACGTAATCACTCTTTCCCTGCCTGAACCGCCGAGAGATACCGAAATCATCCCCGAAAACATTCCGCTTGATATCATTTATGAAGACGATGTTTTACTGCTGGTGAATAAACCGACCGGTATGGTGGTGCATCCGGCTTTTGGAAACTGGACCGGGACGCTGATTAATGCACTGGTCTATCATTTTCAAAATCTGCCAACCGGACGAAATGGCGAAGGACGACCCGGGCTGGTTCACCGGATTGACAAGGATACTTCCGGCTTACTGGTTATCGCAAAAACCGAGTTTGCAATGACCTTCCTGGCAAGACAATTCTCTGACCATACCATTGAAAGGACTTACAATGCCTTGATTTGGGGCGAGCCCAAAGAAAATAAAGCGACAATCACCGGGCATATCGGCCGCAGCGCAAAAGACAGACGTGTGATGGATATTTTCGAAGATGGTTCGCAGGGAAAACATGCCGTTACCCACTACGAAGTGATCAAACCACTGCGTTATGTCTCGCTAATCAAATGTAATCTCGAAACCGGAAGAACGCATCAGATCCGCGCGCACATGCAGCATATCGGCCATTCGATCTTTAATGATACGGTTTATGGAGGTGATAAAATATTAAGAGGCGGAACAACAGGCAGTTTCAAGGTTTTTGTAGAAAATAATTTTAAATTACTGCCCGGACAAGCTCTTCATGCAAAATCCCTTGGCTTTGTTCATCCGACAACCAGGGAATGGATGCAATTTGACACTGAACTCCCTGAAAACTTTCAGGCTATTGTAGACAAATGGGAGAATTATGTCCAAACCCACCAGTAGTATTCAGTAGATATCAGTTATTCAAACGTTTTAATTAGAAAATCCAACTTATGAATATTTCCACCCGCCAAGGTACCCTTGAAGATATCCCCGCCGTTTTTGAATTAGTAAAGGAACTAGCCATTTTCGAAAGAGCACTTGACCAGGTTACCAACAATGTAGATAAAATGTCGCGCGATTTTAAAGAAAATCTGT
Source organism: Dyadobacter diqingensis (assembly GCF_024220585.1). Taxonomy (GTDB): domain Bacteria; phylum Bacteroidota; class Bacteroidia; order Cytophagales; family Spirosomataceae; genus Dyadobacter; species Dyadobacter diqingensis. The sequence goes on from NZ_JAMXKF010000001.1 coordinate 748,202, forward strand.
TCGAATTCTTTGTTGCAGAAGTGGATTCCAAAATCATTGGTTTGTCTTTATACTACTTCCGGTACTCAACCTGGAAAGGTAAGAGATTGTACATGGAGGATATCATCGTGACCGAGGATATGCGTGGAAACGGGATAGGTAAGGTACTTTTTGATGCGACCGTTGCAGCCGCTAAGAAAACGGGCTCTACCGGTATGATGTGGCAGGTTTTAGACTGGAATACTTCCGCTGTTGGATTTTATCGCAAATACGGTACCAACTTTGACGACGAATGGATCAATTGCAACCTGGATTTTTAAGCCCGGTTGCGCTTTAACATCAAGACTCAAACCGGATTTACTTCAATAAATCCGGTCTTCTTTCTCTTGTACGCTTGATGGACTGTTCGTAACGCCATTCTTCAATTTTGGCTTCATGACCCGATATTAATATCTCAGGCACTGCGTTTCCTTCAAAATCAAATGGACGCGAGTATACCGGCGGTGCTAACAAATTATCCTGAAAAGAATCTGTCAAGGCCGAAGTTTCATCGTTCAGTACACCAGGAACCAAACGGATAATAGCGTCTGCCAGAACCGCGGCCGCTAGTTCTCCACCCGATAAAACATAGTCCCCGATACTTATTTCTTTGGTAATAAAAAGGTCGCGGACCCGCTGATCAACACCTTTGTAATGTCCGCATAACATGATCAGATTTCCTTTTAAAGAAAGCTGATTAACCATCTTCTGCTCCATCAGTTCCCCATCCGGTGTAAGGTAAATAATCTCATCGTAAGCCCGTTCTGCCTGCAAAGCCCGGATACAGCCGGCTATCGGTTCGATCTGAAGCACCATTCCTGCACCACCGCCAAAAGCATAATCATCGATAGAACGATGCTTGTTGACAGAGTAATCGCGCAAGTCATGCACCACCACTTCTACGTGATTTCCATCCTGCGCCCGCTTTAAGATTGAATGGGCAAAAAAGCTATCCAGAAGGTTGGGAACACAGGAAATAATATCAATCCGCATCGTCAGGAACATTATCGCTGTCAGAACCATTTTCAAGGTAAACCTCCAAAAGCCCTTCCGGCAAATTCACCAGTAATTTTTTATTTTCTTTGTCCGCTTTTAGAACAATATCTTCGGCAGTAGGAATCAGCACCTCAACACCCTGATAATCCATCGCGATCAGATCCTGACCATTCAGAGAATACACTTCACGGACGATGCCAAGTTCACCTTTACTTTCATCAATCACGGTGTAACCCTTGATCTCATGATAATAAAACTCTTCGTCTTCAAGCTCAGCAAGAGAGTCCAGCGGCAAATAAAGCGACGTTCCCACCAGGGCCTGCGCCTTCTCGATGGTATCCACTTCTTCAAACCTGACAATAGCCTTGCTCTGTTTCTGCAAATTGAAACGCTCTACAAAATAAGGAACCAGATCACCCTTTAATTCGAAATAAACAGAATCAAGATCCTCATAATCTTCCGGATAATCGACGTCCAGAAAGATAACGACATCACCCGACGTACCGTGCGTACGAACGATATAGCCCAATAAATAACAGCTATCCTGTGTCAAAGTATTTTTAATTAAATATGAATGCTAAACCTTTAAAACAAATATGAGTCTGTACGGAACACCGACAGACCCATAAATAAAGCATTAACTACTAAATTATTCAGCAGCTGGCGCGTCAGTAGTATCTTCTGCCACAGCTTCGTCAGCAACAGCTTCTTCTGAAACTTCCTCAGCAGCAACTTCTTCTGCAACAGGAGTGTTCTTTTTAGCAATTGCCTCAGCACGTGACTGATTTACTTTACGTTCAGCGTCAAGTTTCGCTTGTTTTTCGCTATCTTTCTTAGCTGACAATGAATCAGCAGCAGAAACATTACGATCAGTTTTAGATGCTTTCCACTCTTCGAAACGCGCGTCAGCAACGTCCTGTCCGATTGCACCCTTAATTACACCAACTTGTAAGTGCTTGCGAAGCATAACACCTTCGTGGTGCAGGATTGAACGAGCTGTATCCGTTGGCTGAGCACCTTTAAGCAACCAGTCAACAGCCTTAGCTGTATCTAAAACTACTGATGAAGGATTAGTACCTGGGTTGTAGCTACCAATCTTTTCGATGAAGCGACCATCACGTGGTGCTCTGGCATCTGCGATTACGATATCATAAATCGCTTTTTGTTTGCGTCCACGACGCGCTAATCTAATTTTAACTGCCATTGTTGTATTTGTTATGAGAGGGAACTCGTCCCTTAATTAAACAGGGTGCAAATTTACATAAAATTATTGGTTCAATAATCATATGTCATAAAAAAAGGGAAGTGACTGATCACTTCCCTTTTTTTGAATGAAACGCTTTTCCTTATTTCTGGAAACCAGCAGGATAAGTTGAGCGGATTGTATTGTTTGGCAAAATCTTGATCTCAACACGACGGTTGGACTGAAGACCTTCAACTGTTGTGTTTTCAGCAATTGGACGGTACTCACCGAAGTATTCGATAAGGATTCTGCTTGTATCTTTAAGACCCTGACGAACTAGGAAACGTTTCGCAGCATCCACACGACGACGTGCAAGAGACATGTTATAAGAATCAGAAGCACGCGCATCAGTATGTCCTACAAGAACGATACGGCAGTTGGTACGCAGGTTCAACAATTCGATTACTTTGCTAAGTGTTTCTTTTGAAGCATCACGGATGATCGCTTTGTCAGTATCAAATTCGATGTTGCTGAATAAAGCTTCGCATTCGTCTTTTGGCAGGTTATTTTTGATAGCGTCTCTCATGATTTTATCAAGATCCATTGCAACACCACCACCTGAAACTACGCTACCAGCAGGAGTATTTGGTTCTTTGTCAAAAAGGTCAGCAACACCGTCGCCATCTGTATCTGTGTAAAGACGTGGGTCAACTGGCTTCGGCATGTTTGCTTTTGCAACTGAATCAGCATCGTTCATAGTCGGGTTGTAAGGCACAGGAATCAAAGCCTGTGGATTTGCCCAACGTAGGTGATAGCGTCCGCTTCCTGCATCGTATTTGCCTTTTTTCGCCATTACTGCGTTCTTACCCAGTTTGTAAGTTAGAGCAACTGACAAAAGTCCCCATCTGTCATTTTTTGAATCACCTTTTTCAAATGTCCAAAGACCTAACTGAGTCTGGTAATCTGTTCTGTCACCCACTGTTAAATCAAGTTTTTCAGTGTTAACATAAGTGTAAGTGTAATCCAATCCAAGATCAAAACGTGGAGATAGTTCATAATGAACTGACAAACCAGCTGGCATTACCCATTCACGGGTATAAGTCGATCCGTTACGATCCCAGCTACCTGCTGTTCTCGAGCTACCCGCAGTGTTAGAAGAAACAAGGAATACTTCACCAGTTCCGGTGTTTGTAGCAGTAAGGTCTGTGTGGTAGTACATGATACCAACCCCTAAGTGTGCGTCAACTTTCCATCTGCGTAATTTTTTGTATCCGAAAAGCAAACGGTTAAGGTTCACAGTTCCGTCAAGACTTACCTGAATAAATGATGGGCTGTTGAAATAAGCATCGTAAGTATTAGTCAGACTTGGTTCTCTTGGATTAGTGATTTTTATCCCTTTTTTAGATCCCTGAAGCCATCCGTTGTATCCGGTAAGCTGTACACCAAAGATTGGAGATAATTGTTTATTGATGGAGAGTCCCCATGCACCGGTCAAATCTTCATGATCGCCTCTCTTGAAATCGTATTCTTTCAAATCACCGAAGAATTTTGTTATGCCACCATAACCCGTGATTGACCATGTATTCATTTTATTGGGTCCATCATACGTTCGGTTTTTTTGAGCCAAAGCATCCAGGCTCATGAGTGACAAACAAACTAAAGCAATGTAAAGATTCTTTTTCTTCATGGGAAACACTAGTTATGTGATTCAATTATTCATTAATTAATTAACTTAAAAACAGAAAAGGATAAGCCTGTAAGCCGGATTCTGTATCCCGGTTTGCACCGGAATCCCTACCATTTATCCAGGATTTTGATCACTCAAAACCTCTAACGATCTACCCGTGTTAATGTCCGAGGACGGAGACGAGTAGCCCCACAAATTAACACCTATTTGATCTTTCAGCCCGTAAGGTTTACCCTGCCTTCAAAGTCACCCTTGAAGCGGTGGGCTCTTACTCCACCTTTTCACCCTTACCCGACACAAAAAATGTGCCAGGCGGTATATTCTCTGTGGCACTTGCTGTCAGCTGATCGTTCCCAATCACCTGCCTTCCCGTTAGGAAGTACGGCACTCTATGCTGTCCGGACTTTCCTCCCCGGCATTTCACCGCGGCGGTAGGACGGCTTATTCCTTTCACTGACCACAAAGCTAAGAAATACTTTCCTTTGATCAGCAGTCAATTTACCATAAAAAGTAAAAAATATGGCATTTGTTTACGCAACAAATAAAATTATTGGTCAAAACTTCGTAGTCCTTCTACACGCAAATTAACATTCCCTTGCGCAAAAACAACGGAATAAATGTGTTTTGGGGTCAAATATACCTTATCCGGCGTAATATCGGCAAGAGTTCCTTTTATTTGTACACCATCAGTAACTTTATAGTTGGAAAGTATCTGCTGGACACTCTTTTTGGCCTCTGCGATCTGATTTCCGACCGGAAACACCATTTCTTTCTCCATCATTTTACTGAATTTTCCCTGTAAAAGCCATCCCGCCGTGCGTACAATTGTATTTTTCGTATCGAGGTCATAATCCAGATCTTTTAATGACAATTTCTGCGTCTGCGGATCGTAATAAGGAATTCCTTTCAAGAAAATACTACCGGTTACACTGCCTGAAAGTCCTGCTTTAATGATCAGTTTCTCGTTTTGACCGTACATTTCAATGGAAGTAACCTGAATATTGTATTTTCCTCCTAAAAAAGAATACTTCTGGCCAGAAAACCGCGCTGTGGCCATTCTGGCTGCATCTTCATAGGATATCAAACTGATCAGCCCGATCCTGAAATCCGAGGTAACCTTATCGGTAATCTGTAAATCAGGCAGTTTCGGCGCAGGTTTTACCGCGGGTTTCACCGCCGATGTGATGGTTTGCGTATAACCCTTCATGCCAATGGACGAGCGCAAAATATTGTTGCTGACCATCAAGGGAGTCATCACAATGGCCGTAGGCGTCACCACCAGCCAGGTGTCAAATTCCTTGGAAAGCAAAACAGGCTGACGGGCAAGATTCCAGGCTGCCTCGACATACTTCTTAATCTCAATACCGCTGTTAACCTGCTTGTCGATAGCCTGCGTGATCTTTTCAAAGTTGTGATTTAACAACCTGCTCACCATGCTTTTAACCGGAATTTTAATCCCGGCTACTTTCACATTGGGCTCGCTGATCCAGTCGTAACTGTCGACATAAGTATCAGAATTAAGCTGCCAGTTGGGAGAAATTCCAATCTTGGATATCAGCCTGATCCTGATCGAAAATTCGGTGTCCTTGTAACCGGACAAACTGATTCCCAGCGGACTTACCTTGTACCCGGCGCTCACCCAGATTTTGAGCGGTACTTCAAACAAAAAAGTAGAGTCCTTGGCAACGACCCGGATCGGGTTTATCTTCCAGACTTTCGCTTTGAGGTTATCTCCTCCATTGTCCTCGTAGCTGTCGTCTTCATAGATTAATCCTTTCAGCTGCGCGTTTATCTGCGTTTCCAACTCAGAAACAGGCATTTCAATCGGTAAATTCAATACCGACAAATGTTTTTCATTCTGAAGTTCGGCGTCTGAATACAAATATTCTTCCATAGGCTTTTTGGGCGAAGTGGTTTTGGGACGACAGTTCCACTGACCTAATCCCATTGAGATCAGCAGCAAAACCCATACAAGGCGCTTGAAGCGATTATTTAATTTTAACGAGCGTCGCACCGTATCCGAATTTTTCCTTTTGAGCATCTTTAAAATACTGAACATGCTGATTTTTGCTCAGTCGGCGGTGCAGTTCATCACGTAAAACGCCACTGCCTGCGCCATGAATAAAGGTAATTTCCTCCATTCCGTTACCAATTGCCTGTTCCAGACTCCCTTCGAATTTTGTCAGCTGTGTTTTCAGGATATCTTCTTTCGACAGACGTGAAAAGTCGTCCACCAATTTTTCAATATGCAGATCCACAATACCTTCCGGCTTTTCCAGCTCAATTTTGGGTGCTGTACCTCCTCCCATCAAACTGGTCCGAAGCTGCTCCTGAATATCCGTTTTGTTGGTAATAACCTCTTCCTTTTTTACATTTTCTTCATCCAGCTGAAAAACAAAAGCATCCTTACCTAAGACAGGTGCCGGGCCTTTGCTCTTGTAAAAAGACTGCGCCCGGCATTTTATTTTTTTCTGAAACGGCAATACTGCATCAAAATTCCCCTCGCGGAAATGGAGAAGATTAAATGCAAAAACAGGCCAGGATTCAAAATCCTTCATTTGTAACTCCGTGAGCTTCTGCGAAGTTCTTGGTTTTAACAAACCTGCCGCCAAACCCGTATGAACATGCTCCTGCTGCGTCGTAGCCGTGAAAGGCAACGTCCAGTCTGAATTGTTGATAATATGCAGTGTCACAGCACGGTCATTCACGGAAACAAAGGCGATGTAAATACCTTTTTCAGCAAAGACAGCCTGCCTCGGGGCTATTCTCTCCCGCTGCGGCGCAATGCTTTGTCCCTCAGGGGTACGGTTCAACCGCTGCGACTCCACCGGAGAAATTGTCACTAACTCGCTGCGCAGCACAGGGATACGAAATCCGTCCTCAATTTCAACTTCAATCACATTTCCGGGTAAAAAGGCATAAATAATTCCTTCTTCACGCCCGTGTACCAATCTTACTTTATCTCCTATGTTCATAATCTTGTATTTAAAAATAACCGACAAGGCGCATAAACTAACCTGTCGTCGGTTGCTAAGTTACTCTATTATTAAAGATCTGCATCGGGCCATCTTTTTTCTTAAAAATAAAACGGCTTGAAATCGATCCCTTTTTTACTGATCTGCAAAGCAGGTGCCGGAATTTTCAGAGAGTTGGCTAAAAAAGCAATGGTCCTCACAAATTTGCTCCGTGATTTTATTTTAGTCAGGTCAATATCGAGCGACAAATAAAATTGTCGGTACGGATGAAATCCTCTTTCAATACTTTGACTTTTCTCAGCAGAAACCATATCCTGAATTCCGTATCCTACCGACAAACACAACCAGGCTGGCCAGCTGCTGCCCTTAAAAAAAGATTTTGGACTCCCTGAAAACCAGTAGGTTTGACCATTATAATCTTTCAGCCAGCGTTCCGTGGGTTTGCTCCCCAGCAAGTTCGGACGCTCCCTGGCCAGCGGAGTAAAATGGAATGAAAATTTAGGCTGAATACGCACCTCATCCCAAAGCGCGATCTGCCCGAGATAAATAGCCGAGCCTGTTAAGTTGGCCACCATATCTCCCGGCGAAAAACCGTAATCGGGTGAAAAACCGTCCAGGATTTCAATCGGAGTTTGAAAGATAATTCCGGAAATGGCTCCGTAAATCATCATTTGTTTTTTTGAAATTCCCGTTTTTTTATAAATTTCAGCCGTGTGGCGTGCGATCTGGTAGGATGTGTAAACATGCCCCATTTTGTCCATTTGCAGCCACTCATAGGTGTCATCCTTTACCCGGAAGTTTGTTAAAGGGTTTTTATACCATGATTTACTGAGCCCGTAAATCGTCCCTAAGTACAATGTTGACTGCGCTGCGAATATACCTCTGAGAAGCTTGTAATTCGGAGCCACTTTGTCCGCGGAATCTGTATGAACCGAGTCCTGAGACATGAGAGGTGCCGTGATCTCCTGCGCCATGAGTGAGGCATTACCGGAAATCAGGATAAAAAAAAGAACTGTTGCCTTGTAAAAATATTTCATTAAAAAGTTACCATGAAGCTTTCATAGCGTTTCGTTATGAGCTTTTAGGGTTTGACTATGGATGTGTTATTCATGCAATTTCTGACAAATAATCACAGACTCTATTCACTCGTTATTTAAAAATTATCTGCCTTAAATATCTTGTTGGTTTACGCAGATCAGTACCCGCCGTGGTATTTTCTCAACCCCCACTCTGCTCCCAGCAATATCAAAATCAGGAAGAAAAGCCATTTCAGATGAATTAGTTCCACCATTTCTTCGCTGCTATCCAGACGATCCGGTTCCCGGTCCGTTTTCAGTTTCTGAATCAACTGCGTTAGCGAAGCAGGCTGCACAAACTGTCCGCCGGTTTTCGCAGCCAATTCCCGCAGCATCCCAAAATCAGCCGTCGTATTGGCTAGTTCCAAGTCTACTTTTCTGACTACAAACTGGCCATTTATTTTTTCAGAAATACCTTTTACCGTCGTAGTCGCCTGAAAACGATAAACACCTTCGGCTAAACCACTGATATTGTAACGCGGGTTCTCGGCGGTATGGGTGTAAGCATATTGTTTCGACTTACCCTTTTCATCCGTGATATCCAGTTTTACTTCCTGTCCATAAACCGGTTCGTAGATATCATTATAAATTTCGGTCTGGAAAATAACTTCTTCACCTTCCTCAAATTCCGGGCGTACCGGATAAATCCTGAACTTCCGCTTATCGTCACGAACGGAAAGGATCTGAATGATTTTCTGGAAAAGATTATCCACCAGTTCATGCTTGCCGGTCAAAGCAAATTCCTCCTGCCTCCATTGCCATATCCCTTCACCGGCAAGAATCGCCGTCTTTTGTTCCGTGGCTGTATTCAATACCAAAAGCGGTTTGCTGGTATTCAAGGTTCCCACTTTTTGAAATAATATCGTTTCAGTTCCTGGCGAAACGGTATATTCGCCAAAAGGAACAGAAAGAGGCGGAAGCCTTTCCAGCAATTTCAGACTTTCTTCATTGAAATTAATCTGCTGAAACAACGGATTGTATCGCGCTGCCACCTTATCAAATTGCCCCTGATTTACATTCACCGTCAGCGAGCGGTTCAAAGTATTCAACAATGGAACGGCTGACTGGTTTCCCAAAATATAAAATATGGGTCTTTTTGAATCCAGAAACTTCCGCACCATTGGATTGCCGAGACCGAGCATGTTCGGTATCTGATGCAGGATGATCAGATCATAAGGTTTGTTCCCGGCCACGTCAGCATTCGGATTTGCAGAAGCGGTCAGGATATTAACATCCAGCTCATAATTATCATTGCTTTCAATCAGACTTCTCAGTGCTTTTACATCCGGATGCGGTGTCAAAGCCAGCAGAAGAATTTTCTGACGTCCATCAATGATATCGATGTAAACATCCCGCTTATTATTCCGGTCAGAAGCTTCACCCTGCACGGTTCCAAGTTCAATGGTATAATGCTGAATGCCTTTTTGTTTGGACGAAGCCGTAAAATCAAAAGATTTAAAAAAAGTGCCACGGTCAATTTTTACCTGTTGCGTGGCGATAATGCGTCCTCCCTGTTTAAGAGAAACGGTGGTTGATTTGCCAGCCAGTCCATTGGCTGCAATGTCAGCCCTGATCGGAAAATCATTCCCCAGATAAGCAACGCGGTTGTTGACAACATCTTTTATCCGGATATCAAGATCAGGAATGGTATCACCCACGGCAACGGTATTGACTTTAAAAGGAAACTGATTAAATGTGGGCGCAACGCCCTGGTTGACGATACCATCTGAAAGCAAAATAACATCCGTAAGATTTCTTCCCTCAAAATTACTTTTTACGGTCTGAAGCAATCCGGACAGATCTGTTTTTCGCTGATCAAAACGGATGGAATCTATATTTAAGCCTTCCGCCGTTTTGTCAAAAGTCTGGATACTTACTTCATAACCTGCCGCATTTAACTCCTGCGCTGCTTCTGTAATTTGTTTCAAAACCGGCTGCCCTACTCCTTTTACAGATTCAGAGTTATCGACGGCGAAAACAATTTTGGCTTTATCAATCACACTTTCCGTACGGCGCACCAACGGACTGAGCAGTAAAAAACAGATAAAGGCAACCACAATACCGCGTAAAGCCGCCAATGCATAGTTAAGCTTTTTACTCCATGATGCCTCCGGCTGATATAAAAGGAATGCATAAGCACCGCCCGCCAGAAGACAAAAAATGATAAACCAGTATGGAGTTTGAAATATAAGCTCTGAACGCATAGTAATGAATAAGCAGTTTTCCAGTAAACAGTATTACAGAAATATAGTAACAGTTTTGCAGAAAGCACTATTATTGCCAATATTCAATGAAATAAACGAGAGAAAGACTAAAAAGCAACGATGAATCTGATTTCTCTTATTTACCCAATAACACAAATCCCGCCTCTCCGTAACGAAGAATCGGGATTTGCATTATATTTTCAGAATTGATAAAGTTAAAAGCGATCAGCCACAAATGGCTAACATAAACTTTCAACCGCAACGGTCACTTTCAACTAAAGAACTAAGTAAGCATTCCGCCGTCAACCTGAAGAACCTGTCCTGTGATATAACGTGACATATCAGATGCTAAAAATACACAAGCGTCTGCTACTTCTTCCGGCTTTCCACCACGTTTCATTGGAATGGATTGTTTCCAGTCTTCCACTGCTTTCGAATCAATGGCATCGGTCATTTCCGTTTCGATAAAACCGGGTGCCACTGCATTGGAGCGGATATTTCTTGAACCCAGTTCAAGCGCAATGGACTTTGTGAAACCAATGATTCCTGCTTTTGAAGCCGCATAATTCGCCTGTCCGGCGTTTCCGCGAATCCCAACCACAGAAGTAAGATTTATAATAGACCCGCTTTTCGCACGGATCATGCTTTTAGTAGCTGCTTTGGTAAGGTTAAATACCGATTTAAGGTTGATATTGATAACCGTATCCCATTGTTCTTCACTCATACGCATCAACAAACCATCACGTGTGATACCGGCGTTGTTGATCAATATGTCAAGTTTTCCAAAATCAGCAATAACCTCGGTAACCAACTGGTCTGCCTGCTGAAAATCAGAAGCATCAGAACGATATCCTTTTGCTTTGATACCGAATTGCTCCAATTCCTTTACTAACGCTTCTCCTTTTTCCACACTGGAAAGGTAGGTAAAAGCCACGTTCGCTCCTTCCTGAGCCAAACGCAAAGCAATTGAGCGCCCAATACCACGAGAAGCTCCGGTTACCAAAGCCACTTTATTTTCTACTAATCTCATAAACAGGTTTAAAATCGGATAGAATGAATTTCGAACCGCAAAAATAGGGTATTGTATAGAGACAGGCAAAAAAAGAGGTAATGATGACAGATTCTTTTATGATTTGTGTGACGATTGAGGGTTTTGGGTGGTTGACGATTGACAGATGACCATTGTTGGCCATTGATAGCCAACAGCTCGTAGTGACCGGTCAATGGTCGATGGTCAAAACCCACAATCGTCAATGGTCACATAAAAAAAGAAACAGCCCCGCCGAAAAATTCAGCAGGGCTGTAAACAACAATAGGAGAATCCACTTATATTAAGTTTCACATACTATTTCAATCCCTTGCTTAATGGGATGAAGTAGATCACGTTTCTGTCCACAAGAAGTGTCGACGGAAGAATTTTCTGAATGATGGAATTGTCGGGTGTCGCAGGACTTACAATCCCGAAATCGTCGTCGTTCACCACGGCGATCATTTTATTGTTAATAATAGCCAACCCTTCCGCCTTATCATGTGGATAACCGCCCGGGATAGCCAGAATATCGGCAACCATTTCTTTGGTTACCGGTTTGATATTGTTTGAAATGATTTCCGCGTCCGTCAGTTCGTCCACTGTTTTACCACCAAACAGCAAACCGCTTTCTTTATTATCCGGGTCAGAAATGTCCGTGGCTGCGGAAATATCAATTTTATAAACACGTTTGATAAGCGATGCCGGGTTTCCACCTGCATAGTCCTGATCACGTTCCAGTACAAGAAAAGTCGTTCCGGTAATAGCCACAATCTCGCTTGATAATGTTTTGGTAGACTCGGTGATGTATGCAAATTGTTTTGTCTCGCCCGTTGCCACATTAAAAACAAGCAAACGAAGCAATCTCGAACTGGCAACTTTCGCTTTGCTTGGATTATAAATAGGTGACTGCATCATACCCACGAGGAATTTCCCATCTGGTGTGATCGTCAGCCCTTCCATACCGCGGTTGGGACGGCGTCTCGCCAAAACTTTTGGTAACTTGCGGCCGCCTGTTCCTGTCCCGAAAGGATTGATACGTTCGATCGTTTTACCCGTTTTGTCAAAATGGACGATATGAGGTCCGTACTCATCACTTACCCAGAAAGTGCCGTCGGTAGGATCTACCGTCAGACCTTCGCAGTCAATTCCTTCTGCATCATTGGCGATGGGGGCTCCCATAAAATCCAGCGCTGTTTCACCCGCATTGCCTTCACCCGGTAAATTAGGGCGACCAGTCAGTTTGGTTCCGGCAGCATTTTTAAATTCAATGGTCGACTGATAAACAAGTTCGTCCCCCACCAGCTTGAACTTTGCGATATTCGGATTAAAATCCGGGACCGGGAAAATTTTCGATTCGTTTGTACCATCAACATTAGGTCCGCGATCGGTCATCAGATAAAATGAATCCCACTCACCCGGAACCTGAGCCATGGATGAACCATAACCACTGCCGTATATTTTTGTACCGTTTTGCGTCGTTGATAAAATCGGAGCAGTTTTGAAAGTAGCTTTTACGGGATAACTCGCCCCATCCGGATTTTCAATATTATGGTCCGTACAGGATACCAGGGCTGCTGCCGATAAAGTTGCCAGGAAGGTAAAACGTAATGTTGATTTCATATAGTCAGTTTTTCGTCAAAACTACGTTTTCGGCATTAGGCAGGAATTAAGGAGATGTTATTAAAAGGTTAAATCGTACACGGTTTGAATGGAGGAATCGTTTTTGGTTTATATACTTGGTACGGAGTTGCGAAGTGTAAAATTTGAACAAACTGCTATTCTAAGTCTCAGCGATTTTCTGAAATTAGATTTATAAAATTCCTCCCGGACAAACCTTCCTGCCATTCTCTTTGTTGCTTGGTCATTGGTATAATATTCAAAAAAGCCTTTTAAGGCTGCAATTTCAACATAAATGGCAGAATCAATTAAAACAGCGCTGATCACCGGCGGCTCCAAAGGAATAGGTTATGGCGTAGCCGCAGTGCTGATCAAAGAAGGAATTCGCGTGGCAGTAACCAGCCGTTCTCAAAAAAGCGCTGACGAAGCAGCCGCAGAACTTAACAAGATCCGTGAAGGTTTCGCGATCGGCATCGAATCGGATGTACGCAGTCTCGAATCACAACAAAATGCAGTAAAAGTTCTTGTTGACAAATGGGGACAACTGAACTACGTGATCGCCAACGCTGGTGTAGGACATTTCGCTCCGATTTACGATTTAACACCGGAACAGTGGCAGGAAACCATTGACATCAACTTAACAGGTGTTTTTTACAGTGCAAAAGCGTCCCTGGATGCGTTAAAAGAAACAAAAGGTTATTTTATCAATATTTCGAGCCTTGCCGGCACCAACTTCTTCCCGAATGGAACGGCCTATAACGCAAGCAAGTTTGGCTTGGTAGGTTTTTCGCAGGCCATGATGATGGATGTGCGCAATGACGGCATTAAGGTTTCTACCATTATGCCTGGATCCGTGGCAACGGAGTTTGCCAATCACCAGCCATCAGAAAAGGATGCATGGAAAATCCAGCCGGAAGATATCGGCCAGATTGTGTCTGACTTAATTAAAATGCCGGCCAGAACTCTACCAAGTAAGGTAGAAGTACGCCCGTCGGTTCCGGGTAAATAATCCGGAATACATAAGTTAGCTTTGGTTTCAACGACCAGGGCTAACTTTCACAAACCAATTTCTTCCTTTCCATACCATTTGGAATACAGATAACAGGAAAGCAAAAGTCCCGCTGCGCCAATTCCCCAGACCGGAATTTTATATAAAATCAAAAAAGTAAGCACGACAAAACCTGACAACACGGGTTTCATCATATCTTCGAGAAGTCCGCCCCGTTTATATAAATAACTGTGAAAAATCAGGATTACCGATAGTCCCAGGACATAAAGCTGTAACATATCCAACGCAGCAATCACGTTGTAGCGGACCGCAATCAGCGTTTCCGGGATAATCAGGATGGCATGGATTAATAACGTTCTGGCAAATCGTACCATTATGGAAACCGGTAAAGAACGGTTCCAAAGCCAGATTTCATTTTCCCAGCGAAACAACTCATAGGATAATCCTATGTTCAAAAGATATCCCAAAGTCAAGCCAACGGCTGGCAAACGGATATCATAGGTGTCCGTTTGGTAATAAATCAGGGTACAAATAAACACACCGGTCGCACCGATCTTGCAGCATAAAAGGGTGAGCCCTTTTTCCCTGAAAAGCCATTCGATACTCCAGTAAATCCAGGAGACCGGCCTGGGAAACGGCCAGTTGAAAACCGTCTTACCTTTCGCATGAAAAAACCGGGGGTTTCTGATACGGTGTTCGGCCACGAGTACCAATGTCGTACTTAATACGGCATAGAAAATAAATATCGGCCAGACCCGGTGCAGCAGTTTGTCTTGCCGGGCGATTGAAATAATGTAGATTCCATAATAAAGAATAGGCTGCAAGAAACCGAATGCCATCAGCAGAAACCGGATCATGCGTTTTGTATTAGGCCAAAGTCTGGTATTGTAGATAAAGTGATAATCCGGCTGTATCCACAGATTTGAGATAAAATGGGCACATAATAAGGTATACAAACCCCAGATTAATATCAGATAATACATTCCGAACGGATCGGTCAGGAAGAAAAGCGCAAAACCATAATGTTCACGACTGCTCATGAAACCAAATAACAGCCCCATCAGCACAAAAAACATACCCGCGCGTTGCCGGAAAAAGGCCTGAACCGTGGAAATCATCAATATTTTCATTTCATTCCGAGTTTGACCAGCGTTTTATTCTTCAAGGCAAAACTTTCCGTGACAGCCAGACCTTCCTGCTGAAAAAGCTGATGTGAAGAAATGAGAAACGTCACGCCCTGCTGATGATAAGTCTCGATCAATTTGAACAAAGCATGCCGGGCTTCCTTATCGATGGTAATAAGCGGTTCGTCGAGAATAATCACCGAAGGATTTCCAAGAAAAGCAATGGCCAGCGATACCTTTTTTACCATCCCGCTGGAACAGCTGCCAAAAGGATGTTTCAGATAGTTTATTCCCAGCGCTCCGATAAGCATTTCCACCTGCCCCGCCGGGCTTTTCTTTGCCTCTGCAACAAAAGCAATCAGGTCTGCGGGCGTTAAAAATGACGGATACAAGGGTTCTGCTTCTCCGAGATTTAACCGTAAACGATAATCAACCGGCTCTGTTTTCAGACTATACTTTTGGTCTAAGGTTACATTTCCCGTAAAAGGCAACATCCCGGCCAGCGAACGGAACAGCGTGGATTTTCCCGCGCCGTTTTCTCCCTGAATCCAGTAAATTCCATAATCAACTTTCCACGAAACGATATCCAGCACTTCCAGAGCGCCATAATGCTGCCTCACGTTTTCAATTTCCAGAACCATTAATCAATATATAAGTTAGAATTATATCAAAGATAATATTTGTACCAGAATTTAAAACAAACACTAAGTGGTACTTATTTAAAACTTTCGCAGAAGCCCCCCTTTACAACCTGGCCCATCCACCATGCTGAGCAGCAAGCTGCAACAAAATACATTTATTTCCATCAAAAATATTATTTTTACTAAAACACTAATGCCGTGAAATATGCAGTGGCTTATCCAGTATTTTGGTCATATCCCCTCTTCTCACCGAAGTGCCATTTTGGTGGGCGGAATTCTGTTTTTTTGGCTGATTGAAGGATCCTGGCCGCTTTTTCAATTTCAATACAACAAATGGCGACACGCCGGAGTCAATTTTTTCTTTACGCTAACAACCATACTGGTCAATTTTCCACTCGCTTTTATTCTTGTAAAATCCAGCAATTGGGCGGTGGATCATCAATTTGGCATTTTGCACCTGATACCCAATTTGCCATTATGGATACAGGCATTGGCAGGATTGTTGTTGCTGGATCTCATAGGTGCCTGGACGGCCCATTGGGTTCAGCACAAAGTGAAATTTTTATGGCGGTTTCACATCATTCATCATGCCGACCAATATGTCGATACGACCACCGCTAACCGCCATCATCCGGGTGAAAGTCTGGTCAGGTTTATTTTCACGGCGCTGGCCATCCTGATTACCGGCGCACCGATGTGGCTGATCTTTTTGTACCAATCGTTATCGGTGATTCTTTCCCAGTTCAATCATGCAAACATCACACTTCCGCGCTGGCTTGATGCGGTGGTGAGCCTGGTGGTGGTAACACCTAATATGCACCACATTCATCATCATTATATCCAGCCTTACACCGACTCCAATTACGGAAATATTTTTTCGGTCTGGGACAGGCTGTTTGGGACTTTCAAAAAACTGGATCAGCAAAAAATCATTTACGGGATCGATACACATCCTGAAGCAAAGGAAAACAGCAAAGTATCCGGCCTGCTCCGGATCCCTTTCCAAAAATACCGGCCAGCCATCGGAGAAAATTCAGAAAAGAATTAGATCACCAAATTTTCATCTGTAATAGTTTCAAAATAAGTAAGATAACTTTGGCGAAACAGATTGGGCTTCTACTTTTTAAAAATTTTTAATAAATTGTGTGCGCGTTCACGTAAGTTGATAGTTGTCACAAATTTTATGAAAAAAAATTCCCTTATTTTCCTATTCTGCTTTTTCTCTATTCTTCATGCGCAGGCACAATATCAGGCCGACTGGAAATCTCTGGATTCACGGGCCACACCGGCCTGGTTTAAAGATGCCAAGTTTGGTATATTCATTCACTGGGGACTGTACTCCGTTCCTTCATGGGCGACAAAATCCAATGCCGACGGTTTTGGAAGCGGTTATTCCGAATGGTATTGGCAGCGCCTTCATGACCCGAAATTAAAAATTCATAAAGAATTTGTAGCGTTTCAGGAAAAAGTCTACGGACCTAATTTTAAATATCAGGATTTTGCCGGTCAGTTTAAAGCAGAACTTTTCAACCCCGACGACTGGGCTGATCTGTTCCAGGAAGCGGGTGCAAAATATGTTGTACTGACTTCAAAACATCACGAAGGTTATGCCTTATGGCCAAGTGCCGAATCCTGGAACTGGAACTCGGTGGACGTTGGTCCGCACCGCGATCTGGCGGGATATTTAACGAAATCTGTCAAAAATAAAGGGCTGCATATGGGCTTTTACTATTCCTTATATGAATGGTTTAACCCAACTTACAAATCCGATGTCAATAAATATGTAAACGATCACATGGTTCCTCAGATGAAAGACCTTGTAACGCGCTATCAGCCCGATTTGCTCTGGACGGACGGAGAATGGGATCAGTCGTCGGATACCTGGAAAAGCAAGGAGTTTCTTGCTTGGCTTTACAATAATAAATCGGTTAGCGAAAATATTGTTGTGAACGACCGCTGGGGCAATGATACCAAAGGAAAACACGGCAGTTTTTACACCTCTGAATATGGCCAGGGAACTTCCTCCGGCACTCATCCCTGGGAAGAATGCCGCGGCATCGGAGAGTCTTTTGGTTATAACCGAAATGAAAACCTGGAAGATTATATGAGCAGCGACAAGCTGGTTCATTCCCTCATTCAGGTGGTTTCAAAAGGTGGAAATTTCTTATTGAACATCGGCCCTACGGCGGACGGTCTGATTCCCGTTATCATGCAGCAGCGTTTAAAGGATCTCGGAAAATGGCTGAATGTGAATGGTGAGGCAATTTACGGCTCGGAAAGCTGGAAAAATGCTTCGCAGGCTTCCACCGACAGCACCGTATTTTATACAAAAAAAGGTAAGGACTTATACGTGATTTGCGCTCAATGGCCTGATCAGATTGCGATCAAAGGCATTTCAAATCCGAAAAACATTTCCATGCTGGGTTACAAAGGAAAGATCAAATCCAGCCAGTCGAAAGGAAAGATTGTCATTACCGCACCCATAGTGACACCCAGAACATTGCCTTGTAATTCTGCCTGGGTGTATAAAATTGAAGGTGTTTTATAACGTTTTGTCGTTGCAGCAAACCGTTTATGTTTAAAGTAGTCAGTTCAACATTTTACAAAAATACAATGAAACCAACCCGTCGCTCCTTCTTACGCTTATCTGCATTGGCGTTGCCGTTTACGCAGGTCAATAAGCTTTTTGCTTCAACGGCAGTAAATAAGCCGATCGTTGTGTCAACCTGGGATAGCGGACAAATCGCAAATGGTGCCGCCTGGCCGGTACTTGAAAAAGGCGGCAAAGCATTAGATGCAGTGGAACAGGCGGCCATAGCCATTGAAAATGATATCAACTGTTGTGTTGGTTTGGGCGGAAACCCCGATCGCGATGGTTATGTAACACTCGACGCAAGCATCATGGACGAAAAAGCCAATTGCGGGTCGGTTGCTTTTCTTGAAAGGATCAAACATCCTATTTCCGTAGCAAGAAAACTGATGGAAACAACGCCGCACGTTTTTCTGGCTGGCGTTGGTGCGCAGCAATTCGCATTGGCAAACGGGTTTAAACTGGAATCCGGCAAACTTTCACCCGATGCTGAAAAGGCTTACAAAAAATGGCTGGTGAAGGCAGAGTACAAACCGGTTATCAATATCGAACATCAGCAATCACACCCGAAACAAGGCCACGGTCCGTTTGCACCGAATCGTTTTGAAGATGGTTCTTTCAACCACGATACGATGGGAACCATTGCCCTGGATGCCAACGGAGATGTTTCGGGCATGTGTACAACCAGTGGCATGGGCTTCAAGATGCGCGGCCGTGTAGGTGATACGCCGATTATTGGCGCAGGGTTATTCGTGGATAACGAAGTGGGCGCTGCTACGTCGTCAGGACAAGGCGAGGAGGTAATCCGCGTTTGTGGAACTCACCTGGTTGTTGAGTTTATGAGAAACGGGCTTTCCCCTTATGACGCCTGTAAAAAAGCGATTGACCGTATTGTAAAACCGAATCCTGAGCGTGCCAAGACATTCCAGGTTGGTTTTATTGCGATAAACAAGCAAGGTGAAGTTGGCGCCTATTCGGTGCAAAAAGGATTTAATTATACCGTAACCGAAAAAGGCGGTAAAGGAAAAGTATTCGACGCTGAAAGTTATTTCGAATAATTTATTGGCTGTCGGGGCCCGATTTACAATCCGTTGACTACCGGCAGCAAACCATTTTTAAAATTGAACCAATCAGTAAAACCCAAAATGAAATTAAAACCTTTTCTTCCTGCTCTTTTCCTGTTCTTGTCAACGGCGACTTTTGCACAGCAGCATTCGGAGCAGGATCATTCAAAGTACGTAGCACCAACTGACCCGCTCGTACAGCAAAAGTTAAGTAAATGGCAGGATGTGAAATTCGGCCTGCTCATGCACTGGGGTACATACAGCCAGTGGGGAATTGTAGAATCCTGGTCGCTTTGCCCGGAAGACGAAGGCTGGTGTGAACGCAAGGGACCGCATTCACATGACTGGTTTGAATACAAAAAAGCCTACGAGGAAATTGGCAAGACCTTTAACCCGGTGAAATTCAATCCGGAAAGATGGGCTACGGCTGCTAAAAATGCAGGGATGAAATATGTCGTTTTCACGACAAAACATCATGACGGTTTCGCCATGTTTGATTCCAAATATACCGATTACAAAATCACCAATACACCTTTCAAGTCGAACCCTAAAAGCAATGTAACGAAAGAAGTTTTGTCGGCTTTCCGTGATAAAGGATTTATGACTGGGACTTATTTCTCCAAACCTGACTGGAATACGCCTTCTTACTGGTGGAAATATTTTCCGCCAAAGGACAGAAATGTATCTTACGACCCGAAAAAATATCCGGAACAGTGGAACAAGTTCAAGGATTTCACCTACAACCAGATCGAAGAGTTAATGTCAGATTACGGTTCGGTTGATATTCTTTGGCTGGATGGCGGCTGGATTCGTCCAAAAAACACCATTGACCCTAATATCAGCTGGCAAAAAACGATTCCTTACGATCAGGATATCGATATGGCACGCATTGCCAAAATGGCTCGTTCACATCAGCCAGGATTGCTTGTCGTTGACCGCACGGTAACAGGCGAATTTGAAAATTATGTGACACCCGAGCAGCAGATTCCGGATCACTATATGTCGATTCCATGGGAGTCATGCATGACGATGGGCGACTCATGGTCGTATATCCCAAAAGAGAATTTCAAGTCGACCCGGAAACTGGTACACACGCTGGTAGATATCGTTTCAAAAGGTGGTAACCTGCTGTTGAACGTTGCACCGGGGCCGGATGGAGAATGGCATGAGGAAGCTTATCAGCGCCTGGAAGAAATGGGAAAATGGATGAATGTAAATGGTATCGGAATTTATGAAACCAAACCTCAGGCACCTTATCGTCAGGGGAAATGGGCTTATACCAAAAAGGGAAATACAACCTACGCGTTTTACCTGGCTGAAACCGGAGAAGCAATTCCTGGCCGTTTGAAACCGGAAGGACTTGATATCCCTGCGGCAGCTAAAATTACGATCGCTGGGACGAAAAAAGCTTTGCGTCTGAAAGATGGTGTCATCGAAATCCCTGCTAAAACCATCACCGAATTAGGCCAGCAACCGGCTTATTTGTTTGTAATTAACTGAGACTAAAAGAAATTATCCAGTATGCGTAACTAATCTTATATTTGTTAATATAAAGTTATACACATGCTGGAATTTGAAATAGATAAATTAACCAGTTCAATTGAAAATGCTATTACCGGGGAGAAATTCGAAACATTAGTTCTTCCGTTACAAGCTGCCATAAAAAAGAAAGATTGGCTATTCGATTGGAAAACGGAACGTGCAAATGCTGAGAGGCTGGTTTACAAGTTGGTCACAAGCCAGAATCCCGAAATAATTCATGGATTGATAAGCGTCCGTATTAACCAGGATCACGTTTACATGCATTTGATTGAAAATGCTGCATTTAATAAAGGGGTGAAAAAGATGTACCTCGGCGTGGCTGGAAATCTGATTGCTTTTGCATGCAAATTATCATTTGAAAACGGATTGGATGGGATCGTTGTTTTCGAATCCAAGACAAAGCTGATAACGCACTACCAGTTGTCGATCGGAGCGAAAATTCTTGCCGGTAACAGAATGTATATTGATGTTAAAGAAGCACTTTCACTTGTTAAAAGATATTTCAAATGAAAACTAATTTCAAAATATTGGATCAGACCGATGCAGAATTTATCAACACCAAACTTGATGAATCGGCCATACATGAGATCAGCGAACAGTTAAAAAAAAGGAGACATCAGCCAACCACTCCTGTGAAGTCTAACCTCAGGGACCCACTGATCGAAAGAAAAGTCAAAAACTAAACAATCTTTTTATTTAATAACAAAAGCAACCCTTAATCCAAAATGATAAAACAAATCGCCGCGTTATTTTTATTAACGGCATTTACCTCGTTTGCACAAACTCCCCCGAAACCTTATGGTGCTTTACCAGCGCCCAGACAAATTGCCTGGCACGAAACAGAAGTTTACGGTATCATGCACTTCACGCCTACCACTTTTGAGAACAAAGAATGGGGTTATGGAGATGCCGATCCGAAACTTTTTAACCCAAAAGATTTCAATGCAGAACAGATCGTTCTGGCTGCAAAAGCAGGTGGATTGAGAGGAATTGTTTTTGTTGCGAAACATCATGATGGTTTTGCACTTTGGCCAACCAAAACAACCGAATACAATATTTCAAAAAGCCCTTTCCGTGATGGAAAAGGAGATATGGTTAAGGAAGTTGCTGACGCAGCGCGTAAGCATGGCCTGAAATTCGGCGTTTACTGCTCTCCATGGGACCGGAACAATGCCAAATACGGCACTTCTGAATACCTTGCCATTTACCGCGAGCAGCTGCGTGAGCTTTATACAAATTACGGTCCGCTGTTTATGTCGTGGCATGATGGTGCCAATGGTGGTGACGGATATTATGGTGGCGCAAGAGAAAAACGCTCGATTGACAACACAACTTATTATCAGTGGGACTCTACCTGGACTAACCTGACACGAAAACTTCAGCCAACCGCAAACATTTTCAGTGATGTGGGTTGGGACGTTCGCTGGGTTGGAAATGAAGATGGAGAAGCCGCTGAAACTTCATGGGCTACTTTAACACCGGTGCCGTCGAAAGGAACAAATGTGGCTGTACCTGGTCAGGCAAATGCTGACGAAAACCCTGGCGGAACAAGAAATGGTAAAATGTGGGTACCGGCTGAATGCGATGTACCGCTTCGTAAAGGATGGTTTTATCACCCGGATCAAAAACCAAAAACGCCGGATTACCTTTTTGAGCTGTATTTTAAAAGTGTGGGACGTGGCGCCGGACTTGACCTGGGGCTAGCACCTGATACAAGAGGCCAGCTTCATGATGATGACGTGGCAGCGCTGAAAACTTTTGGTGATCGTGTAAAAAATACTTTCGCGACAAACCTGATTGCACGCGCAAGTTCAAAGGCGGTTAATGTACGTGGTTATAATTCCATTTACAGTGCGAAAAATATCCTTGACGGAAAATCGGAATCTTACTGGGCAACAGACGAAGATTTCAAAACGCCGGAAGTGACTATGGAATTAAGCGCTCCTATCACATTTGACGTGATCAGCTTACAGGAATATATTAAACTTGGACAGCGCATCGAAGGTTTTGCCGTGGACGTGTGGGAAGGCAGCGACTGGAAAGAAATCCATAAAGGAACCAGTGTCGGTGCAAAACGTCTGGTAAAACTTCCGGCGCCCGTTACGGGTCAGAAGTTCAGACTACGAATTACAAAATCGCCCGTAAGTGTGGCAATTAGCGAATTTGGTCTTTATAAGGACGCGAAATAAAAATTAAACGGCCCCTTTCTGACGAAGAAAGGGGCCGTTGGTTTTAAACCATATCGTACCTTATCAAAAGTTCTTATCATAGGATTCATCGGCTGTCTTTGATAACTCGGCAGATGAAAATACATTTATTGAAGAAAATTCCTTTTGCAATTTGTTAATCTTGAAATAGGTATCAAATTGACAATCTGCTGAACCAGTTTCTATTTCTTCCACCGTTACCCGAATCTTTCTTTTTCGAAACAGAGGCATAATTTTCCTCCAAAACTTCTCTGTCCATTCTTCCGGTTCTACCACAAAAGTTGTCTGCATGGCCGTTAGTCTTTAGTTTAAAACAAAATTAACAGTATTCTTCAATAAAAATTCCTAATTACAGCTGCAATCAGCTCTATTTCAACCTTTCCAGTCGCCGTACAATTCCATCATCGCAGACTGATCTGTCAAGGTCCTTGCCTGCTTTGTTCTTACCAAACCCGTTGCATCTTTTTCGTCTTTCCAGATTCTCTCCGCATCGTCAAAAAAGAATTGCAATTGCTTTTTGTTCTTGTCTACTTAATAAAGCTCCCCGTACCTCAAAGCAGCACTACGTTGAACCAATAGTTGTCAGGCAGTTTATTGTTACGGTAAGAATATTTTTCGGTCGAACCGGCAATACGCTGCGCCTCCTCAAGATACTTCTTTTCTTTGGTTATAACGAAAAGTAAAACATTTGATTGGAGCATCTCGCCAGTATTATAGGTATACTTGCTCGTGCGAATCATAGTAACACAACTCCGGATTTAAGTATGGTATTTTAATGAAAAATGTACTCAGCATGACAGAGCTTAAAACCTGGTTTCTTTTACGCTAACCTGTATTATGCTGAGGTTTGAAACTCATTTTTCACTGCTAAATCGTTTTACAGACACATGTTTATTGGAGTATAAAGTAATTTAATTTTGTTATTCAAATAAAACACAAAAGACTATTTTATATAACTCAAGCTTTACCTATTTTTGATTCTAGCATGTCTATTTTCAACAGAATTAATATTGACTCAAATCACTAAACATACGGATGATTCAATACTCTGGGACAGTTTCCGGGATGGAAATGAGGCGGCATATACTGAGCTCGCCACACGCTATTACCGCACATTACTTCACTACGGTTTACGATTCACTCCCAACATTCATCTTGCCGAAGATGTCTTGCAGGATCTGCTGATCCACTTATGGCTGCATCGCAAAAATTTGAATGATACTCCTTCCGTAAAATTTTACCTCCTCAAATCTTTCCGTCACCGCATCATCAAAACTTTAAAACCACTTTCCGAAGAACAGGAACTTACCGGCCAGCTTGACGACCAATGGATGGAGTCTTCTTCCGAAGAAATGATGATCCGGAATGAAAATGAATCCGGCCTTGAAAATCAGGTTAAGGAGCTGATGACACAGCTTCCTGTGCGCCAGCGAGAAGTTATTTACCTTCGTTTTTTCCAGGGATTAAAGTCCGAAGAAATTGGTACGATGCTGGCTATCAAGCCGCAATCCGTGAGTAATATCCTGCAACGTGCCCTGTCCAACCTCCGGAACATCTGGCCTATCACACCTTCTTTTTCTTTTATATTCTATTCATTTTTCGAAATTTTATTATAATTTTTAAAGAATATTAAAAATAAGCTTTGGCAAGTGAGTATCCGGACGATTATAAAAGATAATAACAATATACACGCAGAAAAATATTGTTGTTTATGGATCAGTTGCCCGACGAAATTTTTCAGGACTTACTCAAAAACCCGGTTTTTATAGCCTGGGTGTTGGAAGAAAATCCTGAACTCGATCAATACTGGAAAAACTGGACAGCAGGAGATTCTTCTCGGAAAGAAGCACTTCAGCAGGCGCGTTTTGCACTGCTTTCATCACAAAACGAAACGCTCAGGATCACCGACGAACACATTGCTTACAAAATAAGCCAGTCACTTGAAATTGCTAAACGGAGAGAAAATATAGTCAATAAAAACAACCGGCCGAAAAGCCTGAATTCCTTTCGGTCTGGCTGGATGGCCGCCGCATCTGTGCTTTTACTCCTGGCAATCGGTCTTGTATTTTATAAACATTATAACAACAACTCGCTTTTTGTGGAAAACCAACGGCAGTTTACCCAAAATAACGAAATAGTAGAAGTATCAAATGCAGATAAAGAAGCCAGATATGTACAGCTGCCGGATGGCAGTTCCGTTGTGCTTCAAAAAAACAGCAGGATCTGTTACACCAAACAATTCGGGCCAGACAAACGTGTGGTTATCCTGTCAGGGGAAGCATTTTTCGAAGTAACAAAAGATCCGGAGCGCCCCTTTTTCGTCTATGCGAATGAACTGGTAACCAAAGTGCTGGGCACAAGTTTTAGTATTAAGGCCGATGAGTCGGGTGATCATGTTCTGGTGGCTGTCAAAACGGGGAAAGTATCTGTTTTTTCAAACAAAGACAAACATGCGGATGATTATACAAAAGGCAGGAAATTATCAGCACTGCTGCTGACGCCAAACCAGCAGGTTTCGTTTCAACGCCGCAAATCTCTGCTTACCAGAACGTCGGCAAAGGGCCCTGCTTTGTTAAAGATTCCTATTGAAAACCAAAGTTTTACATACAACGAAACGCCAGTCTCAGAGGTTTTCTCATCACTTGAAAAAGCCTATGGCATTGATATCACCTTTAACGAGCAGGTTATGGCCCATTGCAGTGTCACCGCCACGCTTGGTGACGAGCCTCTGGATAATAAACTGAAATGGATATGTGCAATTCTGGAAGCTGAGTATCAGGTCAGTGATAATAAAATAACGATTACCGGTAACGCTTGTCAATAATTATTTATTCCTAAACCCAGACTATTTGAAAACAAACAAAAAAGGTGAACGATGTGGCAACATCATTCACCCTGATTAAAACTCCCCACCTATGTTGGCACTAAGATGAAGTCCCCCGAAAAAGGGACACGGGAATTATTTTGCTGATTTTTTTATAACCATCAAAACATTCAAAAGTATGAAAAAAACCTTACAATGGCCCCCAAGCATATTTAAAATTATGAGAATCAGCCTCATACAATTATTCATCATTATACAATTTTCCGGCTTGTCGTTTGCAATTGACAGCAATGCTCAGGAAGTGCTCAACCGCAGGTTGACGATTAACATTAAGGAGCAGAAAATTGGTGTGGCACTGGAACAACTTGGCAAGCTTTCAGGTGTGAACTTCATGTACAGCCCCGAGCTGATCCAGTCTCAGCGCAAGGTGAACCTGACCGCAAAAGAAGAAAAACTGGAAGTAATTCTGGATAACTTTCTGACGCCGTTAAAGGTAACTTATGAAGTTTCGGGCAAGCAGATCCTGTTGAAGAGAATTCCCGGAACGAAGCCTGCGCCCCAGGTAATTGAAGGCATGGGAACTTCCATCCAGACAATCAAATCCATACTTTTTCCGGTAAAAGGAAAAGTGATCGATGCGACCGGCGGATCAATTCCCGGTGCTACAATCGTATTGAAAGGCAGTTCAAGTGTTGGAACCACAACGGACGGCGAAGGAAACTTCTCGCTTGAACTACCGGAAGGCAGCACCACACTTGTTGTTTCATCGATTGGTTTTTTGACACAGGAAATCAGTATCGCCAACAAATCGGTGATCGAAATTACACTTCAGTCGGATGTTAAATCATTGAGTGAAGTCGTTGTGACGGGTTATTCTTCTCAGTCGAAAAGAGATATCACCGGTTCGGTATCCACGGTAGATACCAAGGAACTGACAAAAGTTTCTGCACCAAACGTGGCACAGCAATTACAAGGCCGCGTGGCAGGTGTTACCGTTACTGCCAACAACACACCCGGCGGTGAAGCAACAGTCCGTATCCGCGGATTTGGTACGATCAACAACAACGATCCTTTGTATGTTATCGATGGTGTACCAACCAAGGGTGGTTTGAACAGCATTAACCCGAACAATATCGAGTCGATGCAGGTTTTGAAAGATGCTTCCTCTGCCTCGATTTACGGATCTCGGGCGGCAAACGGGGTCATCATCATTACCACTAAAAAAGGAAAAACCGGTGCACCTCAATTTACTTTCAACAGCCGTTTCGGTGTACAAACTGGTAAAGTAGATTTGGGACTGATCATTGATCCGCAGCAGTTTGGCGATCTTCTCTGGACCCAACGCAGAAATGCCGGCGTACTTACCAACGGAAATCCTTCTCACCAGCAGTACGGCAACGGCGTTAATGCAGTTGTTCCTGATTACATTCTTGCTGGTTCAAGTTATGGTTTGTCAGAAGGGGATCCGAAAACAAATCCTTCCCTGTACAACTATAACCGTACCGGTTTTTATCAGATCGTAAAAGCAAACAAGCAAGGAACAGACTGGGAGAAAGAAATTCTTCGTGACGCCGCCATTCAGGAATATAATGTTGGTGCCTCAGGCGGAAGTGAAACCGGGAGGTATGCACTTTCTCTTAACTACTTCAAGCAGGACGGTATCCTGAAAAATACATCGTTTAACCGCTACTCCTTGCGCTCGAACACAGAATTCCTTTTGAAAAAGAAAATCCGTTTTGGTGAAAATCTTGAAGTCAGTTATACGGAAAATAAAGGTTATTACAGCAACAACGGAACGGCCAGTACAACCAATAACCAGGATGGTAACCCGATCGGAAACGGATTCCGCATCCCTTCGATCATTCCGGTTTATGATATCATGGGCAAATTCGCTGCGACGCGTGCTGCCGGTCTTGGACCTGCAACAAACCCCGTTGCGCAATTGTACCGTACAAAAGATAACCGCGTAAACACGTTCAGAACTTTCGGTAACGCCTACGTAGAGGTTGACGTCCTTAAAGATCTGATCGCGAAGTCGAGCATCGGTGTCGATTTTACCAATTCAAACAGAACAGCTTATGTTTTGCTCGATCTGGAAGAAGCAGAAATTGAATCCAATAACTCATTGACTAATGCCTATGCTTACGATGTAAACTGGACCTGGTCGAATACCCTGAATTATTCCAAAACCCTGGGTGGCATTCATAAACTGAACGTACTGGCAGGTACCGAAGCAATCAAAGGCTCGGGCAAGGATTTTTCGGCGACACGTACTTCCTTCTATTCCGAAGATCCTCAGTACATGTACCTGAGCGCAGGATCGGCCGGTATCAACAACACCGGTGCGGGTTATGAATGGTCGCTTTTCTCCATTTTCGGAAAAGTTAACTATGCATTGAAAGATCGCTATTTATTAGAAGCAACGGTAAGACGCGACGGTTCTTCGCGTTTTGGTCAGAACAACCGTTATGGTACATTCCCGGCATTCAGTGCGGGTTGGAGATTATCAGAAGAAACTTTCATGAAACCGCTAAGCTGGCTTGACGACCTGAAACTGAGAGCGGGCTGGGGACAGACGGGTAATCAGGAAATTGGGAACTACAACGGTTTCAGCACGTATCGCTCGACGCTTAACCAATCGTCTTATGCCATCGATGGTTCGAACAGCTCCGTTCAGCCCGGGTTTGATACGCAGGCTTTTGGAAATCAGGATGCGAAATGGGAAACTACAACGCAGACAAACGTTGGTTTGGATGCGACTTTCCTGAAAGGAATGTTTAACCTGAATCTTGATTTGTATAACCGTACCACTTCCGACATGTTGTATCAGGTGAGCTTGCCAGCAACCCAGGGTGTGGCGACAATTCCTTTTGTAAACGTTGGCGAAATGAATAACAAAGGGATTGATCTTGCTATTGATTTCAACAACAAGGCGTTGGACGGACAGCTTACCTACTCGATCGGTGCCAACATTTCGGCCTACAAAAATAATGTTGAAAAGTTGAACAACAGTGCTTCGGCCGTACTTCTCGGGCCAACAATCCGCAGCTACACATGGACCCGCTCAGTAGCAGGAATGCCGTTATATTCTTTCTACGGTTTGCAGATCGACGGAATTTATCAGAACCAGACGGAAGTTGACAAAGGGCCTACATACCCGGGTTATGCAGCCGTTGGGAAATACAAATATCACGACACCAATCAGGACGGTGTGATCACCGACGCCGACCGGAAATTCCTTGGAAACCCGCACCCGGATTTCACTTACGGTATCAACCTGAACCTGGGTTATAAAGGTTTCGATCTTTCGGCTTTCTTCCAGGGTGTTAAGGGCAACCAGATCCTGAACATGGTAAAACGCTGGACTGATTTCAATAACCAGGCTGGTAACAGAAGTCTTCGCATGCTGAACGACTCATGGACTCCTCAAAACCCGGACGCGGTTTTACCGATTCTGGACGCAAATGACAGCAGAAGCCAGCAACCGTCAAGTTACTTCATCGAGGACGGTTCTTATTTCAGAATGAAAAACCTGACGATCGGTTATACATTACCTGCAAAGGCATTGGCCAAATTAGGCCTATCCAGTGCACGTATTTATGTTCAGGGACAAAATCTGTTCACGATTACAAAATACTCAGGCATTGATCCGGAAGTTACCTCGGTCGGCTCGGCACCGGGTTCTACTGTATTGGGTGTTGATCAGGGGAATTACCCAAGATCCAAAATGTATCAGGTTGGTCTCAACTTTGGATTTTAACGAAAACAAACCGACACAGATTTTTAAAATCAGCAATATATGAAAAAGAAAATTTTAGTATTTACAGCATTGGTTTGCATGGGAATGATGAATTCCTGTAAAGATAAATTTCTGGAAACTACACCACTGGGCGTTGGAAATGAGGCAATGCTTTCAAACAAATCAGGTGTCAATTCAGTCCTGATCGGAGCATACAGCTTACTGGACGGAGTGGGATCTGGTGGTACATACTTTTCGGCCGTCAGTAACTGGATCTACGGAACGGTGGCATCCGACGACGGCTACAAAGGAAGCGACGTAGGTGACCTTGCCCAGATCACAACCATCGAAAAATACATCCAGCAGGCAGATATCGGCGGTTTCAATGATAAGTGGGTTGCGCTGTATGACGGTGTCTCGCGTTCCAACGACGTGCTCCGCCTGATTGCCAAAGCAACGGATATGACCGATGCGGAAAAATCACAAGCTACTGCCGAAGCCCGATTCCTGCGTGGCTGGTACCATTTTGAAGCAAAAAAGATGTGGAACATGGTGCCTTATGTTGATGAAAAAGTAACGGATTATCTCAACCTGCCAAACGACAAGGATATCTGGCCATTGATCGAAGCTGATTTCCAGTTTGCAGTTGACAACCTTTCTGCAACAAAGGCACAGGTGGGACGGGCTAGTAAATGGTCCGCTAAAGCGATGCTGGCCAAAACCCACATGTACCAAAGCGATTACACGGCAGCAAAACCTTTGTTGGTGGATCTGGTAACAAATGGTCCTTTTTCGCTTGTCGCCAATTATCACGACAATTTCAGAATTGCTACCGAAAACAACAGCGAGTCTGTTTTTGAAGTACAAATGTCCGTTGCCGACGGTGGAAGCGGTGAAAACGGAAGCTGGGGTGATAACCTCAACTTTCCATATGGTTCGGGCCCTGGCGGATGCTGCGGGTTTTACCAGCCTTCCCAAAATCTTGTCAACGCATTTAAAACGGATGCAAACGGGCTGCCTCTTCTGGATACCTTTAATGACACGGATGTGAAAAACGACGAAGGTCTTTCTTCCAGCGACCCGTTCACGCCTTACGATGGAACACTTGATCCAAGATTAGACTGGACTGTTGGCCGCCGTGGCCTCCCCTTCCTTAACTGGGGCATTCACCCGGGGAAAAACTGGATCCGCGACCAAAGCTTTGCCGGTCCTTATACTTTCAAGAAGTTTTTTGCAGCAAGCGGCGAAAATGCTGGTGCAGAATCTCCGCGTGCCAATGCCAATAACTATCGGGCCATCCGTTTTGCCGATATTTTGTTGATGCGTGCTGAAATTGCCGTGGAAGAAAATGACCTGGCAACGGCTCTTGCCATCGTGAATCAGATCAGAACTCGTGCTGCCACAGAATTGGTAAAAAAGGACGACGGAACCCCGGCGGCAAATTATCTGGTAAAACCTTACCCGGCTTTTGCAAGTCAGGAATATGCCCGAAAGGCCGTTCGTTTCGAGCGCCGTGTTGAACTGGCGATGGAAGGTCACCGTCACTTCGATCTGGTTCGCTGGGGAAATGCTGACGTAGTACTTAACGCTTATCTGGCAAAAGAAAGCAAGAAAAGATCCTACCTGACTGGCGCAGTATTTAAAAAAGGAAGCAGCGAATACTTCCCGATCCCGCAAGCGCAGATTGATATCATGGGGTCAAATGTTTTGAAACAAAACCCGTAAATATTACATCACCGGGCTCTAACCGGCCCGGTGATTTTTAATAATAATAACTATTCCTATCTTTAATTATATTTTTCAAGCAAGACTATTCCTAACCTTTTAATTTTTCAATGCAAGAATCATCAACTCCTTCAAACCAGGAAGTTTCTTCATCCAGAAGAAACTGGTTAAAAAATACTGCGCTGGCAGGGGCCGCGGCTTTGGCCGCTCCGGTTATCGATACGTCCGCAAAGCCGGCAGCACCTGCTCCCGCAGCCCGCCGAATCCCTTTGGCCGTGTCGACTTATTCGTACTGGCATTTCGAGGAAAAGAAATACCCGATTGAAAAAGTAATCGAAGATGCCGCTCGTTTGGGTTTCGATGGGGTAGAAATCCTGCACCGCCAAATGACGGATGAAAGCATTCCTTACATGAACAAGCTGAAACGGCTTGCTTTTGATAACGGACTTTCACTTCCAATGCTTTCGATCCACCAAAGTTTTGTTCAGCCCAAAGCAGAAGATCGCAAAAAAGATGTGGAACATACCATCCGCTGCATTAACCTTGCCGTACAAATGGGGATACCTGCCATCCGTATGAACACAGGAAGCTGGCGGACTGTTAAACGTGATGCCGCCTACTACAAAGACGGAAAAGAACCTGCAATTCAGGGTTACACGGATCAGGATGCGATCAAATGGTGCATTGACTCCTATGGCGAATGCCTGGTTGCCGCCGAAAAAGCAGGTGTCGTACTGGCTATCGAAAACCACTGGGGCTTGTCATCCAACATCGATTATTTACTGGAAATATATAAACCGCTTTCCTCATCCCCTGCCATGGGTATGAATGTCGATACCGGGAATTTTGTCGGAAATCCATATCCTCAGTTTGAAAGACTGGCTCCCTACGCAACCATTGTTCAGGCTAAAACATATTATGGCGGAGGTTTTTTCTATGATCTCGACCTCGATTATCATAAAGTAGCGGATATCCTTCGCAAAGCTAATTTCAAAGGGTATATCTCATTGGAAATGGAAGGAAAGGAAAATCCTGCAACCGCTGTCCCCAAAAGCCTGGAACTATTCCGGAAGGTTTTTAGCTGACAGACGATATTTAAGATTATATCATAATTTTCTTCTGTAGTTAATAAAGTGCGTTTTCTCTGAGAGCGTACTTTTTTAACGTTTAAGCTATTAATTTACAAATTCCTGCCATTGGATAATACAAAACCCGTATCAATATAGGTATTGACACGGGGCAATTTCCAAAAACGTCCACAGCTATTGCTGCAAAATCAATGATTCCGAAACTAACAGCAGAACCTAGAAACGATAGGCGAAATTAAATGCAACTTCACCAACAACGTTATCATCGTAATCATAGTTATCATAATAATCTCTGTCTGAAAAGTACTTCACCTTTCTCATCAGCACAGGTCCAATCCCGGCATTGATACCAATTTGCAAATGTTTTGTGACCTGAAGATTAAGATAATTATTAACCATCAGCGCCATACGGGTTTTCGCCTTTTTGAAGTTATCGTAGTAGTATTCCCTAGTATAACTATCAAAATTGCGCTGATATTCCCAAATATAAGTATGTCCGTACGAAAAGTTCGCCCCCATGGCATAACTCACTTTCTTTTGCCCGAAAGGGTATATCTTGATTCCCGGATTTAAATAGTATCCAAAATTTTTATTCAGATCCGCATTATCACTTTCATAATAGTCATCTCGGCCTGGAAAAATCATTGTAAACGGTAAAATCAAAGCAACAAGCTTTTTATCACCCAGCTGCCGCTCGTAACTTACTCCATAACCCATACCAAGATCCATAACCTTAAAAGGAGAAACGGTAATGATGTTTCTTTGCAGGTCAGCTGATGTACGATACTCTTTATCGGCACCCGTTACCACCACTTCTTCGCCGCTGCCAAAGCTGATCTTTTTAGTTTTCTTCTTCGCGATTAAAAATACTGCGCTGCCTGGTTCCGCATTGGTGGTGTATTTGATTTCCCGGGTACCCACTTCAACGACCTTTCCACGGAGCACATCGCCATTTCGTAAAACAATGGTATCCTGAGCAAATAATTTAAGAGATAGTAAAA
The DNA here is from genome assembly GCF_024220585.1 of Dyadobacter diqingensis. Classification (GTDB taxonomy): domain Bacteria; phylum Bacteroidota; class Bacteroidia; order Cytophagales; family Spirosomataceae; genus Dyadobacter; species Dyadobacter diqingensis. Next base: position 781,542 of record NZ_JAMXKF010000001.1, read on the forward strand.
CAAAGAAAATAACGGAGGATAACTTACTTAACATTCAATCGGGGGTTTTAATTGGGTATAAAATCAGGGTTGACTACGTTGCCAACTGATAGTATACGTTACCCTTTCGTTAAAGTCACAGGACATTTTTTTGATTGCTCAAATTTGGCTTCTTCGCGATGATCCCCGCACCACCAGCTCCGTTTTCAGTACTTTTTGCTTTGGTAAATTCACTTCTTCCTCAGAGTCGATCAGTTGCAATATCCACTGCGCGGTGGTTTTACCAATTTCCCCGGTAGGCTGCCGGATGGTGGTTAATCCCGGTCCTATATACGCAGATTCAGGGTTATCACTAAATCCGACGACCCCCAGTTCGTCGGGAATTTTAATTCCTTTTTCCAGCGCCATCAGCATAATTTCAATCGCTGATGAATCATTGACGGCAAATATTGCATCAGGCCGGTTTTCAAGATCCAGCAGATACTTTCCGTAGATTCTTGCTTTCTGCTGAGAAAACATCCCCTGGATCACCATATTTTCCTCGATGCTTTTTCCATACTTTTCCATCGCCGCCCGATAACCCCGCAGACGCTCCCGGCTCACCAGCAAATTCAAAGGGCCGCCCAAATGCGCGATCCGTTCATAACCATTCAGGATCAAATGTTCGACGGCTGTAAAAGAGGCGTCAAAATCATTCACGACAACCTTTGGCGCTTCCACATGATCACAAACCCTGTTAAAAAGAACCAAAGGAATTCCCCTCTTCTCAAATACTTTCAGATGATCATAGTTATTCGTTTCCTGTGTCAGGGAGATCAACAGGCCGTCGATCCGGTTTGCAAGCATCGCCCGGGTATTAGAAACCTCCACTTGGTAAGACTCATTGGACTGCATGATCGTCAGGTTGTAACCCGCTTCCGTGAGTATTTCATGCGCGCCGATAATCACATTCGGAAAAAATGAATTTGTAAACTCGGGCACGATCATCCCGATGGTATTTGTGCGGCTTTTAACCAGGTTATACGCCAGCTGGTTGGGCTGATAGTCCATCTGCGCAGCCATTTCCAGAACAGCCTGTCGTGTTTCAGGACTGATATCCGCATGCCCGTGCAGCGCCCGCGAAACCGTGGAATTGGAAACGCCGATTGATTTGGCAATATCGATAATGGTAGTCTGATGCCGCCGGGTCTTTTTTCGGGGTGTGATCTGATCCGGGTCTGATAAGGTAAAAAAGTAATTACAATCCTTACAAACATACCGCTGTTTGTTCCGGACATAACCTGCTTTCATAATCGCACCAACTTCCGCACATTTTGGACAAGCAATCATTGTATTATTTCAACATCATTAAAATTATCCATAAAATCATTAAGCAAAGATATTCAAAAAATCATTTTTAAAATTTTCATATTAAAAATAATCATAACCATATATCGGTAACGTATCCGCAAACGTTACCGATACTTTTTGTGATAATCTCAGATATTTCAGCGTTTTTTCGCCCTTGACAATCGTTCTCTCCTTCCTATATTCAGGTAACAATTCAAGTTTAATCCAGTATCAGGCATTCTTTTCAGGATTTGAATATTTCAAATCACCCCTGATTTTAAACTAAAAAATTGAACTATTTCAATTTTAGAGCTACTTTAAAAACCCTTTTAACTATGCTAAAAAATTTATGTAAAATCGGTTTTCTCATGCTGCTGACCATTGCAGGAGCAAGCGAACGTCTTTATGCACAGGACCAGTCCGTAAAGGGAAAGGTACTTGATGAAACCGGACAGCCGGTACCGGGAGCCAGTATCACCGTAAAAGGTACACAGCAGGGAACACTGTCCAACGTCGACGGGACTTATTCCATTGCCGCTGCCGGGCAGGCTACTCTGGTTTTTTCATTTGTAGGTTATCTGAAAGAAGAAATTCCGGTTAACAACAGAACGACGATTGACCTCACTTTAAAAGTAGATCAAAAGGCGCTGGAAGAAGTGGTCGTGGTAGGTTACGGAACACAGCGAAAAGTGGAAACAACCGGTTCTATTGCCTCGGTTAAAGCATCCGACCTGGTTCAAACGCCGGTTGCCAACATTGCGCAAGGTTTGCAGGCACGTGTGGCAGGTGTTCAGATCAGCCAGAATTCCGGATCTCCCGGTGGTAATATCAGCGTCAGAATCCGCGGAACAAACTCGATCAACGGTTCGTCCGAGCCCCTGTATGTTATCGACGGTATTCAGATTTCCAATGGCGGCGGCATTACGGATGTCAGTCCGCTTTCTACCATCAACCCCAATGATATTGAGTCGGTTGAGGTTTTGAAAGATGCCTCTGCCTCTGCCATCTATGGTGCAAGAGCCGCCAATGGTGTCGTTTTGATTACCACCAAAAGAGGCAAAAACGGTGCTACACGTGTCACTTTTGACAGCTATTATGGTACACAAAAAGTAAATAAGACACTTGACGTTTTAAACGCTTCTCAATTCGCTCAGCTCGAAAATGAAGTTTTCAAAAACAATTATTATAAAGATCCCGCTTCGCTTGGAGAAGGCACCAACTGGCAGAAGCTGATTTTCCGGAAAGCACCGATCCAAAATCATCAGTTATCGGTCAATGGCGGTAACGAAAAAACGCAGCTTGCGATGTCGCTGAACTTTTTTGATCAGCAGGGAACAATCATCGGCTCTGATTTCAAACGTTATTCATACCGTCTGAATCTTGACCACAAACTTTCCAACCGGATCAAAATCGGTACCAGTATTCAGGGGAGTTATTCGATCAGCGATGGCATTCAGACCGGCGGTGAAAACGTAGGTGACGGCGGTGCTGTATTGGGGTCCGTACTCGGTGCTGCCATTGGCGCGCCTCCGACGCTGGTACCTTATCGTCCGGACGGGACGCTTTTTCCATTTGGAGAACAAGGTCCTCAGTATCGTGAGGTAACCAACCCACTCGGTTTTGCAGCCGTTTTAAATCAGAAAGCAATCAAAAGAACTTTGATTAACCTATACGGTGAGGCGACACTTTTCAAAGGACTGACCTACCGCGCTTCTTTCAATGCTGATCAGCGTGGGGATTTGTTTGACTATTACTCGCCAAGATCTATTGTTAACAAAACTGACCTGACCGACAATTCAGGTTCTGCCACAAAATCAAATTACAACTATCTGGCCCTGCTGCATGAAAGTATCCTGACATACAGCACCAATCTGGCTAAAAATCATACGCTCAAAGCGACGGCCGTTTTCGGAACCCAGGTTGAAATGGGGAACAGCAATACGATCAATGCTACGGGTTTCCCTAACGATGCAACACAAAACGAGGCCCTGCAACTTGGTCTGACCAGAACGGTGAACAGCAGCAGAAGCAGCCAGCGCCTGGATTCCTACATGGCACGGGTTAACTACGGTTTCAAAGACAAATTATTTCTGGATCTTACAGCCCGTATCGACGGATCAAGCAAATTTGGGGCAAACCACAAGTATGGTACTTTCCCAGCCATATCTGCCGCTTACCGCATTATCGAAGAATCGTTCATGAAAGACCTCCCCTGGATTTCAGACCTGAAACTTCGTGCCAGTTACGGGATCACCGGAAACGCAGGCGGTATTGATCCCTACAAGTCACTTGCCATCGTATCCGCAGCCGGTTATGACTACAACCTGAACCACGCATTCGTGAACGGTATTGCCCCTACGGGTATTGCCAATCCTGATTTAAGATGGGAAAGCTCGCGGCAAACCAACATTGGGGTAGATATCAGTCTCTTAAATAACCGGATCAGTATCATTGCCGATGTTTATCAGAAGAAAACAGATGATTTACTTTATGTAAAAACGTTACCATTCAGCTCGGGTTATGCCAACATCACGGGCAATTTTGCATCACTTCAAAACAAAGGACTTGAACTGGCTGTCAATGCGCGTGTTTCTGACGGCGCTTTCAAATGGGATGTTTCTGCCAATACGACCATCAACCGGAATAAAGTCCTGAATCTGGATGGCGGTGTAACCAATGAGCGTTTTGTTACCACCTACACCATTTTAAAAGTCGGAGAACCACTTGGTTTGTTTAAAACCTATGTTTTTGATGGTGTTAACCAAACCGGCGAAACAATTCTGCCGGGTTATGACGGACGTTTGGGTGGCCAGAAAGTGAAAGACGTAACCGGCGATGGACAAATTACTGCTGCGGATCAGGTTATCGTAGGAAATCCCAATCCAAAATTCATCTACGGTTTCTCGACCAATATGTCGTTCAAAGGATTTGATTTCGGCGCATTTTTCTCCGGTACGCAGGGGAATGACATTTACAACGCAAGCCGCCTTTCTTTCGAAAACCCATTGGGACAACGTAACATGCTTGCAGGCGTTGCAGACCGCTGGTCGCCAACCAACCCGAACAACCAGTATACCAGCGGATTCCAGGGAGGCCGTCTGCCGATCACAAATTATGTAGTGGAAGACGGATCTTACCTGCGCTGTAAAAATGTGACGCTGGGTTATACCCTGCCCCGCTTCAAGGGCATTCAGGCCATCCGGATTTATGTAAGCGCCAACAATCTTTTCACGATTACCAATTACAGCGGATTTGACCCGGAAGTGAACACTTACGCAGGTTCCAATACCGTCATGGGCGTAGACAACTTTGTTTATCCGCAGGCGAAATCATTTCTGGGAGGTATTCAGGTAACATTTTAAAACCGGCATTTACACATGAAAAACATATTTAATAAAACGACAGGACTATCGGTCATGCTTGGAGCTTCCCTTGTTCTTGGCTCCTGCGAACTCGACGAAAAAATTTATTCTTCTATTTACACAGAAGATTTTTACAAAACCGCTGCCGATGCCGAGAAAGGGCTGGTTTCTGTTTACAGCGGATTAAGCAGTCTGGGCAACGGTCCGGCCTTCACGTTGGTTGCTGATTTCAGTGATGACCAGAGTTATCCGCGCGGTGTGGTTGGACGTAACACGTTGACGCTTTTCACCTATGACGTGAATTACACAACCCAAAAAAGCAACAGCCGGGTGAATGAATCTCCTCAGCAAATCTGGACGGCGTGTTATAGCGGTATTGAAAAGGCAAACTGGGTTATTGCCAAAGTTCCTGAGGCCATAATGGACGAAACCCGCAAAAAGCAGATTATCGGGGAAGCATATTTCCTGCGTGCCTTCTATCACTTTTTGCTGGCCAAAAACTTTGGTGACGTGCCCGTGAAGATCAGTCCGAGTTACACAGAAGCCGAAGCAACAATTGCGAAAAGCCCCAAGGCGGATGTTTATAAACAGATTTACAGCGATTTGGATCAGGCCCTTGCCGCCGGTTTGCCTTCTTATCCCGCCGTTGACAAAGGTCGTCCTTCCAACGAAGCCGCCAGTGCACTTTATGCCAAAGCCGCTTTGTACAACGAAGACTGGGCAAAAGCATTGGAAAAAGCGAAAGTGGTGATCAATTCCAATAAATATTCACTGATGCCTGATGTGCAGGATGTTTATCGCAATGAAAAGGAAGATGCAGCGCGAATCGAAAACATCTGGGCTTATGAAGTTGACCCCATTTCTCCCGGCACAGGTCATCAGCTGACAGGCCTTTGCGGCCCTCCGGGCAGCGCTGGCCCGGCATTTGCAAGAACTTCGTTCGGGTCTATGTTCGCTTATCAGTCGTTTTTCAATTCCTTTGATCCGGCCGACAAACGCAGGACTTTGCTCGATACCAATTATGTAGACAAATCCGGTAAAATTGTTCCGCAAAGAAGCATTACGCCCATCACCACACAGGGTGTTTTGATCAAAAAATACATGGACCCAAGCTCTACAATCGGGTTAATTCCTAACATCCCGATTTTAAGATTGCCTGATGTCTACCTGATCGCAGCCGAGGCGGAAGCTCGTTTAAACGGAGCAACCGCAACTGCTTATGGTTTTGTTAACATCGTTCGGAAGCGAGCTGGTTTGGCTGACCTGACTGCCGGTTTAGCCAAAGACGCCTTTGTTGATGCCGTGATCCAGGAACGCGCCTGGGAATTCTTTGCCGAAGGTGATCGTTGGTATGACCTGACACGTACCGGAAAGTTTTTGACAGTGATTCCAAAGGCTGTCAATCCGGTGTATCCAACCAGAACGGTTCAGGCCAAAAACAAATATTTCCCGATCCCGCAGGATGAGATTAATGCCAATCCAAAGCTGGTTCAAAACCCCGACTGGAAATAATTACCAGGGAAAACATTCCAATCATGAACCGCTATTTTCTTCTTATGGTACTTATTCCGATTTTCTCTTTTACAGAAACAAAGAAGGGATATGCTGTTTTGCCAAGTGACAAAACAGCCGGGAAGGAGAATATCCGGGAATTTACGATTGTAGAAAATGATACCCTTAACTATACCTTAAAGCTAAAACTTGATGATTCCGGAAGACCGTTATATTTCTTCCGGAATATTTTCACACCGGTTTGTTACACAAATGAATGTAAGCCGGTCCACATCAATTTTTATTGGGACCTCCTCGGCAATTACGAGCGCTACGACCTGCCCGAAGGAAAAGTTTTGACAAAGATTGATCACGACGAATTTAAGCAGGAGGATTACGAAAAGTTGCAGGAAATCCTGGCCAAACAAAATTCCATTTTCGCTGATCTTGAAATGGAAGAGCTGATCGCCAAAGGCACTGACAATCTCTCTGATTCTGTGGACGCCAAAACCGGCGCAACATTGAAGACCATTAAAAATGAAGTGATCGATGGAGCAGTTTATACCTGTTTCACTTTATGGAAAATCGCGTATGGAAAGGCAGTCCCGGAAATGCTGAAAATTACTGAATCCTATAAAAATGATCGCATGCTACATTCCTTCCTGGCCGATAACAACTATCACTACCAATATTGGGCTATGGAAAAAGTGATCGGCAAAGATGGTAAAGTTAATAAACCTTATGAACAGGATATTGAACGAGTGATCACCGGGAAAAATCTGTTTACGGCCAGAACAGCTCTGCAAAAAATCGGTAATTACTTCTTCTCCAAACCACAAAAACAAAACTGGCTGTGGAAGGTGTACGAGTCGTCATCATACCCGATGCAGATCGCGATTCTGAAAAAACTATCGGCTATTCCTTTAAACCAAACCTTAACCGAAAAAATAGCAAATGGCATCGAACAGTCAAATGAGGAACAACGGAAACTGAAACTTAATATCCTGAAAAGACAAACCAGACTAACGGAAAAAAGCAGAGAAATCCTGGCAAAAAATACTGATGACTAAAGTCTGGCGGAAGAGAGACCCGGCCCCCCAAGGCTAAAGCCTTGGGTTAATACAGTACTCACCTGCTTGTGTATCAAGAAAGTGTAGTTAACCCAAAGTATTCGCATGGGAAACACTATTAACCCAAGGTTTTAACCTTGGGTGCAGGCGCAAGTCACTCCTCAACCAAGGCTTTAACCTTCCTTGCCAGTACAAGTAGCCAAAGGAAGAGGCCCCAGGCCTTCGCTTCAGGAAGCAATTACTAGCCGAAGGTTTTAACCTTGGGGGCAGGCGCAAGTGATTCCTCAACCAAAGGCTTTAGCCTTCCTAGCCAGTACAAGTAGCCAAAGGAAGAAGCCCCAGGCCTTCGCTTCGGGAAACAATTATTAATCCAAGGTTTTAACCTTGGGGGCAGGCGCAAGTGATTCCTCAACCAAAGGCTTTAGCCTTCCTAGCCAGTACAAGTAGCCAAAGGAAGAAGCCCCAGGCCTTCGCTTCGGGAAACAATTATTAATCCAAGGTTTTAACCTTGGGGGCAGGCGCAAGTGATTCCTCAACCCAAAGCTTTAGCCTTCCTAGCCAGTACAAATAGCCAAAGGAAGAAGCCCCAGGCCTTCTCTTCGGGAAACAATTATTAACCCAAGGTTTTAACCTTGGGGGCAAGCGCAAGTGATTCCTCAACCAAAGGCTTTAGCCTTCCTAGCCAGTACAAGTAGCCAAAGGAAGAAGCCCCAGGCCTTCGCTTCGGGAAAAAATTATTAACCCAAGGTTTTAACCTTGGGGGCAAGCGCAAGTGATTCCTCAACCAAAGGCTTTAGCCTTCCTAGCCAGTACAAGTAGCCAAAGGAAGAAGCCCCAGGCCTTCGCTTCGGGAAAAAATTATTAACCCAAGGTTTTAACCTTGGGGGCAAGCGATCCCCTCAATCCAGGGCTTTAGCCATGAGGACCAGTACAAAGTTGATTAACTTAACCCAACGCGTCAGTCGAGGGCTAAACCAAAACGCAAATGAAAAACTATTTAACTATAATCCTTTTTCTAGCCACCTTACAGTTATCAGCGCAAAACCATGTATTCGTTGAAACCGAGTCATTTGAAGACAAGGGTGGCTGGGTTATCGACCAGCAATCTTTTGTGGTTATGGGTTCCTCGTACCTCATGGCGCATGGCATGGGGCGACCGGTTAAAGACGCGACAACGACCGTAAAATTCCCAAAAAAGGGCAAATACCATGTTTGGGTCCGTACCAAAGACTGGGCTCCTTTCCCAAAGGGCCCCGGAAAATTTCAGGTTTCTATTGACGGAAACCCGATCAAACAGATTTTTGGAGAAAGTGGCTCAGACGAATGGAAATGGTATGACGCGGGCGAAACCGAAATCAAAAATGATCAGATCAAGTTATCGATTAAGGATTTAACCGGATTTAATGGCCGCTGCGATGCGATTCTTTTCACAGATGCGCCAAAATTCACCCCGCCAAACAAACTCGAAGAATTGACAGCATTTCGTAAAAAACTGTTAAATCTTACCGATACACCGACTTCCGCCGGGCATTTTGATATGGTCGTGGTGGGTGGCGGAATTGCCGGGACCTGCGCAGCCATTTCAGCTTCCAGAATGGGGCTGAAAGTTGCCCTTATTCAGGACCGTCCGGTTTTGGGAGGCAATAACAGCTCCGAAATCCGAGTCCATTTAATGGGTGATGTCGATAAAAACCATTATCCAAAATTAGGCCGGATCGTCAGAGAAATGGATAATGGTGACCCGGGAAATGGTAATCCGGATGCCAAAGAATATGGCGACGCCAGAAAGACTTCCATTGTAAAAGCCGAGAAAAATATCTCGCTTTTCCTGAACACGCATGTGTATAAAGTTGAAAAACAAAACGATATCATCACCGCCGTTGTGGGTCGGGATATTGCGACGAATAAAGAAACCCGGTTTGAAGGCTCCTTCTTTTCAGATTGCACGGGCGACGGAACAATCGGATACTTAGCCGGCGCCGAATTCCGTATGGGACGTGAAAGCAAAGCCGAAACGGGCGAATCGCTGGCGGCAGAAAAGGCGGATGATTTCACCCTGGGCACATCAAATCTTTGGGCCTCACTACCGCGTGACACTGTTTCCAGATTTCCGGAAACACCCTGGGCACTGCAATTTTCAGATGAATATCATATCGACAACAGCAAGGCGGATTGGGAATGGGAAACCGGTTTTGGCAATTTTAACACCATCACCGACGCCGAGAAAATCCGGGACCATAACCTGCGCGCCATCTACGGGAACTGGTCTTATCTTAAAAACCACAAGTCGCAGAAATATGCCAAACATGAGCTGGCCTGGGTGGCGTACATTGGCGGAAAAAGAGAATCGAGACGTATCATAGGTGATCACATTCTAAATCAGATGGATATTCAGGAAGGCAAGCAATATCCGGACGGGTCGGTAACGGCAACCTGGACTATTGATCTTCATTTTCCCGATGCTAAAAACAGTAAATATTTCGAAGGTCAGGAATTCTTTGCCGGTACAAAACACATCAAAGTGGCGCCGTATACCATTCCATATCGCTGCCTTTATTCCAAAAATATTCAGAACCTTTTTGTAGCAGGCAGGAATATCAGCACGACGCACGTCGCCTTCGGAAGCACACGCGTCATGCGGACCTGCGGAATGATGGGCGAAGTGGTCGGCTTTGCGGCTTATCTGACTGCGAAATACAAAACAACGCCAAGAGGTGTTTATCAGGATCATTTGCCCGAACTGATGGCGATCCTGAAAGGTGAAACAGTTGCACCCCAGCCATAACACGATATGGTAGAGATGGCCGTGAAAACTCTTTGTAGAGGATAAACCAGGAGTTACACGATAAACAATCTCCCGCAATACGGATCCCTGTTTACGGCGTAACCAAGGGCAAAAGGGTAAAATGAATCAGAAGCATTGTAATCAATTTGAAATGAAATATTATCTGAGCCTGTTCTCATATCTGTTTTTTGCAGCGATTACTTTCGGACAATCGCCGAAAACCATAACGCTTGGCAATAAAAACATACAGATCGTCTGGCAAAAATCTGCGGAAGGTTATCGTATCCAAAAGGTTGCCGTTAACAAAAACGGGAAGTGGGTTACTGACCTTGCACCTTCCGGCGAATACACCTTACTGTTCTCCGAAACAAAACCTTCGGCTGAATCGGCTGAGACTTTTGATAAGATAACCGGTGGCAAATTCCCGGAAGATGCCTACCACTATCAGCAGCTGCAATGGAAAGAAAGTACGACGGCTGTTTCTCTGAACACGGCCGGAAAAGCGTACCATTTTTTCCCTGCTCATGTCAAAGTGATTGATAGCAAACATATCCAGTTTAGCCAGGAAACGGAAGTTGCAACCGTTACAGCCGACTGGAAACTGGATGAGAAGTTTCACAACGACATTCAGGTAAAACAAACTATAACTCCTAAAACGAAAGGGTTTTTCTCACTGGCCTCTCCTACCCTGGCCACATTATCCCCGGATAAAATGTCCTGGGTTTCTGTGCCTGGTTATTTTCAGGGAAATTTCATGCAGAAAAATTTTGCACTGGCCTATGCATACGGCCATGGAATTCCGGATCGTCCTGTTATTTACCGCGAACGCTGCGCCAGCACTTTAAGTCCGCTGGTGAGTACAAAAAGCGGGATCACTTTATCGGTAATTCCAGAACCCGGATTGGCACGCGATCCCTGGGCAAAAGATAAGATCACGCAGACCGACTGGTTTATCGGATTATCACACATGAACCGCAAATCGCAGTTATCGCCGACACTTTATTATCCTGTTTTGGGAGAGGAAAGGTCTGAACGGGAAGCTGGTCAGGAAATCAGTTATGGCTTTCGTTTCAGTCTGGTTGCCGGCGATTGGTTCCAGGCACTGAATCATGCCATTTATGATATCTACAATTTCAAAGAAGGTTTGGCGCTGCGCCAGAGCAAGCAATCTCTGACGGATCGTATCGAAAAAATGCACCACTATCTCATCGACCCAAAAACTTCACTTTGGAATATCGAAGAATACAAAGGGAAACAAATCGGTGCACAGTCCTATCTGGGCGGCGTTGTTGGCTCGAATAAAGATGCCATGAAAAATTCAGATTATGGAGCGATGTGGATGCTTGCGCACGAGACCAAAGATCCTGAATTGACACAAAAAGTATTGCCGCCTGCTGAAAATTTTAAGCTCGTTCAGCAAATGACCGATGAGGGCTTTTTCAAGGGCGCCATCGAAGGACAGTATTATCTTGCCAAAAGCAAAAAGTTTGTGGAAGAATGGGGTTCCGTTGTAGAACCGATCGGGCTGACGTATTATGTGATGCTGGACATTGGTAACATGCTTCTTTTTGAGCCTGAAAATAATGAACTGAAAGAACGGCTGACACTGGGCGCAGAAAAACTGTTGAGCTGGCAAAAACCTGACGGAAGTTTCGCGGTTGCTTATGACCGGAAAACGGACGCAGAGCTTTTTAAAGATATCAAAGATGTTCGTCCTACATTCTACGGTTTGCTGGTTGCTTACCGGATTCTGAAAGACGAAAAATACCTGAAAGCAGCGCAGAAAGGTGCCGACTGGTTTATCAAAAACGCAGTAGAAACCGGCGCTTTTTTAGGGGTTTGCGGTGATGCACGTTACGCACCGGATTTTGCAACCGGTCAGTCGGCGCAGGCTTTGCTCGATCTTTTTGACATCACCAAAGACAAACGGTATCAGGCGGCGGCAATCACTTCTGCCAAAATCTATGTAGGCTCGATTTACACCCATCCTATTCCATCCAAAAAAATCAAGATTGTTAACGGCGTTGAAAGAGAAGACTGGGAAATAAGCCAGGCCGGCCTGAGCTTCGAACATGGCGGCATATTTGGTTCTGCAACACGTCACGGACCTATTCAGCTGGCCAGTCATGCAGGATTGTTTATCAGAATGTATGGCATCACAGGAGAACAGATTTTCGCCGATCTTGCACGGTCAGCCGCTATCGGACGCGATGCTTTTGTGGATCCAAAAACCAGTGTTGCATCGTACTACTGGCAGGCCATGAACAGAGGCGCAGGTCCTTATCCCCATCACGCATGGTGGCAGATCGGATGGATTACGGATTATTTACTTTCCGAAGCAGCATTGAGATCCGCTGAAAAAGTTAGTTTTCCACGAGGCTTTGTAACGCCCAAAGTTGGTCCGCATCAGAGCTACGGCTTTGCATCCGGTAACATTTATGGTACGAGAGCAAACCTGATGATCCGCGAAGGATTCGCACAGACCGGCAGTCCCTCTATTGATCCTTTATTGGCAAAAGCTGAATCCGGCGATACCTATTTCGTGATTCTGCTAAACAACGGCACGCAGGCCGTTGCCTTGAACTTATCCTTAAACAGCGAAAAGCTCAGAGCAGGGTCCAAAGTAAAAACAATCAAAAATCTCACATCCGGGCAGTTGTTAACCGACACCAAACTGCAAATACCAGGTTTCGGGATTCAGGTTTTGGAAGTAAATCTTCAATAAAATGAGAGCTGGTTTCATATTGTTTCTGATCGTTGTGGCACTGAGCAAAAGTTTTGCTCAGGAAGCCGATACCTTGTGGATTCCGGGTGCAAAACTGATCAAAAATATACGGTATGGCAGCGCAAATATCAGACAGACTTTTGATTTATATCTTCCTGAAAATGTATCAAAACCGGTACCGGTTATCATCTGGATACACGGCGGAGGCTGGAATAATGGCACCAAGAAAAACATGCACGTGGACGGAATGTTGCAACACGGATACGCCATTGCAAGCGTGGATTATCGTTTTACGAGAGACACCATTTTCCCCGCGCAGGTGAAGGATTGTAATGCAGCGATTGACCTGTTATGGAAAAGTGCCGGGAAGTATAACCTCGATACGTCCCGGTTTATCATCGCAGGCGCGTCAGCGGGCGGGCATCTGGCAACGCTGATCGGCATGAGCAGCAACAACCACCGGCAAGAATTTTATCCTTTTTCAATCAAAAACAATCCGGTGCATTTTCAGGCCGTAATCAATTATTATGGCGTCACCGATCTTTACGTGTTGCATGGAAGCGGGCTGTCCTTCGATGTGGATGACGACAACTCGATGATATCCAGGCTTCTCGGCGCCTCGTCTTTAAAACGTCCTGATCTGGCGAAATGGGCAAGTGGCACCACCTATATCGACAAAAACGATCCTCCTGCGTTAACAATTCATGGAGGCAAAGATTCAACTTCACCCCTTTGGCTGGGACAGCTTTTTACCAATCTGCTGCAAGTCTCCGGGGTTAAAAATGATATTTTGATTTTACCCGAAGCACCCCACGCCGGTCCCCTTTTTTCTCAGGCTAATGTCCTGGAAAAGGTTTTGTCGTTTCTCAAAGAAGTGACCGAAAGCAAACAGATTAAGGAATAACCGACTGATTTATTGAACAAGTAAGCATAACCCAAACCTATGAATTCACCCATTGATACCGCCGTTATATTCATCTTTTCGGCTTTTGTTTTGTTTATCGGCATGCTTTTCATACGGACCGGCCGGAACATGAAATCTTTCTTCGCTGGCGGAGAGTCTGTGCCCTGGTTTATCGGCGGCCTGTCGCTTTTTATGAGTTTTTTCTCCGCAGGTACCTTTGTGGCCTGGGGAGCCATCGCCTATAAATATGGCTGGGTGTCGGTTACCATTCAATGGACGATGTGCATTGGCGCGTTAATTACGGGCGTGTGGCTGGCGCCAAAATGGAAAGCCACCGGAGCGCTTACAGCGGCAGAATTTGTAAAAGAACGGTTGGGGTTGAAAGTGCAAAAAACATTCATCTACATCTTCACGCTCGTTTCCCTATTCATCAAAGGGTCGGTTTTGTACCCTGTTGCCAAGCTGGTGAGCGTATCTCTTGGTTTTCCACTGGTTCCAAGCACCATCGTTTTGGGCATTATGATGATTGCTTACACGGCCGTCGGCGGGTTATGGGCGGTGATGGTCACGGATATTCTTCAATTTGTAATCCTGACGGCGGCAGTCTTTATTATTTTACCACTATCCCTGAATGCCGCGGGAGGCTGGGAAACGGTTACGGCCAAAGCACCGGATGGCTTTTTTGATTTACTAAACGGTGAATACACTTTTGGTTTCATTCTCGCCTTTACCCTTTATCACATTTGCTACATCGGCGGCAACTGGACTTTCGTCCAACGGTACACCAGTGTTGACAGCGGAAAATCTGCCCGAAAAGTTTCTTTTCTTTTCGCCGGACTGTACCTCATCAGCCCGATTATCTGGATGCTGCCACCGATGATTTACCGGACAATCAATCCGTCATTACAAGGCCTCGATACGGAAAATGCTTATTTACAGGTTTGTCAGCTGGTGCTTCCTCCCGGTTTAATGGGATTGATGTTAACCGGTATGTACTTCTCAACTTCTGCTTCGGCCAACACCACCTTGAACGTAGTTTCAGCGGTTTTTACCAATGACATTTACAAAGGAATGATCAATCCGGGCGCATCTGACAAAAAACTCATGTCTATTGCCCGCTTATCCTCGCTCGTTTTCGGAATCGGGATGATCATTATCGCGCTGCTCGTACCGGCTGCGGGAGGTATTGTGGAAGTGGTTTTGAGTATCGGCGCGGTAACCGGAGGCCCCTTGCTCGCACCGGCGCTTTGGGCATTGTTTTCAAAAAGACTGACTGGAAAGGCAACGCTCTGGATTACAGGCTCAACGTTATCTGTCAATTTACTTTTCAAAATTATTCTACCCTTAACATCCGGCCTAAAACTTAGCCGATCAGAAGAAATGCTTTTGGGCATCGGTCTTCCCTTGATTTTACTGCTGATCAACGAGTGGCTGGGATCACGAAAATTTGCAACAAGCTCTGAATACGAAGTTTACCAGGCTGTTATGGCGCAGCGCAAGTTTGATTATCTGGAAAGTTCGGAAGAAGAGAAAACAGAAGTACGCAGACAGAACCGCTTCGGATTGCAGGTTATTGCCGGTGCGCTGGCTTTTACAGCAGTTTTACTTTTCGCATTAAGTGCCCTGACAACCAAAGGCTCCCTGCTCACGGCATCCATTGCTTTCGGGATTTTGCTGGCGTCAATCATTCCATGGCGCGCTTCGAGAAAAGTGACTGTCGACGTAGCCGCACAGGACACGATACTTAACCCTTAATCATAACCAACACAAAATCATGACATTGAACAGATTATCGTTACTACTGGCGTTATTATTTATACTGGTCAAACCTTCTTTTGCGCAATATAAAATTAGTCAGCCGAACGCAATTCCACTCCATGGCGAATGGTCTTTTACACTTGATCCGGCGGACATGGGACAGGTTGGAAAATGGTTTGCCACCAAAGCAGAAGAAAATGGCAGGTTTGATAAAGTAACCGTTCCGCATTGCTTTTCTGCTGACCCAAGATTTCAGTTTTTTACAGGCACCGTCTGGTACCGGAAAAATTTTCCCTGGAAAACAACTTCCGGGAAACGGGTTATCCTTCATTTTGACGCTTCCTATTACAAGACCAATATCTGGCTGAATGAGCAGAAGGTCGGTTTTCACGAAGGAGGTTATACTCCGTTCAGCTTTGACATTACTGATTTGCTGAAAGAGGGCGATAACCTGCTGGCGGTTTCCGTAAATAACGATACATGGAAAACAGGAACAATTCCGGGTGCGAAAGACACCAATAAAACCAACGCGTCCTTCATGGGCTGGATGAATTATGGCGGTTTGATACGCCCGGTTTATCTGACCATCGAACCGGAAGTGTATGCAGACAACATCAAAATTGAAAGTGTACCCGATCTTGCCAAGGGAACAGCAACATTAAGTACGAAACTACGCATTAAAAATTCCTCAAAACAGGCCGTTACCCCGAAAACGGTTTACACGGTTCAATGGAAGGACAAGCCCGTTACGTTAAACTGGAAAGTGAAACCGGCCTCCATTCCGGCAGGGCAAACCGCTATTATCGAAGCTGAAACGAATCTATCCGCAGCGCAGGTGAAACTCTGGAATCTGGATGATCCGAACCTTTATCATCTGACTGCTTCGGTGGGGCAGGATACCATTGCGTCTAATTTCGGCATCCGGAAAGTTGAAATAAAAAATGCTCAGCTGCTTCTGAACGGAAAACCGCTTCGTCTGGGTGGCGGAAACCGGGTTGTTGATTATCCGGGATTAGGTTCGATGGAACCGGACTGGCTGATCGAAAAAGATTTCAAACTCATGAAAGAGGCCGGAATGGAATTTCAGCGGCTGACGCATTACACCCCTTCGGAATACTTTTACGACCTGGCCGACAAATATGGGATGCTGATTATTTCCGAGGCCGGCAACTGGCAGCTGACACCCCGGCAAATGGACAACGACAGCATGCGTACGAAATTCCGTTCGCAGTTCCGTGAAATGGCCGAGCGCGACTGGAATCACCCAAGCATTATCGCATACAGTGTGGGCAACGAGTATGAATCCAGAAGCGTATCAGGACAGCGCTGGACCAAGGATATGATCATCAATGCACGCGAACTGGACCCGACCCGACTGTATACTTTCGCCAGTATGTTCCTCAACACTTTCCCCGAAAAACCCGAAGACGAGGCCAGCCAATACGCGGATTTCATATCGACCAATACCTATGGAAACCATGCAAAAGTACTCGACCACATTCACAAAATTTATCCTGAAAAACCGATCCTGATCAGTGAATGGGGTGTAAGAGCGGATAATAATGGTGGAGAAGCGGATCAGGCGCAGCACGTACGGGACGTATTGGCTGAGGTCAGAAAAAGGCCCTATGTAGTCGGCACTTCCTGGTGGACCTACAATGACTACCAAAGCCGCTACCATGGCACCAATCCAAACGGTTACCGTCCGTGGGGAATCGTCGGCCCCGACCGCTCTTTAAGACCGGCGTATCTGGCTTATCAGGAAGAAATGTCACCGGTTCTTATTGAAAAAATAAGTTTTAAAACAATCGAATCGGGCCGGCATCAACTGACATTGAAAGTTACCGGACGTAATGACTTTCCTGCCTATGCCGTGAAAGGTTATTCGCTGCAAACAGATCATGGAGCTTTTTCCATTCCCGATTTAAATCCGGGAGAAAGTAAAGAA
This sequence comes from Dyadobacter diqingensis, assembly GCF_024220585.1. GTDB lineage: Bacteria > Bacteroidota > Bacteroidia > Cytophagales > Spirosomataceae > Dyadobacter > Dyadobacter diqingensis. The sequence goes on from NZ_JAMXKF010000001.1 coordinate 798,893, forward strand.
ATCAGCATTCCGGTGACTGGTTTTGAGAAAAAAATATCAATAACCATCCTGAAACCAACCGGTTATTCTGCCGGAATAAAAGAAATAGAACTGAAATAATTCAAGATATCAAGTAAGATGGGAGGTAACAATGTACCGCACCTCCTACCCTAACGCTGCGTAACCATGATAAAAGAAGAATTCATCTACAAAAGAACACCAAAAACCATATCGCTTGAAGCTGACCTGATCATCGTCGGAGGTGGATTGACGGGAACCTGCGCGGCCATCACAGCGGCACGGGCTGGCATGAAAGTAATTGTTGTACAGGACAGACCGGTTTTAGGGGGCAATGCTTCCAGTGAAGTCAGGCTGTGGGTTTTGGGAGCTACTTCCCATATGGGAAATAATAACCGTTGGGCGCGGGAAGGCGGTGTGATCAACGAAATCATGCTGGAAAACATTCATCGCAATCCCGATGGAAATCCGCTGATCTTCGATACCGTTTTGCTGGAAAAAGTGGTGGAAGAAAAAAACATCACCTTACTGTTAAACACGGCTGTTTTTGATCTTGATAAATCCGCGGAAGATACGATTTCTGCTGTACATGCCTTTTGCAGCCAGAACAGCACACAGTATCAATTAAACGCTCCCCTGTTTTGTGATGCTTCCGGAGACGGAATAGTCGCGTTTTTAGCAGGCGCAGCATTCCGGATGGGTGCAGAGTCGCAGGAAGAATTTGGTGAGAAATTTGCTCCCGATAAGGCTTATGGCGAATTGCTGGGCCATTCGATGTATTTCTATTCGAAGGATGTTGGCCGGCCGGTGAAATTTACGCCGCCATCCTTTGCATTGCAGGACATAACGCAAATTCCCCGTTACAAAACATTCAACCCGAAAGATTTTGGTTGCCGGTTGTGGTGGCTGGAATATGGCGGAAGGCTGGATACCGTTCACGACACCGAGACTATTAAGTGGGAACTATGGAAGGTGGTCTACGGCGCCTGGAACTATATCAAAAACTCAGGCTTATTTCCCGAAGCCGAAACCATGACACTGGAATGGGTCGGAACAATCCCGGGAAAACGTGAAAGCCGCCGGTTTGAAGGTGATTATATGCTCAGACAGCAGGATATCGTTGAGCAGAAACCATTTGAAGATACCGTCGCATTTGGCGGATGGAGTATCGATCTGCATCCCGCCGATGGTATTTACAGTGATCAGGCCGGTTGTAATCAATGGCACGGAAAAGGTGTTTTTGGCATCCCCTACCGCAGTTATTACAGCAAAAACATCAATAACCTGTTCATTGCGGGGCGTATCATCAGCACCACCCACGTAGCTTTTGCTTCCACCCGCGTGATGGCGACCAGCGCTCATGGAGGACAGGCAGTGGCTATCGCGGCATCACTGGCGAAAAAATATGGTATTTCACCAAGAGAAGTCGGAACGCTCCATTTGGAAGAATTGCAGCGGGAACTGATACGATCGGGCCAGTATATCCCGCACGTAAAATTGTCCGATGCAGCGGATCTTGTTCAAAAAGCAATCCGTATTCAGGCAAGTTCTACGTTAAAGTTAAGCGAAATACCAGGTTCGGATCGCTGGTCTGTCATCGTGCACTCCGTTGCGCAAATGTTGCCTGTGTCGGTTGGAAAAATGCCCTCAATAACTGTTATCCTGGATGCCGATGCGGCGACAAGCCTGACCATTGAATTGAGAAAAAGCTCCAAGTCATACAATCATACGCCGGACGTTACCCTGCAAACAAAAAACATCGCGCTGACCAAAGGGAAACAGGAAATCACATTGAACTGGGATGTCGAATTTGACGAGGCATGTTATGCTTTCATTTGTTTTATGAAAAATGAAAATGTTAAAATTCAGTACAGTGAAAAAAGGATTTCGGGTATCGTCACCGTTTTCAACGCGACCAACCCCGCCGTTTCCAATTACGGAAAACAGGAGCCGACTGAAGATATTGGTGTAGAAACCTTTGAATTCTGGTGTCCGCAGCGCAGGCCGGAAGGAAGAAATATCGCCATGAAATTAAGCGATCCGATAAATCTTTTCGAGTCGGAAAATTTACGAAACGGCTTGCAACGCCCCATCGCCAGCCCGAATGCCTGGGTGGCGGATTATGATGACAAAACGCCGGCAATCAATGTCCATTGGAATGAACAAACCAAAATTTCTTCCCTGGAACTGGTATTTGATGCCGACTATGATCATCCGATGGAAAATGTAATTTTCCTGCATCCGGAAACAACAATGCCGTTTTGCGTTACCGGGGTGAAGGTATACAATGACAAAAACGAGATCATTGCCACCCTGGATGACAATCACCAAAACCTCCGGACGATCACATTCAGCGAACCTGTTTTAACAGAAAACCTGAAAATTGAACTGACCAATTCAAACGAGAATACGCCTGTTTCCCTATTTGAAATCCGATGTTATTAGGTTGCTTTTACTAATCTGTAATCGTTTTAAAAAGGCGGATCTTCGGGTCCGCCTTTTTTTATTCTTTGAAAGATAATATTTTGATACTAAATTTGCACCTCATTTAGCAAACATTAGTTTGCTATTTTATTAATACTTTACTCTATCATAATACTATACTAGATAGACTTTGAAGGACGCGTCAGAATCATTACCCTCGTCAGAAGTTACGGAACCTAATCACTGGGAATCCCTGCAGGTCGCATACATTGCAAGTGGTGATCCTGAGGAAGATCGTCGTTTGGCAGCGCTGGCAAGGGAACAGGGAAAAATTGTTTTTCTGCCTGATTTGCCGGAAGAATCCGATTCTCGTTTTAATAAAATCCCACAAAAGGCTGATCAGCAAAACGCTTCATCGCAGCCAACTCAAAATAATACAAAATCATCATTTTCCTGGGATAGTATTCAGGACAAAATCTGGGCAGCAACTTTACGCAAAAGAAGCCGCACAGAAATCGCTGTCAATTTGTTTGCAGCCATTGCCCTGATGATTGTCGGCCATCTCGTTTTTACATACATCACTTACGACCGGCTTTCAGTTCTTTGGGATGATCTCGAATTAAATGAAAGTTTTTTCTACTACATCCTTGGCGGGTTTGTCGCGCAAATGATTGATGGCGCATTAGGCATGGCCTACGGCGTGACGTCAGCTACATTTCTTTTGACTATTGGCGTTCCTCCCTCGGCGGTAAGTGCCAGTGTGCATGCTTCGGAAATATTCACAAGCGGGGTTTCAGGTTATATGCACCTTAAATTCGGCAACGTAAACAGTAAGTTATTCAAAAAAATACTCGTTCCCGGCGTAATCGGAGCGATTGCAGGTGCATATCTGCTGACTTCTCTTGAACAATATATTTACATCATCAAGCCGCTGGTCGCTGTTTATACCTTGATTCTGGGAATTCTTATCATTCAGAAAGCGTTAAAGAAACGTATTGAAAAACGTCCGATCCGGAAAATTGGCTTGCTTGCTTTTGCAGGTGGAACGTTGGATTCAATCGGCGGCGGCGGCTGGGGACCTATTGTTACCTCCACGCTGATTGCCAGAGGCAGGCATCCTAAATATACGATTGGCTCGGTGAATCTGGCTGAGTTTTTCGTGTCACTTGCAAGTTCGGTCACTTTTATAACACTGATCGGATTTTCGCACTGGCAGGTCGTTTTGGGGTTGATTTTGGGAGGAATGGTAGCAGCACCAATTGCAGCAACATTATCAAGAAAATTGCCGATAAAAACGATGATGATCATGGTTGGAACCATTGTTATCATCGTGAGTTTGAGAATAATATATATGGTGGTTTTTTAGCTGGTAGCTGTAAGCGATTAGCTGTTAGACCTGAACCCATAAATTTAGAATTTATTAAAAAAGAGAGTATTTACGCTCTCACTAAATAAGAAGTATTTATTACAAGCTAAACGCTAACAGCCAATAGCTAACACCTAGTGATCTATGAAAAAGCAGACCAAAGCAATACGTACCCAAACGAAGAAAACGCAGTACCGCGAGCATTCTACGCCATTATTTCTGACCAGCAGCTTCACTTTTGAAAGTGCTGAGCAGGGAAAAGCGTTGTTTGAAGAGACGGAAGAAGGAAATATTTACAGTCGTTTTTCAAACCCATCAGTGCAGGAATTCATAGACAAGGTTTGTGTGCTTGAAGACTGCGAAGATGGCGTTGCAACGGCTACGGGTATGGCTGCGGTTTTTGCGAGTATGGCTGCTTTGTTGAAAAGCGGGGACCACATTCTGGCCAGTCGTGCTTTGTTTGGCTCCGCACATCAGATCATCACACAGATTATCAGCAAATGGGGAATCACTTATACCTACCTTGACGCTGACGCGAGTGAAGCAGACTGGGAAGCAGCCGTATTGCCAAACACGCGCATGGTATACCTGGAAACACCTTCAAATCCTGGCCTGGATCTTGTTGACCTTGAAATGATCGGCAGGCTTTGTAAAAAACATAATTTAATTTTTAATGTAGATAACTGTTTTGCATCTCCTGCCCTGCAAAATCCGGTTGATTTCGGAGCAGATCTGGTCGTGCATTCGGCTACAAAATATATGGACGGACAAGGCCGCGTTTTGGGTGGTATTGTGGTTGGAAAAGAAGAATACATCAAACATGTTCGCTTTTTCTGCCGCCACACGGGACCTTCCATGTCTCCGTTTAACGCCTGGGTTTTGAGCAAAAGTCTTGAAACATTGCATTTGAGAATGGACAAACATTGTTCAAACGCACTGGCTTTGGCATCGGCACTGGATAAACATCCGGATGTAAAACTGGTTAAATATCCGTTTTTAGCGTCTCACCCACAACACGAACTCGCAAAAGCACAAATGAAAGCAGGTGGTGCGATTGTAACCATTGAACTGGAAGGCGGTTTTGAACGTGTTTCTGCCTTTATGGAAGCGCTGGAAATTGCTTCTCTTTCTTCCAATCTGGGAGATACGAGAACAATCGTTACCAATCCGTTCACAACCACACATGCAAGACTAAAAATCGACGAAAAACTCGCATTGGGCATTACAGAGGGATTGATTCGAATTTCTGTTGGTTTGGAAGATATCGATGATCTGATCGAGGATTTCACAAACGCTGTGGAAGTGTCGGTCAAAAGTGGTATATTGGAGTAAAAATCAATAGATTAAATTGGTCATAATATGAAAACACTAACCATCAATTTGCCGGAAGATTTCGAAAAAGAGAAGGTATTGCTTTCTATTGCCGGCCAACTTTATCAGCAAGGAGCACTATCCGCGAAACAGGCTACTGATTTAGCGGGGGGTACGATGAACGAATTAGTTTACAGTACGCTTTCGGATGATGATCCTTTGAAATCGATGATTAGCAGTCCATCAGATAATACTTTGTCATTTGAAGATCGGGCTGAGAACCTAAAAAAAAGCAGCAGTATAAAGGTTTAAAGAAAGAGAGACTGGAAGCTTTGAGAGATGCTCTTGATATTCAGGAACCACTTGAAGTGCTGCTTTCGCAGTTAACAAAATGAAATATGTGCTGGATACGAATGTCATCCTGGCATACTTAAGAAAACATTCAATCTGGGATTTAATAGAATTGCAGCTTGGAATATTTGAAACAGAAACGGATGTTTATATTCCAGCAGTCGTACTAGGAGAATTGAGATCCATTGCTGTTCAAAATAAATGGGGAATTAATAAGAGACGAGAGCTGGAAATATTTGCAAAAGAATTTATTGTTATTGATTTCATAACAGAAGAAACTATAAATTCTTACGCAGACATAGACGCTTTTAGCCAAGGAAGACTGGAAGAAAAATCACTTACAGGTTCTTCCAGAAATATGGGTAAAAATGATTTACGGATTGCAGCAACGGCAAGTGTATTAAACGCAATATTGATAACAACAGATAAGGATTTTCAACATTTGCACACTCAATTTTTAAAAGTTGCATATTTTGATTTAAATAAAAAATAGGTCACACAGAGTTCCACAGAGAAAAAAAGAGCGGACGCCGCGCAGATACTCAGAGAGAAAACAAAAAACTCTGTGTCCCTCCTTTTCAACTCCAATTTTCTCTGTGTAAAAATTAAGGCAATACAAGGCGAAACACCATGAACACAAATATTGACGCATTAACCGCCGCCCTTGAAGGCAAAAGCGAAACAGAATCACTGGCCATTTTGGCTGATTTGTTTCCTGGCCAGGTAGTATTTTCTACCAGCCTGGGTTATGAAGATCAGGTTATCACTGATTTTATCTTAAAAAACAATCTGAATATCAGCATTTTCACATTGGATACCGGCCGGATGTTTAACGAAACGTACATGACGCTTCAAAAAACAAACAATCGTTATGACACCAAGATAAAAGTTTACTACCCTCAGACGGCCGCGGCAGAAGAGTTGATCAGCACCAAAGGGCCTTTGAGTTTCTATGAATCGGTTGAAAACAGAAAGGAATGCTGCTTCATCCGTAAAGTTGAGCCTTTAAACAGAGCTTTAAAAGGTGCAAAAATATGGGTTACGGGTATCCGGGCAGAACAGTCAGGAAATCGTCAATCCATGCATAAGCTTGAAGCAGACGAAGCACATGATCTGATCAAGTTCCATCCGATTTTGGACTGGACTTTTGAAGAAGTGAAACAGTATGTAAAATCCAACGGCATTCCTTACAATCCGCTGCACGATAAAGGCTTTGTAAGCATCGGCTGTGCACCTTGTACCCGCGCCATCCAGGAGGGCGAGGATTTCCGCGCCGGACGCTGGTGGTGGGAAGATGAATCGAAAAAAGAATGCGGTTTGCACGCGAAGTAATATAAGCATCCCAATGCTACGTAAATAAAGAAGAAGTATTAAATGTCTAATGAAGTAAGTATGTCAATTTCAGTAAAAGAGGCGTCGGATCTTAGCGACCAAGGAAATATTGACCGTAGAAAACCGGACTACCTGGATCAGCTAGAGGCAGAGGCGATTTACATTATGCGTGAAGTGGCTGGTCAGTTTGAGCGTCCGGCGTTACTATTTTCAGGAGGAAAAGATTCTATTACCTTGGTTCGTCTTGCCCAAAAAGCATTTGCACCAGGTAAAATTCCGTTCCCATTGGTTCACATTGACACGGGTCATAACTTCGTGGAAGCTACGGATTACCGTGATATGCTTGCTGAAAAAACCGGTTCAAAACTGATCGTTCGTTATGTGGAAGATACCATCAAAGCGAAAAATCTTAAAGAACCAACCGGTAAAAATGCAAGCCGCAACTGGTTGCAGACTTTTACTTTATTAGATACAATCGAAGAATTCGGATTTGACGCCTGCATCGGTGGTGCGCGTCGTGATGAAGAAAAAGCACGTGCGAAAGAACGTATTTTCTCATTCCGTGATGAATTCGGTCAATGGGACCCAAAACGTCAGAGACCTGAACTTTGGAATCTTTTCAACGGACGTATTCACAAAGGTGAAAATGTACGTGTTTTCCCGATTTCGAACTGGACTGAACTGGACGTTTGGGCTTATCTTCAGAGAGAAGGTATCACACTTCCGAGCATCTACTTCGCTCATGAGCGCGAATGTATCCTGCGCGACGGACGTTTGTTGTACAATACGCCGGTAATCGAAAAAGATCCGGAAGATCAGATTGTAACAAGACAGGTTCGTTTCCGTACGGTTGGCGACATGACTTGTACAGCCGCGGTAGAATCAAGTGCTGCAACATTGGAAGAAGTTATTGCTGAAATCACAGTTTCAAGAATCAGCGAACGCGGCGAAACCCGTATCGACGATCAGCAAACAGAAGCTGCGATGGAAGACCGTAAAAAAGGAGGATATTTCTAAACAATGAGAATTGACAAAAAGCTCATTAGAGCACATTCAATCATTCTCTCATTCAAAATTCGAAATTAACAAAGGTGGATTTACTAAGATTTATAACAGCAGGTTCCGTAGACGACGGTAAAAGTACGTTGATCGGGCGTTTGCTTTTTGATACAAAAAATATTCTGGCAGATCAGATGGAGGCCATCGAACGTGCCAGCAAAAGCCGTAATGATGGTGAAATCGATCTTGCTCTTTTAACGGACGGACTTCGTTCTGAGCGTGAACAAGGGATTACGATCGACGTAGCGTACAAATATTTCCAGACACCAAACCGTAAGTTTATCTCGATAGACGCGCCTGGTCATATTCAATACACCCGTAACATGGTTACCGGTGCTTCGAACGCAGACCTGGCGATTATCCTGGTAGATGCCCGTCATGGTGTGGCGGAACAAACCCGCCGTCACTCGCTGATTGCTTCCATGCTGGGTATTCCTCACGTGGTTGTTGCGATCAACAAGATGGATTTGGTTGGGAATTCGGAGGATGCGTTTTTAGAAATCGCGCAGACTTATAAAGACCTTGCCAACAAACTGAATATCAAAGATCTGACCATTATCCCTGTCAGCGCGCTGAACGGAGATAATATCGTGGAAAGATCAAAACATATGCCTTGGTACACCGGCGAAACATTGCTTTCGGTTCTTGAAAACGTTAATGTTTTAGAAGATAAGAACACGACTGACGGCCGTTTTTCGGTGCAATACGTTATTCGTCCTCAAACAGATGAGCTGCACGACTACCGCGGATATGCAGGTCGTTTACAAAGTGGTTCTTTGAAAAAAGGAGAAGCTGTAAAAGTTCTTCCTTCGGGAACAGAATCCAAAATTGCCAGAATCGAATTTGGTGGACAGGAAATTGAAGAAGCTACTGTTTTTGAATCGGTTACGATACTCTTGGAAGATGACATCGATATCAGTCGCGGTGATATGATCGTTTCGGTTGACAATTCACCGGTGGTGAGTCAGGATCTTGAAGCGCTGATCTGCTGGATGGACGATAGAAAAACATTGAAACCAGGTGATAAATATCTGCTTCAACATGGAACTGCAAGGACAAAATGTTCTGTTAGAAGCATTGAATACCAAATAGACATCAATACATACGAGAAACTGGATGAGGTTGAAAAACTGAAACTGAACGACGTCGCGAGAATCGTTTTGAGAACAGCACAACCTGTTGCATACGACGCATATCAGCAAAACAGAGCAAACGGCGCTGCGATCCTGATCGACGAAACATCAAACGTAACCGTAGGCGCTTGTATGATAGAATAGAAGGTGTGTTTCCAACACCTTTTTTCTGATATAAAGTTAATATACTATTCCGATAGGCTATAAGAATAACATTCACCATGAACAATTTAGTAATTTCAGACAAAGTGTCAGCCGTAGCAAAACGCGATATCGTTGATTTGCAAAACAAAATCAACGCGTTTAATACGGGTGAAACACCGGAAGAAGCTTTTCGTAAGTTTCGTCTGACGCGCGGAGTTTACGGTCAACGCCAGCCAGGCGTTCAAATGATCCGTATCAAATTGCCTTACGGACGGATCACCGCTGATCAGCTTGTCCGTATTGCTGACACTTCCGACAAATTTGCAACCGGTAATTTGCACGCAACGACGCGTCAGGATATCCAGCTGCACTTTGTAAAACTTTCAGATTCTCCTCAGTTATGGGCAGATCTGGAAGATGCAGGAATTACTTTGAAAGAAGCTTGTGGAAATACCATTCGTAACGTGACGGCTTCATCGGTTGCCGGTATTGATCCGGAAGAACCTTTTGATGTGACCCCGATCACACATTCCATATTTACTTATTTCCTTCGTAATCCGATCAACCAGGATATGGGAAGGAAATTTAAAATTGCCGTTTCTTCTTCTGAAAAAGATTCAGCCCTTGCTTTTATCCACGACGTTGGTCTTATCGCCAAAATGGGTACCACTGAAGCAGGTGAATCCGTAAAAGGTTTCAAAGTTTTGATTGGCGGAGGGTTAGGCGCGCAGCCTTTCTCGGCACAAACTGCTTTTGAATTCCTGGAAGAAAAAGATGTTATTCCGTTTATAGAAGCTTTGCTTCGTGTTTTTGACCGTTACGGAGAACGTGTGCGTCGCCATAAAGCGCGTATGAAATTCCTTTTGAACGATCTTGGACTGGAAGGAATGATGGCAAAAGTTGCAGAAGAACGTACTGCCGTTAAAAATAAAGTCTTCACAATTCCTGAGGACTTATTCGGTACCAACGAGGCTGAATCAATCAACCACGCGCCCCGCCCCTCTTTGAGCGAAGAAGAAATTTTGAAAATTGCTTCTGAAAGTATCGAAGACCTTACAGAATTCACAAAATGGCTAAAAACCAACACTTTTGAACAAAAACAAAAAGGTTGGTACGCTGTTCAGCTACGTGTTTTGTTGGGAGACATGAGTTCGGATACAGCGCGTACTTTGGCTGATATTGTTCGTCAATATGCGGCTGATGATATTCGTGTAACGGTAAACCAGGGTTATATCCTTCGTTTTGTAAAAGGCGAAGATCTTGTGGCGATCTACCATGAACTGGCCAAGCTTGGACTTGTAAATCCTGGCTTCGACAGCACAATGGATATCACAACGTGCCCGGGAACAGATACCTGTAACCTTGCTATTACCAGCAGCTACGGAATTACCCGTGTGCTGGAAGATGTCATGAAGGATGAATTTCCCGAAATGATCTACAACCAGGATATCAAAATCAAGATCAGCGGTTGTATGAATGGCTGTGGCCAGCATAACGCTTCTAACATTGGTTTCCACGGAAGCTCTATTAAAAACGGGAAACTGGTTTTGCCAGCACTTCAGGTTTTATTAGGTGGTGGTTTTTCCGGTGATGGAATTGGTTTGATTGGAGATAAAGTGATCAAAGTTCCTGCAAAACGCGGGCCGGAAGCACTTCGTACCATTTTCAATGATTACGAATCCAATGCTTTTGATGGTGAATATTTCAACCAGTATTACACTCGTCAGACCAAAAATTATTTCTTCCAGCTCTTGAAACCAATTGCGGATCTTTCCAATGTGCAGGAAGATGACTACCGCGACTGGGATCACGATGAAATGTTCAAAACTGAGATTGGTGTTGGTGAATGCGCCAGCGTTTTGGTTGACCTTGTAGCCACTACCATTACAGAAGGACAGGAGAAATTGAATCTTGCAAAAGAAAACTTTGAATCAGAAATTTGGGCTGATGCTATTTATCATGCTTACAATGTTTTGATCACCGGTGCAAAAGGTTTGCTGATGACTAAAGACGTGAACACAAACACGCAATACGGTATCATCAACGACTTTGAAAGTAACTTCGGAAAAGAATTCAAGTATGAAACCCCGGCTGAATACATTCTTCCGGATTCACAGGAAACACCATTCCGTTCGCTTGCTTTCAGCATCAATAAATTTGAACCAACACAGGCGTTTGCAACCTATTTTGTTGCTACTGCTGAGAAGTTCTTAGACTTTGTTCGCAACACGCGTGAAGCGCAGTTGATGGAAACGGGTGAGCCCGCTTTGCAGGAGCTTTCGTTTGGAAAGGATAGCTAATTGAATGGTAGTCGGCTTTCGGCAGTCGGCGATCAGCTTTTCGCCTGGTGCTGAGCCATAAAGAAGTCAAGTTTTGAAAACGGGGACACCCTGTCTTGACTTCTTTAACCTTACCAAACATTTGACTTTTTATGCACTTTAAGTCGTTCCAGACTTCAATCATTTTACTGCAACCTACTGACAGCTGATCGCCGAAAGCCGACAGCCATTTCCTCATGAAACTTACATTAATCGGTGCCGGACCAGGTGATCCTGATCTTATCACCATGAAAGGTATAAAAGCATTACAAACTGCAAAAGTTGTGCTTTATGATGCGCTGGTGCATCCCTCCATTCTGGAAAATTGTCCGGAAGATTGCCTGAAAATTCATGTAGGTAAACGTTTTGGTAAAGTAAGCTGCGGACAAGATGAAATCAACAAACTGATCGTTGCCTCGGCCGAACAACATGGCGAAGTCGTACGACTGAAAGGTGGAGACTCCTTTATTTTTGGCCGCGGTTATGAAGAAATAGAATACGCCGCACAATTTGGCATCGAATCAGAAGTTATCCCTGGTATATCCAGTACCTATGCCGTTCCTGCCCTGGCCGGAATCCCTCTGACTACACGTGGCGTCAGCGAAAGTTTCTGGGTGGTTACCGGAACTACAAAATCACACGAATTATCCGCCGATCTTCCCTGGGCAGCGCGTTCATCTGCAACGGTAGTGATCCTGATGGGCACACATAAGCTGGAAGAAATCGTAGGGATTTATACCAACCTCGACAAGTTCGACGAACCCGTGGCCATAATCCAGAACGGGTCTTTACCCGAACAGAAAATTGTTCTGGGTACAATTGGCAATATCCTCCCCCTTGCCAAAGAAGCAGATGTAAAGTCACCAGCCGTTATTGTGATAGGAAAAGTGGCCGCTTTACCCGGTTTGTCTTATCAAAAACTTGAAGAAGTAATAGGTCGGCCGAACCTGACCGCCTGATTAAAGAATAAAGAAGTAAATAATTCCTGCCAGAACAAGATAGCTTACAAAAAGCCATTTCTTCTTATACTCATAGGCTTCGCGGTTGTGGAAATAATCAAAAACCATTGAAGCAGAAAATCCAATAACCATCAAAACGACGGAAAACACACCGCAATCAAGGCGGTAGTGTTTGTAGGCATGAAGTGCCGGGGCACCCAAAGCCAGATACATCAGCCACATACCAAAACCCATCCGGTAGAGGTATACGCTGAGGCGACGATCATTCTTTATGTCAAATAAGCCTTCTAACACAGTCTGATACGTATTTATTTGATTTAGTGAAACTAACCAAATTTAAAAACAAATGCTAATTTTTTATAAACATATGATATATGTAATTTTGCAAAAAATGTTTTATGAATAAATTAGTTTCGAAAATTTCAATTTTTTTCCTTAATTCTCTGGCCGGCCTTTCCTGGAAAAACGCTTTCAGAATTTCTACTATGCTTAGCTGGCTGTTATTTGACGTTGTCAGATATAGAAGAAAAGTGATATTGAACAATTTACGAAACAGTTTCCCCGATAAAACAGAAGCTGAACTTGCCTTGATTGCAGACAAGTTTTACATCCATTTTACAGACCTGATCCTAGAAACTTTAAAGTTCAGAACTGCTCCTCCCGAGGTGATCAGAGAACGGCTCCAAGGTGATCTCAGCATCATCAACAATTTATATCACCAAAACAAGAGTGCCATTTTCCTGATGGGTCACCGGGGAAACTGGGAGCTTGCGAATTTGTTTTCCTCACTCGAATTTTCTCACGACTGCATTGTTGTTTACAGGCCTTTACAAAACAAAGAATTCGATAAATGGTTTCTTGATTACCGGACGCGTTTTGGAGCCAAACTGGTTCCGATGGACAAAATATTTAAGGAGTTGTTGACGCCAAGAACCAAACCTTTTGTCGTGGTTTTGGCAAACGACCAGTCAGCGAATCCCAAAACAGCATTCTGGACCAAATTTCTTCATCAGGATACCGGCATTTTCCGGGGCGTAGAAGCGATTGCAAGAAAACTGAATCTTCCTGTATTATATGCAGAATTCAGCAAAGTTGAGAACAAAAGAGGTTATTATCATGTTGACATAACAACAATAACCGAGACTCCGAAAGAAATTCCTGTCAATGGAATTTTGGAAAAGCAGATTCAGATATTGGAACAGGATATCAGACTTCAACCACATAACTGGTTATGGAGCCACAGACGCTGGAAACATTGTAAACCTGAGTGTCTGAAACCTGAACAATTGCTGAGTTTAGTACCCTGACGAAAAAGTTAGCTGCGTCCGTACTTTGCTTCTCTGAATACAGCCGGTTTTGTGAACCGAAAACGCTGTTATTTTAGAAGTACGCATCGCATGAAAAATATCACTACCCAATTTTTAATAAGGCTCTTATCTGCCATTTCGAAATTGTCATGGAAAGCGCTGTATCGCTGTTCCGACATGCTCCGGTTTTTAATTTTTGATGTATTTCACTATCGCCAGCAGGTTATCCTGAACAACTTACGAAACAGCTTCCCGCAAGAAAAAGAAAATACCATTCAGAAAATAGCCAAGAAATATTATCAGAATTTTACGGACATTATTTTCGAAACAATCAAACTAAGAAACATTTCCAAAAGTGATCTTCTCAGTCGTTTTGAAGCTGAATCGGATTTACTGGATCATTATTATGAACAGAAAAGAAATCTGGTTGTGGTTGCGGGGCACCTGGGAAACTGGGAAATGCTGAACTTATTTGGCTCGGTCAAATTCAGATATCAGATGGTTGTCGTTTACCATCAGCTTGCCAATCAAACATTCGATAACTGGTTTAAAGATGTAAGAACCCAGTTCGGAACGGAAATGGTCCCGATGCAGGAGGCCTTTGCACGGGCGATAAGTCCGCGAGAAAAACCATTTCTTTTTATCCTCATCAATGACCAGTCTCCCGCGCCTGAACGGGCCTATTGGACGACTTTTCTTAACCAGGATACGGGCGTTTTCAGAGGTGTTGAGCTGATCGCGAGAAAACTTAACGCACCAGTCTTGTATATGGGTGTTTTAAGGAATAATTTTAAACGGGGATTTTATAAATTTTATTTCCGGCTGATTACCGAAACCCCAAAACAAGAACCGACCAACTATATTCTTCAGAAGCAAATTTCGTTTTTAGAAGAAGATATTGTCCGACAACCTGATAACTGGCTTTGGAGCCACAAGCGCTGGAAACATAAGCGTCCGCAGGTATTACAGCGGGATCAACAACTTGAAGTAAAAGAAAAATCGTGAATAAACCTGTTAAGTTTTTAATCCTCCGCTTTTCATCCATTGGTGATATTGTTCTTACTACGCCCGTTGTTCGTTGTTTGAAACAACAATATCCAAATGCTGAAATTCACTATTTCACAAAAAAGAAGTTCGGCTTTTTACTCGAAGATAATCCCTATATAGACAAAACATGGCTGCTCGACGGCAGCCTCAATGCCATGATCAAAGAGCTCCGTACGGAAAACTTTGATTATATTATTGATCTTCATACCAACCTGCGCACGCTGCATATCAAACTGGCGCTGTTCAGGCGGTCGTATAGTTTTAAAAAACTGAATGTGCAAAAATGGTTGCAGACACAGTTTAAAATCAATTATCTGCCGGATATCCACATCGTGGACCGATATCTGGAAACACTGAAACCGTTAAACGTCATCAACGATGACCTCGGCCTGGATTATTTTATCCCCTACAAGGATAAAGTGGAAAGAGACTGGATTCCTCAGACACACCGTAAAAACTTTGTGGCGTATGCAATCGGCGGACAACATACGACCAAGAAACTACCCGTACCCCGGATGATTGAATTGTGTCGTAAAATCAATTTCCCGATCATTCTATTGGGTGGGAAAGAAGACTTTGAGGCGGGGGAAGAAATAGCCAAAGCCCTGGGCGATCAGCTGATATTCAATGGCTGCGGTAAATATAATTTCAATCAGTCGGCTTCGCTGGTGGAACAGTCCATGATTGTTTTTTCACACGACACCGGGCTGATGCATGTGGCTTCCGCATTTAAGAAAAAGGTTTATTCCATCTGGGGCAATACGGTTCCTGCTTTTGGCATGTATCCGTACAAAACTGCTTTTGAGGTGATTGAAAACAATAATCTGGATTGCAGGCCCTGTTCCAAAATCGGGTATAAGGAATGCCCGAAAAAACACTTCAACTGTATGAACCAGCTTTCCTTTGACTTTGATATCAAAGAACTTCCAAACAGTAAATAGTGTTTTTGAAACCGTTGCTCAATTAAAATATCATAACTTTTATTGAATGAACAAGAAAGTAAATATCGGAATAGTTCAAATGAGCTGTTCTGCTGACGTAGAAGAAAATTTCGAAAAGGCTAAAAATAAAATCCGTGAAGCGGCTTCCAAAGGTGCGCAGGTAATCTGCCTTCAGGAGCTTTTCAAATCCCTGTATTTTTGTGATGTTGAAGATCATAAAAACTTTGAGCTCGCGGAAGCCATCCCCGGCCCTTCCACAGACGCGTTGGGAAGTCTGGCCAAAGAACTTGGTGTAGTCATTATTGCTTCGCTGTTTGAAAAACGTGCGCATGGTCTTTATCATAACACCACGGCCGTATTGGATGCAGACGGAACGTACCTTGGCAAATACCGTAAAATGCATATCCCTGATGATCCGGGTTATTACGAAAAATTCTATTTCACACCGGGAGACGCCTCAAGCGAAGAATCTGACACAAACGGCTACCGCATTTTCAATACCAAATTTGCGAAGATCGGCGTGCTTATCTGTTGGGATCAGTGGTATCCGGAAGCTGCGCGTATTACCAGCTTAATGGGAGCCGAAATTCTTTTCTATCCTACGGCCATTGGCTGGGATACCAATGAAACCGATCCGGTGATTAACGACGAACAATACGGTGCCTGGCAAACCATCCAACGCAGTCATGCCGTGGCCAATGGTGTCTACGTGGTTTCGGTTAACCGTGTAGGCCGTGAAGCTGACCAGCAATTCTGGGGCGGATCCTTTATTGCCAATCCGCATGGAAGGTTGCTGTACCTGGCATCCCATACCGACGAAACGGTACATGTAGAAGAACTGGATCTGCAAAAACTGGATCATTACCGCACGACCTGGCCGTTTTTCCGGGATAGAAGAGTCGATTCTTACAAACCTATTTTAAGCCGCTATATCGACGGAAAATAAGTAACTAAAATATAACTATTCCTATATTTAAAAAGGATCACATCATGTGATCCTTTTTTCATTTCGACTATTCACAAAACTTATTTTTGAAGTTTTAGCAAAAATTTTAACAATAATATTAAAATTTAAAACCTGAAAATTTAATATCTACACAAAATACATACAAAATCATCTAAATATAAACTTAACAATCAACACAATTACCCGCCACACAACAAGTCTACCAAGCATATAGATTGGATCAAAGTAAGTTTATTGTAATTAAATATAGGTATATTACAATAATATTCTCCCACAAAGCCAACAAACCAATTATTATTGCAAAAAACTTCAATTTTTAAATTTATTCTCTTGCATTTATCCTCTTTGTCAGTATATTTGAAATGTCATTAAACGAATGACTAAACTTCTTAACTGCCAGATATATTCCAGCCGCACATGAATATATCCGAATGTAAGAGGGGGAACACGATTATCTTGAGTTGCCAGGCCGCGCGTCTGTCAAAAAAGAAGTTCTGCCTTTTTACGATATACTATTTACAATTGATTACCCGTCAACGTGGACAAACAATTTTGTCGACTGCTGAACTACCACGTTAGCACTCAGCGACGATCCCACTGTTTGTCCTCGATTAAGAGGGTATTGCTTTCCGGAAAAGCAGTTTTGTAAGCTTATGGCTGTGCTGTTCTGTCCATGCGAAAGTGTGTGCGGCGCACAGAAACGTGGACACCGCAGCCATAACTTTTTTTTACCCGCTCTGCATTAGTACTCACCTAATTAATTTAACCGGA
Source organism: Dyadobacter diqingensis (assembly GCF_024220585.1). Classification (GTDB taxonomy): domain Bacteria; phylum Bacteroidota; class Bacteroidia; order Cytophagales; family Spirosomataceae; genus Dyadobacter; species Dyadobacter diqingensis. Next base: position 816,320 of record NZ_JAMXKF010000001.1, read on the forward strand.
TTCCCCATGCGTAAAATTTTACTATTATTCTTATGGGCCTCTCTCTTTTCTACATTGGCGAATGCCCAAACTCGTGAAATAAGTGGAAAGGTAACTGCGGCCGATGACGGTCTGGGATTAGCGGGAGCTTCTATTATCTACAAGGGCTCTAATACAGGAACAAACGCCGACGCGGACGGTAAATTTAAATTTACAATTCCTGGCGACGGCGTTTTGGTTATTTCTTACGTTGGTTTTTTAATTAAGGAGGTTCCGATCGGGAATCAATCTGTTTTCGACATTAAATTAGATGCGGATACCCGCCAGCTTGCCGAAGTCGTAGTAACAGCTTTTGGTATTGAGCGAGAGAGAAAAGCATTAGGTTATACAGTTCAGGAAGTTAAAGGTTCAAGTCTTACCGAATCACGCTCCACAAACGTAGCAAACGCACTTTCAGGTAAAATTGCAGGTGTAAGAATCCAGTCAAACGGCGGACCTGGCAGTGGTTCTACCATCCAGATACGCGGTGCCGGATCAATTTCCGGAAACAACCAACCCCTCATTGTTATTGACGGTGTGCCTATGCAACAGGCCTCCGCAACTTCTGCATCAAACCAGTATGGTGGTGGTATGTCAGAAGTAAACCCCGACAACATCAAAGATGTTTCCGTTTTAAAAGGCCCGAATGCAGCAGCCCTCTATGGTTCACGTGCAGCAAACGGGGTTATTCTGATCACTACAAAAAATGGTAAAGGCACAAAAGGAATTGGCGTTGAAGTTAATTCAAATGTAACTTTTGAACGCCCCTGGATCAAACCAAAATTCCAGAACACCTATGGTGGCGGAAATGGTTACAGAACCTGGTACCACGACGGATGGAGCGGTTCCATCACCGATCCTCTTGAAATTCAGCAATACCGTGCAGCTTACGGCCCTAATGCACCTCTTTCGGGAACAGAAGGAACGGATGAAAGCTGGGGCGCGCCGATGGACGGCCGTCTGGTAAGACAATGGTGGACTGGAAATGACGTGGCTCCATTAACCCCGCAGCCAAACAACTGGGACGAATTCTGGAACACCGGCAGCACTGTTTCGAACAGCATTGCCGTTGCAGGTGGAAATGATCAGGGTTATTTCCGTTTGGGACTCGGCCATACAAAACAAAGTGGTATCGCTTATTACAACGATTTTCACCGGTATAACTTCAAGATCAACTCCGGCTACAACCTGACAAAAAATTTCAGTGTGACACTTTCCGCTGAATACATTAAGTCTGGTGCTGACAACCGCGGTTACACTTCCGGACAGGAATTCATCTGGTCGCACAGACATGTTTCCTGGAAACAGCTTCGCAACTATGAGCAGTACACTGCCGTACACAACCAGATCCCGGGGGATACAGATCCACCAAACTGGCAGCATACATTCTTTACCAACCCTTATTTCTCTCAAAAGAAACTGACCAGTGGAAATGACAAAGACAGGTTGCTTGGAAATATAGCGCTTAACTACAAAATTCTGCCCTCACTGAGTGTTATGCTTCGCAGCGGAACGGACGTATGGAGTGATACCCGTATCAATGTAACAAACTTTGAAAGAGTGCGCAACGGTACAAAAACACCAGGCAGATACAACGAGGAAGTTCTTCGCAACCAGGAAACGAACTCAGATATCATGTTTACATTCAACAAGGATGTGGCAACAGATTTCTCTCTGAACGTTCAGGCTGGTGCGATCAAGAGAACCAACTATTACAAAAGAAATTACTTCGCCGTTGGAGAACTGGTCGTGGATGGGGTTTACAACGCCGCCAACTCCATTCCAAGTTTGAACACGATCGAAAGTACGATCACTAAATCAGAAAATCAGAGCGTTTTCGGTGCAGCGCAAATCGGATGGAGAAATCAGTTATTTGTAGACGTTACCGCCAGAAACGACTGGTCGAGTACACTTCCTAAAAACAACAATTCTTACTTCTACCCTTCTGTTTCGCTGAGTGCCGTTCTTACCGATATTTTTGATGTAAAAAGCAATGTTTTGAGTTTCGCCAAAGTTCGTGCGAGTTTGGCACAGGTTGGTAACGATGCGGATCCTTACGCTTTACAGCAAACTTTTACAGCAAATGGTTCCTGGAATGGTAGCCTGAGCAAGTTTGCCGAAGCTGTCAAAATCGCTAACTCCGGCCTGAAACCTGAAATCACAACAGGTAAAGAATTCGGAGCTGATCTAAGATTCTTCAAAGGCAAAATCGGTCTTGACATGACTTATTACAGTCAGAGTACAAAAGATCAGATCCTTGCGGTTGAAATTTCAAAGGCAAGCGGATACGACAGCCGTGTGCTTAACGCAGGTGAAATTACCAACAAAGGGGTTGAGATCATGTTAACTGCCAATCCTGTTAAGTTGTCTAATGGGTTCTCCTGGGACATCGCGGTGAACTTTGCCAAGAACAAAAACAAAGTGGTTGCACTGGCGGAAGGACTTACAACTTACACACTTGCAACACAACGCGGTATGACTTCCGAAGCCAGAATTGGCGAAGCATATGGTACCTATTACGGTAAAGGATGGCTGCGTTCACCAGACGGACAAGTAATCTACGCCAACGGTTTGCCACAAGTAGCACCGGGCACAATCAAACTTGGTAACATCCAGCCGGACTGGACAGGAGGTATTTCCAACACATTTACGTACAAAGGCATAACCGTTTCAGCTTTGGTTGATGTGCGTATGGGTGGTGATATCTTCGATGAAGGAACCGGAACAGGTCGCTGGACAGGTCAGTATGAAGAAACAGCCATTGGACGTGAAGAAGGGGTTATCGGTGACGGCGTTAAACAAATGCCGGATGGAAGTTTCGCTAAAAACGACATCATCATTCCTGCAAAAGAGTTTTACGCTTACAACAACCCGCGTAACTATCACGAAGCAGCCATTTTTGATGCAAGTTATGTCAAGCTGCGTGAATTGACGCTGGGATACAGCCTGCCATCTTATCTGTTGAAGAAAACATTCTTCCAGACTGCCAAACTTTCGCTGGTTGGCCGTAACGTTTGGATGATCTTCAAAAACACACCACACGTGGATCCGGAGTTTGATTCGAAAGGTGGAAATGCACAAGGATTTGGCTACGGTCAGCTTCCAAGTTCAAGAAGTATGGGTGTTAACCTGAGCTTTTCATTCTAATTATCCTGTTGATCGGGACCTTCTAATTGACTTTCATTATGAGAAAAATAACATACAAGCCACTGGTTCTTGCCCTGACAGCCGTATTGTTCTCAATGAACAGCTGTACCAAGGATTTTGAAGAAATAAACGCCAACCCAAACAGCCCGACACTGGTTAAAGCCCAGTATTTGCTTACCACCGGTCTGGAATCTTCAATCGACCGCTACTGGGGACACAGAGATCGCTTCGAACGCATTAACATTGACGCGGCAGAACTTTACATGCAGCACCTGACACGTAATATTTATTCCAACGAAGGTGATGACTACACGGTTTCTGTTGCCGTAACGAACAATAACTGGAAAGGCTTTTACAACGACGCGCAGGTTAATTTCCAGAGAATTATCACCATGTCGATGCCCGACGGCACGACACCGAACGCCAATTATGCAGGTGTTGCGATGGTTATGAGAACATGGGTTTTCTCTTTGCTGACGGATATGTACGGCCCTATTCCTTATTCAGAGGCTATCCAGGGAACGGCTGCTACGCCGATTTATACGCCAAAATATGATTCTCAGGAAGCCATTTACACGGCCATGCTTGCGGATCTGAAAACAGCCAACAGTATGCTGACTGTTGGGGGGCCGGTGGTTGCAGGAGACATCGTTTACAATGGTGACATTTTGAAATGGAAAAAGTTTGCCAACTCGCTTCGTTTGCGCCTGGCCAATCGTCAGGCAAAGAAAAAACCGGCTGAATCGAAAGCCGTTTTCGCAGAGATTCTTGGAGACGCCAAAACTTATCCAATTTTCACGACCAATGCAGACAACGCCCAATTAAACTGTTCGGCCGTTTTGCCAAGCAATAACGAGTGGAACCAGATCATTATCCAGGGCGGACGTACTGACTGGAATTTGAGCAAAACACTGGTGGATCAGATGAACGCAATGGGTGATACCAGAATTACGGTCTATGGCAATCCAAACAAGGCAGGCGTATACCAGGGTCATCCAAATGGTTTACCTGATGCCATAGCAACAACCTTTTTATCGACGAGCTCTACCATCGGAAGTTATTTCACCAAAGCGACGGCACCGGAAGTGATTATGACATTGGCTGAACTGAACTTCATATTGGCCGAAGCTGCCATTGACGGCGATATTACCGGAGATGCGGATGCCTATTTCAAAGCGGCGGTCAATGCGTCTTTCACACAGTATGCCCTGACTCCTAGTGCTGATTTCCTTGCAAAACTTGGCACCGCGACAAAAGCGAAGATCATGGAGCAAAAATGGGTTGCATTATTCGGCCAGGGTATTGAAGCATGGACCGAATGGCGCCGTACCGGATTACCGGTATTCCCTGCCCCGGACCCAAGAGCAGTATTAAACAATGACGGTATTTTACCTACACGTTTCACCTACTCGACCAATGAATATTCCCTCAACAAAACCAGTGTTGAAGCCGGCGTAACATTGCTTGGAGGCAAGGATGACATGAAAACCAAGCTGTGGTGGGTTGAGTAAAAAGGTCAGATTTACTAAGTTTTTAGGCTAAAAAATACTGAAAATGAAATCATTAGAAAAACATATCAAAATTTTCGCTATCTTAATGCTTGCCGGAACAATGATTTCGGCCTGCAAAGAAGAAGATCCATGGGTTGACGCTACCGTCTCCCCCGTGCTTGTTGATATTGTGGGAGCTCCTTTCGGTTATCCGATCGAAAAAACACCTACTGTCACCTACGATAGCTCTGCGGCAGAGTTAACATTTTCTGCCCGAGTGTTAGAATTAGATAAAAGCGGAATACTCGATAAATCAAAAGGTATTGACTCCATTCCTGCTCCCAATGTTCAGATCACGATCAATTACGAAATCAATAAAACGGTAAAAAAAGACACCGTAAAATTTGGTTCAAAAACTTTCATATTCAGCGCTGATGCTTTAAAAGCAGCAGGAAAACTTGGTGATAACCTATCGTCCAACGCAAACGGACTGGTTACTTTCAAGACTTCCTACAAGGCGCTTGGCTTTGAAGGGAACCGTATCCAACGCAAAGGCGACCTGATTAAGTTGACCTGGTCGGGCACCTACAAAGGAACTGCATTTACCCGTTTCTCACAGGCAAGTGTGTCTGCGAAATAATACCGAGCATTTACAAAATACCTTCTTGTCTATTCCCATTACTAAACTTTAATAATAAAAATGACTCAAAAAATCGACCGTCGCAACTTGTTAAAATCAGGCTTAATGGCTATTGGTGGTATGACGCTTGCTCCTCACTTGAGCATGGGAGCATTTGCGAATACTGACTTATCACTTGACCCTGAAAACCGCATTTATCGTAGCCCGATGGTACGGGAGCATTTCCTGGACAAAAAGCCGGATCTTTCTAAAATGATTCGTATCGGTGCTAACGAAAACCCATACGGACCGCCAAAAAGTGCGCAGAAAGCTGTGTGTGATTCAGTAATTGGCGGGAACCGCTACGCGTGGAAAGAAATGAATGATCTTGTTGAGAAGATCGCTAAAAAAGAAGGTGTATCGAAGGATTTCATCATGATGGGCCCGGGTTCTTCTGATCTTTTGGAAAAAGTTGCTCTGGTTCTTTTCATGAAGGGTGGAAATATCGTTTCCGCTGATCCATGTTATATGTCACTTGTTCAGGTCGCAAAATCTGTTGGTGCAACATGGAAAGCCGTTCCTGTAACAGAAAACCATTCCCACGATTTGAAAGCGATGGAAGCTGCTGTTGATAAAGACACAAAGCTTGTTTACATATGTAACCCTAATAATCCAACAGGTGCTATCACAACAGGCAAGGATCTGTTAGACTTCTGTTCACGCGTTTCTGAGAAAGTACCTATTTTCGTTGACGAAGCTTATATCGAACTGGCTGTTGGTGCTGATACTGAAAGCATGGTTGGATTGCTTCAGAAAAACAAAAATGTAATCGTCGCACGTACGTTCTCAAAAATTATGGGAATGGCCGGTATCCGTGTTGGTTACATCGCTGCGCAGCCTGCTTTCATCAAGCAGATCGAAAAAATCACACGCGGCGGTATGGGTATTTCCTACACTTCCATCGCGGCTGCTTCTGCTGCCATGGACGATAGCGAATTCCAGGTTATGACCCGTAAACTGAACCACGAAGCGAAAACCTATCTGCTTGCTAATCTTGACAAAATGGGATACAAATACATTCCGTCTTACACCAACTTTGTAATTTTCCCGATTAACATGCCGGGTAAGGATATGCTTGCAAAACTGGCTGCAAAGAACATCTCTGTACGTGCGTTTGATATTCAGAACAAGCCATGGTGCCGTGTTAGTATTGGCACAATGGATGAAATGAAATCTTTCGTGAGCGCGCTTGGAACGATAAGCTAATTCACCATAATCTGAAAGATGGCTGGTTTTCCGGGGCGTATATCCAATCCGGATATCATCCCCGCAAAACCAGCCTATCCTTTTTACTTCATTTATTACACTGGATTTTTTATCCGGTATTCAGTCAATAAAAAGCTTTAATTATGAGTGATGCCTTACAAAAAACCATTACTTTACTTTTACTGATTGCTTTGGGGTTACTTCTCCGCGGGAAGTTTAAAAGTAAGGAGCAAACCAACGGTATTAAGGAAATCATCCTTTCTGTTGCTTTGCCATCGACAATCTTCATTTCGCTGATGAAGATTGAAATGGACTCATCAATGCTCATTATTCCACTTGTGACTTTGGTGTTTAATTTTCTGATGTTTTTTTCCGCACCGCTTGCCTTTGCACTTTTTGGAATCGAAAAAAACAGTCCGACGGGAAGAACATTGATGATGCTTATTCCTTCATTAGCGCCAGGTCTTTCCTGTTTCCCTTTTATTGCTGAATTCCTGGGTGAAAAAAGTCTGGCCATTGCTGCATTGGCCGATGTTGGAAACAAATTTTTCGTCCTGATTTCGCTTTACATCCTGGCGATGAACATGTTCCTGAAAAACAGCCACGACAAGGAAACAAAACTGGGCGGGAAACTTAAAAGCCTGTTTGCCAATATGCTTCAGGAACCTATTAACGTGCTTATCATCCTTGCGATCGTATTATTAAGCCTGGGAATAAATTACGCAACACTACCCTTTGTAATCACTGAAATTTTTGACAAAACAAGTGCCATGATGACGCCGCTCGTTCTTATGTTTATCGGCCTGGCCGTGCAACTAAAGGAAGGAAAGAAGCGTATCGTAGCTAGTATACTGTTGTTCAGAGCTGGTAGCACAATGCTGATCAGCTCCGGGATGATTTACGTTTTGAATATCACCGATCAGTCTTTGATCCTGCTTGCAGTGGTAATACCGTTGAGTGCGGCGAGCTTCTGGCCTCTGGCGCACATTTCGGCCTTTAATCTGCGTGAAGATGCCATGGGACTGACAAAAGAAAAGAGAACTTTTGATATGGAACTGGCTGTATTGCTTCTAGCATTCTCGCTGCCATTTTCTACAATTCTTATTCTTGGCATTTTGACAACCGGTGCGTATTTCACACATTTATCGACACTGATCATTGCCGGTGTCGTTCTTATTGCGCTGGGCGGACTGCCCAATCTTTTTAGTAAAGTATTTGTAAGAGTTTCAAAAGCCTGACCTGACGATCTGATATGCGTAAAAAAATAATAATTCCATTTCTGTCTCTGCTGTCCTTTACGGCAATGGCTCAGGCCGACAATGGTGCAACTGCTGATTTAAGAACAGGAATCACACGCAAGGTTTCCGGAAAAGAAAAAAAGCAAGATAAATATTTTTGCGCAAGCGCGACAGTAACCATGGCCGACGGGACCATAAAACCGATACGCGATGTAAAGGTGGGTGAAAAAGTAAAGACCTGCCACGAGGGAAAAAGCATTGCTACCGAAGTAAAAGAGGTAGAAGTATACCATAATCCTAACGCAGCTTTGACGGCCGTATATCTGCGTCCTGTCAATGAAACTGTTGCCCGGGAGACATGGCCACTTGTGCCGGCTGTCCTTTTTGAAGCAACGCCGCATCACCAGGTAACCACGGACAAAGGCAGCAAAACAATGAAGCAGTTATCTAAAAACGATGTGTTGTATCACTATGAACCATCAACCGGGCAGGTTTCTTCCTGGAAAGTGGGGATTGTACATACCAACGCACGAAAGGTGGAAACTGCCTATAACCTGACCACAGAAGACGGCTCCTATCTAATTGAAAATGTACTCGTATCGAATAATTAACTCCTGTTTACTATAATCAACGTTATGAAAATCCAGAGCCTGCCGGCTTTGGATTTTTCCATTTTACACGACTGACAGACACGTATTTTAAGCTTGTCCGTTTTCTTTCTTCGGTTCATCCATGCGATTTCAAAAAACCTTTGCGACCTTTACAGCACATTTGAAGTTGAATCAGCAAACCATATCATTTACCACCGTGTTACAAATCAACCTGTCGTCCACACCCAAAGCATCAGGATTTACATTTCCAGCCGAATGGCATCCACACCGCGCCACCTGGCTTACATTTCCGCATAACGATGCTTCCTGGCAGGGTGACAGACTTTCGAAAATGTATCCCCAATATCTGGCTTTTATCAAGGCAATCAGTCAGGGAGAAAATGTAGGGATCATTGCCAATGATGAAAATCTGAAACAATTTATCATCACACAACTGACTGCCATTGGTGTTGATCTTTCCAAAATTGAATTTATTATCAAACCTACCAACGACGCCTGGTGCCGGGATCATGGCCCCGCATTCCTGATTAACCCTGATACCAAACAGCGCATGATCGTTGATTGGGGACATAATGCATGGGGTGGTAAGTATCCTCCGTATGACGACGATAACCGCACGCCGCAGGCCATTGCAAAATATCTGGATTTAGCTGCCGTCACACCGGGAATTATTATGGAAGGGGGTTCGGTGGAATTTAACGGTGCAGGAAGTATTTTGACCAGTAAATCCTGTCTGTTAAATAAAAACCGCAATCCGCATTTAAACCAGGGACAGATTGAACAATACCTTTATGACTACTACGGAGCCGAGCAGGTTCTGTGGGTGGAAGACGGTATTGTGGGCGACGACACGGACGGACATATCGACGACACAACCCGTTTTGTCAATGCAGACACGATTCTTGCCTGTGTGGAAAACGATCCGAACGATGAAAATTACGGCGTTTTACAAACAAACCTGAAAATGCTCAAAGCCATGCGTTTGTTAAATGGCAAGCAACCGAATATCATCGAATTGCCCATGCCCAAAGCAGTGGTTATCGACGATTTCCGGACACCAGGTTCCTATGCTAACTTCCTGATTTGTAATGCGGGCGTTATCGTACCGGTTTTTAAAAACCCGAACGACCAGATCGCCATCGATATTCTCGAACAAGCATTCCCCGACAGAAAAATAATTCCGTTAGAAGCGACCGAAATCATCTGGGGGCAGGGCAGTTTTCACTGTCTGAGCCAGCAAGAACCTTTGATTTAAAATTTTGATTTATATAAAAAACAGCTGGCTAGATATGAAATCTTAGCCAGCTGTTTTTGTAATAATATTGGTCAGAGTTGCCGCAACTTACTTTATCTCCGTAATTCCTCCATCATTAACAGCAAAAGGATGCTCTTCTTCCTTTTTGAAGATTCCTTTTATCGAATCTAAAAATGTTTTCTTTTTTAATTCAACAGGCTCATAAGGTGTAATTGTTTTCCTGCCGATCTGCTTGTGAAAAGGTTGTTTTCGCAATTGTTTTTCAAAAACAACAATGGAATCGTAGAAGGATATACAATTGATATGGCGGGTGATCTCATCAATCCGTATCTTGCTTTTATCAACCACATGATAGTCATAAATTGAATCAACCAGGTTTTTAGATTTTTCTATAAAAGAAACCGGATTTCTCAAACCCCCATGAAATTCATCCCAATACGATGTATGCGTATCTTCGACGATATACAATCCGCCTTCTTTCACCTTCATATATAACATTTCGAAGGACACAAGTTGCTGCTCCATCGTGTGTCCCCCATCATCAATGATAAAGTCAAGTTCCGGCAATTGGCTGGCAACCTGACCTAAAAAATCTTTATCACTCTGAGAACCGATGAAAATTGTCGTATTTTCTTCCTCCAATTTCTTACAATCCGGATTGATATCAATGGCATAAATATGAACATACTCGCCAAAATATTTTTTCCATAATTGCAGCGAACCGCCATGAGAAATACCTATCTCGAGAATATTGATTTTTTGCCCGCGGTACTTTGAAAAATATTTTTCATAAATGTCAAAATAATGGTCCCATTTATGAATGAGGTTTCCTGTATGATTGTAAAAAATGTCACGAATACTGCCGGTTGTTGATTGCATACTTTTTTGATTTTAATAATGGCTAATAGTTACAAATGTATAATAACTAAAAGGTTGTTAAAATCTGATGGAGGAAATAATTTAGAGTTGGTTACATAATCAGTTATCTCATTTACGAGAAAAAGGATAACATCCAGCTCTTTCCATCCCGATAAATGCACCGACATTTTTAATTACGGGCAAAGTGTGTGTGTGTTTCTTTCTTGAAGAATACTTTATACAAGACATCAAATTGATTGGCATAAATCTAAATTCCCTACTGAACTATGTTGCAGCAGCACATATTCAGGTTTGCTTATTCCTAGGATTCAACCAATCATCTGCTTTATCATAGATTAGCTGATACAAGCTACGTTTCGTAATCACAAATTCAGCGCGAAGACTTAATCCCTTGGTAAGTGCTACTTGATAACCATTTTTCAATTGCAGCTTTTTCCGATCCAGTGAACATTTAACTTTGAACACGGGTCGGTCCTGCATGATCGTAAAATCCCGGGCAATATCTTCAACCTTACCATTCACCATCCCCCATTCATTATAATTGAAAGCATCCATACGAAATAAAACATGCTGCCCCTTTTTTATAAGACCAATGTCCTGTGGTGAAACGTAACATTCGGCAATGATCAGGGAATCATCGGGCGAGATGATACCCAAAGATTCACCTGCCTGTATAAAACTGCCCGTGTATTTACCAGAAATCTGCTGCATCGTTCCAGCAACCGGTGCATTGACTACATAGTTTTTCTGCTGTTCGGCAAGCTGTTTCTCCTCTGCATATAACTGTTGCAGATTTTCACGCTGACTACTCAAATCAGACTGCCACTGTCCCATTTGCTGACGAAAAGCGGATTCATATTGTGCAACCAGCTGCGTATGTTCAAAATCTTTACTATCAAATTCGCGCATCGCAATCACCTTTTCCTTAAAAAGTTTTCTATCGGCGTCCAGCTCTTTTTTGATCTTTTGCTGATGAAACAAGTTCTCCTGCATTTTTGACTGAAAAGAAAAAAACTGTTGTGCATATAGCGATGTTCCGAAAACTTGTTCCCTGTATAAACCAGACTGATCAAGTCTGACCAGTTTTTCCAGATCATGGATAAATGAGTTTTTCTGCTCCTTCTGATCCTTATTCAGCTGGATACGCGAAGATAATTCCTGAGAACTTATCTCGTAAAGCATTTCTCCTTTCCTTACCGTCTGGTTTTCAGTTACAGTCACGTGTTGGATAACACCATTGACCAACGAACGAAGTTCTGTTTTCTCGTTTGCAGTACGAAGACTTCCACTGCTTTGGACGGATATATCAATATATAGAAAAGGAAGAGAAAACAAGGTCAGAAGTATAGCAAAAATTGTGGTAGCATATATCCACTGACTCCCGACTGCCACACTCGGTAAGTACCCTTCGATGCTATTTTCAAGAACATCTGGGGGGAAAAGTTGTTGCTGCATACCTTATCGCCAGATTAATTTACAAGGTTTGTTTCAAATACCGTCACACCACTTTGTTGACTCCATAATGAAGCATACTGCCCCTTTTCGACCAATAGCGTTTCATGAGTCCCCTTTTCAACAACTTTGCCCTTATGGACAACGATAATTTCATCCGATTCCCGTACCGTAGACAGTCGATGTGCAATAAGAACTACCGTTTTTCCAGCTGCACAAAGCGACTTGATCGTATCCTGCACATATTGTTCCGAAATTGTATCTAAAGATGACGTGGCTTCGTCAAAAATAATAATCTCAGGTTCGCGGTATAACGCCCGTAAAATGGCCAGTCGTTGCCGCTGGCCTCCCGACAAATTATTGCCGTTCTCGGTCAGTTCCGTAACATACCCATTGGGCAACTCTTCAATAAATTCATGAATGCCCAATTTTCTGGCATAATAAAGTACCTTTTTCATGTCAGGCTCAAACGCACCAAGGGCAATATTTTCCAGGACGGTTGCCGCGAAAAGATGAATCTGCTGCGGAACAACACTCACCAACTTCCTTAAACTTTCATTGCTAAGATGCTGAATATCAAAATCACCGATATTAATCCGCCCGCTCTTCAAAGGGTACAAATTTTGCAGTAGCGAAATAAGTGTAGACTTACCTGACCCGCTCTCCCCAACGATCGCAGTAATTTTACCTTTCCTGATCGTTAGGTTCAAATGTTCAAAAATAATGGCCCGTGTTCCATATCTGAAAGTAACATCTTCCAGATTAATATCCCCGACCATATCCTTCGTGAGCTCGATTTTATGTTCTGTTTTTTCACGTTCCAAATCCATAATCTCAAAAAGCCTGTCAGCGGCAATCAACGCATCCTGAATGGTCTTGTTCGCACCTATGAGTCTGCCGGCAGGTCCTGTAAAATAACCGATCAATGCGTAAAAAGAAAAAAGTTCACCAGCCGTCAGTTCATTGGTAATGACAAAAGAAGTACCAACCCACAGCAAAATGATCGTAAATAGCTGAGAAATAAAGCCACTGGCGGTACTCACTGATAAAGATGACATAAATGAACTATAAATGGTACGGATCAACTGAATAAACCGTGTTTCTGTTTTATAGTTAGCATAGCTTTCCATGCCAAACCTTTTGATGGTCGAAGCTGCATTTAAAGATTCCACCAGCTGTGCTTCCAGCTCGGCAGCATTTTCCATGAGTTTACGCTGAAGACGTTTATTAATCCGGTTCGATATCCAATAGAAAAACACATAAAACGGAATGATGGCAAGCATAATCAACGCCAGCTTCCAGTAATAAGTGAACATGAGCATAAAGGAAAACAGCACGATAAAGACATTAACAACCAGGTCCAGCACCGTCTCGTTGATAAACGACCGGATTTTAACGGCATCATTAACTCTGGAAATAATCTCTCCTACCCGCATCGTATCAAAAAATTGCTGCGGAAGTGTCAGCAAATGTTTGTAATAACCTAAAATAAGCTGCGCATCAATCTGCTGACCGGTTTTGAAAACAAAGACCGTTTTTATCGTACCCACTATGGTTTGCAAAACCAATATCAGCAACATACCGACACTCAATAAACGTAACAAGTTCATGTTCGCTGAAGGCAGGACATGATCGGTTATTTTCTGAATATATATGGACGTGGATAAGCCAAGTAAGGTTGCCACAGCTGCACCAAACAATGCCTGGATCATAACACTTTTGTGGGGATTGACCAAAGCCCAGAAGCGGTGCATGACGGAAACTCGTTGATTTTCAATTACAAAATTATCCGCAGGCATTAAAATTATTAATACCCCTGTCCATAATTTTTTAAATTCTTCTAGTGCCTTAGTATGGGTTTTACCATCTCCGGGATCCATATACGTGACATCTTTATCTGTAACTTTGTATAATACAATGTAATGATGCAATCCTCCTTTTACAATAACATGGGCAATTGCAGGTAATGGAATTTTATTAAGACTTTCTAGCGCTCCCTTAACGCCTTTTGCCTGAAAACCAATTTTTTGAGCGGCTTCAATAAGTCCAAGGACATTGGTACCTTTTGGGTCTGTCCCTGCATATTGTCTCACACGGGCGATAGGCATCCCTAATCCATAATGCCCCGCAACAGAAGCTAGACAAGCTGCACCACAGTCCGTGATATCATGCTGTTTAATAAAAATACTTGCTCTCATAGATAATGACTAACTTAAAGTCTCATACGTATCCCAAAGGCCATGGACACGGGAGAAACACCCCTATATACATTCTCAGGTGTTATTAGAATCTCCGTGGAAGGGTAATCCGTGGCAACAGTTCTTGTAAAGAAAAAATTTCTTTTCGTTTTGAGTAGTAGTATGTCCTTTTGATGGATATTTTGAGTGTAGCTCAATTCTCCAAAATAAGAAAGTCGCTTTTTTCGATATTCCAAACCCAAACCGATCTGACCGTTAATATCCCGGTCTCCTAAAAAAACTTTTGAATTCTTACCCAAATTCTTACCATTCATAACTATATCCTTCTCGGAAGAAAGTTCTCCTAAGTATAGCCCAGCTTTACCGATTGAGAAACCTGTCGAAGCTGTTATAAATAGCGGATTCCCTTCTTTTTTCATCAGATAATATTGATAAAATTTAATCGAAATGACCTTGTAAAGATTAGAGTTAAATAATCCATCCGTAAAATCCATTCTTAGCTGCTTATATGGATTCAGTTCGTATCCGATGCTAATTGTACTCCCGGAGATGACGGTAGGCCTGGAAATTGCCCGTGCCCCACCATTCATTTGATCCATGTAATCTAACCAGACACGCTCCTTATCTATGGATTTAAAGAAAGCTCCATTTAATGCGTAACCAATTGTTATGCGTTTTGTTAAGTTATATATTCTCACTTTAAGATCTCTTCTCGATTTAATCTCGCTATAACCCGTTTTCGCAGTTTCGTTGCCGGACATCCTAATCCTCTCCATTTTTAATGTCGAATCCATTTCAATCGTGGTGTATTCATCCCAAAAATGCATATCATTAGTACTCTCTAATTCTGCAAACAGCTCGCCGTATTTCAGCCTCTTCTCTAATGGTATTTGTTTATGATTTTTTATCAGATCACAGGCAGTTGTAACAAATTCAAGTACATAATTACTCTCCTGCTTTGTCTTACCATTGTAGTTTTTACCACTAACCGAAGTGTATTTCACCACATTTACAGCATCTTGATGTTGATAAAGTGTTAGGTAATTTCTGGTAATTCTTCTTATTGGAATCAGAGGATTTGGGTTTTTCGGATCATTATCTTTCCATTCAATTTTCTGATAAGCCAGCGTTTTTTTGTCAATCCAAATTTTACCTTCCTTTGTTTCTCTCGTGTCATTTGATTTAAATCGAATGACATAAACTGAATCTTTTCCCATATTGTATTTCGAAATTGATTCAAGCTGATAAATAAAACGTTTATTGAAATAGGCAGGATTCAAAAAAGATTCTCTCATTTTGACAGGATCATTCCAATTAACCATAAATGCACCACCGTAATATCTTACGTTATCGATACTGTCGCGTTGAGGAAATCTGAGGTTACGCACTTTAAGCACTTCTACCTGAGCATCTTCTTTTGAATTTTGATATCCACTTTGTTGGACTCTTAACGAAGATTCTGTAAAATCCAGATAGCGATTATCTTTTGTCGATTTATGATAAGATCTGTAAAACCCAATTAATTCAATTGAATTTTGAGGATAGTTGTCATTAATTTTCCTGTATGCTTTCGCAAGTAAGACTTTTAGGGAGCTATCCGGAAAAATGAAAACTTCATTAAGTTGCGTCGCATCCGCTTCTAAAATAATCACAATACCCTGGTTATCAACACCTATTTTATGTTTATTGGTTTTATAACCCAGAGAACTAACGACCAATATCCGATTGTCCAAATTACGAATCACCAAGTTAAAATATCCCTGTTCATTCGTAACAGTTCCATTGTTTTCTCCTTCAATATGAATAGAGGCAAAAGGGATAGCTTGTTGCTTCGCATCCAAAATCCTGCCGGCAATATGTTTCGTCTGCGCATAAGCATTGAGACTTACAAACAGTAACAACCATGCCGATAAGTTTTGTAAATATTTGCTATTGACTGCCATATTAAATCCATTAAGCAATTGCTGTTTTTGGAAGAAACGTTCCTCCAAAAACAGCAAAGTCAAATTATAATCTCTCTGCAAAAATGTAGCCTAAAATGGCAGATGCTACAAAAACCAGTGCTTGCAGCCAAAAACCACCATTTACTTCCTGCATTTCTTCTCTTGATAATTCAACTAATCCGAAGCGATTTAGATTTTCCATCATTTATGATTTTTAAGTTAATTTTATCAATTATTCTGAGGCAAATATGCCTACTCCAGTCAGGAATCCAGCGATAGCCCAAAAAACTATCGCCCAAAATCCCCCTTCAACTTTTACCATTTCCTCGTGGCTCATTTCAACCAAGCCGGAATTCTCCAGTTGTAACATTTCCATTGGATTTTATTTTTAAGATGATTAAAAATTTACTAAAATCATCACTCAATTCTGTTGGCCAACGGTATCTCAGATGATGATATCGTAAAGCTAAGTAACGCCAGTGCACTATAATTGCACTGGCTATATTTTTGTAAAATATTTTTAAAAATTATTTCTTTTTCATCAAAACTCCTTCAAACAGCCGATTTGCGACTTTACTTTCCTCCGCTACACGCTATTTGTCGCCGGTTTTGCCGGTATAAACTATACACTCGGCCTAGGTTAGCGAAGTAATGACGTTTATCGTCCACTACTCAAACCAGGAAATAATGAAACTCTTAATGATAGCGTAGGCTTTAACAACAATAGGGCCACTGAACAATCCAATTAATATGTAGATGTACATTTGCAGCTTTTTATTTAATCCTGCTTTCATCTTTATTAAAAAAGTCTATGTTTTTAAAGCATCTTGCCCATTTTTTTTAATTCCCTACGGAAAGCAAAAAAATGTACAGTCAAAAAAATAGCTGAAAATTTAAAAAGGTCATTGTCTTTAAGATAAGTCAGGGCTTTATCTACACTAACTGCATCGTCCCTGACAAGTAAGTTGGATAGGGAAAACACTACGATCATCAGTAATACTCCAAAGAAGGTCTGAAAGAAAGAACGGTATCTTAACCTTTCGATTTCAGCAGTTTCATTTTTCTCTCTGGAAATAATAACCAATGTCAAACCGCAAAGGCAAAACCATTTAAGAGCCCCAACCCATGTCTCCGCGAATGGTGAAAAGAAGTCAAAATTTAACATGACTGATAAAAACATGACCAATGACAGGATCATAATCCAATAACCGATCTTTTTGAAATAAAATGAAATCATAAAATAATTGTTTATAAGTCAAACCCGATTGTGAATTGCCAAATAACCCCAAGGATATTGAATAAAGAATGTAGTAATACACCATACCAAAAACCATAGATGATGCGGATGTACCCTAGCATTAATCCGCCAAAAGTTTGAGTCATTGTGATGAAGGGGATAAAAAGGTAATGCGAATGATCGAATTGATAATTAAAAAAATGAATCCAGCCAAATATCAAAGCTGACAAGTAATATAACCACTTGAAATAAGTTTTTTTTCGATAGTAACCCAGTGAAAGCCGGAATATCCCTTCTTCTATAAGAGGAGCAAGTATAACTGCTGAAATCACTGTAGTTAAAACACCTGTTTTATAATCAATTTCTTCTAACCTATTATAAAGCCCTAATTTTTCTGCTATTTCTACCGGATACCAAAGGATAAAGGCGGATACTACGAATTGTATGATCAAATAGTAGAAACTTACGTTGAGCAATTTTTGATCTTTCGAAATATCTACATAATCAGGAGCATTTGGGTTTTTAATAAACCCGATAAAATGCAGTATAAGATATTTGAAATGGACGGTCATGTTAAGTATGTGTCTTTAGATTTATTGATGGGCATATTCTTTGACGGCAACGCTACCTGAACTCGTCCTTTCCTGTGTACTTCCAGGTTGATTTACCTTGTTAATAAAAGATAAAAACGGCTGAACCAACATGGCTGGTTTCATCACAGGGCCATTAAAATTAAGATGCAAAGGATGGCTACCGGTAATTTTGTTATAAATATCCAGCCCTTCATTCACCTCAAAATCCACAAGTATCGCCTTCATTTCGGTCATTACTATATTTTTCTTTTCATTAATATCCGGAACTGTCTGGAATTTTTTTAACCGTTTCCATGGTCGTTGGGAAGGTTTGAAATAATTCACAGTTTACATCCAAGCACATGAATCTCGTACTCGTTTTTCAGATGGCTCGCCAGGTTCATGGCAGGAATTACATGACTTTGAATATTGGCCGGGTAGAAAAGCAAAGATTTTTTCATCTGTTGAATTGCATAAAATCCCCTATCACTAAAAGCCCCTTGCTTTCAGTTGTAAACCATAAATCTAGAAACTGCCAGTGCACTATTTCTGCACAGGCAATAATTCTTTAAAAAATTCAGGCGTTATTTGAAACTCTCCTACTTCAACAGACTTGGTTTCTTCATTACTCGATTCGCAAAAACCCATGTTAAACCGGACGGATCGTTCATAATAATAGGTTTGCCTTATGTGGCAAAAAGAGATCGGGGCTCCCATTTCTCTCATAACGCGTATGTATTCAAACACAGCTCTTTTCGAGAGGTCTAATTTTTCAGCCAATTCAGCTGGGGAACCAGTGGCTCTTGTCCCAATCATATGGTGTAGCCGGTCAAACCGTTCCAGATATTTTATCAGGTTCATATTATAGCGTGTGTGTGTAATATTCGAAATGCAATGTAGAAACTTCAATCAAAAAAGCCTTCGTAATCAGGCTTCTTTTTTAATCAAATTTGGAATAAAACAATATTTTATTTTAATAAATACATTAACCACAAAATCCAGATCAGGAATGACAAACCTCAAATCTGGTTATATGTATTCCGAATCACGAGTTCTTTAGACCCTACTCCCCCAACCGCTCCCAATCTCCCGGTTCGTGTAAAAAAACATTGTAGTCTACAAAACCGCGGATTCCGTCGGCCCAGCCTTTTTCGCTGTGTTGCCAAAACAGGACGTGGGCGTCTTCGGCCAGGTCGTTGAGGTGCGTGCGTGAATACCCTGCCAGCCACAGGGGATAATCGTCGAAATTTCCGGCGATGTATTTTTTGTAGAAATGTTCGTTTACATAGATGATCGGACGCACACCATAGTGTTTTTCGATCAGTACAAGCCAGTTTCTGACACCTTTAACGATGATCTCGTTAGGTTTTCTGGCATCTGTTTCAAGGTCTAATACCGGTGGCAGATCGCCCGGAAGCAGTTCCACCTGTCCGATAAAATTCTCTACCTGCCTGTCGGACATTACACGCGGGTTATAAAAGTGATAAGCACCCCGTTTCATGCCAACCCTTCGCGCCTCCTTCCAGTTTCTCTGAAATTGCCGGTCCAGATGTGTGGCGCCCTCTGTTGCTTTTATGTAAACAAAATCAATTCCGACTTCATCGGTTCGTGAGTTTTTCAGCTTGTCCCAGTTTATACGCGCATTATGATGGGATACATCAATACCATGCAAGGCATATTTGAGCGGAAACTTAATTCCGAATTTACCTACGTAAGTCCATTTGTTCTCATCCTTGCTGTCGCTCCACCAAACCAGAGCGCCAATCACCAGCACAATACCTGCAATAATCGCCCAACCTTTTAACGGCAGAGGTTTCAAATAGTCAGGTTTACTTAAAATGGAACTTCGCGATTTCTTTTTTGCCATAGGGAAGCAAAAGTACAAAAAGATAGGAATGGTTGGTTGCAACAATGCGGTGCACCAAAAACTTGTCGTTCTTCATAAATATTTTTCCGCACATCAAACTCCTAATAACAACCTGCTTACCAATAAATTACGCACAAAACAACTCAATTAACTGTCTTCATTCAGCATAAATATCAAAAAAATTACCGCTTAATGCCGCCTATGGAGTGACCTATGGATAAACGGTAAGTCTAACCCAATACAGACTATATTCCCTCATTGTTTACAATAAATCCTGTAAGTCATGGAACCAGAAAATTTAAAGGGTCTCGGAAAGCGATTAAAAAAGCTCCGCCAGCTGCACGGATTGAAGCAAGAAAGAATGGCCCGGGAAATAGGTTTGAGCCAGACAGCATACAGCAAAATAGAGACTGGCGATACCAGCTTGACCGTAACAAGGGCTGCCGCAATTGCCAAAGTATTTGGAATGACATTGGCAGCATTACTGGAATGGGAAGAAAATATTTGAAAAGAAATTAAAAAAAATTGTGACGCCAGATAATATCGCTCGTCTACATACCGAATAAAAGGAAACAGGTTGCACACACTATACATACATTATCATAACAAAACGATTGATTACACGCACATTTCATAACACTTCATCATTTTACAACACTTCATCAACAAACACAATTTAAGCTTACTCACCATTTCATTTTACACACACTCGAAGCCTATTCTAAACGAAAGTTAATGAATAGGCTTTTTTACGTCCATTTCAAGCCATTTCCGTACCACTGATGTGTGAATTTACCATTCATTTCGATATTGTGCCACTCATGTACTTTGCATTGCATAGTACCTGCCATAACCCATACATTTGTTATGTTCTTTAAGCGTAACACATAACAAATTCATAAATCTATTAGCCATGAAAAATTCAATCAAAAACATCGTAAGCGCTCTGGTTTTAGTCGCAACCATTTCATTCACTGCTGTTGCAGGAGATAAAGAAGTGAAAAAAGTAACCGGATTCAATTCCGGAGTTTATGCTTCCAAAGACGGAAAGCTTAAAGTAAACATCGACAAGTACAACAATGCCAGCACTGCGATACTTTTCCAGGATTCGAAAGGAAAAGTGTTTTACAGAGAAGTTGCGGGGAAATACGATAAAAAATTGAGAAGAGAAATTGATATCAACGACCTTCCCGCCGGAAATTACACATTGGAAATCGTTAGCAAAGGAGAAAAACAAACCAAAGAATTCCAGTTACTCGAAAAGGTGGTTGAGCGCTCAATCAAGATGGATTAATTTGCGGTCCGTTGCAAACAAAAAAACCGATGCAGGAGAACCTGCATCGGTTTTTTTATCACTTTATTTTTAAATAACCACGTTCACTATACGTTTCGGAACTACGATGACTTTTTTAGGCGTATTCCCTTCCAGCCATTTGATCACAACTTCATTAGCGAGCACTTCTTTTTCAATCTCAGTAGGTGCTGTATCCAGGGCAAACGGAAGTGTCACCCGGACTTTTCCATTGATCTGAATCGGATATTCGAATACGGCATCCACAACATATTGTTGTTCCCATTTCGGGAAAGCTGCTTTCGAAACAGTTCCTTCCTCATTACCCAACGCGGCCCACAATTCTTCACTCAAATGCGGCGCATAAGGAGAAATCAGGATAACCAGTTCCTGCAAAATAGATTTCTTGTTGCATTTCAGACTTCCCAGCTCGTTTACACACATCATGAATGCACTTACGCCCGTGTTGAAAGAGAAGTTTTCAATGTCTTCCTCAATTTTCTTGATCGTTTTGTGCAATACCTTCAACTCCTCAGGTTTCGCAGCTTCGTCTTTTACAACCCACTGCCCCTGATCGTTGAAAAACAAACGCCAGAATTTACGGATGAAACGATATGTCCCATCAATACCATTGGTATTCCATGGTTTAGCCTGCTCCAACGGTCCAAGGAACATTTCATACAAACGAAGCGTATCCGCACCATATCGTGTAACGATATCATCCGGGTTTACAACATTGAACTTGGATTTCGACATTTTCTCGACTTCCACGCCGCAATGATATTTTCCGTCTTCCAGAATAAATTCAGCATTTTCACCAGCAATGTCAAGGCGGCTTGCCTTGAATTTCTCAACGTCAAGGATATCGTTTTCAACGATATTCACATCCACGTGCAAAGCAGAAACTTCATACTGAGATTTCAGGCCTTCGCTGACGAAAACAGGTTTGCTGTATTCTTCGCTTTTTACACGATAAACAAAACTGCTACGCCCCTGGATCATTCCCTGGTTGATCAATTTTTTGAACGGCTCTTCCTCCGGCACAAACCCACGGTCTTTCAAAAACTTGTTCCAGAAACGACTGTACAATAAGTGCCCGGTCGCATGCTCCGTTCCACCGATGTACAAATCGACATTACGCCAGTAATCGATTGATTCTTTTGACGCAAATTCTGCGTCATTTTTCGCATCCATATAACGGTACCAGTACCAGCTGCTTCCAGCCCATCCCGGCATCGTACTCAATTCGTACGGATTTCCGCTGCCATGCCCCCAACCTTCTGCGCGACCCAATGGTGGTTCGCCGTTTTCAGTTGGCAAATATTTATCAATCGCCGGTAGGTTAAGCGGCAATTCTTCTTGTTTCAACAAGTAAGGAAGCGGTTGACCATTGCTGTCATTTTTGTAGAAAACAGGCACAGGCTCACCCCAATAACGCTGACGGCTGAAAACAGCATCGCGCAGACGGTAATTGATCTTGCCTTTCCCTACACCTTTTTCTTCCAGCCACTGGATCAAAACTTTGTTGGCTTCGTGGAAAGTCAGGCCGTTAATGATGCCAGAATTGATATATTTCCCTTCCTTGGTATTATCCGCCTGTACATCAATTTCCTTCTGAGAATCCAGGATCGGGATAATCGGCAGGTCGAAATGTTTCGCAAAATTCCAGTCACGCTGGTCGCCCGACGGTACCGCCATCACCGCACCCGTTCCATAACCCGCCAAAACATAGTCTGCAATATAAACCGGAATTTTCTCGTCGTTGAACGGATTAATGGCATAAGCTCCTGTAAACGCACCGGAAACGGTTTTCACATCACTCATCCGATCGCGCTCCGACCGTTTTTTAGTAAAATCAATATACGCATCGATATCCGCTCTTTGCTCAGGTGTCGTGATCACATCCACAAGCTCATGCTCAGGCGCGATTACCATAAACGAAACACCATAAATCGTATCCACACGAGTTGTGAAAACCGTTATGGATTCCACACCAGCCCCACCCTCTTTTGAAGTCGCGACCGGGAAAGTCACAAGCGCACCCACCGAACGACCGATCCAGTTACGCTGCTGCTCTTTCAGGGATTCTGTCCAATCCACATTGTCCAGGCCATCCAAAAGACGCTGCGAATAAGCCGTGATACGCATCATCCACTGACGCATCAGCTTCTGGATCACCGGAAAACCACCACGCTCAGAAACACCATCCTTCACCTCATCATTGGACAACACAGAGCCCAAACCCGGGCACCAGTTTACCGTTGCATCCGCAACATAGGTAATCCTGTATTTCAGCGTAGCCTTATATTTTTCCTCTTCTGACCATGAATCCCACTCCTCAGCGGTGAAAGCAGCCGTATCCTCGTCACAAGCTGCATTAACCTGTTGGTTACCGTTGGCTTCAAACTTCGCGATCAGCGTTTCGATTCTTTCCGCTTTCTGGGTATCGTTGTTGTACCAGCTTTCAAAAAGTTCCGTAAAAATCCACTGCGACCATTTATAATACGACGGATCCGACGTACGTACCTCACGGCTCCAGTCGTAACTGAAACCCAGATTTTTCAATTGTTCAATGTAACGGGTAATATTCTGCTCCGTAGTGATTGCCGGATGCTGTCCTGTCTGGATCGCGTATTGCTCAGCCGGAAGGCCGAAACTATCAAATCCCATCGGGTGCAACACATTAAATCCTTTCAGGCGCTTATATCTGGAATAAATATCAGAAGCAATATATCCAAGCGGATGACCTACGTGCAAGCCGGCTCCGGAAGGATACGGGAACATATCCAAAACATAATATTTGGGAAGATCAGACTTGTTCTCAACCTGAAAAGTCTCATTTTGTTCCCAAAAATTCTGCCATTTCTTTTCTATTTCCCGAGGGCTATATTCACTCATTCTTTATCAACAATTTAGTCTAAAATTAACTTTGGTATTAATAGCCCGCAAAAATAGCGTTTTTGATTGTATTCAACCTCGTTTTGCCGTAATTCCTGTCAATATTAAGTTTTGTAAACCATACAGATTGTTATGATTATTAAAGGATTACAGTCAAAATGTAATGCCGCCGTTAGATAAATTGTGTGACCATAACAGTCTTCACACGTATAAAATCCTCACTGCGCCTGGAATACGCAGGTTTTATTAAATTTAAAAAATGCGAAATTCCTGGGGAAACAAATGCTCACATGGACACAAAATATCGTTGTTGTACCAACGGCATAGCTTTTTACAAAGGATTTTTAACAACCAGTAAAATCATCAATTAAAATTAAAAACAGTTTATGAAAAAGTTATTATTGATAGCGCTTTGTGCAGTTGGGATAAACTATTCAGCCTCTGCGCAGTATGATCCGGCTTTCCGGTTTGGTATCAAAGCAGGTGCTAACTTATCCAACATCAACGGCAATGATCTGTCACTGGGGTCGGGGGGAAATGCATTTAATTTCAAGGATAATTCAGACCGCACCTTAGGATTTGCAGGAGGTGTATTTTTCAGATTTGGAAAAGATTTCTATTTACAGCCCGAAATTTTACTCTCTCAAAAAGGGGCAAAATTCGACTTTGATAATTCGGTGAACGATGGCAAAGTTGACGTCAGGTTCTCAAACCTTGATGTACCATTGCTTTTTGGTGTGCGCATCGCCAAATTTTTCAGAATCAATGCAGGCCCAATGGCCTCTCTGAGATTATCGGACAATGGAAAACTGGGCGATTCCTTTAACGAGGTAACAGGAAGCAATTCAAAAGCAGAATTCAACAACCGTCTGGCTTTCGGTTATCAGGCAGGTGTTGGTGTGGATTTTGGCAGAATGAGCCTTGATGTACGTTATGAGGGCAATTTTAATGACATCGTAAAAGTTAATTACAATAACGCAACAACGGCCGCGCAGTTTGGCAGAAAAAGCAACCTGTTCCAGGCAACGCTTGGTTTCGCTATTTTCTGATCCTGAATCACGCTGAAAAGTACTGAGGGCAATTTGAAAATTGCCCTCTTTTTCTTTTATCTGATAAACGACTTACTTTATGAAAAGCATATTTTACCCTGTTGGTTAGGGATTTGATCCAGATAAAGTAATTTTGCAGTTTACATTTTTATATCGTTTGATATATCAGATAAACAATCGGCTTTTAGATTCTGGATTGTTTTGAATAACCCTAACGCGCATACTCCCTATTATCGTGGCTTTAAATACTGACAACGTACGACTGGTTTTTGGACTGAAATTAAAACAGCTTCGCCTGGACAAAGGTCTGTCGCTGAGTGAACTTTCGCAAAAATCAGGATTGTCGATTTCTTATATCAATGAAATTGAAAAAGGGAAAAAGTATCCTAAGTCCGATAAGATCATAGCGTTGGCAAGTGCCATGGAAGTCGATTATGACACGCTGGTTTCGCTAAAACTCAGCAAGCGGCTTGAACCGATATCGGAGTTGCTAAGCTCCAATATCCTGACCGAACTTCCGCTGGAACTCTTTGGGATCGATCCGGCCAGTTTGCTAGAACTGCTTTCGGACGCGCCTACGAAAATCAGCGCGTTTGTAGGAACGCTCATCGAAATTGCCAGAAATTACAATATGTCGGTGGAGAAATTTTATTTCTCCGCCCTGCGCACCTACCAGGAAATGCACGACAATTGTTTTGAAGATATTGAGGAAGAGGCTGAACGGTTTATGTCGGAAAGGGATATTCCTGTGGACAAGCTACTGGATGAAACGTATCTGGCAGAAGTACTGACCTCGGAGTACAATTACAAAATAGAAGACATCAACGAAAAGCTCAATCCTGAATTTGCCAGCGTGCGGTCATTAACAATTACGCGGCCACAGGGAAACCGGCTGCTTGTAAATGTTCACCTTTCTTCGGTGCAGCGTGCGTTTATTTATGGCAGGGAAATCGGATATGTTTATCTGAAACTGAAAAACAGGCTTCATACCACAGCTCTTGTGGAGGCTGAATCTTTTGAGCAGCTGCTCAACAATTTCAAAGCCTCGTATTTTGCCAGTGCCGTTATTATCAAACGCAGTCTGCTCGTACCAAAGCTGAAAGAATTTTTCGCGCTTAAAACCTGGCAGCCGGAAAAACTCGTGGCGATGGTTGAAGCATTTAATACCACACCCGAATCTTTTTGCTACCGGCTTAGCAACGTCCTGCCGACCCATTTTGGCATCAAACAGATCTTCTTTTCGAGGTTTAACAATTTCGCGGGACAGAATTTGTTTGAGATGACCAAAGAAATGCACATTTCAAGAAAACATAACCCGCATACGGTCAAGGACGAACACTATTGCAGAAGATGGATCGCACTAACCATTCTCGATGATCTGGCCGAATCTGTAAAAAATAAAACCTACGTTAATACCATTTGTAAGGCACAGCGTTCGCGATACATCGATACACAGGACAATTATCTGATTGTAAGTTTCGCCCAGCCGACTGCCACGACACCCAATCTGAACGTTAGTGTTTCCATGGGTGTTTATCTCGATGACCAGACCAGTAAAACGATTCAATTTCTTGATGATCCGGAAATTCCTTCACGGGACGTAAATGAAACCTGCGAACGATGCTCTCTGTTCGATTGCAGGGAACGTATTGCGGCACCGGTCATCTTGCAGAAAAAACATAAAAACGAAGAGTTAAGAAAAGCATTACGCCGTTTGATCAACTAAATGGAGGGCTGATAACATAGGGGTTGGGGTTGACTTAAATGTCATGTTTTTATAAGTTGGAAAATTCTAAATTAGAATATCCTTAAAAAGCTGAAACAACAGAGTGCAGTTTCCCTACCGTCTTATCTTTGTAAAATATTTGCAGACGTTATTATGCCAGGTACATACGAATTTGAAGATCTCCTCTTAAAGCTTTCCACCCCCTTTTACATTTCACTAATTGCCCTAGAAATACTCATTACCTATCGGTCACATAGAGTTTCCTATTCCGTCAGGGATACACTGACGAATGCGGCACTGATGTTACTGAATGGCAGTGTCGATCTGCTTTTCCGTGCGGCGTATATCGGGGTATTGATATGGTTTTATAATTTCAGAATCGTTGAGCCGATCGCGAATCCGTATCTGTACTGGTTTGCCTTATTCCTTCTTGAAGACCTGGCTTTTTACACGTTACATTATGTTGACCACCACAGCAGGTTATTTTGGGCTGTCCATGTGACGCACCATTCTTCCGAGCATTTTAACCTGACAACGGGCTTCCGTTCTTCGGTTTTTCAGCCGTTGTATCGTTTTGTTTATTTTATCCCGCTGGTGATGATTGGTTTTAACCCGGCGGATATTGTAATCATGTACTCACTGACCCAGATTTACGGGATTATCGTACATACCGAGTACGTTGGAAAACTTGGCTGGCTGGAATATATCTTCGTGACGCCGTCGCATCACCGCGTTCACCACGCCAGTAATGTCGAATACCTTGACAAAAATATGGGCATGTGCCTGATTATCTGGGACAGGATTTTCGGTACTTTTCAGGAAGAAATGCCTGCCGTTCCGCCTCGTTACGGCTTAACAAAACATACGGAAGCAGCCGGCTTAACGGATACGGTTTTTCACGAATTCGTAGAAATTAAAAAGGATTTTGAACAGCCGGTTGACTTGAAAACCAAATTTAAATACCTGCTTAAAGCTCCCGGATGGTCACCGGACGGATCTCGGCAAACCAGCAAGGAGCTTCAAAAAGAAATTTCGGGCAAGTAATTAAGCCCGCCGGAATTATTTAAACGCCGGATTTCCGGTAATTTCCGCACCCAGGATCAGCAGATGAATATCGTGCGTCCCTTCATAGGTTGTGACGGATTCAAGGTTCATCATATGCCGCATGATCGGATATGAATCGGTTATGCCCATCGCACCCAGAATCTGCCTTGACTCCCGGGCCACCTGTAACGCCATTTCCACATTGTTTCGCTTGGCCATGGATATCTGCGCGGTGGTAGCACGTGCTTCATTCATCAGCGTTCCCAGCCTCCACGACAGCAGTTGTGCTTTAGTAATTTCTGTGAGCATTTCCGCCAGTTTTTTCTGCACCAGCTGAAAAGAACTGATCGGTTTATTAAACTGAAAACGCTCTCCCGAATAGCGGACCGCCGTTTCGTAACAATCCAATGCAACTCCAACGGCACCCCAGGCAACACCATAACGCGCGTGATCAAGGCATTGCAGCGCTGCTTTCAGACCGACCGCATCTGGCAAAATATTTTCTTTGGGAATAAGTACGTTGTCAAAAAGGAGCTCACCTGTGGCACTCGCCCGCAGCGACCATTTCCCGTGAATCGTGGCCGTTGAAAAACCCTCCATACCGCGTTCCACAATCACGCCCTGTACCCGACCTTCCTCATTTCTGGCCCAAACCACCGCAATATCAGCAAACGGGGCATTCGAAATCCACATCTTCGAGCCGTTCAGGATATAACCTCCCTGTGTTTTTACGATATAGGTTTTAAGTCCTCCGGGATCGGAGCCGTGGTCTGGCTCGGTTAACCCAAAACATCCCAGCAGCTCCCCTTTTCCCAGTCCGGGCAGGTATTTTTGCTTCTGCTCTTCGGAGCCAAACTGAAATATGGGCCACATCACCAGCGAGCTCTGCACGGATACAGTCGATCGCATGGAAGAATCCCCACGCTCGATTTCCTGACACATCAGCCCATAGCTGATGTAGTCCATCCCACCACCGCCATATTCCTTGGGAATCGTTGGGCCAAAAACACCGAGCTCACCGAATTTCCTGATGAATTGCTGCGGAAACTCCGCCTTTTGGGCATATTCTTCAATAACAGGTTTAATTTCCAGATCAGAAAACTCCTTTACAACCTGAGTTATCAGGCGCTGTTCGGGTGTTAGCAATTCCTCTATTTGAAAAAAATCAGTCGTCAGCATAATGTTGTTCTTTTTGGATTGAGGATACTCAAAAGTTACAACTTTACGCCAGAAAAAACCTTACCAACCGGATGAAAAACTGAGAAATATTCCTGTTAATTAACCCCTGGTTATTTAAGCCAGTCACTGAACATTTTACTGACAACCTGCAAATCCTGCTTATGTGCTTCGACGCTACCCATGGTTTTGGGCGATGTTTTTTCCAGACATTGTTCCAAAACCAGATTGGGTCTTACCCCGGCTTCCTGCAAGCTGTTCCTCAACCTTTGGTAATCAATATCCCCTTCACCAAAAGTTTCCTGCCAGATACCTCCCTTTGACTGACGCAAATGCAGTTCAACGATGCGTTTTCCATATAACTTCACCACATCAAACAGCGCAATCTGCGAATTTCCAGAGCCACGATATATCCAGTGCACATCCAGACAAAGCGAGACATTCTTAGGATTTGTTGCCAGCATCATATGATGAAATTCCCTTGCGGCTGCCCTCAGCTCCACGTCATGGGTATGATAGGCCAAAGTCATTCCCCGTTTTTTCAGTTCGGCACCGAGTTTGTCCATGTTTTTAGCCTGTTCTGCCAATTGTTCATCCGATTTATTCTCAGGTCCTCCCCATTTGATCGGGCTGGGATTGGTAACAATAATTTTCGTTTTGGCCTGCTGTACTATTTCCGCAATGGACAAAATGGTCTGCAATGATTTTTCTGCCTCGGCAACATCATGCAAAACGCTGTTTACATACACTGACGGCATCGCAAGATTATGCTTTTCCAGCAAAGGCAATAACTTTTTTGCCTCTTCCGCATTATTCAGTCCCGGCTCGTAAGCCGTCAAACCTGTCGAGGCAAACTCGGCTAACGAAGCATCAAGATCTGCAAACCAGTCGCGGCCGTCTCTTTGGTAAAAAGTGATCCAGGAATATTGATTACAGGAAACCTGAAAAGTTTTTTTGACGTCCCGCGAAAAGCCAAAATCCGGCAAAACGCTCACGCTGCTCGCTACCACTGCGGTACTTAAAAACTGACGACGATTAAAAGAGGCCATGATAAAAAAATTAGAACTGACTTGTGTACTGAATACATAAAGTCAGTTCCGTTGATAACTTACCATAAAACGGTTTCAGTTATTCGCTTACTGAAATGGCCAGCAGATACCAGGCTGCATGCGGAAGCCACTGCTCGGCCCAGCGCCAGTCGTTGTCTTTACCCGTTTTGGCATAAGATAAATTGAAATCAATGTCGTCTTCATTTTCCAGTCCGGAGGTTATTCCGTTGGCAATTCCGCCCGGTGCATTGGTGTATTCAAAGGTCCCGAAAAACCCGTAAGCCGGATTGTTATGTCCCGAACCGTGCAGCATACTAGCGTCATAAGGATTTAAACCTAATATCCAGTTCAGCTGGTTTAGTGCAAAATTTTCAAGGTTCCTGGTAAATTCCGTATCATCTTTAAATAACGGCGCCGCAAGTCTTGCCGCTGCCGCCATGGATGCCAGACGCGCATTTTCACCCTGCCACCACGGTGAAGCATCACTGCCGTGCGGAAAAAAGAACGTAGTTTTTCTATTCCCCAATGTATCCTGAACCAACTGGCGGCTATATCCAAACGGATTATTCACTTCCCGGGTAATGGCCAGCTCATGCGCCAGTGATCTTTTGATAACCTCCCTGATCCTGTTCTGAGCCGCGGGCTGTGCAAAAGGGTAATAATAAGTAAGACTTGCAACCGGAAATCCTGCGTCCGACGGATGAAAAAACGGACGGTCCTGATCATCTGCGCGCCAGTAATCGGTTTGTTTATTTCCCGAGGTCAGCCGCGCGAGCAAATGATCGGCACGTTTGGCGGCTGCCTGGGCGTACACACCTTTACCCGTTGCTTTGAACAATTCAGTCGCGGCGCTTAGTGCACAATAATCATCTACAATATTTTCCTTGCCGTCGTTGGTCATCTGCACATTGTTTTTTTCAAGAAATTCGAATGCCCGCTCGGCGGCCAGCAAATAATCTTTGTTGGAAAACTCTCCCGAGGTGTCATAGGCAGAAGCCATCGCAAGGGCAGCAATACTCACGCCCCCACCCGACCGGTAACTGACCTGATAACTTTTCCAGTCGTTGGATTTATCGCTGTCACTAAATGACTGTTCCTTATTTTGCTTGATGCGATAACTCTGGTCTTCTGCCCTTACTACCCGGTCTTTTGCCAGTTTCCCGGCTCCCGGTGCCGACACGGACCGATAAAACGATCCGTTTTTAGCCTGCATACGAACCAGGTAATCCGCACCGTACATAGCTTCATCCAGCAACCGCCTGTTATACTGGCGAAAATCTGTGCCTTTCCTTTTTGTTAGTAAAGCATACGTTTTAAACAAACTCCAAGCCGTCAAAGAAATTTGCTGCGGATTGAAATATGACGAAAATGTAAGGTGGGATAAATGTTTCCCATAATCTCCGGAAGCATCATACCAGCCGCCGTGTGCATCGATGGTGTCCTTTGTTTGTCCTGACAATAACAAATGATGATCGGCAGCGTCCAGCAGCCCGGAGCTCCGCTGTCCTTTAAAATAATAGATCACATTGGAAAGCGTCGATTGTTCCAATACATTTTTGCCGATCACAAAAGGGAAAGAACTGATCTTTTTCCCCGAATTTGTTACCTGAACGGTATAAGAACCACTTCCTTTAAAGGCACTGAAATCGATGGTCCAGAAAAGCCAGTTTTTCCATTTGTTAACCGGACCGCTAAAAACGGGTTTTCCTGAATAAACCGCTTTCCCTGTTGCTTCATCGATCAATTGAAAGGCTGTAAATTCAAGTTTTACATCACTGATAATTAAAGCTTTTTTAGCCCTGGAATCTTCATAACCAACGTGATTGGTGAGAATCTTCGCCGTTTGAGCGGTGAGCAAATGGGAGCAAAAAAGCAAAATCACCAGGATTGCTCCTTTAAATTTGAAACGTGGCATGATATATGGTTTAGGGGTTTTTATTTACCTACAATATTGCGAGAAATTACACTCCGCGGTACGATAGCGTCCGATTTTTTTAGACTAACACTCCACGACAGAAATCTGATTCAGGGCAGCAAACGGCTTTGCATAGGAATCAGAAGGCAAAAATTTTCTACCTTTGCGGTGTTAAAGGATAAATCCCTTTCTTGAAAATGCAACAGACACTTCAACTTACACTCTTGCCGGAGATCGCTCTGGATGATGACAATTTCCGTCAGTTTATCAACAAAAAACTTCGTTTACGTCCTGATGACAAGCCGTTTATCAGAAAAACGCGTCAGTCCATTGATGCCCGTGGTAAACAGGTCAAGGTGAATGTTCAGGCAGAGGTATATATTAATGAGCTTCCGCCGTCCCTGATCCAGACGCCCTTACATTATCCTGATGTGACTACCCGTCCGCAGGCACTCATTGTGGGCTGTGGTCCCGCTGGTATGTTTGCCGCCTTACGTTTAATCGAACTTGGAATAAAACCAGTCCTTTTTGAAAGAGGAAAGGACGTGCGTACACGCCGCCGCGACCTTGCTGCCATTAATAAGGAGCATATCGTGAATCCCGAATCCAACTATTGTTTCGGAGAAGGTGGTGCCGGCACTTACTCTGACGGTAAACTTTATACCCGCTCCAACAAACGCGGAGACATCCGGCGCGTGCTCGAAATTTTTGTAGGGCACGGTGCCAGCGAGCAGATTCTGATCGATACCCATCCGCACATTGGTACCAACAAACTGCCTATGGTGGTAGCCGAAATGCGGAAAAGTATCTTAGAAGCCGGTGGAGAAATTCACTTTGATACCAAAGTTACCGACCTGATTGTAGAGGGCAATAATTTGAAAGGGGTTATCACCGACGACAGTAAAGAACACATCGGCATTGGTGTGATCCTGGCTACGGGCCATTCTGCGAGGGAT
Organism: Dyadobacter diqingensis; assembly: GCF_024220585.1. GTDB lineage: Bacteria > Bacteroidota > Bacteroidia > Cytophagales > Spirosomataceae > Dyadobacter > Dyadobacter diqingensis. Next base: position 849,216 of record NZ_JAMXKF010000001.1, read on the forward strand.
ATCTATGAACTTCTCAACAACAGGAACATATTAATAGAGAGCAAGTCATTTGCCATGGGCGTGCGTATTGAGCACCCTCAGAGCGTTATTGACAAAATACAATATCATTGCCAGACTGACCGCGGTCCTTATCTTCCCGCGGCATCATACAGTTTGGTAACCCAGACGAGATATGAAGGGGTACAGCGCGGAGTATTTTCATTTTGCATGTGTCCTGGCGGATTTATCGTGCCGGCAGCAACCGCTTCCGGTGAAGTCGTTGTCAACGGGATGTCTCCTTCCCGCCGTGATTCTCCGTTTGCCAATTCCGGCATCGTCGTTTCAGTTGAAGACGCGGACCTGGAACCTTATCGTGAATTCGGTGCCCTGGCAGGGTTGCAATTTCAAAAGGAAATCGAGCAGGCTGCCTGCCATTTTGCCGGCGCTACCCAAACCGCTCCTGCTCAGCTTGCAACCGATTTTGTCAGCAAAAGAATGTCGGGGCAATTGAGGGAAACTTCTTACCAGCCAGGCATTACACCGGTTGATTTATACGAAGTACTGCCTCCTAATATGGCTTTTCCGTTAAAGGAGGCTCTGTCTGATTTTGGCAGAAAAATGAAGGGTTATCTGTCAGGCGACGCACAGCTGATCGGTGTGGAAAGCCGTACCTCCTCGCCGGTTCGTATTCCGAGAGAACGCGAAACCTGTGAACACCCTGTGGTAAAAGGACTTTTCCCTTGCGGAGAAGGAGCTGGCTATGCCGGAGGAATCATGTCGGCTGCTATGGACGGGCAACGCTGCGCAGAACAACTTGCCGCCTTATATGCCACGGTTTGACACCTGTATTTGGCTGACTAAAAAATAATGACTAACATTGTTAATCACAGAAAATCGGCCTGAATACAATTTTGTAACCTATATCTACATGGTTGGGTTACTGCGTGGAACCTTAACACATTCCGTGAAACTCTAAGCCGATAAATACTGTTAAAAATATATTGACACCGATTTAAATTAATTTCAACTGCCTCTATGGCTCAGGGATCTTTCTCGTTTTTTACGAATGAATTATTTAAGAAATTAAAAGATCCACTTCCCGGTGAATCCGCTCACCAGCTTATGCAATCTAATTCAAAATTAAGATTGACAATAAAACCCAATGAGCGTACCCGGAAGAGTGCCGTACTGATTTTGTTTTATCCATACCAGAACGAAATATATTTTCCGCTGATCCTGCGTCCCGCTTACGACGGTGTGCATTCAGGACAGGTGGCTTTCCCGGGCGGTCGTTATGAAAAAACAGACGAAAATCTGATCAGAACAGCCCTACGCGAAGCGCAGGAAGAAATCGGGCTTCGGCTGAATGATGTAAAAATACTGGGAATTTTAACCGAGCTGTTTATTCCACCCAGCAATTTTTACGTTTTACCAGTGGTTGCCGCCATACCTTACCGGCCGGATTTCTTTCCTGACCCGAGAGAAGTGGAAGATATCTTTCAGATTAAGTTAAAAGATATCTCGGATGTATCCATAATCGGTTCCAGCGATATGCAGGTTCGGGGTGTTCAGATCACCGCTCCGCATTACGAAGTCAACGGATATAAAATATGGGGAGCTACCGCGATGATGATCAGTGAACTTCTGACGGTGCTGAAAGCAGTGGATTCGGATGTCTGAAACTGGGAAATAATCTCTTTTTTTCATATATTAGCGAGTATTTTCATCCCAGCCTCCCGGCGTTCTTCGTGCATTTTAATCCTGACAAAATCGATTATCCATGTACGGAAAACCGATAAGAGCGTGATCTTACAAAAATTTTACAGCATTTAAACCCTTAGTTTCCGCCTCAATTTATGGACGAAAACGGAGCTACGCCTAACGTAGAAGATAGCGAATTACACAGTCAGTTACCCGTATCGGGTCTTTACGAAAGTTGGTTTCTTGATTATGCCTCATATGTAATTCTGGAACGGGCCGTACCGGCCATTGAGGACGGTTTAAAACCTGTTCAACGCAGAATTATGCATGCTTTGAACGAAATGGATGACGGTCGCTTTAACAAAGTTGCCAATGTCATCGGTTCTACCATGCAGTATCACCCGCACGGTGATGCCTCCATCAATGACGCCATCGTTAACCTCGGACAGAAAGAATTGCTTTTTGACACGCAGGGCAACTGGGGCGATCTGCGTACCGGCGACCGTGCTGCTGCTGCCCGATACATTGAGGTACGTCTTTCCAGATTTTCCAAAGAAATTGTATTTAACAACGATACAACTGAGTGGCAGCTGTCGTATGACGGAAGAAAACGTGAACCGGTAACGCTTCCCGTTAAGTTCCCTCTTTTGCTGTCTCTCGGCGTTGAGGGTATTGCTGTCGGGCTTTCGACCAAAATATTGCCGCATAACTTTTGCGAACTGATTGATGCATCAATCAATATTCTTCAAGGTAAGGAAGTTGTCATTTATCCTGATTTCCTTACGGGAGGGCAAATCGACGTATCCAACTATGGTGACGGGCACCGCAGCGGGAAGGTTCGTGTGCGAGCGAAAATTGAGGAGGAAGATAAAAAGATGCTGGTGATCCGGGATATTCCTTTCGGCACTACCACTTCTTCACTGATCGATTCGATCATTAAGGCCAATGACGGCGGAAAGATCAAAATCAAAAAGGTTATTGATAACACCGCGGCCGATGTAGAAATACAGGTTCACCTCGCGCCGGGCGTTTCACCGGATATTACCATCGATGCACTTTACGCTTTTACAGAATGTGAAGTGTCGATTTCTCCGAATGCCTGCGTTATTATTGAAGATAAGCCCCATTTTGTTGGTGTAACCGACATTTTGAGATATAACACCCAGCAGACTGTCCATTTACTGAAACGTGAACTGGAAATCAGAAGACTGGCCTTGCTTGAAAAAATCCTATACGGTTCGCTTGAAAAGATATTTATCGAAAACCGGATTTACCGTGATATCGAAGAATGCGAAACTTTTGAAGCGGTGATCCGTACGATCGACAAAGGACTTGAACCATACAAACCTCAGTTTTACAGAGAAATCAATGATGATGACATTCTGGAACTGACTGAAATCCGTATCAAACGTATTTCAAAATATGATGGTTACAAAGCCGATGAGCTGATGCGTAAATGGCAGGAAGAGCTGGCAGAAACAGAAGATAACCTGGCCAACATTACCCGTTTCGCGATCGATTACTTTAAAGATCTGCTCAAAAAATACGGAAAAGGAAGAGAAAGAAGAACGGAGATCAGAGCATTTAACCAGATCTCTGCCAATATTGTAGCAGCCAACAATCAGAAACTTTACGTCAACCGCGCCGAAGGTTTTATCGGTTCGGGACTTAAAAAGGATGAGTATGTTATGGACTGCTCCGACATTGACGACATTATCGTTTTCAGGAGTGACGGGCGCTGCCTGGTTACCAAAGTTCAGGATAAGGTCTTTGTTGGAAAAGACATTATTTACTGTGCTGTTTTTGTAAAAAATGATGAACGCAAGGTGTATAACCTCGTGTATGTCGACGGGAAAACCGGTGTTTCTTATATCAAACGATTCCAGGTGACAGCCGTTACCCGCGACCGGGAATATGATTTAACCCAGGGCACACCAAAATCAAAAATCACTTATTTCACTGCTAATGAGAACGGCGAAGCTGAAATTATTACAGTGAACCTGACGGCTCAGAGCAAGGCAAAAGTGAAACAGTTTGATTTCAATTTCGCCGATCTTCTGATCAAGAACAGGAGTGCGATGGGTAACATCCTGACAAAATATACGGTTAGAAAACTGACCATGAAACAAGCCGGCCGTTCAACGCTCGGCGGCGTGGATATGTGGTTTGATCCGATTATTGGCCGTCTGAACCGCGACGAACGTGGCGAATACCTCGGCAATTTCGGCCCGTCAGATAACATTCTGGTCATTTACAAGGACGGTTCGTATGAACTTACAAATTTCGATCTGACAAACCATTATGTTTCGAATGAAGTACTGCTTGTCCGGAAATTTGATACAAAACTTCCGATCACTGCACTTTATTATGATGGCGGACAAAAACAGCATTTCATTAAACGTTTCACCATCGAGACTTCGTCACTGGACAAGAAATTTGTATTTATCAGTGATTCAAAAAACAGTAAGCTGATTCTTGCATCGACTGACAAACGTCCGCGTTTTGAAATTGTTCATGCTAAAAACGAAAAACGAGATCAGCTGCACGAAGAATTTGTGGTAGAAGATCTGATCGATATCCGCGGCTGGAAAGCAATGGGTTATAAACTTGCCATCGATAAATTTAAAGATATCCGCTGGCTGGAATCTCTGCCGGAACCGCCTGAGGAAGAAAAGCCGGAAGAAGTGGAAGAAATATCGGACGACAGTGAAGAACAGGGAACTGAAACGGATGGCGGTGAAGAAAATGAGCCGGGTACCGTAGAAACCGAAACGGTTGAAAATGTAACCGATGAAGCAGATACTGACGAGGAAAACCCGTCAAATGATGAAGAAAATAGTGATCCCGTGAAGCCGAAAAAGAAAGCAAAGAAAAATACGGATTCCGGAAAATCACAACTTGGTTTGTTTTAATAGAAAGTGTTCTCACTTTCTATTAAAACCTTTTTTTCTGACGCCAGCAACAAAATACATTGCTTTGCGCGTATTGAAAAACAGGAACAAACTGTTATGCTATTGAAAGACCCTCGAATTATTTACATCAACTTAGAGGCTAACTTTAAGGAGGCACGTGAAAAAATTGATAAAAATAGTTATTGCCCTACTTTTTGCCAGCCTGGTTTTTATCTTGCTGTGCAATTTCTGGGTGGTTTACTGCACCAAACAGTATAACTATTTTTCAATTAAAAATCTGCCCTCGAATGACGTGGCACTGGTATTGGGGACAAGCCGCAATACGGAAAAAGGGAAAGAAAATCTTTTTTTCAAATACCGGATGGAAGCCACGGCACGACTTTTCAAGGAAGGTAAGATCAAGTACATTATCCTAAGCGGAAACAACGATTCCGAATATTATAATGAGCCGCTGGATATGCAACGGGCCCTGCTGAATCTGGGTATTCCTGAAAATGTGATGACGCTCGATTATGCAGGCTTTCGCACTTTTGACTCGGTTGTACGGTGTAAAGAGGTTTTTAACCAGGATAATTTCACGGTTATTTCCCAGAATTTCCACAATGCACGAGCATTGTACATTGCGCACAACGAAGGAATAAACGCGATATCCTTTGCAGCTCAGGATGTTCCGGACGGATATTCGATACGGACACTAGTCCGGGAATATCTTGCGCGACCAAAAGCTGTACTTGATGTACATTTTTTGAGACCAAAAGCAGATATCACGTCTAATGTAGAGATCAAAAAGAAAAAGGGAACCTGATTGAACAAAAAAAGATTTTACTCACACGAGCCATGAGATATTAATATGAAGATAATTAGATGTTTACTTGTTTTTCTTGCGGTATTAATATCAGTCCGATCTTTCGCGCAGACCAATTATACAATCAAAGGAAGGATTACCGACGCCACCACGGGCGACCCTGTACCTTTTGCAAACATTGCCGTAAAAGCTTCGCTGTCTGGTGCAACCACCAATTTTGACGGTTTTTATCAGATCACTTTCACGCCTCCTGCCGACTCCATTCTCATTACCTATGTTGGGTATGGGACAAAAAGCAAAGCAATTGCCCCAAACGTAGCCGAGCAGACTATCGACGTTCAGCTGACACCGGGTGCCTTGCAGCTGCGGGAAGTCAAAATATTTGCCGGAGAAAATCCAGCCTGGCGGATTATGCGCAAAATTGTTGAAAACCGGAAGGTGAACAACTCTGAAAATCTGGCGGCTTATGAGTATGAAAGTTATAACAAGATCCAGATTGACATTGATAATCTTTCTGAGAAATTCAGAAACCGGCGGGCGGTAAAGAAAATGACACACGTTGTTGAAAAATATGACGAGGTAAAAGGTGAAGACGGGCAAACCGTCATTCCGATTTTTATATCTGAGTCGGTTTCCAATGTTTATTTCCAAAAGGACCCGAAGAAGAAAAAGGAGATCATCAATAAAACAAAAGTTTCGGGTGTGGGTTTAACCGACGGAAGTTTTGTGTCGCAAATTGTGGGTTCTTCATTTCAGCAGTATAACTTTTATAATAACTGGCTGAATGTTCTGGAAAAGGATTTTATCTCCCCCATTTCAGATAGCTGGAAATTATACTACGATTATTACCTGGCAGACAGTATCCCGAATGGCACGAAATATGATTACAAGATCGATTTTGAGCCGCGTCAGGAACAGGATCTGGCTTTCAGCGGCTCATTCTGGATTGACGGCGATAACTATGCCCTGACGCAAATGGACGCAAATGTCGGCAAAAGAGCGAACCTGAACTTCATTGAAAAAATTAAGATTCAGACGTCATACGACCTTTTTGAAGATGATAAAACCTGGGTTCCTACAAAAACACGGGTACTTATTGACGTAGATGAGCCCACAAAACAGACCGCCGGACTGTTGCTCAAATTCTACTCGTCCAATTCAAAATACAAGATCAATACACCAAGAGGCAGTAAGTTTTTCGATACTGCTATTGAGCTGAAAGAAGATTACATGGATCACGACTCGACTTTCTGGCTTAAAAGCCGTCCCGAGTCACTGACCAAATCGGAGATTTTGAGTTTTCAGCTTGTTGATTCCCTGAAAGTATTACCGGTTGTAAAAACCTATACAGAGATCCTGAACATTTTTGTAAACGGTTACAAGAAAATTGACAAATGGAATATTGACATCGGGCCCTATCTTTTCCTGTACGCCAATAACAATGTGGAAGGCCATCGTCTCAGACTTGGTTTTAAAACGGATCCCGGTTTTAGCAGGAAATGGATTTTGAGTGGATATGGTGCCTATGGCTTCCGCGATGAAAAATTCAAATATGGCGCGGGACTTGACTATATATTTTCCAGAAAACCCTGGACAATGGCCGGTATCTCCTATTCCAAAGACCTTGAACGGTTAGGAGTTTCGGCCGAAAATATTGGCACCAATACCATTTTTGGTGCCTTTTCCCGTTTCGGACAGTTCAGAAGACCTTACTGGCAGGAAGATTTTTCCGCCTATGTTAAGCGGGAACTGGTGAAGGGATTGACTGCGAGCGTACAACTCCGCCACCGCGATTTTAAGCCGCTTTTTGACTTTGCATACCGTGAAAAGCCTCAGCTGGGTGCAGAATCGCCTTTGCGTAACACTTACGAAATCACCGAGCTTAATGCGGAAGTCCGTATCGCCAGAAATGAAACGTTCCTGCAAAATGATAACGAGCGGATCAGTATGGGAACCGGAAACTCGCCGGCGTTTACTTTCCGTTATACCATGGGGATGAAAAATTTCCTTCAGGGGGATTTTCAGTATCACAAGTTTGCGATGAATGTGAAGCAGACGTTCAGAGCCGGTGTTTTCGGACGCACTTATTACAATCTGACGTTAGGTTACATTCCGTCCACAATCCCCTACACTTTGCTGTATAACCCCTTGGGAAATGAGTCGTTGTTTTATGTGGACAACGCTTTTAACCTGATGAAATATTTCGAATTTATCAGCGACCGCTACGTGACTCTACGCGTAGAGCATAATGACGAAGGTTTTATCCTGAACCGTATTCCCGCTATCCGCAAATTGAAATGGAGACTTCTCGCTACCGGCAAGGTATTTTACGGACAAGTCAGCAAGGCTAATATGTCGCTCGCTTCCACCGTAGACGCGCAGGGAAATCCGATTCAGACGTTCAGTGAACTTGGAAATGCGCCGTATCTTGAACTTGGTTATGGTATTGATAACATTTTCAAATTCGGCCGGGTTGATGCCATTCACCGTCTGACTTATAAAAACAACCCAAACGTCACCCCGTTTGCCGTGAAGATTTCATTCTGGTTTAGTCTGTAAATAACCTACAAGGTCATAACATCCTTTTCAGAATAAGTAAGATATACGTGGTCGTTGACCTCTATATCTTTTCTGTTTCTGTAAAATACGAGCAAACCATTTTCATTGGTGCACCGGATCTCCCAGTGATTGCCATGAAAACGAATAGCATCCACAATGCCTGTCCACTTGCTTTTTTCAGGATGTTTGGTCCGTTTTATTTTCTCCGGCCGGATAAAGGATTTCTTGGATTCTCCGCCGGTATTCAGCCAATTAATATCACCGGTCAGTTCGGCTACATAACTGTTAACAGGTTTGTTATACACTTCCTGAGGCGTTCCTGCCTGGATAATCACACCATCGCGTAGCACCGCAATCCGGTCAGACCAGGCCAGTGCATCGGCGGCTTCGTGGGTTACAAACATACAGGCCATCTGCTGCTCCTGCCTCATCTGCTCTATCGCTTCTGCCAATATCCGTCGGTTCCGGTTGTCGAGATGTGCAAAAGGTTCATCCAGCAACAACACATCAGGTTGTTCCGCCAGCGACTTGGCGATGGCTGTACGCTGTTTTTCTCCACCCGACAGCAGTTTTGCTTTTTGATTTCTGATATGGATCAGCCCGGTAATCGTCAGCAATTCCTGTACTTTTTGCTTTCGGTATTCCTGTTCATAGAACCGCAGCGAGTAGGAAATATTCTCCTCCACAGTCTGATTTGGAAAAAGCTCAAATTCCTGATGAATAAGCTTGATGGCACTGTGTCCGGGAATAAGTTCTCCACGAACAGACGGCACACGCGCTTCCTGAAAATACACCTCGCCTTCATCAGCATCTATAAATCTCCCCAGAATACGTAACAACGTACTTTTGCCAGAACCACTTTCGCCCAAAATCCCAAGCCATTCTCCCGGATTCAGTTCAAGAGAAATGTCTTTCAAGACAGTTTTACTATCGAAGTTTTTGGAAACAGATTCAGCACGAAGGACAGTCATGGACGAGATGATATTGAGCAATTTATTAAAGATATTAAAAACTAAAACAGGCATGGGAGCAGATTTCCCATGCCTGGTCGTGATAAAAGACTGGCGGTTAATTAACCCAGGTAACCTTATCTTCGATAGGTGTCCGACGAGCCGGAATTTCACCAAGATTGTGATAACCCATGTAAAAGAAGCCGACGCATTTCTGGTTTTCCTTTAACCCCAAAAATGCCCGCAGTGATTCCGTTACGCTTGGACTGCTCCAATAAGCGCCAATGCCATTTGCCGTGGCTGTCAACCACATATTTTGCACGGCACAGGCAGTTGCCGCAACTTCCTCCCATTCCGGAATTTTTTCTTCATGAAGTTCAACGACAATGGCAATGACGGCAGCTGATTTTAAAGATTTAGCACGGGTTCCGTCGTATTTCGCCTGCGAGAAAGTTTCCGGCGTAGTGTTAGCCCTGTAAGCCTCCGCCATGTAATCGCCAAGTTTTTCCAGACCGCCGCCGGTAAAAACGGTGAAACGCCAGGGTTCCGTCAGTTTATGGGTTGGCGCGAAATTGGCGTTTTCAAGAATGGTATCAATAATTTCACGCGGGATTTCCTTTTCAATATAACTTGGCGGAAAAATACTGCGTCGTGAACGAATAATATGGTTGATCGATTCTTTTGTGTTCGTCATGAATGTTTAATTTAAATAGCCACTCAAAATGTCAGAAAGCTGGCTAACCCAACCTTTGACCGTTAAAATAGTAATTATTGTGTCCCGACACGAAAATACTGTAAATTGTGTCCTGTAACGTTATTAACTTCACATCCTTTCTATTTAATCGCACAGATTTATATGCTGGTAACCACTACCCCAAACATTGAAGGCAAGAAAATAACCAAATATATCGGGCTGGTCAATGGCGAAGCCATTATCGGTGCCAATGTCGTCAAAGACTTTCTCGCAGGTATTCGTGACGTGGTCGGCGGACGTTCAGGATCTTATGAACAAAGCCTTCGGGAAGCAAAAAGTATCGCGCTTCGTGAAATGATGGAACAGGCGCAGCGTCTGGGTGCCCATGCGATCATTGGCGTTGATCTGGATTTTGAAACCATTGGCGGTAACGGTTCAATGCTGATGGTTAGCGCCAATGGTACTGCTGTATGTATTGAATAATTAAAAAACTCCCTTGGCAATTTTTGCAACATTATCCGATTTTCCCATCGTATAAAAATGCAGAACGGGAACGCCATAGGCAATCAGCTCCTTGCATTGCTGTATACTCCATTCCACGCCAAGTTGTCGCACTTCTTTGTCGGTTGCACATTTTTCAGCTTCCTTGACCAGTTCCTTTGGAAATTCAAGATGGAAAATGTCAGCCAAAACCGTCAGTTGTTTTTTCGTTGCCAGAGGTTTTAGCCCCGGAATGATCGGTACGGTAATACCTTCGGCACGGCATCTGTCTACAAACCGGAAATATTTCTGATTATCAAAAAACATCTGTGTAACGATGTAATTGGCTCCCAGATCTATTTTTCTTTTCAGGTGTTCAAAATCCGTGTTAAGATCGGGTGCATCGAAATGTTTCTCAGGATAACCGGCGATACCGATACAGAAATCGGTATGAGCCGCCTCGGTTTCGGCATGCAGCAAAATACCTTTGTTCATGTTATCAACCTGCGTAACCAATTCAGAGGCATAAGTATGGCCGCCTAACTTGGCTTTAAAAACACCCGCCGATTTTTCAGGGTCGCCACGAAGCACCAGAACATTATCGATCCCAAGATAATGAAGATCGAATAAGACGTCTTCTGTTTCATCTTTGGTAAAACCTCCGCAGATAACGTGAGGAACGGCATCAACGCGAAACCTTTCCATCAGGCGTGCACATATCCCAACAGTACCCGGACGCTTCCGGACAGGAATACGCTGGATTAATCCACCCTGACCTTTTATATCGATTAATTCCTCGCGATGGTAGGTTACATCCACAAAAGGTGGCTTAAACTCCATCAGAGGTTCAATCCCATTTAATAATTCATTGATATTTTGACCTTTAACAGGAGGAATAATTTCTATTGAAAAGAGAGTCTTGCCCTGAGCCTGGCTAATAAATTCGGTAACTTTAGTCATGTATAGAATTCTTTATTTGCACAAAAGTTTACAAAAGAACACCAATTCTACAACCAAACCAATCTATAAGGCACAAAAAAATGGCCTACCGCATTACAGTAGGCCATTCCACGTAAACCCTCCTCTATCAGTGTTCGTCAAAACTACTGTGTTATACTGACAGGCGTCAGTTACAGGCAGTAGTTTGCTTGACTGACTTCTAAATATAAAATATCTGTGCCACAACTTTGCCCATACCACTTTTAGGAATAAACATTTGGCTATTGTGTACAATTTAGTGGTTTTTAAACAATTTTTCCGGTTAAAATTAAATTTTTAGAAATTTATCAAAATATTATCCGTATGAAATTCTGGCGGGAAATGTGACACTTTTGCTGAATTATTCTACATATTGACCGGAATTACTGCCCATTATTCCCCAAAAACCGATTCTCTCGTCATTTCAATATGATCTATGCCATCCTCATCATATATTTCGCTGGATTGCTGAAAACCGAATGACTCATAAAATTTCTTAAGATAAAGCTGAGCGCCAATCCGTATTGTCTGCCGTCCGTACAGCTCTTCAACAGCCTCGATGGATTTGTTCATCAGCTCAACACCATACATTTTCCCACGGCCGAGCGGAGAAACCACGACTCTTCCTATGGAAGGATATTCATAGGATAATTTGGCGGGAACAATACGGGTATAAGCCATAAGCTTTCCATGATCAGTACCTGACAAATGATAACACTGCTGGTCTTTATTATCCTGATCGAGAAACACACAGTTCTGCTCTAAGACAAAAACCTCATTTCTCAACCGCAATATTTCATATAGTTCATGATTGGTCAATTCATCAAAAGTTTTAAGACTCCATTTTAATTTTAGATTCATTTTTAAGTAAAAAGAGATTGAAAGCTTCTTATTTTTGCCTGAGTTTATCAGTCTTTTGTAAATTTACAAATTATTTGAAACTGAGGCCAGTCACCAAATGGGGCACAAATAAGCTAAGTTGCTAATTTTCTGACCGTTATTTACTTTAAATTAATTACAGATTATTAATAGTTAATGGCGTATTGAAACCTGGCTTTTTGAGACTGGTAAATTGTATTAGAATTTAAACCTATTAAAACTTAAGTAGAATACGCATGGGAAGAGCCTATGAATATAGAAAAGCGCGCATGTTTAAGCGTTGGGATAAAATGGCAAAAACATTTACCCGCATTGGAAAAGATATAGTTCTTGCTGTAAAAAGCGGAACGGCTGATCCTGCTACCAACGCACGTCTCAGAGTGCTGCTTCAAAATGCAAGAGCTGCAAACATGCCGAAGGAAACTGTTGAACGTGCTATTAAAAGGGCAACTTCAAAAGATCAGGCCGATTACAAAGAAATCGTTTATGAAGGATACGGCCCTCATGGGGTTGCGATCCTTGTTGAAAGCACAACCGACAATCCGGTTCGTACCGTAGCCAACGTGCGCAGTTATTTTAACAAGCTGGGTGGCAGCCTGGGCACCATGGGCATGCTTGATTTCATTTTTGACCGTAAATGTATCTTTAAGGTTAAAAATGATGGAAGTAAAGACGTGGAAGAACTGGAATTTGAATTGATCGATGTGGGAGGAGAAGAAGTTTTCCTTGATGAAGAAACAAACCAGATCAATATTTACGGAGAATTCTCTTCCTTTGGTACATTGCAGCATTATCTTGAAGAAAACGGTTTCGAAATCGTGGAAGCTGACTTCGAGCGTATTCCGAGCGATACCAAAAAACTGAGTGACGAAGAAATTGCAGAAGTTGAAAAACTGATTGAAAAAATAGAAGACGACGACGACGTTCAACGCGTTTATCACAATATGGCATAAGCAAGAGCTATCGGCTTTCGGCAGTCAGCTTTCAGTAATCGACAATAAGTAATTTATGTCCATAAACTGACGGCCGATTGCCGGCAACCGAAAGCCTTATTAATGGATTGCAATAATTTTATGCGGTTTGTTCAGAAATTGGAATTGTGCTCCCGCCTCTTTACCCAAAAACGAAAGTCCTACGGGCGAAGACGAGGATACTGCAAGCACCGTTTGACTATCAAATTTCACAGCACCCAGACTTACCGAAATAAAAAACCAGCCTGCCGTTGTTTCCAGCAAAGCACCAACCGCACCTCGCGAGCTTGTTTCTGTTTCCCCGATTCTTTCAAGCAATACCCTTTCCTGCCTTACCTGCTCATATTGTCTTGCGTGCATGTTGCGGTCAAGCTGCCCCATGGACCTTGCCGTTTCGTATTTATCCCCCGCTGAACTCTTGCTCTGATCGTTTGCTGAATCCTGAGCAGCCTCCATTGCTTCCCAGGCCACTTGCATACGGTCGTCCAAAAGTCCTTTCATGTACGCGATCAACTCCTGTTTATTCATTCTGTCAATTCTTTAATTCTCTTTGCATAATTAAGACATTTTATTCAGAAGATCAGGATTTCGGTTTAAACCAAGGCACAAAAAATCGGGTTATCAAATCAGTTTGATTTAATAACCCGAACGACTAATAACAAAAGTCAATATCAGAGTTTAATCATTTTCTTGCGTATGATACGGCCGTTCTGTGTTTTAGCCTGAACGATATAATCTCCTTTTTTCAGTTCCGAAACATCGATCTGAGTTGGTGATTTCTCAACCAAAACTATTCTTCCTCCGTTATCAAATATAGTTACTTCCGCTACATCCGACCCTTCGGCAGATACTTCCACAGTACTTCCGGTTGGGTTTGGGAAAATATAATCGGCATGTTGTTCCTCCTTTTTGATCACCGCAATGATACGGGAAAACGCAAATGTACCGTCAAAGTCAACTTGTTTCAGGCGATAATAGACGATATCGCTAAACGGTTTTTCGTCGGTATATTCATAATCAACAAGTGTTTTAGTATCGCCCATACCTTCTCTTACACCAATGGTTTCGAAAGCCTGCGCGTCATCACTTCTTTGAATTTCAAAATAATCATTATTCGTTTCAGCTGTGGTCGACCATTCCAACAGATTTCTCTGGTTATCCAAAGTCTTAGCCTTAAATTTCACGAGCGTTACAGGCAGCGGAGTCGGTAAATCAGGAGTTTTCGCAAGCAATGGCTTGGAGTTAGCCAGGAAATTGGTAGAAGTGCTGGTAATCGCTTCGAACCATTTTTGTGCAGCAGCATTTTGACCCGCTACATTAAAATGGACATGATCTGCATTTCTTCCGCTATTGTCAATATCGTTAAGGGCTGCACCTTTCCATACATTGGTTGTACTCAAAATAATGGATTGCTGTGCATTTTCAAGATAAGTAATCCGGCCATCGGCCCATCCCGAAATAGCTACCATCCATGCCAAATCATTATAACCTGATTCCTGGCGGGTTTTGGCAATAACACCAATGTTATTCGTCCTGAAAGCCTGCTCTGCATTCGTTACAAACCGGTCGTTAACACCATGCCCCGACAAAATCCCCCGAAGTCCTGTTAAAGGAACATATTTTTTAAATCCGTTTCTGATGTTCACATAAGGCATTCTGATGTTGTAATTCACGAACGAGTGCGAGAAAGGAATATCATAAGCAGCCATATAAGTCTGTTCCATATTCGTACCACCAAAAGCAGCGCTGTAAAAAAGCACCGGCACTTTCAGCTGATTTACCAATAAGTCTCCGAGTTTACCCCAGAAGAAAGAAATATCTTTTACACCCGGCGCCATTCCGCAGTTTCCGCAAAGCTGAGAAAAAATCATCGGCGGCAATAAATCAGGATTACCCGTAGAAAAATAGGTGTTGTATTTATCAGGATCGATCGCCTGTGGATTGATCGAACTTACCATATCGCTTGAAGCGCCAATACTTGGGCTGGAACCGCCCGCAGCATTGGAGTGCCCAACGATGAAAAATACTTCGCCAACACCAACACGTTCTATCACGACTGGTGCTTCTATCTGCGCGCCACCTTTGATACCTCTCACTTCAAGGTCATATCTCCCTCCGATCGCTGTGAGACTACCAGAAAAAACGCCTCCCGTTGGATTTGAGCTGATCGTTGTCCACGCCACCTCCGTACCGGCTTCTCCTGAACGTGTTTTCAAATGGGCTTCGATACGGTCGACGGCTTTGGTAAAAGTACCCGTGATATTAATCTTTGCTTTGTTTGTCTGATCTCGCTGAATGACGATACGAGTCGATGGGAATGCTATTTTTATTGCCTGACCAAAAGAAACCGAGGTTGCCAGCAGGATCAGAAATAAAGCCGGAGCGTAAAATTTAAAATTCATAATTAGTGGTAATTGTGACAGAAAATGTCTGTCGTCCGAAACATTTTTTTCTTCTGGAAGGGCACAACAAATCCGCTCGGATAAAAAATTATCCTTAGAGATATTTTGCAAAAAAGAACCCGATAGAAATTACGTATCGTCAGGAACTGAAAAAAAACAGGAAAACATCATCAAAACCATTCGGCGATAGTCGAACAAAAACACTTGTTTTTCCCTGTGGAAAAACGAACCCAACAAAATTCAATTGATGATACTTATGATGAGGAGGTATAAAAGCAAATGCTGTGAAATCCATTTACCGAACCAAAACTACTGCTAGAATTTATTCTAAACAAATTACACAGCGACTATTTAATACTTTTATATTAAATATCAAAATTATTCTACACAATTTTCAAAAAGAGGTTACTTATAAATCTTTTTGTAGTACACTGAAACAGCGTTCAGTACATTGCCTGAAGGCACATAATCAAAGTTTTCCACGCATTGGGTTTTCTGTTTGGGCGCTTCCTTATTATCTTTGCAAAACTTTCTTATCCAGACGCAATGACAAAACTTTCAGTTCGGCACTTACTTGGAATTAAAAACCTGAACGAGAATGACATTCATACCATTTTAGATACTGCCACCCAATTCAAGGAAGTAATTAACAGGCCAATCAAGAAAGTCCCGTCCCTTAGAGACATTACCATAGCCAACGTCTTTTTTGAAAATTCCACCCGTACAAGGCTATCTTTTGAGCTTGCGGAAAAAAGACTTTCAGCGGATGTTGTTAATTTTTCAGCTTCGGGCAGCTCAGTAAAAAAAGGAGAAACTTTACTTGATACGGTCAATAATATCCTGGCCATGAAGGTCGATATGATCGTAATGCGCCACAGCAGCCCAGGCGCCCCCCATTATCTTTCCAGCCGCATTCCCGCTAATGTAATCAACGCTGGTGACGGAACACACGAACATCCCACACAAGCCTTGCTCGATGCTTTTTCCATGAGAGAAAAACTTGGAGACCTCGCCGGAAAAAAGATTGCGATCATCGGAGATATCCTGCATTCACGTGTGGCATTGTCCAATATATTCTGCTTGCAGAAACTGGGCGCGGAAGTAATGGTATGCGGACCGGCAACACTTATCCCGAAACATCTCGCTGATTTGGGTGTTAAAATCGGGCATAATGTGAAGGAAGCGCTTCAATGGTGCGATGTAGCCAATGTACTCCGTATCCAGCTTGAAAGACAGCAGATTAAGTATTTTCCTTCTTTGCGCGAGTATTCACTTTATTTTGGTATTACAAAAGCAATGCTTGATGAATTGGATAAGGAGATTGTACTGATGCACCCGGGACCGATCAATCGTGGTGTTGAACTTTCCTCGGACGCCGCTGATTCATCTCATTCCATTATTTTGAACCAGGTTGAAAATGGCGTTGCTGTAAGAATGGCGGCCTTGTATCTTCTCGCGCAACAATAAAATACGACATCGTTTTTCAGTATCAGGATTCCATAAACCGGTTTCCTGATTTCTTTTTTAAGGATTAACAACGAACCGTTTTTTTCTTACTCCCACGTTTACCCGCAGCCCAGGTTTTTTTGATATAATCGGGCGCAAACGGGACTTTACATGCGGTTTCACCCATATTAACACTTACTTGCCCTATTCTTTCGGCCACTACAAAAGCCTCTTCTGCAAGTGGCTCATAATGTGCGCCCATCGCGATCACAAAACCATTCATAGCATAACGAACCCGGTTGGGCGCTTGGTGAATTTCACGCTCAACATGAAAAAGCAGGTTTTCAATTTCATTTTTGTCCAGTTCTTCATCCGGTTTCAGCCGAAAGAGGTTACTCCACACGGCCCATCCGGCATCTGCTATCATTTCATGTTTTGAAGTAATCCATTTCCTGGCCACATCGATACCATAAGGACTTTCCGCTGCCACCCAGCCTACTGCATATTCACTGATCATGTACCAGTTAGCCCGTTTCACCCACTCGTCCAGCAAAGGTATTGTCATCAGCGACGGGTTTACCATCAGTCCTGCCAGGTACATCGCGTCAGAATTCCCGGTATCGTAAAGTGCCAAAGCAAGCGTATGATTATTTTTATTCCTTTTTAGAATCTTCTTCATATCACTGACCTTGACACCGTACAGCGGTTCATGAGCACCATGACTCTTGAACATTTTTACTACGGACTCATCGCCAAGCGAAGCGAGTTCGTTCATGACATCTTTCAACGTGTCCATACAATTAATTCTATTCCTTTTAAATTAAAATTTTTTCTTGCAATAACTTAAATTATTAGAACTAAATAATATATTTGCATTGGTATGCATGCATACTACTTACGCTTCATCAACATTAAATTTACACAATAAGAAAGCCATTACCACTTCATCAACAAGCTAAAAATGAATTACGAAACGATTTCTGTAACCATTGAAAACAATATTGGGTATGTAAAACTGAACCGGCCGGAAAAAGCCAACGCATTGAATCAAACTGCATGGAATGAGCTAAAATCAATCTTTGAAACATTAGACGAAAATGACGACGTGAGGGTTATTATTCTCAGTGGCGAAGGGAAGCATTTCTGCTCAGGAATAGATTTATCACTGCTGTTCACGGTCAGAAATACAGCCGAAACCTGCGATGCCAGAAAACGGGAAAAACTTCGAAAACAGATTCTGGAACTGCAAAGCCCTATTAACGCGATTGAAGCGTGCAGCAAACCTGTCATTGCGGCCATCACCGGCGGGTGCATCGGAGCGGGGGTTGATATCGTAAGCGCTTGCGATATGCGTTATGCGACGCATGAAGCCTATTTTTCAATCAAAGAAATCGATATGGGGATGGTGGCAGATTTGGGCACTTTGCAACGGTTACCCAAAATTATTCCCGATGGAATTACCCGGGAAATGGCGTTTACAGGCCGGCAGGTTTTCGGAGAAGAAGCCGAAAAGATAGGTCTGGTCAATAAAAGCTTCGAAAACAACGATATACTTTTTGAGAATGTAACCACCATTGCAAAAACAATCGCGGGAAAATCACCGGTTTCGGTTCGTGGAACAAAACACATATTGAATCACAGCCGCGACCATTCCGTTGCAGACGGACTAGCATATATGGCAACCTGGAACGCCGCAATGCTACTGTCGGAAGACTTGAATGAAGCCTTTCAAGCACAATCCGGGAAGCGTTTGCCCAACTTCAAATCCTGACATTTTAAAGCAATTTTTTAACCGCGCGGCGGACCGCTTTCAACCGTCGACAATACAATCTTAACTGATATGTCCTACAAAGAAGGAATGCTACGGGAAGGTGCCCTGGATGATAAAACAATTATTGTAACCGGTGGAGGAACGGGCCTGGGCAGATCCATGGCCGCTTATTTTTTAAAACTTGGCGCCAATGTTGTGATTTGCAGCCGCAGGTTGGAAGTTTTGGAAAAAACGGCAAGTGAACTGACCACAGAAACCGGAGGCCAGGTTTTACCGGTTGCCTGCGATGTCAGGAAAACCGAAGAAATTGAAAACGTCATCAGCAAAGCCATCGAAAAGTTTGGCAAAGTGGATGTGCTGGTCAATAACTCAGCCGGCAATTTTATCAGCCCGACTGAACGATTGTCCTATAAGGCCGTCGATACGGTTGTTGATATCGTTTTGCGCGGCACTTATTATTTTACGCTCGCGCTTGGCAAGTATTGGATTGACAATAATATCAAGGGAACCGTTTTAAATATCTCCACCACCTATGCCTGGACAGGCTCTGGCTGGGTCGTACCGTCAGCCATGGCGAAGGCGGGTGTACTGGCCATGACCAAATCACTGGCTTTCGAATGGGCAAACCACGGAATCAGGCTCAATGCCATTGCCCCGGGTCCGTTTCCTACCAAGGGGGCCTGGGACCGCCTTTTCCCAAAAGAACTGGCCGAAAAATTTTCTTTCGAAAACCGCATCCCTTTACAACGCGTGGGTGATCATCAGGAGCTTGCCAACCTGGCAGCGTATCTGGTTTCTGACTTTTCGTCGTATATAACAGGTGAGGTTATAACCCTGGATGGCGGCGAAGTGTTGTCTGCCGGTCAGTTCAATTTCCTGAAAGAGGTCAGCGAAGAACAGTGGGATGCCATTGAAAATCAAATAAAAAGTGCCAATCAGAGCAGCAAGAAATCAGAATAATAATTTTCTTCCGTTTTTATTGGGTAAATTTGCTGCTTCGTTCGTTATTTGACAAATGAAGATCCCTGGTATATGAAAACAACCTTTAGAATTTACCTTTCTCTGCTGTCAGTATTGTTCGTTGCAGGATGTTCGTCCTCCAATAAGACAATGAAAAAAATACCTGAGGCAGAAGTTCGCATGTCTAACCCTGAAACAGTTTCTGCACCTGAGGAACTGTCACTTGTGGCTATTCAAAGCAAATATCTGGTTAAGGACACCACACAGACACGTGTATTCCTGTATGTGGATGCACTGAAAGGCAAAAATTCTATTTCGGTCAGTGATTTCACACGGCTTTATAACCTTAACTATGTCATTTACTCAGATTACGGAACACGTGAGCGCCTGGGTTACGGCAATGTAAAACTTGACACAACCAATGTTTCAAAACTGGGCGACAAAATTGTTATCGGTTTTGATATTAAAAGTCCAAATAAAGAAACGGGTGTTTTGTTGAGTGAAATCAGTCAGACCGGTACTTTGAAAAAAGTACTTAACGACTTAACGATCCGCTTCAAAAAACAATCGGCCAGCGAATTATACGGAATTTACACGGCGGCCAGCACAGAACCTATACAGCGTCACTATATCAATTCGGGCACTTCATTTACCGTCAAAAGACTGAATCAGCAGCCAGGTACCTTGCATGTATTTTATTACGGGCACAGCTTTGATCCGGCTGGTTCACCAATGAATACTACGCCCAAAACGGTTTCAAAATCCTTGACAGTTGACAGTACTTTTACCATCAACACCAACGAATCAATTCAGTTTGCAAAGGAAGGTCTGTACAATATTTTTGCAGATACTACGCAGTCAGAAGGGTTAGGTTTACTCGTTGTTAATGAAAGATTCCCAAAACTTACCAAACCTGAATTACTGCTTGAACCGCTCGTTTATATGAGCACCAACGCAGAAATCAACGAAATTAAAAAAGCAGAAGAGTTTAAAAAGGCCCTGGATAAATACTGGCTTACACTGATGAATGGCAATGCGCCCTTGGCGCAGCAGTCCATAAGATCTTTTTATAGCCGTGTTGAAGAAGCCAATCAATTGTTTACCAGCTATAAAGAAGGCTGGAAAACAGATAAAGGAATGATCTTTATAGTTCTTGGCCCACCGGATAAAGTGCAGCGCAGCAAAGACCGGGAGGTTTGGACTTATGATCAACGTGCAAACGCACAGAATGTTAATTTTACTTTTAATCGCAGAACAAATCAATTTGTAGATGACCATTATGAGCTCGTTCGCTATGCCGAATATCAGCCAATTTGGTACCCTATTGTAGAAGCATGGAGAAACGGAACTATACGCTAAGAAAGCCCGCCCCTCGTCCGTCACAAGCCGACATGGTTTTTGGTACACAATCTGTACTGGAAACTTTGCGTTCAGGCAAAGAGATCGAACGTTTATTTATTCAGAGAGAGTTAGGTCTTAATGAAATTGAAAAAACAGCTAAGGAGCTTGGAATTCCTTATCAGCGTGTTCCGATAGAGAAACTAAACAGAGTTACCAGAAAAAATCACCAGGGTGTTATCGCCTTCGTATCCCCTATTCAGTATATGCCTTTGCATAACGTACTGACGCAGGTTTATGAAGATGGAAAGACACCGTTGTTATTGTTACTGGATCGTGTAACGGATGTCCGTAACTTCGGAGCCATCGCACGTACAGCAGAATGTGCCGGCGTTCAGGCGTTAATCGTGCCTACCAAAGGCGGAGCGCAGATCAATGCAGACGCGATGAAAACGTCATCAGGTGCATTGAACTTTCTTCCGGTTTGCCGCGAACCTAATTTATACGAAACATTATTGTACCTGCGTAACAGTGGCTTGCAGATCGTTGCCTGTACTGAAAAAACAGACAAATCACTTTACGATATCGACTTTTCAATCCCTACGGTAATCATCATGGGGTCGGAAGAAGATGGTATTTCAAAAGAATTTATCCAGCTGGCAGATAGCGGAGCGAGAATTCCGTTAAACGGACAAGTTGAATCGCTTAACGTGTCAGTGGCAAGCTCGGTTGTATTGTATGAAGCAGTAAGACAAAGAGTTGTAGCGAAAGTTTCGTAAGATTTTATTCCTTTTGAGATATTGGACGAAGACAAAAAAAGAAGTCAAGTTTTGAAAACTTGACTTCTTTCACGTTATAGCAATTTAGTATCGTTTCAAAACAATTCCTTATCCTGACGGAAATTCTTCGTAATCCAGCCGCCGCCAACGACGTCATCTCCTTCATAAAAAACAGCTGCCTGTCCGGGAGCAATGCCATTCACACCATCGTGGAAATTAACTTTGATCTTGCCCGGCTCATCCGGAAGTAACAATGCTGGCGTACCCTCATGTTTGTAACGCACTTTCGTTACCGTTTCCAAAGGTTTGGTAATACCGTCATATTTCTGCCAGTTTAATTTACCAACATACATTCCGTCGCGAAAAAGATCAGGCAAATCTCCTAAAACCACTTCATTGGTATCCTTCCGCACTTCCGTTACGAAAACCGGTCTTCCAAGCGCTATGCCTAAACCTTTGCGCTGGCCTACGGTATAAAACGGATAACCTTCATGTTTTCCAACCACAGTTCCGTCTTCATACACGAAATTTCCACCAGCCACTTCCGCTTCCAATCCGGGAATACGACGTTTCAAAAATCCACGGTAATCATTATCCGGTACAAAACAGATCTCATAACTTTCGGCCTTATTCACCAAATCGATGAAACCACGTTCGCGGGCCATTTCACGGATTTCCGTTTTATGTAAATATCCCAGCGGAAGTTTCGTGCGGCTAAGACTTTCCTGCGAAACGCCCCAAAGCACATAACTTTGATCTTTCCAGCTGTCAATACCTTTCGAAACATAGTGACGACCATCATTAAACTGCATATTGGCATAATGGCCGGTAGCAATAAACTCGC
Organism: Dyadobacter diqingensis; assembly: GCF_024220585.1. Classification (GTDB taxonomy): domain Bacteria; phylum Bacteroidota; class Bacteroidia; order Cytophagales; family Spirosomataceae; genus Dyadobacter; species Dyadobacter diqingensis. The sequence goes on from NZ_JAMXKF010000001.1 coordinate 871,664, forward strand.
AATCCAGACGATCCGCACGTTTTAAAAGTGCATCCCATTTGATATGCGTATTACACAAAACACAAGGGTTGGGTGTACGTCCTTCAAGATATTCTCCCGTAAAATGGTCGATTACGTAATCGCCGAATTCCGTACGGATATCTAATATATAATGTGGAAATCCAAGTTCAACAGCAATACTTCTTGCATCATTGATCGAATCGAGGGAACAGCAGCCTGTTTCTTTTTTGGTACCGCCACTGCTGGCGTAATCCCAGGTTTTCATGGTCATACCAATGACCTCATAACCTTGTTCATGTAACATAACAGCGGCCAGAGAGCTGTCGATGCCGCCACTCATGGCGACTAAAATTCGTCCGTGTTTACTCATTGCGGGAATCTGCGAAGGTTGAACGCCTTCCGATTTTGATTAGTTTGAAAAATGCAAACAGAGAAAATTATCTGATTGGTTCCGCAAAGATAGGGAATTAATGGTTAAGGGTTAATTATTAATGGTTAATGCGCGTTCGCTTGTCTTCTTACAAACCCAAACTGATAGAACAATCGGGAGTCTGAGTTCTAAGAATACAAACTTTGGTATGCCGATAAATTCTGATGTGGCCTTCATTAACCCTTAACCATTAAACTCAAAGCCTCACCTGTCGAATCACATTTTTCACGTTCAGCTCGATGATATCTGTCATTGTCAGGCATTTATAATAGTCGGGATTATTATAATACTGGGCCAGGCCTGCACGCAGTTCAAGAATTTTTTCCGACGTCGATATTTTATCTTTTTTGGAAACATCTCTTAAAGCCGCCAGCCGGTGCCGCTCGCTTCGTACCTGATGCACAATGGAAGATTGTTCTTCCTGCTGATATTGCAGCACGGTTTTATCGGTCAAATGTTCCATCGCCAATTGTACATAGGGCAGATTCTCCTTGAAAAACTGAGGTTGATACACCTTTATATTTCCTTCATAAAACTGCTGATCAAAATCGATGGCACGCAGCCTGAACTGAAAATCGTCAAAATCCGGGGTGATCTGCATGACGAAATTATACGCCCGCATATCCCCAAGCAACGTAATCATGCAACGCTCATTAAACTTGACAAACTCTTTGGCAATACGTTTAGGGTTATAATCCGTATGATCCAGACGGGTTTTCGAAAAAACATCACCGGGGATTCCCGCAATATGTTCTTCAATTAAGGAATTGCCGTCGACAAGATAATTAACCTGATTCGGAGAGAATATTTCTTCCAGTTCCAGACCGTAAATCCGAGAAGCATCTGCTCGTTTCACATAAAAATAATCATAAATGTCATTCAGCCGGTTTACGATCTTGATGCGGAACGGATTGGAATTACCAAAGGTGCAATACTCGATTTTATCAATGTATTTATGCTCCACAATCCTGAGATTCCCGGAAGCCTTCAACATCGCATAGGCCTTTTTTAAGCCATTATGCAGCCTTTCAATATCATATGGAGGATATAACGGGCTTTCCCAAAGGGTGTCTTTTCCGTTTTTGTCGATAACCGGGAACGACTCGTAAAAGTTAAGCAAATCATTATAACCAACCGGCAAACGCGCCTCCCGTTGATAAGAACGAAGATATTTCCTCAACTCAACACTAACCGGATAAATCGGCTTCTTTCGTGAAATCTTAACATCGCTTTTCTCCATATATGCAATTTACAAAATATCACAGGCATTTTGGCAAACCTCAATTCACCGATCCATTTGAGCCGCAATATAAAATCTCTCAGTCTTTTGCCCGATCCGGCTTCACAAAACCTTCATCTGATTATCTTTTTTTAAGTTTTGTATACTGTTAACTTTATATTATCTGTTGACAAGAAAAGATTAACCCAGTTTCACTCCGATAACGATAAGCAAACATGAAAAATGAACTGTATGGACTTGTTGTTTGTGGCGGGCAAAGCACACGAATGGGAAGCGACAAAAGTTTGATTGATTATCATGGAAAACCGCAGCGCTACTATGTTTATGAAATGCTGGAATGGATTTGTGATAAAGTTTTTATTTCCTGCAATCGCACGCAGACGGAAGGCGTCACCAAACCCTATGAAATCCTGGCAGACTTGCCCGCCTATGACAACATCGGGCCTATGGCAGCATTGCTGACCGCCTTTAAAACATTTCCGGATCACGATTTTCTGGTCGTGGGCTGTGATTACCCCTATATCAGTAACAAAGATTTAAAAGAATTTCTCAAATCCCTGGATAGTAAAACAGTGGCTTCTGCCTTTTATCAGAAAGAAAACGCAATATATGAACCCCTGCTCGCCTGGTATTCCCGAAAATCCGGTGCCGAATTGGTGACTATGTTTAATAAACAGCAATATTCGCTGCAACATTTTTTAAGAGAACACAACGCGGGGAAATACGATCCGCCAAGGCCAAAAAATATCGTCAGTGTGGATACGCCGGAGGAATATCAAACCGCAAAAGAGCAAATAACCCGAAAAAGTCAGTTTTAGAATACAGTACATGCAAAATAATCCGGTCAAATACATCACAGTCAAACGAGTCAGTGCCGGCAACGTTGTCGATTCCGACGATCAGCTCGCAGTAGAAGAGCCGCTGGAAATCAAGGTAAAATACCATCATGAAGGCATTCAGATTATCAAAAGCATTTCAGTAACCATGCGGACGCCGGGAAACGATGCAGAACTTGCTGCCGGATTTCTGTTCACAGAAGGTATCTTCAAAAATCCTGGTCAGATTATTGACATTCAAACGGATTTATTTGATGAAAATAAAGTAACGGCAACCTTCGCGAAAGATGAAATTCCTCAGCTGCAAAGTGTTGAAAGAAATTTTTATACCACGTCCAGCTGCGGCGTTTGCGGCAAAGCGAGTATAGACGCCATCAAAACAGTTTCAGCGTATCGTGACGAGGAGGATAACATTCAGATTCCGGCCGGTTTATTTTACAGTTTACAAAATGCTTTAAAGGAAAGGCAGGAAGTTTTTCAGAATACGGGCGGCCTGCATGCCTCCGCATTGTTCGACCAGCAGGGAAATTTTCTGTTGTTACGTGAGGACGTGGGGCGGCATAATGCCCTGGATAAGGTAATTGGTACATCATTTTTAAACCAAAACTTACCTTTAAGAAACTCGATCCTTTTGCTCAGCGGCCGGGCAAGTTTTGAGCTGATTCAGAAAGCAAGTATGGCCGGAATCAAGATCGTTGCAGCCATTGGCGCACCATCGAGTCTGGCATTACAGCTTGCAGAAGATTTTGGTATCACCTTAATCGGTTTTTTGGGAAACGAAAAATTTAACATTTACACTGGCAGTCAGCGAATCATCGTCTGACCTGTCTCTTGAATAAATCGCATGAAAATACGCATTCAGGGTAATTCGATCCGGATAAGGTTGTCAAAACCGGAAGTGGACAAACTTGCCAACGAAGGAGTTGTGGAAGAAAAAACTTCTTTCGGCACTACCTCCTTTGGTTACCGCCTCAAAAAAAGTGAAACGATAACGTCCTTATCGGCCTCCTATGAAAATGACAGGATTACGATGGAGGTACCGGCATCCTTGCTGCTAGAATGGCCCACAAATAATGTTGTGGGATTCGACGAAAATGTGCAGATCAGTGAAACTGAGACGTTATATCTGTTACTGGAAAAGGATTTCAAATGTTTGGATAATACGACTGAGGATCAGTCTGATAATTTTGATAACCCGAACAAAACCTGTTAGTTATGAGCTCCGAAAATGCACCTATCCCTGGCGCCGAGAATCCAGAAACCTTCACCGGCCTGAAAAAGGGTAAAATCAAAACAATAGCAGCGGGCATCCCCGCAGTTGTTTCCAGCATGGAGAAAGTGATCGGCGAAGCAGGTTTGGGAAGAGGTATGAAGGCACTCTGGAGCCTTAATAAAAAAGGCGGATTTGACTGTCCGAGCTGCGCCTGGCCTGACCCTGACGACGAGCGTTCGGGCATCGCCGAATATTGCGAAAATGGCGCAAGAGCAGTGGCGGAAGAAGCCACGGCCCGGAAACTAACGGCCGGTTTTTTCGTGGAAAATTCCGTTCAGGATCTGGCTCAGTTATCAGACTATGAAATTGGCGGCAAAGGCCGGATTGCCCAACCCATGTTTTTAGCAAAAGGTGCGAGCCATTATCAACCTATTTCGTGGGATCATGCTTTTCAAAAAATTGCAGGCTCGTTAAATAATCTGACCTCACCGGACGAAGCCGTTTTTTACACGTCCGGGCGCACAAGCAACGAGGCGGCATTTTTGTATCAGCTTATGGTTCGCCAATATGGCACCAATAATCTGCCGGATTGCAGCAATATGTGCCACGAAAGCAGCGGCGTTGCGTTGGGCGAATCGCTGGGAATAGGGAAAGGATCCGTAAAACTTGCAGATTTCTATGAGTCGGAGGTGATCATTATTCTGGGTCAAAATCCGGGCACGAACCATCCACGTATGTTAACCGCCCTGCAAAAGGCAAAAGCAAACGGCGCGAAAATTATCTCGGTTAACCCTCTACCGGAAACCGGTTTAATTGGTTTCAGTAATCCACAGACCATCAAAGGTATTCTGGATATCGACACTTCGCTAACAGATCTTTTTTTACAAATCAAGATCAACGGCGATATGGCGCTCTTGAAAGCGATTCAACAATTGCTTATTCAGGAAGATGATAAAAATCCGGGGTCTGTTTTTGACCTTGATTTTATAGCAAAAAACACGATCGGCGTTGGCGATTTTAAACAACATATCAGGGAACAAAATCTTGACGAACTGGTTGAAATATCGGGTATTCCTTTAAGTCAGATCAAGGAAGTTGCTGAAATTTTAAAAGGAAAAAGCAAAATCATCGCCTGCTGGGCAATGGGGCTGACGCAGCACAAGAATGCGGTGGATACCATCAAGGAAGTTGTCAATTTGCTTCTGTTGAAGGGAAGCATCGGCAAACCCGGCGCCGGAACCTGCCCCGTTCGCGGCCATAGCAATGTACAGGGTGATCGGACCATGGGCATTTTCGAGAGACCTTCGGATATTTTTCTGGATAAGATCACAGCGAATTTCAAATTCCCCGCGCCAAGAAAACACGGTCTTGATGTCGTGAACAGCATAAAAGCCATGCATGCCGGCAAGGCAAAGGTATTTTTTGCAATGGGCGGTAATTTTTTATCTGCAACGCCAGACACGATTTTCACGGCCCAGGCATTGAGAAACTGCCAGTTAACGGTACATGTTTCTACAAAGCTGAACCGGAGCCATCTGGTTCATGGTGAGGAAGCTATTATCTTGCCTTGTCTGGGTCGGAGCGATATAGATATGGTTAACGGAGAAAACCAGTTTGTTTCCTGCGAAAATTCCATGGGTGTTGTACAGTCGTCCAAGGGTGTCCTGCAACCCATATCGGATGATTTACTGAGCGAACCAATCATCGTTTGCAGACTAGCGAAAGCCTTGTTTGGTAATTCCGGACCAGTAAACTGGGATCAGTATGCACAACATTATGATACCATCCGTGAAGCGATCGAACAAACGATTCCCGGATTTGAAAATTATAATGAACGGGTAAGAGTTCCGGGCGGTTTTTACCTTCCGAATTGTAACCGCGAAGGAAGCTTTAACACGGCCTCACAAAAAGCACACTTTAACATCGCACCGGTAACTAGACTGCCGATGGAAAAAGACGAGCTGATGATGATGACCATTCGCAGCCATGACCAGTTTAATACCACGGTTTATGGGCTGAATGACCGTTATCGCGGTATTTACAATGAGCGGCGGGTTATATTGATGAATGAAAAAGATATAACCAATCGCGGTTTAAGCGATGGGGATATCGTTGATCTGATTAACAACCACGACGGGATTCAGCGGATTGCCAGCAAGTTTATCATTGTCAAATACCCGATTCCCGAAGGCTGTTCGGCCACTTACTTCCCCGAAACCAATGTGCTTGTACCGGTAACCAGCGTCGCTGACAAAAGCAACACACCTACTTCGAAACAGGTCATTTTAAAAGTAAAAAAACATCTTGCATAAATAAACGTTAAAAACCGTTTATTCCGCTCAGGCAACCCAGGGATTAATCCTGGGTTGGTTCCTATCTTTCTCTTCCCCTTCTTCATATTTCTATTTTATTGATCCAGGTAGCCCCGAACACGCTATCTCTCAAAATAATAACACTTTGATTTGATAACTTAATAAATTTAAATTTTATTTGTAATCAATAAAGTAAAATAAAATATTAAGTTTTGCTTGATCTTCAAAATTCCTAAACCCTTAATAAGTTGAATGCTTTCAAATTAAACCACTGGATATTTCTGGCAGGTGCAATCGCCTCGATTAGCTTTGCTAATATCCTCAGCGAAAAACCTGTACCGACTGACTTTTCTCCGGCTACGACGCAAAGTTTGGCTGAGAATGCACCCGACAGCAGCCGTTTCACACATATGATGCTCGCGCAAGGGCTCGATGAGCCGATGGAAATGGCCATTTTGCCAAATCTGGATGTGGTGATCGTTGAGCGAAAAGGGGCTGTAAAATTGTACGACGACAAAGAAAAACAGCTCAAAACCATCGCTCATCTTAATGTATTCAGCGGAATTGAAGATGGTTTGCTGGGTGTGGCAGCTGATCCCGATTTTGAAAAGAATCACTGGATTTACTTTTATTATGGTGTGGCAGGAAGTAAAAATGTCAGTCAACTGGAACGTTATGAGCTGACTGGCGGACAAATTAATGTTGCATCAAAAAAAGTCCTGCTTCAAATACCGACACAACGAACCTATTGCTGCCATTCAGCGGGTTACCTTACTTTTGGCGCTGACGGATTATTGTATTTATCCACCGGCGACAATACCAATGCAGAAGAAATCGAAGGACATAATCCGACTGACGAGCGCCCTGGCAGACAACTTTCTGACGACCAGGGAACAACGGCAAACAGCAAGGATTTCAGAGGCAAAATCCTTCGCATTAAACCAGAAGCCGACGGGACTTACTCCATACCGGATGGCAATCTATTTCCTAAGGACGGGTCATTAGGATATCCCGAAATATATGTCATGGGCTGCCGGAATCCGTTCCGTATGTCTGTTGACCCGAAAAATAGTTTTGTTTACTGGGGTGATGTAGGCCCCGACTCTAACGTACCGGCGGAGGAAAACTTTCTTAGTTATGATGAAATCAATCAGGCCCGAAAACCCGGCTTTTTTGGTTATCCGTATTTCCTGGGAAATAATGAAGGCTTCCCTAAGTATGACTTTGCAACAAAAAAGGAAGGCCCAAAACAGGATCCCCTGCACCCGATCAACAATTCGCCAAATAACACCGGAGTAAAAGAGTTGCCGCCTGCACAGCCTGCAATGATCTGGTATGGCAAAGGAGAATCAAAACGCTGGCCGATGGTCGGCAAGGGTGGTGCAAGTGCAATGGCCGGGCCGGTTTATTACCGCGATTTATACCCGAATGCCAAATACAAACTCCCCGAATATTATCACGGAAAGCTTTTTATCTACGAATGGATCAGAAAGTGGATTATGGCCGTGACACTGGATAAAGACGGAAACTACGTAAGCATGGAGCCATTTTTGCCTCATTTGAAGGTGATAGCGCCTATGGATATGAAAATCGCTCACGACGGCGCTATTTACATGCTCGCTTACGGGACAAACTGGTTTGCCAAAAATACAGACGCGGGTCTGATCCGTGTGGAATATTCAGAAGGAAACCGCAATCCGATGGCTGATATTCAAATAGACAAAAAGTATGGGGCAGCGCCGATGACTGTTACAATGTCTGCTGAAAAATCCAAAGATTATGACCCCGCCGACCAGCTGTCGTTTGAATGGAAAATTGGAAGCGAAAAACTTACCGGAAAAGAAGTAAAACATGTTTTTACCAAACCCGGCGTTTATGATGTTTCCCTTACCGTTTCGGATCAACATGGCGGAAAAGGAGTTGCCACCACGCAGATCAAAGTAGGCAATACCCCACCGGACATTTCGATCAGCAGTAATGCAAACCGCAGTTTTTACTGGGACAACACCCCTTTCGATTACAAGATCAGCGTCAGAGATTCAGAAGATAAAACAATTGACAGAGCTAAAATCACAGCGTCTTTTAACTACCTGTCTTTTGGCAAGGATCTGGCCTCGGCCCTTTCTGGCGCCAACCATGGCAACCTTAAATACGCAGCTACCGAAAAACTTTACGCTTCCCTGGATTGTAAGGCCTGCCATACTCCGGATACCAAATCCATTGGACCAGCTTTGAAAGAAATAGCTAAAAAATACGCGGGTAAGGAAGGTTATGATCAAAAACTGGCTGAGAAAATTATAAAAGGAGGAAGCGGAAACTGGGGTACCTACCCTATGCCGCCACATATGGATCTGCCGGAAAAAGATGCAAAGGAAATTGCAAGATATATTCTCTCGCTGGCAGAACAAAAAACGCAGCTTCCACTACAAGGACAATTAAAGTTAGCCGAACATATCGGTCAGGGCAAGGAGGGTGCCTATGTGCTGCAAGCTGGTTATACCGATAAAGGTGCCAACGACATTGAACCGCTCAAAGGCAGCAGCCATATTGTGCTTCGCAACCCATTGGTACAGATGGAAGATTATGAAGAAGGCAGTGCCAATGTGGTCATTGCGACCCTGAACACGGGTTATGTGTCGTCCATCTGGGGAAAAAACGGAAAATTTGTAAGTTTCAAGCAGGTAGACCTGACCCATATTTCCAGAATAAAAATCAGGTTGCAGGAAGAAGGCGCTGGCGGACTTATTGAAGTACGGAAAGGAAGCAGTACCGGTCAGATTATTGGGAGTTTAAATGTTCCGCAAGGACATGTAAAGGATGTTAAAACAGACTGGAAAGAATTTGAAGTAGCTTTAAAACCGACCGCGGGAATTCATGATCTGTACTTTACATTTTCAAATCCCGACAAGTCAAAAGTGGGCCTTTTCTTCCTTGACTGGATTTATTTCGAGAGAAATTAGCCGGTTGTTCCTCATTTTAAATTTTATCCCTGATCCCTATGTTTTCACACAACCGCCGCCATTTCTTAAAAATATCAACCTTCGCCAGCGCAGGCTTAGGCATCATTCCTTCCCTTGATGCTTTCAGTTTTTCAAATACGCCGGCCGAAGGGAAACGCATTGGTATCACCGGGCTTGACACATCCCATAGTGAGGTTTTTACAAAAATGATCAACAACGGCGGAGCCGAAATGAATGGCTACAAAGTTGTTGCTGCCTATCCCCACGGGAGCCGGGATATTGCCTCGGCCATCAATATGAAACCCAAGATTACCGAAGCTGTGAAAGCACAGGGCGTTGAAATTGTTGATTCCATTGAAGCGCTGCTGGCCAAAACGGACGTGATCTTGCTGGAAAGTAACGATGGACGCCCCCATCTTGAACAGGCATTACCCGTGTTTAAAGCAGACAAGAGTCTGTTTATTGATAAACCCATCGCTCCGTCTTTGCGTGAAGCACGTGAAATTTTTAAAGTCGCCAGTCAATATAACACCCCACTTTTCACTTCTTCCGCATTACGTTTTGATCCAAATGTTCAAAGAGTAGTGGCTGGCTCCATTGGCAAAGTTACCGGCGCGGATGTGTACACACCGGCAGAAATCGATAAAAACCACGCAGATCTGGCCTGGTATGCTATCCATGGCATTGAGATGTTATTTACCGTGATGGGGCCCGGCTGTAAGCAAGTTTCCCGTGTCCACCGTGATGGTACCGACTTGGTAACAGGCGTGTGGGAGGATGGCCGGATCGGAACCGTTCGGGGAATCAGGAATGGCGCTTCAAACATTGCAGGCACTGCTTTCGGCGAAAAAGGCATTGCTCCACTAGGTCCATTTTCTGGTTATCAACCTTTGGTTGGTGAGATTATTTCGTTTTTCCAGACTGGTAAACCGCCTGTTTCAGCCGAACAAACTTTGGAAATATTTACCTTTATTGACGCAGCCGATAAAAGTAAAAGCAAAGGTGGAAAACCGGTTTCTATGTAACTTGGAGAGATGTCGGCAAATTCTTAATACAAAGCTAACACCCTGCCACCCTAAATATATTACTTTCGCCGCCTGGCCGTCTTTCCGAAAACGAATAGATTAAGCCAAAAAGCGTCTTGTATTAAAAACATTAATTTCTTTGCAATGAAAAAAAATATTCTTGTTTTCACAGCCTTATTGTTCTGCCTGATCACATTCGAAGGTATGTCTCAAAATAAATCAAAAGTTATTGCCCACCGCGGTGCCTGGAAAAACACCGGAGCAACAGAAAATTCAATTGCAGCGCTGGAACACGCAATCAAATTAGGCTGTTACGGCAGCGAATTTGATGTACACATGTCAGCGGATTCGGTGCTTTTTGTAAATCACGACCATACCATTAAGGGAACGGATATAGAAAAATCGACCGCTCAGGAATTGTCACAGATCAAACTGGGTAATGGAGAAAGCCTGCCTACCCTTGAAGCCTACCTGAAAGCAGGCAGCAAACAAAAGAAAACGCGTCTGATCCTGGAAATAAAAACCTCTCGGATCAGCAAAGAACATTCGCTGGCGTTGACCAGAAAATGTGTTGAAATGGTTAAGGCACTTAAAGTTGAAAAAATCACGGACTACATCGCTTTTGATTTCGATGTTTGCCTGAAGGTTAGAGCACTTGCGCCAAAAGCACACGTAGAATATCTTAACGGCGATAAAACACCGGCAGAAATTCAGGCTGCAAACCTCTCAGGTACAGACTATCACTATTCTGTTTACAAGAAAAACGAAAACTGGATCGACGAACTACAAAACAAAAAGCTCGCTATCAACGTCTGGACTGTCAATGACAAATCAACGATGCAGTGGTTTGTTGATAAAAAGGTTGATTTTATCACCACCAATGAGCCTGAATTGTTGCTGGAATTGGTTAAATAACCCAGTTCAATACTGCGTCGATCGGGTAAAATAAAAGTGCGCGATAAGTGAAATAGGGAGTCCAACACCAAGAATGATGATACTGATCCCGATCATTGTAGCGCCCGGCTCCATGGGTAACATCCCTGAAAACGCGATAGGAAGCACGATCAGATTCATGACCATCCAGATAAAAATGCCATACACGATGCCGCTTATCACACCATGCTGACGCAAAAATGCGAGACGCGGGTAGATAAAAAAGTAGAAAAGCGTAAACATCAGTGAAATGGCAAAATGGAAGACAATACCTAACGCTGCCATTTTTATCCCGCCTTCATAAGCAGCCTTGCCAAAGGCACCGCTGGCAACGGACTGAAGGATTTTAACGGCTGTGGTTTTGTCAAGAAATACGGAGTAAACGATAATGGCAAGAACAAGATCCAGCAAACCAGCCAGAAATGCTGCCAGGACAATTGTCGGAAACGGAGAACGATCATTCATAGCGCTTAATGTTACTGATTTACGCAATTAAGCTACAAAATATTCGTCTTTTTTTAAAATATTTTTGTACAATATTTTACACTTTTAATGCTATCCTGTTTAATTATGGTGTTTGCCCTGTAATCTGACCTATACTATTGAATGTCAGGATAAAAGTATGATCACATGATTAAAGTATCCAAAGGATACTCATCTGTTAGATATACAAAAACAAGGTCAGCATCCGGTACATAAACGTACCCGATGCTGACCTTAAATTTTACCAAATATAAGGACTGTCTATCTACAAAAACATTCCTCCCGAAGCCTCGATTCTTTGCGCGGTGATCCACCCCGCCTCTTTGGAACATAGAAAAGCAACGATGCCACCAATATCTTCCGGCATCCCCACGCGTCCCAGCGCGGTGATCGAATTCATATAACCTTCCAATTCCGGATGAGCATCAAAAGCCTTTTGGGTGAAATCGGTATGAATGATACCCGGAGCTACAACATTCGCAGTTATCCCGCGCGCTCCGACTTCTTTTGCCAGATATCTCGTAAAGACTTCGATAGCGCCTTTCATGGATGCATAGGCTGCGTAACCCGGCGTGGCGAACCGTGCCAGCCCCGTTGAAAGGTTAACGATGCGCCCTCCATCGGCAATAAGCGGCAGTGCTTTTTGTGACAGGAAATACACGCCTTTGAAATGGATATTCATCAGGTCATCGAAATCCTGCTCGGTAGTGTCCTTAATGGCAGATGCGCGATCGATTCCCGCATTATTGATCAGAAAATCAAAAGTAGAACGTTGCCATTTATGATCAAGTAAAGCCGTAATAGCAGCGAAGAAATGATCAAATGATTTTGAATCGGCAACATCAAGCTGTAACGCCGCCGCATTGCGTCCCAGTTTTTCAATCTCAGCCACTACTGCATTGGCCTCATTGTCATTGCTGCGGTATACGATAATGACATCATTCCCTTTTTGCGCCAGGCTTAAAGCCATATTTTTCCCTAATCCTCTGCTTCCGCCGGTTACAAGGGCTATTTTATTCGTTGGTTCCATCTGATTTATTTTAAATTTTGATGGAACAAAGTTACTAGGCGGCCTATCCTCTGAATTAGCGGATTTCAAATCAGAAATTGCAAAAATCAAATCTACGCTCTGAAAGTCTTCGGCGTCAAACTGGTGTGCTTTTTAAAAAGATTGTTAAAATGAGAAGGTTCATCAAAACCCAGACAATAGGCTATTTCAGAAATATTCCAATCCGTGTGTTTCAGCAAAATTTTAGCTTCCTGCACAATCCTTTCAAGAATGAGCCCGGTAGTGGTTTTACCGGTCATTTCTTTTAGTACTTTATTGAGATAATTGACATGAATGGAAAGTCTGTCTGCATAGTCTTTGGCTGATCGCAGTTTCAGTTTTTGATGCGGAGGCTCGACCGGAAATTGCCTTTCCAGCAATTCCATAAATAAGGAAGATACTCTTCGGAATGCGTTGGTCTCAACATGCAGGCCTGAAACCGGTTGTAATTTTTGCCCCGTATGGATTAATTCCATCACATAATTACGGATCAGATCATATTTGTAAGCATAGTCAGAATCCAGTTCCCTCAGCATTTTACCAAAAATTGCCTTTACTTCTTCAATCTGTTCAGGGTTCAGGAAAAAGATGGGATTACCTCCCGGCTGAAAAACCGGGAATTCAGAAACGGGTTTTCCGATATTGCCCTGGGCAAAAAAGTCTTCCGAGAAAATACAGAATATCCCTGACTGCTTTTCGTCCAGCGAATGGTAGTTATACGGAATCTGCGGTGTGGCAAACAGTAAAGCGTTGTCCTCAATATCGATTACTTTATCTGCGTATTCGGCGCGGTTTTTACCAATAATCAAACTGATTTTGTAATAGGCTCTCCGGTTATAAGGCATTTTCGTTGAACCCGATTCAAAGACTTCCTCAGTTTTGAAAACATTAAAATGTCCAATCTCTTTTTGAATCCGCTCGGGAATCAGTAGAGAAGCCTGTTTATAAAAATCCTGAACTGTGATGATATCTGCCATGAGATAAAGTTACAAAATTCAATTCTGAAACTTCTGAATCGAATTGTTGATTTTTTCAATCCGGTCGGTGGTGACGGGATGTTTTGCAGCCATGTCAGTATTTTCCTTGATCGTTTGTAATACGCTGACGAGTGATTTTGGATCAAATCCTGCTCTCACCATGTACTGAATGCCCAAATCATCTGCTTCTATTTCATCCTCCCGGTCGTATGTCAGCGCTGTAAAATCTTTGAGATATTTTGCCGTTTGCCTGGCTGTGTAATTGATTCTGGTTACTTGGTTCGTATCGCCAGGCATGTCCAGAAAGCTCCTTCTTAAAATCTTTTCCGATGCATGTCTGCCAATTACATGCCCGATTTCATGACTCAGAACGCCTGCCAATTCATTATCGGTTTTAAGGTTTTTAAACAAACCGCTTGTCATAAATATCTGGCCGCCGGGTAACGCAAAGATACTTACTGATTGGGAGTCAGCTAAAATGTGGAAGTCAAACTGATAAGGCGATTTTCCGGCAGATGAAGTTGCCACGAGTTTTCTTCCGATGCGCTTTATTTTTTCCTGCAATAGGCGGTCTCTGAATAACCCGCCAAATTCTGCTACCAGCTGGGGAGCGCATTCTATGCCCAGGTTTACTTCCTGTTCAGGGGATAGACTTATTGCCTGCGCTTTGCCGGTTTGGGGATTAATTTGTTTTTTTCTGAAAATGAAAAGGCTGCTTATCGCTGCGATCGCGATAATAGGAATGATGATAAAAGCTGCTTTCGAGATTTTCATTTTGCTATTTATTCAACGGATTGAAATCCGTTGCTACAATATCGGTCTTGCCTACGGCAATGGTTCGTTCGTTGTAAGTGTAAAAAGTTGCTGTGATATCGGCTTGGCTATGGTTCGTTGTAAATGTAAAAAGTCCTGTGCAAAACACAGGACTTTTTGTGACAACAGAAACCGGATTTAGCTGATTTTTGCGATTTGCAGCTGTCCGTTGGTTTCCTGCCAGGCGCGGATCACCTGTGTCAATTGTTTATATTCAATCAAAAATCCGTCGTGGCCATACAAGGAATCAATTTCCTGAAAAACTGCGTCAGGAATATGTCTTGCCACAAATTGCTGCTCCGTGAGCGGAAACAACAGGTCCGATTTTATTCCTAAAACCAGTGTTTTGGCTCTTACCAGTCCGAGCGCATGCACAATCCCGCCCCGGTTTCTTCCCACATTATGAGAATCCATAATTTTAGAAAGTGCCCAGTAAGAATATGCGTTGAAACGGTTTACAAATTTATCACCCTGATATTGCTGGTACGACGATGCTCTGAAATCATCAATCTGATCCGGATTATCCCGGGCTTGTGTAAAGTTATAGGTATCATAGTTGCGGTAAGAAAGCAACGCCATCGAACGTGCCGCGCGCATGCCCATTTTACCGGCATCTTCATGATTTTCTTTCCAGGTCTGATCTGCTTCAATAGCCATCCGTTGTGACTCATTGAACGCAACACCCCATGGAGAGTGCAGTGCATTGGATGCAATTAAAATCAGTTCTTCAAATAAATCGGGAACCTCAACCGCCCATTCAAGCGCCTGTTGCCCTCCCAATGATCCTCCGATACACATTTTAATTTTACGTATGTTAAGCTCCTGACGCAGGATTTCCAGCGTACCTACCACATCCTTAACCGTTATGATTGGAAAATCATGAAAATATGGTTTTTGCGTAATAGGATTCACAGACAGCGGTCCGGTAGATCCATAAGCCGATCCCAGAACGTTAACACAGATAATAAAATCTTTCTCTGAATTGAAATATTTCCCGTCACCTACCAAGCCATCCCACCATTCAGCGGCATTGGAGTTTCCGGTTAATGCATGACATATCCAGACAATGTTATCATCTTCCGGATTTCTGGTACCGTAGGTGGTGTACGATAGTTCAAAACCAGGTAGTTCACGTCCCAATTCCAATGAATAGGCATAGGGATATCTAAAAATCTTTTGTTCCGCTTGCATACGTGCCAAAGCACAAAGTTTAAATTCTACAACTATTTAATGGTGATGAAGCAGCTTCAAAAGCTGCTTCATCACAGATTTCATTTCTTCACAGCCTCAAAAGCCTGTTGAAGATCAGCCTTAATATCATCAATATGTTCAATACCCACAGACAACCTCAGCAATCCCGGAGCAACACCGGCGTCTTCCTGAGCTTTCTCGGAAAGCTGCGAATGGGTGGTACTTGCCGGGTGAATGATAAGGGTTTTGGAATCACCCACATTCGCCAAATGACTTGTCAGTTTCACCGAGTTCACAAAATTATCCGCCGCTTCTTTACCCGCTTTCAGTTTAAATGAAAGCACAGAGCCGGCACCTCTGGTCAGATATTTATCAGCCAGTGTTTTATATTTATTACTTGCCAGTCCCGGATAATTTACAAATTCAACATCCGGATGCGCTTCAAGCCAGGTGGCTACGGCCAAAGCATTTTCGCTCTGACGTTCCACACGAAGCGTCAAAGTTTCCAGTCCCTGAAGTAACAGGAAGGAGTTAAACGGACTTTGAGATGGTCCCCAGTCACGCAATCCTTCCACCCGGGCACGGATGATAAACTGAATATTGCCAAAAGGTCCGTTCTTACCAAAAACATCGTTCAGCACCAGGCCATGATAACTCGGCGAAGGCTCGGTAAACTGCGGATATTTTCCGTTGCCCCAGTCAAAAGTACCGGCATCGACGATCACACCGCCCATTGTCGTTCCGTGTCCGCCAATCCATTTCGTAGCCGATTCAACCACTACGTGTGCGCCCCATTTGATAGGCTGGCAAATGGCACCGCCTGCGCCAAAAGTATTGTCAACAATAATCGGTAAATCATATTTTGCTGCCAGTGCTGCGAAAGCCTCAAAATCCGGAACGCTGTAACTTGGGTTACCAATCGTTTCCAGATAAATCGCCTTGGTCTTATCGTCAATCAGTTTTTCAAAGCTGGATACGTCATCACCATCGGCAAAACGCGCTTCCACCCCAATATTCTTGAAAGAGTTTTTAAACTGGTTATAACTTCCTCCGTATAAAAAAGAAGTCGTAACGAAGTTGTCCCCTACCGTTGTAATATTATTGATGGCAAGAAACTGCGCAGCATGACCGGATGCAACGCCCAAAGCAGCAACGCCGCCTTCCAGTGCCGCGATCCGTTTTTCAAAAACATCAGTCGTCGGATTCATGATCCGGGTGTAGATGTTACCGAATTCTTTCAAAGCAAAAAGATTTGCTCCGTGCTCAGAGTTGTTGAAAGTGTAAGACGTTGTCTGATAAATGGGCACTGCGCGCGCATTTGTAACAGGATCCGGCTCCTGACCTGCATGTAACTGTAATGTTTCGAATTGATAAGTGGTGTTTGACATAACTTTTTGAAAGGTTTATTTGTGCGGCAAATATTTAGTAATGACAACAGATTTAAAAAAATCAGCAAAACTTTCAGAACGAGACAACATGCAGGTATTGCCTTGAAAAGCATTGCTTATCAAATGAAGATATGAGGATAAAGCCCTCCGGCTGGCGGAATTTTCTTGTAATAAGTTCATGCGCGTTTGATTTTATATCTCCTAAAATAGCTTAGGTGGGAATTAGCACCTTTCTCCGACGCAGGAGTAGGTTGCCAGAGGTTCGTAGAGCCCATTCTCTCGCCTCTTCTTTATAAATCAACCGCTGAAATGTGAAGCGAATTGACTTGATGTTGCAATAATAAGCCCGGAAGCCCGGAAAACCAAATATCGCCTTTAAAATTTGCCTAAAACAAAAAACGAAAATTTCGTATTCGGGGTCTTTTTTGGCTTTCCATCATTTTCACTTCCAGCCTTCATCCCTTTATTCTATCTTTGCAGAAAGTATCTTTTTATGGCCATACATTATCGTTTCGACAAAGAAAAATCTTCCAGAAAACCTGGGATTACTCCGCTAAAAGAAGCGATTGATCAGATGTTGGACCGCTACAAACTAAGAAGCCGGTTTGACCAGTCGTATGTGGTGGCACATTGGGATAAAATTATGGGCGCGGCCATCGCTTCCCGAACCAAAAGTATCTATATCAAGGACCGTATTCTGTTTCTTCAGATCGAATCGGCACCTTTGCGCAACGAACTCGTTCGTGCCAAATCCAAAATCATCGAACTCATTAACCGCGAAATGAAATCTGATCTGGTAGAAGATGTGGTATTTATCTGAACTTATCAAGCATCATTTCTCAATTTAGCTGCACACTAACGCATACCCAGCACTGCCCAATTTACAAATATGCCCACCATACAAATTCCGCCCTTTTTACAACCAGGTGATAAAATAGGGATTGTTGCGCCCGCAAGCTGTATCCGCTACGAAGACATACTTCCGGGAATAAGTTTGCTGCGTGACCAGTGGAAATTAAAGATCGTTGAAGGAAAAACTTTAAAATCCGCTTACAACCAGTTTTCAGCAACGGATGCGGAGCGTCTCGACGACCTGCAAACGATGCTCGACGATCCTTCTATCAAAGCTGTCATCGCCGCCCGCGGTGGTTATGGCTGCTCCCGGATTATCGATCAGATCGATTTTACACATTTTATTAAATCGCCGAAATGGATCGTCGGGTTCAGCGACCTTACAGTTATTCTTTCTCAGTTGTATCAGCTGGGTTATGCAGGCATACACGCGCCCATGGTAAAATCCATGACACTGGAAGGTGCTGAAAAAGGTGCCGAGTCTTTGCGGCAACTTTTGTTTGGCGAACTTCCGGGTTATTCTGTGGCCCCTCATGCGTTCAATAAAACAGGCAGCGTTGTAGCAGAAATGGTAGGTGGAAATCTTTGTCTGCTTGCCCATATGATTGGTTCACCAACCCAGATTGATACCGAAGGCAAGATTCTTTTTATTGAGGATGTCAACGAATATCTTTATAACCTGGACCGCATGATGATCCAGATGAAACGTGCAGGAAAGCTGAGCCATCTGGCCGGATTAATTGTAGGGCAATTTACCGATATGCGTGATAATTCCAGTCCTTCGTTTGGAAAAACGGCTTACGAGATCATTCACGAACATATTGCGGAATATGATTACCCGGTTTCCTTTGACTTTCCGGTTGGCCATGTGGCAGATAACCGCGCCATCGGTGTCGGAATGAATGCTTACCTTGACGTAAATAAAGAGGGTGTGGAGCTGCACTTTTTGTCATCGGCACCCACGATTATATAAATCATTTTAGAATGGATACTTTTCAAAATAAAGTAGTTTGGATAACAGGCGCGTCGTCAGGCATTGGAGAGGCCATTGCGATGGCATTTGCCAAAGAAGGTGCAAAACTGGTGTTGACAGCAAGAAGAGCAGAAGAACTTGAAAGAGTGAAAGTACGTACCGGACTGCCCGATTCTTCAGTGCTGATTTTGCCTCTGGACGTGACTGAATTTGACAAAGCAACTGATGCCGCAGCCAAAATCATCCAGACTTTCCAACGAATCGATATCATGGTTCATAACGCGGGTGTGAGCCAGCGTTCCTATATAAAGGACACCGATCTGGATGTTTACAGAAAATTGATGGACGTCAATTTTTACAGTACCGTCGCCTTGACAAAAGCTGTTTTACCTTACATGATTAAACAGCAAAGCGGTCATTTCATTGTAATCAGCAGTGTTGCAGGAAAAATCGGCACCATTATGCGGTCGGGATATAATGCTTCCAAACATGCCTTACACGGTTTTTACGATTCACTACGCGCTGAATCTTATAACGATAACATTAAAGTAACGACTATTTGTCCGGGTTACATCAGAACAAATGTTTCTGTAAACGCGCTGGATGAAAACGGTGGTAAATTTGGTAAAATGGATACCAATCAGGAAAACGGAATTCCGCCGGAAGAATGTGCCAGACAAATACTAAACGCCGTCAGAAAAGACAAAAAGGAGATTTATATCGGAGGCCTAAAAGAGGTCGCTGCAATTTATCTGAAAAGATTTTTCCCGAGCCTGCTGTTTGACCAGGTGCGTAAGAATATACCAGAGTAATTGTTAATTATTAAGGGTTAATTGTTAATGATGGCCATGCCGTGGTGGTTTGTGATTAGTCAATATTTGAATAAGGAATGGATCGTTGCTTAAAATTCAAGAAGAGAAGCCAACTTTTGAAAAAGGGTCACGCCCAATGTTGACTTCTCTTAGTTCAATCAATATTACTTTTACTCGTTCTAATAATAGATGTCAGCAGCTTTATGATTTCGACGGCGTCTTAATTGATGCTGCCAAATTGTTCTTTTGTAAGATATCTGTTGCAACTAATAATTCAAGCCAATAAATCGTCTCGTTGATTTCTTTTTGAGCGATGGCCATTTTGTGTCTGAAATCAGGTTTTGTTTCAGCATGTTCTGCTTCCCGAACCATCGCCCCTACACTGGTGCCTCTTCTCAGTAACTGCTTGGATAAAACATATTCTTTTTTAGCGCCGGTCAAATGTTGATAAAGCCTGATAACCCGCACCGCAAAAGCATAACTTTTATCTTTTACAATATTTTCTTTCATGAGTGTGTGCATTAAACTAAGCGTTACTATAATAGACAAGCGTTAACAGTCAATCACAAAAAGTCAGCCCTTATTGAAACCGAAATTCATCAATAATTACCCCCTATCACCAACCATAATCGAACAAACCACCATTAACCGTTAACAATTAACAATTACTCCCCACCGCCAACCACTATGGAACTAGCCCCCATTAACAATTAACCCTTAACAATTAACAATTATTTCCTCTTCTTCTCCAGATAATCAATCGTCAACCTGCTGAGTGAGCGGACGCCCAACACCATTCCGCTATCGTCGATGAAGAAATCAGGCGTGTGGTGCGCTGCGGCTGTCAGCGGATCTTTTCCTTTCGGCATCCCTCCCAGGAAGAAGAAAAAACCAGGTACTTTTTGCTGGTAATATGAAAAATCTTCTGCACCTGTAACAGCCGGAATCAGCTTCACATTGTCTTTTCCTGCCACATTTTGCAGGGTACCAATCATCTCTTCTGTTAAAGGAATATCATTGAAAGTAACCGGATAAAGTGTTGTAATCTTTACATCCGCTTTGGCACCCGCGCTTTCTGCAATATTGGTTGCAATATCAGTCACGCGCTTATGCACTTTTGTGTGCATCTCCTCATCAAAAGTCCTGATCGTACCAATCATCTTTACCTGCTCAGGAATAATATTCTGTCTGACACCTCCGTTAATGGCTCCGATCGTTACCACTGCCGGTGCTTTGGTAATATCCAAGTTGCGGCTCACGATGGTTTGTAAACCCATCACAATTTGAGAAGAAGTGACAATCGGGTCAACACCAGACCATGGATATGCTCCGTGTGTCTGCACACCTTTTACATCAATACTGAAAAAATCCACAGCGGCCATGGTGGCACCCGGCTTGTAGGTAATTTTTCCAACTTCAGTCTGGGAATTAATATGAAGACCGAAAATGACATCCACCTTCGGATTTTCCAGCACACCTTCCTTAATCATTAACTTTGCTCCACCCTCTTCACCTTCCGGTGCTCCTTCTTCCGCTGGCTGGAAAATAAACTTAACCGTTCCCTTGATATCACTTTTCATAGAAGCCAGCACTTCCGCAACACCCATCAAAATCGATATGTGTGTATCGTGTCCACAGGCGTGCATCACGCCAACCTTCTGTCCATTATAGTCCGTTGTGACTGTCGACTTAAAAGGAACATCAACCCTTTCCGTTACAGGCAGACCATCCATATCCGCACGAAGTGCCACAACTGGTCCTGGCTTCCCTCCTTTCAATAAGCCAACCACACCCGTATGCCCGACACCTGTCTGCACTTCGATTCCCAGACTTTTAAGATGTTTTGCAATCTTCTCCGCGGTTTTAAACTCGCGGTTTCCAAGTTCCGGATTTTGATGAAAGTCTCGTCTCCACTCAACAATTTTAGGTTCAAGCGATTGCGCCTTCTGGTCGACTTTAACGTTAAGCGGTGATTGTGCGAAAACAAAAGCGGGTGAAAAACCTAGCGAGAGTAACAGGAATAGTCGTTGCTTCATGTGAAAGTTGGTGTAAGTTCTAAATGACTTTACCAAAATAGTGAAATAAACCGCTTCTCTGCCATCTGACGGTCGAACTTCTGTCAATTTAACCAAACAAAAAAGAGGCAACATCCTGGGATGCTCCTCTTTTTGCACTATTCAGATATTATTTAATCCTTTGAGATTATCAAGCTGATAAGATCAATGTTCGTCTTCACGGAAACCTGTGCGACGGTAACCGCGCAGGATATAAGGACCGTCCGGCTCAACAGCTGTTCCAGTCATTTTCCATACAACAGTGGTATCCGCTTTCCCGGCAACCGTAGCAATTTTATACTCACTTGCCTGATACGTGTTAGCAACATAAGCACCTGTAATATGCAAGTACATGCTGTCTGTACGGGTTTTGGAAGGAGCAATGAAAGAATCCTTCAAAACTTTACCATCCGTGATTGTAACGGTTTGTGGAGTAGCTGAAAGCACCTTTTTACTTGTCCCCAATTTTACAACAGGTTTTCCTGCAGGAACAACTGGCTCTGCATAATCCAGATTAGGGCTGTTGGTTGAAGTAAAGGTAAGCGCGTTAGGATCAACAGTCAGTTTCGATTGCGCACCAAAAACATCATGATCAATAAACCACATTTCTGTGGCCACATTGGCAGCGGTATTGGATGTCGTAAACAGATTATAGGAAACTACAACCTTATTATCTTCATCCAAGAGCTGCAAAAACCATTCTCCGGACAGTTTTTGTGTTGCTGTTCCTCCAATACTTGGCTCGTCTCCCGCATCACAGGAAAACAAACCAAGTGCCAAAAAGAATAACCCTCCATATATTAACTTTTTCATATTCTCTTTTTAGTTATTGTTTAACAAATGTCCGTACGGCATTCCCATACCCGCCGTTGATTACAGCCCAGCTGTATTTAACACCTTCAACAATCGTAGCATTAATAGCTTCGAATGCATTACCCGGTGTTCTCTGGTAAGGTACTCCCAGTTTCCCCTTGTCGTAGTAGTAAAAATATACCCCTAAACTAGGATCTGTAACGGCAACACCACCAACATTGTCAGCATAAAACAAGTTACCTGATACGCGGGATACATTACTCACTCCAAACGCTCCGGCGTCTCTTTTATAGGCTCCTGAAATATCAACACCTTTTACAGCCGGTGCGATAACTCCAACATATCTGTACTCAGTAGAAGAATAACCGTCTTTATTCACAGCATCATATTGAATGGTGTACACACCAGGTTTAGACACATCAACAGCACCGGAAGCCTTGGCCTGAATCTCGGTATCGCCTTCTTTGGCAACAACACCCGGATCAGCCCATGTACCTCCAACAGCGATTTCATTCCACTGTTCCCCTTTTAATGTTATAATCGGGAAATAAGTGATGTCGGATATACCCTCGGTCACTTTGTCGGGTTCGCAGGCAAAAAGTAATCCCGTCAGGACCAACATTGCCATATATTTTATTCCTTTTATCATGATCTTTTTCTATTAAAGGTTATTTCATCCACCAGATTTTCGCAGTAATCAAAACTGGTGCCGGTGTATTGGCCGGGTTTACGTCACGCGATGCAGAAGTGTAAAGAATTCTTTTTGGGAAAAGACCATTTGTTACACCATTAACCGCATAAGTCCACTGACCTGGAACATAGTTTGCGTTGCTGGCAGGTACCGCCGAATTTTCAGGATACCCGGTACGCGCCTGATCCCAGAACGATTCATAACCTTGTTTGTACATCGCTACCCATTTCTGATACATGATCGCTTTCAATTTTGCTTCCGTTGTACCAGCAGTTGGGTATGCATACACACCACCCGCGGCAATTTTAGCAGCGTCGAAAGTAACAGAGAATTTAGCATAGGCAGCAGCAACAGCTTTGTCGTAAAACGATTTTGCCTCGGCTTCATTTCCTGATCTTAAATGTGCTTCTGCAAGCAAGAAATAAACTTCATCAAGACTGAAGAAAAAGAAAGGATCGGTTGCAGACATTTTGGTAACACTTGGGATGTTTGCCCCAACCACTGTTGTACTTACGTTGAAATCTCCTTGCGCCAGACCATATTGTCCCGCTGTTCCCGGATTGAAATATGCGTTCAAACGCGCAAAGTCATTATTAGCTTCCAGGTAAGATTGTAACGTTTTGCTTAACCGAAGGTTATTACCCGTGTTCAACTGACGGATATTACTTTCATACAAAGGCTGACTACGATTTGGCTCATCTACAAATTGCGTAACTGCTGCCGGTGTAGTTAAAAACTCAGTATTACTTGTAAGCATTGTTTTAATCGCAGCAAGTGCAGCGGCAGAATTAGGGCTGCTTGTCTGGCGCAGATACATTTTTAGTTTCAATGTATTTGCAAAGCGCTTCCATTGTGCAATTTGGTCTGCTCCGCTAAGTTTACCGAATACAAGATCAGAGCTCACCTGAGTAGATTTTCCATTATTGAAATCCAGTGCCAAAGCTGCATCCAGTCTTTTCAGCAATTCTGCATAAACAGCAGGACCATCGTCATATTTCGGAGTTCTGGTCAGTTCGATTTTCAGAGCTTCTGACAATGGTATTTTGTCAAACCAGTCGGCAAGAATCTGAAAGCCATAGGACTGTACTGCTACTGCCTGAAGAACAAGATTGTTGTTTCCTGATGCAGTTGCTTTCGTCTTTACGTCTTCGAAATCGTTTAATCCTCCCGAGTATAATTCCGTCCAGGCCAGGTTATAGGCAGCCGGAGCAAGATCATAAGAATCAATTGTTTTATACTGCGTACTAACGTGAGCCTGTGTCCAGTGCTGAGACCACAAACCACCAAGAATTGCAAACGAACCACCCGTTACAGCCATTACAGAAGCCTGAGCCGCCGGCAAGACGTATTCTGGCGCTACATTGGTCGGGTTATTGGGATCTTCGTTCACGTCAAGCCAGTTTTCACAGGAGCCCAGTGAAAATACGGCAAGAAGTAACAGACTATTTTTTAATATACCTTTCATTGTGAGTCGAATTAGAATGATAAGTTTAACTGAACACCATAGCTCGCAGTAGACGGCCCGGATGCAAATTCACCATACAGGTTTTTAAGGTTTGTACCGAATGTGTTAGCCTCAGGATCCACAAAGTGGTTTTTCTTAGGCGTCCACAAAATAAGGTTACGACCAAATACACCAATCGAAGCGGCAGTGATCGGCATCTTAGACAGCACACTTTTCGGAATTGTATAGTTCAGGGCAACGTTTCTCAGTTTGAAGAATGTTTTTGGCAAAACGTGGTTGTACTGATACGCGTTGTTTACACCATAATAAGTAGCCAAATCATTTCTTGAAATCGCAGTGGTGTTTTCAGTCAAAGTTCCATCAGATGCCTGTACAACCGATCCAGGGATGATAAATGGCTCTCTGTCGTTGTACTGAGTCTGGTATGCATTTCCGTTGAAGTAGTTCAAACGTGCGGTGTAAGAATAGAACACACCACCTTTACGAAAATCTGCATTGGCACTCAAACGGAAACCTTTATAAGTAACATAGGTTCCGATACCCATGGTGTAATCAGGATTGATAGAGCCTCTGTAATGTTCTTTCGAATCAACAATTGGCAAACCGGTTGCAGAGTTTACGATCGTTGCGCCTGTCGCATCATCACGTAAAACGTCCGGAGAATAAATTGCACCAAGAGGTTTTCCAACAACGGCTCTTAATTTAACGTCATAACTGCTGTTCAAAAGAATGTTTGTACTGTCGGAAAGTCCAAGCGATTCAACTTCATTCTTGATTTTGTTGTAGTTGAAAGTAACACCCCATTCCAATTTTTCAGTACGAACAGGAACTAATGTCAACATGGCCTCAATACCTTTATTTCTTACCTGACCTAAGTTAACAGTCTGGTTTTGATAACCTGTTGCAGGTTCAAGGTTAAGGCTGATGATCTGGTTTTTGGTAACCTTGTCATAATAACTTGCCTCAATACCTACTCTTTTTCCAAAGAAACCAAGTTCAAGACCTGCTTCATATTCATTTGAAATTTCAGGTTTCAGATTCAGGTTTCCCGGATTGTTCGCAACCTCGTAAGCATTAACCCCTCCAAATGGGAATTTAACATTACCAAAACCACCTGTACTTACGTCCCCTGGAACATAAACAGGCATGATCTGATATGGGTCAGCATCATTACCAGCGGAAGCGGCAGCAAAACGTACCTTAACAAATGGAATCTCAGCAGGCAGTTTGAAGACATCAGAAAGCACTGCACTGATACTTGCACTTGGGTAGAAGTAAGAGTTCTTACCTTTTGGAAGCGTACTGGTCCAGTCATTTCTTGCACCAACGGTTAAATACAACCAGTGGTCAAAACCCAAAGTAGCCGATCCGTAGATACCAACCAATCTGCGTATTTGCTCATTGGTATAAGTACTTGGCGTCACAGAGCTGTTTTTGATGTTATAAAAACCAGGTAAATCCAGGTTTGTAACTCCCACCAATTGCACCTCATTGGTACGTTGGTTAACATTATGTCCTAAAAAAGCCTGAATATCAAAACGGCTGCCGATGTTGCTGCCATAATTTAAAAGGATGTCACTGTTAAACTGGCGGTTGTTTCTTGCAATTTGTGAAACACTACCCACCACATTATTGGCGCTGCTGTTTGGAGACCCTGGTGTGATACGTCCCAAGTTACCCCAGTCTTTCTGGAATGCATCAGAATAGTCACCACCCACTCTCCACAAAATGTTCAGGTTCTTAACAATGTCGTACTTAAACTCGATGTTACCGAAAATACGGTCTTCATCGTAGTTATTGCCCTGATTGTACAACGTCCAGTATGGGTTTTGAGCGTACGGTGTAAAGTAGTTGTCCAGGTTAAAGAACTTACTCCAAGGATTATTCGGATCATTGTATTGTTTAGAATCTACAATAGAATGATCCCTTGGAATCTGGATAATTTCCTGCCACAATACTTTTCCACCACCTGCATCGTCACCTTGACCGGTTGCAACTGCTTTCTGGTTTTTACGAACGTAGTTAATGTTGGAATTAACCGAGAACTTGCCCAGTTTCAAACCGCCGTTCAAACCGATGGTATGTCTTTTATAAGAGTCAGCGTTTGTAGGAACAACCCCGTCTGCATCAGCATAAGAATAAGAAACACGGTAGTTGGCTGTTTCCGTACCACCGGCTACGGCCAAGCTGCTGTTCCACTCATAACCACGATCAAGAAAATCTTTTAAATTATCCTTTTGTGCCGAAAATGGTTTTAGCAATTGAGAGTCGTCTACAACGTTACCCCAAAGTCTTGTCTGTCCATCCATTTTAGGCCCCCATGAACCGTTTTCAATCGGATCAAACAATCCGCTCCATCCCTGTCCGTATGTGTTTTGCAAATGCGGAACACGCAAAATTTGTGTTTGGGCGAAAGAACTTGAAAAATCGACGGTTGTTTTACCCGACTTTCCTTTCTTGGTTGTGATCAAAATGGCACCATTCGCTGCACGGCTACCATAAAGCGCAGATGCAGAAATACCTTTAAGTACAGTTACACTTTCAATTTCATTGGGATTGATGTCGTTCATCTGGTTACCAAAGTCCATCGAACGGTTGAAATCATCATTACCATTTGAAGCATTCGTTGAAGATGTGTTACCACGGTTGTTCATCGGAACACCATCAACGACGTATAGAGGTTGGTTATTACCCGTTACCGAGTTAAACCCACGAATATTCAAAACTGTTGACGCACCCGGAGCACCCGATGCCGTTGAAACCGAAAGACCCGGAACACGACCGTTCAAGGCATCCAGCGCACTGGTGTTACGTCCTTCCGTAATCGAAAGATTCGATATGGTAGCTGTACTATAACCAATGGATTTTCTTTCTCTTGAAATACCAAGGGCCGTTACTACCACCTCACCCAATTGCTGCGAATCAGAAACCAGTTTTATGTCGATGTTGGTCTGAGATCCTAAAACAACACTTTGAGTAACATACCCTACAAAGGAGTAAACAAGCGTAGCACCCGCATTAGCGGCAATAGCGTACTTGCCGTCTATACTTGTGGTCACCCCTCTGGTGGTACCCTTAATGGTAACATTGACTCCTGGTAACGTAGAACCGTCATCCGCAGTGACGGTACCGGTCACCTCGCGATCCTGAGCATACACTTGCACACTTAAGAGCAGCAAGCTTCCCAGAAATGATAGTAAAAACTTTCTCATAGAATGATTTAAAGTTTAATTAATAAAGAATTATTGTATTTAAAGTTACAAAACTAATAGTTGTTTTAATAATTACAATGGCTTTTTTTTATCAAACCAGAAGAAAATTTGGCACAAATGACATATTCGGTTACACAACGAAGGTGAAACGGGTATAATGTGACAAAAAATAGACCTATAAACGTAGATTATAGAAGTTTTATATTTTAAACCCTTTACAAATGAAAATCGCAACGTTTCGATACAATCATTATACGAATCATAACATATCCTTACAATTGCTTCTTTTACGTACAATGTAAACCGTGTTAATTTTTGGGTAACATCATGAAAAGAAAACCGCCAATAATCACACGAATTTTACAAAAAAAACAAAATTTCGCCCTATTGCAATATCTATAAATAATTCTGGATTTTAAGTGATTTTTGTGATAAAATTTCAAACTTTTAGGTACAAAACCAAAGTTTATTTCGAAAACTCAGAAAAAAGCATTGTAATGGTCAAAACAACTATTATGTTTGCAACATTAAATTTCTGTTAAAAACCTAACTATCTATTTTTTTAATGAAGAAAATAATACTCTCAGTCATGATGGTATTTTGGGTTGGTATTGTCCTTGCCCAGAGTAAAATCGTTACCGGAAAGGTAACTGCCGAAGAAGATGGATCAACCATCCCAGGCGCAAGTGTTTTAGTTAAAGGTACCGCCGTAGGAACAACTACATCCGTTGACGGAACCTATCAAATCGAGCTACCTAATGGCAGCACTACCCTGATTTTCAGCTTTGTAGGATTAATTTCAAAAGAATTGGAAGTTGGCAACCAAAGCGTTATCAATGTTCAGATGAAGTCTGATGTCAAAGCACTTGGTGAAGTCGTTGTAACAGGTTATGGTAGCCAGCAACGGAGAGACGTCACCGGTTCCGTTGGTACAATCAAAGGTGATGGTCTTAAAAACATCGCCGTGCCTAGTTTTGACCGCTTTTTGCAGGGACAGGTTGCCGGTGTGCAGGCATCCGTACCAAGTGGTATTCTCGGACAGGCAGCAAAAGTCAGAATCCGTGGCGTAAACTCTATCTCTAATAACTCAGACCCCCTATACGTAGTAGACGGACTGCCATATATTACGGGAGATCAGGGCCAGAATACTTCAAACAACCCGCTTGGCGATATCAATCCAAATGATATTGAAAGTGTTGAAGTATTGAAAGATGGTTCTGCTACTGCAATCTATGGTTCAAGAGCAGCAAATGGTGTGGTTTTGATCACCACAAAAAGAGGAAAACTTGGAAGCGCACGCATCACGTATGACGGATGGCTGGCAAGTTCAAAACCTTCAAAGCGATTTGATCTTTTGAATGCTGACGAATTTATTGCCATTACTAATGAAAAGCTGGCCAATGCGGCATTGCCTAATGCAGCATTCCCGACAATAAACCCGGAAACCCAGCAGCCATACAATACTGACTGGCAGGATGTAATTTTGAGAAGCGGATTCCAGCAGAACCATGCTTTATCATTCAGCGGAGCGACTCCTCAGACGAACTATTATTTCTCTCTGGGTTATGCAGATTTACAGGGAAATATCGTTGGAAACGACCAGACGAAATATAACTTCCGTGCAAAACTGGATCAGAAAGCGTTTAACGACAAGGTAACTTTTGGTATGAATACCTTCGTTACCCATACCACAAACAGAGGCTTGAATACCGGAACCAATGCTTTGTCAGGAAACGTGGCCGGGGCAATTTATGCATTCCCGAACGTTCCTTCAAAATGGCCTGACGGAAGTTATAACCTTAGTGCGGACGGTGCAAGTTTAGGTCAGGGATCGAATACGCGTCCGCTTTACGGTAACTATACCAACCAGGCTTATGTACTCGCTAAAAACATTTACAAAAACCAGCAGCTTAACCTTACAGGTAACGCGTTTGTAGATGTTGAGATCGTAAAAGGACTGAACGCAAAGTCATACATCGGTATCAATTATCTGAACGGTGAAGACTATCTGTACTATGACCCGGGTCATGGTGACGGTAAAAACGTTAATGGTAGAATTTACCAGTACAATCTTCCGTCATTCCGTTACAACTGGCAAAATACGATCAGTTATAACAACTCTTTCGGAGCACATAAAATCGGTTTTGTGGGAGGTCACGAAATTCAGAAAACGAGATCAAGATATTTCTTTGCACATGGCACGAACCTGTCAAACTCTTACTTCGGCAGCAACGAAAACATTATCACTAACACGTTGACCAACCAGTTTATCGGAGGTTTCGCTTCTGAAAGAGCTTTCCAGTCTTTCTTTGCAAGGGCAAACTATTCATTACTTGATCGTTACCTGATCAGTGCTACTGTTCGTCATGATTTAATTTCTGCTTTACCTCATAACAATCAGGGAGCAACACTTCCGGGTGTTTCTTTGGGATGGAGAATCTCGGAAGAAAATTTCTTTAAAAACAGCCCTGCTTTAGGTTTCGTAAGTGAACTTAAACTTCGTGGAGGATGGGCAAAAGTTGGTAACGTTGAAATTGGTAACTATCCATACGCAGGTACTTTCGGTGCAGCACAATATGGTGACCTGAGTGGTATCCGTTTCAATCAGGCAGGAAATGGTTTACTTGGTTTTGAAACCAGTAAAAAACTGAACTTCGGTTTGGATCTGTCGCTTTGGGCCAACAAGCTTAGCTTCTCGGCTGAATATTTCCGTAACGATATCGATAATCTAATCCTTCAATCCCCTACACCTCCTTCATTGGGTGTGCCGGGCAATACCATTGCGCAGAACATCGGTAAAATGTATAACAAAGGATGGGAATTCAGCATCAACAGCACGAATATCCAGACAGAGCATTTCTCATGGAAAACCAACGCCAACGTTTCTTTTGTACAAAACAAAGTACAGAGACTTGTGGCAAACACGCCGATCAACAGTACTTATAACACGACAAGAGAAGGAGAATCGATCGGATCTTTCTTCGGATATGAATACTACGGCGTAAACCCTGCGAACGGTAACCCTGTCTATGAAAAAGCGGACGGATCTTATGTTCAGCAGGTAACAGCAGCAAACCGCTGGGCAAAATTTGATCCTGCAAACCCATCAAACGATTCGGAAGCAGGAGCGGCTTTGACCTTTGCGGACAAGAGAATTCTGGGTAAATCAAACCCGACATGGTACGGAGGTCTTAACAACCAGGTTTCTTACAAAAACTTTGATTTTACGCTTTTCCTTACCTTTTCTGGCGGTAACAAAATTTACAACGTAACCAGACAAGAGCAGCTTAACAACCAGTTGTTTGCCAATGCAGGCCGCGAATTGCTTGACCGTTGGACAACACCAGGACAAGTTACAGAAGTACCAAGACTTTATTTCAACTCGGATTCTCGCGTTAACCAGACCGGAAATGCAACATCAAGATTCCTTGAAGACGGCAGCTTCCTCCGTGCACAGAATATCAGCATTGGTTACACGCTTCCTGCTTTCCTGAGAGACAAGATCAAAGCAACCAATCTGAGAATTTATGCGCAGGTTCAAAATGCGTTTATTATAACCAAATACAAAGGATTGGATCCTGAGCTGGGTTTCATTTCAACCTCAACGACAGCAAACGCGGACAACAACAACCAAACTGGTCTTGATAACCGTACAAACCCTGTACCACGCGTTTTCACTGTCGGTCTTAATCTTGGTTTCTAAAAACAATTTTCAATACAGCAATGAGAAACAACGATAAACAACAATATAAAATTACCAGGAGATCTGTTATCGCCATGTTGGGAATGATGGCAATTCTCCCTGCGTGCAGTGACTTTACCAAACTCGAACCGTTATCAGCATTGTCAGAAACGGCTGCTTTTACAACACCTGCAACCATTGAACTTGCTGCGAACGGTGTTTACTGGGCTGCCTCGGTTGGACAATACGAAGGAGCTGCCGGTCGCGGATATCCTTTTGGCGCAGCGGCCATCGAGCAAGGTGAAATGCGTGGAGAAGATATGTTAAACGTTCAGGCGTTTTACGATATCACTTACCGCGCCCTTTACAGCCCGACCACTGCCAACAACAAAAATCACTGGGAGCAGCTTTATGCTTTGATCAATCAGGCGAATATCCTGATCGATGGTGTAAAAACTGCGGGTACAAACAACATCATCAGTGCAGAAATTGCGGCGCAATATGAGGGAGAAGGCAGATTTTTACGTGCCCTTGCCCACCATGAACTGCTGATCCATTTCTGTCGTCCATTCGCTGACGGAAACGGTTCTCAGCCAGGTATTCCTTACAGAGAAAAACCAATTATCTCGACAGGAGCTGTACAGGAAGGACTGGCGCAGGGAAGAGGAACTGTTGCAGAAGCTTACACAAAATTGCTTGCGGATCTAGATTTTGCAGAGCAAAGCCTGCCTGCAACACGCACGGCTAATGCTATTTCCCGTGCAACAAAAGGTGCAGCGATTGCTTTGAAAACAAGAATTAAATTGCATCAGCAGGACTGGAAGGGTGTTATTGCAGAAGGTGCCAAATTGGGTACAGACGGAACCGCCGCAACCTTTTCAAGCCCGATTGGTGCTTACACACTTGAAGCAGCACCGGAAACTCCCTTTGTTAATTACAAATCAAATAAAGAGTCGATATTCTCGATTGCCAACAGCGCACAGTCAAATGGTGGTGTAAACGGAGCTTTGGCAAGTATGTTCGGACCGAGTTCACTTGCCGGTAGAGATCTTGTAGCCACAAGCCCAAATTTCTACAATGCAACATTCTGGGTTGACGGTGACCTTAGAAGAACCAGACTTCAGACAAAACAAGCAAGCGGCAGTTATCCTTTCGCGTTCAACTACAAATTCCGTGAGTATGGCGTTTTTGGAGACTGGGCACCTGTTTTGCGTTATGCAGAGGTATTGCTAAACGTTGCTGAGGCATCTTCGAGAGAAGGAAATCCAACCAAAGCCCTGGCACTTCTGAACGCAGTCCGCAACAGATCAGTACCAACGGCAGCACAATTCTCAGCTGCGCCGGCCGACCTGACATTGGCAATTCTTCAGGAGCGTCGTATTGAGCTGGCGGGCGAAGGACGCAGATGGTCTGACATTCACCGTCTGTCGCAGGATCCAACGTATAAAGTTTCTGTCGGTATCCCTGCAAAAGTTGAAGTGACTCAGGTTAAAACAACGAGTTATGACATCGTAACACGTCCGGTAATCACTGGTTCGGTTGCTGCAATTCCATATTCAGACTTCCGTTTCCTATGGCCGATTCCATTCTCTGAAATTTCATCCAACGCTACGTTGAGTAAACAACAGAATCCAGGATATTAACCTAACTAATGGATTTTTTAAGAGGCTGTCTTTCATCATGAAGACAGCCTCTTTTGTTAATAGCCACAATGCCAGTGTGCGTTATGGTTATTAATAAGATCCTTAAATTACCAGACCCTATCACAAATTATATTGTAAGACAATTTCGCTGTTGGCTTTCAATAGTTGGCGGGGCCACCCAGGCAATCGTCCGAAATGTTGTTCCATTCATTCATCCGACAGCCGATAGCATACAAAGGAATCGTGTTAATTTTCACTACTTAATCTTCATCCCGGGCACAAGCGGAACAGTATCAAGCAATTCCAGGGACTGGACCATATCTTTGGTACCATTCTTGTATTTCAGAAATTGCGTAGTTTGGATATGTGACTTGTAAGCAGCCGAATCCGCGTAGATTTCTAGTATCGTGATGTGATGCGGCTTTTGTCTGTCAGAAACCGCATACAAGGTTAGTACGCCAGGTTCAAGACGGATCGACTCCTCAATCTCTTCTTTCAGGGCCACTTTATAGTTTTCCAGCTGGGCCGGATCAACAACGATTTTGGCGATTCTTACCATCTGGGTTTTAGTTTGGCCGAAAGTATGTTCGGCAGACAGCAGGGCCAGAACACCTATCGCGAATAGCCGAAGCAACCGAAAGTTTCCAATGATAATTTTTACGCTCATTATATTTTGGATTAATCATGTTTGTTTAAAAATCAGCACATTACTCCTTTTCTTAACTAAGATACATCCTTTTCTGAGCCGTATGAGAAAAAACTTACGGCGTATTCTTTGTTTAAATAGCCGTAAAATTCAGGCATGGGATAAACACGATCAGCAGCAGAGACAATAATCACGAATCAAAACACAAGAAGAATTGATTATAAAAGATGATTTTTCTTAACTTTGGACTACAATATGACCTTATAAAAACGCATGGAATTCTTAAAAAGTCAGCGCCTCAACAATCTCAAATATGAAATTCGTGGGGCTACTTATGAAAAGGCACTAGAGCTGGAAAGCCAGGGCTTCAAAATTCATAATCTGAATATTGGGAATCCCGCCCCTTTCGGTTTCGATTCCCCTGACGAAATTGTGCACGATATCATCATGAATATCCGGAATGCACAAGGTTATTCTGATTCACGAGGATTGTTTTCGGCGCGTAAAGCGGTTATGCACTACACCCAGACAATCGGGATTCCGGATGTCGAAATCAGCGACATTTTTATTGGAAACGGTGTAAGTGAGCTGATCCTGCTCTCTATGCAGGCCTTGCTGAATCCGGGTGACGAAATCCTTGTTCCTTCTCCTGACTATCCGCTATGGACGGCCGCAATCGCTTTGAGCGGTGGCAAACCGGTACATTACGTGTGTGATGAAGAGTCAGACTGGAACCCTGACCTGGAAGATATGGAAAGTAAGATCACTTCCCGTACCAAAGGTATCGTGCTGATCAACCCGAATAATCCGACAGGTGCGGTTTATGAAAAGGATGTGTTGAAGCGTATTGCAAAAATGGCAGAAGAACATGGTCTCATTATTTTTGCCGATGAGATCTATGACAAAATATTATACGATGGGGCGGTGCACCATCCAATGGGTACGCTTGTTTCTGAAACGCTTTGTGTTTCGTACGGCGGACTTTCTAAAAATTACCGTTCAGCAGGCTTCCGTGGCGGCTGGATGATCTTAAGCGGCGCCAAACAAAGAGCCAAATCTTATGTTGAAGGGCTGTTGCTGCTGGCAAGTATGCGTCTTTGCGCAAACGTACCGACCCAATATGCAATTCAAACTGCCCTTGGCGGGTATCAGAGTATAAAGGAACTGGTTGTTCCAACCGGAAGATTACACAAACAGATGAATCTCGTTTATGACAGACTAACATCCATTCCCGGTATTACCTGCGTGAAACCGAAAGGTTCTTTATATGTTTTCCCAAAAATCGATCTTAAAAAATTCGGTTTACCGGGTGATGAAAAGTTCGTTTACGACTTATTGAGTGAGCAAAAAGTACTTGTGGTGGCCGGGACTGGTTTCAACTACATTACCGACGACCATTTCAGGATTGTTTTCCTGCCTACGATTGATGAACTGAATCAGGCCATGGATAAGCTGGAATATTTCCTCGAAACCCGACGCGTCTTATCCACACGTACTGTCGAGGACATTATCGCCTGATTTGTAGCTTTGAGTAGTTAGAATTTAGCTATTGGCTTTTTTACGGCTGATAGCTATTTTTTTACCGACCATTTTGCAACTTAAATCCCTTATTAACCAGCCTATAACAAGCTAAAAGCTAATTACCTCCTAAACCTATGGTCCAACAATCAGTATCAGAGCAGAAAAGACAGCGCCTTTTTCTTTTGCTCTGCGGAATCTTCCTGACCAATGCGCTCATCGCCGAAATTATCGGAATGAAGATATTCTCTGTTGAAACACTGCTTGGCCTGCCCCCGGCGCAGTTGCTGATTGGTGGCGAAAAGCTTGATTTTAATATGACGGCTGGCGTTGTGAACTGGCCCGTTGTTTTTATTACCTCCGATATCATCAACGAATACTTCGGAACAAAAGGCGTAAAACGTATTTCTTACCTGACCGCCGGATTTATCGTTTATACCTTTATAACCATTTATTTCGCCACGCAACTTCCGCCTGCAAAATTCTGGTTAGATATCAACAGCACCGATGCTAACGGCAATCCGTTTAATATCAATGAAGCCTTTTTCAGGATTTTCAATCAGGGCCTGGGCATTATGATCGGCTCTATTGTGGCGTTCCTGCTGGGACAAATTCTGGATGTTTCGATTTTTGCCTGGCTGCGCCGCCGTACCGGAAGTAAATATATCTGGCTTCGGGCGACGGGTTCCACCATGTTTTCTCAGCTGGTAGATAGTTTCGTCGTGTTAACCATTGCCTTTTACGTGTTTGGGAACTGGGATCTGAAACAGATATTCTCGGTAGGCAGTATCAATTATTTATACAAAGGCTGTATCGCCATCCTCTTGACGCCGGTACTTTATATTGCTCATTATTTTATCGATCAGTACCTAGGAAAAGATTATGCAGAACAGTTATCGCATCATGCGGCGCATGATGGGGAGGTTTTGTAGGTTTTTTAGTCAAACAGTATTATTAATATTTCCACATTTAGATCGACCCAAATTAAAACACCCCACTACATAGAGGAACACACATTAAAATAGTACATTTAAAATTTCGCCTATTAAAAACTCATCCTCATATACAATTCAATATTATGGATCAATGTTTTGTTATTCAACCTTTCGATAAAGGTAAATTTGATAAGAGGTTCAAAGATATATTTAAACCTGCCATCCAGCGAGGTAACTTAGACGCCTATAGAGTTGATGATGACCCTTCCTCAAGAATACCAATTGAAACGATTGAACAAAACATAAGAGATTCAAGATTATGCTTTGCCGAAATAACAACCAATAATCCTAATGTTTGGTATGAATTAGGATTTGCTTTTGCGTTGAAAAAAGACGTAGTTATGGTTTCATGCGAGGATGAGAGAACAGAAGCGTTTCCATTTGACGTTAGACATAGAAATATTATTACATATCAAAGTTCTTCATCGAGCGATTTCACTAGCTTATCCGAAAAAATAACAAAAAAGATTGAGGCTTATTTATTGAGCTCTGAAACCACAAAGACATTATCAATTTCTCCTGTGTTAGAAACCGAAGGCTTAAGTACCATAGAGATTTCTGCACTCATCTTCATTTTAGAAAATCAACCGACCGAGCTTGATACATTAACTCTCTATCGGTTAATTGAGTTAATGGAAAAAGCCGGTTTCACAAATGCAGCTACTAACGTAGCAACTAGAACATTAAAAAGAAAAGGAATGATTGACTTTGTTCGAGAGTCAGATTACCATGGGAATGAGTACAGCTCTTGCTTTTTAACTGAAAAAGGTGAGAAATGGTTAATAGATAATCAAGACAAAATTCGAATGCGCAAAGATCCGTCAATATCTAAAATAACAAACAATGTAAAGGAAGAGGATGACGAACTTCCGTTTTAGAAATAAATAATCACCTTAATTCATAATTGTGACAGTACAATAATGCCTTATTGTCAATATTAGATTTTCAAAACTTCGTAAGTGTGTTAATTACCCGTCCGACGGTAAAAAAACCGTCGGACGGTGGCGAACCGGTCGGATGGCTTTTTCCGCCATCCGACCGGTAAAAAACATAACGAGAAACCTATCTCAAATCAAAAAAACATCACCCAATAACCCGCCTCATATTATCCAGCATCACCGCCGTAGCAATTCCCACATTCAGCGACTCGGCCTCTCCTATTCTTGGAATTGTAATGCGATGTGTGACGAAAGACTCAACGCCTGCGCCGATTCCATTGGACTCATTACCCATAACCACATAACCTCCTTCGGTTGAGAATCCGTGATCATATATGGAGTTGCCGTCCAGAAACGCGCCCAGGATATTTCTTCCGCTGGCGTGCGCTGTCAAAAACTCAGGAAGATTGGTATAATAAAGATTAACTCGGGTAAACGAACCTTTACTAGCCGCAACAACCTTCGGATTGTAAACATCTGTGGTATCCGCAGAACAAATTATTTTTTTTATTCCGTACCAATCCGCGACACGAATGATCGTTCCAAGATTGCCAGGATCACGGATATCATCCAAAATCAATGCATACTCCTGCATATCTGCGCTTAAAAAAACGTTATCTTTCGTCTTTGCCACCGCAAGGCAGGAATCATTGGTTTGGAATAAGCCAAGACCTTCAAGCTCTTTTGCCGTCACAGTTTCGACAAGAGTTTTATGGTCAGATAAAATACTTGCGTATTTTTGCTGAAAATCCGGGGTAGATAATACGAATTCAATTTCAAACTCTGAATCCAGTAATTCAAGTACACTCTTAGCACCTTCAACGATAAACGCCTCATGAAGCTGACGGTACTTCTTGATTTTCAGAGAATTAATATATTTTATACGATTTTTAGATAACATTGAATATTAGGTGTCGGGTTACATATTTCGGATATTTCTTCCTTTTCTTTTTGGGAGTGACAGGTTGTGCCCGTAAAACGAGTACTGAATCCGGCAACTACTTTCTTGGAAATTCTACTTTTAAAGGCAACAAGGTGATCAGTGACGATGACCTGGATGCCCTGATTCCGCAAAGACCCAACAGCCGTTTCCTCAGCTTACCAATTTTTCCGAAAGTTGGCATGTATCAGTTTGGCCAGCTGTTCTATAAAAAGGACGAAAAGCAACGGAAGGTCATTGAGGTCACACAAAATTATCAGAAAGAATCGCGTTTACATGAAAATAATGTAAGACAATTAGAAAAGATTCAGAGAAGATATGCCAAAAAGCTCGCCAGAGCCCAAAAACGAGTCGACGAAGGGAATTTCTGGATGCGTGTTTTAGGTGAAGCACCCGTGTATTATAATCAGAATGATATTGAAAAAAATACCGAAAAGATGCAAAAGTATCTTTACAATAACGGTTTTTTTCAAAACACGGTCGGTTTCAAAACGGATACGACTTTCAAACGCATCCGGGTAAAATACCTGATCACAGAAAACCGCCCGGCCATACTCGACCAGATATGCTATCAGGTTCGAAGCCCGTTAATCGACAGTCTTCTAAAAACCTCGACAAAGGATGCGGCGCTGGTCAGCAAAAAACGGTATGACGGGGATTCCTTCGAAGAGGAACGGGTACGGATAGAAACCCTGCTGCGTGACCAGGGCTATTTCGGGTTCTCACGTCAGAATGTTTCCTTCCTGATCAACGACACCATCACAAAACCAAAAACGGACAGTTTGTTTAAAAGTGTCGATGTGAATGTGCGTGTCAGTTTGCCAACAAAAGAAATAAATCCGGTTCCATACACAGTCGAATCCGTACGTTTTGAAGTATTGCCGCCAGCTGGTTTACCGGATTCCCTTTTCAAAAAAGATACCTTGTATTCGCAAGGCATTCAATATATATTCGCTGACAAAAAATTTGCGCCCCGGATTCTTGATACAAAAATAAGAATGCGTCCGGGCGAACTTTACAGTCAGAAAAACGAACGGGATACGCAGCGCCAGCTTTCATTAACGGATCAGTTCAGGTTTGTCAATTACAATTTTGACTCCACCGGTCATAAAATCAAGGTTAGATATCAGGCCATTCCACTGGAAAAATATCAAATTTCCGCCGATGTCGGACTGAACGTAATTCAGTTGCAGGGAGCTCCCGGGCCGTTCGCCAACCTTTCCTACAAAATCAGAAATGTTTTTAACGGACTGGAAAATTTTGAAGCCAACCTTCGTGGTGGTATAGAACTGGTACCCGGATTTGTAGAAAACGACGGTATTTACCGCAGTCAGGAAGTAGGTTTAAATACCTCTTTGACGTTTCCCCGCCTGCTGCTTCCTGTCCGCTCTTTGCAAAATAAATCTGCTTTGTATAATCCACGTACGCAGATCGGTTTGGGATATAACTATGTTGAAAGACCGGAATATACCCGCACCAACGTAAAAGTGGCTATGAGCTACTCATGGCAGCCGACCATAAAAACGATGTGGACGTTGTCATTCATTGATCTTAATATACTCAATACGACCAAGTTGCAGGATAAATTTCAGAAGTTACTGGACGACCTGTTTATCCAAGGTAATAACCTAAAATACAGCTTTAACAGATCTTTTGTTTCCGATGTCAACCTGACGTTTGTTCATAATACCAACTCAATCATCGGTCCCCAAAAGAACGCTCACTATTTTCGTGCGTCGCTGGAATCGGGGGGAACAACGCTGAATTTTCTGCCATCTCAGGAGAAGTGGATTAATAGTATATTTGGAAAAAGCGGAGATACTTTACAGTTCTACAAATATTTAAGAGGCAACATTGATTTCCGTCGTTACTGGCCAACCGGAAGACGCTCGTCTTTTATTGCACGCATTAACACCGGCGCTATTTACAGTTATGGTGACAACAAGGTTCCTCCGTATGAAAAGTATTTTTTCGCCGGTGGTTCCAATAGTTTAAGAGCCTGGCTGCCCCGCCGTCTCGGACCCGGTTCCGCGGCTCCGCGTGTCACAAGTGACAGCTCCAACTTATCCATCGAAGCTCCGGGGGAATTGCTGATTGAAGGAAATCTGGAATGGCGCGGACATCTGGCCAAATTCTTCGGTGACATTAACTATGCCTTGTTCATTGACGTTGGTAATGTGTGGAACCTGAGCAAAGTACCTGAGGCACAGGAAGCGCAAAAATTTAAAGCAAACTCGTTCTTTAAAGAAATTGCTGTCGGAACCGGTTTTGGTATCCGTTACGACTTATCGTTTTTCATTCTTCGTTTTGATTTCGGAACAAAAGTGTACGATCCCTACACCCAAAAATTTGTTCTTGACAAACTGCAATTCAGT
The DNA here is from genome assembly GCF_024220585.1 of Dyadobacter diqingensis. Lineage (GTDB taxonomy): Bacteria > Bacteroidota > Bacteroidia > Cytophagales > Spirosomataceae > Dyadobacter > Dyadobacter diqingensis. The sequence continues at coordinate 912,122 of NZ_JAMXKF010000001.1, forward strand.
AAACTTTTCAACCGCAGACAAGAAAACTTCCTGAACATCAACCTCGGCGTAGGTTACCCGTTCTAAGAATTGATTCCGTAAAAAAATATTCGTCATTCTTTATTCATAATTTTTAATTCACTCCTGATTTAACTAATCTTAACACGCAAGTTCTCTGCCAGTTTGTCAGTTTTCACTGTTTTATTCGTAGCTTTGCAGTTCGTACCCGGAACAAAACGTGGTCAGAAATCATTATTATAGTCACGCGGGAACAAAGAAATACAAACCGTTCAATTTCACGGACAAATGGAGAACAGAATTGCGGAGACCCTAAAAATATTAACCGATACGGATAAAGAGGCGTGTGAGACAGTGCGGGTTTCGGAAAATGAGCCAATATCTAATAAAAAACGCTTATTCATTGAAAGTTACGGCTGCCAGATGAACTTCGCAGACAGCGAAATTGTAGCTTCTGTTATGCGTGAGGCTGGTTTTGCCACCACTTCTGATGCAGAAAATGCAGATCTGGTTTTTCTCAATACCTGCGCAATACGTGACAACGCCGAGCAACGCGTAAGAACACGTCTGAAACAGCTTAATGTTTATAAAAAGAAAAGACCGGGCATGCTTATCGGCGTGTTGGGCTGTATGGCGGAACGACTGAAAGCCAAACTTCTGGAAGAAGAGAAAATGGTTGATATCGTGACAGGTCCGGATGCTTACCGTGATCTTCCCCGTTTGGTTGAAGAAGCGGAAACAGGTCAGAAAGGTGTTAACGTTTTCCTTTCCAGAGAGGAAACTTACGCCGATATATCGCCGGTTCGCTTAAATTCCAACGGAATCACCGCCCTGATCTCCATCATGCGTGGCTGTGATAATATGTGCAGTTTCTGCGTGGTGCCTTATACGCGCGGACGGGAACGCAGCCGTGATGCCGAGTCCATCATTAAGGAAGCGCAGGATCTTTTTGCCGACGGCTATAAAGAAGTGACATTGCTCGGACAGAATGTCGACAGCTATAAATATGCAAACCCGAATGATCCTTCCGACATTGTTTCTTTTGCCAAATTGCTGGAAAAAGTAGCTTTGATCAGTCCGGAGCTACGTGTTCGTTTCAGCACCTCGCACCCGAAAGATATTACCGACGAAGTACTTTACACAATTAAAAAGTACGATAACATTTGCAAATACATTCACTTGCCTGCACAAAGCGGTAACAGTCGCGTGCTGGAAATCATGAACCGTACTTATACCCGTGAGTGGTATCTGGAAAGAATTGACGCCATCAGAAGAATTCTCGGAGATGAATGTGGAATTTCACATGATATGATCGCCGGATTTTGTACAGAAACAGAAGAAGAACATCAGGATTCATTGTCGCTTCTGGAATATGTTCGTTTTGATTTTGGCTACATGTTCTCCTATTCCGAGCGTCCGGGAACACCGGCAGCGAAGAAATTCACGGATGACATTCCTGCCGATATAAAACAACGACGCCTGGCAGAAATCATTGAAGTGCAGCAGCGAATCTCAACCGAACGTAATAAAAAGCTTGTCGGAACCATACAAAAGGTTTTGGTTGAAGGTACTTCCAAGCGTTCAGAAGCAGATTTTTCCGGAAGAAGCGACCAGAATAAAGTGGTTATTTTCCCAAGAGAAAACTTCAAAAAAGGTGATTACGTAGATGTTCTGATTACAGAAACTACTTCCGCAACATTACGTGGAAGGGCTGTGATTGAAGAAGAAGTGACACAATACTGATCAGAAATAAGATAGTCCGGTGCATTAACCAACAAAAGGCTTGTCGCTAAAAGCAGACAGCCAATCGCTATTTAATGAATCCAACAGAGATACAAGCAATAAAAAACCGATTCGGGATCATTGGTACATCTCCGGCACTCAACCACGCTATCAACGTAGCGGTGCAGGTGGCAGCTACCGATCTGACGGTTTTGATAACAGGAGAAAGCGGAAGTGGAAAAGAATCTTTTTCGAAGATCATTCATAGCATCAGTTCCAGAAAACATGGTCCTTTTATAGCCATCAACTGCGGTGCTATTCCCGAAGGAACAATTGATTCGGAGCTGTTCGGACATGAAAAAGGTGCTTTTACAGGTGCTTTGGATTCAAGAAAAGGATATTTTGAAACAACCAACGGAGGCACCATATTTCTTGATGAAGTAGGTGAAATGCCTTTGGGAACACAGGCACGGTTACTTCGTGTGCTGGAAAACGGCGAATACATCCGTGTGGGTTCTTCCAAGGTTTTAAAAACCAATGTCCGCGTTGTAGCTGCGACCAATGTTAATCTTTTAGATGCGGTAAACAATGCCAGATTCAGAGAAGATTTATACTATCGCTTAAACACCGTTCCTATTTATGTACCGCCTTTGCGCGAGCGTGGCGAGGATGTTTTGCTGCTTTTCAGGAAATTCACCAATGATTTTTCTGAAAGATACCGGACAAAAGCCGTAAGACTTGACGCCGACGCGCGCGAATTGCTGATGCATTATGACTTCCCCGGTAACATTCGCCAGCTGAAAAATATTGCTGAGCAAATCACGATTCTTGAAACAGATAAAGAACTGCCGATAAATTCTGCAACCTTAAATCATTACCTTAATCCGATTCAGCCAACAAGCCGTAAGGCGCTGGTTCCATTGAGGCAGGGGGATGATTCTTCAACTTCTTTTTCTGAAAGAGAGCTGCTTTATAAAGTGTTGTTTGACATGCGCCGTGACATGACAGAACTTAAAAAGCTTGTCAGGAATGTACTGGAAAATGAAAAATATGGCGGCGATATTTTAAAAGATCACCAGGAATTGTTCAGTTCACTGAATAATGTGGATCCGATTGTTGCAACACCAACCACCGAACCAACGCGGCTGCTTACCCCACCGCCCCAACGCACCGTAGATCTGGATCGTTATTCCGATGAACGGGGGGAAATTGAAGACGTACTGCACGTAACAGCCGAAGAAGAATCGCTTTCTCTGGAAGACAAGGAAAAGGAAATGATCATCAAGGCACTGAGAAAAAATAATAACAAACGAAAATATGCCGCCAGTGCATTGGGAATTTCGGAGCGAACGTTATACCGGAAGATCAAGCAATACGATATTGAGGAGTAGAGACGTGTTATGAAAATCGAAGTATCAAAAATGAATTTTAAGAGAAAAAATATTTTGCAAAGATCCATCATCTTATCTGCTGCTGCCAGGAGATTTTTGGTGGTATTGTTCATCCTTAATTCTTCATTCTTAATTTCCAGCTGTGGTATTTATTCTTTCACAGGAACGAGTTTGTCTCCTGATATAAAAACATTTACCATTGTTAACTTTAATATGGGAACGGCCGGTGGACCGTCCGATCTGCCACAAAAGCTGACAGAACAGCTGAAAGAATATTTTCAGAAAAATACCAGCCTGACCTTGCAGCAAAACGGAGGGGATCTGCTTTTGGAAGGAACGATCACCGGGTATGATGTATTGGCAGCAGCTCCGACAGCCAATGACCAGGCCGGACTTAACCGGTTGAATGTCACCATTCAGGTTCGGTTCACAAATGCCAAAGATGAAACAAAAAACTTCGACCAGTCATTTACTTATTTTGCGGATTTTCCCCAGGATCAAACGCTTAATCAAAATGAATCAAGATTGTTGCCGACCATACAGGAGAATTTAGTGCAGCAGATCTTTAATAAATCTGCGGCAGACTGGTAAGAGCGGTTCATTTGTTTCAAATTAAATTATTATTTCAAAAAATTAAAACTGAGCGATTTAATGGCAATCGTTGATAAAGAAACGTTTAGTCGTTTGGTAAAATATCCGAATGACCTTGATGTAGCGGTTATCCCCAAACTTGAAGCGACCATCAAGGCATTCCCCTATTGTCAGATATCGTATTCGCTGCTGGCCAAGGCCGCGCAGCTTAGCGATTCGGACCAGTTGACCGACAGCACGCCCCGTGCAGCTGCCTACGCACTGAGCCGGATTGCATTGCAGCAGCTTGTGGAGGGAAAATACAAAACTTATGACAGTGACGTTGAGCAGGAAACAGATGTACTGATAGAAGAACCGGCACCTGCCAGTGAAGATATTCTCGAAACCATTCAGTCCATTGAGGTGAAAGCGCCAACAGCTTCCCAGATATCTGAATTACAGAAAAAGCAACAGCAGATCATTCAGGGTTTTATAAAAAATAATCCGAGAATGGGGCCGATCAGGCAGGACAATAACACCGAACCGCCGGCACTGGACCTAACCGGACGGGTTGCTCAAAATAATTCTCCGGAATCTTTTGGAGGAGGAATTGAAACAGAAGCATTTGCCAAAATTCTGGTTCGTCAGGGTAAAACTGATAAGGCAATTGACATATATCAAAAATTGATTTTGAAAAAACCAGAAAAAAAGGATTACTTTGCGAAAAAATTAAGTGAACTGATTCATAACCGATCCTAGCTTTCACTTACTTATTAATTGCGTATTCATTCATTCTATATTATATACAAGGCATGTATTTGGGTTTGATTATTCTGGTTGCGATCATCGCAGTATTGTTGATTCTGGTAGTATTGGTGCAAAATTCAAAAGGAGGAGGACTTTCGAGTGAATTTAGCGGAGCCGGTACTGCACAAATGTTTGGTGTTAAAAAGACCACTGATTTATTAGAACAAATCACCTGGGGATTGGCAGCCGGTATTATTGTCATCTCATTGGCTTCGTATGTTATTGCCAGCGGCGGTTCATCTGATGCAGGTGGCATTAACAGTGTGAACATTGAAAAAGCACAAAATACAGTAATCCCTGGCGCGAAATTGCCAGCAGCTCCTGCACCGGGCGCAACAGCTCCGGCCGAAACAGCACCAGCAGCTCCTGCGGATACGACGAAATAATAAAAAACGTTAAGTTTTTGAGATAGCTTATAAAGACAGATCAAACTGTTTTTATAAGCTATTTTTTTGGGGCTGACGATTGACCGCCGACGATTGACGACCGGCAGTCAATGGTCAATGGTCTATCGTCATTCACCAACCGTCAACCCTACGCCGCATTCATCTGCTTCACCATAAGCCTCTGCACCACCGGCAGCAGCGTTTCTTCCAAAGGATAATCGTATTTGGATTCCACCACATAGGTGGCAGGATTAGGCCAGGCTTGAAATTTTCTTGTCAGGTCAATTTTTATCTGCTCGATTGTCGTGCCTATGGATGTCCGCACGGAATCAATCAATACTGTTTTTAAATATCTTTCCCGCATTTCATTGTAAAGCGCCAGCTGATATCTGAAAATCGTTACCATTCTTTCATAACTGTTCAGAAAAAAAAGATAGCCTTCTTCTGTTCTTAGCGGAACAATGCCAACCGGTGAAATTTTAATATTTTCTCCCACCTCCGAAAACCGGTCAACACCTTCACTCATGGCGCTGGAAAACCGGGGAATCGCAAAATCAAGAATGTAATTCAACTCGGAAAGATATACGTCGTCATGCAGCGTATCTTCATACACCAGTTTCGCAGCGGACATATCCAGTCCTTTTAATGTTTTTGGAAAAGAATTCCTGATTGCATTCTTGTTGGACTGCAAAAGTGTGCATGTTTCCAGGTGTAATTTCAAATCCTGCAAAGAAGGATAGAGGCGGTTGGAGGTAAACTCGCCGTTAATGTGCTGAAGATAGTCCAGCAGCACATATTTTTTGTACTCAAAATCAAAAATACCTTCTGTCAACCAATCATCATGAAGTTTCGTCATTGTGTGCAGCAGTTTGATCCTGGTAAAATTTAATCAATTCCGGCGACATCTCAAACGATTGTATTTACCTGACACATAAATTACTACAAAATTCATATTTCAGCTCGTTTACATACAAAATTGTCATGCACCTCCTGAAAAAATGTCAGAACATAGGTGCTGGCATAGATTGTGCTTTATAGTGGCAGGTCATATCAATTACTGACAACTTAAAAATAAACGCTTAATATCTATGTCAACTTTAGCAGAAATACAAGTGAACGTACAACCTCTGGCTGACCGTGTTCTTGTAGAACCAGCCCCAGCCGAAGAAAAAACAGCATTTGGTATCATTATCCCTGATACTGCAAAAGAAAAACCACAACGTGGTACAGTAGTGGCAGTTGGCCCAGGTAAAAAAGATGAGCCTATGACCGTTAAGGTAGGTGACACCGTATTATACGGAAAATATTCCGGTACTGAATTGGCGTACGAAGGCAAAGACTGTCTGATTATGCGTGAATCAGATATCTACGCTATCATTGGCTAGTCGTCTGACACAATAAGTATTTAACAATTCCAAAAGAAAAAATTAAAACGATTAATTAGTATGTCTAAGAAAATATTTTTTGACGTAGAGGCCCGTGACAAGATCAAGAAGGGTGTTGATACATTGGCTGACGCCGTTAAAGTAACGTTAGGACCTCGTGGCCGTAACGTAGTTATTGATAAAAAATTCGGTTCTCCAAGTATTACAAAAGATGGTGTAACTGTTGCGAAAGAAATCGATTTGAAAGACCCTATCGAAAACATGGGTGCTCAATTGGTTAAAGAAGTAGCTTCTAAAACTGCTGATTCAGCGGGTGATGGTACTACAACTGCGACAGTATTGGCTCAGGCTATCTACTCAATCGGTGTTAAAAACGTAGCTGCGGGTGCTAACCCAATGGATTTGAAACGCGGTATCGAAAAAGCTGTTTCTGCTGTTGTTAAAAACCTTGAAGCTCAGAAAAAAGATATCTCTACTTCAAAAGAAATCGCTCAGGTTGCTACTATTTCAGCTAACCATGACGAAGAAATCGGTAACATGATTGCCGAAGCGATGGAAAAAGTAGGAAAAGAAGGTGTTATCACTGTGGAAGAAGCGCGTGGTACTGAAACAGAAGTTAAAACTGTTGAAGGTATGCAGTTCGACCGTGGATACCTTTCTCCATATTTCGTAACCAATACTGAGAAAATGGAAGCTGATCTTGAGCGTCCATTTATCCTTATCTCTGAGAAGAAAGTTTCTTCAATGAAAGAACTTCTTCCTGTATTGGAAGCAGTTGCTCAAACGGGTCGTCCTTTGCTTATTTTGGCAGAAGATGTTGACGGAGAAGCGTTGGCTACTTTGGTAGTGAACAAAATCCGTGGCGCTTTGAAAGTTGCTGCTGTTAAAGCTCCTGGTTTCGGTGACCGTCGTAAAGCTATGCTTGAAGACATCGCGATCATCACTGGCGGTACTGTAATTTCAGAAGAACGTGGTTTCAAATTGGAAAACGTTACTTTGGATTACCTTGGTACTTGCGAAAAAGCGATTATCGACAAAGACAATACAACTTTGGTTAATGGTTCTGGCAACTCTGAAGATATTCAGGGACGTGTTAACCAAATCAAAGCACAGATCGAAAACACAACTTCTGATTACGATCGTGAAAAACTTCAGGAACGTCTTGCTAAATTGTCAGGTGGTGTTGCCATCCTTTACATTGGTGCAGTGACAGAAGTTGAAATGAAAGAGAAAAAAGACCGTGTTGACGATGCATTGCACGCAACCCGTGCTGCGGTTGAAGAAGGTATCGTAGCAGGTGGTGGTGTTGCTTACATCCGTGCAACTGCTGCTCTTGAAGGCTTGGTTGGTAACAACGAAGACGAAAACACAGGTATCAACATCATCCGTGTTGCTCTTGAAGCACCATTGAGAACAATCGTTTCTAACTCAGGTCAGGAACCATCTGTTGTTGTTGCGAAAGTGAAAGAAGGAACAGGTGCTTACGGTTACAATGCTAAGGACAATGTTTACACAGATCTTTTAGAAGCTGGTATCATCGATCCTAAGAAAGTTTCTCGTTTGGCTTTGGAAAACGCTGCATCTATCGCAGGTCTTCTTTTGACAACTGAATGTGTAATTGCTGACGAACCAGAAGAATCACCAGCAGGTGGTGGCCACGGTCACCCAGGTGGAATGGGCGGAATGATGTAATTCATCCGGGTCACATATATATTAAGGCAAAAAATAGCCGTCCGGAAAATTCCGGACGGCTATTTGCTTTACTCAACGTTATGAAAATCTCCAACCCTTAGGAAATTTATATTGAGACTGACCTTTTCACAAGAGGTCACATATCTTCAAAAAATATTTCGTTTATTTTTTATCTGTCATTCAGGTATATAAAAAAATGACCGTCCGGAATCTCCGGACGGCTATTTACTTTACTCAACGTTATGAAAAACTTCGCCCTTATGACGTGGTCATGAAAGGGAAGTCACACTTAAAACAAAAAATATTAACAATTTGTTTATTTTTTCTTCACGTTATTCCAGCATTCTTCCATCCTGCATGACAATACGCCTGTCAGCCATTTCGGCCAGATCTTCATTGTGTGTTACAATAATGAAAGTATGACCCAGTTCGTCTCTTAATCTGAAAAATAACTGATGCAGATCCAAGGCATTCTGAGAATCCAGGTTACCGCTTGGTTCGTCGGCCAACACAATCGCAGGCTTGTTTAACAACGCTCTGGCAACTGCCACCCGCTGTTGCTCTCCACCGGAAAGTTGCGAGGGCAAATGATCCATCCGGTCAGACAGACCCAACAAACCCAATAACTCCTCGCCTCTTCTTTTTATTTCTTTTTCACTAAGGTTTCCGTTGATATAACCCGGCATACAGGCATTTTCCAGCGCCGTAAATTCGGCAAGCAGATTGTGGAATTGAAAGATAAAACCAATCTCCTCATTCCTGAATTTTGCCAGCTCCTTATCGCCCAGGGAAGAAACTTTCGTATTACCGATAAATACTTCTCCCTCGTCGGGGCGGTCGAGCGTACCCAGGATATGCAGCAACGTACTTTTACCTGCACCGGAAGCGCCAACGATCGCGACAACCTCTCCGCTATTCACCTCAATATCTATTCCTTTCAAAACTTGTAAGGCGCCATATGTACGCTTTATTCCCCTGGCCTGAAGTAAATTCATATTATGAAAAGATAATTAGGTAAAAAGCTACCCCCGTTTTGATTAATTCCTTAATTTGCCGTGAAAATACCAATTTACTTTTATACTCATGAATATTCACGAATATCAAGGCAAAAGTGTCCTGAAAAAATACGGCGTACGTATTCAGGAAGGACTCGTAGCCGACACCCCTGACAAGGCGGTGGAAGTCGCCCGTGAGATTAGCCAGCAAACAGGTACCAAATGGTATGTGGTTAAATCACAAATTCACGCGGGTGGGCGTGGTAAAGGCAGAATTGTAGGCAGCGAACAACGTGGTGTCGCTTTGGCCAAGTCTGTTGAGGATGTGCGTACAATATCGAATAACATTCTGGGAAAAGTACTTGTTACACACCAGACTGGTCCTGAAGGAAAGCGTGTAAACAAGGTTCTTATTGCTGAGGACGTTTACTATCCAGGTCCTACGGAGCCAAAAGAATACTACCTTTCTATCCTTCTTGACAGAGGCAGAAACTGTAATGTCATCATGGCAAGTACAGAAGGCGGTATGGATATCGAGGAGGTTGCCGAGCACACTCCTGAAAAAATCATGAAAGAGTGGATTGATCCACGTGTTGGTTTACAACCATTCCAGGCTCGTAAAGTTGCTTTTGCACTAGGTCTGGAAGGCGACGCTTTCAAAGAAATGGTTAAATTTATCACTGCTCTGTACAAAGCCTACATTGAGAGTGATTCAGCGATGTTTGAAATCAACCCGGTTTTAAAAACATCTGATAATAAAATTCTTGCCGTTGATGCAAAAGTTGATTTGGATGACAACGCTTTGTACCGTCACCCGGATCTTGCAGAAATGCGCGATACCAACGAAGAAGATCCTTTGGAAGTAGAAGCAGGCGCTAATAACCTGAACTACGTGAAACTGGACGGAAACGTAGGTTGTATGGTAAACGGTGCAGGACTTGCCATGGCAACAATGGACCTTATCAAGCTTTCAGGCGGCGAGCCGGCTAACTTCCTTGATGTTGGAGGTGGAGCGAACGCGCGTACCGTAGAAGCAGGTTTCCGTATCATCCTGAAAGATCCTAACGTTAAGGCGATCCTTATCAATATCTTTGGTGGTATCGTACGTTGCGACCGTGTTGCATCAGGTGTTGTTGAAGCTTACAAAGCGATCGGCGAAATTCCTGTTCCAATTATCGTTCGTTTACAAGGAACTAACGCAGAAGAAGGAGCCCGTATCATTAACGAATCAGGCTTGAAAGTTTCTTCGGCTATCGAATTTAAAGAAGCGGCTGCAAAAGTTTCAGAAGTATTGGCTGAACTGGGCGTTTAATTCTTTCAATTATTATAACAAAAAATGGCGACTCAAACGGGTCGCCATTTTTGTTACAGATTAGGCCGCCCTTTAAGCTTGTATTATACTGATAAACAGAGTATTGTAAAAATACCAAACCCCGAATATGCCATTATCTGGTATAATTCGGGGTTTTTGCTTATCTTAAGGTTACCACACTTCAAAATAAGCGCATGCAATTTACTCTATTTCCTCTAGATTTCGAATACACCTCAAAATGGTACAATTTCAAGACCACAGAACTTGGCCGTATACATGATTGTGTCGATTGGGATGGCTTGACAGCATTATTACCTAAGAAGGAGACTCTTCGTGGAGCTCCCTCATGGCTACCTCAAAAAGGCCTATTGGGGATGATGTTTTTAAAGCATTATACGGGTTTGAGCGACGAGAAACTACTTGCTCGTTTTAATACGGATTGGGCGATGCAGCTTTTTTGCGGAATGCTGTTAACTGACAATGAATCAATTAAAGACAATTCATTCATTTCCAAAGTACGGTGCTACTTGGGACGTAATGTAGATATGATAGAGGTCCAAAAAGTCTTGATTAAAGCCTGGAAGAAGGAAATTCCTGATAAAAATGTGCTTTTGATGGATGCTACTTGTTATGAAGTTCATCTACGCTTTCCGACAGATGTCAAAATACTGTGGGAAAGCTGTGGGTGGATCTGGGAGAAGAAGATCTCTGAACTTTGTAAACTCAATAAGCTGCGCCTGCCTCGCTCAAAATACAAAGAGCAAAAAATCAAAACCACTACATATAGTAAAATCAGGAAAAAGACTCATCGAAAAACTAAGGCTAGAAAGAATGCTTTATTGAAGCTATTGGCGAAGGGTATTGAAATCTACCAGGACTTACTAAATCAAGTTCACGGCCGTGGACTAACGGAGATAGATTCAAAGACTTTCAAAACCATTAAACTGGTCTATCAGCAACAGAAACACCATTTTAATCACCCCAACGCAAAGATAAAGGATCGGATTGTTAGCATTTACAAGCCATATATTAGACCGATTGTTCGTGGTAAAGAAAATAAACCGGTCGAGTTTGGGCTAAAAGCTCACAAACTTCAAGTAGGTGGGATTAGCATTTTGGAGCATGTGAGCTACAAGGCTTTTAACGAGTGTAAAAGACTAAAAACTAGCATCTTAAAGCATAAGATCATATTTGGTCAATGTTCACATGTAGGGGCAGATGCCATTTACGCTACTAATGAAAATAGGAAATTCACCACCAAAGAAGCCATTATTACAAACTTCATTAGAAAAGGAAGGGGAAAGGATGATAAACCCACCAAACTAATCAAGACGGTTCTCAACAAAGAAAGGTCAACCCGTCTAGAACCGGGCGGCCGGAGCCGGGAGCTTCGGAAATGAAAAGGAGCACTATGGTCTCAAAAAAATCAAAGCTCGGAAATCCGAAACAGAGCTAGTCTGGCTGTATTTTGGGGTTTTGACAGCCAATTGCGTATTAATAGCAAAACGACGGCACGGCAAAAAACAGGAAGTTAAAATCGCCGCCTAAATCAATTATCTTAATACCTTTTACATTCTTTGAAAACACGAAGAGCAGGAAAGCTATCCCCTTTTTGCATACATTATACCACATAAATAAAAACAGCAAACACAAAACTGTATTATTCCAAGTTTGCGTCTGCTGTTTCAATAATTAGGTCGCCTAAATTCAGATCTTACTCTGATTAATTCTCACTTGAAAATGAATTTCCAAGGAAAGCCAGATTATTTTTCGAGGAAAGTTATTTCGGTGCGCTGCACCTTAGTAGATCGGTTTTACTTTTTCTTCCTACCGCGCGGCGGACCGCAATTATTTCTGTGCTACGCACCTTGAAGTCGGTGTCAATTTAAGGACGCATGGTGCAACGCACCTAAATAAATCATACGATACAATCCTTTTTCAAACCAATATAAAATACAAAACGACTGTCGTCAAAAAACTGACAATCCCTTGTAATCCTGTCAGAATGGTATGCGTTCGATAAGTATCTTTTGCCGAAATACCCGTGAATTGGGAAACCACCCAAAACCAGGCGTCATTTGTATGGGAAACAATCATCGCTCCACTTCCGGCTGCCATAACCAATAATGTAATCTGGATTGGCGTCACAAAACCCAGCGTGGCCAGTAATGGCGCAATAATACTGGTTGTCAGCACCATGGATGAGGTTGTGGATCCTTGTGCAGTTTTGAAAAAAGCAGCGATCAGAAAAGTAATGATCAGCAAAAACACGCCAGACATTTCATTTCTCGTCAGCCATTCACTGACCATTTCTTTGAGTGAAGTTTCCTTTAAAATAGCCCCAAAAGCACCCCCGGCACCCACTAAAACCAGAGTAGTACCGCAATGTTCGATACCGCTTTTAAAACAGGATATCATTTTCTCCGCTGACTTTTCAGGAAACAGTGAATAGCTAAAAAAAATCGCCAGTAAAAATGACACCAGCGGGCTGCCAAAAAAGCTTGTCCACCGCATGATATTATCCGGAAAATGTAAAATCCTGGCGAAGGATGCCAGCGTTATCAAAAGGATCGGAAGCAGTATGGGCATAAAGGCCTTCCAGGCCGGCGGAAGTGTCCGCTTGTGCATGGTATGCGTTTTCGCCGTTGGGTCTTCTATAATCGGAACATCTTTGGCATATCGCGCAGCAAACCAGGTCGACAGAAATAAACTTGGAATGGAAACGATCAAACCGATCAGAATAACAAGACCGACCGAATCTGCAATGCCCAGATTCCCCGCTGCGGAAAGCGGCCCGGGTGTAGGCGGAACCAACGTATGAGTAGCAAAAAGTCCGCCGGAAAGTGAAAGTGCCACCACTGCCAGAGGCTTATTGGTTCTCTCGGCCACAATCTGGTTCAGTTTGTGTAAAATGATATAACCGGAATCACAAAAAACAGGAATACCCACGATCGCGCCAATAACAGACATGGCAAATGCCGGCCGTTTTTCGCCGAACAGTTTCAGGATCACATCCGCCACTTTTATCGCCGCTCCCGACTGATCCAGAATTGCACCAATAACACAACCCAAAATGACCATCAAACCGATTTTGGACATTAACTCGCCAAAACCTTTTCCGATTGTTTCTGCCAGTTTATCAATTGGTAATCCGGCAAATATTCCAACACCCAAAGCCGCCAGCAAAAGGCCGGTTAGCGGGTGCATTTTTAAAACCGTTGAACTTAAAACAATGAAAACAATAGCCAGAAAAACAATCAGGATGATCATATAAATTCTTTTACAGAAACCGGAATGGTGCCAAAAATTATAACAGTTTTAAAACTGCCTCATCGCCCATCACCGCATTTGCAGGCCTTGGATGTTCAGCATTGAAGACGGCCAGATCTTTTTGTTCCAGCACTTTAGACGGCCCTTCGTCCACATTCCCCTGCGCATCCGAAACCTCCTTGATATCCAGATTCAGATGTTTTGCCATAAATGCATACATAGCTTTCCGCTTGCTCGGGCCGTAGTCATGTTTCTCATCCGGCAAATGCACATTTTCCACCAGACTTTGTTTTCCGTAAAGCGCATAAATTTTCTGTATAAACGGGAACTCCACTTTTGGCGTATTTTTCGTCCAGTCATCCCCATCGGAAGTTAAGAGCATAGGTCTTGGCGCGGTTAAGGCTGCAATTTCTACGTTATTGGTCTGATAATCCCCTTTTTTATGAATGGGCATACCGCTTTCACAAACGCATCCACCAAAAAAATGTGCGGAAACCATGACCGTTGGAGCCGTTACTTTTACGCGCTGATCCAAAGCCGCTACCAAAAAAGTCTGCGTTCCTCCACCTGACTCACCCGTTACCGCAATGCGCTGCGGATCAATACCTGGCAAAGAAAGCAGAAAATCGATTCCTCTGATCGCGTTGATTGTTTGAAGTTTTAACGCCTTTGAAAACTTATGTTCCGTTTGTTTTGAGTCACCTTGTCCGGCCATATCCAGAACAAAAACCACCGCTCCCATACGTGCCAGTGTGGCACAGCGCTTCTGGGTCTGTTCCCGGAAACGCCCGTGCGGGTTTTCTCCATGTCCATGCGGACACAATATTCCTGCGTAAGACTTTTGCTTTTTTATCGGGCGGTACAAATTCCCGGTCACGTAAATACCCGGTAAACTTTCAAAGGCCACGTTCTCGATCGTATAACCATCCATAACCCTTTTGCTGTGAATGATTGGCGCAGAATTCGGTCTGGCCGGCAATGTTTCCAGCTCCATACCTGCTCTGATTTGCGCCCTGATTTTCTGCGCGCGGGCTTCCCAGGCCGCTTTACTTGCCGGTACATGACTATCGAGAAAAGCCTTTCCTTCTGCTTCTGTGAAATATGCTCCCTGGCATAATTCCGGTTTTTGCGCGTAAGAATTTATTGCAAGCGTAATCGTAGATGCAAATAATATCGTTATTAAAGTTTTCATTTTCAGGATTTGTCTGATTGCCAATTAACCTGAAAAGGCAAGCCGACAGTTTGGACTACTGTTGGCTTGCCGCTAAATATCTATAAATCTAAAAATTCCGGATTTCAGGGAACAGCGATCCGCACAAACCCTTTCATTATCGAGGTATTCAGTTCTTTCACTTCGCCCTTGTATTCCCCATCTACCTGAAAATATACTTCCCTGTCCAGGCACTCTATTTTGGCGCTTTCAACCGATAATACTTCCATCACATCATGATTAAAATCGGCGTTTCCGGTTAGAAACTTCGCCGTTTCAATAAAATCGATCCTCTTGGCGATCACCAGTTCAAAAAGTCCGTCCGACATATCTCCGAAAGGATTGATACTGATGCCCGTACCGTATTTTTTTGCATTGGCAATAATCACAACCAGCGCCTCCGTTTCCAAAACAGTGCTTTCAGTGGTTATACGCACACGGAAATTCTGGTGTTCGTTAAGCGTTTTGAACATTTCCAGCGCATAACCCAGTTTTCCGCGCAAATCTCCGTTTTCATAGTTTTTTACCAGCAGTGCATTTAAACCAATATCACTGAGATGCAAACTTATTTCATCATTAATCCTGACCGCATCAATATGTATCGATTTTTCCCCGAAAGCTACTTCTATCGATTCGTCAATAGAAGACGGGAGCCCGAAATCGGCGGATAAACCATTGGCTGAGCCCGCCGGAATAATTCCGAAAATAATGTTGCTTCCCGTGATGGCTTCCGCTACCATGGAAATAGTGCCATCGCCTCCGGCAACCAGAACCCGGCTGGGGCACAGGTTTTTTACCAGTTTCCTTATCTCACCTAGATCATCAAAACCTGTTGTGGAAAATATACTTAATACATAATCATCCTCCTCAGCCTTTTCGGCCACTTTTACAAGAATTTCCTCTTTATCCCGGTTTCCGGATATAGGGTTTACAACTAACAAAACTTTTCGTTCTGAAAACATATTGTCTAATTTAGGCACTTCAAGTGCATAAGGTAAAGGTAAGAATATGAAACGATGCGACTTAAAACTATACAGGGGCTATGCAAATAAAAACGAATTAGTTGTTTTTGGACACATAGTTGAAAAATATCCTCTTGGAGACCACAAATATACCCGTAAAGGCTTTCGGTACGCACGGACAATTATTCAGCTGTTTTCAATAAAAACCATACCAAACTTAAGAGTTATTCTTCGGGTTGGTTCCGTGGTGGCCGAAACACATGCGGAAGAAGATGGATATTTCAGATTTCAAATCCCTTTTAATGAGCCGCTCGAAGGTGGCTGGCATCCTTACGAGGTCAGCGTAGATGATCAGACCGGAAAGCATAAATACCAGGTGAC
This sequence comes from Dyadobacter diqingensis, assembly GCF_024220585.1. Taxonomy (GTDB): domain Bacteria; phylum Bacteroidota; class Bacteroidia; order Cytophagales; family Spirosomataceae; genus Dyadobacter; species Dyadobacter diqingensis. Next base: position 928,202 of record NZ_JAMXKF010000001.1, read on the forward strand.
ACGCCAGGAAGAATTTTTCCTGCCTTACGCAAGTTCCTACGGAATCATATCAGACATTGACGATACTTTTTTGATCTCTCACAGCCGACGGTCTTTCAAAAAGCTCTTTGTGCTGCTTGCCAAAAATGTGCAGGCCCGAAAACCTTTTGATGATGTGGTGAAACATTATCAGCTGCTTTCGCTCGCCAGCCGGACCAATCCGGTACATCCTGCCAACATTTTTTTCTATGTTTCAAGCAGTGAATGGAACCTGTACGATATGATTATCCGTTTCGCAGAGCTGAACGGATTACCCAAAGCGGTCTTGAAACTGAAAAAAATAAAGTCGGGCCTGGATGACTTTCTTATGACAGGTTCAGGTTCGCATGACCATAAACTTCGTAAAATCCAGAATATTGTCGAATTTTATCCCGAGTTACAATTTATCCTGCTGGGCGACGACTCTCAGAAGGATCCGGAAATCTATGAAGAAATTTGCGGAATGTTTGCAGCAAATATCAGAGCTGTTTACATTCGCCAAACCCGGACAAGGAGTAAATCCGCGACAACGCTGCTTTTAAAGAAAATTCAGGAACGAGGTATTGATACCTGCTACTTCTCACACAGTAACAAAGCCATTATCCATTCCCTAGAAACCGGTATTGTATTTCAACAACCAACTGAAAATAATTAAATTAAGTAAATGGACATTTCCTACATTCTGAACGAGCTTGGTGAAGACCGCAGTCAGTATTTTAACGCTGTTTCTCCACCCATCGTGCAGACTAGTAATTTTGCATTCAACACATTTGAAGAATTACGTAATGCTTTTGCCAACGAAGAATCTGCTTTTTTATACTCCCGTGGTAAAAATCCGACAGTAGATATCCTCAGTAAAAAACTGGCCGCGCTGGACGGCGCCGAAGATGCCCTGGTTTTCAACAGCGGTGCATCTGCCATTTATTGTTCGGTGATGGCCAATGTCAAATCCGGCGACCATATTATCTCCATCAAAAAACCATACAGCTGGGCAACGAGGCTTTTTGACAACGTGCTAATTCGTTTTGGCATCAAAACTACGTACATTGACGGTACAAAAATTGAAAACTTCGAGAACGCCCTGCGCCCCGAAACACGTATCATTTATTTGGAAACACCGAATACGCTGACGTACGAATTGCAGGATCTCAAGGCCGTTTCCGAGCTCGCAAAAAGCCGTGATATCATCACCATTGTCGATAACAGTTACTGCACGCCGATTTATCAGAAACCCCATGATTTTGGCATCGATCTCAGCATTCAATCCGGAACAAAATACCTTGGCGGACACAGCGACGTGCTTGCGGGCGTATTAACCGGAGAGCGGGAGATGCTGAAAAAAATATTCAATGAACAGTTATTAAATACAGGTTCGGGGATTTCTCCCTTTAACGCCTGGCTGATCCTGCGTGGTCTGAGAACATTGCCGATGCGGTTGGAACATATTTCCAAATCGACGGTAAAAGTGGTCGCATACCTGAAAAAACACCCAAAAATTGAGAAAGTAATATTTCCCTTCGATGAAGATTTCCCTCAGCTGGAATTGGCACGCAAACAAATGAAAGGCGCCTGCGGGTTGTTGACGGTTGTTTTAAAAACCGATTCTCTTGAACGGATCGAAAAATTTACCTATTCTTTAAAACATTTTCTGGTTGCAGTGTCGTGGGGCGGACATGAGTCGCTGATCCTGCCGCAAGCCGGCGGACTCGCACCGGAGGATTTTGATGTTTCTATCGAACGCCATCGTATGGCCCGTATTTATATCGGTCTCGAAGATCCTGATTATCTTATCACAGACCTCGAACAAGCCCTTGAAGTGTTGTAATAATCGTTATTCTTTACCGGAAAACCGTTATTACATGTAACTTACTGCAATTTTAAAGAAACGACCTGACCATACATGAAAACCATACTGATTGTCGAAGATGACAGGCGTATTGCGCAGAACATTTACCGTGGATTACATGCGGAAGATTTTGAAGCCGAAATCGCTTACGATGGCATTACGGGTAAAAATCTGGCATTAAGTAAAAAGTTTGATCTTGTTTTGCTGGATGTAAATCTTCCGGGCCTGAAAGGTTACGACGTTTGCCAGCAGATCCGGGTTTACAAGCCTTCCCTGCCGATCATCATGCTGACGGCCTATGGAGAGGTGGAAGATAAGGTGGAGGGATTGAATAAGGGCGCCAATGACTACATCGTGAAACCGTTTGATTTCCGAGAGTTAATGGCCCGGATCCATGCCGCTTTGCGCGTCTCGGAGCTCAACAATCCTGAAACTGAAAATAAAACGCTTCGTATTGCTGACCTGGAACTGAATGTGGGCACGAAGGAAGTAATCCGGGCGGGAAAATCCATTGAGCTTACTGCGAAGGAGTTTGCTTTGCTTGAATATTTCCTGCTTCACCGCGGGCGTGTGGTTTCAAAAATGGATCTGGCCGAACATGTGTGGCATCTGAATTTTGACCCTGGAACAAACGTCGTGGAGGTGTATATCAACTATTTACGAAAAAAAATAGACAAGGATTTTTCAACCAAATTAATCCACACCCGCCCCGGCCTCGGATACATTATGAAAGAAGAATAACGTTCTTCTTATTGAATTGAATTTTAAGAAATATCTTTTCCCGTGAAAATAAAAGACCGGATCGCTCTTCAGTTCACGCTGATGGTTGCTGTAATATTGCTGTTGTTCTCCATCGCAATTTACAGTGTATCAGCACGCTACCGTCAGGAGGAATTTTATGACCGGTTAAAAAGCAAAGCGCAGACGACCTGCCGCCTTCTGGTGAAGGTGAAGGGCATCGACAAAGACCTGCTCAGAACCATCGACATGAACACGCTCACGGAAATGTTTGATGAAAAAGTACTGATTTTCAACATGAAAGATGAGTTGGTTTATTCCAGTGTCGATGATAAACTGATCACCTATCACAAGGAGTTATTGGGGCAGGTCAGGCATAATAAGGAAATGGAATTTTTGCAGGACCAGAGTGAAACCATCGGCCTGCTTTACGAAGAAGGTGACGAACCTCTGGTGGTGCTGGCATCTGCTTTTGACAAATTTGGCAGAAGCAAATTGCAGAATCTCCTGCAAACGCTGGCCTGGGGATTTGTCGGCGGAATTGGTCTGACGGTCGCTTTGGGGGTATATTTCGCCAGTAATTCACTGAAACCGATCAGTGCTATCAACCATCAGGTTTCGCAGATCACCGCGCATAATCTCGAACAAAAACTGGATGAAGGAAACCGGAAAGACGAGATTGCCCAGCTCGCGATTAATTTCAATACCGTTCTTGACCGTTTGAACAAAGCTTTTGAGCAGCAAAAAAGTTTTGTCTCCCATGCTTCTCATGAACTCCGAACGCCGCTTGCAGCGCTAAAATCTGAGATACAGCTGGGGCAGCGTTTTGCCAAAAATAACCCTGATCTGGAAGAAGTTTTCGAAAACCTTTTTTCCGATACCGAGCGTTTGATCAGCATCACTAATAACCTGCTTTTCCTGGCCCGTTCCATTGAAAATATGGGCAATATGAAGTTCACGCCGGTACGCGTTGAAGACATTGCCTTTATGGCAAAAGAAGAAATCTTATCGTCATTTCCCAACTACACCATCTTCATCGATTATATCACCATCCCCGAAAATGAAAATGACACCATCATCGCGGGCAACGAAGAGTTACTGAAACGGGTATTACTAAACCTGATTGACAATGCCTGCAAATATTCGGAGAATCATACGGCGCGTGTTCTTTTCGAAACCAATGAAACCGATTGTGTGGTCAAAGTGATCGATGAAGGCATTGGTATCAGCCAGGAAGATCTCCCCTATCTTTTTGACCCGTTCTACCGATCGTCACACACGAGTGAAGTTCCCGGTTTCGGGATCGGGCTTTCCATTTGCCAGCGGATTGTTGATCTGCACCGTGGCAGCCTTTCTGTGCAAAGTGAGTTGGGTAAGGGAAGTGAGTTTCAGGTCAGATTAAGGCACATTTAGCATTCTAATTTTTTTCTAAGGTTATTCTAAGCCTCCTGTAATGCACGGTAACGAATATCGCATCTTTCTAACAATGCGTATATGCGAACCTACGTCACCGGCTTTTTACTGTTATTATCAGTTAGTTTACATGCCCAGGACACTCTGCGGCTTACCATCCGGCAAGCGGATAGTATTTTTTTACAACATAACCTGCAACTGTTAGCTGAGAAGTATCAGATCGACATTTCAAAATCACAGGAAATTCAGGACAAATTATGGGCTAATCCTACGCTCGGCGTAGAGATCAGTGCCTACAATCCATCACGCGGCGCTTTCGATGTGGGACGCCAGGGGCAAAAAGCCATCACCATTCAACAACTGATCACGCGCGCCGGCAAAAGGAATAAACGCGTTGCGCTGGACGTTGAATCGACCCGTAAGACCGAGTTCCAGTTTTACGACCTGATCAGAACGTTAAAGTTCGAATTGCGCGAAATTTTCTTCGAATCTTATTTCCTGAATCAGACGATCGCTTTATACGACACCCAGATCGCGACGCTTAATACAACCGTCACGGCTTTTGATAAGGAGTACAATCGTAAAAATATTTCGCTTAAAGAAGTTGTACGCTTAAAGGCGCTTCTTTTCCAGCTCACCAATGATCGCGCCGATATTCTTTTTGAATTAACGGAAAACCAGCGCGACCTGAAAACACTTCTGAATTCCGAAAATCCCGTTAAGTCTGTTGTTGACAGCACAGATATCAGCCGTTATCAACTCAAAAACTACAATCTGACCTTGTTGAGAGATCGTGCACTGCAAAGTCGTGCTGATTTGAAAGTCGCCCAGTCAGAGACCAAACAATCAGAATTAAACTATACCCTGCAAAAAGCGCTGGCTGTGCCGGATGTACAGATCGGAGGGATTTATGACCAGTCGAGTAATTACGTAAGCAATTATTTCGGTCTTAACCTCTCCATGGACCTGCCGATTTTTAACCGCAACCAGGGAAACATCAAAGCGGCCAAAAGTAGCATCAGCTATTACAAAACGGCTGAAACAGCAAAACAAGCAAGCATTAACAACGAAGTCGATGCCGCATTGCAGAAAGTTGTCGTTGCCGAGAAAGCGTACAAAAGCGTGGAAAATCATTTCACCGACCAGTTCGAGCTGTTAAGCAAAGGTTTCTATGAAAATTTTCAGAAACGGAATATCACACTTCTGGAATTCATCGATTTCATCGAGACCTATAACGAGAGCATCAAGGAGTTCAACCGGTTACAAGCCGACCGGATCAAGGTATATGAAGAGCTCAACTTTGTAGTTGGCGAGGAGCTTTTTAATTAATCAAAACGAAATTCAATTCTTACATACATCCGGATGAAAGCTGAAACAAAGCAATTCGATTTATCATTTTTTCGCAACGACGCAGGTGCTGGGAAAAACCTGTTATACCTGTGTTCACTGGCCATTGTGAGCCTGTGGCTGTCTTCCTGTACCAAAACAGAAGAAAAACAGGACGAAGCCAAGGCCTTTATGCTTTCGGATACCATGATGAACAGGATAACCCTGGATACGGTGAAAACCGAAACCGTTAAAAATGAACTGACACTGGTAGGAAAAGTGGTTCCTGATGAAAACCAGGTTATCAAAATTTTCCCGCTTGTGGGTGGAAATGTAGAGGATGTGGATGTGGAATTGGGGGATAATGTTCGGAAAGGGCAAAAACTGGCAACCATCCGTTCCGGCGAAGTGGCAGATTTTGAGCGTCAGTTAATCCAGGCTCAGTCTGATCTTTTGATTGCCCAGAAAAATCTTTCTTCGACCGAAGATCTTTACGAAAGTAAGCTGGTTCCGGAACGTGACGCGATCACGGCCAGACAAATGGTGGATAAAGCCAAAGCAGAAGTAAACCGGGTAAAGGAAATTTTCTCGATTTACGGTCTTGGAAAATCTACAAACTATACCGTTAAGTCGCCGATCAACGGTTTCATTATCGCCAAAAATGTCAACCGCGGGATGCAGCTTCGTTCAGATAATTCGGAAAGTTTATTTACTGTCGGGCAAATTGCCGATGTATGGGTAATGGCCAACGTCAACGAAAGCGATATCCCGAGAATTAAACTGGGTATGACTGCTAACGTACAGACCATCAGCTTCCCGGATGAAATATTTAAAGGAAAAGTTGATAAAATCTACAACGTCCTCGATCCTGAGTCCAAAGCGATGCAGATCCGTATCCAGTTGCAGAATGTGGGGATGAAGCTGAAACCGGAAATGCACGCGACGGTTAACCTCAATTTTGATGAAGGTGGCGAAATGCATGCCATCCCATCACAGTCAATCATTTTTGACCGGAGTAAAAACTGGGTGATGGTGTTTCACAGCCGCTCGCAAATTGAAACCCGCCCCGTTGAAGTGTACCGGACACTTGCCAACCGCGCCTACATCAAAAGCGGTTTGAAAGACGGAGAGAGAGTTATTTCAAAAAACCAGCTGCTTGTTTACGATGCGTTGAATGATTAATGATAGAATTCTGAATGAGCGAATGATAGAATAAACAACAAATTGCACAACGCCACATTCTATCATTCCGCCATTCTCTCACGCCATCATTCACTCATTCTACCATTCCAAACTCCACCATCAAAAGCACTTACCAATGAATAAATTTATCAGGGGAATTGTTGGTTTTTCCCTTAAAAACAGGTTCTTCATTTTCTTCATGACCGGGCTGCTTATCGTGGCCGGCGTGATGAGTTATAAGGAAACACCGCTGGAAGCATTCCCGGATGTTACCAATACCCAGATCATTATCGTAACCCAGTGGAACGGCCGGAGCGCCGAGGAAATCGAGCGGTTTGTGACCGTGCCCATAGAAGTGGCGATGAACTCGGTACAGCAAAAAACAAACGTCCGAAGCACAACCATGTTCGGGCTTAGTATCATTAAAATCATTTTTGATGATACAGTGGAAGACTTTTTTGCCCGGCAACAGGTCAATAACCTGCTTCGGAATATATCCCTGCCCGAGGGCGTGGAGCCAGACGTGCAGCCTCCTTATGGCCCAACCGGTGAAATCTTCCGTTTTACGCTGAAAAGTGCTGACCGTGACAGCCGCGAATTACTAACATTGCACAACTGGGTTATCGACAGGCAGCTGCGCAGTATTCCGGGTGTCGCTGATGTTGTCGCTTTTGGTGGCCGTCAGAAAATCTATGAGGTACAGGTTAACCCTACAAAACTTGTAAAGTACAATATCACACCACTGGAAGTTTACCAGGCCGTAACCAAAAGTAACGTCAACGTAGGTGGTGATGTCATTGAGAAAAACGGACAGGCTTATGTGGTCCGCGGAATTGGTCTACTGAATTCCATCCCCGACATTGAAAATATTATCGTAGAATATGTCAAGGATTATCCCGTTCTGGTTAAGGACGTGGCTGTGGTTAAAGAATCCGATATGCCACGTGTCGGACAGGTCGGTCTTGACGGCAATGACGATGTGATTGAGGGGATTGTCGTTCAGCGGAAAGGTGAAAATCCAAGTGAGGTATTGGCAAGAATCAAGGACAAAGTTGAAGAACTCAACACCAAAATCCTGCCGCCAGACGTAAAAATGGTCACATTTTATGACCGCGATAACCTGATCGAGTTTTGCGCACATACCGTAAAACACAACCTGATTGAAGGGATCGTCTTTGTTACCGTGATCGTTTTCCTTTTCATGGCCGACTGGCGTACCACCATCATCGTATCGATCATTATCCCGCTTGCCTTGTTGTTTGCCTTTATGTGTTTAAAGCTAAAAGGCATGTCAGCGAACCTTCTTTCCATGGGTGCGATTGACTTCGGGATTATTATTGACGGAGCCGTGGTGATGGTTGAAGGGATTTTCGTGGCGCTCGATCATCTCGCACATAAAAACGGGATGGACCGTTACAATAAACTATCCAAACTGGGTTTGATCAAGAAAACCGGTGGTGAGCTTGGAAAAGCCATTTTCTTTTCCAAGCTGATCATCATCACAGCATTGATCCCTATTTTCAGTTTCCAGAAAGTAGAAGGTAAAATGTTTACGCCGCTGGCTTACACATTGGGTTTTGCCTTATTGGGTGCTTTGCTTTACACGCTTACCCTGGTCCCGGTTTTATGTTCGTTCCTGCTAAATAAAAATGTTCGCGAAAAAAGTAATCCGATCGTGAGATTCTTTGACAGGATTGTCAGTGGTGGTTTTGAATGGTGTTATGCACGTAAAAAACTCAGCGTTATTTTTGCTTTCGCCTTTCTTTCCGTGAGCTTGTTTTCTGCCAAATTTTTAGGGACAGAATTCCTCCCTACATTAAACGAGGGCGCCTTATGGGTAGAAGCAAAACTACCGATGAGCAGCTCGCTGACAGAAACGATTAAAATGGTGCACACCCTGCGCGCAAAACTGAATGAATTTCCGGAGGTGAACGGGGTGTTATCCCAAACGGGACGTTCCAACGACGGAACCGATCCGTCAGGATTTTATTATGTTCAGATGCAGGTTAACCTAAAGCCAAAAGATGAATGGAAACGGAAAATCAGCCAGGACGATCTGATCGAAGAAATGGATGCCAAGCTGAAACAATTCCAGGGTATCAACTACAATTATTCCCAGCCGATTATCGATAACGTGGCCGAAGCGGTAGCAGGTATGAATGCCAGTAACGCGGTAAAAATATATGGTGACGATCTGGAAACACTGAACGCAAAAGCCAATCAGGTTTTGGAAGCGATTAAAGATGTTCCCGGAATTAAGGATGTTGGTATTTTGAGAAATATCGGACAACCGGAAATCAGCGTGATCCTGCACGACCACAAAATGGCGCAGTATGGCGTTAGCACGGCTGACGTACAGGCTGTAATTGAAATGGCTATTGGCGGGAAAACCGCCTCAATACTTTACGAAGGCGAACGGAAGTTTGATATACGTTTGCGTTATGAACAACAATACCGTCGCGACGTAACCGATATCCAGCAGCTCATGGTCCCTACGTTAACAGGTGGAAAAATACCGCTGAAAGAAATTTCGTCCATCCGGATGGTAACAGGCCCCGCCTTTGTGTACCGCGATAACAACAAACGTTTTATCGGTGTTAAGTTCTCGGTTCGTGAGCGTGACCTGGGAAGCACCATTGCTGATGCGCAAAACCGGGTAAAACCACTGTTGAAATCCCTTCCAAAAGGTTATTCTGTAAACTGGTCCGGTGAATTTGAAAACCAGGTTCGGGCCACTGCCCGTTTGGGACAAGTAGTGCCCATCAGTTTGATCGGGATTTTTATCTTGTTGTTCATCATGTTCAGCAATGCCAAGGACGCAGGACTGGTATTGGTGAATGTTCCCTTCGCATTGATCGGCGGAATTCTGGCCTTGCACGCGACCCATATGAATTTCGGAATTTCAGCCGGTGTAGGTTTTATCGCACTCTTCGGTTTATGCGTCCAAAATGGTGTAATCCTGATCTCAGTTTTTAATAAAAATCTTGCAGCCCATATGCCTCTTGACGACGCCATCCGCGAAGGTGTCAAGTCAAGGATCAGGCCGGTGGTCATGACCGCGCTCATGGCCGCCATTGGGCTGCTCCCGGCTGCAACATCAACCGGTATCGGATCCGAAACTCAAAAGCCGCTGGCGATTGTAGTAATCGGCGGACTGATTACGGCCACTGTATTAACATTACTGATCTTCCCGATCATCTACGGATTCTTTAACCGCAGGAAACGGATAGCCGCCTGACAAAACCAGAAATTCTCCTCTTCCCCGCTCCGGTTAATACGTAGCGGGGATTTTTGTTTAAATAGCTTCTTCGTTAAAATTTAGCTGATCGTCGATAAATTTAATCTCTCCATCGAATTTTTTCGTTATCCATTAAACATCCTTCGATTTCTCCTGTCATAGAATCACAAAAGCACGATAGGTGCAGGGATTTATAACTTTTAAACATCAGCAATCATGAAAAAGATAATTTTCGCAATATTGGTAGTTTTGGGCGTTTCAGCGGCACCAAAATCAGAGGCTCAGGTGAGCGTAAGTATCAATATCGGTAGCCAGCCAGCCTGGGGACCCACGGGATATAACCACGTAGATTTCTATTATCTGCCAGACATCAATGCATATTACGATGTAACAAGATCACAATATGTTTACCAAAACGGACCACGTTGGGTGTATGTTTCAGCACTGCCTGCACGTTACCGAAATTATGACGTTTACAATTCCTATAAAGTGGTGATCAACGAACCAAGACCGTTTATCCACAACAACGTTCATGTTTCGAAATATGCGCGGTACAAAGGAAACCATAGCCAGCAGATCATCCGCGACAGCCGCGACGACCGATATTCTCATAACAACGGAAACCGCCGTTATGAAAAACCTGGCAACAGCCCAAAATCCGGTTATGCAAAAAATAATAAAAAAGACAAAGACTGGAAACATGACAACAAGGGTCATGGCAAACACTAAATAAAAATCCCGGGGCAACATCCCGGGATTTTTTCATTCAGCCCAGCATTGCATGTATCGCAAAAGGCATAAAATTATTTGCAGCATGCAGCAATACCGCATAAAGGATTCCATATTTGAGCCGGATGTATCCAAACATAAAACCACCCGCAATTTGTGGCAACGTAAGCATGGGAGCCACAATAAAAGTCGCCGGATTAATCTCGAAATTTGTAACATGTATCAACCCGAAAGAGAGCACTGAAAGATAAAATATCAGCTTAAAATGCGAAGACCAAAATTTTGCAAGGTGATTGTCAAACACAGGCTTGCTTTGTAAAATGCTGTAAATGGTTGCGATAACAATTAATACCAAGGCAATACGCAGCGACAACGGGTTATCCTCTCCAAATATCCCCCTACCCTTTATCAGGATACCGGGGAAAATATAAAAACAAAAACCGGCGGTAACGGCAAAGTTCAGTTTTGAATAGCGGAGACAAACCCGGAACAACATTTCTTCAACAAACGGCGCTATCATGCAAATGACAACAAACTGATAAATCAATTTCTGATTTTCCAGAAGATGGCCCAGGATATTTACCGGACGCTCCATTTTAATCAAATTAAAAAAGGCGAATGATAAGCCAACACCCGTAATTCCAAGAAAAATAGTTAGGAAATAAATCCGCAAAAATCCAGCAAACCGTTCACGAAGACTGTACCGGTTTTTGATCAGTTTTCCTTTTACCAGAAGATATCCCAACTCAGCAATGATCAATTTCATTGTCGAACAACATTATAGCGTGTGCATTTCTGTTGTTTGACCAGACCAAGTGCTTTTGGTCACGAAAATGACAGGAAATAATTTCTGTAATGACTGACAATAAACTATTTACCGGAAAAACTCACGGTAAAAGTTGTTCCGGTACCCACTTCCGACTGTACGTCAATACGTCCATGGTGCATATGAAGAATATTAAGTGTAGTAGCGAGTCCTAAACCCATACCGTTTTTCTTCCCGGTAAAATAGGGTTCAAAAACTTTATCCATATTTTCCTCGCTGATTCCGGATCCGTTATCAGCGAAAATCACTTGCAGCGAATCCGATTGAAGCCGGGTTGTGATTCTGAGAATGCCCCTATCCTCTTCCATTGCCTCGATGGCATTGGTAATCAGGTTTAAAAATGCCATCTGGAGCGAAACCGAATCGAGAGGGATAACAAAATCTTCCTCAGCATAAGACTTCACAATTTGAATTCTTTTTAACTGCATCCGGTCAAGTGCGGTTGCAATAGCCTCATCCAGCACTCCGTGAATGGATGTTTCAAGCAGATTGACTTCGTTTGCACTGGACGGCTGCAATAACTGCGTGATCAGGTCATTGATACGGGTGCAGTTTCGCTTGATGATTTGTGTGTAAAATTTGAGGTCTTCATCTGCAAGCTCCATTTCGAGCTGTTCTGCCGATAAATTTACGTTGGTAAGCGGGTTGCGGACCTCATGGGCAAGCATGCGCACCAACCGGCTTGTAACAGCCAGTTTTTCTGAAAACAAACGCTCTCTTTCCGACTGTTTCCGGGCCGTGATATCATGCAAACGCCCCTGAACATAAGGATTATCCTCGTCCATTTCCATTGAAGCGGAAAAGACGCAATATTTTTTCTCTCCATCGGTGGTCACCAGTCTCACTTCAAAGTCCTGAATAGCTCTGTCCTGAATACCATTCCACACCAGGCCGAAAAGAGGATCATCCACCATTTCCAGGATATTTTTCCCTTTTAACTGTTTGGGTAAATAACCCGTTAAAGTGCAGGCAGATGTATTAAAATCGGTAATGATACCTTCCAGATCACTGATAAATAGAAAGTCGTTTGACTCCTCAAAAACCCTGCGATAACGCCTCTCGCTATGTCGTAATGCTTTTAAAACAGAAGTTCGTTCCAGTGCATAACGGATGGTGCGTTCTAGTTTTTCTGAATCCAGCTCATTTTTGATCAGATAGTCAACCGCTCCAAGCCGCAGCGCTTCTACGGCTATTTTGGTATCGCCTTTACCTGTAAGCAGGATCATCGGCTCCTCGCATTCCAGGGTACTGGCTTCCTCGATCAGGTCAATGCCGTTACGTTCGCCCAGCAGATAATCAAAAAAGTAAAGGTCAAATTTCTTATTCTGAATGGCGTGAATCGCTTCCCGATAGGTTGCGCACCAGGTAATATCAAATTTCCAGTTGATCAGATCGCCGAAATACTCCCTGGTCAGGAAATAGTCATCTTCATCATCATCAACCAAAAGCACGCTTATTACTTTGTTATTCATTATTATTCAGAATTGAAAATCCAAAACTCAGTTGAAAACGAGACTGGTAAAAAGATGATTATATATTAATTCTGGCTAACAGGAAGGATCATTTCGAAAGTAGCTCCTTCATCGGGTACGCCGAACGCTTCGATAATTCCCTGATGACCCTCTACCACTTTCTTACAAACGGAAAGCCCTATTCCTGCACCTTCGTATTCTGACCGGCCTCTGAGACGCTGGAAAATTGTGAAAATTTTGGCTGCATTTTCATTTGAAAATCCGATACCATTGTCTTTCACCGTAATTCTGATATAGCGCTTGTCGCCAATTAATTTCCTTCTCTGGACTTCAACAGCGGACACATCGGACAGTTTGAGAGAAATAACAGGGACTGTACCGGGACGCGTAAATTTCAACGAATTGGATATCAGGTTAATAAACAGCTGAGACATCTGTGTCGGATTTGCCTCGATAACCGGCAACTCGTCTACATCAACCACCGCTTTATTCTGCTGAATGGTAACTTCCAGATCGCTGAGTGTACTTTTCAGAACATCGTTGAGGTCCGTCGGTTCAAATACTTTGGATGAACTGGCAACCCTTGAAAATTCAAGCAGGTTATTGATCATTTTCTGCATCCGGCGCGTGGCACTCAGAATTCGGTTCAGATATTGCCCTTGTTCATCATTTAAAATATCCTTCGTTTTGGTTTCCAGACGTTCGCCGAAAGAAACAATTTTCCGTAATGGTTCCTGCAAATCATGCGATGCTATATACGCGAATTGTTCGAGCTCGGCATTGGAGGTATTAAGGTCACTCACTTTCTGTTCAAGCTCACGCTGGATTTCCCGCAGTGTTGACACGTTAAAGGCTGTCCCGATGGATATAACATGACCGGTTATTTCATCAATGGTGTTATGACCTCGTACATACAGATATTTTTCACGTCCTCCCTCAGCAATAATCCTGAATTCCAGAATGTAAGTATCCGTATACGACAACACATTTTTCAATTTCCCGGTGATCATTTCAAGGTCATCGGGATGAATATTTTTCTTAAATGTACTGCTGTCAAGTTTCGTTAAAGGCAGATCCTCCGGTTTATACCCCATCAAGCGGTACATTCCATCGGTCCATTCATAATCGGAATTATTAATATCCCAGATCCAGCTGCCAAACTCCATCGTTTCTTCCGCCTCCGTGGATAACTTCTGAAGGTGTGATAATCTGAATTCCGCCTGTTTTTCTGAGGTAATATCCGTAATGGTATAGAGACAATTGTTTTTATCGATGTCAGACTTTATAATTCTGCACCACAAACCGGTCTTATCAGACTGGTATTCTATGGTTCCAAGAGATTCTAACGTCTCGCAATTAAACTGTTCTCCATACACTGATAACCAAGAAAGTCCCGAAGGATCAGCTATTCCGGTAATTTTTTGCGCGGCGGCATTGGCATAAACGCAGGTCTTTCCACCAGCATCCGCACTGATGTCACCTGAACTGCAAATGATGAATCCGCTTGCCGATGCATTTAATACCTCTTCAAATGAAAAAAGACATAACTGATTTTCCAATCTCTTAAATATCAAATTGTTTCATTTTGTTGTATAAAGTTTTGCGATCGATATTCAATAAACGCGCTGCTTTGCTTTTATTAAAATTGACATCCCGCAAAACCTGCATAATCATATCATATTCGGCTTCATTGGCAACGGTCTTCAAACTGGGTTTGGAATCCTCACTGTCCATGGGTTCCTGCACAGCCACGGTTGCCGCAACAGGAATGGAAACTTCATCATCCAGATCTTTCAATTTGCTGTAATTAACGATCTCAAACGGAAGCGATTTCTCTTCAATCAGATCACCATCAGACAACAACGTGGCACGCTTGATAACGTTTTTGAGTTCGCGCAAATTTCCCGGCCATGAATAATTGACAAAATCCTTCATCACTTCGTCCGAAAACCCTTTCACATCCTTGTTCAGCTCTCCGTTGGTAGTTTCCAGGAAAGTATTCGCAAAAAGCAAAAGATCATCCTTTCTGTTTCGTAGCGCAGGAACCTCGATGGTAAACTCATTGAAACGGTAATAAAGATCTTCGCGGAACTTGCCATTTCTGGCCGAATCCAATAACCTTTCGTTACTCGCTACAATAATCCGGACGTCAAGCTCTATTTCTTTTGATCCACCAATCCTACGCATTTTACGTTCCTGCACCACACGCAGCAAAGCAACCTGTATTTCATATGATAGATTTGAGACCTCATCCAGGAACAAAGTACCGCCATTAGCCATTTCAAAATGACCAATTTTGGTTTGCAGCGCACCTGTAAACGAACCTTTTTCATGGCCAAAAAGCTCACTTCCCGCAAGTTCTTTCGAAATGGCGCCACAGTCCATGGCTACAAACGGCATGTCTTTTCTCCGCGACCGGTTATGAATTTCATGTGCGATCGCTTCTTTTCCGGAACCGCTTTCGCCATAAATAATTACGCTGAAATTAGTAGGTGCAACCAGGTCCACCTGACGGAAAAGATTATCCGCCACTTCACTTTGACCCATCACATAACCCGCCTTCATCTTATGCGACACTTTTCGGCCTGGCTTAGCAGTGGTAGTTTCAGCGACGCCCGAAACAAATTCAGTTTCGCCGGATTTATCAGATTCCGCGTCAGCCAAAGCTTTTTTGACCGTAACTAATATTTCATCCGGGAAAAGAGGTTTTGTAATGTAGTCATAGGCTCCAAGTTTCATCACATTCACTGCGACCTTAATATCGGAATAACCTGTAATGATCAAAACCGGCACGTGCGGACGTTTGGCTTTAATAGCATTCAGCAACTCAGTACCCGTGATATCACCCAGGCGAAAATCCGTCATCACCAGGTCTGGCTCGAAAGACTCTATCAATGCCAACCCTTCTTTTCCGGTCTGGGCCGTTTCTACTATGAATTCATTCTTCGACAAAAATCTTTTCAACAGGAAGCAAATATCCGCTTCATCATCAACCACTACTATTTTTTTCATGAGGAATAAAGTGCTTTCTTAATTAAATGGTAACCCGTAATCGTGCGGTCGGGATATTTAACTGCTCCCTGTATTTTGCAACAGTCCGGCGCGCCACAGAATACCCTTTTTCCGACAACAGATCTGTAATCTGCTGGTCATTGAAAGGATGCCGCTTATCTTCCGCTGCTGTTATTTCTCTTATGGCTTCCTGAATCTCACGGTTAGAAACTTCCGTGCCATCCTCATTCGTTACGCCTTCGGTAAACAGATCCTTTAATAAAACAATACCAAAAGGCGTCTGTACATATTTGTTGGTGGTCACACGTGACACCGTTGAGATGTCCATATCGATAATTTCCGCCACATCTTTTAGAATCATCGGGCGCAATTTCTTGATATCACCCGTTTGGAAATAATCATATTGAAGCTTCACAATGGCCCTCAACGTGCTCAGCATCGTATTTTCACGCTGTTTGATCGCATCGATAAACCATTTGGCAGAATTCATTTTATTCTTTAAAAACTGATTCGTTGCCTTATCAATTTTCTGCTCGGCCATTTGTGTAAACAGCTTATTCAGCCTCAAAGCAGGGCTGTTACCCCATGTCAGCTGAACCTCAATTTCGCTGTCGTCAATGTAACGCAGCATAAAATCAGGCTTAATGCTTTCATTAACCAGGCTATCGTTTCTGAGTCCGGAAGCTGGTTTCGGATTAAGGGTGGTGATCAAATGAATGGCCTTTTTCAGACATTCCTCATCGATACCCAACACCCGCATAATCTTGTCATAATTACGCGAACCTAACTCATCAAACGTATCGGATACTATCTTGTAAGCCCATCCCCAACATTCATCCTGATTTTCAATTCGTTGCAATTGTATAAGCAAACATTCTCTCAAATCTTTCGCCGCAATTCCCGGTGGGTCAAGCTGCTGAATGACACGAAGCATCAATTCCACTTCTTCCGTATCGATGAACATGGAGTTGGCAAAAGAGATATCATCGGCTATGACTTCACTTTCCCTTCTTAAAAATCCGTCTTCGTCCAGAGAATCGAGAATAAAATCAGCGACAAGCTGCTGCCTTTCATCAAGTCTTAAAAAGTGAACCTGCTGCTTTAGGTCGTCACGAAAAGACATCGTCTCCACCATCGGACGCGTATACAATTCATTGTCAGCAGATTGATTATTCGCATATGTTTTATAATCAGGAATATCGTCGTCTCTGAACTCGTCCCAGTCATAATAATCCTGAACCGACGGCGTATCATCTTCTCCTGTACCCACTGTATCGTCTGCATCCTGAAATTCCTCCGGCTGGTCCTCGGATGCAGTCTCCTCCTTACCCTCTTCTAACACAGGGTTTTCCTCCAACTCTTCTTTAATTCTTTGTTCAAGCTCCATCGTCGTCAAATGCAGCAAATTGAGCATCTGAATCTGAAGGGGAGAATATTTAAGGGTTTGTCGTTGCGTCTGCGTTTGTCTTTGCATATAGCAATTAATTGTAATATTAAAAGTTCTCTTTAATGATATCGTTTGAAACTGAAACCTGTATATTTCGGATAATACCGAAATGTAACATCAAAAGGGCCCCTCTCGTTGACTTATTACGTACATCATTTAAATTTACTATACTTTATCCTAACTTACTTACCCCTGCTCCCTCAAAATGTAAATATTGCGTACATATTTCCACATACTGAGTATATTAATTCGGAATGTAGATTTTTCACACAACAACTCATTTATGAAACTATCTACCTTTAATTTGTTAAACAGGACACTCAGCGAACAACAATTATCTCTGATAACAAGGTTTCTTTTAGGTACATCATTAATTCTAATCATTGCACTCTCATATAGTTACAACGAAATAAATCAGGAACTGATTAATTATTCTGAAAAGGTCAATCAGACTCAGCGTGTGATCAGCAGCCTTAACGAAGTATCCTCAGCGCTTTATGAAAGTACCTATCATGCGAATACCTATTTATTTCTAAAAGATACCGCATATATAAACAAAACTCTTGCCGCAGCTAAAACGATTCCCGCTCTCACGCAAAAAATCGATTCACTCGTGGTAGGAAACGAATCACAGCAAAAAAGACTCGAAGCACTGAAAGTACACGTAGGTGAATTTTCAACATACACCGAACGCCTTGCCAAATCGGCAACTCTGGTGAACCCGGCTATCGTATATGCACTTTACAAAAAGAAAAATCTGGAAGTTGATTCGATCACCAAATTGATTTCTGAAATGAACAACGTGGAAGGGCAGCTTATGCACATGCGTGTGAGAAGCCGTGATAATTACAGACTTCAGGTTTTCAGATATAACTGGATCATCATGCTCGTTGCGATTGTTTTTCTGTCGTCTGCGTTTGTACTTCTGGATCGTGAGCTGAAGAGAAATCAGTTTTACCGGATTGATCTTGAAAATAAGATTGAAAACCTGAATCGCTCCAACAGCGAGCTGGAACAATTCGCCTATGTTGCTTCACACGATTTACAGGAGCCGTTGCGCAAGATAAGGTCGTTTTCCGACCGGCTGGTATCGAAGTATCAGGAGGAGATTTCAGACGAAATTTTTCAGATGCTGAATAAAATTGACGGCTCTGCACAGCGTATGCAGCTTTTGATCAACGACCTGCTGTCTTTTTCAAGAATTGTTAAAACCGGCTCCGACGCGCGGCTTATCAATCTCAACACGTCTCTTGCTGACGCAAAATCGAATTTATCGGAAATGATCATGGAAAACAAAGCCGTTATTCACAGCGAGCTTTTACCCTCGGTCGAAGGTTATGGTTCACAGATGGTACAGCTATTTCAAAACCTGCTTTCCAACTCAATCAAATACCATAAGGAAGATCAGCGACCGATAATCCGCATTACGCACAGACTTGTAAACGGCGAAATTATTCCCGGTGTTAAACCGTCACATCAGGAGATACAGTTCCACCAGATCAAGATCAGTGATAACGGAATTGGTTTTAAAAAGGAGTTTTCCGAAAAGATCTTCATTATTTTCAAACGACTTCACGGAAGAAATGAGTTTGCCGGTACGGGTATCGGCCTCGCAATTTGTAAAAGAGTCGTTTCAAATCACAATGGTTATATTTTCGCGGAAAGCACCGAAGGAGAAGGCGCTAATTTTTACATATATTTGCCCTCAGAATCCTTGTTAAGCTGAAAGATCATTAGAACTTCCGGTACCATAAAATATAAATAACAGGGCGCGCATGACGACCCGGACTATATGAGTGACAAACCCATTTTAATGGCGGATGATGATGCCGATGACCGTTTTCTGGTCCAGGCTGCTTTTGAAGACAACAACCTTTCTCACTCAATTGTGTTTTTTGAAGATGGAGAACAATTGCTGAACTATCTGATTCCGGAAGAGGACAATTCAGCACCAAATCTCATCCTGCTTGACCTCAACATGCCTAAACGGGATGGAAGAGAAGTTTTGAAGATTATCAGAACCAATGATAAATGGAATGATATTCCCATTATTATTTTTAGTACATCCAATGCCCCGGACGACATTGTAACTGCTTACCAGCTGGGCGCGAACTGTTACATCATAAAACCTTCCAGTTATGAAGAGTTGAAAGATGTCATGTTAAGCGTTCATAAATTCTGGCTTTGATCTTCTCGGCCACAAGCTGCTCACTGTACTTTTTTACAGGGTTGCAATGTGTGCACTTTCATCATCGGCGTCATCCGTTGCCGCTTTAACCCATCTCAGCCCTTTCAGCAGTACTTCCCGGCCTTCTTCCACGCCATGTTTTAAAATCACTTTTTCAATGATGATGGGCGCGAGAAAGTTGAACGGTACGGGCAGTCTTTTAAGTACTGTTTTTGCTAAAACAGCACCTACGCCAAGTTCAATCCCCTTGCCAGCCACGCCACCGGGAGCTGAAGCCATCAACAGATCTTTGACATAGTCTGTGGCTGTGTGTAATGTGTGTCCTATCGATTCTTTATCCTGACTTTTCATAATCCAGAAGAATAACTCATTTGAAATTTTAAGATCCAGGTAACAAATCAGCGATCTGTTACCTGGTTTTCTCATTAATTATATTTGCTGACTTCGTCCGCAGCGTCATCTGCAAGCTCTTCGGCCTTATCATTGAAGTCATTTTTATATTTCTGCCCTTTTTCTTTCAGATCTTCTGCTGATTTTACAGCCTTGTCTTTGCTTCTTTCCAGCGCGTCTATCAACTCACTGGCAAGGCTGTTGGTTTTCTTTTTGATTTTCTTGCGCGTTTGTGTTCCTTCCTCAGGAGCGAAAAGCATTCCTATAACAGCACCTGCCGCAGCCGCGGTCACAATTCCCCAAAATACTTTACCGTTGATCATGACAATTAATTTTAAATGATTGTAAATTTTTAATTTGTTACAGATTTCCGTTAAAAACCTGTACCCAAAAGTTTTGAACGTTAAGAAATCGACTTTAAACAACTACAAAACAATGACTTATAAATAAAAACAATTTAACCGCACAACTGAATTTTTCAACGCCCCCGAAAAAACAAAATTATTACTACACAATTTTGGAACAGGATTCTACAAGATGGGGAACCATGAAGCGATGCTTGTTTTAAGACCTGTTTTAAATGCACCCTGAGAATGCCGAATGGCAAGGTTATTGTTTATTTTACCACATGACTTTGTCTAATGAATAATATATAAATCAGTTTCGTAGAATTAGTTTTATTTCTGATTTATTCAAATTTACCGACTATATATTTTTTAGCGTACCTGACCATGAAAATTGTAATAATAGAGGATGAAAAGGACCTTGGAATTTTGATGCGCAATTTTTTGGTTAAACAACTCAATGTAAAGACACCTGATACGGTCAGAATAGCAACGACGCTTACAGAGGGTATCGCGTTTATTAATCAATTAAATCCTGAGTGGGTTTTTATTGATAACAATTTACCGGATGGTAAAGGCATCAATGAAATTGAAAACATCAAAACTACCGGCCGGTTTCACAATACCAAGGTAGTCATGATGAGTGCCATGACAAATCTGCGTGAGGAAGCGCTTAGAAAAGGAGCGGATTATTTTTTAGACAAGCCCATAAGCTTTGTAGAAGTAAGAAACCTGTTTGGAAACTTATAACAATCAGGTTAAGACAGAAATTTTCCACATATTTCAACCAGAAATTCCCAAGGTGAGTATTCAAATCACACCCGTGTAGATATTTTTACTCAACATTTTCTAATATTTAGTAAACAACCGGGTACCTTTAGGTAAAAACCGGACATCGCGTACCACTTCTCCCCTTCTTACCCGGCATCCTCACTTTCTGTGATTTGTAACTTGGCGTTTTTACCTTCGGCGGGTCTTTCTTTTTTGGATAGGCAATAAACTTGAAGTCGTATTCCGGAATAAAATAATCTTCTCTGTACTCAGCCACCGGCAAAGGCATATAATGTCTGCCTTTAAAGGCCAGCGTGTCATACTCGTAATCGTACAGATAAATGGTCACAAAACCATCTCTGCTGTATTTGATCCCTATATCTGAATAAGGACCGTCATCACCGGCCGAAGCGACCAGTTTCATCATTTCCTGCTGCTTCCCTTTGACGAGAATATTCATATTGTACTGAAAAACCCGGTGCAAAGAGTCAATCTGAATTGCCACACCGAGATAGTATTTGGCATCCTTCATTTTTTCCTGTCCCGCATACATCACGGCTGTGTTGTTCAGCGCACTTTTATCCTGATAACTCTGATAACTCAGCGAAGCCTGATCATATTGCTGCCAGTAGCGGTACACATTTCCCTGGTTTACATTATAAAACTTGCGTGTCGGCGCCACTTCCATTGCTTTTTTAAAGTCTGAAAATGATCCTTCGTAGCGCACATTGGCATCGTCGATCTGCCGGCGCTGCTCATGCCTGTTTCCCAGGTAAGCCTGTACAATGCCGTGGTTATTATGCAAATAAGGCAACTGAGGATTTTCTTTTACCAGACTGTCAAAAAGCACCATGGATTTATCAAGCTGGTCATTTTCAAGCAGTACCACACCCCATCCGTTTTGAGCCTTTATATTTTGTTTGTTCAGTGCAATGGCTTTCTTAAACACATTATAGGCCTTTTTGAACATATCAAAATGCAGAAGCAAATTCCCGTAATTACTCCACATGCGGTCATAATTCTGCTCGTAGTTCAGTGCCTTACTTAAAAACTGCCCTGCCTCAGAATATCGCTTCTGATCGATCATGATGCTGCTCATACCAGCCAGTGCCTCATAACGGGTACCATCCAGCCGAATCGCCGTGGTAAAATCATCCTGCGCACCTTTTGAATTTTTCAGGTAATAGCGGGCAAATCCTCGGGTTACAAACAAATCCGCAAAGAACTTATTATCAGGATCCATGATGGATTCCGCTTTTTTAAAATCCTGCAACGACAGTTCAAATTTTTTCAAACCATATTGCGCCACGGCCCTCCCAAGATAAGCCGGCAGATAAGAAGTGTCCTTTTTTAACGCCCGATCAAAGGAATTGTAAGCAAACTGATATTCATGATTTGATAAATGAATGTTGCCAATCCCGGAAAGCAGCGACGGAGTTTCGCGTTTCATCGTAGACGCCAGCCGATAATATCGCTGAGCCTCGGCAATCTGATTCAGCCCATAATAGGAATGCCCCATACCCACGTACGCGTCCCCACGGAAGGTTTTATCCTCACTTTCAAGATACTTTTGAAAAACCGACAGCGCGTTGGCAAACTGGTTCAGCGAAAGCAAAGCGTTTGCATAACGTATCTGCGCTTTGGCGTGCCGGCGCGCTACTTTCTCAAAATCCTTTACCGCTTTCTTTTGATTCCCCGTGCGCATGTAAAGATCACCACGCTGCAAACGATAAGCCATGATGTCATCTTTCTGTTTGATGGCAGACGACAGCTCGTCAATAGCCTCGGGAAAAAGTCCGTTAAATTTATGGATCAGCCCAAGATTGTAACTGAATTTACCAGCAGAATTTTTCGGCTCGTTGCCTTGTGCAAAAGACAATCCTTCGGCAAACTTCTTTTGTTTTCCAAAAGAGACCAGCGAATTGACTGCGCTGTAAGAATGACTCGGCGCACTGGAAAAGTCGTTACGAGCCGAATCATATTTTTTGTTAAGCAAGTTAAACAGCCCACGATTATACCTGACCTGCGCGTCATCCTCGGAAAGTTCCAGGCTTTCCATGATGTGGAGTGCCTTATGATAACTTCCGGATAAAGCCAGAAGAATTGCCTCGTTGTTCAGACGCTGAACAGAATCCGAGGACATGTAGGACAGTTTGTGATATTTGAAATACTCCGCCTGAAGCTCGCGAAGCTGACGCTGATAATCAGGATTTTTCAGTAATGCAGGGTCATTTTCTTCAAATGACTGATTGAACGTGATCAGAAGGTCTTTTAGATTTTTTTGGCAAACACTAAAATCCTGCGCTGATGTTTGCAGGTGAAAACCCGTCAAAAACATCATCGTTAGCACTACCATCAACCTCCACCTGACAACTTCCTGTACCATGATTTATTAGACAGCGAGGTCACTAACCTACTATAAATCAACAACATTGTCAATAATTACTTATCTACCGTTTGATAATATTGGTTTAGTTTTATTTTTTCTTGCTATAAACAAATTGAAAATATTTATAACCGAAGAAGTTTTACATTGCGATACCAAACAGTACTACCCCAATCCTGCAAACCAATTCTACCCGCCAAAATCCCTTTAGAAATCGGGGCATCCTTTAAACCACTTTTTGAAATTCTCTGCTTCCAGTCTGTGCCCGAGAGATCATGTTCCTGCACCATAAAACCATTTTGATACACAGTAAGTTTGTTCTTTTTCACTATGAAATGAATCTGGTTCCATTCTCCTTCCGGATTTCCTTCTCTTAACCGCGCATTGGCCACACCGAAGAAATCACTTGCCCGGTGCGTATTTTCTTTTGCGCCTTCGTAAATCTTATCATCGATCACCTGGAGTTCCAGGCCGGTGTCATGCATATTTTTATACTGCGGCGCTTCTTTCACAAAAAAGAAAATACCGCTATTGGCAAATTTACTGACTTTCCACTCCGCCTTAAATTCAAAATCACCATTCACTAGCTCATCTATAACGATATCGCCACCGTTTTTCGCCTTGTTTCCGGCGCGTTCCGGAACATTTAATTTGATAGCTCCCTGATCAACCACCCATGCAGCACCAACTTCCTTGCCGCCATAAGCATGCCATCCTTTGAGATTTTTACCATCAAAAAGCAGTTTCCAGCCTTCCTTTTTCTCCTTAGGCGTTAGCGTATTCAGACTCTGTGCATTTGCCTGAAAAAGAACAAAACTTAAAAAAAGTGCAGTGATTGAAAATTTAAACATAGAAGAGGTTAGTTATTGATCCGGAATATCAGAAGCACTCCGGATCAATAAAATACTGTTTTATGCCGACAAAATTATTTTTGCGCGATCGTGTTAGCCGCCACGAAAAGCCTTTCATCGTTAACAAAAATGGTCAGTTCCTGATCGGATGTATTCTCAACCGTAACTCCTTCCTGGGTCACCTCTATCTTCAACCAGGACCCGCGGAACCCGATCCTGAACGAATACGAAGTCCATTGCTGGGGGATATACGGATTTAGAGTCAGGAAGCCATCTTTTACGCGCTGTCCGGCAAAACCTTTAACAACGCTCATCCAGGTGCCCGCCATCGAAGTGATATGCAGGCCGTCCTCCGTGTCATTATTGTAATCGTCCAGATCAAGCCTTGCTGTCCGGACATACATTTCATAAGCCTTGTCTTTCAACCCGATTTTCGCAGCAAGAATCGAGTGCACACAAGGAGAAAGTGACGATTCATGCACCGTCATCGGCTCATAAAACTCAAAATTTCTTTTGATATCGTCAATGGCAAAATCATCTTCAAAAAGATATAATCCCTGAAGAACATCGGCCTGTTTGATAAAACATGATCTCAATATTCTGTCCCATGACCAGTTCTGATTAATCGGCCGCTGATCGGCAATGTCCGCAACCGATAAGATCTCCTTGTCCAGAAAACCTTGCTGCTGCAAATAAACCCTTCTGGCAGGATCATATGGAAAATGCATGAACTCGATAATGTGTTTCCAATCGGCCATTTCACCATTCAGGTCAAAATGCGTCAGGAAAATAATCTCATTCAGCCTTTGTGTATTGGTTTCCCAAAGTTTGCTGATTACTTCCAGCGTATAACGCAGTGTCCAGCATGCGATGTAATTGGTATACCAGTTGTTATTAACGTTGTTTTCGTACTCATTAGGCCCAGTCACGCCAAGCATCACATATTGCCCCTTCTCCGCCGACCAGGTGATCCGCTGCTTCCAGAACCGTGAGATACCAATCAGCACTTCAAGGCCATATTGGGCCAGATACGTTTCGTCGCCGGTGTATCTTGTGTAATCGTAAATCGCAAAAGCAATGGCTCCGTTCCGGTGAATTTCTTCAAAAGTAATTTCCCACTCATTGTGGCATTCCTCGCCATTCATCGTAACCATCGGATAAAGCGCCGCTCCGTCTTTGAAACCTAGCTTTTCCGCGTTCTCTATCGCTTTTTGCAAATGTTTATGCCGGTAAACCAACAGATTCCTGGCCACTTTTTCTTCCGAAGTCGACAGATAAAACGGTATACAATAAGCTTCAGTATCCCAGTACGTGCTTCCTCCGTATTTTTCCCCGGTAAATCCTTTCGGACCGATATTCAGGCGCTCATCCTCTCCGGTATAAGTTTGTCCCAAATGAAATATATTAAAACGGATTCCCTGCTGGGCAGCAATATCTCCTTCAATGGAAATATCGTTTTTCTCCCATTTTTCAGCCCAGGCCTGCACGTGTTCTGCATAAAGCTGCGTAAATCCTTTCTCGCTGATACGCGCTACATAAGCTTTGGCTTCCGTCAAAAGCTGGTCCGCAGCATAGTTGGTGGAAGACAGGTTAACGGCGTATTTAAAAATCGTCAGCTCATCGCCCTCCTTCACTTCAATATGAACGACACCGGCAACATATTTTTCATGACGCGCTGGTAACGACTGATAATCCGTTTTCAGTCCGTTTATTTTTATATCGAAAGCCATTCCGGTTGCAACCTGAAACTGCTCAACGCCATAAGGATTCTCTTTTGTTTCCAGAATCAGATACCCTTCCGAAAAACTGGTTTCCTTATAGATCTCATTCCAGAAAGTTTCGTCGTAATTCGAATCACGGTTACTGATATTCCCGTCCAGATAAGGCGTCACCGTGATAACATCTGTAAAATCAAGCGGCGTAATCGAATAACGGATCGCTCCCGACTCGTCATCCACCATATTACAAAAGCGTTTCGACTGGATTTTCAACCGCCTGCCGCTTGCCAGTTTTACCACAGCGACACGGTCCAGAACGCCTTCCTTCATGTTCAGTTCCCGGCGGAATTCTTCGACCAGACAGGTATTCAAATCCAGCGTTTCCTCTCCTACCTTGATATCAATACCTGCCCAGTTGCAGGCATTCAACACTTTGGCAAAATAGTTGGGATAACCATTTTTCCACCAGCCTACACGGGTTTTATCAGGAAAATACACCCCTGCAACATAATTCCCGAGCAAGGTTTTACCCGAATAACGCTCTTCAAAGTTTCCTCTTTGCCCCATACGGCCATTGCCGAGGCTCATCAGACTTTCTGTAATTTCATTGTGAGCTGCGTGGAAACCTTCTTCCACAATACTCCATTCGTCGTGTGTTATGTAGTTTTTCATTTTATATGGGCTATCGGCAGTAAGCTATTAGCAAACAGCGAAGGTTATTCTGAATGATTATTACGTTAATTTTTCAAAAAGGTCATCCACTGACACCCCATCAAAACCTTTGATCACGATATCCGCTTCATTTAAAACAGATTGCTCGCCGATACCAATGGTCAACATGCCGGCTGCATTTCCCGATTGAATACCAGCAACGGCATCCTCAAAAACGATGCAATGCTCCGGGGCGACGGACAAATCCTCTGCGCCCATTAAAAAAACCTGCGGATCAGGTTTTCCTTTTGTAACCCGGTTTCCATCAACAATGGTATCGAAATAGGTCAGCATATCGAGGTTTGTAAGAATTGTCCGGGCATTTTTACTGGCTGACCCCAATCCGACCTTGATCGCATCTGCTCGTAGTTCATCCAGAAATCCACGCACACCTGGCAAGGCGTCGTCGGGTGTGATTTGTTTGCACAATTCCAGATATCGGACATTTTTTTCGGCGGCTAGTTTGGATTTTTCCTCTTCATCGAGCTGCACTCCCCCAATCCCCAGTACAATATCCAGCGATTCCATCCGGCTGATTCCCTTTAATAACTCGTTCTGCTCCAAAGTCAGATCAAACCCAAGTTGGTTGGCAAGCTGTCGCCATGCGAGGTAATGGTATTTGGCAGTATCTACGATCACTCCATCAAGATCAAAAAGGCAGGCTTGAACAGTCGGCATATCATTTTTAAATTTAATATCTTGCAAAATAGTAAAAAGACGGTTTTAGCTCATGCAGTCAAACGATATTTCAAAAAAGTAATTCCTTAATCGTTGATTTATCGGAGATTCCGCGCTTAATTTATCTTTTGCAAGTCCATTACATTTCATCGGCGCAGTATGTTTGTATTGCGCTCATCAATAACCCAAAAGCAGAATATGCCTGTTATCAACCGCGATAAACTTATTATTTATCAGATTTTTACCAGATTATTTGGTAATCAAAATACTACAAACAAAGTATACGGAACGATTGAAGAAAACGGTTCCGGAAAATTTAACGACATCACGGACACCGCCCTTGAATCAATAAAAAACTTCGGGATTACCCATGTGTGGTACACCGGCATTATCGAACATGCCACGCTGACGGATTATTCCGGGTATGGCATAGCGGTTGATCATCCGCTGATTGTCAAAGGAATGGCAGGTTCGCCGTATGCCGTTAAGGATTATTATGATGTCGATCCGGACCTGGCCGTGGATGTTTCAAAACGGATGCAGGAATTTGAAGCTTTGTTGACCCGTACGCGGAACCAGGGCTTAAAATCCATCATCGATTTTATCCCAAACCATGTTTCCAGACAATATCATTCGGATGCGCGTGCTTTTGGGATCAAAGACTTTGGCGAAGACGACGACAAAACGGTAACTTTTGCGCCAGACAATAACTTTTATTATATCCCCAATCAGGATTTCATTGTCCCGGAAGGCCACAAACCGCCCATTCATGTGACCGGCCCTTATCAGGAAAGACCTGCAAAGGCAACCGGAAACGACGTTTTTCAGGCACAGCCCAGCCAGTACGACTGGTATGAAACGATAAAACTGAATTATGGTGTCGATTACCTGAATGGTCGCGCAACGCATTTTGACCCGATCCCTTCAACATGGTTGAAAATGCGGGATATCCTGCGTTTCTGGACTGAAAAAGGCGTTGATGGATTCCGCTGTGACATGGCAGAAATGGTCCCCGTGGAATTCTGGGGCTGGGTGATACCTGAAATAAAAAAAGTAAATCCGGACATTATTTTCATCGCCGAAATTTATAATCCACACGAGTATCATAACTATATCAAAAAAGGTCAGTTTACGTACTTGTATGATAAAGTAGGTTTATATAACTCCCTTCGTCACCTGATAGAAGGTGGTGGCAGCGTGGAAGATATCACGCGGATCTGGCAGCGGGAATCCGGAGATATTTCTGAAAACATGTTGCGTTTCCTTGAAAATCATGACGAGCAGCGGATCGCGTCCCGGTATTTTGCCGGCGATGCATGGGCGGCAGTTCCGGCTATGACGTTAAGCGCAACACTACACACAGGGCCAATGATGATTTATTTCGGGCAGGAACTGGGTGTTGATCCCAATGTCTCGGAAGGTTTTCAGGGCGAAGATGGCCGGACGACTATTTTTGATTACTGGGGCGTTACTGAATTTCAGCAATATGTCAATGGCGGTAAATTTGACGGAGGTGCATTGACGAATGATCAGAAAAAGCTGCGTGCCTTTTACGAAAATCTGAACAAATTTGTGACAGATAATGAGGCCGTGTACGCTGGTAATTTTTACGATCTGCAATATGTGAATGTGGACGGCCAAAGCCCCGATTACGATAAAACCAGAATTTATAGTTACCTGCGTTATACCGATAAGCAAAAGCTTCTTTTCATTTACAATTTTGATAAGGAAAGGACCTATCATACCAATGTCAGAATTCCGCAGGGAGCATGGCAGGATACGCTAAAACTGAATGCGACCGTTTCATACACTTTAAAACAGGTTTTCCCGCTGCTTATTCTTACCCCGAATATTAAACCGTCGGAAATAACCTCAACGGGTATTGCCCTGACATTGCCGCCAAACTCGGTTTATGTTTATGAAATTTTAGAGAATAAATAAATTCAGAGTTAAGGATCAGGAAAAGAGAGCCGGGAGCGCATTGTCTTGCGTAATCTCGGCTCTCTTTTTGATTTAATACCAATTTTAAAATTGGACTATACAACCCCATCATTGCACAAATGGGTCAAAAGTCCGGTTCCTTCCGAAAGAATTGTTAAATTTACTTTAAGGGCAATTACTAATCAGGTAGGCGGGCCCATCACCAAAGTGGCAATTATTGGAATCAACAAAAGAATATTCAGGACGAATACAGCCGAAACATAATCCGGTTAAAGAAACTCTCTCCGACAGTAAACGCTTAAATAGTGATATCTTATGAACAGTGTTTCAACACAAAGCCGTCTCAACTATGTCGGAAAATTCATAGAGATTATCCGGAGCTCCTACAAAGCAAAAGTGAATCAGGAAAAACCCTTTTCTGATATCCTGACCAATATTCTGATGGATCGCCGGGAAAAGGATCTCCTGGCTGAACAGATTTATTCTATTCTGCTTTCAACGAAATTTGTTTCCTTGCTGACAGAATCCGAAATCGGTTCAAACAAAGGCTTTTTTTCAGATGCCTCAACCAGATTAAGTTATAAATTTCTTCCACCTGTGCACGAACCGGACGAACTCCGGACCCAATTCGACAACTTTTTTGATAACAAAACGGATTACCACTGGGTACAGGCTATTCCCGATGAAAACTGGTGTAATTTCTTCTCGGATATTTTCAGGGATACCACACCGGCATTATCACAGTATATTGAAAAAGAGATACTCAACTCCATTCTCGTACTTGCACAACGTGCGGCAAACCTCGGGATAGAACCGGAAGTTGTTTCCAAAATTCCGCGTGTGGATGATCTGGATTCACCATTCCTTGGGCTTAACAGGGAAGTGATGCTGTATGTGGAGAAAACGCTGAATTCCTACGACTATCAGACCGAAGACCGGGCCAACGATTACAAGCATATTCTGGTAATGATCAGCCAGTGTAATACGCAGGTCAGTTACATTTACAAGCATAAAGATCTTTTCGGGATCAGTTTACAGCTGACTTACATGATGCGTCAGCTTGAACAATATCTCAAACGATTGACCCAGCTCCTCGATTTATTGCAGTCGGATGAAAAGGACAAACAATGGCTGATCATCACACATTTGCTGAAAGAATTTGTTTACGCCGAAAATACGCGGTACAGTCTGCGAAAACATTTTTCGATAAACCTGCAATTGCTGACATTCAAGGTCATTGAAAATACATCCAAAACCGGCGAGCATTACATTGCTTCCGATAAATCGGCTTACTGGAAACTTTTCAGACGTGCCCTGGGCGGCGGCGTAATTGTCGGATTGCTTTGCTGCAACAAGACCAGGTTGTATTTTCAGCATCTTCCGATTTTCTGGGAGGCATTTTTTTACAGCCTGAATTACTCCATCGGCTTCATGCTGATCCATATTCTGGGTTATACCATCGCAACCAAACAACCGGCGATGACGGCTTCAACGATCGCCGCCAATCTGAGTAATAATGGTCAAAATCCGAACTGGCTGGAAAGTACCACGCAGCTGCTGATCAAACTGATCCGCAGTCAGTTTATATCGCTGGTAGGTAATGCGTCCATCGCCTTTCCGGTCGCCTATGGGCTTGACTGGCTTTATTTCTATTTCAACGGCTTTCATATCGCAGATCCCGCCAAAGCCCACAAACTGATCGCTGAACTGAATGCCTGGGAAAGCCTGGCCATTCCGCATGCGGCCATTGCGGGTTTTTATCTGATGGTATCCGGGCTTATTTCCGGGTATTATGAAAACAAATGGATCTATAACAAATACTCGCTGCGATTGATGCACCACCCGGGCCTGATCCGTTTGCTAGGACAGGAGCGGCTTAATCGGGCGGCGCATTATTTTGAACACAATTTCGGTGCGCTGGCCGGGAATTTCTCTCTCGGCGTTTTCCTTGGGTCAACCAGTGCCATCGGTTTTACCTTTGGTTTACCACTGGACATCCGGCACATTACCTTTGCTTCGGGAAATTTCGGTATTGCGTTTGCCGGACTGAACAGCCACATTTCCGCAGACTTATGGATTAATTCCATTATCGGGATCACCTGCATCGGTATTATGAACGTGCTGGTAAGTTTTGGACTTTCCATTGCTTTTGCTTTAAAATCGAGAAATGCCCGGTTTAGCGAGGTGAAGAGTTTACTCGGCAACCTTTCATGGCAATTTTTCCATCATGGTGCAGCATTCTTTTTCCCTATTAAAGAACGCATTTCGGATGATGATGAATTGCCGGAGGTATTCGTAAACAAGCAGGGGTGATTTAATAACACAGCCTTATAAATGGGTAGAAAATCTGAGAACCAAACTTAAAAATGCTTACATTTTCCACATCCTTGTAAATAAGTCAGTATATTTCTAAAATGTGAATAAATTTGTTCCTGAAACGTTATAGCAGCATTTCCGCCTTGCAAGCCGAGGGATGGCACACATTTTAGTACATTGTTTTTAATTCATTCTATTATAAAGATTATCACGTTATGAACAGCGGTAAATCATTACCTGCCATGAAACCAAATTTCGCCTTATTGTCATTTCTGGCGTTTTCATTTATAATCTTTTGGTCAATAGATACTACGGCGCAGTCGGCTACACAAAGGATATTTTCACAAAAAATGGATCTTCCGGGCAACGGAGATCTTGGAACTCAGGTTTTACGCATGGCCGAATCTTTTTTAGGAACGCCTTATGTGGCCAGCACGCTCGAAGGAAATCCGACTGAAAAACTGATCTGCAAATTTGACGGCCTCGATTGCACAACGCTGGTTGAAAGCTCCATAGCCCTGGCGATTTCAAAAAACGAAAACCTGAACTACGAGGGATATAAAACTGAACTGACCAAAATACGATACCGTGATGGTGTTATAGATGGTTATCCATCTCGCCTGCACTATGTGCTCGACTGGATGTATGAAAACGAAAAACGTGGCAGGCTTGAAGATATCACCTCAAAAGTTGGCGGCATTCCTTTCAAAAAAGAGATCAATTTTATGAGTACCCATGCCAATTTTTATCCGGCACTGGATAACACCGAGGTTTGGGAAAAAGTAAAAGAGCAGGAAAATATTATCAATAGCCGCGAACATTCCTACATCCCAAAAGCGGCGCTGCAAAAGGCTGAACCCATGCTCCGGGATGGTGATATTGTCGCTTTCACGTCTTCGGTTGAGGGCCTTGACTGTAATCACATGGGCATTATTACCAAAATCGGCAGCCGTGCCTACTTACTACATGCTTCTCTTGCAGGGAAAAAGGTTATTTTATCTACCTTGCCACTTGCTGAATATGTTGCGTCCGTTCCAAAACACACCGGAATGATCGTGGCTCGTATGACAGAACAATAAACGATGAATAGTTTTCTCGAAGCGCTGGATTATAAAAATTCTCCTTGGCTGATCATCCTGCTTGCAGGTGTTATTGGCTTGTTGCTGAGTGCAGTCATTATCAAAATAATTACGGTTACCGCTCAAAAAAAAGACTGGCTGATTGTAAGGGCTATTCACCAAAACCTTACCAGTGTTCTTTACTTTTTTGTTCCGCTGTTGATGACGACATCCATAACCAGAGTTTATACCCAGTCGCATCCGGAATATGAATTTACCCATGCCATCAGTAAAATACTGCTGATTGCTGTCACGACCTGGCTTCTGGCGAGGATCGTGATTATTGTGGAAAAAATCCTGATCGACAAGCTGGATTTCGACTCGCCGGATAATAATCAGGCAAGAAGACTCTTCACAAAAATCAAGTTTATCAAGAGAATCGTCATCATTGTTATTGTCCTTTTTGGCGTTTCGATATTGCTTTTGAGTTTCGATAGCGTCAGACAATATGGTGTCGGAATACTTACTTCGGCTGGTATTGCCAGTGTTATTATTGGTTTTGCCGCTCAGAAATCGCTTGCCAATTTGCTTGCGGGTATCCAGATCGCTTTTACTCAGCCGATAAAAATAGACGACGTGGTGATTGTGGAAGGTGAATGGGGACGCATTGAAGAAATTAACCTGACGTACGTTGTTGTCAACATATGGGACTTGCGCCGGTTGGTTTTACCTATCACCTATTTTATCGAAACGCCTTTTCAAAACTGGACACGTAACGAAAGCAGTCTGATCGGAAGTGCTTTTTTCAATCTGAACTACCAGACGCCGGTTGAAAAGCTACGTGAAAAACTGGAAGAGATTTTACTTAATACGCCTCTCTGGGATGGAAAATCCTGGGCTTTGCAGGTGACGGATACACAGACACATTTCATGGTTGTGAGAGCAATTATGTCGGCGCGGAACTCATCACAGGCGTTTGATCTGCGCTGTCTGGTCCGGGAAAAACTTATTGAATTTATCCGGGAAGAATATCCTGAATCGCTACCTGGGATATTGATTGACGAAAAGAAATAAATCTTTTGAATTTCGTTTTCTAAAAATTATAAATTTCCAGGAAATGAATTCCCTGGCTACGAAATCGGATTTGGCTGCGCCAGTGGGCTTAATAAAAAAATGGCCTCTGAAACTCAGAAGCCACTTTTTGTCTTACTACTCACCTCTCAATTTAACTTATTACAGTTAAGCGTTGATTCTTACGGGCTGCTAACGGGTGATCCGATAACTTCTGGTAGCTTTCAAAACCGACCAGTTCCATTTTCCCGCCCGCTTTTTCATAATCATTTTTAAAGCGGGTAATATTTTCCATTACCGTATGGTCAACATAAGGCGCTTCCGAGAAGTCTACCTTTACATTTTTTCCTTGCGGCAAAGTTTCAAGTTTTCTATTAAGGGCCAGATAATTGGTAAAAACAGCTGCCCTTGTGACGTTCACAAAATAGATGTCGTTCTCAACATCGATCTCAATTTTAGGAGCGAAAATATCCGACAGTTTAACGCCGTAAGACAATTGAATGATAAATTTGGTCAGAATACCTATTCCGATACCGATAAGTAAATCCGTCGTTAAGGTCACGGCAATCGTAACCAAAAATATGATAAGCTGCTCTTTACCGATATGGTATATATGTTTGAACTCTTCCGGAGAGGCCAGACGGAAACCTACAAAAATCAGCATCGTCGCCAAAGCCGCTACCGGAACCATTTTGATCACAGGCGTCAGAGCCACTACGAAGATCAAAAGGAAAATACCGTGAAATAAATTAGCCCACCGTGTTTTTCCCCCATTATTGATATTGGCAGAACTGCGCACCACTTCCGAAATCATTGGCAAACCACCAAGCAAACCTGCCACCACGTTCCCTGTCCCCACCGCCACAACATCACGGCTCAAATCAGCTCTGCGTTTGAAGGGATCCAAAAGGTCTACCGCTTTAACTGTGAGCAGCGATTCCAGACTGCCAACCAGCAAAAACATAACAACATACTTAATAAATACCGGTATCAGATCGCCACTGAGTCCCGCAAAACTTGCATTGTAGGATAAGGTAAATTCTCCCGGGGTGATCAAGGGTTTTATGTCCCGATAGGTTGGTTCAAACAGGTGAAAAAACTGCCCAAGTACAATCGAAACGACCAAAACAACCAGTGCCGGCGGTATTTTTTTAAAGAACGAAAATGAAAGATATCGCCATCCGAACATAATCATCAATCCGACCAAACCAATAATTGCAATATGATACTCCATATTCAACAAACTGTGAGGAACCATTTCAATGAGTTCCAAAGGCCCTTTTCCTTTCAGTTCTGACGGAGCAACACCCACCGCAAGATGAATTTGCTTCGACATAATGATAATCCCGATAGCAGCCAGCATGCCGTGTACGACCGAAAGCGGGAAAAAATCAGCAAATTTTGGCAATTTCAGAAAACCCATCACAATTTGAAGGGCACCTGCCACCACAATCGAGCCCAATGTCAGATGCCATCCTAAAACAGCATCTCCCCGACCAAGCTCATCCACTGCACCTGCAACAATGACAATAAGTCCTGCGGCCGGACCCTTTATTGTCAACTCTGAATTTGTAAAAAATGATACTACGATACCTCCAACTATTGCCGTCAGCACCCCCATCATCGGAGGAAAATTACTTGCTCCCGCAATCCCCAGACTCAATGGCAATGCAATCAACGAAACCAAAAACCCAGACAGCACATCTTCTTTCCAATTTTCCTTTAATCCTTTAAAACCTGTTGCAGGCCTCCATGACGCTGAATTCATAATCATTAACTTGATTGAAAGCCAACACTATCCCTGCTGACAAACAGAGGAAAATGAAAAACTTAGGCGCAACACAAAATCATCCATAGCATAAAAATCCTTTTGAGCGATTTTATGATACAAATGACCTCAGACGTTGTTAAAGTCAGATTAATGCAAAATTAAAAACGAATTAAAAAGAATGGAGCCGATCAGAACGGAGGAAATTTAAGGATAAAAGTACTGCCCAGGCCTACTTTGGATTCTACATCAATGCTGGCGCCCTGCATGGTAATAATCCGTTTGGTCAGCGCAAGACCAATGCCGTAACCTGCTTTGCTCATGGTTGTAGCGCTGCGGTAAAATGTGTCGAAAACATAGGGTAACTCCGAAGCTGCAATCCCTATCCCGACATCCTTAAAAGATATCTTGATCAAATCTTTATGTATTTCCAGAAATACCTCCACCGACTGGTTATCCGAGTATTTACAGGCGTTATCCATCAGGTTCACGAAGGCAGTTTTCAGAAGACTTTCATCTCCGTAACGCAACAATAACTCTTCATTATCCGGGATCTGATCGTAGTGAATATGAACCTGATATCCCGGATTTTTTTGCTGCACAAATGCCTGTGCCTGCCACAAAACCTCATCAATCCGTATTTTAGAAAATGTTACCCTGAAAGCATGTTCCTCTGTCCGGGCCAGTTCGAGTAAGCGGTTGACAAGCTCGTTCATTTCCTTGACTTCATCCAGGATACCTTTCAGCGCTTCCTCATAATATTCACCCGACCGGGCTTTCATAAGCGTCACTTCCACTTCACTCATAATGAGGGCCAGCGGTGTTCGTAGTTCATGAGAGGCGTGAGAAACAAAATTTTTCTGTGCTACAAAAGCAATTTCAAGCCGGTTCAGCATGAGATTGAAGGTTTGAGCCAGCAAGGCAAGTTCGTCCTTTTCCCGGCCTACCGTCACCTTGTCGTGCAGGTTGCCGGCAGAAATATTATTTACCTGTGCAATAATATCCGAAACTGGTTTAATAGCATCCGTAGAAAACTGCCAGCCGGCAACACTTACCAGTACCAAAGACAAAAGCCACCCAATCACAAGAATTTCACGAAGTCTTTGCAGCTGGTTTGTGCCCAGGTGGTCGTTGGCTATGGCCACAACAACCCAGGGTCTTCGGTGATCCTGCAAGATATGTCTGATTATTATAACCTCTTTTTTCGCATGTTTGGTATGTATTTCTTTGCCATTCCTGGCATCGGCAATCATCTGGTGGGTTAAGCCAAAATCATAACTTCCACTGCTGAAAATCACCGAGTCGGCACCATTGTAAATGGTAATTTCCTCATCCAGCAGCACCGTGTTATTCTCCTTTTCAATTTTTGCGATATCCGCCTTACTTATGCCATTACTTGCCTCGACCAACTGTGCGATGGTCTGCCCTCTCTCATTCAGAAAAGAATAAAACTGCTTTTCCCGGTACTGATCGTAAAAATAGTAGATGGACAAACAGAAAAGCGCCATGATGGAACCAACCAACATGGTAAAAAGCAAAGTAAGCCGGGTTTTGATGTTCATTCCTCCTTGAAAATATAGCCCATTCCTACAACGGTATGGATCAATTTTGTATCGTAATCTTTATCAACTTTTTTACGTAAAAAGTTAATGTAAACATCAATAACATTGGTACCGGTATCAAAACGTATGTCCCAAACCTGCTCAGCAATATCCACCCGTGAAACAACCCTTCCTCTGTTGCGCATCAAATATTCCAGCAGCGCAAATTCTTTGGCCGTCAGATCGATCCGGTTTCCGGCTCTTCTGGCCACTTTTTCATCCAGGTTCAGTTCCAGATCCGCAAGTTTTAATATCTGGCTGGACTGTTCGCGGTTGCTGTTCCGTTGGGATAACACTTTAATACGGGCGATCAATTCCCGGAATTCAAATGGTTTCACCAGGTAGTCATCACCGCCGGCCTCAAATCCGTCAAGTTTGTCATCGATCGTTCCAAGTGCCGTCAAAAACAGGATGGGTGTGGTCAGTCCATCGTTTCTTAATTGTTTCGCTAAATCATATCCATTGAGAATGGGCAGGTTTACATCCAGAATAATGACATCAAAACGATAATTCGACGCCATTTTTTTTCCTACCTGGCCATCATAGGCCAACTCAACTTCCCAGGATTGTTCTTCAAGACCACGTTTTAAGAAACCGGCCAGTTTTGGCTCATCTTCAACAATTAATATTTTCATATACCAAGGTTATTCTGAATAATCCACCAAATGTGGCATAGATTTCAGACATTTCATAAAAAAAGCCACTCGATGAACCGAATGGCCTTTTGACATATATCCACACCATTAAAGAGATTGTATCCAATGAATACTACCTTTAATTATTATGCAAAATATAACTTTTTCTTAGTATTTGATATAAAATTTATAAGAAATACAAAATATTAT
The DNA here is from genome assembly GCF_024220585.1 of Dyadobacter diqingensis. Taxonomy (GTDB): domain Bacteria; phylum Bacteroidota; class Bacteroidia; order Cytophagales; family Spirosomataceae; genus Dyadobacter; species Dyadobacter diqingensis. Next base: position 966,086 of record NZ_JAMXKF010000001.1, read on the forward strand.
CTAAGTCAGATCAGTAATAATCATTATCATTACCATAATTGGCACGGTCATCGAAAGCACCGAAATCATCTTCTTCTTCAAGCTGCATTCCTTTCAAAGCCTTCTTGATCAGACCTATCTGACCTGCATGATATACGTCGTGCTGGATCACACCATGGATCATGGTATAGTAAGAATAATCACGGCCGGGCACAAATTCTTCAAGGAAACTGTCGTCCTCGATTTTTTCCAGTTCGGAAATTAATTCTTCCTGCGAAAGGCTTAACTCCATTTGAATGGCTTCCCACTCAAATTCATCCACGACCGGGAATTTCTTCCAGTCCTTATCCTGTGTTTTGATATCAAACTCCTCATCACCCTGAATTTTTCGCACAGCAAAAATGCGCCAGGTCGTCATGTGATATACAATTTCCGCGATAGAATGTGTGTTGGCGCTCAATCGCAGCTCAGCCATTTTAGGTGTTACATCACGCAGAGCCTCAACCACAGAAGGACCATACCAGGCCTCTTCGCTTTCATAAGTATCGTTGAGTACATCTATGATCCTTAATACTTCTTCTTTTGTTTCCATATATAATTTTGTCTTCTGGGGCGTGCGAATAAATCCCGGTATTTAAGATTTTTTAATATTACTAAAATAAAGCAACGAACAGGACAAAGTCAAATAAAGTTCGGGCTCAATAATTTCTATTTTTCAAAGCCTTCACTCCAACCTGTTTTTAGGCCATTTCATAGTCTAAATTATTTTACTGTTTACAACCAAATTTCATTCCGGATAGTCTTCTATTATGTAGCCGGCATTGCAATTTTAAAAAAATAGTATGCTAAATACAGAAAAATAAAATGATTCAATTTTAAAATTCGTTAAACAGATAACTAAAACGCAAAGTACCGCTATGTTAAAAAAAGCTTCATTTCTAATAATTTCTGCCACTTTTTGGCTGACCTCCTGTACCAAAGATCCGGTAAATGACTTATCTGACCTTGAATCCCAAGTATATATTACAAACCACGATAAAACAGCTGACTTCAAAACATTTAAAACTTTCAGTATTTCGGATTCAGTCACTGTCGTGCAGGACAATCGTACGGGAACAGCACTTACCAGCCTTGATAAAGACTTGTTGACCCGCATCATTACCAACATGCAAAATCTGGGTTATACCTATGTGGCTGCTGATAAAAAGCCGGATGTCGGGCTCAGCGCTGCCAGGGTAACCAATACTTATGTGAACGTCGCATCGACACCTTACTCTTCTTATTGGGGCGGATATTATGGAGGTTACGGATATGGTTATCCAAGTTATTATGCCTACGAAACCAGTGAAAGTTACTGGTCGATTTCGATGCTTGACCTGAAAAACGCCGATGTGGTTAACAAAAAACTGAATGTGATCTGGGACGCGCAGATACGTGGTTCAGGGCTTGGCAACACGGGTTATATCGACCAAATGGTTGATTCCATTTTCGGGCAGTCCACTTATCTTAAAATCAAATAATATATGCAATAGCCGGGAGTTGAAGAAAAAATCCTGTCAGCATCACCATTGAACAACTTATTTTCACGGTTCTCCGTGTCTTCTTAATTGACATTTTCAAATGAAAAAATTCATCATAGCAGCTCTCCTTCTTGCAGGAATTATTCCCGCCTACGCACAGGAACAGGCTCCTAAATTATATACATTGCCTTCTCCTTTCGAACGTTACACCCATTATCACGTAACTGCCAGGTATACAGGCGCTATCCCGCTCGGATCTTTTTCAAGTAATTATATCGATAAAGCATCTTTTGAAAATTACTCCATTGCTTTGGAATGGGTACTTCAAAATTCATTTTCCATTGGCGGAGAACTGGGTTATTCTTTTTTCAACAAACGCATTCCGAGGGCAATTTACCCAACAACAGACGGAAGTGATATTTCCGCGATACAAACCAGAACCTTGACGCAATACCCGATCCAGGTTTTCGGTAATTATCGTTTCTTGGGAAATAACTCGGCAATTCAGCCTTATGTCCAGGTTAGCGCAGGTGCAAGTATTTTGGACTACACCTTATATTATGGAGGTCTGGCTGATCAGAAACAGAAAGTTCGCCCGACCTATGGTATCGGCGTAGGGTCTAAATTTTTGTTCAAAAAAGATGGTAATTTTGGCGCAGACGTCCGTGTCAAATACGAGGCTACTCCCTTCGACTATGAGTATGTTGATAAAGGAGTATCTTCATTAAATGCTTCAATAGGTTTGTTTTACCGCTGGTGGTAAGCTATATTGAGTGATTCACACACCCGGTTTTAATTTTCAGTTTTGAGTAAAAAAAAGATTTTGTCGAAATCAACGATCATTTGGATAAGTACAGTGCTGGCCGCCTTCACAGGAACTGGTATCTGGGCGTGGAACAGGTATGGCCCGACGCAGGGAAAAGATTTCCCCGAGCAGCTTTCAGCATTACCCATTGCAATCACCATAGACTCCGCTTCGCATGCCTGTGATCTTACCGTCCGCCGTTACCGGCAGATTGGGAAGGAAATGCAGTTTGAACTGGCTGCCAATGCCGGAGGTCTTGCGCCTTACAATGTTGAAATTACGCAAAACGGGAAAGTACAGAAATTTGAAAATGTGCCACACCGTGTATCCATCTGGCTTACGTTGTCGAATGTTAATCTCAATGCGGGAAAATCTTCTATAAAAGTTAGCAGTCTCGGACAGCCGGGCTGCGAAACAACGGCCGAATTTGAGTATGACGGTGCCAAAAAGAATGAAATCCTTGAAGACGCCAAGTGGATCAGGCAGGGAAGCAAGGATAACTGGCTAGATATTCGGCCGGTTGTAAAAGGCGGCAAAGTTTATTTAAAGGATTTCGCCAATTTTCAGGATGGCCGCACGCGTGTGATCATGATTGATAACATTGCCGTTACCGGATTGGAAAATGGAATTGAAGTGCAGCCGGGATATTTGTATTCTGTCACAGCCAAATGGATTGATGCTCCTTATAACGACTGGTGGAACTCGCTGAGGAACCGGAGTGTCCGTCAGCAAAATATATGGATAAGCAAGCTGGGAGAACAAAAAGAAAAATCGGCATTGACCCGTGTGGAGCTTCCCGCCTGGTTTTCTCCTTCCAGAGATATCAATGTCCATTTTGATACACAGTTTCCCGAGTTTCAACCGATCCAGGGAAAGCTGGTTATGCACTACCGGCTGAATAACTGGGTTCCTGCACAGAATTATTACAATCGCGGGATCACACATCTATCGGCATTTGAGCATGATGCTCCGTTCAATAAATTGCACTGGACGGTTCCTCCCAGCTTCTTTCAGGATAAGGATCAGGCCTGGTTTGGAAAACTGACGAAGGAAGAAATAGAAACTTCTGCCAATACCATACCGGGATACGGTGTTTATGCATTTGATTTTGAATTCTGGAATCAGGTTTATTCTCCCGAAGTCAAACAGCGACTGATATGGTTTGCACAACGGATCAAAAAAAATCACCCGGAAATGAATCTGTTTGATTACTGGGGCGGCAGCGCTTACACCAATCAGCATTTTAATACGATGAGTGATAAAAAACCTGGTGATTTTGTCAAAGATTATGACGATCCGAAACCGAGCCATTCCAACTTTGATCCGCTTCCAAATGGCGACAGTTTTCAGGGACTTTATTCTGTTTCTCCAACGGATGTTTATCCAAGGCCTAGTTTTGCGATGGACGAGCAGGGAAATACCCCAAATAATTTCACGCTCCTTTCTGCCATTCACGCTTTGCGCATCAATGAGCTCATTCCTTTTCAGAAAAAAAACAAATCTGTTTTTTACGCCTGGAACAGATATATGCCGCTTTACAAAGACCCGGTTGTTCCCTGGTTTATCGAAACTTCAAATCCAAAGGGAGATCTTATTTTAGGGCAACTTGAAATGATGCCGGCAAGTCAGGCATTAAGTATGTCACTTTTTTCCCTTGTACTTTTTGACGGTTACTATTTATGGCACGACAGCCAGCCTCACGGCAAAGCAGAAAATGGGTATAGAATCACACCGGAATCGGCCGACTGGGGAAAAGAATGGAATCCGGCCGATGGGAAAACCAGTATTGCTGCGTTTAACAGGGAAGTTCCTAACGGGGAAGCTCCTCGATTCTGGGACTATCCCACTGAATTTTATGAGCTGGGCAACTGGATGGCTAAACAGGTCGAAGACGTGATCGTAGGTGGAAAAAAACAGGATCTAGCTTTTGAAATAAATGGTACATGGCGCGAACCCAAAAAAGCACAGGCCGCACTTGCAGCGGATAAAAAGGAACCATTTATTTCCGCAGTTGTGAAAGGAAATAAAATTGTGGTATTAGGGGTCGATTCATTTCAGTCGCCCACAGCCACGCGAAAGCTAAACATCAAATTACCGGATGGCTCTGTAACTACCATTCAGCTATACGGAAACTGGCCGGCGCTGTATCGCGGTACGATAAAGAACTAAAAGAACAGGGCCGGATATTTCAAATACCCGGCCCTGTTCTTTTCCATGTTATTAAGAAACCCGAACGTAACTTCCGAGCCATTTGATATGACTGCTGCCATATTTATGCATAATCTCCTGCACTTGCGTATCGTTGATATGCCCCAGAAATTCCACCAGAAACCAGAAACGGAACGCTGATTCCCCACGGAGCGGACGGCTTTCTATTTTTGTCAGGTTGATTCCTCTGTCATTAAATTCTTTCAGAAACTCGTATAAAACCCCTGGACGATTCGTATTTGGGAGGTTAACGATAAGTGTCGTCTTGTCATCATCACTTTTTTGATTGACCACCCCTTTCGACAAAATCAGGAAGCGGGTCCTGTTCTGGTCATTGTCTTCGATGTTATCAAACAAGATCGGTACACCAAACAAACGGGCCGAGATCGACGAGCAGATCGCTGCGGCATCAGCTTCCTCGGAAGCCATTTTCGCTGCCTTAGATGTTGATTCAACCGGAATAAGCTCAATACCCAATCCTTCCAGATATTCACCAATAAACTTCCCGCATTGACGGAAAGCGATATCTTTCGAATAAATCCGCTTGATGTCTTTCAGCGAATCCGACTGCGATGCAAAAGTGAAATGAATAGGAAGAAGCACTTCGGCCACAATGGTCAGCTCTTTTTCCCGTAAAAAATCAGCAGTTTCAACAACAATACCTTCCTGGTTATTCTCAATCGGAACGACACCAAATCTTGCACGGCCTGTCTCCACACTTTCAAAAACAGAATGAATCGTAGGCAAAACCAGATATTCGCTCATGCCACCAAAACGGCTTTCAGCTGCCTGGTGTGTAAAACTTCCTTCCGGTCCCAGATAAGAAATTCTCTCGGGCAATTCCAGATTTCTTGAAACCGCAAAGATTTCAAAGAAGATAGCATCAATTGCCTGGCGGGTCAAAAGACCATTATTCCTTTTTTCAAGACGGTCAAGAATTTGCTTTTCGCGTTCCGGACGATAAATAATCGATTTTGAAGAGCGTTTCAAATCACCTACGCACTTAACCAGTTCCATCCTTTCATTTAATATGGTCAGGAGCTGATCATCCAGCGCATCGATCCTTTCTCTTAATTGTTGTAAATCCACAAATAATCTAATTTTTTGTAATCGGTATTGTTAGTATTCCAGGTTGTTTTCTCGGTATTTATATCGCGATTGCCAGCTCTTCGATGTTGTTTTCTATTTTCAGATTGTCGATAATAAAACGCTGACGTTCCGGTGTATTTTTTCCCATATAATAAGTCAGCAATTTCTGAATCGAAGTCTCCTTTTGAAGGATAATTGGTTCCAGGTGCATGTCCTCCCCAATGAACTTTCCGAATTCTTCCGGAGATATCTCACCTAATCCCTTAAATCGGGTAATCTCCGGTTTACTGCCAAGCTTCGCAATAGCCGCCTGTTTTTCTTCGTCGTTGTAACAATAATGCGTCTCCTTTTTATTTCTAACCCTGAAAAGCGGGGTTTCCAACACGTAAAGGTGCCCATTTCGAACCAGATCAGGAAAGAACTGAAGGAAAAATGTCATCAGCAGCAAACGGATGTGCATACCGTCAACATCGGCATCGGTCGCGATCACGATTCTGTTGAACCTTAAATTCTCAACGCCGTTTTCAATATCGAGTGCGTGCTGAAGTAGGTTAAACTCTTCATTTTCGTAAACGATTTTTTTATTCAGCCCAAAACAGTTCAAAGGCTTACCACGCAAACTAAATACTGCCTGCGTCTGAATATTTCTTGACTTTGTGATCGAACCGCTCGCAGAATCTCCCTCGGTGATAAATAAAGTACTTTCGTGACGTAATTCATTTTTCAAATCCGTAAAATGCAGGCGGCAGTCACGCAGCTTTTTGTTGTGCAGGTTTGCTTTTTTGGCCCGGTCATTTGCCAGTTTTTTAATACCGGCCAATTCCTTACGCTCTCTTTCCGACTGCTCGATCCGCTTTTTCATGGCATCACGTGCTTCGGGATTCATGTGCAGATAGTTATCCAGTCTTTCTTTGACAAAATCATTAACGAAAGTCCGGATCGTTGTACTGTTCGGGTCGGGCGTGATGGTATTCGAGCCCAGTTTGGTTTTCGTTTGTGATTCAAACACCGGTTCCTGAACACGGATCGCTACCGCCGCAATGATTGATGAACGAATATCCTCAGGCGCATAGTCCTTTCCAAAATGCTCCCGTACAGCCTTAACAACAGCTTCCCGGAAGGCGGCAAGGTGTGTTCCGCCCTGCGTTGTATACTGACCGTTTACAAAAGAATAATATTCTTCTCCATATTGGTTGCCATGCGTCATGGCAAACTCGATATCTTCTCCTTTCAGATGGATAATCGGATAACGAATGGCTTCCGCATCAGATTTACTAACCAGCAAATCCAGCAAACCATTTTGAGAAATATATTTCTGACCATTGAAATTAATCGTCAGCCCGGCATTCAGGTAGCAATAGTTCCAGATCATATTGTCCAGATACTGTGGGATATACCTGAAATTTTTGAAAATAATCCCATCCGGCTCAAATGCAATGTGCGTGCCATTACGCTGGGACGTAGCAATTTCTCCCGATTCGTTGATTAATTCCCCTTGCTTAAACTCAGCATTTTTTGACTTTCCTTCCCTGAAAGACTGTACTTTAAAATAATGTGAAAGCGCATTAACCGCTTTTGTACCTACCCCGTTCAACCCTACGGATTTTTGGAAAGCACCCGAATCGTACTTACCTCCGGTATTGATTTTCGAAACGCAGTCGACCACTTTCCCCAACGGAATACCCCGGCCATAATCCCGGACTTCCACGCGGTGCTCTGAAATTTTTATTTCAATATTTTTACCATTTCCCATCATGTGTTCATCGATAGAATTATCGACAATCTCTTTAACGAGAACATATATACCGTCATCAATGGAGGAACCGTCACCCAACTTCCCAATGTACATCCCTGGCCTCAGACGGATGTGTTCTTTCCAATCCAGTGACTTTATGCTATCCTCGTCGTATTGTATGCTGACAGTATTTTCCATAATCTATGAATACTCTAGTTTGGATAATTATGATTTTAATGTTGTATTTTAATATTTTGGGTCATATATCGTTACCCTATTGTACCTTTGCTCTTGTCTTAGTTTGAAGCCGAATAATAGAAATTCTTTAAAAATAAGAAAAATCTAATTTACTTTGCCTTAAACTAGGAAATCTAATATTCCATTTGGGCTCGATTTTAGTGCAAAAATAATAGCTCAAATACATTTTCTAAATGAACCGGTCGCATTTCATAGTACAATAAACTTCATATGAACACATTCAAGTTGGCTAAAAATTGCAAATTTATCTTACCTTATTTACTAAGTCTGATTATTTCTTTACCAGGCCTTGCTCAGGTGGCGACACCACAATCAGCACCCACTAGCGCACCTACATCTACTGGAACAAATCAAAGTGGCACTCAGGGAAGTCCCCGTTCGCAATCCGGCGCGCAGGGAAATCAGGGTACTCCGCAGGGAACACAACAAGGAAACCAACCGGCAAATTCAAATCAGCAATCGAATACGCCGAAATCAAACGATCCGCAATCTAACGAAAAAGGCAAGGCTGGTGCTAACACCGATCCAAATGCGCCAAAAGAAGGTGCTGATCAGACAAAAATAAATACTTCAACAACCGGCACATTGAGCCCGGCTGATCAGGAGAAACTTGCGCTTCGCCAGAAAATCTACGGATATTCTATTTTTGCGGACAAGCAATTCAATCCAATCCCTGATTTGCAGATCGCTACACCAACTAACTACGTTGTAGGTCCTGGTGACGAACTGAATATTTTCATCTACAACTACGCTGAGGCTTCTTATAAAACAAAGGTTAGCCGGGATGGTTTCATCACCATTGAACGTCTTGGAAATATTTTCGTGAGCGGAAGAACAATTGAAGAAGTAAGAAAGATATTAATTGATAAGTTTTCGAAGTTTACACCGGGCCTTATTGGTGCGAACGGAGAAACAGCCAGAACCAAACTGATGGTTACATTGGGTGAAATCAGAAACGTTAAAGTTTTTGTTACAGGTGAAGTTATCAACCCCGGAACTTACGAAATCACTTCCCTTGCTTCGGCATTTAACGCGCTTTATCAGGCAGGCGGACCTAACGAAATCGGTTCATTCCGTGATGTACGGGTGGTACGTGCCGGAAAAGTGGTGTCACATATGGATATCTACGATTATCTGGTAAACGGAAAAATCGATGGCGATATCCGCGTGCAGGACAATGACAATATCGTAGTAGGTTATTACCAGAAACGTGTTGAAATCACCGGTATGGTTAAAAGACCGGGTATTTATGAATTGAAACCGGAAGAAAAATTAAGCGATGTAATCAAATATGCGGGTGGATTTAACGACAACGCTTATAAGGCTCGCGTAAAAATTGAAAGGATCACTTCAAAAGAAAGAAAAATTGTAGACGTTCCGGAAGATAATTATTCAAGCGCTGAGGTTGTTACAGGTGACCTTATCAATGTTGAGACTATTCTTGACCGCGTTGAAAACATTGTTACCATTGAAGGTGCTGTTATGCGTCAGGGGAATTACTCCCTTGATAACAGCGGAACGTTGAAAAAACTGATTGAAAACGCACAAGGTTTAAGAGAAGATGCTTTTACCGGCCGTATTTCGGTTTTGAGAACGAGAACAGACTTAACCATCGAAAGTATCCAGCTTAACCTGGGAGATGTTTTGAATAACACGGTTCCTGACCTTGTGTTAACCCGTCTTGACCAGGTCGTGATTCCTTCGAAGTTTGACATGGCGCAATCAGCGATCGTGACGGTGGAAGGTGAAGTGAACAATCCTAAATTTGGTGAAAATGATGGCAAATATCCTTATGTTGCCAACATGACACTGGAAGACGTGCTTGTAAAAGCCGGCGGTTTTAAAGAATCGGCTTTCACTACCGAGGTGGAGGTAATCAGAAGAAAGAGAAACAGCATCCCTGGTGCGGCAAACGCTCAGATCGCCGAGACTTTCAAATTCAATGTTAACCGTGACCTTTCCATCGGAAACTCTGAAAGCAATTTTGTTCTTCTTCCTTTTGACCAGGTTATCGTAAGAAAATCTCCAAACTACGTAGAACAGCAGTCTGTTTTCCTTGAAGGTGAAATTCTTGTACCGGGCTCTTACACGATCATCAACAAAAATGACAAGATCAGTGATATCATCAAAAGATCAGGCGGCCTGACTGAGCTTGCTTACCCTGAAGGTGCTACTTTGCTGAGAAGAACTTTTGTTAAAAACATTGCTGCTCCAACCGACTTCCTGGAAGAAGAAGCAACGCAGGAAAGTATTAAAGAAGGCAAAATCACGGGTGATCTTCCTAATGTAAAAGAAGAATCGATCGGTATTAAACTGATAAGCATTTTGAAAAACCCGGGTTCTTTCGAAGATCTTGTGGTGCAGGAAGGTGATATCATCCGTATTCCAAAAAGACTTGAAACAGTTCAGGTAACAGGTGAAGTACTTTACCCTACGACAGTAAAATACGGTAAGGGATTATCCTTCGTAGATTACATCTCACATTCAGGCGGTTTTACAACCAAATCTCTTCGTAAGAGCTCATACATCAAATATCCGAACGGATCAGTAGACCGGACAAGAAAATTCATGTTCTTTAATGTGTACCCAAAAGTTGAGCCAGGATCAGAGATTTTTGTCCCTGTAAGAGGCACGCCTACATTGACGCCACAGCAAGCGATCCAAACCACAATCGGCGTGTTGAGCTCTGTGATGACACTTATTGTAACTGTTCTTGCCTTCCGTACTTTAAAATAATTATATAATGTCGAATACGACTAATCAAGCAGCTGAGGAACAAATAACCCCGAGGGAAGTTATTTTAAAGGTGATTGAGGCAAAGAATGCGCTCGTCAAAAGCTGGAAAGCCATTCTACTGTTCATCGTTTTGGGAGTAGGGATTGGTTACGCAATGGACCTTTACCTGATTAAACCCAATTCCTACGAAGCGACCATCGTTTTCAACATGGGAGGCGGTACTTCCGGTAACGATATGGGTAACATGGCCGCACTATTCGGTATGGGTGGTGGTGCAACGGATGCGAACATATTTACAGGAGAAAACTTCTTCTATTTCGTAAAATCAAGACCGGTACTGGAAAGAGCTTTGATGAAGGAAATCGACGTGAGAGGCAAAAAAATCCTGATGGCAAACTTCTTTATTGATTCCAGCGGGATAAAGGACGAAGAATGGGAAGGACGCCCGGATGTTCAGGGTTTTCATTTTACTGAAAAAAATCCTGACTCACTGAAAGCACAGTCACGTGTGGTTCTAAATGAGCTGGTGCTTAAAGCAAAGGGATTGACTGAGATCGGAACACTGGAACGCAAGTCTTCATTTATCTCATTGACAACCACAGTCCAGAACGAATCACTGGCTGCACTGTGGGCTAAAACATTGTTGAAAACTGTTGAAGAGGTTTACACGGAAAAACAAACACGTAAATCACTTACCACTTTAAAATTGCTTGAACGCCGCGCGGACTCACTTGCCTTTATTCTGGGTAAAAGTGAACACAGACTTGCCAAAGAAATGGATTACAGCACACAGCTGATCGTTCCGGAAGCAAAGATTTCGGTTAATAAACTTGAAAGAAACAATACCTTTCTTCAACAGCTTTACTACGAAGCCATTGGGAATGCTGAAAAAATGCGCGTATCACTTGTTAAAGAAGCTCCTCTTTTCACTTTAATTGAAGATGTAAAAATACCTTTGGACCTGAAATCTGAAAGTAAAAAAAGAGCAAAAATTGGTGCTTTGGTAGGTTTGATGCTTGCACTGATCTATGTATATATTAAGAGCATTTACAGAGCCATTCTGGACGACACAAAACAATTGCCTACTAAAGCATAAATAATGCAGCACTCTATTACTATTAAGGCCGGAGGATCAGAAAAAGATTACTGGAAGGATCTGTGGAGAAATAAACAACTGCTTTGGATACTTTCCAAAAGAGATATATCAGTACGTTACAAACAAACACTTTTGGGCGTGGCCTGGAGTGTATTACGCCCCATTATGACAATGACCGTGATGGTTTTTGTTTTCAGTTATGTGGCAAAACTTAAAGGTGATCCGGGGGTGCCTTATCCGCTGATGGTTTTGAGCGGTATCACGATCTGGACTTTCTTTGCAAATACTTTTTCGCAGATCAGCAATAGTATTCTTATCAATTCCAACCTGGTTTCGAAAGTATACTTCCCAAGGCTTTTAATGCCGCTGAGTTCGGTGGCTGTTGGGTTGGTCGATTTTTTGATCACATTGGGGATCTTTATTGTTTTTACAATTTTCTTTAACCATCCGCTTAGCTGGAATATCATTTATCTGCCGGCATTTCTGCTTCTTACTTTTATCGCATCCATGGGATTCGGGTTGTTCTTTGCAGTTTTAAATGTTAGATTCAGAGATATCGGCCAGCTTATACCGTTTATTGTTCAGGTTGGATTTTACGTTTGCCCGATCGCCTATAGCAGCAGTCTTGCAAAAGGTACCTGGTACGAAAAGTTTTATAACCTTAACCCAATGGTGGGAATTATCGACGGTTTTCGCTGGTGTTTGTTGGGAGACAAAGCTTACTTTAATCCCGACAGTATCTATTCCACTGCAATAATCTCCGTCATTATTTTGATATTTTCCTTAATTTACTTCCGTAAAAAGGAAAATACCTTCGTAGATCATATTTAGAAACTGTTACTTTTGGCCATGTCTGTAATCACAGCTGAAAATATCAGCAAGAAATATATTATTGACCACAAGCATAAGGCGGGTGGTCCGTCAACTTTTCGCGACGTTGTAAGCGATTCGATTGGCAAAATCTTTTCTCGTAAACCCGGCCATTCCGAGTATACCGAAAAGGAAGAATTCTGGGCACTTAAAGATGTAAACTTTACCATAGATCAGGGAGACCGTATCGGGATCGTTGGCCACAATGGTGCAGGAAAATCTACTTTGCTGAAAATTTTGAGCCGTATTACGGAGCCGAGTACCGGCCAGATCAAAATTGACGGTCGTGTTGCCAGTTTACTTGAAGTAGGAACAGGTTTCCATCCTGAATTAACAGGACGTGAAAACATATACCTCAACGGAGCTATTCTTGGAATGAACAAAAGTGAAATCAAGCAATCCTTTGATGCGATTGTAGATTTCGCCGGCGTTGAAAAATTCCTTGATACACCTGTTAAACGTTATTCTTCGGGTATGTATGTACGTCTTGGCTTCGCTATTGCCGCACATTTAAATCCTGAGATCTTAATCGTTGATGAAGTACTGGCGGTTGGTGATACCGAATTTCAGAAAAAGTGTTTGGGTAAGATGCGTGACGTGTCTGAAAGCGGCAGAACGCTTTTATTCGTAAGCCATAACCTTACCGCAATCCAGGCACTCTGCAACAAGTCATTTTATTTTGAAAAGGGACAACTTATTGATCAGGGCGAAACGACGCATATCGTAACCAACTATCTGAGCAAGGTATCGCATAAGAGAATGGAGCGCCACTGGGACGATATCGATCAGGCACCGGGTAATGATCAGGTCCGGATCAAGAGTTTCAGACTGCTTGCCGAGTATCAGGACAACCTTGTTCACATCGACGTTCGTACGCCGATGAACTTCCAATTTGAATTTTGGAACATGGAAGAGGGTGCTAATCTGAATTTAAGTATGCACCTTTACACCTTTACGGGTGAATGTATATTTAACGTAGGCACCGAATCACAGCAATTTGGGAAAGGTCTTGTGACAGGAGTTTGTGAAATTCCGGGTCATTTCCTGAATGACGGTTCTTATGTTGTTTCCATGATGATTGTAAAAGATACCAGTACGGTGGTTTACAACATGGAAGAGGCACTTGTTTTTGACATCGAGGATTATCGTGAAAACGTGACCTGGTATGGCAAATGGCCTGGCTACATTCGTCCTAAACTTAATTTTTCTATTCGTCAAACTGAACACCTGGTGAATGATTAACGTCACTAAAGCATATTTACCCGACCAGGAACAATACATTAAATACGTTCGTGAGATTTGGGATCGTGGGTACCTGACCAACAATGGTCCATTGGTACAGGAACTTGAAGCCAAATTGAAGGAATATCTCAACGTAGATTATCTTTACTTTTGTGGTAATGGTACGATCGTACTTCAGATCGCCATGAAGGCGCTTCAGATTAAAGGAGAAGTGATCACAACACCTTTTTCTTACTGCGCTACGTCCAATGTAATTTTGTGGGAAAACTGTACCCCCGCATTTGTTGACATAGATCCTGAAACTTTTAATATCAATGCGGATCTGATTGAGGCTGCGATCACACCGGAAACGTCTGCTATATTGGCAACGCACGTGTACGGAAATCCATGCGATGTTGAGAAAATTGAAGCCATTGCCAAAAAGCATAACCTGAAAGTGATTTATGACGGAGCACATGCTTTCGGCGTAACTTACAAAGGGCGTTCACTTTTTTCCTATGGTGATTTAAGCACATGCAGCTTCCACGCAACCAAAGTATTTCATACCATTGAGGGCGGGGCGCTGATTTCAAATCATCCGGAACTTGACAAAGAATTACATCTGCTCCGTGCTTTCGGACACAAAGGCGATGAAGAATATTACTTTGCAGGGATCAACGGAAAAAATTCAGAATTCCATGCTGCAATGGGTCTTGTCAATTTACCTAACGTACCGGATATCATTGCCGCACGAAAGGAAATTTTTGACTGGTATGACAGTTTCCTGAACTGGGATATCCTTTCAAAACCAAAGATCAGTCCGGACATTGAATACAATTACGCCTATTACCCGGTTGTCTTTCCGTCTGAACAGGTACTGAGAAACGTACAGCAGGCGTTAGCGGCAGAAGATATAATACCTCGAAGATACTTTTATCCATCGCTCAACACACTGGCATTTATGCCGAAGATCATACCGTGCCCGGTCTCGGAGGATATGTCCGAAAGAGTGCTAAGTTTGCCGCTTTATGTCGGCCTGCCTCTTCCGGACGTAGAGCGAATCAGTAAAATCATCAACGGTCATTTATCACCATAGTCTCATGGCTATTCTTTATCTGCTTTCATTTTTCTTGTTTTTATATGGTGTTGGTTATACTTCCAAAAAAATAGTACAACCTTCACTGACCGAATGGCTCATCACATCATTTATACTTTTTGTTGGAAGCATAATCCCGACCGGGTTTGTGCTTTCAGCATTAGATCTTACCGCCAGCACGCCTGCCTGGATTTTAGGTAATTTTATTACGCTCGCTTTACATTTTACGATTTGGACAAGGCTCTTGCCAAAACAGACAGGATTTTCTGTTCGTGCCGTTATTGGCAACCGGATAAATACTTTTAAACTGTGGACGAGGGAATTATCTCCCTATCTTAAACTTATTTTCCTGGCGATGTTTGGCACATTGGCCATCATCGGTATTACCAACCTGATATTGGTCCTGTTTACCGTTCCTAATGAATGGGATAGTATGACCGGCCACCTGAACCGTGCGGTCCGGTATATACAGCGCGGTACCATGGAACACTTTGGCGGTACCAACTGGAACATGGATACCTATCCGAAAAGTGTTACGACGATCCAGATCTATTCTTACCTGATTACGGGAAAAGTTGAAAATGCCTTCAAGCTGATTCACCACCTATCCTATTGGATGACACTTGTTGCCGTCTTTGGAATTGCTCAGCGTATCGGCAGAAACCTGTCAGCCAGCTTTTTCTGTGCTTTGGCCTACGGCATGTTCCTCGACTTCCTGATGCAGGCTGTCACGACTGAAACGGATATCGTATTAACTGCTTACCTGAGCTGCCTGTTATATTTCCTGTTCACTTTTTACAACAGCCGCGATAACCGGTATCTGTATCTTGCAGGGATGACATTCGGCATTGTGTTTGGTCATAAAATCACGTTTGCACTTTTGCTGCCATCCGTTTTTGTGATCATGGTCTATGCAGTTTTTATATCCCCAAACTTCAAGGCTTTTTTCGACCGCTTTTTCAGACTGGCTATCGCGATATTTCTGGCCGTGCTTATTTACACATTGCCTACGGGTTATATCAGGAACATTCAGGTTTTCGGGCACCCTATCGGACCGCCTACTGCATTGAAACACCAGTCGATTGAACGATTTGGTACACCGGCCAATTTGTTAAAACAGGGCACCAGAAATGTGCTTCGTTATGGTTATGATTTTTTCAATCTGGATGGTATCCGTAATGCGCAATGGGGATATGACCTGAATACGCAGATCCGTAAACCGATCGTCGTGCTTGAAGACAAACTGCACATGCGCCTGGATGAAGAAACCGTTTATGCGATTGTCCCCTTCACGTTCCAGCGCCGGTTTGACTTTTATAATGCCAATCCGTATTGGGGTGTTTTTGGCTTTGCGTTGATAATCCCTCTGATATTTCTGGTTTTCATCAGAGTATTCTGGTCGAGAGTACACTGGTTCCTGGCTCTGGCTTTTATATTTAACTTCATTACCGTGTCATTTTCGGCAGTATATGATCCTTTCAAAGGCCGGTATTTTATTGAATCGGGTTTGTTCGGCGTACTATTCCTGCTGCTGCTGTTTTCAAATCATCGCTTGTCGATTATTAAACCAAGAAGAAAAGTCTGGAAAGGTTATGTACTGATGATCGTGTTACTGGGCTGTACATCGGCTTTGATGTCAGTATTTTTAAACATTCGTTGTCTTCCCTTTGGTGTTTACGGCCATGAATCCGCATTAAAAATGGAACGTATTGCATTCCAGACTTTTGCGAGACCGGACGTAACAAAAGCCTACGAACGTTATGATTCCCTTGTACCGAAGGACGCAACCGTAGCCCTGGCCACGATCAATGATGATTTTGAATATCCATTATACGGAGCCAAACTGACAAGAAAGTTAATCTCGATCAATCCGTTTGAGAAAGGTTTACAGCCTATTCCGAAAGACGCCGATTATCTGTTCTATGCCAGAAGCGTGATCAATGATACGACCAAAATCAAGGCCTTGCCAACGGATCTCAGACTTGGCAGCGATACTACCATGAAACATCTGATTGTTAAGGGTGAGGACTATTACCTCAGAAAGCTGAAATAGTTCTCAACCGGTTAACAGCTTAAAAAATTCATCACACTAAATAATCTTCCATGACCATTGCCATTATGCAACCTTATATATTCCCGTACATCGGGTATTTTCAGCTGATAAATGCTGTCGATAAGTTTGTAATATATGATGATGTCAATTTTATCAACAAAGGCTGGATCAACAGAAACCAGATACTTGTCTCGGGCAAGGGGCACCTGTTTACAATTCCGCTGAAAGATGCAAGCCAGAATAAACTGATTCTGGAAGTCGAATTGGCACTTAACGATCCCTGGAAAAAGAAGTTTCTGAAAACCATCCAGCAATCGTATCAGAAAGCACCTAATTATCAAAAGGTTTTTCTTCTCATCGAAGAAATTGTAAATTTCGAATCAGAAACCATTGCTGAACTGACACTATATGCCTTACAAAAAGTATGTGCATATATGCATATTAAAACTGAGATCGTCCCCTCGTCCGGTATTTATAACAATACTGATTTAAAGGGACAGGACAGGATTTTGGATATTTGTAAGCAGGAAAATGCCTCCCACTACATCAATCCGATTGGTGGTATGGAATTATACGAAAAAAATAAATTTGAAAAGGAGCATATCAGACTGGATTTTATCAAAAGTACAGCCAGCCCCTATCTTCAATTTAAAAATGCTTTCGTACCTTGGCTATCAATTATTGACATACTTATGTTTAACGATGATGAAAACATCGCTAAACTTCTTAAAGAATTCGAACTTATATAGAGAATGGCAAAGGTTATTATTTTTGGAGTTTTGGATACGGCAGAACTGGCCCATTACTATCTGGAAAATGATTCTGAACATGAAGTAGTTGCTTTCTCGGTAAACCGGGAATATATCACGGAAGAATCATTCAGAGGTTTGCCTCTGGTGGCTTTCGAAGATGTTGAAAATATATTCTCCCCTGCTGAATATTCATTTTTCGCGCCTATGACAGGACGTAATATGAACAGAAACCGTGAAGCTATCTACAATCAGGTTAAAGCAAAGGGATATCAGTTCATTTCATACATCAGCTCTCACGCAACCATTCTCGACAGAAAAGTTATCGGAGATAACTGTTTTATCCTGGAAGACAACACCATACAACCTTTTACAACCGTTGGAAACAATGTGGTGATGTGGAGCGGAAATCATATCGGGCACCACGGGCAAATAAAAGATCACGTATTTTTTACGTCGCACGTTGTCATGTCCGGCCATTGCGTTATTGAATCCTACTCATTTTTTGGCGTCAACAGCACCATCCGCGATTATATGACGATTGCCCAGGGAACATTGGTTGGAATGGCCTCCGCCATAACCAAGGACACCGAAGAATGGGGAATTTATATAGGGAATCCTGCTAAAAAGGTACCTGGAAAGAAAAGTTTCGAAGCTTATTAAGGAACCCTCTATTATGATTTTGAGATCTGAAATCTGAGATTCAACTTACTTACCGAATGACCCAGCAGAAAATATTATTTATAAGCCACGACGCCAACCGGGCAGGAAGTCAACTACTTTTGCTTCAGCTGCTTCGTTTGCTTAAAGAAAGAGGAGTTCCGATGCACCTGTTGCTCTGCAATGGCGGCGAATTGGAAGAGGAGTTTGCTGAGGTAGTGACGATTACGAAGTTATACAATACAGAAAACAGTGTTTCCAATCCTTTTTCCGGCAGATTTTTACAAAAAATCCGACTTTATAAACTCTACGAAAAACAAAACGCAGAGCGTGAAAACGACCGGATTATTGCGGAGTTAAAAAGCCAGAACATTGGACTGGTATTTGTAAATTCAATCGCCAACGCCGAGGTTTACTCTGATTTCCTTAAATTTTTGCACCATTTACCCGTAGTCCTGTTCGTACATGAACTGGGCATGGCGGTGAAATTATATACTTATGAGGATCACTTGTCATTTTTGTTAAAAAAGACAAGCCACCTGATTGCCGTTTCAAACGCTGTCGCCAATCATTATGTACGGGATTACAATTTCCCCGCCGATCAGGTAAGCACATTTACGCTTATTGATCACGACCATATTGATGAAAAACTAAAAAATGCACAGCCCGAGCTTTTAGAAAAAACACATGCAATACCCAGGGACGCTGTTGTAATTGGTGGATGCGGAAATGCTGAATGGCGCAAAGGAAACGATATATTCAACTGGATAGCCAGAAGAGTTATTCAAAAAACCGCACCGCTGGACGTTTATTTTGTCTGGGTTGGGGCTGGTCCGCAGCATGAGATTTACGAGCTGATTAAAAGCGATATCCACCTGATGGGTCTGGAAGACCGTATCATTCTGATACCTCCCACCCCACAGGCACTCGACTATATCAGCCGTTTTGATGTTTTGCTTTTGAGTTCACGAGAGGATCCTTATCCGCTGGTGGTACTGGAAGCTGCTTTAAACGAAATTCCTGTCGTATGTTTCGACGGGGCTGGCGGCGCACCCGAGCTGATCGAGTCTGACGCAGGTTTTGTGGTTCCTTACATGGATATTTCAGCAGCCTCAGAAGCGCTCATTAAACTGATCCTGGATCCTGTTTTGCGGGAAACCATGGGAGCAAAAGGTCGTACAAAAGTTTTGGAACGTCACAATACTGTGAAGAGTGTGGCAAAAATTGAAGCGATCATTCAAAAGTATCTACCTTTGCAGGTTTCCGAAAAACACGATCAATGACCATTGCCTATACAATCTGTTCAATTAACTATTTAGCCCAGGCCCGCACACTTGGAGATTCGTTAGCCGTTACAAACCCGGATATCTTGTTTGTAATCGGATTGGTGGACAATCAGGAGGGCGTGAATTTCGAAGAATCCTATGCGCCTAAATATCCGATGATCGAAATAGATAAAATCGGTATTGAGGGTCTGGATGAAATGGCAAACCGGTACAATATCACCGAACTTAATACCGCGGTAAAGCCATTTTATTTCACTTATTTTTTCAAGAATTATCCCGAGGCCAAAAACGTCATCTATTTTGACCCCGATATCATCATATACCAGCCTTTGACGGGTTTACTGGCTTCATTGGTAAAACATGAAGCCGTTTTAACACCGCATATCAATACTCCGATCGAGGACAGGCTTACGCCCAATGAACTGCACCATTTAAATACGGGTATTTGCAACCTTGGTTTCGTGGCATTCAGAAGAAGTGTCGCCAATACCGAGTTTATCAAATGGTGGGAAGAAAAACTTCGTTACGAGTGTCTGATCGATCTGTGCAACGGATTGTTTGTGGATCAGAACTGGATGAATTTCCTCCCGGTTTTTGTTCCAAACACGCATATCGAGCGGAACCCGGGGTATAACGCGGCCTACTGGAATTTACATGAACGTGTTTTCTCAAAAAAAGGAGACGAATTTTATGTAAACGGTGACCAGCCACTTATCTTTTTCCATTACAGCGGATATGATCCGGAGAAGCCGGACGTGTTATCCAAGTACCAGGACCGCTTCAAGTTATCGGAGCGCACGGATGCTATTCCGCTTTTTGACATTTACAGAAACAGCCTTATCAGCAATGGAAATGCCTATTATCGGAAGTTCCCTTGCTCTTATATCAAACCGACTCAGGTCAAGCGTTACCTCCGGGTGCGTAAATACCTGAACCGGCCAATTAAATACTTAATCGATCAGATTGATACCATGTAATGAAAGAACTCGTATCTGTACTGATTCCCATATTAAATGCGGAGTTAACGCTCCATGAAGAAAAAGTTTTACATCATAGCCTGAAGGCGCTGGCCAGATATCCTGTCATTTTGTTCACCTATGAAGGAGCCGATTTATCTGCCATCAAAACAGACCATGAGCGTGTTGAAGTTTTAACGTTTAAATCAAAATATTTTCAGTCCCGGGAGGCCTTGTCAAATCTCTTTCTGATGGAAGATTTTTACACCCGTTTTACCTGGAGTGATTTTGTACTGATTCATGAATTGAACAGCTGGATTGTTAAAGATGAGATTCATTACTGGTGCAAACAAGGTTATGACTACCTGCATGCCAACCCGGTTTTAGACAAATCTGTTTTTAAAAGTGACAGCATCAATGACTTTTCCCGGATTTTAGGTCTGAATGAAAAAGAGAAAATATCGCTCGGACAAAGTTTTGAAAATAACGGGCTGAAACTGTGTAATATTCAGCGGATGATCAAGGCATTGTCTTCCAGAAAAAAGGAGGCGCATTATTATCGTCAGCTGGAAAATCTGCCAAATAAAGATTCAGTGTTCTGGGAGATTGAGGCTAACCGTTTCTGGCCGAGTTTACGAAAACCGACTCCGATTGTTCAAAGTCGTTTTTCACAAAATATTACACATGCACATCCCGGCTATGCGGATAACCGTGATGCATGGCCAACCGGATTGTCCGGCATTGACCTGGATAGTACAGATAAGCTTCCGTACTATAAGTAAGAAAGAGATCAATAAAGAATGAACATATTTTTTACCGTTTGCAACAGATCAGAATTATCCAACGCGCTGGCTTTGGGTGCTTCCGTTTTGCGCCTGCATCCTGAGAGCATTTTTTATCTTGGCTGGGCCGACACCGTACCGCTCCCCAATGTCCAGGATGGAATAAAATTATTGTCAATCGAAAAAATTGATATTCCCGAGTGGGGAGAAATGTGCGCGCATTATTACGATTTCGAAATTGTTTTCGCTGCGCGTCCATGGTTTGCAAAAGGAATACTAAGAAAACATAAAGATTGCAGCCGTTTGATTTTTCTTTCTCCAACCACTGTGCTATTCAGTTCGGTGTTTGAAGCAGGGACTCAGGAAGCTGACCTTTTATTGACACCACATATTACAAAACCGCATGCTCCATCCAGCAATCTGGACGACAAACGCATTTTGAATATCGGTATGTTTCATTCGGGAAGCTGGATGTTAAAACCTGGTGAGGCTACGGCTCATTTGTTGGATTGGTGGGCGCATCGCACCATCGACCGGGCTAAATTTGATCTTTGCAACGGTATGTGCCTCGATCAGCTTTGGCTTAATTACGCTCCTGTCTGGGTTAAAAATACGGTTCAGCTCAGGCATTCAGGATGGCATTACGGCTTGCACAGTATTTTGAATAAAACATTGACAGAAGAAAACGGAAGTTATTTCGTCGACAACGAAAAGCTGATTTCCATAGATTATGCCGGTCTGAATACCTTTCATCCGGTCTGGTCTGATCATGTCAAACTTGTCAACCAAAGTCCGGTTTTCAAAAAATTGCTGACGCAATACGAAACAACGGTAAAAAAATACGAAAAAGTTAACCTGAACAAGCAGCCGGGTTATGGCAAAACGTCGAAGATCAGCGGCGACAGGTTACTGAGAAGAAAAATCGCCGGTAAGCTGGAAAATATTACAAAATTCATTGACCAGTTTTAAGGTTAATACAAAGGAATAAAAACAAGTATGAAACCTCTTCAGGAAAGTACAACCGAACTTCGTGATTTTATATCGAAACTGACGGTAAATAATTCGGCGAATGATGAAAGCAAGCGTTTTCCAAAGCTTACCATCATTACGCCCTCGTATAACCAGGCGGACTTTCTGGAACGCACCATTTTAAGCGTTTTGAACCAGAATTATCCCAATCTTGAATACATCATCATTGATGGCGGTTCTACGGACAGAAGCGTGGAGGTTATTAAAAAATACGAAAAATACCTGACTTACTGGGTTTCCGAGAAAGACCGCGGACAGGTACATGCCATCAATAAAGCGCTTGAAAGAGCAACAGGCGAATGGATCAGTTTCCAGAATTCTGATGATGTATATTTTCCGGGCACATTTCAGCGTTTTGGTAAAGCGGCTTTGCAGCAACCGGCGGATATTCTGTATGGCGATCTGTTTATGATCTCAACGGATGACGAAGTGACCGAAATATTAAAAACGACGTCATACAGTCTCACCTGTCAGATTCTGGAAGGTATGCAGATCCATAACCAGTCGTTGTTTTTCAAAAGGGCATTGGTTGAAAAGTATGGCAAGTTTGATGAATCGTATCGTTTTGCATTTGATTACGAATTTATCACACGATATACCCTGCACGACACCACCAAAATCCGCAAGATTGACGGACTCGGCGGGGCACTCAGAGTACACGCAGATGCGAAGTCGTCAACGATTGCTTCGGTCGGTTCTGAGGAACATTTGAGGATACAAAAATTGTACAATTCTGCGATAACCTTCCCAGCTCTGAACAAAATACGGTATCTTTGGTGCAGGATCCGAAAAGTGTCCTATTTTTTGTTTCGATTTGATTTCAAATACATACGTTTCAGATTATCAAGATGAATTTGAATCTAGCAAGTTTAATCAAGAACTTTAATTTCCTGAGGTATTCTGTGGGCATCGCCATGATGTTCAACGGATTTCCTTTGATATTCTTTTTTCGGGACACACTTGGAATCGGGCCTGCGAGCAGCACATTTACCGCTATCTTTTTCCTTTTGGCGCTGGTATTGATGGTGCCAAGTAATCTGTTTCTGAGATTTTATAAGCCTAATCCAATTCTCTTTAATCTGGGCGTAGGGTTTCTGGCGATCTCCATGTATTACTTTTTCTTTTTCAATCCCATTGGAAAAGGGGTTACCGATATAGGTAATTACGTATTTATTTTCGCGTTTTTAATTCTCTTGCTCAGCGTCCCCAGCGATGTTGCCGACACCTTGGTACCGGTTTTATTTCTGTTTTCGCTGTTTTCCAATATTACGCTGGTTTACTCACTGATCACGGATCCAAGCTGGACCGTTGGGATGCGTGCCGCCGTAAGTTTTTCCAATGAAGGCGCACAAGCGGGTGGAAATCCGCACATTACAGCCCGAAACGGGGTTATTTGTTTACTTACAGCATTAGTGCTTATTCCACGGTATAAGAGTATTTTAGGCCGGTTATTTTTATACTTCTCAGTTCTTTTCAGCCTGGGTGTTATCGTGATTTCCCTGGCCAAATCCAGTTATCTTGGTGTTGGGATGATGGTGGGATTGTATGTATTTTACAATTTCAAGCTCACCAGAATGTTTACCGCTGTCGGGAATTTTTTCACTTTCAAAAACATCATGATTACCGTGCTTGTCCTGATCGGTATTAATTATTTCCTGAGCCAGTACAGCAACGTATATTACAGTCTTGTCAATTACTGGAGTGTATTTGAAGACCGGATCATGGACGTAATTTTCACCTCTTTTGGGGTTAAACTTACCGAAACAGCCGATATCGACGCCTCGGCTATGGGACGTGTCAGCGGCTTTTCTGATTTCCTGGACACCTTTTATTCATGGGACGTATTCCTGGGAAGAGGATATAAAAGTGGTTTCCTTGATATACCGGTGCTGGAAGCATGGGTTAACCATGGCGTTATTGGCTTCCTGTTTTTTAACGGCTTTAATTTCTTCCTTTTCATTTATGCTGTTCAGGAGATCAAAAGAAACACAAGCCCTTTGTCGACATTCCTTGCGTATTTCTTTATTTCGCTGATCGTTTTGTTAATATCAGGCGGACGGCCTTACGATATCGCATACTGGTTCCCGTATGCCGTTATGATCCGTTTCCTGGGCATTAAATATTTTGACAAATTCGCTGCGAAAAAAGCCAGCACACAGCTCGTGACCGCTACCTCCTAGGCATTAAACAAACACTATGAAAAGTAACCTCAATCCTTCTTTCATTGAGGTTAACAACACTTGCACATGAGACAAAGAGTAGAACAATTGGATGGATTAAGGGGGATTTTTTCCATTCTTGTTGTTGCCCATCACCATAACGCATTCCGGGATTCCATTTTTTACAACAACTTTTTCGTAATCAATTCCAGTCTTTTTGTGGATTTTTTCTTTGTGCTCAGCGGTTTTGTTATCGCGATGAACTACATGGATAAATTGCGCAGCAAAGAAGATTTCGGCACTTTTATCAAGAAAAGGTTTATCCGTTTATACCCGTTGCTTTTTTTTACCGAGGTAATATTTATCATCGCCAACCTGATTGGAGACCATAGTTCATTAAAAAATGTATCGGACATGGACTTGTCATATTACCTTCAGGCCGGTTTGGATACGCTCACATTTATGGGCTCAACACCCATCCTCGGCGACTGGATGGGAATAAACTATCCGGCGTGGTCAATTTCTTCCGAAATGATTTCCTACGTCGTTTTTGGAATCGTTCTGGTTTTACTCCCCGCTAATAAGTACTGGGCATTTTTGCTGATTACTATTGCCAGTGCCGGGTTTATTGTCTTCAAAGGCGAATACATGCTCGTTTATGACTATGGATTCATTCGAGGTCTGTTATGCTTCTGCATGGGAATATTCACTTTTGCGATCCTTCGTGACAGAAGTTTCAAACTGACATTATTTGAAATCCCCTATCTGATCGTGCTCGTTGGCGCGATGTACGCGACACATCATTATGAATGGAATCTGATCAGACTTATTTTCCCTGTGTTATTCGCCATCGGGATCATCATTTTTGCATCCTCAACGGGAATCGTTACAAAATTACTTTCCAGCAAGCCATTCCAATACCTGGGGCGCATCTCCTACTCGATCTATCTTAACCACGCGATCGTGCTGATATTTGTGAATATCTGCCTTTTCCGTGTTCTTAAATGGCAGCCAACCGAAAGCAGAATCGCGTTGTCGCTGATTATATCCATTTCACTGACTGTTTTTTATTCCCATTTCACATACGAATTCATAGAAAAACGTTTCGGGAAGTTTCTGAAAAACAAACTGGGTTAGTAATAACGCGCACGATTTTTGTTTCTAAAATCATACGCAGATTGTAAACCAATCCGTCTGCGGATTGGTTATTAAAATGTACTAATCCATTAGAACAGATGTCAGCATTTTCGGAATTAATCAATAGCAATAAACCCGTTCTGGTCGACTTTTCAGCAGAATGGTGTGGTCCCTGTAAAATGATGAAACCTATCCTGGAAGAATTGAAAGCCGGTTTGGGTGACAAAGCCACGATTATTAAAGTGGATGTCGATAAAAATCCTTCCGCGGCCAAAGCCTACAAAATTCAGGGAGTTCCCACTTTAATTGTCTTCAAACATGGTAAGGTCATGTGGAGACAATCAGGCGTAGTGCAGGCAAACCAGCTGCAAAACGTGATCAGCAAATACTTATAGACCCAATCAACCCTATTTTAATGTACAACAGAAGAAACGTCGAGCTAATCAGTAATATCGATTTCACAAACCAATATCTACCCCGCGACAGTTTTGAACAGGTTGAGTTCTCCAACTGTACTTTTTCAGATCTCTCAGGGAGCGACTTCACCGACTGTTCTTTTGTTGGATGTAATTTGAGCAATGCGGTCATAACCAACTGCAAATTGTTTGACGTTGAATTTGTTGACTGCAAACTAATCGGCGTAAATTTTTCGGATACCAAAGACTTCGGATTTTCTGTTCGTTTTGAAAAGTGCCTGCTGGATTACACCAATTTTGACAATAAGAAGCTGAATAAAAGCGCTTTCATTCATTGCAAGATCAACGGTGCAGATTTCACCCAGGCCGATTTATCCAAGTCGAAATTCACACACTGTGATTTGATGGGCGCCGTATTTTCTTACAGCAACCTCAGCGGTGTAGACTTTACAACCAGTGAAAATTTTACGATTGACCCAGCGATTAACAATGTCAAAAAAGCTAAATTCTTATCTTCTGATTTAGCCGGCCTTTTGACTAAATTTGACATTATCATTAAATGATAGTGCAAAAAAACAATTCCTAAACCAAGACTTAAAAATTCTCTTAATCAATGTCCTACCAGATATTCGCCGACACGGTCTATACCGGCCATTCGGTTTTAAAAAACCAGCTCATTACGATTGAAAATGGCAAAATATCGGCCATTAAACCTTCTGAAAAAATTCAGGGAATCAAACACGTCCAAAACATTTGCGCAGGGTTAATCGATGTGCACATCAACGGCGGCGAACGTTTTCATTTTACCGACAAAGCGGATGAAGAAACCATCGACGACATTTACCAGGCCAGTTTACTGGAAGGTACTGCTTATGTTTTTCCTACACTGATCACTTCGTCGCTGGAAAATATTTTAAAAGGTATTGAAGCCACCAGAAATTATATATCCAAAAACCCAGGTTCAGGCGTGTTGGGCATGCACCTGGAAGGGCCTTTTCTCAATCCCATAAAACGGGGAGCGCACCTGGCTGAGTATGTTAGAAAACCCTCCGATACGGAACTGGAAGCCATCATCAGTCACGGCAAAGATGTGATCAAAATGATCACCATTGCTCCTGAAATGTTTACTCCTGAGCAGATAGATATGCTTTTAGACTCGGGTATCGTCGTTTCGGCCGGGCATTCCAATGCTACCTATGAAGAAGCGAGCCAGGCATTTGGGCAGGGTATAAAACTTGTTACACACCTTTACAATGCCATGTCAGCATTTGCGCACCGGCAGCCTGGCCTTGTTGGCGCCACATTTGATACCGACACGGTTTATGCGCCAATCATTGTAGACGGCGTGCATTGCGACTACGCAGCGGCCCGGATTGCCTACAAAGCGAAAAAGGAAAAGTTATTCCTGATTTCTGATGCCTTGTTCGTTGGCGAAAAAGTTACTGAGTTTCAATGGGGCGAGTTTAATGCTTTTCTTCGGGACGGTCAATATAACAATTCCGAAGGAAATCTGGCCGGTGCAACCATTTCCCTGGCCGATGCAGTGAGAAATACTGTACAGCAACTGGATATTTCATTGCAGGAAGCGATTGAAATGGCAACCATCCGTCCAGCAAAAGCAGTAGGTATGGCGGATCAGATTGGCAGTATTGCCGTAGGTTATCCGGCTGTTTTCACCGTTTTTGACGATGATCTTAGAAAATTTGAGGTTTTGAAATAATATTTTAACCGTCGCGAACGATATCATTAGGCTAAGTACGCGACGGTTAAATTTATACGATCAGCAATCCGCCGCTCTTTAAATCCTCCCAGACTTTGGACTTTGTAAAAATTTCAAAGTCGCCCAGGCCCTGTGACTCATAGTCGTTTCGCAGATGCTCCAATGAATAAGGCTCATGTTTTCCGATCAGCAAATCCGGCATCCGGGTTTCAAGCCACTCGCCTACTGCCGGTGAAGTTTCCAAAGCCCATTCCTGTTTTTTGTTATAAAAAACGAGTTCCGCTATTTCAACAACTTTTTTACCCTGCTTTTCTTCAAAAACAGAAAGTGTCGGTAAACTTCCCATCCAGATCACCATGGCATTGGTACGCGGTATGGCGTCTGGAAAATGGCTGATACTTTTCTCGATATACCTTGGCGGAATAGATGTAGGCGGGACCTTAAAATCAAACCATTTTGACAACGGAAAATCAAAACAAACGCCATGCATATAATTGAACAACGATTTTCTTAAACCTTCCGAAAACAGGTCGTGATTGGCTCCAAGCGGATCTTTATGTTCAAGATCATTGTTAGCAAACCCTCCCAGATCAGGCCCGATACGCATCACATCGAACGCTTCGGGATGCAAGCCCACGGGGCTGTGTGCCGTCATTGCAAAACGATGCCAGAAGCCAGACTGGACAATCCCCTGCTGAAACAACTGACGAACCATTTCAAGGGCATCCATCGTTTCCTGTGCCGTCTGCGTAGGAAATCCGTACATCAGATAAGCATGCACCATAATTCCGGCCTGCGTGAATGCATCAGCCACGCGTGCTACCTGTGCTACGGTTACCCCTTTTTTCATCCGTTCCAGTAACCGGTCGGATGCGACTTCCAGCCCGCCGGATATGGCAATACAGCCCGAAGCTTTAAGCAACAGGCAAAGATCGTGGGTAAAGTTTTTTTCAAAACGGATATTCGTCCACCATACAACGGTTAACTTACGGCGGATTATTTCCAGTGCCAGATCTCTCAACAGAGCCGGCGGCGCAGCCTCATCTACAAAATGGAACCCGTTTTGCTGGGTTTGTTCTATGATTTCTTCGATACGGTCGCACAGCAGCGCAGCCGTCATGGGTTCATAACGCCTGATGTAATCCAGCGAAATGTCACAGAAGGAACATTTCCCCCAATAACAACCGTGCGCAAGTGTCAGCTTATTCCATCGCCCGTCGCTCCAAAGCCTGTGCATCGGATTGACAATCTCGATTACAGAAAGATAATCATGCAACGGCAAATCGCTGTAATCAGGTGTACCGGTATCACGCTGCGGTACATCCTTTTCCTTTGCGCCGTTGTAATAAACCACTTTGCCGTCGGTACGTGCATAAACCCGCTTTAAATTCGTGATCTCACGTTCGCCATCCAGATATTCAAGCAAGGATAAAAGCGGCGCTTCACCGTCATCCAGACAAACAAAATGAATGTAATCAAAAACGCGTGGTTCTTTTAGCGAGCGTAATTCGGTATTGGCAAAACCGCCTCCCATGACCACGGTCATTTCCGGATAAAATTTCCGGACATACTGCCCGCATTTCATCCCGCCATAAAGATTCCCCGGAAAAGGAACCGTTATACACAGAATATCCGGTTTATAGGTTTGTATTTTCTCTTCAAGTATTTCAACCAACAATGTTGTCAGCAGGGTGTCCGGCATTTCAAGCGCTTCACACATTTCATCAAAATGCGTCGCGGACCGGCCTAAACGTTCGGCATAACGGCTGAATCCGAAATGCGGATCAACGGCTTCCTGAATTAAATCACCAAGGTCTTCGAGATACAACGTGGCCAAATGCCGCGCTTTGTCGTGAATCCCCATGGTACCGAATGCCCAGTCCATATCTTCCAATTGTTGGAAACGGCCGGCTTCGGGTAAATAACTCCGGTCACAAATGCTATGTGCAAGGGTCGGATTTTTGTTTTTCAGGAAACGGATCACCGGGTCTATCGTGCTGATATATTCGTCGCGCAAAGCGTAAATCCGAAAGCTGTTATCCGTTAGTTCCGCATCTGAATTATCCAGATCCTCAAACATTTTCTTCAATCCCCGGGAAGAAAAAAGTGCCAGAATTACATCAATACCCAGGTCAGCCTGATGCGATTCCCGCCCCAGCGTATTCAGGAAACCTTTCAGGTAAGCTGTCGCAGGATAAGGGGTGTTCAGTTGCGTAAAAGGCGGGGTAATAAATAAGGTTTTCTTTTTCAAAGCACTACGGATCTCGATTTTCACGACACAAAGGTACGGGAAGTTTTGAATCGATTGACGAAGAACAGCAGGAGTTCTCCTGATTGCGTTTTCAGAATTCACATTATCATAACATATCACCATAGCCCATTCCTTTCCAAAAAAGGTATTATTGCAAATTAAAATCACGTGCACCCATGCAAGTCTTTTCAGGATATAGATTGACCCGATTGCTGTTGCCGGCAATGTTGTTGCTCTTACCTTCACTCATTTTTGCTCAGGAAAATAAGTCATATCCCGCATCAAGGTTTCCCGACAGGGTCATTCTTGGCTGGAAAGGAGATCCTGCACACAGTCAGGCCGTAAACTGGCGGACTGATTCAACCGTCAAAAAAGCGGTGGCCGCTATCCACGAAGCAGATCCGTCACCCGATTTTCAGGCCAATGCAAAAATGATCAGTGCGAATAGTCAATCCATCGTTATCGATGGGAAGACGGTTCAATACCATGAAGCCAATTTTACGGATCTTAAACCGGCCACTCAATACATGTACCGGGTTGGCGACGGAACTTCGTGGAGCGAATGGTTTCATTTTACCACAGCCTCCGATAAAAGAGAACCGGTTTCGTTCCTCTATTTCGGCGATGCACAAAACGATATACGATCGCTCTGGTCGCGTGCAGTCCGTGGGGCGTATTCAACGCTTCCGAAAGCAGATTTTATGATTCACGCCGGCGATTTGATCAATAGCTCCAATGTTGATTATCAATGGGGCGAATGGTTTGAGGCCGGAGGTTGGGCTAATGGCATGGTGCCAAGCCTTCCGACACCCGGCAATCATGAATATTACAGGGATAGCGAAAAGAAACCACATGTGTCGATGCACTGGCGCCCTCAGTTTGCTCTGCCTGAAAATGGCCCGGAAGGATTAACGGAAACCGCCTATTTTATCGACTACCAGGGAATAAGGTTTATTGCCATGGACTCGCAGGCCGCGCTGCTTGACTCAGCCGTCATGGAAAAACAGGCCGCCTGGTTTGAAAAAGTAGCACAGAATCACGGCATGCGCTGGACGGTTGTCATACATCACCACCCGATTTATTCCACCAAGAATGGCCGGGATAATGAAGAATGGCGGGCACGTATGGAGCCGTTGTACAAAAAATACAGCATAGATATCGTTTTACAGGGACACGATCACACCTATGGTCGCGGGATTAACATGCCTTTGGGCGTAAGCCGCAAAAAACCGGACGGCCCCATTTATGTCGTTTCGGTAAGCGGACCCAAGATGTACGATATCGGTTTGCAAAACTGGATGGATCGCGCTTCCAACACCCAGCTTTATCAGGTGATTACCATTGACGAAACAACGCTTGGCTTTAAAGCCTACACCGTCAACGGAGATCTTTATGATGCGTTTGACCTGCAAAAAGATAAAAAAGGAGAAAACACCTTGATTGAACGCGCCAATTCTTTACAAATGCAGGAGCGTCTGGAATTGCCCGAACGTCTCCAAAAAAGCTTTAAGGCCGAAGAGTTGAAGGAATACAATCAACGGTTTCAGGAATACAAGGCCCGAAAAAATAAGAAATAGCTATTTGTAGCCGGAAAAACAAAATTCCCATTAATCCAGCGGTCACCGGGTTTACCCTGTGTTCGCTGGATTTCTTTTTATCGTTAAAAATCGTTGCTAATGCTTTCCTCCTGCGTAAAGGTGGTCATCTACACCCCGTTTTTTCAAATCTGCTACAATGTTTCCATTGTTTTGCTGCCGATGGGTAATATTCCAATTGATCAGCGCTTCATCCAGAGCTGCATTGAGCAGCACAACCGTTTTCCGACGTTTAATATCAAGACAGGTTTTCTCCATATGTTCTTCGTAAACAAGCCTGGCATCTTCGGTGTAAAAGCGAATAACTGACCCGGCCGGGATTTTCGCATTCGTTTCCACAACCCAAAAACCTTTCGGTACAGGTTCCGCGCGCGACTGCGCTTTGATTAAAGTGGCTGTCAGATTGAGCAGAAGTATGGTAAGTACCAAAGTTCTGATGCTGCAAATTCCTGATTTTTTCATGGCTATCAATGATAAAAGATTCATATATACCAATTCCCGGCAGCAGTTGATCCCAAACAATCAGCATGCGTTTTCCTTATCCTATTAGTCGTAATAACAGGAGCAAAAAGCAACAGCAAATGCGGATAAGTTGTAATTTTCTTACTAAACGTAAGAACTGGCGGAGCTAAATTAAACAGCGGCAAGAATCTTAAATAACCTTGTCAGATGTCTGTCGACAGACAGCAGTGTTTCACAGACGAAAGGTGTGTTATTGATGCACTTTGCGAAATGAAAGGAATGGCAAAAACCGGATACTTTACCAAAGAAAAAGCCGGTTCAAATTTTCATTTGAACCGGCTTAAAACTTTTCACACTTGGCCGAAACGGCCATCGTGTGACCCATAAGGTTATTCTTTCATATTGAAATAACTGAGTGTAATTCAACACAAAAAATGATATCAAAAAAATCATGAAACAACCCTGAACCAAATTACATTTCTTGATTATAGTAAATTTTATAAAATTTACGACCGTCATCTTCCACACCTCTTTCTATAAGCGATTTTTCGCCATGAATGTAAATGTCAAAATTCTTATCTAATTTTAAAACCTTTTTGAAAATTCTAGCTTGTTTTTTAACCACGTCTTGAGCAATTGCAAAATTGTCTTGCCACTCTAACTTTCTTTCTTCCTTAAATAAATTATTAAAAGTTCTAAAGGATTCAATGATGTTTTCATCCTGCAACACCTCACGCTCAAAAACTGAATTTGAAAATGTCTCGTGTTGCTTAAAGAAGCTAACCGACCTATTCAGTAAATCAATCTGATCTGCTCTACTGGCTTCATGGTCTTCGGGCAATTTTTCCGTGACAAAAGCTTTGGTAAGACTCAAAACATGGTTAGTGCTATTTACATTATCACGTTTTGGCTCGACTCCTAAAAAATCATGAGTCCAGTACTCTGTTTCAGAATTCGAATTTTCCAATAAAAAAACTGTATAACGATCATCCGTAAAAAGAATTAGACAAGCTTTTTCCGGTTTCTTACTTCCAATTCCTTGCCTAAATTTAATACCAATCTTATTGTCTTTGTCATTACCCGTAATTTCTACAAAACTCTCTTTATTCTCAAATTTGTAGATACCAATAGCTTCATGAAATGTATCTTTCAACTTAATGTCGTCAAATTTCGCTATAAACAAATCTCCATCTTTTATACCAGGATGACGCGAAGATGTAAACAAATGAGTTGCAATATTTTTTGACGAATTAATAAAGTCCGAGCCTCCATAAATATCTTTTGAAATTTTAAACAATGTATTTAAATCAATATCAATGTTATGAGA
Source organism: Dyadobacter diqingensis (assembly GCF_024220585.1). Lineage (GTDB taxonomy): Bacteria > Bacteroidota > Bacteroidia > Cytophagales > Spirosomataceae > Dyadobacter > Dyadobacter diqingensis. The sequence goes on from NZ_JAMXKF010000001.1 coordinate 999,281, forward strand.
GAATTCATATGTAGAAGATGCCGAAGAAAATGATTTCAAAAGGATACGTCTTAATGTACTCTCTTGATCTTCGTCGCTAACTTCTATGACATTTTCATTAAGTTTTAAAGAATCCCTTGAAGAATTAACCTTGTGTATAATTACATCCCTAATTATAGCATTATTTATATCTACCATTATTGTTTCATTTTAAAAACATTGTATTGAACCATACTACTTACTATAAAAAGTGTCTTATACATCACAATTCCAATAAAATAAAGGACAAAAAACCTTTGAGCCGATATAATTATGAGTTTTAAACAAGTTTTAACATCGGTAACAGATATATTATCTGTTACAAAATGATATTCACTAAGTTTTATATTTCCTAAATCTTCAAATAGAGTATTTAAAGCTAATAGTAAAATCAAAAAAATACTCAAAACTATATTATAGCCTGTGACATATGAAAATTGCTTTGAATAGTTAAATGACTGTGTATCCCACAATACCTGCTTTGCATTCTCCTCCGTTACGTCTTTTAGTGCTATCTTATAATTTTTCAGATTCACTTCCTTATCGTCTTCGTCAAATTGATCAAAATTAATTTTGTAAACCTTAAGATTTTTGTCCTTCGGCACATAGAACTTGTCAAAACTAAATACCAGCGCAGTAATAAATAACCCAACAAGAATTGACAGAACTGAGGAGAAATAAGAAACAAAATCTGAACCAAACCCTTTGTCTATGCAAACAGTAATGGACACAGAAATTATTCCAACTATTACCCGCACCAAATACTTATTAAATTTAGAATCATCAACCTTACCATTGATATCTATTGATTCATAATATAATGCGTTGTATTGAAGCGTTTTAATATATTTAATCAGACTTAGTAGCATTTTTATCTGGCCTTATTTCATTTAAAATTTCATTTTCAAAAAGGCTATGAATATAGGAATTTAAAGCATCGAAATCAGGCGTATCATCAGGATTAAATTTTGTTATATAATCTTCTAAGTATATTACGGGAGTAAATGTTTTATCTCTATCAGCCCATTGGAATGTCTTCGTTTTATTAGAGCCTTCTTTCCTTGTTGTTAACTTTGAATCAAACTCTCTCAGCTCCTTTTGATTTTCCGGTTCTCCGAAAGACATTGCAGCGAAAAATGCTTTTAAGGCATCAGCAGCTGCTGCTGGTATCCAACCTTTTTTGGGGGTTGCTACAATTTTAATATCATATGATGGGGGTATGCTAGATTCCCCATCCGTTCTACTGTTAAAGTCAGGATTGATAAATGTTTCTTCAAACACGATGCTTTGTATAAGAGAATCTTTTTTAAAATCGTCTTGGAAACTTTTGGGAGCAAAAATTGATATAGGAGAATTGTAAAAATGCTTACCACTAAATATTTTCGCTACAAAGTTTCGAAATAACTGTGTTACTGATTCTTGCGAGCTATTAGAGTGTATTCCAAAAAATCCTTCATTATGATCTAAAGGACAATATAAAAATATGTAATAGTACAAGTAGACTATCTTATTTGTTCCCAATTCATTTTCGTCTTCTTCATTTTGAGTATCACCCAATATTCTATATCTACCGTACGGCCCACCATTTATGACACCAGAAATTATGAATTTTGAAATATCCGCAATAGGTTTTTTCTTGATATAGAGATTTTTCTTCTTGGCGACCTTGATTATTGTCTTGAGCTTTTCATCTCTAGCGTGCTCCCCTGTCAATGAATCCTCAAAATACTTGAATAATCTAGTGAATAGCGTATTATCGGATTGTGTTGGTCGACCACCTAGTTCTTCAATCACAAAGTCCTTAAATGTTGCAGTTTGTTCCTTTTTATGTTTTAAAGTAAATCTAAAAAACTCGATTTTGGGATTTATTGCCATAATAACACATTTTAGATAGAGAGATTATTATATAAACTAGGGTTCAATCAATTGAATTGACGGACATTAAAAACTTATCTACTTAATATTACGAGTCACAAAAACATCCTCTGAGAGACTTCTATTACTCGACTAGGCGCTGAGGCTAAAAATTTAAGACTTCACTTTTAGAAATCTGCCGGATTTTCTAGACGACTGATGGTCTGTTGAAAAGATGTCCATCATTTCAACTTCGGGTAAATTGATTCGTTACAAAAAATAAAAGTTACTATTATTCTAAGCCACAGCAGTCTAAAACTACATCTATAAAAACCCAGATAAGAATCATCAAATATTCCCCGTTACTTCTCTAATAAATCGCGTCTACTGCCGACAAAGTTGGGCTCAAACAAAAACCAGCTAATCATTTTTGAACTGATCAAATTTACTTTTCGCTTTTCTTGATCTTCTCATACTTCGCTTTCGACAGTTTATCTTGCATTTTTAGCAGTTGCCTTTGAAGACGGATTAGTTCTTCAGTCATGTCCTTTTCAGAGTTCCGGTGTTCTGGAAAACCCTATGCACTCCACAAGTTTTTGACTTGACCCGACAGGTTCTGGATGTGATCTCCGACTGATCCGTAATATGGCAAAAATCCAATATTTTACCAAAGAAAAAGCCGGTTCAAATTTTCATTTGAACCGGCTTAAAACTTTTCACACTTGGCCGAAACGGCCATCGTGTGACCCATAGGGGAATCGAACCCCTGTTTCAACCGTGAAAGGGTCGTGTCCTAACCGCTAGACGAATGGGCCGACTGGTCTCCTACTTCGTGTGCGATTTCAGCACTTTCTTTCTTTTTTCCGACTCCGTTTCCGTNGGGGAATCGAACCCCTGTTTCAACCGTGAAAGGGTCGTGTCCTAACCGCTAGACGAATGGGCCGACTGGTCTCCTACTTCGTGTGCGATTTCAGCACTTTCTTTCTTTTTTCCGACTCCGTTTCCGTTATCGTGGTGCAAATATGCACGGTTGATTTTTCAATTCCAAATGTCAGATGAAAATATTTTTAAAATATTTTTTACCAATCTCATTATCAGTAATTTAATTTTAAAACTTTTTTTTTAATTATTTCAGACTACCATTAAATTGCCATTACTTTTTAAATTTGGGAAAGGCATACCTCTAAATTCATTCACCCTGTTATGATCAGATATATTTGTGGTCTTCTACTCTCTTTTGTGTTCCTGAATGCAAATGCACAAAACAAAACACCCGATGATTTTCTGGGGTATCCTTTAGGCAGCAAATTTTCTTTCCACCACCGGATTCTGGATTATTATAAAACCATTGCCACCCAAAATCCAGATCGGGTGAAACTGATACAATATGGAAGTACCTATGAAGGCAGGCCTTTGATGGTTGCTATTGTCGCTTCTCCGGAAAATCTAGCCAACCTCGATAACATCCGGAATAGTCACCTGAAAAATATAAAACTGCTGCCCGGAAATACGAATACCAAAACGCCGGCTATTGCCTGGCTTGGTTATAATATTCACGGCAACGAGGCTGTTTCATCCGAGACGGCCATGAAAGTGCTTTATGAACTGCTCAATAAAAATAATACATCCACACAGGAAGCCTTGAAAAACACAATTGTCATTCTCGACCCATGCAGTAACCCTGATGGCCGAGAACGTTACGTTTCTTGGTATAACCGCGTACAGAATGCTGAGCCGGACATCACGCCCTTTGCTTTGGAACACGACGAACCATGGCCCGGCGGTCGGTTTAACCATTATCTTTTCGATCTGAACCGCGACTGGGCATGGCAAACGCAGAAGGAAACGCAGGAACGGGTAGCTTTCTACAACCAATGGATGCCGCATTTACACGCAGATTTTCACGAAATGGGCGCTGCCCGGAGTTATTATTTCCCACCGGCGGCTAAGCCTTATCATCAGGATATCACAAAATGGCAGCGGGAATTCAATGAGTTGCTGGGTGCCAACTGCCGCAAATATTTTGACCAGCGAAACTGGACCTATTTTTCGAAAAAGGATTATGACCTGTTTTATCCAAGTTACGGCGATACCTGGCCGACTTACAATGGAGCCATCGGTATCACGTATGAGCAGGGCGGTGGCGCACGAGGCGGATTGGCGTTATCCCGCCCCGACCAAAATGATACGCTGACGCTAAAAAGCAGAATTGAGCATCATTATGTCACCAGCATCGCTACACTTGAAACCATCTCTTCTCAAAAAGAAAAAATCGTAAGTGAGTTCATCAGCTTTTATGACAATGCCATCCAAAAACCTATCGGCGCTTATAAAACCTACCTGGTCAAGTCGCAGGGGAATGAGGAGCGAATCCGGTCATTTGCAGAATGGCTTTCCAAACAGGGATTTGAATATGGTATCGCGGGTAAAAATTTATCACTTAAAGGTACTGAACTGACAAGCCTTTCCGAACAAAACGTTAAAGCAGATAACAATGATCTTTTAATCAGTGCTTTTCAGCCCAAATCCAATCTGCTCAAAATCCTGTTTGAATCGCAGCCTGCTTTGGAAGATTCGATCACATATGACATCACAAGCTGGGGGCTTTCGTACCTCTATGGTTTACAATCGTATGGACTAAAAGAAAAGCTGGCCCCGGCGGCCTACCAATCGGAAAAGATTGAAAACAACATTCCCGCGACAAAACCTTACGCCTACCTCGCACACTGGAAAAGTGTCAATGACGCCGTTTTCCTTTCCGAGCTGTTAAAAAGAAAAATCCTTGTCCGGACATCGAACGTCCCTTTTGAAACCAATAAAACATCTTTTGAAGCAGGCACGCTGATCATTGCCAAAAAAGGTAATGGCGGTTCAAATTTTGACAGCCTTGTAACCTCACTGGCCACCAAATATCACGTTAAACTGATTCCGACCAGCACGGGCTCGGTATCCTCCGGGGTCGATTTTGGTTCGGATCAGGTTGTATCTTTGAAATCTCCGAAAATTGTTACCTTATATGGCGAAGGTATCTCAACAACTTCGCTGGGTGCGGTCTGGCATTATTTTGAGCAACAGATTAAATATCCTTTAACGCTGGTTGCCACCTCAAAAATTGCGCAGCTTCCTTTGGATGAAGTGGATGTTCTCATTTTACCCGACGGAAATTATTCAGCCATCCTGAATGACAAAATGCTGAACGCTTTGCAGGAATGGATCAAGAAAGGCGGCAAACTGATTGCGATGGAAGACGCAAACGAAGCATTTTTGAACAAACCTGGTTTTGATATCTCCAAAAAGAATTCAGCATCCAAAAAGACTTCGGATCCGTTCAAAAAATTCGGGGATAAGGAAAGGGAAGAAAGCAGCTATTCTTCGCCAGGCAGCATGTACCAGGTATCACTGGATGCTACACATCCGCTCGCTTTCGGGTGCAGCAAGGAATATTTCAGCATTGTCAGAAATGCCTATAACATTGACTACCTGACAGAGGGATGGAACGTAGGATACCTGTCCGAAACCGGATACAAGGCCGGATTTGTGGGCAACAAGGCTACTGAAAAGCTGAAAAACACATTAATTATGGGTGTCCAGGAAATGGGTCAGGGACAAATCGTATACCTGATGGATGACCCGCTTTTCCGGGGAATGCTTTATAATGGTAAAATACTTTTCAGTAACGCTGTGTTTCGCTAAATTTTAAAGGAAATATCTGACGGCCAGTTCATAACCCTTTAACCCCAGTCCGCAGATCATGCCTTTGCAACGGTTGGTCAGAAAACTATGGTGACGGAAAGATTCTCGCGCATGGATGTTGGAGATATGCACTTCCACGGCCGGCGTCGTCACGGCCGATAATGCATCAGCCAGCGCAATCGAAGTATGTGAATACCCTCCCGCATTGACGATAATGCCGTCAAAAGTAAAACCCACTTCGTGGATTTTATCAATTAAGTCACCTTCGTGGTTGGATTGATAATAATGTAATTGTGTGTTGGGAAAGTCTGCTTTCAAAGTTTTGAAATAGTCTTCAAACGTTTGACTGCCATAAACGGTTGGCTCGCGCGTGCCTAAAAGATTAAGATTAGGACCATTGAGAATTAATATTTTTTTCATACACCAGGATCGGGCCTTACATTTACAGGATAAAACAATTTGTGAATTAACATTCACCCATCAGGAATTCACCAGTCTGACTATGTGGCAAAGCTACATCAAACATTTTAAAAATTATCTCCGTCTGGAAAGGTCATTTTCCGACAATTCTGTCCAGGCTTATGTACGGGACACGGAAAAACTTGCTGAATATCTCGAATTAGCGGCAATAAATCTCTCTCCGGTCGACATAAAAGAAGAACATTTACTCGCATTTTTAAAATACCTGTCCGATCTGGGCTTGTCTGCTCACACCCAGGCAAGGATGCTTTCCGGCATTAAGGCGTTTTACAAATACCTCTTGCTTGAAAACGAAATTACCGAGGATCCCACTGAATTGATTGAAGCCCCACGCTTGCCACGCAAACTTCCTGATGTACTATCGTATGAGGAAATTGAGCAAATGCTTCAATCCATCGACCATTCCACGCCTGAAGGCACCCGCAACAGAGCGATCCTTGAAGTTTTGTACAGCTCCGGGCTTCGGGTTTCAGAGCTGATCGGCTTGCAGCTGACATTCTGTTATTTTGACATCGGATTTATCCGCATTCTGGGAAAAGGTGATAAAGTGCGGCTGGTACCCATTGGTAAAGAGGCGATTAAGTATACACAGCTTTATCTTGACCATGTGCGAAGCGAAATTGAGGTCAAAAAAGACAGCGAAGATATTGTGTTTTTAAACCGTCGCGGCGGACAGCTTTCGCGGGTTATGGTATTCCTGATCATCAAAGATATTGCAGAGAAAGCAGGGATTTCCAAGAATGTGAGTCCACACACATTCCGGCATTCCTTTGCCACACACCTCATTGAAGGCGGCGCAAGTTTACGCGCCGTTCAGGAAATGCTCGGGCACGAATCCATTACCACGACTGAAATTTATACACACCTGGACCGTGATTATTTAAGACAAATAATCACTGAATTTCATCCCAGATCTTAAATCCTACTGTCTTATTTGACTTCGTTCAGCAAGGAATCAAGCCCCAGTGTATCAGCTTTGGGCAAATCTCCCGGCAAAACGCGGTCAAGCTGCTTTGGTTTGTTCCACGGCGCTGTTGTCCTGCTCGCCATGTCGTAGGATATGTAGACAAAAAGCGAGACGAAAAGTATAAATACGATTATAAATATCCGGCGGTTCCGGTTTGGCTTTTCCATTACTACTAAGACTCCCTGAGTTCTCTCGGGGAGATATATAAAACAAATTTTCCGGTTTTGGCCGAGATTTCAGCCCAGTCCAGATTTTCAAATTCAATGATCACGAGGCTGCATTTCGACATAGAATCGAGATCCTTGCCCGAAAGGTATTCAGCAAAATATGTAATGTCCGGATTGTGTCCAAACAAAGCAACCACCTGGCTTTCGCTCGGTATCGCATTCACCACGCTCAGATAACCACGCGGGCCTCCATCGTATAAAAAGTCTTCCAAAACAATTGACCCAGCAGGAAACTGCAGCTGATCAGCCATAATCACGGCCGTCTGGTGAGCACGTGCAGCGGCGCTGGAAACGAAACGGTCAGGATTTACCTGCTTGCTCACAAGCCATCGCCCCATCGCAGAAGCATCGGTTCTCCCTTTTCCAAGCAGTTCCCGTTCAAAATCCCGAACCATTAATTTCTGGTCTTCGGCTGCGGCATGGCGCACAAGTATCAAAGTTTTTTTCATTACTGTATTTTATACAAAAATAAAGAATCCGATAGAGCTTCTCTGAGGACGTGCGGTAAATAAATAGAAAAAAAAATTGACATAGAAATTTTACCACTCATTTCGCTAAAATTACCTTCGGACATTATTTCATACACGATCTGGCATAATAAATAGTTAATTTTGTTAATACCATATCTGTGAATTTTAAACTCATTGTTATATATCCGTATGTTACAGTTCCTTAAGTATGTCTTCGCAACGCTGGTCGGCATTTTTATTTTCATTTTTCTATCTCTCGTTATCCTCGCGGGTATCGGATCGGCGTTTTCGTATGACGAAAAGGTAGTCGTTGAAGACAAATCAATCCTGAAACTGGACCTGAACAAGCCGATCCAGGAAGTTGGTGTCGAAAACCCCCTGTCAGATCTGGGTGGTCCTTTTGCCGGAAATGAAAATGTGACGGGATTGAAGGATATCATCGAAGCGTTGAAAAGCGCTCAGAATGACAGTAAAATAAAAGGAATCTACCTAAAAACAGAAGGCCCGCAAGCAGGCTGGGCAACACTGGAAGAAATCAGAAACCAGCTTTTGGAATTCAAAAAGTCAAAGAAATTTGTCGTTACCTATGGCGAGTCTTATTCTGAAAAAGGATATTACCTGGCCTCTGTGGCTGATAAAATTTACCTGAATCCAGCCGGTGGTATCGAGTGGAACGGGATGTCGGCCGAATACAGCTTTTTCAAAGGGACATTTGATAAACTTGAAATAAAACCGGAAGTTTTCCGCGTTGGTGAGTTCAAAAGTGCGATCGAAATGTTCTCCCGCCAGGATATGAGCGAAGCAAGCAAAAAACAATCGTCGGAACTGATCGGGGCGATTTATGGCAACTTCCTGACCAACATTTCCACTTCCCGCAAAATCCCGGTTGACGTTTTGAAGCGTTTCGCCGATTCACTAACCATTGATAATCCACAGGCAGCACTTTCCAACAAACTCGTGACGAACCTTGGTTACTGGGACGAATTTGAGGGAAGCATCAAAAAAGACCTGAGCATCGAGGAAGATAATAACATTGCTTACGTTGGTGTCGACAAATATCTAAAATCGGATGTAACGCCGGAAGAGGGTGATTTCAATAACCGCATTGGCATATTGGTTGCCGAAGGAGAAATTAATTCCGGTGAAGGAAGTGACGAATCGATCGGCTCAGACGACTTTGTAAAAGAACTTAAAAAAGTACGTGACAATGACAAAATCAAGGCCATTGTTATCCGTATCAATTCTCCGGGCGGAAGCGCGCTGGCATCTGACGTGATGTGGCGTGAAATTCAGCTGACGGCAAAGAAAAAACCGGTTATCGCTTCCATGTCTGACGTAGCCGCATCGGGAGGTTATTATATGGCGATGGGTTGCGATACGATCGTGGCCCAGCCGAATACCATTACGGGCTCTATCGGCATTTTCGGGCTTATTTTTAACGTAAAAGATTTCATGAACAATAAGTTGGGCGTGACATTTGATGCCGTAAAAACCAGCCCGCACGCCGACTGGCCAACAACGACACGGGACATGACCGATTTCGAAAAATCCATGATCCAGAAAAGTGTTAATGAAGGCTATGAGTCTTTCACAAAAAAAGCAGCGGCCGGCCGGAAAATGCCTGTTGAAAAATTGAAAAGCCTTGCCCAGGGACGTGTATGGTCGGGGGTTGAAGCCAAGGCCAATGGCCTGGTCGATGTGCTGGGAGGTGTTGACGATGCGATTAAAATTGCCGCAAAAGCCGCCAAGCTAAAAGAAGGTGATTACCGAGTTCGTTATTACCCTGAAAAGAAACGTCCGATTGAGGATTTAATAGAAAAATTTGTCGGCGGATCAGAAGAAAAGGCGATGGACAAAAACCTTGGCGAACTTTCTTCTTATGTTAAAATGTACAAAAAACTCATGAACATGGGCGGCATGCAAACCAGAATGCCTTTTGAGTTGGTGATCCGATAGTCATATATAATGGTTCAACAAAAATCCCTGATCGGCAGCCGGTCAGGGATTTTTGTTGAGCCATTATTTCAATCCGATATCGCTTAAACCGCCTTACCGGTTTCTTCATCAATTTCCTTCCTGATCACCAGAACAGCCTGCGCATTCGGAGCGATCGCGATACCGTCCAGTTTGGCATATACCTTTGTAAATTCCGCACCAAAATAGAGGATGATGGAGGAATAATATACCCAGGTAAGCAGGATAACAATGGAGGCAGAAGTGCCATAGGTAGCCCCAAGATCGGCTTTCCCGATATAAAAACTGATCACAAACTTGCCTATCAGAAAAAGTGTCGCAGTAAATCCTGCTCCTACCAGACATTCCTTCCAACGCAAATAACCATCGGGCAGAACTTTGAAAATAACAGTGAAAAGTGCCGTAATGATAGCCAACACGATCGCCAGGTTGACGATGTAAAAAAGGATCACAGAAGCTTCGGAAAAATATTTCGCCAGCTGCGAACTAAGCACATCCACCATGGCATTCACCCCCAGCGAAACCAGGAGCAGAAACCCGAGTGTAAGAATGATCGAAAATGAAAGCATTCTGTTTTTCAGGTATTGCAGCCAGCCTTTCTTCGGTTTGGCCTTGATCGACCATATGTAATTGATCGAATCCTGAATCTCCGCAAAAACCCCGGTAGCTCCCAACAGCAAGGTTCCAAGCCCTATCGCCGCAGCAACACCCGATTTATTGGAAACCTGCGCATTTTTCAGGATTTCCTGCAATTGGGCGGCAGCGTTATCCCCTACCAATCCGCGGATCTGGTCAAACAATTGTCCCTGAATGGCATCCCGCCCAAAAAACAAACTGCATACCGAAATGATCACAAGCAACATCGGCGCCAGCGAAAACACAGTGTAATACGACAGCGCCGCGCTGAGCTTAAGGCCGTTGTCATTCATAAATTCGGTAAAACTTTCGGTTAATAGTTTGAAGATGAATTTGATTTGTTTCATAGGAGGCTCCGGTTGGATGATCATATTTGCGTGTGGTTTGGGAGCAAATATAATCATGCCAGGGAGAAGTCGATATCAATATTCTGGGTTATCACCGATGTATAACTCCTAAACTTTTCTTCAGGCCGATTTTGATAAGTGTAAATAACTTATCGTCCGTTTGAATGATATTGCGCCCCCAGCTTCCTGGAATTATAAAATTGATATCTGCATAAATACTTAAATCTCCCGTTTTCAAAGTTGAGGCCCCAGCGCCCGGCAACAATAGAAATCTTGCTCCGAAGTCACCAAACCAATAGGAATTTTTATCCTTATACTTTAGATATTGATCAAACTGTTTATGAAAATTAGTTACGTTGTCAATCAAACTAAACCAGCTCGCGTTGGCATAGACACTCATCCGTTTTTTAATAATAACCTGCTCATAACCTCCCTTGAAATGAGCAACAAAATTGTTAACGTCCGCTCCTGGTTCTAGCAGGCTATCGGAAAGTATCTTTTTATTTAGAAGGTTCACCTCAAAATTCAGGCCTTTATGATTCAGGTAGCTATTGTTACCAAAATTACTTTTCGTTTCCCATCCAACCGAATATTTAACCTGTACCCCAAACGAGCTAATTTCAGGAATAAAAAGTGATCGTGCGTTAACAAGGTCTTTCGGAATCGTTCCTGTAAATAATCTCGATTCAAAACTTGTTCTTATCGTATCATTGCTTGTTGAATATGCTCCAATCACACTGATATTTAAATTCAGGCCCCTTGTCTCACCTACCAGCTGTGAAATGTTCGGTAATGCCCCAAACTCCATTTCGTTGTCCTTTTTATTCTTATTGAGTTCTTTGAAAGTTGCTTTCTGGAAATTATCCAGTTTGGTCGAGTTCGTCTTGTATCGCTGAGCAAGTGAAAGGTAAGTTTTTAGTATTGTCCGATACTCCTTATCACTCTTAGCGATTCCTAACTTTGTATGTACTTCTTTATCAATTGCATTCAACTGTTGTTCAACCTGATTCAGTTTTTCGTTCTGATTATTAATTGATTTAGTGCTATCAAAAGAGAAACTGCTATTGACTGTGCTCAGTGCCAATTGTAATTGTTGAGATAACGATTTCAGTTTTTCATCCCTGACTTCCCTGTCTTCGATCTGATTTTTCACTTTCGTGAGAAGATCCTGATTATCCAGGGCGATCATCTCATATTCAGTACTTATATTGGACAAGCTATCATTTATATTTCGCCTCATTTGAAGTGTATGTGTGCTATCGAACAATGTGTGCAGATTAGTAAGAATAAATCTGTTTCTCCCAAGCTTACTCCTCAAATCCGGAATTAAGGTGCTGCCTAAAATTTTCAAAGAATCGGCTACTTTGTTTGACGAGTCCAGAGTAGCAACATTTACTTTCAAGTCAGCTATCGAGGAGTTAAGCTTTGCAATCTTTTTCATAGCAAGCGCAAGCGCATTAAAACGGCTATTCAACTCTGCCTCTTCAACTTCTCTTTTAGCCTTCGCAGCTTTTTCTTCTTTTTGTTTTTCAATTTTTTTCAGCACGTCGGCATTCGCTTTTCGCTCGCGCCGCGCGGCCAAAAATAACGCACGCGCTTCCTTTAATTCTCTTTCTGCCTTGTCTAAGCTGTCCACCTTGGCATTTAATTTGCTTGTAATGTGGTTCAACTCTACATTAACTCTTGCCAGGCTATCGAGCGTCTGCCGTGGTTTATTAAAAGCTTCGCTTGAAAGTTGTAATTTTAGTTCAGACGCATTTTTGATAGCCTGTATCTGAGCAGGACGGACATTTAGCGTCTCTGGTGATGTGGCATTAATAACAGAAGTGGTCTCATTTTTATCCGTTGAGGGCTTTGCGGAATTCTGTAACACTTGCGCTAAGGCACAAGGCGTTAAGGCTACTACAAATAGTAGTGAGTATAAAAGGCGCATAAAGTTTGGGGATATGGGTGAAAAAAAATGGAAACTTCAGATAGTATTCAGCCTTATTGTACTTAAATCAACCCGTTACCAACCACAAACTGTACCAATCCTCCGGTATTTTTGCTACGGGTCTTCTCAATCATATTTTTCCGGTGTGTATTCACGGTATGAAAACTGATGAACAATTTATCCGCGATGTATTTGCTGCTACGTCCCTCCGCCATCAGCTTCGCGACTTCAAGTTCACGCTTGCTAAGTACCGTGTTTGGCTTACTGATTTTGGCGTTATCTGCGGTAAATACATATTGTTTTTTATCGGTCCCGGATTCCAGTAGCGCTATTTGAGTATTGTCCTTTTTCCAGTGTGTGATATCGGAGCAAACTCCGAGTAAGTGAGTGATCTTTCCCGATTGATCCTGTTGTAAAACCGTATTCTGCTCCAAAATCCTTCTTTCTTTCCCATCCTCGTGCTGGATACGATAATCAAAGCTGAACTTATAACCGGCTCTTTTCGGCGGAGGAGTTTCTTCCAGTGCTTTCCAGATTTGAAACAGAAGCTTCCAGATTACCTGCCTGTCATCAGGGTGTTTTATTTTTTCATGAAAGCCCATCCCCTCTTCACAGTAATTTACTGACTGATAACCAAATATGTCATTAACATTCTTACTGACAAAATCGAATTTCCTGGTTCTCAAATCCAGAATCCATGTGACGCACGGAGACTGGTTCAACACATTCAACAGAATAGGGTTAAGAAAATCCCGGTTAACCAGCCCACATGTTTCCACCTCATCGGCAGAACTTTGCCAAAGGTGCATAACTTCCATGTGTTCTTTATTGACGTAGAGTTTTCTGATTTGAGTTTCCATATCAGCTGTTTTAGAGAGGACACTATTATTAAATAGGCTTTTACATTAATTAACCAACACAGATATACGTTAGCCAAATTACTCGTATAAGTTTTAGTCTTGGATTCTTTCAGCTTATTTAAGCAACACGTTGTGACAAATCTCCCAACAATAATCGAAGCATTAAACGTGAAAAACACCCTATCTAACACCGTGTTTTACCGATAACTAAATGATAATCTTACTATTTGAGTAGAATACATATGCTTCTACCTTCGTGCATCATTAACCCTAAAACATATATATCATGAACTTCTTTTCAAGTGGTAGAAAACCTGCGGGTACAGAATTCCTAACTGAGGAAACTATCCAAGACCTAAGACACTTAGGCGGTCAACCAATAACAATTCAAGAGCTGGTCAACATGGTCAAAAAGTTTTCCGATTCGAATCTTAACGACCAGATCAAGCAAATTGACTCAACATTTGTCGGGGCGTTTGATATCGACAAATCAAGTTTATTCAGAATTCTCTCGCAAGATACTTGTGAAGGCATTAGAATTTATTTCTCAATTGTAAATGATCAGTTGACGTTAGCCTTTATTGGATTATCAGGCAATGGAAATGATCTTTTGCGTGTCGATAGTGACAACAAACTTGTACTCCCGCTAAGAGATGCAGAAGAAGAAGTAGGGAAGCCAGGAGGCAAAACACTTCTTCAGAAAGCAATTGAAGAAATGACAAAGTAACATAAATAGATGGAGTTGATTGTTAACATATACTATGTAACTGTGCTGTTGGCAGCTATTGTTGGCTTCTCCACCAGAACCATCCATTCGTCCTCAGTTCAGTTACAAAGTATACTTTTAGTCATAATCTTATTGGTCGAATTACCTGTAAAAATATTCAATCTGCGCGGTCCTTATCAGGATTTGATTTACATGATCTACGGCCCAATAGAATATGGGTTCATGTGTTATTTGTACGCCAGTCATTTTAAGAGTGCCAAAGTAATAAAACTGGTAAAATGGTCTGCTCTACTTTACACCTTGTTAAGCGTAGTCAGTGGCCTATACTATTTTGAGTATTATCATTTAAGTTATAATTTTCTGGTAAGGAGCATCTTAATAATTTGCCTGCTTATCAACTACGTTTATGAACTTTGCCTTGATGACAAGATTATAATTATTAGCAAGGAACCTCTGTTTTGGATTAGTATAGGTAATTTTTTCTTTTTTGCAGGAACATTCTTTGTTATGGGGCTTGTTGCTCAATTGGAGGATCTTGATCCTAAATTGTCAGAGCAAGTATTTATTTTAAACCCCATTTTGAATATTTTTTTATATTTGACCTTCATCATAGGATTTTTATGCAAAATTCCGATGCGTCGGCTCAAATAGTCTCATTGATAGTCTTAGGTACTATCCTTTTTCTTTTTTTAGGAAGTTTTATTTTCGTCTTCGTTTTTATATTTAAACAGAAACAAAGAAGTAACATTCAAGAAAAAGCAACCCTCCAAGCCCAATTCTCACAGGAAATTCTAAAATCCCAAATAGAAGTTCAAAACTCGACCCTTCAGCAGATTAGCCAGGAGCTACATGACAATATCGGACAGCTGTTATCCGTCGCCAAGATTAACCTGAATATTCTGGAAGACACCGACCAGCAAGAAGATAATAGAGAGTACATTAAGCAGACAAATGAAATCATTGGGCAGTCTATTCAGGATTTACGTTCGCTGACCAAGAGTCTGGATGGTGATTTTGTGCAGCAATTTGGATTGCAGGAGAGCATAACCCACGAACTGCAACGGATCAGAAAAACCAGAAAGTTTGAAACGGAAGTTATTCAGCAGGGTGAGGCTTATGCACTGGGATTTGAAAAGGAAATCATTTTGTTCCGGATTTTCCAGGAATTTCTTAACAACTCGCTCAAACATTCGGAAGCGAAGAATATCAAGGTCAAATTCACCTACGCGCCTGAGCATTTTAAACTGTGCATCGCGGACGATGGTAAAGGGTTTGATTATGAAAAGGTAATTACCAATAAAATGTTCGATTCGGGCGCTGGTCTGCGAAATATCAGCCGGCGTTGCGAGCTGATCGGAGGCAATTGCAAACTGGAATCTGTTCCGGAAAAAGGTACCCAACTGGATATACAATTACCTACGATCATCGATACAGCTATCTGAAAAGGATAATACATTCATTCAAAAGGCGAAATTCATCAGCGTTTAAAAATGACAACAACCATTGCAATTGTAGACGACCATGAACTGATGGCGAAGGCACTGTCGGGACTGGTACAAAAATATGAGGGGTATGAGGTACTTTATGAAGTATCCAATGGTAAAGAACTGATTCACCGGATCAAATTAAAAATGATACCGGATATCGTGTTGCTGGATATCAATATGCCCGAAATGGACGGTTACGAAACATCCCTGTGGCTGAAAAACAACTATCCCGAAATCAAGATTCTTGCCTTGTCTATGAACGACAAGGAGGAATCGATTGTAAAAATGCTCCGGAATGGCGCTGGCGGTTATTTGCTGAAAGGCTGTAAACCGCACGAATTAAAACAAGCACTTGATTCAATTGTTCAGAAGGGCTTTTACTACACCGAATACGTCACCAGCCAGCTTATCAAAAGCCTTAACCCTGATTCATTTCAGAATCCGGTTGATCAACTTGGCCTGAATGAAAGAGAAGCCAATTTTATAAAACTGTCATGCAGCGACCTTACTTATGTCGAAATTGCTGATAAAATGTGTGTCAGCCCACGCACTGTGGACGGATACCGGGAATCGGTTTTTCAGAAGATGAATGTAAAAAGCCGGGTTGGGATGGTTTTGGAAGCGATTCGGTTGAAGTTGGTGGAGATTTAAGGAGTGACCATCCAAAAAGCTTAGTCTGTAAACGAAGAAGTCAACTTTCAAAAAGTTGACTTCTTTATTATCTTACAGCAACAACCCCGCCAACGTCGCAGACATATACGAAGCCAGCGTGCCACAAATCAGTGCCTTAAATCCAAGTCGTGCCAGATCCGCGCGGCGGGAAGGTGCAAGTTCACCGATCCCTCCTACCTGAATGGCAATGGAACTGAAATTCGCAAAACCGCAAAGGGCAAAACTTGTGATCACGATGGTTTTATGATCCAGCGTGTCTTTCATTTTTACCATATCCAGATAAGCGACAAACTCGTTGATCACCATTTTGGTACCCATCAATGATCCCGCTGCCTGAATATCTTTGGACGGAACGCCCATTGCCCAGGCAAAAACTGAAAATACTTTCCCCAACACAAAATTGAAGCTCAACTCAGGGAATGAGAATACACCTCCTATCAATCCAAGCAAATAGTCAAGCAATGCAACAAGGGCAATGAATCCGATCAGCATCGCAATTACGTTGAAACCCACCTTCAAGCCTTCTCCGGCTCCGGCCGCAATAGCATCCAATAAGTTGGCATGGGACTTTTGAATTTCAAGCTTTACAGCACCTTTTGTATTGGATTGCTCGGTTTCTGGAAATACAATTTTAGAAATCACCAAAGCGCCCGGTGCTGCCATCAAACTGGCCGCAATCAGGTAAGGAGCAGGCACACCCAGTGAAATGTAAACGGCCATCACACCGCCGGCGATACAGGCAAAACTGCCCGTCATAGAAGCCATCAGCTCCGAATTGGTCATATTTTTCAGATATGGCTTGATCATGATCTGAGCCTCAACCTGTCCTACAAACGTACTCGCTACGTTAGACACTGCCTCCGCACCACTTACACCCATCAGCCAGTATACGCCTTTCGCCATGGTTGATACCACACGTTGCATGATACCCAGGTGATAGAGCATATTAACCAATACAGCCACAAAAATGATTGTAGGGATTACCTTAAAAAAGAAGACGAAATCATTTCCCGGACCAAAAGCTTTAGCCATCAATTCCGGCCGCACAAGCGTACCAAAAACGAAATCCGCGCCTTTATCAGAAAATGAAAGTAATTTTTGAACCTTGGCACCCAGCCATTGAAAGATAGCCTGACCTATGTCTGTACGGAGAATAAATAATGCAAGTCCAAACTGAATTCCCAGACCAACGCCAACCGTACGATAATTAATTGCTTTACGATTGTTTGACATGGCGTAGGCAATACCCAAAATCAATACAATACCAAACAGACCAGTAAATCTTTCCATGAAAATAATTTGTTACCATCAAACCAAGGTGCAAAATAACAAACAAATCTATTGGAAGTTACAGGTATCACGAAATAAGATACTGATAACACTCAGATCATTATTAAATAATAATTTTTTCGCCTAATATCTAATAGTTATTAAACGGTTACCGATCAGGTTTAAGTTTTGAAAAGAATATGAAACCGTTATTTACCGGCAAGCAGATTATTGGCCTGACGTGCAGTCAGTTTCCAGGTTTCGCCATCTTTCATCCAGACATCCGTATAACGTCCGCTCAGGTTTGGGCCCGATTTACCGATACCATCCTGCGTTTCGTGCCCCATTACAACGGCAACATTTTCAGAAATAGCAATTTTTTCAATAACACGGCTGAACGAAGTCTGATTTGCAGTGCCTTTTCTGAAAGTATCTTTTAAGTCAGAGATGGTCCTGACTTTACTGTCAGCTGTGTTGATTACCAGATCCTCCGACCACAACTGAAACAATGCCGCAGTATCTGATTTCAGGATTGCATCCCTTTCCAGGTTTTCGAGATTTCTGATCTCATCCTCGAAATTTCTTTTCAGAACCTTAGTTTCAGTTTGCGGGTCAGTTACCTGTTCGATAAAAACTCTTGAATCCGGATTTAAAATCCGTGCATGCGTTTTTGACCTTAATTTGAATGACGTCGCAATTAAGATTAAAAAAATGAATATGATGATGTTCCTTTTCATGGTTGTGTGTTGGTAAAGTTGCTGGTTATGTCCTTTTAAACCCAAATTTTATGCCAGTCTCCTGACACCTTAATCCGGTTACAAATATTTCACCAAATTTTGTTAGAAAATAGCGTATAAATACCTGATTTTTAATGTACGTAGAAGTACTCTGGAAGTAACGGTCTTACCCAATAAAAAAGGAGAGCCGGTTTCCCAACTCTCCTCAGTCAATCTGAACCTTGTGTACTAATATCCCAAAACCGGCGCAAGCCATTTTTCGATTTCTTCAAGCGGCATATTCTTTCTTTTTGCATAATCCACAACCTGATCCTTGAAGATTTTACCAACCGGGAAATACCGGCTGTCAGGATGAGAGAAATACCAGCCGCTGACGCTGCTTGCCGGATACATCGCATAACTTTCGGTCAGTGTAATACCCAGCTGCTCCGCCTGTAACAAATCAAAAAGCATACGTTTTTCGGTATGATCCGGACAGGCAGGATAACCCGGTGCCGGACGAATGCCGCTATATGCCTCTTTGATCAGTTCTTCATTCGTAAAGTTTTCGTCAGGTGTTTGTCCCCAGATTTCCTTACGCACTCTTTCATGCATCAATTCCGTCAAGGCTTCCACCAAACGATCGCCCAAAGCTTTGATCATGATGCTGTTGTAGTCGTCATGGTCGGCCTCATATTTTTCAATAAGCGCCTCAATACCGATACCCGCCGTTACAGCAAAACCACCAATGTAGTCCAGATGACCGCTTTCCAACGGCGCCACAAAGTCTGAAAGACAATAATTTGGCAAATTTTTAGCCTTCTCACTCTGCTGACGCAGGTGATGAAGCACCGTCATCGTATCAGCAACAAGCTCACCGCCATTCAATTGTTCGGCAGTAACCTGACTGATCTTGTACTCAATATGCTGATGTGAGCCATGGCGTTCATTACCTTCTGCCGTTTCTTCGAAATGATGTAAAATGATATCATCTTCAATAGAATTTGCCGGCCAGAACCCAAGCACGGCTTTGGCTTTAAGGCTCTTATCGCGAATAATTTCGCCAAGAAGTACCGCCGCATCTTCATACAAACGCATTGCTTCCTGTCCTACAACCTTATCGTCAAATATCTTCGGATATTTCCCGTGCAGCTGCCAGGTCTGGAAAAATGGCGTCCAGTCGATGTATTTTGCAATATCAGCTAAATCGTAATCATCATATACCTTCGTTCCCAGAAACTGAGGTTTTTTTGCTTTGAAATTTGTCCAGTCAATTTTCGCCTTGTTTTCACGGGCCTTATCGATCGGAACGTGTGCTTTATCACCGCTTCTTTTCGCATGATCTTCACGCAATTTCGCATATTCACCCTTGATGTCCGACAGAACCTGCGCCTGACTCACGTCGCTCTGGATTAACTTTCCGGCAACAGGAACCGATCGGGATGCATCCAAAACGTGGATAACCGCGCCCGAGTAGTTAGGATCAATTTTAACCGCCGTGTGAATACGCGACGTTGTAGCCCCTCCAATTAAAAGAGGCATCTTAAATTGTCTGCGCTCCATTTCTTTGGCTACCCCAACCATTTCATCCAGTGACGGTGTAATCAGCCCCGACAACCCGATAATATCTACATTATGTTCAATCGCCGCAGCCAGGATTTTGTCAGTTGGCACCATCACCCCAAGATCGATGATCTCGTAATTGTTACAACCTAAAACAACGCCAACAATATTTTTACCAATATCATGAACATCCCCTTTTACTGTTGCAAGCAAAATTTTACCTGCAAACGACGAACCTTCCTGCTTCTCAGCCTCAATATAAGGTTGTAAAAATGCTACTGCTTTTTTCATCACCCGGGCAGATTTCACAACCTGTGGAAGGAACATTTTCCCCTCTCCGAATAAATCTCCCACGATGCTCATCCCATCCATCAACGGGCCTTCAATAATTTCCAGAGGTCTGGCAAACATCGGAAGACATTCTTCAACATCTTCTTCGATATAATCAGCGTTACCCTTCACCAACGCGTGGCTGATTCTTTCCCTTACCGGCAATGTACGCCAGGTTAGGTCCGGGCCGGTTGCAACTTTTCCTTTGTCTTTAACCGTTTCGGCAAACGTTACAAGTTTTTCAGTAGCTTCTGCATTTCTGTTCAAAAGCACATCCTCAACCAGTATCAGCGTTTCCTTTGGAATTTCGTCATAAATACCGATCTGACCCGCGTTAACGATACCCATATCCATACCAGCCTTGATCGCATGGTATAAAAAGGCCGTGTGGATTGCTTCACGTACGGGCTCGTTTCCACGGAAACTAAACGACACGTTTGACACCCCGCCAGATACTTTCGCATACGGCAGATTTTCCTTAATCCATTTTATCGACTCAATAAAATCGACAGCATAGTTATTATGTTCCTCCATCCCCGTCGCCACAGTCAGGATATTTGGATCAAAAATGATGTCCTGTGGCGGGAACCCCACTTCATCAACAAGAATCCTGTAAGCCCGCCCGCAGATTTCCTTTCTTCTTTCAAGGTTATCCGCCTGCCCTGTTTCATCAAAAGCCATGACAACTGCCGCAGCTCCATAACGCAACACAGCTCTTGCCGATTCTTTAAATTTCTCTTCACCCTCTTTCAGAGAAATAGAATTCACAATGGCTTTACCCTGCACACATTTCAAACCTGCCTCGATCACCTCCCATTTAGAGGAGTCGATCATCAGCGGCACACGGGAAATATCCGGTTCAGCGGCGATCAGATTGACGAAAGTCGTCATCGCCTCTACCCCGTCAATCATCCCTTCATCCATGTTGATATCAATTACCTGCGCACCATTTTCAACCTGGTCGCGGGCAATAGACAACGCTTCGTCATACTTTCCGGTGCGGATCAATCGCGCAAACATCTTGGAACCGGATACGTTACAACGCTCACCAATATTTACAAAGTTGGTCAGTTTGGTAATATCCATCGGTTCAAGACCCGATAACTTCAATATTTTTTCATATTCCGGTACAACACGTGGTTTGTATCTTCCGGCAAGGTCCGCGATCACACGAATGTGACCCGGCGTAGTTCCGCAGCAGCCTCCGATAATATTGATCAGGTTGTCCCTCAAAAACCCGTCAATAACTTCACCCATCTGTTCCGGAGATTCGTCGTATTCTCCCATTTCATTCGGCAAACCCGCATTCGGGTGGGCAGAAGTGTAAAACGGAGAATTATTGGCAAGAATCTGTACATAGGGGCGCATCAGATCTGCTCCCAAAGCGCAGTTCAAACCTACCGATAGCAACGGCAAATGTGATATCGAAGTCAAAAATGCCTCCGTGGTCTGGCCGGAAAGCGTTCTACCCGAAGCATCCGTGATGGTTCCCGAAACCATGATCGGCAGGAATCCGTCGGCACCAGTTTTCCAGCTTGGCAGTTTTTCCACCAATCCGTTATTAGCATCCGTAAAAAACTTATCAATAGCGAAAAGCGCTGCCTTCGCATTCAATGTATCAAAAACGGTTTCAACCAAAAGAAGATCACATCCTCCGTCGGTCAAACCTTTTATCTGCTCGTAGTAGGCTTCAACCAGCTGGTCGAAAGTAATCGCACGATAACCCGGATTGTTTACATCCGGAGATAAAGAAGCCGTACGGTTTGTTGGCCCGATTGAACCTGCAACAAAACGTGGTTTATCCGGCTCGCGCTCGGTAAATTCATCGGCCACTTCACGGGCAAGTCTGGCGGACTCGAAATTCAGTTCATAAACCAGTTCCTCCATACCATAATCTGCCATCGCTATGGTTGTCCCGGAGAACGTGTTGGTTTCGGCAATATCAGCACCAGCCTCAAAATAGGCCGCGTGAATTTCCTTGATCACATCCGGTCGCGTCAGCGAAAGCAAATCGTTATTACCCTTCACATCATGCGCCCAGTCTTTAAACCGTTCGCCGCTGTAATCGTAATCTTCTAATTTATAGCGTTGTATCATCGTACCCATTGCACCATCAAGCACAAGGATCCGTTCTTTTAATATTTCCCGAATGTCAAACTTTTGCGTTGTTATCATTATGTGTTTATCGTATTACGAAAAATAATCCCGCCATATTTATGTTCAATACCAATTTTGCCAATCGTGTCGTGAGACTTATTGACAATACAAATTTACATTACCAGATGTTTTATTCAATAATTTGAAAAAAAATAGACGCTTAGTCTATTTTTTGATCATCGAGTAAATTATTTATCTATATTCGAACATTATAATGGAATTGTAAAGATAATCTATCTATGTATAATCTGGATGAGACAGATTGCAAAATACTGCACTACCTGCAACAGGATGCTACGCTAAAAACACGGGAATTGTCCGAAAAATTAAATCTGTCGTACACACCTGTCTATGAACGGATCAGAAGACTTGAAAAGGAAGGAATCATCAAAAAATATGTCGCGCTGGTCGACAGAGAGAAAGTTGGCAAGAAGCTGATGGTGTTTTGTAATATCGCCCTTAAAGAACATTCACTGACAATGGGAGAAAAGTTTGTGAAGGCAGTTCTGGCTATGCCCGAAGTAATGGAATGTTTTAATATCTCGGGCGACTACGACTTTCTACTCAAAATAGTCGTAAATGATATGTCTCAGTATCAGCACTTTTTAATGCAAAAGCTTGGCTCTCTTGAAAATATCGGCAGCTCGCATAGCTTGTTTGTGATGGGAGAAATAAAAAATACCTCAGAGATAGAAATGCTTGATTCGAAGACAAAATGAGTCGGCGGTCGGCAGTCAGCAGTCAGCAGTCGGCTTTCGGCAGTCGGCAGTCGGCTGGGTGGCTCGGCGGACAGACTAATCCAAGAAATAATATTTTTAAATATCGGCGGAGCCACTTGGGTGGTTCCCCCCGATAGATGATAGCTGATCGCCGACAGCCAATCTAATGACTTGGAAAAAATAAATACGGAGCCGGAAAATCCAGCCCCGTATTCCAACTCACCCCTAACAAAATTTTTCAATGTCTTTTCGGGCCTTTTCCTTTCAATGGTTTTTCCAGTTCTTTATTAAAACTGCCATCGGCATTGAATAAGAGTACTTTGATCTTGCTGTCAAGTACTATCCCCACGAAGTATTGTCCATCTGCATTTTTGCCCGCTTTTTTAACTTCGGCTCCTGCATAATTGGTTGTAATATATGTCGTTATCGCTGCCGGCAAGTCTGCAACGGCCACTTCTGTCAGTTTTGCTTTTTGTGCATGACGTTTAAGTTCCTCTTTAAAAGTCCCGTCTGCGTTAAATATCAGCCCCTTCGGTGTTCCATCCGCCAGCAGTATTGAAACCACAATTTTACCACTTTCATCTTTGGCTGCAAACTTTATTTCCGACGACGGGTAAGTTGTTGATATATACGATGTAATGGATGCTGCCAGATCAGCAACCGCCACTTCTGTTAATTTTCCTTTACAATTACGTGTAGTAACCGAATCAGATTCTACCGAAAAACGCGCTGCCGTTGTTGCCACGGTTTCCAAACTCACATCATCTGTATCAGTCGTAGGACTCATATCAGAGCTATCCTTTTGACAGGAAGCAAACCACAAACCCATCGAAGCGATGAGCATTACAACCATCTTTTTCATAATCCGATTCGTTTTCAGTGTGAAATAGCGAAAGCTTTGTTGCTTTAACGGTCATTACGCCTCACAAAGGATCGTTGTTGCAAAGTGATTAACTTTATTTAAAACTTTTTTCCAGTCTGGAATTCCGATAAAACTCATCCCGGCAAAACGAAACTATTTCACACTGAATATCAATTACATAATACTAAAATACACGTTCCGGGGAATTGATTTAAATATCAAAAAGATTAACTTAGCAAAAGATTTTTGTGGACCCGAAATTCTTTTGCAACAAATTATCAGACTTAGGCGTATCGCTTAGTACAGATTCATATCCTAACAATTTGACACCCTAACTTTGCTATTTGGTAAGAAATCTTCCTTTAATGAAAACGATTTCGGAACGGTCGTTTCTGCATGCATAGCTGGTAATAACCAGGCTCAAAGGTATCTGTATAAGCAGTTTTTCGGATACTCAAAAAGCATATGCCTGCGCTATACCTCAACGACAGAAGAGGCAGAGGAAGTATTGAATGAAGGTTTCCTCAAAGTGTTTAACAACATGGATAGGTACGACCTGGCACATCCGTTTAAAGCCTGGCTTCGTACGATCATGGTGAATACGGCAATCAGTTATTACCGTAAACACAAAAAACACCACGAGGATATGATATCGCTTGAAGATGCACCATGTCCGCGTTTTGATGAAGATGTAGTGAGCCAGATAACAGCGGAAGAAATTTTACAGCTAGTCCAGGGGATTAAGCCCATCTACAAAAACGTGTTCCTTTTATACGTTGTGGATGGATACAACCACCGTGAAATAGCCGATCTATTGCAAATAAATGAGGCAACGGTACGCTCGCATTACGTGCGGGCCAGAGCCAGGTTGCAGCATTTAATAAAACAGCATTACCCCCATCTTTTTCCAAGTGATTGGGGAATAAAGTCATTCAAGAGCAATGAAAACTGATAAATTTGAAAAAACTATACGCCGGAAGCTAGAAAGCATTACGCCCGATTTTCATGAAGATGACTGGACGAAAATGCAGAACTACATGAATGCCCATACGCCTCCAACGTTTTGGCAGCAGTATAGTTCGTGGCTGGGTTATGCGGCGGCCGCCACGGTGACCACCGTCATGGCGTTTATGTATGTGAACCAGCTTTCGCAGAACAATCACCTGCTAAGTGATGTGAAGCAGCTGCAAAACCAGATCGAGGTTATAAAAAACAGCCCTGCGGTTGTGCAGAAAACGGATACGGTATACATCGTTC
The DNA here is from genome assembly GCF_024220585.1 of Dyadobacter diqingensis. Classification (GTDB taxonomy): domain Bacteria; phylum Bacteroidota; class Bacteroidia; order Cytophagales; family Spirosomataceae; genus Dyadobacter; species Dyadobacter diqingensis. Next base: position 1,024,499 of record NZ_JAMXKF010000001.1, read on the forward strand.
AGCAGCAAGCTGCTGAGCATCAATCAAATGAGTACACCCAGAAAAATCAAAGAGAAGAAAGATTTGCACCACAGCAGGATAACAGCAATACTCAGGAATCCATCGCGCAAACAGCGGTTAGGGAGACAGGCGTAGAATCAAATTCCTCAAACAATCTGGTTAAACCGGAATCATCCGCAAACGGATTAAAACCGGAACTAAATCAAAATCGCAAACTGCTCTCGGGTACTGAAAAAACGGATCATCGGAATAACGTAAAAGAAGAAGTTACGGCAAGTCCTGAAAATATTGCTCAAAACAAAACAGGTAATGAAATTGCGGCTACAAATGAAACTGAGATCAATACCGGTAACAATTCAGGCGTTTCAAACAAAACCGGTGGTCGCGGTTCTAATGGAAACACAGGAAGAGGTAGTATTTATGGAGGGATCAATAATGTTCCGGCTAACAACCCGGCCCATAACAGTGTAGTTTTCACAAAAACACTGGATGAAAAATTTGATCAGATTGCCACACAGACGCCGGTTCAGCAGAACAATTACCAGACGGTTTCCCGCAGGATGCAGTATGCGCTCGCACACCGTATTGCGCCAAAACAGGTAAAAAATGTGTTGCTGGCAGCCAATCCGCCGACTGTTAAACAGCCTGAATCTCAAAAGAACGTCACTTCAACCAAAAAAGCAGAAACAACAATACCGAAACTGAATCTGAAAGTTCCTTACCGTTTTGGTTTTGCCCAGCAGTGGGAAGGAAAAAATCAGGTACGGACTGTCGTTGCCGAGGTGGTTGTATCCAAGCATTTCTCTTTTTCAACGGGTTTAAGCTGGTTAAAAATAAAGGCGAAAGACTTTTATTCGGAAAAAAATTACCGGGAAAAAACACAGAAGAATTTCCGGGAAGATTTTAAACCCAAAGCAATGCCTTTCGAAGGAATTGAAAATATCAATATCAAACCTTCGGTCGTACAAATTCCGCTAACGGTTGCTTACAGAAACGAACTTAAAAACAACTTCACCTTTTTTGTAGGCGCCGGAACAAACTTTACTGTCAAACAAGAGCAGGATGTAGCATTCGACTGTTACAGAGATATTTATATTCAGACAAGCCCAAAACCATATATTTTACGGAACATCCGTCGTGAGCAGACAACAGAAAAAATGAATTTAAATCTGGTCAATTCATTGAATTTCTCAGCAGGAATAGAAAAAAGCTGGCATCCGGTGGTCTTACAGGCCGAAGGTTATCTTTACACTTATTTTTCACCGCTTTCTCCGCAAACATCACGCAGCGGCCCAGGCTTTAAAATTAAGCTTTTGTACCAGATCGGGAAGAAAATGTAAAAACCTGTCACAACGAATATGAACAGATTAATGAAAAGATGTTCATGAAAAGACCTATTTTTGGTTTTTATTAACCTTATGACAGTTCGCTTTTGAAATTTGCTGCAATAGATATTGGATCCAATGGTGCCCGTATGCAAATATCTTCGGTTTTGCATGACGAAGGAATCACACGGCTTAAAAAAGTTGAGTACGTACGTTTCCCGCTCCGACTCGGACATGATGTTTTTACAGAGGGAAGAATTTCTCCGCTGAGTGAAGACCGTATGATCAAACTGATGCTTTCGTATCAGCTGCTTATGGAGCTTCACGAGGTTGAAGACTACATGGCCTGCGCCACTTCCGCCATGCGGGAAGCCGAAAACGGCTACGACGTACGAGCGAATATCGAACAAAGAACAGGCATACATATCCAGATTATAGACGGTCAGCGCGAGGCCGAACTTGTAAATAACGTCGTTGTCAAATCGCTGAGCGAGGGACAATATCTGCACATTGATGTAGGTGGCGGCAGCACGGAGCTGAACCTTTATCAGGACCGTAAAAAAATAATCGCCAAATCATTCAAACTGGGATCGGTTCGTCTGCTCGAAGGAAAAGAGTCCAAAACGGCCTTTCAGAAAATGCAGGAATGGATCACGAAAAATGTTGATCATTCACAGCCGATTGAAGCCGTTGGAACCGGAGGAAATATCAACAAACTCTTTGATCTTTCGTCCAAGTTATCGGAAAGCTCAACAAGCCTTGACGAAATTCTGCGTATGCGAAATTATATCGCGCAGTTTACCCTGGCCGAAAGAATCAATAAATTACAATTGAACCCCGACCGTGCCGATGTTATCGTGCCAGCAGGCGATATTTATACTTCTGCCATGAAATGGGCAGGAGCGGAAGTTATTCACGTACCTGACGTAGGATTGAAAGACGGAATGCTTCAATTACTTTACGACAGAGCATGCAGAAAAAAGAGGGCCTGGTGAATAAGCCCTCTTTTCAAGAAAAAGTATATGGTATTATTACCAGACCTGTTCAAGATCCTTAGAAGTGTATTTATGATTTCGATCAATAAATACACTTTTTTTGCTTTCACGTTTAAGTGATAGCGGATTCTTCTTTCCAATTTTTGACATAATCGCAACAGGTACCAGAACGATAAAGAATACAACCGACAATAAAATCCGTCCATTGATCGCACCCAGTATCTCTGCGATTTTATACCATCCTTTTACGATAAGGTCTCCGGCAACCGGAATAGCGATGCTGATCACACCAACTGCCGCAGCTCCGATCAGGAAATAGGGATAACGCGATTTGAAAATAAAATATAATACGACCAGACCGGTTACGATAACCAGCTGCGCTTTGGTTTTTTCTGACTCACTCATTTGTTTAGATATAGGATATGAAAAACCCGGACCAACATATGAGAAGACATATGCAGTCCTGTTAGCAATTGATAAAAACCGTCAGCAGATGAACTGCTGACGGTTTTTGAGTTTTAGAATAAGGTATAGATAAACGGTGCAACTGCTGAACCACCGCCGATTACGATCAATACACCAATTAATAGCAATACGATAATGACAGGAGCAAGCCACCATTTCTTGCGTTCCTTCATAAATGCAAATAAGTCTGTTAAAAAATCCATCTCTTATGTATGTTTTAATATAAAATTATCACTTTTTTTTCATACTATCAAAAAGCCTGTCAGCAATCAATCCATTGAGAATTGCGCTTCCGTGGCCATCATTTTTACCTACAACACGGTCTTTTTCAGGTATTTTAGCAATACCATCATTTAAAGTAACCACAGTAACGCCATGCGCACGAAGGTAATCTTCAACCGGCTTCGTGTAAGCTGCACTTTTATCCAACTGGAACAAGAACGGAATAAAAACAGCATACATTTTAGCACCGGTACTGTCTTTATACGCCACCATTTTAGATAAGTCACGCAGGTGAGCATTTAACACGGTGGTATCCGTGTAAGCAGTCTGCACAAATTTTTCAAACGTGCTGAACGCCGTATGCGGAAGCTGCCAGTAAATAAAGTTTGGCAAATAAAATCTTTTCACCAAAGTAGCCATCGGGCCTTTCAGGTCGCCATAAGGTGCGGCACCCGATAGTGAGAGTCCTTTTTCCCTGCCTACTTTTTCAATGTCATTTGGGAAATACTGAAGAACAATAACATCCGGTTTCACTGGAAATTCTTCAAGACGCTTGGCTTCATCACGCGTATCTGCGCCTGAAACACCAAGATTATAAACAGTATATTCCGATTTACCCAGTTTCTCTTCAAGCTTGTCAGAGAAACGTTCAGAAACATTTTCGAGACCATGCCCGGCTGCGAAAGAATCTCCTACAACAAGTACCTGCTTTTTACCGGATTGCCCGGTTACTTCCTTGTCATGATAACCCAGCTTATTGACCGGATTCCAATATTTTTCCCACCAGATCTGCGAAGCCTTTGAAAGTACGCCTTCATGGCTTTGCGGAACATACATGAAAATAATTTCAAGGAAAATCAGCGTGATAATCAACGGTATGCTGATGGTTACAATATTTGCAACAAGGCCTTTTGCTTTGGTTTTGACAATACCGTAATAAAATATTCTCAGGATTTCAATAACAATCAAAAGCCAGAAAAACGTCTTTGTCAGACGGATATACCAGTTATCACTTTGCGGAGCACCAGGAAAATCAAAGGTGACGTGAAAACGATCCGGATAAAAAAGAAAAACAAACAATACGCCCAGAAAAAGTATCCGGATGAGACTGGTAACAATTTTAGATGCCATAAAATAAACAGTGCGCGTTAAATAAATCGGGTTAAATGTATCGGATCTAATCTAAAACGAATTCTTCCTGCCAGTTATCTTTCTCCATCCATTCCGGCTGCTTTTTCTTGTCAAAAATGTGATTTCCGACAACCAGATAATCCATCTCAGTTCTCATGAAACAGCGGTATGCGTCATTTGGCGTACATACGATAGGTTCGCCACGTACGTTGAAACTCGTGTTTACTACCACGGCATAACCAGTCAGTTTTTTGAAAGAATTGATCAGTTCATAATAACGCGGATTGGTATCCTGATGAACTGTCTGAATCCTTGCCGAATAGTCAATATGGGTAATAGAAGGTAAATCCGAACGCTCGAAATACAATTTCTCACGCAAATCCATCGCATTGTAGTTCGCCGGAACAGGCTTCCTTCTGCTTTCTGCTACCGGATGCACCAGCAACATATAGGGAGAAGTACCATCATAATCAAAATAATCCGCACAATCCTCGGCAAGAACCGAAGGCGCAAAAGGACGGAATGATTCGCGGTACTTGATTTTCAAATTCAATTTCTTCTGCATTTCAGCATTTCTAGGATCTCCCAGAATACTTCTTCCGCCTAATGCACGAGGCCCGAATTCCATTCGTCCCTGAACCCAGCCCACAACATTACCCTCAGAAAGTAATTTTGCAGCATCATCGGCCAGTTCTTTGAAGTTCTCGTAATGGGTAGAAACTGCCTTGTATTTTTTGGCAGCCAGTTCCACTTCCAGGTCCGAGAAAGTTGGACCCAGGTAAGACCCGCGCATTGCATCAGCCTTCCAGGTCACCTTGCGTTCCCGTCCGAAGAAAATATGGTATGCCGCCTGCGCCGCACCCAAGGCCCCGCCTGCGTCACCCGCAGCCGGCTGAATAAATATTTCCTTGAAGATATTTGCCTTTTGAAGTTTACCGTTCGAAACGCAATTTAAAGCCACACCACCTGCCATACATAAGTAATCGGCGCCGGTCAAACGTTTGGCTTCTTTTGCCATACGGATTACGGCTTCCTCGGTAATGTTCTGAATTGCAAGCCCTAAATTACAATGAACGGCTTCCAGGGCGTCTTCCGGTTTTCTGGTCTTAAAGCCGAAAAGAGCTTCCCATTTATGCTCGTTGACCATCTTCAGGCCGGTAGCATAGTCAAAATATTCCTGATCAAGCCAGACTGAACCATCTTCTTTTAGTTCAATTAATTCTTCAAGAATGATTTTCTCATATTTCGCAATATCCGGTGATGTTGGGTCACCATAGGGCGCCAATCCCATCAGTTTATATTCACCCGAATTAACCCGGAAACCGAGGAAATAAGTAAATGCAGAATACAGCAATCCAAGCGAATGGGGGAATCGTAATTCTTTAAGATTGGTGATATCTTTTCCTTCGCCCAGACAAATCGACGCAGTTGCCCATTCGCCGACTCCATCAATCGTTAAAATCGCTGATTTTTCAAATGGAGAAGGATAATAAGCACTTGCCGCGTGCGACAAATGATGCTCCGGAAAGAGCATTTTCACCGGTTTCTTTTTATCGTAACCAAGCTTAACAAGCTCTTCATTGATCAGGCGTTTCAGGAACATTTTCTCCTTAATCCACACTGGCATAGCCGTTAAGAAAGACCTTATTCCTTTCGGAGCAAAGGCGTAATAAGTTTCCAGTAACCTTTCGAATTTTAAAAGAGGCTTGTCATAAAAGACAATGGCGTCCAGTTCATTTAATGAAATACCTCCGTATTCCATACAAAAACTTACCGCATTGGAAGGGAAACCCGGATCGTGCTTTTTTCTTGTAAAACGTTCTTCCTGAGCTGCTGCTATTATTTCACCATTTTCGATAAGCGCGGCCGCTGAGTCATGGTAAAAAGCCGAAATCCCTAAAATTTTCATTGAGTATTGATTAATGAATTAAATTCCTAGTGTGAATGTGACTGACAATTGAGCGTCAAATATAGGTAAATCTGACTAACCCACATAAAAAATGTAGCTACCGGTTCAAGCAACTATTTAACGGTCACACTAGTTCTACAATATATTTTAAATCCTATTTTCACATACCATAGAAGTAACCTTTTGTTAACAGCACAAGCATAACAGTAGAAAAAACATATGTATATGTTTGATTGAAAGTAAATTGAAGCAAGTCGAAATTAGTTACTCTCCTTGCTTAAAACTTTCGTCGGTTTGTTATGTTCATCCAAAGCAACGAAAGTAAACCGGCCTGACACCGCTTTTTCCCTTCCCTGCTCATACATTTGTTCTACAAAAATATCCACCTGTACTTTCATACTTGTGTTCCCAACTTCTACAACTGTTCCCACAAGTTCAATAATCGTACCAGCCGGAATGGGGTGTGTAAAATCAATGCGGTCTGAGGAAACCGTCACGCAGCGCAGCCGTGTAAAACGCGTAGCTGCGATAAATGCAACTTCGTCCATCATCGATAAAGCCGTCCCACCGAAAAGCGTGTCGTAATGATTGGTGTTATTTGGAAAAACTGTTTTAAAAACACGAGTTTCCGATAGTTTAATTCTGTCCTGTAAATCCATGATCTGTTCAAAAAGAAATCTCCCGGCATCTGTGATAACCGGGAGATTCTATATAATCTTAATATAGTTTTATTACTGTGCTATTGTTACCGATTCGCGGAGCAAGTTAGCCGCAGTTATCATATTTCGCAAGGCAGCTTCCGTTTCCGGCCACTTTCTGGTCTTCAAACCACAGTCCGGATTCACCCATAGATTACGCGCAGGAATAACATTTAACGCCTTTTCCAGCAAGACCGTTATTTCCTCAACGGTGGGTACCCGCGGAGAGTGGATATCATACACACCAGGCCCGATTTCGTTTGGATAATTGAAGTCGGCAAACGCGTCCAGCAGTTCCATTTGTGAGCGTGAAGTTTCAATCGTAATCACATCGGCGTCCATTGCCGCAATCGAATCGATGATATCATTAAACTCCGAATAACACATATGTGTATGGATCTGCGTCTGATCCGCCACGCCCGCTGCACTAAGACGGAATGCATCAACAGCCCATTTGAGATACGTTTTCCAATCTGATTTACGTAATGGCAAGCCTTCGCGGATCGCTGGTTCATCAATCTGGATTACCTTTATTCCCGCTTTTTCAAGATCAATTACCTCATCGCGAATCGCCAGACCAATCTGGAAGGTCGTGTCTTTTCTTGGCTGATCATCCCGTACAAATGACCATTGCAAAATCGTAACCGGACCGGTTAACATCCCTTTTACCAGTTTTTCAGAATTCGCCTGTGCAAAAGCAGACCAACGGATCGTCATTGGTTCGGGACGCTCCACATCACCGAAAATAATCGGTGGTTTCACACAACGGCTGCCATAACTCTGCACCCAGCCGTTTTCAGTGAACACAAATCCGGAAAGTCGTTCCCCAAAATATTCCACCATGTCGTTCCTTTCAAATTCACCGTGCACAAGAACGTCAATCCCCAACTCCTCCTGCCAGCGGATCGAGCTGATTACTTCTTCTTCAATTCTGCTTTCATACTCCTCGAAGGATAAAGTTCCTTTTTTCAGCCGTGCGCGCAGCTGACGCACGTCGTCTGTCTGCGGGAAAGATCCGATTGTGGTTGAAGGGAAAAGCGGCAATTTAAGTTTTTCCAACTGGATCGTCTGACGCGAAGCAAACGGACTCACCCGTTCAAAATCATTCTCCTTAACCGCAGCGACCCGTTCTTTCACTTCATTTTTGTGAATTAGTGTAGAAGTCCGGCGGCTTTCGATCGCTTTTTGATTGGTAATAAATGCATCGGCGGACTGATAATCCGTTCCTGCAAGTTTTGCCAGCGTGGAAACTTCGTCCAGTTTCTGTTTGGCAAAAGCCATCCAGTTTTTGATTTCCAGTGTCAGAACCGCTTCATTATGTTCAAGATCCAGGTCATGCGGACTGTGTAACAACGAAGATGAAGGTGCCACCAAAACACGCTCCATTCCCAGAACGGCCGTTGCTTTCTGAATAAAATCAAGTGATTTCCGGTAGTCGTTTTTCCAGATGTTTCTTCCGTCAACGACACCTACTGAAAGCAATTTGGAAGAGTTAACAAATTCCTGGTTTTCCAGAATTTCCGGCAGACTTACCGCGCCGCGTGTTACATCGATATGCAGAGCAGCGACCGGAAGAATGGCAGCCAATGGAAGATTTGCATCAAGAGCGCCAAAATAAGTTGTCAGCAGAATTTTCAAATTCGGAACTGCCTGCTGAATTTTCTGATAGGCAAATCTTAACGCGTCCTGTTCTTCCTGCCCCAGGTCCAAAACCAGACAAGGTTCATCAAGCTGCACCCATTCGGCACCGCGGGTCGACAGCTCCTGCAAAATTTCAATATATACGGGAAGCAGTTTTTCCAGCAAGCTGATCCGCTTAAAACCTTCCTCCTTTTCTTTTCCTAAAACCAAAAACGTAACCGGCCCTACCAGAACAGGTTTGGTGAAAATTCCTTTTTGTTTTGCATCTTCAAATTCAAGAATTACTTTGTCCGAATAACGGTTAAATTCCTGTTTTTTAACAAATTCTGGTACGATGTAATGATAATTGGTGTCAAACCACTTGGTCATTTCCATCGCCTTTATATCCAGTCCGTCGCGCTGAACACCACGTGCCATAGCGAAATACAGATCCAGTTCACGGTTTGATTTTCCGTCGATTAATTGCTGATACCGTTCAGGAATTGCACCGACTAAAAGCGCAGTATCCAAAACCTGATCATACAGGGAGAAGTCATTGGACGGGATCAGATCAATACCGGCATCTTTTTGCAGCTGCCAGTTGCGGTGACGGATTTCCCGCCCCACTTTCTGCAATTCATCTTTAGTGATTTTCCCAGCCCAGAATTGTTCGCTGGCTTTTTTCAGTTCTCTTTGGCTTCCTACACGAGGATAACCCAAATTGTGTGACAACATAATAAATGTGTTAAAGAGTTAATAAAAACTCTTTGGAATGCCCTACCCGTCCTTTTTAGTTGAAAGTTGAGAGTGAAGAGTTGAAAGTGGTTGGCCTCCGAGGATGCTGTTTGCTTTCATAATTTCCGATCATTTATAAACCTCTTGATCGAAAACCATTAACTATCAACTTGCCGCTGTGGCGGCCGCTAAATAAGTACGTTTTGGTATCAGGTTCATCAAAATGTTATGTACAAAATTGATTGAACATATCTTCGAAAAATGAATTTTGAAGATAATAACCTGACAGCAATACAATTGTAAAATCAATGCGTGACAAGACCCCATTCGTGAGGGAATGGCCATTGAGGGTAAAGGCAAGTCTCCTGGCTTGTACCATTTTTACCGCCCTTCTCATCATAAACTATGACAATGGGTCGCTAGGGTAAAAACTTTCCTGATCGGTTCAGGACGGCACTTACAGTAGCACGACTGCCCGTGAATTCCACACGGTTCCTTTTTAATTTCTGCTTGTATGGCTGAGGGCACCAAAAGCGAAAACCATTACCCCGATTGACGGGCGTTCACAAAGAACAGGGCAAAGTTATCGAAAATCAAGGCCGGAAAAATGGGTGTATTATAATTAAGTAAAGGAGTTACATATTCAAAATCGTGGTAGATAAATTATCTTTTCAGTACCGCGAAACGGAGCCAAGAAAGTTATTTTTTGAAACAGACCACGAAGTAAATCGGGATTTATTGAACCGTTTTTCGGCTAGCAGGTCAATTGGGTTGGATAGAAAAAGCGTAAAGGTAAATCCGGATTTACATCTTGCAGGCAGGGAAATAGGAATTGAGAAATCACCAGGCGTTCCGATGGAACGCTCCACGCCCGATACCATCACCATTTCTACCAACGAAATCTGCCGAAGGCAGATAAAAAGGCCGCTACTTGTACCATAGGTACATCTCGTCGGTAGAAAAACGAAATGATTAACCATCCAAGCGTTCCATCGGAACGCTTCGTGCCGAATACCATCACCAATGCTACCAACGAGATCTGCCGAAGGCAGATAAAAAACGCTAATTGTAACATAGGTACAAATCGCCGGTAGAAAAACGTCAAGCCAGAAACCACCAGGCGTTCCGATGGAACGCTTCACGCCCGATACCATCACCAATGCTACCAACGAAATCTGCCCAGCGCAGATAAAAAAACCGCTAATTGTAACATAGGTACATTTCGTCGGTAGAAAACACCAAATGATTAACCGTCCAGGCGTTCCATCGGAACGCATCATGCCGGATACCATCACCGATGCTACCAACGAAATCTGCCCAGGGCAGATAAAAAAGCTGCCAAAAACTGGGTTCAAAAAACTGCGAATGCTTTCGAACTGCTACTTGTACCGTAGGTACATCTCGTCGGTAGAAAACACGAATGATTAACCATCCAAGCGTTCCATCGGAACGCTTCGTGCCGAATACCATCACCAATACTACCAACGAGATCTGCCCAGAGCGGATAAAAAAGCTGCCAAAAACTGGGTTCAACAAACTGCAAATGCTTTCGAAACAGCTAATTGTACCGTAGGTACATCTCGTCGGTAGAAAACACGAATGATTAACCATCCAAGCGTTCCATCGGAACGCTTCGTGCTAAATACCGTCTACAAACCAGATACACCGAAGGCATAAACATTTACACGATTTCTTCGCAACTCACGACAATCTCCAATAATTCATAAACATTTATCCATCAAAAAATACTAAAAAATCGGCATCCAACCCTAACTTTACCGTTCAAATCTGATTCATTCATTTTACATTATTATTACGTCATAAAATGGAATACCGCATAGAAAAAGATACCATGGGCGAAGTACAGGTGCCTGCTCATGTATATTGGGGCGCTCAAACGCAACGCTCTATCCAGAATTTCCCGATTGCACAGGATATCAACAAAATGCCGAAGGAAATTATCAGAGCTTTTGCTTACCTGAAAAAAGCAGCGGCGATAACAAATGCTGAGGCTGGTATTCTTCCACAGGAAAAAAGTGATCTGATCGGACAGGTTTGTGATGAAATATTGATTGGCGGGCTGGAAGACCAATTCCCTTTGGTGGTTTGGCAGACAGGTTCGGGTACACAATCCAACATGAACTGTAACGAAGTTATTGCCTACCGCGGACACGTTTTACAGGGTGGTGACCTGGCGGATAAGACGAAATTCTTGCATCCGAACGACGATGTAAATAAGTCACAATCGTCCAACGACACGTACCCGACTGCCATGCACATTGCCGCGTACAAGATTTTGGTTGATGTAACAATCCCCGGTATTACGAAACTGCGTGATACTTTGAGAGCAAAAGCAGAGGCTTTCAAACATGTTGTTAAAATAGGCCGTACCCACTTTATGGATGCGACGCCTTTAACACTTGGACAGGAGTTTTCCGGGTATGCTTCACAGCTGGACCACGGCTTACGCGCGATCTTCAATACGCTTTCTCACCTTTCAGAGCTTGCTTTGGGTGGAACTGCGGTTGGGACAGGGATCAATACCCCGGCTGGTTATTCAGAAAATGTTGCAAAACACATCGCTTTATTAACGGGATTACCATTCATTACCGCTGAAAATAAATTTGAGGCATTGGCTGCTCATGATGCGATCGTGGAAGCGCACGGTGCGTTGAAAACCGTAGCCGTTAGTCTGATGAAAATCGGAAATGATATCCGTATGCTGTCATCCGGCCCACGTTCTGGTATTGGAGAAATTCACATTCCTGACAACGAGCCGGGCAGCTCTATCATGCCTGGAAAAGTAAATCCGACACAGTGCGAAGCAATGACCATGGTGGCGGCACAGGTTATGGGAAATGACGTGGCGATCAGCATCGGCGGTTCAAACGGACATTTTGAACTGAACGTTTTCAAACCTTTGATGGCTTACAATTTCCTTCATTCTGCCCGTTTGATCGGTGATGTTTGTGTTTCCTTTAATGACAATTGTGCGGTTGGTATCGAACCGTTGCACGAAAACATTAAGAAACACGTGAATAATTCACTGATGCTTGTAACCGCTTTGAACACTAAAATCGGATATTACAAAGCAGCAGAAATCGCACAGACTGCCCACAAAAATGGTTCGACTTTGAAAGAGACGGCCGTTGCTCTGGGTTATCTGACACCGGAAGAATTCGACGCCTGGGTTAAACCTGAGGAAATGGTAGGTGAGATCAAATAATTCCCTGCGACTCCGATAGAATTTGGAATAATATCATGGCCCTGCGCTTTTGCGTAGGGCTTTTTATTTACTTTGTACTACAAATTCCTAAAATACTTCTTTATGTTATTTAATTTTTCCAGGCTCTTTTTGATTGCCATTCTGTTTTTTCAAACTTCAATAATTGCTCGTTCGCAGGATACAAATAATCAAAATGGTTTAAAACTGTGGTATGACCAGCCAGCAACCGACTGGATGACACAGGCTTTGCCCATTGGCAATGGTTATCTGGGCATCATGTTTTTCGGAGATCCCAACGAGGAACGTCTTCAATTTTCAGAAGGAAGTTTGTGGGCAGGCGGGAAAGGAGCTAACGAAGAATATAATTTCGGACTTCGTAAAGATGCTTACAAAACACTGCCTAAAGTCCGCGAACTGCTCGCACAAGGAAAATTAAAAGAGGCTGATAAACTTGCCAGCGCGGAAATGACCGGCATTATTCATGAGAAAAAAGGTAATACGCCTTCCAGCGATTTTGGTGCGCAGCAAACCATGGGTGATCTCTATGTTAGTGTTTCGCACAAGGGAGAAATTAAAAATTACCGCCGCGAACTGGATATTTCCACCGCAACCGGAAAAGTGAGCTATGAAGCCGGTACGGAAAAATACGAGCGGACCTATTTCGGAAATTATCCTTCAAGGGTGATGGTTTACACCTTCAAGTCAACCTCGCCCGAAACTTATTCCGTTCGCTTTAAGACACCACATCATAAGGAATATGAAAAATTCGAAAATAATCACTACGTTTTCGGTGGTAGTTTGAAAGACAACAAACAGGAATTTGAAACGACTTACCGGATCGACACCGATGGGAAAGTAACTTATGAAAACGGGATTGTTGTGGTAAAAAATGCAAAGAAAATTTCCCTGATCCACACGGCGTCTACCGATTACACGTATCAGTTCCCGACTTATAAGGGGAATTTATACAAAAAAATAAATCAGCAGGTGATGACTGCTATTACCGGCAAAAATGATGTGGCATTGCAAATTGAGCAGCAAAAGGACTATAAAAATCTCTTTGACCGGGTTTCGCTAAATCTTGGAACCAATGCTAAAAGTTCAATCCCGACCGACAAAAGACAAATCGACTACTTCAAGGGAAATGCCGACCCGGGTTTTGAAGTGCTGTATTTTCAGTACGGACGGTATCTGATGATCTCATCCACCCGCCCGGGAACCATGCCGATGAGCTTGCAGGGAAAATGGAATGATAGCACGGACCCGCCATGGGCTAACGACTACCACACCAATATCAACATGCAGATGTTGTATTGGCCGGCAGAAACGACTAACCTTTCGGAATGTTATCTGCCGTTATCGGACTTCACCAAATCGATTGTTGAACCTGGAAAACTGGCGGCGAAGGAATTTTTCAACACAAGGGGCTGGACTGTCAATACCATGCTCAATGCCTATGGTTTCACATCGCCGGGATGGAGTTTTCCCTGGGGATTTTACCCCGGTGGAGCAGGCTGGTTAAGTCAGCATTTATGGGAACATTATGCTTTTACAAATGATGTTGTCTATCTAAAAAACACCGCCTACCCAATTTTGAAGGAAGCCTCTCTTTTCTGGATTGATTATCTGACAAAAGGAAAAAGCGGATATCTGGTTTCATCTCCATCTTATTCTCCGGAACACGGAGGGATTTCGACCGGTGCGTCCATGGATCACCAAATTGCCTGGGACGTACTTTCCAATACGATTCTTGCCAGTAAAGTTTTAAAAACAGATACCGAATTTGCTTCCGAAGCGCAAAAGATAAAGGATCAGATCCAGCCGCCACAAATTGGACGCTGGGGACAATTGCAGGAATGGAACGAGGATGTGGATGATTCCACCAATAAACACCGTCACGTTTCACACCTTTTTGCGCTGCATCCTGGCCACCAGATTTCGTTAACAGAAACACCCGCGTTTGCAAATGCCGCCAAGGTAACCCTGAATGCCAGAGGCGACGAAGGAACGGGCTGGTCGCTGGCGTGGAAAGTTAATTTCTGGGCAAGATTGCAGGATGGAAACCGCGCTTACTCTTTATTTAAAAGAATCCTGCGTCCGGTTGACGATAAAACAGAAAACATGATGAACGGCGGTGGCTCCTATGCAAACCTGCTTTGCGCGCACCCGCCATTCCAACTGGATGGCAATATGGGCTCGACAGCAGGCGTCGCCGAAATGCTTTTGCAGTCGCAGGCTGGTGTCATAGAATTGTTGCCTGCTTTGCCCGATACATGGCCAACAGGTGAAGTGAAAGGTTTGAAAGCACGCGGAAATGTTACCGTAGATGAGCAGTGGAAAGCAGGAAAGCTTGTTTCCGTGACGCTAACTGCGGGCGCTTCGGGAAAACGGACATTAAAATCGGGAGCGAAAACATTAGAGGTTAATCTGGTAAAAGGCCAGAAAAAAACCATTTTGGCCAGTTCCTTTAAATAAGCAGGATTGGGCCAAACAGGTTGTGCCACCCCTTCGGGGTTGAAACGAACGAGATTTTGTATTTTCTATAATACGATCATCCCTTCGGGATTTTCGCACAAGTATAATCCCAAAGAGATGGCAGTGTTATAGAAAATACTCGTTGCGCTCACGAGTTTTAACCCCGGAGGGGTGATAGAACCAACACCACCAACTTTTGATCGGCCACATCAATTATAAAAATTCTGGATATTAATAAACCGATAGCGATGAACATCCGGGAAGAACTTTTGAAACAGCAGATTCACTTCAAAAAACACGCACTGGCCATTACAGAATTTGCCGTTTCTTCTGACAAAAATTTCAAAGAGCTTATAGACTGTTTTCTTTCCAAGGATATTCGCGTCGCACAGAGAGCTGCGTGGAGTGTTAGTTGGGCTGCTCAGAAAAAACCGGAAATCATTCAGCCCTACATTGGTATTCTGGTTGATCAGCTAAGGAAAACAGATGTACACAATGCGGTAATCAGAAACAGTCTGCGGATCCTCGAAGACCTGGTAATACCGGAAGAATTTCATGGCGAAGTAATGGATGCCTGTTTTACATTTCTTCAAAAACGTGACAGCGCTATCGCAATCAAGGCATTTGCACTCACGGTGCTTTTTAATCTCTCAAAAATTTACCCCGAAATAAAGAACGAACTGCGTTTTATTATCGAAGAAAATATGGATTATGAAACAGCCGCTTACAAATCACGGGGAAAGAAAATTCTGGCAAAATTGTAAAATAGAAGAATAAAGGATGAAGCACTTAGTTTGCCGGCTAGCATGGATAACGTAGCTTTAAGGGTTGATTTATAAAATCATTGTCAGGAGGTTATAAATTTCTTCAAAAGATAATTCGAAAAAATACAGGTAAAATCGGGATATTCTCCCTCTTTAAACATAGAAACGATGATCATATACTGTCATGCTAATCTTGATGAGGTGCTTCAAAACCGATTGAAGGAAGCGCTCTCTCCAAAATATACTTTACATTTTCAATCAGATACGACATCAAAAACAGAGGCGCAAAGTTTATTTAACAAGGCCGATTACATATTGGGAAACCCGCCGTTGGACTGGTTTTCGGAGCCACAGAACAATCTGAAATTCTGGCAGCTTGATTCAGCAGGATTTGACCAATATGCATCAGTTCCCTTAAATGAACAGACCAAAGTAGCCAATATGGGCGACTGGTTTGCCCGTCCTTGTGCGGAGTCGATTATTGGAGGTATTTTGGCCTTGTACCGCGGGCTTGACAAGCTGACGTTGTTAAAAGAAAAAACCGAATGGATTGGCAGTCCGTTACGCGCACACCTGCGTTTGCTGTCCGGACAGGAAGTTGTGATTCTGGGTGCGGGAACGATCGGAAAAACGGTCCATAATTTTTTGCAAGGATTTGGCTGCACATTACATATGATGGCCCGAACCTCGCCCGATGCCGATATCCATTCGAGAGAGGAGCTGTTTGACATTTTACCAAATACGGATCTTGTGATCAATACCTTGCCCGGCTCGGCCAACCAGTTTGTGGACCAGCAGTTTTTCCAGACCATGAAAAAAGGCAGTGTGTATGCAAGTGTAGGACGTGGCAGTACAACGGATGAGCCGGCGCTGATTGCGGCGCTTCATTCACAACATCTGGACGGGGCCGTGCTGGACGTGACAGAAGTGGAACCTATCCCAAATGACAATCCCTTATGGAAAATGGAAAATGTCATTTTAAGTCAGCATACAGGCGGAGGCCATGCAGACGAACATGTGGGAAAAGTCGATCTGTTTTTGAACAACATCATGACCATCGAAAACGGCGGCAGTCCGATCAACGAAGTAAATCTTGCCAAGGGATATTAATTAGAAATTGAAACGGTTATCCTTTAAGTCAAACTTAATGGCTAGTCTACAACCAAAATATAGATGATAAGTACAGAATCGAGTACCGCAGACAGAATACGGAATAAATATATTGAGCATTTCGGAGGTGATTCCAACGCCCGTGATTTCAGACTTTTCCGCTCACCGGGCCGCATTAATCTAATTGGCGAACATACGGATTATAACAACGGATTTGTTTTGCCAGCCAGCGCAGACAAGGCTGTCTATTTTGCAATTTCTCCAAGAACCGATAACCAGGTCCTGTTATACGCCGTTGATTTAAACGAGACCTACACCTTTTCCGTTGAAGATATTTCCAAACCGGATCAAAAATGGGCTTATTTCCAGCTCGGTGTGATTGAGCAGATTTATAAAAACGACTTAACCATCGGCGGATTCCAGGCTGCTTTTGGCGGTGATGTACCGCAAGGGGCCGGGATGTCGTCATCTGCCGCTTTGGAATGCTGTTTATTATTTGCGCTTAATGAAATTTTCAGCCTTGGACTTGACCGGTTTTCTGTTGTAAAACTGGCTCAAAAAGCGGAGAATGAATATGTTGGTGTTCAGTGCGGGATTATGGATCAGTTTGCATCCGCTTTTGGTAAAAACGAAGCCGTGATCCGCTTGGATTGCCGATCACTGGAATACGAATATTTCCCGTTCCCGATGGATGAATACCTGATCGTACTTTGTAATACAATGGTGGAACATTCTCTCGCGAGTTCGGAATACAATACCCGCCGGCTGGAATGTGAAAAAGGTGTTTCTATTCTTCAAAAATACTATCCGGAAGTTAAAAGCCTGCGTGACGCAACACCTGCGCAGGTGGAAGAGCATAAAACAGAGCTCGGCGATGTTGTCTACCGCCGCTGCAAATTTATGACCGAAGAAATCGAACGCGTGCAGGTTGCCTGTGATTTTCTGACCGCCGGTGACCTGATCAGTTTTGGTAAAAAAATGTATGAAACGCATCAGGGCCTTCAGCATGAATATGAAGTAAGCTGCGAAGAACTCGATTTTCTGGTTGCACAGACTCTGGACGATGACTCGGTGATCGGGGCGCGGATGATGGGCGGCGGTTTTGGTGGCTGCACAATTAACCTTGTCAAAAAAGATGAAGTGGACCGTTTTGAAGAAAAAATGAAAAAAGCCTATCAGGAGCAATTTCAGATCGATATGCCATGCTATCGTGTGCGAATCACTGACGGAACCGAGGAAATTATATAGAACGTTTAAACCATCATATTTCCGGAAATACCTTTATGAAAAAACGATCATTTATACTCGCTGCACTGATCGGGATAGGCCTGATGAGTTGCTCAAAAACCAAAAACGAAAACGAAAGTAAAACAATGACCAGTACGATTTCGAAAGAAGTATTCGGGGATCTTCCGGACGGTAAAAAGGCAGACCTTTACACGCTGACAAATGCCAACGGGATGACTGTTAAGATCACCAATTACGGTGGAATTATTACAGAATTAACCGCAAAAGACAAAGATGGAAAATGGGAAGATGTAGTGCTCGGCTTCGATTCGCTGGCTCCATATCTGGGTGAACATCCTTTCTTCGGCGCACTGGTTGGCCGTTTTGGAAACCGTATTGCAAACGGAAAATTTACATTGGATGGTAAAACGTATAATTTGCCGATCAATAACGGACCGAATTCTTTGCACGGCGGTATCAATGGTTTTAATAAAAAACTATGGAACGCAACTGAAATTAAAAACGATTCGATCGTTGGTCTGGAATTGACGTATCTGAGTAAAGATGGTGAAGAAGGCTATCCGGGCAATCTGAATGTTAAAGTGATCTATACGCTTTCCAATGACAACGGACTTCGTATCGACTATGAAGCGACAACGGATAAAAATACGGTTGTCAACCTGACAAATCACTCGTATTTTAACCTTACAGGCTTAAAGCGTGATATCTTGAATCATGAAGTTTCAATTAAGTCGGACAGCCTGGTGCCGGTTAACGCCACGCTTATTCCTACCGGAAAACTTTTGAATGTAAAAGGAACTCCATTCGATTTCAACGAGCCTACACTGGTTGGGAAAAGAATCAACGACAGCACGGATGTACAAATCAAGAATGGTGGCGGGTATGACCACTGCTGGGTTATCAACCGCGCTGCGGACAAAAGTTTGTTACTTTTCGCAACGGTAAAAGACCCTGAAAGCGGCCGCTTCATGGAGGTTTATACTACTGAACCTGCTGTACAGTTTTACACGGGTAACTTCCTTGATGGTAAATTAACAGGAAAAGGCGCGACTTACTCAAAACGCTTCGGTCTTTGCCTTGAAACAGAACATTATCCTGATTCTCCAAACCAGCCTCAGTTCCCGACAACGGAGCTAAAACCGGGCGAGACGTATAAAACTTCCACTGAGTATAAGTTTTCGGTGAAGTAAAAAATCAAAAAAAAATAGATCGAACTGCCGGTAGAGGAATCTGCCGGCAGTTTTTTGTTTATAAGTTATCATTGAAGTAGAGGCAATGGCTAAAGCCGGAAAGATTCGGATTTAGCCGCCCTCCCAAGGCTAAAGCCTTGGGTTAAATTCATTCGCCCGTGACAAACTAGTGGAAGAAATGAATTCCGGCTGCTAGGGATTAATCCAGGGTTTTTACACCAACCCAACGGTTCAGCCTTGGAAGCCAGAAGTACCACCGGCCTTATCCATTGATTGCCCAGTTCAAGAACCACTCATACATAAAAAAGAAGATTCCTCGCGCACACTTAACCCAAGGCTTCAGCCTTGGGGACACGCCAGATGCCCGAAGCCCCCGGCTTTAGCCATTGATTTCCCCTCACCTGATCCAAAAAGTAATTTATTAACAATAAAATTCCCCCGATGAATTATCTTTGCGGGAAATTTATTGCAACTAATAACATCAACATGCTAACCAGAACAGTAAAAATCAGTAACGTCACAAACTTATCCGATGCCCGTTATTGTGCAGGTATGGGTGTGGAAATGCTTGGTTTTTCAATTGATCAGGATTCTCCCAATTACATTTCTCCCAAAAAATTCGAAGAAATATGTTCATGGCTGGCTGGCGTGCAGTTGGTTGCGGAATCCAGCCAAAGCGACCCTGAACTTCTTCTGAAAGCACTTTCGGAATATCCTGTACATTACGTTCAGGTTGAAACGCCGGGATTGCTTACTTATTTACAGAGCGAGCTGAACCTTCCACTGATCCTCCGGGTGAGTGTGGACACCTATGATGCCAACGATATTTATTCAATTCTGAGCCGTTATGGCGACGATGTTGCCTATTTCCTCTTGGAAAGTGACGCCAATACTACCTTATCCGAAGAATGGGTCGATGTGCTGGCTAAACTGGCCAAAGAATATCCGATACTGATCGGTTTTGGTCTTGATGACGAAAATACTGTCAATAACCTTACCGAAACTTTTCCCGAAATAGGGATTGCTTTGCGTGGAAGTGAAGAAATCCGTCCAGGCTACAAAGACTTCGGCAGCATGATGGATATTCTTGAAGCACTTGAAGAAGAATAAAATACAACGTAACTTCCCGAATGACAGATAAAAGGAATTGCTTTCATTACCAATTGCTTTTATCTGTTTTCATTTAAAATTGGAGCTGTTTCAGTGTAACTAAAAGTTTAAAAATCGGAAATCATTCCAGATTACCTTTTAACACGATTACTAACCGATAATAAACTTCCAGCTTGCAGTATCTTGTATCACCCACTACCTTTGATTACAAATAAACGTAAACAACGAAATGGAAAAGAAATTGCACCGCATACCCGATCAGGCCGTATTTGGAGGAGTTGCTTCCGGTATTGCCCAATATTTACAAATAGATGTCGTAATCGTTAGGGTTTTATTTGTCGTGATGTTATTCCTGCCCATCCCGCCAAGTTTCGGCTGGACCGGTATTTTGTACATCATCTTATGGGCTGTGCTTCCAACCGGCAATGCGGATGTCCATAATTTCGACACCATTGCCTCAAAACCACACGATCCCGAAGCCGAGAAAAAACGTAACGACCAGACGATCAAAATTCTTGGAGGTGCGTTGGTCCTGTTTGGTATCTTTATGCTGGTTGACGACTTCCCGTTGTGGTACGAAATCAAACCCTATTTCTGGCCGGTCGCACTGATTATTGTGGGTGCATTTTTGATCCTTCGTCAGCGTGATAAAGAACAGGAAAATGGCAATACCACAGTTTACCCAACAACACCGCCACCGACGGAGCCGGTAGAGCCATACACACCAACACCAGATCCGCAACCTTATACACCATTCAGCACAACTGAATCTACACCAGCGGATACGTTTCCTCAGGATCCAAACGGGCCCAAAGGAGAAAATGATGACGATGTAATAAAAGTTAATTAGAGTAAATGAGTTGAAAACACTAAAAATTTTCAACCGCGCGGCGGACCGCTCTTAACTGTCAACTCTCAACTATTTTAGCCATGAACTTTCGAAGCATATTCTGGGGTGTTATCCTCATCATTGCAGGCTGCCTGTTTCTTATCGAAGAACTTACCGGTTTTGACTTCAAAGGCTTTTTCTGGCCTGTCATGCTCATCATCGCAGGCGCTCTGCTTTTACTCAAAAATTTCATTAATTCTGATACATCCAACCACTCAAATATTTAAGCAATCATGAAAAATTCAAGAGGCGTTTTTTGGGGTGGAATTCTTATTGTCATTGGTATCGTTGCTCTCCTTCGTAAACTAAATCTGTTTTACTTCCACTGGGATTCCGTTTTACCGTACTGGCCGGTGCTGCTCATTTTGGCCGGGATATTGTTGCTGGTAACACAAAAACATGCGCCAGCCCGGGCATTCGTAGGTATTTTGATTGGCCTCGCTGTTTTCGGTGGCATTGCACACAGAACTGACCGCGCCATTGACCACAACCGCGACAACTGGAATTTTAACTGGAATGACGACGACGATCAGGATCAGGACGATAATGATGATCAGGACGATAACGACGATGAAAATAAAGACGAAGACTACGAACAGGACCGCAGCGACAATCAGGATGATGGAGATAATAAGTTAAAAAACAACTCCTATCAGTACGATATGCAGGATTTTATCCAGAAAGCAAATTTCAATCTGGAAGGCGGCGCAGGTTCTTTCACAATGAAGGGCAACACGGATAAATTGTTTGAAGCCGATACAAAATCTTCCGTGATCGGTTTTCTGTCAAACACATCCATCAACAAACTGGCTAATTCAGCGACCGTTAACTTTAAAATGGAAGATGGCAATGTGAAACTGAATCACGGCGAGCTGAGCAACAAGGCACAGATTGAATTGAATGATAAGCCTGTCTGGACGATTGATCTGGGTCTTGGAGCTGGTAAAGGCGATTTCGACCTGAGCAATTATAAAGTAGAGTCCCTGAAAGTAAGCACCGGTGTGGCCGACATGAACATCCGTTTGGGAGATAAACTGGACAATTCAAAAGTGGACATTGAAGCTGGTGTAGCATCAATCGATCTTGAAATCCCGAAATCGGCCGGCTGCGAAATCGTCCTGGACGGAGCCCTCAACCTGACCTCATTTGATGATCTTGAAAAAATAAATGACAAACTTTATCGTTCTCCCGGATATGATAAGGCATCGAAAAAGATCAATATCAACTTTGAAGGCGGTCTGTCGAAGGTAAAAATCAGAAGATATTAATCATTTCCCCTCCTTTTCAAACACTGAAAAGGAGGGATTATTTATTGTTTGAAGTGTATGCGTGCTTTTAAGGTATTTTTTTCGATTGCGTTTTTTTCAGTTTGCTTCACATCAGGTCAGGCACAGCACGCTAAAAATCAACCTGAAAAGAATATTTCCCCTACCGAAAAAAAGATACTCGATCAAGGGCTCGTCAATATCCAGACCGTCAATCCCGATATACTGATTGAGTTAAAATATGCGACTGCTGATAATTTCATGAAGAGAAATGTGTATGGAGATTTGACCCATGCTTATCTTCAACCGGAAATGGCTAAAAAACTTTCTCAGGCCAGTGTCATTCTTCAACGTACAAAACCAGGTTTCAAATTGCTGGTGTACGATGCAGCCCGTCCGAATTCAGTTCAATACAAGTTGTGGGATGCGCTCGATGATCTCAAAATACCTGTTCGTCAGAAAACGCAGTATGTTGCCGATCCAAAAATTGGCTCCAACCATAATTTTGGTTGTGCCATAGACCTTACGGTTGTAGACGAAAAAGGACAGCCGCTGGATATGGGGACCAAATATGATTTCTTTGGCCCCCTCGCCTATCCCCGCTCGGAACAGGAAATGCTGAAACAGGGTAAGCTCACATCCAAACAAATTGCGAACCGAAATATTCTGCGCAAAGCCATGACTCAGGCCGGTTTCACCGTCAATACAACCGAGTGGTGGCATTTTGACGGGATGTCGAAAAAACAGGCACGGGCCCGATACGGGATAATCAAATAACTTAATCCTGATGCACCGA
Source organism: Dyadobacter diqingensis (assembly GCF_024220585.1). Taxonomy (GTDB): domain Bacteria; phylum Bacteroidota; class Bacteroidia; order Cytophagales; family Spirosomataceae; genus Dyadobacter; species Dyadobacter diqingensis. The sequence goes on from NZ_JAMXKF010000001.1 coordinate 1,047,672, forward strand.
ACTGCCGCCGGAAACCTTTTTCTGAACGTTCGGATTTCCCAGATACCTTAAATTACTCGCTCCGCTGGCATCAGCTTTCAAAAATTTACTGACACGGACTTTCCCTTTGCTGGCTCCTGACAACTGAAGATCCGATTCTTCTGCCTGATAATCGAAACTGCTTAATTCCGACGCCCCCGACAGTTCTCCATCCAGAAACTGCCCGCCGCCAACCAGGCTCAGATAAGAGGCGCCGGATAAGTCAACTTCGATACTTTTAGCAGACCCGATAAAATTACACTGAGAAGCACCAGATAATTCAAAGTCGATTTCACGTGCATTTTCAAATCCACGAATACCGGCGTCCACTGCTCCCGAAAACTCTACACCGGATAAGTTGGGCATGGTAACGTCAATTGTCATTTTTTTACGACGATTCCTCCAATCCTTATAACGGACGACAAGTTCTCCATCCTGAGTAAAAATTTCAAGGTCATCAAGATCATTCAGTTCACCCGTTGCCGCGATGGCATAGGTGTTGCCCGCCTTTACGTTGACATGAAAAGCGTTGCCCATTTCAAGCTGGTCAAAACCGGTGAAATTAAAATTACGCGTACTTGTTCCGCGTGGTTCCGGATCGTCGTCGACATATTCACAGGATTGCAGACTGAATAAAGTAAAAGCGTAAACAAACAAGGGAAGAAATAATTTTTTCATAGCTAATAAATGATGATTGACTTAGGATATTTCCTGTTCTCCCTCTCAGGACAATCCAAAAATATTTTCCCCCTACGCATAAAAATATTTTTTTACATAGGGGGAAAGAAGCTTCCGTTTGTCATATAGAAAAGAAACTTGAACCGTGTCAGCAACCGCTCTTATTAATCGGGATTTTATAATCGGAAGAGATTATCTACTTTTGGCCAAAAATCAAAAGAGAAAGTCTGTGCAAGCCACCGATCCGGAAATTGTTCAAGCGATAAGAAGAGGAGACGAAGCCGCTTTCGAGCGTACTTTTCGTTTCTATTACCAGCGCTTGTGCAATTATGCCAGCTCTCTGCTGAAAGACGAAGAGGATGCGGAGGAAATTGTACAAACAGTCTTTATAACGATTTGGGAAAAAAGAGAAGATCTTGAAATTACCCTTTCGTTAAAATCTTACCTGTATCGCGCAGTGCATAATCATTGCCTGAACCGGTTCAAGCATGCATCGGTGAAAGAGGCGTACCGGGAATATTCGGTTAACTATATGCCGCAATCATATGAATCCGTAACGGAGGTGATCCATGCGGACGAACTGGCTGAACGCATTGAAAAAGCAATACGCCGCCTGCCGGAACAATGCCAGAAAGCATTCCGGATGAGCCGCTTTGAAGAAATGAAATATCAGGAAATTGCCGATCAGCTTAGTATTTCCATCAAAACAGTGGAAAACCAAATTGGCAAAGCATTGAAAATATTACGGAGTGAGCTGGCGGATTACCTTCCTTCCCTGCTTTTATTAGTTTATTTTTTACATCAACAGTTTTTCCAATCGTAAGCATGAACAATCATGAAAACATATCGGATGAGCTGTTAGCACGCTACATGGCCGACATTGCCACTGCTGAGGAAATAGCAGAGGTACAAAACTGGCTTAAAAATTCACCCGAAAATGAAAAGGAGCTTGCAGCCTTTGAAATGATCTGGGAGAAGTCTGCTGCGCTAAAAACAAAACAGGTAAAAGTAGATACCGACGCGGCCTGGGATAAGGTTCGTTTAAAAATGACTGCTAAGAATCCGGTCGTTGCGGAAACACGTATTGATCCGGACCCGGCTCATGAAACAATTATCAAAAAATTACCTGTAAAAAAACAGGTTTCCTATACATTATGGATTGCCGCAGCGGTTTCAATGGTTATGATGGCATTTGGATGGTACGTTTTTCAGACCCAGTTCAACAACCCCGAGCCATTGCAGGTTGCCACAACCAACAATACAACCGAAGCAATCCTGCCCGACGGGACCAAAGTGTTTTTGAATTATAACTCAAAAATAACTTATCCCGAAAATTTTAGCGGTGATTTACGTTCGGTTGCTTTACAGGGAGAAGCCTTTTTTGATGTAAAACCTGACGCTGCCCACCCTTTTGTTATTGATGCGAATGGCACCGAAGTAAGGGTTTTGGGAACTTCTTTTAACGTGAAAGCCTATAAAAAAGAACTTGTACGTGTTGATGTAAAAACCGGAAAAGTGCGCGTCAGCAAGGCCGATCAACAAATTGAATTGGTCAAGGGGGAAAGTGCAGAAGTGGAAGAGGACACCTTGCGAAGTTTGCAGGCCGATTTGAACATCATGGGTTATCGCACGCAGGTTTTTGATTTTAATGCAGCACATTTGGGCGATATTATTAATTCGTTAAAAGACGGTTATCACGCTGATATTCGCTTAGCCAACGCTGACCTGGCGAAATGCCGGCTGACCATTGGTTTTCAAAAGGAGCCACTCGATGCCACGCTTTCCGTTATCGCTGAAACCCTGCAATTACGTTTGAGAAAAGAAGGAACGACTTATTGGCTTGACGGAAACAGCTGCCAGTAGTACCTCGTTTCATTGCCGCAAGCCTCAACCTATCCGCACATTCCCTTGAAAAATTTCCAGTTCCCTTTCCTGATAATGTTATTGAGTTTTCTGGTGTCCATTCCTTCCCAAGCGCAGGAATTGTTGGAACGAAAAATCTCAATCCGGGTCAATAACCAGCCTCTGGATGAAGTTTTACAGCAAATCGGTAACCTGGGCGGGTTTAGTTTTTCATATAGCCCTGATGTTATCGATACCAGAACCCGCGTCTCTGTTAACGTGTCCAATCAAAGCATACGTGAAATACTGATTGAGTTGTTTAAGGGAAAAGTTAATTTCAAGGAGCGGCACAAGTACATTATTTTACAAAGCAATCCGAAAAAGGAAAACGAGGTCCCTGAAAATTTCAATCTGAACGGCTACATCATAGATAAAAGAACGGGCGAAAAACTCGCCAATGCCAGTATTTATGACCCATACACGCTGGCTTCAACGATAAGCGACCGGTATGGTTATTATAAAATCCGGTTACCCACAGCTTCTTCGCCGGTAAGACTTGAAGTCAGGAAACACCAGTATGTTGGCAAATCGGTTATTATATCCAGTAAAAAAAATACTTATTTGCCCATTTCTCTTAATCCGGATACCATCAAATCGCTATCCGTCAGGCCAATCAATATTCCTAAAAAGACAACTTCTCCTGATAATCCCAAAATACTAATTCCACAATTTGAATATACTTCAACTACCTACGTATCACCTGATACCATCATTGAAATAGATTCCATTCGTTTTCAGAAAAAACTGCGGACTACCTACCAGCGCGTCCGAAAGGATTTCAGTATGGCATTTGCCTCAGCAAAACAGGCCATCAACACCAGAAACATTACCGACACTTTGTACCGGACGGTGCAGAACTCCATTTTACCATTTCTCAGTACCAACCGCGAATTGAGCGGCAACGTGGTCAATGACTATTCTTTCAACGTTTTTGCAGGGTATTCCCTCGGCACCAATAAGCTGGAAATTGGTGGATTTTTTAATGCCGACCGGGGGCATGTACGAGGCGTTCAGCTTGCCGGGATTGCCAATGTGGTCGGAAATAACGTCACCGGTTTCCAGTACGCCACAGCGCTTAATGTGGTCATGGGCAGTGTGACAGGTTTTCAGTATTCTACCTTGTTGAATTTCACGGCCGGCAATTTCCATGGCCTGCAACTCGCGGGCGCGGGCAATGTGCTTTTAGGAAATCTTTATGGATGGCAGGTTTCAGGAGGTTACAACTATGCAAGAACGGTACGTCGCGGTCATCAGCTGAGCGCCGTTAACTACGCGGATTCATCAGCGACAACACCTATTGGATTATTCAGTTATGTGCGTAAAAACGGATACCGTCGCTATGAGGTCGCGACTGATGAATTCAACTACATAAACTCGTCTTTTAAAACCGGGGTGAACGCATTTTACAACATATTTACGTTTGGATTTAACGCGCTGGCTCACAACAAACCAATCGCAAGTATTGGCTACGGTTTTGGTACGGCAAGAAATCTCGGACGCGGGTGGATGGTCAATGCTGATGTAACAGCCAACCTTGTATTCGTGGATGAACATATTGAGGATAACGATCCGGCAGGTTTGTTCAGACTTGTTACTGCCATTGAAAGAAAACTCGGCAACAGGTTTTCATTAGCTTTTGGCCCATCAATAAATTTGCTGACCGGAAATTATGTAGGTAGGGCCAGAGATGACCGGAGATTTTTTTCCACGTTTTGGCTCGGTGGAAAACCCGATCAGACACGGAGCAACTACGGCTGGGTGGGGTTTCAGGCTGCTATTAGGTTCCGGGATAAAATTTGAGAAGGGTTTCACGCAAAGCAATAAAGCTAAAAACGCAAAGATCACACAGAGTTTAAACTTTGCGCTCTTTGCGTTTTTTTACTTTGTCTCTTTGCGTGAAACCAAAAAGAAGTCCTAAAATCCGATTCTTCCCCTGCTATTCCTTCCCCCATTGCCACCTGCATATTCTCTCAGTTCTTCCAATTCTTTTTCAAATCCTCCTGAAAGAATCGGGAAACGGCACCAGGAACGTGGATCCAGATTCAGGTCATCCAAATGGAAGGACGGCGCATAACGCTCTCTTTTCCATTGATTCCGGCTCCATAATTTAAAGAATCTTTCCGTCCAGCCTAGCACCTGTGCATCCGAATAAACGCCGTTATATTTTACGAGCATGTGCCTGTAACAGTCAACCGGCGATTTTTTATCCCGGATGGCTACTTTTTCCAAAGCATCCAGAAAATCATACGGCATCAGATCCGCCTCATCCGTCTGGTTTAATTCCAACGGCCGGAGCTCTGCTGTGGGTTGCAGCGAATTGACCTTTTTCAAACCTTCAATCCTGATATGTTTTCCTTTCACCTCACATCCAACGGTTTCCAGCCACCGAAGCCACTGACGCAAATAATGTTTGTCAATTCCAGCCAGCGGGCTGATACTTCCGGAAGTATCGCCATCCATCGTAGCGTAACCCACCGCCACTTCGGAACGATTGGAGGTGGCCAGCAGCAGGTGATTTGACAGGTTAGTCAGTAACCAAACACCCGGGGCACGCACCCTCGCCTGGATATTCTGCAAGGCGATATCGTCCGTTTTCCAGGACAATTTCCGACCGATCTGATCTTCAATTAATCCTTTGTAGGTCTCAACCAGACCGTTGATATTAATGTTATAAAAAGTTGACCCAATAGACAAAGCCAGTGAACTGGCCGAATCCAGCGTGTCAGACGAGCTGTTTTCCGTGCCCTGATAAATATTATGGATCAAAGCCAAAGCAATATCTTCCTCCGTCTTGGCTGACTGAATGCCCTTGATATACGACAGTTTTTCCTTAAACCGTTTCAGACCAATACTTTCATCGGCAAGACGGATCATCAGACCACATAACGCAGTACAGGCGCAGGAATCAGCACCTCCGGACAAGGAAATGGTAAAACCATTGGAACGACTTTTTCTCAGATAGTCAAAAAGCCCAAGAGAAACGGCACGTGCAAATTCCTCTTCCTTCAAGGCACCGCCCTTTTCAAAAGCTTCCAATTCTGCTATTTGCTGCGGAACGGGACTTATCTCCGGAAAATCAAAACGTCCGGCGACACGCCAGGTTTTATCTTTATTTGACGATGATATCTTGTTCTGTAACTGATTCAAACGTGTATTGTCGGTATCGATCACCGCGGTGATGATCAGATAGTCTTCATAACTGAACCGGTCACTTGTTACCAGCATTTCACCGTTGGAGGCGATCATCGCATCACCATCATAAATGGCTCTCCCGGCTTCATTTCCCAATAAATTGGTGTAAACATAACTGCAACCGAATGATCTCGAACCATCAAGCACCAATCTTTCACGTGTAAGAAACTTATGGAAAGCAAAATGGCTGGCGCTTGGATTTAATATCACATCCACACCACGTTCATAATGGCGGCGCCCCGGACGGTTTGACACCCAGGCATCTTCGCAAATTTCAAAGCCGATCCTGATTCCTGACAAATCAAAAATCACATCCCCGATCGGATACAACATCTGATCAATTTCGATACTTTCAACCAGCCCCGCAGGCCATGGACGAAACCATCTTGCCTCATAGTGGATCCCGTTATTGGCGAGATTTTGTTTACAATAAAATCCTATAATCTGCTTATTGGCAATAAGACAGGCGGCATTGTACAAGCTGTTGTTATGACGAACCGGTAAACCCACCGCAACAATAATTCCGGCAGTAGCCCGAACAATTTCATGAAGACATTTCTGAGCCTGATCCACAAGATCCTGCGCGAAAAAATAATCTTCACAACCATAACCCGACACGCACAATTCAGGCAGACAGAGCAGGCTTACATCCTGTTTCTTTGCTTCTTCAATCGCCTGTAAAATGTGTTTGGTATTGGATTCCCACGCCATCGGCGTCTGATTTACTACGCCTGAGGATACTTTTATAAATGACATATTTAGAATAATCCGTTTTGAGGTACTGGAGTTTTACCGTTTGACAGAACACAAACCGCTTAGCAACTTAACAAAAAAATGAGGAGAAGAATTGAATATTTTGATCTAAGACGTAAAAAAACATAAAAGAAAGCGTGATTACGGTATTTACCATGGATTCGAGAGGAAGTAAACTTTTTCGCTACTTTTGTCAGAATAATAATAAAATCTAAAATCCGATTTCTTTGCAGTTTCCCTCATTTATCGCCAAACGCATCCGGAACAACGAAGCCGGTTCTTTTTCTGCAACGGTTTCACGCATTGGCGTAGCCAGTATTGCTATCGGTGTGGCGGTCGGAATTGTTTCATTTGCAGTGCTGATCGGGTTTAAGGAAACAATTCAGAAAAAAGTTTTCCTCTTCGGTGCCCACATCAACGTGACCGCTTTTGCGTTGGGAAATATGTATGAAGAGGGCGCTATGCATATCAAAAACCCGGTTTCTGACGCCTTGAAGAAAATGCCGGAAATAAGTCACTGGCAGGCCGTCGCTCACAAATCGGGCATCCTGAAAACCTCTGATGAGATAAAGGGCGTGGTTTTAAAAGGTGTAGGCAAGGATTATGATTGGGACTTGTTTAAAAGTACACTGGTAGAGGGTCGTTTAATCGGTACGAAAGATTCGTCATCTTTGAAGTATGGCTATTCTTCCGAAATCCTGATCAGTCGAAAAATTGCATCCCAGTTGAAGCTGAAATCCGGCGACGACGTTATTATGTATTCGCTGCAAGATCCACCGCGTCCCAGAAAACTGAAAATTTCGGGTATTTATGATACGCAGATGGAAGAATTCGACGACCGGCTTATCATTGGCGACCTCGCTCTGGTACAGCGCCTCAATGGCTGGGGACCAGATTCGATCGGTACTTATGAAATCTATCTTAAAGATTTTCAGCAGCTGGACAACGTTTCGCATAAGTTGAAAAAGATTTTGCCGCCAGCTGTTTATCTTCAAAAAGTCACGGATACATTCCGCCAGTTATTCGACTGGCTCATACTACTCGACAGAAATACAGCCGTTTTCCTTACGTTAATCCTTTTCGTTGCCTGCTTCAACATGATCTCCATTTTACTGGTTATGATCATGGAAAGGACGCCTTTAATTGGTTTATTAAAAACCCTCGGCAGCCCAAACAAACAAATCAGAATGGTTTTTTTACGGGTAGGTTTGTATATGGTGCGTACAGGACTGCTGATTGGGAATGTGACCGGTCTGGCATTTTGCTGGCTGCAATATCAATTCAAAATCATTCCGCTTGATCCGGTCAATTACAACATGGACACCGTTCCCATCATTTTTGACTGGCCCACGTTTTTGTTAATTAACGTGATCACCGCTGTTGTTTCTGCCTTGATTCTCATGATTCCTACACTGATCATTACCCGCATCCAACCGATTAAAGCCTTGTTATTCAAGAAATAAAGGTTTGTGTTTAGGTTACACAGAGAACCACAGAGGTAAAGAGAGATTCACAGAGTTAATGTTATAATAACCTCTGTATATCTCCTTTTATTTCCACGTACCTCTTAGGTTACACAGAGAACCACTGAGTAAAAAAGAGATTCACATAATTGATGTTGAATAATAACCTCTGTGTACCTCCATTTACCTCGCGTATCTCTGTGTAACCACAAAATGATCACCAAACAACCTTGTTCAATAACGCAGCGGCTTTTAGAAGGGTATCATTGTTTTTAGCAAAGCAAAATCTCAAAACCCGGAAATCCGCAGGCTGATCGTAAAATGAAGAAATAGGAATTGAAGCAACGCCCGCTTCCCTCGTCAGCCTTTCTGCCAAAACAAAATCATGCTCATCGGACAAATGCGCATAAGATACGTTCTGAAAAAAACTTCCTTCCGAAGGTTTAAGAATAAATCCAGTGTCCCTGATTGCATTATTAAACAGGTTCCGCTTGGTCTCATAAAATGAGGAAAGACTTAAATAATGATCCGGTTCCTGCAGATACTCTGCCAGCGCGAACTGGAATGGCGTAACCACACTGAAAACCATGTACTGATGGATTTTACGGAACTCGGCGGTATATTCCGTCGGTGCCAGGCAATACCCCACTTTCCATCCTGTTGTATGAAAAGTTTTCCCGAAAGACCCGCAAAGAAATGTTCTGGAAGCCAGTGCAGGTATCGAAGCTGCTGAAATATGCTGTAATCCGTCAAAAATAATATGTTCGTAAACTTCGTCGCTGATCACAAACAAGTCATGTTTTTCAGCCAGAAAACTAAGTTGTTGCAGGTCCGTTGAAGTCCATACTTTCCCCGTGGGATTGTGTGGTGTATTGATGATGACCGCCTTTGTTTTGTCCGTGACCTTTGCTCCGACAATAGCCCAGTCAATGTATTCATATTGCGGATCCAGGGTCACAAAAACCGGGATTCCGCCGTTCATTTCAATCGCCGGAACATAACTGTCATAAGCAGGTTCAAAAACAATTACCTCGTCACCCGGATTCACCACCGTTGAAATAGCAACGTAAAGCGCCTCCGTGGCTCCGCTGGTTATGGTGATTTCGGATACGGGGTGATATTCCGTGCCCGTTGCCTCAAACACCTTCCTGGAAATGGCCTCCCTTAATGCCAGCACGCCTGCCATCGGCGCATATTGATTTTTGCCCTGCCGAATGTATTTGTCAACCAGTTTTTGCAAATCCGGAGCACAGTCAAATTCCGGAAAACCCTGCGCCAGATTAATCGCCTTGTGATCTTCGGCAAGTTTCGACATATGGGTAAAAATGGTAGTACCCACCTTGGGCAGTTTCGACTGGATTCCTGAGATTGCAGAAGGCATAAAAAACGTAACAGAAGTGTCAGATGAATGAAAATATTACACCGGCAACCGGACTGGTTCAAATATAATTGAAACAGTCTGACTGCCGGTGCAGATGATATAAATTTTAAATACTTTTATTTTTTGTCTTTCCAGTCGTAAACTGTTTTCAACAGCTCCTTACGATTTGGCGCTCCGTCGAAATTTTCGTCCACAAAAGTGTAGGCAATTTTTCTGTCATTACCGATCACGAACAATGATGGTGTGAAAACTTCCTCTGAAATGCCCGCAATGCGGTCCCAGATCGGCGATGTTTCCGAGTAAACCCCGTAAGAACGCGCCACGTTGAAGTCCTTATCGTGAATGATGGCAAAATCAAGTTGCAGCTTCTTTACTATCCGCTCTATTTGCTTTGGTGACTCGTTGGTCAGCACCAGAAGCTGTCCGCCAAATGCTTCTATTTGCGGAGCAAGTTCCTGCAAAACAGCCAGATGTTTGGGCGCATAACTTCCCCAGCATGGACAATAGAAACTCAGTACAAGTGGCTTGTAAGACAACAGATCAATCAGAGACCTGGAATCGTTGGCTACGGAATATCCGGAAACAGATGTTACCTGCACGCCATCTTCCGATCTCAAATAAAATAAAGGGGCCAGATCACCAACTGCCAGTTCCTCAGCTTGTTCGTCCTGCTCCCGCTCTTTCAGCTGAATGGTAGAAATGTTACCCAATTCATCTTCGATTTCGTAATACATAATCGTTAGGGTTGTGTACTTGTTTGAGTTTCTAATGCAAAGGTATTATTAATCTATATAATCTACAATATTTATAGACTTTTAATTTAAAAGAATATTTTTTAGTAGAAACGAAACGATGATTTGTTTACTAGATGACAAGGACGCAGGAGACAAATTCCGGAAGAACCTATTATTTCCGGAAAAATAAATCCGAAGAAATACCGCCCCTATCGGAACATCCTTTTTCAATGCAATTCCATTCCTAAAACCCACATATGAAACGATTTTACCTGTTTTTATTGCTATTGACATCTGGGTATCTGTTACCGCCTGCTTCCGCCCAATCTGTGCGATGGCATGAAATTCATCCCGGAATCTGGAAGGGCACCGTTGGAAAACCCGATGCTTATGATTTACTGAAAGCAGCCGATACAGAACCGTCGTCAACTCTGAAAAAACTCAAAAAAGCAGATTTCCCGTTAAACAACGAGGATATTTCCGTTGAAGTGAAAAATGGTAAAACCTATCTTCGTTTTCCACTCGAAAGAAATGAACAACTTTATGGCTTTGGTCTGAACTTTCAGACGATCCACCAACGCGGGCGGATTATGCAGCTGCACGCGGATCATTATGGCAAATCCGATAACGGACGAACCCATGCACCCGTTCCTTTTTATGTCTCTTCCCTGGGATATGGCGTATTTGTAAATTCAGCGAAATACATTGATGTTTATGCCGGATCGTCGGTCAGGAAAGACAGCAGAAACGCCCCGGAGGTTCAGGACAGAAATACGGATAAAAACTGGCAGGCCCACCCCTATTCCGACGCCGTGGAAATGCTTGTACCTGCCGAAGGGATTGAGCTATATGTTTTTGCTGGTCCTAAGCCCGTGAACGCGATTGAGCGATTCAATTTGTTAAGCGGCGGGGGTTGCCTGCCGCCCCGGTGGGGACTGGGCTTCACGCAGCGTGTCAACAGGCTTTATAACGAGGAACAGGTAAAAGCCGAAGCCAAGGCTTTTTCGGATAAAGGTTATCCGCTCGATTTTATTGGATTGGAACCTGGCTGGCAGAGTAAATCCTATCCCTGCACGTTTGAATGGGACCAAATCCGTTTTCCAAATCCTGAAAAGTTTGTAAAGGAAATGGATGCTGTCGGTGTAAAAATTAACTTATGGACCAACCCATATGTTTCGCCGGATGCTTCTATTTATTCAAAAATAAAACCTTACACCGCGTCTAATACCGTGTGGAACGGGATTGTGCCCGATCTTTCTATGCCGGAAGCGAGAAAGATATTGTTTGGACAGTTTGAAAAAGAGCATGTAAAAATTGGTGTGAGTGGATATAAAATTGACGAAGTGGATGGTTTCGATACTTATTTATGGCCGGATGTCGCAACTTTCCCTTCGGGTCACACGGCCGAACAGCTAAGACAAACCTACGGATTGCTGGTCCAGAAATATTCCTATGACATGTTCAGGAAAAACAACAGCCGTACCTATGGCCTGGTACGCGGCTCCAATGCCGGCGGCTCTTCTTTTCCTTACGTTATTTACAACGACAATTACAGCCACGAAGATTTTATTACCGCGCTGATCAATAGTGGTTATTCAGGCGTATTGTGGACACCGGAAGTGCGCGCATCCAAAACAAGCGAGGAATGGCTCCGAAGATTTCAGACCGTATGCTTTTCTCCTATGGCTATGATCAACGCCTGGGCAAGCAGCACCCAACCCTGGACATTCCCCGATGTGGCCGAACAGGTTAAAGACATGGCTCAGCTACGGATGCGCATGATGCCCTATTGGTACAGCACTTTTGCCAAATATCACTACGAGGGCACCCCGCCATTCCGTGGAATGAACCTCGAAGAGGGTTTTGGGATGGAGATAAATAAAGAAAAAACGCCGACTAATCTGGAAGAAAATCCGTATGAGGAAGCCACGGCAAAAGAAGTTAAAAACCAGTATATGGCAGGAGAATATTTACTGGTAGCTCCGCTTTTTACAGGACAAACTTCCAGGAAGGTTATCTTGCCAAAAGGGAAATGGTACGATTTCTACACCGGAAAATTTGCAGGTGAAGGCGAGGTCATTACGGTAACACCCGGATTATCCAAAATCCCTGTTTTCGTGAAGGATGGCGGCATTATCCCGATGATGCCCGCGTTGTTACATGCCCCCAAAGCAAATGAAAAGGTCGATCTGGAAATACGGTATTACGGGAAAAAGCAGGCAGCGGTTTCCAGCCTGTACGACGACGACGGCGAAACTTTCGCTTACGAAAATAACCGGTACACCTGGCGTGAATTAAAGGTGGAAAGCCGCAACGGTGTTTTGAGAGGCACTATTTCTGCACCTGAGAAAGACAAGCCAAACACCATCGGCAGAGTAACCTGGCATTTTATGACAAACTAGTTGTCGCGGTATTCAGGTTTTTAAAACCCAGATTAATATGCAGAATGGCAGTAGTGTTAAGTAACAAATCGGTCGTGATAAATTCCGGATAAATACTTCCGGAATCGATTTGTCCGATGTCTTCCCAATGAAACAACAACTCGTTATCATCTTCCCGGACGACAAAATCCAGCTGATTTTCAATGTCCGGGATTTCCATTTTGTAATAAAAACCGATCTCATGATACCGGATTTCATTGTATTCAAAGAAATTCTCAACCACCCATAACAAATTGCCGACGTGCACGGTTTTACCGATCTCCTCAACCATTTCGCGCAAAAGCGTTTCTCTGGAAAATTCAAACATATCCACACGCCCACCCGGCAGACTCCAGAAATTATCAGTTGGTGTCTTGTGAAGAAGCAGTTTTCCGTTTTGAACAGCAACGCCGGCTACCCTGAAATTGAACAGTGAATTGCCCACGGGAAGGCAGATAGATTCGGCGCTGTTCATAGATCAATCGACATTTTAATTACACATCAACGGTTTTACTCGCCGTCGATTCTCTGATGATCAAGGATGTTTTCAATGATCTTGTTTCAAAAACAGTCGGTTTTTTGGGGTGCTCGATCAGCCTGATTAAAAGCTCCGTGGCCTGATGGCCCATATCCAATGCCGGCTGTACAACGGCAGTCAGCGGCGGGTTCAGCAAATCTGCAATGCCGGTATTGGTAAAACCGACAACGGCTATTTCTTCGGGAATCCTGATGTGTTTCTGGTGTAAAACCGATAAACAGCTGGTTGTTAACCGGTCGCTGGCAGTAAAAATGGCATCCGGCGGCTCAGGCATATCCAGTAGTTCCTGCACAGCAGTTTCGTTTTCACTGGTCATCATCCCGCCATGGTGACAATATTTAACATACGATTCATCAAACGGAATGCCGTTATCTTCCAGCGCCTGCCGGTATCCGTCAAGCCGCTCCATAGTGATCGACAGATAAAAAGGGCTGGTCAAATGTGCGATTTTTTTCCTTCCCGTTTTGATCAGATGTTCCGTTGCCTGATAACTTCCAAAGAAATTATCCACGACGATTTTATGCGTATCAATATTCTTGGGAACCCGGTCGATAAACACGATGGGCATCCCCTTTTCCAGCAGTTCTTCAAAATGTGTCAGATCTGTGGTAAGGCTCGAAAGCGACACCAAAAGGCCATCCACCTTTCTTGAAACAAGATAATTTGTATTGGCGACCTCCCGCTCGTAAGACTCATGGCTTTGAAAAATCACAACATGATAACCCATGTTGTAGGCAATGGATTCGATGCCATTGATAAGCTGGGAGAAAAAATTATTAGCAATTTCAGGAATGATAACGCCGATCGATTTGCTCTTGCTGTCTCTCAAACTCAAAGCAATCGGATTAGGCCGGTAGTTCATTTTCTCGGCATATTCCAGTACCAGCTTTTTAGTTTCATTATTGATTTCGTAACTATTTCTCAACGCACGGGAGACCGTGGATGTTGACAAATTTAATGCACGGGCAATATCTTTTATTGTAATTGTTTCCAAAGAATATATTCGTTTATTACAACTTATTCCTAGATAAAATATACTTAACTAAACACTCAGTGAATATACTAAATTACCCTTTAATTCTACAATTTTCAATTATTAACTTACCACCTGACATTTCTGGTAACGTTCCCGAGAACGATTGCACAAAAAAAGACAATCCAATATTTGATAATTCTAATTATTAAATCTAAACTCGTTGAAAATCATACCCATTTTTTGCAAAAACTGGCTGTATTTATGCCAGCGGCCCAAAAATCAACAGAAACATTTAAATGAATAGTACAAATTTGTTCAACCTAACCGGGAAAACTGCACTCGTAACTGGTTGTAATCGTGGTATAGGCAAAGCTATGGCCGAAGCACTGGCCGAAGCTGGGGCTGATATCATCGGCATATCTTCTTCGCTGCCCACAACGGAAAGCGAAATTCAAAAATCGATCATATCGCTTGGGAGGAAATTTTATCCTTATCAGGTAGATTTGAGCAGCCGCGAGAGTCTTTATGCTTTTCTCAAAGTGGTTAAAGAAGATCATCCGGTTATTGATATTCTGGTCAATAATGCCGGCATTATCCTTCGCCAGCCTGCGGCCGAGCACAGCGACGAATACTGGGATCAGGTATTGAACATTAACCTGGACGCACCTTTCATCCTTTCCCGTGAACTCGGTAAAGAAATGGTTACGCGAGGATATGGTAAAATAATCTTCACTGCATCTCTGCTGACTTTCCAGGGTGGAATAAATGTACCGGGTTATACGGCATCCAAAAGTGCCATTGGAGGTTTGGTGAAAGCGCTGGCCAACGAATGGGCCGGAAAAGGAGTTAATGTGAACGCCATTGCGCCGGGTTATATCAACACCGACAACACCGAGGCGCTGCGCAACGATCCGGTCAGAAGCAAATCCATTCTCGACCGTATTCCCGCCGGTCGCTGGGGATTACCCGAAGATTTCAAAGGCCCTACGTTGTTTCTTGCCTCGGATGCCTCCAATTACGTCAACGGAACGACTTTGACCGTCGATGGCGGCTGGATGGGTAGATAGCGGTCTGGCGCGCGGTTAATAATAGCATGTTGACTCTCCCGAATTTAATAGGTAACAACAAAATTTATAAAAGCGCTGTTTTCTAAAAAGCCAATTGCTAACAGCCAAAAGCTAATAAATACCCCTAAACTATGGAAATCAGGTTTGAAAGTAGCCGTAAGGAAGTATCTCAGATGAATACCGAGACTTTGCGGGAGAATTTTTTAATTGAAAATATATTTGAATCCGGTAAGATCAACTGGGTTTATTCGCATTACGACCGTGTGATGATCGGTGGCGCCATACCCGTTTCCACGCCTCTGGTGCTGGAAACGTTCGATTCGTTGAAAGCAAATTATTTCCTGGAAAGACGTGAAATCGGTATCATCAACATTGGCGGCGATGGAAAAGTTACCGCTGACGGTGAAGAAATAGCAATCAGCAAACTGGGCTGTATTTATGTAGGAAAAGGGACGCAGAAGGTCATTTTCACAAGCAACGACGCAGAAAATCCTGCCGCATTTTACTTGTTGTCGTCACCGGCGCATCAGACTTATCCAACGCGTTTATTCACAAAAGAAGATGCAACGCCGGTAACGATCGGAAGTATGGAAACTTCCAACCACCGGACCATCTACAAATACATTCACCTGGATGGTATCCAAAGCTGCCAGCTGGTGATGGGGCTTACGGTGCTAAAAACGGGCAGTGTATGGAACACCATGCCATCGCACGTGCATGACCGTCGCATGGAGGCTTACTGTTATTTTGACGTACCTGCCAACCAGCGTGTGCTGCATTTGATGGGTGAGCCGTCTGAAACCCGTCATTTATGGGTAGCCGACCGTCAGGCTATTATCTCGCCACCCTGGTCGATCCACTCGGGCTGTGGTACCTCCAACTATTCATTTATTTGGGGAATGGCCGGAGAAAACAAAGATTACACCGACATGGACGCCGTTGCCATAGGCGATTTGCGTTAACAGCATCCAAAAAATACAGAGGAGTTTGGTAAAATTAAGTCTTTTACCAAACTCCTTTTTTATTGCTATAATACCAATTTTCAGCAAGCCGTTTTTGCTCTCAAACAGCTTCAAATTCCGCCTAAATTCATTTATACAGCTTAAAATCATATCTGATCAGGTAAAATACTTCGACTGGCAACGTTCCCGAGAACGATTGCACAACAAAAGACAATTTATTATTTGATAATTATAATTATAAGCTATAAACTCGTCGTATCCCAGGATATTCGCTGCTGATGACAACAGGGAATAATTATTAAAATAAGTCAATTAATGAAACCATTTCCGGGAAACCGGCGGTGTATGAAACAAGGATGAAAAAACTATTATTACTTTCTCTGGTAATCATTTTAGGGTTCAGACCGGATCAGGATAAAATCCAGGTTTTTCTGATTGGTGATTCTACTTTGGCCAATAAACAACCTGGGGACGCTCCCGAAACTGGTTGGGGAATGGTTTTTCAGGATTTTTTCGAAAATAATATTCAGGTACAAAATCACGCGATGAATGGCCGCAGCACCAAAAGTTTTATCAACGAAGGACGCTGGGCAACAATCACAAAAACGATGAAATCAGGCGACTGGGTATTGATCCAGTTCGGGCACAATGATTCAAAAGATAAAGACACCAGCCGTTACGCCGCTGCCAATACCGATTATAAGAAAAATCTGGCTCGTTTTATAAACGAAACCCGGGCCAAAGGTGGAAAACCGGTTTTGATAACCCCCGTAATGCGTCGCCGTTTTGACGAAAAAGGCAAATTTTTGGATACCCACGGCGACTATCCTGCTGCGGTAAAAGCAGTGGCGACAGAATTAAAAGTGCCGGTGATTGACCTGCATCAATTAAGTCAGGCAGTCATTGTCCAGCACGGTATTGAAGGGTCGAAGGCTTTGTTTATGCATCTGGAAGGTGGTTATTATCCAAAATTCCCAAAAGGTATTGTGGACGACACCCATTTCTCCGAATACGGTGCGCGGATTATGGCCGGTTTGGTTGCCAAAGAAATAAAGTCTCAAAATCTTGCTTTGGAAAAGCATCTCAAACATTTCGGCACCACCGACAAATATGTGTTTGATTTGCCAGTCATTCAACAGCCGGCGTTCCGGAAAGACACCTTCAACATCATTTCCTATGGTGCTAAAAATGATGGCATAACCCTCAATTCCGTTGCCATCAGCAAGGCTATAAATGCCTGCGCAGAAAAAGGAGGCGGAACGGTTTTAATTCCGGAAGGTTTCTGGCTGACCGGCCCGATTACTTTAAAAAGCAACATTAACCTGCACATTGCCAAAGGCGCTCTGTTACAATTCAGTGACAATTATAAAGATTATCCCCTTGTAAAAACCACCTGGGAAGGGTTGGACGCCATTCGCTGCCAATCGCCGGTGAGTGCCGCCGATGCGGTTAATATCGCCATCACCGGCAGCGGGATTATTGACGGAGCCGGGCAAGTCTGGCGGTCAGTTAAAAAGGAAAAATTAACAGATTCACAATGGCAAAAACTGATTACCTCCGGAGGCGTTCTCGATGAAGGCCAAAAAACCTGGTATCCAAGTGAAGGTTCACGTTTGGGAAATAAAACGCCGGGAGCAGGCAACATTGCGGCCGGTTACACGATAGAAAATGTTGTTAAATTTCAGGAGTTTTTGCGTCCCAACCTGATCCGCTTCACCAATTGCAAAAAGATATTGCTGGAAGGCGTCACATTCCAGAACTCCCCTGCCTGGAACCTGCACCCGATGCTTTGCGACCATATCACGTTAAAAAATTTAACGGTTCGTAACCCCTGGTATGCACAGAACGGAGACGGTGTCGACCTGGAATCGTGCCGGTTCGGAATGATCGACAATTGTACTTTTGATGTAGGCGACGACGGAATTTGCATTAAATCCGGCCGTGACGAAGAAGGCCGTAGGCGTGGCGTACCTACCGAAAATGTTATCGTCCAGAATTCAACGGTTTTCCACGGCCACGGTGGTTTTGTGATCGGCAGTGAAATGTCCGGCGGCGTTAAAAACCTGTTTATCAACAATTGTAATTTTCTGGGAACCGACGTTGGGCTTCGCTTCAAAACAGCACGCGGCCGCGGTGGTGTGGTTGAAAATATTTTCATCTCCGACATTAACATGTCAAATATTCCGGGCGAAGCAGTTTTATTCGATATGTATTACATGGCCAAAGATCCGGTTCCAAAAGCGGGCGAGAAAAATGAACTACCCGTTATGAAAGCAGAACCGGTTAACGCCGGAACACCACAATTTCAGAATTTCCATATCCGCAACATCGTTTGCAAGGGGGCCGAAACGGCCATCATGGTTCGCGGTTTACCTGAAATGAGTATTAAAAACATCACCATCGAAAACGCGGTATTGCAAAGTAATAAAGGCTTTATCTGCATTGAAGGCGAAAATATCAATCTGAAAAACGTCTCACTTTTTACAAAAGATAAAACCGTGATGCAAATTCAGAACAGTGCCAATGTCACGATGGATAATATCAAATATTCTGACGGCAAAGAGTTGCTTTTGAACATTACCGGCGATCGTTCCAAAGGAATCCGCCTATTGAATACCGATGAAAAGAAGGCAAAGAAAAATATTGAATTTGGTGGAAATGCCTCAGCAAAAGCATTAACCGGAAAATAATTATCGCACCGGGCAGGCGTCATAAAATATATCATTAAATCATAATGGACCAAAAAGGAAAAGAGTTTATCAACGATTCGGAAATTGACTGGGAAGAGCTCGGAGGCGGATTGAAAAGGAAAATCATGTCATACGACGATAACCTGATGATGGTGAAAGTCGCTTTTGAAAAAGGCGGCATCGGTACTTTGCACAGCCATTTTCATACCCAGATGAGCTATATCGACAGCGGCTCATTTGAGATAACCATCGGCGATAAAACCGGCGTATTGAAAAAGGGAGATGCCTACTACATTCCGCCAAACATCGTGCATGGCGCTTTGTGCCTGGAAGCGGGCATACTTGTTGATATTTTCACCCCGCTGCGGGAAGATTTTATCTCAAAATAAGAATTTCAGACATCAATTAAATCATGAGTCACAAATCACAACTTTTTAAGTCCGCACTAGTTTGTTTAGGGCTTTTCCTTTCCGGCAATCCGTTATTCGCACAAAATGCTCAGGCGACTGCCGCAAAAGGAAAACAATTTATCGTGGATGCTGAAATCCCCTGGCAAGAGCTGGGCGTGGGATTGAAACGTAAGATCATGTCTTACGACGAGACCATGATGATGGTAAAAATCGACTTCCAGAAGGGCGGTACCGGCACACCTCACAAGCACGTGCATACTCAGATGAGTTATGTCGACAGCGGTGTTTTTGAAGTCACAATCGGAGATAAAAAACAGATTCTGAAAAAAGGTGACGCCTTTTACGTGCCATCCAATATCATGCACGGCGCCGTTTGCCTGGAAGCCGGCGTGCTGATAGACATGTTTACGCCGATGCGTGAGGATTTTGTAAAGTAAAAAACCGAAACCAGTATATATTTTAAGATTTTGAATTGCATGAAATATTTATCCAACCGTTTTATAAAAATTACTTCGTCCCTGCTTTTTGGGCTCACCGCCATATCCTCCCACGCGCAGGAAAAACCGTGGTCGACACGCATGGCGGATTCGTTTATTTCGTGGAACAAAGACTCGATCCTCGTAGGGGAAGCCAAACGTTCCAACTGGAATTATGAGCAGGGTTTGATGCTAAAAGCGCTTGAAAGAGTGTTTTATCGCACGGGTGAAGGTAAATATTTCGAGTATATCAGAAAGGATGAGGATCAGTTTGTGAAACCGGACGGCTCCATCCGCACCTATGATTTCAGTTCTTTCAACCTGGATAATATCCCGACTGGTCGTGCCTTACTAACCCTTTACCAGCAAACACAGCCTGACAAAGAGAAATACAAAAAAGCGGCTGATCTTCTTTGGAAGCAGTTAGCTGAGCAGCCTCGCACCAAGGAAGGTGGATACTGGCATAAAAAGAGGTATCCAAACCAGATGTGGCTCGACGGGTTATTCATGGCTGAACCTTTTTCTGCCGAATACAGCCTGCTGTTTAACCACCCCGAGCATTTTGATGACATCGCCAAACAGTTTGAGCTTATTGAAAAATATGCAGTGGATGAAAAAACAGGCCTGATTTACCATGCCTATGACGAGAGTAAAGAGCAAAAATGGGCAGATAAAAAAACAGGCAGATCTCCTCATTTCTGGGGGCGTGCCATCGGATGGTATGTCATGGCGCTGGTTGACGTGCTGGATTATTTTCCAAAAGACCACCCAAAACGACCTGAGCTGATCAAATATCTTCAGAGAATTGCACCGGTGCTGGCCAGATATCAGGATAAAAATTCCGGTGTATGGTATCAGATCATGGATCAGGGAACACGCAAGGGCAATTATCTTGAAGCTTCTGCCTCCACGATGTTTGTGTATGCGCTGGCAAAAGGCTCGCGTTTGGGTTACATTCCGGCGAACTATGCTGCTGTGGCCAAAAAAGGTTATGACGGGATCATTAAAAACTTTATCGAAAAAGAATCCGACGGGACGATAAGTCTGAATAAAACGGTGAGCGTAGGCGGACTTGGCGGCACACCTTACCGTGACGGGAGTTATGAATATTACCTGAGCGAACCAATCCGCAAAAACGATCTCAAAGGTGTAGGACCATTTATCATGGCCAGCATCGAAATAGAAATTGCTGCTGAAAATGCTGTTGGAAAAGGTAAAAAAGTGGGACTGGATTATCATTTCAATAAAGAAGTGAGAAAAAATGCCGCCGGTCAGCAAGAACCGTTTCACTATACCTGGGAAGATCGTCAGCATTCGGGCTACTGGTTGTGGGGGAAAATCTATCGTGAGTTAGGTGCAGAAACAGTTTCAATCCCGTCCGCTCCCACCGCAGAAAACCTCAAAGACATTGACGTATACATCATCGTTGACCCTGATACAAAAAAAGAATCACCAACCCCAAACTTCGTACAGGCGAAAGACATCGCTGAAATTGAAAAATGGGTGAAGGCTGGCGGTGTGCTGGTATTAATGGCAAACGACACAGCCAACTGCGAAATACCTCATTTCAACCAGCTGGCAAAGGTTTTTGGTATTCAGTTTACCAATAAAAACAGAAACATGGTCCAGGGTCTTCAGTTTGAACAGGGCCGGATTGACGTGCCTGCCAGCGACAAGGCCATTTTCAAAAATGCCAGCAAACTGTATATCAAAGAATTATCTCCAATTGCGGTGACACCACCTGCCAAATCGGCTCTGACCGACCATGATGACATTATCATGGCTGTTTCAAAATATGGCAAAGGGACAGTATTCGCGCTTGGAGATCCGTGGATTTACAACGAATATCTTGATGGTCGCAGAATCAATAATACGTTCCAGAACTTCGAAGCTGCCAAAGAACTTTCCACCTGGTTATTGCAGCAAACAGCAAAAAAATAGGATCTGACTTTTTACATTGACTAAGATTTAAAACTTATGAATCACCTATTTCGCGAACATTTGCGCCGGCTGCGGAACCATCCGGACGTGACCGTACCAGACGATTCAGTTTTCGAATTGCCGGAAAAAGTAATTCAGTTTGGAACCGGCGCATTTTTACGCGGACTTGCTGATTATTTTGTAGACAAAGCAAACCGTGAAGGTATTTTCAACGGACGGATTGTTGTTGTAAAATCAACTGATGAAGGCGATTTAAAAGCATTTGACCGTCAGGATAACCTTTACACCCTTGCCATGAAAGGGGTGCATAATGGAAAGTTAATCGAGGAAACCATCATTTCCTCATCGATCAGCCGGGTCTTATCTGCTAAAAACCAATGGTCGCTTGTCCTTGACTGTGCCAGAAATCCGGCGATAAAAATTGTGTTTTCCAATACCACCGAACTCGGTATCCAGCTCGTTCAGGATGATATTTACCAGTGGCCTCCGATTTCATTTCCGGGTAAATTATTGGCATTCCTATATGCCCGTTTTACCGCATTTGCCGGAAGTCCCGACCATGGATTGGTGATTGTACCAACGGAATTAATTTCTGATAACGGAAAAAAACTGGAATCGATCGTACTGGAACTCGCCCACAGAAACGGGCTGGAAGGCTCTTTCATAGATTGGCTTGAACAAAACAATTCGTTCTGTAACTCGCTCGTTGACCGCATTGTACCCGGCCGGCCGGATGTTCAGATCAAAAAACAGATCGAAGAAGAATTGGGTTACATCGACGACCTGATGATTATTTCGGAACATTACCGCATGTGGGCTATCGAAGGTGATGAAAGGGTAAAAGAAATTTTATCATTCAGCCAGGTAGACTCCGGCGTTATTATCGAGCCGGATATTGAATTATATCGTGAATTAAAACTTCGTTTGCTCAACGGCGCGCATACGCTTGGTTCCGGTCTGGCCTATTTGTGCGGTTTTACCACCGTGGTAGAGGCCATGGAAAATGCAACATTCGCCGCATATCTGAGCAATCTGATACAGGGTGAAATTTCCCTTGCCATTCCTTATCCGGTAAGTGAAGAAAGGGCTCAGAAATTCAGTAAAATGGTACTGGACCGTTTTCTGAACCCGTACATTGAGCACAAGTGGATCAATATCACCCATAATTATTCTGCTAAAATCAACTCGCGCGTTATCCCGGCCTTTTTACAATTTCATAAAGAATTTGGCACCACGCCCGAATACATGACTTTTGGTTTCGCGGTGTATATATTTTTCATGAAGTCGGTTCGTAAAGACGGTGATCATTTTTACGGCCTTGCAAACGGCAGTTATTATCTCATTCAGGATCAGCGGGCGGCTTATTTTCACCAGAAATGGCAGATCACGTCTTTACCCGAAATGGCCCATCTGATTTTAAAAGATCCGTTCATTTGGGGCTCTGACCTCACGAAGTTGGGGGTATCAGAGGAGAATGTCGTCCAGTATTTAGAATCCCTTGAAAACGTCGGCGCATCTCAGACTCTGGCCGATTTTCTTTCGAAAGTTGAGTACGTCAAAATTTAAGTTAAACCCCGGAAACAATAATCTGTCGCAAATATGCTTACTACCGAAATCCCCAAGTTGGAAAATCAAATGACGAAGTACCGCTGGCGCGTTGTTGCTTTGCTGTTTTTTGCAACCACCATCAACTATCTCGACCGCCAGGTATTGGGTTTATTGAAACCAGCCCTGGAATCTGATTTTAGCTGGACTGAAAAAGATTTCAGCCACATTGTAATGGCCTTCCAGGCAGCATATGCAATTTCGCTCATCGGTTTCGGTGCCATTATTGATAAAATCGGGACTAAGCTGGGATACATTATTTCGGTTGTGGTATGGAGTATTGCGGCTATTTTACATGCCGCGGCTACCGGAACACTCAGTTTCGGTTTCATGCGTGCACTGCTCGGACTGGGTGAAGCCGGCAACTTTCCGGTGGCTATTAAGGCAACTGCGGAATGGTTCCCCAAAAAAGAGCGTGCACTGGCGACTGGTATTTTTAATTCAGGTGCTAACATTGGTGCCGTGGTTGCACCGATTATGGTTCCCTGGTTATTGGGAGCTTACGGCTGGCAGGAAGCATTTTTGATCACGGGCGCACTGGGTTTTGTCTGGTTATTTTTCTGGTGGAGATACTACGAGGTACCTGCAAAACAACAACGCATGAACCAGGCAGAATTTGAATATATCCACAGCGACAACGAACCGGACACCAGCAAAGAAGCACCTGTAAAATGGCTTGACCTTTTCAAAGTACGTCAGACCTGGGCTTTTGTTTTCGGAAAAATGCTGACTGATCCTATCTGGTGGTTCTTTCTTTACTGGCTCCCTTCCTACTTTGCAGAAGCATTCAAACTGAACCTTTCCAAACCAAGTCTTGAACTTGTGATCGTTTATACGGCTACTACCATTGGTAGTATCGGCGGGGGGTATCTTTCAGGATACTTTATTAAAAAAGGCTGGCCGATTTTCCGCGCCCGTAAAACCTCGATGTTCATTTTCGCAGTTTTGGTTACACCGATTATGCTCGCACAATACACAACCAACATCTGGCAGGCTGTATTTTTGATAAGTTTGGCAGCTGCTGCGCACCAGGCCTGGAGTGCCAATATTTTTACAACGGCATCCGATATGTTCCCTAAAAAAGCCGTTAGTTCGGTTGTCGGTATAGGTGGTATGGCCGGATCAGTAGGTGGGATACTTTTCCCGCTTTTGGTAGGTATTATCCTTGACAATTATAAAACAGCTGGCAACATCGGTGCCGGCTACAACCTGATCTTTATCATTTGCGGTTTCGCCTATTTGCTTGCTTGGGCAGTTATGCACTTCTTTGCACCTAAAATGGAACAGGTTAAAATTTAAAAGCATTCGTTCCCGAAAACTCTAAAATCATTTTTGATCATTATGAAAAAAACATTCTTTGTCGCAGCGTTATTGTTATTTACCAGTCTGGCTTCTTTTGCCCAAAGTGCTGATGAAAAAGCAGTTGGTGATGCTGTGGAAAAATTAAAAAATGCAATTATTGCCGCGGATGCACCGGTATTGGACAAACTGACTTCTCCGCTATTATCTTATGGACACTCCAACGGGCTGCTTGAAGATAAAAAGGAATTTATCCGTGCCCTTACGAGCGGCGAATCACATTTCACCAAAATTGACCTCTCGGACCAGACTATCTCTGTTTCCGGGGATTTGGCTATTGTTCGTCATAAGCTGATTGGAGATACACATAACAAGGGCAAGGATCCTGCTCCGGTTAAGCTGGGAGTGTTCTATGTTTGGCAAAAAACAAAGGGTGCCTGGTTGTTATTAGGTCGTCAGGCGTTTAAATTACCAATGTAACTGCAGTCCCTTGTGGTTGCCCGTTATCCCATCCAAAATCCTGGATATGGCCAATATTTCTGCGTTACAGATATGTTTTCCTGGGAAATCGTGGGTTCATAGAAATTTGGATTTTTTTGGAGCGACCACAGGGGTCGCCCCTACTTGTAAAAACGATCTTCTACCCATTTTGCAGGATTATTTGTGATGTAATTTGCGATGTTATCAAAGGCGGCTGACGTTCTTATGATATGTTCGTAGTAGTTTCTTTGCCATAATTCTCTTCAAAGCGTTTCCAACCGGAAGCTTTTATACCTTCAATGAATTTTACGGTCGTTAGCGATTTAAATGCGGCGATTATCACTTGGCATCATAAAACTTTAATGGGCCTTTATAATAACCTGTCAGCTTTTTGCCGTCCGAGCCTTCTGTACAGTCAAAAGTTAATTCGTAGTTATTACCATCTTTTTTAACATTGACCTTTCCATAAATAATCTCGTGTACCTCCCCCGCCGATGTTATGTAATCTGCATTGAAAACGACGTATGAAAGTCCAAAGGTTTTTGCCATCAGGGTGGCTGTGTCGTCAAAAATATATTCACCCTCACCCAGAGCATTTGAAACCGGGCTGAATATTTCAAAATAAAGAATGTGTCCTTTACCCGATGTGGAATCAATTTTTCCTGCACCCTCATATACCTTAACGCCGGACGAATACAAAAACAAAACCTGCGCATGCCCCTGGTTCTTTTTGGACTGTCCGTAGTCGATCAGCAAACCACTGGCGAGATCGTAGGTTTTTCCGTCAAACGTCAAAATACTTTTTGGAGTGACTTCGTCGTCCTTTTTACAAGCGGAAAAGACAAAACCAACAAATACCAGAAGACACAAAAATTTGGAGAAATTTAGCATAGAACGGATCATTAGAAATAAAAAGTTGGACTAAACGCGCAAGAAAACTCTATTGAACTTCTTAAAATATTCTGCAACTTTTCTTCTAATCATCCGGCACACTACCATGAAGAATAAAAGTATTTTTGATACAAAAATAGCATTCCGGTTGTCCAAATTCTTTTACAACCGGAATGCTATTGAATTAGATATGTCGTATTCCGACAGGCCGAAACCAAGATTATTTATCGATGATAAGACTTCCTTAAAGTTAAAATAAAACTATTAATTATCAATGCGTTGGACGGTCAGGAGCCGGTGCCGATGCGTGATAATCACTTTGAATAATATCGGCATATTTATCCAAAAGCTCAATAACCTTGTCCTTGGACTTAGAGCGAACGACAAGACCTATATGGTGTTCTTCATCCATTCGCCAAACAACCTCAGGATCGCTAAAAACCGAAATATCCGGCCACGGCTGCCTGGTCAGTGAAATGATGATTCCGGCATATTCCTTACGGCTTGGCGGCAGTTTGAACACTTCGCCTTTCGCCTCAGCGGTTTCCATTTTCGCCCATTCTTTCCACAAATTAATTCCGGAAGAAGCGTCAACAAGTTCGGATAAATGTGCCCCGCCAACCCGACACGATGTTTCCAGAAAATAATACTTGCCATCATCTTTTGACCGTATCACCTCTGTATGTGACGCGCTATGCCGCAAGCCAAATGCCTTTAAAACATCAACCGATATCGTTTCCAGTGCATGCGCCTCTGACGAGTCAAAAGGTACAGTCATCGAGCGGAATATCCCTCCGCCATGGGCCACGTCAAACGGTGGTGCCAGGTATTTGCTGTTCCATGAAAAAATAACCCGCCCGTTCATCGACAAACTATCCACATGATAAACATCCCCCGGCTTGAATTGCTCAACCAGGTAAGCATGCCTCTTATCGCCTAGCTCATGTATTGTTTCCCACAACTCTCCCCGGTTATATAATTTTTTGATACCCGTTGCCGAGGCCTCCGAACGTGGTTTAATCATCCACGGTCCCGGATGACTGTCGAGAAATTTATTAATTACATCATCATTAAACAAACCACAAAAACCCGGAACCAATATCCCCGATTCAGATGCTTTGGTACGCATGGCCAGTTTATCCCGGAAATATTTCCCGGTCGTTTGTCCCATGCCGGGTATCCTGAAATACTCACGGATCAGGGCCGCTTTTTCAACGTCAAAATCATCGAGCGCAACAACACGGTCGATCATGCGGCTGCGCATAATATACGCAAGCCCCGTAATGACTTCGTCCATGTTGTAGGTCTTATCCTCTTCTTCCTCTATGTAAAAAAACTCATCGACCGATTCCCGCGCCCACGGTTTCTGATCCAGTTTTTTAGCTGTTAATAAATACACGATATTCCCCGCATCTTTGCAGGCTTTCAGAAAATCATTCCCTTTAAAATAGGTCGAAATACATAGAAAAGTTAAAGGACGCGCCATAAACAACCGGTTGTAGTGATAGTATGCATATCAAAGCTTTCCTGTTTGGCGAGAGGTCGCCGGAAAACTTCCTTTTCCCAAATCTAACAAAAACAAGCTATTTATCAAGTAAAGCCGAAGTTAAATTTCTATGATATGAGAAATTTAAAACAACAGCCAAACCTGCCTGTACAAAAGAAAAAAACCGTGCTGAAAGATATCCTGTTCTATTTCAATGATGTCAGATAAGTCCTCAGCAAACGAATTCCATAAGCCGTTCCTGCCCGGCCCGGTGCAAAATCATTATCCCCGAAAGCCATCCCGGCAATATCAAGATGTGCCCATTCCGGGTGTTCGTCGGTGAATACTTCCAGGAATTTAGCGGCAACAATGGCGCCTGCCAACGGCTTTCCGTGGTAGTTTTTAAGGTCCGCAATATCAGACGATATCTCCTCCTTGTATTCATCCCAGACCGGTAAACGCCATAACCGCTCCCCTGTTTCCTCTCCGGCTTTGGTCAGTTCACTTGCCAGATTATCGCTGACGGTAAACAGCCCTGCTGCTTCGTAACCCAAGGTTTGAATGACACTTCCGGTTAATGTGGCAAGGTCAATGACAACGTCCGGTTTATATTCTCTGACTGCATAACTCAGCCCATCCGCCAATATCAGCCTTCCTTCCGCATCCGTATCAATCACTTCAATGGTCTTTCCGGCATAAGAGCGAATCACGTCACCCGGTTTCATGGATGAACCATCGACACAGTTTTCCGTGGAAGGGACAATACCGATAATCTTCACCGGAAGTTTTAGCTGGGCAGCCAGTTCAACGATTCCCAAAACGGCAGCAGCGCCCCCCATATCACTCTTCATCAGGTGCATATTGGCAGAAGGTTTTATCGAAATCCCTCCCGTATCAAACGTGACCCCCTTTCCAACCAGCGCGATCGTTTTGTTATAATACTCCGGTTCGTATTCTGAAATAATCATTACCGGCGGCGCATCACTTCCCTTGCTGACCGAAAGCAACGCATACATGTGAAGCTCATGTAATTTGTTTTTATCAAAAACAGTGACTTTATACTGATTGTTTTTCCCTGATTCGACAGCCCATTCTGCCAGTTTTTCAGGTGTTTTATAATTCCCCGGCGCGTTCATCAAATCCATGATCCGGATTTGTACCAATGCAGTTTTATGCGCAAGGTTTATGGCATTTTCGTTTTCCTCAGTCAGTGCATCGGTCAGGATAAACAACTTGCCCGTCGCGCCGAAAAACGGGCTAAAAATCTTCGGTTCAGTTTTGTACAATTGCAGATTATATCCGCCCAGAATGATGCCATTCACAGCCACTTCGATCCATTCTGCTGATTTGCCTTTCGCATCCAGGACAATCTGGTCGGGCCAGCGATCCTTTCTTTTGAAAAACAAAAAGCGCAGCGCTTTGAGAACAGCAGCCAACTTTGGAGACTTTCCCAACCCTAACCAGATTTCGTTTTCGGAAGGCCACCATAACTCACCTTTCTCAGCTTTAAAATTTTGCTGATTCCCGGGTTCAGTACCCGATTCAAAAGTACGAAGTAGAAGTATATTTTCCGGTGCTTCTATGGTCTGGACGAAATGCATAAGGTTTCACGAATAAAATGATATCTTCAAAGCTAAGCATAGTAACGCTTTATTTAAATTTTATCCATGAATATTATCACAGAAAGCAGGTGAGTACGGGAATGTCGAAAAACTTTAAAATATTATATTTGTATACCATGTTAATCCAATTTTAACCAGCTATCTCAGGCAGCTCATGTACGCAAAACATCTATCAAAACAACTTATATTTCAGGGTGTTATCTTTTCCGGACTGGTTTTAGGGCAAACACAAAATGTCATTGCCCAGCGTAATGAAACCAAGGCGAACGACTCCAATACGCCGCTCCACTTGTTGCAGCCGGATTATCCGGTACCCTACGGCATCGTAAAAAAAGAGAATATTGTTAATGATTTAAATCGTATCCATGCGTATTTAAATAATGTTACGCCGACTGCATTTGTAGATAGCAAAACTGGCAAACCGGTGACGGATCTGACCAAAATTGATCAGAACACGGCTTTACAAAAAGGTGATTACCGGATCGTGAGTTATGAGTGGGGCGTGACATATTCGTCGATGCTGCTTGCAAGCCAGGTGACAGGCGACCCCAAGTTTAAGGAATATGCCGATAAACGACTGCAATTCATTGCTGAGTCTGTTCCTTATTTCAAAAAAACCAGTGCAGAACATGCCGACTGGGGCACAGCCGGTCCTTTACGTGGGTTGGTGGATCCGCACGCGCTGGACGACTGCGGTGCGATGTGTGCCGCGATGATCAAGGCTACGAGAGCCGGAACAAAAGGAAATTTCCGTCCATTGATCGACAGCCATATCGATTATATTTTAAACAAAGAGCATAAATTAAAAGATGGCTCGCTTGCCAGAAACAGACCTCAGCCTAACACAATCTGGCTCGACGATTTGTTTATGGGTGTTCCCGCGCTGGCACAAATGGGGAAACTTACCGGCGACAAAAAATATTATGATGAAGCCGTAAAGCAAGTTTTACAGATTTCCGGCCGAATGTTTAACAAAAATAAAGGGGTATACATGCACGGCTGGGTGGAAGGAATGACAGATCATCCTGAATTTCACTGGGCGCGTGCCAATGGATGGGCAATTTTGACGAAAGTGGAATTGCTGGATGTACTTCCTGTGAACCATCCCGGAAGACCAAAAATTCTTGAACTTCTAAAAGCGCATGTTCGAGGACTGGCCTCTTATCAGTCGGGATCCGGCTTTTGGCACCAGTTGCTTGACCGCAACGACTCTTATCTTGAAACATCTGCCACGGCAATTTATGCCTATTCCATTGCCAAAGCGATCAATAATGGCTGGATCGACGGGCTTAGCTATGCACCCATGACGCTGCTTGCATGGAATGCGGTTTCTACAAAAATTAATAAAGAAGGACAAGTTGAAGGCACTTGCGTAGGGACCGGAATGGGCTTTGATCCTGCATTTTATTACCACCGTCCGATCAGCCCTTTTGCCGCGCATGGTTATGGGCCGGTGATTATGGCGGGGGCAGAAGTGATTAATTTACTGAATAACAAGTCGTTCGAAATCAATGACAGCTCCGTACAGCTATTGCAAAAAAAGTAATTTTCTGTTTCTGGTTTTTCTGCTGGGATTCAGCCGCTTTGTATGCGGACAAAACTTAAAGTTTGATTTCGGATCCGGACAGGTTGCCAAAGGATATGTTAAGGTCAGTCCTGAAAATATTTACTCGAACGAAAAAGGATATGGTTTTCTGTCGCGAACAGGCCTGAAAGCGGTCGACAGAAAGACTAAAAACCGGTTGCAGTCT
The DNA here is from genome assembly GCF_024220585.1 of Dyadobacter diqingensis. Taxonomy (GTDB): domain Bacteria; phylum Bacteroidota; class Bacteroidia; order Cytophagales; family Spirosomataceae; genus Dyadobacter; species Dyadobacter diqingensis. The sequence continues at coordinate 1,078,407 of NZ_JAMXKF010000001.1, forward strand.
GACTACATTTCATCTGATTCATCGTTCTTTTTCTCTGTAAAATTGCCGGAAGGAAATTATGATGTGAAACTGATATTGGGAGACGAAGAAGGTACCTCGTCAACAACCGTAAAAGTGGAATGCAGACGGTTGATGCTGGAAAATATCGGGACTAAGGCAGCCGAATTCGTATCGCCCATTTTTACGGTGAATCTGCGTTCGCCTCAGATCAATGCCAGCGAAAAAATCGCCATCAAACCACGTGAAGCAGATTACCTGCATTGGGACGATCAGCTCACTTTTGAGTTTTGCGGAAAAGAACCAAAAATCTGCGGGTTGGAGATTACGAAAAACGAGAAGGCAAAAACGATTTTTTTAGCAGGAAATTCCACCGTTGTGGATCAGGCTTATGAACCCTATTCTGCCTGGGGAAATATAATCCCGAGATTTTTCAAACCCGGCGCCATTGTGGTGGCCAATTATGCAGAATCCGGTGAGTCTCTGAAAAGTTTTATAGCGGAAAAACGTCTGGATAAAATCTTGTCGCAGATGAAAGCAGGCGATTATCTGTTTATCGAATTTGCCCACAACGACCAGAAACAAAAAGATTTGCTGCCATTTGTTGGTTACAAAGCACTGCTTGAAAAATTCATTACCGAAACCCGCAAGAAAAAAGGGATTCCGGTTCTCGTATCAAGCATGCACCGCAGAAATTTTGATTCAACAGGACATATTGTGAACACATTGGGCGATTTCCCCGAAGCTGCCAGACAGACTGCTGCTGAACAAAAAGCGCCCCTGATTGACCTTAACGCGATGAGCAAAATTCTTTGGGAAACACTAGGACCGGAAGAATCCAAAAAAGCCTTTGTTCACTATCCGGCAAACAGTTTTCCAGGGAGGGACAAGGCAATAAAGGATGATACGCATTTCAGCAATTACGGTGCTTATCAGCTTGCAAAATGTATCATGGAAGGAATAAAAAAAGCAGAACCGGAACTGACGAAATACCTGCTGGATGAGTTATCGGCTTATGATCCCGCTCGCCCCGATCCGGTAAAGGAATTCTATTTCCCAACAAGCCCATTGGTAACTGCTGTAAAACCTGACGGGAATTAAGATTTGCTTAGCTGATTTCCTCTGCTAAAACAAAGAAGTCAAGTTTTGAAAACTTGACTTCTTTAATACAAAAGCGCACAAAAACGTAACGTATATCTCAAAAACGAAACATTAATAATTAATCAAGTCCGCCTTTGCGCGTCGGTTGCCTCACCGCTGGCCAAAGCCCCGGTTCTCCCTTTGCATTTGCAGGAAGCACGCTTTTTTCACGGGATGTTCTGGCAGGATCTTCACTCGCCTGATAAGCCATAATAGCGGCTAAAATGGCATTGCTGCGTACATCATCAAAAACAATTTTATCGTAGGTATCGCGGTTCGTATGCCAGGTATAAGTTCCATAAGACCAGTTTAATGAGCTCAACGAAAATGCAGGCGCGCCGGCTGCTACAAATGAAGCAAAGTCAGAACCTCCTGCTCCCGGCGCACCCGGAAATTTGGTTTCAATGGGTGCCTTAATCGCGTCCGGCACTTTCGATAGCCAACGTCCCAAATAGTCATAGGCATACAAAAAGCCCTGACCCGACAAGTTTATTACCCGTCCCGTTCCATTATCCTGATTAAAAACCGCCTGAATATTTTTCACAATTTCCGGGTGATCCTCAACAAAGGCACGTGAGCCATTCAAGCCCTGCTCCTCGCTGCCCCAGTGCCCTACCAGAATTGTCCGCTTCGGATTTGGATAAACTTTTTTCAGGATACGCATGGCTTCCATCATCGTCAAAGTGCCGGTGCCGTTATCTGTGGCCCCAGTACCGCCGTCCCATGAGTCAAAATGGGCCGAAAGAATGACATATTCATCCGGTTTCTCTGTCCCTTTTATTTCTGCAATGGTGTTGAAAGTTGGCACGACGCCATTCTCCTTCGAATCTGCTCTAACACTTATTTTAGGTGTATGCCCCGATTCTGCCAGACGATACAGCAAGCCGTAATCTTCCAAAGCAATATCAACGGCTGGCACCTTTTTCGTAACCGCACCAAAAATTTTATTTGCTCCAAATCCTTTTGACCAGTAAGAAGCCACAATACCGACCGCTCCCGCTTTTTCCAAAGCCAGGGGCAATGTCCGCGCTGAATAACCCGTTTTGGCAATTCGTTTCGCCCATGCCTCCGTCTGGATATCACGGCCTTTCTTCATCTTTTCAAACGATTCCTTCGTGCCAAATTCCTGCCAGTTGTAATCCGGGCGGCCTGTTGGCTGCAACATGCTGATCATCACAAACTTTCCTTTTACCGAAGGAAGCCATTTAGCAAACGCCAGCGAATCCGCCAGATCGGGCACAATCACCACGTCGGCCGTGACCGTTTTGCCTCCTGTCGACGGGCTCCATGCAAGCTGCATACCCTCCAGTGATTTCACCCGCGGCGACACCATATCAATATGCGACGCACCTCGCTCCCAGCCACGCCATTCGCCCCATTTTTCATTTTTGGCAGAAATATTCCATTCTTTATATTTGGCAACTGCCCACTCATTGGCCTGCACCATTTGCGGCGACCCGACAAGTCTTGGGCCAATCACATCCATTAATTCATGCGCCAGTTTTTCGAGCTGCGAATTTTCATTGGCTTCCTTAACGATGCCTTCCACAACAGGATCTTTTGTCTGCGCCTGGGTTAAAACTGAGGTTGCCATGAGCAGCCCAAGCGAGAGCCCGGATAGTTTCTTCATAGATTTTAAAACTTAGGTTTTGGATTTCGGTTTTCCTAAATTAGGAATATTGAATGATCCGCCAACCCATTCCCGGATTATTCCTGATTTGTCCAAGAAAAACCTTATCCATGCCACAGAAAAGTACGAAAGCACATGCCAAAATAGTAAATCTGATCAGCTCGGTTATCTCTCTGAAAGATGAGGATATCGACCTGATTGTTCAGGCTTTCGAACCTTTTTATGGCAAAAAAACGGAAATTCTGGAATCGGAGGGAAAACCTGCGCACTACCTCTATTTTATAAACGAAGGCTTTTTAAGGCTGTTTTACTTTGAAGATGGGACCGAAATAACCACACACATCAATTGTCCGCCTGGTTTTATAACGTCCTTCAACAGTTTTAATGACGAAACCGCGTCTGCCACGAATTTGCAGTGTATAACTGATTGTTCCCTTTTAAGAATCGATAAGAAAAACCTGGACAACCTTTGTCAGCAGGAATTGAAATGGATGGAATTTGCGCGGGTCATCACCGAAAAATCATTGCATTATAACGAACAAAGGACAAAAGATATGTTGGTGCTGAGCGCAGAACAGCGTTATCAAAAACTGATTTCCCGGCAGCCCGACATCATCCAAAATGTACCTCTCCAATACATCGCTTCTTTTATCGGCATTAAACCGGAGTCATTAAGCCGCATTCGCAGACAGATCATTTCCTAACATTTGTCAAGAAGCGCAGGAAAATTACATGCGAGATTTGTGCCATCACAATGATCGCAACACAATGAAACATTTAAAAGGAAAAACAGCGCTGATTACCGGCGCATCATCCGGCATAGGCGAAGCATTTGCCAGAGAACTTGCAAAACGTGGCATGAATCTCGTGCTGACTGCCCGATCCGAAGAAAAACTAACAACTATTGCGGCCGAAATCGCGACAACATACGGTGTTGAAACTCATGTTTTCGCTGGTGATTTGTCTGAAAAACAGACGCCCTTTGAACTCTTTCAATTTACCAGAAAAAACAACCTGACAATTGATCTGCTGATCAATAACGCCGGCTTTGGGAAATGGGGACATTTTCTGAGCGAAAATAGCTCCGTTTATGAAGATATGCTCGAAGTGAATATCAATGCCGTTGTAAAACTGACACACCTGTTTCTACCACCAATGCTTGCATCAGGCTCAGGCGGCATTATTAATGTTGCCTCAACGGGCGCTTTTCAACCTTGTCCTTACATTGCAACCTATGCTGCCAGCAAGGCTTTTGTGCTTTCTTTTTCCGAAGCACTTTACGGGGAATTTTACAAAAAAGGCATTACCGTCACCGCGCTTTGCCCGGGAAATACCGCCACCGGATTTCAGGCCGTTGCGGGTGCAGATACCCGTGATATGTACATCGAACCGGCTGAAAAAGTAGCACGTGAAGGGATTGAAGCACTTATTGCCGGCAAAAATTATAAGGTCAACGGGACGGTTAATTATCTGCAATCTTTTATCCCCAAACTACTGTCACGAAAAACCGTGATCTCTCTTGTTGAAAAAATGATGCGCAAACGAATCAACGGTTCCAAATTAAATCAGATGCCTGTGCCACAAACCGATGGCATTTCCGGTATAGTAAAATAACAGCCAACAGTTGTTTTGCTCAAAAAATAAAACCGGATTTCAAACCGCTCTATGAAAGAAACTTTACTGAAATTTTCCCTTAACCTTCATTAAATGATTTTCATATGAAAGAGCAAATCAGAAATTTACTGGCTGTCAATACCGGACTTCCTTTTCACTCGATTACCGATGATGCAAACCTGTCCCGTGATCTTGGACTCGACAGCCTGGACACAGTGGACCTGGTTTTGCAGCTGGAAGATATGTTTAAAGTTTCTATCCCCGACGAAGATTACCAGCATTTGCAAACGGTGAAGCAGTTTTGCGAGTATTTGCAGGATAAGGTAGTCGCTACGGCATAAAAAAGAGAAAGGCTTATCGGAATCAAATCCGATAAGCCTTTTTCATCACCTGATCTTTTAGAAAATGGCTCCTGAAAATGGCTGGCACCGTTCAGGGAGGTTTTCCTCTCCCAGCATATCTTTCAGATCGATTTCTATATTACGCACAATCGTTCTTACCGGAACATCATTCAATAACCCTTCAAACGGATTTTCGCTGACATCTCCTGTATACTCCATGAACATAAATACCCAGGAGACGATCAGGTTGAAAGGAATCAGCAGCCACATAAATTTTTCACCCAGTTTGAGAAATTCCGTCAGCAAACCGAAGGGAAGCAGCGTCATAAAAATGAATATAAATACAATAGAAGTGGTAGCATACTGACGCGGGAAAGGCGTATTTTTTATTCTTTCGCTTTTTCCCTGTTCGTCATAAAGAGATGCGATAAGTCGCTGCAACGTGATATGCTGATAAGAATCGATCAGATCTCTTTTTCGTAACTGGTTGATATGCTGCGACTGCCTGTCGAGCAGCTGTGTTGACATATTTTTCTTCGTCTTAATCCACCCCACTTCCTCCGGCGACAAATACCGGACAATCTCAGTCTCGAAAGATTCCAGCTTTGTACCCAGCGCTTTTCGCTGACGCTCACTTGCCTTATCCTTATGCTCCCAGGCTGTCCGTTGCGCCATGGCGTTTTTCAGCGCATATAACCAGCCGATATGCCTGTAAATAATCACCTTAATCTCTGCATCCACATCCGGATCTACGCCAGTTCCGACAAAAGCCCGGATCGTTGCACCAAACGAGCGGCTGTGATTGGTAATAGCGCCCCAGACTGTCCTCGCCTCCCAGCTACGGTCATACGATTGATTGTTTTTAAAACCGACAAAAAAAGCCGTGGCCGTACCAACCAGTGACACCGGCAACCAGGGAATGGCAACCCATTGCCATTCCAGATATTCGTAAGATAGGATAGCAGCAGACCCGGTAAACAGCGAAAGCAGCACCATGCGCCAGGAATAATAGTAGAAAATAATGGGATTGAGGTAACGATTAATGTACATAGAACAGGAGTTTGAGTAGTAAGTTTTACTGGTATAAGGTTCGCAAAAAACGTAAAAATATCAATCACAACGGATTATGAGGCATAGAAGCATCCTATCGCAGCAAATTCATCAATTACGAGCACTGCACTCGTTACTTCAAATAACGTTTCTTGAATTCGGAAGGATTTTCGCCCTCGACTTTTTTGAACAGTTTGTTGAAATAAGACAGGCTTTCAAAACCTACCGCAAAACAGGTTTCGGATACGGTTTTATCCTGTAACAAATAATTTTTTGCCTGATTGATCCGATAGTGGTTCACGAAATCAGTGAAAGTCATTTTGGCATTTTTTTTAAAAAACCTGCAAAAGGCAGCTGTTGTAAGGTTAACCTGTTCCGCAATAAAGTTCACATCCGGCTTTTGATCAAAATGCGTTTCCACATATTTATAGATCGAATTCATACGGAACTGTTCCTTCTGCAAAGATTTATTTCCTGCCGGTGTGTTATTCAAAACGGTAACCTGTTCGGCAGACGCCAGCAATCTTAGTATCTGAAGGAGAGAAATAAGCTGGTCAAAATGATCCAGTTTTGGTAATTCTTTTAGCTTTTCACCGACAATTTTCTTGGTATTGCCCGTAAATGAAAGTCCAAAATGCGACTGATCAAACAGTGATTTAATGGAAGCGAACTCGGGGATATCAAGAAAATCCTTTCCCAGAAAATTCTCTTTCATCTGGATAATGACCTGTTCACACGCCGTCCTGACACCATAGTCAAAATTTAAATGCGGAATATTGGGTCCGATCATCACCAGATCGCTGCCCTCATAAACGGAGGTATGCTCGCCAACATGCCGGGTTCCGCTGGTCCCTTCTACGTACACAATTTCGTATTCCGGATGAAAATGCCATAAAAAAGTGTCATTCAGTCCTGGTGTAAGCAGTACTTTAAATGAACTTCCCTCATCAGGCGCAATATTTTCACGGATGATTTTCACTTCTCAGTCTGGTTTCGAACAGGGTTAAATACTGTTTCATAAACTCCAATTTTGCTATTTACTTCATTTAAATTATAAAAAATATCAATAGAGAGCAAATAGTGGTTATTGTGGCGGTTGATATCACCCTTGCAAACAAAGTAGCTTTGTCATATTAAATCACGTAAAAATATTATATCCCATGACACATCAGACGATGACTCCCACGATGGCGCCAACCAGCGCGCATAAAGATATTCCCGGCAATCCGTCGACGGCAAAATCCAGTAACGTGAAACTGAATGACCGAAGCAATGGCAAACCTTTGCGCCTGCTGAGTGAAGAAGATTGGCAGTTCTGGATCACGAATGGTTATATTGTCATTAAGGATGCTGTCCCAAAAGAGCAGGTGAAAAAACTGGCAGATTTTCTTTGGGAATTTGAAGAAAAAAATCCGAACGATCCCGAAACCTGGTACACGCCGCCACGTGCTGAGATGAAAATGAAAGAGCTCACCAACACCGGCATGGTGGAAGTTTACAACCATCAGTATCTGTGGGATAACCGTCAGTTTCCAAAAGTGCACGAAGCTTTCACCGATATTTGGGGTACTGAAAAATTATGGGTGACCATTGACCGTGCCAACCTTAACCTGCCTCTAAGACCCGGATTTGACTACAAAGGTTTCATCCATTGGGATTATGATCCCGAAACAAAACCGCAAAATGTACAGGGCGTTTTGGCTCTCGCCGATCAGGATGACGAAAATATGGGCGGTTTTCAATGTATTCCGGAATTGTTCAGGACGTATGATACCTGGAAACTGACTCAGCCCGAGGATCGCAACCATTTTCAGCCGGATACCACAGGTTTTGACCTGGTGAAAGTAAAAATGAGTGCCGGTGACCTGTTAATTTTCAACAGTTCGCAGCCGCATGGTATACGGCCAAACCGTAGCCAGGACAAAGTCCGGATGGCGCAATACATTGCCATGATGCCGGCTCAGGAAGACGACGAAGCACTTCGCCAGTGGCGCATTCATTCATGGAAGGAAAGGCAGGCCCCCGAAGGATACGCTTTCCCGGGCGATCCCAGAAATTGGGAGAAAACAAAGTATGAAACGGCGGAGTTATCGGAATTGGGAAGAAAATTGCTGGGGCTGGATAAGTGGTGAGGTCTTGGATTTAGAAATATTTCCTATCCATTGAAACTAATAACAGTAATTTTTTTAGCTTCGGGTCTCAGGATTCTCCAAAAAATGAACCTTAAAGACAAGCTATCCAAGATACTCGTACAAGAAAAGCATGAATATGTCTTAGAATTACCTTTTGAGGTTGTTCAAAGCAAACTTGATACATTTTTTAATCGCAGCTTTTGGAATAGTACAATGGATACTCAAATTAGACTGTATGGTAAGTTTACCAATGTAGACAAAACTCAATTTTTTGTAGCACAAAACTGGGGTATTTATACAACCGGTGGGGCAATATCTAAAAGTCATATTGCTACGATAGAAGCTATAAACGCCAAATCAACAAAAATAATATACAAAAACAATTCTCAACTAACGTCCTTGCTGATTTGCGTCATTGGTATTTTCATAATGCTACTTTTATTTATAACTCTCCTCAAAAAACCTTTTGAATTTTGGCTTCAACTGGAAACCTGGTTCTCATTTTTAGGTTTGTTTACAATAATCCTATTTTTGCGCGGATTATCATTGGGGTATGCTGAGGGAATAAAACAGGACTTTGAAAAATTGCTAAAAACGTTTTAACATTATACTATTTCAACAGATTAATTCATTTTTGTTAAACCCAATTCTTCTTCATTACGTAAAAATTACTGGATTCAAAAGCGTCAATGAAATTTTAAGTGTCTAACCAACACAAATTTTTCTCAAAGTCTGTTACTTTTTAACCAGACTGAGCGTTCTTTGTATAAATATTGATTCAGTAAATACATTAAAATGTCAGATATTAAGCTGGTTGCAACCGATATGGACGGTACGCTTCTCAATTCGAAGCATGAGTTAAGCGATTCTTTTTTGCCTGTTTTCAGAAAATTAAAGGATCAGGGAATCATTTTCGTGGCAGCCAGCGGGAGGCAGTATTACAATTTGCTGAAGACATTGGATGAAGTCAAAGATGAGGTCATTTTTGCGGCTGAAAATGGAAGTTATGTGGTTTTTCGGGACGAAGAAATACATGTGCAAGCCATGGACCAGCAAATCGTGAGAGAACTTATCGTTAAAGCGCGAAACATTGGTGGTACGTATGCCGTCATTTGCGGTAAGAAAAAAGCTTACGTGGAAAGTGCAGAACCCGAATTTATTGATCACCTTAAGCTTTATTTCGAACGATACGAGATCGTTGAAGATCTGCTGAAAGTGGAAGATGATGAGTTTTTGAAATTTACGTTATGCGACCTGGCCGGCTCTGAAGGCAATAGTTATCCGCATTACAAACATTTGCAGGATACCTTGCAAGTGAAAGTGTCCGGACCGATCTGGCTGGATATTTCTCACAAACAGGCCAACAAGGGAGAAGCAATGGAAGTACTTCAGGCCAAATTTGGCGTTTCCTTTGAACAGACTATGGTTTTCGGAGACTATTTCAATGATCTGGAAATGCTTCAGAAAGGATATTACTCCTATGCGATGGCAAATGCACATGAAGATATCAAAAGTGTTGCCCGTTTTATCGCCAAAAGCAACGATGAAAATGGCGTGGTAGAAATTCTGTCCACTTTGGTAGATAATACGATTTCAGCCGATAAATAGCATATTTTTAAAGAAGTCAACACGGGGCGAGCCCTTTTGTTGACTTCTTTAATAAAAATACTCAGGCCGGATTCATGGCCTGCAAAGCATCAGCTGGGGAAGCCAGTGATAATTTATAGATATCGGCTGTTCTGCCTACGTGGATTTCATAAATATCATTTTCCAGCGCGTTCAATAGATCTTCTGCCACTACAACCGGCGGGATGCCGTTTGCTCCGCCAATTTCTTCTGAGAAATCGGTATTGACCAACGGAGGCATTAATTCAAAAACTCTGGTACCTGTTGTTTTAGAGAGCGCGATTCGCAACGATTGTGTGTACGAGTGCAGTGCCGCTTTGCTCGCCCCATACGTCGCCATTCTGTGATTTGGCACAAAAGCTACGATGCTGGAAACATTAACAATCGCCGACTGCTGCTTTACTCCTATCAGTGAAAGCAATTTTTCATTGATACGGATAATGGAAAGATAATTGGTCAGCATTTCCTCGCCTGCTTTCTGAAAAACGTTCGAATTTTCAGTTAAATCGACAAGATAGGCCTTGCCCGCATTGTTAACGATGATGTTAAGCTCTGGAAAGTCAGTGGTTAAAGTTTTTACAAGCTGGTCCACATCTGCATCGGAGGTCACGTCACAGGCGATTCCCGTAACGTTCGGTAATTTGGCCACAGCCTGATTCAATCGTTCAGGATTTCTGCCGGTGATGATCACTTTGTTACCTTTTTCTGATAAAATCTTAGCGATTTCAAAACCAATACCAGCACTACCACCGGTAACCAAAACTGTATTATTTGTCGTTTTCATCTTTAAGTTTATTTTAATACCAATCGGTATATTCTATTCTAAAAAAATATTGAATCAAAACAGGTACCCTCAGCAAGCGTATTCCCTTTTTGTAATGATCGATACAAAAATATACCATTCGGTATTATTCTGCAAGTTTTTCACAGAAAATATTTATTTCACAAACAATTAACCTGACCCGAAAAAACAACTGCATTGCAAAAAAGCCTGATCCAACAGAATCAGGCACCTTATTTTATCTCCCATCGCTAATTTTTTTATTGAACGCTCACACGCCATATCGTATTGCCGGCATCGTCATTGACGAGTAGTGAACCATCATCCAGGACGGCAATCCCAACCGGACGACCATAGACCTTATCTTCACTTTCTATAAAACCGGTTAAAAAATCTTCCGGTTTACCAGCTGGTTTCCCATTTTTAAACGGAACGAAAACTACCTTATATCCTGATATCTTCGATCTGTTCCAGGATCCGTGCTGGCCGATAAAAACACCCTGATGATACTTTTCAGGAAATTTCTTCTTGTTGTAAAAGGCCAGTCCCAGCGATGCTGTATGGGCACCAAGCGGCACATCCGGAACAATCGCCTTTGCCACCAGCTCCTTTCCTTCACCCTTCATTCTCGGATCAGGATGCTGCCCGAAATACGAATAGGGCCAGCCGTAAAATCCGCCTTCCCTGACACTGGTCAGATAATCCGGAACCAGTTCGTCACCCAGTTTATCTCGCTCATTCACAGCAGTCCATAAAACATTTGTGCCAGGCGCCCAACCCATACCCACCGGGTTTCGTAATCCACTGGCATAAATCCTTTCACCAGTCCCGTCCGGATTAATTTCCAGGATATTTGCCCTTCGTTTCTCATTTTCCATCCCATGCTCAGCGACATTACTTCCTGAACCCACAGAAACATAAATCTTGGATCCGTCTGCATTGGGTAAAATATTTCTCGTCCAGTGATTATTGTAACCTCCCGCCGGAAGTTCCAGAATCTGCTGCCCCTTTCCTGTGATTTTCGTATCACCGGTTTTATAAGAATAACGCACGATCCCATTCGTATTGGCCACATAGAAATAATTTTTCAGTACCAGCATACCCAACGGCTGTTTTAATTTCTCGATGAAGATTTCCCGCATTTCAGGAACACCATCTTTGTTCACATCCCTTAAAAGTGTTATCCTGTCTGCGCTTTTTTTCGTTCCTGATTCAGCCACGAAGACATCGCCATTGGGTGCCACATAGGACCAGCGCGGGTTATCAAGCTTGTCTGCATACCTGGTCACGACAAATCCGGCTGGTGCTTTTGGTTTCTGCCCCTCCTTCCATCCGGCGACATCAGGACGTTTCTCCGCTGATTCTGTCGCAAATGGCGCAGGCAGGCTAAGGCTATCCACCGCAGTTTTAACTTCGGTCCGAACCGTATCGGCACCACTTTCTTCAACCTCCTTTTTACCGTTATTACTACAACTGAATAACATGGTTCCAACGAGCGCATAACCCACAATCCGTTTTATTTCTTGCATAATCCGTTCCGTTAATAGCAAAGAGAGCATCAGTCGTGATGACCGATGCTCTCTTTTTTAAATAATAATGCCAGATTGTTTTAGATGAATTTATTACCCGTTCACTAATTCAACTTACCAGTTTTCCTTTTAAAATCGGGCGTGCGTCTTTGGTGTTTCCTAAAATAGCCAGGCTTCTCACAAATTCAGTTTCAATATCTCCCTGGTTAAAACGGCATTTCACGACCTCATAATGGGCTGTTTCAATAAATCGCCAGGTCATCTCGAAGGTGTTATCGTCTGTCCATGCACCGCTGGCCGCAATTTTGGTTTGCGTTTCACCCGGGATAATGGTCTGTGTCAATTTCAGAGGTAAGGTATTGATATCCGTAATCCCATATTTCCATTTATTGATTCCGCAGCTGACCAGGTGCTCTCCCTTATTGTCCTTGATTTTGAAATCGCAGCCGTCATCCCTGAAAGACAGCGAAACATTGGTAACCGATAACGCGTTTTCTCCAATTGCAAAATTTTTGCCATTCACCGTCGCGGCGGTGGGCGACGCCGGTTTTCCTTTTTGAATTACCAGTGCCAGTGTCGACAATTTTTGTTTTAACTGATTTTGCGCCGTTTTATCCGCAGGAATTGGAGCATTCCTGACCGCAGGTAAAATATGATCCCACACCTGATCCAAAATTCCCTGCATATCGGCAGTCTCACTTGTGATCGCTACAACCAGATCTTCTTTTGGCAAAACGACGCAGTACTGCCCGTAGGCACCATCTCCCCGAAATCCGTCATGCCGGCAACGCCAAAACTGATAGCCATAACCCTGCAACCAATCATTTTCCTCTTTCTTGCGGGAGCCGCCCTTGGATTCTACCTGCGCACTGCTGGCGTCTTTAATCCAATCTTCGGATACCAAGCGTTTACCATTCCACACACCTTTCTGGATCAGCAACTGCCCAAATTTTGCGATATCCTCTGTTTTTAGGCGAAGTCCCCAGCCACCGGTATTGATGCCATTCGGGTCTACTTCCCAATCCACCCCCACGATATTCAACGGTTTAAAAAGTCTGGGTGTCAGATAATTAAGCACGGTTTCACCCGTCAGCTTCTGGATAATTGCGGAGAGCATATAGGTGGCGCCGCTGTTGTAAACGAAAAATGTTCCGGGCTCATGTTCAACAGGCAATGCCAGAAAACTCTTGACCCAATTTGTTTCCTGAGCGTTTCGCAGGGATGGCGTACTATCTTTGTCATGCCCGGTTGACATCGTTAACAAGTCTTTCACCCGCATCGCCGCCAGATTTGGGCTGATTGTCGCGGGCGCATCCTTTGGAAAAAACGAAACGACTTTATCTTCCACCTTTAATTTCCCCTCAGCCACCGCCAATCCGATTGCCGTTGAAGTAAAACTTTTACTCAAAGAATAAAGTGTATGTTTCAGATCCGGCGCATAAGGTCCCCACCAGCCCTCTGCCACGATTTTTCCATGCCTGACCACGATAAGGCTGTGCAAGTTCAGTTTTTTACTTTCGATTGCATTCACAAAATCAAAAATTCCTGCTGAACCAACGCCCTGCAATTCGGGAGTACTGCGAGGCAATCCGGTGTTTGGCGCAGCCTCTGCCCAGGAAGACAAAGGCAGCTGACTGATCAATCCCAGCTGAAGGGCAGCGAGCCCCGTTTTCTCTAAAAATTCTCTACGATTTAATACCATATTGCAAAGGGGAATAAAAAGTCTGTCAAATAATTTATTTCTTCTTTTACATTCGTTCGTGGTCAATTCAGGCCGGATTTAATGACGAATAACATGGTTTTCCATGTTACCGAAACATGATAGCCCGCTAATTGGTATATTTGCAGCGACCAAATGGTCATTTTATCATAACAGTACAGAATCATATGTCTTTTCAAAAACTTGGTTTATCCGAACCTTTATTAAAAACCATAGCAGAACAAAATTATACTCAACCTTATCCGATTCAGCAGGAGGCAATTCCGGCCATTTTGGAAGGGAAAGATATTTTGGGAATCGCTAAAACAGGTTCGGGAAAAACAGCAAGTTTTGTGTTGCCGATTCTGGAAATGTTTCAGTCCAAAAGTGCTCCGAAAAACAGGTATATCACGGCCCTTGTACTGGTACCAACCCGGGAACTTGCCGTGCAGATTGGCGTGGTTTTTCAAACATTCGGAGAAAAACTGCCACGAAAGGTAAAAAGCCTGGCGGTGTATGGCGGGGTGTCAATCAATCCGCAGATGATTGCTTTACAGGGTGTTGAAATCCTGATCGCGACACCAGGCAGGCTCATCGACTTATTATCTCATAAAGCCCTTAATATTTCTGAAACCCAAATTCTGGTTCTGGATGAGGCCGACAAGATGCTTAATCTTGGCTTTGCCGAAGAAATGAAGGATATCCTTTTTCTTCTTCCCAAAAAACGGCAGAGTATTCTTTTCTCAGCGACGCTCGGAGAAGAAGTAGACAAGATCAATAAAAGCACGCTTAAAAATCCGGTGACAATCGAAATCACCGAAGAAGAGCAAAATCTGGATCTGATCAAACAAAGCGGATATTTCGTTGACCCGGAAAGAAAAGGCCCCTTACTGCGCTACCTGATCAAACAAGGCGAAATGAAGCAGGTACTTGTTTTCGTTTCATCTACCAGAACGGCTGATAACCTGGTTGTAAAACTGGTTAAAAATGGTATTCAGGCCGCCGCCATGCACAGTAAAAAGAGTCAGGGTGCAAGAACGGAAGTTTTAAATAAATTTAAATCCGGCAAGCTGACCGTTATGGTGGCAACCGATCTTGTATCAAGAGGTATTGACATTCAGTTTTTACCGCACGTGATCAATTTTGAATTGCCGCGCTCACCAAAAGATTACATCCACCGCATCGGCCGTACCGGACGCGCAGAGTCAACCGGCGAAGCGATTTCACTGATAACGCCGGAAGAAGCACACCACTGGAAAATCATTCAAAAGAAAATGGGCAAACGCGTTGAGATGATAGAGACTTTTGATTTGGATTTGATGGGGTATTGATGAAAAGTAAAATAGTCAAGCTAAGCAAGGGTTAAAAGTCAGCTCCAAAATCGTCGCTGTTAATGAAAATCACACTACTTCGTAAATTAAGTCTTACATACATTCTGATCCCCAATTTACTATTTTCCTTTGGGTGGTTTCGCCAACCCTACTCAGGAATTTTAATAGCAGGTTTTATTTTCTTGTTAATAAGAGAACTGAAAAAGAAAAATGAGCCGGATTTTTTACCTGCCAAAGACTTATTTTTCACGTTGTTGTTTGCGATCGTATGGACATTTTTTTCAGGAGCAGGTGGTTTAAGCGATCAAAAAAGTGATTTTTTTGCCCATAACGCTAAGTTTTATGATTTATACAAAAATCCCTGGCCTACGTATTTTCCAGAAGTGGGGCGCTATGCCTGTTACTACTTTGGGTATTATCTCGTACCATCGTTTCTTGGTAAAATTACCGGTGACCTCAGCCCCTCATTTATTTATTTTTGGAGTGTATTGGGATATTTCCTGGGTTTCTCCTGGGTCTACCTTTTAATAGGGAGAAAAAAGGTGGGTTTGTTTGCTTTTCTGTGGTTTAGGGGCATCGGTTATGTATTATGTCTGGCGCTGCAAAAAAGTCATATTATGAATATTCCGCTATACCGACCGGTTATCAATGGCATCGTCCAACAGTCGAGCTATGCACCAAACCAGTTCCTGGGAACATTAATCGTTACCTGTATACTCATTCACGACGTCTTTGTAAGAAAAGAATTTAAAGAAATCTGGTTTCCAATTACACTGGTCTTTATCTGGAGCGTTTTTCCTTCGATTTCACTTTCTATTATTTACCTGATTGTTTGGGTAAGACACTTCATCATCAAGCAAAATTATATGACTCTGTGCAACTGGTCTTCGCTGGCTAGTTTCATCCTGCCCGCTATCCTCCTTTTACCAACCTTGGGATATTTTCTTTCTGCGAATCAAACAACTGTAAAAGGACTTCTCTGGCAATTCGGAGATCCTTTCAAAATCAGTTTTTATCATTTTACCGGGATCATGATCGATCTCGTTGTTTACTTTTTATTGATTCGCTCGCTGAAACACCGGGAAAAACTTATTCCATTCTGGTTCACGGCATCCTTGCTCACGACTTTATTCGTATTTTCACTTTACCGAGTCGGGTTTCATAATGACTGGTTTTATCGTACACAAATCCCTATATTTATTATCCTGGTTATTGTACTCATCAGAGGTGCTTATGACTGTGTAGAAGAAAAGTTACTCCCGGCTGGCTGGCTTAACAGATCTTTATCTTTACTGATTGTAATTATGATGTTTATCCAGTTGAGTGCATATGTTCATCTCTTAAGAGACAATATCATTGTTAAAACACTGTTTCCCTCTGCCACGTCATTTAAACCTATGCCATATGACCGCTTCCCGAACGTATATCTGCTGATGAAAAAAATGTATCAGGACCGGGGAGATGCCGAGCAGTATCTGGGACAGAAAAACTCATTTTACGAATTGCATCTTGCACCAAAAACAGATAAAAATTGAAGCAAATTTTACGGAACACACGCTATGTCAATTTCAACACTCCGTAAAGCAAGTATTGGTTATTTACTAGTACCAAATCTGCTATTCTGTTACGGCTGGTTCAGATACCCCTATTCACTGCTTTTGATAACCGGATACAGTTTTTTGCTATATCTCGAATTGCGAAAAAGTGAAAAAAGTGACACGATCCAGATCAAAGAGCTTGTATTTCTACTTGCTTTCGCACTGATCTGGACTGTATTTACGGGTGTCGGCGGCCTCAGTGAGCAGACGAGTGACTTCTGGGCACACAACGCCAAATTTTATGATTTGTATAAGAATCCGTGGCCGAATTATTTTGCGGAAATTGACCGGTTTTCCTGTTATTATTTTGGCTACTTTCTTGTTCCTGCAATCATTTCAAAATCCGCTCATGAACTTCTTCCCTCAGCACTCTTTTTATGGTCATTACTAGGATATTTTCTTGCGGTTTGCTGGGTATACCATTTGCTGCATAAAAACAAATGGCTGTTGTTCTCTTTTCTGTGGATCAGAGGAATAGGACATGTGATCCTTTACACGCTAAAAAAAACACTTTTCATCGTATCTCCATTTTACATGCCCGTTTTACGGGCTATGTTTGAACAATCCTCCTGGGTAACAAATCAGCTAATTCCGGTTATTATTGTAAGCTGTATTTTGTTAGATGACACATTTAACAGAAAAAGAACACAGGATACTTTCTTTTTACTGACACTTACCTTCGTCTGGGCAATATTTCCGGCCATTTGTCTCATACTAATCTTCTCCGTTCTTTTTATCCGGAAATACTTTTTCGAAGAGTCTTTTATGCACATTTTTAACCGGGAAGCAATCGTAACATACTGGCTGCCGGGGATGCTGGTGGTACCAACTTTGATTTTCCTGAGTTCTTCTCAAAATACACCATTGAATGGCCTTTTATGGGAATATGAAGACGGATTAAGAATGAGTATTTTCTACTTTATAGCATTTCTGATTGACTGGGTTTTGTTTTATTATTTACTCCGGTTAACACAAAAGAAAGCTGTCTGGCTTCCAGCCTGGTTCATTCACGCGCTGTTTTGCCTGTTTATTTTTAGCTCATTTTTCCGTATTGGACTCAATAACGACTGGTTTTACAGAGGACAGATTCCCTTTTTTGTCATCATTATCCTCGGAATATTAAGCGGCATAGGCCCGTTGATAAAAGACCGGAACATGCCTAAGTCACGTTTCTTTATTGTTGCCTTAGTGCCTCTTGTCATGGCTGCTTGCATACAGATCGGATTCAGTTCGCATTTATTGCGTGATAATATCTTTGTCAAAAGTATTTTCCCAGGAAAAACAGATTTTAAACCTGTACCTTACGACCGGTTCCCGAATGTTTATCAGGCTTTAAAAACCTTGCATGGCAATAAAGGGGATGCAGAACAATATCTGGGAAAGAAGGGATCTATCTATGATAAATACCTGTCCAGACGAACACATTGAGAAACCAGAGTTGGTAAAAGAGCCGAGAGATAACTGAATCTTACATTTTCAACCACTACTTCAAATACAGGTAAGAACAGGAAGGTTCCGCAAAACGGCTAAGTAATTTTACGCCCTGACCAGGCGCGTCCTATTATTTATGAAAAAAGTACAGATTCATTTCGGCATTTTCTTTCTGCTCATAACCAGTATTTCCTTTGGTCAACGGCAAATGGAAAAACTCAACCGAGGCCTGGTGGCGGTTAAAACCGACTCGAACAGCGTTTACATTGGCTGGCGTTTATTTGGTACAGACCGGGCGGATATTGCCTTTAACCTCTACCGGGGAAATAAAAAAGTGAATCAATCTCCGATCATTCACACAACCAATTTCGTAGATCATAACCCGTCCGGTGAACCTTATATTTTAAAAACGCTGACGCATGGCAAAGAGCAAAAAGAGTCGGAAATGGTTTCGACTACCAGTCAATCGTATCTAAAAATCGCTTTGAATATCCCTCAGGGAGGCAAAACGCCGGATGGTAAAGATTATACCTATAACGCCAACGACGCCAGCGCAGGCGATCTGGATGGCGACGGGGAATATGAAATCATCCTCAAATGGGACCCCAGCAATGCCAAGGACAATTCACAGCGTGGTTATACAGGAAACGTTTTTCTGGATGCGTACAAAATATCCGGCAAACATCTGTGGCGGATTGATTTGGGCAAAAATATAAGAGCAGGAGCTCACTACACGCAGTTTATGGTGTATGATTTTGACGGAGACGGCAGAGCCGAAATCGCCTGTAAAACAGCCGATGGCACAAAAGACGGAACCGGAAAAATCATAGGCAACGTCGATTCAGACTATCGAAACCGGGAAGGATATATTCTTTCTAGTTCGGAATATCTGACAATCTTTGAGGGAATCAGTGGAAAGGCACTTGCAACCGAGGCGTTTTACCCGCAACGTCATCCTGCAAAAGGAGATAATCCGACCCTGGATGAAATGAAGGAGGCCTGGGGTGATAACTATGGAAACCGGATCGATCGGTACGTTTCAGCAGTCGCTTATCTTGACGGCAAAAGACCGAGCCTGATTATGGGTCGGGGGTATTATACACGGCTGGTCAGGGTTGCCTGGGACTGGCGGGATGGAAAACTCACCCATCGATGGAGTTTCGACAGCAACGAAGCAGGTAACAACACGTATGCAGGTCAGGGAAACCATAATATGAGCATCGGTGATGTGGACGGCGACGGAAAAGACGAAGTTATCAACGGTGCCAGTGTGATCGATGATGACGGGAAAGGCCTGTATGCAAGCGGACTCGGACATGGAGATGCGCAGCACATGTCGGATACAGATCCGGACCATCCTGGCCTGGAAATCTGGCAGAGTTATGAGGAGCCAAAAAAATATGGAAAATACGGTCTGGAACTGCGTGATGCAAGAACAGGAAAAACGTTATGGGGCGTTGACGGCCAAAATAAAGACGTTGGACGCTGCATGGCGTCGGATATAGACCCTAGACATAAGGGGTATGAATACTGGGGAGCAGTGGGCGGATTATATAACAGCAAGGGAGAAGAAATAGCTGCCGCAAAACCTTCGTCTACGAATTTTGCCATCTGGTGGGATGCGGATTTGACGAGAGAATTACTGGACGGAAACCACATCGACAAATGGGACTACACAACCAATACGACTAAAAACCTGTTTACAGCAACGGGCTGTATGAGTAACAACGGCACAAAATCCACCCCGGCATTAAGTGCGGATATCCTGGGCGACTGGCGGGAAGAAGTCATCTGGCGAACAACCGATAATACGGAGTTAAGGATTTTCACGACTACAATTCCTTCGAAAAACCGGATGCCGACGCTTATGCATGACCCACAATACCGGTTAGCGATCGCCTGGCAAAATTCAGCGTACAACCAGCCTCCGCACCCTGGGTTTTATCTGGGCGAAGGAATGAAAAAACCTGATAGCGCGAAAACGAACCGCACAAAGAAATAATTTCATTACCCATTACACTGAATTTCTATAACGATGATAAAAGTAAAATTCCTGGTTGTCCTGGTTGTGCTTATCTCACTGGCGGCGATCAAACCTTCAAAACCGACCGTGTATCTTATTGGCGATTCTACCGTAAAAAATGGCTCGGGAAAGGGCGCAGATAATCTCTGGGGTTGGGGAACGGTATTACCTGAGTTATTTGACACCGTGAGAATTTCAATTCAAAACCATGCCATCGGCGGCCGGAGCAGCAGAACCTTTCTGACAGAAGGCCGGTGGGAAAAGGTGCTGGCGAACCTGAAAGCCGGTGATTACGTGATCATGCAGTTTGGTCATAACGACGGCGGGCCCGTCAACGATACCCTTCGTGCAAGAGGCTCGATCAAAGGACTGGGCACTGAAACCGAGGAAATTGATAACCTGATCACCAAGAAACACGAGATTGTCCATACCTATGGCTGGTACATGCGGAAGTACATCAACGAAACCAAAGCCAAAGGTGCGATTCCGATTGTCTGCTCGCCTGTCCCGCGCAATATTTTTAAGGATGGTAAAATTGAAATTCCTGAAACGGGATATACCAAATGGGCCGAGCAAACTGCCGCAGCAAGCGGTGCTTATTTTATAGATCTGTTCGGAATTGTGGCCCGCAATTATGACGCAATGGGCCAGGATAAAGTGAAAGCCGATTTTTTTACAGAAAAAGATCATACACATACCACTAAAGCGGGTGCCGAAGTGAATGCAAAATCGGTTACCGACGGGATTCGTCTTTTGAAAAAATGTGATCTGAAAAATTATCTTCTTTAATCGTCTCTCAACCTCATAAACGATTCTTTTTTCATGGAAAGACGTGAAGTTTTAAGCCTACTGCTCGCAGGGAGCGTATTAACAAAAGTTTGGGCAAATGACTCAAATGGCCGGATACAAAAAATTGACAAGAAAGAACTTCTTAAAAAACTTCGTCTTGCCAATGACTACTTTGTAAAAAAATGGCCGGATACCGGCAAGTCAATCATTACCAATCGGGAACGCCCGAGCAACATATGGACCCGCGGTGTCTATTATGAAGGACTCATGGCGCTTCATGCCATTGATCCGCAGCAGCATTATTACGACTACGCCGTTTCCTGGGGAAATAATCATAAGTGGGGTTTACGAAACGGAATACAAACACGGAACGCCGATGACCAGTGCTGCGGACAGACTTATATCGATCTTTATCTGATTGATAAAAAAGAAGAACGGATTAAAGATATTAAAGCTTCCATCGATTTGATGGTGGCTTCCGATAAGGTGAGCGACTGGACGTGGATTGACGCCTTGCAGATGGCTATGCCTGTCTTTGCTCATCTGGGCGTTATCTATCAGGATGACCGCTATTTTGAAAAAATGTATCAGCTATACACCCACTCGAAAACGAAAGAAGGCGGCACTGGACTTTACAACCCGGAAGAAAAGCTTTGGTGGCGTGACAAGGATTTTCTGCCACCATACAAAACGCCTGCCGGGAAAAACTGCTATTGGGCAAGAGGAAATGGCTGGATTGTCGCTGCGTTGGTACGCGTCCTGAGTATTATGCCAAAGAATGCCCCACATCGTGCCGAGTACGAAAAAATGCTGTTTGATATGCTTTCGGCTTTGTTACCGCTACAACGCGAAGATGGTTACTGGAACGTCAGTCTGACTGACCCCACTGATTTTGGCGGCAAAGAATTAACCGGGACTGCGCTGTTTATTTACGGTATGGCGTGGGCCATTAACACAGGTCTGGTTAAGGGTAAAACGTACAACACCTCCATTACCAAAGCCTGGAACGCTTTACAATCTGAATGCGTGCATCAGGATGGTTTTCTGGGATATGTGCAGGGGACGGGAAAAGAGCCCAAAGACGGCCAGCCGGTAACCTATACCAGCAAGCCTGATTTTGAAGATTATGGTCTGGGTTGCTTCCTGTTGGCAGGAACCGAAATTTATAAAATGAAATAACCTCGATTCCGCCGGGCCACTATAAAGATCCCCGGCGGATCATGTAAAATGGATTTTTAACTTTTATCTGTTGTTTGTTCAAAATCAGTGTCGCGGCTGTACGGCCCATGGTTTCGAAATCGGTAGTTATGACCGTTATACCCAATAACTCTTTCAGCGTCGTTTCATTGAAAGAAATTACACCAATTTCTCTTCCCATCACGTAGGCGGATTGGCGGGATTTTTTCACCAGCTCAGCCAGATCATTTTCCTCAACAACGATGTATGCTGTTCCCGGCCGGATTATCTGATCATTAATACTTTCAATGACATCAAACTGCTTGTCGTAATTGATGCAATAATTGCGGAAACCCCGTACAATTTCTCTCGGATAATTGCCGTCAAAAGGAAAAATCAGCACAAGTTTTTTATACTTATTCAGCAAGTCATTGGCGTCTTCGAGAGAGCCAAAAATATCCTTGTCAAAATTCTGATGAATGCTTAATGTAGGTTGGATCAATTCTGGAATATCGCGGTCGAGTAACACCAGCTGCGACGAGGGGATACTTTTGATTGTCGCCATGTAATCCTCCTCTTCGGTCAGATTAAAATGGGGCATAATCACGTAATGATTATATTTCCCCAGATTTTTCTCAATGATTTCCTTGAAACGTTTCACACTGTAATGATGAATTTCAAGGTCTACGACCGCATGCTCGCCCAACGCTTTGATAAACGAGTAATAAATGATCTTTTTATAGGAGCTCAATTTGTTGAAAACCAGCAGAATTTTATCCTTTTTGTCACTACCTGACTGCACATAATACCCTTTTCCCTGCACAGAAGTAATGAAACCAAGATTTCTCAATTCGCGATAAGCTTTTTCAACGGTATCCCTTGCCAGCAGATAATCCACGCTCAATTCACTGATGGATGGAAGCTGAGTGCCCTTTTTCAAAACGCCTCTTTCAATATCGGTCCGGATCGACTGCACAATTTGCTTGTACTTCGGCATTTTATCTTCCGGGTCAAACTGCATCTGAAATGAGCCTTCCTTTTCATGAAAATACACATCCTTAAAAACAAAGTTTTTAGTGCCAAGGTTGGCGCGGGCGGTCGAATATCCGGTCATCATTTCCAACTATTTAATTGAACATTTTTAATAAAACATCCTCTTCACATCAGCGGGTAAATGTGAATTAGCAATGTATATTAGCCAATAAATAATCTGGAAAATACAATCTGCCCGACTATTTTAATGCAATCGTTATCGGGAACGTTGCCAAAATGTATTCGATTTAAGATAATATTGTATAAAACACCGATAATATCCTGGAAAAGAAAAAATTAAGCGTCATACAGACACATTGTGTTATTAGATTATAACAGTAAATCAGTGCTTCGGGGAAGTGTTAAAGGTAAATCGGATACCAAGATTGAGGTTTACAACTTCGCGGGGAATGTTGGTATCAAGAATACTGACCGTCGGTGTCACACTCACAAATCCTTTGATAGCCTTCGAGCCTGCACTAAACCGGAAAGAAGGCTCCCAGTAGAACATTAAAGAGCGGTTGACAATATCGTGCACGGTTCGGAAATCATAATTATTAGGCGTCGAAATACTGCCCAGATAATAATCAACGCCTGAAAACCGGGAGCCTATACTGAGCTCGACACCTCTTCTGGGATGCGTAAAGGTCAGAGAAGGCTGAACAAAGTATTTGTCCATATTTAACCTGGCCCGTGCTTCATCACTATATGTAATCCTATATTCCCCTTTTCCGGCACCTCCGTAGATCTCGAAACACCAATTCTCATTATCCTCTAACTTGGTAAAATACCCCAGCGCTCCCTCAGCATACCAACTCTGCGTCTTTTCACGGTCCTCATCATACCTCCGATATGTGTAACGGCTGTTCGTTACTGCGCCATTAGCCATGATCCCGATATGTGACCCGAGTGCATAAGCCGTCTGTAAATCAGCGCCTCTCATCACCCATCCGCCACCAAAACCGGCATCCACACGCATGTCATTCCGCTCCCGAAGGTTGGGAACATTGCTTTTGTTCGGTGCATAATAATAGGGCGAGCAACCATACATGAGCACGCTCAAACACAGTATTATCCTTGTAAAATTTTTCATGGCTGATGTTATATTAGTGTCAGATATGGTTATCCGACATATCTAATATAAACAATTTTTCAAGGTATAATACAAGACGACAGAAAATTACCGGGTTATTTTTTGCTCTTGCTTAATGCAACAATTTCATCTTTTGTACCAAGCCAGAAAGCGATTTTTTGTCTGTTCCAGGTGTAAGTCACCGCAACAGAATCTCCCCAGCTGATAATGGCAGGATATGAAAACTCATCGTCCTTTTTGCCGGTCTGAATATCCAGTTTATCCGGCCAGGTTTTTCCATCGTCAAATGACAACCCGATGGAGAGTGGTGAGCGAGAACCCCAGTTTTTAGCATCAGGATTGTAGGCTAACGCAAGCGTTCCGTCATGAAGTCTGGTCAGGTCGATACCGCTGTTCGGGTTGGGAAGGGATGTAGTGTAAATCGGTGTCCAGGTTTTTCCGTAATCCTCAGAATCGCTACGGCCGATGATACCACTCGTTGTCCTAACCAACATATGCACCTTGCCTGGCTCCGTTTCCCACAGCGTGGGCTGGATGGCACCTTTTCCTTTGATCTGATTTGTATCAATTTTGAAATAAGACGATGCTTTCCAGGTTTTTCCTTTATCCTCGCTCCTGTCCACAAAAACCTCCCAGCGCTTTACCTCATTGGAAGCACCGGCAAGCCAGGTTCCATTGGAAAGCTCAATCAGTTTATTTTTCACCGGACCTCTCCCACCTTTGTCGCCCTTCACCAATTCGTAAGCTTCCGACCAGGTACTCCCGCCGTCTGTTGATTTTTTAACCCAGGTTTCCCATTGCGCTATTTCCTTCCCAACCTTGAAATAAAGATATACCACGCCATCCGGGGCAAGTTGCAGTACAGGGTTCCAGTGGGCATCTTCTCTGATCTTGGCTACCTCTTTCGGCTCACTCCACTGTCCGGGTTTTCCCTTTGATAACCAAATACCGACATCTGGATTTTTTTCCTCTGTCCCGCCAAACCACGCAACCAGAAACTGACCGTCTTTCAGGCGGACTAACGTTGAGGCATGACACTGCGCAAAAGCACGTTTATCCCCAAAAACAAACTGGGTGACGGGCTTGGCACTGTCCGCATCTGATAACTTATCCGATTCCGTTTTTTTTGCATTGCAGGCCAGTAAAACCACGAAGGCAAAGGCGAAAAGTAAACGTCTGTATAAATGGGTACGCGTCATGGGCAAGAGAAATTTGAATGGTTCCGAATGTAACAAGTACCCGTTTTAACCGCAAAAGGGCTATTATTTCAAAACCTTTTTCAATTCTTCGATCACAAACGACGGAGAAGCCTCTTCGTACAAGATCTGGTACACTGCCGAAGTGATCGGTAATTCTACGTGCAGGGTTTTGTTCAGCTCGTAAATACTTTTGGTGGCATAATAACCCTCCGCGATCATCTTCATTTCAAGCTGGGCAGCTTTTACGCTATATCCTCGCCCGATCATGTTGCCAAAGAGCCGGTTACGGCTAAATTGCGAATAGGCCGTTACCAGTAAATCGCCGAGGTACGCAGAGGTACTTAATTCCCTTTCACGCGGGTCAAGCGCAGTCACAAACTGACGGATTTCCTGCATGGCATTTGACACCATCACAGCCTGAAAATTATCCCCATTTCCCAGACCATGCGTGATGCCGCAGGCAAGCGCGATGATATTTTTCATCACCGCCGCATATTCAACGCCGTACAAATCGGCCAGCGGATGGGCTGTTACAAAACGACAGGTCATTAATTTGGAAAAATCTTCGGCACAGACCGCATCCGTGGAAGCGATCGTCAGATAGGATTGTTTTTCCAGTGCAACTTCTTCCGCATGACAAGGACCGGCGATAACCGCCATATCTTTTAAAGGCACTTTAAATTTTTCAGAAACCCAATCCGTAACGAGGATATTTTCTTCGGGAATCATACCTTTTATAGCCGATACAACCCGTTTTCCTTTCAGATGTAATTCAGTAAGATCACGCAACGATTCCTGTACAAAAGCGGCCGGAACGGCCAGGATGACAAAATCGGCGCCCTTCACAGCCTCCCTGGTTTTCTCAAAAACCTTCACCTTTTTGGGAGACAGATAAACGTCGCTCAGATAACTTGGGTTATGATGGAATTTACGGATATGCGCAATATCATGGGCATTGCGCAACCACCAGCGAATCTGAATATTGGGTTGTTCACACAAAATTTTAATCAGTGCCGTCGCCCAGCTTCCACCTCCGATAACTGCTATTTTAGTATTATTTAAAAAACTCATACGATGCGTAGAATACAATGAAACCCCATTCTGCCGACTGAGGAATGTTTAAAAGAAATCCGCTCTGGATATTTGTCAAAGCAAAATCATCCCCAAAAGTAAGGTTTCTTCCAACTCGGTGCTAATCCTGTTACAACGCCAGCTTCATAATCTTTCCGGACGTGTAATCGGCAAAATAAACTTCCCCGTTCGGATCCTGCCCGAACGTTGAAATCCGCGCACTGCTTTTTATTAACAACGTATTGCTTTTTACCTGATTACCATCCAGTTCCAGCGCCCAGACACGACCACTGGCGTAATCTCCGTAAATATATTTTCCGGTCAGGTTCTTGATCTCTGCCCCTCTGTAAACATAACCGCCCGTTATTGAAACATCGCCGGAGGAACGGCCATAATCCAAAACCGGTTCAATCAGGCCCGTAACATCACAATTGGAAGACGGACTGTAACAATCTTTTCCCTCCTTAATTTTCCACCCATAATTTCCCCCTTTTACAATCAGGTTTATTTCCTCTTTTGCACTTTGTCCGACATCAGCCGCAAAAAACCGGTCCGATCCGGTATCAAAGCTCATTCGCCACGGATTTCTGAGGCCGTAAGCATAAATTTCTTCCAGAAAACCTTCTCTGTTCCCTACAAACGGGTTATCAGCGGGAATGCCATAATTACCTTTTTGCGCTGAGTTCACATCAACCCGCAATATTTTGCCAAGATAGGTCTTTTTGTTTTGGCCATTTCCCTGCGGATCTCCTCCACTACCGCCGTCGCCGACAGCAATGTATAAATAACCGTCTTTCCCAAACTGCAACGCACCTCCGTTGTGGTTTGAATACGGCTGATTATAGGTAAGTAAAATGGTTTCACTGGATGCATCGGCTGTGTTCGCTCCGGGGGTTGTCGTTTTGTAACGTGCAATTACTGTTTGCAGCGGACTTCCTTTGGTGTAATTGACATAGAAGTATCCATTATTTTTGAAATCGGGATGAAAAGTCAGGCCTAACAAGCCCGTCTCTCCACCCGAACTTACTTTGCTTTTGATATCAAGGAACGTGGAGCTGCCGGGAGCTGTACTTTTATTGTCAAATACTTTGATCACGCCGGCTTGTTCAACAACAAAAAACCTGTTTGAAGCATCTCCGGAATGCTGGATATCCACCGGCGAACTGAACGTTAAGAAAGGAAAGGCTTCCACTGCCTTAACCGTCCCATCGGTCCCGGTGACAACTTCTTCTTTTTCTTTATCCGATGATGAGCAGCCCATGGCCATGCCAATAAACGCCAGCGAAAACAGGAGTGGTATGTGTATGTTTCTCATATAGTTACTTTTTTACTATTCAACGTCATGAGCGTCAATTTGTTTCGACTCAACTTTCTAAAACATGCGCTCAGTGTATTAAAGTATTACAAAAAATAGGCCAGTCTTAATCTAGTGGCAATAAATGTGGGTGAAGTCGGGCGGAGCGCCTCTTGGAAAGAAAGGATCGGTAAAAGCTAACACCGATTTGCAATCGGTGTTTCATGGTCTAGCGTTTATAACGCATATTAAAATAATCCGCGTTACAAACGCTAAACCATATGCGCACTGATTGCAAATCAGGGCGAGTGTAAAAGTCTTAAAAAAGCATTAATTCAGGTGGTTCCAGATCACATCGTAAACGTCGACAGCTTCTATTTCCTTTGTCACAGCTTCGTCAGTAACAAGAATCGGGAAATACTCGCGGGGGACATTCACACTGCCGTGTGAGCCTTTTACCAGTGTAGCATCCAATGGAATAACATCCATGAGGTATCGGAAGCCCAGCAATTTACGTCCAAGTTTATAACCTGCCCGCAGTTTGATGAACGGATTTTTCGGATCCATGAACATCTCCACAGGATCGTAACCAGGTTTTTTGAAAATTTCTACGAGATGTGCGAAATCAGGTGCTTTTGCATCATCGAGCCAGTAATAATAGGTAAACCAGCTATCGGGTTTAGCAACCACAACGATATCTCCGGAACGATCGTGATCCAGGTGATATGCTTTTTGTTGTTCCTTATCCAGAACAAGATCAATACCCGGCGTCGCCTTCAGAACCTTCACAACCTGCTCTTTCACCGTCGGATCATTCAGGTAGACATGCGCAATCTGGTGATCGGAAGCTGCAAAAGCTTTGGAAGCACCGGCATCCAGCAGCTCGTACCAACGTTCTGTCCGGACTGAAATCAAACCTTCTTTCCGCAGGATACGGTTGATATCAACCGGGTTGCTGACCGGGTTAATGCCGTATTCCGACAACAAAATAATTTTGGCATTTTTTGCCTCGTAAAACGTAACCAGGTCTTCTACCACCTTATCAATCTCTCCTAATTCCTTGCTGATTTTAGAAAAGTCAGGCCCGAACTTTTGAAGACAATAATCCAGATGCGGCAGATAGATAAGAGTTAACGTAGGGTTATGTTTGTCGTCCACGTACATGGATGCATCTGCGATCCAGCGGGTGGATTTAATATTTGCATTGGGTCCCCAGAAATTGAAGAGCGGAAACTGTCCTAATTTTTCCTGAAGCTCATCCCGCAAATCGGGCGGATAAGCGTAACAATCGGGCGCTTTTACGCCGTCTGCGTGATACTGCGGCCTTGGCGTTACCGAGAAATCGGCGGTGGAGTACATGTTGTACCACCAGAACATCTTGGAACAGGTAAATGTCGGATCTGCCTTTTTTGCTGCGTCCCAGATTTTATCAGCCTGAACCAGTTTATTTGATTGCTTCCAGAATTTGATCTCTGAATCATCTTTATCATACCAACCATTGCCAACAATACCGTGGTCTGCCGGCCATTTTCCGGTTACATACGTACTTTGAGAAGTAGTAGTTACGGCTGGAAGCACCGGTTTTATGGCTTTAAGATGACGTTTTGCAACATATTGTTTCAAAAAAGGGGTGTGCTCTCCGATTAAATTAGCACTAAGCCCGACGATATCTATGACAATAGTTTTCTTCATTTCTTTTACCTTAATATTATTCCGGAAGATGGCACAGTAATAAATTCCCCAGCCGTCACAGGAGGCTCCTAAAGGAGCCGGTCATTAGATGTATTACAATTATTTTCTACAAACAGGGCGCTCCTAAAGGAGCGAAAACCAGGAATTAAGCTTTCATGATTGCTACAAACAGGCTGGTCCTAAAGGAGCGGAAACCAGCATTAAGGTTCCTCATGATTTCTATAGACACGGCGCTCCAAAAGGAGTGAAAACCAGCATTAAGGCTCGTCATGACTGCTACAAACATGGTGGTTCTAAAAGAGCGGGAAACAATAGTTAAAGCCCCGCACAATCCCGAATGACAGGCAAAAAACTCTCAATGCCTACCCTTAACAATTAACCATTAATAATCCCCTTCACCCACTCCATTTCACGCACGATCGATTCTCCGATTGGCTTTTGCATATCTTCCGGTAAAACGCCCCAGGTATAAGTTTCCACTTCCAGACATGGTGCAAAAGGTTTTTCTTTATGAATTGCCAACGTTTTCACGATTGCGTCCCTGGTAGAATCCAGTGCGCCATAAGTATCGATAAAAAGCGGAACGTGGAAGTGGACACGCCATTCCTCCTGTTCACCTTCCTGATAATCGGCTAGCGCTTCGGGAAGGTCCGGATAATATTTTTTGCCGTCGTCAGCCGTTTGCGCTACAACCTGATGCAGATAAACCGGTTCGTCAAACGCTTTGATAGCCTCGTATTTTACCTGAGGATCTTTTGAAAAATCTACTTTTAAAGCCGAGCTCACCTGAATACGCCCTACCTTAATCCCAACCTCATTGATCCGTTTCAGAATATCTTCCGGTTCTTCAAAAGCCACAGCTGCGTGACAAATGTCGTAACAAAGACGGATGTAATGCAAAACCGTTTCTTTACTCTGTTCCTCGGTATAGCCGTATTTTTCCTTTAAATAGGTAATGCCTGCTGGTAAAAGATCGTCACGATACCAGTTTACAAAGTCTACTGTATTGTCCAAAATCCCATCCGGTTCCGGCTCAATGTGCAGGTGCATCACCTTACCCGATTCCTTTTCGATGGTAATCAGATGGTCAATAACGACAAGGATATGTTGGGTTGCAATATCAATTGTATTGCGTTTTGCCTCCTCGGTTTTCCACCAGAGGCGATAGGACAAAGGTGGCGTCGAAACCCCGCCTTCGGTATCTTCCGGCAGAATCTGCGATAAAATCGAAAAAAGACGTTTGGTATATTCGACACGGTCCGTCGTTGTCCAGTCAGGCGTATGGACGTCGTCTTTCACCCGTGTGGCATGAAAACCACCATAAGGAAAGCCGTTGATCACCGTCACGTACACATTCTGTCCGGCAAGCCAGTTTTTAAATTCGGCAAGACGATCGGGTTTGCTTAACTCAATCGACGCCTCGTTGGCAATCCTCAGCCCCAGCGCAAACGGTTCTCCCGGCGCCAGCTGTTGCCTTATGTAGGGAATATTTTCCTGTAAAGTCTTAAAGTGGTCATCCCATTTTTCTCCGGGATGGATATTGCTGCAATAGGTTAAGTGACCGTAAGGGGTTATCATGATGCAGGGAAAATCTGGTTTAGGAATTTATTAAATACTATTTCATCCAAACATTTTAACCTTCGGTCAAAACCTTTCTTTCTGAAATATATTTTTCAAGAACGTCCACCGATTCAGCGATGATATCGGCATCCATTTCATGCACTTCCACCCCTTTTCCGATTTTCTCCAAAAGCATAATGGTCAAACGACCGCCCAAATGTTCACGAAATTCCTGCAATCCATTACGTAAGTTAATCTTATCGTTTTCAGCCAGTTTGGTATGATATAGTTCAAAACCAAGCTTAACCAGAACGTTATAAATTCTTTCCAGATCCGCATCCGAAAGCATTCCGATCTTGTTTGCATAAACACAATCGAGCGCGATACCGATCGCAACCGCTTCTCCATGGCGCACTTCAAAATCCGTAAGATATTCAAGTTTGTGCGCTGCCCAGTGGCCAAAATCCAATGGACGGGAAGAACCAAATTCAAAAGGATCACCACTTCCGATATGCTCGGTATGCATTTCTGCACAACGGTGAATCAGGTATGACATCGTCACTTCATCACGCTGCGCAAGTGCCAGAACGTTTTCCTCAATCCATTCAAAGAATGACTTATCCTTAATCAGAGCCACTTTAATAGCTTCTGAAATCCCTGAACGCCAGTCTCGGTCATCCAGTGTTTTCAGATACGTCAGATCATTAAACACGGCCACAGGCGGTGCAAAAGTGCCCAGGAAATTTTTCTTGCCATGGAAATTGATGCCATTTTTGACACCCACACCAGAGTCGTTCTGAGACAAAACTGTCGTGGGGATGCGGATCAGTTTAATACCTCGGTGTGAAACCGCGGCTGCATAACCAACCAGATCCAGAACCGCTCCTCCACCAATACCAATTACAAAAGAATGACGGTCGATGCCGTAAGTATCCACTGCCTGAGCCAGTTTTTCAAACAAAGCCGGATCATTTTTTGAAGCTTCCCCACCGGGCACAACGATAATATCCTGCGCAAGCTGAATATGTTTTATCCGCGCGGCGAAATAACCCTTAATGGTATCGACCAGATCAGGGTGATGGGCAAGAAATCCTCCGTCCACCACAATCAATACTTTACGCTGGAAACCCTGTTCTGCATAAGTATTGAAAAAATCACTCAGCTGCTGATTGGTTGTGTCAAAAAGGTTATTAGTAAAAAAAATAGAATAGTTGTATTCTACCTGAAAGCGTTGTTGTATCGTTTGCATCTTGAAAAACAATAATGTCTTTATATTTTATGTTACCGCGAAAACGCGGGCTAAAAGTATTGATAATGGCAACAAAGCCAGAACTGCCAGCGCAATCGGCCACAGTCCGAAAGCCACACACCAGGAAGCATTCATCACAATTAATGAAAGAACGCCAGCCTTTACCGCCTTGCCGATCAAAGGCCCTATTGGATTTTGAATCGCATTGTACAAAGGCCTGCCAATAAGCCAGGCATGTAGAAGAACGAATGGAAGGGCAAAAAGAATATTTCCCTGTGACCGGGCAATGGTAAGCTGTGCGGCTAAAACCACCAGATATAAAAAAACTGCGATGTATAAGGTGCGTCTTTTTCCTCCATGCACCTCATCCTGGCTGATCAGGGTGATCGCAGCGATGTAGGCAATGGGTAAAAGCGCCACAAAACTCCATTGCTGAAACGATTCAGGCAAAACACTCATACCCAGCAACAAATTACCACCGCGGCACATGCCCATCGTTAACGGACCAAAAAAAACGTGATGTTTCGCAAACCGGTTATAAAGCACCGTTAATGCCGCAATCACAACCGCAATCATTCCGCTTTGGAAACTGAAAAGTGCGGCCGCCAGAACACCGGCAAACAACAGGGTCATACCCAGCATCGTCGCTGATTGCAAAGATACTTTTCCGCTTGGGATCGGACGCTCCGGTCTTTCGACGGCATCCAGTTTGGCATCAAAAACATCATTCATCACCACACCGCCGCCATATAACCCCAGGGTAGAAATGACGAGCAAAGCCGGATTAAAGTCTGAAAACGTAAACTGTGCTATGGCCATACCGGCTAAAATGTCGGCAATGGCCGTTACCAGATTGGCTGGCCGTGTTAATTGCAAATAGGGTTTTATTGTACTCACTGTTATTGGATTACCAGGGAATCTTTGGCAACGTCCGGTTGCTGTCCTCCGCGTAAGATTGAATTACCATGAAATTTTTCCGTTTTTTCAACAGAAAGCCCGCCTTCAAAATCGGAAACATCAATTTGTCCGCTTTTTCCAAATGCGTCGATCGCATTCTGATACGTTACCAAACGGATCGTTTCGTCGGCAATACCCCGCATTTTCATCAATGCAGCAGTTTTTGGAAGTGCAAGCGGATCTGAAATCCCCCAGTCCGCAGCCGAATTAACCATGATACGCTCCGGACCATACTGCTCAACAACTTTTACCATACGTTCATTACCCATTTTTGTAAACGGATAAATGGTGAAAGCTGCATAAAAGCCCTGATCCAACACGCTCTTTACAGTTTCTTCATTGTTGTGGTCAACGATAACCCAGGAAGGATCCAGGCCATGTTCCAGTGCAATAGCCATGCTGCGCTCGGTTCCACGTTTTTTGTCCCGGTGGGGCGTATGAATCTGCACGGGAAGTTTTGCTTCCTTGGCCAGTTCCAGCTGTAAACGATAATATTTTTCCTCCGCGGCCGTCTGGTCATCAAAACCGATCTCGCCGATCCCTACCACACCTTCCTTGTAAATATACAATGGCAAAATCTCCATCACCTGCTCAGCAAGCGGCTCATTATTGGCTTCACGGGAATTTAAGCCCATCGTGCAATAATGTTTGATGCCAAACTGAGAAGAACGGAAACGCTCCCACCCTACCAGACTACTGTAATAATCTTTAAAACTGGAAAGACCCGTACGTGGCTGTCCTACCCAGAACGAAGGTTCGATCAGCGCCACAATACCCGCCTGACGCATAGCCTGGTAATCATCTGTTGTACGTGAAACCATATGGATATGCGGATCAAAAAACCGCATTCCTTTAATCAGTTCATTGTATTCACTCCATGCCATGTCAATATGTGCAGGAGAATTTGCCAGCCCGTCGCCCGCTTCAAAATGTGATGGATTAGGCGCGCTACTATCTTTGCAATGTTGGCACATAAGTATTTAAGTCAGTAAATTCAAGATTGGACCAGGTCAGGGCCCCTTCCGTAATCGATTTTTCAAATTCAGGATAACCTGATAACAATGCCTTTGCAGGCTCATATTCTGAATCAAAACACACCAGAGCCGCAGCTTCATGATTGTAAAAATGCGGTGTATGGAACAAATGCGCCACGTCAGATAAAAGCGTGTCGTTCAAATATTTACTCACCAACCGCCATACATTGGGCGCTACGGACCGACCGGCAGCCCAGCGTTCATGTGCAAAATCAGAAAGGACAAGTGCCAGATTTTCGTTCTGCCTTTCCTCTAATCCGGTAATGAAATGGACAGGCTTGTCATTGAAAATCGTTTTCAGCACAAGTTGGTTCCAGGCCAGCTCGCTGAAATATTTGGCAGGATAAGGGTTATGCAGCGCAATGGCATCAAAAACAAAACCCATGTTGGAGCGAACCGCATCCGTGGCCCTGAACAGCCACTGCTCCGGAAAATCCAGAACAGGCAGTGCAGAATAAAGTGCCACCAGTTCGTTCATCTCCGCCGTATCAAAAAGTGTTTCTATATTCTTGACAAAGGCCTCTTTATCCGAAGCGTCCAGCTTGGTCAGCAGCCACACCCGGGCCAGCCGCACCAGACTCCATCCATTGATCGAAAAACCGGGTACAATCTCATGAAGTGAATGCTCCTGTGCTGATTCAATATTGACTATTTTCTTGGGTAAAAATCTGGGAGAGGCCACAAAGGCAGTCATCAACTCAATGGGCGACCCGTTTCCTTTCTGCGTCAGCCAATCCGTCTCTGTTTCGGATATGTTCTGGCTGATAACCTCCCAGAGCGTTGTATTTATTAAGTGGGACATAATGATTCAAAAAATGAATTCAATTTAACACAAAATCTTGTCCTAAATTGTTTAAGAAAATTGGGTTATGGTGTCGTGTTTTTTAAACACTAATTTTTCAACACTGGTTTACTGGTAACGTATTTATTTATAGTTCTGTCTCACGTTCTACTTTAATTTCTAAAATTCTAAGCAAAAAATAATTTTAAAAAGTGCCTGACAGTTACTAAAAATCAAACTCTACAATATTCTGGTCATTCAAAAGGTAATCTGTCAGCTGCTCGTGCGTATGTAATGACCCCTGTAAAATCCAGTTTCCTGTGATGTGACTTCCCGAGCGGTTTTGTTCGGCACCCAGAATGACCAGGCCGTATTGCTTAAAAAGATCTTCATAATCCTTCAAAGTTCTTTTCTGGTATACACACATCAAACGGTAAGTCCGGATCTGATTTTTACCCCTTATCCATTTCTGAATGGGCGAAAGAACCACAAGCGCCATACCCGAAATCAGGAACGAATACAGGGCTATTGTATAATACCCGGCGCCGATCGACATTCCCAATGCAGCAGTCACCCAGACAATCGCGGCGGTCGTAATCCCGACCACACGGTTATTCTCCCGAAAAATAATCCCGGCACCAATAAAACCGATCCCCGTCACAATATTCGCCGCGATCCGGCCTGCATCACCACTGATCCGAATGGATACCAGCGTAAAAAGCGTAGAACCGACGGCAATCAAAATCATGGTCCTCAATCCCGCCGACTTGCTCCGGTATTCTCTTTCGGCACCAATAACGGCACCCAGAATGAATGAGAAGAGTAGCTTATAAAGGTCGTCGGTATAAAAATCCATGGTACTGTTCAAACGGTTATTCCAATGAAAAGCCGGAAGAATGTAAAATCTCCCGGCTTTAACATCATTCAAATTTACGCATTCTTACGAATTCATCAATTCTTCAATTTCCTCGGCCTCGATTGGTATATGTCCCATCAGGTCAATATTGCCATCTGCGGTGATGAGAATGTTATTTTCCAGCCTTATCCCCAAACCTTCTTCACGAATATAAATTCCCGGCTCGCAGGTAAATACCATACCCGGCTCAAAACGGCGATACTTATTGCCAACGTCGTGGATATCAAGCCCGAGGAAATGAGAATTTCCATGTGGAAAATACTTCTTGTAAGCCGGCCATTCAGGATCCTGTTTTTCGATATCATGCCTGGTGATTAACCCCAGTCCCAACAGCTCACTCTCCATAATCTTGCCTACTTCGACGTGATATTCATCCCAAAGACCACCCGTCACGAGCATACTTCTGGATGCCTTAAAAACCCTTAGCACAGCGTCATAAACATCCCTTTGTCTCTTTGTAAAACGACCGTTCACGGGAATACTTCTGGAAAGGTCTGAACCGTAATTGGCATATTCCGCCGCAACATCCAGAAGGATCACGTCGCCATCTTTACATGGCTTGTCATTCTGGATATAGTGCAATACACACGCATTAGCACCTGACGCAATAATCGGCTGGTATGCAAATCCCTTAGAGCGGTTTCTTACAAATTCATGCAATAATTCAGCTTCGATCTCAAATTCCTGCACACCTGGTTTTACAAATTTCAGTAACCGCTCAAAACCAAGTTTTGTTATATCACAGGCCTTTTGCATCAAGGCTATTTCCTGAGGCTGTTTCACCGCACGAAGCTGGTGCATCAACGGTGCCAGTCTGGCAAGTTGGTGCAACGGGTATTTTTCTTTGAAATCTGTAATAAAACGGACGTCACGGGTAACCACCGGCGAGTCGTTTCTGGTGTGCTCATTCGTGTTGAGATATACATTTTCAGCCTCAAAAACGATATTCCTGAAAACGGTTTCGTACTGATGTGTCCAGAAAACCGTCTGAATCCCTGATACCTCACGGGCTTGCTCCTTCGACAACTTTTCACCCTCCCAAACCGCAATCAGCTCATTGGTTTCGCGCACAAATAATACCTCTCTTAACTTCTCGTCCGGGTGCTGCGGCGAGATTAATAATATCGTTTCTTCCTGATCAACGCCCGTCAGATAAAAAAGATCCGTATTTTGACGAAAACCCATTGAACCGTCCGCATTCGTTGGCATAATATCGTTGGAATTCAAAATCGCCAACGATTTGAGTTTCAGCAAACCGGCAAGCCGGCGGCGGTTTTCAACAAACAGGTTTTTATCTATGGACGAGTAACGCATAAAGTCTAAGTTTTGTAACTGGTAATTAAATTTGTAAAATTACGTTTTACTTCTTTAATATTATACTTTAATAAGGGAAGTTCTACGTTAGAAAGTCCTGAAAGTAGAGGATTTTCAGAACACAAAATTATTAAGTAATTTCATAAGCAGGATTCCTAACAAATTTTAAATATTCAATGAAGAGATTCTTTTTACTGGCGTTTTTATCTATCCCCGCATTGCTTTCTGCGCAGCCCAAATACTGGATATATTTGAAAGATAAAAATTTATCCAATGCCCCCGCAGTTTCACAGACAACGCTGGAAAACCGTCAGAAATTTGGCAATCCTTCCTCGGATGATACCGATCTGCCCGTTCGCGAAGATTATCAGAAGCAGCTAAAAGAAAGTTCGGTAAACATCGTAAACCGTTCCAAATGGCTTAATGCGGTATCTGCGGTACTTACTTATGACCAGGCAGAAAAAGTTCGTCAGCTGAATTTTGTCAAGGAAGTGATTCCGATGACCTCCGGTTTTTTCATTGCTCAGACGAAACCAACCGAAAAAGCACAGATGGCTCAGGTGATGTCGCAGGTTCAGGCCAACGCATTCCAGAAAGCCGGTATTAACGGGAAAGATGTTACGATCGGCGTTATTGACGCAGGTTTTTACGGAGCAGATTCTTCCCTTGCCCTTCAGCATATTTTTGCCAACAAAAGGATTTTAGGCATTCATGATTACGTAAAACCGGGTAGACCAGGCAACATGCTTTTCAGCACGGCTGAGTCATTTTCGGATATGCATGGCACAGAAGTTTTGTCAGCCATTTCAGGCATTGACAATCAGGATCAGATGCAGTATGGTCTGGCATTGAACTCCAAATTTTACCTGGCACGTACCGATTACTCCCTGCGCGAATGGCGTGGAGAGGAAGACAACTGGATTGCGGCGATGGAGTGGATGGACAGCCTTGGCGTTCGCCTGATCAATACCTCACTGGGTTATGCCAAAGGTTTTTCTGACCCGAAAGAAAACTATAAACCATCTCAAATGGATGGAAAAACCAGCGCCATTACCCGTGCGGCGCAAATCGCCTCGGACAGAAAAGGAATCATGATCGTGGTTTCTGCCGGTAACGAAGGCGAAGACAAGAGCTGGGGAATTATTTCGGCTCCGGCTGATGCCCAGGGTGTGCTTTCTATCGGCGCCACCAACGCAAAACTATGGAACAGA
Organism: Dyadobacter diqingensis; assembly: GCF_024220585.1. Lineage (GTDB taxonomy): Bacteria > Bacteroidota > Bacteroidia > Cytophagales > Spirosomataceae > Dyadobacter > Dyadobacter diqingensis. The sequence continues at coordinate 1,116,697 of NZ_JAMXKF010000001.1, forward strand.
ATTGGTTACAGTAGCGTAGGCCCCGAATTTTTATCCTATGTAAAACCTAATGTTTCCTGTTTCTCTTTATATGGAACATCGCTTTCCGCACCTGTAATCACCGGTTTCGCGGCTTGTCTGATGCAGGCAAATCCGAAACTTACCAACAAGGAACTGATTGAACTGATCGAAAAATCCGCGCATTTATATCCTTATGGAAATAATTATGTGGGTTATGGTGTGCCATTGGCATCCCGCGCGCTGGCACTCGCCAAAGCTCCGTACCTGCCGAATTATTCCAAGCTGATCACAGCCAAGGGACGCAACTGCGAGGTGGATGTGACGACAGATGAAAACCTTGTGGCCATTTACAGAAAGAAAAACAATAAAGACGTATTGTCACAGCAAACAGCAAAAGTGCAGAACGGAAAAATATCGTTAAGAAGACAAAACGGAGAACATTTCACAACGATTGATCTGAAAGACTACGCGGTGGAAGTTCAGTGGAATTAATTATAACCTGAGTCTGATATCAATAAAAAGAGCCTTCAAAATGTCGATTTTGAAGGCTCTTTTTATGTCAGGGTGAATCACGCAAACGTGCTTCTTCCAGATCCAGCTCCCTTTCTCTGGCCCGTAATATTTCATCGGAATAAATGCGTTCCCGTCGTAATTTTTGAAGCTCTTCGCGTTTGATGTAAACAATTTCAACCAGCATACTCCGGTACTTCGGAAGAAAATCAGCTGTTGAGTTTTTTGTTTCTTTCTCCAAAAGTTTCCCGTTAGCATTCTCAATCATACGCTCATAGCGGTCCCGGAGGCGGCTGAAGGCGTCAATCACCTCTACCTCGTCGCTGTACATCGACTGCATATGATCCAGACTCGCCGTGGCCAAACGAAGACGGACAGCTACTTCCTGCTCTTCCGTATCCCCCCCTTCATCATTAATTTTCAGCCATTTGATCAAAAAAGGCAAACTTAAACCCTGTAAAACCAATGTAAAAAGTATGACAACAAACGTGATAAAAAGAATCATATTCCGCTGTGGAAATGCCGTTGTTGCATCGGTCAGGGTTAATGGCACTGCCAAACCCGAAGCCAAAGAAACCACACCCCGCATTCCGCTCCAAGCCACAATAAAAACAGGCTGCCAGCTGACGCGGGGCTCACTTTCACGGATGCGTTTACTTAAAATACGTGGCAGATAAGTACTTGGGAAAACCCAGAAAATACGGATCAGAATGGTTACGATACTGATCACCACGGCATAGGTAATGGCCGAACCAATGGAGTTCTGACCAAGGCCGCTTATGATTTCAGGAAGTTGCAGACCAATCAGAATAAACACGATACCATTCAGCAAAAACACGACCGTCTCCCAAACATAACGCGACTGCATCCGGGAATTATAAGTAAGGATTTCATGTGAACGATAGCTGAGAAATAACCCACCGCTGACCGTTGCCAGTACACCCGAATAGTGAAAATGTTCAGCCCCGATGTACATTAAATAAGGACTGATAAAGGTTAGCGCGGTGTCAATACTTGACGTGGTTGGAAAAAACCTGTGGACCAGATACAACACATGCGCAATGGCCAGTCCGATAATGATACCCATGATCGATACCACAAAAAAATCAACGCCTGCTTTCCAGAAAACAAATTGACCTGTTAACAAAGTCGCCAGTGCAACCCGGAAAACAATCAGTGAAGAAGCGTCATTCACCAAACTTTCCCCTTCCAGAATCGTGACCACACGTTTTGGAATTTTAAGCCCCTGCAAAACCGAAGTTGCCGCCACAGCATCCGGCGGAGAAATAATTCCTCCTAAAACAAAACCCATGGCCAGGGTAAAATCGGGGATCATGGCACTTGACAGATATGCCACAGCGGTGGCCGTCATGACCACCAATCCGATCGCCAGCAGTCCGATCGGACGTTTAAGTTCCCAGAAATCTTTCCAGGACGTATTCCAGGCGGCGAAATACAAAAGCGGAGGAAGAAACAGCAGAAAAACCCAGTCGGGTTCGAGGCTGATATGCGGAATGCCAGGAATAAAACTGATCAGCAAACCGGCGATAACCAAAAAGATCGGATAAGATATCCGCAATTTCTCGCTCAACATCGTCAGCATCGAAACGACGAAGAGAAGCGATATAACAATTAGTAAATTATCCTGGATATTATCCTGAGCCATAAGCCAAATGGATGATTTCATTAGCGTTTTTAGGTATTAAAAAATAAAAGGAGCATGTAATATTACAGAATTTAAACCTTTTGAAAAGCATTCCGGCTGCCACAAAATTTCTGGAGTCTTCATACTTTCGGACGATTTTTGAAGTTAATTAGCAAAACAATTGACAGATTTATTTAACTTTAAACCTTTGCATAGAATTGTAAAAGCAGCAGCAATGCTTTAAGATTTTATGTAAATTTATTATCAAACCTAATCCCTTATAAAAATGAATGCTTCTCGTAGAGATGTTTTAAAAATGGCAGGTGTAGCACTAGCAGGTAGCGCTTTGCCGGCAATCACAATTCTTAACCCAAACCGTGCCTATGCAGGTGTCAACAGCGACACCCTGAAAATTGGTTTGATCGGTTGCGGAGGACGTGGATCGGGAGCTGCCAATCAGGCGCTTAAAGCAGATCCAAATGTTGTCCTTCACGCAATGGGTGATATCTTCAAAGATAAAATGGACTCTTCACTTGAAAACCTGACGAAAGTACATGGTGCAAAAGTGAAGGTTGACGACGGCCATAAATTTGTTGGTTTTGATGCGTTCAAAAAAGTGCTTGACTCAGGTGTTGATGTTGTAATTCTTGCAACGCCTCCGCATTTCCGTCCTGAACATTTGACAGCGGCTATCAACGCAGGCAAACACGTGTTCTGTGAAAAACCGGTTGCGGTTGATGCACCGGGGGTACGCAAAGTGTTGGATGCTGCTAAACTGGCAAAACAGAAAAACCTTTCATTGATGTCCGGTTTCTGCTGGAGATATCATGAGCCAAAACGTGCGAGTTTTGGAAAAATCCTTGACGGAGCCGTTGGTGATATTTCTGCGATCTATAATACGTACGATACCGGTACATTGTGGTCTTTCCCACGTGTTCAGGGCTGGACAGACGCGCAATACGTTTTGCGTAACTGGACTTACTATACATGGCTTGCCGGTGACCACATTGTGGAACAGGCTGTACACAGTATCGATATGATGTCATGGGCTATGGGTGGAAAATTACCAATCTCGGCAGTTGGAACCGGCGGACGTCAGGTAAGAACTGAAGAGCTTTTCGGTAATATCTTCGACCACTTCGCTGTGACTTATGAATACGAAAACGGCGCAAAAGGTTTCCACCATTCAAGACAGCAGGCCAACTGTGAAAACAGCTACCTGGTTGAAACGATTGGTACCAAAGGAAGAGCGATGGTAAACTGTGCACGTAACGTTCACGAAATTTACGGTCAGAACCCATGGAAATATGAAGGAAAACAAAATGACATGTATCAGACTGAGCATGACGAATTGTTTGCTTCGATACGTAAAGGCACTCCATTAAATGATGGCGAATTCATGGCGCATAGTACGCTTTTGGCTATCATGGGTAGAATGGCCGCTTACACAGGAAAACGAGTTACCTGGGAAGATGCAATGAACTCGACCGAAAAACTGGGGCCTCAAAGTTCAGCTGATTTCAGCTTTGATATGAAACGTCCGATCGTTGAAGTGGCAAGACCTGGTATCACGTCATTCTCATAATCCGGTATGCAAAGAAGAGATTTTCTTAAAAATACCGCGTTTGCAACAGCGGCCACGACAGGTGTGGCTATGGGTATCGGTTCTGTGACAGACGTGATCGCATCACCTGTACAAAACTTGCCCGGAAATATTGTTGCGCCTCTTGCCAGACCCATGATCAAGAAAAGTTTGAAATGGGGCATGGTAAAAGAAGATTTGTCTATCATGGACAAATTCAAAATGCTGAAAGATATCGGTTATGACGGCGTTGAGCTGGATTCACCTGATAAACTGGATATGAAAGAAGTGCTGGCCGCCCGCGACAAAACGGGGCTGGAACTTCCGGGTACAGTTAACTCGATGCACTGGAAACTGCCATTGTCTGATCCGGATCCTAAGAAACGGGAGGAATGTGTAAAGTCCATTGAAAAAGCACTTTGGGATACCAAACAATATGGCGGAACAACAGTTTTGGTTGTACCTGGCGTAGTCAATGCACAGGTTTCCTATGCAGAAGCTTACGAGCGGTCACGCGCCGAGCTGAAAAAGTTGCTTCCGGTCGCTGAAAAAACGGGTGTAAAAATTGCACTGGAAAACGTTTGGAATCAATTTCTGATCAGTCCGCTGGAAGCTGCCAAATATGTTGACGATTTCAAGCATCCGATGATCGGCTGGTATTTTGATGTTGGCAATGTACTTCGTTATGGCTGGCCTGTATCCTGGATTGAAGCGCTTGATAAACGCATCCTGAAAATTGACCTGAAAGAATTCAGCTTTAAGAAGCAGAACGACCTGGGTCTTTGGAAAGGATTTGACGTCGAGTTTTTTGATGGCGATTGCAATTGGCCGGAGGTAAACAAAGCTTTGCAAAAAGTCGGTTATTCCGGCTGGGCATCTGCCGAGGTTTCCGGTGGTGACCGCAAAAGATTACAGACGATCAAAGATTTTATGGATAAGATTTTTGCAGCATAATAAAATCAGTAAAATGATATTGAGCAACCGCGGGATTTATCCGGCGGTTGCTTTTTTTATTGATTAGTTGTGAAAAAACTGCTATGAGAATCGGATAAATCAGCAGCAGATTTTAAAGAAATAAAACCCAAACCTCGAATTTATTTCATTACTTGTAACAAATAAATCTATCAATAATTATATGAAAAGACACTTTTACTTACTCGGCGTTTCGTTATGTTCTCTTCTTTTTTCTTACAAAACTCAGGCTCAGGGTTGTGTGGCCATCCGCAGCACGGGAAATGCCTGCATGCTTGCCCATCCGGATAGCACCGACCACAACAAATGGGTATTTGCAACCAATGCGCGTTACTTCAAATCGTTTCGCCATTATTCGGGAACCGAAGAAAATAAAGACCGTCTTAAACAACATACCGAGGTGATCAACCACACGGTTTCGCTTGATTTCAACTTAACACGAATTCTGAACGACCGCTGGTCTCTGATGATCGACCTGCCTGTGATTTCCAATGCGCGTTCTTCGTTGTATGAACACGGTTTGATCAATGGTGTTAACAAATTTAACGAACGCCACAGCATGCATTCGTTTGGTATCGGCGACATGCGGATCGCTGCCTATCGCTGGTTGCTTGATCCTAAAAAAAGCACCCGCGGAAATATTCAGGTTGGTCTTGGAATTAAATTGCCGACCGGAGATTACGACTACCAGGATTATTGGTATAATGTCGGCGCAAATGGCGCCAAGGAACTTCGTACCGTTGACCAGTCCATCCAATTGGGCGACGGCGGCACCGGATTTACTTTTGAAGCAAACACATATTACAACATTTCCCATAATTTTGGCGTGTATGCAAACCTGTATTACCTCAGCAATCCGAGAGAGCAAAATGGCGTTCGCACCTATCGCGAGACTTTGACACCTCGCCTTGCCAACGAAGCCATCATGAGTGTTCCTGATCAATACATGGTTCGTGGCGGATTTAGTTATGCACTGAACAACGTCGCTCACGGTTTGTCAGTAGCAGCCGGTGCACGCCTGGAAGGCGTTCCTGTTCATGATATCGTTGGCGGCAGTGGTGATTTTCGTCGTCCGGGTTATGTATGGAGCGTTGAGCCAAGCATCAACTATTCCACTAATAAATACAGCATTTTTGTAAGTGTCCCGGTGGCCTTTGTTCGTAACAGAACACAGAGTATAACAGATAAAGAAAATACCGTCAAAACCGGTACATATACGCGTGGAGATGCAGCATTTGCGGATTATTCTGTCAATGCAGGTATCGCTTTCAAATTTTAACATCGTTCTGAATGGGCAGCGATTTACGTTGCCCATTCTTTTTCTCTCCTCAAAAACAACCATAAGACACGTCATAATCTGAACGATCCTTGTAGATATATTTCGACCATCCTCGCAGCGCATAAATAATTAGATTTGCGAATATCATACATACTAGTTATTCATGAACATATTAATTATCGAGGATCACCCTTTAATCCGAATGGGGTTGAAACAGCTGATTACAGAATCAGATCCCAAAGCAACGGTTTCTCAGGCTGATAATTTCCCGGCAGGAATATCTTTATTAGAGCATGAAAAATTTGACCTTCTTATTCTTGACATCGACGTACCGGGAGGTGAGAACATAAGAATGATGGAGATGGTCAGAGAAAAACAACCGGATATACTTATCCTGATCCATTCCGGTTATGATGAAGAAGTGTATGCGTTACCGTATATGCAGGCCGGTGCAGATGGATTCCTTTCCAAACAAGCTTCTCAGGAAGAATTTCAGGCAGCTTACAAAGCGCTCGTGAACCGTGGAAAATATGTCAGTTACCGCATACAGCAAACGTTACTGAATAACCTCGGTGACAACAATTCCAAAAAGCTGAAAAATCCGATTATGACGCTGTCTCCGCGGGAAATTCTGGTGATGCAGCTGCTGACTGAGGGGAAATGGACCAAGGAAATTGCTTCGTTACTCAACGTGAAGGAAAATACGATCAGCACTTACAAAAGAAGGATATTTGATAAACTGGAAGTTGCGGATGAAATCGAATTATCCAAAAAAGTATCACTTCTTAAGAACTTCTGAACCGGCCGCAATCGTTCGTTCAAAATTTCATTTGTACTGAATATCCGCCGTTATACCGCCCTGCTTTCTGAAAATAGCATCCTGCATACACCGGTTAGCAATAATGGCCAACTTACGTGAGTTGAGGAAATTTGATTCTATTCCTGATATTAACGAAAGTTGGTTACAAGAATCATAATCCTTTCAGAATCCTGCAAAACGCCTCCCGGCAGTTGAAAAATCTCTTTCTACATCAGTATTCATGGAAGCATAGAGATCATTCTACAAAAGAGAATAATGTTGTCGACAAACACATTCAAAAATGTACGTTAGATTTGATTCCGATAAGATAAATCAAAAATCATCGACACACACACTTTTCAGAATATAATTTATGAACATTATGCCCACACTAGTTTACAGTTCCGCCATCTTTGAAACCGTTATCAATCAGCTCATAACGGTTTCGAAGAGGCAAAATTCAGCATACCTGATTCATTCCTGAACGCCAATAACACTCCTGCTTACCATAATCATTACCACACACGAACGGGTTGGGCCAAGTCGTGATCTCAACTTTTATTATTAAACAAATTAACCTGCATCAAAATGACACGAACATTGCTATTGATCAAAAATGATTTTTTCCGTTTAGGTATCATTGCTTCAATTCAGGAAAACGTCAGCAATCCATATATCGAGGAAACCGATAGCTGGGAAAACATTCAGATTGCGCTTAGAAAATCATATTTTGACGTACTCATTCTGGATATTCGTTTGTCAAACCTCACCAATCTGAATAGTTTTGACAGTATCAGAAGGATTCAGCCTACGATCAAAATACTTATTCTTGGTGAGGAAAATGAAAAAGTCTGGGCAATTCCTTATCTGAAAAAGGGCGTGGACGGCATATGCCTGAAAACAATGACGAAGTTTGAGTTTCAGTCGGCATTCAATACCGTCATGAAAGGGCGCAAATATTTATTTGACGGAATCACCGATTTTCTGCTGGAAGGATTGATGGACCATAACTTAATGACGCTGCTTTCCGTAAGAGAGTCTGAAATTCTTCAATTGCTTTTAAAGGGATTCCGTACCGCAGATATTGCAAAACAGCTCGGCCTCGCTCCTTCCACGATCAGTACCATGAAGTTTAAAATTTACCGCAAAATGCAGGTAACCAATGTTGTCGATCTGGCTAGCAAAGTCAGTTCCTATCAATCCAAAGCGCAATTGATATAGTTCAAAAATAGCCTTCCTGAAAATTTTCAGTGTACCTTACCTTCGTGAACCACATTTTAAAACACAAAAAAGCTGTCTCAAAATCAATTGAAACAGCTTTTTTGTGTTTATTTAACAATCTTTTATTCTTCTCAGAACATTTTTCCCTGATCAGTGAATGAAGAAAGTCACGATACCAACCAATATTAAAATAACCCCGGTGATCCGCTTTTCGTTGTGTTCAATAAAGTCCGTGTCCACAAGGTGTATCCCTTTAAAGGCCAGCATAACCAGTCCCACAATGCCTGCGATGCTCGTGACCGCATAAACCAGAGCTAACAATAACACATTTCTTACACCGAATGCTCCGGCGGAAAGGAAAAGACTTTCCACTTCAAGACATGGCGAGAGAAACATCATCATCACAAAGATCAGAATCCAGCGCGTCCTCGACTTTTTGTATTGTTCAACATCTTCACCCGCACCATGATGGTGGTGAGGCAGATTAACAGAAAAGTAGATCAGTCCAAAAATGATCAGTAGCACAGGCGCGATAATGTCCACAAAATCGCTGTATTGATCGGCCAGCCTGGTCCCAATAATGCCAAGAATGATACCCAGCGCCACTGTACCCGCTACATGCGCCAGAGAAATAATAAATGCAACGCTCAACAAGTCGGTCCGCTCCCACTTTTCTGCTTTCGCAACGGCCACCAGCGGCAGCCAGTGATTGGGTATCAAAGCATGAACCATTCCAAGTAATATCGTGGCGGTGATGATACTATACATAGTTTTTAATAAAATAATGACGCGAAAAATATTGTCGTTTTTCGCAAAGTAATTTTGTCCGACGGTGCCATGCTAATGTTCATGTCCTCCTCCGCCTTCACTTTTCAATAAATGACTTTGAATATAATAAGAGCCTTTCAGCACGATACGAGCATCTTTTCCCAGGTTTTGCAAAGGTGTCACCTGCACATAACCCAGCTGCATCGTACCCGATTTTACCTCAACGCGCTGAAAATGGTATAACTTCGTCTTACCCTTCTCCTCATGTTCTGCTTCCAGAATGAATATAAATTCTCTGCCATCGGCTTTGATAACAGCATCCACCGGCAAAGCGTTTACTTCGTTCTTTCCAATATCAATCAAAGCATTGACATACATACCCGGAATGAGGATCTGCTTGTCATTTAAAATATCTGCATGCACGGCCACAGACTTCGTTTCGTTTTCAAATGCCTTGCCAACACTGAAAATTTTCCCCTGGATTTCTGCATTATCCTGATTTGTCAAAACAAATCGCACCGTCTGATTCGGCTTTACTTTTTGCAGGTCTTTTTCATAAACCAGTAAATCCACATGCATTTTGCTGTTATCGACAATACTAAAAAGCGCGGTACCAGGCTGTACATTACTGCCAATTTTGATATTCACCTCTGTGATATATCCGGATATGGGCGCAGTGACAGCAACGGTCGATGAAATATTACCGGCACCAGAACCGCTGATATGCAAAAGGCTTAATTGTTTTTTCAGCGAGTTATACTTTACCTTTTCCGTTTCATAATCAGATTTTACTTTCTGAAATGCCTTTTTCGCGTTTACATTCTCTTCCGATAAGGTTTTTTGTCTTTCAAATTCGGCACTTAAAAATTCCAGATTACTCTCCGAGGTCAGATATGCTTCCTGAAGTTTCGTAAACTCCGGACTTTCCAGTGTCGCAATAGTCTGACCTGCATTAACATGCTGGCCTTCGATCACCTTAATGGATTTTACAATGCCCGCCATGAATACCGACACATCCGCCTGATTCTGAGGCGGGAGTTTTGTATAACCGTTCGCATTGATGACTTCGCTCAGATTTTTCGGTTCAAAAGTCCCCAGCACAATATCCGACGCGTTATACTGTGCTTCGGTAAGCTCTACCTCCTTATTTTTAGGCTCTTCATGTTCCTTTTCTGAATGTTTTTCTTCCTCTTCTTTATCCGTTTCTGCTGGTCTCTGGCAGGAAAAGATGCCTCCAAGTAAGAATAACCCCAGCATAAAACTTATATATATAATCTTTTTCGTGTTCATTATTTCCTATTGGTTTAATACATATTGCAGGCCTGCAAATGCCTGGTTAAAGTCCGCGACCGCCCTCAGATAATTCATTTCAATATCCAAAGCTGTTTGAACACCCTGGAGATATTCCACATAGGAAATTTCTCCGCTTTCATAACCTCTTGCAGCGTTGGTAGAAATCGTCTGTGCATTCGGTAGCGCAGAGGCGAGATAATAATCCACCAGCGACTGAGAAGTGTAGAGCTGGGTTAACTGCTGCTGGTACTGACTTTGCAGCTGCGATGCCAGATAATCTGCATTTTTCTGCTGCATTTGAATATTTGTTTCCGCAGCCTGTATTTTGGATTTATAACTCTTCGAGAAAATCGGAATGGCAATACCGGCCTTAAAACCCTGAAAACGGGGGGCTCCGTTATAACTGACCGTCCGGCCATTTATTTCCTGATTGCCAGTCAGCGACTGAATGAAATATCCAGCCGTAAAATCAGGCATCAGCATCGCCTTTTCAAGATTTTTACCTGCTCTTGCCATTTCCACCTGTTGCACGGCATGAAGAAAAGCAGGATTTTGCCTGATTGCCGTACTATCGAGCAACGATGTTACGGGCTGTGTATTGAAAACAGTATCACGGACCATAAAATCCGAGTCCAGGTTAAGCAGCACCCTCAGTTTTGACTTCTCAATTTTGATCAGACTTTCATTTTGATGAATTCTTTGACGGATTTCATCTTGCCGCGTCACGGCCGTTGTCTTTTCCAACAGATTGGTTTCACCGGTTTCAAACCGTAACGTGGCAGCTTTAACGAACTGTCCCAACAGACGGTTTTGTTTTTCAAGTAAACCATTTAGCTTATTGAGATAAAGAATGGCAACCCAGTTTTGGCGGATCACATAGGTAATCTCTCTTCTGGACTGATCCAGTTTTAACTCGCTTCCTTTAAGGTTACTATTAAGCACTTCCCTGCGCGCACTGTATTGAAACGGACTGAAATTTTGGGAGATATCATAATTCTGATCAAACGCCTTCGTGTTATATTGCCCGAACATTCCACCAATATTGGTTTTGGGGAGATCAAACGCAGAACCTTTTAACTGGGATTGCATCTTGATTTCAAGCTCTCCCGCCGAAAGAAGCTGGTTATTTTTTAGTCCCAGCGCTATGGCTTCTTGCAGATCCAGCGTCTTCACCGGCTGCGCATTGGCTCCCGAAAAAGACAAAATAATCAGCAGCACCGCTATCACCGATGATTTACCCGTTTCCAGACCTTTCTCAAAATACCAGTAGAGGATCGGTAAAACAATAAGAGTTAAAAGTGTGGCACTGATCAGCCCGCCAATCACGACGGTCGCGAGCGGTTTTTGAACCTCTGCACCGGCACTTGTACTTAAAGCCATGGGAAGAAAACCCAGCGAGGCCACGGCCGCGGTCATCATGACAGGTCGCAAACGAATATGCGTTCCAACCTTGATACGCTCCATCAAATCAGAAACGCCTTCGGCCTTAAGTTGATTGAAATAGCCGATGAGCACAATACCGTTCAAAACCGCAACCCCGAACAAAGCGATAAAACCAACGCCAGCCGAAATACTGAAAGGCATGTCACGGATCCAAAGTGCAAACACACCCCCAATTGCAGAAAACGGGATAGCCGTATAAATCAGCATGGATTGGGTTATCGAACGAAAAGTAAAATAGAGCAGTACAAAAATTAATAAAAGTGCCACAGGAACTGCCACAGCAAGCCTTTTATTGGCTTTGACAAGATTTTCAAACTGTCCGCCATACGTGACATAATAACCCGGTGGCAGTTTCAGTTTCTTATCCAGCTTCATCTGAATCTCGTCGATCACCGTTTTTACATCTTTATTTCTGACGTTAAACCCGACGACAATTCTGCGTTTCCCTTCTTCCCTGCTGATTTGCATGGGGCCGGGCTCGTAGTTGATATCGGCAACCTGTTCCAGTGGAATCTGACTGCCGGAAGGAAGCGAAACAAAAAGTGTTTTTAGATTTGAAATATCCTGTCTGCGGTCAATGGCGAGGCGAACCACCATATCAAAACGTTTTTCGCCTTCGTACACCACACCTGCAACTTCACCCGCAAAACCGGTCCGGATGACTTTATTGAGATCTCCCACATTTAGCCCGTAAAGCGCAAGTTTGTCCTTATTATACCGCACCGTAATCTGGGGTAAGCCGGAAACCCGTTCCGCTTTTGCATCCGTAACGCCTTCAATACCCTGAATAAGTTGCAGAACATCATCACCGGCACTGACGAGTCTGTCAATATCTTCTCCAAAAATCTTGATCGCCACATCGCTGCGGATGCCAGTCATCAGCTCATTAAACCGCATCTGAATCGGCTGGGAAAATTCCGTCGTTACCCCGGGGATTGTTTCAAGCGCTTCCTCCATTTTGGCCATCAGCTCCTCCTTGGTCGTGGCTGACGTCCATTCACTTTTATCTTTTAAAATGATAATCATATCCCCTGCTTCCATCGGCATCGGGTCTGTCGGGATTTCAGCGCTGCCGATCTTCGTTACGATCATTTTCACTTCCGGAAACTTCGCTTTCAATATCTGCTCTGCCTTTGTTGTTGCTTCAATTTCTTGCGTTAAAGAACTTCCGGAAGCAATAATCAGGTGCGTTGCAATATCCCCTTCATCCAAAGTAGGAATAAATTCCCCGCCCAAAGTGCTAAAAACAAAGCCAGCAATAACCAAAAGTGCGAAGGCCGTTAATATGACAAGTCCTTTCATTTTCAGCGACCAGGCAAGTACGGGCTGATAAACACGCTGTAACGCATTCATGATTTTATCACTGATATTGATTTTATGACCGGTTTCCTTTTTCAAAACCAGCGCACTCATCATCGGGATGTAGGTTAATGACAGAATAAACGCACCGAGAATCGCAAACGAAACAGTTTGTGCCATAGGCCCGAACATTTTTCCTTCTATACCAACCAAAGCCAGAATCGGCAGATAAACGATCAGAATAATAATTTCACCGAAGGCAGCGCTGCTACGAATTTTGGAAGATGCTTCATAAATCTCCTGATCCATTTCAGCAGCAGTCAGTTTCCCTTTGGTGCTGATCTGTAATCGATGAATGATGGATTCAACGATGATGACGGCCCCGTCCACAATCAATCCGAAATCAATCGCGCCCAGCGACATCAGGTTTCCTGAAACACCGAACAGGTGCATCATGCTCACCGCAAATAGCAGCGACAAAGGGATCACCGATGCAACCACGAGACCTGCCCGTAGATTTCCAATCAGCAGTATCAACACAAAAATGACGATCAGTGCCCCTTCGAGAAGATTTTTCTCAACAGTTCCAATCGCCCGGTCAACCAGTTTGGTCCTGTCTACAAAGGCTTCGATGGAAACTCCTTCCGGTAAAGATTTTTTAATTTGCTCCATCTTAGCCTTAACACTGGAAACCACTTCGGCGCTGTTTTCACCTTTCAGCATCATCACCATGCCACTAACCTCCTCGCCTTTTCCATCTTTCGTAACCGCTCCATAACGGATACTGCTGCCAATCTGAACCGTAGCCACATCACGGATAAGAATTGGAATCTCGTTTTTGGTTTTGACAACGATCTTGTTGATCGCATCAATTCCGTTGACCATGCCGATCCCACGGATGAAATAAGCATACGGCTTCTTGTCGATGTAAGCGCCACCCGTATTTTCGTTGTTCAATTCCAGCGCATCCAGTATTTCTGCGATGGTGGTATTCATTGCCTTCAATTTATCGGGCTCTATCGCGATTTCATATTGTTTTAAACTCCCGCCAAGGGTATTGACCTCCGCCACGCCGGGTGTTCCAATAAGCTGCGGCCGTATAATCCAGTCCTGAATCGTCCTGAGGTCGGTGGCGGAATATTGCTTTTCAAATCCTTTTTGCGGAAAAACGACATACTGATAGATCTCTCCCAGCCCTGTGCTGATGGGTGCAAGTTCCGGATTTCCCAAACCCTTCGGAATTGTATTTTCGGCTTCTTTAAGGCGCTCCGAAATTTGGGCTCTCGCCCAGTATATATCTACGTTTTCCTCAAAAACAACGGTAACCACACTCAATCCAAACCTGCTGATTGACCGTAATTCCACGATTTTGGGAATAGGTTTTATGGCCAGCTCGATCGGATAAGTAATAAATTGCTCAACTTCCTGCGTTGCCAGCGTTGGCGAAGTAGTAATGATCTGCACCTGATTGTTGGTAATATCAGGCAGGGCATCGATAGGCAGTTTGCTAAGTGAATAGCTGCCCACACCTATCAGCGCCAACATACACAAGCCAATAATAAACTTGTTATGTATACTGAAATGAATGATTTTATCTAACATGAAAATTTAATTACCAAATAACGAATAGGACAAAGTGCCGATGCCAACCCAGCGGGCCAGAACCTTAACTTTTCACCAAAAACAAGACGTTATTAAGCAATCTTCGGCGGCTGCCAAATGGAGAAGGAAATTTCAGGGCGGGATGAAACCTGATAATTCGGGAATTTTAAAGAGGCGAAAACTGCCCTGGGATTTTCAACAGCTGCGGTGGTATATTGAAAAACCGTGGAAGCCGCACAGCAGCTGCACGTACAAAAAGGTGTACAGGCTTCTGTAACGTGTTCGTGAGCCTTATGCTCCGAAGCCGCAGAAATTTTCAGCTCCTCCTTGTCATTACATTCCTTCACATCGCCGCACGGGAAGCACGACAACGTTAAAATGTAAAGACTTAATATGAGCTTGAATATTTTCATCGGGGGCAAAGATAGGAAATTGAGAATAGAAAAAAGTTATTACCAAAATGAATTTAAGCAGGAAATCAAATATCGTGTTTCCAAATATAGAAACTATTTGTATCTTTAATAAAAAATACATTGCAATACTTTCACACACTATTTCTGGAAGAAGTCGATAAGTTTTTGGAGGGCCTTGAAAAAAAAGGCGACCCGAAAGATTCTGTATAACATTGAACTTGCAGAGCAAACCAATGATCCGCGATTATTTAAAAAACTAAATAATGACATCTGGGAATTCAGGACCCGGTATGGTAGTCAGCAAATCAGATTATTGGCGTTTTGGGATAAAACGGATGGAACAAATACCTTGGTACTCGCAACACATGGTTTTATAAAAAAGGTCGATAAAATTCCGTCAAATGAAATCGAGCGTGCAACAAACATTAGAGCAAGATATTTTGAAAGCAAACTTAAAAGATAACGTTATGGAAAATACAGAAATGAAAGCCTTGTCGTTGGCAGAAATGAAAGATAAGTTTCTCGGAAAAACGGGAACAGTCGAGAGAGATGAATATGAGTATGAACTTAGGATGGATATTTTGGGCAGAATGATTAAAACTGCCCGACAGGAGCGTAAGCTGACACAAGAGGAATTGGGTCAACTGATTGGGGTTCAAAAAGCACAGATATCAAAACTTGAAAGTAGCGCTAATAGTGCGACGATTGATACAATCTTAAAAGTATTCAAAGCTTTAAACGCCGACATCCATTTCAATGTAACTTTGGAAAATCAACGGTTACAATTGATCTAGTGCGAATAAAGCCTACCGGGCGATAGGCTTTAAGACTCACAACTTTTAGCCAGCAGTTATTTATTCAACAATATGCCCAACAAACTGCGCGGTATTGTCAAGAATTTTTCCACCGCGACGAAAGCCCAGTGCGCAGGGTTCCCCGGTATAAAATACGCCCGCCTGATAAGAAAAACCTTCTCCATCTACGGGGAATTCGGTATATTCCTGATAAACTCTTTTTTGGGAGTCATAGTCTCCCTCTACCTTTTCCAACACTTCGCCGCCCTTTTCCATAATGGAAACATTGGCGCCTTCCCGGCCGAAAAGCACTTTACTTACCGACTTTTTGTGCGTAATCGGATGGCGTTCCGTTTGCAATAGCAACGGATGATATGGGAATAAATCCCACAATACTTTTAAAATATACTTCGACTGAAATAACAAAGTATACGCCGGGTTCAAAATGACAGCGCGACGGTTTTTAACAATATCTGTGAGCATGACAGCCAATTCAGGTTCGTCGTCGCCGATATATTCCCAGGGAATCAGTTTGAACCAGAAATCAAAACGGACAAAATTACCCGAACCGGAAGTCTCCTGTTTAAAAATTCCTTCCTGAGCAAATTCTACTTCATCGATGTAAGCAAAATCAACCTCGAACCCTGCTTCTTTTGCCGCCTCGGAAAGGATGTTCACGTTGGTGTCATCTTCGGGAAAATCACGCATTGCCGAGAAAAGGATCGAAGGCGTCAGGTCGTTATTTACCAGTTTTATATACTGAAACTGCCTGACCAGAGTTTCATAAAGTGTGTTAAACTGCTTCGAATCATCCTCGCCGTTGGTACGTAAATGCGCCCATTGCACCACCGCCGTTTCGGGCAGACAGGTCGCAGTATCCGCGTTAAACTCAATAAGTTTTACCGGTTGATCATCAAATCCGCCGGCGAGATCGAATCGTCCGTAAAGATGCACATTCCGGTCTTCTTCCCAGGAAAGTTTGACGAGTTCAATCAGGTTTGCCGGAATGCCCATCTCTGCAAAAAGTTCGTGATCAATCGCATACTGGCCTGCTTCCACAAACATATCATACAATGTCCCAGCCGCTTCATAATATTGGGTAGCCGTTTCTTCGCTAATGATCACCACTTCTTTACCAAGATATGGCGTTGTGTCCGTACCCAGCATCCAGTTCCATCCAAGTTTTTCAAGTGCCTGCTCCGGAGGATTTGGCAGGGATTTTAATTTTATCATAAGTATTTAAAAATAGTCAGAAATTTTGATTCGGATGACTTCGGTCAGCCTCCGCTTCTTCCTGAAAATCTGCCAAAAAATCCGCTGCGTCCGCCGGATGGTCTTGAAGTTACCGTTCTTGTTGAACGCGAGGCATTTACATCACTATAAGCACTTTGTGACTTATTGAATGCTCCCGGATTAGCATAAAACCCTCCACGGGAAGTTTCCCTGTCCCGGTAGTTATTGATGTAACCATTACCAGAATTACGCCCCAGCATATAACCAATTCCTCCATACAAAAGCATGCTCGAAAGTCCGCTGTGATGCCCCACATAAGACTGGTTATGACGAATTTCATTATCAATTAAAGCTTTTGCCGCAGTGGTCGACAGCGAATCGGTATGACCGTCGAGATAAGTCACAATGGCCAGCGACTTGTCTGCTGCCACACTTTCTTCATCGGTAATTTTAAACTCGCCCGGTTTTACCTCTTTAATATGCGACCGGATCCCTTTGGAATAGGTCGTTTCTTCGTAGCTATAATCAGATTCATCATCCTTTGACGAACAGCCCGTCATCATTGCACCTCCCGACAAAATGGCAAGTGTTAATGCGCTGCTGAGCGTTATATCCTTGGCCCTTTTTATAAAAGAACCGTTGCGTTGTTGTGTCATGGTTTATAACAGAATTTGTTCCGGTTAAAGAATATACCAAATGTAACGGTTTGCCGGACAGTAGCGAAACCAATTTGTTCAAACGGTCATATCCATTACTTTTAATGTCCTATTTGTTATAAAAGCGGCTGGCGAAATGGATAAATGGTTTGCAAAAAATTGGACATAAAAAAAGATCTGGCCGTTTGGCCAGATCCAGATCTATCAACTGCCCGAAAGCAATTCTTAATTCTTAATTCTTAATTCTTAATTCTTAATTAAGCTTTCTTCGCTATTTTCTCCAAAGCGCCAACCAGTTTATCCAGATCACTTATTTTAGTATACACATGAGGCGTTACCCTCACGCACTGCACACTTTCATAACTGATTCCGACCGTATGGATTTTAAAATCGTTGAATAACTTGCTATCGAGTTCTGTCGGCTTAAGCCCTTCAACACTTACGCCCGCTATCGCACAGGAATATTCCGGTTTCAGCGACGTATGAATTTTCACGCCGGGAATCTCTTTTGCTTTTTCTGCCCAGTATTTTTTCAGATAATGGATGCGCTCCTGTTTACGTTTTGTCCCAATTCCTTCCTGAAAATTAATCGCCTCACCAATCGCCTGCTCGATACAGAAACTTCTCGTGCCCAGAGTTTCAAATTTCCGTATATCCGCACTGGTTGGTTCGTGGTTGCAGACCAACGGCCAGATTTTAGCAATTTTATCCTTTTTGATCCACATCATGCCACTGCCCACAGGCGCACTCAAAAACTTGTGCAGGCTGGTTCCAAAATAGTCACATTCCAGATCCGGAATTTTGAAGTCGAGCAGCCCAAATGAATGCGCGCCATCGACAATCACCTCAATCCCTTTTTTATGCGCCATCTGGCTGATCTTTTTAACCGGCATAATCTGCCCGATCCAGTTGACGATATGTGTAATGTGAATGATTTTTGTCTGAGGCGTTATCGCATCTTCATAGGCTTTGACGATCTGATCATCGTTTTCAATCGGAAATTCAAAAGAGAGCTGTTTGTAAACGATCCCGTCGCGCAGCTGACGCTGACGCCAGGCATTCATCATGTTGGGATAGTCAAATTTGGTCCCGATCACCTCGTCGCCTTTTTGTAACGTCAGACCAAAAATGACCGTATTAAGAGCTTCGGTAGCATTACGGTTTATGGCAATTTCTTCGGGATCACAGCCGCCGAGCGTTGCCAAACGCTGACGTAAAGGCTCACGTCCTTTGTCCATAATCCGCCACATGTAGTAAGACGGGCCCTGTGCAGCCTGTTTATTGTATTTTTCCAGCGCCTGCTGAACGACAATCGGAGAAGGAGAAACGCCGCCGTTATTCAGAATGATAATCTCACTTTTACTTGCTGTGTACGCATCCTGAATGGTTGCCCAGTAATCGTCGTTGGTTTCGCTGTCGTCTTTCCAAAACTTTTCAGCATTTTGGAAATCAGCAGCATGGAGTTCATTAAAAAGACTGTCGATTCCAAATGCGCCCATACCCAGGGCAGCACTTTTTTTCATAAAAGAACGGCGGTTGTTCATAGCAAAAGAGGTTAGGAAGTAGTAAAAATGGAGTGATAATAAAATATTGTTAAAATAAATTTTACGTCAATTTTTAACCAAGCCACCTTCCTGCATCAATCCATCGCTACCCGGCTATTGTTTTACTATTGCATTCATCAACCAGTCATAAGTATCGCCCGGTTCAGGCAACGCGTCTTTATTTAATTTCAAAAACATGAGATGCAAATGCGTCGGTGAGCGTCTCTTGAAAGCATTAAACCCGCTGCGACCCATTTCCGAAATTTTGTCCCCGGCGTTTACCCATTGCCCCGGCTCAACAAACAAAACATTGTTGTGGGCATAATAAAATAAACCATCCAGGCAGGGATCGTAGATCCATATCCAGTTTCCGCCCCGCAAATCACTATCGTATTTCCAGTTATTTTCCACTGCCACAACCACACCCGATGTAAAAGCCAGTACTTCCACAGGTTTCCAGGTACGATCATCGAGGTTGTCCTGGTTTTTATCATAGACAAAAAGGTCATGCGCCGGATGGCTTCCCTTTACATCCATATCGAAAAGGTCAAAACCATCTGCCCTATACCCCATGCCTCTGCCACCAATGGATTTTTCAGGCGTATATCCCTTGATGGGAAATACAAAATAAGTTGAATCACCCATGCGGCAGGTATCACCATTGTGAAACGTAGCCCTGATATTTCTGATATTCTCCTGCCATGCCCTGGCCGCAGAGTCGGGTGTTATGACACAGTCCCGGATATCCTGCTGTATCTGCCGAAAAGTAGCACAATACGTAAGCATGCTATTTTTCGGTATGGTCTGCGTATTCCATCCTGCCATCCCCACAATCAGCAGCAAGCCAATTATTCTTTTCATTGTACCCTCCAACAGTTTTCCCCAGCTAAACGACATTTTGTTTTTTGATAACCCCTGCATCTTCCTAAATATAATAAATTGCAGCAAATGTATTTCAATAGCATTAAAAATGTGCTATAAATTCCTTTAAAGTAAAACAACTAAACATAAACAAGATGCAATACCGCCGTTTTGGACGTAGTGACTGGCAGATCAGCGAGATAGGTTATGGCATGTGGGGACTTGCCGGATGGACAGGCTCAGACCGCAAGGAAATTGAAGACTCTCTTGACCTGGCCGTTGAATCGGGATGTAATTTTTTTGACACAGCCTGGGGTTATGCCGAAGGGTTGAGCGAGCAGATACTGGGAGACTTAATCCGCAGAAATCCCGACAAAAAGTTATATGCAGCCACAAAAATTCCACCAAAAAACCGTCAATGGCCTTCCAAGCCTGACTTTCTTTTAAAAGACGTTTTCCCTGCCGATTATATCATTGAGTATGCGGAAAAGAGCTTGAAGAACTTAGGTGTTGAGACGATTGATCTGCTTCAATTCCACGTTTGGGAAGATGCCTGGGCGCATGAGGATGAATGGAAAGAAGCCATACAGAAACTGACCAAAGACGGCAAAGTAGAGCGCTGGGGAATCAGTATTAACCGCTGGGAGCCTAACAATGCGTTAAAAACATTGGAAATAGGTTTGATCGATGCGGTACAGGTTATTTACAACATTTTCGACCAGGCACCGGAAGATCAGTTGTTCCCGCTTTGTAACAAACTGGATATTGGTGTCATTGCCCGTGTGCCTCTGGACGAGGGAACATTATCAGGAAACCTGACCAAAGAAACGACTTTCCCGGCAGATGACTGGCGTTCGACTTATTTTGTTACTGAAAACCTGAATACAAGCGTGGATCACGCCGAGGCATTGCGCCCGGTTGTCCCGGCTGATATGACGATGCCTGAACTGGCACTACGATTTATTCTGGAAAACCCGGATGTCCATACCACCATTCCGGGTATGCGTAAACTTGCGCACGTACGTTCCAACATCGCTACCAGCGATGGCGTGAGGTTAAACAAAGCGCTGACCGAAGAACTGAAAAAACATCGTTGGGACCGGGAGCCTACCGAATGGTCGCAATAGTATTTTCTTAGCTGCCATCCAGTCTATTTTAGTCCCTTATAACGCTGCCTGTTATAAGGGATTTTTTATTGCCCAAAATCCGTGATAAAAGAAATTCTCCCGAAAATATCCGGAAGAATTATTCGGTCGCCTTCCAACCCTTTTTGTACTTTTCTCATCTTTGTAAAAGACAAACATTTCCTTTGCTTTTTTGTGCAAATTTTCTTAAAATGCTTTTAAAAATTACGTCAGGCATGTTTTTGGCAATAAATACATATAACTATTCGAAGAATTTAAAAATTTATTCTATTGATATTCATTTATTTGTATAATTTTTGATTGTATATTTGTCGCACCAACTAAAAAAACACTACAAAGTATGGCGATTACAAAACAGTATTTAAAAAGCAAGCCGGTTGTGAAAGTTACGTTCACATTGCCAGCTGAGGCCGTTGAAAAAACTGAGAAAGTTTCACTTATCGGCGAATTTAATGGATGGAATCCAGAAGAAGCAATCGCGTTGAAAAAACAGAAAGACGGCTCATTCAAAGGTAGTCTTGACCTTGCTCCTGGTAAAGAATACCAGTTCCGCTATCTTTTGGATAACGAAAAATGGGAAAACGACTGGGAAGCTGATAAGTATGTACCAGCTGGTGTAGACGCTGAAGAGAATTCAGTTGTTGTATTGTAATTGGCTGTAACAGCTACCAAACAAAGAAGTCAACTTTTGAAAAGTTGACTTCTTTTGCTTTAAAACGAAATCTTAAATAGTAAAGTTGTCACTATCAACGTAAGCTTTGATCAGGGCAGCCTCACCTTCTTTGCCTTGCTGGGAATTACCGTGTTCCATACCCATGATGAAGCTTTTCCCTTCTTTCTTGCTACGGTCGTAGATATACTTGAAAATATTTTTGTAGTTAATTTCACCTGTTGTGGGCTCTTTTCTGCCAGGCTCATCCCCTATCTGGAAATAATCGATTTCACTCCATGTCATATTGATGTTGTGAAGCAGACGTCCTTCATTTTTCTGCATGTGATAAATATCATACAGGATTTTGCAGGATTTGCTGTTCACACCGCGACAAATCTCATACGTCTGATCGGACGTACGCAGAAATAGATTAGGAGAATCACTCAAAGGTTCCAAAACCATCACCAGTCCGTGCGGTTCCAATATCTCAGCTCCTCTGCGCAAAGCATCGATTACGTGACCTGTCTGTACGCCGATGGGCAAATTACGTTCGAAGTCACCCGGAACCACCGTCATCCATTTAGCATTCACACGCTTCGCCGTCTCTACTGCTCGCTTACAGCCATTCAAGAAAATATCGATATGTTCTTTCTTTCCTGCGGCTAGGGTATTAGCTCCGTTTCCACCTTTATCTACCACGAAAACCCCCATTTCCATACCCAAACGAGACATTTCCTTCCCTATTTTTTCCTGCTCCTCTACCGAACGTCCCATCATACCATTATCTTCCAAAGCCATAAAGCCCTGATCCGCCATAAATTTCAGCTGGTCGATCACGTCTTTACCGGCGCTGTTCTGGAACATTCCGAAGTGGGAAGCGTATTTAAGTTTGAATTTATTCTTTGCCATGGGTGAAGTGGAAGAAGCAAAAGCCTCTCCTGCCGCGATAGCAGCGCCAGCCAACCCAAGTGATGATTTAACAAAGTTTCTGCGGAGCATGATTTAATTTTTGTGTTATGGTTTTAGAAGGTAAAGAAAAAGCCGGCACGTTTATACCGATTAAAATTTCAATTATAAGGTTTTTGAAGGGGTTTCACGCAAAGAAGATAAGGAATCGCAAAGGCCACGAAATAGAAATCTTACCGATCTTTGCCCTTCACTTCTGTTGCTTTGCGTGAAAAAAGGTGAATCCTAATCTGAATTTCACGCAAAGAAGATAAGGAATCGCAAAGGCCGTGAAGTAGAAATCTTACCGTTCTTCGCCCTTCACTTCTTTTGCTTTGCGTGAAAAAAAGTTAATCCTAATCTGAATTTCACGCAAAGAAGACAAGGAATCGTAAAGCCCGCGAAGTAGAAATCTTACCGTTCTTTGCCCTTCACTTCTATTGCTTTGCGTGAAAAACGTTAGTCGTTATCTGAATTTCACGCAAAAGAGGATAAGAAAAAAGGCAAAGAACGCTGAGTTTAACTCTTTACGTTCCTTGCCTTTTCTATGATTCGAAAAACCGTTAATCTTTCTTCCGTCGTCTTCTCTCCTTTTTACTTTTTTCTTTGGGCTGAACCTCTTCCACAACCGTGACAACCTCAACCGGCTTCGGAAAGTATGGTGCGAGCTCAGCCTTTACATTTTCTCTGAAAGCATTTTTTACACCTTGTAATGCCGCTTCTTTGATATCGCCGTCAATCTGGTTTTGTTTCAATAATTTCACAACAGCATCCTCGCCTGGCCAGCTTCCACCCAGATAACGGGCAGCATCGGCTCTCACAGACTCTTTCTGACCTACATCAAGGATCACCGACCGCAAAATATACACAGACTCAGAGCTTCCGGCGGTTTGTAAGGAAGCAAGCAAAGCCGATTTTTTTGCATCACTTAGGGTAGCGAGTTTATCCGTGATAAAAGAAACGCCGGCAATATCCAGCAGCAACGCACCCGCATCACGACCAAGTACCCCGTCGGATTTATTGATCGCCATTTGGAACAACCGGTTATTCTCAGATTCCGGTGCATAACGGGTTACCAGTTCGATATAATCGTCCGTTCCGTATGTTTCGTCAAGCAGTTTGTTTAAGGCAGTCAGCCCTTGTTGCGAGTTGGTTACAAATGATTTATCCAAATGCAGCAGCGCGAGCTTGCTTACTTCAATCCTGTCGGAAGATTTCACATTCATCACGTGCATAAGTGCCTGCGATTTTTCATAACCCGCGTGAAAAAAGTCAAAAGCACGGAAGTAACGTAACCTGCTTTTAAATGTGACGGAGGTATCTGCCGCCAGATCGGTTAGATAAGGAATTGCCTGTCTGGTCCGCGCCAGCCAAATAATATCCTTTCCCGCATTTGTTGCACCCGGATTCTTTCCGGCCTTGGCAAGCCAGGCCGGGAAAATACGCTCCCACTGTCCGATCGCCCCAATACTTAGAGCCTCAACGGACCATCTGTCATTGCCCGGATATTGCTGTGCGAGCTGCAACCACACGTCAAGTGCTTCATAGGTATGGTTATGATTGATGGCTAACGCACATTCGCGTCGCACCTGCGGATTAGGATCCGAAGTCAACCGTTTGATGTATTCCGTCGGGTCACTGTTCCGCTGACGGACTGCCCGTAACGTTGTGATTCGTAAATTCGGGTTTAACTCTCTGAAACCGATGTCAAGATTTCTGTGGTTGAATCCTTCAATTTTATTCAAAACCCAAAGAGCCCGGGCCCTTAATTTAGGATTTCCGTTGTATAACCTGAATAATTTTTCCAGCTCCGGTTCTGCCGCCCAGCCCAGTTTAACACAGGCATTCCAGGCAAGATAACGTTGCGACAAGTTCGGACTTTGAAGCGCCTGCACGGCTTCAACCGGATTGGTCAGGTCATAAACCGGAATTTTATAAGGTGTTGCAGGCGGAGCGATACGGAAAATCCTTCCTCTGCTTTTGTCTTTCATTTTATGCGAACCCGCAACAGGATCATACCAGTCCGATACAATCAGCGAGCCGTCGGGTGCAACGCAAACATCCGTAGGGCGGAACCACTTATCTCTCGTTCCTTCAACAACAGGATTAATACCAACCGATTTAAAACCAGCTCCATCCGGCTGTACCGGATAGGAAGTGACTGCATTTTGCCCGGCATCGGCCAGAATCACCTGATCCCAGAATTTACGCGGCAATAATTCTCCTTCATAAACGACCATCCCCATCGGCAGTCCCGAACCGGTTTCCAGTAAATTGGGCACAACACCCGGATCATTCTGATGCCAGTGACGGCGCGGAATTTCATCTTCGAGATTGGTGTGATTGATACGCCAGCTTGCTCCGCTCATTTCATCAATATAACCGAAGTTTCCGTTTTCCATGACATAACTCACACGATCTGCTCCATTTCCCGGCTCCTCCTGATCTGATTGCCACATCGTTCCATAACTATCGACGGCTAACTCAAAGCCATTATGAAAGTTTTCGGCCAGAATTTCCACATTGCGAAATTCCTGATCTACTCTAAAAACAACACCCTGTCGGTATTGACGGAAATTGATCGGTCTTTCGTATTTATCCAGCAATGGCCGGTCCTGCCCGTCTACCAGCTGTTTTCCTGCATTTCCGTAGTTAAAATAAAACTTTCCATCAGGCCCGAAGACAAAAGCGTGAACGCCCGCATCCTGCTGTGTTCCGCCGATTCCTTTGAAAAGCACCTCCTTTTTATCTGCTTTGTCATCCCCGTCGGTATCTGTGAAAAGCCACACGTACGGACTTTGCGAGACAATCGCTTTATTGCCCATCACCCAGATCCCAAGCGGAGAATTTAATTCGGGCCCCTGATAAAAAACCTTGGTAACATCCGCTTTCCCGTCTCCGGTGGTATCTTCCAGAATAACAATTCTATCACCAACATTAAGCTCCGATTTGCCGTTTACCGCCGGACGATAATTGTAGGATTCGCAAACCCAGACGCGACCGCGATGATCCACATCAATGTTAATCGGATTTGTGATCAGTGGTTCGGCGGCAAAAAGCGTCGTTTCCAGGCCATCGGCTGTTTTTAAACCGGCCACGGCATTCCTGGAAAATCTTTTTTCAGATTCTGAGAGTGAGGCATACAAACTGTCAGGATGTATTACAATCAGGGAATCAACCACTTGACACGTACCACTTACGACAAAAAAGCAAAGATTTGTGGCAACCAGAAATGCGGACTTAATGTAATTTAATTGTTTCAAAACTTAATTCAGTGGAGCAAATAACTATTGGACAACCTCAAAATTACCAGTTCTTTTTCAGATTAGCGAAACAAAATCAGAGTTTTAAGTAACCGATGTAAATAAAAAAACAGCCAGTCAAAACAAAAGTGTTTTAACTGGCTGCAATCGGAACATTGACCGAAAATTAAAAAATTATTTTTTCTTCAGACTGCTCATATATTCAACAAGATTTACCAGTTCGTCGGTGCTCATCGCATCCTGAAGACCAGCCGGCATCATCGAGTCTGTCATCTGTTTTATAGATTTCACCTGCGACATTTTATACTCCTGCGTCACACCGCCAGGCAGTTTCATGATCAGATCCGTTTCCGTTTTACTGGAAATAATTCCCGAAACCGAAGAACCGTCTTTTAGCGTCACCTCAAAACCTTCATAACCAAAACCGATACCGGCACTTGGTTCGAATATCGCAGCGTAAAGAGCTTCTTTCGGCAGCTTACTTCCTATTTCTGAAAGTTTAGGACCAAAATCAATCCCCTGTCCGTTGACCTGGTGACAAACGGTGCAATACATCCCAAAAATTTCTTTCCCTTTTGCCACATTGCCATTCATGCCCACCAGTGTTTTCAAATCAGGGTGTTTTTTGGCAACAGTCCCGGAGCCTTCAAGATACTTGGCCGCCTCTGTTTTCACTGACTTGCGCCAGGCACCGCTTAATCCCTGAACCGCCGCTGTTTTCAACTCGCCATCGATTTTCCCTTCTTTCAGCAAAACCAGCACAAGATCTTCTCCGCTCATGGTACCGCCCAAAGAACGGGTTGCTTCCACACGCAAATCAGTAGGGTGTTTCGCATCCAGAGCAACCGTTTTCAAAATATCCAGTGATTGTTTACTACCTACCCCTTTGATGGAGGTCAGTGCAGCGCTCGCCTTTTGCGCATCTTTTCCTTTGATTGTCGCCCAAAGCAAGGGTGCACCGTTTTGCTTTAAAAGCTGCTGACCAGCACTGCGACTGATATTTGATGACGCTTTGCCAGTGGCCAGCTGCAACAAACGGGTGTTTTCAGAAGGAATCTCATAACGCGAAACCAGTTCTATGTAGGTTGAAGTACCATAGGTTGCATCCAGCAATTTTTTCAAAGCGGCCATAGCCTCCGGTGATTGTTTCACAAAAGCAGGATCGAGGTGACGAAGGGCCAGCTCATTGATTTCATTTTGATTTTGCGCTTTTCCTTTCATGATTTTCAACAACGCAGTCGATTTCTCTTTCGCCCCCGGATTGAAGTCAAAAGCACGGAAATATCTCAAACGACTTTTCAGATCTACGCCCGGATCACTTGCCAGAGAAGCCAGCAGATTGACCGACTCCTTGCTTCTTGAACGCCAGACGATATCTTTTCCTGCATCCGTAGCAATCGGATTGGCACCGGCTTTGGCAACCCAGGCTTTAAAGAATGAATCCCACTGGCCTTCCGCACCAATACCCAAGGCTTCAAGATACCAGCGATCTTTGCCATCGTATTGCTGTGCAAGCTGCGCCCATAACTCCGGCGCATCCGCAGAAACCGTTCCGTGAAGCGCCAAAGCACATTCGCGGCGAACCTGCGCATCCGAATCATTGACCAGTAATTTCAGATATTTTGTCAAATCAGCATTTCTCTTTTCACGAACCACACGCAGCGCCGTAATACGAATATCGGCATTGGAATCGCGGAAAGCAGATTCCAATTCTTCGGTACCCACTTTATCAAGCGTTGCGATAGCCCATAATGCGCGGGCACGCATCCGGGGATTTTCCTTGTTTGCAAAAAGTGTTTTAAGCTCAGGAAGTGCTTTATTACCCATTTTCACGAGCGCATCCCATGCCAGATAACGCACCGAAAGGTTGGGGTTTTGCAGTGCCTGAACAGCGCCGGCTGCTGTTGTATAATCTGCTTTGGTAATCCGATAAGGCGTATTTTCAGGTGCCAGACGGTACAGACGGCCTTTGGCCTGATCACCTGCCTGGTGCCCGCCAACGCCCGGATCATACCAGTCTGCCACGATCAGCGAACCATCCGGCGCCACACAAACATCAGATGGACGGAACCACTGGTCACGTTTCCCTTCCAATATATTAACAATCTTAGCAGAATAGCCCGCGCCCGCCTTTTGAACAGGGTAAGAGCGCACCACATTTGGTCCGGCATCGCAATGTATCATCTGATCCCAAAACACTTTTGGCAATAAGCGTCCTTCGTACACAATTAACCCCGTAGGAGAACCTGCCCCGGTTTGTAAAAGATTTGGAACTACGCCCGGATCATTCAAATGCCAATGACGGAAAGGAATAGAATCCTCAATATTCGTGCGGTTTGCACGCCAGCCAGCTCCCGTGATTTCGTCGGTATAACCGTAATTTCCATAGGGCATAACATAATTGATACGGACACCTTTGTTGCCATCGTCATCATTATCCGACTGCCACATCGTTCCATAACTATCGACGGCTACTTCGTAGTTATTCCTGAAATTGCTACCCAACACTTCAACATTTTTGAAATCCGGGTCACAGCGGAATACCATTCCCTGTTTATATTTTTTAAAGTCAATGGCTTTACCATCAAGACCTGTAACAGGATTTCCCTTACCATCCAGTAAATGCCCGCCTTCGTTACCAAAGTTAAAATAAAGCTTGCCATCAGGCCCGAACACAAAAGCATGCATGCCGTGATCGTGCTGCGTGCCACCAACGCCTTCAAAAATAACTTCCTTTTTATCCGCTTTGCCGTCTCCGTCCGCGTCCGTAAACAACCATACATAAGGACTTTGGGAAACAATTACTTTATTGCCCATTACCCAGATGCCAAGCGGCGAATTCAGTTCTTCACCCTGATAAAAAACGGTGGTTTTATCTGACTTGCCATCCGCATTGGTATCTTCCAGAATCAATATCCGGTCGCCTTCCTTATGGGTTGGATTGCCGTTAATGGCCGGTCGATAGTTATACGCTTCACAAACCCAAACACGGCCAAGGTGGTCTACATCAATATTGGTCGGATTGGTCAATGTCGGCTCCGAAGCAAAAAGTGTAGCTTCCAGCCCATTCGCCACATTTAAACCTGCTACGGCATATTTGGGAGAACGTTTTTGCTCAGTGCTCAGATTCTCATACAAGCTATCCAGCCCCGGGCTTTTTACCGTACTTGGATTGGTACGCATGTAAGAAGCCGCCAGAACGCCCAACGCAAGCATACCGGATGCTGATAGAGTAAGCGGTTTTTTGAAATTCATCGGTGTTTAATTAATCAGTTGCTTTGCTTAGTGAACAATCGTTTCAAAAGAGAATTATAGGATTCTTTTAGTAAAGATTGCTAAATTTAGATTATAAGAAACTAGCCACATATCATTTACTACCATGAACAGGATTTTTTTTCACGCGGCCGCTCTCTGCGTCGCTTTTCAGGCACAGGCGCAAACGGTAATTCCGGCTGCTGATATTCAGATAAAAACCGCCTCACTGGCTGCTCCGGTTGATAAACAGGCAGGTGCAAAAGTGTATGGATATGCCGCAGACGGAACATTTAAAGTACTCCGGGCCGGTACAAATGATTTTGTTTGCATAGCCGATGACCCGAAAAAAGAGGCCATAAACGTTTCCTGTTACCACGCAGATCTTGAACCTTTTATGGAAAGAGGCCGGGTATTGACCAAAGAAGGAAAAAGTCAAAAAGATATCTTTGATATCAGAGAAAAAGAGGTGAAATCCGGACAATTAAAAATGCCTAAGCAACCGGCTACGTTGTATTCGTTTTCGGGATCGGCAGAGAATTACGACAGTCAAACGGGCGAAGTCAAAGATGGTTATTTACGCTACGTGGTTTACATTCCTTATGCAACCGCCGAGAGTACTGGCCTGCCACTGAAACCAGACGTTCCGGGTATGCCCTGGATTATGGACCCGGGCACACACAGGGCACATATTATGATCAATCCCGCAAAAAAATGACGGGTAGATAAGTTTATTACGCTATTTTTTCCACAGAAAAAGCCAAAGGCTTATCCGCGAATAACGCCTTTGTCTTTTTCCAAATCAGTCCGAAAAATTCGGTGCGGCGGTACGTATTCAGATATTCCTCCGTTTCCCAATGGCTGTGTGTGATCAAAATATTGGGGTTATCGACATCCCGCCAAAGTTCGAGATGCAGACAACCCGGCATTTGTTTAATATCATGCTGGCACTTTTCAAAAATACTTTGAAACTCACTAATCTTTTCCGGCAAAAAGGTCATTCTTACAATTCGTATGATCACGATAAAGCACTTTATATTTGCGACTTAGTAAAATCCAAAAAATAAATCGGCGACATTTGTTAACAAATTCTGCATGCGTTACAGCCATTTATTGGAATATGTCAAACGAGCCTGAAAATTAATTTTCATGGAGAGCTGATTCTGAAAGACTTAATTTAGACCCACCTACTCATTACCATAAAATAATAACTTAATTTTCTTCGCTCCTTTGCCTCCCTCCGTCTTTACAGAATAAAAAATATTTATATTATACCAAAACATATTTGCTCATCCGATTTTAATAACGAGCTGATACCATAAGCCTGTGTGCGCTTATAAAAATTAAAAATTCAGTATAAGTAAACAGGTTTAAACAATTCGAGGGTAAAGATCAACATTGCTCGTCTTTTTGAGAGAAAGATCCTTTATCTATGAAAAAAACAAATTCGATTATAATGTCTGCCGGCCTTACGCTATTATCCTTACAATCTATGGCACAAAATGAAGTCATATCGCTGTGGCCAGACGGAAAAGTTCCAAATAACAAAACGAATACCGTAGAAGAAAAATCAGTTACCGCTGCGGATGGTATTTTAAGGATCAGCGGCGTGACCGTGCCTACAATTGCCGCATATATCGCCCCTAAGGAAAAAGCGACAGGCGCGGCCGTCATGATTTGTCCGGGAGGAGGGTATGGTATACTGGCCGCC
Organism: Dyadobacter diqingensis; assembly: GCF_024220585.1. Lineage (GTDB taxonomy): Bacteria > Bacteroidota > Bacteroidia > Cytophagales > Spirosomataceae > Dyadobacter > Dyadobacter diqingensis. The sequence continues at coordinate 1,147,579 of NZ_JAMXKF010000001.1, forward strand.
TCACATGAGGGAAGTGACCTGGCCAAGTGGTTTAACGAGCGCGGAATTTCAGCTTTTGTTTTAAAATACCGGCTTCCGGATGTGAAAGCTATGGAACATCAGCACGAAGCGCCACTGCTCGACGCGATGCAAGCCATGAAGCTGATTCGTCAGGGGGCAAAAAAATGGAATATCAATGCGGATAAAATAGGTGTGATGGGATTTTCAGCGGGAGGCCATTTGGCTGCAACGCTTTCTACGCACTATAACATGGGCGCCAAGGCTTCCGAAGAATCCAAGCCTAACTTTTCAATATTGATGTATCCGGTGATCTCGTTGTTGCCTGAACTGGCACATGGCGGGTCAAGAGACAATTTACTAGGTCCTGATAAATCAGAAGAACTGATTAAGTATTATTCCAACGAATTGCAGGTGAGTGCAAAAACGCCTCCTGCTTTTTTGGTGCACGCTATGGATGACGGTGGTGTACCCGTAGAAAACAGTATTGCCTATTATCTGGCCTTAAAGAAATTCAAAATCCCGGCGGAAATGCATCTTTATCCGAAGGGAGGCCATGGGTATGGTATGCGTACCGAAGGAAAAGGGTCGTTGGCAAACTGGCCCGCCGCCCTGGAAGGTTGGCTAAAAGCCAACACATGGATGAAATAATATTTTTTGTTACGGATCCTTTTGTCGGATCCGTAACAAAAAATAGCTAGTTTAAAGCGATCAGACGACGACCCGCTATTTCTGCGATCTCGGTGGTTGATAAGCTGATATTTTTAACAATACGTTCGTCTCCGTTCGTAATTTCAATTTTATATTCTCCGTCATTGATTTCTGAGAAATCAAATTTTTGCCCGACTTTCCGAAGGCCTTTACCGATATATTCCTGATGTAACACTTTACCTCTGGCATCGATCAGTTTCACATTTACGGCGACTCCTTTGTCCTTTTCCAGCAGCAGATTCATAACAAGTGTGTTTTTCACACGGTACATCCCGACTCTGAACGACTCATAGTACTTTTCCGTCGCCGAATTTTGTAATGGTTCTGCCGAAACAAAACTGCTCAGCAACAAGCCGCAGAACGCAGCGATGAAGGTTTTCTGGAAATTTTTCATGACTCTGAAGGTTATATTATTGGCTAATAATTTTCACCAATGATGCCTCCGACTGACGTCATGTTGCACGGGTTTTATGAGCGGTAAAAAATGTGGGTTGAGTGGTGTACCCATCTCAAAATAACTATCAACTAGTCCTGATTCATTTCATTTTCAACGATCAATACATGTTATTTCTTCATCGGTTTCGTTATCTTTGATATGAGTAGCCGTACTCCTATACCATTCGAAACCATTTGCCATGGCACTAATATATCATATCAGGGTAAAAAAAGAGTACGCAACTTCTGTAATTGAGGATTTGCAGAAAATGGAAGCCATCGAGATCTTAACCGACGATAACGAAACTGAAATATCTCAGTGGCAAATGGATTTGGTTAACCAACGAATAAAAAAGTATAAAGACAATTCAGCGTTACTAATTGAAGAGGACCCTGCCTTCAAAATACTGGATGCTGAATAATGTCTACCCCGTACCAATTGCGGTTTACCCCTGAATCCTTGCAGGATATAACCGATGCTGCTGAATATTACGAATATCACAGCAAAGGATTAGGATTAAAATTCAAGTCTGAGGTTAAGAGGAAGCTTATTCTGGTTAAGAGGTCACCTCTTTTGTATGCATTGAGATATAACAATGTACGAGTAGCTCTGACAGAAATCTTTCCTTATTCCATACACTTCTCGGTTTATGAAAATATCCAAACGGTTCAGATACACGCTGTCTTGAGTCAATTTAGGAAACCTGTCGAATTTGAGCCTTAGCCTTCAAAAATTTTACCCACCAATAGCAATCATCCTCCGGTTTTGCTCATAATCCTCTCTCGCATTTTTCTCCGAAAAGTCGATATGTCCGCCGTGCGCGAAATGTTTTTTCTGAAAATGTGTGTAGATCAATGACCGGACATCTTCGCCACGTCTCAGTGGCGTAAGCAGATCGATCTCTGTTGTATCAAAAAGGCAGTTTTTAAGCTTTCCATCCGCAGTCAAACGGATACGGTTGCAGCCTGCACAAAAAGGATGGGTAACCGTGCCAATAATCCCAAACGTACCCTTTCCTCCGCTTACCTTAAAATTATGTGCGGTATCCTGCAATTCACCTTCAATTTGCTCAAAGTCAAATTGCGTACTAATATCAGTCAGCAGATCATTGTAGGAAACGATTTTCGACATATCCCACTTATTTCCGTTAAACGGCATAAATTCGATGAAACGCACATGCAGGTTAGGCTCATCCAGTGTCAGTCGCACAAAATCGTTGACCTCATTGTCGTTGACGCCCCGCATGACCACCATGTTAATTTTCACTACAAACCCTTCCGAAATCAGCAAGCGGATACTTTCCAATGTTTTCCCAAAATGATCTCTCTTGGTAATGCTTTTAAATGATTGCTCATTCAGCGTATCCAGACTGACATTTAAGGAACGGACACCGGCAGTCTTCAAATCACCAATAAATTGGTCAACAAAAACTGCGTTGGTCGTCAACGTAAGTGCGGTTGGCAAAGTACCCAGGTCACGGATAATTTGTCCTGCGTCTTTTCGGATCAACGGTTCGCCGCCTGTCAAGCGTATTTTCTCCACCCCCATATCGACAAAAATCCCGGCGAGCGTCTGGATTTCATCTGCCTGCATCAGCCATTTAGAGGGCATAAACTGCATATCTTCCTGGGGCATACAATAGGTACAACGAAGATTGCACTTATCGGTCAGAGAAATTCTCAGATAAGTGTGCTTACGACCGAATGTATCCAGAATGGGCTGAGACATTTTATTTATCAATAGTATTAATCGTGTTTCTTGCCCTCTATAACACTGAAAACGTGTAAGACGTGCGGAAATAATGCGTCAATATATTCGGTAACACCACCTGTGCTACCCGGCATCGTCAAAACCAGCGTATTACCGATCAGTCCGGAAACCGATCTGGATAACATGGATGTACCAATGCGTTCCTGGCCGTATTGTCTCGCGGTTTCACCTATGCCCGGAATCTCGCGATCAATAAGTTCACTGACAGCCTCAGGGGTAACATCTCTTGGCGACAATCCGGTTCCACCGGTGATTACAATCAGCTGATAGGATAAATTACAAAGGCTCTGGATTTTCTCTTGAATAATGGATTTGTTATCCGGAATGATACTATAATCACTAACGCTTATCGCCAGCCCATCAAATTTCTCAATAATTTTCTTCCCCGACTTATCCTCCCCGATACCTTTTGAAATGCTGTCGGAGCATACGATAACGGCCGTTTTGAGGTTTTCCGGAATGGCCTTCCTGTCACTCTTACCACCTCGCTTTTCCAGCAGTTTTATATTCCTGATCTCCACACCCTTGTCAATCGGCTTTAACATATCGTACAATGTAAGCGCCACCACAGATGCTCCGTGCATCGCCTCCACTTCAACACCGGTTTTATAAATGGTCTTAACCGTCAGCTCAATAACGATATTCAGATCTTCGATCTGATAAGCGACAGCTGTATACTCAATTGGAATAGGATGACAATCAGGTAATAAATCAGGTGTTTTCTTTACCGCCAGCAACCCGGCGGCCTTTGCCATTTCGAAAACATCTCCCTTGGGCACCAGCTTGTTTTGAATAGCGTGAATGGTTTCAGGCTTACTCACCACAACGGTGGCCTGGGCAGTAGCAATTCGTAACGTATTGGTTTTATGCGTAATATCAACCATCAGAAAGAAGACAATGAAAAATAAAAATTAAGGCTGAAAAGATCTATAAACTTGCAGAACTCACTTGTTCTCTTTCCAGATATACTCTCCGACCGGCCCTACCATTTCTTTGCCAAAAATAGGCACCTTTGTTTTTATTTCATCAACAATATATTCAGAAGCCTCAAAAGCAGCACGGCGATGCGCCGAAGAAACGAAAACAAAAAGACTAATCTCACCCGTTGGCACCAATCCTAGGCTATGATAAATATGCATACAGGTAAGATCAAACTTTGAAAAAGCATCCTCCCTTATCGCATGGAACGCCTGCTCAGCCATTTCCTCATAAGCCGAATATTCAATGCCGGTCACAAAACCTTCCTCTTTTTCATCGGCACGGATCTGTCCCAGAAAAATCGCATGTGCGCCAATATTTACCTTCGACTGATGCCGGGCAATAGAATCGGCAACAAACTGCGGACTGATCGGCCCCTGCACAAATACTTTTTTAGGTTTATGAATTTTCTCCATGATCACTTTTGAACTGAACCAATATCAACGGCCCAAATTTAGATTATATATCGGTTTAACCAATTAAGCAATGTTCTACCACCTTAGACACCTGAGATAACCTAAGATTGTCAGATGGTACGTTACTTTGCTTTCAAAACACAGGGTAGTTCAGGATTACCACACAAAACTATTTACAACCTAATAGCCTGATTAATCCTAAAACTTCCAAACAGAAACTAAGATAACCTTATATGTCTCAGGTGGTAGCAAAATCATCCGCCGGCAAAAGGTGGTAATAAAGCGACTTCGGATTGGAATGAAATTTTCGTCCCGTCGTCACCTATTTGCTGATTTACTGCTACTTTGAATTTCTTCTCACGTATTAAAGGGTATTTATCCCCAATTTCCTGCTTCAAATCCCCTACCGTTAAACCATCTTTGACCAGCCAGGTTTCGTTGGCAAGGCCCGTAATTTCGGCCAGCATTCCAAAATATAAAATATTGATCGTTATTTCCATCGGTATTTTTAAAACGGCAGCAAATGAACTTCAACCAAATCCCCTGCCTGTACGACTTGTTGTGCCACGGGCAAATAAATCAATGCGTTGGCCACTGCAAAAGAACGCAGCGCAAATGACTCTTGCCCTTCAAGCGATGTTACTTTTCCATCTGAAACATATGCCCTTAGAAATTCATCCCTTTCGCCGTTGAAAGAATAACTGTGAGAAATAGGCAATTTGAATGATTGTAAAAAACACTCTTTTCGTCCGGACATCAGCCTCAAAGCTGGCAATACATATTCATAATAACACACAAGTGACGATGCAGGGTTTCCTGGCAAAGCGTAAAAATTCGTTTTTTCATTTTTGGCAAAAAGTAAAGGCTTACCCGGTTTTTGCCTGATTTTATAAAATACAGTCTCAGCCCCTATTGCTTCCAAAGCCTTTCCAACATAATCATAGTCACCCACAGAAACGCCGCCTGTCGCCATAACCACATCATTTCTTTCAGATAGTTTTTCCAAACCGCTGATCGTTGATGATAAATCGTCTGCGGCGTAATGTACTTCAACGTCAAAAATACCTTCCTGCTTTAACGCCGCCACAAGCATGGCAGAATTGGATTCATAAACCTGACCATGTTCCAGTTCTTCTCCCGTTTTCACCAATTCATCGCCGGTTACGAGGATGCCTATCTTTGGTTTACTATATACCTCGACTTCTCCGATGTTCAACCCCGTTAAGAAGCCAACGGTGCCACCTGAAATATACGTTCCGGCAGGCAGGGCAATATCTCCTTCCCTTATCTGCTGGCCGATATTCCTGAGATTTTTATTTTCTGCGACAGGATATTCTTTGATTGTTACAACTCCGTTTTCGACTGACGTGTTTTCCTGCATAATGACTGCCGTTGCTCCTTCAGGAACAGGCGCTCCGGTGAAAATACGTATGGCAGTTCCGGGTTTCAAAACAAGTTTTTCAGCTTTTCCTGCTTTCGATTCACCCTCGACAGGGAGTGTTACATTTTCCTTGTTAATATCGCCATGAAAAACAGCGTAACCGTCCATCGACGATTGCCTGAAAGACGGCAACGAAAACCCTGCCAGCACGTCCTGCGACAACACATAACCTGTCGCCTCCGACACGGCACGATTTTCAGAAATCAATACTGAGGTGTTACTGACTATTCTCTTTTTTGCTTCTTCAACTGTGACCATTTTCGAATTATACTGTCTGACTATGCAAGTTACTATTTATAAGCCGAACGAAACACATCTTTTTACATGGAAATATACTGTCAGATAATCAGACTTTTAACCGGTTTTCAACTAACGATTTAAGGAAATTTAACAAAAAAAGCACCGGAATAACAAGGCGATGAAAACCAGTAAATAAAATTTGAAAAATTTTTCACTACAAAAATTACAATTTAAACTTTCAAAAATTCACTTTGTATCCAAAAGTGATTTCCAATGATTATTCTATAAAATAGCGTTCTGACGATTAGAAAGCAATTGTCACCGATAAAAACAACAAAATTTTAACATCTTAAATTAGTGCTAAAACAAAATCACACAATCACCTGCAAATCAACTTTTTACAGCAAAATGAAATTTTATTAATTCAATAGCGTTATCTTTGCTCCCCGGGAAACCGGATAAAATTATGTCGAACGAAATAAAACATGGATGATTAGACTAATCTTTATTGCCTTCTCAATTGCATCAATGGGTATTTTTTCACTTAGCAACTTGAAGGTAGAAAAGAAGGAATTGAAGACTGAACTAACAATCAATTCAGACCTTCTTGCCATTAATTTTTGTGGCGAAAAGGTGCCCCTAACGGAAATGCGCATTGCCGAGCGGTACCAGAAAATGATCAGGAATTACGACACCAATTCTTTCCGTAAACTGATGACGAGCGCAGAAAAAAGGATGAAAGTTATAGAGCCCATCCTTAAAAAGTACGGAGTCCCTTCCGACTTTAAATACATTCCAATAATTGAAAGTGCCATGAACAACGATGCCACTTCTCACAGAGGGGCAGGCGGATACTGGCAATTGATGCCCGCAACGGCCAAATCACTTGGCTTAACCGTAAACGGAACGGTTGACGATCGTAAACATCTGGTTAAATCCACCCATGCAGCAGGTAAGTATCTGAAAGAACTTCACCGCCAGCTTGGTTCCTGGACACTTGTAGCAGCTGCCTACAACGCGGGACCACAGCACATCCAGAACCGAATGAACTCACAAAATAAAGACGACTATTTTAAGCTTCGGTTAAACGCAGAAACTACTAAATACATTTATAAAATACTTGCAGTAAAAGAATGGTTTTCCAATCCTGAAAGAAGCCGCGAATGGGGCAGCGGGGACGTATTGGAAAAAATGGTGCAGATCCGGGAAGAGAAAAAACTTTCTGAATTAAAAGACGATTCCAAACAATTGGCAAGAGCCGCAACTGATTCTTAATTTCTTTGGTTATATTATTGTTACGATGCAAAGAAACGGCTGCAATATGCTTTTCTTTGCATTTGTTATGATACCTATGCTGTATCAGCAGCCGATAAATTCTTTATTTTTTTATTCAAATACCCGTTTATTAACATGATAAAGGCAGAAATGATCACCGACAAAGGTACTATGCTGATCGAGCTTTATGACCAGGATACGCCGATTGCAGTGACAAACTTTGTAGAGCTTTCTAAAAAAGGATTTTATGACGGACTTACATTCCACCGTGTAATTCCTGATTTTATGATTCAGGGCGGATGTCCTGAAGGAACAGGACGCGGAGGTCCGGGATACAAAATTAAATGTGAAGTTACTGCTGGAAAACAATACCACGACCGTGGTGTTTTGTCAATGGCACACGCAGGACGCGACACAGGCGGATCTCAGTTCTTCATTTGCCACAGCCGCAATAACACAGCTCACCTTGACGGAAACCACACTTGTTTTGGTAAAGTGCTTGAAGGTGTTGATACGGTTGATTTGATTCGTCAGGGAGACAAAATCCAGAAGATCACAATTATTGAAGAGGAAGTAGCCTAAGCAATTAGTATTTCCTTATAAACAGAGACGGCCTGGAAATTCCAGGCCGTCTCTGTTTATATTCTATTTCAATTTCTACCAGAACGTATTGTAAAGGACGGTGATAATCGAAAGCACGATGATCGCCCAGATTACAAAACTCCTGTGCGGCATAAACATGGAAACATCGATCTGTAATCCTTTTTTCTCGTCAGGAAGGACAAGGCCGAGGATAAACATCACCACAACGCAAATCAGGAATACCAATCCCATACGGTCAAGGAACGGAACCTGCGTCCAGTCAGCACCTGGCAGATAATTGTTGTGCATTGCCAAGGCAATCAAAAACCCTCCAACGATTGCAAATAAAGCACCTGCCGAGTTTGTCTTTTTCCAGAAGAAGCCCATGATAAAGGAAGCAAAAATTCCCGGAGACAATAACCCGGTCATTTCCTGAATAAACTGGAAACCTCCTTTTTTATCAATTCCCATGTAAGGAGAAACAACAATGGCAAGCACCATCGCAATAACAACAACCAGGCGACCGATCAAAACAAGTTTTTTCTCGTCTGCGTCTTTACCGATATAATTTTTGAAAATATCCAGCGTAAAAATTGTAGAAATACTGTTAGCCTTTCCAGCAAGCGAGGCTACTACCGCCGCTGTCAAAGCTGCAAACGATAACCCTTTAAGACCCGTAGGCAATAAGTTCAGCAATACCGGATACGCCTTATCAGGATTAATAAGTCCGTCTGAGCCTAACATTTCAGCTTGAAACAGACCTTTGCTATACAATGCATAAGCAGCGATACCAGGCAATACCACGATCACCGGCATCAACAATTTAAGACCTGCCGCAAACAAAATACCGTTACGGGCCGTTTTCAAATCCGCCCCCAAAGCACGTTGCGTAATGTATTGATTACATCCCCAATAGTTCAAATTCACAATCCACATACCACCCAGCAATACTGTCAAGCCGGGGAGCTGCATGTAAAACGGACTGCTTTTAGGGAAAATCATATGGAAGTGATCGTCATGATTTTCACGCATCATTTTCATACCGCTTAACAAACCGTCGATTCCTGTTTCACCCGAAACAAGGTTAACAGCCAGATAGGTTGTTGCCAAACCGCCAATAACAAGGAAAAAAACCTGGATAACGTCTGTATAACCAATTACCTTCATTCCTCCCACCGTAATAATGATGGCAAAAACAGCCAGAGCAATCATACAGAAGGTAAAATTAAGGCCGGAAATCCCGGATACCGCCAGCGCACCAAGGTATAAAATGGACGTAAGGTTAACGAGAATGTACAAAGCCAGCCAGAAAATAGCCATAATCAAGCTCACCGTCGGGTTATAACGCTGACTTAGAAATTGCGGCATGGTGTAAATTTTATTTTTGAGATAGATCGGCATGAAGAAAACCGCCACGATAATCAGCGTTGCGGCTGCCATCCATTCATAGGTCGAAATCCCTAAACCCATCGAAAAACCATTACCGGACATCCCGATAAACTGTTCTGCTGAAATATTTGAGGCGATCAGAGATGCACCAATTGCCCACCACGTAAGCGATCCCTCAGCAAGGAAAAAGTCTTTTGTAGATTCTGTGGTGGTTTTTTTTCGTTGGTAAATCCAGTAGCCGTAGCCCGAGACTACGATAAAGTAAAAGAAGAATACTATGTAATCCAGGGTTTGTAACTGTTGCATTTCAAATATTAAAAATTAGATGAATGGATAAGCGATTTCTATTCAAACCGAAAGGTACACTATTTTCAGAAAATAGTGCAAGTAGGAAAGCCTTGTAGGCCTCCATCTTGCCACCTTTATTTTTTTACCTGTGCTAAAACAGCTAAACAAGGAGATTATTGAAGAACTTTACTCATGAATTTTATTCAAATCCGCGACACGCAGTGGATTTGCAGGCAGTTTAATTTTACTTCTTTCGCGTGCTTCTTTTTCGATTTCCAAATAGCTTTCGTTAAAAGAATGGCCATTTTTCATTTCTGACAGCAATTTTAGAAGACCATTGTTGCCTACGTAAGCAAGCCAATAGGATACTTCCATCCCGGAAGTCATGTAGGCCAGCATAACCTGTTTCTGGTTTCCTGAGAAAAAACCTTTTACAGAAGAAATATTTTCGAGTTCAAGAATATTTTGCCCGCCGCCTGTCTGATAAAGCCACTCATCGGTATATTCCAGATAACGTCCGATGGAATCAGGATTACTTACAAAACGCTTATCCAGCATCAGCGCCGTACCTTCATTAAACCACTGCGGAATTTCTGTTGTGGTTTTCCACCAGCCCAAGCGTTTGAAAATTTCAACATGACTCATTTCATGGCTGATCACGTCGGCATTCAGACCCTGTGCATTCAGGATCACGAAAGATTGTCCCCAGGGTGTACCCAGACTGCAACCCGCACCTTCTGTGCTTTGGCAATACTTTTCGTATTCCTCGGAAGTACCACATAAAATTACCTTCGGACTCGCTTGTTTACCGGACCAGAATGAATCAACCCGCGCTTCGGCCTTTTTAATTACCCTGATCATATGCACACGCTGCCGTGCATCCAGATCAGGACTTGCATAAATATTGGTTTTAATTTTCTCAAAATTTGAGAAATCAATTACCTGACAGTAAAAAACCTGGGGATAGAGAAAAAAATAACCCGGAATAACGAAAACCAACCCGACCAGAAGAAATTTACCGATAGCGGCAATGCGGGATTTTGTCAATTGACTGGTTTTCAGATGAGGCACGCTGATACAATAATTTAACCACAGAGTTACGTCTTAACAACGTAATTCTGTGGTTAAAAATTTAAAATTAGTGTTTGAAATGACGAACACCAGTCGTTACCATTGAAACGCCATTGGCATTACAGAACGCAACGGAATCCTTGTCACGGATAGAACCGCCCGGCTGAACAACCGCTGTGATACCAGCCTGTGAAGCAATTTCCACGCAGTCAGGGAATGGGAAGAACGCATCAGAAGCCATCACCGCACCCTGCAAATCGAAGCCGAAGTGTTTCGCTTTTTCGATTGCCTGACGCAATGCATCAATACGTGAAGTTTGTCCTGTTCCGCTTGCGAAAAGCTGGTTTTCTTTGGCCAGAACAATCGTGTTGGATTTGGTATGTTTACAAACCTTCAAAGCAAATTCCAAAGCCTTCAATTCGTCAGCCGTTGGCGCTTTTTCAGTTACTGTAGTCATTTGTGCCGCTGTCTCAGTCGCAAGATCTTTATCCTGTACCAATACACCGTTCAATATCGTTTTGAACATAATTCCCGGAAGCTCCACGGATTTACGTTTCAACAAGTTTCTGTTTTTCTTCGATTTCAACAATTCCAGTGCACCTTCCTCGAAATCAGGAGCGATCAGAATTTCCATGAAAAGTTTATTCAATTCTTCTGCCGTGGCAAGATCTACTTTCACGTTGGTGATCACCACACCACCAAAAGCTGAATCCGGATCACAAGCCAGCGCATTCAGATAAGCTTCCTTAGCAGTTGCAGCCGTCGCAACGCCACATGCGTTGGTATGCTTAATGATTGCAAATGTAGGTTCACCGCCTTCAAATTCATCAATCAGACCGATACAGGCATCAACGTCCACCAGGTTATTGTATGACAAGTCTTTTCCGTGCAATTTATCGAACATCTGTTCAAGGTCACCGTGGAATGTTGCACTTTGGTGAGGGTTTTCACCATAACGAAGCGTTTGTGCAGGCAAACTGGCAAACTCAAAAAGCGCCTCGTCAGCGGAAGTTTTGCCAAGGAAATAATTGTTGATCGCACCATCGTAATGAGAAGAAACTCCAAAAGCCTCTCCTGCATACCAGCGACGATCTTCAAGATCAGTACTCGCGCCTTTTGCCGACAACAAAGTTACAACGCCTTCATACTGTGCACGCGATGAAACAATCAAAGTATCTTTGAAATTTTTCGCCGTAGCACGGATCAACGAAATGCCTCCGATATCGATTTTTTCAATGATATCTTCTTCACTGGCACCCGAAGCTACCGTTTCTTCAAATGGATATAAGTCTACAACAACCATGTCCAATGCCGGAATATTATACTGAGCCGCCTGAGCAACATCTCCTGCATCATCACGACGGTATAGAATCCCACCCATAATTGCGGGGTGCAACGTTTTTACACGGCCACCAAAAATGGATGGATAACCCGTAAGCTCCTCAGCTGCTGTAACCGGAATATCAAGGTTTTCAATAAAAGTTTGAGTCCCTCCGGTAGAATAGAGTTTCACACCATTTTCATGCAAAAGACGAACCAAAGGTTCAAGACCATCCTTGTAGTATACAGAGATTAGAGCAGATTGTATTTTTTTAGACATTGGTCAGAATTTGACGGTAAACATTACAGGATTACGAGATTTTCAGGATTTCAACAGCCATTTAGCCACATTTTTAGTCCCGTCCTCTCTTTATTTAAAAATAAACCGCAAAGATAGTTGAAGGTCAATGATTAATTGTTAATTGTCAATGATTAATTGTTAATGATGCAAACCAATGGTTAATTGCTTATGATTAAGGGTTAATAGCGCAATTCAACTGTTAATTGATAATGATGTCAGCGTCATCGTAACAATTAATCATTGACCCTTAACAATTAATAATTAACCCTTAACAATTACAATCATGAATCTTGATTTGACTGGAAAAACGGCGATCGTTTGTGGAAGTACGCAAGGTATAGGGCTTGCATCTGCCGTTGAACTGGCGCTGATGGGTGCCAATGTGACATTGATGGCGAGAAATGAGGCATCGCTCCGGCAGGCTGTTGAAACCTTGGATACCTCTTTGAATCAGCTTCACCGCTATATCGTGGCCGATTTCTCGGATAATGAAAATGTAAAACATGCCATCGAGGATTATCTAAGATTATGCCCGGATGTACACATTCTGGTAAATAATACCGGTGGACCAGCCGGCGGACCTATTGTTGAAGCCGAAACAGAGCAGTTTATCAAAACCTTTCAGATGCATGTAATCAATTACCAGATTCTTGCGCAGGCTGTGGTACCAAGTATGAAAAAAGCAGGTTTTGGTAGGATTGTTAATGTGATCAGTACCTCTGTAAAACAACCCATTGTCGGACTTGGCGTTTCCAATACGATTCGGGGGGCAGTGTCCAGCTGGTCGAAAACCATGTCGTTGGAGCTTGGACAGTTTGGGATTACATCTAATAACGTTTTACCCGGATTTACAAAAACGGCCCGACTTGACGCAGTACTCGGGATGCGCAGTCAGGCACAAGGAAAGTCAGTTGCCGAAGTATCTGACCAACTGGAAGCTACCATCCCGATCCGCCGTTTCAGCGAAGCAGAGGAAGTTGGTGCGGCAGTAGCATTTTTATGCAGCCCTGCTGCCGGAAGTATTAGCGGAGTTAATTTGCCAGTGGATGGCGGGAAAACGGAAAGTATGTAAAATAGACCTTATGAAAACAGGGTCGGATAATCAAACATTATCCGACCCTGTTTTCATAAAATTCCGTTTAAAAATCTGATCCGATGGAAATTTTTCGGATTTTATTTCCATCATCATATTGAACCATACCAACAATAGTCCCATCCTCGTATAAGCTCCAAAAACTTGAACCATTATTAACCATAGCCAAATACTTATATACAAAGCCCGGTTTTCCAAAAGACTCCGTTTGATCCTGACTTGGGGAAATTATTATTTCAAAATTTTCTGAAAACGTAATATTTTCATCGTCAATCGTAACAGTTGCAGTCAAATACTGATTACTTTTTCGTTTCAGGTTGATCTTGGCATGCTTTGAAACACCCAGCTTCGAAGAAACCGCTTCTTTTGTATCGAGGTCAACAATCAGATATCCAATATCAAACTCCCCTTCCAGTTTTGACGCATAATCCGGGATGTGATCACTGCTGCTGCATGATTGAAATATGAGCGAAATGATGACGAGAACAAAGAAGGAAAGTCTTTTCATGGAAATGTATCGTTTCATGGCAAATTTGTCACCTTAAAATTACAAATTGTAACCGTAAGTACAAAGTAAGTGCTTAAATGCCTCTTAACGCCAGGCAAAACCCAATGCCAGACCTGCTGCGGAAGCGTATCTGCTCTCGATTAACGCCGGAGTATACCTTACTTTTAAAATGTATATAAATTTTCTGGTAACGAGATGAAATCTTAAACCGGCAAGTGCCAGCGGCGTCAGCAACGGTTCCCTTTCTTTCTCCGAAATGTAGAAGATATTGTCATTAAATTTTGTATCGCAAAAAAATGATGCTAACCCCGCCTCCGCATAGGCTTCCAAACCATTATATCCCGGCACCGGATTACACTGCGTACGATGGTATGGATTTAAAAGATACGCATAGGTGATGGCTCCTGAGAAGGAATAAGTAAGAAAGTCGTGTTCACCGATCATTCCTAACCCTGTCTGTACACCCCAAAAAGACCGGGGTTTATAGCCAAATAAAGCCTCGGCATAAACCTGACCTTTCGGAGCCGCCCCAAAAGCTTCTAAGCCCACACCTGCCCGAATGGGGGTGTAACGTTGTTGTGCCAATCCGTCGGAAAATAGTAAGCAAAACAGCGGAAGATATTTATTCATATTTCCAGATGAAGGGTTTTAGCTTCAACGGAAAATATAAAGAGGTAGTATTTAAAAAAGATATTTTCGGTTACATTATATTCCAATATTTAGTCGGCTGAGCGTCTGCAAAACCAAAATACTCGCTGTTCTCCGATAAAAAAGGATCACCTTGATCTTCTACTTTTTCCGTTGAATTACCACTAGCTTATCATCATTTCTGGCTGCAACCACGGCTTTGCCAGTCTTTAAATTTATTTCTTTTAATTTTCTAACCTGTCCCTTGATCTGCAATCCATTCAACGGCTTTGGAGTAAAATTGCAATTTCCCCTATTTATCAAGACTGTTCCGTAATCAGCATCATACCGTCCCATCTGAATATTGATATTATAAAAATTCCCCATGATTAGAACATCGGGAAGATTATCTCCATTCGCATCAATAATTTGTGCATCGTAATAAGGAGACCATTGGGCGTTAAAGGCGAGGGGTTTCGGCGTAAAATTCCCTTTTCCGTCATTCACAAAAATGGTATTTTCAAAATAATCAGCCTCTAAAAGATCAGCCTCTTTTAGCTTCTCATTCCCTAAAATATCGCGCATATCGGCCTTAGCAAACTCGGTAGCATAAATATATTTCTTTTTTATAAAGGGCATCTGTTTTTCTATTTCCAGTTTTGTCGAGAATAAAGCTTCCTTACCATTTAAATAATAGGTAAGAATTGGCTCCTTCCGGCCATTGTTATCATAATCGTTGATATACATTCTGACTGGCTGGTCCTTGCTGGCTTTCATACGAGTGTTCAACCCAAGATTCCCCGCCAGAAAATCCAGATCCCCGTCACCATCGAAATCATGCGGCAGTACAAAATTCCACCAGCCCTTCCTATCGGTCAGCATCTTTTTTGTAAACCCTTTGCCCGTATTTTCCATCAAAACAATACCATCCCATTCTAATGCAAGTAACAAATCCTGATCTCCGTCTTTATCGAGGTCTATCAGCTTGGCATTTTTCACGTATCCAATTGATGACAATTCTTTTGCATACTGTGTTGTCACATCAGTAAACTTCCCTGTTCCATCATTTTTCAACAAATAGGATTTGGGAATTTCGCCATAGTTGAGTGGCACTGCTCTACCTCCAATAAATAAATCTGCGACCCCGTCACCAGTAAAGTCGAAAGGGACCACACACGATGCTGTTACAAAAATATTAGCGAACGCATCCTTCTTTGACGCAAGATTCCCTCTCCCGTCGTTCAAATAAACCAGCGGCATCTGGTACTCAGAGTTACTGGAATACTCATTTCCACCGGTGGCAACAACCAAATCCAGATATCCATCGCTATTTACATCAACCCATTGTGCATCAATCTCTTCATATGTACTATCTTTTACCAATGCAGGTTGAACCGATTCTGTAAATACGCCATCTGATG
Organism: Dyadobacter diqingensis; assembly: GCF_024220585.1. Lineage (GTDB taxonomy): Bacteria > Bacteroidota > Bacteroidia > Cytophagales > Spirosomataceae > Dyadobacter > Dyadobacter diqingensis. Next base: position 1,163,443 of record NZ_JAMXKF010000001.1, read on the forward strand.
TTTGAACAAATAGATGACTCCTGAATTTTTTCGAAGAGCCTACAAAGATATCGTCAAGTCCATCTTGATTTATATCTGCTATTGCTAGTGCCGGTCCATCTGCTGATACTTCGAAAGGAATTAATGCATTACGGTCGAATTCAATAAAATTATTTTCCTCGTGACGAATATCCAAACCCAGCTTTAAAGCAATATCTTCAAACGTGTAGTCTTTACTATTTCTTGATTCTTTAAATTTTTCATAATTAAAGGTGGGTAAATCAGCAACATAATTCAGATTCAATGAATCTTTCAAATCCGTTTTTCTTAAAACCTGAAATTTATTGTCTGGCCAAATGATGATGAGTGAGTCCACATCTTCTTTTCTCCCAAGTCCTATGTTAAGAGGAATTTCCATACTGGATTGAAATCCTCGTACAGGAAATTTCTCATAACTTTCTAACCTATCTTTTTTAAACACCAGGCATTTAGCACCTATCGCATTCAGATTTCCTTTTGCACCGTTTAGGTACAAGCGGGTAAAACTATTTACTATCGCTTTTGTATTCGCAAGATTCTCATAAACAAAAACTTTGTCGTTTATGTTATTGGTGATAATATCAAGATCCCCGTCATTATCCAGATCGGCGTAAACAGAGCCGTTGGAATAGGAAACTTTATCATTTTTGATCAACCCTTCCAAATCTTTAAAGATCAGATTCGTCTGATTTAAGAAAAATTTATTGAAAAGTTTTATTTCCGGCAGCTTGTCAGCAAGTGTCGGATCATTTTCATCGAAGTTTTTATTTTTTATTTTCTCCTGAATAACATTATCAGATACGAACTTAATATAGTCCGTATCATTCATCCTTTTAGGAATTCCATTGGAAATAAAGAGATCCTTTAAACCATCGTTATCAAAATCCGTAAAAAGAGGAGACCACGACCAGTCTGTCGCATGAACCCCGGAATACATACCGATCTCGCTAAACGTCCCGTTGCCATTATTGAACTGCAAATTATTTCGCGCAAACTGATAGTTATAACCCTGGCGAATTTTGTACTTAAAAATACTATACATATCCTCCCCTTCTGATTTTTTCAAAATCTCATAGTTCGAAGGAAGCATATCCAGAGAAACAATTTCAGGAAAGGCATCATTGTTCAAATCTCCGATATCAACACCCATAGAAAACTGACTCGTATGCATAATCGAAGATTGCATTTCATCTTTAAAACTCCCGTTTCCCTGATTAATATATAAATAATCATTTTCGTGAAAATCATTACCAATATACATATCAGGAAACCCGTCAAAATTTACATCGCCGATTCCAAGCCCGAGGCCGTATCCCAATACTGAACTGTTGATACCGCCCACTTTTGACACTTCGACAAATTTCCCCATCTCATTTTTGAACAATTTATCCCCGGCCAAAGGATGATAAGTCCCGTCAAAAAGAGCACGTCTGCCGAATGTTCCATTTTGATGTACAGAATGATTTAGCTGAAACATATCAAGATCTCCATCCAGATCGTAGTCAAAAAAAGCAGCTTGGGTTCCGAAAACAATCAAATCCAGTCCATACTCCTTGGACTTTTCTTCGTAAACCGGAATGCCGTCCTTCGTGATTTCTTTGCAGACAAATAAAGTATTATGACCCTTTACTCCTTCAAAGTCGCCGACCTGACTAATGTAAATATCGAGCATTCCGTCCTGATTGATGTCAACTATCGAAACTCCATTCGACCAACCTTTTGATCCTTTGAAATTTGACTTTTCGGTTATATCCTCGAATCGCATTCCCGAACGATTCAGATATATACGATTAGATTCCTGATTAGCCGTAAAACATAAATCCACCAAACCGTCGTTATTCAGATCTCCTGCCCCTGCACCACCACCGTTATAGAAATACATGTAATTGAATATATTGAAGTCTTTGGTCGACTTCAATATATTAGAGAAATCAATACCTGTTTTTTCCGCGGTCAGTAATTCAAATTTGTAATCCTGAGACTCTTTCCTTTCTGAACAGGAAAAAAAAACAACTACAAATGCTAAAACAAGCGGGATTAAGAATATATTTTTCATAAAATGTAAGACTATCCTTTATTAACCCGAAATAAGACAGGTTTCGCATTATTGATAAGATTAATAAGATATGGCTTTCCCTGAATCCCTATCTTGCTTATCTGCTTCAATTCACCGTCAACTGCGTAGCCACTTTCAATACTGTTCTGCACCTCAAATTTCAGGTTTCCTTTATTAATCAACACATTCCCGCGGCAAGCGTCCAAAGCCCCTAGCTGAGGTATGAAATGGGAAAAATTGCCTCCTACGACCAGATCCGGTTTCCCGTCTCTATTAACGTCGATACTCTCAATTGCATTCAGGCAGGAAAACTGCATTACATTCGGCAACGCCGATAAAGTAAATGCTCCCTTACCATCATTAATCGCAATAGCAGACTTCAGATAATTAACCGATCTTTCAAAGGTCGATTTCATGATATCATCCGGAAAAAGCTCCTGAATCGAGTTATTCGCGTACTCTGAATGCTTAATGTTTTTCTTTTTCAGGAAAGGGAATTGGGTTGTTAGTTCCCGTTTTAATAAAACTGGCATATCACGGGAATCAACAGTTTTGGTTATTACTTTGTCAATATTCCCATTTTTGTTAAAATCATTAATCCATATTTTGATCGGAGCTTTCTCAGAAGCTTTCAGAGAAAAATTCTCTCCGATGTTCCCCATCACAAGATCAAGATCTCCGTCGTTGTCAATATCAACAACTTTCAAACTCCCCCAAAATCCCTGATAATTGTCTAAACCTGCATTTAATTTATTAAATTTTCCGCTTCTGTATCCTAGTATTGTCGGCGCCATCCAGTCTCCCACAACCACAAGCTCATTTCTTTTATCGCCATTTACATCAGCCCAAAATGCATCGCGGACCATCCCAATTGCACTAAGATCCGGCGCTATTTCTTTGGTAACATCCTTAAAGATTCCCTTCCCATCATTCTTATATAAATAACTTGTTGGAGCAACGCCATATTCCCTCGGAACACTTCTGCTCCCGACAAAAATATCCATATCCCCATCCTGATCATAGTCATTGACAACAATAACAGCAGTGTTCATGCCATTAGGTGGCAATGCTCTTGTATTAATTGTAAAATTACCTTTACCATCATTGATATATAATCGGGTCGGTAGCTCCTGCGTACGCGGAGCGGATTCGTTACCTCCACTTCCTACAATCAAATCCAAATCTCCGTCTTGATCACAATCAAAAAACGCCGCTGCGGTATCTTCAAAACCTGCCAGATCATGAAATATTTTCTGTTCAGATTTCCTAAACGAAGTACCGGTCTGTAGATATAGCTGCCCCCCCTGCCCTTTTGCACCACAGATATAAATATCTTCTTTCCCATCTCCATCGACATCGCCAATGGCAGCTTTAGGACCTTCCTGGGAAAGTAACATCGGTATATTCCGTTCATTGAAGAAGTCATCATACCTATCTTCAATATGTGGCTCAAAATCAGTCTTCGTTTGCGAAAGCAAATGATCCGGAGTCAAAAGATTCGGAATGAAGATCATTTGACCGGCATCTTTGATGGCAAAATGAAGCGTAGTGTCCATCTTCGGACTCTTTTGAACAATAAATCTTCTATCCGGCCAAATAATCCTTATCGAGTCAATTTTCTTTATATCACCTAAACCTATTGTTATCGGGTACTCGGTACTCGACTGAAATCCCCTGGCTGGATTTATCTGCTTACCAATGACTTCTTTGCCAGCAAAAACTTCGACACGGGCACCAATCGCAAAGGTATTTTGCCCTTCCCCTTTCAGGTTTAATTTCACATAGTGGTTACGTACCTTTTTGCCCTCGGATCTATTCCGGTAAACAAAACAAGGTTGGTTTACATTATTAACCACCAAGTCTAAATCACCGTCATTGTCAAGGTCAGCATAAGCGGCACCATTTGAAAATGACTTTTGATCTAGCCCAAATTCTTCTCCTTTTTCAGGAAAATTAAAAGAACCTTCATTATGGAAAAAATTATTGGCAACTGGCGTAGAAGGCATTTTGTCAATGATTTTCTGCATATTTTCCCTTTCCCCTGACATGACCATTTTTTGCACTACTTCGTTCGCAAAAAAATCAATAAAATCCTGGTCTAAAATGTCATGGTAAATTCCGTTACAAACGTAAATATCCGTCTTCGAATCATTATCGGCATCAAACATCAAAGCCCCCCAACTCCAGTCAGTTGCAGCCACACCGGCATAGTTCGATATTTCACTAAAAGTCCCATCCTGATTGTTCAATTGCAGACTATTCTGCATGTATTGGTTATAAAAACCTTTTTCTTTTTTTAGATTAAAAAGGTAGTGATTTTCGAATGAGGTGGTTGTCTTCAGTCTGTATTCATCCCTGGGAAGCATATCTGTTACAAACAGTTCAGGGTACCCGTCATTATTAATGTCGGCCATATCAGCACCCATTGATGCCAGACTGGTGTGTTTGACTCTTTTTTCCAGCTCTTCCGAAAAGGTGCCGTTTTTATTGTTGATATATAGATAATCCTTCTCGTAAAAATCATTACAAATGTATAAGTCAGGATATTGATCTCCGTTAATATCACCCACAGTCACTCCCAATCCAAATCCAATTAGGCTTCCATAAATGCCGGCCTGCTCACTTACATCGACAAATTTCCCGTTGTCATTCCGCAAGAGTTTATCCCCACCACCTTTTTTCAAAAAATCCTTTACCGGCCAATCTTTTGCCCGTAAGTCTCGATTATTGGAATAATTAAGTGTGTTAACCGGAATAAAACTATTGTTTAAAATAAACGCGTCCAGGTCTCCATCCAGGTCATAGTCAAAGAAAGCTGCATGTGTGGTATAACCGTCTTCATTAAGACCGTATTTAGCCGCAGATTCTGTAAAAGTCAGATCTCCGTTGTTGATATAAAGCGCATTTTCCTGGCTAACCCCTTTTTGATAACCCGCATTGCACACGTAGATATCCAGTAAACCATCGGCATTAATGTCAACCATAACAACACCAGTGCTCCATTTCATCGATTCTTCGACACCAGCTTTTGCAGTTATATCTTCAAACTTAAAATTACCTTTGTTTAGATATAACTTATTGTCACCCATGTTGGCGGTGAAATAGATATCAGGTAATCCATCGTTGTTGATATCTCCCACAGCAACTCCTCCGCCATTGTAGAAGTTTCGGTATGTGAATATATTAAAGTCTTCCCTGTTGACAACTTTATTCTCAAAATCGATTCCAGTCTCGGTCGCTCCGACCAGTTCGAATAAACCGGTAGTATTTTTACTTTCTCTGCAAGACCAGAATATAAAAAATATGATCAATGTCGCTCCAAAACTCCCCCATTTGGATAAGTTATTCATCATCTAGTTGACGTCTTTAAACCGCTGAATAAATCTTTTTCTGTAATATTTGCTAATCTGAAAAGTGGCTTCCTGCAAACTACCGTACCCTCTACATTATAATACTCCGATGGTTGCTGAAAGTCGCTATATTTTCCAACTTTGCCATAGATTTTCAAAACGATTTTATCTTTTGAAAATTCAATCAGTGTCACTGACCCTTCCGACATCATATAACCCTCTCCCACCATCTTCTCTCTATCGACAAGTTTCCCCATTTTCACACCTGCGTTTACTTGATTATCCGCAAAAATTTCCTTCTTCGATGGCAAAGGTGAATACCATTTGTCACCACCAAAGCTAATAATTGTCTGATTTTGAAACTGGTCTGCCAGTGTTACACTTAGCAATTGATCAGAAACGTTCACCTCACCTGAAAAAATACTCTGTGACGTATAGAATTCCTTTCCGTCAATTTTATAAATGACCTTTGCCTGATTATCATTCAACTGATTATAAATCTCATCTATATTTTCCGACGGCGTGCAGGCCTCAAAAAACATCAAAATAATTATTGCAAAAATGCTTGTTAAACAACTCATGTATTTCATAAAATCAATAAAACAAAAATGCTCGAAAACATCGAGCATTTTTGTAAAAAGAAAAATCTATTTTTTAATAACCATCGTTTTGCACAAGGTTTGGATTTGAAACAAGTGCAGCGGACGGAATCGGATAAAGCACAGTATAAGCTTCTTTTACCGATGCGCCCTGCCCCGTCGTAAATTTACTGAAACGAATTTCAGTAGTTCTTTTTCCTCCTTCCCAGTAAAGCTCTCTGCCAATTTCATCAAACAAATTAGCTTCTGTTAATGAGGCAATCGTCGTAGCGCCACGGGTAGTTCTTAGGGTATTTATTGTCGTGAGTGCACCAGCAGCGTTCCCACCTCTGAGCTGCGCCTCTGCTTTCATTAAATATGCCTCAGCATAACGCATTAAGATATATTTACCCGAATTCGCCGGGTGATATTTGATAACACGAATACCTTTATCTGTTGCTGCACCGGACAATGGTACATCTCTCGTAAAGGATAATGGTTTTTGTGTACGCGTGTCGATCACTGCTTCGCCTTTGTCTGTATATTGCGGCCCAATAAGAAATCCTAAACCAATTCCTGAATACTGTGTGCCGTCTTTTTTAGCGGGAGCCCCAATTCTTGAATCTTTTGCCTCAAAGGTGTCGTAAAAATCCGCCAGAGTTGTGAAACCATTCCATCCAGACGGATTCTGCCCATAATGAAGGGTCATGAACCAACGGTTTTGCGCCGTTCCTTCTAAAACCAAAAGAATAGGCTCCGTTTTCGCACTGGCTGAAAATGTAGAGAAATAATCTTTTTCCAAGGCATATCCGTCAGCCGTAATAGCATCGACATAACCTGCAACTTTATCCATATCCGCCTTGTCGAAGGTATATGGCCCAGCGGGTGTGGCGCTTTTATAAACTGCCTTATTCAGGTGCAGTTTAGCCAAAAGAAAATTGGCCGCCGCTTTATTAGCCGTACCATTGGTTGCTGATGGACCTGCTTTAGGTAAATTGGGAAGTGCTTCTGTCAGATCCTTTACAATGTAATCAAATGCATCTGAACGGGATAGAACTTTTGGTAGATCATTAACGCCCTGCGTAACTTCTCTTACCGGAACAACACCCCAGTAGTCCATTACCCAAAACATATTATATGCTCTGATAAACTGCGCTTCTGCCTTTTGGACAGCAGATGGATTAGATGCAATAATTTCAGTCGCTTTGTATGCACGTTGATTCAGTGCATTCCACGCACTCAGAATATAAGAGTGAGAGGCATCCCAAGTATGTGCATCCAATGTACGCCAGACACCATTATCTCCCCAGTCAACACCACGTGTCGGTGGGATCATCTCAGCCGTAGTATGTTCGCCCAAGGCATAAATTCCTGCCTGATCCGAATAAGTCGATAAATCCTTGTAAGCAGAAGACAATGCCTCAGGGACATTAACTGGGGCAAATCCCCCTTCAACCACAGGATTGACAACCGAATCCTTCTCTTCATTTACAAGGTCTGTACAGGATGAGATGGCAGCTATGCTGACACCCAATACCAGTAATTTATATATATGACTATTTTTCATTATTATTCAAATTAGAAAATTAGAACGAGAAATTTGCACCAACAGTCCAGGTTCTTGCCCTGGGATACGCCGTGTAATCAATTCCAAATGACGGAATATCATTCAACGATTTATTTGTACTAACCTCCGGATCCTGACCACTGTATTTGGTAATTGTGAACAAGTTTTGTCCCGAAACAAATATTCTCGCACTGGATAATACCTTGCTGCTCTTAATTGGAAGACGATAACCAAGTGAGAAATTCTGCATTCTTATGAAGTTACCTTTTTCCAGGAAGCGCGTTGATACGTCCGGTGCATTCAGTGCACCTTCACCATTACCAATTACATTTTTTGTAACATTCCGCCCATTCGCAAATGACCCTTGTGTAAAGAAAGCATTAGCGGTATTGGAATACAAATAATTACCGAATACGCCGTTAAAGAAGATGCTCAAATCGAAGTTTCCGTATTTAAGATTATTTGTTAAACCAGCATTAACCTTTGGCAGCGGACTTTTCCCTCCCAAAAACTGTTGAAAGTCACCATTAGGATAGATCGAATTACCATTATCGTCAAAGCCTCCAAATTCACGCAGGAAGTACGCGAACAAAGGTTGCCCTTCTGCAAGCCGTTGAGCAAATGCACCAGATAATCCTTGACCATTAATCTCTCCAGTATCATAGGTACCGATAAGATTCTTAACAAGATTTTTATTGTAAGAGGCATTAACCAAAACTTCCCACGAGAACTTATTCCCTTCTACCACGATACCATTCAAGGCCAACTCAATACCTCTGTTCTGGATATCTGTATCAAGGTTTTTATATACAAATGGGTTCGGTGCAGGCTGGGCAGCAACAACTTTAAATAGAAGATCTTTTGTGCTTTTGTTATACGCATCTATACTACCGGAAAGTCTCCCCTTTAGGATAGAGAAGTCAATACCCAAATTAAATGCCGCCGTAGATTCCCATTTCAAATCAGGGTTATTAAAAGCAACAGCATTCAATCCGCCTCCGGTAATCCCATCGCCATTCTGATTGATTACATAGTCACTATACCTGTCCCTCCTATCGTATACATTGTGAGGAATTGCCTGATTCCCTGTAACACCATACCCTACCCTCAAAGAAAGGTCAGTAAATACTGTCTTGGAAATAAATTTTTCTTCCACCAACTTCCATTTAAATGCTCCTGACGGGAAGTATCCATATTTATTATTTCCACCAAACTTTGAAGAACCATCGACACGAAGTGTACCGGTGAAAAGATATTTGTTACCAAAACCCAGATTTACACGACCAAAATACGACTGTAATTCATCTTTCACATAATTTGAATTCTGCACAACCGATCCTACACTTGTTAAAGCAGTAGCATCCTTAATCCCAACCGTTCCTGCAATACCAAGATTATTGACCATCAAATCCAGATTATTTGTTCTGAAATTTGCCGCCGCAACATTCTTGCTACTGTTTTCAAAACTTTGATAAGAATAACCCAGAAGAGCGTTTAAGGTTACTTTCCCAAATTCTTTATCATAAGTAAAATAATTTTCCCAAAGCTGGTTATTACTTTCAACGTCTCTGATGTATACACGTCCTATTTTCTCAATCCCGGACACTACCAGATCTCGTGAATATGCCTGCTTCCGTGACGACATTGACTTGTCAAAACCTAAAACCGTTTTAAACTTCAGGCCCGTAAAAATTTCCAGTTCTGCATTGATATTTCCAAGCGCACGCAACGTACTGCTTTTATCTTTCGACAATTGTACGAATGCAAGTGGATTCGGCTCAGTAGTTGTAATTTGATTTAAGCTTCCATCGGCCTTGTAAACTGCCCTGGTTGGGTTGGCTTTTAAAATATTCCCCATTAAATCTCCTTCAAAACCAATATTCTCCGAAATTGGAACACCCGTGTCCAAAGTATTGGCAAAATTTAAATTACTTCCAATGGTAAGCTTGTTGCTGATGAATTTCTTCAAACCACTAAATCCAACACTATAACGTTTTACATTGGATGTTTTAATAATTCCATCCTGATTAAGGTATCCAAGAGAGAACCGATAGTTACCCGAATTATCACCTCCGCCATATGAAAGGTTGTGCTGATGTGTCAAGGCGGTTCTGAACAATTCCTTTTGCCAGTCTGTATTTGACCCCTGATCCTGTCCACCGGCTGCCACGTATTCTTTGGCACTAAGTAAATCATATTTTTTTGTGATATTACTAATCCCCAGAGAGTATCCATAATCAAGGGATCCTTTTCCTTTTCCTCTCTTGGTTGTAATCAATACCACCCCGTTTGCACCGCGGGAACCATAAATGGCTGTTGCAGACGCATCTTTTAAGATATCAATACTTGCTATATCATCGGGGTTTAAGAAGTTAAGCGGGTTCTTCGCCGGCTGCCTTCCCACACCCTGGTTATCACCGCCACTTGACGTATTGTCACCGCTCAAAGGAACGCCATCAATAACAAAAAGGGGGTTATTTCCTCCTAACACAGAGGATGTGCCACGAATACGTACATTGATACCACCACCAGGCTCACCACTGGACTGCGTGATCTGAACACCGGCAACTCTACCTTGCATCAATTGTTCTGGTGAGGTTACTATCCCTTTTTGAAAATCTTTGGAACCCAATGCTGAAACAGCACCTGTCGCATCTTTTTTCTTAACAGTTCCATAACCTACAACCACCACTTCTTCCAAAGCTCTAACGTCTTCAGAGAGTGTAACGTTAAGAACCGATTTATTTCCGACCGGAACATCCAGCGGTTCAAAACCGATAGAACTAAAAGATAGTGTAGCGTTTGCAGGAATGCTTATTTGATAATTGCCATCGACATCAGTGTTTGTGCCTTTTGTACTTCCTTTCACTGTAATAGCCACTCCCGGAAGACCTGATCCCTTGGAGTCTGTCACTTTTCCTGTAACTGAGATGTCCTGAGCGTAAGTTGTAGAAACCAGCGAACAAAACAGCAGCAAAATCATAAATCCTGCCTGGCAGCTTTTTCGCAGGAGATTTATCTCCAGGAACTTTAGTGTCATAAATCGACCAGACATAAGTCGGTCTTGATAGGAAAATTTCATCATAAGTTAGGTTAATTAATTGTTCAAGCTTTTCGATCCCGATGATCAACAATTCTAACAAAACCATTCCAACAAGCCTACAATACAACTTACAGGAATAATTTCAGAACAAATTGTAATTTCAGATAAATACTTATCCAAATTACTATAAATAGTTGAAATATCACAAACATTAGTTACAAAAGAATTATTAATTATTTCTAACAAAATATTGGTTTCATTACGTTTATTCACCAAAGGGTACTTTGATGAGAAGTTCCGTGTTAAAGATTATTATCAGGTACTTACATACAGTTTTGAGAAATAGCCGCCCGAATTATTACAAAACCGGCTGTTTAATAATGTTTCGGGGAAAGACCAGGGGCTCGTAAAACCTTTCTATAAAAATTTCATGATTTGATCAGCGGTTGTGCGTAACTTTGGAGCAGTTTCGTTTCTGTACATTTTTGTTTATGACACCGCAGTCCTCCGTTTCGAATACCGATTTACAACAATTAGCCCGTCAGCTTACCGGTGATTTTTATGATGACAATACCATGCGTACTTTGTATGCCACGGACGCATCAGCCTACCGCGAAATGCCCCTGGCCGTAGCCATTCCCAAAACACTGGAAGATATCAAAAAGCTGATCGCCTTTGCGACAAGCAAAAAGATATCACTCATCCCACGTACTGCCGGTACTTCGCTGGCTGGACAGGTGGTAGGGAGCGGCATTATTGTGGATACGTCGAAACATTTCACGAAAATCCTTGAAATCAATGCCGAGGAGAGATATGTACGGGTTGAGCCGGGTGTAGTTCGGGATGAGCTCAATATGGCACTGAAACCCTATGGACTATATTTCGGGCCGGAAACTTCCACGGCCAACCGCGCCATGATCGGTGGGATGGTGGGGAATAATTCCTGTGGCTCCAACTCGGTAGTTTATGGAAGTACCAGGGAACATTTGCTGGAAGTGAAAGCGATACTGGCGGATGGCAGTGACGTAACTTTTGGAACGGAAACACTGGAAACATTCAAAAGGAATCTGCCGGATGCCGCTGATTCTCTTGCAGATAAGATCTACGCAAAAACCTTCGAAATACTATCCAATCCGGTTAACCAGACCGAGATCAGAAAAGAATTTCCAAAACGCAGCGTGGAAAGACGAAATACGGGTTACGCGTTGGATATGCTTTTGGAAACAGAGCCCTTTACCCCGGTTCCCGACGAAGGCCAGGAAGTTATTCCTTTCAACATGTGCAAGCTCATTGCCGGTTCAGAGGGAACACTTTGCTTTTTGACTGAAATCAAACTGAATATCATACCGCTTCCGCCGACGACACAAGGCCTTTTGTGTGCCCACTTTACATCGATCGATGAAGCATTAAGAGCTACCATTTTAGCCCTTAAATATAAACCGCAGGCCGTAGAGTTGATTGACAACTACGTGCTTGAATGTGCTGCAACAAATAAAGAACAAAAAGCAAACGCATTTTTTGTCCAGAATACCGCGTCGGGAGAATATCCGGCGATTCTGGTTGTGGATCTTTCGAGAGAGACCAAAGAGGAGGTTGAAGCGCTTGCACAGGCATTGGAAGCCGATTTTGTACAGGCTGGCATGGGTTATCATTACCCATTGCTTTTTGGCGACGATACGAAAAAAATATGGACATTACGGAAAGCCGGACTTGGATTATTAAGTAATCTTCCGGGCGACGAAAAGGCTGTGGCTGTGATTGAAGACACTGCGGTAGACGTTTATGACCAGCCTCAGTATATCATCGAATTTAATGATATACTAAAAAAACACGGCATGTCAGCTGTACATTACGCGCACGCCGGTTCGGGTGAATTACACCTTCGTCCGATCATCAATCTTAAGACCAAAGAAGGCCATCAGCAATTCAGGACCATTGCCGAGGAAATTGCTACGTTGGTAAAGAAATTCCAGGGATCACTTTCCGGTGAACATGGCGACGGCCGTTTACGCGGTGAGTTTATTCCGCAAATGGTAGGTCAGCATAACTACGAATTGTTCAAAGAACTGAAACGTACCTGGGACCCTTACAATATCCTGAACCCGGGAAAGATTGTCGATACACCTCCGATGGACACGTTCCTGCGTTATGAGGCCGACCACGTGACACCCGAATTCAAAACCTATTTCCGCTATCAGGATCAGACGGTTTTGCAGCACGCAGAACAATGCAACGGGTCCGGTGACTGCCGCAAAACGGAAATGAGCGGTGGTACGATGTGCCCGAGTTTCATGGCGACAAGAAATGAAAAAGATACCACCCGTGCCAGGGCGAATATCCTGCGTGAAATGCTGACACATTCGCCTAAGGAAAATCGTTTTGACAATAAAGAGATCAAAGAGGTTTATGACCTCTGCCTTGCCTGTAAGGGATGTAAGGGTGAATGTCCTTCCAATGTAGATGTGGCTAAACTGAAAATGGAGTTCTTACAGCATTATCACGATGAACACGGCGTTCCGCTTCGTTCATGGCTGGTGGGCAATTTCTCCAAACTGACAGGTCTGGCAAGTTATGTTCCATGGGCTTACAATATGGTTTTCAAAAATGCTCCGTTGCGTAAAATTGCAAACAACGTCGTAGGTTTCCACCCGGAGCGTACGATGCCGCTTTTGCATAACACAACTTTGGAAACATGGTATAAAAAACGCAAAAAAGTACAGGTTGCATCGGATAAGAAGGTATATCTTTTCTGTGACGAGTTTACCAACTATAACGATGTGGAAATTGGTAAAAAAGCGATACAGGTTCTTGAAAAACTGGGATACGAAGTAATTATTCCAAAACACGGACCGTCCGGACGCCCGCAGCTTTCCAAAGGATTGCTAAAAGATGCGAAAAAGATTGCTGAGGAAAATATCCGGTTACTGAAAGATGTCATCACACATGAGACACCGCTGGTAGGCTTGGAACCATCGGCGATTCTGACCTTCCGTGATGAATATCCCGACCTTGTTAGTGACGATCTTTTGGAAGATGCTAAAAAACTTGCTTTAAACGCGTTACAGTTTGACGAGTTTATCGCCCGTGAAATTGAACTGAAAAGGATTTCAAAAAACTCGTTCAGCAAGGAAAAACGTCTGATCAAATTGCATGGTCACTGCCAGCAGAAAGCAATTTCAAGCATGATCCCTACTAAGAAAATGCTTTCACTGCCTGAAAACTATACCGTTCAGCTCATTCCTTCGGGATGTTGTGGTATGGCGGGATCCTTCGGTTATGAAAAAGAGCATTACGATATTTCCATGCAAATTGGCGAGCTCGTGCTCTTCCCGACCGTACGTAAGCAGGCTGATGATGTAATCATCGCTGCACCGGGAACAAGCTGCCGCCACCAGATCCACGACGGAACCGGACGTAAAGCCCTGCATCCGGCTGAAATATTGTTTGAAGCGTTGGTATAAATTATTCTTCCTCGTAATCCAGTTCCTTGCCATAGGTTTCTTCCATTTTCCACAAGGAAAGTAAGGCCAGCAAAAAGCAAACGGCTCCAACCGCTGCGCCAGCCTGAAGAACACCCCAATCTGGTTTAAGGAACTGGAATACCGGTAAGGTCAGTAACACGGTTGCACGTACATTGTTTGCGACGGAAGTGGTGACAGTCGCGCGGAGGTTCGTACCAAACTGTTCGGCGGTGGTGGTCAGGAACATGGCAATGTATCCGATTGAAAATCCCAGCCAGCCATAACATATATATAACGTGGTGGCTGAATTAATACCGCCATACAGCAGTACCAAAACACCCGCAAGTGTCATCAGCAACATCAACAGGATGGCTTTTCTTCTGGATTGCAGCCATTGGCTTAACAATCCGCTGAAAAAATCGCCCGTCACTACTCCGATATAAGTATAAAGTACGCAAGTTCCCGCCTGAATATCACCCGGCACGCCTAATGCTTTGGCAAACTCATTGCCAAATGTTGCGTAAATACCAATAACCAGGTAAGTAGGCAATGCGATACCCATGCACCGTAGATACCGGATCAGGCGCTCGCGTTTTGTAAAAATGGTCCACCAGTGTACCGTTTTGGCCTTACCAATACTTTTTTCAAACAAAAAAGATTCCAGCACGTTGACCCGCAGCGCCAGCAAAACCAGCCCCATACCGCCACCAATAAAATAAGCCATGCGCCAGTCGGTCAGTTTTACAGCGAAAAAAGCAGCAATAGCACCCGCCAGACCCACGCTCGCTACAACCGACGCACCATAACCACGAAGCTCTTTGGGCAGAATTTCAGCAATCAACGTGATACCTGCGCCCAGCTCGCCGGCCAATCCCAACCCCGCGACGAAGCGTAACAAAGAATACAGCGCAACGTCATTGGTAAACCCGCATACGATATTGGCAAGAGAATAGGTAAGGATAGAGCCAAAAAGCACGGAGCGCCGCCCCATTTTATCTCCCCATATCCCCCAGAAAAAACCGCCGATAAGTAATCCAGCCTGTTGCCAGTTATAAATTTTCGCCCCTATCAACGAAATCTCAGCTTCCGACAAACCCAGATCTTTCAGGCTGGGCACTCTTACGATATTAAAAAGCAGCAGATCGTACACATCCACAAAGTAACCCAAAGAAGCTACAACAACGGGAAGTGAAAGAACGGTACGCCAGGGAGAAACATTAGTGGAAGCAGAGATAGAGGCCATATTTATCAAAAAGTCATCACGGAAATTGGAGAAGCAAATTAATTTATTCGGGTAAAATTAATCATCAATCGGTTTTCTTCGCATGGATTTTACCTGCGATTTCTTCTGTTTCCCGGCAAGCCGTTCCAGTTTGGAGGCCAGGGTGGGCCGTGTTGCCCTGCGTTTCTTCTGGACAAAAAATGCCTGCTGTATCAGTTTATTGAACTTCTCGACCACTTTATCCTTATTCGCCAACTGTGAGCGCTCGGTCTGATGGTAAATTACCAGTACATTTTCGTTCGTCAGTTTTGTAGCCAGCTTATTAATCAGTGTTTTCTTTTCCTCCTCTGTCAACAAAGCCGAATTTGCAATATCAAAACGGAGCTCTACTTTGGTCTCTACTTTATTAACATTTTGCCCTCCGCTCCCACCACTTCTGGCAGTTTGAAAAACGAGTTCAGCATGTAATTTCTCAGGGTTTATCATGGTTTGGCTTCAAATATTGTTAACGTCTGTTAAGGTGTATACGAATCTTACCGGTTTTTACGCTTTCAGGATGAATAAAACGTTACAATTTTTTGTTATAAACCTTAAAAATAAATTCACAACAAACTATCTAACAACACCTTAACTAAAAATACTAAATTTATTACAAATCAAAATTACGCTTTTCAATGCAAAACATTCATGATGTCACCATATTTGGGCGGAAAACAAGCATTAAACCCGGTTCCAATTTTCAGGTCAAACCATCGATTTTAAATTCAGAAACAACTAATTCTTACGGCCATGTACAGCATGCATAAATTTCGGATTCTCGCCTTGTCAATTTTGTTTCTTGGAGGTATTTCGATTCAGGAAAAGGTTAAAGCTCAGCCGGGAGTTTCCATTTCCTTCCAGACATTTTATAATGAATTATCTCCTTACGGACGGTGGATCAATACTCCACAATATGGGTCGGTATGGACGCCGTATGCAGACCGGGATTTTCAACCCTATTCAACCAACGGTTATTGGGAAGTGACTGAATATGGTAACACCTGGGTTTCGGATTATGACTGGGGCTGGGCACCTTTTCACTACGGTCGCTGGTCTTATGATGACTACAACGGCTGGTTCTGGATTCCCGGTTATGAATGGGGGCCTGCCTGGGTTAACTGGCGCTCCGGAGGCGGTTATTACGGATGGGCTCCTCTGGGACCTGGCGTAAATATCAATGTATCCATCAATATACCCTCGTTCTGGTGGGTTTTTGTACCGCAGCAGTACATTAGTACCCGCGGCTGGCAAAGTTACTGTGCACCACGAGGCAGATATAACAATATTTACAACCGTACCACGATCATCAACAATTACTATCGCAACGACAACCGCACCTATGTGTACGGTCCAAGACGTGATGAAATTGAAAGAGTTACCAGACGTTCGGTAGTCGTTCGTGATATCGACCGCAACCGCAGAGGCGCCGTAGTGATCGACCATTCATCTGGCAGAGAGCATTCCTACGATGCTCCGGGTACTGGCAGAGATAGATATGATCGCCGCACACCGGTTGAAAACAATTCCAGAAACAGAACTTATGATTACCGTTCAAACGACCGCCCATCGGTAGACAGAAGCAACCGTGTTCCTGACGCGAGAAATGATCGTGACGACAGATCGAACCAGCCCTATCGTTCCAATGAGCGTACTGCCCCCGACAGAGGGAACTCCTCGCCGGACAGAGGTTCACAGGATTTTAACCGTTCGAGAAATCAGGAGGCACCGGGCAACAATGATAACCGTGGAAACCGGAGTTATGAACAAGCCCGTCCTGCACCGAGTCCTGAGCAAAACCGCTCACGTTCCAGCGAGCCTTCCTACGACCGCGGACGTTCCCGTGACAATGGAAACCAAGGCCAGGAGCGGTCGAACAACGGACCATCCATTCGTTCTAATTCTTCCGAAAGAAATTCCGGTGAATCAAGAGGCGGCGGAAGATCTTACGAAAACGCCGGTGGTGGCGAAAGATCAGAACGCGGCGGTCGTTCACCAAGATAATTTCCCGATTTAAATAAAAAGCTCCTCAGCGAAATTTCAAATTTTACTGAGGAGCTTTTTTATGTATCGTTCTTTTTAAATTAATGCATTTCTTATTTGTTACGTTTTTGTTTAAATAGTCAAATTTTGAGGAAATGTAGTAATTTTAGCACACTTTAAACCTATGAACGCTTTAATGGAAATCCAGTTTGATATCGACTTTAAAGAGAGTGCGCCAAAGTACATGCAAATTATCAAATCGTTGCTGTTGGCCATTGGTAAAGGGAAGCTAAAAAGAGGAGATAAAATACCGTCTATCAACCAGTTAAGCGAAGAATATTTATTATCTCGTGATACGGTTGAGAAGGCGTATAAACATCTGATCAAAGACGGCGTTTTGATATCCGTGCGTGGCAAAGGTTATTTTATCAACCGGGTTGATATTGAAACAACTTCGAGGATTTTGCTGGTTTTCAATAAAATAAGTAATTATAAAAAACAGATCTATAATTCTTTCGTAGAAAATGTCGGTAGAAATGTGATTGTGGACCTTCACATACATCACTCCAACATCAATATTTTCAACAATCTGATTAAAAACAGCATTGGCGAATATGATTACTATGTGATCATGCCGCATTTCTATGAAAATGAGGAAGAGGCTGTAAAAATATTAAAACTGATTCCGGCTGAAAAGCTGATTTTACTGGACAAAGACATTCTGGAATCGGGTCTTTCGAAACATTCATCGGTTTATCAAAACTTTGAAAAGGACATTCTTCACGCCCTCAATGAAGCAATTGATTTGTTAAAAGTTTACAACAAACTGATCCTGATATTTCCTACGCTGATTCCTTATCCCAAAGAAATTATCAAAGGTTTCAGGCTTTTCTGCATCCAGCACCAGTTTGATCACGAGATCATTTATGAAACCGATGAAAACATTGTGGTTCTGAAAGATGCGGCCTATGTAATTATTGAGGAAACTGACCTGGTAAACCTCATCAAAAAATGCAATGAGCAGGAACTGGTGGTGGGCAAAGACGTGGGCATTATTTCTTACAATGAAACACCTTTGAAGGAGATTTTGCTCGATGGTATCACCACCATTTCAACAGATCACGAGCAAATGGGAAAATCTGCCGCCAGGCTGGTGATGCAGAATAAAACCGAAAGCATCAAAAATCCGTTTACACTGATCAGACGGAAGTCGTTATAAACGAAGTTGCCATTCCGAAAAATCCGGAATGGCAATTTATTTTTCATATCCACTGCAAATTTTATAAGCCGGTTGCCACCGTTACAGTACCTCTCTCGCTAATCAGACTTTCTCTGATTTTAAGATCACGGAAAAGACCAATCGGGTCAAGAGAACCGCCGCTGTGCAGCATTGCTTCTCTTACCAAAGGACGCACATCCGTTCTGAAAGCATTTTGCAATAACTGCTGAGCCAACACAACATCATTGTTCTGACGGGCAATTTCCAGTTTTTTGCTATCCAGAATAAGCGCCTGTGCATACGACAGCAAGATCGCTTCCACAGACTGCATTAAATCTTCCAAAGGATCTTTCACGTTATGGCTTGCGTCGATCATCCAGGCAAATCCGTCGCTGCCTTTTCCGGCGCGTTTCATTCCCTCAACAAGCTCCACAAAAATCAGGAACAACATGTAAGGTCTGATGCTGCCTACGGTTAAATCATCATCTCCGTATTTGGAATCATTAAAATGGAAACCAGCCAAACGGCCTTCCATCATCAGGGTGGCAACAATTTGTTCGATATTGGCGTTTGGCAAATGATGTCCCAAATCGACCAGTACGTCCGCCTTCGGGCCCAGTTTGTTGCAGAACAGCAATGAACTACCCCAATCCTGGATAACCGTCGAATAGAAATTCGGTTCGTAGGCTTTGTACTCCACAAAAACCTTCCAGTCGTCTGGAAGTGCTGCATAAATTTCCTGCAAAGATTCCAATGTGTTCTGAAAAGCCCGCACAAAATTTGACTGGCCTGGAAAACAAGAGCCATCCGAAAGCCAGATTGAAAGCGCCTTTGATCCTAGCTCCTTACCATATTTGATTACTTCAATATTATGTTCAACGGCTTGCTTGCGCACCTTCGGATCCACGTGCGACAGAGAGCCATATTTATAGGATAACTCCTGGTTTTTCTGATCCTGAAAAGTGTTTGAGTTGACCGCATCAAATTTCAGATCCAGTGACGACGCCAGATCAATCATCGCATTGGCGTCACTTGGGATATCCCATGGAATGTGCAGAGAAATCGAACCGCTTGAACGGTTCAAAGCATGCAAAATCCCAACGTCTTCTATCTTTTCAACAAGAGATCCTGGCTCCCCCGCACCCGAAAAGCGCCCAAACCGGGTTCCGCCTGTTCCCAGCGCCCAGCTTGGTATCGCTACCTGAAACGCCTGCAAGGTTTTGACGATCGCATGGGCATCGATACCCTGCTCGCCCAGCTGCTCTTTAAGGAAAATAAATTGGTTGTTATGTTTCCCAAGCAAACCTTCATTATGCTGGTCTATCCGATATTGTTCTATTCTCATTTTTTTAGCATTAGAGATTTTAAGATTCAGAGCAAAACCGACTGGAAAGTCGTTGCGCGTTATAAACCATCAACGCAGGTTTTACTCCTGTATTTTGTAAAAAAGAAGCTGTGCCAAAAGTAGAATTCACTTTTGGCACAGCTTTCGTTTTAAGTACTAGCGAACAAATGCCGCTGGCACTCCACCATCAATGTTCAACACATTTCCGGTACTTTTCCCTAACAATCCACCAACGAATACAAAAACCCCGTTTGCAATATCCTCTGTATGAATTTCAGCATTCAAAACGGTGCGTTTTGCATAATAAGCCGGCAATTCTTCAATTTTGATACCATAAGCTTTTGCACGACCGGCAGCCCATCCGCTTTCCCAGATCTTACTTCCGGAAATAACGGCATCAGGGTTCACAACATTCACACGGATTTTATCCGGCCCTAATTCTGCCGCTAAAAGTCTGGTCATGTGCTGCTGAGCCGCTTTTGCCGTTCCGTATGCGACGTTATTTGGTCCTGAAACCAATCCGTTTTTACTTGCAATATTGATAATATCACCTCCTAATCCCTGCTGACGCATCACCGCCACAGACTCCTGAGATACCAGGAACTGGCCTTTTACCAAAACATCCTGCAAAATATCCCAGTCCTTGATCGTTGTTTCTGCCAAAGGTTTCGAAATCGAAAGCCCTGCGCAGTTTACCACGATATCAACACCGCCAAATTTCAGTTTTGTTGTATGTAAACCTTGTTTGATCTGGTCAACTTCCAATACGTTAGCGTTCGCTGTCGCTGAGAAATCCTTGCCAAATTTGGCATCGAATTCGCTTTTTGTTTCAGCCAGAGATTTATCATCGATATCAGAAATGACCACACACGCGCCTTCTTCAAGGAATTTCTGCGCGATAGCCTTGCCAATTCCACCCGATCCACCGGTTACGAAAGCCACTTTGCGGGAAAGTGATTTTTCTTTCGGCATACGCTGTAATTTGGCTTCTTCCAATAACCAGTATTCGATATCAAAAGCTTCCTGCTCAGGCAAAGAAACGTAGGATGAAACCGCTTCCGCACCTTTCATTACGTTAATTGCGTTGGTATAGAATTCCGCTGCCACACGTGCCGTTTGTTTGTCTTTTGCAAAAGAGAACATACCCACGCCCGGATACAAAATAATAACCGGGTTCGGGTCACGAACTGCCGGACTGTTATCGTGTTTGCAACGGTCATAATACGCCTGGTAATCGACACGGTATGCTTCAAATTGCGGACGGATAATGTCCAGAATTGCCTGAGCATCGCCGGTCAATGTTTCCAAAGAAAGATCCAAAACCAACGGACGGATTTTAGTACGCAGGAAGTGATCAGGGCAGCTTGTACCCAACGGAGCCAGCTTTCCAAGATCATTACTGTTGATGAATTCCAGAACGCGGGCATCATCCGTGAAGTGACCAACCATCGTCTGACGGTCAGAAGCTAGCCCTCTCAAATAAGGAGCCAACTGTCCGGCAACTTCCAAACGGCGATCGGCAGCCAGACTTTCCTGTTTTGCCCCACCGAAAACCGGACGTTTTTTGCCGTAGTTTTCTTCAAGATATGCGGATGCCTTTTCGATGACATCCAAAGTATTGATATAAGATTCGTAAGCTGTGTCACCCCAGGTAAACAAACCGTGTCCACCCAAAACGATTCCACGGATACCCGGGTTATCGGCAAGTGTTTTTTCCAGTTTAAGGCCCAGGTCAAAACCCGGACGCTGCCAAGGTACCCACGCCAGTTCGCCGTTGAACAATTCCTGCGTAATCGCCTCGCCTTCTTTCGAAGCAGCGATAGCAATAAGTGCGTCAGGGTGCAAGTGGTCGATATGTTTGAACGGCAACAAACCGTGCAAAGGCGTATCGATAGACGGAGCCTTTGATTTCAGGTCATAGATACAGTGATTGAAAAGCTCAACCATTTCATCTTCAAATTCGAGACCACGGTAAATATTTTTCAGAGCATGCAGACGATTTTGATAAAGACCAGCCAATCCGCTTCTCTTCAAAGTACCGATGTCACCACCTGAACCTTTGATCCACATCACCTCAACATCGTTACCCGTCAACGGATCTTTCTCGATGGTTTTGCAGCTGGTATTACCTCCCGCATAGTTTGTAAGACGAAGGTCCGCTCCCAACAAATTAGAACGGTAAAGAAGTAATTCCACCTGGTCGTCACCTAAAGAAGCCGCTTTTTCTTCGTCCCAAAGATAACTCACGTACTTGTACTGCTCTGCTTTTAAAATGCTCATATTATTTTGTTTTTATAATCACTTTTTCGTTAAAACCGCTTAAAAATAATGGGTGAGTAAAATCAATTTATTTGACTTTTAATTACGATACAAGATTAGAAAACTTCGCTTTGGGTACCGTCCTGTGGTATCCTGCATACTAAAAAAATATAAGATAAATAAGTTATTTTTTAATTAAAACGGCCTGAGCAGAGATATCTACCCAGGCCGTTTGGCAAGAAAGTATATTTAACCTGTTAATTTTGAATGACTATTTTCCTCGTTTCTTCCCCTACTTTGATTAAATAAAGTCCGTTTAAAAGTTTATCCGTCCGAACTGGTTGCGCGGGATTTACCTTTTGTTCCAGCACAACCCTGCCCGCAGCATTCCTGATTTCAACGGCCTCTTCCCTATCCAGTCCTGAAACAAAAAACTCGTTTTTTGCAGGATTTGGATAAACGCTCAGTTTTGTTTTGTCCTGTTTTACCGTAATGATGCGGGAGTATTCCGATTTCCCGTCCCAATCCAGTTGTTTCAGGCGATAGTAGGTATTGAAATAAGGTTTTGAATCCAAAAAAGTATAGGTTTTTTCTCCCAAATTATCCCCCAGTCCATCCACGAAACCAATACTTTCAAATGTTTTCGCATCGGCACTTCGTTCAATCTGGAAACCTTTGTTGTTGGTTTCTGAGGTGGTTTTCCAGGTGAGGAGGTTTCCTTCTGAGCTGGTTTTTCCTGAAAATGAGGTTAGGGTGACGGGTAGGGCGGTAAAGTTAAAATTATTACTTGTTAGTGTTAGACCCGTTGCCACACTGTTACTAACCCGAACACTATAAAGCCCGACACCTGTCGTAGTAAATTCTTTGTTCCCCGTATTTGTAGCTACTATGCTCCCATTTTTGTACCAAAAGTATGTGTTATTACTCAGGGTACCTCCCGCCTCTACGGAAAGAACAACATTTCCTGATGACAATGTTGCTGAGGGAGTTATATTGATGGAACCTTGCCACGCATAGAATCTCAAGCGACTTAAATTGTCCTCAACTCCACTAAACGTAAACATGTTCAATCCTATGCTCAAAGAATTGGCAGGCAAACCTGTCAGATCCGGAATTGTACCACTAAGTTTATTAAAATCTAAATAGCCGTTTCTTAGCTTAGTTAAATTACGTAATTCAATGGGAATACTCCCCGTAAGCGAATTTGAAGTCAAGTTGAACTCTGTTAGATTGGTAAAATTGCCGAGTTGGGCAGGGATTGATCCTGTCAGCAAATTTGAACCTAAATCTAACCTGGTTAAGTTGACTAACTCTCCAAGCTCAGCAGGGATACTTCCCGTAAGTTGATTACTGCTTAAATCCAAAACATTCAAGTGAATCAAATTCCCCAATTCAACAGGAATGGTTCCTGAAATTCGAGTCTTTGATATGATTATAGACTGAATATCAATTAGATTAGCTATCTCAATGGGTATAGGACCTACCAGATTATAGTTGCCGGTTAAATCTAATAATTCCAAATTGGTAAGGTTGCCAATTTCAACCGGTATATTTCCAGTTATACCAGCCCGCTGCATTTTAAAAGTTTTCAATTTTACAAAATCGCCAAAGAATGCGGGTATATTTCCGGCATTTCCTGAGCCACTCATACCCGTCGCATCAAAAACTGAAAGATCTAAATGCTCCAGATTTAACAAATTCTTAAATTCATCAGGAATTGGCCAGTAAGGAGTTATTGAGAGGTATTTTAGTTTCGTCAAATTACCCAGTACTTCCAAATTGGTACTATTAAAATAATTCCCTCCCAGATTCAGGTATTCCAGTTTTTTTAGATTTCCAAATTCAACAGGTATACTATTGTTTAAACCACCACCATATTCGATACTACCTACACCGGCAAGATCCAGATAAATTAACTCGGTTAAATTTCCTATTTCGCTGGGCACATAACCCGTCAATCCATTCTGAGAGAGCTTTATTTCTGTCACTCTATCCCCCGCGGGATTGCAACTGACACCATACCAGCTGCAAGGACTTTCGCCAGGCCCTCCCGAAGGATTCCACCCGGTATTATTTCTCCAATTATTTCCGTCTGTTGCGGTATAAAAAGCCAATAGGGCCAATCGATCGCCTTCGAGTGTTTGCGCAAAACTTACATTGATAGAAGACAAAATAGCAAAAATCAAATAATACCGTTTCATAGTGTTTTGGCAAATGTTATTTAAATATTACCTATCTCATTATCATTAATTTCTTTACTTCATCTCCGATTCTTATGAGATAAATTCCGTTAACAAGTTGATTGGTAGCAACCGATTGAGCAGAGCCTATCTTTTGTTCCAGCACAATTTTGCCCGTAGCATTCCTGATTTCAACAACTTCTTCCCCATCCAGTCCCGAAACAAAAAATTCATTTTTTGCAGGATTCGGATAAACACTAAGTTTTGTTTTGTCCTGTTTCACCGTAATGATGCGGGAATATTCCGATTTTCCGTCGTAGTCCAGTTGTTTCAGGCGGTAGTAAGTTTTGAAGTAAGGTTTTCTATCCAGAAAGGTATAGTTTTTATCGCCCAGGTTATCCCCCAGTCCATCAACGAAACCAATACTTTCAAAAGTTTTCGCATCGGCACTTTGTTCGATCTGGAAGCCTTTGTTGTTGGTTTCTGAGGTAGTTTTCCAGCTGAGGACGTTACCAGAAGAAGTATTTTCACCAGTGAATGAGGTAAGGTTTACAGGAAATGGAGACGTAATAGTATATGCGTCACTTACCAAGGTTAAATTTGGAATAAGGCTGTTGCTTACCGTAACATGATAAACTCCCAATCCCGGAGGAATAAAGGAAGCATCTCCGGTTTTTGTTAACACGGGAACACCATCCTTGTACCATTTGTAAGTGTTATTTGCCAACGTTCCTCCGGCATCCACTGATAAAAATCCATACGGTCCTGATGGTCCCACAGGGATAGCCAATGGTATTACGATATGCAGGGGAATAATAGCCTGATCGTTATAAAAATCCAAACGATTAATATTATTTTCCATTCCGTTAAAGTTGAAGCTATTTTCGCTGATATTTACCGTCGCGGTAGTGGGCACGCCCGATAAATTAGCTATGCCATTACTTAGGCTTTGCCTGGTAATATCCAAAAATTGAAGGTTCGTTAAATTAACAAAACTTGCAGGAATGCTGCCGGAAAGATGCCCTTTGGGTTCTCTTGCAGGTGGATAAAGCCCGTAAGCCAAATTAATGGTCTTTAATGACGACAGATTTCCCAAAGAAGATGGTATGGATCCTGTAAAATCATTATTGGCTAGACTCAGAACCTCAAGCTTCGTTAAGTTTCCTAATTCAGCAGGCAAATTACCCTTCAGGTTTTGATCGGAAATATTCAGAATAATTAAATTAGCCAGATTTCCAATTTCTACCGGAATTGCGCCCGTTAATCCACCGAATTCTGGCGTAGAGCTGGAAAATGGAAAATAACTTAGATTTAGATAGGTTAATTTGGATAAGTTTCCAATCGTTGTCGGCAACTGTCCGGTAAAACTATTGCCACCTAAGTCCAGATATTCCAAATTCACCAAGTTCCCCAGAGTTACCGGTATCACTCCTCTTATACCATAACTGCCATAAAAAGTCCGTTTTAATACAAGTTTCGTCAAAGCCGTCAGATTCCCAATTTCGGCAGGTAAATAACCTGATAATGAGCCATCAATAATATTTAGTTCGGAAACCCTCCCTCCAGAACATGTTACCCCCTTCCAACCGCATGGACTACTGCCCGGCACACCCTGATCGCCTAACCCTCCGTATGGATCTCCTCCCATCCCAGCCACCGTTGCCGTGTATACCGCAATCAATGCCAGTCGATCATCTTCCAATGTCTGCGCAAAGCTCCGACTTGCAAAACAAAGAAGAATAAAACCTAAGTAATACTGTTTCATAATACTAAAAATAAGTGTGAATTAAAATACAACGAAATTTAGGCAGAATGAAACTGCCTCATTCTTGCCGGATTATTATAACGAAGTTGTTCAGAGACGTTGAAAAAAAATCGACAGTAACGTATGTCACTGTCGATGTAGTCATTCAAATTTCAAACAAAAAATCAGCAAATCAAATTAAAATAGTAATAATTTAATTTTCGGTTACTTATATTAATATTAAAATCTAATTACTTCCAGCTCAGACCCATATTATGGAACAGAAACGCATAAATATCAGCCTGTGTTTCCAATGCCTTTTTGGTATTACTTGCTCCATGTCCCGAGTTTGTATCGATCCGTATCAACAACGGATTAGAAGTTGAAGCGGCCGCTTTCTCCTGTAATTCAGCAGCATACTTAAAGGAATGGGCGGGAACCACGCGGTCGTCATGGTCGGCGGTGGTAATCATCGTGGCTGGATAATTAATGCCGGTTTTGATATTATGCAGAGGCGAATACCCGTAAAGCATCTTGAATTCTTCCGGATTGTCACTGCTCCCGTAATCGGCGATCCAGTTCCAGCCTATGGTAAACTTATGGAAACGAAGCATATCCATCACACCTACTGCCGGGAATGCCACTTTAAATAATTCAGGCCGCTGATTCATTACAGTTCCAACAAGTAAACCGCCATTCGACCCACCCTGTATGGCTAAACGTTCCGGTGAAGTATACTTTTCTTTGATCAGAAATTCCGCTGCGGCAATGAAGTCATCAAAAACATTTTGCTTTTTTAGCTTCATCCCCTGCTCATGCCACTTCTCCCCGTACTCACTCCCGCCACGCAAATTCGTCTGCACAAATACCCCTCCCTGATCCAGAAACGGGATACGGGTAGGACTAAACGCTGGTGTCAGGCTGATGTTAAACCCACCATAACCGTAGAGTATTGTCGGATTGGCACCATTCAATTTCAGCCCCTTTTTGTAGGTGATGAAAGCCGGAACTTTCGTTCCGTCCTTGCTGGCGTAAAATACTTGTTTCGTTTCATAGTCTTCCGGTTTGAAAGAAACCTCCGGCTCACGAAAAACACTGCTCTTTTTACTTGCTATGTCATATCTGAAAATAGTCGGCGGGTAATTGAAAGAGGTATAGGTGTAAAACACAAAAGTGTCCTCTTTATCCCCTCCAAAACCTCCAACGGTTCCCAGGCCCGGCAGCTGAACCTCATTTTCCAGCTTTCCTTTCATATCATAAACGTAAACCCGTGAAGTAACATCCTTGGAATACGATGCAAAGATTTTCCCTCCCGCGGTCCCCGCTCCTTGCAGCGGCTCTGGTTTCTCAGGCAAAAACGGTTTCCAGCTCTTTGTTTTGGCTTCGTAAAACAACACTTTGCCGTTTGGTGCATTTTCATTGGTTTCCACCAAAAATCCGCCGTCAACATCTTCTATGATGCTGTAACTAAAATCCGTAATTTCTTCTTTAACCGCAGTAAACCTGGTGTCTCCCTTTTTCATCACCCAAAGGCCATTCCCGTCTTTCCCCTTTCCACGGTCACTCACATACAAAACCGCAAACTGCTCGTCTTCTGTCGTGCTGACTGTATGAAAACGTTGTCCGTTCGCAGGATCTTCAAAAATCAGTTTATCCTCAGACTGAGCCTTTCCGATTTTGTGATAAAAAACCTGATGGTTTTCGTTTTTCGCTGCCAGGGCACTGCCTTCCGGTTTTGGGTAACTGCTGTAATAAAAACCATCACCCTGCCATGCTGCACCCGAAACTTTTACCCATTCCACTTTATCCGAAAGCATTTTCAAAGTCTTCATATCCATAACCTGATACTCCTGCCAGTCGGAGCCCCCCTTTGAAAAACCCAGCACTGCGTGATTGCCGGTCTTTGAAAGTTTGAAAACCGTCAACCGCGTTGTACCATCGGCAGAAAGTTTATTGGGGTCCAGAACAACTTCGGGAGTGCCCCGAAGTCCTTTCTGGCGATAAAGAACTGCCTGATTTTGCAAACCGTCATTTTTATAAAAATAGAAATAATCGCCTTTTTTTGTCGGAGCCGAATATTTGGGATAATTATAAGCCTTTTCGAGATCGGAAAAGATCTTGCCTTTGAAAGGTATTTTGTCCAGATAGCCGAATGTAACTTCGTTTTGCGCCTTTACCCAGGCAGCTGTCTCAGCGGAGCGGTCGTCTTCAAGCCAATGGTAAGGATCGGACACTTTCGTTCCGTGGTATTCATCAACGTGGTCTATCTGATTGGTTTTGGGGTAACTTATCTTTTGGGCCGAGCCATTCGAGGCCAGTAAAGTGGCGGTAAGTACTGTCATTCCTAAGAGTTTATTATTCATATAATTGCTACGTTAATATTCAAACAAGGAGAATTTCAATTCCATTACAAACCGGCTGCATAATCTTCGTTTTTTTAATCTATGCTTGACCGTAAAGTAAAAAAACGTATTTTTATTATTTTACACACAAAAAAGTCATTTTCTTTATCGATACCTCTTACTGATATATTCAAATAAGAGGATAACGAACTGACCTTGCCCGATACATCATTTAATCACTGGCTCCAATTATTGATGAAAAAATGACACGGCATCTTGTATCGTATTTAGCGTCGTTTCTATTGTTGTTGAACCTGGCGTTCACTTATGAGCCGTGTTTTGCTGATCATTCCTCATTCTCCGCTCAGGCAGTTAAAGGTGTGATCAACCTGAAATCAGCCGACCTTGATCAGTCTTCTGTTGCGCTGGATGGCGAATGGAAATTTTACTGGAAAACCTTAAAAAAGCCGCACACGCCCGAAATCTATTCCGAATTTGTATCATTACCCAAGCCGTGGCGTGAAACAAAATGGAGGGGAAAACAATTGCCGTCACAGGGATTTGCTACTTATGAAGTAAAAGTTATCCTTCCTCACAAGAGAGACCAGCTTGCCTTTAAGATCAGGGATATGTACAGCGCTTATGCACTGTATGTCAATGGAAAACTGATCGCGAAGGATGGGAAGCCCGGGACAACAAAGGAGGAAACCACCCCCTATTGGTCCACCCAGATCAAACCTTTTCCGTCTTCGGATACATTAAATCTCACACTTCATATTGCCAATTTTCGTCATTCAAAAGGCGGTATAACCAAGTCCATTGAAATAGGATCGTTCAGTGAATTGCAGGCGAAAAGTAATCTGGATCATGCGCTGGACTTCCTGCTCACGGGTTGTATGATCATGGGTGGCCTTTATTTCCTGGGATTATATCTGCTCGGACGCCACGACAAATCGACCCTTTATTTCTCGCTCTTTTGCTTTTTTTACAGTTATCGCATCATCGGCACCGGAGATTACGCCTTTCATGCCTTGTTTCCCGCGGTAAGCTGGCAACTGGCCATTCATTGCGAATACATTTCCCTGTTTCTTGCGGTCGCCATGTTTGCCTTGTATACACGCAATCTTTTCCCGGAAGACACGCCACACAAGATCATTTTCTGCATGACGGGGATATGTTTTGCGCTGACATTAATCACGTTGGTTTCTCCTCCATTGCTTTTCACGGAATTAATAAATCCTTTCATCGCCTTACTGGTTCTCTACATCCTTTTTGCGATTTACATTTACTGGAAAGCATACAGAAATAAACGCATCGGAGCCAAATATGCACTGCTGAGCACTGTCGCTATTTTTATCATTTTTTTATCCCTGATATTTGCCTATTACAATATCGCCTACCCCGAAAAACTCTCTTTGTTTCTTGGATATATCTGCTTCTTCTTTTGTCAGTCGGTGATCTTATCTTTCCGTTTTGCATACACTTTAAAAAAGGCAAAAGCCGATGCAGAAACAGGTTTAATGGTAAAAAATCAGTTTTTGAGCACCATGAGCCACGAGATCAAAACACCGCTCAATGCGGTGATCGGTATGAGCCATATCATGATCAAAGAGTCGCCACGGCCCGACCAAAAGCAACACCTCGATATGCTTTTGTATTCTGCGAATAACCTGTTGACAATCGTTAACGATATCCTCGACCTGAATGCTATTGAGGAAGGTAAGATCCAGTTTGTGAATGAGTCTCTGAATGTTTCCGAAATCGCCAGAAACATTATATCCGGTTATACCAATACCGCCAGAGATGCCGGTATCGATGTCATTTTAAAACTCGACCAAGACCTTCCGTATCGTGTAACTGGGGATTCAAAAAGACTTTCACAAATTATCACCAATCTGGTTTCCAATGCCATTAAATTTACCGGTAAAGGTTGGGTAAAACTGGAAGTAAGTATAACGGAACGAACTGCGCAGGATGTTTCACTAAAAATATCCGTTCAGGATACGGGAATTGGTATCGCACCTGAAAAACAGAAAATCATATTTGACCAGTTTACCCAGATCGAGTCTTCCTCAACCAGAGGTTTTGGCGGAACCGGCGTGGGACTGGCCATCAGTAAACGGCTTTTAGAATTGCAGGGATCTGCACTTCAACTGAAAAGTGAAGAAGGTATAGGCTCCGATTTTTACTTTACGCAGACATTCAAGATACTGGAAGCTATCAAAAAGCAGGAAGCTGTTGTCAACGAGAACCCGGAAGAAAAACCATTGCAGGGAATCCGTATTCTGGTTGTGGAAGATAACCGGATGAACGTACTGGTCGTACAGGGCTTTTTGCGCAGATGGGGAGCGGTTTCGGACGTGGCGGTCAACGGGCAGGAGGCCCTGGACAAATTTGATCCGCTTTTACATCAGATTATCCTGATGGATCTGCATATGCCGGTAATGGATGGCTACGAGGCCACGAGACAACTAAGAGAACGTGGGGAAACAGTGCCTGTAATTGCGGTTACCGCGAGCCTGGCGCCGGATGCTAAGCAGGATATGTTTAATATCGGGATGACCGATATCGTATCAAAACCGATTAATCCGGAGCAGCTTTTAAGCAAGATATTAAATCAAACCATCCGATCTTAAAAAAGAAAGGGTGAGAAAAATTTCCCACCCTGTATCCCTATTTCAAGACATCAACCACCAGGCCGCTTTCGGCACCTGTCTGATGATATATCCGTTGCGTTGCCTTGATAAAATCTGATTGTTCTGCTTTATATATATTGTCGACATACTTTTGAGGATTTCGGTCAAACAACGGGAACGCCGTACTTTGAACCTGCACCATCACGCGATGCCCTTTTTTGAAGGTATGCAAAACATCCTGAAGACGGAAGGAAATATCGGTTAACTTCCCGGCAACCAACGGCTCCGGTTTTTCCAGACTATTCCTGAAACGGGCCCGCACAACTTCACTTCTTACCATTTGCTGATAACCTGCCATCACCACTTTCGGGTCGGGCTGAAACGCGTTGTTCTTTTCATCATCAGGATAAACGTCAATTAATTTGACGAAGAAATCGGCGTCTGTTCCGGTCGTACTGATTTTAAGCTGTGCAGCGATTTCGCCGCCAAGTGTAAGCTCTTCTGTTAAAACTTCCGTTTCAAAAACGAGCACATCCGGCCGTGTCGATGCAAAACGCTGATCTTCCGACATATATTCAAAAGGCGTAAAACCAGACATTTGTTTGTAATTCTGAGTATAAGGCACCGGCTTCAACGGGTCGCTTTCGTACTCTGAATAAGACCTGGCCGTTTTCGGTGCCGAAAAGCTTAATTTCCCACCTGACAAAAAGTATAGTTTTTTCTTTTCCACATTAGCCACCGGCCATTTGTCATAAGTTTTCCATTCCTTTTTCCCTGTGTCAAAAAGATAAGCCTCAGGTAATCCCGACTTGCCATCCCCGGCACCTTTCAGGAAATGATTGAAGAATTTACCTTCGATTGTATTCTGATAAAAAGTAGCAATACTGTCTCCAAAATAAATATCGTTATGCAGCGTGTGTCCCGTTTCCCGGCTCCATCGGCCATGGCCAAAAGGCCCGACT
The DNA here is from genome assembly GCF_024220585.1 of Dyadobacter diqingensis. Classification (GTDB taxonomy): domain Bacteria; phylum Bacteroidota; class Bacteroidia; order Cytophagales; family Spirosomataceae; genus Dyadobacter; species Dyadobacter diqingensis. The sequence continues at coordinate 1,195,444 of NZ_JAMXKF010000001.1, forward strand.
ACGAGGGTATTATAAATGCCCGGGTTATTTTTCTCGATCGTTTTATAGGTATTCAGCGGACCGTATAAATCCTCAGCATCAAACCAGCCACCGACCGTCATGAAGGCATGTTTCAACCCTTTCAGATGTGGCAGAATATCTCTTTTCTTCCAGAAATCATCTTTGTTAGGATGGTTTATGGTTTCCTGCCAGAAAAAGTTTTTGGAATAATACTGATCAAAATTCTTCAACGGACCCACATTCAGATTAAAAGTATAACCATCCGGTGCCGGTTTGATAAAATCGTTTGCAAACCAGGAAGCATCTGTCGGCGCATCAGGTTTGATGCCGAAAACAGGGAAAGTCAGGTAATAACCTTGTGTAAAAACTCCGTTATGGTGAAAATCATCATGAAAAAAATCAGCAATCGGAGCTTGCGGCGAGGATGCTTTTAAAGCCGGGTGATCGCATAAAGCACTGGCCGTGGTGTAAAACCCGGGATACGAAATCCCCCACTGCCCTACCCTGCCGTTATTATGGTTGATATTTTTCAAGAGCCATTCGATCGTGTCATACGTATCCGAGGCTTCGTCAACATCATTTTTATTTTTTTTCACATCGATATGCGGCGTCATATTCGTCCAGACGCCCTCACTTTTATAACGGCCACGAACATCCTGATAGACAAAAATGTACTTCTCACGCATTAAAAGCGTGCTCGGACCCAGTCTCAGCGGGTAGGTGTCCTCTCCATACGGAGCAACGCTATAACAGGTCCGTTGCATCAGAAAAGGATATTTATTATTGGCCGCTGCATCTTTTGGACTGTACACAATGGTGTGCAGTTTAATCCCGTCACGCATGGGGATATCAAACTCCTTTTTGGAATAGTTGTCTTTGATAAAAGTATCCTGTGCTATCGTTTGCGTCGCATTTGCCAACCAAACGAAAAATAGCAGGACAGTGAGGAGAATTTTTCTGAACATAAACAGCAATACTATTTTTTTAGATAATAATTTAAATTGACACTGGCAGCCTGTCCCTTTTCACCGATTGTATAAAAACCTTTTGACTCCCGTTCGAAGCAAATTCCTTCACCTTGCGGTTCTGGCGCAATAAACAATTGTTTCTTTGCACCGTTCAGCAGGGTTTGTGCTACTGTTTCACCGGCAGTGCGTTTCCAGTAAAAAGCAGATGTATAGTTTCTGATCAGTATTTCACTTCCATCCGTAGATATGCTGCCTCCGGTGGTAAAAACAACAGACGGGATTGTTCCGAGTTTTTCTGCGGTAATCGTTCCCGAAGTGGATTGTGGATATGGCAGACGGTAAAGCCCGGCCTTATCCAGTTCTTTTGAAACAACAAAAATATCCTTCGTCAGCGGATCAAGTAAAAGTGTTTCTGCGTCACGCGGGCCATCAGGATAACTGAATGTTATTTTTTCAAGATTATCCGGGCTGTAAGCACCGGAGATATTACCGATTTCCCTGACTCTGTAAATAATATTGGTGGCGGTCATCGGAAGATTATTATTTCCGATTTCTCCGATGTAAAGGTAATTAACGCCGTCAATTGGTCCTGGTCCACTTGCCAGGTCCTCCCAGTCATGGTTGGTTGAGCCTGGTACGTTGAACTCTTTTATTGTTTTCCCATCATTGCTCATCAGGTACAGCGAATTGGGTTTTCCTGAATCCTGCAAAGTCCATAAATATCCGTTTATGTTCAAACTGTTGGCTAATCCGGACGCTTCATCAATAATTCCCGGCGTGATCGGAAATTGCTTCGGCACGATTTCGAAACTCACCGACCCATCCTTTACCGGGGTCACTTCTGGATCACCACAACCAGTCCAGACAAGAGATATTACTACGAATAATAAAAAACTTTGCGGAGTAAACCTTATTTTATATAATTTCATAAAAAACACTTCATGTTAGATTTAGTAAAAATACGTACTTTTGCGGCATTTATTATCAGGCAGTTTCTTTATATCAGTATTAAAATAATTATATGTTACGTACACATACCTGTGGTGAGTTAAGCTTAGAGCATGTAAATCAAGATGTTGTGTTGTGTGGTTGGGTTCAGAGAATCCGGGATAAGGGGGGCATGGTATGGCTGGATTTACGTGACCGGTATGGATTAACACAGCTTCTTTTTGAAGAAGGCAAAACACCACCTGAGGTATTGGAAACAGCTCGTTCATTAGGACGTGAATTTGTAATCTCTACAAAAGGCGAGGTTATTGAGCGCCTTTCCAAAAATGATAAGATAGCAACCGGTTCGATCGAAATCCGTGTATCCGAATTGTCCATCCTGAATCCATCGAAACTTCCTCCGTTTTTGATCGAGGACGAAACCGATGGTGGCGATGATATCCGCATGAAATATCGTTACCTGGATCTGCGCAGAAATGCCGTTCGTAAGAATCTGGAATTACGCCATCAGGTTGCGCGTCATACGCGTGCTTATCTGGATGAACTTAATTTCATCGAGGTAGAAACACCGGTTTTGATTAAATCAACACCTGAAGGCGCTCGCGATTTCGTGGTGCCTAGCCGTATGAACCCGGGCGAATTTTACGCATTGCCACAGTCACCACAAACTTTTAAACAACTATTAATGGTTGGCGGATTTGACCGTTACTACCAGATTGTTAAATGTTTCCGTGATGAGGATTTACGTGCCGATCGTCAGCCTGAGTTTACCCAGATAGACTGCGAAATGTCATTTGTAACGCAGGAAGATATTTTGAATACTTTCGAAGGACTTATCCGTAATCTTTTCAGCAAAGTAAAAGGGATCGAACTTCCCGAAGTACCGCGCATGACCTATGCTGACGCCATGCGTTTGTACGGATCTGATAAACCGGATATCCGTTTCGGTATGGAGTTTGTAGAACTGAAAGGAAAAGATCAGGATCTTACTTCCGGCAAAGGTTTTGGTGTTTTTGACGACGCTGAACTGGTTGTCGGTATTTGCGCTCCCGGCTGTGCGGTGTATACCCGCAAGCAAATGGATGAGCTTACCGACTGGATGAAACGTCCGCAGATCGGTGCCAAGGGACTTATTTATGTGAGATATAACGAAGATGGTACAGTTAAATCATCTGTTGATAAATTTTATTCTGAAGAAGATCTAAAAAAATGGGTTGTTGCATTTGATGCCAAACCAGGTGATTTGATATTGCTGATCTCGGGCCAGGCAGATAAGGCACGCAAGCAACTGAACGAACTTCGTTTAGAAATGGGTTCGCGTCTTGGGTTGCGTAATCCTGAAGAATTCCGTGTGTTATGGGTGCTTGATTTCCCGCTTCTTGAATACGGCGAAGAAGACAATCGCTGGTTTGCGATGCACCATCCGTTTACAAGTCCAAAACCGGAAGATATTTCCTTACTGGCCACTGATTTAGGACAAGTTCGTGCCAATGCTTACGATATGGTTATCAATGGTGTGGAAGTTGGCGGAGGGTCTGTAAGGATTTTTGAAAGAAACCTTCAGCAGCAGATGTTCGAAATACTTGGCTTCAGTCCGGAAGAGGCTCAGGAGCAGTTTGGCTTCCTGATGAACGCCTTTGAATTCGGTGCTCCTCCACACGCAGGAATTGCATTCGGGTTTGATCGTCTTTGTTCCATTTTTGGAGGTATTGACTCCATCCGTGATTTCATCGCCTTCCCAAAAAATAATTCAGGACGTGACGTAATGATTGATTCACCGTCTACGATATCTGACGCTCAATTAAAAGAATTAACTATTGAGGTGACTAAAAAGATAAGCTGATCGTTCTCAAAATTGAATATTCTTAATAAACCAATTGCTTTGTGATTAGATTTTGTAGTTTTACTCTAATTCCAAAGCAATTGCTTTTTAAAAACTTTTAAACAGTTGTAATTAAAATACACTACATGCATTATTTAAGATCTTTATTCCTACAAAAACATGTCCTTTCATTTGTTTTTGCGTTGTTTCTATTGAATATTCAGTTATCCTTCGCTCAAACACCTCAAATCTCAAAAGAAGCGCTAAAAAATGCGTCTCCCGCAACGGTTCCTCTAAACCAAATTTCAACGCAACAAGCAACCGATTTCTATAATCGCGCCAGATCTGCAGGCATGACTGATTCAGATATTCAGAAAGCAGCACTTCAACGCGGTTTCTCTAATGAGCAGATCAACGAAATGTTGAAAAAGGTTAAGGATGGGAACAAAGATGAAGATACAAAAGATTCTGATCGGGATAAGGGAGATGATGCAAGAGAGCAGGAAGACAAAACAGAACTTGATCAAGACGGCAAGAGTGCTGGTGACAGCGCAAAAGTAGGAGAAAGCCAGTCCGGTAGGAGAAACAGGATATTCGGTGCTTCTTTTTTTCGGAATAAGTCTAATACTTTCGAACCCAATCTTCGGCTTGCAACACCAACAAACTATATTTTGGGACCAGAAGATGAACTGATTGTTGATATTTATGGCAATTCCGTCGATAATTTCAAATTAAAGGTCAGTCCTGAAGGAACAGTAAAAATGTTGAATCTTGCTCCGGTGTACATCAATGGCCTTAGCATTGAACAAGCCGAAGCAAAAATATTAAACAGATTAAGACAAGCCTATTCTGGCCTGAACCGTCCTGGCTCAGGAACCTATTTATCCCTGACGTTAGGTAGCGTTCGTAGTATCAGGGTAATGATTACCGGAGAAGTATCCCGTCCCGGAACATATACAGTTTCTTCTCTCGCAACCGCATTCAATGCATTGTATTTATCAGGAGGGCCAACTTCTAATGGTTCTTATCGGAACATCGAGATTATCAGGAACAATACAGTAATAAGGAAAATTGATTTGTATAAATTTTTGATTGATGCTGATCTTAAAGACAATATTGCTTTGAGAGATCAGGATATTATTCTCATACGGCCTTACAAAAAGCGGGTACAGTTACTTGGAGAGGTAAAAAGAGAGGGCATTTTTGAAGCTACCGATAACGAATCCTTACAGGATTTGATTAAATATGCTGGCGGCTACACACCAGAAGCTGTTTCGTCGATTATTAATTACCAAAGAAATACCGGTGCAAACTACATTATAGGAACCATCAAGAGTGATGAAATTGCATCATTCAAACCTGAAAATGGTGATATTGTCACTGTAAGTAAGATATCTGACGCCATTAGTAACCAAGTTGAAATAAGAGGGGCGATTACTCTTCCAGGTATTTACGCATTAGAAGACCGCTGTAATACGGTACTGGAACTTATTCAAATGGCGCAGGGGATTGCTCCAAGAACATTTTTAAACCGGGCTACACTTGAACGAAGTGGAGGCGGTGCTCTTCAGACAGGAATCATTGCAATAGACCTGGAAAAGCTCGTAAATAAACAAATAGAAGACATAGAATTACTTCCTGGTGATATTCTTACTATCAAATCAGTTGATGATCTGAAAGAATCTAATTTCTTAACCATAGCCGGTTCGGTTATCAAACCGGGAACCTTCCCATACTTTAAGAACATCACCGTGTCCGATCTTATCTTCCAGGCAGGTGGGTTTCGTGAAGAAGGTATCTCTTACAGAATCGAAGTATCAAGACGTATAAAGGATGACACTACAGGCATTCCTGCATCTCAAAATGTACAGATATTTACACTTAACGTGGAAGATAATCTGAAACTTAATGAGCACGATGAAAAGTTTAAGTTAATGCCTTATGATATCATCATGATCAGAAAATCACCTCGTTATGAAGTTCAAAAGATTGTAACAGTTTTAGGTGAAGTAGTCTATCCAGGATCTTATACAATTTTGAACAATTTTGAGCGTATATCCGATCTGATTCCAAAAGTAGGCGGCTTGAAACCTGAAGCAAATTTATCAGGCGCAAGATTTTATAGAAATGGAGAACAAATTGCCATCGATTTGCGTGCAGTTGAAAAGACTCCATCCCTTTCTTCAAATCTCTTACTCTTAAATAGCGATTCGCTACGTATCCCTCGCAAATCTGAAATTGTAAGAATAAACGGGGGCGTATTTAATCCGTCAGTGATGAACTTCGATCCTAAGTTTTCCTACAAAGATTATATCTCCCAAGCCGGAGGCTATATGGAACGAGCATGGAAAACCAGAGTCTACGTATCCTATCCGAATGGACGAACCCATAGGACTAACAGATTTTTATTTTTCAAGTCATATCCTAAAATCCAGCCTGGTTCTGTAATTAATGTTCCGATTAAAGAGGAAAAAATGGACAGACAGACCACTCCTAGTGAGCGCATAGCAATTTTCTCAATTATTGCAAGCGTTCTGAGTTCGACGGCTATCTTGATAATTAATTCTAATAAATAGTTTTTGGTTTGCAGCTTTTGATTTATTTAAATATGAGTCTGCGAAACTAAAACCACGAATTACTTACATTGATTACCATTTTTTAAATAATTAAATATTTCCATGGTAAACGACTCTTCATCTGATCAGGATATTCTTGAAAAGACTCTGACAGCTCTGATTCAGATTTTAATTAAAAATAAGGGCAAATTGTTCTTGTCAATTCTATTGGGAGGCATTATTGGCATTGCCTCAAGCTTCTTAATACCGAAAAAATACACATCAAAAGCCGAATTATTACCTGAGTTCAACAGCAATAAATTTGGAAGTTTAAGTTCACTTGCATCGCTAGCAGGTCTGGATGCTGCCGGATCCTCAGAAAGTGATGCTTTGAGACCAGACTTATTTCCCAATATTCTGCAGAGTTCTCCCGCGCTTCTTTATTTGCTGAGTCAGCCTGTAAAATCTGACTCAGGAAAAAATTACTCTTCGCTGTTGGCATTTTATGAAATACAAAACGAAGTCAAAGTGAAGCCTCAGCTACTCAAACTTAAAATCACAGATAGCCTATACAAATATACGACCAGCGAATTGGGCATAATATCAAGCCTTAAGAAATCTATCAATTCCAGCTTCGAAAAAAAATCAGGTATTATTTTCGTCTCCGTTGAAATGACAGACCCTAAGGTAGCCGCAATTACCTTGGCAAATTGTATCAAATATCTTAAGCAATATGTTTCTGAATACAGATATGGAAAAAAACACGGTGAAGTTGCTTTTGTCGGATCTCAACTAAAAACCGCAAAAGAAAGAATGCAGAAAGCTCAGTACGCTTTACAAAAGTTTAAAGATAACAATCGAAATCTGTTCTTAAACACCGCGAAAATTGGCGAGCAAAAATTGGAAGAAGACTATTCACTAGCCGCATCGGTCTACAATGATTTATTAAGAGAATCGGAAAAACTGAATATTGCAGAGCAAGAAGATAAGCCTGCCTTTCAAATTCTCGAACCACCCGTTATTCCTGTGGCTAAGAGTAGTCCCAACAGGTTCTTTTTTGGCGTAGGGGGAAGTATTTTAAGTTTCTTACTTACCGTAATAATGGTTCTAATCCCCTGGAAAAAGGTCTTCTCTTAATTAAATACTCTTACCCAAGTTTGTTTTACGGTAACAAGTAATAAAATGATAAGAATACTAGATTGCCTTATAATAAATTAATATCATTCACTTCGTAAATGTAGGCACATTTACGAAGTGAAATTTACATACCAACAACTTAACACAAACAATAAAAAGTGATTTTAAATCAGAGTCGTTTACGGAATAGCCCAAAATGATAAAGAAAAATTTCGTTTACAACGTACTGCTTTCTGTTTCGCAAATATTATATCCTGTTATTACTTTCCCTTATGCATCACGTATATTGGGCGTGGAAGGAATAGGCCTTGCAACATTTTGCGAATCAATTTGCCGATCATTTATGCTTGTCGCTGCCTTAGGTATTCCCATTTACGGCGTTAGGGAAATAGCCAAGACAAAAAATAATCAAAAGGAGATGAAGAAAGTATTTTCTGAAATTTTCCTTATTCACTTGGCTATGACCTTGGTAGTATCAGCGGCATACATCTTGAGTATTTATGCTGTTGAAAGATTATACGATTCAAAAGATATATTATTTTGGGGACTGTTATTGGTTGTATCAAACGTCTTTGCATTTGAATGGTTCTTTATGGGTTTGGAACAATTCAAATTTGTGACTATACGAACGATTATCATACGGTTTATTTCTATCGGTTTAATTTTCTTTGTTGTCAAAGATCAGGATGACCTGCTTCCGTATTTTCTACTTATTGTTATAAGTTCGGTTCTAAATGGCTTTATCAATGTTTATTACGTTTCAAAAATATTATCATTTCAAAATTTTTTTTCCGGAGTAAATATCCAACGGCATTTCAAATCTCTTATGTACATTTTTGGAACCACGTTTGCTGTAAATGCCTATACTCTTCTCGACACCGTGCTATTAGGTTTTTTATCATCAGACAAATCAGTAGGATTTTACACATCTGCGTTAAAACTGAATCGGGTTCCTTTGACGATGATTGGCTCATTGGGTGTGGTTCTTGTTCCCAAACTATCGGGATTGATGGGAAGCAATAATCTAGCGGAATTTAAAAGAATTATCGACAAGTCACTCAGCTTAATAATAACCCTCAGTATTCCCGTAATGATTGGTGTATGTTGTATGTCTCAGGAAATCGTCTCAATTTTTTTCGGGACTCACTTCGCACCTGCCGCCATCCCGATGATGATTTTATCTCCTCTCACACTTTTAATAGGTCTTTCGAATATCTTTGGTATTCAAATTCTAACGCCTATGTCAAAAGATAAGGAAATGATGAAGATAGTTCTAAGTGGTGCCTTTATAAGTCTGTTATTAAATTACTTCCTAATTCCAGTTTTCGATGAAAATGGTGCGGCGTTTAGTAACTTCTTTACAGAGCTAGTGGTTACTGTTGCTACCTATTTTGTTGCAAAACGACATATCGATGTCACTTTTCCCACAGGAAATTTTCTGAAACAATTAGCTATATCGTTGCCATATATTCTAATAATATTCACTTTAAAATTATTAGTACATGACATGTATCTTAGAGTCGGTGTTACGGTCTTTTTATGTTTGATTTACTTTGTAATTTCACAGCTTGTCTTTATAAAAAATGAAGTCATTCTTGAATTTAGAGACTCAATGATGAGAAAAATGATTTCAAGAACAAGTCGGTTGAAGTAAGTTCAAGAATTTTTAATATTAATCAGACACCGATGTCAAAATATCTTTGATTTCAGCCCTTATCATGTTAAGAAAGTTCACTTTAATAATCACTCTTTAAAATAATTTAAACACACATTGCAATGAAAACGACTATAGCCGGTGTTGTAGTTACCTATAATAGACTAGACTTGTTAAAAAAATGTGTTGAAGCTCTGCGCATTCAAACACATCAATTGGATGCTATTATTATAATTAACAATGGCAGCACAGATGGAACCAAGATCTGGTTAAGTGAGCAAAAAGATCTAGTTGTTTATCACCAGGAAAATTTGGGGGCATCAGGAGGCTTTTACAGGGGTATAAAAGAAGCAAATGAAAAAGGCTTTGACTGGATATGGGTGATGGATGACGATGCGTTCTGTCAGAAAAATGCAGCAGTCGAATTAACGAATGCAATAAATCGTCATAACAACAATCAGGATTACTGTTATTGGTCAAATTGCAACCGTGATATAGAATTTGATGGAATAGAAAAATCTGTGGACAAAATGATGTTTGTAGGTTTTGCAATTAGCGGAAAAATTGTCGACAAAGTTGGCCTCCCACGAAGAGATTTTTTTCTATACCACGACGATAGCGAATATGCTCTAAGAATTGTTGATCATAACTTTAAGATAATAAAACTAAAAGATTCAATCATTGACCATGGAGATCTCTCTCATAATCAAGAATATCGGGAAATAAATTTCTTTGGTAAAAAATTTATTTTCACACAAATGAGTGACTTTAAATTATACTACTATATTAGAAATCATTTACTTATCAATAAGTTATTCTCTAAACGCTGGTTTCTTGCACTACCCATATCTATTAAGGATTATTTATTGACACTTTTTTTAACAGAACAAAAGCGTGTGGCAACAAAGGCTCTATGGCATGGCCTTGTTAGAAAAAGTGGAAAATATGAACCCTAGCCAAGTAGAACAAGGTAAGTATCATCACGACTGATTTATATTTCTATATCACACATATATGGCAGATTACGATTTTTTAATTGTTGGTTCTGGATTTGCAGGATCGGTATTGGCAGAGCAGATTACATCTCGTTTGAATAAGAAAGTATTAATCGTTGACAAGCGAAATCATGTCGGGGGGAATGCTTATGACTATTATAATGAATCTGGTATTTTGGTTCATAAGTATGGCCCGCACTGGTTTCACACAAATGATAAAAACGTGTTCACATATCTTTCGAATTTTACGGAGTGGCGTTATCATTATCATCGGGTAAAAACATATGTTGACGGGCAGTTGCTACCTATACCTATTAATATGGATACCATTAATGAATTATATGGTATGAATTTACAATCTCCAAATGAGGTTCAAGATTTTTATAATTCGTTGAAAGCTAATATTAAACCCACCAATGCAGAGGAGATGGTTGTGAGCCAGATCGGCGAAGATTTATACAACAAATTTTTTAAAGGCTACACGCTAAAGCAATGGGAAATACATCCAAAAGATCTTGCATCCAGTGTGACCGCCCGTATTCCTACAAGAACAAATCGAGACGACAGGTATTTTACCGATACATATCAATGTATGCCCAAGTATGGGTATACGGCACTATTTGAAAAAATGCTGGCGAATCCTAACATCTCAATACTATTAAATACAGATTACCGAGAAATAACAAAACTCCTGAACTTTAAAAAAGTAATTTACACAGGTCCAATAGACAGCTACTTTGATTACATGTACGGAAAACTCCCTTACAGATCTTTAAGGTTTGAGCACGAAACATATGCTTATGAAAATCATCAAAGCTGGCAACAAATTAATTATCCGAACGACTATGACTTTACACGTATTGTAGAATGGAAGCATGCGACCGGACAGGTACATCCATATACTACCGTTACCCGGGAATACTCCTTTTTAGCTGACGATAAATCCGAGAAGTACTATCCTATACCGCGTGAAGAAAATAATACCTTATTTAACAAATATAAATCCGAAGCTGATAAACTTGATTCCGTAATTTTCTGTGGGCGGTTAGCAGACTACAAGTATTATAATATGGATCAGGTAATTGCAAGAGCCTTAACGATTTTCAACAATCAGATTAACGTCTAGGCAACGTTGCTTTCGCGATGACGTTATGAATATTGTTTGACAATTAATTTTACATTTGGATTCTTAATAGATAACCTAAATAAACAAAAATCACACTTATTTAATAAATATCAATATGGCGGAATGTAAAGTATGTAACAGCATAAGCTCTGGTAAAAATTACAGTGTCAGAGAGATGATGTTTGGTACCAAAGAGCAGTTTGAATACTTTGAGTGCCAAAATTGCGGATGTTTGCAGCTAGAAAAAATTCCAGACGATATTGCCAAGTATTATAATTCAGATAATTACTATAGCTTTACCCATAGAAAAAATGGCCTTTTTTATTGGTTGAAAAGAGAAAGAACCAAATACTATTTATATGGATCAAGTATTATAGGCAAGATATTAAAAAATAAATATCCCAATCTTTCCTTTGAAGCAGTTGCAAAACTTTCTCCTGACAAAACAACCAGAATTCTCGATGTTGGCTGCGGAGATGGAGAACTATTATATATGCTGTCTTCAATCGGCTTTAAAAATTTATTGGGTATTGATCCCTTTATTGCCAAAGATGTACACTTCGACACTGGACTGGAAGTAAAAAAACAAAGCATTCATGAACTTCATGACAAAGAAAAATGGGATATTATTATGTTGCATCACGTGTTCGAGCATGTTCCTGATCCTCTTGAAACTTTGCGAAGTATAAAGAAATTACTCTCGCCTTCTGGTGTTGCAATGATTCGAATCCCGACGTCTTCATCATATGCATGGAAGCATTTTCGTGAAAATTGGTTTCAAATAGACGCCCCAAGACACTCCTTTCTTCATTCCATTGAAAGTATGCTGCTCTTAGTTGACCAAAGTGGGCTTAAAGTCAATCGGTATTATTACGATTCAGACGAAAAACAGTTCTGGGCAAGTGAACAATATAAAAAAGATATCCCTCTGCTATCAGAAAAATCTTATGCGAAAAATCCCAAAGATTCAATGTTTAATGCTGAACAAATACAGAATTTCAAACAACGAAGCGAAAAATTAAATTTAGAGAATCAGGGAGATCAAGTTGTATTTATACTTGAAAGTAGATCTGAATAAAAATTATTACACTTGCCAATTTCATAGGTTGTAGCACGCCAACTTTGATCATTGAAATATTCTTGGCAAATCCCTAATTAGGCATCACTTCTTTATCTAACAATATACTTTTTTGTAAAAAATAGCATATTGTTAGATAAATATTTATTATTTTTAACTACTCCTCCTGCAAAGATCAAAAGATCTGGATTACACATCTTCAAGAACTAGTACTACCTAACGATCGAAGTATCTTGTATTAATATTGAGCAAATATTAGACAGTAAGTATTATTTTACAAGAATATTAAGTAGATTGCCAGATACATGTAATTTTGAATGTATCGAAGAAAATTACACACTAAAATATACAAATATGAAAATCACCGCAGTTATTCCAGTACGTAAAGGTTCTGAGAGGGTTAAGGATAAATGTACGCGCCGGTTTGCTGATACTACTCTTTTGGACTTTAAGATCCAGGCGCTGAAACTAGTTCCTGAAATAGATGAGATCATTGTCAATACAGATTCCCCTGACGCCATTGCGATAGCCAAAAAAAATTCAGTTTCATTTCACGAAAGAGACCCTTATTACGCTTCCTCCGAGTGTCCCGCGAATGATTACTTTTATTATCTTGGAAAATCAACTGAATCGGATCTCGTTGCTTACACACCCGTTACTGCTCCCTTTATCCGGCCGGAAACATTCTCGGAATGTATTAAAGCATACAGTCATGAACCCGACAGCAGTATTGTCACAGCCAGTATATTAAAACATTTTTTGTGGAAAGATGGAAAACCTTTGAATTTCGAACTCGACAAACATCCAAGGAGTCAGGATTTCAACAATATTTCCGCTATCAATTTTGGGCTTTGCCTCATACCCCGATCTACACTTATTACCTACAAGAGTATTATTGGCCCAAAACCTTCGGTTCATTTTGTATCCGATGTAGAGGGTTTAGATATTGATACCAGCCTCGATTTCTTCCTTGCTGAGCAAATATATTATAAAACCGTTTTGGAAAAACAGGAAATTTGAGGATGAAAATTTGTGAGCAAATAAAGAAAATCCTTGAAACAAATTTGCCTGATATCCAAGCGCTAAAAAGTAAGAAAAAGCTTAAAGAAGACGGAAGTTTTGTTTCAGAGGGGGATTTACTAAGTGAATCTCTTATAAAGTCGTTTCTTTTTGAAAATTATCCTGACTTCTATCTCGTATCTGAAGAGTCTCCTGTAGACAATTTATTTAATTGGAAACAGGAAAACGTAATAGTTCTGGATCCCATAGATGGAACAGAAAATTTTGTATCGGGTCTTTTAGAGTGGGGGGTTGCAGTCAGTTATTATAAAAGTGGGATTCACCAGCAATCTATGCTGGCATTACCAGAGTTAAACAGATATCTGATCAGCGGAGATAAATTTGAGCGGCTGAATTCGAGAATTGCCGGAATATCATCCAGTCTTACCAAAGAGGATTTATTAAGGTTGGAACCTGGTTTTGAGTATCGCATAATCGGCTGTTGCGTATATAATATGTACAGTGTTATTACCGGTTCATTTTCAACTTTTGAGAATCCCAGGGGTGCCAAAGTATGGGACATTCTTCCCGGTTTAAATTTGGCCCTTGAAAATGGCCTGTCCGTAATAGTAAACAATAAGAAATACGATGGAGAACTTCTTGCACCAGATCAAAAATATCGCTTTAAAATCGGGTAAATCTAAAATTGCCATTATCGGTAAGGGAGATTCTATCAAAGATGTTGATCTAAGTAAATTAGAGGACTTCTTTATTATCAATCTCAACGATTCAGAAAAGATAATCCCGGGAAATCTCGCCCTTTTTTACCGTGTCGATTTTTACAATCAGATAAAGAACAACGGTTTCAAAGCAGATTATTATATTGCCCCCGATCACCTGAAGATTCCCGATCATAAACACCTCGAGGTGAAATACAAACCGTTGGGGCAAGATAGCTTTGACCATACCTTTGACTATTTGCAGGAAGAAAGGTTTTCCCTCACTGATTTTACAATAATATCAGCCATCAAATTTTTGATTCTTTATCAAGAGGTTGTTGGTAAAGATTTGGAAGCATATTTTGTAGGATTTGACTTTAGAGCGGAAAAAGTTACACCTGATGATTATCAAATGCACGATCTGGAATATAAGAATGTCTTTCTTCAAACCCAGGAATCTGTATTTACGACACTATTAAAGACTTTCGGCAGTGTATATCCCCACATTAAGTTGATACATATTGGTGAAAAAAGTTATAGTACACTTTCGATAAGTGGGTTGAACCGTATGCTTAAAGACCTTTCAGCAAATCACCCAGCGTCGACGATTACCAATAACGGGATGTACAAGCGCCTTTTGCAAGAATGTAAGGATACTGGTAAGGTAATTGTTGTTGCCGAGTTTACGAACAATCATCTTGGAGATCCGGCCAGGCTTATCAAGATGATAGAACTTGCAAAAGAAAGTGGCGCGGATATAATAAAATTACAAAAAAGAGACATTGATACGTTCTACACAGCTAAAGAATTAGCCAAACCATACCAGTCTCCATTTGGTAAAACGCTTGGAGATTACCGACGCGGTGTTGAGCTAACCAACGACATGTTCCTTTTAGTAGACGAACATTGCTGTAAAAATGAAATCCCCTGGTTCACCTCCGTTCTGGACTGGAAGTCTTATGAGTTTATGATGGATTTTGATCCGGCCTTACTGAAACTACCCTCAACAATTTCAAATCATAAAAATTACCTATTGAAAGTTGGAAATCATTTCAAAGGCGATTTGGTAATTTCAACAGGTTTTACGAATCAAGAATACGAAGAGTTCGTTCTTGAGAATTTTATGATTGACAGAAACCTGTTTTTATTGCAATGCACCTCTTCGTACCCCACACCGCCAGAAGCATGCCAAATAGCGGTCGTAAGGCACTATGATGAAATTCGAGAATACTTATACCCGAACCTCTTTTCGGGCTATTCAAGCCATGATGTAGGTTCGCTTGGCTGCATGCTCGCAGTAGCGGCAGGAGCCAGGATGCTTGAAAAACATGTAAAGCTGGGCAATTTAGACTGGATTCATTTCGATGGTGTTGCCATCGACTTACATGGGAATCAATTTAAAAATTTTGTTCACGATGTCAGAAAAGCGGAACTTATGTGCGGTACAAAACAAAAAGATATTCATATCGCTGAACATCATAAATACGTTCCAAATGATTTCCATAATTAAACCATATCAGCGTTTGTAAGTCTGATATGGGCAAGCTGGTTTGCAACAGCAAATGAATCTTTTGCGTATGATTTGAAAATTCTATTTTGATAACATTAAAACGATCAGATATCTGGAATTCACCAACCCTGATGACTTGGATGAGCTACGCCGCCCGTTCAATTACACTCGTTGGTATCTTACCGTTAATTCTCAATAAATTTTCTCCCGGAGATATCGTATTGTGGTATTTATTCTCCACTATGATCAGTCTTCAGATGCTTGCAGACTACGGACTTCGGCAAACATTCTCCCGTATTATTTCGTACGCATATGGTGGTGCGCGTGATATTTTAATTGTTAATCAAAACTCAGTTGTAGACATACCGACAGATGAAACCTGCAACGAACCGTTAATGGCTTCTATCATTGCTTCCATGAAGTTTCTCTACAAGTGGTTAACGGTAATTGTATTTATATTGCTGCTCACATTCGGCACCTGGGCTATGAAAAAGCCGGTGGACAATACCGATGTACCGGATCAGGCCTGGATCGCCTGGGGAGTATTTATAGTCACTTCCATCATTAGTTTCTACTCGAAAGTTTATCAGAACTTTTTGGAAGGTTTGAATAAAGTTGCTCTGGTGAGAAGGATCGAGACCTTTACTTCTCTGGGTGGAATTATATGCAGCCTGGGTGTATTAGTATGGGCGCCAAGCCTGTTGAATCTTGTCATAGTTAATCAGATATGGATCGTGATTGCCTCATTTCGCGACTGGCTGATCTGTCAAAAGACCGAGTCTGCACTATGGAAACGAGTAAATATTCGTTTATCAATAGACCCCATCCTGTTAAAAAAAATATGGGCTCCGGTGTGGCGAAGCGGTGTAAGCGGTCTAATGTCCGGTGGACTTATGAGCCTGACCTCAGTAATTTATGCTCAATTCGGAACTAAAGATTCAGTAGCTTCTTATTTACTGGCTCTGCGACTTGTCAGCCAGATACGTGACGTATCAATGGCCCCTTTTTTCAGTAAAATCCCGTTGCTAGCCCGGTTTAGAGTTCAAAATAATATGCAAGGATTGTTGACAACCATAAAAAAGGGGATGAAATGGAGTCATATTGTTTTTGTTTTCGGTTTTATTTGCACGACCATATGCATCGAGCCGTTTCTGCAAGTAATAGGGTCCGAAGTAACGTTTATCGATCCAAAGCTTTGGATTTTACTTGGATGGGCTTTCTACGCGCATCGGTTTGGATCCATGCATCTTCAGGTTTATTTATCCACGAATCATGTCATTGCCCATATTGCAGATGGTGTTTCGGGCATTATATACATTGGCGTAACCTGGCTACTTAGCTCGCATTTTGGCGTATATGCTATCCCAGTAGGAATGCTTTCAGGATATCTTGGTTTTTATTGCTGGTATTGCACAAAATATTCATATAAATCATTAAATAACATTAACTTTTGGTATTTTGAGAAAGGAGTCAGCGTTCCCTCTATCATTGTGCTGTTATTGTTTTCCATATTCTATTTCTTTAATAGTTAAGTAACACCAATACTGCCCCCATTTTTCATGAACGACTACTTCTCACAATATAAAGAGCTAAAAAAAATATTAAAATTCCGAGAGAATGATATTGAATTTGAATTTCCCATGGCAATAGAAGTGATGTCAGTTGCGCACAAAGAAAAAATCAATCTCTTTAAGATAATAGTTTCATTTTTCTTTGTATACAACTTTCCAAAAGCGATAAAAAACATCAAAAATCAACGTATTTTGTTTTCAGATGCGTATGAAAGAAAAGAGTACTCTAGATTACTCCAAATCATTAGACAGAATGTCGGGGACAACTCTCATATCCATTTTAGGAACATAGACCTGATACCACACTTTAATTTAAAAATAATTATCTCTTCGATTGGCTTTTCATTTAAAGTTTTAAGCGGAAAAGTCTCTCTTAAAAATACGTTTTACATTGCTTCCCGATTAACGTTTTACCGAAACTGTCTTTCGGTACTTCAACATGTTGATAATACAACTCCATTTCAGTTAAAAAAATATATAGCATTTAACGGACAATATGGAATTGAGGCCTTACTCGCTCAATTTTTCAAACAAAAGGGAGTAGAAACTTATACACTCACTCATGGTAAGAGTTACGTGAATTATAAGAAAACGATCCCACAGGATATCATCAACGGTGAAAATATTTCTGTGGACAAAGTCTTGGTCTGGGGGAATTCGGGAAAAAAGGAATTGATTGAAAACTTTGGTATTCCAGAAAAAAATGTAATTGTGGCCGGAAATCTCAATTATCCGTCAAAGAAGATAAACGTAAAGCAAACATTTAAGAATGGAATTATTCTTTTGGGACGTAAAATATACGATGAGGGAAATAAGGATATCCTAAGAATTGCAGAGGAGGTGGCGCTGAGCCAGGGTATTAAATTCAGTGTGCGACTACACCCTTCTTTATCTTATGAAATTTATTCTAATCTTTGCAAAAGCAGTCTTCTATCCTTAACCAACAATGAAGTTAGTTTACAGGAAATGTTTTTAGCCGGCCAGTATGATTTTGCAATCGTAAATAATTCTACGACATACTACGAATCTATGTATCATAATATGGTTTGCCTTAGATATGAGCCTGATGAAAATGAACAGTATGAAGGCCTTGATGACAAGTTTGGAGATTCTAAAACGTTCTATGAAAGAATTAGCTTTTTCCAAAAGATTGATAATAAATTACTCAATGAAAAAATAAATAAACTTTTGTCAGACAATCTTGGTATGGGTATTAACCGATACAAAGAAATTTTAGGAAAATAACCCGGATTACGTATAAATAATAATAACGAATGAATCATTATAACACACTGCTAATATCAATTTGTATACCTGCCTACAAAAATCCTACGCTTCTAAAAAGATGCTTAAATACGGTTCTTGAACAGACCTATTCCAATATAGAAGTCATCATTACCGATGATAGCCCCAATGAAGATGTTGCCAATGTCGTAAAAAAATATAACGACCCTCGAATTATTTACATTAAAAATGCAATTCCTTTGGGCTCTCCGGAGAACTGGAATGAAGGACTTAGACGTTCAAAAGGAGAATTCATTAAAATTATGCATCATGATGATTGGTTCGCCAACAAAGATGCATTACGAATCTTTGTTGAAACTGCGCTAAAAACAGGATCGGATTTCATTTGCTCAAATTGCTTCAATGTTCATCCTGATAGAAAAGAAAAACACTCTATTCTCAAACGATTTCAAAAAAAATGGCTGCAAGATCCTACACTAATACTGTATGCAAACTACGTTGGCAATCCGAGTACAACTTTTTTTAAACGGCAGACGGATCAGCCAGTATTTTTTGATCAAAAGAGTATTTGGTTTGTAGATGTTCTATTTTATTATGACTATACACGTCTTTACCCAAAGGTTGCTTTTATCGATGAATATTTGATTGATACAAGTGCAGGGCTCGACACGCAAATTACGAACAGTGCGATTAGTGCAAAAATAGCAATTGGAGAATTTGTTTATATGTGCATTAAATATAACCTTAACCGCACACATAAATTTCTCACTATACTGAGTATGATTGAGTTAATGAAAAGACATGAGATTACTTCCAAAGAAAAGTTAAGCACTCTAATAGAAAACTCTAACGAAATTCAACTCCCATATCCTATTCTACAATTACCAATTTCTCACCAGGTATTCAATGTACTGAAACACCTTATAATTCTAATCTAGATTCATCAGATAGATGAAGTTTTACCAATAAATATCATTGCCTAAGTACATAATGATAGAATAAACTCAGTAGCCTTTTAGGAATAATTCTTAAAGGGAGTCTAATAAATATACCAGCAATGTAGTATTTGAATTCAAGATATGAATTAGCATAGGCAAGATTCAGAAAATTCATCTCATGCCTAATATAGTTTAGTCCATGCCTACGTCCTATTGTATCACTGTCATTTCTAAAATGAACAAGTACCTCTTGTAAATTGTCTATTTTATATCCCTTATGTAAAATATTTATCCACAAATAGTAATCTTCAAAATATGGAACATCTTCGTATGAATTTGAAGCTAAAACAACCGACTTCTTAAAAACTACAGTTGGATGATTAATTGGATTTCTCCATCTGGAATAACTATACAATTCAGACGCTTTCGGCGCTTTATTAATTCTTTTCAAATCACCCGGCTCTTCACTAAACTCCTCAACATCAGCTCCTAGCACATCAACATCTAGATGTACTTGCAGATAATCTATTTGTTTTTTGAAACGATCCTTTAGAGAGATATCATCTGAGTCCATCCTTGCAACAATTTCATTCCGGCATTGTAATAAACCAAAATTAAGTGCTGGCCCCAGTCCAATATTTCTTTCCAACGGGTGAATATCAACTATTGCCGGGAAGGATGTGTAATACGTATTAATAATTCTCTTTAAGGTTTCAGGAATCGGACCATCTATCACTAACACCACTTGGTTAGGTAGCAATGATTGTTTAAAAATACTCCCAAGAGCCAAGTCTAAATGAAGAGGGTTGTCGTTGTGATAGGTTGAAATTAAAACTGAGAATAATGGACTGGACATATTTGTAAATTAATCCCTTAAAAGATTACACTCTCCTTTGCTACTTTATACTTTCGTTTTACCTCCGTACAGCAAGAGATTCAATGGAGGACATAATTTTACTATCTCATAGATTCCCATACAAAGCGAAATTATCAAGACAGAAAAGAATAAGCTTATGAAAATAATAAGAGAATTATTAAGCTCAGGTATTAGGTATAAACCTTTAAAAAGATCTATAAACTTGAAATGAGTCGCATAAATCACTATAGATGACATACCCCATTTTGTAACACAACCATCTACAATGGCATTGAAAGTGATCTTATTTATGATAAAATAAGAAGATAAAATTGCAGAAACTGCGCTAACAATTTTAATTAGAAGACTTATACCCATACTATGAAAGTTAGGATCGCCGAACGAGTAAAAACCCACCACTAAAACAAACAAAATCAGAAAAAAAGAGAAAAGTCGATAATCCAAAATTTTCTCTTTTAGCCAAGTATACTTTGCTATAAATATACCTATAAAAAAATAGCCATAGTATTGGATAAAAGAGTCTACATAGTCAGTTACATGTACGACTTTCAGAATAACCAAAAATATAAGGAACGTAAAAAATAGACAAACGTCAGTTACAAACTTGAATTTACCTCTTAGATGATTGGAAATGAGCAAGAAAGCAGAATATATAATTGTTAGAAAAAATAAATACCAGAGAAACCACAAACCGGTTCTTGGATCTTCCATCAATTCCAGAAATCTCGGATAGGGATTGAATTGAAAATTGCCATTAAAAAAAAGCTTATCCACCAGTAGCGGCCAGGCGAAAAAAGGAACCAATAAAGAGCGAATTTTTTTCAATAAAAAACTACTATAATTTTGAAAAATCCTTTCATTGATGCTCAGATAAGCCACATAGCCGCTTATAAACATAAACAATGGCATGTGAAAAGAGTATATAAAACTGAATAGCCTACTATCCTTTGATTCAATCGTATTATACTGTATAAAATGGCCAACTACAACAAGCAAAATTGAAATTCCTTTCAGATGATCAATATACGCGACTCTATTTTTCATTTCTGATATGTGTGATTTTAGAAATTTTTGATTCGGCTAGTTACCAGCCATATTTAAAACCAGGATATATAAGTAGCAGATTCATCCGTAGGCGTTTCCCATTTTTTGGGGAGAAACAATGCGGTCAAAATAAAAGTCAACAAAATTAAGGAAAACGAAAATATCAAGATACGGTTTCTTATGTGAACCTGATGTAACATAAAACATGCCGCTATAAAAGGGGAATAGGGAAATAGATAGCGAGCTTGAATGATTGGACTTACAATTGTACTAAATATGCCTAAAAATGCATAAATAATTATTAACTGGCCTGCTTCATTTAATTTTGGACTTTGGGATATCCTTTTATTAAAAAAGAGCAGGATGAATGATAAATTAAGAGGAAAAAGAAGCCACCCCATAAAAGTATAACCCCAATCCAATAGAGGAACATATGGAGAAGACAAGGTATTAGGACGCGCAATTGGTGCAAACATTACCAGCACCATTTTTATGATCAGCGCAAATATCTGGAATATAGGATTTTCCTGCATTACCTTCAATACCAGAGCCACTTCGTAATAAATTGACGACTGAAAAAATTCCAGTTCGTCTCCTCCGGAATTGGAGATAATTCCGTTTATAAAAGGTATTGAATTAAAAAATAAAAATAACAAAAGTATAGCTACACAAAGAGAAATAGGCTTCTTTATAACCTTTAAGAGAAGTACGCAAGTAAAAGCAACCAAGATAAGTAATCCAAATTGCGGACGAATAGCCATAGCACCAAAAGCAGGTACAATACTGAGCACCTTTAAGATTACTGGACCTCTCAAAAATAAAAAAAACGCTGCCAAAGAGAAGAAAATTAAATTTATCTCTTTCGTTGGACCCATGATAGAGATTAGAAGGTACGGGTTAAATGCGATACACGCTCGAGCCCAAGTAACCCCCTTGGCAGAAAAAGGAGCAAAAATAGAACAGAAATATATAGACAATAGTAGCAGAGTTGAGTTATAAAAAACAAAACTTTGCACTCCGATCGAGTAAAGAAATGTATTCATATGCAAAAACCCGGTTGCTATTCCTTTGTCTCTTGGATAAAACACCCAAGTTTCATAGTAACCGCTATCAGGAATTGTATAATGAGTTAAAGGTAAAAACTCATGCCTTGCTACAAATATGGATATAAGTGTAAAAACAATAGTTCCTATTTGAATAAAATACCACTTATATTCTGTCTTTTTCTCATTTTCATGAGTTATAACTCCATGCATAAAAGCTCTTCCCTTAAAATATTCAATTGCAGTAATTCGCTATCTTACACTTTGCAGTTTATCGTAAACCGAAAAGTAGGCATTTCTCATATATTCCCAGTCAAATTCAGTGGCATAAGTCAAACAATTCTTAGAAAATGTCAGATAATCATTTTCAGAAATATCAGCTACAATCTTTTCAATATCGTCCGGATTTTCAAAAATCACTCCAACTTTATACACATCAATAATTTCACGAAAAATAGCAATATTACTACAAACAACAGGCATAGCCTTTGACAAACTGTCCTTAAAAGTGCCTGCTCCGTTTGTATACGCCAGAGGATACGGTAACAGCATAAAATCATGATTTGCTACCAACTCCGAAATTTCTTCCTCGCTTAAAAACTTATCGATTATGGTGAGATTATTCCTACTTGCAAATTCTAAAATTCTACGATCTACAATTTTCCCAGCTATGGTTATTATCAAATTTTTGGTTGAATCATTTTGTAGAAATTCATAGATCCCTTTATCATCTCTCACTTGACCATATATCAAATATTTCCTTTTGTCGCCAGAAAACACTTTTACTTTGTTGGATTCTGGCTTAGGAGCTGGGTAGTTAATTACTTTAACCCGCTCTCTCTTATCATCACCAATTATTTTCAATATGCTCTCTTTATGACATTCGTAATGAGTAACAATGGTGGCATCTTTACTAACTGCCTTTCTTAAAGCCATCTCCAGTAATCGTCGCTGGTAACCAGAAAATCTATTGTGAAGCCAGTTACTGAAGTGTAATTGGTCACTGGAATGTATTGTAATCAGCAAGCGGGCATTAAGCTTATTAGCAAATAAAAGGTATGTCAGTGGCTCGAATTCGATAAAGTGAATAATTCCAAAATCCTTACCGCTCAAATACTTAAAAACATTAAACGAGTCCCAAAAACGGCCTTTAATCTTAGTCTTGATTGTTAGTTGCTTTTCAGCATCAAAATCAGATCTGATCCATTTTGAATTTCCATAGTCTTCTTTCTTGTTCGACGCATAAACACAATAATATTTCGAATTATGAAGATTTTCAAAATACTGCCTGTAATGCCCTTTCCAAGAAAGATATTGCTGAACTATAACTAAATTTTTAATCATTAACTATTTAGCAATCAATTACTATAATTTCCTAAACTATTTCCCACTACCTTTAATAACTGTAAGAATTGTATGAAGGATAATTCTGAAATCCAATACAAGAGAACAATTTTCAATATACAAAATATCGAACTTCATTCTTTCAACCATTTGGGACACATTTTCAGCATAACCATATTTCACCATCCCCCATGAAGTCAAACCCGGTCTTACCTTATGTAAATACTTATATTGAGGATGAGTTTCTGAAATAATATTGATAAAATACTGTCTTTCTGGTCTCGGTCCTACAAGACTCATGTCTCCCTTCAATACATTAAAAAATTGTGGAAGCTCATCAATACGATATTTACGCATAATTCGTCCCCAATTTGTTATACGAGGGTCTCCTGTACTGGACAAAGAAGGGCCTGCGGCTTCTGCGTCAATAACCATTGACCTGAATTTATAAATCTTAAAGATATTCCCGTAAAGTCCCACACGCTCTTGCCGGTAAACAATAGGTCCTGGCGATGATAAAAGTACTTTAATCGATGAAAATATATATATCGGCGATAACATTATAAGTGCGAAAAGAGAAGCGAAAATATCAATCATCCTTTTGCAAACTTTTTGCCAGTCGGGCATCAACCTGGGGCTGATATGCATAAATAACGTATCGTCGAAAATACTATTTACTTTTACAGATCCTGAAATGATATCGTATAGGTCAGGAAGAATCTTAATATAAACAGGTCTGTAACTTAGTTGGAGTAATATTTTTTCGAGCAAATTATGTTCGTCACTATCAACTGCAACAATAACATCCTCAATTGAATTATCATCAATTATTTTTTCTAACTCATCAATCGTCCCAAGCTGTCTCAGATACTTACTCATCCCATTAGAGCTTTCCAGCGATGAGTACACAAACCCTTTGAAGTGGTTACTATTATGGCTATTTCCAGACAAAATCTTTTGATAGATATTAATTGCATTTTGATTTCCACCAATGATAAGGGTATTAAACTTCACCTTGCCCTTCACGATATTTGCGTGAATCATAGACAAATATAAAACTCGTATTAATAGCGTAAAAAAAGTATGAAGTAAAATGTACCTACCAGTTGATTTACTAAAGTATTCGAAATCTGTTGCATCATTCGAGAATGCAACCAAGGCAATAATCACTGTTCCAATTAAACAAGAACCTAAAGTTCTTTTTATTTCATCATATCTTGACTTCCTATATAGATCAAAATAGGTACCCGAAACATAGTATAAAAAGCACCATGCAAAGGGTATAATAAACAAACCCAAAATAACATCCGTCCAGCCCAAATACTGCAAATTCCAGAAAAAATCTTTGTGAAGTAAATCAAACCTATATCGGTAAAAAACTATCCAGACTGTTATAGCAATGATTCCATCAAGAACAAGTTGTGTAAAAACAGCACCTCGTCTGGTTGGGATAGTCAAAGAGGATTTTAGAGTTACATTATCAATTAGCAATTTGATAATTCCGTGAAATGTTGGTGAGGCTAGTCTCCTATCCGAAGCCTCAGTGGCACTAGCGGTTTTGGGGTAGTTGGATAACATATTAATAGTTTATAGCGTGTTGTATGCCAAAGATAAACAAAGATCAATAATTCTTTTAAAATTGACCAGTATATTTGTATATCACAAATTAAGATTTCAAACTTCAAAATGAGTTATCTCCGTTTGAGAGAATATAGGTTGGCTTTGCTTATACGGATATTTAGTGTCATTAATAAGGCGGAAAAATATTTCGAGCCGCAGCTATGCTGCATAAATAAACTTATAAGATTAAAAATATACTCTTCTCTGTATTTTTAATCAGTTGCAATTCTCGTTTTTGTTTACCTTGTAAATCATTATTTGAATAGATACATTTGATGCGACTTCTTCTATTTGTCTTTGGTTTCCTTTGCTGCTTTTGCGCCCATGCACAAGATTCCACACTCACCGTAAATCTATCATTGACATTGTCTGGATCAACCGGCTCAACTCCATTTTGGATGAGGGCCAGGCAAAACGGAACCATCCCAACTGCAAACCACTTCGTATCTGGACAATGGGGATTGTATAAGATTTATCATCCTCACAATCCACGATTGTTTCAATGGACGGCTGGCGCCGAGTTGATTACCAATTATGCAAAAAAAGGAGATGTTTTCTTTACAGACCTGTATATTGCCGGCAAACTTGGGGGCTTTGAATTATTAGCAGGGCAAAAAAAAAATATAGTTAGTTTGATTGACTCGTCTCTTGGGACCGGATCACTAAGTCTGTCCGGAAATGCAAGACCATTTCCTAGAATACAAATTTCTACTCCCGAATTTCAGCCTTTAAATTTCACAGATGGTTTTGTTTCTGTTAAAGGCGCCCTTTCGGAAGGAATGCTTGGAGCCAGCAACATATATTTTGGCTCAGCAAGCGCTGTACCGAATACTTATTTTCATCATAAACAACTTTATTTCCGGTTAGGAAAGTATAGCGATCCACTGAAAGTCTATTTCGGAATGAACCATCAGGCAGTTTGGGGAGGAGAAAATCAAATTGCGCCGATTCTAAACACTACTTCTTTAAAATCGTACTGGAATGTTTTAACTGGTAAATCTATCAACCATCGAAAAGTTGGGAGTAACTTCGGAACAACTGATTTAGCGATCGATTTCAGAGTTAAAAACTTAAAGTTTTTCGTGTACCGAAACAATATCCATGAAAATAGTTCATTGTTTAAAATAATAAACTTTTCTGATGGTTTAAACGGAGTAACAGTTAGAAAAGAGAATCAACGAGTTAAAGAAAAATATTTTTTTATATTTAATTCCATAAATTTTGAATATTTGTCTTTGAATAATCAAAAAAATCAATTTCATCCTCAAGAATTGGTAGTTAATAAAATCGCCGACTATTATAACAGCTATCTGTATACACGTGGATGGTCAAATTATGGCCTAAGTATGGGGACTCCTTTTGTTTTAGCCAATAATCAAACAAATGAAAATTTACCAGAAAGGACAAATCAATTTACCAATAACAACAGAATTCAAGTTTTTCATACTGCTTTAAAATGGAAAATGTACAAAACAGAATTAACCTTTAAAGGTACATACTCAACAAGCTCCGGGACATACCTATTGCCATTCTCAACCGCTGTAAATCAATTATCCTTATTTATCGGTGCGGAACAACAACTAAGGATC
The DNA here is from genome assembly GCF_024220585.1 of Dyadobacter diqingensis. GTDB lineage: Bacteria > Bacteroidota > Bacteroidia > Cytophagales > Spirosomataceae > Dyadobacter > Dyadobacter diqingensis. The sequence continues at coordinate 1,222,226 of NZ_JAMXKF010000001.1, forward strand.
ATAAAAGGGAAAATAACTGCTGGAATAGCATCAGATATTGGAAAACTTTATCCAAATTCTATGGCCCTTTTTATTGGCGTAAGAAAATCAGCATTTTTGAACTAACAAAATATTGAATGCTAAGAGATATTCATATTTTTGAATTTACATTTTGTCCAACTCCATATTGTAATTATTGGCCCAATAATAATTTATGAAAACACACTATATTTTTCTGATTTTCTGTTCAGCATTAATTTGTACAAAATCACTTTCTCAAAATCTGGATTTAACGAATAATCTTGTAACAGATTCTTCCAGCGCCTACATAGAAATCTATGGGATGGGCGCAACAACAGATAAGACTCCTTTTTGGATGCATGCTAACCAATTTGGAACAGTTCCGAAAAAAGGATCTTACGGCGCTGCGAAAATTGGCTTTGATAAAATTTGGGATATTTCCCAGCCAGTAAGAGGCAAAAGCAACTTTAAAGCTGGAATTGGAATTGAAGCAATTGCTAACGTCGGAGTTGATAAAAAAATCATTCTCCCTCAGGCATACGGAACTATACAATTTAAAAATTGGGAACTGTTTGTAGGGCGTAAGAAACAATGGGTTGGCTTAGCAGATTCAACGCTTAGCAGTGGTTCATATATATGGTCTGGAAACTCGATGCCTATTCCCAAAATTCAAATTGGCACCCGCCGTTTCGTTTCAGTCCCTTTTACAAAAGGTTGGCTTTCCTTCAATGGTTTTTATTCGGATGGATTTTTCGAAAATAACCGTTCTTTCACAAGTGATTTAAAGTTGCATCAAAAAGCGCTGTATTTAAGAATTGGAAATGAAAAAAGTAGATTGAAACTATTTGCAGGGCTAAATCATCAAGTCCAATGGGGAGGAAAAACTCCGTTTGAGACGAGTAATGGGCAAATGCCAACAGGATTTAAAAATTACATAAGAGCCGTAACGGGTAAGCGATATGCATATGAAGAAGGTTTTACCGCTTTTGATTATAATAATAGGGTCGGAAATCATTTAGGAACAGTTGACCTCGCCTTGGCATATCAAGGATATGAATACAGTGTGATGGTGTATCGTCAAAATATTTATGAAGACGGCTCTCTATTTTCCTTTAATAATTTTAAGGATGGATTAAATGGATTGAAAATTAAGAAACAGAACTCGTACGGTGCTAATTTCGAGGTAAAGGAGATGGTGTTTGAATTTCTTTATACCAAATTACAGGGCGGGAGCATTTGGGATCTAGCTACAATCATAGGCCGTGATAACTATTTTAACCATGGCCAGGTAAGAGATGGATGGTCATACTATGACCGAACTATTGGTACGCCATTCATTCCACCAACCACTGATACTTATTGGAAATGGCCAGCCTATTTTTTCACCAGTAACAATCGAGTTATGGTTTTACACACAGGTTTAAGAGGGACTCTATTACGAAATGTAATTTGGCAAACAAAATTATCATATTCCAGTAATTCGGGAACTTATGATTTACCATTTGCTTCGTCACCTACCCAATTTTCTGGAATATTTTCATTACAATCCACCATAAATCTCTTCGGTGGTTCTGTGATCACTTGTTCATTCGCAGGAGACAAAGGTGAACTATATCAAGATAGCTACGCATTTTCCCTAGCATTACGAAAAAACTTCTCTTTTTAAGAAGAAGTTTTTTCGTAATCAAAAATACATCTCAAAAATTGCTTCTGATTTCGGCCGCCAACGCAGCCAGCTCTTCCTGTGTTATCTTTATTTTCTTACTAAAATCTGCGTCTGACATCGAATTTAATGGCAGCAGATGGACGTGTGCATGCGGCACTTCGAGGCCGATAACACTAACGCCCACGCGCAGGCATGGAACTGTCTTCTCCAAGGCAGGAACAATGCTCTTGGCAAAGAGAAAAAGCCTCGTATAAGTATCATCATCCAGATCAAAAAGATAATCAATTTCTTTTTTGGGAATGACTAGCGTATGTCCTTTCGCGATGGGAAATACGTCCAGAAAGGCTAAAAACTCATCATTCTCCGCAATCTTATGGGAAGGTATCTCGCCACTTACAATTCTTGAAAATATGGAAGCCATAAATTAACCTGTTTTCAAATTTTTATAAACAATTGAGTCTCAGAACTACGTAAACTTTAATGCAATTTTAAGTAGTTAGAAGGCCAAAAGTACTTAATATTGTGATCCAAAACTTTTAAAAAAATAGCACATGAATTTCACAAAATGGCAAGGATTTGGCAAAACTGCCTTAATCGCCTTATTTTCACTAGCCCTTACCGGAAACGAAGCACAAGCACAAAAAGGAAAATGGGTTAAGTTATTTGATGGCAAAACCACTACTGGCTGGCATAGCTGGCAGGAGTCTTCTGTCAATCCACAGTGGAAAATTGAAGATGGCGCCATTGTACTTGCTGAAAAAGGTGGCAAAGACCTGGTTACAGATAAGGAATACGGAGATTTCGAATTGGAATTGGAATGGAAGATCAGCGAAGGCGGTAACAGCGGTATTATCTATCACGTAGTTGAAGATAAGAAATATTGCTGCCCATACTCTACGGGTCCTGAAATTCAGATTCTTGACGATGTGAAACACCCTGACGCAAAAGCGGGTAAGGATGGGAACCACAAGTCAGCTTCACTTTATGACATGTTGCCTCCAAGCGATTTCACAGCGACAAAACCTGCCGGCGAATGGAACAAAGCCAAAGTGATCATCAAAAACGGTCATGGCGAAAGCTGGTTGAACGGCAAAAAACTAGTTGAATTCTCGACAATGGGTCCGGAATGGGAAAAACTGGTTGCCAACAGCAAGTTTAAAACCTGGAACGGTTTCGGTGTTTCGCAAAAAGGTAAAATTGCGTTGCAGGATCATGGCAACAAAGTGTCATTTAAAAACATCCGGATTAAAGAACTTTAATCATAAGTTCAACGATCCGGTCCAAAATTCACGGCTATAAACGCGCCTGACCGGCCAGTTTTTCAACCGTAAAAGAAGGGGTAAATAAGCGTGTGGTTCTTTTGACGATTTACTTCGGTGATATAAATCATCGTCGGTCAAAACCAGACCTTTATATACCCCTTCTTCTTTTTCCGTCAGATCAGAAAAAGGAAGTTCTTTAATAAGCTCCGGTTTCAATTTTGCCAGACGGTCTTTTAATAACCAGTCAGATCTGAATCGTTCCGTGGTTAAAGGCTTCGGCTGATAATTCCCTTCGGAAACCTCCTGCGCATATTGCAGATAAGCCTTTAACAATCTCGGGCCCTGATTGGCCGTTTGATCGGTCTGTAATTGTGATGGCCAGACACTGGTCACAAAGTATATTTTTTCTCTCGCACGGGTGACAGCCACATTCAGGCGATTTTCGCCGCCCTGGGAATTCAAACTGCCAAAATGAACAGAAAGTTTTCCTTTTTCGTCAGGTGCATAACCCATCGAAAAAATGATAATATCCCGTTCATCTCCCTGAACATTTTCAATATTTTTAACAAATAATCCTTCCGCCGTCACATGCTCCCGTTCCAGGATTTCCTGAATGAGCTGCTGCTGGTAGAAGTTAAAGGTTACAACGCCCAGACTTTTTCCCGTTGCACTCAGCCCTTTTACCAGTTCGACAACCTTTTCAGCTTCGACCAGATTGGTATTTTGTTTCCAGACTCCCTCTGTTTTTACATAATTTATCCCCGGTTCCTGTTTGTTGATCAGGTTAAAATCGGGTAACAAACGCAGCGAATTCTTATAAAAATGCTGATTTGAAAAGTCGATAAGGTCAAGGGACAGGCTTCGATAGTGCCCGGAAAGCTGATACTGATCAAGGCTTTGGGCAGCAAGATCCAGCAAAGATGCCACTTCCAACGCGATCGCAACGTCCTCCTCCTCTACCCTTTCCTCATAGCGCACCTTGTACAGGTCACTCGGCGAAAGCTGTTTACTATCACCCGCAACAACCAATTGCTTCCCCCTGAACGCAGCCGGCAAGCCATACTCCGCATAACACTGGGAGGCCTCATCGAAGATCACCAGATCAAAAAGTCCGGCTTCCATCGGAAATATTGCAGAAACAGCTTCGGGTGAAGCCATCCAGCACGGGATCAGAGAAAATACATCCTCAGAATGATTTTCAAGTAATTTCCGTATCGGCCAGATCTTCCTTTTTTTAGTAACCTGATGATTTAATTCACGGTAGGTTACCCGATTTCCAAGCCTGTTTTTTTCGATATTTTTGTAGGTCGTTTCTCTGAGTTTGATACCTGTGATGTCACGGCTCAAACCTTCTTTTTGCCCGATACTATCCTGCAATTGCTCTTCCCACTGCTGCATTTTAAGGGAAGTTACGGCGCGAAGTTCCGGATATTTATTCTCAATATGTTCAATCCATTCCAGCGCAATGCTGTTCTCGAATAGTCTTACAATCTCCTCGGAAAATGTATAACTCAACTTTTCACTTTTATCCAGAATCCTTTTGGAAGCAGACTGCTCATGCGAAGTCATTTCCAATCCAATCCGGTCCATTTCAACAAGAGAATCAAAATCCTTACGCAAAGAAGATAAAAGTTGGTCACTATACGATTCCGGGTCTGTCACCAGTTTTTCAATTTGTTCGGGCAACAAAAACGGACTCATCATCTCTTCCAACCGGTTCCACGACTTTACCCAGGCAGTCAGCTGGTCAATATACGTCGTAAATTCATGAACCGTTGCCGATTTTCTTGCCAGGTCAGCAATCACTTCATGCCAAGGCTTAATACCAGATCTTGAAACCGCATCAGAAGCTTTTTCAGCGGTCTGGAAAAATTGGATATGCTGCTGATCAAAAGAGGCATTAAATTCCAGATATTGATCGTCAAAATCCAGTAAAGGACTTGTCAGCCAGTTTTCCAGCTCCATCCGATTCCGGATACGTAAGTCGAGTTTTTCCAGATGTTCAGGAGAAGTGGTAAGGCCATTTTTATTACTCACCTCAGCCACCGCCGCTTTTTCACTTCCAAATAAACTCCACCAAACGGACGACACGGAGGATTGTTTTGCTTCAATCGCCTTCCTTAATTGTCCGCGAAAAACGGAAAGATCCGTGCGGTTCAGTGTCGACTCGATGCCATCTTCTGCAAAACCTTCAAGCGCATCGGTTGTCTGCCGGATAAACGCAAGACGCTCCGCGCTATTGATGCCAGAGAACAGGTACTTTTTGAAAAGAGTATAAGTGGTTTCCGTCTGGACCAGCTCTGCAATGTCAGATAACCTTTCCAGAATCTCACTCCTGTATTTAATATAATCAACAGAAAAAGGTCTGCCCGATATTTTCTCAAACTGCCGGCTTTGATGCAGATGGGCTTCCGGCCAGTCCGAAAGCATCCGCTCCATATTTCTCAGATCGCCGATACCATATTTTGCGAAACTACGCCGGTTGTACCAATCGTGTTTTTTGTCAAAACGTAGACTATAATTGGCAAATATTTTAAAACGCCGTTTGAAATCATCCCACTGGTCGAGCCGAAAAAAACGGTAAACATCCTTTAACGTCACGTACTCTCCTTTGGGATCACTGGTCAGGTATAGTTCCTTTACGGACACGCCCGACTCGTTTTCGTCAAATAAGGCTTTCCTGAAAGCATCCAGCTCGCCAACTGTCCGGTCAATCTGGCGGCTCTCCTGCGTAAATTGTCTTTCTAAAAAAACAGCATCCAGGCTATAATTCTGTTGCCGATACGATTCAACCTGTTCTATTTGCGTGGCAAATTGCCGGTAGAGTTCGGCTCTGTCATTTTTAAAGTCGTGGATAAGTCCAACAAAAGGATCCATTCCCACGGTTTTCAGACGCTGATAAACAACATCCAATGCCGCCCGTTTTTGACAAACCAGTAACACCCGTTTTCCCTGGGAGGCAAAATCGGCCATCAAGTTGCAAATCAATTGCGACTTCCCGCTTCCCGGAGGGCCTTGCACCACCACGGATTTGCCCGATTTCACAGATCGGATAATAGCCTCCTGCGACTCGTCAATTGCAAACGGCGTCAGTATTTGTTCTTCTCTTAAACTGGGGAAATCATTAACCGGCGGAAAAACCACGGTCTTCTCAACTTCGAATTCATCGCTTTCACCTTCCAGCAACAACATTTCGAGAGAATCCGCTTCGGACATTTCCAAAAGCCTGTCATAGTCCGGCACCAGGTAAGAGCCTGCCTGTGGAAAAATGCCCAGAACAGCCTCGGGATATAATTTCAGCTCTCCGTTTTTTTCTAAAAGCTGTAAGTCAGCACTTTTCTGTATATCAAATGGTTGGAGCCGGTCTTCAAAAAGTTGTTGATTAAAATTAATTCTAAGAGGAGTTTCTTTGAGCCACTCATAAAGCTGTGTTCTGAATTCCAGCATATCTTTTGAAAAATCCTCAAAAGATTTTTCAAGGATTTCATCTGAAACCACTGCCTCATTAAAATGCGCATAGGCCAGGGCAAGACTTCTGTTAAGAGTAACGCCGATGTCGTCCCGCTCAAACAAACACCACTGTTCACGATCGATGCGCAGCGTTACCGGGAAAAACAGTAAAGGCGCGTGAATCGGCGTACCATCAGAAAGTTTGCCTCTGACAAAAGGGTAACCAACATACAAATCTTTCGATCCCCTTTCCTCCTCAATGAAGTGCTCCGTCCTGGCAATTTTTCGCAGGCGTTTACTCACTTCATTGACCTTTTCAAAACGAGGATCCTGGATATCACAAACCGGTATCCTGGATTTCCTCTGTACCAGATTTTGAACAAATTCAAATGATGATTTTCCAAGGAGAAAATCCGTCTCGTGCAAATCCAGAAACTGCTCAGCAGGCAAACTCGTTAACAGAAGTGACTTGTTGCGCGTACTGAGATTGGTCAGACGTTTTAAATATGCTTTTAGGATGCGGTTCATAGCGTTTAAAACGATCCTTACCCGCTAACTATTGGATACCATCTCCTCAACCTCCTCTTTTTTCTCCGGAAAAATAACCGATGCCAGAATACTCACGGCAAGAATCCCCAAAATAATATACAGAGAGTACACGGTTTCAAAACCCATTGCTTCCAGTGGCTTATGTGCAAGCATTTTCCCTCCGATGAATACAAGGAGTACACCAAGTCCGTATTTCAGGAAGCGGAATAATCCCATAATGTTGCTTAGGAAAAAGAACATCGAACGAAGTCCCATGATGGCAAAAATATTGGAAAAGAAAACAACGTAAGGATCTTTTGTTACCGAGAATACGGCCGGAACCGAATCCACTGCAAAAATCAAGTCGGTAAATTCAACAATTAAAACCACAACAAAAAGCGGCGTAACAAGCCATTTCCCCTTTTTCAGTACAAAGAAATGTTCGTAAACATAACGTGGGAAAACAGGAAGGTATTTCGACGCGAATTTAACAACCGGGTGCTTGGCAGGATCGATCTTCTCATCGCCGTCGCCTTCAAAGAATATTTTACCACCCTGATAAACCAGTAATAATCCAAAAATATAGATAATCCACTCAAAACGCTGGATAAGTGCGGATCCGACGAAGATAAATACAAAACGCATGAGGATGGCACCTAAAACACCCCAGAAAAGCACTTTTTTGAAGTATTTGGCACGCACACCAAAAGATGAGAATATTAGAATGATGACAAAAATATTATCGACCGAAAGCGCATATTCGAGGAGATATCCCGTGATAAATTCCAGCGACATGTTTTTCCTGTATATTTCAAGGCTTTCTTCGAAGTTTCCGGGGATCAGTTCTAAGTGTGGTGCATACTTGGATTTAATCCCTTCCAGTTGTTCGTAATTAACGACACCATGCACCAAATCACCGTGCGTGTTTATCACGAGGTAAAAAACCAGCGCCAATGCAATCCAGGCAACCGTCCAGCCGGCAGCTTCGCCAAACTTTACAACGTGATCTTTACGATTGAAGACTCCCAAATCCAAAAGGAGCATGATGCTTATCACAAGAAGGAAACCTCCAAAAAACAGAACTTCGCTAGAAAACATGAAAATTTATTTTTAATTAAATCAGGATAAAGTCCGGAATAAAGATGCAAGTCTCGATCCGATAAGTAAGAAATCTGATAGCCAGTATCTCTTCGCTGTACAAAGGTAATCAAAAATTGAAGTAAGGGGCTGAAATAGGACAAACGGTCGCTGGTATAATTTCCAAGCTTGAAAATTGGGAGGTGCGGATGTGGTTTTCTCCTCTCATCACCCCGACTTTTTATCTTTTTAACCATTTTATTAGAAAACCTGCCGAGATCAATTCGGGTTTAACTAAAATACCAGGCCAAAATCACCGGAAAATTTTCGACAGGAAACAAAAAAACGCCCATTTCCACATATCAGCTGCTTTGGTTCGAAAAAAAGTTTAATTTTTTTTCAGCGTTAACTATCATGATTTACAATTTGTTAATAAAATCTTCATCTTTTTTCCAAAAATATTTTCTCTCAGCACTTGCGTTGTATACCCTCTCTGACTACCTTTGCACCACGTTAATCAAACAACGAAACACCAGAAACGCAGAAGTAGCTCAGCTGGTAGAGCGCAACCTTGCCAAGGTTGAGGTCGCGAGTTCGAACCTCGTCTTCTGCTCAGAGATATCAAGCACCGGAAACGGTGCTTTTTCTCATAAAAGCCGACAAACTTGTTTGAAGGCGGGCCAATGCCGGGGTGGTGGAACTGGTAGACACGCAGGACTTAAAATCCTGTGAGCCGAAACGCTCGTACGGGTTCGATTCCCGTCCCCGGTACTGATTACGAAGGAGTTGCGAGCAATCGCGACTCTTTTTTTTATTTTTGTCAATTCCTGGATCAGTCCGAAAATTTGGGGGGAATCTAAAAAAGCATTTGTTTTGCGCTGAATCAATTTGAATAGCATTGCACCGCGGCGGCGGACCGCGAGTCTTATCTAACCTTAGTCCGCTTCCTGTTACCCGAAGGAATTCTCAATTATTTCGAACTTTCCAAAATTGTTGAAGGTCTTACAGGTCTAAACATTTATTTGGAAGAAAAGAACTTTCCTCTTGCTAAGTATAAAGATCAAAAATTAGAATCCAAAGGTTTTTACCTGAGATATACATTCAGGATGTACCGATTCGTAATCAGCGTGTTACGCTATGTATTAAGCGCAGACGTTGGGAAGTTAAAGACACAGGAAAGATTATAAGCAGAGATTGGAATTTGGTGCAGCAGGGAACGCGAATGACAAAGGAATTCGCGGATTTTTTAAAACCGGGCCGCCGGGCGGGGATGTATTGATAATCATCCGGTAAGCTGCTCTCAGTTAGCCAGATATTTCCATCTGGACGGTAAACAATTTCAACAACAGTATAAAGACCATATCGGCGATTATAAGGATTGGGATCAGCGGGAACATGCGTCGGAGTGGCTATTATACTCACAAAACATAGGCCCGTATTTGAGTATTGATGAAACCTCACTTTTCAATGGCGAGCTTTATACGATTGTAACCAACAAAGCGGCAAAGGGTCGAAAAGGCTTATTATTAGCAATGGTTAAGGGTGCCGAAGCGGCATCAGTAATCGAAATTTTGCGAAAAATATCCAGACTTGTCCGTAGCAAAGTGCGTGAAGTGACTTTGGATATGGCCGCTAACATGGGCCGCCGCCGCGCGGAATGATTGTAAGCCAGTGTTTCCCCAAAGCGTCTAAGGTTATTGACCGCTTCCATGTTCAGAAACTAGCGTTTGATGCTGTTCAGGAGATTAGAATAAAACACCGCTGGGAAGCCCTGGATCAGGAGAATCAGGCCATTGAAGCTGCAAAACAAGCTGGTTTGCCCTATAAACCAGAAACGCTTGTCAACGGCGATACATTAAAACAGTTGCTGGTTAGAAGTCGATATTTATTATTTAAAAGTTCTGAAAAATGGACTGCTTCACAGATACAGCGATCACGGCTGCTCTTCGAGCGCTATCCATTAATTGAACAAGCCTATCAACTCGCAACAGGGCTAGGGACGATTTTTAGAACTTGCAAATCCAAAGAGCAGGCTTTTAAAAAGCTCGCACTTTGGTACAATACTGTCGAAGATTGTGCCCTTGATTCATTTAAAACCGTTGCGAGGTCTATCCAGGCACACTATCTAAATATTTTAAACTTCTTTAATACATAGAAGTACGAATGCATCTGCCGAATCCTTTAATGCGAAAATTAAGACTTTTAGATCTTCATCCAGGGGAGTTAGAGATATTCCTTTTTTCTTATTCAGGTTGACTAAACTTTATGCGTAGATTCCCCACAACTTTTCAGCTTGATCCCTTTAGATATGGCTACTAACATGAGCGACCGTCGCTGCGATTAATCGTGAGCCAATGTTTTCCCAAAGCATCCAAAGTTATCGACAGGTTTCATGTTCAGAAACCACCTTATGATGCCGTTCAGAAGATCAGAATAAAACATCGCGGGGAAGCTCTGGATCTGGAAAATCAAGCTATCGAAGCTGCTAAACAGGTAAGCATCCCCCTACAAACCGGAAACACCTGCTAATGGAAATACATTAAAACAATTACTGGTCAATATCTATTATTTAAAAGTTCTGGCAAATGGACGGTCTCCACAAGTACAGCGTTCAAGATTACTTTTTGAACGTCATCTGCTCATTCACCAGGCTTGCCAAATAGCAACGGGGTTGGCAACAATTTTCAGAACCTGTAAATCAAAAGAGCAGGTCTTTAAAAAGCTTACGCTTTGGTATAATACTGTTGAAGATTACGGTCTGAATTGATTCAAAACCGCTATCTGGTCAATTCAAACGCACATTTTGAGATAGCAAAGAAGAACACACGGTCCGAAAACAGTGGTTTTTTGTTTAGTGTAAATTGGTATATCAATGCCTTAATATTTAACTCGTACCTCCCCTGTTGCCGTTCGATACAACGCACCATTTTCAAGTCCGGCTGCTTTGGCAGCTTCATTGTTCGAGTATTCAGGTAAAGATGGAGCCGTTATAGCTCCCTTCAGATTACTTTTTCCTTCAACGAAAATATCTCCTTTAATCATACCTCCATCCGAAGATAGATAGAGCTCTGAAACTCCGGAAAGCTTACCAATTAATACCCTGTTATTCGAGTAATTAAGCACTCCATTAACGCGTGTAACTGCGGTCCCTCCCGGACTATAAAATGAATTGTCCGATACAATCACGCCCGATTGAGTTGTACTGTAAACACCATTTAATGCCTCAATTGCATTTCCCGTAATAATATTATCATTTGATTCATTATAAATTCCGTATTCCGGCAGCTGTCTTATTCTGTTATTCGAAATTATATTGGTCCCACCACCTCCGGTGAGCTTAATTGCATGACTATGTTTGGGAATTAAAGCACTAATTACAGCTGTTGCATTAGTAGTTCGCTGCTTTACCGTTTCACCCACTGTAAACTTACCCGATGTTACCTGAATGATAATTTTGCTCGATTTCTGGTCAAATCCAGCCAAATATCCAACCGCACCGGAACTAGATCCCACTACCCCATGCGTATTGATATCAGGTGCCGCAATAAACTTACCAAAACTATTAGTTACTTTACCAATAAAAGGGAGTAAATCAAGAGAATTACATAACAATAAATTTCCCCGGATTGTGTTAAATGCATTTCCCCCCGCTTTCGAAATTATTTCAATGCAATTACTCTCACCATCGAATAATGCCTTTGACTCTATGCCTACATATGGATTAAGTGTACTATTTAGAATTTGATTTTCTCCACCTCCTCCTGTCAGATTATTGCTATATATTGCAGCTCGTTTTGCACCTTCTAATTTACAATTGACAAAGATATTTTTATCACACGGGCCTAACATTTCAACGCTGTATTTCCCCCCATCACTCTCCATACCATCAATGACAAAGAAACGGCAATTATTAAGTCTTAACAATGCATTTACTTGGCCCGCCCCATATGCTTGTCCATTGTGATAGTTATTTTTCATATACACTGAATATCCACCAGGCACTTTTGTTGCTTCTGCTCCTATTTCGATACCACAATCCTCGCCGCCCATAAACATGCAATCGTAGATTTTTAGGGAAACAATTTCCGTCCCGTAAAGTATCCTCCTCGCCGTATTGGCTCTAAATTCGATATTCTGAATTGTGATATAATTATCCTTGGCCTGCCCTGAGGGAGCACCCGTATTAATGACGAACATATCCCCGGCAAAACCTACTTTACCAAAAATTTGGGTACGCCCAACCCCTGCGCCCTCCATAATTACCTTAAAATACCACTTCGGCGCTTTACTTACCGCTTTGTAGTTTACTTGTTTTCCTACATAGTAAACTCCATTTGCAAATTTCAGTATTGCCCCAGTAACAGGCACAGCGTTCATCATTTTTTGAATCGCATCCGCATCATCGTTCTCATCATTTGGATTTGCACCAAACCATTCTGGCCGCAGACATCCACTATCGTCCCTCAAATATCTCCGTTTTCCTGAAATAATCACCATACTGCTATCATCCGGCGATTTGCTATTGGGATCATATCTAAATGTACCTGACCTCAGCCCTTCATTTACATAAACAACCGTAGCAGTATCTGCAATCCCCCTTCTCAATTCTTTTTGAGTTACAAAAGGAATTCGCTTGGAGGCCATATCTGTAATGGAATTCAACGTACTCTGGAAATCTTCCGACACCAAGGCTTGCTTCTCCTTCCTCATGCGTTCGATTTTCCAACGCACCTTTTTCTCCGGCGATAATGTGTCCGGGACTTGTGCAAATCCAGAAAAAGCAATAGTAGCTAGAAGTAAAATTAGTGTTTGTCCTCTCATAATGAATCGTTTTAAGTGTGTCCCTTAAGTACCCAGGTTAATACACAACGTAAAAAAAGTACTTGATAAGATAATTTTTTCTTAAATCCTTCGTCTCTTGCCCTAAAAATTGAACCCGCTCACTTTCATTCTGAAGAAAAATTGCAAATTGCCCGCTACGTTATCGGTTGCGGGGTTTCTTTGATAAACATTATACAGTTAACCTAAGATTTCATTTTTTTTTGCCCCTCTTTATCCTATATTTGATATTTTTCAAATTCCAACGAAGCGAACTATCTTACGATTGGATAGCTTTCGAACGCTGCGTCATCGTTTTGCGAACTGATTGTTATGAAAGTATCTACCTCTGAACCTTTTAAAATAATATATTCCATCCTGGATCATGAGTATCTCGGCTACATATTCGAGTCATTTGTAGTCCAACTCAATGCTCAGGGTGACTTTTCCTATCAGATACAAAATATTTCTTCAAAAAATATAGAAGAATTCAGCGCCGGGCTTGATTCCACCGATTTTGAACTTGTAAGTCTTATCGATGATATTCAGCAGGACACGATTTTAAAGAAATTCAATACCAAAAAACTGTCTCCGGTCGATTTTTTCCTGAAAATATACGACGCACAAAAAGGAGATAAAGTTATTCAGGAAGCCATCAGCGCTTATTTAGAAAACAGCAAGGCTCGTATTTTAGCTAAGCTGGCCGGCAAAGATCTTTTCATCATGGGAAGTGACGGTAATCCGCTTTGGAAATCCGTGGAGTGGGAAACTGAAAAAGCGACCATCCGTTTTCATTTCATGCGAAATGAAGACAACACGCACTACTTTCCGGCGATTAAGCACAACGGCCAAAAACTGGATTTTCAATATAAAAATGCCATCATTCTTTGCGAGGAACCCGCCTGGCTTGTTGTGGACGGTCATTTGTATCACTTCGAAGGGAACGTAGATGGGAAGAAAATCAAGCCGTTTTTGGCAAAGAAATTCATTGCGATTCCGCGTAAAGTTGAGGAAACCTATTACGAACGTTTCGTTGCGCCACTTATAGCCTCTTATGATGTCGTTTCCCGTGGTTTCGACATCAGGAATATCTCTACGGCACCGAAACCGGTTCTGACCATCACAGACACGGCTGTGAAAAGTAAAAACACACCCGCCCTGCTATTTGCAGAAGCGGATTCGGAAGATAATACGGCTACAGACTATGACGACGGCGAGGTTTCTTTCCGTATTGCTTTTCAATATGGGACCTATACTTTCCCTTTTGACAGTTTCGCGAGCCCGTCAAGTGTGTTCATGGACAAAAAGGGAGACGACTATATTTTTTACAAAGTCAAACGTGACATTCCGACTGAACGCCATAACCTCAATCAGCTTAAAGAATGGGGCTTGAACATCCGCAACGGACAGACGCTGATGCCCAAATCTCAGGCATTTGGGTGGTTGCAAAGCACTGCCAAAACTTTATCTGAGAACGGTTTTATCCTTAGACAAAATACTGCTGATGTAAAACGCTACTTTCTCGGCTATTCTTCACTTGATGTTTCTATTGAAGAGGGTCGCGACTGGTTTGACATCAATGCGCGTGTTCAGTTTGGTGAATATGAAATTCCCTTTATTCAGCTCAGAAATTATATTCTTAATCAGAAAAAAGAATTTACACTTCCAAACGGAGAAATTGCGGTAATACCGGAATGGTGGTTCACCAAATATTCGGAGCTATTCGCATTTTCGGAACATGACAGTACCAGCGATGACATCCGTTTGCGCATGCACCATCTGGCACTTGTTCAGGAATTAAAGGAGGAAAGTCTTGCGACTACCATTATTAGTCATAAACTGGAACGGCTGCGCGACTTTAATCAGATTGAACCGACCAATGCACCGAAAAATTTCAAAGGGACACTTCGCCCCTATCAAAAAGCGGGTTACGACTGGCTTCAGTTCTTAAATCAGTACCGGTTTGGAGGCTGTCTGGCTGATGATATGGGTTTAGGTAAAACCGTGCAAACACTCGCCTTTTTACAATCCCAAAAAGAAGCAGGAATCAAAGAGCCATCACTGCTGATTATGCCGACTTCGCTTCTGTACAACTGGGCGCTTGAAGCGAAAAGGTTTACACCTAAATTGAAAGTAATGCTTTACACGGGCACTTACCGTGAAAAAAATACGGAACAATTTGAAGGTTTTGACTTAATTCTCACGTCATATGGCATTGTCAGGCTGGACATTGATTTCATTCAATTGTTCCGGTTCAATTATGTGATATTGGATGAATCCCAGGCCATCAAAAATCCGGCATCGATTATTACCAAGGCCGTCAGAAAATTGAATTCCGCGAACAGACTTATCCTGACAGGTACCCCGATTGAAAACAGTACGATGGATTTATGGTCGCAGATGTCGTTTGTCAATCCGGGACTGCTTGGAAGCCAGACTTTTTTCCGTGACGAATTTCAGATTCCGATTGAGAAAAAGAACGATGAAGAAAAATCGAAGCGGCTGTATAATTTAATCAAACCATTCATTTTGCGCCGTCACAAGTCTCAGGTCGCCACTGATCTTCCTGAAAAAGTGGAAAGTATTCAATACTGTGAAATGTCTGAGGAACAGGAAAAAGCTTACGAAGAAGCTAAGGCCTATTATCGCAATCTTATCCTGCAAAGCATTGATTCGGAAGGAATTTCAAAATCTCAGCTGGTGGTTTTACAAGGCCTTACTAAATTACGGCAGCTGGCTAACCATCCCAAAATGGTCGATCCGGACTATGCGGATGGATCAGGGAAGTTTGAAGATGTGCTTCACAAGATGGAAACAGCCATCAGCGAAAACCATAAAATACTGATATTCAGCCAGTACATAAAACATCTTGATTTATTCAGGGCTTATCTCGATAAAGGAAAAGTAACCTACGCCTATCTGGATGGTTCGACAAAAGATCGTCAAGCCGAGGTGGAAAATTTCCAGAACGACGAAAACATTAAAATATTCCTGATTTCATTGAAAGCAGGCGGGCTTGGCCTGAATCTCACTGCCGCGGATTACGTATTTATTCTCGATCCCTGGTGGAATCCAGCTATCGAGGCACAGGCTGTAGACAGGGCACACCGCATCGGACAGGACAGAACGGTATTTACTTATAAATTTATAACGAAAAACTCTGTCGAAGAAAAAATTCTTGCCTTGCAGCGTACCAAAAAACAGCTGGCGGATGACCTGATCTCGAATGAGGACGGATTTATTAAGTCACTTTCAAGAGAAGATGTTTTATCGCTGCTTGAATAAGTATTCAAACAGCACCGCATAAAAAATGCCCTGAAAACGATCGCTTTCAGGGCATTTTTTATGCGTAATCAATTTATTCTTAGTTCAAAAGAGCCGTAGTTTCGCGGGTAATTAACGCCTCACGGTCAGGGCCTGTTGAAATAAATGTTATTGGCAACTGAAGCTCAGCTTCAAGGAACTTCACATAAGCAAGTAGCTCTTCCGGGATCGCATCAAAATCACGGATTCCATCAAGAGATGTTTGCCATCCTGCAAAATCTTTGTAAACCGGCTCAACTGTATCGTCACATAAGTCGTACGGAAGCTGATCGGTCAAAGTTCCGTCTGGCAAACGATAGTTTGTACAAACACGGATTGTATCAAAAACTGTAAGTACGTCCACTTTCATCATGATCAGCTGCGTTACACCGTTGATCATAATCGCGTATTTCAAAGCTGGCAGATCCAACCATCCACAACGACGCGGACGACCAGTTGTAGCTCCGAATTCACGACCTTCCTGTCTCATTTTCTCGCCTGTTTCTTCAAGCAGTTCTGTTGGGAAAGGTCCGCTTCCTACACGTGTACAATAAGCTTTGAAGATACCGAATACTTCTCCAACAGCGCTTGGTGCAATACCAAGACCTGTGCAGGCACCGGCAGCCATTGTCGTAGAGCTTGTTACAAATGGATAAGAACCAAAGTCGATATCAAGTAAAGAACCCTGTGCACCCTCAGCCAAAACCGTTTTTCCCTCTGCAATCGCATCGTTGATAAGGTACTCGCTGTCAACCAAAGTAAACTGCTTCATAAATTCAACCGCAGCGAAGAAATTTTCTTCCGCCTTAGGAAGCACCTCAGCATAATCGAATGAATAAAAGTCAAGAATTACTTTGTGCGCATCAACAAGTTTTTTGTACTTATCAGCAAAATTAGGAGAAAGAACATCTCCCACACGCAATCCAAGACGCGCAACTTTATCCTGATAAGCAGGCCCGATTCCACGAAGTGTTGAACCGATTTTCGAATCACCTTTCGAGCGTTCGTAAGCTGCATCAAGCAAAGCATGCGTTGGCAAAATCAACGATGCTTTTTTAGAAATGAACAAATTGCCAGCCAAATCAAGGTTGTATTTAGCAAGATTTTCAATTTCTCTTTTAAAAACGATGGCGTCTAAAACGACCCCGTTTCCGATAATGTTCTGGATTTCGCTACGAAAAATACCGGATGGAATTTGGTGCAAAACATGCTTAATACCATCAAATTCCAAGGTATGTCCCGCGTTAGGGCCGCCCTGAAATCTTGCTACTACCTGATAACGTGGTGCGAGAACATCCACAATTTTACCCTTACCTTCATCTCCCCACTGGAGACCAAGCAATACGTCAACTTTCATCCAATAAATGGTTATTAAAAACTATTATTTGCTAAAATGATAAGGCGTAACAAACCATAAAATGTCTGTTACGCCTTATCGAAACCTACTCTCTTATTTCATGTCCCTCGGAAACTTCCTCGGAAATTTCTTTCCGGTTCTGGCAATTTTCTTTTGTGCAGTTGCCGTAGAAGATCAGGGAATGATGAAGTACACTGAAGTTAAGCATCTCGCCTACCATATTCTGGATAGACTGGATCCGTGGATCGCAAAACTCCATTACTTTATGACAATCCGTACAAATTAAGTGATCATGCTGCTTGTTTCCGTACGATTTTTCGAACTGTGCCAGATTCTTTCCAAACTGGTGTTTGGTTACAAGATCACAGTCTACAAGTACGTCCAGGGTATTATACACCGTTGCACGACTAACACGATAACGTTTGTTTTTCATGCTGATATAGAGTTCATCTACATCAAAATGGTCCTCACGGGTATAGATTTCTTCCAATATCGCAAACCTTTCAGGGGTCTTGCGAAGTCCTTTATTTTCGAGGTAAGCCGTCAGAATTTTCTTGGCGGCTTCAAAATTTGGTTTGCTGGCTTGTGGCATATCTTTTGAAAATCTTGCGCAAATTACGTGCTTTTTTTCTTAAATCACAGTGGCAATTATGCAGCGGTAGTCATTTGAAGCTTTCATGTGGCGACGTTAATGCGGCTATAACGCTGTTGCACCCGTACTATAAACCAATTAATTAACACGTCACACACATAATGGTTCCTTCTTTATTCATTTCCTGACAGGTTCGTGTCAAATCTTTGCACAGTGTACACGCCTTCAACCTGTTCGAGCTTACTGATAAGCACATCCAAATGCCGCGTATCCTGTACATATAGCCTGATATCTCCATTGAAAACACCATCTTTTGTATCGATGGTCAATCCCCGCATGTTGATATGAAGCTCGTTGGAAATAATTCTGGTAACATCGTTAATCAGACCAACACGATCCGTTCCGGAAATATACAGTCCGGCAAGGAACGCCTCGTCCTTATTCGACTCCCACTTCGCTTTGATGATACGGTTTCCATGTTTAGACATCAGTTCAGCGGCATTCGGGCAGGTTGTCCTGTGAATTTTTATACCTTCGTTAATGGTAACAAAACCGAAAACGTCATCACCGGCAATCGGATTACAACAGGGTGCCAGTCTGTAATCGATTTTATCCATATCATCACCGATCAACAGGGTATCACTGTCTGCACGGTCGCCATGGATATTTTTTAATAGTTTGGTATAAGCCTTTCCATCGGCTCCCTCAATCGGGGGAATAACAGCCGTAACAGCCTTTCTTTCCTTCGCCTCCTTATCTCTTTTAAATCTTTTTAATTCATCAAGCTGGACATATCCTTTTCCGATTTTATAGAAAAAGTCAGAAGCTGTTTTGCATTCAAAAAAGGCACGAAGCTGGTTCACAACCTCGGCTGTAAGCTCAATTCCAAGAATTTTCAGTTTCTTCTCAACCATCTGACGACCGTCCGTTTCATACCGGCGGTTATCTTCTTTCAAAAAGTCTTTGATTCTGGCGCGCGCCTTGGAAGTACGGACAATACGGAGCCAGTCTTCATTCGGCTTTTGCTTGTTGGACGTTATGATTTCAATCTGATCACCATTGTTAAGCACATAACTGATCGGAACAAGAATCCCCCCGACTTTGGCAGCCATACAATGCACGCCCACTTCCGAGTGTATATCAAAAGCAAAATCAAGCGCTGTCGCCCCGCTTTGCAATACCTTCAACTCTCCTTTTGGGGTAAAAACAAAAACCTCCTCATTGAAAAGATTTGTCCGGAATTCGTCCAGAAATTCGATGGCTGCTGTTTTATCGCCCGAACCCGTTTCCAGTGTTTCACGCACCTGGCTGATCCATTGCTCAATATTACCGCGAACCTTCGTATCATTCCCCTTGTATTTCCAGTGCGCCGCATATCCTTTTTCCGCAATCTCATCCATTCTCGACGTACGGATCTGCACCTCCACCCATTGGCCGCTCTTACTCATTACAGTCGAGTGAAGTGACTGATAGCCGTTGGCACGCGGCGTACTAAGGAAGTCCTTCAACCGATCCGGGTTGGGCTTGTAATGATCCGTTACGATGGAATAAGCCTGCCAGCAAAGCGCTTTTTCACGATCGCCCTCCTGAGAAGATTCCAAAACGATACGAATAGCAAACAAATCATAGATCTCTTCGAAAGGTTTGTTCTGCTTGCGCATCTTATTCCAAATCGAATAAATCGACTTGGGTCTGCCTTTGATGATATAATTTAAACCTGCCTGTTCCAGATCCTGAGCAATCGGCTCTGTGAATTTCGAAATAAACCGATCACGCGAGCTCTTCGTTTCTCTCAGCTTTCTCGAGATCGCGCGGTACTCCTGTGGCTCTGTATATTTCAGGTACAATTCTTCAAGCTCCGACTTGATACTATACAAACCAAGCCTGTGCGCCAAAGGGGCATAAATAAAAATAGTCTCGGACGCGATTTTAAGCTGCTTGTCACGCGGCATGCTGTCGAGCGTCCGCATGTTATGCAAACGATCCGCCAGCTTCACAAGGATTACCCGAACGTCGTCCGACAGGGTAAGCAACATTTTCCGGAAATTTTCAGCCTGCTGCGAAGTACCATATTCGAACCTGCCGGAAATTTTGGTGAGGCCGTCAATGATCTTGGCAACTTTTTTTCCGAACAACCGGTCGATGTCCTCGATACGCATATCCGTATCCTCAACCACATCATGCAACAAGGCTGAGACAATACCCGTGGTACCCAGCCCAATCTCTTCCACAACAATCTGCGCTACTGCAAGCGGGTGGTAAATATATGGTTCGCCCGATCGGCGGCGCATATCCTTATGTGCCTCCACCGATGTATAAAAGGCCTTCTTTATTAATTTTGCATCATTGTCCTTTAAAAATGGCTTGGCTGTCCGTAACAGCCTGCGGTATTTTTTAAGGATATCCTTACGCTCCTGCTCCAGATCTATGCTCAGGGTTTCAACGAGTTGCTCCAATGCTTAATAGTAATTAGTACGCTTCACCAAAATAACAAATTTTAGCGAGATTATTCAATTAAAAATTTTTTTTGAAAAATATTTTTCAAAAAGCTTGCATGTTTAAAACAAACTTTGCTACCTTTGCACTCCCAACCAACGACAAGGGTTGAAGATTAAAGAGAAAATAAGAGCGGGCGTGGCGGAACTGGTAGACGTGCTAGACTTAGGATCTAGTGCCGCAAGGCGTGGGGGTTCGATTCCCTCCGCCCGTACGAACAACAAGGGATTGACGGGGCGTCATGTTTCCTATCTGAAATAAGAAGATGAACTGCTCCGAAGTAAACCCGTCAAATGCCCTCAGGACACTGTTTTGAGGGCATTTTTGTTTTGCGTTTTATCTAAAAAAAGGACATTTACTAATATCATAAGCAACGCATGGAAGTTTTGTTAGAGAAGAGTTCGCCAACATTGGCCTCTCTTAAAGTTAAGCTAACCAAAGATGATTACCAGCCGAAGGTTGATAAATCCATTAAGGATTATACCAAACGTGTGAGTTTAAAAGGCTTTCGTCCGGGCAAAGTGCCGTCCCATGTAATCCAGCGCATGTATGGAAAAAGCATATTGGTGGACGAAGTAAACAGTCTTTTGAGCAATGCAGTAAGTACTTACATCCGCGAAAATAAATTACAGGTTGTGGGAGATCCTATCCCTAACCGTGAAAAAGCAGAAGAAGCTAACTGGGACAAGCCAGGTGATTTCGAATTTAGCTACGATCTTGGTGTTGCAACTGATTTCGAAGTTAAACTTCCTGAAATTTCTGCTGTAAAACGTTACACCATTGAAACTGACGCGAACGAACTGACTAAAACAGTTGACAGCCTTCGTGAAAGATTTGCTGACAGCATCCACCCGGAAGTAAGTGAATTGGGTGACATGGTGTTCGGTGAATTGAAGCAGGAATCAAGTGAATTTACAACCCGTACTGCAATACCTACAAAACAGGTTGCAGAAGAAAGCCAGGCGAAATTTATCGGCCTGAAAAAAGGTGATGTAGTTACATTTGATATCCAGAATACTTTTGCTGACCAGTCTGCGATTGCACACGTTACAGGAAAGAAAAAAGAAGATATCGGATCACTTTCAGGTGACTATACTTTGATCGTTGAGGATATCACCCGTTCTGCTCCTGCGGAAGTTAATCAGGAATTCTTTGACAAAGTACTTGGGCCAGGAATCGCTGACAGCGAAGAATCGTTCAACGAAAAAGTTACAGAAGTAATTAAAGGCAACTACGAACGCGAAACAGAAGCACTTCTTCGTCGTGATTTGGAAACTGCTTTGATCGATTCTATCCAGATCGACCTTCCGGGCGAGTTCCTTAAAGACTGGCTAGAACGTACTAACGAAGGTAAATTTACACGTGAGCAAATCGAGGAACAATTCGAAGATTTCCAAAAATCATTAAAATTGAGCCTTATCAAAAATAAAATCGCTGACTCGGAAGGCGTTAAAGTTGAATACCCTGAAATTCTTGAATTTACGAAACAAATGGTTCGTGGTCAGTTCGGAATGTACGGTGACGACGACAGCATGGCTGACACGATCGACCGTGTTGCAGCTGGTTACCTTGCCGATAAAGAACGCGATAACTATTCTCAGATATTCAATCAGGTTTTCGATAACAAAATCATTGATATCGTTCGCAGCCAGGTAGCTACGGATGAGCAGACAATCGATGTGGCAGGATTCGAAAAACTTGCAAAAGGTGAGGTTGCTTAATTAACTTCGTGATAATACAACGACAAGAGGCTGCAAAATTTGCAGCCTCTTGTCGTTTAGGGAATATTTGAAATATGCAGTTTCTCAAAGAAGTCAACTTTCGAAAAGTTGACTTCTTTCCTATATGAACTCGACGTCTATTTTGATACATCGTGCCTTTTCTAACCATTCCAAGCGCATAGCACTCTCAAAACCCAATCGGTTCCCGATGCTGCTGAATCTGTCTTCCGATTTCAACGGCTACAAGCGACCCGAACCGGTTCTTCCATTGATCCAGTTCATTTTGGAGCCTGGCATTGGCTGCCAACAATCTTTCGTTTTCCTGACGCAGCCATTCCGTTTCTGAAAGTGTTTTTGTTTCAAAACCTAGTAAAGCAGGCAAGGAAACGTCAAGCAGTTTGGCAATATTTTCCAGTCGGGAAAATGAAAGTTCGGTTCTTCCTCTTTCCATATCACCGTACGCGGTCGTCGACAAACCTAGCATATCGGCCATGTTTTCCTGCGACAATTCCTTTTGCAACCGCAGCTGCCGGATTCTTTCTGATGGGCTTGTTGTATCGTTCATAGTCTGTAAAGCGCAGAATAAATTTTTAGAATGAATTTCTGAAAGACTAAATTTTACTCGTATTATTGGCTTTTGAGTAATAACATCTGCAAGTTAAAAAGCATTCAAAGAATCGCTTCTCGCATTTTTCGATAAATTATAACCCAAACAGACAAGGATTATTCAATGAAATAGTCAATTTTGTGCAGGACAAAGAAACAGATCGGGATATTGATCTCCCGAAACTAAGACAAACGGCTTTTTGTTCTACCAAACATGTACTCCTTACATTACATATTATTTTAAAATTTAAAGTTTATTCATGAATAACGGAAATGAATTTAGAAAATATGCCGTTCACCATCTTGGGATGAGTGGCCTTACAGTTGACGGTTACATGAACCACACTGTTGAAAACATGACCCGTTCGGTTATTGAAGAGCGTCCGATGAACTTTCGTGAAGTGGATGTATTTTCAAGATTAATGGCCGACCGTATTATTTTTATGGGAACCGGTGTTGATGATAACATAGCCAATATAATTGTTGCACAGCTTTTGTTTTTGGAATCGGCAGATCCTAAAAAAGATATCCTGATGTATATCAACAGCCCTGGTGGATCTGTTTATGCAGGTTTGGGTATTTATGACACCATGCAGTATGTCCGTCCTGATGTCGCTACCGTTTGTACAAGTCTTGCAGCTTCTATGGGTGCAGTACTTTTGGCAGGCGGCGCAGCGGGCAAGCGTTCTGCACTTCCACATGCACGTGTCATGATTCACCAGCCATCAGGTGGGGCACAGGGCACGTCGGTTGATATCGAGATCACCACCCGTGAAATCGTTAAACTTCGTCATGAGTTATACGAAATCCTTGCCAACCACACAGGACAAACTGCGGAGCAAATCGGTTTGGATTCTGATCGTGACAAATGGCTGCGTGCTTACGAAGCAAAAGAATACGGACTTATCGACGAAGTTTTGACGCGCGATAAATAAGTTTTTTTGAATTTGATTGATACAAAATCGCCCGGAGATCCGTCTTTCGGGCGATTTTTATTTACCGGCCTATATTGAATTTGGTAACAAGCTTAAAAAGCCGGAACTTTGGCAAAATTTTCTATTGCATTGATTAAGAATAAAGTTGCTCCGTTTTCTGATACTGGTCATCTTATCATGGTAGTTCAGCACGTTTTCCGTCTTTATTTGTAATTAAAACGTGATTATTAATTTTAAGAGATAAAGTATTCACAGGAATTTCCGGGTTTTGAAACATTGCCCGCGATCCTTTTGTTATAGAACATTATCCAATAGTATTTTTCATGATACAATTATTTCCATAAGTATCTGATCAATAATAGTAAATTCAATAACTGTATATATTCACCAATGGCACAAGTTAGTTGTTCGTTTTGCGGACGCAAAAAAAATGAAGTTGAACTGTTACTCTCGGGGATAGATGCCCATATATGCAATCACTGTATTGCACAGGGGTATCAGGTTATTACGGAAGAGTTGAATTCCAAAGACGATAAAAAAGAAAAGAAGACAAAATTACCAAAGCTTAAGTCAATCCCTCCGACTGAAATCAAGCGTTTTCTCGAACAATATGTTATAGGTCAGGACGAAGCAAAGCGTTCATTGGCCGTTGCGGTTTACAACCACTACAAACGCCTTAACCAAACAGTTACAGACGATGACGTGGTGATTGAAAAATCGAATATTATTATGGTAGGTGAAACCGGAACCGGTAAAACGTATCTTGCCAAGTCCATTGCACGTATACTTCAGGTACCGTTTTGTATTGCCGATGCAACCGTTGTCACAGAAGCAGGTTATGTTGGGGAAGATGTAGAAACTATTTTGACACGTCTTTTGCAGGCTGCCGACTACAATGTGGAAGCAGCAGAGCGCGGCATCGTTTACATCGATGAAATGGATAAAATTGCACGTAAATCCGATAACCCATCCATCACACGTGATGTCAGCGGAGAAGGTGTACAGCAGGCACTTTTGAAATTGCTGGAAGGTTCGTCTGTGAACGTACCGCCGCAGGGTGGCCGTAAGCACCCGGATCAGAAAATGATCACAATCAATACTGAAAATATTCTTTTCATTTGCGGGGGAGCTTTCGATGGTATCGAACGCCATATCGCGAAACGTATCAACACGCGTCCGATCGGATTTTCGGGAGATAATCGTATCATCGAGATTTTCGACAAAGGAAATCTGATGCGTTACGTAACAGCCCAGGATTTGAAATCTTTCGGTCTGATCCCTGAACTTATTGGCCGTCTGCCGGTGCTTACACATTTGAATCCACTTGATCGTGAAACACTGCGTCGCATTTTGACTGAGCCAAAAAATGCTTTGGTTAAACAATACAGCAAGCTTTTTGCAATGGAAGGCATTACCCTTCATTTTGATGAAGAAGTTCTCGATTTCATCGTTGATCAGGCAATGCTTTGTAAACTGGGTGCCCGCGGACTTCGTGCGATTTGCGAGTCGATCATGACGGATGCTATGTTTGACCTGCCATCTCAAAAGGATGTGAAAGAGTTTACAATGACCCTGGATTATGCGCAGGAGAAATTCAGCAAATCATCCATGTCGCTATTACGTTCAGTAGCTTAGACAGTTAATACCTCATATAAAACGCCTTGCGGCTCCTCAACGGAGATGCAAGGCGTTTTTATTTCATATTCTATGGCAATAGTTCTATTTTGCATCAAAAATTGAAAAGATTATGGAAAATTGGCTGTCAAATAAGAATATCGTTATCATCGGAGGAACCACGGGTTTGGGATTTTCGGCCGCCAAAGCTTTTGTAAAACATGGTGGAAATGTGGTTGTGGTGGGAAGAAATCCTGAAAACTGTCTGGTAGCTGAACTCCAGCTCGGCAGTCAGGCGCGGGCGAAACAGGGTGACGCAACGCAACCAAACACCGCTTTGGAAGCTATTCAATTATGTATTCGTGAATTTGGAAGTTTTGACGCGTTATACCACGTAGCAGGTGGAAGCGGAAAAAAATACGGCGACGGTCCATTGCATCAGCTTACGTTAAGCGGATGGAACAATACGCTCGACCTGAACCTGACGTCCCTCATGTTATCGAATCAGGCAGCTGTCCAGGCTTTTCTGGGTATGGGCAAAGGCGGCGCGATCTTAAATATGAGCTCGGCGCTTGACTTCTCTCCTTTCCCGGGTCATTTTTCGGCACATGCCTATGCGACTGCCAAGTCAGCGGTTATCGGGTTTTCAAAGTCTATTGCTGCCACTTATGCACCAAACAATATCCGTATCAATGTGCTGGCACCATCCATTATTGAAAGCGCGCAGAATAAGGATCAGCAGATTGAAGAGTTTATCAGTGCAAAACAGACATTAAACGGTGGCCGTTTTGGCTTACCTGCTGACCTGGACGGAGCGGCTGTTTACTTCATGTCGGACCTTTCCAAATTCACCACCGGACAGACACTCACGGTCGACGGAGGCTGGAATCTGACGGAAGGTTAAGTACGAAAAGTTTTACGTATTTATTCGTGATAATTTAAATTGAAATAACCGTAACTCACTTTTCTGTTTATATTCACGTAATTTCGTCAAGCAGACACGATTTTTAGTAACGGATTTCAATTAAATATTAAATAATTTCAAAAAATATGGCTACCGGACCCATTGTTACCCTGACTATTAACCCGGCTTTGGACAAGAGTGCTAACGTTGACCGCATTGTACCGGAAAACAAGCTTCGTTGTGACACTCCAAACTTTGAAGCCGGTGGTGGTGGAATTAATGTTGCCAAGGCTATTCATCGTCTTGGTGGAAATCCGATTGCCATATTCACGATTGGCGGACCAACGGGACAGCGCCTGCACAAACTCGTGAAAAGTGAGGGTGTGGAAACGATGGTTATTGAAACCAAACAGTGGACCCGCGAAAATTTTCACGTGCTGGAAACAAGTACAGGATTTCAATACCGCTTTGGTGTGCCCGGTACAGAGTTAATGCCAACAGAGGTACGCTCAATTCTTGAAACAATCGAAGAATTTGACCCAAAACCTTCTTACATCATAGCCAGCGGAAGCTTGCCGCCGGGTGCTCCTGCTGATTTTTATGGGCAAATCGCAAAAATCGCACACAAACAGGGTGCACGTTTTATTGCAGATGCGTCCGGAGATGCGCTGAAATCGGCAACCGAAGCCGGTGTTTATCTGTTGAAGCCCAACATTACGGAGTTAAGTCAGCTCGTTGGTGTGGAAAAACTTGAAATGGACGATGTTGACGACGCTGCCCGCGCATTGATCATCCGTAATCAGTGTGAGGTTGTGGTGGTATCCATGGGTGCTATGGGTGCTATGCTCGTTACAGAAGATCAGGTCGAACATATTCCCGCACCGCCTGTGAAGAAAAAAAGTGCCGTTGGTGCCGGCGACAGTATGGTGGCCGGTATTGTCTGGACGCTTTCACAAGGCAAATCATTGAGAGAGGCTGTGAGAATGGGGGTTGCCTGCGGATCTGCGGCGACGATGAACGCCGGAAGCGAATTGTTCAAAATGCAGGATGTGAATAAGCTGATGGACTGGCTGAACCGTTACGGAAAGCGTTACTCCGGAAATTCCTGATTTTGAAGATCGCTGCGAAAAATATATTCAGGCTGCATACTACTTAAAAACCGGATATATCATAAACTATTCGGTTATAAATTATAATTTAAAAAAGAGCTTATCGTCTAAAAAACGGTAGGCTCTTTTCATAAGACATAGGGAGAAATTTAATTGACACGTCTTTTCCATGAAAACAATTATCAATGGATCAGAAACACTCACGCCGTCAATTCGCAAAGCTTGCTGCTGTAACAGCCACAGCGCTTACCTTCAAGCCCTTTTATATACTTCACGCCAAGCCAAAAGCGGATGGAGAAATTATTGGCCATGGCTCACACCGATACCGTGTTCATCAGGGTTGGGGAAACCTTGATTCTTCCAAGTTCCCGATCAACAACTGCCACGAAATGGTACAGGATAGCAAAGGGCGGCTGATTATGGTTGGCGATGAGGTGAAAAATAATATCCTGATCTATGATCGTTCAGGAAAACTGCTTGACAGCTGGGGACACGAATTTCCGGGAGGGCACGGTCTGACGCTTTGGAATGCAAACGGAGAAGAGTTTCTATTTGTCTGCGATCCCAACATCGGCAAGGTTTTTAAAACCGATATGAAGGGAAAAATCCTGTTAACCATCGAACATCCCTCAAAGGTTGGCGCCTACAAAGAAGCTGATGCATTCAAACCGACTGAAACCGCGATCGGCCCCGATGGCACGATTTACATCGCGGACGGTTATGGTTCTCAGTGGATTTTACGATACACCCCGAAAGGAGAATTTATTGACAAGTTCGGCGGTTCGGGTGACGGCGACAGCCAGTTTTCAACGGCGCACGGTATTACGGTGGATTACCGGGATAAGGCAAATCCA
Organism: Dyadobacter diqingensis; assembly: GCF_024220585.1. Lineage (GTDB taxonomy): Bacteria > Bacteroidota > Bacteroidia > Cytophagales > Spirosomataceae > Dyadobacter > Dyadobacter diqingensis. The sequence continues at coordinate 1,250,518 of NZ_JAMXKF010000001.1, forward strand.
ACTTTGCTGGTTACCTCGCGTGTCCACAATTCATTCAAACGTTTTACATTAGACGGAAAATATCTGTCCACGATTTTTCTTCCGGGTGCCTTTGTTTGCCGTCCGGTCATCAACGACGACACATTGTATGCAGGAGTTTGCTGGTCGCGTTTACGTTATTATAACCAGACTCCGAACTCCGGTTTTGTTACCATTCTTGACAAAAACAATAAAGTTATCTCCAATCCGGGTGGAACAAAACCGGAATATATTGGCGGTAAATTGCAAATGATGGTTCAGGACAAACCGATATTCATGCACTGCCACGACGTGTGTATCGATCAGGACAAAAACATTTACGTTTGTCAGTGGAATGCGAAAAAAACCTATCCTGTAAAACTGGAACGGGTTTAATGCCGAAGGATGATTTTAACGGATTAGTTTGATCAGCAAAGCGTTGACAGTCATAACGACGATGGCCAGGATTCCATAAGCCATGCCTATGGCCATTTTGGGCACTAGCCACCAGACTCCCAACAGAAATACGACAAATCCATACCCCGCAAGCAGCAATCCGTAGAGTATTCGCGCTGCTGCCTGCGGGCCTTGCTGCGAATGGGTAAAAACAGCCAGCGTTGAAGTCATGATGGGAAAAGGTGTCAGAATTCCACTCCACGTCGGGCCAAGTTTTTCGGAAAGCTGGGTCAGCAAAACCACAAATAACGTCGCGACAAACATCCGCAAGGGAATATCGTAAGTCGGATTTTTCCTATATTCTCCTTTGCCTTTTGGTTTTGGAAAGATGTACAAAACACCTGAAAGCACAATAAGGTTAAGAGCCACGGCAAAAGGAAGTGACGGTGTCCGTCCCAGGGAGGCCAGCGCAACAACAAAAAAGGCGACATAGCTAATCAAAACCGTCGGAAGCCAGGACAACCGCGGGGCAACGATTGAATAGATCAATGCGAAAAAAGTAGTACCGATGGATCCCATCAGGGCCGAGGGAATCGTCGACGCGGCGAAAACCGCTCCGTTTTCCATGGCTATAAAAAACGAGATCGGACCCGCTACCCAGGGAAAACCTCCTATCCATCCGCCAAACCCCTCTCCCCATTTCCTTACCGACAATGTGACCCCGGCGATGAGTGGAGGCATTAAAAGTATTTTTATAAGTAGAAGATCAGACACATTTAAGAAATTTAAGATGGACTGATCTGGTATTCCCATTCATAATCAGTCAGCAAATTTACTCGGTTAAAATAAAACCCATGAAGAAATTATGAATTTTTATTGCAACACAGTTGCATGAATTGTACTTTTGCAACGTTGTAACAAAACGAGTTATTCCTTGTAAACCCGTTTCACTCCTATTCTTGAACATAACCCGGACAATATAGGACTAAGAGAATTTTCTTATAGAAATCAGCTCTTTAACTTATCGATCCCCGAATAACCCGATGAAAAAATATTTTTTTTTAATCCTTTCCCTGGCAGTTATTTCCCTGGGCCATGCGCAAAACCCGACCTGTGCCTGCTTTATCCGCGGCATTGTCAAGGACCAGCATAGCGGCCAGCCTGTGGTGGGTGCGACGGTTTTGCTTATCGGGAAAAATACCGGCGTTTTTACAGATGATAAAGGACGATATGAAATCCGGAATTTATGCCCGGGGACTTATCAGCTTGAAGCCCGAATTGTTGGGTATAATGCCTATAAACAGACTATTGATCTGACGGCCGGTCACGAAGAAAACTTCAATCTGGAAGAACAGGAGGTGCATTTGAAGGATGTCGAGATCACTGCACACCGCACCGATGCCCCGTCTTCACAACCCTTAACGACCCTATCCGGCAATGATCTGGAACAGACCAGAGGACAGGCCCTTGGCGAAAGCCTGAAAGGCATTACCGGCGTCACGACGATGCAAACCGGTTCTTCCATTTCTAAACCGGTTATCCATGGCTTGCACAGCAACCGCGTGCTGATCATGAACAACGGGGTCAGGCAGGAAGGCCAGCAGTGGGGCTCTGAACACGCTCCGGAAATTGATCCTTTTGTGGCTACACGTATGTCGGTCATCAAGGGCGCCGCGGGCGTTCGTTATGGTTCTGATGCCATTGGCGGCGTTATTCTTGTGGAGCCGGAAGAACTTCCTTTCAACAAACCATTGAGCGGAGAAGTCAATCTCGTTGGTTTTAGCAACGGACGTCAGGGGGTTGCTTCATCTACTTTACAGGGCGGTGTAAAAGGATTATCAGGATTTGGCTGGCGGGCACAGGGCACGATCAAACGCGGTGGAAATATCCGTACGCCGAATTATTTCCTGGATAATACGGGTATCAGTGAAAAAAACTTTTCGATTGGCGCTGGTTATCGTAAAAAGGGTTTCGGTATCGATTTATTTTACAGCCGTTTCGACACCAAGATTGGCATTTTTTCGGGATCGCACATCGGCAGTGTCACCGACTTACTGAATGTCATCAACAATGGCGAGCCATTCGTAAAATCAGGTTTCAGTTATAAAATCGGGAGACCAAATCAAAACGTTACACACGATCTTTTAAAAGCCGAAACACATTATCATTTTAAAGACGGGAATCGCTTGCAATGGACGATCGCACAGCAGATCAATAACCGGAATGAGTATGATCTGCACGTGCCGCGGAATGATTCGATCGCTTCGCTCAATCACCCGGAGCTGACTTTCAAACTCCATACGTTAACCAATGATGTCATCTGGGATCATAAACCCATTGCCGGAAAAATTTCAGGGCAGATCGGTGTCAGCACGCTGTATCAATATAACCTGATGACCGGCCGCCCCCTGATCCCAAACTTCAATCAGTTTAATATTGGCATTTTCTGGATTGAGCGTTATGTGAAAAATGACTGGGAATTTGAAGCAGGAGCACGCTATGACTACCGGACGCTGAGTACGCACCGGATTGTAAGCCGTAAAAAAGTATCCAACGATTTTACTTTTTCCAATGGCTCGGGTACCATCGGGGCAACCCGGAATTTTTCACCCAATTTATCGGCGCGGTTAAATGCCGGTACCGCCTGGCGGGCACCCAACGTCAGCGAGCTTTTCAGCGACGGTGTACACCATGGCGCTGCGGCTTTTGAAAAAGGCGACTCGACATTACATCCTGAAAAAGCACTGAACACCATTGCCAGCGTGAAGTATGCCAGTGAAAAACTCACGATTGAAATCGGTGGTTATTATAACTATATCAAAGATTTCATTTACCTGAAACCTCAGCCCGATCCGATCCTGACCGTTCGTGGTGCATTTCCTTATTTTAAATACACACAAACGGATGCATCTTTCAAAGGAATCGATATTTCCGGTGCCTGGCAGTTTGTGAAAAACCTTACAATAACGAGCAAGCTGAGTTACCTGCGGGCTTACGACAAGCGTAATGACAGCTACCTGGTAATGATCCCTGCAAACAGGCTGGACAATCAGCTCAAATACGAACTGCCGGAACTTGGAAAATGGCATAACCTGTATTTTTCGGCTGGAAATCTTTGGGTTGCCCATCAGAAAAGAGTACCGCCAGCGAGTGACTTTTTACCTCCGCCGGCAGCGTATTCACTCTGGAATATCCAGGCAGGCGGAACAATTCACATTTCTGAGAAACAGCAGCTGGAAGTCGGGATCTCTGTCACGAATCTTTTCAATACCGTTTACCGCGATTATATGAACCGCTTCCGCTATTACTCCGACGATATTGGCAGAAATGCTTCGCTCCGCATCAAATGGAAGTTTGGCGCCTGATATGATTTCCCTATTTACAATACATAAAACAAGTAAAGTATGAAAATGAACCGTAAGTTAACCTGGATGTTGTTATTTGGCGTAGCCACCTTATTTACCCAATGCAAGGACTCCGGAGATGAGGTCGAAGTGGATGATGAAAACGAACTGATCACGTCCGTAACACTTAAATTTACCGAATCCGGGACGAATACCGTTACTTCATTCTCCTACAAAGATCCGGACGGAGACGGAGGAAATGCACCAACAAAATTCGACACGGTATCGCTAAAAGCCAACACAAGTTATACGTTGGCCGTTGAGTTCCTCGACGAAAGCAAAACGCCTGTGGATAATATTACGGAAGAAATTACTGAAAAATCGGACGAACACTTATTGGTTTTCACGCCAAGTCCAGCGTCTTTACTGACTTATACATACGGAGATAAAGACAAAAACAATTATCCGATCGGACTGACGGGAACGGCCAAGGCAGGTGTCGCCGGTACAGGAAAACTGAAAGTACAGTTGCGTCACCAACCCAATGCTAAAAACGGCACTCCCGGACCAGGCAGCGATGACGTTAATCTTGATTTTAATGTGAAAGTCAAGTAGATATCCATGATACAAAAAACGAGTTCAGATATTTTCTGAACTCGTTTTTTGTATCTTAATTATTTCCCAGACATTCGGGACATTTTCCCTGGATCAGTAAATTGAAACTTTCAGGCTGATATCCGGCCGGCAGCGCCACATTAGGGATATGTAAATTTTCCAGGCAATTGGTTTTTCCGCACTCATTGCACTTAAAGTGAATGTGGTCGTGCTGATGTTTCTCTTCCGAGCACTGATGCGAGCAAAGTGCGTACCGAAGCCCTTCATCATCCAGCACCTTATGGATAATTCCTTTTTCCAAAAAAGTTTTTAAAGTTCGGTATATCGTTACGCGGTCGTAATTTTCTCCCAACGCTCCTTCAAGATCACCATGAGAAAGCGCATTTTTTTTATTCATGAACGTCAAAAGAACATCTTCTCTGCACGTTGTCGTACGCAAATGATGGCCTTTGAGTGTTTCTCTTAACTGTTCCATTTTCAACCAATTTAATTCTTAATCTGGTTTCGGCTTTCTTAAAAACCTTCCAGTCCAAAGTTAAGTTCTAAGTTCAGCAAAATCCTCACAAAGATAAATTCTTTTCTCCGGCTTAATAAATATTGAACAAAAAACACTGCAACATCGTTGCAAGTGTTACAGATTACCGTTACTTTTGCAACCTTATTGTATTTACGCATGAAAATTAGTCATTCTCACAACAAAGCAGATTACATCGGCATACTTGGTTCATTGCTTTGTATTGTACATTGTCTTGCCATGCCTGTACTGGCGCTTGGCTCTGCTTTCGGACATGACCATCACATGCACATCGGTTTCCTTTCACTCGACTATCTCTTTATTCTGATCAACGCCGCAGCGGTTTATTTCGCTACCCGCGAACACCGGTCTGTTTTTGTAAGGATTTTGCTTTGGTCAGCTCTTCTGCTTTTTGCGGTCTCGCTTATCTTTGAAGAGCGTAACGTCGTATTCCAATGGCTTGGTTATCTTGGCTCCGCGTTGTTAATCACCGGACATCTGATCAACCTGTACATTTGCCAGTTTGCGCCACAGACAAAATTCAAAGTTTCCTGATCATTTATCATACCGGACTTCGAAACGGCTAAGATCGGGACGGACTGGACGATGCCTCCCCAGTTCGTAGTCAAAAACAGCTTTTCCCAAATCACGCATAAACGGTAACCCGATCGTCTCGTAATCATAGTGATCATCGTTGAAAATCTGGTCTTCATTACAATAAATGACCGCCGTCAGCATAAATTCTATCCCCTTTTCGAAATCGGCGATGTAGGCATTGTCGAGCAGATAACCGTAGGCATCGCCACATTTGTTGAACAAACGGATATGCCTCGGCAACCTCGTTTTTGTTCCGCCAAAAAGTAAAAACTTGCAATATCCATCGTAATAGTCGTCCGTATAATTGGCCGGAAATTCCGTTTCCACCGGGAATTGCGACATGTATTGGTATAAAAACCGGTAATCCTCAGCGGTCAGGTTGAATCTTTGCCGGGCCGGAACCTGTTCAGGAAAGAAAAGAGATTTCAGAAGCTTGTGCTGCTCTTCCAGCGCAAAGAAGTTTTTCTCCGTAAAATCGAAAGGCTCATTTACCAGAGCCCCGTTTTTCATATAACCTTTCCCCAATTTTACCGGCTCAGGTGAAATGTATTTTTTCTCCGAATATTTCCCCGGCTGCTCGTAAACCACCTTTCCGTCTTTAATGAATTTAACAGGATTGGTATAACGGTTATTTTCAGCCCCGATGGAAGATTCCAGCCGATGCGTGATTCTTACATCTTTATATCCTTTGGCATGCAGCGAGTCATTAAAATCTGCCTGCCCAATGAATTCATACAATCTGTTAAAAGCATCATTGTCGCTTGCCAATAATATCTTTCTGGCATAATGTGCTACCGATGGCAATTTATCCTCAGCGGTTGTGTCAGCCGTAACAGCGGTTTGTTCAGGACGATCCGCACCGGTAAGCATCGGCGTATTTTTGTCGATCCCCAGTTTATTTAACTTTTCCAGCGCAAGCACAACCGCGGCCAACTTCACGGTGCTGGCAGGATAAAAATATTTGGCGTTGTTAACATGATACCCGTAGGTGGTAAAATGCGGCTCATTTTTCCTGTTACGGTCTATTTTGGTATAAAGAATCTGAACTTCGTATTTGTCAGGATTATCAAGTACGCTGGCTAAATGGGTTGAGTGTTTTTTCAGAAGTTTTTCAAGAAACTGTCCGTTGTGAATGATTTGTGCAGATACCGGAGCTGAGATCATGCCGAGAATAAAGCAGGTAAATATTTTTAACGAAAGTGTTCTGATAATATCTGACGAAATCATAGGTTAACCGGGAGCACGTGTTTAACGAAGATACTATATTTTACTTTTTAAAGGACGGACAGAATTATATTTAACCACTTTCTGCCTTTACTTATTCGAATATAAACAATGGCGAATAATGGAAGAAAATAAATTGCGCAGCCGCGGCTGGTTTGGTAAGTCAGGAAAAGACGGGTTTATATACAGAGCATGGATGAAAAACCAGGGATATCCGGCAGATGAATTCGAAGGACGCCCTGTCATTGGTATCTGTAACACGTTTTCAGAACTGACTCCCTGCAACGGACATTTCCGTGAACTTGCCGAATCCGTGAAAAGAGGAGTTTGGGAAGCAGGTGGTTTCCCGTTGGAGTTTCCGGTCATGTCTCTGGGCGAAACCTTAATAAAACCGACGGCCATGTTGTACCGCAACCTGGCGAGTATGGACGTAGAAGAATCAATCCGCGCCAACCCGATCGACGGTGTGGTATTACTTTGCGGTTGCGATAAAACCACTCCTTCGTTGGTCATGGGAGCTGCCAGTGTTGATATCCCGACCATCGTCGTTTCAGGAGGCCCTATGCTTACCGGACGTTATCGTGGCAAAACCATTGGTACAAGTGATGTATGGCGTTTCAGTGAAATGTATCGTAAGGGAGAAATTTCACAAGAAGAACTTACTACTGCGGAGGCCTGTATGTGTCGCAGCCAGGGACATTGCGCGGTTATGGGAACAGCTTCCACCATGGCTTGTATGGTAGAATCACTTGGCTTGACCTTGCCCGAAAACGCGGCGATACCAGCAGCGGACTCACGTCGAAAAGTTATTGCGCACCTGTCCGGCCGCCGGATTGTACAAATGGTAAAAGATGATTTGAGATTGTCGCAGATATTAACGCGTGAAGCATTTGAAAATGCCATCATGCTGAACGCGGCTATCGGTGGCTCTACCAATTTTGTAATCCACTTGCTGGCCATCGCAGGCCGCATCGGGGTTGAGCTTTCACTTGACGATTTCAATGCTTTATGCGAAAAAATCCCGTTGCTACTCAATCTGCAACCTTCGGGCGGATATTTCATGGAAGATTTTTATTACGCGGGCGGATTGCCGGTGGTAATTAAAGAAATGCTTTCTCTGCTCCATAAAGATGCCATTACTGCCAATGGTAAAACTGTTGCTGAAAACTGTGCTTCTGCCGAATGTTTTGACACTGAGGTAATCGGAACACTGGAAGAACCGGTGAAAAATCTAACAGGTCTGGCTGTGGTTCGTGGTAATTTGTGCGTAAACGGCGCTGTGATCAAGCCTTCCGCTTCACTGAAACCGGAGCTGATGCAACACCGCGGAAAAGCAATCGTTTTTGAAGATATAGATGACTACAAAGCAAGACTGGACGACCCGGCGCTGGATGTCGATGAGAACAGTATTCTGGTTTTAAAGAATGTTGGGCCAAAAGGTTACCCGGGTATGCCGGAAGTTGGCAACATGTCGCTTCCTAAAAAACTGCTGGAAAAAGGAGTTATAGACATGGTCCGTATTTCCGACGGTCGTATGAGCGGAACCGGGTTCGGAACCGTTGTTTTGCACGTTTCACCGGAAGCAGCGGTTGGCGGTGTTCTGGCTCTCGTGCAGGATGGAGATATCATTGAACTGGATGTTGCAAACAGAAAGCTGAATCTGGAAGTTTCGGATGAAGAATTGGAACAACGCCGGAAATTATGGAAACCGCTGGATATGGGTTACAACCGTGGTTACGTTAATCTTCATATAAACCACGTCACCCAGGCGCACGAAGGTGCGGATCTGGACTTCCTGAGAGGTGGATCGGGAGACAAAGTGACGCGTGATTCGCATTAAGTGTTTGGGGGAGCCCGTCGGATGGCTTTTTTGCCATCCGACGGGTAAACAACAAGATTGAAACCAAATCAACACACACCGATACCAGTTCAATAAGCTATGTTTACAGCATAGCATCAACCACACACACTTATGGAATTTAGATCAAACACACTTTATCACGTGTATAACAGGGGAAATAATGCTCAAAAAATCTTTTTTAACTATGGCAATTATATTTATTTCCTGAAAAAGATAAACGATCACCTGCTCAAACATTGTGATCTGCTGGCTTATTGTCTGATGCCCAATCACTTTCATTTCCTGATAGCTTCAAAAGAAAATATACAGGACAACTCGATAAATAAGGCTATTCAGATTATTTTAAGTTCCTATTCTCAGGCGATTAACAAGCAAGAAAACAGAACGGGCTCGTTGTTTCAGCAACATACCAAAGCAAAATCATTAGAGAACAATACGCAGCATGCAGAAATTTGTTTTCACTATATTCATCAAAATCCGCTGCGGGCGGGCTTGGTGAGCGCAATTGAAAATTGGGAATTTAGTTCAGCAAAGAGTTATGCGCTGACAAGAAATGATAAAATGTGTAACTTGGAAAAAGCACGACTACTGTTGAACATTCCGGAAAATGGTAGTGAATTTTTAAAATTGTCAAACCAGGTTATTGAAAAAGAATATCTGGATAAAATACTTTAAGTGACCTCAATGGTGTCATTTACCATGCTGTTTTATATCCGTCCGACGGCCGAAAAAGCCGTCGGACGAAACAACCCGATCGGATGGCTTTTTCACCATCCGATGGGTAATAAACATTAACGTATTAATATTATGAGCACCCAACTATTTAATAATCAAGTTGCCATTGTTACCGGCGCGGGCCAGGGGATTGGATTTGAGATTGCCAAACAACTAGCAGTAAAGGGAGCTTGTGTAATTTTAAATGACGCCGATCCTGAGTTGGCAACGGAGGCGGCGAAAAGCATCCGCGCCCTGGGCGGCGAGTGCGTCGCGTTTGCCGGAGATGCCTCCCAGACAGAAATTATCGATGGCATGGTTGAAGAAGCCGTAAGCTGTTTTGGAAAACTAACCATAGCAGTCGCCAATGCAGGCATTACGCTGTTCGGCGACTTCTTTGATTACCCCAAAGAGAATCTCCAAAAAGTATTGGAAGTGAACCTGATGGGCTCATTTCTGCTAACACAGGCCGCGGCCAGACAGATAAGATCTCAAAAATCAGGTGGAAGAATTTTGCTGATGTCATCCGTTGTGGGACATCAGTCGCATCAGTTTCTGGGAGCTTATGCCATGACCAAAGCCGGCCTCGAAATGCTGGCCAAAAACCTGGTTCTGGAATTATCCCCGCATGGAATCACGATCAACGCCGTAGCTCCCGGTGCCACGCTTACCGAAAGAACTTTAACGACTGACCCGACCTATCCTAAAACCTGGTCGGCCATAACACCTATGGGACGCCCCGCCATTTGCGAGGATATCGCCAACGCAGCCTTATTCCTGCTTTCTCCCTACTCGGGACATATAACAGGACAAAGTCTGATTGTAGACGGTGGCTGGACATCGGTGAGTCCGCTGCCCGATCTGAGCAATATGGATGTCTGAAAATTTAATTATTCGCCTAAACCTTCCGCAAACAACTGAGCTTCCAGATCGTCAATATTTCCTTCTTTCGAAATAAAAAGTTCTCTTGGTTTTGCGGAAGAAACAGGCTTAACCGTCATAAAATTGCGGTATTGTTCATCCGAAATAATCCTCAATTGAAGCGCCCGTTTTAACACGATCGGGAAAGGTACTTTGAAAAAGTTGGCAATATCAGAGGCTAAAAATCCGGGGATTTTAGAAATATCATCCCTGAAAAAGCTCTCCACATCTTTAAAGGGCAGCAAAGCGTCAAAAATCAACTGCTCTGAACGGTTCGCAAGTGAAACCGGATTGGCGTAAGAACTATGCAGCCCCAGCGACACGGTCAGCAAATGGATATGGTAATTCCGCTCGTTAAATTCCGAAGCCGCATTAACAAATACCCAGCCTTTCTGGTGATACATAGCTGAGAATCCCTTAAAGCTTGAATCGATATTATGCAGCTGGGCAATCTTGATTCCCTCGGGATAAGGAAGTTTATGTCCGATCTGATGGACAATATCCTGTGCGTATGAAACATCAGCCACTTCACCGGCCGGCTCGATTACCCAGTCGCCATTAACCAGTTCATCAAATAACTGATCCGCTGCCCGCTGACATTCTATTTGTCCCAAATGCAAAATAATTCTATTGCCGCGGACTGAAAAATCGAGTGGGAGCTGATTTTTTATTTGTTTTCTGGCCATCTTTTGTGAAGTGTTAAATATTATTTTCAAAGATACATTCTTCCGCCTTTCACCACAATAGTCCCGGACACTTTATCTCTTCCATTCCAGCGTATTGAGCAAATGGATCATATCTTTTTGTATGAAATTGATAACCGGTGTTAAGGAGTCATTTTTCGTGGCAGTAGAAAAATAAATGGCACCACGAAGGAAATGAGTAGTACTGTCGGTGGTGTAAAACTGATAAGGACTTGGCACATCACCTTCAATTTTAAAGATCATGGCAGTCAAATTATTTCGAGTCCTTAACTTCTGCTCCTGAATCGAGGAAGCCCTTACCTGGTGTTTTCCAGTCAGTTTAAATGAGTCATTGATGTAGTTTCTCAAAAGCGTCTGATTCTTTCTGACAGACTTATAAGTCAGCTGGATATTCGCTTTGAATTGCGGATAATAAATGTAAATCCAATCCTTTTCGGCCAGGGCAAAAGTATCCGGAAGAATTTTAGCAGACTTCGAGTACTCAAATGTATAAGGATGGTTTTCTGTCAATTTTTGATAAAGCTGCTCTGGCAGATCAATCCGGTTGAAACCTTTGGGTTTGGGTACATAGGCCTGCTCTTCTTTTCCACAGGAAAACAGGAAGGCTGATAAAAAAGAAAGCGTTATGATAAAAGCAGGAAAACGATTTTGCATTGATTTGGTGATTTCTCTGAACAGAAATTTTGCCTGCAAAGCTAACGAAAAGAGCCTTACAATATTTTGACTTATTGATTTACCGCGATGGTCAAAAGCTAAAAAAGGAAACCAGTCTTTGTGAGACCAATTCCCTTTTTTATTTGAAACATGAAAATATCAATTATTCCACAGTCACGGATTTAGCAAGATTTCTTGGCTGGTCCACGTTTCTGCCGCGCATCACCGCGATGTAATAAGACAACAGTTGCAAAGGAATCACGGACACCAGCGGCGTCAGGATCTCATGCACCCGCGGCACCTCAATTACAAAATCAACCATTGTCGGGATTAACGTATCCCCTTCCGTCACGATAGCAATCACGCGGCCTTTGCGCGCTTTAACTTCCTGAATATTGGAAACTATTTTTTCATAAGAACTATCCTTTGTTGCCAGGAAAACAACCGGCATATCCTCGTCAATCAACGCGATAGGGCCATGTTTCATTTCCGCCGCAGGATATCCTTCTGCATGGATATAAGAAATTTCTTTCAGTTTTAGCGCACCTTCCAGGGCAACCGGGAAGTTCAAACCACGTCCCAGATAAATAAAATTACGGGCATAGGTAAATATGAAAGCGATTTCCTTGATTTTGGCAGCGTTTTCAAAAACCTGCTCAACTTTGGCCGGAATTGTTTCCAGTTCTACCAAAAGCTGTCTGTACGTCTCCTCCGAAATGGTTCCTTTTCTTTTGGCCGTAGCGATCGCAATCAGCGTCAAAACCGTCACCTGGGCTGTAAAAGCCTTTGTACTCGCCACTCCGATTTCGGGTCCGGCGTGGGTATAAGCGCCGGCGTGAGACGCCCGTGCGATGGAAGAACCCACAACATTACAAACACCAAAAATCGTGGCGCCTTTTGATTTGGCAAGCTCAATGGCAGCCAGCGTATCAGCCGTTTCACCAGATTGCGAAATGGCAATAACGATATCGTTTTCTTTAATTACAGGATTTCTGTAACGAAATTCAGAAGCATATTCAACTTCAACGTTAATTCTTGCCAGCTCTTCAAACAAATACTCAGCCACCAGGCCGGCATGCCAGGAAGTACCACAGCCTACAATGACAATTCTGTCCGAGGCAGCGAGCTTGTCAATGTAATTGGCCAGTCCACCCAGTTGCAAATGCGCTTCGTCAGCCCTTACCCGGCCACGCATACTGTCGGCAATGGAGCGCGGCTGTTCAAAAATTTCCTTGATCATGAAATGGTCATAACCACCCTTTTCGATGGTTTCCAGTTCCATTTCAAGTTTCTGGATGTATGGTACTTTTTGCGTATTATCAAGATTTTGAATGCTCAGTTTCCCATCACGGATAACAGCAACTTCATAATCATCCAGATAAACCACATCTTTTGTATACTCGATAATCGGTGTAGCATCCGAAGCAAAAAAGAACTCATCTTTCCCAACGCCAATCACCAGCGGGCTTCCCTTCCTTGCAACGATCAGCTGATCCGGAAAATCAACAGACATAACAACAATCGCATACGCCCCTACAACTTCCAGCAAAGCCAGTCTCACTGCCTCTTCAAGTGAAGTTCCAGTTTCCTTTTGAATGTCTTCAATAAAATGGATCAAAACTTCGGTATCCGTAGCACTTTGAAAAGTGTGCCCCTTTTGAATCAGATTTTGCTTGATCGACGCATAATTTTCAATGATACCATTGTGGATGATAGCCAGTTTCCGGTCATTTGAAAAATGCGGGTGTGCATTCACATCGTTAGGTTCACCGTGGGTCGCCCAACGCGTATGCCCGATACCTATTTTTGCATTGAGGGTCTTCTCGGTGAGCTGACTTTCCAGGTCAGACACTTTTCCCTTTTTCTTATAAATATTCAATTCTGAGTCTTCAATCAAAGCAACACCGGAACTATCATACCCCCGGTATTCAAGTCTTTTCAGACCTTTAATAATTAGTGGACAGGCTTCTCTATTTCCTATATAAGCAACAATTCCGCACATATTTTATATAATTAATTGTTAAATGTGTGTATAATATTGAGTGCAAATAAATAGCAATAACAATTCGATAACAAACAAAATACTAAAAATTATCCAATTTTCAGAGAGTGCTCGAACACACCCTAGTATATTCATTATGAAGCCTTTACATATTAAAAAATATTAAAAAAGAAAGATAGGATCATTTCATGACGTTCTGGAAATTTACCGGTATCAATACCGCGGATCAGCGAAGCAAAATCATAAGGCACAAAAAAAAGCGGCGACCAGAATCTGGTCGCCGCTTTTTCATCTATTTAAAAATCTTAACTCATTAAATCAGTATACAGATTGTAATATGACTCAGAGAATTTTTCTTCCTCTTCGTCAAGTTCTACACGCTTCGGTGCGTCATTGAAAATCTGGTTAAGACTTTCGCTGCAATGCTCCTCAGCTTTTACAACTGCGTCTGCATAAGCACAACCGATTTTAACAAAACCTTCAAAATCTGCTGAATGAAGATGTGATAAAGCTTCATCACTCACATCCATTGCTTTTGCCTTGCTCTGTAAATCTGCGTCAAATTTGTAGTCAAAAGCGTTATTATGAACAGTAAACACACTTTTCGTATCCTTAAACATTGGATCGTTACGATAAGTTGTTTTAAGGTACAATGGGATAAGCGCTGTCATCCAGTCGTTGCAATGTACAACATCAGGAGCCCAACCAAGTTTCTTAACTGTTTCTAAAACACCTTTGCAAAAGAAAATCGCGCGTTCGTCATTATCATCGTAAAAGTTGTTCTCCTTATCGAAGAATACCGATTTACGGTGAAAATAGTCATCGTTATCTATAAAATAAACCTGAAGCTTTGCGTTTGGGATGGAAGCAACCTTAATAATTAGTGGTTTTTCTTCATCACCAACCGTGATATTAATTCCTGACAATCGAACTACTTCGTGAAGCCTGTTTTTACGCTCATTGATTAGACCAAATCGAGGTACCAAAATTCTTATCTCTGCCCCGCGCTCCTGCATTGCTTGCGGAAGTCTTCTTACATAATCGGCAACATCTGTGGTCTGGAGAAAAGGATTGATTTCACTGGCTACATACAAAATTCGTAGTTTGTCCATAGATATTTAAAGCAGTTTGTGAAAAAAAGTTTTGCAAAATTACATAAAAAAATCTGCATTTTCAATAGAAATTCAAAACTAATTGTAATATTGCGCAGAGTTTGGGCATATCTATGCCAAATATTTCAGAAACCCCAGCGAACAGGCCGGATTAACCCAGAATACGAACTACAAAACATGTTGTGTTTGTATTGATCCTGCACCTTCCTATATATAACACTTTTCATGGAAGTTTTTACTTCAATTCATAGCTTAAAAAATTTTCTTTTTCATCAGCGTCTCGAAAACAAGACAGTCGGACTGATCCCTACCATGGGAGCGTTGCATGAAGGACATATCTCACTGGTAGACACAGCAAAACAGCAAAACGATATAACCGTCGCAAGCATCTTTGTAAATCCTACCCAGTTCAACAACCCGGAAGACCTGGCAAAATATCCCAGAACGCTTGAAAACGATTGCGCAATGCTTGAAGAAGCGGGTTGCTCGGTGGTATTTGCGCCGTCTGTGGCAGAAATGTATCCGGAGCCGACGACACTTACCATTAATTTTGGTTTGATCGAAACCGTTATGGAAGGCGCTTCCCGCCCGGGCCATTTCAATGGAGTTGGGGTCGTGGTTTCCAAGCTCTTCAATATCGTGCAGCCTAACAAGGCCTATTTTGGCCAAAAAGACCTGCAACAGGTTACTGTGGTAAAAAGGCTGGTAGCGGATTTATCATTCAACCTGGAACTGGTTATTTGTCCCACTGTGCGGGAGAAAGACGGGCTTGCGATGTCGTCACGTAACCGCCGTCTGAGTCAGGAAGAGCGCACACATGGCCCGATCATCTACAAAATCCTGATGGACGCCAAAGAAAAGCTGATTTCCGGAGATGATACCGAAGAAGTAAAGGAATCTGTCAGGATCGAATTTCATGCCATGGCCGGCTTTGAGCTCGATTATTTTGAGATTGTCAATATCGAATCACTGCAACCCATACATAGTCTCGGCGCTGCCGGCACTACTGCGCTTTGTATCGCCGCTTTTCTGGGTCCCGTGAGGTTAATTGATAACATCATATTTTAGATATTCATATTCAATGCAAAAGGCCTCGGATCCGAGGCCTTTTGCATTGAATATGAAATGTGATTATTACAATTTCCAGTCACCACGATAAGTACGTTTCACAAACTGATTCGCCTCGTCGAAGTTCGTAACCTTCATATTTTTTCCATCCCACAGCAATTTCTTGCGTCCCGGATAATCAAAACCTTTTCCATCGGCTCTGGCAGCACGAAGGTTATAACTGCGGATACCGAGGTTACCCATAATAACTGTCTCCGTAAGCGGCCCGGCATAGTCAAACGACGAAGTCAAGGCTTTGTGCTCCTTACTTTGATAACCAGCCTTACAAGCGTCAGACCATGAAACATGGTGTCCAAACTCAGGCATTGGCGTATATTTGTTACCAAAATCCCCCTCTTTATATTCCAGTTTGGTACCATTTTTCAGGTATACTTTTGGAGCTTTTCCATAGGTACCACAAGTCATCACACCTTTTTCACCGATAAGCAAAACACCGTTGCTGCTGTCAGGCTCCCCAAGCGGATCGTTTGCCGGAATCAAATCCGGGTGGAATGGACGTAGTCCGCCATCATGCCAGGTTAAGGTAACTTCCGATTTATTAATCTTATTGGCTGGGAATTTCAGCTGAACACGTGACGACGGAGGGCAACCTTCCGGGATATACTCCGGTGTCCAGTCTTTGATAAATACTGTTCCTACACTGCATTCAAGTTCGGTCGGATAACCAAGTCCCAATGTTCTGAAAGCGGGGTCAATCAAGTGACAGCCCATATCGCCCAAAGCACCAGTACCGAAGTTCCACCAGCCGCGCCATTTGAATGGGTGCCATGCCGGGTTGTAATCCACCCAGTCAGCAGAACCTACCCAAAGATCCCAGTCAAGCTCTTCCGGTGTTGGCATTTTTCCAACCGGCACCGGAATACCCTGCGGCCAAACCGGACGGTTCGTCCACACATGCGCCTCATGCACATTACCGATCAAACCTTTACTAAACCATTCCTTCATCTGAACCTGCGCAGGGTTGGATGCGCCCTGGTTTCCCATTTGCGTCACCACCTTATACTTTCTGGCAGCTTCGGTAAGCATACGTGCCTCGTAGATGTCGTGGGTTAAAGGCTTCTGCACATAAACGTGTTTCCCTCTTTGCATGGCAGCCATGGCAATAATGGCGTGCATATGGTCCGTCGTAGAAACCGTAACAGCATCTATATCTTTATCCATTTCATCAAACATGCGTCTGAAATCCTTGTATTTCTTGGCAGTTGGATGTAATTCAAAATTCTTTTTAGCCTGCCCCCAGTCCACATCGCAAAGTGCTACCAGATTTTCCGCTCCTTTATTCCATGCATTATTGGTATCTGAAAATCCTTTCCCTCCCACACCTATACCGGCAATATTCAGCTTGTCGCTAGGTGCAATAAATCCTTTACCCAGAACATTTCTGGGAACAATAAAGAAACTTCCCACTGCCGCCGCGGTAGTTTTCTGAAGAAAGTCACGACGCGTGACACCGTTTGGTTTATTCTCTGTACTCATCGGGTTTTGGTCTTAAAATAGATTAATAATAATCAAAAGCGCAGTCAGACTCATTCATACTTAATTGAATTAATCTGGGCTTAAATATAATGATGTTCGGATATATTGTCGCACCCGTTTTCATTAATTGATGATTAAGATTCTGCGGCCGACTTATCATTCAGATTATCTGTTCACTAACCCTGATTTTTTCTACGTTTAACCGCTGTAAATGAAGGTCGAAATCGTGCATAGGAAAAATTGGAACTACCCCGAATAGCCCGATGTTTTGAAGGCGTCGTATAATTCCTGTAACTTTGCAGGATTGGTATGTATATTATATTAATATTCACTCATCTAGCTGAGTAATGCAAATAACATTAATGAAATCGAAGATTCACCGGGTGAAGGTGACTCAGGCGGAATTGAATTACATTGGAAGTATCACTATTGACGAAGATTTGATGGATGCCTCAGGTTTAATTGAAAATGAGCAGGTACACATCGTTAACAACAACAACGGAGAGAGGTTTGTGACGTACGTGATCAAAGGAGAACGTAAATCAGGAATGATTTGCCTGAACGGTGCCGCAGCAAGAAAAGTAGCGATTGGCGATATCGTCATTATTATTTCTTATGCCAGCATGACACCGGAAGAAGCAAAAACTTTCAAACCGATGGTTGTATTTCCTGACCAAAACAATCAGGTGATCAGCGTGACAGCCAGAGGTTAATACAAATCTTATTACTCATCAATATTCTGATTTTATGAAAAGTGCTCTTCGCTACATTATCTCGCTTGGACTGGCGGGTGGTCTGATCTGGTTTGTATTCAAGGATATCGATCTGGCTGATATGCTTTCCAGGTTTGCCCAGGCAGATTGGCGTTGGATCGCACTTTCATGTTTTCTTTTACTCTGCGCTCACGTTACCAGAGCATGGAGGTGGGGCATGCTTATGGAGCCGCTCGGTTATAAACCGGGGTTACTGAATAGTTCTGTTTCTGTACTGACAGGTTATTTTGCCAATTATATCGTGCCCCGTATGGGCGAAGTAACCCGTTGCGGAACGCTATACAGACTTGAAAAAATCCCTGTAAATCTGAGTTTCGGGACGGTAGTTGCTGAGCGCATTTTTGACGTGATCATTCTTTTGGGGCTAATAGGGCTGAACTTCATTCTGGAATTCGATCGATTGAGCAGCTTTTTTACCGATATTTTTCAAAGTAAAATTCAGGGCAACGGATCAGCAGATTCCGGACCAAGTGCCTTGCTGATCGTCGCAGGCATTATATTTCTGGGACTTATTGTAGCAGCGGTCGTGATTTTAAGAAGCGATTCAATAAAAAATAAGTTATTGCAAAACCCGATTATTCAAAAAATTGCAGGGTTTCTGAAAGGGATGCTTGAAGGATTGTTAAGTGTACGGAAACTCAAAAATCCGGGCATGTTTTTCCTGAGTACGGCGATCATCTGGATCTGTTATTATCTGGTTTCTTACGTTTTGTTTTTCTGTATACCGGAAACCTCACAGCTTGGATTACTTGCAGGGCTAACATTGCTCGTTGTAGGTTCGATCGGCATGACGGCGCCAACACAGGGTGGAATCGGCGCTTATCACCTGCTGGTGGGCAGCGTTATGGTTTTATACGGACTTACGCAAAAAGACGGCATAACCCTGGCAACCTTCATCCACGGAACACAGATGTTGTTTATGCTGGTGGTAGGTGCTCTGGCGTTTCTTTATGTTTTGATCCAGAATAAAACGGCTGATGAACCGGCCGTGGCAACAACGAATAACTAAATCCTTCATACATCCTAATATCCCTTTTCAAGAATGAATGCAACAGAAAGTAAAATTTTACGCGTAGAAGAAGCAAAAACTTTAATTGAAGACTGGCAAAGAGCCGGACAGAAAGTGGTGTTTACCAATGGCTGTTTTGATATTGTACATTTGGGCCATATCGACTACCTGGAAAAGGCACACGCGCTCGGCGGACGTCTTGTACTCGGCCTGAATACCGATGCATCGGTAAGCCGGCTGAAAGGTCCGCTTCGCCCGGTTGTTAATGAATATGCGAGAGCACGTTTGATGGCAGCCTTATCTTTTGTGGATGCTGTCATTTTGTTCGATGAACCTACCCCGAGTCAGCTAATTGAGGCGCTAAAACCTGACATTTTGGTAAAAGGTGACGATTATACAGTGGAAACTATTGCTGGCGCAGATTTTGTTCTTAGTTTAGGAGGTGAGGTAAAAACGATAGCTTTGGTAAAAGGTTATTCAACCTCAGCGCTTATTGAGAAGATAAAAAAGGGATATTAGGGCAAGTATATCTTCGGATCTAAGTAGCTGACATTTGCCTCTCATTTTTTTAATGAAAGATTAATTTTTCGTAACAAAACTAAAAGAGAAAATATGGCTGGTGCTTATTTAATTGGTATAATTGTCATGGCCATTAGCTTTTATGTGCAATGGCGTCTGAAGAGTAAATTTGAAGAATATTCGCAAGTTGGGCTAAGCAATGGCATGAGTGGTCGTGAGATCGCTGAGAAAATGCTTAGAGATAGTGGTATTTACGATGTCCGCGTTGTTTCTGTTGAAGGCCAGCTGACGGACCACTACAACCCACAGGACAAAACAGTAAACCTGAGCCCTGATGTATTTCATGGACGGAGTGTTTCGGCAGCTGCTGTGGCATCTCACGAATGCGGTCACGCGGTTCAGCATGCAACGGCATATCAGTGGCTGAAATTCAGGTCCCAGATGGTTCCGTTTCTAAGTCTTTCGTCGAGTTATATGCAGTGGATTATTTTGGGTGGAATCTTGTTACTGCAAACCACGCCGATCCCCTTAGCTATTGGTGTAGCGCTTTTTGCTGCAACAACACTGTTCAGCTTTATCACGCTTCCGGTGGAATATGATGCGAGCAACAGGGCACTGGCCTGGATTCAGAAAAACAGAGTCGTGAACGAAAGAGAATACATCATGGCCGCAGACGCTCTTAAATGGGCAGCCAGAACTTATCTGGTGGCAGCAATCGGTTCTCTGGCAACTTTGCTTTATTACGTAAGCATTTTGTTGGGAAGAAGGGATTAATAGTCGATTTTAATCGAATGTGGAATATACAGAGAAGTCAGCTTTTTGAAAGCTGACTTCTCTTTTTTGTTAGCTATCTTTGATAAGAGTTCATCAACTTTCAATCAGGAAATTATTTATCAAAATCACCACGCTATGGATTCAATATCAGAAGCACGCCGTCATTTAGCCAACGCCAAAGAAATATTAAGTGAAAAGGCGCGAAAAGAAGATGGACGTTATCAGGATAAAAAATACATCAAAATGGCTGGGCATA
This sequence comes from Dyadobacter diqingensis, assembly GCF_024220585.1. Lineage (GTDB taxonomy): Bacteria > Bacteroidota > Bacteroidia > Cytophagales > Spirosomataceae > Dyadobacter > Dyadobacter diqingensis. The sequence goes on from NZ_JAMXKF010000001.1 coordinate 1,271,108, forward strand.
CCGCTTATACAGGTGTGTTGCTAGCCTTGGATGCGTTGTTTGGCAATAAGAAAAAGAATGCAAGAAAAAGCGTGGAATGGTATCAGGTGGAACTAGCCCGGATCGATAAGAAAATTACCGGTTCATTCGCCGATGTTTACGAAATACTCCATCTCTCCATGGGTTATGATGGCGTGCAAAATGCAAAAGTGATTATCATTGGCCTTCAGGAAGCTGAAAATATTATTAACTGGACAGAACAAAAAATGGCAAAAGCGGTTGCCTAATTTGCCCAAGATCCAGAAAAGTCAAGACTGAGCGTCCCCGTTTTGAAAACTTCACTTCTTTTTAAATTTCTCTCAAACCTCTGCCCTATCTCATTCTTTGACTTATTTACTCTGATTCCAATAAATCACAACATTATGTGTAGAACGCCCGGAAGCAACGACATCCAGATCTCCATCGCCATCGAGATCTGAAACGGTCAGATCTTCACAGGCAATTTTGATCTTATCGTCCAGAGAATATTCCTGCCATTTTTTACCCTCCGCATCCATACCGACAAACATCCGAACACCCATAATATCTGCCACATTCGGGTTACGCCAGCCCACGACAATCTGATCACGACCCTGACCAAAAAAATCGGCACAAGCCAGTGCGTGCCCCTCTTTCATTTTATCTGTCAAAACAGTACGGTTATCTTTTGAATAAACAACCAGAGAATTTCCATGCATTGGTTCGACTGTGGCTGAAAAAAGTTGATTTTTACCCAAAGTCCCCATTCTGATTTCTCCTACACCCTGTCCCGGTACCATCCAGTTTCCGGATGGAGCCCAGCCGTCTACCCCATTCAGGAATACCTGCACCCCTTCTTTACTCCCTACGGCCAGACCAGCAAAACGGCCCGGTACTTCCATCGGCTGAAAATTATGCGTCATGTGCATATCGGTTTCCACCAGATCATACCCCCAAAGCCCTTTTCTGTTTTCAGGAACATCAAAAGCAATCATTTTTACTCCCGCGCCAACGCCATTCGCATTGCCTTCGCCATGCAATGGCAACACGACAAGCTGAAAAGTTTCATCCGTTTTTTTCACCCAGTGCATTCTGTGTATCGTAACCTCATGATGCAGCCGGACCGGCTGCCATAATTCAGTACGGTTATCGCCGGGTGCCAAATAGAATACCGCACCTGATTGTTTACTATTTTTCGTTTCGGAAGGATTCCATTGCGCACCAACCGCTACCTCTACTTTCCCATCCCCATCAATATCACGGGCAGCGATACACACATTATCCTGCTCGGTAAGATCTTTTGCAATCACATAACGGATCCATTTTCCTGTCTTCTCTCCCGGATTTTTGTACCAGACAATCTCCTTTTTATCCGCCAGCAGGATATCCGGTTTTCCATCCCCATCAACATCTCCTGTCGTCACTCCATAGCCGATGCTGATCTGGTCATCAATTACCTCACCTTTAAAAGTTGCCGTTTGCGCACTGGTTTCCAGGTGGAATAGCAAAAGAAAGACGCCGGATAATATTTGTTTTTTCATAGATTAAATTTTCAATTTTCACTTCAAAAGAAGTCTATTAAGACTACTTTTTCACAATATACTTCAAAAAGGCCGTTAGCCACATTTCAAAACATACATTTTTGCGTCGCTTTGTTCTGCTTTTCATACTTTTGTAGTTTAAAGAGAACCAAAAACCATTTTATGAAAACTGTTCCCCTACATCAGGTCCATGTTCAATTAGGTGCCAAAATAGTACCCTTTGCAGGTTTTGAGATGCCAGTACGTTATTCTTCGGATATGGAAGAACATCACACGGTCCGCAACAATGTAGGTGTTTTCGATGTTTCCCATATGGGAGAATTCAGCGTTAAAGGCCAAAAGGCACTGGATCTTATACAAAAAGTTTCGGCGAATGATGCTTCGGTATTGTTTGACGGAAAAGTACAATACAGCTATCTGCCCAATGCAGACGGCGGCGTGGTTGACGATTTACTGGTTTACCGTTACAATGCGGAAGAATACCTGCTGGTTGTGAACGCATCCAATATTGAAAAAGACTGGAACTGGATCCAGAGCCACAACACAGAAGGTGTGGAAATGAAAAACCTTTCTGACGATCTGTGTCTTTTGGCTGTACAAGGCCCCAATGCCACGGCTACTTTGCAAAAAATAACATCGGTTGATCTGGCAGCAATGGAATACTATACATTTCAGGTTGGCACGATGGCGGGTATTGACAATGTAATTATTTCTGCCACGGGATATACCGGTGCGGGCGGATTTGAAATTTATATACAAAAAGAAGATGCCCATAAAATGTGGGATGCCATTTTTGAAGCGGGAAAAGAATTTGATATCCAACCAGTTGGGCTGGGTGCACGTGATACCCTGCGTCTTGAAAAAGGTTTCTGTCTTTATGGCAATGACATCGATGACAAAACTTCACCCCTGGAAGCTGGCTTAGGCTGGGTGACGAAATTCACGAAAGATTTTATCAATTCTACCGATTTGAAAACGCAGAAAGACGCCGGTTTGAAAAATAAACTGGTAGGTTTTGAAATGATCGATCGTGGAATTCCACGCGGACATTATGAACTATGCGACGCAGAGGGCAACAAGCTCGGTGACGTTACTTCGGGAACACAATCGCCGACATTGCAAAAAGGTATTGGTTTGGGTTATGTTCCCACTGCTTACAGCAAGCCGGAAACAGAAGTTTTTGTAAAGGTGAGAGACCGCCTTTTGAAAGCGAAAGTTGTAAAATTACCTTTCGTAAAAGGCTGATATAGTGTTAGCTGATTAACAGTTTCCGCCTGTTAATCAGCTATTTTTCTCAATATTCTTAATACAAAAAATTCCTGCATTGTCTTTCATATGAAACACCTGGATGTTTGCCTGACGCCTGATTTACTCCACTTACATAAACTTGATAATTCTATTGTTGTGGTAGCCGATATTTTCCGCGCTACTTCCTGTATGGTTACGGGCCTTGCCTACGGCGTAAAAAGTATCACGCCTGTTGCCACTGTCGAAGAATGTAAACTGTTGCAGGACAGAGGATTTATAGCTGCCGCCGAGCGTGATGCGCACAAAGTAGAGGGCTTTGACCTTGACAATTCTCCGTTCAGCTATATGAACGAGCGATTAATTGGCTCCGAAATTGCAATGACGACGACCAATGGTACGTTATCCATTGCAAAAGCCAGGGCATCTGCCGTCAAAGTGATGGTCGGTGCTTTTCTAAATCTGGGTGCATTGGCTAATCATTTAAGATCAGAGCAGTACGACGTTTTGGTTCTTTGTGCCGGCTGGAAAGGCAGACCAAACCTGGAAGATACGCTGTTTGCGGGCGCGCTGGCAGACGCATTAAAAGATCAGTTTATGTTAAGGGAAGATGGAACGCTGATGGCGCAAAGACTTTATAACCAAAGTCGGGAAAATCTGCTTGCGGCAGTTTCAAATTCATCACACGTAAGGAGATTGCAGCGTCTTGGCATTCAAAAAGATATCGCATATTGCCTGCAAACCGATCTTTATGACGTTGTGCCGGTTTTAAGGGGAACCACGCTGGTAGCTATGCACTAACTGTTCCCTGTTTTTTTGTTAATCAATAAGTCTGAACAACTATTCATGTCAAAATTCTTCATCATTGCTTTTCTTGGTTTGTTTTTGAGCACAACATGGGTTGCTGCCCAGGAAGTCCCGTCGGAGCCACAATCCGATAGCACTTTAACCAATCCTGTGAAAAAGAAAGGTCAAAAATCTAACGAGGTAGTTGCCGACACATTATCAGAAAAAGAAGCAGAAGAACAGCTTTTGAAAGCCGCAAAAGCAAACGGAGATACCGTTTATACCTATAAAATCATTACCGGCGACCTATCTTACCTGTCGGTTTGCCCGGGAACAACGATAACCGTTCCTTTCGCCACCGAAGGTCCCTTTGATGCAGACAATAACTTTATCGTGCATCTGATCGATCCGTCCGGGAAATCCATTCCTATTTCATTGCCAACAAAAGGCGGCCCGATAAAGGCAGTAATCCCATCCTATAAAATCGGAGGCGAGGTTTACAAAATACAGGTTCTGAGTACAATCCCGGTCATCAAAAGCCAGGAAGTACCTATACGCCTATTGCAAACACCAACGGCGCGAATAGAGATCATTGACGGCACGCAGGCTGTTCGTGTTATGCCGGGTCACGAAGTGCAGCTCAGAGTTAATTTACAGGGCACTGCGCCCTGGTCATTCCGCTTGTCTGACAGCACGATTGTTTATCAGACCTTATCCAATCCCCATTATCTGACTGTCAGACCGAAACATGTACAGGCTTATAGTATAGTGGGCGTTTCTAATGCCTGCGGCAGTGGAACAACTTCCGGAGAACCGATTATCAATGTTGACGACAATCCTGAACCTAAGCTTGAACTGAAAGAAGTGGATAAACTGGTCCGTGTTTGTTCCGGGCTTCCGTTTCAGGTACCATTTAGTGCGACGGGAAAATTCAAAGCAGGAAACCGTTTTGTTGTTCAGATCGCAGATCGTACCGGTGCATTTAAGACAATTTCATCCCCTGATACGACAGGATATATCACCACGCAAATTCCAAATACCTACAAGCCGGGTGACTATCGCTTGCGTGTGATGTCATCAGCTCCTTATCTGATCAGTCAAACGGCTAACATCAGCATCGCTGCGCCAACGGTGGCAACTTTGCAAAGAGATTCGCTTCACCTTCCGGAAAACGGTACTGGCGAATTATCCGTTCGTTTTGAGGGCGGCGGCCCATGGTTTGTGATGTTGTCCGATGGAACTTACGAAAACAATATCATGGACTCACCCCACAAAATTAGTGTGAAGCCATACAACGATACCAATTACCAGATTTCATCTGCCGGCGGACTTTGCGGTGTGGGTAAGTTTTCGGGACGTGCGAGAGTGACTGTCACTACACCGCCAGCCAGTATCACGATGGAAAAATTGCCGCAATCCATGGTTTGTGCGGGAAGCAGTATTGAAATACCCTATAAAACTGCGGGGAGATATTCTTCTACCAACCGATTTGTCGTGCAGATTACCGACAAAACCGGAAGGTTCGTTGACCTGCCAACAACCGTAACACCTACTACATTTACAGCGAAAGTAACTGCGGCCGTGGCTCCCGGCGATACTGTAAGAGCACAGAAAATCCGGATTATTTCATCGTCCCCGGCTGTATCCAGCAAAGAGGAGGAAATCAGAGTGATTGCCAATAATAAAGCCGTTGGCGAGGTTTCCGGCAAAGCATTCATTACCGGAGGCAGATCAACACGGATCACGCTGAAATTCAAAAACGGGCTGCCACCGTGGTCATTTACGCTGTCCGACGGAACTGCTGTTAACGGAACTTTCCTGAATCCATACCTGATCACGGTTTCTCCGACTGCAACCACCGAGTACACCATAAGCGCACTGAAAAGTGGCTGTGGAACCGGTATTGGTACGGGTTCAGCTATTGTAACTGTTGATAAGTAATTTTTCAATCCAAAAGGAAAAGCGGGATGATACGCACTTTTATACTGCTTTTGCTTTTGGGTTCACTAAAAACTTATGTGCGCGCCCAGGATATCGCTTTGGGACAATGGCAATCTCATTTCAGCTACAAGTCTGCCCTGCATATTGTTGAAGCAAAAAACAGACTTTTCTGTTCGTCCTACAACGGACTTTTCAGCATCAATCCCACCGACGACAAGGTTATTGTTTATTCAAAAGCCAATGGCCTGAGTGACGTCGGGATCAGCAGTATGGCTTATGATTCAACAGAAAATCTTCTCCTGCTTGCCTATCGCAACGGAAATGTGGATCTGGTATATTTAGATGACAAAGCTCAGCCGGAGGAAATAATCAGCTGGCCTTTTTTACAAAATGCGACTGATTTGCCTGAAATAAAACGGATCAGCAAAGTGCTTTTTAAAGATCAAAAAGCGTATTTGAGTACCAATTTTGGGATCGTTGTGGTTAATCCCAAATTGCGGGAAGTTGTGGAAACTTACCGGTATATCGGTCCTGGTGGCGCCGAAGTCCAGGTCACGGACATGACTTTCACCTCTGATTCTCTTTTTGCTGCGACTTCACAGGGGCTATTAGGCACTTCGCTGAATTCCAATATCAATCGCCAATATTTTGCCAATTGGAAAACCATCCCAACGCCTTTCAAAGCCATCTCGATTTCCTATCAGAATAATGGTTTGTATGCAGGTTTTGGCGGCCAGGGAATCTTCAAAAAGAATAACGGGATGTGGGATTTAATCTATGCTTCCGGTAGCTCCAGCAGCTCGTTTTCGCGAAATATGGCAACTTTGTCAAACAGAATTCTGGTTTTAGGTAAAGACAAACCCGATGTCTATGAAAATCCCATTTTCCGTTCTTTGCGGGAGTCCATAATTTATAACACATTTTTCTGGACGGCAGATGCTCAGCAGGGTTTATTAAGCAACAAAGACGGCGCGTTTAAGTCTTACAGCCCAACCCAGGGAGATACGACCATTACGATAAAAAAAGATTCTGTCATCACAGATTTCAATGGCCTTGTCTGGACACGGCTACCTACCTATCTGGGCGGAGGTATTTCAGTAAAAAATCCGAATAACAATCAGCAACGTATTCTTTCCGTAGCAGCCGGAAACGGAGGACTACCTTCGTCTGCAATCAACAGCCTGGCGATCGATACGGACGGATTCATCTGGTTTGCAAGCGACCGTGGTGTGGGATATTTTTATCCGGATGAGATATTAACCGGCTCCCGGCAAGACGCGATATTGCCTGTCTACGGTCAACGAAAGCTTTTTTCAAATGAACGTTGTAACGCCATAGCCATCGAGCCAGGTAACCGAAAATGGATCGCAACCAACAACGGATTATTTCAGTTTACTGCCGACGGAACTGAACTTATAAAAGAATTCAATATCGACAATAGCCCGCTTCCGTCAAACCAGGTCAGGGATCTGCTCTTTGAAAATGAAACAGGCTTGCTGTTTGCCGATACACCAAACGGCATGGTTTCTTATCGGAGTGATGCAACCACGGCACAGGAAAATCTTTCAGCCATTACCATTTTCCCCAATCCTGTCCGGCCAGGTTATGAAGGAAATCTGGGTATCAAAGGCCTGACAGATGACGCCGTTGTAAAAATAATTGATCTTTCCGGGCGCCTGGTTTACGAAACCCGCTCACAAGGTGGAACCGCATCCTGGAATCTGAATGACTACACGGGCAGAAGAGCCAAAGGAGGTATTTATTTAATAATCATTGTATCTTCCGACAGACGTGAGAAAACTGCCGGGAAATTTGCCATCATCAACTAATTTTCCCTAACTAAATTGTAAAATAACGGACGTCTTCTGACAGGTCCGAAAATCAAAAACGAAATGATATCCCACGAAAACCAACCTTATATCATTGGCATAACCGGCGGCAGCGCCTCTGGCAAAACTTTTTTCATGAAATGTCTGATCGACTCTTTCAGGCCGGAAGATGTCTGCCGCATTTCACAGGATAACTATTACCGCCCGATTCACGAAATACCAAGAGATGAAAACGGTGTAGAAAACTTTGACCTCCCCGAAACCATCGACCATCACCTTTTTGCAGAGCATATAGCCGTTTTACGTGCCGGCCGTGAAGTACAGCAAAAAGAATATACATTCAACAATCCGCTGATCAAGCCGGAAATACTGGTTTTTGAACCACGTCCGATTATCATCGTCGAAGGGATTTTCGTGTTATATTTTCCGGATATCGCCCGCCTTATCGACCTGAAAATTTTTGTAGATGCGAAGGAACACGTCAAAATAAAACGTCGCATCATCCGTGATAACAACGAGCGGGGTTATGATCTTGATGACGTCCTGTACCGTTGGGAGCACCACGTTGCCCCGACTTATGACAAATACATACTACCCCTCCGTTCAGAAGCAGACATGATCATCAACAACAACACACGTTTCGATACAGGTCTGGATGTGCTGGTTGGATTTTTGAAAAGGAAGTTGGCGGAGAGATCCAGACCTTAACCATCGAAAAGTATTTGGATCAATAAACAAAAATAGGATGGCTTATCTTGACTTTCTTACTGGTCTCAAAGTTTGTGACTCGAATGTCACTACCCGTTGGACAAAATTTGAAAAAAGTGCATTCAGAATACTGTTTTTATTTTTTTGCCTTCAGATTCTACCAATTGATCCTTATTATTTAAAAATGCTGCGGATGTTAAAAATATCTTCAATAGGTTATGAAGACATTTTTAACATCTCCCATTATTATCCCAGATTTTTATTTGACTCAGATAAACAATCAAATTGGCTGATCCTCATATCAATCCTATTGGCAGGAGATTTGATATGGAGTTTTTTAGATAAAAGATTAGAGTACAATAATCTCTACTACTGGCTGAGAGTAGTACTTCGGTACCGCCTTGCTGCAGCCCTAATCGCATATGGCTTTATTAAATTAATTCCAATACAATTTCCGGACCCCTCCATAAGCAATCTAAATACCAGTTACGGCGACTTCACCGCTTGGAAACTTTTGTCAATGAGCTTAGGAATCGTACCGAAATATGAGTCCCTACTGGGTTTGATTGAGATTATTGCCGCCTTGTTATTACTTAACCGAAAAACAGTTCCCCTGGGGTGTATACTTATCATTTTATTTACTGGCAATGTATTCATTACAAACCTGGCCTACGAAGGAAATGAATCAGCTTACGCGTTGTACCTGCTTATCCTAGCCTCTTTTTTACTTTGTTATGATGCTCCCCGAATCCTTACTTTGCTAACATCTTCAGTACGTGTACAACCAGGTTTATTAAGGCTAAACCTCACAAAAAACTGGCAAAAATATTCACGTTTTTTTTTAAAATCTGTTTTCATATTTTTCTTCATATTCTTTTACGGGTTAAAAATAACAGTAGCACGGGTAGGATACCAATATCCAAACTCTGCCGGTTTAGCAGCTTTGACAGGTTTTTATGACGTCAAAGAATTTCGGGTTAACGGTTACAAACATCCTTATTCCCTAACCGACACGATTCGCTGGAATAATGTCGTTTTCGAAAAATGGCCCAGTGTAAGCATCGGTACAATTGTCGATTCAGTGATTGATTCAACGTATCTTGATTCAATACCAAAACTTAACAAGAACCGCAATTATGAATTCGCCGGTTCGGGAGGCAGACGTTATTATCAGTACGAAGCAGACACTCTTAAACGCACGCTTCTCGTTTCAAACCGTAACAGACACTATGAACATGATATCATGTTGTGGCATTATGATATTGTAAATCCATCACAAATAAAAATTTCATATCTGAATACAGACGGCGACAGCATATTTGTCCAATTAAACAAAATCAATAAAAAATATCTGCTTTACGAATCGCAAAAAGTTGATCGCGCCCAAGGAATTAGACTCTAAGCCCCAGCCCCTCCATTTTAAACAAATGTTCCAATGCACATAAATCCGGACTTCGATTTGTCAAAACGGGATGCGCTTAATCCTGAATGGAAAACCTCTGCCTTGATTTCATTTAGAATTGCTTTCGTGTTTTTCATCATCCTTTCCGTTCCAAATAATCTTAAGTGGTACACGGACGTTCTTTCAATCGACTGGACAAATCTCCATTTTTTAGATCTCTACTTTACAGCACGTTTTGAATCAGGTCTCAAATTCCTGGACCCCTATATTCTCAGACATACATTTGGCTTTTCATCCTGGCTAACCTCCCTGGCAGTTTCAATCATCGCGGGTTTAGTCTGGACTTTTGTGAGTTGTGCAAATAAGCAAAATATCGAAAACTACAACTTACTGTATTATTTTCTTAGGGTTATCGTTCGATATCGGGCGGCAATAGGCATCATAGCCTTTGGTTTCACAAAACTGCTTCCTGAACAAATGCCCTATCCTTCTCTTGGGCTTCTTAATACAAATTTTGGCGATCTTACCCCTCAAAAAATATATTGGCTTTCAATTGGTATTGTTCCTTTGTATCAAATATTTGCAGGAATTGTAGAAGTGCTTGCGGGAATACTGCTGCTTTTTCGATCTACTACCAGCTTGGGCGCTATTTTGTTGTTTGCCGCACTTTCCGATATCTTCTTTGTAAATCTCGCCTACGACGGCGGCGTGCATGTCTATAGTGCCTATTTCGTTTTATTTGCCAGCTTTTTACTTATCAAGGATATACCTAAATTGTATCATTTACTTATCTTGGAAAAGGTAACTTACTCAAACAACTACCATCCCAATATCTTCAATAGTTGGCTGAAATATTTGCGGTTACTTGCTAAATCAGGCGTGATCATTTTATTTATATTTGTGCTTGCCAGGTTACAATGGGTAAGTTTCAAATACGATCCCTTTAAACAGCCGTCAACACCGGGAGTGAAAATGTTAAGAGGAAATTATGTAGTATCCGATTTTCGGATTAATAATTTGACAATTCCTTACTCGCCAGTCGATTCTACAAGATGGCAATCTGTCACGTTCGAAGAGTGGTCCACCATGACTTTAAGAGTAAACAAACCTGTACCTATTGATTTAACAAATGGAAGCAATAGCTTAATGCAGGATATCTATCGTACATATGAACTGACAGGCGTTGGTGGTGGATACAGAGTATTTCATTATTTCGCTGATACTATTAATCACGACCTTTACTTGCAGGATAAATATGAAGTAATTTTAGAAAAGAATAAACATCTTTTACCTTCAGGCCCTCTGGCCTGGTCCGCAAAAAATAAAGTATCAAAATACGACGACAGCAATCCCGACTCCAACTGGATCAGCAAAAAAGCCTGGCACAACATCGGAGATGAAAACAGGAAAATTGATGCCAAAGCGATGTCTTCAAGAAGAAGCAGAGAGTTTGCCTACAAACCTCGAAAGGAAATACGGGATCGTATGGTATTGAGCTATAAAACCAACGACGGCTCTCAAATAATTTTGAAAGGTCTTGATGTAAATCAAGATTCAATTTACGTAGAACTAACGAGAGTAAGCAAAAGATATATGTTACCTAAAAATAAAATCACCTCGGGTAAATATTAAGTTTTCTGTTACTTAATCACGAAAATCCGTCAATACTCACAATTGGATAAATATATTACAAACAATTTAAATAAATAGCTTATTTTTGTTATAACATGCAGAAAATTAACCTTTAAGAACTACATTATGAAGAATTCTACTATAAGTAAGTTTATCATAACATCCCTTCTCGTTATGATATTCGTCCATTCCAAAGCGCAGTGGACTTACCAGAACACCTCCTCATGGATTCCTGATCAGGATTATGGCCAGCCTTACGTACGTATAGCAGTCACAACCAAGGGCTTGCAAACCGTTTCATCCACTTTTTTAAGTGCTAAAGGGATTCCCACTATCACAGATGCCAACAAAAATAAACTGCATTTGTATCATCGCGGTAAGGAGGTTGACATTATTAGTGTAACTCCGGGTTCCGTGGGTTATGATATCGTTTTTTACGGTGAACCAAATGATGGAGCACTCGATTCTTTGTTATTCCGCCCTATTACGGCCCGTACGAATATCTATCATAGCCTGTACACAAATCAAGGCTCTTACATGCTAACGCTCAGAGAATCAGATCCGGACAAACCATTTGCTGAGTCATATACGGAAACTGGCAACGTGCCAACTCCTGAACCATACCACTTACAAACTGACGTAAAAGCCTACACCGGACATTTCTCTCAAAGTGTGGCATTGAGTGCGCCATACTTTTTAGAAAGTTATTACCTTGATGGAAAAGGCTGGACCGATACAATGCGCGTTGCCGGACAAACATCTGAGCAAAAGGGCATTTTTAGAATGAATTTTAAAAATCGTGTTTACGTTCCTTCACTACTGCCAAAACTAGATTTAATGGTCTATGGAAGAAGTGGTACTGCGCACAGTGTCAATGTCTCCGTCGGTAAAGATTACAATACGTTACGTCTTGGCACTAACCTTTCCGGTTTTTCAGATTTCACGACAAAGAAAGGCACTTTCCAGATTGTATTTCCTGAACAAAACCCTGGCTCAGCCGATATAAACGCAGACGGGTCCGGTGTTATTCAACTTAGATCTACTTTTGCAGCGAATAGCGGTGATAGCTATTCTATGACATACTACCGTTTGACCTATCCTCAGTCATTTAGCATGACAGGCGTAAATACTGCCTACTTTAATCTATTACCTGCAGCAGGAAGTCTTAGCCGTGTAGAGGTTCCAAACTCCCCTGGTCAGGAAAGAGTCTTTGATTTGACCGATAAGGATAAACCAAAAGAAATTAAATTTACGGCCGGCGGATTACTGAATTTAACCATTCGACGTTCGGCAGGCCAATCGATGCCTGTATTGGTAACGAATCAGTTTAATACCATTGGAGCTGGCCAGATTACCGCGCTGACATTTAAAAAATATGACGCTTCTGCTTCCAATTACATTGTAGTTACTTTCGCTAGTTTGTTATCATCTGCTCAGACTTATGCCGATTTCAGAAAAAGTGCGGTTGGCGGAGGGTATAACACCCTTGTAGTGAATGTACAGGATATTTACAATCAGTTTAACTATGGTGAAACAAGTCCATTAGCACTACGTCGTTTCTTTGACCATATGATTCAAGGCGGTTCAGAAAATCGGAAAAAGCACATTTTCCTGATTGGGAAATCGATCAGTTATCCATCCGGATATGAGAAACTTGTGAAGGACATTGATCCTAACGACCTACCTACTTTGGGCTATCCCGGATCTGATTTTCTTTTGGTTGAAGGATTGGGCGGAGACGCTCAAGACGTACAGTCTATCTCAATTGGCAGGTTACCTGTAACAACAACAAACCAAGTTTCTGATTATCTTGATAAAGTAAAAGAATATGAGTTGGCCAGCAAAAATGGTGACACCTGGCTTAAGGAAGTTCTGCATTTAAGTGGTGGGAAATCCGATTTTGAGATCACTGATTTCCAAGGTTACCTCTCCAATATTGCCGGAAAAGCGACAAGTGCCGGAAAAAACGTTACCCCATCGGCGAAACCGGGAACTACAGACACTCCCATTGTAAATTCAGTTATTACAAAAATTAACAACGGAGTGGGTATGATGACCTACTTTGGACATGGCTCTCCGTCTGCAACAGACTATAACATGGGATTTGCCACAACTGCCGGAGGTGTCGTTGTAAGCGGCGGATATTCTAACGCAGGTAAATATCCATTTATGTATTTTAATGGGTGTGGCACAGGTGACATATTTGCTGTAAGCTACAATTCACTAACCCAGGATTGGGTCACTGCAAAAAACCGGGGAGCAATTGCGATTTTGGCTAACTCTTACATCGCTTATGTAAGTTCTTCCAATACTTATGTGAAGGCATTGTATAACTCATTGTTCACAACAGCGAGGTTGCCAATAGGGGAAGTACAAAAAACCACCTCTAAAGCGATACGTGCTAATTCTCCATCGATTCTGGATATTCAGAATTTACACCAGTCTGTACTTCAGGGAGATCCTGCTCTTTATATTTTACAAACGGATAACCCTTTGCCAGTCGACCTGATATCATTCAAGCCAATTCTGGTGAATAATCAGGTAAATGTCACCTGGAAAACAGCGTCTGAAACCAATAACAAAAACTTCGTTGTTGAAAGAAGCGAAAATGCTAAAATGTTTAAAGAAATCGGTTATGTCGAAGGAAAAGGAAACTCTTCGGTTGAAAACACATATTTGTGGATTGATAATGCTCCGTTGGTGGGTGTAAATTATTATCGTTTGAAACAAATTGATTTTGATGGAAAGGTAAGTTATTCACGTATTGAATCTGTTAACCTAAAGAATGGAGATCTTGTGAAAGTGTTTCCAAATCCAACTGACGATTTTGTGGAAATTGAATTAGCAAATTCAAAGGAATTATATTCCTGGCATTTGATTAATTCCAAGGGACAGGTTATCAGCAGCGCAGCGGACGGTTCTAAGAAAATTTCTCTCAAAAGTGCCCCAACCGGCACCTATGTGTTGGAAATAATAACGAAAGACGGTAACGTTCTAAATAAACAGATATTGAAAAAATAATTCTTTCGTAAAAGACAAAGAGTATACATAGAAAAGGTAGGAATACGTTAAATATCTATTCTTACCTTTTCTATTTTTACACACATATTGAATCACATGAATCAAAAAGTATACAACTCTCTCTTCATCTATTTTTTTGCGTTACTAAGTTTCATTAGTGCAACAGATATTAGTGCGCAATCCATTACCAACTCCTGGATCAATACTAACCAACCATATGTTCGGATCGCGGTTCAGGAGAAAGGTATACAGCGTGTTCCTTTTTCTAAATTGACCGAAGCGAATTTCCCTGTCTCAGAGCCCACCAAATTTCACCTTTATTACCGTGGTACTGAAATTTCTATTTTAAGTTTAAACAATAATGAATTGGTATTTTACGGAGAGCCAAACGATGGAGCGCGCGACTCCTTATTGTTTCGCCCCATGAGCTCTCGTACAAACATTTACCACAGCATGTACTCCAAGGAGGGATCATATTTCCTTACGGTTGACTCACGCTCTACTTCGTTGGCAGAAAAATACTCCGAAGCCACTAATACCTCATTGGCCCCTGAAACATACCATTTACAAAAAGATGTAAAATTTTTTATTGGCCAGTTTTCCCAAAGCCCAGCGTATATCGAACCCAGTCTTTTGGAAAGTATCTTTTTAGACGGAAAGGGCTGGACGGACACTTTAAGAGTTTCAGGTGAAGCATCAGAAAATAATGCACGATGGGACTTTCAATTAAAAAACAGAGTTTCTGTTGCCTCGGTACAACCAAAAATTGAATTGTTAATTTATGGCAGAAGCAACACTGGGCATAGTGTACAGACTTTGATAGGAAAGACCAAAACTTCCTTAAGAGAAGTCAATTCTCCGTTAAATTTCAGCTTGTTTACCAGTAGAAAGACTGAATTCCCTTTACAGGAAACTGACATCAATTCTGATGGTAAAGGTGTTTTGGGGCTTCGTTCGAAACTTAATGGTGTGAAGGATACTTATTCTTTGACCTATTGTAATGTCATATACCCACAAAGTTTTGATATGACCGGACAGGTGACCGCCACATTTAATCTCTCGCCAGGAAAAGCGACACTTAGCCGAATTCAGATCCCAAATGCACCTGCATCCGCACGCGTATTTGATTTAACGGACAAACTACATCCTAAAGAAATAACAGGAAGTTTCAATAATAACACGTTAGAACTGACTGTCAGGCGTAAAACCGACCAGGCATTAACTTTGTTTGTAACGACCGAAATAAAAGACCTTGCCGCAAACAAAATAAGTAATATCAAATTCACGAGTTACATACCTCAAAATTATAATTACTTTATTGTTACAAATACTGCATTACTTACAGCTGCGCAGGCCTATGGCAACTATAGGGCATCGGAAGCAGGCGGCAATTATAAACCACTCGTTGTGGATGTAAAAGATATCTACAATCAGTTCAATTACGGTGAACCCAGTCCATTGGCAATCAGGAAGTTTGTAGAATTCATGCTATCGGATGGGAATGTTAACAAAAATTTACTGTTAATTGGAAAATCTACAAGTTATGCTTCGTTAATAGAAAAAACCCTAAAAGAATTACCCGGAGATGTACCCACTGTTGGATATCCCGGAGCAGATATTTTGTTGGTCGATGGCCTTGCTGGGAGCCCCAAAGACGTACCCGCAATTCCAGTGGGGCGCCTTTCTGCTCTTACAGCCGAAGAGGTTAACCATTATCTCGATAAAATAAAGGCATATGAGCAGGACTATACAAATGGTGCTTGGAGAAAAAAAGTCCTCCATGTCAGTGGCGGAAAATCTGTATCAGAGCTTACCATGTTGAAAAATGCACTGTCAGACCTAAGCCCGGAGGTAATCGCTGATGGTGGTTCAGTTGAGGCTGTCGTAAAACAAACGCTCATAGAAGTTGAAAAAGTAAATATAAGTCCACAGGTAAATAGTGGGATTGGATTGTTAACTTATTTCGGGCATGGCTCTCCTACTGTAACAGACCTGGACATGGGTTACGCGTCCGATCCTCAAAATGGCTTTAATAATAAGGATAAGTATCCGTTGATGTATTTTAACGGTTGTGGAGTTGGTGATATCTTCGCGAGCTGGAGTAATACTCTGGCTTTGGATTGGTTATTTGCAAAAGAAAAAGGCGCAATTGGCGTAATTTCAAACTCACATTACAGTTATTATTCCTCGACAAAGAAATATCTTGATGTACTGTATTCTGATCTGTTTGACTCAAAAAGTCCCGTTAAAACGATTGGCCAGGTTCAGCAGGAAACAGCAAAAACAATAACTACTTCGAATCCTTCATTATACGATATAACCAATATTCACCAATCAATTTTAATGGGTGATCCAGTGCTCAAAATTTTCAGATACGAAAGTCCTGATTACTCCGTTAAAAACTCTGAACTATTCATAAAGTCCAAGAATCAGGCAATATCTCTTGCTAAAACGGATTCAATTATTTTTGGAGCTGTAATTTCCAACCTTGGTAGATTCGACGAACAGCAAAAAATTCCGGTAAATATCCGTTTGCAGTACAGCAACGGGCAAGAATTAGTGAAAAAAGTCACGATCAACTCTATGATTGGAGAATATACTTTACAAATTCCGTTTGTAAATAGTAATGTGTTAAGCAAAATCGAAATCACCCTTGACAGCGACAATTTGTTGACAGAAACGACAAAAGCCAATAACAAAGCCGAACTGTTAATTGACTGGGATGCAGTAAAGGAGCTTTCTACTTATCCCAAAGAGTTTTTTGCAGATTTGCTAGCGCCAAGGTTATCTGTTTCATTTGATGACCGGATAATTAAAAATGCAGATATTGTTGCTCCAAATGCTGTCATAAACATTAGCCTGACCGATGAAAACCTTGTAAATGCTGACAATAGTAGCGTTTCGATTTATCTGAAACCTTGTAATAACGACGATTGCAGCTTTCAAAAAATAGCTGATGATAAAGTTACTATTCAAGGAACGAGTGAAAAGATAATCGAAGCAAATTATCAGCTTTCCAATTTAGAACCAGGAATATATGAGCTTCTCGTAGTAGGAAAAGATTCGAAAGGCAATGTGAGTAATTACCAGATTTCTTTCAAAGTGTCCACCGAAACACGGGGATTGAAGGTAATTGCCAGTCCGAATCCAGCTATCGACTATGTCAAATTCTCTGCAGATTCTTATGACATCAACAATCAGTTGGATAAGATAAGATATTTAATATACACATCATCCGGAATTCTTGTTGAGGACAACGATGTGATTTCAGTGAAAGCTGGAATAAATGAATGGTACTGGTTCCCAAAAACCTCTTCTGGCAATTATGTTTACAAAATAATTTTCACTTCAAAAGATCGTGAAGAGATTGTATCCGGCAAAATTGTTTTGTTGAAATAAACCTTTTGAATGCTCCAGCGATCGATTTCAATAAAAAAGAGGGCTTGATCGCCCTCTTTTTTATTGAAATAATCACGATAATCTCCAAAATTATTCAAGGACCAGTGTACGAATCTTCGATGAGCCTGACTCCACTATCTTTTGACCAATACAATCATCATCCTGACAATACACGAAATCAATATTTTCCTCGTACAAAATCCCATAATTGAAGCCATAAACAATATTTTTCTTAACAAGGCTTAACAAAGTATCTTCCGGTTCCTCAGTTACCGTCATTGTGTTTTCAATCGGCTTCCCTAAAATATTTGAGGCAACACCAATATCCTGATATTTTCTGAGCACCGGATCGAGTGTATTATATGAGTTAACATTCCATTCTGTTGAAGGATTTATTGGTACAATTAGCGTCATAAAAATCTTATTATCAATGGTGGTCAGAATTTTATCCGGATATTTTTCAACAGAAAAACTCTTTATTAACTCCCAGGAGTCGGTAGCCTTTGATCGCTGAGATCTTGTCATCATATACGTAGTGGTACCAGCAGAATTACTATTTACAGCAATTACTTCGTCCTTTTCCTGATAGTCTTTAAGTGTAGGCTTGCTTTGAGATGCCAAGTAAATCTCTTCCTTTACATTATAGATCCAAGATTTTCCGCTAGATAAAGGATAATAACTCGATGCATCCACAGTTACACTATCCTTGTCTGAACAAGAAGTTATCGCCATAGATAGGAAAACTAATACTAATAGTGGTGTTAATTTGTTCATAATTATTTCAGTTATTAAAATTTGTCAAGCCAAACAGAAAGAGCAATGGTCCTAAATACATAAAAGCCAGCCCTTGTATATACTTCATTCGATTGATTATTATTAGCCAATAATTCACAGGATAATCTAAATTTTCGTTTATCCACGTATTTCCAAACAAGACATGAGTCTTCTAAATATGCCTCACCTTGTGATAATAAACGTAAAGTCGCCAGTCGACTATATAAAATAAAATTCGCTTTATTTGTTCGCAATCTTATTTCTTCCGGCAAAACATCACGCATTCCCTCCCTTAAATGTCCTCTGCCGTAACCCTTCCCAAATTTAACAGACATGGGAACCGACATAGAAAACTCATACAGGTGGCGATCGTAAAAAGGGAATCTCAAACTTATACCATAGTAATTTCCCAAAGCGTAATATTGTTCGCTTATTTCAATCGCAGGTTTGCTATATACGTCTTCAAAATTAAACTGATACTGGTGGGATAATGTTCCACGAAGTGAAGTGGCCAAATCGGGTATCTTATAGTTTCCATTGGACAAATCACATTCTTTATTGAGTATCGAGTTTGGTACCTTGTTACGAAAAAACAATTTACCCAGAAGCGTTTTAAAGCCTCGCTGTACAAAGTACCCGACCGGAATGTCAAGATTTTTACAAATTTTATTTAGATAAATGATAAAATCAAAGCCTGTAAGTACATGAAATTTACCAGCCAGTACCTTATAAAAATAATTTCTAATAAAAATGCTGTATTTCTTATCTGCCGAAAAAGACTCCCAATTAGTATATAAATATTTTAGAGAAACAAGTCCAGATCGCTCCCGCATGGCTTCGCTCAACAAATCCCATTTTTCTTCCGCTAATAGTTCGCCTAAGTACTCATCGATACCATGTCCAATAATACTGTCACCATCATGTCCAATCAATAGAATTTTAGATTTAGTATTTATTGCCGCTTCTAAAATCGAATTGTGCTTTGCTGACGAAAGAATCATACACTCCGGATGCCCATAAATTGAAGTATGTAAAATCAGTTTGTCAAGATCAGATTCCGAAGGTTGGATTTCGTGATGACAACATCCAATATGCTCCACAACCTTGTCGACGTACTTTCCTTCATTGGCAAGCCGTGTTTTTGTCTCAACATAAAATGAATGTATCTCTTTCTCGGCACCTAAATGTCGTACTTCGCAAATGATCGAAGACGAATCCAGCCCCCCGCTTAGGTGAGAACCAACTACATCAAATCCAGTGACAGCCATTTCAACAGACTTTTTGAATAAATCCTGAAATACCTTCCCGTATTCGGTTACGGTGCTCAAATAAGTCCAGCGATTTGGATTGAGCTTTAAATATGGTTCTGTAAAACTGTTATCGCAAGTAAAAGTTGTGATATGGCCACAGGCAACAGTATTGATCCCAGAATAAAACGTCTCCTGGGTAACAGTTCCATTGGCCTCGCTGAAAGTAAGAAATTTCGCCACATGTCCAGAATTAACTTCGGGAACATAATAACGACCGCAAATGCTAATTAATGAATTAAGATCTGTTGAGAAGGCAAGAAACTTACCAGGAAGATGATGATAATAAAGCGGTACGACACCAAAAGCATCTCTTACCAAACTAACCTGACGATCTTTTTCATCATAAAATACTGAAAGAGAATAGCGACCCTTTTCAGCATCCGATACCTTTGCATAGAAGCTACTAAAATCATCTATGTAATCTGATTTTAGCGAGATAACCTTACCAAGTTCTGTTCTCCCACAAATAAGATAAGGTCTGTATTCACTTTCTCCGGCAACAGTTTCCTCAACAGATATAAATCCATTTGAAAAAACCAATGAATCAACATTTTTGCCTAACTCTTTATTATAACTGGCAAAGGCATCATTAAAATAGATAAAACCGTCAGCAATCACAAGGTTATGCTTAAATGTGAAAAGTACTCAATACAAAATTGACTTTGTATTAAGTACTTCAAGAGGGGTAGATATCAAAAAATCACAGGATTTAATGATAGATGAGAAAGAATTATTCGGTTCCTCCACCACCAGCTCCAAAACCTGGAATTCCACTATCTGTAGAACTTCCCGTTTTTAGAGTCAACTTACTTACTTTACCATGACGCTTTAGTTTAGGCGTAGAGTAAGTAGCTCTACCGTTACCATTTAATGTCTGTAGTGTCTTCATAGTGTTTGAACAAATTGTAACTGTATATTTAGAAAAATTATTGCAAAAATCATTACTTCTCTAAAAGTAATTTCAAACAAAAATAATAGGTTTTTAAAGAAAAACAACGTTTTACTTCAAACACCTATATTAATTGGGATCTAGCTTATTTATTTCAACACAAAATACAAAAATAAAACCAAATATAACTATTATTATATAACATACTTAGTTAAAAATGGAAGAGAATGCAAAAAATTACGTAGCATAGCCATAGGCACTGCTCCAAAATCTACCCTCGCTTACTTCATTTTATTATTTTATTAAGTTAAATGAACCAACGAATCACCTCAAATTCAAGACTTCTGCTTTTATTCAGTATTGAGTACGATAAATTATTCTTGAATTCGGTCGAGACAATGAGATGTCCTGACCGAATTCAAGAAAACAGAAATATTCTAAAACTTCACGATCGTTTTGGTGTAAACTTTATTTCCTGATACGACCCGAACGATATACATCCCAGGCGCTTCGTTTTTAATATTTACCGACAATTCTCCCTGATCCTTAAATTTTCTGTTATAAAATTCAGTTCCCTTAAGATTGGTAATCTGGACAAATCCCTCTGAAAGTCCTGCCACTCTGACATTGAAAATACCATTGCCCGGATTCGGGTACACCGCGTTATCCGCAAGTGCAATCTCTTCTTTTGGGCGAGGAATATTGTAAGTGACAACGGGTCGTTCCACGACTGCCTTTCTAGCTGCGTAATCATTCGTACAGTTCTCGATGTAAGCTCTGTATGTCGAACCACCGATTGCTGTAAATCCGTCAGTCATCAAAACCTCATCGCCCGCATGATAAACAGCTTCCGCATTCGCATTTACAGTATTGGTAGCCAAAATACGCGCCGAAGCCTGCTGATGATCCACTGATACGGCATTAACTGAAGAAACGATGTTACGATTTGCGACACATTCTTCCAATCCTGTCACAATAACAGAAAATCTTTGTCCATTCGAAGCCAATGTCCCTTTATGATTAACCTTAAGGATGTAAACCTGCCCCGCAACCGGACTAGGAATTTCTATCTTTTCGATATTGTCGCGATCATTATCTCCCTGAATGGCTGGGCCGGTAACGTTTGAAAGATCTAGTTTCCAGGGGTAATAGGTCGTTCCGTTGGATATAACTCTCAGATCTAGATCATTGACCAATTGAGGAGTAGGATTGTTATCACCAACAGAAATGCCCGGTAGGTCAGTCCAGCAAATAGTGGCTACAAGAGG
This sequence comes from Dyadobacter diqingensis, assembly GCF_024220585.1. GTDB lineage: Bacteria > Bacteroidota > Bacteroidia > Cytophagales > Spirosomataceae > Dyadobacter > Dyadobacter diqingensis. The sequence goes on from NZ_JAMXKF010000001.1 coordinate 1,292,850, forward strand.
TTCATTCCCAGATGCGATGAGCTCTCTATTGTATAAACTTCCGGTAGCGAGAGAATCTTCCGAAATTAGGGATGTTCCACCGTTATTGGTAATGGTCTCAGCCGACCTTTTAGCATTAATCAAACCCCAACCAAAAGTAATATCTGGTCCCGGATTCGAACCAGCTTCATCCGCAGTATGAAGTGCAAGGCCCTTCACCGTCGAAGAACGCATAAATTGATGATTAATATTAACGTAGTGCTGTTGTAGAAGCATAAGAGCTCCCGTGACCGTTGGTGCTGATAACGATGTTCCCGTACCATTAGTATAGTCATTATCTCCTCTGGCAGCCACACATCTAACATATGATCCGCTTGCAGAAATATCTGGTTTTACGCGATAATCATCACTAGGACCTCGACTTGAACTATTAGCGATGATTACAGAAGATGGTCCGGTATAGTCTAAAACTTCATTGGTATTTGAAACAGCAATCCCGTTCTTTGAAGTAGCAAGATAACTGAGCTGGTCAATTGGACCACCACCATTTCCACATGCAAAAATTGACAAATAGTAAGGAGCGTCGGACATAATGACATCAAACCCTCTAGACCTTGAATCATACCAACTTCCAGTTGTAGAAGGTTCTGCATTGGACCCATAAGAATGATTAGACAAAAGTAATCCATGTGCAGCTGCAATAGCGACTTCACCGAGATCATCTGAAGAGTCATATGCATCTACATTACCTTTAAATGCTGCTCCTTGACCTTTACCATAGTTCACCGATCCAAAATAAGCGTCGGAATTGTAATCACCAGAAGCAATAATTTGGCCGGTCACAAACGTTGGATGAGAATAATCGTTAGCTAAAGTTGAGTGAGTAACAGGGTTAAAAATGCTGGTTGTATCTATCTGACGTACACGACTCTCAAAAGCTTGGTGGGTTAGCCGAACCCCAATTACATCCCATACTCCTGCTGTTATACTTTCCCCATGAACATTCAAACCTAACGAGCCTCCAGTCCACAATGTATTAGCGCGAACAGTGACATTTCCTTGACTATCTAAGGCTTCGTTGTAAATTGGTTGTAAATCCTCAGTAACACCGATTAATTTTTTAGTTCCTGTCCGAGTATTTACTACAATTGGCCAAGACTTCGCTTTAGCAATTTCCATGGCTTTTTTTTTGTTTTCTTGGAATTTTACGGAAAAATCTCTCCCCAAATCCACCAACTTCTCAACTTGGGTGTATTTTTGAATTTCTTTCACCTCTGCTTCCGTTTGCGCAAAAACTAAATAAGGAGCAACAAGAGGCAAACTAAAAACGATTATTTTAAATAATTTCATAATTGATTCAAGTTTAGATCTTAGTGCTATTTCGATTTTTCAACCAACTTTGAAACTATTACTTTTAAATCATCTAGTTCCGTTTTCAAACGTAACGCTTCAACGTTGCGAATTTTTAATTCTTTGTCTTGTTCTATCACATAAAGTGTTAACTCTTCAATCTTCTCCTGCTGTATTTTTATCATTTCACCTACATTTAGGCCATCTTTTTCCACTTTATTTGCGGAAGGTACATTAGGTAAATGCCCATTTTGGTTAATAAACTCTTCAACTTCTGATAAAGAATTTAAGTCATAATTCTTTTCAAATACGTAATCTGCCCAGCTTGTCCTTACCCGAACTTCTTCTGCAAGTATTCCGCCCTTGACAAATAGCTTATACGCACTAACGTCGACACCGCCGACTGAGCTTGGAAAAGTCGAGGTTCCTATTCCTATTTTACCGTTAAAAACTAGTTTTTTGTCTGAGAAATCACCGTAGATAAGTGGAGCAGAGGTAGAATCATTTGAAATGTAAAGTTTATTGCTTCCAAGTTCTTTATAACCTGCTCTATATCCGATAAAAATATTGCCATTTCCAACTACGTTGGAATTCCCAGCCAAGTATCCAAATGCGACATTGTTTGAGCCTGTCAAGTTATTATTGGCCACGCCGTTACCCACATATGTATTGTAGTTACCGGTGGTTGTACCGAATCCAGCAGAATTTCCATAATAAACATTCTGCGCCCCGGTTGTGTTGTTATATCCAGCAGCATAACCTGTAAAAACATTCAGTCGACCTGTTGTAGTATTATAACCCGCAATTCCTCCTAAAAATATATTTCTGTCTCCAGTGGTATGAGAATATCCGCTCTTATGCCCTAAAAATGTGTTCCACTTACCTGTTGTGTTAGAGTATCCGCTATATGCTCCATAAAAAGCGTTTTGCTCACCTGTGGTTACAGCACCAGCTTGATAACCAACGTAAGTTCCTTCACTTCCACCAGTCCCAGCCCCCGTCCCATCGTAAGTAACCGTACCATTAACAGACTGTGTACCGTCAGTCCGTGCTGATCTCAGAGAATCGCTTTGGGCATTAACCTTTCCAAATAAAGCTGAGGCGATAAGAAATAAAAATGCACTTCTCTTGAACTGTAAATAACTGTGTTTCATTTTATTAATGTATGTAAAAGTATCCCTACTCTGTTAAGGCTTTTCGGGGGCCGCCGTATCTTTATGTTGTAGAAAAAAGTCCTGAAAATTGCACATAGAAATCCCACCGCACATAAAATGCGTGATAAAGACTTGTTTTGAATGGTGGGTTATACCGGTTAGCATTCCGTGTTTGAAACGCAAGTAAACCGGCAGGAGATTTTCATAGGTTGAGAATAATCGCAAGCTAATATATACTACAATAATGTACAAGTAGTTTTATTGAAATAACAATTTATTGATGCTTATTAACGTTTGAAAAAGTATATTTTGAGCTAAAACTTAACATAACGGTGGAGCAAATACGAAGTGAAACATGTCATCAACGTATATCAATCATCTGGCACTTGCTTTTTATAATCATATTTCCAAAAACCGGAATACTTTCTTACAAGCTAAACCCACAACATAAATAATCCAATTTATTACTTATATAACGAATCCATTTTAAAATATTTTAAAATGGATAATGCGCTGATAATAAGCACAATAAAAAATATATAACTTTCAGGGAACGATTTGTACTATTTAGCGGTACTAATTCTACATTAATTTCGTTTATACCGAAATCAGGAGACCATAAAAATTGTAAATTTTACATATTAGCCCCCATGAGCATGAAAGAACGTATTGTCAAAATATTAAATAATTTTGGCGTGGATAACAGTGCTGTTACTGATAACGCAAACTTTATGAAAGATTTGGGATTCGATAGCCTGGATACTGTTGATTTGATGATGCAGCTTGAGCAGGAATTTAATATCGCCATTCCTGACGATGATTACGCTAAAATTGTAACCGTAAAAAGCCTGGTAGAATATCTGGAAGAACGCCAGAATGTATTGGCATAGTTAGTTTGGGCCTGGAATATACCTCTTTATAAGCCAGTATCGTCACATACGGCACTGGCTTATAAAGACCTCCCCGTCACCCATTTGTTGGAGTTGGCAATTTTAATCGCATCTGCTTTGCTTGACACTTCAAGCTTCCTGTAAATATTCTTGATATGACTGCGGATGGTTTCTTTACTTACATACAGATCCAGCGCTATTTTAGAATAACTTTTCCCTTCTGCAATACTTTGTAAAACCTGTGTTTCCCGTTCGGTTAAAGGAGAATCCTGTTGTTGGCGGAAAGACTGTACTACCATTCTCGCAATCGATAAACTCATCGGCGCTCCGCCCGCCAGCGCTTCATCGATGTTCTGGACAATCTCCGAAATATTTGAATTTTTAACAATATAACCGCCGGCACCTGCACACAAAGAGCGAAAAACCTTCTCGCTGTCTTCCAGCACGGTTATAATCAGCACGATACAATTTGGCAATTGTTTTTTGATCCGTACCGTACCGGCAATCCCGTCCATACCGGGCAGCTCGATATCCATCAGCACAACGTCGGGCTGGTCCTGATCCAGATTTGCCAGCGCATCTTCACAATTGCTGTACAAATTCATCACTTCATATTTTTCGATGGTATCCAGCACGGCCCTGAAACCTTCTCGTATGGAGACATTATCTTCAATAATAGTAATACGCTTCTTCATGATTTCCAGTTTGTTGCCTATTCAAAAATTGTAAAATGAACCGGTGCTTCCAGTTGCAAACGTGTCCCCTTTGAACTACCATATACATTCAATTTAAACTGGTTATCCCGGCTTCGCTTTTCCATATTTTGCAGCCCGTTATGTAAAATGGCCTCATCAGGCTCCTTCCAGCTCCCATCATCCTGCAACGAAATACTGACATGCTTTTGATAAACTGCCATTTCCAGAATCACTTCCCTGGCACCGGCATGTTTGGCCACATTGGTCATCGCTTCTTTAAAAATAAAAATAATATGTCTGGAAGCAAATGGCTGTAAATGTGCAGATTCCTGGGCAGAATTAATGGTTACATTTGCTGAAAAAGCAATATCAAACTGGTTATAAAATATTTGCCCAAAGGAAGTCAGGTATGCGAAAAGCTCCTGCGGGTCGTCGCTATTGTTGTTGACACTCCATAAAAAATCACGGCTGGACGCATAGAGCTGATCACTGTTCGCGATGATGTTGTCCACAATGGACAGTACAGACGACTGATCTTTCAGTTTTAATTTCAACACGGCGGCCTGTCTGGTAATCGCCGACAACATATTCCCGGTTTCATCATGAAAATCGCTGGCCAGATTTTGACGCATCGTAGACAATTGCTGCGTCCTTTCTTTTACCGCCCGGTCCAAAAGATCGATCCGGATGTGCTGCTGTTCCCTTATCTGTAAACGCGCTGCGTCATGCTGCTCCTGAACAAACCAAAAGAAAGTCCCAAAAAAGATTGTAAGCACAATATGAGATACCACGGCATACAAACTCTGCCCGTTGGCTTCGGGCACCGAATAAAATATGATGGTGATGGAGATGATGTTCAGCACGATCATGCAGAGACCTATTTTACGGTTAAACCAAAAACCGGTCAGCAGGAGCAGATACAACGTGGTAACGGCAGGAGAATCGATCGCACCGGTTTCCAACGTATCGGTGATGATTACAAAATAACTCGTCAGCAAGGCCAGGATTAACGGTGGCCAGTAGATCCCGTAGAATTTCAAAGAAAATAACGTACATATCCCCAAAAACGCCATGGCATAATAACCTATCAGCGGCGGCGGAAAAAATGCAAGCGGAATTGGCAGAATAAGTAACAATGCCGTAGCCACAATGGCACCACTTACGATGGTACGCACCTGATCGTATTCCGGATGCAATTGATTTCGCATTTCGGGTGTCAGAAAATAATGGATCAGCTTCTCGGGTATCATCTTTATAATTTTAACAGGACAAAATTAACCAGCCTTATTACATTTTAGTGAATATCGATCTGTGGTTTCGTAAAATCCCCCAATATGGGTGATTGATTACCGCCATTTATGCGTCTATTTTTGATTCCTCAAAAGTAGCGGACAAATACATCTTTTTTTATCCAATGTAGTGGCCGCATCATGATCCATGAATCTTAATTTATTCTTGAATACCCATATCTGAAATCCTCCTCTATCAGCCCGTTGGGCATTAAATAAGTCGCTGGTAGTGTAAAAACTGCCAGCGAATAAGTAGTTCCGGAGATTTTGGGAGGATTATTATGAACGAGTATCATCCAGAATATTCCAACATCCAATTTCCCACCGATGTCAGACATTTACAGCCAAGTATCTGCTACACGATGTTCAGACACGAAAGCATATCATTTTTTTTCATTTCAGTGTCGACAAATTCAATAAATTTTGTCGATTTATTTCTACTAAATCACCAATATTTTACTACCTATAATCTGATTTCTAATTTTTAACTTTACGCGACAGTAAATATTGAATGCAGTATTTATCGACCATACACACTGATATTAAAGCAATTAACACACACTATTTTTTTTACCATGCGCCATAATACACTTATAAGAACCGAACGAAAGATATACATCCTCCTCAATTATGAAACAGTCTAACATTTTCACTTATGTCGAGCTTTCCAAGATGATAGAAAGCCTTTCGATATCTGGTACTTCCGTAAAACTGAAAGAACGCCTTAAAGCACAGGCAGCTTATTTCAACATTCTCGACCCTAAATATTTTTCAGAGCAGCTTTCTCAGGAATGGGAAGAAATCGTTGTGTTTATCAAAAAAAGGGGTTCTCAGCTAAATGAAGAAGGTAGAGTCGTGGTCAATGCTGTGGCCAATACCATCGACTATCTCACCGAGGATGAATGCAACGACTTCGTCGGCCGTCTATATAATCTGCATGATAAATTGAAGAGTGAATTTGCCTGAGATCTGTTTTTAAAATTCTCTGCATCCATTTCTACCAATTTATCATACTTATGAAATCTACCTCTGCAAGAAATTATTTTCTTTCGGTATTGCTGTGCCTTTTCGGCGCTGCGTCCGTTCTCGCACAACAGCGAAAATCAGAAATCAGCCTGGAAACCAATATTCCCTGTGAGCCAGCCGCTGATTACGACGTTATAAAAAAAGGCGAAACAAAATGCCTCTCAGGAAATATCACCATTACTTACCTGACATTGCAAGGCGGCACTTTGATTATCAGCGGACAAGTCAGAATCAATAATCTTTCCATTAATAAGGGCACAATTCTCGTTACAGAGACCGGATCAGCGATCTTACCTGCGCTGATTTTCAATGGCGATGTTACGCTGAGTAATCATGGCTCGGTGACGTATATGGGAAACGTAATGTTATCCAATGGCAATAACCATATCCTGAACGAAGGTCCCGACTCCAGGATGAACTGGGGATCGTCAGAATTAAATTTTGCAAGTAAAAAATCCACTTTTGTGAATAATGGAACGGTGGATATCGGTACCTTGCGGCTTAATTCCAAAAATGGGAAAGTAATGCTGGGAAAAAACTCACTGACCAACGTCGTAAACCTTGTCAATAACTATGATAACCGGGTTTATGTTTTCGACGGTACGGCCAAATTAACCCAAACGGGTTATGCACAATTGTCAAAATCATTAACAACCAGTGCCGGGCTGATCATTTGCCCCGGTCCTGCCTCCGAAATGAAAACTATCTCCGGGAAAACAAGCGGTTATGGCAATGCCAATGTTATGCAAAAAGGCTGTACTTCATTCCCGGCCTTAACTTCCTACTAAACAACTTTACTCACCATCCGACCTGAGGACAGCCCCAGGTCAAAATTTTTCGTTCACTACTGTCCTTTTTAAAGGAACCTCTATGAAATTAGCTTACCTACCCCTTTTAGTACTGGCACTAATCCTGCCACAAATCAGTTCAGGTCAGATAACCGTTACATTTCCCTCTGATCGCGTTGTTTTTCAAAGAGATAATGCAAATAAAGCCACAATCACCATCGCAGGTTATTTTTCCGGCTGCGCAGACCGCGTTGAGGCCCGGTTTGTCCCTCGTGCCGCCGGACAAGGTATTGAATCCCCCGCAGGCGGAGGATGGGCAACGATCCAGAATAATCCTGTCGGCGGTAATTTTTATGGTTCCCTGCCCGTATCAGGCGGCTGGTACAGGCTTCAGGTAAGGGCAATACTTAACGACGCCGAAATCAGCAGCGGAACCGTCGAACACGTCGGCGCAGGCGAGGTTTTTGTTGTTGCAGGCCAATCCAATGCAACCGGAGGTGATGGAAATGCCAACGGTCCGGGAGCTACCGATGATCGTGTCAACAGTGTCAACTTTCAAAACCTGAATGCCAATAATTATCCTGGCATCGCACCGTATGCCGATATTCAACTTCCCTGCCCTGAATTTGTACATCTGGACGCTTTAACAAAAACAGCTCCCTTTGGCAATTATGCCTGGTGCTGGGGCGCATTTGGCGATAGTCTGGTAAAAAAATTGCAGGTTCCGGTCATGATTTTTAATGCTGGCTGGTCCAGTACCGGTATCAGAAACTGGCGGGAAACAATTAATTCTTCCAATGTGACAGTCAGTGAATTTGGCTATACCTTTCCTACCGGCCTTCCTTTCGGGCATCTTCGGATCGCGCTGAATAATTATGTCGCGCAGTTGGGCATCAGGGCTATCTTGTGGCATCAGGGTGAAACGGATAACCTTGTCAGCCGGACTGAGGCCGACTATTTAAAAGATATCCGTGAAGTCATTCAGGCAACCCGCGACCAGTCAGGAAAGAGTAATCTGGCCTGGGTGGTTTCCAGAGTTTCACGTTTTGACGTCGGCGGTGTTTCCCGAACCTGGCAGCCTGTGATTGATGCGCAAAATGATGTGATTGGCATTGGCAGTCATGGCAATGACATGGCTTACAAGCTGCCTGGCGTATTTGCCGGCCCGGCAACAGACGACTACTGGGACACGAACTACCGCAGCGATCATGTTCATTTTTCAGGAGCCGGTCTTTTGCACCTTGCGGGTTTGTGGTCTCAAAGACTAACCACGGATTTTTTCGCACAGTCAACACCCTATGGCGCAATAGCCCCGCCAAACGTCACTGTTGCCCGTACCGAAACTGCCGATGTAATATTTCAGGCGCCTAATGGCTGGTCAGGATATAGCTGGCTTTCCGCGGATAACTGCACCAATTCACTTTCGGGCTCTCAGCAGTTCACATCAGCATCAGGCGATTACAAACTCAAAATTACAGACAATTTCCAAAATGTTATTTTCTCGCCCAGACTGAAAGTTCCGGGTACTACGGTTCCTACCTCTATTGCAAAAAACGCCGACGTATCGCAACAGACCATTCATAGCGGATCAAATGGCATCATGGCAACGGATTGCCGGATCATCGGACAAATCCTTCCGTCAGCAGGATCTCCATTGATCAACGGGACATTGACGACCAAAGCCATCATTGATCCATCCGTTAAATTATATCTGAACGCCCCTTATCTGCAACGTCATTTTGACATAAAAACAGGTGTCAGCGCTATCAATTCCCGCTTAACTCTATTTTTCAGCCAGCAGGAATTCGATGCCTTTAATGCCATAAGTTCAACGGACATCCCAAAAAATCCGACAGATCAGACAGGTATGAACAATCTGCGTATTGTTCAGTTCCAGGGTACATCCGCAGACGGATCCATTGGCAGTTACACAGGCAGCCGCAGTGAAATCACCCCGGTATCTATCGTATGGAATAACACTTTAAGCAGTTGGGTGATCAGCCTTGACGTAACCAGTGCCGGCGGATTTTTTGTCAGTACCATTAACAGCGCGCTACCGGTGACACTCAAATATTTCTCAGGTTATGCTATCAACGACGCTTCGACACTGGAATGGGCTTCGGTTTCAGAAAGCAATTCATCTCATTTTGAAATAGAACGCAGTACCAATGCCATCAATTTCGAGGCAATCGGGAAAGTAGCCGCAGCCGGTGATTCCAAATCCGACAAGCAATATACGTTCCGGGACTATAACATCGCCGACGGTATTTATTACTATCGTTTAAAGCAAGTTGATTTAGATGAATCCTTCGAATACAGCCGGATTATCAGCATTAAAGTGAAAGCAGCAACCGCCGTAAAAGTTTATCCAAATCCTGTAACCGATCAATTAACCATTCAGTCAGAAATTGAAATAAACTCAGTTGAAATTATAAATTCTTCGGGAATAAAATTGCAGTCTGCGCAACCGAATGGCCATAATTACAACTTTGACATGTCAAAATTCCCGGTCGGGTTATATCTGATCAAGATCAACAACGAAGTTTTCAAAATAGTCAAAAAGTAAGTAATTACTTTATTTAAAATAAGTTACATCCTGTACTTATCCAAGAAAAATGTTGTCAGTTCATCACTGGCAACATTTTTTTATTTGTTGTTAACCTTTTTAAAAATTACTTTTGTATCGAAATTTATAGAATCTAACAATGTTTTAGTTGATCAAAAAAAAGAACTTTTACAATTTTGATCAATTTATTTTTTCAATTAGCTTATTTTGGAAACAAATATTACAAGCAATATTGTTCATTATAGAGATTTTGGATTTTTCCGGGCTGATGGGCCTAATGAACTATAATTCTTTCTTACACAATGAGTACCAAAAAGTCTATAAAATCGATTGCTCCCGATGTCGTATTGATCGGAGCCGGTATCATGAGTGCTACGCTGGGAATCTTACTTAAAAAGTTGAATCCCGCTTTTACAATCTCCATTTTTGAGAGACTGGATCGTGTAACTGCTGAAAGTTCCGATGCCTGGAACAATGCAGGAACAGGCCATTCTGCTTTTTGCGAGTTGAATTACACGCCGCAACAGGAAGATGGTTCTGTTGAAATTTCAAAAGCTATCAAAATCGCCGAATCGTTTGAAGTTTCAAAAGAATTCTGGTCGTATCTTGTAGAGAATAAAATTATTGAGTCGCCTGAAGAGTTCATTCGTCACATTCCGCACATGAGTTTTGTGTGGGGAAGCGAGAATGTCGACTATCTGAAAAAACGCTACGACGCGCTTACTGCTCACCACTTGTTTGAAGGAATGAAATATTCTGAGGACAAGTCGGAAATAGAAAACTGGGTTCCGTTGATTATGGATGGCAGAGATCCAAATGAGGCGGTTGCTGCAACACGTATGGAACTTGGTACCGATGTCAACTTTGGCTCATTAACCAGAACGATATTCGACTATCTCGAAACACAGGATGGTGTGAATCTTTACCTGAACCACGAAGTTGAAGATTTCAAACATGCGGCTGACGGTTCCTGGACGATCTCAATCAAAGATCTCGCGACAAGAAAATCACAGAAAGTTCGTACACCTTTTGTATTTATCGGTGCAGGTGGTGGCTCATTGCCGTTATTGGAAAAATCAGGTATTCCGGAAGGAAAAGGCTTTGGAGGATTCCCCGTAAGCGGCCAGTGGCTGGTTTGCAATAAACCAGAAATCATCGAACGTCACCAGGCGAAAGTTTACGGAAAAGCAGCGGTGGGTTCTCCTCCAATGTCTGTCCCTCACCTTGATACACGTGTAATTGACGGCAAAAAAGCACTTCTGTTTGGTCCTTATGCAGGTTTTTCAACGAAGTTCCTTAAAAATGGTTCTTATCTTGATTTGCCGCGTTCCATCAAATTGAACAATATCAAACCGATGCTCGCCGCCGGTATTCATAATATACCATTGACAAAATATCTGATCGATCAGGTAAGACAATCTCCGGAAGACCGTTTGGCTGCTTTGAGAGATTATATGCCGGGTGCACGTCTGGAAGACTGGGTACTGGAAAAAGCAGGTCAGCGTGTGCAGGTAATCAAAAAAGATAAAAAAGAAGGTGGTGTACTTGAATTCGGAACAGAAATGGTAACAGCCGCCGACGGATCTTTGGCCGCTTTGCTTGGTGCATCTCCGGGTGCTTCTACTTCGGTTTCTATCATGCTTGACTTGATCCACCGTTGTTATCCAAAGGAAACTCAGTCGCCAGAATGGAAACAAAAACTTAAAACACTTATTCCTTCGTTTGGAAATTCCCTTGCCAAGGATGCAAAACTTGCCGCAAAAACCAGAGCATGGACGACGCAGGTATTGCAGTTAAGTGCTTCAAGAATGGAAGAAGAAATCCTTGCATAATCTGCGGATAACATATTCAAAGAAAAACCGGATTGCCAGCGCAGTCCGGTTTTTTCTTTTATGCCCGAATCTTATCAGTTTATTAGAAAGTCAATGTTGAAGGTGCATTAACAACAGGTGCGTTAACAGGCAGCTCCACATAGAAAACGGTACCTTTGTTTTCCTCACTCTCGAACCATATTTTCCCTTCGTGTGCCTCCACAATCTGTTTGGAAATGGAAAGTCCTAAACCAAATGGCTGTTCACCGGAAGTTCCCCAACGTTTTGCTTTCGTAAACGGGTCAAAAATCTTACTTTTCAGTTCATCCGGAATCCCAATACCCTGGTCGGTCACGGAAAGCTCCATTTTATCCTCTCTGATCGTCATTTTGACTTTCACCGTGGCATTCAGTTTACTAAACTTGATCGCGTTGACGATCAGGTTACTTAATACCCGCTGCAATTTCTCACGATCGGCCAGCACCACTGCATCATCCTCCACTTCCAGTTCCAGCTGCTGCTCTTTTTCCTCCGCCTTAAATTTCAACTGATCCACGCATTCATTTAGCAGCATGCGCATATCAATTTGCTCCATCTTCATTTCTTCCGGACGGTAATTAAGGTTGGCCGACAACAAATCGCTAATCATTTCAATGGATTGCAGCCCGGAGGTTTTTAACATTTTCAGCAGTTCCACATTTTCATCGGAAATCCCTTCCTCATCAAGCAATATGGAAGAAATTGAAACGATAGCTCCCAGAGGATTACGAAGATCATGCGCAACCACTTTCAATATCTTATCCTTATCATCATTACTTTGCTGAAGGTCGTTCAGTGTTTGTTCCAGCTGCGTGTTTTGAAAAGTAATCTGCCTGTTGAGCTTTGTCAATGACGAAACGTTGGATTTGGAACCACGCCAGTTTTGCCAGATCAGCAACAAAATGGCCAGCGCCATTACCACAAAAACCGCCAGCGCGTACAGATAATATATTTTCTGATCGTTTTCTTTACTCAGCAGATTGTAATTATATTGCTGCTCAATGTTCTGAAATTCCCTGCCTACATCAGCGCTGACGAGTTTTTTATTCCTGTTGTCCAGCGAATCTTTCAACTGAATGTATTTTTGAAGAAAAACATAAGCCTCTTCCGGCTTTTTGAGCTCATCATAATATTTCCAGTAAAGCTTCTGCAAGCTTATGTCTACAAACAAATTATAGCTTGTATCCATCGACGCCTTAAGTTTTTCTGCAATTTCGCAGGCTTCATCCAGGTGCCCTGATTCCACATAGATATAACCTAGCCTTGCCATCGCCATCTGAGCATCCGGCAAATCAAACCCTTTCTGAATATTGGTTTCATAACTTTGCTTTAACAAAGTTATCGCCGTCAGGGTATCTCCCTTTTTATAATACTGGTCAGACTCATTCCCATAGACCACCGCCTTTGCCATCTCGATGTAATCCTTCCTGTCAGGAAATACCTTTGCCTCTTCATTGATAAAAGCCAGTGCCTTTTTGCTGAAAGCCAACGAACTGTCGGGCATATTCAGTTTCCCATAACTCAGAGAAATGTTGGCGAGCAGTTCCTGTCTTAGGGCAAAATTCTTGAAATCTTTGCGACAAAATGCGGCATCTTCATAACACTGTTTGAAATTATTGATCGCCTCAACATATTTCATTTGTTTATAACTCACCATTCCCAGCCGGTAAGTATATTCGCTGACGGCGCAAGGGTCAAAGATAGTTCTGGCAATCAAATTGCCTCTGTAATAATATAGATAAGCGTCGCTAAATCTTTTCAGCTCAAACAATAAATCACCTTTTTGAAATAACGCAGCCGAGTATTCCCGTATATATTTCTTTTTCAGATCTTCACTAGCCAAAAGAGGAAAAATACTATCCACATGTACCAACGCGCTCTTGTGCTCTCCGAGTTTTGGATAATAATTTTGTCCCTTAAAGTTAAACTTCCTGATCTCGTCGCCAACTCCGGGGTTGTCTATCTGGCTGTAAGCCGAGTCAAAAAATGACATAGCCTTGTTGAAGTCACCCTTATCCAGCATTCGATTGGCCTTTTCCCTTATGCTGTCAACATACGTGGTGTGATCGGTGTTTTCAGTTATAGATTCATTGCAGGAAAATAAAAAAAACAGGGTAGCAGCGATTAATACGGCACCACATACCTTGGTGAGAAGATTTACAAAATGGGCAGAAAGACTCTTTGCCATTTATTTATAATGAGGGTTATGAATTTTATCGAAATAATTCTATAAACAAATTAATTCAAGGATTAAAATTAATTCATTACCAGTACATTAAAAAATACTACAAAGAAATAAACCTGTATTTGTTTAAATCAGCGTATCAGCACTTTCTATTCTTTTCTTTCTTCCCATCTCATAGAAATAATTTATATGCCTTTGACTTAACTACATTCTTTATTTTGTGCAGAATATAAAAAATATGTCCTCGATTTCTAATCACCGACAGGTCGGCTTACTACGCCACTTTTCGCTGCTAACAGCCTAAATTTTAACATTTCGCACTTTTTAAAACACGTCTCGTTTCCCTGCGCACTCGCATAGGCTCACTTGGTACTACTTAAAATTATTATAATTTCTTCTAAAAATTTGAAGTTTACAAAAATGGAATTACTTTTGTCTACTAAATCGATAGAGATTATAAAAGAACTATAAAAATGAGCTCCATTCTTAAATGCCGTTGTTGCATCAGCCATTAAACAACATTCAGTAAAAATAACCACCATTTTTATCCAATCCGTTTAAAATAATACGCATTTATGAAAGCATTGCTTTATGTAAAGAAATTTACCCTGTTCATGCTGCTTGCACTTCCCGCACTGACTTTTGCCCAAGGAAATAATTTCATTGAAATTTCAGGAAAAATCATTGACAAGGCAGATAAAACTACACTTCCCGGTGTAAGTGTACTCATTAAAGGTACCGTTGCCGGAACCACCACAGACAATGACGGAAGCTTTAAGCTACGTTCAAAAGCTAAATATCCTTTTACACTGGTTATTTCCAGCGTTGGGTTCCAGACTCAGGAATTTGAAGTTTCCAGCCCCGGTTCCAATATCAACATTGAGCTTGTAACACAAACACAGCTGGCACAGGAAATCGTTGTAACGGCTTCACGTGTGGAGGAAAGCATTCTGAAATCACCGGTTGCCATTGCGAAACTGGATATCCGTGCCATCCGCGAGTCTCCTTCCCCATCGTTTTATGATGCGCTTGAAAACGTGAAAGGCGTTCAGATGACAACTTCGAGTTTAACCTTTAAAATACCTAATACCCGCGGTTTCAATATCCCGAGCAACTACCGTTTCATGCAGCTCGTTGATGGTATCGATATGCAGGCTGCCACGCTTGGTGTGCCGCTTGGAAATGCGATCGGGCCGACGGAACTTGATATCGCCAGTGTGGAAATTACACCGGGTGCGGCATCGGCCCTTTATGGTTTGAATGCGATCAACGGGATGTCTAACTTATTGACAAAAAGCCCTTTCTTTTATCAGGGACTTAGTGTTTATCAGAAAACCGGTGTTAACCACGTAGGTGGAACCGGTCGCGACGCGAGCGTTTTAACTGAAACGGCCATACGTTACGCAAAAGCTTTCAACAACAAATTCGCCTTTAAAGTCAATTTCAGTTACATGAAAGGAACCGACTGGCTTGCCGATACCCGTTTAGACCAGAACCCGAACAATCTGAAAAGTGCCAACCCAAGTTTTTCATCGCTGAATGGCGCGAATAATGCCGCTTTTGACGGATGGAACAAATATGGTGACGACGTTCTTGCCGGTAGCAACACGGTTTCGGTAAGCGGCCTGAACATTAACGGAAAAGCAAACCAGACTTTGAACGTGGCCCGCACAGGATATTGGGAAAAAGATCTGGTGAGCCCGAACGTGGATAACCTTAAATTTGACGCTGCACTGCATTACCGCATCAGCGACAAGGCTGAGTTGTCATATAGCTACCGTATCGGTAAAATGGACGGTGTTTTCCAGCGCGGAAATAAAATCCAGCTTGACAATGTGATCGTGCAAAACCATAAACTGGAACTAAAAGGAGCCAACTTCCTGGTACGCGCCTATACATCCTCAGAAGATTCGGGTGACTCGTTTAACGTAAAACCGCTTGCTGATAACATGGACCTTTCCACAGGCGGAAGCGGAACCGTGTGGGGAGCGGCCTATAAAGCGGCATTGAACAAATATGCAACAGACAACGGAGGTGCATTGAACGATGGCAATCTTGCCGCAGCAACAGCCTACGCCCGCCAGGTTGCCGATGCAAACCGTGCCGTGCCGGGAACCAAGGCATTTGACGATCAGAAAGCGTTGATTCGCAGCATTAACAACTGGGACATCAAGTCTTCGACCATTCCGGATGCGCCTGTGTCAGGCGGTGCCGCTTTGATCCAGAAGAGCCATTTGTACCATGTGGAAGGCCAGTGGGACCTTTCAAAATATACCAAGGCTTTTGACCTGTTAATTGGCGGAGATGCCCGTTTGTATGAAATCGTTCCGGACGGAAACAGCTTTGTTGATTTCTCCCGCCCTATCGCTGACCGCGGTAAGGTTTTGGAAAACGGTACCTATGGCAAGAATATCGACTACAAAAAAATCGGTGGTTTTGCGCAGGTGACCAAAACCCTTTTTGCTGAAAAACTTAAATTGTTCGGTTCGCTGCGTTTTGATTACAATCCTGAATTTAAACCAATCCTGACACCTCGTCTGGCCGCTGTTTATTCACCAGATAAAAGCAACAATTTCCGCTTTACCTACCAGCAGGGATATCGTTTCCCAGGTTTGTTTGAAGCATTGTCTTATGTAAATAACGGGCGAGTGAAACGCGTGGGAAGCCTTCCTTATATCAACGAAGGACTGGGATATCTTGACAACAGTTACACACGTGCTTCGGGTGTGATCTTTAACGCAGCCGTGAATGCCGCTGTTGCTGCCGGTGCAAACCGTAACGACGCAGCTTTGGCAAACCGTAATTTACTGGTAAAAGCACAACTTGATAAGGGGCGTCCGGAAGGAATTCACTCCTTTGAATTCGGATACAAAAGTGTATTCCTGGACAATACGCTGGTTTTTGACTTTGATGCTTATACCAACACGTACGATGGTTTCCTTGGTCAGGTACAGGTGGATGTTCCAAAAGGCCAGACCGTGGGTACCGACGCAGCCGTTTTGGCAATGCTTGATGCCAACAGAGACTCGGGTCAGGATCGTTACCGGGTTTATACCAACGCAAAAAACAAATACAGAAACTATGGTTCTGCTTTGGGACTTACCTATAACTTTTACAAAAACTACACAGTTTCAGGAAATACCAGTTTTAACAAAATCAAGAGTAATGCAACGACAGATATTTTTGTAACCGGGTTTAACACACCCGAGTGGACTGCCAACATCCAGTTTGGAAACCGCCAGATTGCTAAAAATTTAGGGTTCAGCGTGGTTTACAGATGGCAGCAAAAATTCCTTTGGGAAAGTCCTTTGGTTAATGGAAATGTTCCTGCAATACACACTTTCGATGCACAGGTTACTTACAAGGTACCTTCCATCAAGGGAACTGTGAAAGTGGGTGGCAGCAACATTTTCAACAACAACTACATTCAGTACGCAGGCGGTCCGACACTTGGAGGCCTCTACTATGTAGCCATTACATTTGATAACTTGTTGAATTAAAGTTTAACACTAAATTTTAAATAATATGAAAGAAAGCGCAGGAGTTTAAATTTAACTCCTGCGCTTTCTGCATTTATGTTTTTTTTACCTGATACAGCCCTCGCTTTTCAATTTCTTTCGCCGTTCAACCACAATCTATTTAATCCAATTTTATAAAATTTAAATCTAATTTATTTTGTTACAGCGTTTGACGCCGCAGTACTGCTTTGTGATTACAATTCAGGTTATTATTCATCAAACAAATCCGACTATGAAAAGTTTATTACCCATGAGAAAACTGAAAGCCGCAACTTTTCTGTTTTTTATTCTGACAAATGTAAGCTTTGCCCAATCCTTCGTGCAGGGCGTTGTAAAAGATGGACAAGAAGTACTGCCGGGCGCTTCGGTTTATATTCAGGGACAAAGTTCCGGCGTGATCACCGATGCCCAGGGGACCTACAAACTCCCTCTGTCTCCCGGAACCTACAATGTGATTGCCAGCTTTGCAGGCTTCAATCCAAAAACACAGTCCATAACCCTGACGAGCGGACAAACACTCGAACTCAACTTTAATCTGGAAACGATATCTCTGGAAGAATTTGTTGTGCTGGGCTCTCGTGGTGAGCCGCGTTCTCAATTGGATACCCCTGTGCCCGTTGATGTTATCGACGTCCAGCGAATTGTCAAGGATGTCGGGCAGGTTTCTTTGAACCAGATATTGAATTATGTCGCTCCGTCATTTAACTCCAACACACAGGTATTAGGAGACGGAACAGACCACATTGATCCGGCTTCGCTCCGCGGCCTGGGTCCTGATCAGGTTTTGGTTTTAATCAATGGAAAACGCCGACACAATACATCGCTTGTAAATATCAACGGAACTTTTGGAAAAGGCTCTGTCGGAACGGATTTGAATGCGATTCCCACTTCCGCGATTAAGAAAATCGAAATTCTCCGTGATGGCGCAGCTGCGCAGTACGGCTCTGATGCCATTGCGGGTGTGATCAATATCATTCTGGAAGACAACGTTAGCCAGGTCCGTGCCAACATCACGACGGGTGGTTATGTTTCCAAAAATTCGGAGGGCACCATTGACGGAGAAAACGTGCAGGCGAATGTGAATTTTGGTTTGCCCCTGGGTACCAAAGGCGGCTTCGTCAATTTTGCGGGCTCTTTTGATTTCAGAAACCCTACAAACCGGATGAAAGAATTCACCGGCGTTATTTTCAGCGATTACAATAACCCGACTTTATACCCGAATCCAACCGGTGTTGATATCACAACTGCGGAATTGCAGCGGCGTGGGTTGCAGCGTTCAGATTTCAATTCAAGAATCGGGCAGGCGTCCAACCGCGGCGGGGCATTTTCATTCAATAGTGTTATTCCTCTGAATGACGGCGCAGAGTTTTATGCTTTTGGTGGCCTCAATTACAGAAGTGGCGAATCCGCTGCTTTTCGCAGGCAGCCCGCTCAGATCACACAGAATATCCAGGAAATTTATCCGCTCGGCTTTCTACCTTTGATCGGAACGGATAACTATGACCAGTCTTTCGCTACGGGTATCCGTGGAAAAGTCGGGAAATGGAATGCCGATTTCAGTAATACATTCGGACGAAACCAGATCGATTTCACCACTTCAAATGCTCTTAATGCCTCCTTACTGAAAGCATCGCCAACCACCTTCACCGACGGAGGTTACCGTTTTGCACAGAACACAACAAATCTTGATTTTAACCGCCGGTTTGACGATGTTTTATACGGCCTGAATGTCGCTTTCGGTGCGGAACATCGTTTTGAGAATTATAAGATCATTGAAGGTGAAGAAAATTCATATGCCGATTATGGCCGGGCTATTAAGGTCGGGACGGATGGTACGGGGAAGGATATCCTAATTCCGGATATCACAGGAAATATCCAGACACGGAGAGCTCAGAATGGCAGTCCTTACGGCGGAGGCGCACAGGCCTTCCCGGGTTTCCGTCCTGAAAATGCCGTCAATGCAACACGCACCGCCGTGGCAGCTTATGCCGATCTTGAATTTAATTTTACACCATCCTGGCTTGTCGACGGAGCATTACGGTTTGAAAATTATTCAGATTTTGGATCGACTTTAAACTGGAAAATATCTTCCCGTTACAAGATCGGTGAGAACTGGGCCATCCGCGGCGCTGCGAGCACGGGTTTCCGGGCACCTTCTTTGCATCAGCGTTATTTCAGCGCGACATCCAGTTTATTTATTGACGGCCAGATTATTCAATCGGGAACCTTTACCAACGACAGCCGTCCTGCCCAATTACTGGGTATCCCGGCTTTGAAGCAGGAAACATCTCAAAATTACAGTCTGGGTTTCACAGGCAGTTTTGGCAAGTTCAAACTTACTGTCGACGGCTATTACATCCGAATTGATAACCGTGTCATTTACACCGGCAATTTTACAGGCAGCAACAAGCCGGGCGCCAGCGATCAGGATAAGGAAATTTATGAACTGCTTGACCAGGCAAACGCCCAAACGGCCCGGTTCTTCGCCAATGCCATCGATACCGAAACCAAAGGAATTGACGCTGTGCTTACATACACCGAGAGTTTGGGTAAAGGACGTTTGCGCGCCGATTTATCCGGAACGTTTGTTAAAACCAATGTTGCAGGAGCTATAAAAGCTTCCCCATTACTGGTTGGAAAAGAAAGTATTTATTTTGATAAAGCCAGCCGAACCTACTTCGAATCGGCAGTTCCGCGTATCAAAAGCAACTTAACACTAAGTTATAATCTGAACAAGTTTGGCGTGTTTCTGCGTAATGTGTATTTCGGGCCGGTGGATGCAGCCACCAACGTAGATGCTGATGCCCAGACTTTCGGCGGAAAAGTAATCACCGATCTTGCGCTTAGTTATGATCTTGTTAAAAGTATCCGCCTGACGCTTGGAGCAAATAATTTACTCGATATTTACCCGGATAAGACCATCGGAGGCAATACCGGTGCAGGTTATTTTGTGTATTCGAGAACCGGCCAGCAGTTTGGTTTTAACGGACGTTTTCTGTTCGCACGGTTATCTCTGACGCTTTAAACTGATAAGTTTTGACAAAAATGCGGCTGGCGTTCGGGGTTAAAATTCCCGCACGCCAGCCGCGTTTTTTAAATATATTGTTCCATTTTGATGTGCTCAATATTTTCTTCGGTGAAAACATCTCCAAACTGAACAAAGCCGTTTTTCTCATAAAATTTCGCCGCCCTAAGTTGCGCATGCAGATAAGTCCGCGCACCCTTCGGCAAATCAGCCAGGATTGTTTGCACGAGTGCCGCGCCTACCCCACTGCCCCGGTATGCATTCAGTACCGCAAAACGTTCCAGTTTATAACCATCCTTCGTCTTACGCCAGCGTGCTGTTCCCGCCGGCAAATCATTCACCTTTGCCAGAAAATGAGTCGCCTCCTCATTTCCCTCTTCCTCAGCTTCCGCGTTTACATTTTGCCCAACCACAAAAACCTGACGGCGGATTGCGAAAGCCGTTTTCAGATCTTCCGCACTGCTTATCTTCCTGACTTCCACATGATCCGTTGTTTTGGTTGCAGAAGCTGTTTTATTATTTTCCATAATTGTTAATGCCCTTTCCAAAAAGCTCTTTTTCTTGAATGCTGCCTCCACCTCGTTAATTGCGAGCATAATGTTATTCGTCGTATCGGTTAGCTCCGTAGCAGCCGCTGTCATAATCTTCCATACAGGCCTCATTCGCGTGATCAATTCCTCTGCTTTTGGCGTCAGCTGGATCAACCTTTTACGGTCATCTTTTTTGTCTTTTACCGAAATAATCAGTTTTTCCTTTTCCAGTTCCTTCAATAAACTGATGGTTGAAGGATGCGCATAACCGATCTCCGCCGCAAGTTCTCCTATACTTAAACACTTTTTTTGCTCCAAAGTATAAATCACCGGAAACCACTTAGGTTCAAATTCGATGCCATTTTCCTTGTAAATCTGTAAGCCATCTTTTCTGAGACGGTCGCTGATGCGCTGCAAACGCGTGGAAATTGCGAGAATACCGGACTGATCGATACTGTTCATATTATCTGATTTCAAGATGGCAAAAAACATTGTCGGCCGACATGATGGGGAAAGTAGCCGGCAGATCCTGTTTTGCGATCGTCACAAAACCATTTCTTTCATAAAAACGTATCGCTGCTTTCAGGATGTCAACCGTGCCGAGATACAGATCACTGATTCCATTCACTCTGCAATAAGCAACAAGTTGATCGAGCAGCTTCTGAGCGATCCCGAACTCTTTGCCACGAAATTCTTTGTTAACAAACATCTTACGGATCACTCCTTTGTTATCGCCAATGGCAATCAAAGCAATTGTCCCGACCACTTTACCTTCATGCAAAGCACCCCAGAAATTACCTCCGGTGGCATGATAGTTATTTTCGATGTCAAGCAAATCCGGCTGGTCTGCCAGAGTTATCGGCACACCGAACTCAATCTGCTGAATAGGGATGATCAGGTCTACGATCTGTTGGGAAAAGGAATTACCAACAGTCTCTATGTGAGGTATATTTGACATAATATTAAATTTATGTACAAATATATGTAGTTAACTACATAAAATCACAGGCGCTATAATTTTAATTTTATACACCGATAAAATCAGCTGTTATACACTGTCTTGCGGGACAATGAGAAATGAAAGGATTGATAAAGTCAATGAAGAAAAAAAAGACTATAAGGCGGTTGTCGGGATTTTTATAGTCAGATTTTGAACCGGGACCGGAACAATTAAGGCGTACACCACATTTCCGTGGAAGCCGCAAAAGGATTGGGATATATTTTTTCTACCGTAGACACTTCACGGTTGGACTGGATAAGCGATACAACGGAATCAAGGTCGATCAGGTGCGAAACTTCAACACCCAGTACACCGACAAAGTCTCTGCCTTTGCTGATCAGATTCAGCTGTTTAATCTTTACACCTTTCACCGATTCGATCAGTGAAGTAATCTTGTGAAGACTCAGATTATTCTGATAGGAAATTTTTATTTGATACGTATTTCTCATTTGATGTGAAGTTTATAGTCATTGATGTTGTGATTACTTAAAAACTGTTTCTATTTATGTTACTCAAAATTACTACTAATTTTCCTTTATTCTATATAGTCTACTAGTTTTATATATTAATAAAGTAAATTAATTCGGCATTGTACCTAAAACCTGATTTCCTTTTACTTAAAATTTGTTTTCTGCCGAAAACACAAGCTCCCGGCAGAAAACAAAATCTTATTATAATCTTTTCAGTAAGTGCCTTACTGCGCGTCAAACCACAATTTGGTTGTCAGCTTATCTTCTCCCTGGTTTGCCACAGCCGCCTTGTAGTTGGTGCTGTTTAATGCCTGCTCACCCGTCGGATAAGTCAAGCGCAATGGGAATTTCCCATTCAAAACACCTGCATAAGCCGGTTTTAATTGTGGATAATCAAGTCTTCTCCATTCTGCATAAGCTTCAAGCCCCTGACTGAACAACGCAAGCCATTTCTGATCACCAATTGATTTCTTGTAGTTGGCCGCATTGTAAGCCACGGACGGCTGTCCCAGATACGTGGTAATATCTCCGCTGCTAACCTTGAACTGCTGCAAAGAAGCCGTGATCGCCTGTTGATATAACGCTGCTGCATCACCGGAAGTGAAATTACGCTGCGCTGCTTCTGCCAGGTTAAAAAGTACTTCCGAATAACTTAAAAATACAGCTGGCGAGGTCGGTGCAGTGAAATAATCGCCCAGTTTGGAAGTTTTTGTAAACCCAAGTTTGGCTGCTGAATCCGCCAGCAATCCGTTGGTCACACCCACATAACTTGTCGGCGTTGCATCAACCGTTTTGTTTGCAAAAATGGCAAGACGCGGATCTTTTAATTCCTGAAGTTTATCAATCACCGATTTACTGACACGGTAATCGTCACGGGTTTCACGATCTTTCGAAACCGGGTTCTGGTTTGGCGAGGCCAGGTAAGTCAGCTGCGCAATGTCATCGTTGCTTGCAATCAGCAGACTTGGGTTTGCAGCCAGTTCCGTTACCACTGCTTTCGCCGTTACAGGATCTTTGTCAGCAATACGCAGTGCGATACGCAGACGAAGAGAATTAGCAAATTTCTTCCATTTGGTCAGATTTCCGTTGTAAACGAGGTCACCGCTGATCGGGCTTCCGCTGGTATTGATCAAATCGGACGCCTTTTTAAGATCGGCCAGTAAGCCTACGTACACATCTTTTTGCGCATCGTATTTAGGCGTAAGGAACTGATCAATTTTCACGGCCTGGCTGTAAGGAATATCTCCGTACAAATCGGTCAGCAATTGAAACGACCATGATTTCAGGATCAGCCCGACAGCCTGGTAGTTCACATTGCCTGACTCCTCTCCCAGCTTGATCACCTTATCGAAATCGGTAAGGCCAAGCGAGTAAAAGTTTGTCCAGACGTTCTGAATATTCGTTACGCTGGCCGTGTATTTATCGGGATCTGTATACTGAATTTTTGCCCAGTGCTGCACATACAAAGTTGTGGTTTCCATCGAAGCGTCAGAACCCAGAATAATATCGGCATTGGATTTGATCGCATTGGCAAGCAAATAATCCGGCTGGGCAACGATTGCCTCGTTTGGATTTTTGTTCACATCTTCAAGATCATCCTGGCAAGCGCCCAAAAAGCCAGCAAGTGCCAAAGTGAAAACGCTTCTGAAAATTATATTTTTATGATTCATTATTTCTGTAATTAAAGAATGTTACTAAACTGTTCGGAAGTTGGATCATTAAAATCCGATTGACAGGTTAAAACCGTAAGAACTGGTTGTCGGCAATTGAAGCGATTCCAAACCCTGACCCGTATTACCCGTGTTGAAGGCAGTTTCAGGATCAATATTGGTAGCTTTTCTTTGCAGGAATGCCAGGTTACGTCCATAAACCGAAAGCACTACATTATGCAGACTGTATTTGCTAACCCAAGTTTGAGGAAACGCATAACTCAGTTTCACCTCTCTCAGTTTGATAAATGACGCATCCAAAACGCTGGCTTCGTTAATACCGGCACTGTTGCTGTAAACACCTTTGTAATATCTTTCAGCAGACACGATGGTTGCATTCGGTTTGCCGTCAGCAGTAACACCTTTGGCAATAATTCCGTCTTCGTAAACCACTTCACCGCCAGGTGCAGTACCACTCGTGTTGATCTGAACCGCTGCCGCGGACTTGTTATTTCCAGGGTAGTAGTAAGTCAAACCGCCGTGTGCCGCGTCACGTCCCTGTAATGTTTCTGCCAAAACACCCGTGTATTTTCCGGTTGCATTGGTTGCAGAATAAATAGAACCACCTTGTTTGGTATCGATCAATACGCTCAGGTTAAATCCTTTGTAAGAGAACGAGTTGGTAACCCCACCAATCCATTTTGGTGTGTAGTGACCTAAAACTTTCAGGTTGGCATCACGAACGGGCAAGCCATTGGCGCCGATAACGATATTTCCGCTGGCATCCTTGGTATAGGAAGTTCCAAAGATGGCACCATAACCCAAACCTTTACTTGCATAAACCGTAGCCGATCCGTTCGATCCCAGTTTGTAGTCGTTCAGGAATCCTTCGTCATCCAAAGAAATTACCTTGCTCACGTTTTTAGAAAAATTGATCCCGATATCCCATTTAAAACCAGAAGCAGTTTCTACCGGTTTAACGTTCAACATTGCTTCAAATCCGCGGTTATTGATGTGACCCGCGTTCAGTAACTTTTGTTTATAACCTGTTGTTGGACTAACGTCAGCTTTCAGGATCTGGTTATAGCTGTCGGTGTTGTAGTAACTGAAATCCAGTCTTGCTTTATTTTTGAACAAGGCAAGATCCAAACCAACTTCCGTAGAACGCGTGATTTCAGGTTTCAGGTTAGAATTCAAAAGTACATCCGAAACGGTCAGCAAAGGGCTGCTGCCAAAAGGCTGGTTGAACGGATATGTATTGATCAGCTGATAAGGATCGGTGTCCTTGCCAACCTCAGCCCATCCACCACGGATTTTAGCAAAAGTCAGGATGTTGCTTTTAATGTTAAATGCATCTGTAAGTACCAAACTCGCGTTAACCGATGGATAGAAATAAGAGTTATTTCCCGAAGGCAATGTTGATGACCAGTCATTTCTGGCTGTCAGGTTCAGGAATGCATAGTTTCTGAAACCGATCTGGGCAGAAGAAAATCCACTGTATACTTTTTGCTTGCGCAACACATTGTAAGAGATCAACGCGTCACGGGAGTTATTCAACGTGTACAGGCCGCTTACTGCCAACTTGGGAGCCTGCTGATAATTCTGTTCGTTGAAGTTGCTGCGGAAACTTCCTCCTACCAACCAGTCTACTTCAAAATCGGCGCCAATGGTTTTGTGTAAGTTGAAGTTGAAATCTGTATTGTTCTCATTTACAGCATAACCATCTTCGGTATACGACCCGAAAGGCGTACCATTTGTTCCGTAAGCGACTTTGAATTTACGTCTGTCGGTGTAATAGTCATTTCCTGTACGAACGGTGGCAGTCAGCCAGTCGGTAATTTTATAGTTCAGGTTTACATTGCCAAAAAATCTGTCGCGGCGCTGCTCAACCGTGTTTTCGTATTGAAGCAAATACGGATTACTGTAATAACTGTGGTTCCAGTTGTAATCGAATCCGCCCTTATTGTAATCTTTCAGCAGCTCGGTATCCACCTGACGACCGAACCATAAGAATTGAAGCATTACGCTGCTTCCGCGTCCGGATGTGCCCGGTAAGTTGTCAGAGCCCGTGCGGACAAAATTAGCGCTTGTTGATAAAGTCAGTTTGTCGTTGATGCGGTAGGTTGTGTTTACCCCAAACGAGTTTTTAGAAATATCCGTGTTTGGTATAACCCCGGTTTGCTTGCTGTTGTTGAACGAAAAGCGATAATCCAGTTTTTCATTTGAGCCCGCAACAGAAACACCTGTTGTTCTGGTATGGCCGGTTTCAAAGAAGTTTTTTACGTTATCCGGGTGAGCTACGAAAGGCACTGCCTCACCATTTGAGAAAAACTGAGGGATCAAACGACCATCCATTTTAGGTCCCCAGCTTTCGTCCGTCGCATCGTTTATACCACCACCTTTTCCATCTTTATAAGAGAATTGTCCGCCCGTTCCCTGTCCGAAAACGTTCTGGTATTTTGGCAAAACAAGTAGTTTATCCAGGGTATAACCGATATTCAAAGTTACGCCCAATCCTTTTTGAACCGAAGATTTTCCCGATTTCGTTTTGATCAAAATAACACCGTTTGATGCACGTGAACCATATAAAGCCGCTGCGTTAGGTCCTTTCAAAACACTGATCGATTCGATGTTGTCCGGGTTAATATCGGCAATTGCGTTGGCAAAGTCACGGGAACCATTGGCACCTGCACCCAATTGTGAGTTATCCACCGGGATACCGTCTACCACGAATAAAGGCTGGTTATTTCCTGCGATGGAAGTTTCTCCACGGATTACAATACGCGACGAACCCATTCCGCCCTGGCTGTTGGTGATGTTGACACCGGCTATTTTTCCCGCCAGTGCGTTCACAAGGTTACCCTCACGCGCTTCTGCCAAATCCTTTGTTTTGAGCTCCTGCACGGCATAACCAAGCGACTTTTTTTCCTTTGCTATACCAAGTGCCGTCACGACAACTTCCTGTAAAATGGTATCATCGTTTGCCAATAGCACATCCAGTTTCCCGTTGGCTGGCACTGTTAATTCTGTTGTTTTTAAACCGATAAAAGAGAAGATCAACACCGATCCGGGAGCTGCCTCTATGCTGTAATTTCCTTCCGCCGTTGTGGTTGTGCCGCGGGAAGTTCCTTTTAACAAAATGGATACGCCTGGCAAAGCCTCCTTATCCGTTTGGGAAACAACCTTTCCGGTGACCGTGATATCCTGACTGAATGCCAGATTTATTTGCCCGGTAAAAAGAACCAGGAGTAAATAAATTAGATTTTTTTTCATAATTAAACTGGGTACTAATTGAGGTAAATTGCTTTCAAAAATTATTATCCTACTAAATTTATAGATTTAATATACAAATATAGCCGAGCAATTTTTCTTTCCAAAACATTTGGCTTAACTGCGACTGAAAGGTTGTATCTAAATAGCTTCGTGACAGGCTCTAAAATCTCTTTCCCGTTAAGGAATCCAGGTAAAGGATTGCTGCAAAACACCTGCCTCTGACGGCGTTACATCAGCCTGGTAAATTCTTGCAATGGTGTTGACAATCTGATCAACCTCTTCTGTTGTGTTAAATTTGCTGAAAGAAAAACGAACATTTTCTTTGTCAGCCTCATGTTGGATGGCTCTGATCACATGAGAACCGCCATTTCCCAGATTGGAACAGGCACTGCCTCCAGAAACCGCGATCCCCAGTTGGTCAAGGCTGCTGACCAGACTTCCGGATTTCAAACAGGGGAATGAAATGTTGGCAATAGCGCCAAGACTTTTGACATCAGACCTGCTTTCTCCATTAAAACCGATATTTTCAATACCACTGTTTTCGAGCTGTGCGATCAGGCGTTGTTTAAGCGAAGATGTTTTTTCCTGCACGGCATCGAAATCGCGGTAGGCAATTTCCAGTGCCTTCGCCAAACCTACAATGCCAATTACATTTTCAGTACCACCCCTTTGTCCGCTCTCCTGGCCTCCGCCTAAAATCCGTGGTTTCAGTTTATGTCTTTTGTTGATGTAAATAAATCCCACGCCTTTCGGACCATGAAATTTGTGTGCCGACCCTACCAGAAAATCAACCGGATATTCGCTCAGATTCAGTTGTACTTTCCCGATGGTCTGCGTGGTGTCCGTATGAAATGCTGCGTTATACTTCTTCGCCAGTTTACTGATCGCCTCGATATCCGTCAGATTTCCGATTTCATTGTTGCCATGCATCAGACTGATCAGCGATTGCGGATTGGCATCCAATAATCTTTCAAGATGTTCCAGGTCAACATTTCCTTTTTTATCCAGCTTCACATAACTTATTTCGATGTCGCCTTCTCTTTCATGCCTCAAAAGCGGTTCCAAAACGGCTTTGTGCTCAATCCGGCTTGTGATCGCGTGTGTCAAACCATATTCCCTGATTGACTCAGAAAGAGCCAGATTGTTTGCCTCCGTAGCGCCTGACACAAAGAAAATCTCCTCCGGCGTCACATTTAATAACCTTGCAATGGTCTGACGGGCTGCGTCAATCACTTCGCGTACTTTACGCCCGGCCCAGTGGCTCGACGAAGGATTTCCAAAGTTTGTTGTCAGATAAGGCAATATGGCTTCAATAACCTCAGGATCAATGGCCGTCGTGGCAGCGCTATCACAATAAATTTCCATTTTTAAATTTTTAGTTTGAAGATTTCCAACTTGAATGGTCTTGATTACGGCAGTGGTTCGGCAATGAGTTTTGTAAGATCCTCGTTCCACTTTTTCACGTAATCGTCGTAAAATTGCCCTGTTCCCTTGCCTGAAAAACCGGTGTGAATCTCTTTTACCTTACCATCACGGCCCACAATAATCGTCGTCGGGAAAGCCAGGAATTCTTTAAGTGCTACCAGCTTTTGTGCCACCACGTCCTTATCAGCCTTTCCTGCAAAAAGCAGATCATACTGAATGTCGTAGCGATTTTTCAATTTTGTCAACGTCCTTTTAGCAAACTCGTAGTCGTCCTTCGCCTCAAAAGCCAGACCTATCGCTTCTACACCCAGATGTTTGTTTTCCTTATACCAGGGCGCCATAAACTGGACCTGATCGATACAGTTTGGGCACCAAGTGCCGAGCAGTTCAATAATAACTACCTTACCTTTGTATTTTTCATCGCTTAATGAAACCTGTTTGCCGTTCAGATCAGGAAATGTAAAATCCAGTTTGTCATAACCTGGTTTCAGAAATGTAAGCGCGTAAGCATCGGCAAGGGCGGCGTTGTCATCCTTTGTTCCCGAGAATTTGATCGGATTAGCACCCGCTCCAATTGCGCCTTCGATTGATTTTCCGTCGATGATTTTTCCCTTTACATAAGAAGGTCCCGAACCCGTGAAACCTGAAAGTACAAATTCATCTCCCTGAACATCGCCCTGAAGCTCGCGGCTATCGCCGGTTATCGACAGGATAATGCCGTTTAGTTTATTTCCCTTTTGTTCAAAAACAGCAACACGATCGGCAGCCGGTTTGTCGGATTTAATTTTGACAAGCCATTTTCCGGTGATGTTCGCAGCAGGTTTGATTTCTTTGCCTGGTTCAACAAAACGATAGGACTGACCCGCCTTTGCCGTGAACGGAATTACCCGTCCGGCACCTGGTACCAGACTCTTATGCGCACCGGTCAGACTTCCATCATTTTCAATTTTCGCAAACAAGCCGGCCTCAAATGTATTAAGTGTTACCAGCAAGGAATCGGGCGTGATGTACTTTGCATTGAAATCATCCCGACGATCGCCGTTGACAGCAGTCAGCACCAGCTCATTGCCTGTTTTCTTTTTTACTTCGAAATTAAAAGGGACATCCAGTTCACCTACTTTAAAAACACCACGCCAGTTTCCTTCCTTAACGGGTTTGTTCTGGGCAAAAGTAGTTCCGGTAATTCCGGTTACGAAAACCGAGGCCGACAGCAGCGTGAACAATAAACGATTGATTTTCATATATATAAAATTTCAGTTTAAATAATAGTATACATTCTCTACCATCTAACTAGATAGATAAACGAATAATTCCAGTTAAATGGCTCTTTTTCCAGAGCAACACAATAAAATCCTTTTACAGGACGTACTCGGCAATAACTTTTGTTCAGTGGATTCTAAAGATTTATCATTAGAATTAGGTTGGGGCACCTTATGAGTCATAGGTTGCCAGAAGATCATTGAGCCTAACCTCTCCCTTCGTTCTTTATAAATCTACTATTTCGATAGGCAAAGTTGTAACGTAAAAATTTCCCGTGCAAGGATTTTCTTAATTTTTTTTAAGAATAGGAATTCATGGAGCAAAACAGGGCAAAAAGAAAATTCCGCCGTGACTTATTAGTGGAGAATAATACGATATATTTTTTTCTGTTACCACCTAAGACATATGAGATAACCTCAGAAGACAGTATAATGTTGGGTTAAGTCAAATGTCTTAAATGATAAAAATAATTTTTTGTAGCAGGTCGCGTAAAACTATGTAACCCAAAAGCTTATAACCGGCTCTTAGGTTATCTCATCTGTCTCGAGTGGTAAAAATAACCTACAAGTTTAATGACTTAAGGAATTTCAAGCCGTCAACGGCGATAGACTCGCGGGATGGTTCAACTTTTCGCCAGATTGAGGCTGCTTTGGCGATCACTTTTACGTCAGGAGTGAAGGATTCGATGACTATGTCGCCCTGATAATCGATCTTATCCAGCGCCACAAATATTCTTTCCCAGTTAATCTGATCTCCTCCGGGTGTGCCGCGGTCGCTGCCCGAAGCATGCAGTAATGCCAGTTTTTTCCCCGCTTTCAAAATGGCCAGCGCAGGATCTTTCTCTTCAAGGTTCATATGAAAAGAGTCAAGGTGAACGTACAACGACTCACTGTCCACGTCACGGATAAGACTCAATGCCTGGTCGCAAGTATTGATAAAATCGGTTTCGTAACGGTTTAGTGGTTCGATAGCCAGTTTCACATGTTGCTTTTCCGCGTCGGCGCAAAGCGATTTTAAATGTTTGACAACGGTCAGCCATTGTTTGTGATGCTCGTCTGCCGGCACGAACTCTGCCCTTCCGACTGCCGAATAAATGGGCCCGGCAACCAACGAACTTCCCAAAACCGGCGCGATGTCAATCAGCGATTTGATGTAATCCATCGCTACAACCTGCTCTTTGCGATTTCCACGAAGGTCACGCCCGGGTCCTGTTGCCGCACAAACTGACCGGCATGCAAGACCGTTATCATCCAATGCTTTTCGTACGAGCGCCGGATTAATGTTCGCAGGTTCTTCGACGACTATTTCTACAAAATCAAAACCCCATTCTTTAAACTTAGGAAAAAAGTTGACGCTCTCGTTGGTAAATGGAGAGGAAAACAAATAGGTATTAATACCGAATTTCATGAAAATGGGATTGAACGTGTGTAATTGGAAATGATGATGGAATAACGATTATTTCCGGTGATTTTCAAAAAAGTGAACACCCTTTTTATTGCCTGTCACGATATCCGGCAACCCGTCTTTGTTCATATCCTCAATTTCTACATGTAAACCCGCACCGGCTTGGGTGTCTATCTGATGAGGAATCCAAACCGGATTTTTTCCCGGTTTCAGTTCGTACCAGTAAACCAGCGATGCATCCTGGGCCCCCGGATCACCTCCGTTATGGGCATACCATCGTTTTCCTGTAACAAGGTCGGGAAAACCATCTCCGTTAACGTCTTTGAAAGCAAGTCCATGGGACTGGGAAAAATCCCGGCTTATTTCATGCTCCGTCCAGGTGACATTGCCCTGCGCATCCTTCCCCTGCTCATGCCACCAGACTCCATAGTTGTGTGCTGACGAACTCAGTACATCATTCAATCCATCCTTGTTTACATCGTAGACATACATTTGCGCGCAATCCTGACTTAAATTCGCCGAATGAAATTTCCAGTTTCTTGTTTTAGGATTGTCTGTACCTTCCCACCAGCCGTTTTTTACAATGACATCCGGTTTTCCATCGCCGTTGATATCACCATAACCCAGGCCGTGGGTATACATATGCGTTGCCAATTCAGGATCGCTGCTGATGATATTCTTTTCCCATTCAAAATCTCCCTTTTTCCGTGGCTGACTTAGCCAGATAACCTGTTTGGTTTCCGGGTCGTTGGCCAGGAGATCAAGTCTACCGTCACGGTCAATATCGACAAAAAGCGGGGATTCATTACCAATCGACGGATAGATCTGACGGGCCACCCAATGTCCCGATTTATTTTTAGGATTTTCGTACCAGACAGCAGGCTTGGCCGCTATATCGATGCGGATCAGATCCACCCAACCATCCTGATTTACATCAGCGCTGAAATTGAGAAATGAATCACTATATCCATCTTTCCATGAAAAAGCTTTGGGCGGCATGATCTCGTGTTTCGTCCAATTGGGCGCCTCAAACCAGTATGCACCGGAAAGTATGTCTTTTTTCCCATCCTTATTCACATCGCCTATGGCTGCCCCTTCCGCAATAAAATCAGGAGTGATCACGTGTTTTTCAAAGACAGTTGTTTTTCCTTTCTTCTGCCCATAGGAAACCAGCGTACCAAACAGCAGCGCCTGGGTTACACAAAATACTTTTATGAAGTCATTTCTTTTTACTCGCATAACTATCTCAATTTTTGTGGCGCCAATATTTTATAAGTGCAGTTTTACTAAAATTATGCCCTTCCTTGCATTCTGGTTCTTAATCAGAAAGCTTTCTCAATCGTGTCGAGCTCTACACCTAACACAGACAACGAAATTTTGTTAAGCGAAGCCTTGTCGCCCTCGAAATGGAACGTGCTATGATGATGGGTTAATTTCTCATTCTGTCTTAAAATGTTGGTTTTAGAGCTGGATTCGAGTTCGTAAAAAGGCCCCATTTGAGAGCCGTCTTCTAACGGACCATCGTTGTAGGAATTTAATGCGTCACCACCAAATGGGTCCTCGTGTTTTTCCCAGGTCGATTTAAGGTATTCTCCTTTCTCATCGATATCATAGGAAATTATTGTCAGAATACCCTTTTCCGCATCATAACTGCCTGCTACATTTTTTGCAGACTTAGGCGACAGCCCGATTTTACTCCTGAATTTCCCATCCGCTTTTAAAAACACCGCAGCATTTCCGGTCACCAACCGATCGACCGGTATAGCTCCAAAATAGTTGGAAGTTAATAGGGGTTCTTTTGAATGAGTTGTTGAAAATGGTGCAACAATCGTTGTCCTGGGTGAAGGTTTAAACATCCCCAGAATCCAGATCCCCAAAGCACCCGTTTCCCGTTTCCAATCCGCGCCGGTATTCGTGATTGCATTGATAGTAGTATAAGCCGTCGCGCGAACCTGATCAAACGTGGAAATTTTAAGTATTTTGGCAATTTCTCCTTTGCTAAGCATTTTAACTTCACGCTCAATCAGCAGATCCAGCTTTGTTCCGGAATGATTTTCAAGAGCCGTTTTTTTCCTGAACTTTACAGAAGATAAACCCTCAGAAACCGTTTCAAAAGGTTCAGAATCGATAACCGCAGGTGTCTGCCAGTTTTCGAATGTGAAAGGTTTTCCTTTTTGAAAATAAACAGAGAACTGTCCGCCTTCGGGAGATAACCAGAAACGGTCTTCTCCGCCCAACGCATTGATGTGCGGTTTGTTTTCGCCACTTTTTATAAGTCCGTAATTCAGCCAGCCAAAGCTGTTGCCCGAATCACCAGAGGTTGTACTTGTCATCACCCTGCCCTGATAATCCGCAACGACAATCGCCTGCGATTGCCTGTCATCAGGCGCTGTCAACAGAATAACAGGCTTGTATTTTTTCAAAAAAGCCAGGTCGTACCCAAAGGTACCTTCCTGGCTTGTCGTATTTTCTTCCACAGTTTTTTCTTGCTTGTTTTTTTGTTTCTGGCAACCAACGGTCATCAGAATGATTATGAAAAGAATTGAGATTTGTTTCTTCATAAAAATCAAAAAACGTTCTGTTTACTCATGCAGATAGTTTCCATAACCTACAATTAATACAGATAGAATAATCACCAAAATACCTGATACAATCGTTGTCAGTGTTTTTTTTGTGACGCCCTTCCACTCGTTCAAAACCAATCCCCAGGTATTGGCAATCAAAATGATAAATGCCATATGCAAAATCCAGGAACTCGGACCGTTCCCCAGCTTGCTCTCTCCCATCCCGTAAAAGAAGAACTGAAGAAACCACGTAGTCCCGGCAATTGCAGAGAAAATGTAATTCGAGAGCAACGGCGTGCTTTTATCTGTATAGTTACTGAAAGTCTTATTACGAGCGTTCAGCATCATACACCAGATAAAGTTGGTCGTTAAACCTCCCAGCAAAATGACAATATAGGTTACATTGTTCTGAAAAAGGAACTCTCCCTGACCCGGGTTTGCCGCTTTCCAGATGTCATTTGCCTCTTCCGCCATTACCTTTCCTGCGTCAATACCAAAAGCAAAACATGCACTTAATATACCTGAGATGATGGAAACAGTAAGTCCCAATCCAATCTTAAATTCTGCATTATCACCAACAACGCCGCTCTTTTTCAAATCGTTATCCTTCATGGCACCAGCCTTTCCGCAAATGATAATCCCGATAACGCAAACCAGTAACCCCAGCAAAACCATTTGCCCCCAGCTGCTGGTGATCAGATCTTTGATAGAATCTTTTCCTTCTTTTGGCTCAAACAAATAATACACCGAAGGAATCAAAGCACCGAAAACCGAGCAAAGTCCAAGGATGATCGAACTGCCCAGAGACACCCCCAGATAACGCACACCAAGACCATAGGTCAATCCGCCAATACCCCAGAGGACACCGAAGAAATAGGTCAAAAATAAAATCCCGCCATCGGTATGTGCGATGATATCAGTGTAACCAGGAATGGTCAGGTAAGCAGCCAGCGGCGGTACGATCAGCCATGAAAATAATCCTCCCACGATCCAATACGTTTCCCATGCCCAACCTTTGACTTTTTTGTAAGGAATATAAAAACTGCCGGAAGCAAAGCCACCAATAAAATGAAAAATTACACCGAGAAGTGCTTGCATGAGGTTACAGGATTAATGTTTTGTATGGTTAATGAATGCGTAAGTTCAACTGTACCATTCATTTAACCCGTAAATTGCCATCCACAGAGAAATAGCGCATCCTGTACCGTACTGCTCTAAATACGGTTTTTTGAATTAATAATTACATAATTCAATGGCTGCAATACGTTAAGTAGCTGAGTTTAAGTATTTACTTAACATATATCACATTTATAATTTTTTGTTATTTTTTTGAATAAATTCAATTCCGGTCATTTCGGCGACTGCAAGACTATCTTATTGAATTACAATCTTTTTCACAACCCGCGCAGAACCTGTATTAAATTCGAGTAAGTATAAACCCGGCGCCCAGTTCAGTGTCGGGATTTCTTTCTCCCGATTTGCATTGACTACAATATCTTGCTGCACGGCCAGGCCGGTCACCGAGAAAACGCTAAGCTTCGCATTCTGGCTTGAAAGCACTTTGATATATTCCCGGGCTGGATTGGGATATACTTTTACACTTTGTTCAAGAGGCGGCTCAACGGGTGTTATGGTAAGTGGCAACACATTTTGAAGCAAATGCAGGCCACCTCCGTTGCCCCCCACGGCGACATCCGGCTTTCCGTCTCCATTGTAATCCGCGGCGGTAGCATAGAGGTAAAAACCTAATAACGGGCTGTCTCCTTTCCCATTATGGTCAATCAGAAGACTTTCCCGCTGCGTCCATTTGCCCCATTCCCCGGAATAAAAAATCCTTAATTTTCCGGAGAAGTCTACGGTTAAAAGATCCGGTCTGCCATCGACATCCACATCAGCAACCGATACCTGCACATTTCTTCCGTCAAAATTCCCTACCAAACCGGCAAAAGATTCGGTTTCTAAGGTCAACGTAAACTGCTTGCTGCTACCCGTATTCTTGAAATAATTGATATTCCCCTGAGGTTTTCCAACCAGTAAATCCAGATCGCCGTCGCCGTCTGCGTCATAAAAATAAGGGTAATCGGCTATTTGCGACTGTGCAGGCATGGCTATCGAAACCATATCGGCCGCATTCAGCTGCACGGCCTGATCCTTTCCTGCCTTGTTTGGAATGTAATAATAAGCAAGTCCTTTGAGGGTTGTTCCGGCAAAACCCAGATCGGGTACCCCATCGCCGTTAAAATCAGCCCATTGCGGTTTGAGATTGTACATATCCAGCGTTGCCGGGACGTTCAGATAATTATCAGAAGCAAGTTCAAAAGCAGGATTCTGCTTATCGCCGACGTTACGAAGTAACCATAAACGGCCGCGAAAATTATTTCCGTCGCGTGTTCCGCCCGCTCCGATGACCATATCCAGATCTCCATCCCCATCGACATCAAAAAAAGACGGTGCCGCATTTTCACCGACATCCAGCATCTGATCCTGCAAAAAGTTCTTTTGAACCAGTTTAAAATCCGCTTTATCACTCGTACCTGCATTGTGATAAAGCCAGTTCGAAGACTGTAAATTCATCAGGTTTCCGTCATTATTGGGCACGTTCGGGGCGGCAATCAGATCTTTTACTCCATCAAAATCTACATCCTCATAATAGACCGCAGGAAAAATGTAAAAGGAAATTGGGTCGACGGAGGGATAATTATGTGTATAACTTGTAAAGTTCGCCACCAGATTTTCGCCGGTATTTTTCAGAAAAGAAATATGGTCATTGCTGACGTGCCCAACGATCAAATCCTTCTTCCCGTCGCCATCAAGATCATGCAGCATGATGGAATTTCCCGTGTGCATCACCCGCCTGGGCGAATTACCTACCACACCGCAATCTTCACCCATTACAAAATCCTCATTATCGCCTTTATGAAAATTTCCCCAGCACTGACCATTTCGTTTATAAACCAGACTGTCCGGAACGCCGTAACGTTCCATGCTCATATTCTGATGCAGCTCAATGGCCATACCTTCATAATCAAAGGTGATTACATCGATATCTCCGTCATTATCAATATCCGAAATGCCGGGAATGTCCTGTCCGGATACCTGCAGGTTCACATTCCCCGACAAACCTTCCGTGTACAAAGCAGGCTTTTCCAGCTTAAATGACCAGTTTTTTCCGTCACGCACCTGCTTGTAGACCATGATCCCCAATGGCGTATACGTAAAGAGATCTTTATAGCCATCCTTGTTCAAATCAGCAAGAACCATCCAGTTATCCATTTTTGGAAACAGATATTCATACGACGGCGCGTGTTTCCAGACCTTTTTCTGTGCATTCGCCGGGTCGGTTACGGCCAGGAAAGTGGATAAAATCCCGCTCGTTCTGTCAAACACGATCAGGTCTTCCGTGCCGTCACCATTAAGATCCATTTTAGTAAACTGGCCGGAATTGAGGCCCCCGGACCACGGATTCAGCAGTTTTTTACCGTTGGAAGAAAGTACGGCCAGGGTATCCATTTTGAACCATGACTTCTGGGCCTGGCTCCGGGATGTTAACACAACAGATAAAACAAAGAATAAGAGGTAGGTAAATTTCGTGCGCATCGTTGAATAATAATCTATTAATTTTGTCGGTCTGTTCAGCTGGACAATCGCATATGTAAACGTAACGAAATTACGGCCATTTGATTGAGCGAAACAGGCAAAGTTTATGAACCGATTTTATACCGTCAGACAATTCTCATGCATACCTCACTGGAACAGCTTTACGATATTTACCTTAAAGGTCACACCATCAGCACAGACACCCGCCAAATTACACCCGGCTGCATTTTTTTCGCTTTAAAAGGAGATAACTTCGACGGCAATACCTACGCCTCGGAAGCATTGGCGAAAGGAGCCGCTTATGCGGTTATCGACAACCCTGATGTAGTTACGGATAAAAGACTTTTACTGGTTGAGGATGTATTGACTGCCCTTCAGGATCTTGCGCGTCATCACCGCAAAACTTTTACGTTCCCGGTTATCGCGCTGACAGGTTCCAACGGAAAAACTACGACCAAAGAACTTATTGCCAAGGTTTTGTCCATGAAATACAAGACCTACGCGACGAAGGGAAATCTTAATAACCACATCGGTGTCCCGCTGACTTTGCTGGCGATCGATCCTGCTAAATATGAAATGGCTGTGGTAGAAATGGGTGCCAACCATCAGGAAGAGATTGCGCTGCTGAGCAGCATCGCACAACCCACGCACGGATTGATTACCAACATTGGCAAAGCACATTTGGAAGGTTTTGGCGGCGTAAAAGGAATTATTAAAGGCAAAGGAGAGCTTCTGGATTTTCTTTCCAAGAAAAAAGGGACCGTTTTTGTCAACGTAGAAAACGACGCTGTTATGGAAATGGTCAGCAAACGCAGGGCATTCGGGGAGATTATTTTTTACTGTACGGAAAGCAGTCCGGTTAACCCTGAACTGATACAGGAAAGTCCGGTGGTTGTCTTCAAAGGGAATAAAGGAAAAACCGTTACGACGCATATTCCTGGTCATTATAATTTTGATAATATATGTGCGGCACTGGCCGTAGGTAATCATTTTGAAGTTACCGATGAAGACGCATACGAAGCGGTTGGCAATTATCAGCCCGATAATAACCGTTCGCAAATTGTAAAGCGTGGCACCAACACGGTTATTATGGACGCCTATAATGCCAATCCGTCTTCAATGGCCGCCGCTATTGAGAATTTTGCGAGACTGGATGCCAAGCGTAAAATGGTGATATTGGGTGATATGTTTGAATTGGGGGACGCCGCAGAAGAGGAACATCTGGCGTTGGGCAAATTAGTGGCAGATGCCAAATTTGACCTTGTGATCCTTTCCGGAAAACTAATGCAGTTCGCATTGCCGGCACTGCCAAAAGCTTACTATTTCCCTGATAAATTCTCGCTGCATAACTGGGTTATGGACAATCCGCAAATGGATACGCATATCCTGATCAAAGGTTCGAGAGGTATGGCTTTGGAGTCGGTGCTTGGTGTGATGCCGCAATAACATCTTCGATTTGTATAATTACTTAATTTATAAATATAATTATATAGTCCAAATTTATAGACTTATAGATATCATTTATACAGACTACTTTTTCAATAGAAAACATAAATTAATTTATTTAATTCAAGCATTACCTTGAATAGTACCATCCCAAATCTTGCCTTGGGTACCTGTTGTTTGTAGTTTTGTGATCATAAAATAATACAAACCACAGAAATCATAACAACGATGAAAAATACAATTGTATCAGTTGGATCGAAATTCCCGGAATTCAAAAAAACATCAGTAGTTTCTCTTGAAAAAGGAAATGAATTCTACGATATCACATCTGACGATCACAAAAATGCGGATAAGTGGATGGTAATGTTCTGGTGGCCAAAAGACTTTACTTTTGTTTGTCCAACGGAGATTGCTGAGTTCAACAAAAAGACTTCAGACTTCGCTGACCGCGATACAATTTTGATCGGTGCTTCAACAGATAGCGAATTTGTTCACCTTGCATGGCGTAAAAACCACGATGATCTTCGTGACCTTCAGTTCCCTATGCTTGCTGATACTTCAAAATCTTTGGCTGAAGATCTTGGTATTCTTGAAGCAAACGAAAAAATCGCTTACCGTGTAACATACATCGTTGATCCACAAGGAATCGTACGTTGGGTATGTGTAAACGACCTTTCTGTTGGACGTAACGTTGACGAAGTTCTTCGTGTACTTGACGCTTTGCAAACTGACGAACTTTGCCCATGCAACTGGGTTAAAGGAGAAGCTACATTAGCATAGCTTTTAGCGACAGTCGCAATTTCAGCAAATAGTTGAGAGTATTCTTTAATTATTTGCTGAAATTGTAACAAACAGTACTACGATGAACTCTTCTCGGTGAATCAAAAAGCTTCATCTCCCACTTCCAATCTCACTAAAAATGTATCCATTTGCAGCAACAGGGAATACGAAAGATTCTCTGTATAAAGAAATCAATTTGCCTGCTGAATTTGAAAGCGTGCTTATCAACAAGCTGGCAGCATTAGACCACCGTTACCTGAAAGATCTGAAAATCAACATCGGTAACGTTTTAAAATCTCAGAATATCAACCGTAAAGAAGCGTTGCTGATCGCACTTTCCGTTGCTGTTAATGAGAAAAACACAGCCCTTATCACAGCTTTGGAAGAACTTGCAGTTGCAGAAGGTGCTGACGAAAAGGAACTTGCAGAAGTAACTGCCTGCGTTTCTTTAATGAATGCCAATAACGTGTTCTATCGTTTCAGACACTTTATGGATAAGGAATTTTACAACTCTGCTCCTGCCGGAATTAAAATGAGCATCATGGTAAATCCGGTACTTGGCAAAGAATTTTTTGAATTACTAAGTCTGGTTGTTTCAGCGCTTAACGGTTGTGAAATGTGTGTAACTTCTCACGAACAATCAGTGCTTAACCACGGCGGAACTCAGGCGCGTATTTTCGATGCCGTACGTATCGGAGCGATATTCAAGAGTTTCACTGTATTGATCTAATCTTCTTATCAGGCGGTGTAATAGCCAATTGGTAATCTTTATATACGAGGCGCTGCTCAAAAGGCAGCGCTTTTTGATTTTCATATCAGATGTACAACTCTGATTATCAAGCATAAAAAAACATATTCCCCTCAATAAAAGAACCATTGAAGAAGCAGTAGACAAAATATCTACACATACGTTCTGAAACCCCTCCTGTTGCTTTAAAAATTATCTAACGAAGTCATTTATGGATAGAATATCTAAATTCTAAATCAAAACCCCAATTTTCATCTACAAATACGAATCCTGTTGGTTTTTCTACTTAATTTTGTCGTATTAAAAACGACAATAAAATCTAATTAGAAAATGGCAACGTCAACAGAAACGTACATTCCTTACAAGGTTAAAGACATAACGCTGGCCGAATGGGGTCGCAAAGAAATTACATTGGCTGAGGCTGAAATGCCAGGACTTATGTCAATCCGCGCTGAATACGGTCCATCACAGCCTTTGAAAGGTGCACGTGTTGCAGGTTGTCTTCACATGACTATCCAGACTGCTGTATTGATCGAAACGCTTACTGCTTTGGGTGCAGAGGTTACCTGGTCTTCATGTAATATTTTCTCAACGCAGGATCACGCAGCAGCGGCAATCGCGGCAGCGGGTATCCCTGTATATGCCTGGAAAGGTATGAACGAGGAAGAATTCAACTGGTGTATCGAGCAAACTCTTTTCTTCGGTGAAGATCGTAAGCCATTGAACATGATTCTTGATGATGGTGGTGACCTTACAAACATGGTATTCGACCAGTTCCCTGAATTGATCGAAGGCATCAAAGGTCTTTCCGAAGAAACGACAACAGGTGTTCTTCGTCTGTACGACCGTCTTAAAAATGGAACACTTCATTTACCTGCCATCAACGTAAATGACTCGGTTACTAAATCTAAATTTGATAA
This sequence comes from Dyadobacter diqingensis, assembly GCF_024220585.1. Taxonomy (GTDB): domain Bacteria; phylum Bacteroidota; class Bacteroidia; order Cytophagales; family Spirosomataceae; genus Dyadobacter; species Dyadobacter diqingensis. The sequence continues at coordinate 1,334,231 of NZ_JAMXKF010000001.1, forward strand.
CAAATACGGTTGCCGCGAATCACTTGTAGATTCTATCCGTCGTGCAACTGACTTGATGCTAGCTGGTAAAGTTGCCGTAGTAGCAGGTTATGGTGATGTTGGGAAAGGTTCTGCGGAATCTCTTCGTGGAGCAGGATGCCGTGTTTTGGTAACTGAAATCGATCCGATCTGTGCGCTTCAGGCTGCAATGGACGGTTTCGAAGTGGTTACTATGGACGAAGCTGTTGAACGCGCTAACATCATTGTTACAGCAACAGGTAACTTCCGTATCATCACTGAAAAGCATTTCCTTAAAATGCGTGACAAAGCAGTAGTTTGTAACATCGGTCACTTCGATAACGAAATCGATATGGCTTGGTTGAACGCAACTTACGGCTCTACAAAGTCTCAGATCAAACCTCAGGTTGATATCTATTCAGTAGAAGGAAAAGACATCATCGTACTTGCAGAGGGCCGTTTGGTTAACTTGGGCTGTGCAATGGGTCATCCATCTTTCGTAATGTCATGCTCGTTCTCTAACCAGACACTTGCTCAGATCGAACTTTGGACTAACACCGCTGCTTACGAGAAAAAAGTATACGTTCTTCCAAAAGCTTTGGATGAAAAAGTAGCTGCTTTCCACTTGGCTCACGTTGGAGCGAAACTTGATGTGTTAACTGCTGAACAAGCGGCTTACATCGGTGTACCAACAGAAGGTCCTTTCAAAGCTGATACTTACAGATACTAAGAATTGGTTTTTAGCGATAAGCTAAACGTTAAAAGGCCTGTTTCGAACATGATTCGAAACAGGCCTTTTTCGTTGATAAGAAATATTGTCGAAGATGTTATGTCACCCTTTCAGGGTTCCGATCCGGCTCGTGGACAATTTTTGCTACAATAATTTCATCACTCCGAGATTTGGTTGGTAGGTTTTATTACATCTGGCATTTAGTTAAGCATTACGTTTCATTCGTATCAGCGACATGGGTTCTTATCTAACAGTCTGGTAAATCCCAAATGGATGAAATTATTATAGAAAAAAAATGGCTCACAGCCGCGGCCTTAACTCTGAAAGGGTGAAATAAAAATTGCAACGATATTCCAGTCGGAGAAAGAGGGCAATTCACAAAGGTAATACCCCTTGACAAACACCCACCAAAACTGCCAGCGTAATCCCGGAGGGATGAAATTATTGTAGAAAAAGAGTGTCTAGAAGTCGTGCCCTGAACCCTGAAAGGGTGAAATAAAAATTGCAATAGATTCAAGTCGGAGAAACAAATTAATCAACAAAGGCAGTGCACTGAATAAAATTCCGCCTCGTCTACCAACCAAATCCCAGAGGGATGAAATTATTGTAGTAAAAAATAGCTCACAGCCATGGTCTGAACCCTGAAAGGATGGTTAAGAATTGCAACAAAATTCACGTCGGAGAAACAAATTAATCAACAAAGGCAATACGATAGATAAACCCCCGCCTCGTCTACCAACCAAATCCCAGAGGGATGAAATTATTGTAGAAAAAATGGCTCACTGCCGCGACCCAAACCCTGAAAGGTGACATCAGAATTGCAACAAAATTCACGTCGGAGAAACAAATTAATCAACAAAGGCAACGCGATAGATAAAATCCCGCCTTATCTACCAACCAAATCCCGGAGGGATGAAATTATTATAGAAAAAGAGTGTCTACGAGCCGGGCCTGAACCCTGAAAGGGTGGTATAGAAATTTGAAACGATATCCCTATCCAAAACACCAACCTTATTAAATCAAATCTTTTTTAGCATCAACCGGTGCAACTTCCGCTGCCCTTGCCGGAATGGTTATCCCATGAATATCAAATGCCGTCTTCAAAACTTTAATCGCTTCGCTTTTTGCAGCCCCCGGACCGATTTTCACCTGATCAATCCAGAACTGAACCTGAAAATCGATGGTACTTGTTCCGAATTTGGTATAACTAAAATCCACCGACCTTGTCGCGCTTAAAAAGCCCAGAGAATGCACGGCTTCCAGACTGATTTTCTCAACCAGCGCAAGATCTTCCGTAAACGCGACCCCACAATCGATCTGAACCCTTCTTTCTCCTGAATATGTAAAATTGGTGATCGGCTTTTGGAAAATATCCTTACTTGGAATTTCAACCTGCTGCCCGGCAAGATTATCAATGATCACCGAGCGAAGATTTATCGATTTCACCTTTCCCGTGAAGCCATTCGTTTCGATAATATCACCGACTTTGATGGGTCTTTGTATCGCGATAAAAGCACCTGAAATAAAATTGGTCGTTAAATCCTGAAAGGCGAAACCTAAAGCCAGTGCCAATACGCCAGCTCCGGCTACCATCGACGTTACTGTCTTTTCCAATCCCAATATGCCCAGTGCAAAAAACAAACCGGTCGTAAGAATAACAATCCTTGTCAAAGCGGAAATCAGACTTACCAACGCTTCGTTTTGTGAAGCCTTCGCCAACACACTCGCCATCAACCTACCTCCATAACCGGCCAGAAACCGGAAAATAACCAGCAACAAAATCGCAATCACAACATTGGGCACAAAACCAATGCTGAGATCAAACCATCTGTCCAGTTTTATGAAAATAGGATCCACTTTTTTTGAAAGCTCAAGAAATAACATGTATACGCAAAAAGAATAATGGTGCCGGATGATGAACAACTTATTGAAATCCGGCGGGTACTAATTTTAAACAAACTTACGCGATAATTGTTGCACAGTACACATCATTTATCTCAAATTTTCTTCGATAAACCAGATCGGTTTTAAAGCGAAAAGGAGAAAAACCAACAACGGCTTTTCTCCCTTTTAATACCTTATCAGCAGTTGTTTTCAAATCAGTTATCTCAGATCCACCACTTCAACACCCGGAAATTGTTTGGAGTTGAATGTAAAATAAGTATCGGCAATTGCGACATCAGGCTGAAACTGTTCAACCTTGTAGGTCACCTTCTGACCATTTTTCTGGAAAATCTTCCAGCTGTTAATCGATTTATCAGCCTTGTTTACCTGGATCTGCACTTTATCAACCTGGCTGTTTTTACCTGTCGAAGTTAATTCTACTACTTCATAAACCTGATTACCCTCTTTCTTTTCCTGTAAGAAAGCATACTTAAAGCCTTTTTTATATGCCGAGTAAATTCTTGTCGGGTCAAGGTCTCCACCTGCCGACGGATCAAAATCCTGATAATTCACTTCGTTTGTTTCCTTGATATAGGTTGCCATCAGCTTTCCGTCATTGAAAATTTCCTGACCTGCCATTTTCAAACGAAACTTGGTTCCCTTCACCGTCGCATCACCTTTTAAAGCTTTCCCTCCTTCCGGTGTGTATGTAAAAATTGCTTTGAAAGATTTTATCTTCTGATATTTATTACTCATCGCGTCTAAAATAGCAGTCGATTTTTTGTCTCCCTGTGCCTGAACCGACGTTGTAAATACACTTGCAAAAGTGACGATAGAAAGCACAAATGAGAAAATTGTTATTTTTTTCATAATCAATATTTTAATTCTTACTTAATTCTTTAAAAAGCATGCCAGGTCAAAACGTAACCGCAAATTTAGACAAAACTGCGGGATGATGGTTTAAAAGTCAAAAGAAGTCCTGACTACATTGCTAAACGCTGATGGCAGCATCCGACAATATAACCAGGACTATTTAATTCTTCTCAGACCTCAATTTATAGCAATGCGGCTCCGAAAACACCTGCACTGTCTCCCAATTTTGGTTTCAGGATTGGTGTGGTCACTACACCGTTATTGAAAATGTATTTCTTAATTCTTTCATAACCTTCACCGTAAAGCAGATCAATGTTACCTACTCCGCCTCCGATCACGATCAATCCCGGGTCTAGTACGTTGATAAGCGTGGAAATGGCGCGTCCATAATATTCCAGCAAACGATCAATGGTAGCCGTTGCGTGTACATTTCCGCCTTCATGATATTGTTCCAGAATTGTTTTCAAAGACAATTTCTCACCACTCTGTTGTTCATAGAAACGTTCAAGCGCCGGACCGGCAATGACCTGCTCAACGCAGCCGCTTTTGCCGCAATAACATGGTTCGCCGTTTTCTTCAAGAATATTATGCCCCCATTCACCGCCAATGCCGTGATGACCGCCAATAATCTTTTTATTAACAACTAATCCTCCGCCAACACCGGTTCCCATGATCACGCCAAATACAACCTCAGCATCCGGATATTCTTTCCCTGCCCCCATCAACGCTTCCGAAAGCGCAAAGGAATTCGCGTCGTTCGCAAGTTTTACGGGAATGCCCAGAAGATCGGTAAGATCCTGCTGCATCGGCTTGCCATTCAGACAAGTCGTATTTGAGTTTTTCATCAGATTGGTATCGGGCTCAGAAACACCCGGTGTTGCAAAACCAATTTTCGAAGGTCTCTCTCCTACTTCTTCTGCAACCAAATCAATGAGTCTTTTTATTTGCGATAAAATATGATCGTATCCTTTGGCAGACTCCGTTGGCAGCCTTTTGCGGGCTACAACACTCATATCATTATCAGAATCCAATACAGCACATTCTATTTTTGTGCCTCCTAAATCTATACCCCAGAGTTTCATTAAATACTATCGAACTTTATAAAATTTAAAACCGAACAAAAATATCACAAAATAGCAGATTATCGGCAAGTAATATGCAGTAGCTACATCGTGTTCAGCCACGGCACCCATAACAAACGGAAAAAGAGCACCGCCAACAACACCCATTGAAATAAAGGATGAAGCCTGCTGCGTATGTGCTCCCAGATTCTTTAATCCCAAACTAAAAATTGTAGGGAACATGATACTGAAAAAGAAATTCAGCATCAATAACGCAATAAACGAAGGCCAGCCCCAGCTTTGGCTGATCAGCAAACACATCAGGATGTTGCAGGCTGCAAAAATAGCCAGCAATCTAGGGGGAGCAATGTATCGCATCAGAAATGTTCCTACAAAACGTCCGGTAAGCATCAGCACAAAAAAGAGGATCATCCATTTACTGGCAACGGCATCCGTGAATCCCATTTTTTCATGACCATAATTAATGAAAAATGCCCAGGTACCTGCCTGCGCAGCCACATTGAAAAACTGTGCTATCACAGCCCATTTAAAATGGCTGTGCTCAAAAAGGCCCTTTTCAGGATGTGTATCCACATTGGCGGCATCCGGATTTGCCACTGCCACGTGCGGATCGATCAATGCTGGTACTTTTACAAAGGAAAACAACACAGCAATCGTAGCAATCACAGTGCCGATCGCGATATACAACATCTTAACCGAGGTAAGATCGGTGCTTCCCTGAACATGGTTTCCAAAAAGAAAATGCGAACCCATCCACGGTCCGATGATCGTACCGAGTGCATTGAAAGCCTGTGCAAAATTGATACGCATATCACTGGTCCGCTGGTCACCCAAAGAGGCTACAAACGGATGTGCCACAGTTTCCAACGTAGAAATACCACATCCCAGGATAAACAATGCAATTCCAAAAAACGGGAATGAAGCAGCCGCGGCGGCCGGAACAAACAAGAACGAGCCACCAGCAAAAAGAGAAAGGCCGAAAAGTACGCCGTTTTTATACCCAAAGCGCTTCATAAAGAGTCCGGCAGGAATACCCATCACACCATATGCACCAAAAATTGCAAATTGGACAAAAGCCGACTGCGTTTTGGTAAGGCTCAATACAGTCTGGAAGTGTTTGTTTAAAACATCGCCCATCGTAATGGCAATACCCCAGAACATGAAAAGGGAGGTGACAAAGATGAGGGTAATCAGGTATCTGTCTTCTGTAAATCGGGCCTTGGTAATTTCCTTACCAGACGAGGAAGTTGTTTGCATTGGGATATATTGTAAGATTAGTTGTTTAGATGTTTTTATTTTTGGAGGCGTAAATTAGAGAAAATTAAAAACTGTTTCCAATCAAAACTTGTAACATCATGCCCGCCCGTTCTGATATGATAGCCTATTTGCCCCATAACAGACTTGTTTAACGCAGGTATTTCTTTAACCGGCAGCCCGTTCGTTTTAAAGAAACGATAGATCACATCAGCCTCCTTTGCAGTAGCAAATTCACCTTCGGGATCAGATCCCTTATCATTCTCGGCACTCGCAATGTACACTGGCCTCGGCGCAATAAGATCGACGATAAAATGCTGATCAAAAGGCAGTACCGTATCCTGATCCATATATTTTCTAAAACTTTTCGCATACCAATGCGGAAAAACGGTGTTCAGTCTGCGGATATTTTCACCCACGCCACGGTGAAAAAGCTTGGCTCCTCCGGCACCGGATTCATTGCTCAACACGAGTGCAAAACGTGTGTCAGAAGCTCCTGCCCAGAGTGCCGCTTTGCCCAAACGGGAAAAACCAAAAACAGCAACTTTTTTTGCATTAATATCCTTGTCTGTCTCCAGATAATCCATTCCTCGGCTCAAAGCCCAGGCCCAGGCGGCAATTGTTCCGAAGTTATCCTCACGATTCTGAAGCTCCGGATATAAAGTATGTACCCCGGTTTTGAACATTTCTTCCTTTCGGTCCGACGCTATTTCTTCACGATACATTGTCGCCAAAGCAAAACCAGCATCCAGAATACTATCCACCTGCCATTGTTTTGCATTCACTCCGCGACAAGCATCTGTGGCCTTGCCATCAACCGCACACGGGAACATTTTGCTGTTCTCTACCCAAGCTTCGGTAAGCTTGATCCCCGGATCGGCATTAATGGCCTGGTTGCCGATGAAGTTAATACCAATAATGGCAGGGACCGGATGTTTTGCTTTATTAGGGATATAAATCAGCAGGTCAAATTTCGCTTCTTTTCCATTTTCCCGGATATGAATGGTGACCTGTTTGCGCGTTGCCTTTCCGTTTAATGCATTTTTATCATGGTCGAAAACCTCGAAACGCATGTCTTTCGGTCGTCCTGGCGAAGTGCCATACATTTCAGAACGAAAAGTTTGCAGTAATTCCTCTCTTCGGGCAGTCCATTCTCTGGCATTGTTAACCTTCTTCCCATTATTGAAAATCAAGGGATCCGGCAATGCAGTTTCTTTATTTTGGCCAAAAGAGGAGAACGTCACGAGGGAAAAAAAGAGAAGAAACCCGAGTCTATTTTTCATTTAAAATTCCCGATTAGATAATTTGGTTTGAAAAAGCCAGTTCAGGCTATCAGGCCAAAAGTATACAATGGGGCTGGTTTACTGATATTACCCTATTTCGCATGGTTATTTTTTGTTTTGATAACATACGACACAAAAACGGCTGCCGGTTCAAAAGTGTCAAAACACTTATTCGAACCGGCAGCCAGTATATTTTTGATATTGATCAGTCATTAGCCACTTATGCCCATCACCCTCAGATGTTCATCGACACCGTTCAGGTCATGGAACATGACATCCCTGGCTTTGCTGCCTGTAAAAGGTCCCACGATACCAATCAGTTCAAGCTGATCCATAATACGACCGGCCCGGTTATAACCCAGTTTCATTTTCCGCTGAATCAGCGATGTACTTCCCTGTTGGTGCGTCACGATCAAACGGGCAGCCTCAGGCAATAATCCGTCAAAGTCATCGGTATTGACCTCACTTCTGGATTCTGAACCTTCATCACCTTCGTATTCCGGCAGTGCATAAGCCTCATCATATCCACGCTGACCGCCGATAAATTCGCAGACATCCTCAATTTCTCTTGTGTCAATAAAAGGACATTGCAAACGGATCACTTCCGAGTTAATCGCCAGTAGCATATCTCCCTGTCCAACCAGCTGCTCTGCCCCGCCCATATCAAGAATCGTCCTCGAATCTATACTGGACGTTACACGGAAAGATAAACGGGCCGGGAAGTTGGCCTTGATCAAACCGGTAATAACCTTTACCGAAGGACGCTGCGTGGCAACAACCAGGTGAATACCCACCGCACGTGCTAGCTGTGCCAGACGGGCAATCGGCGTTTCTACCTCCTTACCGGCCGTCATCATCAAATCGGCAAGCTCGTCAATAACCAGTACGATGTATGGCAGGAAGCGATGACCTTTATCCGGGTTCAGTCTGCGCTGGGCAAACTTGGCATTGTATTCTTTAAGATTTCTTACCGAAGCTTCTTTCAAAAGATCATAACGCGAATCCATTTCAATACACAAGGAATTCAGCGTAAAAATTACCTTTTTGGTATCCGTAATGATGGCTTCGTCCGCGTTTGGCAGTTTTGCTAAAAAGTGTCTTTCCAGTTTATTGAAAAGCGTTAATTCCACTTTTTTAGGATCTACCAGCACAAACTTCAACTCTGCCGGATGTTTCTTATAAATCAGCGAAGCCAGAATTACGTTCAACCCAACAGACTTACCCTGACCTGTCGCACCGGCCATAAGCAAGTGAGGCATTTTTGCCAGATCGGCAATATGAATTTCATTCGAAATTGTTTTTCCAAGAACAATCGGCAGGTCATACGTTGACTTCTGAAATCTTTCGTTCATCAAAACGGACCGGATAAAGACCGTTTCACGGTTCTTATTCGGCACCTCGATACCGATTGTACCACGCCCCGGCATTGGTGCAATGATACGGATTCCCAAAGCTGCCAAACTCAACGCAATATCACCTTCAAGATTTTTTATCTTCGAAATCCGTACGCCGGCTTCCGGAATAATTTCATAAAGCGTTACCGTTGGCCCGATCGTCGCTTTAATTTTTGATATATTAATTCCGTAACTTCCAAGCGTCTCTACAATCTTCGTTTTATTGCTTTCAAGCTCCTCCTGCGTTACTTTCTCATGCTGATTTTCAATCACCTCACTCATCAGATCGATGGTCGGGAACCGATAAGTAGGCAAATCCAGCATAGGATCATATTGCCCAAACTCCCTGAGGATCGAAGCATTAAGATCCTCGTCTTCGGGAATATCAACAACCTCCACAGGCGTCAGATTATCGGCCACTTCGAGTTCCAGTTCCAGATCAGCAGCTGCATGCACCACCGGCACAGGAACAAATGGCGTGATCGCTGGCGTAGAAGCTAGTTTGCTAACCTCTTCGGTATTCAGCACTTCGAGCACATGATTGTTTTTTACAACCGGCTCTTCCTTGATTTCTTCAACCGCCGGAATCAGGTCATCGTCATAGGTATCATTAACAACCGAAACATATTCAACCTCTTTAACAGGCTGTACTTCCTGCTCAGGTTCAGGTTCTTTTTCACCCGTAATGACCGGTTCTAGAGCCTCCTCAACAGCAATTTCTTCATCCTCTTCTTTCTCAGCTCTGGTTTGCCATTTTTCCAACATCGCTTTTGCATCATAAAAATAGATCGCAAAAACAAAGAGTGCGAACAATATCGGTAAGATACTGCCCCATTTCAGCCAGTCGAAGAGCCACACATTGACCATATAACCAATGCCTCCGGAAACAAAACTCAGGGTATTTTCGGTATTGCTCATGAGCACCACATAACCCATCAGCGCACTCAGCCACAGTGTAAAAAAGATAACCTCTTTGGTTGCACGGGTCAGTGGCAACAATTCTTTTCCAAAAGCGATTTTCCAACCAGCCAGAATTGGGACAAAAGGAAGCAGCAAAGCCCCAACGCCAAACCAGCGATAGACAAAAATATGGGAAAATGTGGCCCCTAAAACACCTAAAAAGTTACGTGTCTGCCGCCCTGCATCCCGAATGGACTCCTGCCCGAAAGAGTCAACGATGCTCTGGTCGGCCAGGCCGGTAATGATGTATGATAAAAAAGATACTTCCAATATAATTCCTGTCATGAGGAAGAAAATCCCCCACGCCAACGTGCTTTTCGGGCTAGAAAAAATACTGTCCCAATCCAGAGATAACTGAAAACCTGGTCGTACGCCCTCCTCTGCTTTTGTTCTTTGTGTATTTCCTCGCGGCTTATTTACAGACATTTATCTCAGTTCTATTTTTTTATGAATGTATGAAGTGCTTTCTATTTTATCAATCAGGGAGGTCAATATTTATTTAGCGACCATGGCCTTGCAAATCCTCTTAACCAAACCCGGCCCCTCATAAATGAAGCTTGAATAAATCTGCAAAAGCCCTGCACCTGCATTCCGTTTTTCCAGCGCATCGGCCGCAGAAGCGATCCCGCCTACCCCAATAACCGGGAAGGCATTTCCGGACCTGTCGCATAAGTAACGAATAACCTCCGTAGCCCGGTATTTCAACGGCTGTCCGCTTAACCCACCCGCTCCGATTTTTTCGAGTGCCTCTTTAGAAGTTTTCAAATCTTTGCGACTAATCGTTGTGTTTGTGGCGATAACCCCGGCAATCCCCGTTTCCTTTACAATATCAATGATATCGTCCAGCTGACTGAAAGTCAGATCAGGTGCAATTTTCAAAAATATTGGTTTAGAATTGGGCCTTTGTTTATTGCGGATTTGAAGATCGTTAAGCAGCGCCATCAACGGCTCTTTTTCCTGTAAATCACGTAATCCCGGCGTATTGGGCGAGCTCACGTTTACTACAAAATAATCTACAACATCAAACAGCGTGTTAAAACAGCTGATATAGTCGCTCAGTGCCTGTTCATTGGGCGTGTCCTTGTTTTTACCAATATTCCCGCCAACCAGAATGGACGATTTACGGTAACGCAGTTTCGCCGCAGCAACTTCGGCCCCTTTGTTATTAAAACCCATCCGGTTGATAAGTCCCTTATCTTCTTTTACACGGAACAAACGTGGTTTGTCATTTCCCGGCTGAGGGCGGGGCGTAACCGTTCCGATTTCAATAAAACCAAACCCAAGGGCTTCCAGCTGATCTACCATTTCGGCATTTTTATCAAAACCGGCAGCCAGTCCGATAGGATTCCGGAAACGCAATCCAGCCACTTCCTGAACAAGGTCGGGGTGTTCGAAAGTATACATACTTCTCAGCAAAGCAGGAACACCCGGAATTTTAAAAGCGATTTGCAGCATTTCACAAACAAAGTGGTGAATGCGCTCGGCATCGAACCGGAAAAAGATCGGTAAAAGGATATATTTATACATTCTGCAAAAATAGAATGTTTGGGGGGAAGGGAAGGAAGGTGTGCAGGTTTTTATTTTTCCGAACTTCAAATGGAGAGAAAATTCAGTACAATAGACCTAAACTTAAATACTTTATTTAGCGTGTCATCAAGTTATCTAAATTGAAGTTCCCAAAGTGATACATCTCAATTTTTCAGCAAATTAATCTTTTAAGAACCCAGCCCCTCCCCCTCTTCTTCGAGCTTCAAAAAATCATCTATCATAATAACGTCCCTCAAATCCTGTGGCCTTCGAGCCAACACTTTCAATTCCCGAAGATCATTCAAATGTAAAAAATGAATAACACTGCCTTCTGGATTTTCAAATATTTTGGAACGTTTAAAAAGGATATCGAAATCAAATTTATGATGTACGTAAGTCAAGATATCAAGCTCACGGTTTAAGCCAAAGACCTGGGTTTGTGTAAAATCCAGCTTGCGTAGTTGTACCAAATCCTCTTCATCATACCCCATACACAACAATATCTGAATTAAGATATGTCCGTTTTCCTTAGATGGCTTCATCCAAATATCTACATCTTCTGTGGCTCTGTTCAAACCATTTAAATACATAGCAAACCCACCTATCACCATATACTCGAGCTTATGATTAAAAGCACATCTCGTAAATTCCAAAAATTCGTTATTTTCTAAATCCATGTCACTTTCTTTATCTCAATCGTCTTTCTGGCATTGGGGTCTTTCTTAACTCCCATAAGCTCGTTGAACTTTCGTCGTTGCTCAAAGAATTTAATATAGCGTTCCTTCGGCGTATCGTTCATGCCTTCACGAAGCGCTTCGATATAGGGATCATTTTTATCTTTATAAATGATAATCCGCTTTTTCTTTTCCATAACCACCAAATTTTCACTGGATAATTACGTAAATATAACAAAAAAGGCATCCCAACCAGTGAGATGCCTTTTACGAATCCGTTTGATTAACCCCTACTTTTTTTCAGGCCAGGCGTATTCAAACTTATTATTGATCGGCGCACCGAAATAGTTTACACCGAGGTAATCAAGGCGCTTTTTATGTATTTCCATGCGTTTGCTGAAATCAGCAAAATCTTTTTTATCGGTTGGTGTCCAGGCTACTTCCGCCAAAGCGATTGCGCGTGGCCATACCATATATTCTACATAAGATGGTGTTTTCATATATTCTGTCCACACGTTTCCTTGAACTCCCAAAATGTGTTTTGCTTCCTCAGCAGAAAGTTCTTTCGGTGTTGGGTCGTATGAATAAGACTCTGCCAAATCGGTGAAGCCGCCAATCGCGATAGGCTGCGTTTTTGCGTCCGCCTGATAGTGATCAAGATAAACGAAATTGTTCGGCGTCATAATTACATCATGACGTTCTTTTGCAGCCGCTATTCCGCCTTCTGTTCCCCGCCAGCTCATCACCGTAGCATTCGGAGAAAGTCCGCCTTCCAGGATTTCATCCCAGCCGATCATCCGACGGCCTTTTGATGTGATAAATTTATCAACGCGTTTGATCACATAACTTTGCAGACCATGCTCATCCTTAAGATTTTCCTTTTTGATCAGATCCTGTGCAAAACGGCTTTCCTTCCACTGTGTTTTTGGACATTCGTCACCGCCAATGTGGATGTATTTGCTTGGAAAAAGATCTATCACTTCGGTTAGCACGTCTTCCAAAAACTTGAACGTTTCTTCACGAGGCATGTAAACATCGTCATAAACACCCCATTTCGTACCTACTTCATATATTTTATCAGGATTGTTACCCAGCTGAGGGTATGCAGCCAAAGCAGCCAAAGCATGTCCTGGCAGTTCAATTTCCGGAATTACATTTACAAAACGATCTTCCGCATATTGAAGTACCTCCTTAATTTCAGCCTGTGTATAAAAGCCGCCATATGGTTTTCCATCATACTTGTGGTCGCCATAATGTCCCTTCATCGTTTCCTTACGCTTCGAACCAATGGTTGTCAGTTCAGGATATTTTTTAATCTCAATTCTCCATCCCTGATCTTCTGTTAAATGCCAGTGAAACTGGTTTTGCTTATGCAGTGCAATCAGGTCAATGTATTTTCTCACAAAATCCAGAGGCATAAAATGACGGCCTACATCCAGCATCAATCCACGATAGGCGTACCGTGGAACATCCTTGATCGTTACATAGGGCACTTTCCATTTTACATTGTTAACCACTGCCGGACTGAAAATCTCGACCGGCAACAACTGTAACAATGACTGCACACCATAAAAAGCTCCTTTGGCTGTCTGAGCCTGGATTGTCACACCTTTTGGCGTAACCAGCAAACGGTATCCTTCTTCTCCCAGACTTGTGTCAGAAGAAAGCGCAAATGTAATATCTCCTTTGCCTTTAACTGTTTTTACAGCATATCCGCTGGCCTTGTTGATTTGTCCAGCCAACATTTCAGCAACTTTTGTCCACTTCGCATCTGCCGGTGCGCCAATTTTTGTTTTAGCGCCCAGTGTCCACTCACCTTTCGCCACAAGCATCTGTGTAGGTTTAGGAATAATGTTCGGCTGAGCCCAGCTGGCGAAGAACCAAATGGAACACATAACCGTTAAAAGAAAACTTTTCATTCAAGTAAGATTTAAGAATGCATTTATTAAATAATTTTAAAAAGTATGCAATTTAACGTAACAACATTTTAAAACACTACACATCTCAACTTTTTTATAATTTTATACAATTAAATTTAAAATTGACCCGTTGATTATATTTGTCGGGCTCAATGCTTTATACTTTATAAATCAATTGAGTAGCGGCATTTTGAAAGGCCAAGTGAAGTGCCGCTCCTATCCCTAACAACTTTAAAAATTAATAATGATTAAAAATTTATTTAATCCTCAACGGCTTCATGTGTTTGCCATATCAGGGTTACTGGTTGCTGGCAACAGCTTCAATTCTTTCGCTTCCGAAAAACAGGTAAAACAAATCCGTATTGATGGTGGAAAAATGATCGGCAAGATCGTCGAGGCACCGAAAAATACACCCGTCAGTTTTGCAACCGTTGCCGTGTTAATGGCCAAAGACTCATCGGTGAGCACAGGTGTCATCACCGACGAAAACGGCATATTTACCATTCCGGATGTTAAACCCGGAAGTTATATATTACGTGTGACCAACATGGGTTATGAAACGCTTTTTGTTCCCAATGTCCGCGTAGCCCCCGAATCCAACATCGTTGATTTAGGCACTTTAACCGTAATCGTTTCCGCTCAGAAATTGAATGAGGTGATTGTGAAGGGAGAAAAAAGTATGATCGTTGAAGATATTGATAAAAAAATGATCAACATCGGAAAGGACATGCTGGCTACAAGTAATAACGTAAGTGACCTTTTAGAAAAAGTACCGGCTGTTTCGCTCGATGAAAACGGGAATCCGCAGGTTCGCGGCAAAGGAAATGTGGTGGTTCTTATTGACGGAAAACCTTCTTCATTATATGGCAGCGATTTGCCAACGGTTTTACAATCCTTTCCGGCCGATTTAATTGAACGTATCGATGTCTCCACAACACCTTCGGCAAAATACGAAGGAGAAGGGGCATCCGGCGTGATTGATATCATCACAAAAAAGAATAAAATCCGGGGAATTAACGGCAGCGGACGTGCCAGCCTTGGTTTGAAAGAAAACCACAGCGGTTCAGGCAATGTTAGTTTCCGTGCCGGTAAGCTGGGTTTGAACGCCTCGCTGAACGGACAAATGCGTAACACGTTCTGGAAACGCAGACTGAACCGTGATAACTTTTTAGGCGATGAACAATCGCGGTTGGAACAGCGTGGAACCGGTCATAATACGAACAAAAATATGTTCAGCCGTATTGGTGCCAATTACGAAATTGACGATAAAAACTCTGTTGAAGTCGGTGTTAATTATTCACGCGACCAAAACATGAACCGGAGTAATCTATCCAATACCTCGGCATTGCTGACAGGCCCGATGCTTGATCATTTCGAAAGAATAAATCAAAGTAAAGGAAACGGACACAATGTTAGTACGAGCCTTGATTACCGTCATAAATTCAATAAAACAGATCAGCTGATAACTTTTACTGCGAACTATTCACAGGGAGCATCGGAAGGAAAATCAAATTATGATCAGGAAAATGATGTGGACAGCCTAAGCCGTTATCAGCAGAATTTCAGGAATAATAACAGTAAGTCACTATTCCTGAACTCGGATTACACCTGGCCTATCACGCCCAAAGCAACGTTGGAAGTGGGATTCCGTACACGGATCAATTCCAATGATAACGCCAACAATTTCTACCTGTTGAATTCTGAAACAGGAAATTTCGAGTTTGATAAAAACATCAGTAACATTTTCAATTATAAGAATTCGATATACACCGGCTATATGACTTTCTCGAAGAAAACAGATCTTTGGGGAGTAAGGGCCGGATTAAGGCTTACGGACTCGGATCAGCAAATTGATCAGGTAAGCGCCAATAGGGAATTTGGCGTACACTTCCTGACTTTGGTGCCATCCCTTTCCCTATCCCGAAAACTGGATGATAACGCACTGCTTAAATTGAATTACAGCCGTCGCGTACAACGTCCGGAAGCTGATTGGCTTAATCCTTATACCGATGTTTCCGATCCAAGAAATATTCAGACAGGAAATCCTGACCTTCGTCCTGAGTTTACCCACAAAGCAGAAATGGCTTATTCTAACTACGAAGAGTCAGGTGGATGGGGACCGTCTTTGTTTATGGATTATTCCAACAACGCCATAACCCGCATCAGAACGGTTGACGCGGAAGGTATTTCGCTGACAAGGTATGATAACGTCGGACGGGAAATGGCTTATGGTTTTGAAACGGATTTCTCTCAGAAGATTGGTGATATCTTAAAAATAAACGGCAGTGGTCGTGTTTTCAGAAGTGAAGTTGTATCTGCTTTGGCCCACATTGACAACCGTACATGGAGTTATTCCGGCAACTTAAATGCTTTCATAACCTTGCCGATGGACTTCCGTGCTTCTGCGTATGTCAACTATGAAGGTCCGAGAGCTATTGCGCAGGGAACCCGCCAGGGCGTTTTTGTCGCCAATATGGGGATTAGAAAAGACTTGCTGGAAAAAAAAGCAACACTTTCGTTTAATATTCAGGACATATTTTTGTCACGTGCCTACAAGAGCCAGCTTGCAACAGACACCTATATCCAGAACTCATTGTGGCAGCAAACCAACCGCCTGGTTAATCTGACATTCCAATACCGGTTTGGAAAAATCTCCATGAGCGGCGACGAATCCTGATCATCAGTCCATTACAAGTCATTTATAATAAAGTTAACAAAGGGAATAGGGAGCGACACTCCTTATTCCCTTTGTTAATTTAAACCTATTTTCTTTTTTAAAATCTAAACATCAGGAATCTGGTTTCGGCATTCTTCTTTTGTACATTGTAAACAAAACATCCTGATAAACCGATGCAACAATTTGTAACCTCAGCCAGTATCTGTTAAGACTGGAACAGTTTTTGCAACACCGTATAATAAATATGGTATTTTTACTTTTTAACATAGCAGCTAAACCAAACCGGTATAAAATATAAAAACCCGGGTTACTTATTTTATAGTTAGCCGTAACCTATTTGTAACATTAAACACAATTCAAACACATGAAAAAATTCATTGGAATTTCATTGGCAATGCTTCTGGCCGCTTCGTCATTATTCGCTCAAACACGGATTCCGGCAGATACCATCTTTAATAACTATTACAAAGCCACTGGTGGAAAAGCATTGTGGGAAACAATCAAGACTTACAGCCTGAAACGCAGTTATACTTCGGCATCAACGACTCCTTATACCGCTAATATGTCGGCCTCAATTGCAGATAATTCACTTTACAAGTCCAAGGTGATTATGAATCGCAGTTTTGTCTACACGGTTAAAGGCAACGAAGGATGGGTAAAAGTCCCTCTTGGCAATAAGGTTGACGTTAAGGATCTTAGTCAGGCGGAGAGAGAAGGCATCAGCCTGGAACTGTACGAAAATCTGGTGCCTTTTATCAACTACCAAAACCGCGGCTTGATTGCTACAACGGTTGGTACGGAAACTGTGGGCGGTGTTGCAACCAACCATGTAGAACTTCAGGGTAAAAGTGTGAAGTATAACCTGTATTTTGATGCAGGCACCGGCTTACTGGTTAGACAAAGAGAAACCGCAGGCGGTGTTGAAACCGTGACTGACTTTTCAAATTACACGAAATCACCTTTCGGAATTTCTTATCCTGCCAAATTGGTAGAAGTAAACAGCACGGACAGAAAACCGGTAACCATCACTTCATCCATTACCATCAACGAAGCTGTAAGTCAGGACTTATTCAAACGTTAGTTATTGGTCATTGTAACATATGAGCAGTATTTTTTAGTCAATAATCAATACTGCTCATGCTAAACTAACTGAAACGGAAACTTCACCCATTCCGCATGCTGGATAGGAATGGTATAACTCGATCGAATGAAGAGAGCATTAAAAGTATTGGCTATAATCGTACTAGCAGTTTTAATTCTGATTGGTGTGTTGATATGGGGAATACAAACTCCCGCCGGACAAGACTTTCTTACTGCGCAGGCAAATACCTATCTGCGAAAAAAATTAAAGACTAAACTTAACGTTGAAAAAATACGGTTCGATGTCCCTGACTGGATCGTTCTGGAAGGTGTTTTCTTTGCTGACCAAAAAGGTGATACCCTGGTGGCCGGCAAAATGCTGCGTGTTGATATGGACATGTATTCCTTGTTAAAAGGAAATGTCGGCATCAACAAAATTGAACTGGAAGGCGCCACTGCTAATATCCACCGGACTTTACCTGATACCGTTTTCAACTTCCAGTTTATCGTTGACGCATTTGCCAGCACAAATCCTACGGAGCCAGCTGATACCACAGCAAAACCGATGGAAATGCGCCTTGATAAAATCTTATTAAAGCGCGTCCGTCTTTCGTACAAGGATGCTGTGATAGGAACGGATGCCGATGCCAACATTGATTCGGCCAATATTCAGTTTGATAAATTCAATCCTTCGTTGTCCCAATATCATCCGACAAAAATTGCACTTTACAACAGTGGAGCTAAATTGAGGATGTATGAGGCCCTGGTAAAAGATACCACGACCGCGCCATCCAATCCAGCGGATTCTCTTGACATTAAACTGGGTGATATTGATATCAGCAAATTCAAATGGGAATTTACCGATGAAACGTCCGGCCTGAACAACGGCGTTACCCTGGGCCAGTTACGGGGAAAAATCAATAAAATTTATGTAGCCGGACAGCGCGTAGAGATCGAAAGCGTGTTGCTGGATAATATGACGGCTTACGCAGAATTTGCTAAAAAAGCGGCTTCAAAAACAAGCCCTCCAAACACGAAGGCTGACAGTACAGCAACGCCTGGCTGGTATGCCGTGATTAAAGACATCAGGCTGGTTAACAACAATCTGCGCTATGATGACTTTAATTCAAAACCCATTCCAAAAGGATTGGACTATGCACACTTAAATGTCAAAAAATTAAATGTTGACCTGAAAGACTTTCTCTTTTCCACAGACAACATAACCGGGAAATTAAAACAAGGTTCATTTGAAGAAAAAAGCGGTTTTAAATTGCTCACACTCCGGACGGATTTTGCCTACGGTGCAAAGCAAACCTATCTGCGCAACCTGCTTGTAAAAACGCCAAAAACCATTATCCGGGATGAATTAACCTTACGTTATAACCACCTGGATGACCTTACGAAAAACCTGGCGGATGTCAGAATCCGTCTCAGTTTAAAAGATACAAAAGTGGCTTTTTCTGATCTGCTGCTTCTTGCACCCGATCTGGCCACGACGCCTCCATTCAGCAAAGAGCCAAACGGATCTGTTCAGGGTTCAGGATTGGTTACAGGAACGGTGGATGATATGCTGATATCAAAGGCACGTTTCAGTATGCTTGATGGTACGGTTCTAAGTGTCGACGGACGCATCCGCGGTTTACCCGATGCAAACAAACTTGCCGCTGATATGACGGTAAATGAAATTTCGTCGACAAAAGCTGACCTGTTAAAAATGCTGCCGGATAGTACGTTGCCTTCCAGCATTGAGCTTCCCGAACAAATTAAAATTTCAGGAAAAGTGAATGGTTCTATGCAAAACCTGACACTTAATACTACCATAACCACCTCTTTTGGAAACGGAACATTTGCCGGAAAACTTGTCAATATCACAGACAGCATCAAGGCAAACTATGACGGGACACTGAGTTTCACTGATTTTGACATGGGGAAATTGCTGAAACAACCTCCTCAGGAGCTTGGTAAACTGACGCTATCCACACAGGTTGCCGGGATCGGCTACACCCCGTCCCGGATGAAGGCTAACCTTGACGGCACAATCCAAAGTGCCGATATTAAAGGATATATATATAACAATCTGACGCTTAAAGGCGATATCGATCACGGATTGGCTAATGTTTCGGCAAATATGAAAGACGAAAACATTGGTATTGCTTTGAACGGACAGGCTGATCTTTCCAAGGAATTTCCGAGTGTTAAAGGCGAAGCGGTCATTGATCACATGAACCTCACGGCTCTGAACCTGTATTCGGATTCTTTGCGGATTAAAGGAAATGTAAAAATTGATATGCCGTCTACCAACCCGGAAAACCCGCTTGGTACGATTGCCGTCAACGATCTGGTACTGACACATCACAGAAAACCGGTGACGATATCGGATCTTACTGTGCAGCTGAGCGATACGGCCGGAAACAAAAGGGCGGTGATTACTTCGCCATTTTTAAACGCTAAAATGGAGGGAGATTTTGTTTATACCGAAATTGCCGATGCCGTTTTCACAGAAACAAGCAAACATTTCGCTATTCCGGGAATGACTTATAAACCAGTCACGAAACCCGTGAATTTTACGTTGGATGCAAATGTATCAAATCACCCCGTTTTCAAAATTTTCGCACCACAGCTTACAGAACTTAAACCGGTTCAGCTTCACGCCAAACTGAATAACCAGACCGATTCATCTATCGTTGCCAATCTTACTATCCCTTTGGTGGAATACGACAGCATTCACACCGAAAGAGTAGTCGTGAATCTGAGCAGTGTTAAAGAAAAAGCCGTGATGACGGCCAACATAGGCACCGTGCAAACAGGAGGATTTCGCGTTCAGAATGCATCGCTTAAAACTGATATCGCCAATAATGATGTCAAATTTAATTTCATCGTAAAAGATTCGGTTAATACGGATCGCCACGGTATAAATGGAAATCTGGCACTGGTAGACAACCGGTATCAATTGCGTTTGCGTGAAGGATTATTGATCGACTACCGCAAATGGGCAACCGATAGTGAAGGATATATTCAATACGCTCCCGATAGTGTATGGGTTAAAAACTTTGTCATACGTCAGGATTATCAGTCTTTATCCATCAATTCTTCAACGGATGCCCCGAACAGCCCTCTCGATATTACGGCTGACAGCATATCCATCGGGCCTTTTGCAGCTCTGGTCACGCGTGATTCCACCATGGCATCAGGGACATTGAGCGGAAATATCAAGCTTAGCAATTACATGACTTCCCCGGTTTATACGGGCCGTCTGGACATCAATAATTTTGCTCTGATGAAAATACCTATCGGAAATCTGGCGATCCGTTCTACAAACGAAACCGAAGACAGAATCCGCGTGGGCGTTTCGTTGACCAGTGAAAAGAACGATATGCGACTTTACGGGAGCTATCGTTTAAAGGAGGAACAACCGTTGAATTTCACGTTGGACATGAAGAAATTCGGAGCTGAAACCATAGAGGCATTCAGTTTCGGGCAATTAAAAAATGCCAACGGCAATCTTTCGGGCAAGGTAGCCATTACAGGTTCCACAGATAGCCCAAGATTAAATGGTGACATCAGTTTTGATGATGTTGCGTTTAATGTGACACAGTTGGGCGCTCGTTATTCATTAACCAATCAAAAGTTACAATTTGCTGATCAGCGGATCAATTTCAACAATTTCACCGTCGCCGATTCACTGAAACAACAGTTAAAAATAAATGGCAATGTCAACCTCGCCAACATCCCTGACGTGGGTTACGACCTCAAAATTGACACTAAAAACTTCACCGTTCTTAACGCGACCCAAAAACAAAACAACCTCTTTTTTGGAAAGGCGGTTGTCGATGCAAATCTTACTGTCAAAGGAAACGGCAGCAATGCCATCATCGATGGCAATGTAAAACTGGATTCAGGAAGTGATATTACCGTTGTGATGGCGGATAATGTTACCGAAGCGGGTGATGCCAGCAAGGGTGTGATTGAATTCGTAGATATGAGTGATTCAACACAGGTCGCAAAAGTTGATTCGGTCGAGACAGCCAATCAGATTATGGTTGACTTCGCTTCGCAGATTTCGCTTGATATCGATGTAGATGATAAATCACTATTCACGGTCGTGATCGATGAATTGAATGGTGACAACATCAAACTGAAAGGAAATGCAAAACTGAATACTGGCATTGCACCAAATGGTCAGTTGTATTTAATCGGTGCATATGACCTGACCGAGGGCTCGTATGACCTCACTCTCCAGATCCTAAAAAGACAATTTGAAATTCAAAAAGGAAGCAGTCTGATCTGGACGGGCGACCCGATGAAGGCCGACCTGAATATTACAGCCGCCTATAATGTCATGGTTGATCCGGGTTCAATAGACAATAACTACAAGGGTGAGCGAAAAATCCCCGTTCAGGTTCAGATCGTCATTACCGGAAACTTATCGACGCCGAATATTACTTTCAATGTAGCTATTCCTGATGATATGGTGGGTGAGAATATCAAAAAGGATATAACCGATCAGACTTTCTGGGCAGATATGCAAAACAATCCGTCCGAAATGAATAAACAGGCATTCGCACTTTTGATCACCAATAAATTTATCACCGATCAGACTTCAACCGGGTTCTTGTCCGGAATAAGTGCAGAGGCTATTGCCCGTCAAAGTGTGAGCCAGTTGTTAAGCGATCAATTAAACAACCTGGCTGGCGATTTGGTGAAAGGGGTTAACCTGGACCTGAATTTAAATTCGACCACGGATCAGAGTGCGGGTGCCCGCACCGACCTGAACGTTGGGTTGAGCAAGGCATTTCTGGGCGACAGGCTGAAAATTTCTGTTGGAAAAAACTTTGAGTTGGAAAGTAAATCGCAAACACCAAGCTCATCCGAGGTTTTTGACAACATTGCACTGGATTATTCGCTCAGCAAAGACGGTCGGTATTTGTTCCGGGGATACCGGAAAAATCAGTACCAGTCCATTCTTGAAGGCTTTATTGTTGAAACAGGGGTCAGTTTTATTATAACGGCAGATTACGATTTGTTCCGTGAAATTTTTCAAAAGCAAAAAAATGAGAATTAGTGCATTAGCCATCTTTGTGATATGTATGTTATTGGGCGCTTGCTCAGTGAGAAAATATGTCCCGGCTGGCCAAAGCCTGTACGTTGGGAATAGTGTGAAAGTAACCCCCGATTCGCTTTCCAAACCGAATGTGGGCGGTCTTGCGGAGAACATCGAGAGCATAATAAAACCGGCGCCCAATAAAACCATCTTCGGTTTCCCCTGGAAAGTTTGGTTTTATTACTGGATCGGTGAGCCTAAGGATGAAGGCGGTTTGCGAAGCTGGTTTCGTAAAAAACTGGGACAGCCTCCTGTTTATGCCAATCAGCGGATTGTGGATATCAACGCGGGCAATATGGTTGCACTCATGGACAATGAGGGATATTACAAATCTTCTGCAAAGGGAAAATTGATCGAAAATCCGAAAAAGAGGACAGCTACGGCGGCTTATGAGGCTTATGTCATGCCGCGTTACTTTATCAACGAGGTTAACTTTGTGGTAAAAGATAGTGCCCAGTTCAATAAAGATTTAATTCTCTCAAAAAAAGATACTTACTTAAAAAAGGGAGATCCGATCCGGCTCGACGTCATTACCGCTGAACGTTCACGTATTGAGCAGCAGCTGAAAGGGAAAGGTTATTATTACTTTAATCCCGATTACCTTATTGTTCGGGTAGACTCCACCATCGGAAGACAGGATTCAACCCTGGGACCTCAGCAGGTAAACCTTTACCTTGAATTGAAAAAAGAAACGGTTCAAACCGCTTTAAAACAATATTACATCAATCAGATTTTTGTCAATACCGGAACGCGGCAGAGCGAGAGTACCGACAGTGCATTTAACAAAGGGCCGGTACGCCGAGGTTTGACTATAAATGATCCCGGAAAATTATACAAGCGCCGGATTTTTTACGACGCCATAGGTTTCCGACGCGGTAATCTCTATAACAATCAAACTCAGGATATTTCAGTAACGAGACTGGTAAACCTTCAAAACTTCAAGTTTGTAAAAAACAGTTTTGAGCTAGTTCCACGATCCGATTCGGCCTTGTTAAACGTTTATTATAACTTATCGCCGTTAAAGAAAAAGTCTCTGCAAACCGTACTGAGTGCGAGTACCAAGTCCAATAACCTGGGTGGTTCTCAGATCACTTTCAACCTCAAAAACAGAAATTTTTTAAGAGGCGGCGAGATATTTACGCTGAGTCCCTATTTTGGTTTTGACGTACAACTGGGTGGCAACCGTGTCGAAAATCCAAACAAGGTCGGGAATGAGTACATACGGTACGGAGGGGTTGCCAGTCTTTCTTTCCCCCGGTTCCTGATACCATTCGTACGGGTGAGACCTGAAAAAAGCCAGCTTTTACCGAAGACCATTTTGGCACTTACCTATGAAAACCGGATTCAAAAGGGATTTTACACCACAAGGTCGATCCGATTTGATTATTCCTATGTATGGAGTAAAAGTTCGCGACTGGAACATACGCTGACCCCCATTGCGCTTAACTTTGTTGAACCACGGAACGTCAACAGTGAAGTCTACCGAAATATAATTTTCACGCTGGCGCCGCTTGAAGCGCGGCGTTATATCGATCTTGTGGAGACCAAGTATTTCATCATGGGCTCTAACTACTCGTTTTCATTCAGGCCTACCCCAAAACCTTTCAGCAAAAACCAGTTCGTTATGTTGGGCGGCGTTGACTATGGTGGAAACCTGCTGAGTTTATTGGGTAAAAAACCTAAGCAGGACACGCTTGGAACTGGCGCAAAGGAAATTTTCAACGTGCCTATTTTGCAATTTGTCAAATTCGATGGCGATATCCGTTATTACAGAACCATCAATTCAAAAATCAAATGGGCAAACCGCCTTCTTGGGGGTGTCGGGATAACATTTGGCAATTCGAGAAATATGCAGATGCCCCAGTTCAAGCAGTATTTTGCGGGAGGAAGCACGGGTCTCAGGGCATTCAGAGCAAGATCGCTCGGGCCTGGTGCTTACAATCCGGACACTTCCACAATCAGACTGTTTGGTTATCAGTCCTTTGGCGATATCAGACTGGAAGCAAACTCTGAACTCCGCATGAAGTTTACAGACATTATCAATGGTGCCGTTTTTGTTGATGCGGGAAATATCTGGTCTTACCGTGGAAATGCGCTGGCAGGTTATGGTGAAGAATCCGTTTTCAAGAAAGGCTTCCTGAATCAGATCGCAGTAGGCGGAGGAATCGGGTTACGTCTGGATTTTTCGTTTCTGGTCTTTCGTCTGGATCTGGCAACGCCCTTCCGGAAACCCTGGTATACAGTCACGCCGGTTGACTTAGATCCGGATGCGCCATTTGACCCGGATGCGCCTGTCAAATACAAAAATCCGTGGGTATTTAAAGAAATTAATTTTGGAAGTAAGGCGTGGCGAAAAGAAAACCTTGTGTTGAATATTGCCGTTGGACTTCCGTTTTAAATATAAATCCGATAGCAGGACTGGTAATAAAATCCTGCTATCGGATTTCCTGACAAAGCTCGATCAGCATCCCATTGGTCCCTTTCGGATGCAAAAAACATACGAGCTTGTTATCTGCCCCGTTTTTAGGGATGTCATTTAAAAGTACAAAACCTTCTGCTTTCAGGCGTTCCATTTCTGCCAGGATATCTTCAACTTCAAAGGCGACATGATGAAAGCCTTCTCCCTTTTTCTCGATAAATCTGGCAATGGCACTGTCAGGACTTGTGGCTTCCAGAAGCTCTATTTTGGTCTGATTGACCTTAAAAAAAGAAGTTTCGACAAACTCAGACGGAATCGTCTCCCGCTTGTAGGGCTGACTGTTGAATAACGAACTGAACAGCTTTTCCGCAGCTTCCATATCTTTTACTGCAATTCCGATATGTTCGACGTTTTTCATTTCCAGTGCTGGTTAAACGTTAAATCTATTTCCGGTTATCGCTTCCGCCCACCATGCTCAAATAACTCTCGTACCGGCTGAAAGCAATTTCGCCACCGCTCACGGCGTCCTTTACTGCACAACCCGGTTCGTTGATATGCTGACAATTATTGAACCGACATTGATTCAATAGCTCACGCATTTCAGGAAAATAATGGCTGATCTCCTCAGGTTTGATATCCGCCAAACCAAGTTCTTTGATCCCGGGTGAATCGATGATAAAAGTTTCCGGTGCCAGCTCAAACATCTCTGCAAAAGTTGTCGTATGCACGCCTTTGTTTGCGAACGTTGACACTTCCTGCGTTTTAATATCCAAAGTTGGAGCGATTGTATTAACCAGCGTAGATTTGCCAACACCCGAATGCCCGGATAACAATGAGACTTTCCCTTTCAAAAGCTGGCTAAAATCTTCAAGTCCTTCTCCCGTTACGGCCGTTGTTGCAATACAGGTATATCCCAGACTCGTATACAAATCCATTAATTGAGTCTGAAACTCTTTAATTTCATCATTCAACAAATCCTGTTTGTTAAAAATAATAACACCAGGGATTCTGAACGATTCGATAGCAACCAGAAACCTGTCAATAAAACCCAATGAAGTACGTGGAAATACCAGCGTTGCGATAAGAATAGCCTGATCAACATTGGCGGCAATAAGATGTGCATGTGCCGTTTTATGGACCGAACGCCGCACAACATAATTTACTCTCGGAAGAATCTCGTATATAATACCTGAATTTTCATTTTCATCTTCTATTTCAAAACGCACAAAATCCCCCACTGCGATCGGATTTGTCACTTTCAAACCCATCGTTTTGAACTTTCCCTTCAACCTGCATTGCCAGATATGCCCGTCCCTGTCATCCCTTACTTCATACCACGACCCGGTCGAGCGAATCACTAATCCTTTTTCAAACTCCATTCGAACTGTTTCAATATCATTATGTAATAACGAATATAACAGAACTTTTAGGCTTGTTTGATGCGATATTGAAATAATTGTAAAAAGAGACTTTCCGATTAAGTAGTTTTTTTGTCGATGTCGTCTTTACTTACTATATGGGTATACAGGAAAGGGTTTGAAAATAATATATTAATTTTTTTTAATAAAAAACACATTTTTAATATATTATTTTATATATTAGTCCCTGACTATCATTTTTATTGGCCAATAACGGTTTTGACCATTATTGTCACATGATTAAATTAAGCTATGAGTTCCGCTGTTGAAGAGCCAAATTCCGTTATTGACATTAGAAAAAACCGTCTTCGGAGTAATCTTTTATTAGAATTATACCAATCCGGAGATACCTCCATTAATAAAATGGCCCGCTTGTTCCATGCCAGCATACCTTCTGCAACGGGTATCGTGAACGAGCTTATCCGTGAAGGCTGGATCACCGAAACCGGTACAGGACCTGCCCGGGCAGGTCGTCCGCCTGTGTTATACGGATTGAACAGCAAAAAATATCTAACGCTGATCATGGATATCAATCGCCATGATACACATCTGGTTATTTTCGACTTGCACAATCAGATTATCGTGAAACGCAAGGTAGACATCAGGCTGGATGATTCGGCAACTTTTCTTGAAGAGTTATTTAAAGAAACTGACAATTTCCTGAAATTCCATGATATCCCACGCGACAAGTTGTGGGGGATTGGCGTTTCGATGCCAGGTTTGATTAATGCAACACAAGGTGTAAATCTTACCTATCTGAATCTGACACCTCCCGGCATTCCACTGGTTTCTTATTTAAAGAAGCATTTTCAGCTTCCGGTTTGTCTTTGCAATGATACAAAAGCAACAACCATCGGTGAGCACCGTTTCGGGTATGCGATCAATAAGTCCCAGGTTTTAACGATCAATATAGACTGGGGCGTTGGTTTGGGGATTTTGCTAAATGGAGAAGTTTTCAACGGTGCTTCCGGATTTGCCGGGGAACTGGGCCATATTCAGGTAAAACCTGATGGCTTACTTTGCCATTGCGGAAAAATCGGCTGTCTGGATACCACCACCTCGGCGATGGCGTTAATTCGTCAGGCTAAGGAAGGCATAACGAACGGACGTGCTACAATTCTTTCACAGCTCGTTAATCATGATCTGGATTTGCTGGACACCAGTCATATCATTGAAGCGGTTCACGCGGGTGATGAATTCTCCATCGACTTATTGAGTACGGTAGGAACTGAACTGGGTAAAGGGCTGGCTACCGCCGTTCATCTTTTCAATCCCGAAGTTATTATTGTCGGTGGATTGTTGGCCGAAGCCGGTCCGTTTATTTCAAACCCGATTGAGCAGGCTATCAATAAATATTGTCTCTCCGATTTCAAGAATACGCTTTCTCTGCACATCTCAAAATTAGGCCCGAAAGCAAGATTACTTGGCACACAGGCACATTTGTTTGAGCATTTGATCGTTAAGGAATTTACCTGATCAATATAAAAATAAAAAATACTGAGCCGTTTATGAAGGATTGAAACCCTGCATAAACGGCTTAATGGTATCTGTAATGCTTCAAAAAAGCTTTCTAACTCCCTGCATGACCATGTCGGTTGCTCCTGTGCGGGACGCAACATAACTTTCGGAGATCACTCCAAGTTTCTCTCTTAACTCTGAATTCCCCACCCATTGCGATAAATATTGCGTCGCTTCATCAGTACCCGTTATTGCCTTTGCGCTGCCTTCCGCAATAAGATCGACAGCCTCTTGAAATTTCTGGTATTTTTTGTTCCCAAAAAGAATAGGCACACCGAAAGTCGCCGCTTCGAGGATGTTGTGTAAACCTGACCCGAAAGCACCGCCAATGTAGGCAATATCGCCGTAACTGTACAAGGAAGACAACATACCGATATTATCAATGATCAGATAATCAAATTCAGCGATTCCGGTATGCTGATCATAAACCTTTTTATATTCTGAATAAAGCATTGTTTTTCCGCTCAGCGACTTTCGCCAACTCTCCATATGCCCTGGATCTATTTCATGCGGTGCTATGATGGCCCGCAGCGATGAACCCGCGAGATTCAGCGCAGGAATAAGCACCTGCATGTCAGCCTCCCATACCGAACCCGCAACCAGGCAGGGTTTATCCTGTTTGAAAGCAGCAATTTCGGGAAGATTCTTAATCCCTGCGGCGATCGTCCTGACGCGGTCGAAACGGGTATCGCCGGCAAGTGAACATTTTGAAATTCCAATTTCACGCATCAGATTCAGCGATACCTCATTCTGGACAAACAAGTGGTCAAAAAAGGCAAGCATCTTTCTGTAAAAACCACCGTAGGGTTTGAAAAATATTTGTCCGGGACGGAAAATGGTCGAAAAAGAAAAAATGTAAGATCCACTCCGTTTCAGTTCGGAGAGATAATTGTACCAAAATTCATACTTGATAAAAAAAGTAATTTTGGGTCTAAAAACAGCAACGAACCTTTTGGCATTCGCAGCAGTGTCGAGCGGTAGATAACATATAAAATCGGCTCCGTTGTAATTCTTCCTGACCTCATATCCTGACGGTGAAAAAAAAGTCAGCAGGATAAAATAACCGGGATAATCCTTTTTAAACTGCTCCATCACAGGTCGTCCCTGCTCAAACTCACCCAGAGATGCCGCATGAAACCAGGCCACAGGACGGTTATTGATCAGGTCAGGCAATTCTCTTTCCAGCTTTTCAAGCAGGCCTTCACGGCCCGCCACACCGAGTTTTACCTTGGGAATAAACATGGCAGCCAAACGCATAACCCCGGAAAAGGCATACATCGCCAATTGGTACAAAAATTCGGACAAAATGATAGGATTATTAAAATTTTAGACTTATAATTATAACACCCACCGTGCATCAAATACCCAATTTTAAACGTATATTTTCGTTAAAACAATAGCAGATTATCGCCGGGAAATGATGTGAATTGCAGGCATTGTTGATTCTTTTTTTGTTTAAAGAGCATAAATGTACAAAAAACCGTTAAAGTGAAGTCGGGATGGGATCTGATATACGAATATTTCGTAATTTCACTTCTTATTCGCTTTTATAAAAAGGTCACAAAGAGATATATTCGTGTAAATATGATTCGTGTAAAACTTTTACTTTCGATCTGTATTCTGGTTGTCTTCTCCACGGATATCTTCGCCCAACGCCGGACGAAAAACAGTGATGACAAAGAGGACGTTTACAAGTCATTTACGTCCGTTGGTTTAACAACAAACACCAATTCGGGTATTTTAGGAGGTGTTGTATTTCGTAAGTCCAACGCAGTTTCAGGAACACTTTTCGGAAAAAATCAATACCGTTATCTGGCGGTTGAGCTGGTCAATGTGAGGCATCCAAAGGAACTTGCGCAAAGTTTTAATACCGGTGCCCGCTTCGTTTTTGGGAAGCAAAACTATCTTTTTGTACTTCGCCCGGAATATGGCCGGGAAATAACGCTGTTTAACCGTCACGAAGACGAAGGAATCTCAATCAGCGCAATCGTTGCGGCAGGCCCTTCAATAGGTTTTGAAAAACCATACATGATACAAAAGCAACTGACTGGCGGAAAAGTCATTAACGCTCCTGTTCGTATTGATCCAAATTCAGCGACAGATCCTTACGAGGGTTTTGTGGGTGTGGGAAGCTTTTTCTCAGGTTTTGGTCAGAGTAAGGTTGTTCCGGGCTTACACATCAAAACTGCTTTGAGTTTTGAATTAAGTGCCTTCAGAGATAACGTTACCGGTGTCGAAGTCGGTTTTCTCGCAGAAGCCTTTACACGAAAAATTGAAATCATGGGTTATGCAGACAATCGCAGCTTCTATCCCTCGGGCTTCATCACACTTTATTTTGGCAGCAAGAAATAAGTCGTTAAATTTATATAGTATTTCCATCCGGTGATGAAAATCCGACGGTGATTATTGACTTTGATTAGAAAATCATGATTGAACTTCCAGTTATACCTTCCGAACGTAAAAAACGTCCGGACTGGTTAAGAGTAAAACTTCCGGCAGGACCAGAATTTCGCAAGGTTCGCCAGTTAGTTGATAACTATAAATTACATACAATTTGTGAAAGTGGAAGCTGCCCGAACATGGGTGAATGCTGGGGTGCCGGTACGGCGACTTTTATGATATTAGGGAATGTTTGTACGCGCAGTTGCAGTTTCTGTGCCGTCGCTACGGGACGCCCGAATGAATATGACGCCGATGAACCACGTCGTGTTGCAGAGGCGATCAAACTCATGCAGGTTAAACATGCAGTGATTACTTCGGTAAACCGCGACGAATTGAAAGACCGTGGTGCAGAAATCTGGTATCAGACTGTACGCCAGGTGAAAGAAAATACGCCAGAAACAACGATTGAAACGCTAATTCCTGATGTTAAAAATAACTGGGATGCATTGATTCATATGATCGAAGCAGGACAGGAAGTTGTTTCACACAACATGGAAACGGTTGAACGTCTTTACCGTGCAGTGCGTCCTCAGGCTAAATACGAGAGAAGTCTGGAACAGATCAGGAGGACAAAAGAATTCGGGCAACGTACCAAATCCGGCATTATGCTGGGGCTGGGCGAAACGCAGGACGAAGTATACAAAGCGATGGATGACCTTGTTGCCAATGGACTCGATATCCTGACACTTGGCCAATACCTTCAGCCAACCAAAATGCACCACGAAGTAATCGAGTGGATTACTCCCGAAATGTTTGATAATTACAGAGAAGAAGGATTGAAACGCGGTCTGAAATATGTAGAATCAGGACCGTTGGTTCGTTCCAGCTACCATGCTGAACGCCACGTCAATGTACCGATCTGATTTTCAGAAAGTCCATAATTTTATATTAAGCCTGATCCGGATGAAACCGGGTCAGGCTTAATTATTTGTCACCAACACCATAGAATCTTTTCCATATTCTCA
Source organism: Dyadobacter diqingensis (assembly GCF_024220585.1). Classification (GTDB taxonomy): domain Bacteria; phylum Bacteroidota; class Bacteroidia; order Cytophagales; family Spirosomataceae; genus Dyadobacter; species Dyadobacter diqingensis. The sequence goes on from NZ_JAMXKF010000001.1 coordinate 1,365,428, forward strand.
GAATACGTAGATCTTATTTATTTTTCCCTGCTGATTATTTGGTTAATGTCTTAAAAAAATTCAATTTTGTTAATCTAAAGATAGTCTCTTATTAATCAGCATAAATTAAAACAGTACATAAAACTTAGTACATACTATGCCATATCTATTTACCTCGGAGTCCGTATCTGAAGGACATCCCGACAAAGTAGCTGACCAGATTTCAGATGCCCTTATTGACAATTTTTTAGCTTGGGATACCAACAGCAAAGTAGCCTGTGAAACATTGGTTACAACAGGTCAAGTAGTATTGGCAGGAGAGGTGAAAACAAATACCTATCTGGATGTACAGAAAATCACTCGTGAAGTAATCCGTAAAATCGGTTATACAAAAAGCGAGTATATGTTTGAAGCTAATTCTTGTGGTATTTTATCAGCGATCCATGATCAGAGTGCTGATATCAACCAGGGCGTTGACCGCGCAGTAGCCAGCGAAACTTTTGAAGAAAAAGCAAACGCTCAGGGCGCCGGTGACCAGGGAATGATGTTCGGTTACGCTACCCGCGAAACTGATAACTACATGCCTCTTGCACTTGATCTTGCTCATAAGATCCTTCAGGAGATGTCATACATCCGTAACAACGAGCCAAATCTTATCCAGTACCTTCGTCCTGATGCCAAGTCTCAGGTGACGATTGAATACAGCGACGAGAACGTTCCATTGCGTATCGATACGATCGTAGTTTCTACACAGCATGACGATTTCGATTCAGAAGCGACCATGCTTGCGAAAATTAAAGAAGATATCATCAACATCGTAATTCCTCGCGTTAAAGCAAAACTGACCGAGTCATTGCAGCAATTGTTTTCAGGAGATATTACTTTCCATATCAACCCAACGGGTAAATTTGTAATTGGTGGCCCTCACGGAGACACTGGTCTTACAGGTCGTAAAATTATTGTAGATACCTACGGTGGAAAAGGTGCTCACGGTGGTGGTGCATTCTCAGGAAAAGATCCTTCCAAAGTTGACCGCTCTGCGGCATATGCAACACGTCATATCGCTAAAAACATGGTAGCTGCCGGTTTGTGTGACGAAGTTCTTGTTCAGGTATCTTATGCGATTGGTGTTGCACAGCCTTGCGGTTTGTACATCAATACTTACGGCACTTCCAAAGTTGCGGGGCATGACGGAGAAATTGCTTCTAAAATTGAGCAGATTTTTGACTTGCGTCCTTATGCGATCGAACAACGTCTGAAACTGCGTAATCCGATCTATTCTGAAACTGCTGCGTATGGACATATGGGTCGTAAAAATGAGATCGTTAAGAAATCATTCAAGAGCGCTGACGGAAAAGAAAAAGAAGTTGAAGTTGAGCTTTTCACATGGGAAAAACTTGACTACGTAGATAAGATTAAAGAGGCTTTCGCTCTTTAAATTATAATAGTTATATAAATTGAAATTAGGCCGGCCCATTAGCCGGCCTAATTTTTTGCCCTATTTCCAATATTCAACATTATTTTATTATGAATTTCAGGCATTATTTAGAATAATTCTCTGGAATGGGTAATTAATGAGTACTTTTGACTAATAATCAACCCTCTAATTCGTTGTTATGGAGTCGAATAAAAATTATTCCTCCTTATGACCTCATCGTCAGGCCTTTTATGCAGTATCAGAAAATCAAATTCACGAACAAAGAAAAATCCACTTTCTTTCCCACGCTAAGACAAAGAGTTGATCTCTATTTTTCTGAAAATGATCTGTGTAAAACCGGAGGCTCAAAAATTATCTACAAGGCTTTGTTCATGTTAAGCCTGTATATTATTCCTTATGTTCTAATCCTTTCGGGCTTTTTCTCTGATCTGACCATGCTCGGCCTTTCGGTTATTATGGGCGTGGGCGTTGCGGGAGTCGGAATGTCGGTCATGCATGATGCGATTCATGGTTCTTTGGCAAAGTCCAATATTCTGAATAAAATCTTCGGTGGCTCGATATATCTTTTGGGAGGCAACGCATACAATTGGGAAGTTCAGCATAACCGTCTTCATCACACATATACCAACGTGCACGAAGTAGATGAAGACATTACCGGAAAATTCCTACTTCGGTTATCTTATCATGAAAAGCAGAAATATATTCACCGTTTCCAGCACATTTACGCATTTCTGCTTTATAGCCTAATGACGATTTCGTTTTTGTGGAAAGACTTCAAAGAGATTTCTCTTTTCAATAAAATGTCAGAGTCGGGTATGACTAAGCCGTATCCAAAAAAAGAATTGGTACGCCTTGTTGTAAGCAAACTGGCCTATGTCTTATTTATCTGTGTATTACCACTTTGCTTTACCTCACTTACTTTCGGAGAATGGGCTATCGGCTTTATGGCCATGCATTGCACGGCGGGAATGATTTTGAGTACCGTTTTCCAGATGGCCCACGTGGTGGAAGGAACCGACCAGCCAATGCCCGACAATGCCGGAAGTATAGAAAATGCATGGGCTGTGCATCAATTACAGACAACATCAAATTTTGCCGGTAAAAACAGATTTTTATCCTGGTATATTGGTGGACTGGATTATCAGATTGAGCACCATTTGTTCCCGTCCATTTCACATATCCATTACCATGCGCTTTCCCCTATTGTAAGCCAGACAGCCAAAGAATTTGGTCTGGATTATAATGCAAAATCTGACTTTATGAATGCATTGGGATCACACGTAAGGATGCTGCGAAAAATGGGAACAGAATCTTCTTTGACAATTGCTTAAACCCCAAAGAAGATTTTACACGTGAGCTTGCTCGTCGATCTCGCTCTCCCTTGCAATTCTCTCGATCATTTTCATTTTTTCCAGATCCTTTTCCCTCGACAGGAAAGTATACATAGCCGGAATCACGTAAAGTGTTAAGACAAGAGAGAATAGTAATCCTCCCATAATCACAATCCCCATCGACATACGGCTGCGTCCTGCCGAACCAAGTGCCATCGCAATGGGCAGTGCTCCCAGGATCGTTGCCAAACTGGTCATCAGGATAGGGCGAAAACGAAGCGTAGCCGCTTCCAGAGCAGCTTCCTTAATTCCCAGTCCTGTCTCCCTCAACTGATTGGCAAATTCCACAATCAGAATACCATTTTTCGTTACCAGTCCAATCAGCATGATCATCCCGATCTGGCTGAAAATATTAAGCGTCTGGTTAAAATACCAAAGTGAAAATACCGCTCCGCCAATGGCCAGAGGGACCGTAATCATGATAATGAACGGATCTATAAAACTTTCGAACTGGGCGGCCAGAATAAAGTATATCAGGATCAAAGCCAGGAAAAACGAAAACAGTGTATTCGAAGAACTTTCCGCATAATCGCGTGAAGAACCACTTAACGAGGTCTGGATCGCTTCATCGTTGAGCTTATCCCGAATCTTGTCCATCGCTGCAATACCATCACCAATGGTTTTTCCAGGTGCCAATGAAGCCTGAACCGTCGCACTCATGTAGCGGTTAAAGTGGAAAAGTTGTGGCGGACTGCTTTCCTCAACTGTTTTGACAATATTATCCAGCTGAATAAGGTTTCCGTTAGAGCTTCTGACAAACATACTTTTCAAGTCGAGCGGTTCATCCCGGTTTACTCTGTCGTACTGCCCAATCACCTGATACTGACGCCCGTTCATTGTAAAATACCCGAAACGCTGTCCGGCAAAGGCAAATTGCATCGTTTGCGCCACATCCTGAACAGATATTCCTAACGATTTCGCTTTTTCACGATCGATCATGATCTGCAATTCGGGCTTGCTGAATTTTAGGTTAACGTCTGTAATCGCAAAAGTCGGGTCATTGGAAGCTTCTTCCATAAATTCTGGAAGATATTCCCGTAATTTCTCAAAGTCAGGCGCCTGGATCACATATTGCACCGGCAAGCCTCCTCTTGAATCCACAGCGATCGTCTGCTGCTGTACCACAAATGATTTTGCATCGGGGAAACGTTTCAGCTGTTTGGTGATAAAATCTGCAATTTGCTGCTGAGATTCCTTTCTTTCCATCCGGTCAGTAAGTGCAATCCTGCCGCTTCCCGTATTGGCGGCTCCCAAACCTGAATTTCCGGGAGAAGTGATCAGCATAATTCCCTTCTTTCCAGGCATGGAATCCATTAACATCTGCCCCACATTCTGGACATATTTATCGGTAAATTCAAACGAAGAGCCCTCCGGCGCAGTCATCTGAATCCTGAACCAGTTACGGTCATCCAATGGCGCCAGTTCCGATTGAAGATCTTTTCCAAAAAACCAGATCATCCCCACTGTCAGGAAAATAAGCGGGATAGCAACCCATCGTACCTTCAAAAACTGCCCCAGAGCTTCTCCATAACTATTGGTCAGATTGACAAAAAATGGCTCAGTTTTTTCATAAAACCAGCTCTTTTTATGTGTTTTACGAACCAGATAAGCATTTAACATCGGTGTCAATGTCAGGGAAACAAAGGCAGAAACAAGTACCGCAGCCGAAATCACGATCCCGAATTCCCGGAACAGTTTTCCTACAAACCCCTGCATAAATATCACCGGAAGGAAAACCGATGCCAGTGTTATCGATGTTGAAAGAACGGCAAAAATGATTTCATTGGAGCCTTTGATGGCCGCCTCAATGGGGCTCATCCCCTCTTCGATCTTCTTGAAGATATTTTCCGTGACCACGATCCCGTCATCCACCACCAAACCTGTCGCCAAAACAATGGCCAGCAAAGTCAGTACGTTAATGGAGAAACCCATGATGTACATAATGAAAAACGTTCCGATCAGAGAAACCGGAATGTCGATCAGAGGCCGGAAAGCGATAAGCCAGTCGCGGAAGAACAGATAAATGATAATAACCACCAGAATGATCGCGATCAGAAGCGTTTCTCCCACTTCCTCAATCGATCTCTTTACAAAAATGGTATTGTCAATCAGCGTATCCAGCTCATAATCCTTCGGTAATTCCTTCTTGATCTCGGCCAGACGTTTATTAACTTCTTCGGAAATATTGATATAATTTGCACCCGGCATCGGCGAAATCGCCAGACCGATCATCGGCACGTTATTCAAACGCAGGATCGTCTCTTCATTTTCAGGCCCTAACAGAGCATGCCCTATATCTTTTAAATGAATGGTTTGCGTTGTGGTGTTTTTAACGATCATCTCGTTAAAATCATCTTCCGTCCTAAACCTTCCCACCGTTTTAACCGTTAATTCCGTATTGTCGCCGGCCAGCTTCCCACTTGGCAATTCCACATTTTCCTTATCCAAAGCGGATTTGACATCTTGTGTTGTTACGCCCAGAGACGCCATTTTGACAGGATCCATCCAGATGCGCATGGCATATTTTTTCTGACCAAAAATGCGGATTTCGCTTACCCCTTCGATCGTTTGTAAACGCTGGGCTATTACATTTTCCGCATAATCACTCACTTCCAAATGCGACCGGGTATTGCTTTGAAAAGTAAGTACGATAATAGGTTCAGAGTTCGCATCGGCCTTACTCACTACCGGCGGTCCGTCGATATCCAAAGGAAGCGTCCGGGATGCTGAACCCACTTTATCGCGTACGTCGTTTGCCGCACGTTCCATATCCACGCCGATATCAAATTCAACGGTAATCTGGCTCGTTCCCTGGCTGCTGGTCGAGTTAATCGACTTGATTCCTTCGATGCTGTTCAGCTGTTTTTCCAGCGGTTCCGTAATCTGAGATTCGATGATATCCGCATTGGCACCTGTGTAACTGGTACGAATCGAAACCACCGGCGGGTCGATAGAAGGAAATTCCCTCATTCCGAGAAATTTGTAACCGAGAAACCCGAACAAAATGATGAGTAGGTTCATCACAATGGCTAAAACCGGGCGCTTGATCGAGAGCGTTGAAATACTCATAATGAATTGATATTTGTTACGCGGTAACCGCGATGGAAAGTCGGATGCTGATTATTTTACCTTGACTGCCGAGCTTGGTTTTAAAGCCATGATACCCGAAGTAATCAGAGAGTCGCCAGGCTGTAACCCATCCAAAACCTGAATCTTTTTGTCTGTACGTAAACCGGTTGTGACCATAACTTCCTCGGCCTTCCCATTTTTCACAACAAAAACCTTCTTGCCTTTCAGCACCGGTACAATTGCCTCCGTCGGGATCATCACAGCCTTGTGATTTGCTGCCAGATTTGCTTTCACTTTTACAAACATTCCCGGTACAAATTTACCGGCAGGGTTTGCCGCAGTAGCCCGGATCCGTAACGTACGCAGACTTTCATCCACCTTTGGGTCCAGCGCGATCACCTTTGCAGAATAGTTGAACACATCACCATCCAGATTAAATGTAAGCTGGCCACCCGCACGAATATCGGATGCATATTTTTCAGGAACGGTAAAATCAATTTTGATCGGATTGCTCTGCACAATCGTTGCGATGGGCGTACCCGGAGCCAGATATGCTCCTTCACTAATATTTTTCAACCCGATTCTGCCGCTGAACGGGGCACGGATTTCCGTTTTTTCCAGCTGTGACTCGATCACCTCTTTTTCAGCATCCAGCACACGGATATTGTTGGAAGTCACATCGTATTCTTCCAGATTAATGGCCTCGACTTTCAGCAGTTTCTGTTGACGCAACTCTATTTTCCGCGCAAGTTCCTGATTGTAATTCACTTTTTGGAGCTGCGCTTTTAATTCACGGTCGTTAATTTTAGCAATCAGCTGCCCTTTCGTAATGTAGGCTCCTTCCTGAATATTCAGTTTTACTAAGCGGCCCGAAATTTCAGACATCAGGTTAACCTCTTCGTTTGGCAAAACTGTTCCCGATGCGAAAATCTGGTTATCGACCGTTTCCATACCCACCACATACACATTCACAGGAATTGCCGATGTGCCTGCCGACTTCCCGCCCCCCTTGCCTCCACTCGCTCCGCCTGATTTATCACTTTCCGATTTAGGAAATACATAAATTTTTCCCAGAACGAGAATGATCATAATAGCACCAATCAAAATTACTGTACGCATATGCTGTAAAACTAAATTCTGTACAATTTGTATCTATATAAATTATATTTCCTTAAACGTCGTATTTAAAGATAGTTCATATTGTACAAAGCGGCAACGAGCGGGTTTTATACTTTTCCTGATTGTTAATTATTGTGAATGGATGTTGTTAGAACGTTAATTTGGAAACTTTCACAAGTAACCACTCCAAATCGTCGAACTTGTCAGGCAGTTACTTTCAATGAAAATTTTTTACATATTTGTCAAGATCGACAATTTCTCCCCAAACAGTTACAATGAAAAGAATATTAGCCAGTTCATTATTAGCCGTACTATTCTGTTTTTCTTTTACAAAGTGTACACTAATACAAAAAAATAAATTAGACACAAGACTCCTTGGAAGCTGGCATGGTTCTGAAAAAGACAACCAGAAAAAAAATTTAACAAAATACTGGATTCAGCATCGGTTTGATGATGGAACATTTATACTTCTTTTCACCACCATAGATAATGGTGAAGTTGACAGTTTTGTGGAAAAAGGTAAATGGTGGGTTGAAAATGGTGTTTTCCATGAACTACATTTTATATCCGGAAAAACAGACACTTACTCCTATCAATATGAGGATAAAAATTCGGTAAAGTTTAAAGCAAAAAGTATGGGCGTAGCATTGGAGAATGACCAGTATGAATTCAATGAGACTAAAATTGATGAGAATTAACACCATTCTGAATCTTCAAAACCGCCTCAACAAACCATTCCATATCCGCACGATCTCCCAACATCCCATACTGCAAAATCCAGACGGCGTCGGTGCTGCAAGCCTGTTCAGCGACCGGGCACCAAACCTGGGTGTAATCCACAGTTTCAGGAATGGCGTAACACATAAAATTTTTGTTCTGAAAAAGCGGCTGCTTGTACAACGGGTGCGGATAACCTTTAAAACAGGGAACCCCCTCAGCAGCAAGCATCTCTACGAATCTGTCTTTTTGAATACCGCCGAATTTCGATGCGTTATATTTAAAAATATAGATATGATAACAGTGTTTCGTAATCTCCACGCCTCTGGTCAGCGGTGAAATCCCATCCACTTTTTGCAGCAATTCATTCAGATAAAGTCCATTTTCATTTCTACGTGCTGTTTGTTCTTCCAATCTTTGCAACTGGTTCGAAAGTAAAACCGCCTGCATCTGAGTGATTCGATAATTACAGCCCGGATTATAATGATCATACCACTGACCGCCTTCCACCCGCCCGACATTTCGCAGCGAATTCATCATGGCATATAAATCATCATCATCCGTGACTACCATGCCGCCTTCTCCTGCCGTAAGATTTTTCGACGATTGAAAACTAAAACTGCCAGCATCACCGATAGAACCCAATTTCTTTCCCTTGTATTCAGCGCCATGTGCATGCGCAGCGTCCTCAATGATGCGTAAATGATGCCTCCTTGCAATATCCATTATCGCATCCATGTCACAGGCGAGCCCGCCAAAATGTACCGGAATAATGACTTTTGTTTTCTCAGTTATCGCTGCTTCCAGCTTTGTGTGGTCAAGATTATAAGTCTCGGGATGAATATCCACAAAAACCGGGACACAATTACATTCAATCACAACCGAGGCCGTCGCGATGAACGTATAAGGTGGTACGATGACTTCATCACCGGGTTTTACACCACAAGCAATTAAAGCCAGCCGAAGCGACACCGAGCCATTCACGCAGCTGACTGCATATTTACTGCCACAAAAAGTGGCGAATTCTTTTTCAAATTTTTCCACCAAATCCCCACAATCAGGATTTCCCCATTTTCCACTCGCAACCACATCAGCTACTGCCTGAACTTCCTGATCATCAAATATGGGCCAGGGAAATGTTTTGGTAATCTGTTTTAGACCGCCGTTTATTGCGAGATGGGTGCTCATAGTTTATGGTTCAGAAGTTCTATGGCTTAATACCTTTATGGGCGAACATCGGACTATTGAATAAAAAACTTTTTTAATATATAATTTTCTTTTATGTTTAATTAGTTTTACCGAATTGCAGCTGAGCCATGAACCGAATTACATTTATTCTTTTGCTATCATTACTGTCAATTCATCAATGTTATGTAGCTTCTGCAATAACAACGGTTGATAAACTTATTTTTCAAGGGAAAGAAATAAGGTTATTGGCAAATCCACTCGATGATCTTCCGCAAGACTCTTCCCGGATCCGGATTGATCGTGAAAAGAAAGAGTGTCTGAAACAAGACTGCTGGAAAGGTTATCAGGCCGAATGGACCATTATTGACAATCAACTTTATTTAACGGCAATTTATGGCTGCTGCTTTACGGAAACAGGAAAAAAATCTGATCTCGAATATATATTCGGCGACAAAGTAATAAACGGAAGAGTCAAGGCTGATTGGGTTACGGGGCTTTACTTTGCCGAGGACAAGTATCTTTTCTCAGTTTATGACTATACTGTCTATAAAACAGAATTCAAATTTCAATTCAGAACTGGACGCCTTACTGATGTGGAAACCTATGACAATTCCCGTTCTAGGTCGTCCATCTACTGCGGGGATTCAAGAAAATTATTTGAATACATCTATTCCAATATCCGATGGCACGCGTTACCCGATGTAAACACCGACAGCAGTCGAGTTTTTGTAAGTTTTTCCGCGAATGAAGAGGGTCTTATTGATAGCGTTCAAGTCCTCAGAGGCCGAAATTCCATTTTTAATCAGGAAGTTATACGGGTGATAAAATCAATTCCCGGGTGGTGTGTTCTGTATCAGAAAGGTCAATTCAAGAGGATACACTATAACTATCCGATTGCGTTCAATCGCGAGCTTTTTGAACGTTATAAAAAGTAGGAAATTATTCCAGATCCAATGTTTTATCCCAACGGAAAAAATAGTCCATTTTTTCCGTTTTGTGGTATTTACCAAAGTACCCAAAACTATTTCCTCCGAAAACCCGCCAGGTCCATGAACAAACACCTCCTACCCACCCTGCTCGTCACAGGTATGTCCCTTGGCACGGCCTGGGCAATCCGCGGACAATTTGGACATGAGCAAGGAGCCGCCTGGGCGGGCGGTATCGGCGCATTAAGTATTGTTTTACTGGCAAAACGGCAGGACTGGTATGCAAAAGTTTTTCAGCTGGCGCTTGTATCGGCCGCTGGCTGGGGTGTTACCGGCATCATCAGTTATGGTATCGTTGTTGGTTATGGCCGCGGTGTTGATTTTGGGAATGTCTATTACGGACTTTTGATGTTGTTTGTCATTGGCGGATTATTTGGTCTGCTTGGAGGAGGTTTATTTGGATTGATGCTTTCGGACCGTGAAGATCAACCCGTACTTTGGCACCGTCTCATTGTGGAAATGACCATCGGCGGACTGATTTTCTATTACCTGCTGATTGAGGAACTGGGCTGGCTCATGACTCCTCCACGCTCCGAAGCCTGGGCAGCGTGTTTTGGCATGAGTGTCGCCATGTTCTGGTACATGATCCGGCATCAGCATTATGCTGCCTTAAGGCTTGCCATTTTTACAGGAGCGGGTGCCGCCTTTGGTTTTGCATTTGGCAATTTCCTGCAAGTGCTCGGTACCGTTTCGGAGATTAAGTTCAATTTCTGGAATGTCATGGAATACAGCATTGGATTTTTTGGCGGAATCGGGATGGCATATGGCACGTTTACCTCGGAATGGCCTGAGACTGCCGAAAATTCAAACCGGAACAATTTTCTCGCGCCGCTTCTGATTCTTACGCTAATTATCCCCTTCATCGTTTGGGATCAGTCTTTTGGAACAGAAAGAATTGTCAATACCATCAAGGGTTTCAACCCCACCGCCAATGCGGAAGCCACCACCAAAAATATCCAGTGGCTTTCCTTTATACTTATTCCTGTTACCACTTACTATTGGCTCTACCATTTCTACATCAGGCAAAAAACGAGTAAAACATTGATCGTTTATCAGGATGTTTACCGGTTTTTCCTTGGCCACCTTGGATTCTACATTGTTTTCAGCCTGCTGATTACCTGCGCTGTTATCAGTCTTTACAGGATTGAGCAATATTTATACATCGTCAATCTCATAGCCATTGCCTTTTTAATTGGCCGGTACAAGCCATCCTTTACCAACCGCGGTCTCAATATCAGCCGCTGGGCGGTCAACCTTCTTTTTATCCTGATTGCCATTGCTTTAATGACCGTCATCGCCATAAGCTCCCATGGGGAACTCAACGGTGCCCATGACAGATTCAACTAAACGCTTAAAATGGCTGATCATAGGCTTAAAGTCATCGTGATTGCGTATATTGAGGTAGAATCAATATCGTTTCAAAGTCATGATCAAGGACTTGCCTCTGTACATTACAATTGTTTTTCAGTTGACAGTGTTGGTTACGCTTTTTCTTTTTTATGTAACGATCATAAAATCGTCTTCTGAAATTGTCAGGAACAAATCAACCCTGATATTGGCAGGTTTGGTATTGTGGCTTGTCATCCAGGCTATGTTAACGCTTAACAATTTATACAACACGGATTTAAATGCTTTTCCGCCTAAAATTTTATTACTTGGTGTCGCACCGGCTATTTTCACCATTATTGTGCTCTTTTCCACCCGGAGCGGAAAAAGGTTTATCGACAGCCTCCCTCTTTCCAGCATCACGTATTTAAATGTCGTCAGAATTCCCGTGGAGCTGGTGTTGTATTGGCTGTATCGTGAGCATTTCGTTCCAAAATCAATGACGTTTGAAGGTCAGAATTTTGACATTATTTCGGGAATCACCGCGCCTGTGGCCGCCTGGCTTCTGGCATCCGACACAAACAAAAAGCTTATCCTGACCTGGAATTTCATCTGTCTCGGTTTGCTATTGAATGTAGTTTTCACAGGTATTTTTTCCGTACCTACTCCGCTTCAAAAATTTGATTTCGAACAACCTAACATCGCTATCCTTCATTTCCCGTTCTGCTGGTTGCCTACCTTTATAGTACCAGCGGTTTTGTTTGGCCACCTGGTTTCAATCCGTCGGCTGCTTCGTTAACAACTTCTATAAATCAGGCTTCATCATTTTCTTTCATTAAAATTTCTAAAAACACTTGCGCAATCAATTGGTTGCACATATATTTGCAACCAATTGATTGCATTATCGATCATCGCTTGTTAATCACCTGAATGGCCGGGTAAATTCCCAACAGAAACAGCTTAATCAAACAATAGTCTAAATCAGCAAAATCATGGATCAGAACAGAGAACTTCTTAAAGATCAGACGGATCAGGATTTATTGATCACACACATTTTTAATGCGCCCCGGGAGCTTGTATTCAAAGCATGGACGAATCCCGAGCAGCTTAAAAGATGGTATGCACCTACAAATTGTACTATTGAATTCAAGCATATCGATGTCAGAGAAGGTGGAACTTTTCATTCCTGTATCAAAAATCCCAACTATGACGATTGCTGGACAAAAGGTGTTTATCTTGAAGTTGATGCGCCTTCGAAACTGGTTTACAGTCTGGATAATACGGATGAATTCGGCAACGATGTGTTAATAACCCAACATGTGGACTGGCCTTTAAAAACGATTGTGACGGTTACTTTTGAAGATTTTGACGGAAAAACAAAACTTACCTTACATCAGAATGCTCCTGAAAAAGTGGCCAAACAGACCGGCGCATATCCAAGCTGGATCGAAATGCTGAACCATCTGGAATCAGATATTTTAAGTTAATGATCCATCAACATAACAACTTACAATCATGACGAAGCATCATTTGCCTGAAACCGAAATTATCAATGCGGCACCGGAATGCCAGATTATATCGTCTCGTGTACTGGACACGCCCGTTGAAAAAGTCTTTGATGCCTGGACTGACCCCAAAAAACTGGCGCGGTGGTGGGGACCAAAGGGTTTTACCAATACTTTTAACCAGTTTGACCTGCAACCGGGTGGCAAATGGAGCTTCATCATGCATGGTCCGGACAAGGGGCACTATCCCAATGAGTGTGTTTTTCTTGACATCGTCAAAAATGAAAAACTGGTCTGGAATCATATTTCGGAGCCTCAATTTCAGATCGTAGTTCATTTTGAGCAACAGCCTGAAAAAACAAAAGTGATATTCTGGATGATCTTCGAATCAGCTGAAAAGTGTAACAAGATCAAAAGTTTCGCGGCTGAGAAAAACCAGGAAAATTTTGACCGGCTTGAAGAGGTGCTTCGAGTTGGGTAAAATGATTAAAAGTTAAAAAATAACTTAAAATAGACTATCTATCAACCTATTGACCAAATATCCATAACAAAATACACTATTAATTATTTGCAGAAACTGACCAATGGCGATTGGTACTGCAAGAAAAAAAGTAAGGGCTGTTAACCCCTACTTCACAATCTCAAACGAATCCTTAACCTCTCCTTCCGGGTTATAACATTTGTAAATCAACGTATTTCCTTTCATGGAAATGTGCTGATAAAGTGGCCCGTCCGGGTAACGTTTTACCGCATAGTCCTCGGGCAGCCATTCTTCCTGTTTTCCCGGAATACTGATCGACATCGTGTATATCGTTCCCTGAGCAGCCGACACCATTTCCTTACCGTTGTTCATCGGTTTCGTACGCAAATAATAATGCATATGCCCGCTCATGACCATGTCGACGTGGTATTTATCAAAAAGCGTCCCCCATTCTTTTCGGATTTCATCGTAGGGTTCAACAAAATTGTAGGGGGGAAAATGGAAGAAAACAAATTTCCATTTCGCCCTGGACGTACGTAATTTTTCTTCCAGCCACGCCGTCTGCCCCGGAACCGAGAGTGTTGCATCAATCATGACGAACAACGCATCCTGATAATTAAAAGCATACGTCATTTCTTTTGGAAAACCTTTAGGGCCGTTTTCCGGCAAACTGAACATTTCCTGATACATGCCCGCACCCAGTCCATCCTGGCTGTCATGATTGCCCGGCACAGCCATCAATGGTTTGTAACTGAAAACATTACCTGAATGCTGCCAAAGCTCATCCCATTCGTCCCGGTTCAGACCAGTGCTGACCAAATCACCTGCGATATCATAGAAAGCAATTTCAGGATGGCGTTTCAGAGACTTCTGAGCCATATCGCCCCAAATCTGTGACTTATGCGTATCGCCAAACCAGATAAATGAAAATCCTTCGTTATTGGCCGGTTCGGTTCTGAAATGGGCCACCGGAGACCATTTCCCCGATGTTGACCCAACTTTATAAAAATAGTTCGTACCTGGCTTTAAGTGATCAAGCCTGGCCGTGAAACGGTTGACAAAACGGTCATTTTGCAATAAACGGTCTTCCATTTTAAATCCGGCACCTTTTGCCGTCAAAGTATCGCTGCTTTGTTCCTGCCAATATTTGACAATTCCTTCTTCAACTGCGCTCTGCGTACGCCACTGAACATCCATCGTCGTTTTGGGATCACCGCTGAAAGTCAGCAAAACCTGATCCGGAGCAGCGGAAGAAGGAGTTTGTGTTTTTCTGAATGCGCTAACCAGATGCGCCTCCCTTGCCCGTCCACGAACTGTTGTAAAAAGCACTTGGCCGGAAAGTTCAGCAGGAACCTGCGTCAGAATCAGGCCGTCCCAGTCGTGATAGGTAAACGCACCCTGTTTCATGGTCATCAGCGGAAACTCCGACGGATACACATTCGTCACTTTTACATCATCACCTTTTTTCTGAGCACCAACGCTGATAAAATAAACCGGTCTGTGTTTGTCAAAACCATTGATACCGAGCTCAACTTTTCCTTTATCGAAATCCTTTTGCCAGACTTCATAAGTATACTCTTCATTTTTCACAAGCATTGCCGTTTTCTTAAAACCGCTCTCCGTTATCCAAAATGGCACAACAGGCTGAGCGGTATCACGCATCAGAGAAACGGTAACCGGCACGTTCACATCAAACGTCCAGAATTTTGTTGCCAATACCTCCTTTTCTTCTTTGGTCAGAAAAGTCATAATATACCGGTCACTAAGTGTATCCAGCTGTTTTTCATTCAGATCTTTATACAATCTGGTTACTACATCATCAACTACATTTTTTACAGAACCCGATACCGGTTTCTGTTTTTGGCAGGATAACGAGGTGACACAAAGCAAAAAACACAGTACGTTTTTCAGGCTAAAATAAGATTTCATTGAGATAGAGTCGAGTTTGGGTCAATAATGAAAAACGTAACAACGGCTACTGACCACCGTTACGTTTCAACAAAATACGTTATAACAAAGCCTTGTCGTTTGTCAGAAAAACGCGGGTACTTTCCGTGTAGGTTCCGCCGTTTGCGTCCTTGTATTTTAAATCAATGTAAAATGCCCTAAAACCACTGGCCGGAAATTCCTGATTAACATTAATTTTCGATTTATTCTTTATGCCCAGACTTTTACCCGTCCATTTATCATCACGAATATCCTGATCTTTCGAATCCGCCGACCATAGAATGACATCCACCAACGGATCAGCCGAAGCCTTCACCGAAAGGTTAACCCCTTTTTTATTTGTCGACTGTTTCCATTCACAAACGGGATACGGGCTTCTGGTTAATGTATTTCCAAAAAATGCACCCAGCGCCTCCATCGCCTGTTTGCCTCCGCCGAGATCATGCCCGGCATTCGGGACATAGTGCAGCATATTGTTCCCCGGAATATCCTTGAGATAATTTTTGATGTTGTCCACAACCCAATACTCGTCGTTGGTTCCCATCACGATCAGTTTCGGCATCGTCAGTTTGTCACGATAAGAATACGGATCGATCATCGTCGTAATCGCGGAACCATCGGGTGTATTGCTGTTTTGCGGAATCCCCAGTTTTACATAATCTTCGATCTGAATGCTGTAATCTCCCCACGACTTGATCTGATAATCCAGACTCACCGGCATGTTCAAAATATCGATCACCATCGGTGCGATCGCTACTACGCGTTTGTCATTTGCACCCGTCAGCCAGGTTGTCCAACCCCGCTTGGATGCACCCGAAACCACAAATCTGGTGATATCATGACTTAGTTTTTGCTTCGAAAATTCCTGCACCACGTCCATCGCCCGCACCGAACTTTTCACCATGGGAAAAAGCAGCGGCCAACTGTAATCCTTATCTTTTTTAAAGTTGTGTAACGTATAAGAAATCAGGGCGTCTTCCGTCAAATCACCGAAATTGGGCTGGTTTGGCGTTTGTTTCAACAAGGCTACAATGGCATTGTTCGACTTGGCAACACCGCCGAGTGACAACAGTAACTTATCGTCTTTTTTACTGCTCCAATTAGGCAACTCGTTTTTGTTGGATCCTCCGGTGATAAAAAGCAATGCGCCGTCAAATTTGTTTTCTTTCGGAACAATGATCGTTAACTGGTGCGTCCAGGTAAACTCCCGCCATTTTTGCGAGGTAACCAACAGACTGTAAAAGGTATTGTCTTCCTGAGTGAAAGTTTCCTTTAACTCCCATTTTAGAGATTTGTCACCGTTGTTAAGATAACTTTGCAATGCGTTTTCCGGTGTGATGGTCTGCTGAGCATGTACACCGGATATAAAAATAATCTGTGTCAGTAGTGCTGTAAAAGCCAGTTTAAAAATATTTTTGCTCATCGTGCAGAGGTTTTGGTTTATTGATTGTGAATTTATTTTTTCGAATTGATCACGATATCGGCAGGCCACGGACTTTCTTCGATTAATTTCAGTGCCTGCTCGATGTAAATTTCTCCGGTCATTTCACCCAGGCTTGTACGACTTACATAATCATAACGCTTGAAGCTGTTGAAATCAACTTTGGTCAGCATGTAGCCGAATGCATCATTTGTAAGACCAAAAAGAAAGGGAAGTTTCGTGTGCATTTTACGCTTCACATAATAGCCGATATTCGGTAGCGCCTCACCCGGAATGGTTAAAATCTGTGCAGTGCCTATATTTACAAGATTCAGGCGGGTGACCACCTTGTTTTCACCGGCCATTTCATTTTTAATGGGCGAGTTTTTAAGAATATACTGCATAATTTCCGAATCAACGGGAAACTCGATTTTCCTTGAGGTGCAGTAAAGCGAAGGGTTTGGAAGAATCTCAGCCTTACCGACAATTCTCAAAGCTTCACTCGCAAGCAATTCTCCGATTCGTTTGCACTCCTGATAATCGTTAGCCTCCTTTTTATCCTCGGTCCGGTTGTCTGCCGTGACCATCCCGCCCTGCGCTCCATTCATAAAAAGGGCTATGCCTCCGGTTTCGGCCTCAATTTTATCATAAAGTGGACCACAAAGATCAGGGCTCAAAATACCCCTGCCCGAACCGATAACCTCGGGATGAATTGCATAATTCACCAGCGTGGCAATTATTTTCCCTTTGTTTTTCCCCTCGTTCGCAATTGCCTGAATAACCCCGCAGCGAGGGTCATACAACTGCTCTGCATAGTAATTGTAAGCAATTTTTCCTTTCGCCTCAGCCAGTCCGATTTTTAGTGAGGCCGGTTCAAGTTTCTTAACGGCCTCATTAACAGCCTCAGCAATTTGTTTTGTACACCAGTCCAGATAATTCAGGTCTGCAAAACTTTCTCCTTTTTCATTCGGGAAGGCGTAGGCATCCGGGCCGCTATGCGTGTGCGTAGCGCCAATCAGGACATTTTCAGGTGGTATCCCCTTGATCAAAGCCCTGGATTTATTACCCAACGCAGCCGGCCAACCCAGATTGTCCACGTTGACAATAGCCACGCGTGTAGCCCCTTTTTCCACAACCAGCGCCCGAACAAACAAATCTCCATTTTTTTCCTTTGCTGCCTTAGGCGTACCGATACCTCCCGAAACCGGCAGCAACGGATTCGGGGTAATCACCCGGACTGCGGCGGCGGCTTTGAAGGTTTGGGCAAACCCTGAAAAGCTCTGTTGAAAAAGTAAATACAGAAAAATATAACAAGCCTTTTTTATCATATACCTCAACATTAAACAGTGAAGAGGGCGGTAATGCACCACCCTCTGTTGATCCGCAATTCATTTTCAGGTTAGGCTCATCACCATGGTTTTTTCCCTCCCTGAATCACCCAGGGTTTTGACCAGGCGCTGTTTTTACCATCCGCCGCCGAATAAGTGGTCGCTTCCAGCTTATTGATGGCAATGTCAGCATTGGCTTTGTTAAGATTTCTCTCATCCAGCATGTAATAAAATCTGACAGGCAACACTTCTCTTTTTCCCTGTGGTCCCGTTTTTAGTTCAGGAAATCCGGTTCTGCGGTAATCAAACCAGGCCTCGCTGGCAGCTGTCCAGCTGGCTATCCATTTTTGTTCAATAATTTGTTTTTGTGTTTTATCAAAAGTTACTTTTGGCTGGGCAACATAAGCCGCATAGGCAGAAGCCAGTCCCCAGGCAGTGAAAGATGCCTTGATCGCGTCTTTATAATGTGTTTCGGCATCACCGGCAGCCCAGCCTTTTAAGGCTGCTTCCGCCAGAATGAAATGAACCTCTGCGGCCGACATCAGACGTGCTTTCAGCAAATCTCCTTTCGGCGATTTATACATCGTGTTAAGCCAGGAAACGTGCGGGTTATCAGCCCCCTGCGCCGCCGTTGGACTCATGTTATAACTCGCTCCGGCAAGCAATGAAACGGGTAAACCGACATAATTCTGATTGGTATCAATGGGAATTCCCGCTACTTTATCTGGTGACAGAAAACGTTTCCCCTCTTTGATAAAATCAGATTTCGCCGGCAAACTTGCATCAATAACCAAAGGTGTCTTCACTTTATTTGCCCAAACACCCAGTCTCGGATCGTTGACATTCAGCATCGCTTTTACCAGCGTATTACACATTTTTATTCTTCGGTAATTGCTTTCACTCGCGTCGTCGCGGGTATTGGCAGGCCAGGAATCGGCGCTGCTGTTCCCTGCAAAAGCCATTGTAGCATCCTCAGTCGCAACCGTCATAATCGGGTACTGCGCCGCATTGGCAATAATTTTCTCTATACCCGCTTTGGCCACCTCCGGTTTTTTGTCTGAAATACGCATGTAATAACGTAACGCCAGAGAATTTGCCAATTTCCTCCACTTGGTCGGATCTCCCGCATAATACACGTCCGGGATATCAATATTGCTGTTGTATTCTGCTTTGGCTTTTGACAACAACGTATTCGCCTTTTCAAGATCGGCCAAAATCCCCGTGTAAATATCCTCCTGACTATCAAAAGCAGGAAAGATGTTTTCAGAACCACCCAAAGAAGCTTTCACAGCATAGGAATATGGTGCATTTCCCCAAAGGTCGGTTATCAAACCAAAAATCATTGATTTCATGACCAGCGAAACTCCCTGGTGAAGCGGATAGTTAAGCGCTACGGCACGGTCATAAACGTATTGGTTGTTGGTCAGGATAGTATACCAGCCAGACCAGCTGTTGTTTTGACCCCAGTCATAGTCATTATGATCGCCGCTCCATCCATCTTTTTGGGTATGCTGCATAAGCCCGCCAATGATCTGGTCGTAATTTAAACTTACAAAGGATCTTCCCGTTTCGGTAAGCACCGTAGAAAGTACCAGATTGGGATTGGCCGTCGTCGGATCCACACCATTTGGGTTCTTGTTCAGTTCTGTTAAATCTTTACAGGAAGAGACAAGAAATACTGATACCATCAGCACGATTGATTTAATATATGTAGTCTTCATCATGAATCAATTTTGAGCCGTTTTTTAGAAAGTTAAATTAAGTTTGAATCCAACCGGAATCACCCATGGCGTAACATTGTATCTTTCAATCCCTTGCTTAAACTGACTTCCGCCACCTTGTACGCTGGATTCAACCTGAAAAGCAGTTTCCGGATCGATGTTGATTTTCGCAGCTGTCCAGAGGATGATGTTCCGGCTGTAAACAGAGAAATTGGCACTTTGCACGCCTACTCTTTTCAGGAAATTCGCAGGCAGATCGTATCCAAGTGAGATTTCCCGCAACTTAACAAAAGAGGCATCGTAGGTAAACGGACGTGTAAACGACCAGGTAGTACTGGCTGCGAAGGGCAGATACTGCGTTCCGGCACCACCCAGGTTTTCCTGAAATCCGGTCGGATTGCCTTTGTCGTCATAACCTGTTGCGATAACACCCGGGATAAAAACACCACCGTGCGGCAACGGAATTCCGCTGTATTTGACCGGAAAACTTCCGTAATCCGGTGTCGGCCCACCCACCACAGGGAATACATTTCCGTTAATTTTAATTTGCTTGTCCTGGTTTGCCACCAGCTGATTCCGAAGTGCGTCACCTGACAATCCGTTCGGATTAATAAGTTTGTCATAAAAAAGCTGAGAACGGCCATCTTCTTCACCATAACGGTACGTTTGCGAAACAAAATCACCACCGTTGCGCCAGTCAAAGGTCATGTTCAGGCTAAACCCTTTGTAAGCCAGCGAGATCTGACCGCCCAAAATAAACTTGGGATTGAAGTTACCAATCTTGTTTTTTGTATTAATCGCATCGACAGACTGCCATTTACCCGTTTTATCCAAAATCGGATAACCATAATAAGGCGATGCTTTGTCGGTAACTGTTACGATCTGGGCGTCATAAATATCTCCTACCTCTTCACCCACGTACGTCCAGGCACCACCTTTTGCATCCTGCCATAAGGTAAAATAAGGTAAGTTATCCGACAAGCTCTTAATTTTAGTACGGTTTCTGGTAAGATTTGCATTCAGATCTAGCCTCCATCCGTTTTTATCAATGGGTGTTCCTCCCAAAGTCAGTTCGATACCTTTACTCTCCAAAAGCCCTGCGTTAATGCTTATTGTTGAACGACCGGTTGACGGAGCAAGTTTGGTGTTTAAAATCTGATTTCTATTTTCTGCCATATAATACGTAGCGCCAAAACGTAACCTGTTTTGGAACATATTCAAGTCAGTTCCCACCTCATAAGAAGTCGAAATTTCAGGTTTCAGATTACTGTTAAGTAGATTGGAAGAAACAGAAAGTCTCGGTACTCCATTCCATGTTCCGATATTGTCCAATACGCTCAACAACTGATAGGGATTTGCATCATTACCAACCCGTGCCACACCACCTCGCAGTTTAAGCATATTGATCGTACTAGTCATCGGAATCATTTCATTGATCAGTAAACTCAGCGAGGCCGAAGGATAAAAATAAGAGCGATTAGCAGCAGGCAGCGTACTTGTCCAGTCATTTCTGGCCGTCAGATCAAGAAAAATCATATCCTTGAAACTCAGGTTTGCCAGAGCATAAGTACTGTAAATAGCACGTTTGTAAAAATTGCTGTTGAATGTAAGGTTCGCCGGTAAAATATTCTGAATGGTGTACACGCCAGGTACGATCAGGCCGGTGCCGTTGGTTGATGAATTGTTCACAGTGGACCCATTCTGATACCGGTAGTTCCCTCCCGCTGAAACCGACAGGCCAAAACTTTTAATTTCCTTGTGATACGTTGCAAGAAAATCCGCATTGCTTTCAAAAGTGGCGATATTGATCAAACCATACGCACCATTTGGTTCGGCTGTATAACTGTTGGCGATCTTGGTCTCTCTTTTTTCCTGGTATGTATCGAGCGCATACCGGCCAAAAATGCTAAGATCCGGTGTGATCTGCCACTCCCCTTTTACATTTCCAAAAACCCGGTCTCTCACAAAACTGTTATTAACCTCATGCGCAAGAAAATACGGGTTATTAAAAACCCCTTTGGATTGGGAACGCTGCTGCAATCCCTCCTGCCCTGGCAGCCAGTAGTTTTCCAGATCGCGGATATCGGAATGCGGAGATACGTTATAGGCCCATTGCAGCGGGTTGGTTCCCCTGTTCCCGGCCGGACGGTTATTTGAATTGTTCCTGCTAAAATCCAGATTCGTGCTAACCTTCACCTTCTTGCTGACATTGACTGAGGTATTCAAACTCAACGTGTTCCTGAACAAATCAGAATTGGGAATAATCCCCTTATTCGTCATATTGGAATACGATAACCGGTAGGTAACCATGTCGTTGCTATTTGAAATGGATACGCCGTTGGTGGTCGTGACACCGGTTTGTACAAAGTTCCTGACGTTATCTTTGTGTGAAACCAGCGGCATCGCTACTGGCTTTCCATCTGCTCCCAGCGGGCTATTCCACTGCACGGCCTCATAACCTTTGTCAAGCTCCGCGCCATAAGTGGCCCCTACACTTTCATCAACCAGCTTCCCGAACGGATTACTGTAAGGATTGTTTGTGATCGATGTCGGGATGGCTGAATACTGACCGGAACCAAACTGTGTCTGCCATTTCAAAAATTTATAAGGTTTGTCAAAAACCGTGTTTGAGGTAACTGACACAGTCATTTTCTTCGACTTAGAGCCGCTTTTTGTCACAATCAAAACCACACCATTACCGGCACGGGAACCATAAAGGGCAGCTGCACTCGGCCCTTTCAGAATCGACACATTTTCGATATCGTCCGGGTTGATACTCGAAAGTGCATTCCCATAATCCACTTTGTTATCCGTTCCAACCTGGCTCACGTTATTCAGCGTGTTCGCAATGGGCACACCGTCAACGACAAACAACGGCTGATTGTCATTACTTAAAGATTTTGCCCCGCGAATTACCATACTAATCGAAGAGCCGGTTGCCCCTGTCGAGCTGATGGTAACGCCAGCTACTTTTCCTGCCATGGCATT
Source organism: Dyadobacter diqingensis (assembly GCF_024220585.1). Lineage (GTDB taxonomy): Bacteria > Bacteroidota > Bacteroidia > Cytophagales > Spirosomataceae > Dyadobacter > Dyadobacter diqingensis. Next base: position 1,388,031 of record NZ_JAMXKF010000001.1, read on the forward strand.
CAGGACATTCTCCTGCGACACCCGGCTGAATTCTTTCCCGTCAACTTTCCCAACGGAATAACCCAAAGACTTTGCCTCACGATTGATACCAAGTGCAGTTACGGTTACTTCCGTAAGATTTTCTGCCCCTGCCTGCAAGGAAACATCTACAATGCTTCGGTTATTAACCGCTACTTCCTCTACCGTATACCCTACAAATGAGAATACCAGAATCGGATTGTCTCCTGTGATATCAATCGAATACTGCCCGGCTGCGTTTGTAGATGTCCCTCTTGAAGTACCTTTCAGGACAATATTTACACCCGGCATACCCGTCCCGTCCTGACTGGAAATGACTTTTCCTGTCACGGTTCTATCCGCTTTGCTCTCCGTAATATCAGTACCTTTTTTTGCGAAGATTTCCGCCTCCGCCAGGCCGGCAAAAGACAGATTCAGAACAGTTACTACCAGCAGAAATTTAAAAATCCGTGGATAAAAAATGATAAAACTTGATCTCATAATTTTAGGTGGTTAAGTGAGCGTCATGATGCAATGGTGAAAAAGAAATGAGTTGGGAATTACAGTGATTTAATACGTGGAAAGCGTGTTCTCATAGATTAATATTTAGGTTTTGCTACAATCCAGATGAACGTTGAGCTGTTACAGACTGTCGAAAAAACAAGACAAACAATTTTCGTATGTTAAGAATTTGTTATGTATGCATACTAATTCAAGGCAAATAGTGATCCTCATACGGATGTTCAATCCGTCCGGAAATCAATAAAATTCAAAGCATCATTATTACTTGGAAATGTTACTAACGTACTACTCCCGAAAAATTAAAAATGATAAAATTTATCAGACGGTCAGATCATTAGCAAAAAAATCCGGAAGGTGCCTGAACAATCATTCAGCACACTTCCGGATCTCGGGGTATCTCTATTTATACAATTTATTGCAGCAACCAGATCTTGGATAACTGATCATCTGTTTTCGGAGATAACGTTCCTACGCCCAAATCGTAGGCTATTTTATTTTGCCCCAACTCGTCACCAGGATAACGGAAACGCAACGGGAATTCAAATCCGCTCAACCTGCCATTATTAAAAATATTCGGCAGTTTGGTACGGCGCAGGTCCAGATACGCTTCCGAAGAAACAAGGAACAGTGCAAGCCATTTCTGATCAGCAATTTTAGCTAACTGACCTGCTTTGTCGGCCGGTAAAGCAATGCTGGTTTGTGCGAGATAAGTAGTAACATCCGCTTGTGAAACACCCCAGCGAAGCAAGGAATTTGTGATTCCTTTCCGGTAATAAGTATCTGCACTGCCTGTAATCAAGCCTTTTGCAGCGGCCTCAGCCAGAATAAACTGAACTTCGTCACTATTCAACACCATCGCTTTCAGCAGCGCATGTTTATTCTCTCTGAACAACTTAGAGAATTTGGAAACCTTGAAATTCCCCATGGTACCACCTGCGGCAACATCGTAATGACCGTTACCATTTTTCCAGTCACTCAACATACCGGCAATAAAACCGACATAAACCTTATTCGAGTCAATCAGGATATCCTTTGTTGCATACTGCGCGATATCCTTGTTGGAGCGATTGATGTATTCCCAGGTTGATGTGTACGAATAACCATTCGGATCTTTTGTCGTGAAACTCACGCCATTTTTGGAAGCATCACTGGTCCAGGGCTTTTCCACCGGCGCCACCCACACCTGCAAACGCGGATCGTTCAGTTCGGTAAGTTTATCGATCAGCGTTTTGCATGGACGTCTTTTATCAAACTCATCCACAGAAACCCAGTTTAAAGTACCACCAGTCCATGAATCGCCTTTATCTCCGCCCAATGTTCCAATGTAGGAGATTGATGCATTGTCTGTTGCATCCGTAAAAATCGGGGCATTCAATAACGCCGTCATTCGGGTTCCTGCGTCAGCCATTTTACCTGACGCTCTCATTAAAAGACGTAATTTCAATGAGTTGGCAAATTTCTGCCACTTCACTTTATCGCCGGCAAACATCAGGTCATAAGAGCCAGACACCGCATCTGAACCTGAGGTAATCAACAGAGTCGCTTCGTCAAGCTCTTTTAACAAACCCGCATAAATATCTGCTTGCTTGTCATATTTTGGATATAAAAGCCCTTGTCTCGCTTTAAGCGCCTCTGAATAATATACGTCACCATAAAAGTCCGTCATGTAAGAAAATAACAAAACTCTGAAAACAGTGAAAATTCCTTTGTGCGTTTTCGAGTTTCGCGTTTCTGCCAGCCCGATCGAACCATCGATAAGTTTAAGGATTTCCATCGCGTCATACATCGTCGTAACCGGAGATTTAAAGCTGGAATAAAAATTATCCCCGCTTTGGTAATTACTCTCCATGTGCTGAACAGCGCCCGGCAGGACCCTGCTATCAAAACTCATTTTTTGGTAAAACAATGAGGTTTTTTTTATAATGGATGCCAACAGATAAGGATCGTTAACAGACTCCACAGCATTTTTCTGCTGAAGGGTATCGTCCGTCCTTAACTCATCGTCGCTGCAAGACCCTAGTCCTATCAGTGATATTATTGCAAATATTTTTATTATCGACTTCATAATTTCTCTAAACAAAGGTTACACATTAAAAATCAAGTGACAGCTTAAACCCATAAGAGCGGATACTTGGTAAAGTAGCTCTTAGAATACCCTGACTGGATCCAACACCACTGAATGCCGATTCGGGATCTTCATGACGACCTGATTTATTCCACTGAAATACATTTCTTCCAACCAAAGCAAGCGTTACGTTATTCAGTTTATAAGCTCTTGTCAGGTTTGAAGGTAAAGTAAAGGCAATCGAAATTTCTTTCATCTTGAAATTCGTTGCGCTGTAAGTTCTCGTCGATGTGAAGTTCCAGATGATATCGCCATAACCATTGTATGGGAAATCATAGAACGTATTGTTGGCATCAGCACCGTTGACGATATAATCTGTGTCTTTGGCATCTTCCGGTTTGCCCTCGTAAGCAGGGTTCAGGAACACACCTTTCACATAACTTGCATCCTGGAAATCTGAACGTTTTCCATCATTGTTACTGTTAATGGCGTCAAACTGACTTGCCCCAACAGCCGGCCAAACCATTCCGCCGTGTTCTGCATCACGCCCGCCTTTCCACAATGGATTGTTGTCGCCAGATCCCAGAGTGGTGACCGCACGTCCGTTTGACTCAAGATACTGCTGATTAACCGAAACATATTTTCCGCCTTTACGAAGACTTCCAACCATGTTCAAAGTAAATTGTTTGTACCGGATTGTGGTGTTCATACCAAGAATAAAATCCGGGTTGAAGTTACCAAGCTGTCCGCGGTCTCTTTCATCCGACGACTTCTGGATTTTTCCTTCATCACCATCCAAAAGCGCCATACCTGCATATTTACCCGTTTTCACGCGCATTACAGGGTTTTCTTCATAGATATTTCCAATCGTTTCACCTTTCGCGATTTTCACTTTCGTTTTTCCGTCATAATTGGCAAATACGTAACCGTTTGGAGCAAAACTACTGGATAGTCTTGTGATCGTCGCTTTATAATGTGTAAAGCTACCGGCAACATCCCATGAGAAATCCTTTGTTTTGATCGGCGTAAACGTCAGTCCCCATTCATACCCTTTGCTTCTTACATCTCCGATATTGGTCAGCAAGCCCGCGTAACCGGAACCTTTAGGAAGCGGAATGTTATCGATCTGATCTTTTTGATCCTTGATGAAGTAGGTGAAGTCAAATTTCAAACGGTTACGGAATAACCACAGATCAAGCCCTGCTTCCTGCGTTACGGAGTGCTGCGCCTTAATATTTTTATCAACCAGCGAAGCGTTGATGCTTACCGTATTGATAGCGCCCCATGGACTCGCATCATACGTGTAGGTATCAACAGATCTTTTTCTCACCAAACCGTTCCCCACATCAGCAAGTCCCAGACGGAATTTCAGCAAACTGAATGCTTCCGGTAATTTGAAACTTTCCGAAGCAAGCCAGCTGAAAGAAGCCGATGGATAGAAATAATGGATTTTTTCTTCTGGCAAAACACCTTTCCAGTCATTACGTCCGGTCAGGTCCAGGAAGAATTTTTCGTCCCAGCCGATCGTCGCGGTACCATAAGCACTCACCGACTTGGTCGTCATAAAAGGATCGCCTTTCAAGGAAATGGTCCCGGCCTTGATATTGGGTAAGGTAAACAAGGCCGGCGAGTTAAGATCGGCTCCTGTAATTTCCTGGCTGTTGGTATTCGTAAAACGGTAATTTCCACCACCGGCAACACTCAGCGAAAGTTTCCCAAAGTTTTTGGTGAAAGTTAAAATCGCGTCGGAGTTAGCTTCAATACTGCTGTTATTTCCTGAAACATACTGACCAAAAGCATCACTTTTATCACCCCACGACTGGCGCAGTTCATAATTCTCCTTAACATTTTCCATCCCGGTTCTTACCAGAAATGAGAAATGATCCGATAATTGCCAGTTAAGCTGGACTTTGCCAAAAAAGTTATCTCTTCCGAAACTATGAATTTTTTCGTAAGTCGTCCACCATGGATTATTTTCAGACACAGCTATTCCGTTATCTTTCATAATGGCGCCGTTTTGTCTCACGCCTTCGAAACCATCCAGCCAGTAACTTTTCATCTCGCTCAATGGCTGAAGGTTGCTTGGCATATTAAAGAGCAAGCTGTTCAACACACTGTTCGAACCGGTTGTATTGGCTTTATTCGGGTTGAAGGTGTTGATGTAGCTTGCGTTAACGGAGACCGACAAACGATTGGTGATATTGTACTGGGAATTGAAATTCACCGACTTCTGCTGCGTTTTGGTATTCGGCATAACACCTTTATTTGTCATGTTCGACAACGACAAACGGAACGAACCTTTATCATAATTACCCGTTACACCAATGTTATTGGTAATGGTGCTTCCGGTTTGTAAATAAGCTTTCACCCGGTTTTCATTGGAAGAAACCATCGGGCCATTTTTCCAGGCTTTTGCTTTTACGTCCCAATAATCTGCTGTGAACTTACCATCCAGTTTTGGTCCCCAGGTATCCGTGTTATCGTACTGCCATTCATAGGCGCGTTCACCTTGTCCGAATTCCGTCTGGCTTTCTATAAACTGGTAAGGTTTTTCTACCGAGGCCATCGTCGAGAAAGATACACCCAGGCCTTTTTTAGCTCCTTTTCCGGTTTTGGTTGTGATCATTACCACACCATTTCCGCCTTCGGCCCCATACAGGGCACCTGCGCTACCACCTTTCAGAATGGTCACAGATGCAATATCATTCGGGTTAAGCTGAGACAAAATATTTCCAAAGTCAACACCGTCCTTTGAAGTGAAGGTCTGCGTACCAACCGGAATACCGTCGATAACATACAGCGGTTGTCCTTTTACAGCTACATTGGTACCGCCGTCGCCGGTTGTAGGCATCACAGTTGTTCCCCGAATATTGACCAAAACCGATGAAGTAGGGTCACTGCTCAGGCTGGTCAGGTTAACACCGCTCACCTTTCCGTCAAGCGACTTCATCAGGTTCGGGTTTCCGGCCTTAACCAGATCTTCATTATTAATACTACTTACCGAATATGCGAGAGATCTGGTCGCTCTGTTGATTCCCAACGCTGTTACGACCACCTCTTTTAGATTTTCTGCACTTGGAGCGATAGCAAAATCCACTACACTCCTTCCATTCACGGGAACATCCTCCTGGTTATATCCAACAAAAGAAAAAACAAGCACGGGATTGGTGCCGTTTACTTCGATGGAATAAGTTCCGGCCGCATTGGTTGTGGTTCCTGTCTGCGTTCCTTTCAGAATAATGTTAACACCAGGCATTATCGTCCCATCTTCCCGGGACGTAACCTTACCTGTCACCACGTTTTGCGCACAGGCCAGCGAAACGCATGTTCCTGCCAGCAAGGCTATCAGAAACAACCGCCTGAGCGTACATTGAATAATAGAGTTTGGATTCATAACTTTTTAGAATAATAATTGGACAAAGACTTATGTACTATCAGCACTGAAATTCGTCGTTAATTCCCTTCACCTGATGAAATGGAAAGAATCGTGGTTTATGCCTGTTAAAAATGTATTAGGTTATTTTAGTAAATTCATTTTCAGAGGTTGCAAATCTCTATCGCGATCAGGCTTTCTCCTGACTCTGGCCGGAGTTTCCTTCATTCTCTTTCAACAACCGGTCAAAATAAATTTCAAGAGCATCGGAATACTTTTGCTGTTCATTTTCGTTATTAATACCTTCCAGCAACTCACCCAGTTCTTCCCCGGAAAGCTTGTTAGCGATCAGTTTGCCGATCAATTTTTCAGCCCGGGAAGGTGTCATATGCTTAGCTGGTTAGTCTGTGATATGATACTGTACCGCCGAAAGAAGAGACTATCATTTTTAGTTGTTTTTTTAAAATTAACAGTAGGTTAACACAGGAAAGCGGTTAGGCGTATTTCAAGGGATCCCGGAGTTTATTTAACGGGACTTCGTCATAACAAATGATTTAAGCGTATTTTTGAAAAATATAAAGCATAGTCGCAATTGAAAATCGTGACAAAACAGAAACACGGGCAGGGCAGAATGAAGGATACACTACGCTATCAAACGATTTACTTTTTATTTGCTTTTTTCTTCTTTGCGGGATCGCTGCGCGCTCAGTCGCCAGCGGATAGCGTCGCACACGTGATCATTGGCGATATACGTGTGGAGGGAAACCATCGTACGCGCACCGGCATCATTACCCGGGAGCTGGCCATTAAGTCGGGAGATACGATCAGAACCAACCTGCTGGCGGAAACTTTGGAAATCGACCGCCGCAAAATCATCAATACCAATTTGTTTGTTGTCGTTGAAATGATCCCCGAACCCAATGCCGATTCGGTCCGTACCGATGTGCGCGTTGTGGTAAAAGAGCGTTGGTACCTTATTGCAACCCCGGTTTTCCAGCTGGCCGACAGGAATTTCAACGAATGGTGGTACGACCGCAACCGTGATTTTAGCCGCATCATTTACGGCATTTATTTAAGTTACGGCAACGTATCGGGCCGCGCCGACAAACTTCGTGTGCTGGCTGAGTTTGGTTTTATTCCAAAATTTGAGGTTTCCTATTCTCTTCCTTATCTTGATAAAGCACAAAAAACCGGTATTACCGTAGGAGCCTCCTATTCAACCAATAAAACGATGGCTTACCGAACCTGGCGTGATAAGCTCAGTTATCTGAACAGCGAAGATATCAACAAAAAGCGCTTTTACTCCTTTGTAACCTTAACCCGCCGGAATAAATATTACACCTTTCATTCGCTTGATCTGCGTTGGAGCTCGACGAACATTACGGATACGATCGCTGTATTAAATCCAAATTATTTCCTGAAAGGCAGAACAAAACAGACTTATTTCCAGCTTACCTATTCATACAGCTACGACAAACGTGATAATTTCCAATACCCACTGAGAGGACGTGTTGGCGGGATCCAGTTTTCGAAAATCGGGTTGCTGCCGTCGGATAAGATAAACCAGGCTTATGCGTATGGTTCGTACAAACAATTTTTCCAGCTGAGTGAGCGCATATTTGCCAACTCGGGGATCCGCGCCCGTTTTTCTGTTCCCAAAAGACAACCTTATCTGCAAACAATCGGACTGGGTTATCGCAATGACCTGGTGCGGGGTTATGAGCTTTACGTCGTTGACGGACAGGATTATGGACTAATCAAAAATGAGCTGAAATATAAATTATTCTCTTTGCAGAAACATTTGTCCTGGATACCTGTACGGCAATTTAACACCATTCCGCTCGCTGCCTATCTGAACACCTTTGCCGATGCTGCCTATGTCAGGAACAGTTATCCTGAATTCAGCAATACGCGGCTTGGAAACAAGGTCATATACGGCGGTGGCGCAGGAATTGATGTCGTGACTTTTTACAACATTGTGGCCCGTTTCAACCTAACCATCAACGGAAAAGGCGAACGCCGCTTCTTTTTCAACATTGCCAGAGAGTTCTAATTTAGGTCAAAACTGGGTAACATTTTCCTTATTCGTTATCACAAACAAGCATCAAAATCTATCGGCATAGCTTTTTTAGGCCCTTATTTGGCAATTCAGGTAGTTATTTGCCGGCTTTGCTGAAAACCAATGCCCAACATTTTACCACAAATTGATAGTCCGCATTAAAAAACAAGCTGATAATAGTTAGATTTGCGGTATTAATCCTTTTAGCGAAACATGACATACTTTACCACTCTAAGAAACACTTTAATAGTTGTTATTCTGGCGTTTGCACTTGGAAACTGCACCAGTAAGACAAAAGATGAGAAGGAAGCAACGGTTACAGATTCTACCGCACTGGCTACGCCTTCGGCCGAAGAACTGAACAGCGACCAGTCTGCCCTGCTTCAGGAAATACTGGGCAATTCTTCCGATGGTGTTTTTCGTGGCATAACTTTTGGAGATCCTTTAAGCAAGGTCAAAGCAACCGAAACCTATGAAATGTTTGAGGATGTGGCCGACCATGTGGGTTTTACCAAGGAAACAGAAAAGCTTGAAACGATCGACATCCAATATTTCCTTACCGCCGACAAACGTGTGAATAAAATTACCGTGGATGTGTATCTGAACAGTCCGGATGCTACCAAGCAGTTGTGGAATGCCGGAAAAAACCATTTTACGGAGACATATGAGGCTCCAAAAGAGAAGGATAAGATCGTTACCTGGAACAAAAACTCGATACATGTAACAATGGAAGATGTATCGGAAGGAAAAGATTACGGCCTGAAATTTCAGTTCACGCCTGATAAAAATGTACTTGCTGCTAAATAATTTACGATGAAATTAAACCGCCTGACTTTACTGACAGTTTGCTGTCTGATTGCCCTAAATACCTTTGCCCAGAAAAAATCAAAAAGAGATTATGTGGTGACTATTTCAACGGATGAAGGAAAAATGCGCCTGATTCTGTTTGATGAAACCCCCAAACATAAAGCCAATTTTATAAAACTTTCAAAAGATAAATTTTACGACGGCCTGCTTTTCCATCGGATCATTAAAGATTTTATGATTCAGGGTGGTGACCCTAACTCCAAAAATGCAAAACCTGAGGATATGCTGGGCAGAGGCGATAACGGCTATAAAATTCCAGCTGAAATAGAACCAAACCTGTTCCACCGCAAAGGAGCGTTGGCGGCCGCCAGGGATAATAATCCAAAAAAGGAATCAAGCGGATGTCAGTTTTATATTGTCGAAGGAAGAAAATGGAGCAAATCGGAGCTTGACAAACAAGCCTCCCGCGCCGCCAGAAAATTGACGGATGCTCAGAAAAAAGTCTATGAAACAGAAGGCGGAACACCACATTTGGATGGTGCCTACACCGTTTTCGGTCAGGTGATTGACGGCATTCCCGTACTGGATTCCATTAGTGCAAAACCAAAAGACGAGCGCGACCGTCCGGATAAGGATGTTAAAATGAAGGTCTCGGTTAAGAAAATGAAAAAGAAAAAGATTACCAAAAAATACGGTTACGTTTTTGCGAGTTAATCCAATCAGATATTAATTACCTTCGGTTACTTTTCTAGTCCCTCAATTTTCGCAAAATTGAGGGACTTTTTTGTCTTATCTTGCATCCAAACAAAACATTGCCACTACCGACATGACGGTTACTTCCTTAGCACCTTCACAAGCAGATTCATCAAAAAAACGTTTCCTGATTACCGGTTCCAATGGTCTTCTCGGGCAGAAACTCGTAGAATTACTGATTCAGGATGTATCAATCCATACCATCGCCACGGCGCGAGGGGAGAACCGGCTGCCATTTAAAGAGCACTATGAATATCTGCCCATGGATATTACAGATCCTGAACAAATTGAGGCAGTAGTTGCGGCAACAAAACCGGACGTGATCATTCACACGGCTGCCATGACCAATGTGGACCAGTGTGAAATGGAAAAGGACGATTGCTGGAAACAAAATGTTAATGCAGTTGAATTTCTGGTTTCTGCATGTCAAATACACAATGTATTCCTCGTACACGTTTCCACCGATTTTATTTTCGACGGGAAAGCCGGTCCGTATACCGAAGAAGCAGAACCTAACCCGGTCAGTTTTTACGGATGGAGCAAATATGCAGCTGAGAAAATAGTCATTCATTCCGATATCAAATGGGCGATTGCGAGGACTGTCCTTGTTTATGGCATAGCGCATGACATGAGCCGGAGTAATATTATTCTTTGGGTAAAGAAATCTCTGGAAGAGGGGAAAAATATAAAGGTGGTGACGGATCAGTTCAGGACCCCGACGCTTGCGGAAGATCTGGCTCAGGGTTGTTTCCTCATCGCGGATCAAAAGGCAGAAGGTATCTTTAATATTTCAGGGAAAGACCTCTATACGCCTTATCAGATGGCCATGATGGCTGCCGATTATTTTGGTCTGGACACATCCCTGATTGCTCAAACCGACGCGTCCAGTTTTACACAACCCGCCAAACGCCCGCCCCGTACCGGTTTCGATCTGACAAAATCAGAAAAAATATTGGGATACAAACCACATACCTTTCAGGAAGGCATAGCAATCCTGGCTAAACAGATCGGTGCCTGATCATCGCCATGTTCACCCCAATTTTAATCGGGTGAACATGGCTTAGCGTTTATAATGCGGTTATTATAATCATGTTCATTTCACGTGTCGCAAACGCAGAAACTACATACAACTTTTCGACACTTCGCACCTTTGCATCGAATTTAAGTTCATAACATAGTCAATTCGGCAGGATAGTGCTTATTTCGAAAGGAGTATTTTTGTTGGTCGAAGGCGACATCTTTTTAACATTACTCCTCTTTACATAGAAATTAATCTCGTTGGCCGGTATACCTTTCTCACCGTTCACAAGGATAGTATCATTCGGAGAATTTAGCTTCAACCAGCCAGTTTCGTTTATTAAATAATAGCTTTGGTTTATTTCAAAAAACAAGGCGTTGTTTCCAAGTTTTACATTTTCTATTTTATCTTCAAAATCAACTTTTTGTTTCACCTCGTTGAAACCTTTTAGCACATCTTTATAAGTGTTGATCTTACCCATCTTAAGTTCAGAGAAGGCGGGAGATTTATTATTTGAATTTTGCATCGCGAAGTAATATGTGGCACTCAGACGTGAGCCAATATTCCCCCACCGTTCCTTTTGAGCATACAAATTATATCCTATTTTTTTCAACTTGATATTAAAATTGATCTCGCCATCCGTTGAAAGTTTAAGCACTATATCAAAATATCCCTCTTTATTCGTGGATCCTAATACATCGTTTTGATCATTGTAAATTGCCACTCCGGAAATTGGCAATAATGTTTTAGAATCGACAATCAGCCCATTAATATTTATGGTTGTCATTTTCTGAAAATTAAATGCAAATGAATATCCACTATTGATCGCAGTTAACACGATTGCCATAAATAAGATCCGTAGCGGTTTCATAGTTATAAGATTTGCGGTTAATAATATCAAATACTTTTCTTTTAAACCAGATAAATCAAGTGAATTACTTTTATTACCAGTAATTTTTTAAGGCAATTTTGAAATCAATAATTTGAAATTGTCAATCACCAGGTTCGGTTCGTCAATCATGATAAAATGCCCCGACTGTGTGGTGGCAATATGGGTAAAATCGGTTACACCATTTTTTAACAATTCGTGTGCATCATAGAAGATTTGCTTTTCTGATGATGAATGGGGAGGCTCCACTTTCATACTCGTTAGCACGATTACCGGTACGTTTGGCAAAGAAGGTAATTTACTGGTGTATTGCAGGTCTTCTATAAATTCCCTGGCTTCAAGTGTCCCTCCGAAATTGGCACCGTTGGCATTTTTGGAAGCATCGTAAAGCATATCTTCTTCTGCCTGCGAAGGACGATTATAAAATTCGTGTGAGGGATCAACAAATAAGAGGGCAGCCGTTTTGAGTGGGTTTTTAACAGCATAATCTCGTATGATCAAACCGCCCAATGAGTGCCCGATCAATATTACCTTTCTTCCGTTTGAAAACTTATCGATGACGCTTTCCAATTCGCTTCGTAACCGGTCGATATTTCTTGGGCTTGGGCCATTTTCCGACTGCCCATAACCCGCCCGGTCATACATGAGTACATCAAGGTTACTGTTTATTTGTGAAGCAACAGCGTTATTATTCCATACCGTATGGTCGTTGCCCAATCCGGATTCAAAAACAACTAAATACTTAGAATTTTTTATTGCGGAGAATGATGCCAGTTTGTGGGTAGTTAAATTGATTTTTGTTTCTGTGAAAGCAGGTGTTGCGTCGTTCGTTTTTTTACAGGAAATAATAAATAAAAGGGTAGCCAAGGCTAATAGTGTGATTTTCATTTCAGCGTTTTTGATTCATATTTTTTCGTAAAGCTACTCCGGTTAAAATGATAAGTAACTGTATCCGGATTAATAAATTGTAAGCATGCCAAGTTTACCGAAGAAAAAGCCGCTCGCCCTACTTTTCATCTTTATAGATCATCACTTCACCTTTTCCATCACTTTTAATAAATCCCCTGTACATACCCTCACTGTTAAAAGGCATCGCGATATTCCCGTTTCGATCCAGCGCAATTACGCCACCTTCTCCACCGCGTTCTACCAGTTTTTTCATAACCACTTCATCGGCAGCTTCTTTAACAGTCAGGCCTTTGTATTCCATTAAACTTGAAATGTCATAAGCTACAACTGATCTGATAAAAAACTCTCCATGACCAGTTGCCGATACGGCACAGGTTGTGTTATTGGCATAAGTGCCGGCACCTATAATTGGCGCGTCACCAACCCGTCCATATTTCTTGTTGGTCATTCCACCCGTTGAGGTTCCGGCTGTAAGATTTCCAAACTTGTCAAGCGCAACACAGCCCACGGTGCCAAATTTTTTGCCCTCGGTAAAGATCAGATCCTCATCCTTCGAATAGCCCGTTTTCGGCGCTTTCTTAATTTCCTTCTTATTTTCAGAATGATCCAGTTCGATTTTCTCCTGCTCTTTTGCTTTTTGCAAAGCCTTAAATCTCGCCTCTGTATAAAAATATGCCGGGTCTACAATTTCCAGTCCCTGTTCCTTGGCAAACTGATCCGCTCCCTTTCCTGCCATCAATACGTGCGGTGATTTTTCCATCACGGCAATAGCACCGCGAATTGGATTTTTGATGGTGGTTACGCCTGCAATGGCACCTGCCTTCAAAGTATTTCCTTCCATGATTGCTGCATCCAGTTCGTTCTTTCCTTCATTGGTAAAAACAGCACCTTTTCCGGCATTAAACAATGGAGAATCCTCCATCACCATAATCGCCGCCTCAACCGCCTGTAAACTGGTACCGCCCTTTTTCAAAATCGCATAACCCTTTTGGAGTGCTGTATTTAATGCTTCCCGGTATGCTTTTTCCTTTTCGGGAGTCATATTGGCGCGTGTGATCGTCCCGGCGCCTCCATGAATGACGAGCGTTATTTTATCAGAATAATCCTGAGCGAACGCCGTCTGGAATAAAAAACAGCAAACAATCGAATAAATAAATTTCATAGGAGCACATGTTTAATGATAGACTTTATCAAATCTACTAACTATCACCTGCATTAAAGATCTCCATTTGGCTTTTTTTGCTTCGCTTTGAAATATGCAAGCCACATGCCCACGAAAATGGCTATTGATGTATAAGTTGATATGGGAAGCGATTTCCCTGATTGATAGGAATGAACGACAACCCAGATAACAGCGGTCGTCATTTGGTTAGAGAAGTTTATTAATTAAATCAATTTGAATGCTTCCCGGCATTCGCAGGTTACTCTGTTAACGCCTGACTAAAAAAAGATCACTGATTGCCTACAAAATAACACCAACCCACTTGACACGAAACGTGTCATTTTTGACAAACAACCGACCAGCTTTCGCTGGTCGGTTGTTTGTTTTAAGGCATTGAATCTATATCTTTTCAATACAATTTTTCATAATATTCCCGCGCCATCCGGTCGGAGTTAAATTCCTCGCTAACGTCGTTCATACTGTTTAAAGTGATCCGCTGCCATTCCTGCTGGTTTTTATAATAGGTGGGAAGCACCTTATTTTCAATCACTTCAAACAATGCGTCGCAATCCTGCTTATTGATATCTTCTCCTTCCGCCACCGGCAGGATGAATGAATTTTCATCGTTTTTGGCAAATTCACAAATCCACCCGTCGAAGGTAGAAAGGTTCAGCGAGGCATTCATGGCGGCTGTCATTCCACTTGTTCCGGATGCTTCACGGGTAACCACCGGCGTATTCAGCCAAACATCGGACCCGTCTTTTAGCAACTTGGAAAGTGCCAGTTCATAACCCGTCAGCACAGCCATATTCGGAAAATAATGACTCAGGTAAAAAAGATGATTGAAGGTATTGATGGCACCTTCATCCTTCGGATAAGGCTTGCCTGCCCAAATAATCTGGATCGGCAGCTCTTTATTTTCCAGCAATTTTTTAAACCGTTCCACATCCCAGGTCAGGATATCCGGACGTTTATATGCCGCAAACCGGCGCGCCCAGACAAGCGTCAGAACATTAGGATCAAAAATCTTCCCGCACTGGTCGGCAACGGTTTTGAAAAGTACTGTTTTTAACTCCTTTTTGCGCGTAGCAATGGTTTTGGAATCCTTTTTAATCCGGGCCTTTTCCAATACCGGATCTACCCAATACGTGTTATTCTGGGCGTTGGTGATATGGATAATCTCACAAATACCCGGATAACTTTTCCACATCTGACGGGACACTTCTCCGTGTAATTTAGACACGCCGTTAGCCTTTCTGCTCAGCCTTAAAGCGGCCAGAGAATGGTTAAAGGTATTGTCCTTAATACCGGTTATCTTCCTGACCACATCCATTTTTAACCCTGAAAAGAATCCGAGTCCTTCCAGGAAATTGATGTCGTGCTTTTCATTTCCGGCTTCTTCCGGCGTATGCGTCGTAAAAACCAGACGCTTTTTCAGGTCAGGTACTTTTTTATATTTCTGGTAGAGATAAAATGCTGCGGAAACCGCGTGTGCTTCATTTAAATGATACACTTCGGGTTCATATTGGAGCTCGTCCAATAACCTGGCACCGCCTATTCCCAGTACCATACATTGCGCCACCTTCATGGTCACATCAAAATCGTAAAGTGAATAGGAAATTGCACGCGTGGCCTCATCATTTCCGTCCGTGTCCGTCGTAAGGAAAAACATCGGAGCCGTTTTAAAAATCTCAGGATCGAGGTAATAAGCCCTTACCCAAACATCTTTTCCCAAGATCGGAATTTGAAACTGAATGCCCGTATCCGTTAAAAAATGATAGATTTTTTCATGGAATTGCGGTTCCATACTATTATCCTTTTTCCGCCCCTGGTCATAATATCCGTATTTCCAGAGCATTCCAACGCCGATGAGATTCTGATTTAAGGCATAAACACTTTTCATATGGGAGCCCGCCAGAAAACCCAGACCGCCAGAATAAGTTTTGAGCGCCTGGTCCAATGCAAACTCCATTGAAAAATAAGCTACTGATTTCGTATAGTTTTTATCCGGTTTAAACGGATGCTTAAAGGGCACAGAAAATGACTGCTTCATTGAGGCAAAGTTTAAGTGAAAGATATTTACTAATGATTCGCGTGCATTTTTTCGTAATGCGCCCGTAACAAATCTTCTCCGAAATCATTGGTAAGGTCCCTGACCACAGTGTGAATGTGATTAGCGTTATTTTGGGTATTATCCAGTTCAATCAGGATTGTCGGTCCCTGAATCCGGTAATAATAACCTGCCCCATCCTTTATTTCCGGATCCGTTTTTCCCATCCAAGCAAAATGTATGCCATCAAGACCGGTTCCCTTTAACTTATTCATTTGCTGGTTTTTCAAAGTCACATGATAACGATCCAGATAAACCGCGATCAGCTTTTGAAAAAGCTTTTTCTGCGCCGGTGTCATATCTTTCATCGCAATTCCTTCCGGTTTCAGCTTCACCAATTTACTCCGTTTATTTGAAGATAAAATTTCCCAGGGTGCCTTTTCAGATAAAATTATTGTCTTCTGCTGTGCTGCCGAAAACGAATGAAGAAGCTCAAAAGCCACATCCTGCTCGTCTTTTAATATTCGTTTACCTTTTTGAGGAACGTCAGCCAGCACGATTCCTGGATTTGAACCAAAGAAACCAGGTGTAAAAGTAATTTCATCTCCGGCCACCGTAAAATGCAGTGAAATATGATGCCCTTCCAGACGCCAGCCCCAGGGTTCTTTTTCACCGGGTTTTCCAAAAATCAGAAAGGCATAGTTCTCAGGATCACGGTAGGTATCGTTCGCAGATTTATTTTCAATCACCCGCAGGACATTTTCAAGGTCAATGATTTCTCTGGTTTTTTGATAGCCACCGGCACTCAAAACAATTCTGACCATCTCAAAAGCCTTAGCTTGCTGATCAGCATTCATGTTTTTCAACGTTAATCCCTTCCGGGCTCTGGGAACATAATTCCAGTCAAAACGAAGCGAATCGGCGAACGAAACACAGGCCTCTTTTTTCCGCGTGGCATCCAGACTGCCGGTAAAATTCTGAACAGCCGTCGACAATTTCCCGACAAGCAGCTTATCCTGGGCTTGAAGAGAACCAGATTTAAACAACGTTATAAAACAGGCAAAGAGAAACAATTTGCAGACCAGCGGATAGGATTTCATGATTTTTGTCTGTCAGTGAATGTATAAATAAAAAAGAGCTTGTCTGCCCGATTATACTTTACCGGACTGACATGCTCTTTTTTCGCTAAATGTTTAAGAAACTTAGCTTTATCTCTTAACCTGGCTATTCATCTCTTAATGTCAAATGCTGGGCGCTGCAAATAAAACTTCCGTTTAAGAGAGACGATTTATTGTATAAAAAAGGCTCTCCTGAAAGTTTGGTCATTTTACCGCCACTCAGTGTAAGAATCGCCTGCCCGGCCGCTGTATCCCATTCCATCGTGGGGCCGTGACGGAAATAAATATGCGCCTCTCCTTCTGCCACCAGGCAAAATTTAAGTGAACTTCCGATCGCAACATTTTTAACAATCGGATAACGTGCGAGTACTTCCGTTTCGGCAGGGGCTGCATGCGAACGGCTGCCGACTGAAACCCAGTCTACACTGTTTTTGTCCACTTTCATTGCAGATTTCACACCGTCAGAAGTTATTTTCCATCCGCCGGTTTCCTGATTGGCATAGTATAGGGTATCGGTGACCGGCACATAAATAACGCCTAAAACAGGGACGCGGTTATGGATCAAAGCAATGTTTATCGTGAATTCTCCATTGCGGTTTATAAACTCTTTTGTCCCGTCCAACGGGTCAACACACCAGAAATATTCCCAATCCTTCCGCTCTTCATAAGGTATGTTCTGCCCCTCCTCAGACAGGATCGGAATTTCCGGCGTAAATGTTTTCAACCGGTTAACGATCAACTCATTGGATGCTTCATCAGCCAGCGTTAATGGTGATTCATCCGTTTTATATTTTACCTCTTCCGCCTTCTCCGAATCATTATAAACAGCCAGGACTACCTTTCCGGCATCCTTTGCGATTGATAGTAATTCTTCTATTTCGAGTTGCATATCAGGGTCTGGATTGGTGTGGGAACAAGACTAATCTGCAAATTATAGTGTTAAAATTTTAATATTATTAGCCAAAATTGACTAGTAATTGACGTTTTTTCTCAATTGACCAACAACTACGGGCATCCTTTTTTCCACAGACCCAAACAAACCTTCCTGCAACTTTATCCTTTGAAGGTCTTCCGGGTTCAAATTTTTACTAACCTACTGCTCCAAATTTTTATTTAAGATAAAAAAATATTCGATTTCTTCCTTGGTAAAGACGTGGCTTTTTTGATCGTTACAACCACAACCATTCCTTTTGATTACCAACCGGAACATCGTCTTAACAGATTGGAATGAGCAGTTTAGAGCCGGGCTGATCCAACTACTCCAAAACCCTGTTCTGCTCCTTTTGCCTTTAACAAGTAATCTTGTGCAATTAAATCATTTTATGGATTCCTCAACAAGGTCTTCCTCGTCGATGTAATAATGCAGATTCTCTTTTGTGACGATATCCAGCGGCAAAAATTTGAGTGGCTGAACATCTTTTTTAAAGACCAGAAAATCCACAAGCTGACTCACGCTCCAGTACCCCTGCCCTTTCGGATTCTGATTGATCAGGAACGAAATGGCTCCCGTATTGAGATAAGCCAGATTTTTGGGAAGCAAATCATAACCGATAATTTTCACACCACTAATCTTCTTTTTTTCCAGATAAGTAGCAATGTCATAAGCCTTTGACGTCGTGACGAAAATGTGTTTCAGGTCCGGGGTGTTATCTACAATATCATCCAGTTTTTTAACAAAAGCATTCTGATCGGAACGGTTAAGTTCAACCCGTATAATCTTGTAGTGATTTTCCGGATCATTCTCGGTGAAATAACTGCGCATGCCATTTTCCTTTTTAATCAAATGGGCAGCGTTACTTATTTCCTCATCAATATGGGCGATGAGTATGGAACATGGTCCGGGCTGACCGTAGTGCAGAAGTTTACCACCAAGCATTCCGCTCTGGTACGAATCCTGGCCAATGTAGCTAAGCGGCCCAAACTCGGCGATTTCCGTGTTAAACAATACAAACGGGATCTTATCCTTGCCCCACTTTTCAAAAAAAGGCAATGTCTCGCGGTAAAAAATCGGCGATAACAAAATGCCATCCGGTCGGGTCCTCGTCAGTTCATTGGCTTTTTCTATATACGAATCGGCCTGATAAGGATTAAAAACAAACTGCTCGACTACCACGCCATATTGTTTCAGGTCTTTTTCCGCCTTTTCAATCCCTGCCTTGGGTGCTTTCCAGTAAGAATCCACCTGATGATCCGGAATCAAGGCGGCAATACGATAAGTTTTGTGCGAACCCAGCGCTCTGGCCATCAGGTTGGGTTCGTAATTGCTTTCTTCTATGATTTTGAGAATCTTCGCCTTGGCTTTCTCCGATACCTTCCCTCTGTTGTGCAGCACGCGGTCTACCGTCCCTGTTGATACGCCCGCTTTTAACGCAATATCCTTTATTCTTACATTCCTGTTATTCTGTTCCAATTTGACGTCGATTTTTTCAGATAATAATATAGAGTGTCTGGTTTACCGCGGAGTTGGAGATCCTATCCACCGGTCTGTTGCTGTGCAATAATTTGTGCATAAAGGTAAGGGATCGGGTCCCAATGAAGGCAGAATTTTCAAAGGGACTGGATTGATAAAGAAAATGCCTGCCGGATTATACTTGATCCGACAGGCACTTATTATCAAATGGAACAGATATTATTTCCCGAACAAACGTGCCCAGAATCCCTTCGCTTTGGTTTTGGTTTCTTCATATGTCTCCGACGCCGCCTCTTTCAGATCTTCCAGCTCTTCGGCTGCTTTGGCTTTCAGCTCAGCTGCCTTAACCTGCGCTTCCGCCAGTTTTTCCGCAGCGATTTCCTTGGCATCTTCAAGCTTTTCGGCGGCTAGTTCCTTCGCATCCGCGAACTTTTCAGACGCTTCCTCTTTCAGTTCCGCGAATTTGTCCGCAGCTTCTTCCTTCAAACCTTCGGCTCTGCCCGACAGGTCCGAAATAATTTCTTCTGCTTTTACTTTCCCTGCCGCAATATTTAATTCGACTTCATTTTGAAGCTGCTCCACTTTGCCCGAAAAACCCGATTTAAGTTCTTCCACCTTCTCTGCTCCTGCTTCTTTTACCTCTTCCGCTTTGGCAGCCACCTCTTCCTTCACCTCAACGATTTTCTCTTCGGCTACCTCTGCTTTTTCGGCCACTACTTCTTTTACTTCTTCGGCCTTCACTTCTGCTGTTTCCTTTACCTCTTCCACTTTTGCAGAAACTTCTTCCTTCACTTCGGCAACCGTCTCTTTTGCAGCTTCCAGTTTTTCTTCTCCGGCAGCTTTTACTTCTTCTACCGTTTCCGAAACCTCGGCTTTTACTTCCTCCACTTTATCTGTCACCACCGCTTCCACTTCTTCAGCTTTATCTGCTGCTACCGCTTTTACTTCCTCAACCTCCGTTGCTGCTGCAACTTCCACATCCTCCTTAATCTCCGAAATTCCTTCGGCAGCTTCATCTTTTACTTCGATCGATTTATCTTTAATATCTTCGATTTTTTTATCCAACGACTCGTCTGCATCGCTTGGTTGAGGTTTTTCATTGTCTGCCATATCAGTGGATGATGTTTGAATGGAATAGATTAAAAAAGGTTGAATGCGTAAGCTACAAAGGACTTATCAAGGTTGCAAGCATTTTACAGACCTTTTTATTATGATAACCTTCTTATGATCAATTTTTTAACGATCTCATAAAAGATATCCGGCTGAAGAGTCCGCCAGTTGTCGAGCTGCAATGTACCACCAAAATTAAGATAGTAATCCAGCCTGAAACGTTTCCATTCTTCCTCGACGTGCTCCCTGAAATTGACGGCAGCAATCCAGCCATCCTCAATGTCGTCAAACCACTCGGCATAGTAGTCGTCTTCGGCACCGTGAAAATTCATGATATTTTCACCCAAAAGAATAAACTGGTTAATGCCTTCATCCACAAGCGGATCAATCACCTGCCGTTTGAAATACATAATATCGTTGTGCAGGGTATCATTCCACTCTCCAAACATCTCGATGATCACAAAATGTTTGTTGTAATCAGCATACAGGATTTTAACATAGAGCGTCTCCGAACCAATAGGGTCCCAAAGCGGATGAATGTAGTAACCATAAATCGCGTTTTCGTAGTAATCGAGGTTATAAGTCCGGCCATAAAACGGCGACCTCCGGTCTCTGCTTGCGACGTAATGTTTTTCCCAGTTATAATATGGCTCAATTTCCTGCATGATTCCAATCGTTGAATAAGGTAAAATTCAGGAATGCGATCCCTCAAAATTAGAACAAAAAAGGGGTTTAAGGTGGTTCAGCGCGAGGGGCATAAAAAAGAGAAGTCAAGTTTTGAAAACTTGACTTCTCTAATTCTTCGAAAGTTGACTTCTTTGGTCCCTATCCAAAAACTATATTTCGCGGATCCAGATATTACGGAAACTCGTTGTGTTGTTGTGATCCTGCAATTTGATCGGGCCTGCACCATGCGGTGTAATATTAGGCTGACCAACGTAAGGCGTAGTACCCTGAATAGCCGTATGGTTCTGAACCACTACACCATTATGGATTACGGTAATGTAAGGTGGAATGGTCATTTGTCCATCCTTATTGAAATGCGGCGCTGTGTACACAACGTCATAAGTCTGCCACTCACCTGGTCCAACAGTTGCATTTACCAGAGGCATCGTTTGTTTGTAAATTGAACCAGCCTGTCCGTTTGAATACGTCGGGTTATTGTAGCTGTCAAGTACCTGAAGCTCGTAAATTCCCTGCATAAAAATACCGCTGTTACCGCGTCCCTGGCCGCTTCCTTCAACCTTTGCAGGCGTGCGCCACTCGATATGAAGCTGATAATCTGTGAAAGTCTTTTTTGTCTGGATATCGCCTTTTTTAGGCGCACATGTCAGCGTGCCGTCAGCCACCGTCCATGGTGCCGGGCCATTGCCCTCATTTCCTGAAACCCACTGATCCAGATTTTTACCGTCAAATAAAACGATAGCATCCGAAGGCGCAGTAAATCCTGAAACCGCAGCTGAACCTTTACCAGGCGTTACTAAGCGTGGAACCGGAGTCCATAATTCGCTTGACTCAGGTGTTTGTTTTGAGGGCTGTAACTGTGCATGTGATGCAGCTGCTGTCAAAATACCAGCCACAATCATTGTAATTTTTTTCATAGATTATCAATCGATTTTTATTTGGAAATTATAAGGTTAAAAAAATACTGATTTACTCATTTTCCGGGAAAGCGGGTATATTCATTGTTGTCGAACAAAAAACTAATAAACGTTAACTTTCCTTAGAGATTTCAAATTTAGGCGTCTTGAATTGTATAATTAGCACAAATTTTAAAAATATAAATTGCTTACCCGCTTGCTAAAACGTTTTATTTATACTTTTAACCCAAAGTTAATCTTGACCTGCACCTTTTATGCGTCCATTTTCCATAAACAGCAATAGTAAAATTACGTTGCGTAAACTGCTTTCGGCGGCTGCTATCTTTGCCTCGCTGCATGTTTCTGCCCAAAAATCCACAGAAAATTATGTCCGTTATGCCAATCCGCTGATCGGGACTGCAAAAATGGGACATACCTATCCGGGGGCAACGGTCCCTTTTGGTATGGTTCAGCTAAGCCCCGATACCGACACACTGCCCTATGGCGTGAAGGGAAAGTATAATCCGGATGTTTACAAATTCTGTGCGGGTTATCAGTACGACAGTAAAACGATTGTCGGTTTCAGCCACACGCATTTCAGCGGAACGGGTCATTCAGACCTGGGAGATTTCCTGATCATGCCCACAACAGGAAAACTGCAACTGAACAGCGGAACCGAAGACAAACCTGAAAACGGCTATCGTTCTGCTTTTTCGCATAAAAATGAAGTGGCAGAGCCCTCCTATTATAAGGTAAAACTCGACGACCATAACATCACCGCAGAACTGACTGCCAGTAACCGCGTGGGAATGCACCAATATACTTTCCCAAAATCAGACGAAGCCCATATCATTCTGGACCTGATGGCCGGGATTTATCAATACGACAACAAGAACGTCTGGACTTTTGTACGTGTTGAAAATGATACGCTGATAACCGGTTTTCGCCAGACCAATGGCTGGGCGAGAACACGGACAGTTTATTTTGCCATGACGTTCAGCAAGCCGTTCCGTACTTATGGGACCAAAATTGATGATAACAATGTCTACAAAGGTTTCTGGAAAAAATTTGATCAGGAACATAACTTCCCGGAAGTAGCCGGGAGAAACCTGAAAATGTATTTCGATTTCCAGACCGCGGAAAACGAAAAGATCAAAATCAAATTTGCAATCTCTCCTGTGAGCACGCAGGGCGCTCTGGCGAACATGAAAGCCGAAATACCGCATTGGGATTTTGACCGTGTAAAAACGGAAGGACAGGCGCTTTGGAACAAGGAATTCAATAAAGTGGCTGTAAAAACGATCAATGAAGATGATAAGGTGAATTTTTATACTGCATTGTATCATTCATTTTTAGGCCCGACCACTTATATGGATGTGGACGGATCTTACAAAGGTCTGGATATGAATATTTATAAAACGGATGGATCGACCAATTATACGAGTTTCTCCCTTTGGGATACCTACCGGACACTGCATCCGCTTTTCAACGTCTTGCAGCCGGCACGAAATGCCGATATGATCAAATCCATGCTGGCACACTATAACCAGAGCGTTCATAAAATGCTTCCGGTTTGGTCGCATTATGCCAATGAAAACTGGTGTATGATCGGCTACCATTCCGTACCGGTCATTGCGGATGCGGTGATTAAAGGCAATGCAAATTTTGACGTAAACAAGGCGCTGGAAGCTTGTGTGACCACAGCCAGAAACAAATATTATGACGGCCTGAACTACTACATGGAGAAAGGTTTTGTGCCGGACGACAAAAATTCATCATCGGTTTCCAAGACTCTGGAATATGCCTACGACGACTGGTGTATTGCCCAGATGGCGAAAAAACTGGGCCGTAATGATATTTACGAAGAGTTCAGCAAGCGTGCCAATAACTATAAAAATGTCTACGATCCGTCCATCGGATTTATGCGTCCGAAACTGAACGACGGCAGCTGGCGTAAAGACTTTGACCCGTTGGATACACACGGACAAGGTTTTATCGAAGGAAATTCCTGGAATTACAGTTTGTACGTGCCCCAGGCACCGGCTGAAATGATCGAACTGATGGGTGGCAAGAAACGGTTCACCACACATCTCGATTCGCTTTTCAGCATGAATTTGCCGGATAAATATTTCGAAAACACGGAAGATATCTCCCGCGAAGGCATTATCGGAAATTATGTGCACGGCAATGAGCCCTCTCACCACGTGGCATATCTTTACAACTGGCTTGACCAACCATGGAAAACAGAGGATAAAATCCGGATGATTTTGAAAGCCATGTACAAACCAACCATTGATGGTCTGGGTGGCAATGATGATTTCGGACAAATGAGCGCCTGGTTTATTTTCAGCTCCCTTGGTTTTTACCCGGTTGCGCCCGGTTCTGACCAATATATCATCGGCAGCCCGGCGGTACAAAATGCAAAACTGAACCTTGAAAATGGTAAAACTTTTGAAATTGATGTAAAAGACCAGGCCGACAAAAATGTCTACATTCAGAAAATAGAACTGAACGGTAAAGTTTTGACGCGCAATTACATCACACATGCCGAAATCATGGACGGAGGGCAGATTAAATTCTATATGGGTGCCAAGCCAAATAAGAAAAGAGTAACAGCAGAAGCGATTAAGAAATGATTGTGTATATTGCTTTCTGAATTTTTTATATAAAAATAACTTAAATGAAAATTCATTGGGATCAAGTGGTTCTGATGAATTTTCATTTTTATTCTATCCATATTTGTAATAATGCCGGCCAGTAAGACGAGTAAAAAACTTTCCATCCGTGACATCGGACGAGAATTAGGGATATCCATAACCACGGTATCCTTCATTTTGAATGGGAAAGCAAAGGAGAAAAGGATCAGTGAGGCACTTACTGAAAAGGTTCTGAAATTTGTAGAAGAGGTTAATTTCAAACCCAACATGATGGCGCAGGGATTGCGGACGGGAAAGTCCAAAATCATTTGCCTCATGGTTGAAGATATCTCCAACAACCTTCTTTTCGCCCAGGTGGCGCGCCTTATTGAAGAGGAAGCGCACAACAAGGGTTACCGGATTATTTATTGCAGCACCGACAACAAAAAGGAAAAAGCGCTGGAACTGATCCGCCTGTTCCGCGACCGCTCAATTGATGGCTACATCATCACTCCTCCCGAAGGAATCGAAAATGAAGTACAATCGCTGATCAACGAAGGCATTCCGGTTGTTTTGATCGACCGCAACCTGCCCAAGCTGAAATGCAGCCATGTGGTGATTGAAAACCTGAACAGCACCAATGAGGCCATCAATCACCTGATCGCAAATGGCTTTAAAAATATCGCTTTTGTAACGCTGGATTCAGAACAGACCCAGATGGCAGACCGTTTGGGCGGTTACGAGAAAGCCTTATCGGATCACGGCTTAAAACCTTACATTAAAAAACTTGGTTTCCACGAAAGCCCCGAGCAGAATATCCGTGAAATTGTCTCCTTCCTTGGGGAAAATAAAAATATTGACGCTGTTTTCTTTGCCACCAACTACATCGGGGTCTGGGGTCTCCAGGCCATCAAAATTCTCAATCTGCGTATTCCGGATGACATTGCCGTCATTTCTTTCGACGATCAGGACCTTTTCAAATTTTACAGTCCTTCCATCACGGTCGTGGCCCAGCCCGTACCGGACATTTCCAATCACATTATCAAATTGATGCTTAACGCACTGGAAGAAAAAGATACAGGCGTACACGAAATTGTTTTACCTGCAAAACTGATTGTAAGAGAGTCTTCTTCACTAAAAAACACCTGAAAAATCCTATCTGTAAACATGTAATTTCGAGATAACATTTGCATGATACTAAGATAACATTTAACTTGGCATCCAAATTGGAGCCAAGAGTTCTTGTTATGCCGCTCCCGGAATCAGACATTGATTCTATATAAAATCCCTACTATTTCTGTTTTTATTACAATTTATTAAAAACAAAACATTTAAAAATAGAAAAATGCTAAATCGATTTAGCGATATTATAGAAATGTAACTTTTAAAATATTACAAAAACAAGAAATAGTTAGGCTTACACATAATTTCTTATTTCAACCAATCCCTTATAAACTTTTGTAAACCCATGAAAATAAAATAATTCCCTGCTCACTTAGTTAAAATTTACTAAAACGATTTAGCGCCTATCAATTATTCTTAAACAGATCTAAGTTTCATGAAAAGAAAAGTACTCGTAAATCATTTCAGGCCCAGAAGCGGGAAATTCCGGATGTTATGCCTGAGTTCCCTATCACTGGCCCTATGTTTTTCCGCACCGGCAACCCATGCTGAAAACGGAAAAAAAATGGTGACTCCATTGATTACGAACAATGCTTCGGCAGAAGACATTCAGGTAAAAGGGAAGGTAGTTAGTGCCAAAGACAAAAGTGGTCTGCCTGGTGTTTCCGTTATCGTAAAGGGAACTTCCAAAGGTGTTACTACCGATATTGACGGAAACTACTCCATTGCAGTAGGCAGCGCACAGGACGTGTTGGTCTTCTCATTTGTAGGAAGCATCACGCAAGAAGTTGCCGTAGGTACCAAATCAGTAATCGATGTAGACCTGGCTGAAAACGCAAAATTGCTTGACGAGGTTGTGGTTGTAGGGTATGGTACCCAAACGAGAGAAAGAACCACTTCGGCAATTGCCAACATTACTTCTGACAACTTCAACAGATCCGGTGCACGTAACGCGATGGACCTTATCCAGGGAAAAGTTGCCGGTTTGAGCATCAACAGAAGCGGTTCTAACCCAAATTCGGGCGTTTCCATGCAGCTGCGTGGGGTGACGTCGCTTACAGGTGGTTTGGCTCCGCTTGTCGTTATTGACGGTATCCCGGGTGGTAACCTGGATCTTTTGCAACAGGACGACGTTGAGTCGATCAGTGTTTTGAAAGATGGTTCTGCGGCAGCTATTTATGGTACACGTGCCAATGGTGGTGTAATTCTGGTAACAACCAAAAAAGGAAAAGCCGGCAACGCGAAGTTCGATTACAATACTTATTTCAGAAAGGAATATGTGCGTAACCGTCCTGACTTCATGAATGCTGACCAGTACCGCGCCAAAATTTCCGAAGGTATCATTCCAAAAAGCGCTGATTATGGTTCTACAACGGATGCATACGATGCTTTGATCAACCACGGTAATCTTAGCCAAAACCATAACCTGGCGATGTCGGGTGGTGGAAAAAGCACAACATACCGCGCAAGTCTTTACTATCAGGATTTACAGGGTATTGCAAAAGAAAATGGTCGTAAACAATATGGCGGTCGTTTAAGCATCATGCAAACCGGTTTGAAAGACCGTTTGACAGCGCAGGTTAACTTGGCAACCAACTTCAACAAAGCCAACCGTTTAGGTGGCGGCGGCTGGGAAGGTTCGCTGGTTAGAAACCCGACTTTGTCATTCTACAATCCTGACGGGACTTATTACTTCGAGCAAACAAGTACCAACGAAGTAGCACGTTTGAAACAGGAAACAAACCGTCGTCAACAGCAGACAACTTCGGCTGATGCGAAGTTGAATCTGGAAATTATCCCTGGTTTACAGGCGTCTATTTTCGGAGCCGTGCAGCGTGACAGCTATGTTGATGGTGCTTACCGCTCTCTTGCTTCTGAATTTTCAAAAGAAAACGACGTGTATCCAAACGGAGGTTATGCATCCAGAAATACCTATCTGAAAAATAACTATACGGTTGAACCGACAATCTCTTTTGACAAAACATTTGGTACGAACCACACCATCAATGCCGTGGGAGGTTACAGTTATCAATATGCTGTCGAAGAAAACTTTGCAGCGGCTAACTATGGTTTTGTGAATGACATTTTCGAAGAAAACAACCTGGGCGCTGGAAATCAGCTTGTTGTAGGAAAAGCGACCATGAGTAGCGGAAAAGGTGATAACACCCTGATCGCATTCTTTGGAAGAGCCAACTACTCTTTCGCTGATAAATACATGGTTTCTTTGATTCTTCGTCATGAAGGTTCTTCCCGTTTCGGTGTGAACAACAAATGGGGAAATTTCCCGGCTGCGTCTGTGGGCTGGAACCTGAGCAAGGAGAAATTCATGGAAAACATCAAATTCGTAAACAGTCTTAAATTAAGAGCCGGATTTGGGGTAACAGGTAACCAGGAGATTGCGAACTATTCTTCGCTTGTTACATTGGGAACCGGTGGTGTGTACATCAACCCCGATGGAGAATGGAGACAAACTTACGGTCCTAACAGAAACCCGAACCCGAATCTTAAATGGGAACGTAAAAAAGAATATAACCTTGGTGTTGACTTCGCTGTATTGAACAAAAGATTGAGCGG
This sequence comes from Dyadobacter diqingensis, assembly GCF_024220585.1. Classification (GTDB taxonomy): domain Bacteria; phylum Bacteroidota; class Bacteroidia; order Cytophagales; family Spirosomataceae; genus Dyadobacter; species Dyadobacter diqingensis. The sequence goes on from NZ_JAMXKF010000001.1 coordinate 1,416,185, forward strand.
ATCTCTTGATGTCTTCAAACGTGTTACCAGCGATCTGTTGTATGAGTATACATCACAGTTGCCTCCATTCGTACGTGAGACGATTTATACCAACGTAGGTTCTATTTCTAATAAAGGTATCGAACTTACTTTGAGTGGTGTGGCTGTTAAAACAAACGATTTCAGCTGGAATATCGATGCAACCGGAAGTTATGTTACAAACCGGGCTGACGATCTATCCAACGATGTATTTAAAGTAGAAGCAATTTCTACGTCCAGCATCGGTGGCTACGGAGCCCTGGGACAAGCAATCCGCATCGAACAAGGCGGAAAACTGGGTAACTTCTACGGAAAGCGTTTTGCCGGATTTACAGAAGACGGAAAATGGTTGTTCTATAACCGTAAAGGCGAAAAAGTAAGATTCGATCAGATCAATAACTCAAACGATCCTAACGTATCAGATCTTTCTGTGATCGGGAATGCTATTCCAAAGATCAACGCATCGTTGACCAACAACTTTACCTACAAAAATTTAAGTCTTCGTGTGTTCCTGAGAGGCCGTTTCGACTACGACATTCTGAACACGATGGACCTTTCTTATGGCAACAAAGTTTCGCTTCCAAACAATTTGCTGAACAGCGCTTTTGGAAAAAATGCAAAGCTTAATGATACGTACCAGTACTCTGACTACTACCTGGAATCGGGAAGTTTCCTAAAACTTGACGAGATCACTTTGAGCTACAATTTCAATCTTAAAAGTGATATTATCCGCTCTCTTCGTGTGTACGCAACAGCATCAAACCTTGCCACATTTACCAAGTACACAGGTAACGATCCTGACTTCGTAAATGACACAGGTCTTGGAAGAGAAGACGACGAACAACGCCGCTTAGGTATTGACGGTCGCAGCGCTTACCCGAACACCCGTTCCTTCTTAGTAGGTCTTAGTTTTGGTTTTTAATGTTAACAAAAATGATAAATTTTAAAAAAGCATTCAAAATTGCAGCAATGGCTTTGCCTTTGTTCGCAACAACTGCCTGTACCGATCTGGACGAAAACATATACGATCAGCTGGTAACAGACAATTTCTATAACAATAAAAATGAAGTTCTTTCCGCAGTACTTCGTCCTTACACCCATGCAAACGCATGGGCAACACCGGGGCAGGATGGCTGGTGGCGCTTAAACGAGCTTTCAGCGGATCAGCTTGCCTGGCCGGTAAAAGGTCGTCACGGGCAGGATGGCGGAAAGTGGCTACGTTTGCATTACCACAGCTGGACTGCCGATGAAGATGCCGTATGGGGTGCTTGGAGATTGATGTGGTGGGGTCTTGGTCTTTGTACCGATCCGATCGAAGCTTTGGAAAGCCGCACACCTGCTTCCATGGGTATCACCGACACCGAAAAAGCAGCTTACGTGTCTGAGCTAAAACTTTTACGTGCCTTCCATTACCTGAAAATCATGAGCTTGTTTGGTAACATTCCAACCGTTACCAAAGTGGGAGATCCTGTAAGCCCTCCTACCCAGCCACGTGCAGAGGTTTTCAAGTTTATCGAAAAAGAAATTCTTGATAACATTGCAGCGGCTCCGAAACTTTCACAAGGAATGATTGGTCGTATGACTCAGGCGGGTGGTTATGCCATGCTGGTTGAATTGTACCTGAACGCAGAAACCTGGACAGGAACAGCACGTTGGGATGACTGCGTTGCAGCTGCCAACAAACTGATCAACGGCGAAGCCGGTGGATTGAACGGTGCTCCTTCATTGGATGCCAACCTGACGGATACGTACAAACCAGCTAACTTCCAGTCAAAGGAAATTTTGTTCCAACTTGCTTACGAATTCAAAAAAGCGACGTTCCAGCCACAGTGGACAGGAGATTTCTTCCACTTCCAGCAGCGTTTTATCTACGGCGGTGCGCGTAACGGAAACGACGGTGTTGTTGTAATCCCTGGCGTTTACACAACCTTCAAAAACGCAGATAAGAGAAAGAAAGAGTGGATTCTGGAAGGAACGCAATATCAGTATGCTGACCCTACAAAACCGGTTCTTGCCACAGGAGGAAATGAATACGACAACCAGCCGCTTGTTTTTGTTGATAACATCCGTAAAAACAAAACGCTTCAGGCCGGACAGGACCCATCCACTTTGGCTTCTGACATGACACAAGGCGAAGAAAACAGTGGTGTGCGTTTCAACAAATACAAACTGGGTGCACTCGAAGATCCAAACTACAATGGATGCGACTGGGCGATCTATCGTTTGTCGTGGGTAATGTTTGCAAAAGCAGAAGCCCTTATGCGTAAAAACGGTAAGGTGGCAACACAGGAAGCTGTGGATCTTGTAAACCAGGTAAGACAGCGTGCTTACACGTCGGATGCATGGGCTACTGAAAAGTACACAACCGCAACTTTGACCCTGGACGAATTGCTTGCTGAACGTGGACGTGAGTTCATCTTCGAAGGTTTCCGTCGTGATGATTTGATCCGTTTTGACAAATTCACATCAGGAACCTGGTGGGATCACAAACCAACCGAATCATTCAAAAAGCTTTTCCCGATCCCGCGCAGACAGATCACGCTTAACGCGAATCTGAAACAAAACGACGGTTATAACTAAGAAATAATTATTCCTTACACTTAGCTTTTCTTACAAATCCAACGACGGTTCATGTTCAGTACCGGCCGTTGGATTTGTTAATTTCTTAAAGTGCACGTGTTGATTCTCCCCAATAGAAATTATGGAAAAAGCAAACCTTCATATTATTTCTTAGCAGTTCAATATTAGCCTTTTAAAAAATGAATCAGAAAATGATTTTCCATTCAAAAGAAATGTGATTTTCCCGATTCTTATATCGTAATTTGTTCCTCTTTTTATTATAAACCAATTAAGCTTACTTACTGTATGTTTAAATCAAACCGTTTCTTTTTACAATTTATCGCCTGGGGTCTGGGAGTGATAGCGGTGCAATCTGCTTTTGCACAGGCTATTCCTTTGGACGATCTCAGCGCATTCACCAACAAAGCCGGCAATTGGAAAATTGTGGGCGATGCCTCTGTCGACATTTCAAAAGTAAATGTTTTAAACACCAAACCTGGTAAAGGCGTATTAGCCTGTGTTCACGAAAAAGGTAAATACGGCCAGGAATATGAACTTGTATCGAATTTCAAACATGGAGATCTGGACCTTGAACTGGATTTCATGCTGACAAAAGAATCTAACTCCGGAATTTATCTCCAGGGCAATTACGAAGTACAGCTATTTGATAGCTGGGGTAAAAAATCAGCCAAGTACAACGACAACGGTGGTATTTACGAACGCTGGAACGACTCAAAACCTGAAGGCGAAAAAGGTTACGAAGGATATGCACCTCGTTTCAATGTTGCCAAAGCACCAGGTTTGTGGCAAAACATCAAGATTTCTTATCAGGCTCCGCGTTTTGACGCTGCCGGCAAGAAAATCGCCAACGCAGTATTCCTGAAAATTACCCTGAACGGTGTAGTGATTCATGAAAACGTAGAAGTAAGCGGCCCGACACGTGGCTCACTGACAGCAGAAGATGTTGCCTCAGGTCCTCTTCGTATCCAGGGTGACCATGGTTCATTGGCTATCAAAAATATTGTGATCAATAATTTTGACAAGAAGCCGGGAACGTTATCAGACCTGACTTACAAGACTTTTTACGGTAGTTTTGGCAAAAACGAAGATTTCTCAAAACAGACTGTTGCTGAAACCGGAAAGGCCAACGCAATTACCTGGGAGATCCTGAAAGAAAACAATAACTACGCTTACGTTTACAACGGAAAATTCAATGCACCAACCGAAGGCGAGTACACCTTCAGATTGCAGTCAGCGGGTAATGCATATGTAAAGATCGACGGACAAGATGTTTTGCCGGCAGAATCAAGAAATAACAATATGTTCCGTGTAGGAAAAGTAACGCTTAAAGCAGGTGCTCACGCGATCGAATTGTTAAACAGCAAAACAGAAGGTTATATGAGACCGGGTCTTGCTCTTTGGGTTGCCGGTCCTGGTTTCAGAGAAATTTCTTTGAACACGGCAAGCTCTGTAACAACAGGCGGTGGTGTTGACCCGATTTTGATCGCGGCTCCTACCAACACGATTATGCGCAGTTTCATGGATTTCAGAAAAAATCCGTCTGCAAAAAATGTACGTATCGTACACGCAGTTTCTGTGGGAAGCGCTTCAAATCTGCATTATACTTATGACCTTGAAAAAGGAGCAGTGTTGCAGGTATGGCGTGGCGAATTCCTTGATGCTACACCGATGTGGCACGAGCGCGGCGACGGATCTTCCCGTCCACGTGGTAGCGTGACACTTTTGAACAATGAAATGTTCCTTGGAAAAACAAGCGGACAATCTGCCTGGACGGCTGATACAACGGGTAGCGGTTTCCGTCAAAAAGGATATTCTTTAGACGATACAGACGCTCCGACTTTCAACTACATCGCTTTCGGATCACCTGTTTCTGACCGTGTTTCGGTTATCGACAACAAGTATTTCGAGCGTGAAGTGAAGGTAGCAAACCCTGTTAAGGATCTTGTGGCAAGACTGGCTGAAGGTACTTCAATCGAAAAAGTTTCGGAAGGACTTTACGCAGTGAACAACAAATCATATTTCATCCAGCTGACAGACAAATCGGTGAAACCAGAAATCAGAACGGTTAATGGTACCCAGGAGCTGATCGTTCCGGTGAAAAATGGTGAAGTGAAGTATGCCATCCTTTTCTAATCTGAATTCAAATCAGGTCAGAATCACAAATTAGTTAACAGATAATCCGGCAAACCCGGCCTCCAAGGCCTCTTGCCCTATCCTATATACCAATGAAAAAAATTGCTCAGATAGCATTAATCATTTTGGCGGCTCTACCGATGGTAAAAGCTCAGGAATCGCCGAAAGAAGAAGATTTTTACAAGATCATCACTCCACCGATTCCGGAAGGGATTGTATTGGAGGTAGGTGGTCTGACGGCTTTGCCTAACGGATCTTTGGGAATTTCAACACGCCGCGGAGATGTGTGGATCGTTGATAACCCGACCAGCCGCACACCTTATTTCAGAAAGTTTGCAACAGGTCTTCACGAAGTACTTGGTCTTGCTTACAAAGACGGCGTTTTGTACTGTGCGCAGCGTGGTGAGCTTACCAAGCTGATCGACAAAAACGGCGACGGAAAGGCAGATGTTTATGAAACAGTATATTCATGGCCATTATCAGGTCACTACCACGAGTATTCGTTCGGCCCGAAAGTGGCACCTGACGGAAGTTTCTTCGTGAGCGGTAACGTAGCTTTTGGTGACGAAGAATGGTGGAGAGGCGAAAGCCGTGTTCCAGGCCGTGGATGGATTTTCCGTATTACGCCAGAAGGAAAATTTGAACCTTATGCAACAGGTGTTCGCTCCCCTGCCGGTATCAGCATGATCTCGGGAGAGCTTTGGTATACCGACAACCAGGGTGACTGGATGGGTACAGGTGGTATTTTCCCTGTAAAAAAAGGTGGTTTCATGGGTCACCCGGCTGGTTTGAAATGGGCTGAATTGCCAAATTCTCCTGTTAAACTTACTGAAAAACAATTCTTCGCTGAGCGTGATAACCGCCAGGAAAGAGATGCCAACAACCGTGCGATCAAACCTGAAAACACGCGTAACGAAACACCTCAGTTTCTTTATCAGTTGAAAGAAAAGTATAACATGGTACAGCTTCCGGCTGTATGGCTTCCTTACGGTGTGCACGGAGTTTCGACTTCTGAGTTGATTAAAGACGAAACAAATGGTGCTTTTGGTCCTTTCACAGGCCAGGTGTTCGTGGGTGACCAGGGACAGAGTAACATCATGCGTGTAGTACTTGAAAAAGTAAAAGGTGAATACCAGGGTGCTTCGATCGGATTCCGCAGCGGATTCCAGTCAGGTGTTTTGCGTATGGCATTTGACAAAGACGGTTCTCTTTTTGTAGGAGAAACAAACCGTGGATGGGGTTCAGCGGGTGACGCTAACCAGGGCTTGCAGCGTTTGGTTTGGAATGGTAAAATGCCATTTGAAATGTATACCGTTAAGGCACAGCCTGATGGTTTCGAAATCGAATTCACTTTGCCGGTTGACCGTAAATCAGCGGAAGATCTTGATTCTTACAAAGTAAGCAGCTACCTGTACAAGCACTACCCGGTATACGGAAGTCCTCCGATCGATACACAAGACGTGACTGTAAAAGGTGTGAAAGTATCAGAAGATGGTAAAAAAGTAAGAGTGGTATTGGAAGGCATGCGTCAGTATTATGTACACAAAATCCAGTTGGAAGGTGTACGCGCGGCTGGAAACTACTGGTCACTGGTTCACCCGGATGCTTATTACACTTTGAACAATATTCCTGATGGCGAGAAATTGAAAGTTTCAGAGCTTAAAACAACTAGATCAGGAAATGTTAAAGCGGTTGAAACAGCACCTGTAAAAGAGCACGTTTCTCCGGATGGAAAAGGTAAAACACCTGCTCCTACAAAAGCAGCGGCGGCTTCAAAAGCACCAACCTGGGACGAAGTAAAACCACTTCTTGCTAAAAATACATGTCTGGCTTGCCATGCCGTGGATAAAAAAGTAGTAGGCCCAGCTTATGTTGACGTTGCAAAACGTAAATACAGCAACGAAAAAATCGTTGAGCTGATCTACGCACCAAAGCCTGAAAACTGGCCTGATTATTCGACACCAATGGCTCCAATGCCACAGGTGCCTAAGGCAGATGCAATGAAAATTGCTGCCTGGATTAATTCATTGGCAAAATAATTTGCTCAGGAAATAAAAAAGTAAAAAGCAGGCCGCTTCCAGACAGGAAGTGGCCTGCTTTTTTATGGATCAACCTGTAATTACAATATGTAAAATACGGGATTGTAGTGTTAGTCACAACACGTGCAGGCCTTGGGTTTTGCAAAAAGTAAACGTTTTTTTTGCAAAATTGCGTTACTATCTAATAATCACTGTTTTTCAATATGTCATCTTTACGTAACCGTTCCATTTCAAAGTCTGTCAAAGGCAAAGTGCTGCTGGGGTTTCTGGTCGCTTTTGTTGCCCTGGCTTCTTCGTGGGTGATCAGTAAGGTGGCTTTTGAGAATATGCTGGACAAACTGGAAGAACTTTCCACACCGAGCGAGAAGCTCAGGATCGTAAATAAAGTTTTCAAGGATATTCTTCAGTTGGACCAGTTGCAGAATGCACGTCCATCTCCGGAAAAACAGGATTCCATTAAACAGCAGTTTTTCTACCAGTCGGCGCAGCTGCAAACGACCCTCGACACGCTCAGTTTTTTCTGCCGCGACAGTAAATTACAGGTAAGCAGGATTGACTCGATGAAAATCCTGCTTATGGCGCGCGACAGTATTTACAGCGATTATGTGCAGGTCCGCTCGAAACTGGTCAATAATAAAGCCCTTTCTGATGAAGTGCATTCCATATCCGGATTGATCACGACCAAAAAGAAAGCCAAGCCGGATAGTACCATCATCACGACGGAAAGAAGAACCACCACCACAACCGTTTATACCGAAACACCCGATTCAGCGGTGCCGACAGGTGAGAAAAAAGGATTTTTCAACCGTGTTTTTGGCTCTAAAAAGAATAAAGCTCCCGTAGTTATACCAACACCCAAAATTGTCAGAAAAGAAGAGATTACCTCACACATTGACACCCTTTCCGTTGCACGGGAAGACAGTGTCATCGAAAAAGTGGGCGTAGCCGTTCAGGCTATTGAAAAATCTCAGCGGATGCGGACCGATAAGTTTGTGAACCGCGAACAGGAACTGACCAACGCCGGCAACGCGCTTGTGGGACAGCTCAGAGGTGTTATGCAGGAAGTTCAGGGGGAAGTCGTGCGTCAGGTAAGTACGGATGGTTTGCAGGCCCAGAATATGGTAGGAAAAAGTATAAACCGGATCGAATATGTCATGATCGGGTTTTTCTTCCTGACTGCCTTACTCGCCTATTTTATTTTTACAGATATTACAAAAAGCAATAAGTACCGCTACGAACTCGAAGAAGCAAAGGAGGAAGCAGAATACCACAGCATGGCAAAACAGCGTTTTTTATCAAACATGAGCCATGAGATCCGTACGCCGCTGCAATCCATTATCGGGTATACGGAAGCTTTGAAAAAGGATGAAAAGCCAAAAAAGGAAGATCTGGAAACGCTTCATTCCGCTTCTGAACATTTACTTTATCTTGTCAATGAGGTATTGGATTACAGCCGGATTATCTCCGACCAGTTCACGTTTGAAGAGCGAACTTTTGCAATAACACCATTGCTGGTGGAAGTTGTGAAAATGCTGCGCCCAACCGCCTCATCCAAGTTGCTGGTGCTGACACTTGAAAACAGTTTAAATCCGGATTTATATCTCAAAGGAGACCCCTTTCGTCTGCGACAGATTTTATACAACCTGCTGACCAACGCCATCAAATTTACAGAAAGCGGGGAGGTTGTCCTTCGTACAAGCGGTGTTACCAAAGGCAATGCAATTCGGGTACAATTTGAAATAAAAGATACGGGAATCGGGCTTTCCAATGAGCAAATGCACCGGGTTTTTAATCAGTTTGAACAGGCAGATCCCTCCATTGCACGCCGTTTCGGAGGCAGTGGCCTGGGTTTAAGCATCGTGAAAGCGCTGGTCGATGGCATGGGTGGCAACATTACAGTATCCAGCGAGCTCGACAAAGGAACGACTTTTAAAGTGGATGTCAATTTTGAAAAATCAGAAGCTCCGTTAAACCAGCCTGATGAATTAAAAGACAAACAATATAACATAAAAGGCAAGGTATGGCTGGTTGATGACGACGCCTTTATCCTGAAATGGTGTGCATCTATTTTAGCCTCCCATGATATTCCGCATCATAGTTTCTCCTCAGCCGAAGAGGTTTTGAGCACGGAGTGGGACGATCAGGTTACCGTAGTACTGACGGATATGCGGATGCCGGGCATGAATGGAGGCGAGTTGTGCAAACGCCTTCGGAAAACGGTTCCGGCCTTTGTGAAGATCTATGTTTTAACTGCCCAGGCATTGCCCGAAGAACAGGTGAAATTAATGGAAATGGGGTTTGACGGGATTCTGATGAAACCTTTTCACTCCTATGAATTACTGGACCTGCTGCAATCCACTTCCGATAACCTGCCGGTTGCCGAAAAAACATTGCAAACCTCCGTCCCATCAGACGAGCCAGACCTTAGTTCGCTCCAACAAATGACTTTTGGCGATGAAGCACTGCTGAAAGAAATACTCGAACAATTTGTTAAAGACACCCGTCATGATCTCGATCGTCTAAGACAGGACATTACCGACAACCAGGAAAATATACCCGAAGTTGCGCATAAGTTATCCGGCCGAATCGGACAAATCGGTGCGTCAGCGCTGTCGGCAAGGTTCAGGAGATTTGAAGTTTCACTGCGTGAAGATCCGGAAAGTATTTCCAGAGAAGAATTGGAATCTGCCATATCGCAGGCAGACTCCCTTATTGATCATATCGAAGGAAAAATTCTGTCTTACTCGATCTGATACTTTTCAATTTTGTAATAAAGCGTTTTGCGATCGATATTGAGAAGTTTTGCCGCCTTACTCTTGTTGTAACGCACATCCTGCAATACCTTTTCGATCATCTCCTTTTCATGCGTTTCCTGCAACAGTTTCAGGTCAGATCCTCCTGCAACAGGTTTGGCAGCAACCGTTTCCATGGTCGTGATCATTTCCTGAGGTAATGCTTTCAAATCGGCTGTTTCTTCTTTTGAAAGCAAAACCAGCCTTTTGATCACGTTATTCAATTCACGGAGATTGCCCGGCCAGTCGTATTTTAGGAAAATGTCCATAACCTCTTTCGAAAGCTGCTGCACATTTTTGTCGAGTTCCTGATTTGCCTTATCAATAAAGTGCTGTATAAAAACACCAAGGTCCTCTCCCCTTTCACGAAGTGCCGGAACCTGGATCTTGAATTCGTTCAAACGGTGGTATAAATCCTCCCTGAAATCCCCGCTCGACGATATCGTTAAAAGATCTTCGTTGGTCGCCGCGATCAGCCTCACATCCACTTTCACGGGCTGTGTGCTGCCAATCGGAACTACGATTCTTTCCTGCAAGGCGCGCAGCAACTTAATCTGCACATCATATCCCAGGTTTCCTATCTCATCCAGAAACAGAGTTCCTCCATCCGCGGCTTCAAACTGCCCGATCTTATCTGACAAAGCGCCTGTAAAAGCACCTTTTTTATGTCCGAAAAGCTCGCTCGCGGCAAGATCTTTGGATAATGACCCGCAGTCAATCGCCACAAAAGGACCATCACTACGCTTGCTTAATCTGTGAATAGACTTTGCAACGTGTTCTTTCCCCGTTCCGCTTTCTCCCTGAATAATCACCGACATATCCGTAGGAGCTACCAGCCTTACATATTCATAAAGTTGTTTGGATATTTTACTACTGCCTTCAATAAATTCCAGGGATTGTTTTTCCGGTTTTTTTGTAGTTTTCACAGAAACCGCTGTTTTTCTGTTCAGGGCCTCTTTCAACACCATCAGCAACTCCTCGGGGTTAACCGGTTTTGTAATATAGTCAAAAGCACCGCTTTGCATTGCGTTCACAGCCGTTCTAATATCATTAAAACTGGTCATGATCAGTGCAGGCGTGCGATTTCCTTCTTCGCGCAATAATTTTAAAAGATCGAGAGAATTTCCATCCGGAAGACGATAATCCAGCATAAGTACTGCGTAATCATCTGGTGCGCCAGCTTTCGTACGAATAGCTTCTTTTGCACCGGCAATTGTTGAACAGACCTGTACTTCATGCCCATGTTTACCAAGGAAATTACTCAGTAGTTTGGAAAATGTAGTATCGTCTTCAACAAGCAGCAAATGAGCCATATGGGCAATATAAATTAGTGATTAAAAATATTCTTTAATTAACGATTTACCAGAATGTAAAATTGCAAAAATTAACGCCAAAAAGCCGGAGAAATCTCCGGCTTTTTGGCGTTAATTGATTTATTCTCTTCTATTCTACCTTTCTACCGTCTTTATCAAGATTAATTTTGGTTGTTTCGCTCCCCTTTTTCAGCGATATCTCAAAATACTGTGTTTTATCCTCCTTCGTAATTATAAAAGCTTCGGTAATATCCCACCCCGCATAAACATCGCTGGCAAGTGTTGTCTTTATCGGCTGCGGTAAATCCTCCGGTCGCACCGACACTTTGTCTTGTACTACAAATTCTACAAATGATGAAATTTTTGAAGTACTAGCCTCCGCAGAAACGAACGAAACTAACGTTAACGCTATGGCTGATATGATTAGTCTTTTCATGATCTTGTTGATATTAAGTTATTTACGGCCACTACTTTATGTTGTAAACAATAAGGTATCTTACAAAAAAGATGCCTGCAAAAAGTTAAAAACTAAACCATTACAAATCAAATGATTACAAGCAACATTGTTCTGACAAATTCTAACAATTTGCTGAATTTAACTACACTTCGTTTCGGAATTATCTTCTTCCTTTGAGACAAAGGGCCAATAATCATTCTGAATTTCAGGCAGGTATGCTAAAACTATATCGAAAATTAATTTTTATTTTTTCTACTTACTAATTATATAATTCTAAAAAATTTATATATTTACACCGAAGTTATTAATCGATTTGTTGTAGAATAAATATTACTTAATAAATTTTTCTACCAAAACATAGACTCAGGTAATTGTTAAAGACATTCTGCTTGAAAATATTACCCTTAATTCTTGAAAAGTTATAGAAGAACCTTTACTCAACGTTATATAAATTCTTATTTTTTAGTTTCAAAGAAAAGCTGAACGGAGATATCTTTTCGGCTTTTCTTTATTTTATCGATTTCAATTCTTTAAAATCTACCTCTCCATAAAAACGATCCACTGCTGATTGTTCAAATTGATTCTCATCGAACAGAGCCCAAAACACCTTCTGGCATCCTGACAATACCGTTTAATAAGTTTATTTAAATCCGGGTAAAATTTTCAGATAAAATTGTGTAACTACTTGTTATTAATTGTAGAAATTTTACTATGTTTATGGTAGCGATAATCATTATATCTGCACAACCACCGCAGACTTATTTTTATATTGTAGACATTAAATCATTACAGCATGAATATTTTTACACATTATACCATACAGAATAAACTACGAAAGACGGCTATAAATAAAGTTTAGAGCGCATTTTCGGACTCGTTAATACCTTACCCACAGAAAATTGCCGATTACAGTATTATTATTTCTTCGGCCTATTAGTCTGGTCCGTAGCAATTCCGTTACGGCATCCGCAACAAATTCAAGCAGTATTCAGCTTCCAAAAAGTTGAGGAACTATCGCTTTGAATTTTCTTATGTTTTTCCACTGATGTAAAAATCAGAACCAACTTAGTCCATATATTTCTCACCATAATATTACCATTTATGATTAACACATCACAACTTTTCCCTCCACCCGCCGGAAGGGGAAAATATGACAAACAACTAGGGAATCAGTTCCTGTCGTGTTCATATTTCCAATGTTGTTCACCACCAAAATAGCCTCGTTTAAGATTTAGCTGCTTTAAAACATTATCCAATTGCCCGCAGGTTTGAAAAAATATTCAAATCAAGATCGGGAGAGTATTGCCTTTAATTCCAGTTTGTATTGCATTTTTTACTAAATATTTCTCACTATAAAATTTGTTACCCATGAAGATTTTTATTCGACAACCTTTAAATAGACATAGTTATTGGCTCACGGCCGGACTGAGTTTGGGTATGATGCTTTCCTCTGCAATATCACATGCACAAACCAAGACTTACGCAACTGGGAACATCACCGGTGGAAGAGAAAATGTAGGTAATGTATTGGGACTAGGTTATTCCCCGGGTTCGTCGGGAATATCGTCTCCTGTACTCTCACACACCACAGGGGTAGGAATATTCGAAACTTTCCGTTTTTTCTATGGTAACGGCATTTTAAATTCTTCAACTGTAACTCCGGCAACTGTTACTGCCAGTAGACTTGTAGGAGTTAGCTTAGGGGGTATTGACCTATTGACACTTGCGGGCGGAGACGCATACATTCAGTTCCGCTTTCCTGGAACCAACCCAATCGCAGCAAAAACAACGTCCTTTATCAAGCTTGGTGCAAAACCAACCGGTTCCGGACTTGCCATTCCAGTTGGAGGATTACTATCCCTGGGCGATAACAATCCATTGGTTGGAGAAATTTATAAGGATGCCGGTGCATACAGTTTGACTGGCAACGGAAACCAAAATCCCGGAACAAAGTTGGCTGGTACTTTTGAGACAAAATTACTGGTAGATCCGGCCGGAGTATGGCATGCTGCCGTTACGCCATCATCAACCGATGCCTACAATTCTGTCAGACTTAAAGTAAGAATTCCATCTGACTTATTGGGTGTTAACGTAACCAACACCACAGCGGCAACAGTTTTTAATGCTTTTACCTATGCTACGGAAGGAGCTTTATGCAGCAACCGTCCGGCCTTTACTGACGAGGGAAACATCGATGGTTTGGTTACCCTTAATGCATCTGCGCTAAAACTGGTAACACTCAACCAAATCGTGAATAACCCGGTTGGAGCAATTGATACCGATCCTGCAACCTATTCCTCTTTTTCATCAGGGGTAGCCAGCGCAGGTGTAGCTTCAACAGTTTCACAAAATATTTATTTTGATCATACCGCAGCTGCATCAGACGGGGCAACAATTAAGTTGTCGCTGTCAACCGGACTTTTAAGTTTAAACGTTCTGGGTGGAGGGATTACTTTTAAAGCGTATAAAGGCTCCGTACACGTCGGAACTGACCAAACCGTTGAGGGAAGCTTACTGGGACTTAACCTTGCAGATATTATAGCAGTAAACGGTTTCAAAACTGTGAACACCACATTTAAGCCAGGTGTTGAGTTCGACAGAGTTGAGGTGGTGCTTAACGGAGGTCTTGTTAGCCTTGGTGTCATTAGTGATGCAGTCAGACTTTTTGATGTACAACTTTCAGCTGCTGCCCCTACTTTATCTTCGTCACTTCCTCTTCAAGCCAACAATAGTGTGACGGTTTATGCGGGACAAACTTTGCCTACAATTGGCGCAGTCTCAGCTGGCAATAACATCTTATGGTATGAAGGTGACAGCGAAACAGCTCTGGCGCCGGCAGCGGCCTCACCAGTTAATCTGCCTGTAACATCCATTGCTACCGCAGGTTCATACGTCTACAATGCGGCTGCGCAACGCCCTGGCTGTACCAACATTTCAGCCAAGATACCTGTCAATATTACCGTGCTTCCATTAAGTCTGTCAACCTTGCCTAATGGAAATCTTTCCAGCGCTTACGCATCTGGGAGTCCGGTAGCTGCCAGTGCAGGTCGTACGCTTAAATATGAAATTGTGAGTGGAGCTTTACCAAACGGAATAACGTTAAATGAAACAACCGGCGTTTTGGAAGGAACACCTGCACAATCCGGCCCATTCAACTTCTCAGTAAAAATTACTGACATTACTGTACCAGCCAGCCCGATCGATGCAGGCACGCATGCCTTCTCGCTGACAATTATCACAAACCTTGCAATCACGGGTGGAGCTTTCCCGACAGCTGTAAAAGGAACTCCTTATTCTCAGTCGTTGCCAACAGGTTTGGGCGCTTCGGGTGGTGTACCTCCTTACGTTTACGAGATCGTGCCACCAAGCTCAGGAGGAGCAAGATTAAGTGCTGTTCTGGAATTGCCGGCAACCTTTACGTTATCGCCGACGGGTGTTCTTAGCGGCACGCCAACTGCCACTGGTAACATCACATTTACTGCAAAAGCAACCGATGCTGAGAACAATGTTACACAAGCCAACTTCACAATTGTTGTTGACAATCCTCTGCCTGTAACACTTACTTCTTTCTCTACTGCAAAAGAAGGCCAGACTGCTTTGCTTAAATGGTCAACAACTGCGGAAACGAACAGCGACCACTTCGAAATCCAGCGCAGTCAGAATGGTAAATCATGGGGTATGATCGGTACGAGAAAATCAAATGGCGAGAGCTCATCACTGCAAAGCTATAACTTCACAGATTCAGAACCTTTGGACGGTGAAAACCTGTATCGCCTGAAAATGATCGACCGTGATGGAACATTTGCTTACAGCCGCATTGAGTCGTTGACTTTCGAAGGCCTGACTGCATCATTCCATCCAAACCCTGTTGCAGAGAAACTGGTAATAACTGCCGGCGATTTCAGCAAGGTTAAAAACATTCAGATCTACGATGCAAGCGGTAAAACTGTTTACAAATCTGCTGCTGCACCAAGTGCTGAAATCAACGTTCAAAATCTTTCGGCTGGTCTGTACGTAGTGCAGGTGGTACGTACAAACGGAACAGTGATTACGCATAAGATCATTAAACAATAGTTTAGTAAAAACATTGTTTTTTATATACAAAAATGCCCCGGAGATATCTCCGGGGCATTTTTGTATATAAATGTTACCAAATCAACTATCACAGAAACATACGGAATAGCAAATAAATCAGAAGTTTTTTTCCAAACATTGATCTAAAGCAAAGGTATGGTCGTAGGTTTTTCAAATAATCTTTTCGACGGGCGAAAGGAAAATCGTAACCTTTAATTGCTATGATCAATAATAAAAATTCACAAAAAGACTCCGATACCAAGGGAGGTCAGGAATCGGTTCTGAACAGACGGCTCTTCTTACGCTCGGCGGGTGTTGCAACAGCGGTTGGTACGCTTGCTCTTGGCGCATGTAAAGATGACGACGACGATATGGTGACGCCACCAACAACAACTGTTGACCTGGGCAAAGATGATGTTGGTATCCTTAACTATGCCTACGCACTGGAACAACTGGAAGCAGCGTTTTACGAACAAGTTGTAAAAACGCCTTACATGGGCATCACCGCAGCCGAAACAGCAATCCTTACCGATATCCGTGACCACGAAGTTATCCACAGAGATTTCTTCAAGGCAGCATTGACAGCAGCCGCACCAACACAGATTATTCCCGCACTCGAAGTTGATTTTTCTTCTATTGATTTCACAAACCGCGCCAAAGTACTTGGGGCTGCGAAATTATTCGAAGACACCGGAGTAGCCGCTTACAATGGCGCAGGTAAATTCATCAAAAACGCAACATATCTGACATTAGCCGGAAAGATTGTTTCGGTAGAAGCACGTCACGCTGCTGCGATCAGTGATCTGATCACGCCTAAAACTGCTGATTTTGCAAGCGATACACAAATCGATCCTAATGGCTTGGACAAGGCAATTCCTTCGGCAACAATTTTGGCGGCAGTTCAGCCCTATCTTAAAACAAAGATCAGCGGTGCCAATTTACCTAAATAATTTTCCAACAGATTTCAACTTTTGACCGATATGAATATTTTCAAAATAATAGATGAGATTCAAAAAATAGATGGTGACGCAGTGGACCGTTTGGAACATGCAACACGCCGTCATTTTATGAACAGAATTGGAAGTAAGCTTGCTGCCGTAGCAGTGCCAACAGTTTTTGCTTCCGTTGTCAACAAAGCGTATGCGCAGTCAGCCGGTGCGATTGATATCTTAAACTTTGCACTTACGCTTGAATATCTTGAAGACGAATTTTATCAAAAAGGAAATGCGGCCGCAGGCCTTATCCCTGCCAGCGATAAAACGATCTTTACGCAAATTGGTAAACACGAAACACAACACGTTGCCTTTCTAAAAGGTGCTCTGGGAGCAAAAGCAGTTGCCAAACCAACATTTGACTTTACTGGAAAAGGTGCTTTCGCAACCGTTTTCACTAATTATAATACTTTCCTTACCGTTTCACATGCATTAGAAGACACAGGCGTCAGAGCTTACAAAGGACAAGCCGGCGGCCTGATGGGAGATCCTGATTTGCTTCAGTATGCATTGCAAGTGCACTCTGTTGAAGCAAGACACGCCTCTATCGTTCGTAAATTACTGGGTGCTGCTACCGGCAAACCTGAAATCAAATCATGGATTACAGGCAAAGCAGGTGCACCGGAAGCTGTGTACGCAGGCGACGATAACAAAGTACAGGGTGGTGTTGATCTTACCGGACTAGCTGGGAAATCGGATGCGGCTATTACAGAAGCGTTCGACGAACCATTGACAAAAGAGCAGGTTTTAGCAATTGCAGGTCTGTTTCTTTAAGAATTAATGCATTTGATGAATATAGAATAACTCCTTCCTGTTGAACATATACATGCACGATTAAGTGATAGTGAAGTTCAAAGTCAGTGTTACACGCTATAATTCATGAAAAGCTTAAAAGGTTATCCTTAGGTAGGATAACCTTTTTCTTGTTTAAATGGCATCAATGAGCGGAGTAAATTCAGTAAGTTTGGATCATTAACCGCTTTGACAAGCAAGGTTTCTTTAAACCCTAACGTTATCATTACCTACTAAGCTTAACCTGATTCTATGAAATCGCATTTTGACAGACGTGGTTTTCTAAAAAAAACCAGCCTCGCGGCACTGGCTGCAACGCTGGGAACTGACATTGTTTTTGCCGATAAACTGCCAAGAAAATATATGCCTCTTGCCTTTGGAGAAAAAGACGCTCTGAAAGGTAAAAACACCAACATGATTGTGCAGGGCGACCGCCCCTGGAATGTGGAATCGCCGCTTGATTTGCTGGACGACCGCATCACCCCGGTTGACAAAATGTTTATCCGTAACAATGGCTTGATCCCTGAAACGATCGATGTTAAAAACTGGACATTAACCATCGACGGAGAATCTGTAAAAGCGCCTAAAACCTATACGCTGGCCGATTTAAAAAAGAAATTCAAATCCTATACTTACCAGCTGACGCTGGAATGCGGCGGAAACGGGCGTTCGGGTTATTACCCGCCTACTTCGGGAAACCAGTGGGGACAAGGTGCCGTACATTGCGCGCAGTGGACGGGTGTCCGCTTGAAAGATATTCTGGCTGATGTCGGGCTAAAAAGTGATGCGGTTTATATCGGTTATCATGGGAAAGACATCCACTTAAGTAAGGACCCTAAAAAGGAATCCATATCAAGAGGCGTGCCGATTGCCAAAGCGATGGAAGACGAAACATTGATCGCATGGCAGTTAAACGGTCAGGATATCCCCGAATTTCATGGTTTTCCGTTAAGACTTGTCATCGGCGGCTGGCCGGCTTCTGTATCCGGAAAATGGCTTAGCGGCATTTCTGTACGCAACAAGGTCCATGATGGTGCGAAAATGGAAGGACACAGTTATAAAATGCCGCGAAATCCTGTTGCACCGGGAACGGAAATTCCGACAACGGACGAGTACTACCGGATCATCGAATCCATGCCTGTTAAATCCATGATCACTTTTCCAAAAACGGGCGCCGTTATTCCGTCAGGAGAAGTTTTGCCTTTACGCGGACATGCCTGGGCGGGAGACCATGCAGTAAAAAAAGTGGAAGTTTCCATCGATTTTGGTTCAACGTGGCAGGACTGCAAGGTCGAAAATCCTGTTAACCGTCTGGCGTGGCAGCACTGGAATGCCAATATCAAATTCCCTGTAAAGGGTTATTACGAAGTCTGGGTGCGCGCTACCGATGAAAAAGGTGTGTCTCAGCCCATGGTTATTCCTGCATGGAATCCGGGAGGTTATTTGAACAATGCCTGCGAGCGTATTGCCGTAAAAATATCATAGCCATTTCAGAAACTAAATTCAAATAAAATGAGAATAACACTCATCGTAGTTCTGGGACTTGGTCTGATATTGAGCTCATTCCGCCAGGGAACATCAGTTGAAAGTAAAGCTCAGATTAAGACATTCGCTTACACTGCAAACGCCACAGTTCGCACGGATACGACAAAAATGGATCCTGAAACCGGACTGATCGTGGATGAAAATTTGTACATGGTAAAAGCCCAGTGCACAGGCTGTCACTCCACAAAACTGATCAGTGCAAATCATTTCACCAGAGATGGCTGGAAGCAAAAAATCCGCTGGATGCAGGCCAACCATAATTTATGGGAACTGGGAGAAACTGAAAAGCAGGTACTGGATTATCTTGAAAAAAACTATGCGCCGGTGCAGGTCGTTTCCCGCCGCGCGCCATTGAAAGATATCAAATGGTACGATTTGAAGTTGAAGTAAATTAAGCTGAGTCACCGGGAGGCAATGAAGTATTCCGTACCTTTATCCTCTCAACTTTTTAAAATAAATGCGCGTACGATTGTTTAGAATTACAAAAGCCAGATTACTAGTTCATTATCTGATTGCCCTTGCCCTATTACCCGGATTACTATCCCTGAAACAGAAAGAAGGCTCCGCCGACAAGTATAAGGGAATAGAGAAATCCAGCAGTTTGCCCAATCCGCTTAAAGCAGAAGTGATAGGTATCCAGGATGGCGATACCATCGAAATGAAATTTATTTTTGACGGTAAAAAGGCTGGTCTTCGCCAGGGAAAAGCGATAAGGATCCGTTTTTTGCATATCAATACGCCGGAAAAAGGGATGCCGTTTTACAAAGTCGCCAAACAGTATACTTCTGAAAAATCTTTTCATAAAATTGTTCAGATCAAACATACCGGTGAATTTGACCGCTACGGAAGACTTTTGGGAGAAGTAGTTTTGCCGAACGGCTCCGTACTTAATAAAGAATTGGTAAAAAAAGGACTGGCGGTTCATTTCAAAAAATACTCGACGAGCGTCGAATATGCCAATCTTGAAATCAGCGCTCAAAAGAAGAAACTTGGTATCTGGAGTATTGAGTAGGTCCGGTCAAAAAAATAAAAGATGAGTTCAGCAGCACTTTTTCAGGTTTTATATCAAAACGATGTTCTTTTCCACATCCCCGGAGAAGTGATTTCACTTGTTCCCGACAAACCGGTAATACCTGAAACTGTTGTTGTAAAAAAGGAAGAGCCGGCAGCCCAACCCACGCCGGAGATCGTGAAGCCTCCGTTTGTACCTGCGTCGCCTCAGCCTGTGACCGCGGCGCCATCTATTCCTGATTTCCCAAAGTTAAATCACAAAGTCCTGATTCTGATTGATGAGCCTAAGCAGCGCGAAATGCTTGTTTCGGAAGCTTTATTTCTGGACAATGTATTGAAGGCAGTAGGCCATTCCTCTGAAAACTCCGATATCCTTAATTTCAGTTATCTCGCTGGCCCCGATGCGCGAAACGTACTTTCGGAAAAAAGGATCAACTATTTTATAACTTTTGGTGTGCCGCTGATCAAGCTCCACTTAGATCTGCTGCTTCCTCCCTACACGCCAAAACAAGTCGAAGGTATCTGGTTTCTGCTCACGGATCCGCTGCCTGTTATTGAAGCCGACAGAGATTTGAAAAAGAAACTCTGGACTGCGCTAAAACAAATGTTCCCAAAGTCCTAGTTAAGAGCGATTTACTCAACAAAACTACCAGTCATCACAATAATATTGATAATTTCTCAGTTTTGATGGATACTTGCGGGCTAAACCATGACTAGCTATGGCCAAATTCACTGAGCGTATTTCCAATTGGCTTCGTTTTTCGAAAGATGACGAAGATAATTTCTATGACGACGAACCCGAAACACCGATAGAAGCTTCTGCGAGCTTCAAAGACACCATGCCTCAAAATCCCTCTTTTACACCTGTTAATACCCCCGCGGTAATTAACAACAATAACCCTCAGCCTGAACAAAATCAGACTTTGCCGGTCAAAACCGAAGTTGTCATTCCTTACTGGCTCGAAGACGAAGATACCCTGCGCGACGAAGGCGTTTTATTTGGGTTATCAGAATCTGATCCGACTGAGAAAACAGATATCATCCATAAATATTTTTCACATCTGGCGGCTGAACATTTGAGCAGCATCGAGCAGCACAATGAGCGTATACAGGAGCTAAACCTCTTTATTGGACAAAAAAGCAACCGGATTGAAGAGCTCGAAAGCAAATTGAAGGGTCTCACCATAGCAAAGTCCAACGGTGAGCACCACCTGCCGAGAACCTTGATCGGGTTAACACTTTCTGTTGCCATGTGTGTCGGAAATTTCTTTCTGATCAAAGAATCCCTGAAACCTGCCTTCGCTGAAAGTTCATGGATTGCCCTGGGTGTATTTCTCGCTGGTATGTTTAGCCTGTTCGGCCGAATCTCCATGTTCCATGATACAGACTCGCGTGTAAGCTGGCGTGCTCTTCTGGAAGAAATCGGGTTGCCTTTTGCCGCTGCCTTATTCGTTTTTGCCAATGCGTTACCTCATCAGGGTGCTTGGCAGGCCATTGCACTTTTTGTGTTCGTCTTTTTCCTTTTCCTCTTTGCAGGAAAGCTGCTTTTGAGCAACGTTACTATCCTGCGGAATGATCTGCATGCCTGGTTTAGCATACGCCGGGACAGAGAAGAATCGGTTTCAAATACGGAAAACTGGGAAGACGAAATACAGCTGCTTCAGGTAGAAGTTGATGAATTACGGGTCAAAAAGTGGCAGGTTCTCCGCGAACAAGGCCAGTCAGAAACTGACCGTGATCGTATTTATGCGAAACGCGATATGTTGATTAAACTCTTCGAAAGCGAGTTTTTCCTGGCAAGACGCATGAAAAATCAATTGACAAACCAACAATTACAGGATATCAGAAAAAGCGCGGAATAATTTTTTTGCACTTTATTCTTATTCTTACAAAACATCAATAAGTTATGGACGAGCAACAGCCAAACCAAAACAGTGATTATCAGCATGGCTACACCAGTGGCCTTGAAGGATTGGACCGTCAGGTTTATGAAGCATATTTGTCAAGCAATGTAAGTCACGACTGGGTCCTGGATCGCCTTAATCAAAAGAGATCCGAACTGGACACAGTTAAAAATAAAAGGCAGGAAACAATTCAGCTTCACAAGCAGTCCTACGATAAGCTTCAGGATCAGGTGATGGGTGTGAATCACAGCGCTAAAAGAATTAAAGAGCTTGATTCTTCTGTTTCGGATATCAACCAGCAGACCGAAGAACTGAAAGAAAAGCGTAAAGATTCCGCGCCTTATTATTCGCTGATTGCCGGGTTGATTTTTCTGGTTGCAGGTATTTCCTTCATTGCCGGTGACCTTATTATTTCTCACGAAATTGTAGCGTACGCCTTAAATATCCGCAACCCGAACGAAGCCTGGGCTTTTGCGATTGGTTTGGCGATGTTATCTGTTTTGCTTAAACCGGCCTACGATCGTTTGATTGAAGAGCCTTATCAAAAAGGTGATTCTCCCAAAGCAAAATCACGTTACGCAAATTTTAAGCTGATCTTATCGATTTTCACGATTGTCACACTGATAGTATTGGGTTGGTTCCGTTACGAAGCTTACCGCACAGATAAGCTGAAAGAAGCAATCAACAAATCGGTGAAGAGTTTGCAGCTTAATGCGGTTGATCCGTTAACAGGAGCACCTATCAACAGCCCGGAGCTTACCAACAAAATTGAAAAGGCATTACAAAATTCAGATCAGATGAATCTGGATCTTGTTAACAGTCCGTGGGCCTTGTTGTCTTTCGTATTAAGCGGTGTTTTGTTTGCCATCGCGGGTGCAATCTCGCTGGGCATGGCGCTGCCTGTTTTGCAGGGATTTTGGCTCCGTTGGTTGCAGATTGACCCCAAATTGTGGAGATTGAGAAGACGCAGAAAAAAAATCGAAAAACAACTGGAAGACTTGCAGGTAATTATTACCCAGCAGCTGACCCAGAAAAGTATACTTGAAAATGATATCGCCGTGCTGCCAACCTGGGAAGAGTTAAAACAGGAAGAAGCAGATATCCGCACGGAAATAGAAAATCTGGAAGAGGAACGTAAACTTACGCTTACGGATAGCCGTATCCAGTCATTTGGTGACGGTTATGCACACGGACAAGTTACCCGTGATATCATGAGTGAGGAAGAATATGAACATTGGAGAAATGGACATATGACGGTTTCAAATCTGGCTTTGCGAGCGAAATCAACCGCGTCTGACAGGGCTGTTACACGAACCAAAAGTTCGGGTATGCGTCCACATCAAGCAATACGAAAAGCGATCACCGATCGGTTCGATGAAAACAATTCGTTGTGATTTTCGTAAATTGGGCTTTTGATTTGACTATTTAACTTTAAGATGCTTCAAAGCCCTCGTTTGGATATTGTTCCGTGTGACGACACCCTTTTTGACGCGATCCGTATGGGCAACAATGTGCTTGGTCGTGTTATGGGTGTCAATGTGCCTAAGAAATGGACAGAATTCCGTGATACTTTTACGCCTTCCTACCACCGTTGGAAGGCGCATCCTCCCCTCCGTCTCTGGTGGGTATACCTTATTGTTTATAAGCCCGGCAATATTTTGATCGGCTCCTGTGGTTACAAAGGCGAGCCTGATTCCAACGGGACTGTGGAAATCGGTTATGAAATAACACCGACTCATCGTTCTATGGGTTTGGCTACTGAAACTGCCCGTGCATTGGTGGAGCATGCTTTTACACAAAGTGGTGTGTTAAAAGTAGTTGCCCATACACTGGCCGAAGAAAACGCCTCCGGTCATATTCTCGAAAAACTCGGGTTTGACAGAACCGATGATATCCATGATTCCGAAGAAGGCCCGCTCTGGCGTTGGGAAATTTTAAAAAGATAAAACTGTAACGAAATATGGCTATCGAAATCGTGGCAGATTATTTTTATCCGAAATTAAATTGGACAGATTCAATAATAATTTGTCTCGATTTCTTAACTTAAAATCCTGAAAGCACCTTTATCCACATTTGAGCCCGAACCCATGATTGCCATATCCAAAGAAACATATCCCTGGCTAAAATATTACACGCCGGGCGTTCCTTACGAAATTGATCCGGAAGCCTATTCATCACTGGTTGAGCTGATCGAAACCGGATTCAGGTTATACAAGGACCGGTCTGCATATGCCAACATGGGAAAGGAACTCACCTATGGAAAACTGGATGAGCTATCCAGGAATTTCGCCTCTTATCTGCAAAGTCTGGGGCTAAGGAAAGGTGACCGGATTGCCATTCAAATGCCTAATTTACTGCAATACCCCGTTGCCATGTTTGGTGCCTTGCGGGCAGGACTTATTGTGGTAAACACCAACCCGCTGTATACGCCTCGGGAAATGCAGCACCAGTTTAAAGACTCGGGCGTGAAGGCTATTGTTATACTGGCCAACTTTGCCTCGCATCTCGAAAAAATTGTAGCCAATACCGATATCAAACATGTTGTGATTACCGAAATTGGTGATATGCTGGGCTTCCCTAAAAAGTTTATCGTCAACGCCGTTGTCAAGTATGTCAAAAAGATGGTTCCTGCCTATCATATCCCGGGTTCCGTTTCTTTTCATAACGCACTTTCAGCCGGGTCAGGGCTTACTTACGAAAAGCCGGAAGTCAATAATGCCGATATCGCTTTTATTCAATATACAGGCGGCACTACCGGTGTTTCCAAAGGTGCATTACTTACACACCGCAACCTGATCGCCAATGTTGAGGCCAACAGCGCATGGCTAAAACCAATCATGGCAGATATGGAAGCGCCTGTTTTCGTAGCAGCACTTCCGCTCTACCATGTCTATGCTCTTACGGTCAATGCACTTTCAGGTATTAAAATCGGTGCAATGAATGTGTTGATCACCAATCCGCGTGATATGAACGCGTTTATTGCCGATCTCAAAAAATATAAGATCAATGTTTTCACCGGGGTTAATACCATGTTTAATGGGTTAATGAACAATCCCAAATTCAGCGAAGTGGATTTCAGTCAGCTAAAGGCTACTTCTGCCGGAGGTATGGCCTTGCAAAAAGTGGTGGCTGAAAGATGGCTCGCAGCAACGGGTTGTGCGGCAACGGAGGGATATGGACTATCGGAAACGTCTCCTGTTTTATCATCTAATTTACTGGTTGGAGAAAACCGGATCGGGACCATTGGTATTCCCTGGCCGAGTACAGCACTTCGCATTTTACGGGAAGATGGTACCTGGGCTGACACCGGCGAAGTGGGTGAAATCTGTGCTTCGGGGCCTCAGGTGATGCTAGGTTATTTCAACCGTCCCGACGAAACGGCTCAGGTAATTTTTGAACAGGATGGTATGCGCTGGTTTAAAACAGGCGACCTCGGTTATGAAGATGCTGACGGCTATTTCAAAATTGTCGACCGGAAAAAAGATATGATCCTGGTTTCCGGGTTCAATGTTTATCCGAATGAAGTGGAAGATGTGGTTGCACAATGTCCCGGTGTGCTGGAAGTTGCCTGTGTCGGTATTCCTGACGACAAGTCGGGAGAGCTGGTGAAATTGTTTATCGTAAAAAAAGATCCTGAACTGACCGAAGAAACCGTCAGAGCATTCTGTAAGGAAAACCTGACTGCCTATAAATGTCCGAAAAAAATAGAGTTCAGAACCGAACTTCCGAAAACAAATGTTGGTAAAATTCTGAGAAGAGCTTTGCGTGAGGAGGAGATTGCCAAGCTGAACAAATAGAATGATTTTTCGGTTATAGTGGCGAAGAGGGATTCGCGTTGTTCCAAGAATTACCATAAAACTTATTTCAAAGACCATGAAACAAGTAGTGCTTAATATTCCGGAAAGTCAATTTGAGTTTTTTATGAAGCTTGTTCATTCATTAGATTTCGTTCAGGTTCAGGGGCCCGTAAAAATTGAGGATGGGTTGACTGAGACTCAAAAAGAAACCTGGAAAAATATCAAAACAGGTTTTGAAGAGATGAGAATGGTCGAAAAAGGTATCATCAAAGCCAGACCTGTACAGTTCCTCCTTAATGAACTTGAGGAATAATGTTCGATATTTATACGATCAGTAATTTTGACCGCGAGTTTAAAAAACTGGCAAAAAAATACCCTTCGATTATTTTAGATCTGCAAATTCTTATCGGTAAACTTGCAGAAAACCCCTTCCAAGGTGATCCGTTAGGTAAAGATTGCTATAAAGTGAGAATGGCAATCACTTCCAAAAATAAAGGTAAATCAGGCGGATCCAGAGTTATAACATGTGTAAAAATTGCAAACCAATCCGTTACACTGCTTTCAGTTTATGATAAATCCTCTCAAGATGATATTCCTGATGCATTTTTAATTCAACTTCTAGAGGCCAATTACCTTCTGTGATATTGTCATCATGGCATCCAAAATCACTTTATATTTTGTAACATAACCTCACTTATTTACACCCAATCCCACCAAAAAAAATAGATTTCACTTTTGGTTTATGTATATTTAACCAAAGAAATACTCAACCATTGAAAGTGAATTACTATGAATCTACACAGGAAAACATTGGTATTATTACACGGCCATGGAATTGACGATGCGATTTGGGATAGTGTTGATGCCTCATTGAATGAATATTACACGGTCGTCAGACCTAATATTTCTCTCTTTACTTTTTGCCAGACCGTAGAAGATTACGCGGATGAATTGCACCGTTTCCTTACGAATGCAGTCATTGAAAAATGTACGTTGATAGGTCACTCCATGGGTGGCTATATTGCGCTGGCTTTTGCAGAAAAGTATCCCGAAATGCTGGAAGGCTTCGGTTTATTTCATTCAACGGCTTATGCCGACGACGAATCAAAAAAACACCAGCGCAACCAGACCATTGACCTGCTCCGGACCTACGGGACAGAAATGTTCGTCAAAAACACTGCCGCAAATTTATACGGCGACCGTTTCAAAGAACTCTATCCTAACAAGATTAAAGAACATATCGACCGTTATGGAAAATTGCCGGCAGAGGCACTGATTACCGGGATCAACGCCATGCGCAACCGTCCTGACCGCACCGCTGTTCTGGCTGCTATGCCGTTCCCTGTTCTCTTTATTATTGGTATGCAGGATAAGCTTATTCCCTTTGAAAGCTGCATCAGTTTGTCGGAATATCCGAAACAAAGTTATCCGTTTATCCTCGCCGAAGCTGGCCATATGGGTATGGTAGAGCGCCCCGACGCCTCTGCCCGTATGATAAGTTGGTATATGGGGAGAATATAATTATCAGAAAATCAGATTATATTTATAAAAAAAACAAGCCGGCTTTCATTATCTGAAACAGAATTCCGGCTTGTTTCCTATAACGATATGCAAAAGAAAATTTCTACACTCCTATTCCGTAATACCTGGGCGTTATTCATCTGGTGTTTCCTGCTCCTGACCGCCTGTACACACAACACCGAGGTCGTCGATCCGGAACCTGTTGAGAATAAGTATCTGAAAGAAAGCACTTTTCTGCAAGATATCACGAAGGAGCAGATTGCAAAAGAAGCTACCGCTATCAGCCCTTTGCTGACTTCTTATGCAAAAAACGCTGTCAAGGTTTATAAAATAACATACAAAACAACCAACACAGACGGTGCTGAAATTACCGCCTCAGGCGCTGTGATTATGCCCGTGTCGGATACACCTGTGTCCATGATCAGCGTACAGCACGGGACTATCACGACTGATGCAGCTGCGCCGTCCAATTTCCAGGCAGGCTCCGAGGCTGCTTCTTTTGGGACATTGTTTGCATCCATTGGGTACATCATCGTTTATCCTGACTACATTGGTTATGGAGCTTCCAAAAATGTACCTCACCCGTATGAACACAGAGCCAGCCTCGCTTCCTCTACCCTGGACATGCTTCGTGCTGCCAAGGAATTGGTAAAAGCCCAAACGGCTGTAAAATGGAATGATAAATTATACCTTGCCGGATATTCCGAAGGCGGTTATGCTACGATGTCTCTGCAAAAGAAAATTGAAGAGGAAGCTTCATCCGAGTTTAATCTGAAGGCATCAAGCTGTGGTGCCGGTGCTTATGACAAAACTGCTTTTATGAAATATGTCATCAACAGCTCTGTCAGCAATGTCGCCTCTTATAACTCGCTGTACTTGTGGGTAATGCTGACTTATGACAGAATTTACAAGCTAAACAAACCCAAGACGTATTATTTCAAGGAGCCGTTTGCTACGCAGATTGATAAATTGGGGATAGAAAATCCGATTAATGTCAGCTTCAACACCATCCTGAACGACTCCTTTAAAACGGCGGTCAATTCAGGTACCGATACCGGGTTTATCGCGGCCATCGGAGACAATGATGTGTATAACTGGAAACCTAAAACGCCAACCCGGTTGGTACATGGCGACAAAGACCCGCTGGTTTTTTACTTCAATTCTGTCAATGCCGTAACCGCCATGAAAAAGCTGGGGGCCGCGGATGTAGAGCTGGTAACAGTGCCCGGCGGTACTCACTCATCGTCGATCACCACCTATTTGCTAACAACTTTGGGTTTCTTTACAACTGCTCAATATCAATAAAACATTTATCTTTGCGATCAATTTAGTCTATCAGACAAATATGGTTGCCAGCAGAACATCTTTTTTCTCTCAGTCAAATCATCGGTTCGAAGTGAACCGGTGTGGTGATGTACGATGTTGTTTGTCTGTAAAATGACATTCTAATTTCACATCACATTTTATAATTCGCCCATGTCCGCACTTCTTGATTTAGTAGGAAATACCCCATTAGTTGAATTAAACCGCATTAATCCCAATCCCAACGTTAAACTTTACGGTAAACTTGAAGGGAATAATCCGGGTGGCAGTGTAAAAGACCGCGCTGCTTACAGTATGATCAAAGGCGCGCTGGATCGCGGAGAAATTAAGCCAGGCACAAAACTGATCGAGGCTACGAGTGGTAACACCGGTATCGCACTGGCCATGATCGCCCGACTTTTTGATATAGAAATTGAGTTGGTTATGCCGCAGAATTCAACCCGCGAAAGAGTCCTTACCATGGAAGCGTTCGGTGCCAAAGTGACGTTGATCGAAACAATGGAAGGCTCACGTGACTATGCCGAAGACAAAGCTAAAAACGGAGATTATCTGATGCTGAACCAGTTTGCCAATCCTGACAACTGGAAAGCCCATTACCGAACAACAGGCCCGGAGATATTCCGTGATACCAATCAGGGCATCACACATTTCGTTTCATCCATGGGTACTACCGGTACAATTATGGGTGTCTCGCATTACCTGAAAGAACAAGATCAGAATATTCAGATTGTAGGCTGCCAGCCGACAGACGGATCCAGCATTCCGGGAATCCGGAAATGGCCGGAAGAATATCTCCCAAAAATATTTGACAGAAACCGTGTTGACAGGGTTATCGAGGTAACGCAGGACGATGCCACCACGATGACACGCAGACTAGCAAAAGAAGAAGCAATATTTGCCGGGATGAGCAGCGGCGGTGCTGCCTGGGCAGCGGTAGAACTTGCAAAAGAACTGGAATCGGGGACAATCGTATTTATTATCTGCGACCGGGGAGACCGGTATCTTTCAAGTGAATTGTTTGGGTAGTTCTTGGCTGTTAGCGGTCAGGTTTTAGCATTTAGCTTACCGGACACTCAGAAGTTAATACGTTTTTTCTTAGCGGTTAGCTACGAGCCAGGAGGCAAACAGCTAACCGCTAATAGCTAACAGCTAAATCAGAACCACGCTGCTCCCAGATTTCTGAATGGCCATGGAATAGCGGCCAGAATGATAATAAGCGCCATTGCATAAAAATACAATACGGTGCGATGTTTGTCTGCCCCGCTCAACTTCTTCGAGCGAACGCGCCCTACTGTGATCAAAATAATCGCAATCACCATCATGAAAACGTGCTCAATGGAATAGAACCGGATTACTTTATTGCTGATCTCGCCAAAATTTACCAACGGGCTCATGGTATAAAGCACCAATCCGATCAGTAATTGTGTATGTGTTGCAATAAGAGCGAACAAATAAACTTTGCTGTCGCCTTGTTTGTTATTCTGCCAGTTTGAGTAAGCAATGACAACTGCGGCAATTAATAATCCAAGTACAACATAACGTAAGCCCGAGTGGGCACGTATCAGAGCGTTCATATGTTTAAACGGGTTATGGTGAATCGTAAGTGTGCAAAGGTAGTTTCGAATTGAGCATATCACAACAATTGCTGTAACTGAAATTATAATTGTTTAACAGTTAATATATAAAGCGCAATATTTGCAATAGTTTAAAAATTGAAATACAGATAAAAATGATCCTTTTTAATATCACCGTGAATATCAGCCATGCCGCGGAAAAAGAATGGCTTAAATACATGAAGGAAACCCACATACCAGCCATCATGGCCAGTGGATTACCCGTTGAAAACAAGTTGTTGCGTTTGCTGACTGAAATCGAAAACGAAGGCGCGACTTATACAAACCAGTTTATTTTCCGTACCATGGAAGATTTCATGGCTTATCAAACCCAGTTTCAGGCTGAATTGCAGGAAAGGCACCATCAGAAATTTAACGGGCAATATGTCTCTTTCAGGACACTTTTGGAGGAAGCCTGAGCCTCAGCAGGTAATTGCAACACTCAAAAAAGTTTTTGCATAAAACCTTAACATTCGCTTGACATTATGGTAATCTTTCCCTTTATTTAATATACCGTTAGACTTCAAAATCATCAGGAAAGAAAAAACGGTTTTAAATTTTGCGATGTAAGACGCGAACCGTTTTTTGTGACCAGAAGTATTTTGGAACCGGTTGGAAGTAATGTTTTACCATAAAACTTAAGTGCTTATGAGACTGCAGATGCAAGCAATTCACTTCGACGCTGACCCTAAATTGTTGACATTTATTCAACAGAAAATGGATAAACTCGATACGTTTTACGATCGGATTACAAGTGGTGAAGTGTTTCTTAGATTGGATAAGAGTGATAACGCCAAATTACATACAAAACTTCTCGAGGTTAAACTTTATGTCCCGGGTGGAACGATGTTCGTGAGAGAGCAAGGTACAACATTTGAAGAGGCTACGGATTTAGCGATTGACACATTAAAAATGCAGGTTAAAAAGTTCAAAGATAAGCGGAACAAGGCAAGGGCTCCTAAATTAGCTGAAGGAGTTGTACAAGCGGAAGAAATCGCTGTTATAACGGAGGACATAGAAGAATAAAATCATATATGTGTAAACAAAGAAGGCTGCCCGATGCGGGCAGCCTTCTTTGTTTAACGATGAAATTAACCGATTTTTGCAAAAAAATATAACTGTAACTTTTTTACCATGGATATAGAACCCGTTGTTGACGCTTCGTTTGATCATATTTTTCGCTTCTCACAAGAGCAGGTTATTCAGTTCGCCGCGTTGACGGGCGATAACAATCCGCTTCACCTGGATGCTGACTATGCTGCTACCACCAGTTTCAAGCGGCCGATTATTCACGGAATGTTGGGCGCTACGGTATTTACAAAAGTGTTGGGGACGCAGTTTCCGGGGTTTGGTTCAATTTATCTTAAACAAACGCTTGAATTTCTAAGACCGATGTTTGTTGACAATGACTATCGGGCCGTATTTACGATAAAAACCATTGACGCCGTTAAACACATCGCGGAAATATCAACGGAAATTGTGGACACTACCACCAAAAAAGTTGTGACCAGGGGAATTGCCACCATGATTAATCAGGAAAAATTCTAAAACAAAAAAGCCCGGTTTAGCCGGGCTTTTTTTGTATACTGTTAAGTCGTGACTTATTCAGCTTCGTTCTTTTTGTTTTGTACTTCAGAACGGATTTCCTGAGCCAAAGTTTTTAGCTCCTGCATACCCTTACGTACACGCGTTCCAGCAGCCTGGTTCGCTTTATTGTAAAACTTATCAAAATCGCCTTCAAGCGATAGGATCAAATCTTTTACTTCATCAAATCTTGCCATGTTTTTGTTTGTTTTTAGTTAAAATGCCTCTAACACGCTAAAAACGCATGTTTTGCCCGAAATTTAGTAATTAAAAGCATTATCGCAACCCAAAAAACAAAAAAAAACAATACTATAATGCAATTTAATACAAAACAACACTTTAATTAATTGATATACAACAAGTTACGTTAAATAAATATTTTTTATCCTACCTATAAAAAAAGAGGACGTTTTCGTAAAAAAACGTCCTCTTGACACAATAAGCAAGGATTTTGCCTATTCAGCTACCGCCTGTACGTCTTCAATTTGATAAACTCTGTTCTTCAGTTTATCGGCCAAAGTCGTAAATGCTTCAAGCGTATATTCTACATCTTCCAACGTATGTGCAGCAGTAGGAATAATACGCAGCATGATCTGTCCTTTCGGCACAACCGGGTAAACAACGATTGAACAGAACACACCCATATTCTCACGCAAATCACGCACCATACGGGTTACTTCCGGTACGCCGCCTTCGCTGTGAAGGAAAACCGGAGTCACCGGAGATTCCGTTTCACCGATGTTAAATCCGCGGCTTCTCAAACCATTTTGCATTGCCTCTACATTCTCCCACAACTTGGAGCGAAGTTCGGGCATGGTCTTGATCATTTCCAGACGTTTCCTGCAACCTTCTACGTAAGGCATTGGGAGCGCCTTCGCATAAGTTTGAGAACGCATGTTATATTTCAGATACATGATAATTTCAGGATCATCTGATGCAATAAAAGCACCAATCGCGGCCATAGATTTCGCAAACGTAGAGAAGTAAAGATCAACCTCACCCTGAACGCCAAGCATTTCGCCTACACCTGCACCCGTTTCACCCATTGTCCCGAATCCGTGGGCATCGTCCACCAATAAACGGAACTCATATTTTTTCTTTAATTCAACGATGGCTTTCAGGTCGCCCACTTTTCCGGACATACCAAAAACACCTTCGGTAATAACCAAAACGCCTCCTCCTTTTTCATTGGCAGCTTTCGTAGCGCGAATAAGGTTCTTTTCAAGGCTAGCCATATCATTATGGTTAAACTTGTAGTATTGTCCCATTTTCGCTTTGTGCAACCGGATTCCGTCAATAAGGCAGGCATGTGATTCGGCATCGTACACAATCACATCACGGTGATCGCAGATACATTCGATCGCCGACATAACACCCTGATAACCGTAATTCAGCAAGAATGCATCTTTTTTCCCAACAAATTCAGCCAGTTCTTTTTCAAAAACTTCGTGTAATGTTGAATTACCAGACATCATACGCGCACCCATCGGATAGGCCAAGCCCCATTTCGCTGCTGCTTCCGCATCTACTTTGCGCACTTCCGGGTGATTCGCCAGGCCTAAATAGTTATTAAGGCTCCAGTTCAACACTTCACGCCCCATAAACCGCATCTTGGGACCCAGATCACCTTCCAGCATGGGAAATGAAAAATAATGATGGCTATTCAGCATTTTAGCCGGCGTTCCGATCGGGCCTGAGTTATTGTGCAGTTTCTCAAAAATATCCACTCTCTTATTCTAATTTATGTGGGTAACAACTTGAAATTTATGTTAGATAAATGCAAAAATAAAAAAAATAATAATACATTAAGTACAAACCTAATATTCAACGAATTGTAAGTTACCCAAATATTTAAAATACTACTTTTATATTTTGAATTTATTTCACATATCTTGTAGCCTCATTGTGATCCGATTACATGCCTGAAATCAAAAAAATCCTGGTCGCGAACCGTGGTGAAATTGCGCTTCGAATCCTCCGTACAGCACGTGAAATGAATATTGCCACGGTAGCAGTATTTAGTGAAGCAGACCGAAATGCACCTCATGTACGTTACGCCGACGAAGCCGTTTGCATCGGCCCCGCCGCCTCTTCTGAATCCTATTTAAATACTGATAAAATTCTCGCAGTTTGCCACCAACTTTCTGTCGATGCGATACATCCAGGTTACGGATTTTTATCTGAGAATGCAGTCTTCGCCCGCAAAGTGCAGGAAGCCGGATTGATCTTCATCGGTCCTTCTCCTGAATCCATCGAAGTGATGGGCAGCAAACTGGCTGCAAAACAGGCTGTCGGTAGTTATAACATACCTATGGTGCCCGGAACAGCGACAGCCATCGAAGACCGCGTTGAAGCAAAACGTATTGCAACCACCATTGGTTACCCGATTCTTATTAAGGCCAGTGCAGGCGGTGGAGGCAAGGGCATGCGCGTGGTGGAAAGCGAAACCGAATTTGACGAGCAGATGGACCGTGCCGTCAGTGAGGCCATTTCATCCTTTGGTGACGGAGCCGTTTTTATTGAAAAGTATATCACCTCACCCAAACATATCGAAATTCAGGTCCTGGGCGACCAGCATGGTAATATCATCCATTTGTTTGAACGGGAATGCTCCGTACAGCGACGTCACCAGAAGGTAATTGAAGAAGCCCCGTCAATTTCGATAACGCCTGCCATACGTGAAGAAATGGGCCGCTGTGCCGTTGATGTCGCGCGTTCCTGTGGTTACTATGGGGCAGGCACGGTGGAATTTATCATGGATGAAGATAAAAACTTCTATTTTCTTGAAATGAATACCCGTCTCCAGGTTGAACATCCGGTCACCGAACTGATCACGGGTGTAGACCTGGTCAGACAAATGATTTACATTGCAGAGGGTAAACCATTGTCGATTGCGCAGGATGAACTACAAATCAAGGGCCACGCGATAGAAGTGCGGGTATATGCCGAAGATCCCGCCAATAACTTTTTGCCCGATGTTGGGACCTTAAAAAGATATGTCAGGCCTCAGGGCAATGGTGTACGTGTTGATGACGGCTTTGAAGAAGGCATGGAAATTCCTATTTATTATGATCCCATGCTGGCCAAACTGATCACTTACGGACAGGACCGTGAAGAAACCATCAGGAAAATGATCCGTGCGATTGATGAATTTCATATTTCCGGCGTTCAGACAACGCTTTCGTTCTGCAAATTCGTCATGAAACATGAAAGTTTTATCACGGGAAGGTTTGACACCAATTTTGTCAACCGGTATTTTCTTCCTGAACTGTTAAATACAGTACAAAACCCAGTTGAAAAAGTTCTGGCGGCATTGATAACTGCCCGTTTATTGCAGGACAAGAAGGTCATGAAACCCGCTCAAAATGATGGAGAAACGGTTCACATTTCCAAATGGAAAAGCCGCAGGCTAAGTGGATATTAAAAAGTAGAATTTTATTGGGATTTCCACGAAAAAATTTATACTTTTGCGGTCTTAATTTTTTGCTGTATAAAAAATTTAAGAATTTCCGGGAATACTTTACCAATAAATTAAGTATCAACAGAAAAATTTATTCTTTACATGATATATTAGTTATTGATCAACTCAAATAAAGGTTTATTCGTAAAGTTCAGTACTTAATTATATTAAAATAAAAATTTCGACCGCCCCATTTTTGTCTCACGACTTATCGACTTTCACCGATTTAACAAGCTATGAAGCTATCCGAATTTAAATTTGATCTCCCTCAAAGCCTGATTGCACTTCATCCTTCCGACCGCGGCGAATCACGCCTTATGGTAGTACACCGTGCAACCGGAGAAATAGAACATAAAATGTTTCCTGATCTGATTAATTATTTCGGAGACGGAGATGTAATGGCAATCAATGACACCAAAGTTTTTCCGGCCCGTTTATACGGTCAAAAAGAAAAAACAGGAGCCAAAATTGAAGTTTTTTTATTGCGCGAACTTAACCGCGAAATGCGTCTTTGGGACGTTCTTGTAGATCCTGCACGTAAAATCCGGGTAGGGAACAAGCTTTATTTCGGCGACAGCGATCTTGTTGCGGAAGTTATTGACAATACCACTTCACGTGGCCGTACGATCCGTTTTCTTTATGACGGCGACAACGACGAGTTTATGAAACTTGTTGACCAGTTGGGCGAAACCCCGCTTCCGCCTGAAATTATTTCACGTCGTAAGGTAGAAAGTGCTGACCGTGAACGTTTTCAGACTATTT
Organism: Dyadobacter diqingensis; assembly: GCF_024220585.1. Classification (GTDB taxonomy): domain Bacteria; phylum Bacteroidota; class Bacteroidia; order Cytophagales; family Spirosomataceae; genus Dyadobacter; species Dyadobacter diqingensis. Next base: position 1,451,895 of record NZ_JAMXKF010000001.1, read on the forward strand.
TCGCAGAACATATCGGAGCAGTAGCTGCGCCTACGGCTGGTTTGCATTTTACAAAAGCAATGATGAAACGCCTTGAAATCAAAGGTGTTAGCTTTGCGCCGGTTACTTTGCACGTTGGTTTGGGAACATTCCGTACCGTTGATGTTGAAGATTTGACAAAACACAAAACAGATTCAGAAAACTACCGTATCACGCAATCAAGCGCTGACATTGTAAATGCTGCGCTGGATGCTAAAAAACGTGTTTGTGCGGTTGGAACAACGTCTCTCAAAGCAGTTGAATCATCGGTTTCTGCAAGCGGACATCTTAAATCCGTGGAAGGCTGGACCGACAAATTTGTCTTTCCTCCGTACGATTTCAAAATCGCAAACGCGATGTTATCCAATTTCCAGCTTCCTGAGTCAATTCTGTTGATGTCTGCCTGCGCATTCGGAGGGTTTGACCTGGTTATGAAAGCATACGAACTTGCGATCAAGGAAAAATATAAATTCTTCACTTATGGTGATGCGATGTTAATCATCTAATCGTTATTTGATCAATATATTTGTGTCATTTATTAACATGCAGATACTTAAATGTGTCTGTGTTGATAAATGACATTTTTTTGAATTCACTAACAACTTTTATTATGCAGGAATACGTGATCATTGTGGCAGGCGGAAGCGGAAGTCGTATGAAAAGTGACATCCCCAAGCAATTCCTGCTGGTTAACGGTCTTCCTGTATTGATGCATACGCTCCATGCATTCCGGAATTATTCTTCGTCGCTGCACATTATTCTTGTCCTCCCGGAAAATCAGTTTGAGTTTTGGCAATCATTATGTGAACAACATCAGTTCGCCGAATCCTATCTGCTCGTTGCAGGCGGAGAAACACGTTTTAATTCGGTAAAAAACGGCCTGGATACCATCACATCACAAGAAGGTCTTGTTGCCGTGCATGATGGCGTGCGTCCGGTAATTGACAAGGAAATTATCGCTGACAGTTTCCTGAAGGCAGCCGAATTCGGCGCGGCCGTAGTAAGTGTTCCTCTGAAAGATTCGATCAGACGTGTCGATGAAAAAGGAAACGTTGCCCTGGATCGCTCTTTGTTCCGCCTTATTCAAACTCCCCAGACCTTCCGGCTTAATTGGATGCGAAAAGCTTTTGCGCATGCCTACCAGCCTGTTTTCACGGATTGCGCAAGTGTTTTGGAGTTTGAAGGGTACCCAATTCACCTGATTGAAGGGGCTTATGAAAACATAAAGATCACAACGCCCGAAGATTTAAAGTGGGCCGAGGTTTATCTGCAAAGCCCGGGAAAATAAGTTTCATTCCGAAATCTTATTTCATTTCTTTTAAGGAAATCTGCCTTGGATAATTTACAAACCATTCGGTTGGTTCATTGATCTTATAACCCTCAAGAAGGTACTGTTTTGCTTTTTGGAAATACAGATCCGCACCTGGGTTACCAATACTCTTTAACGTCCTGGCAAGATAATAATTGGCCTCGGGCAGCTGCTCATAATATTGAAGGCACTCTTTTAAAGTTTTTTCCGCCTTGTCGAACTCCATCATTTCCAGATATACGATCCCCAGGTAAAGCAGGGTGTTGAAATGAATATCGTTCGTCTCAACTCTCCTCCTTTGTTGTTTAATGTCCCTTAAAAACGCGTTTTCGGCCTGTTCATAGCTCTGTAATTCCAGATAGCAAAGTCCGCGATAAAACCAGTAATTGTGATCCATCTGATTTCCATAGGGTGAGAGCCTTTCCGCACGTTCCAGATCAATTAATGCGCTCACATAGTTTTTCGTGTAAATACAATGTAGAAAACCCCGATAGGCAGTCCAGGTTATCGAGTCAAGCAACACCGCTTTGTCTACAAAATTGAAGGCTCTTGCATAATCGCCGTTCCGGATATATTTTGTGCTCTTCTCCTGATAAACTTCTGCAATATTAGGACAAATCGCCAGCAAGCTATCCCAGACTTCCTCACGTCCGTCATCATTCATATCGAACCGATAAGCTCTTTCAGAAAATTTTTCAAACAAACTATCCTGGACAGCTTTGGTATTACAATCCAGAGACTGGGAGAACCCGGCCAGGGAAGTCAGTAAAAAAATAAGTGTTTGAATAATTAATCTCATCTGCTCTCAATTTGGACGAAGTAAATTTTATCTGTTAAACCTGTTTAATCAACCAATCCTGACCCTTTGCTGTAAACGTTTGATAATATTTTATGAAAATATTGAATACTAGTGAATTAAAGGTTATTTAATTCATGAAAAATATTGTATATTTTCTACAAAATAACATTAACCTTTTATTAGCATGGGAAATTTTGCGAATAATCTTCGATTATATTTCGGCATTTTTAGAAGAGTTGGCTACACCTTAACGTTAGGAATGTTAAATGAGAAGCGTAGAGATAATCTTTTATCACTTTACAATTACTACGAATCTCAAAATAAAACGCAGGACATTACTCCGATAGATCCGTTCATTATTCCCAAAACAGACGTCTTCGAACTTTTCGGTGACGACAAGGCTAAGTACGAAGGTGTTTACGAATGTGGTTTTGGCCACACCACTGAATTTGAACTTAAAGTAATCAGCAATCTGGTCAGAAAGCTTAATCCAGACAAAATATTCGAGATCGGTACCTTTCAGGGAAGGACAACGCTAAATATGGCGCTAAATACCCATTCCAATGCTAAAATTACCACCCTGGATCTCCCCAGTGAAGGATTGAGCTCCACGGCAATGGAAATAGAAGAGGGAGAAGTCAGGTATGTAAAAAAGGATGTTTCGGGGGAAAGGTTTATCGGACATCCGATGGCAAATAAAATACAGCAGGTTTTCGGTGACTCCGCGACATATTCTTTTGAGGAATATAAAAATTCAATTGATCTCGCCTTTATTGATGGCTCACACGCTTACGACTACGTTTTGAACGACAGTAAAAAAGTGTTGTCAATCATGCGTCCGGGTGGTTTGATAATCTGGCATGATTACACGAATTGGGAAGGCGTATGGACCGCATTAAACGAGCTATACAAATCGGATCCCAAATATAAAAACATCAAACACATCGGCGGCACGAGCATTGCGATCCTTGAAGTGTAATGAGTATAAAATCCATATCCCCCAAACAAAAAAATCCCATCTTCTATAAAGATGGGATTGTGTAATAGTATTGTGGCGGCTACCTACTTTACCAGGTTTGACCCAAGTATCATCGGCGGTTCCGGGCTAGGCGCCCCCGGCTTAACGTCTATGTTCGGGATGGGAAGAGGTGCAAACGCAAAAAATCCCATCTTTTTATAAGATGGGATTGTATAATAGTATTGTGGCGGCTACCTACTTAACCAGGTTTGACCCAAGGATCATCGGCGGTTCCGGGCTAGGCGCCCCCGGCTTAACTTCTCTGTTCGGGATGGGAAGAGGTGAACACCGGGCCAATAGCCACCAACAAGATTTTCTGTTGATTAATCAACAATATCTTTGTGAGTGTATAATCAATGTCATATTGGAAGCAAAAGAGAATGAGAAAAAAGGTATGCAAGCTGTTGGGTAATTAGTACTGCTCAGCTGAATGTATTTC
>NZ_JAMXKF010000010.1 GCF_024220585.1 Dyadobacter diqingensis
AACACTGCGCACAACTACGGCTCCTCCGTTATTCGTAGTTTAAATTACGAATCTGAAATAGACAACCGTCTGTGGCGGTTTGTGTTTGTCGATTTTTTCGACGCTTCTGTATACTTGAACTTACCGTCACAGACGGTATTTTATTTTAAGTACGCAGTGATCCTTCGGAACACTCCGCACAACTACGGCTCCTCTGTTATTCGTAGTTTAAACTACGAATCTGAAATAGACAACCGTCTGTGACGGTTTTTGTTTGTAAATTTTTTCGACGCTTCCGTATACTTGAACTTACCGTCACAGACGGTATTTTATTTTATGTACGCAGTGGTCCTTCGGAACACTACGCACAACTATGACNGTTTAAACTACGAATCTGAAATAGACAACCGTCTGTGACGGTTTTTGTTTGTAAATTTTTTCGACGCTTCCGTATACTTGAACTTACCGTCACAGACGGTATTTTATTTTATGTACGCAGTGGTCCTTCGGAACACTACGCACAACTATGACCGGATATATTAATTGCTGATAGCCACCATCTGACCTTGTATAACTTTTGCCCGATCAGGAGAATTATAGGCAGTTTCGGAAATCTCGGCAAGAGCGGAGGCGTGTACATTGTTGCCAAGGCTGTAATAATGCTGAAAACTCATGATCAGAGGTTTCCACTTGTCAGGATCAACGCGGTTGATTTGATTTTTCATCAGCAGGGATTCTTCAATATGCACATTTTGTATCCGTAATTCAAAGGTCACGATGCGGCCGCGCATGTCAATATCACCTTCCGCCAAACCGTGTACGGCTTCAACCACTGCTTCCATCTGAACCGGACATTCTTTGACTCTTGGCGGTAAAACTGTTTCTGAAATTTGCCTGGTAAAACCGGCTATCTCAAATTTGTGTTCTTCAAACCGGTAACCGTTTGACGTTTTCCATAGTGGTACAGGATTAACACCGGTGGTTTTGGCCAGTTTATTCACCTGGCTTACTTCATTGACGGACGGCAAATTCAAAACGCACTGCCTCGTACGCATCAGGTTTTTGACAGTTTGTGAGCTGGCTCCTAAACCAATAACGCAACGCCAGCCAAGCCAGAATATGGAAGACATCGGGGCAAGATTATCCGTGCCGTTTTCATTTTTGCTACTGATGAGCACGACCGGTGTACCGAAGTATAAAATTGAAGGTTTGCTGTTGAGATGCATGCGGAATAGTTTATGAGGTTATCGATATCACAAAACTATTTTATTTGATTCGCGGGTTAAACCTGATTCTTGCGTTGTTTGTTTTGGAGGTTCGGTCAGAGACCGATGACACTCGGGCGTAGTCTGGCGACTATGCCCAACGGGGGCTATACCCAGCCTTATAACTGTCTAACATTACAACTTCCTCACATTGCTAATAGACTTAATATCATGACTATTATAAAAAAAGCGCTCAATTGGAAGTCAAATTTAATCGCTCAATATTTCTGTTTATCGTTGTTTTATCAGCGTCTGAGCCGGCAAGTTTCAGTGCAGTTTCAAAATGAACTAGTGCTTTTTTATTATCGACATCGGTATATAGATTACCCAAGAGTGAATAATAAAAGTGATTATCGGTAAGGTCTAATTTTTCAGCTTCGATGATTGCTTCCTTTTTTCCATTGGTTTTTGCCAGCGCAAAGGTTCTGTTCAAAGCAGCGATAGGAGAGTATTCGAGGATAAGCAGGTGGTTGTAAAGCTGTAAGATGTTTTCCCACTTTTCGTTCGTGTCTTCTTTTTGTGTGTGCCAATAGGCTATGCCGGCCTCGAGATGATATTTTGATAATTGATTTCCGGTTGACGCCTTGTTTAGAAAAAAATGGCCCTGGTCGATCAGCTCCTGATTCCAAAGTGTTTCATCCTGATCCTGATACAAAATTATTTCACCATTTTCATTCATTCTTGCTTCAAAACGTGATGAATGGAAACTCATTAAGGCAAATAATGCATTTACAGCCGGGGTGTTGGTCCGGTCATTTTCAATCAAAAGGTAACACAAGCGCATGGCTTCTGCACAAAGATCTTTGCGTAAAATCGTGTTTTGCGAGATGGAGTAATAACCTTCTGAAAACAGTAAATAAACGGTCGTTAAAACGGTCTCTAATCTGTTGTTGATATCTGCAATCGTGGGTTGTTCAATTTTTATGTTGGCCGTTTTTAGTTTCTCCTTTGCGCGATTTATTCTTTTATAGATAACTTCCTTATTGGTTATATAGGCATCAGCAATCTCCTGTATCCCGAAACCGCACAGCAAATTCAGGGCAAGCGCAACCTGTGATTCGCTGGAAATGACGGGGTTGCAAACGGTGAAAATCATAGCCAGTTGGCTATCCGTTATGTTTTTGCGGGACAAGTCGATTTCAATTTCTTCTGTCTTTGGGGTATTATATTTTATTTCGGCCGAGAGTTTTTGCTCGAAAAGAGAATTTCGTTTCAGGTAGTTTTTGGTCTTATTTTTAGCCACCGTGTAGAGCCATGCGGTCGGGTTTTCTGGGAGTCCTTTTATAGCCCACGTTTCGGTCGCAGACAAAAATGTATCGCTTACAATGTCTTCTGCAATTTCGATATGTTCAATACCAAACAGGTAACAAAGCACGGCAACAATTTTCCGGTATTCGGTTCTGAATAAATGCGGCAAAAGTTCTCTATCTTTCATGGGAGCAATATAACTGCCTTCGTGAACAATACAAAGGCAGTTATTTTTTTGCAGACTATTCGGTCGGAACAGCCCTGCGTATTTCGACTTTTGCGCCCCACTGAATGATCGGGCAACCTTTTGCGATTTCCACAGCTTCATCATAGTCGCTGGCCCGGATGAGGATCATGCCTCCAATGGATTCTTTAATTTCGGCATACGGACCGTTGGTAACAACGTTATTCTGACTTACTACTCTGCCTTCGGATTCCCATCTTTTTGGCGGAGTAACCAGTTTGTTTTGAGCAGCAATTCCTCCGATCCAGTCCTGAAAGGGTTTTATTGCCGCCTGCATTTGCTCGGGAGATGGTTTGGCATCTTTGCTGGTCAGGTCCCTGTGAATCACGATTAGAAACTCGTTCATTGTGGTTTAGTTTTAACTGTTATGAATGTATGGTGAATGTTTAGCTGAAAGTCATCAACCGAATTGTCCTACCTGATAAGTTCCGGGTTCGTTTGGAAATGCAAGGTTAATACGATTCCAGGTATTAATTGTTGTAATCGCCAGGGTCAGATCGATTAATTCTTCGTCAGAAAATTGTGCTTTTACTTCATGATAGGCCTCATCGGGCACATGGCATTTCGTTACGGCTTCTGCCCAGCCCAGCGCGGCTCTCTCCCGCTCGGTGTAATAGGGAGTTTCGCGCCAGGCACTCAACCCGTATAACCGCTGTTCCGTTTCGCCTTTGGCGCGGGCGTCTTTGGAGTGCATATCCAGGCAATAAGCGCAGCTGTTGATTTGTGAAACCCTAAAATAAATCAGTTCCAAAAGGTTTATTTCAACCGGCGATTTTTTCAAATAACCACCAATACCGTAAAGTGCTTTTAAAGCGTTTTGTCCTTTCTGATGGACGTTGATTCTTTGTTCCATTTTGTTGAAAATTAATTGTTAAAAACTAATGACAATCGGATTTTCAGTTCTGGACAAAGTTGAAGAAATATTTTTCTGATAATCTGATATTTTTTTTCAATGATGAGTTTATTGTTGTTTTTTCTTTTGATTATCAGTTGTTTATTGAGATTGATAATCCGTTACTTTATTTTTTATTTCAATAAATAAATATGGTAATGCCTGTTGTGACGGCTGATCAAAGTCCGCGTCCATAGTTTAAAAAACCAAAGAGACTATGGCTTTTGCACGAAGAATAACAAATCCGGAAGCATTGTATTTTGTTACATTCGCAACGGTTCAATGGGTTGATGTGTTTAGTCGAAGTAACTACACCGACATATTGCTGGATAGTTTAAGATATTGTCAAAAAGAAAAAGGATTAAGGATTCATGGCTGGTGCATCATGTCAAACCACGTACATCTGATCATTTCGACAAAGGTGGGACATCATCCATCGGATGTATTACGTGATCTCAAAAAATTCACATCCAAACAAATTGTGGCTGCGATTGAGGATAAAAATTTGCCGGAAAGCAGGAGGGGGTGGATGTTATGGCTGTTTCGTAAAGCAGGGGAGGCAAATTCTAAAAATACATTTTATCAGTTCTGGCAGCAGGACAATCATCCGATAGAAATATTCAGCAATAAATTCATCGACCAGAAATTAGCCTATATCCACGAAAATCCTGTCAAGTCAGGCCTGGTAGACGAGCCCTGGGAGTATCGGTATTCGTCAGCAAGAGATTATATGTGTAACAAAAAGGGACTTCTCGAAGTTGAATTACTGTGATCTGACTTCGTGAAAAGTTGTAATAATGCTGACGTAATGGTATTGATGTTATTCGTAGTTTAAACTACGAATTCAAAATAAATAGCCGTCTGTGACGGTTTTGATTGACGGTTTTTCTGATATTATCGAGGCCTGGGTTTACCGTCACAGACGGTATTTTATGTTAGGTACGCAGTGTCCCTTCGGAACACTACGCACAACACAGAGTTATTCGTAGTTTAAACTACGAATTTGAAATGAACAACCGTCTGTGACGGTTTTGTTTGACGCCTTTTCTGATATTATCGATACGTGGGTTTGCCGTCATAGACGGTATTTTATTTTCGGTACGCAGTGTCCCTTCGGAACACCGCGCACAACATAGAGAGTTATTCGTAGTTTAAACTACGAATTCAAAATAAATTACCGTCTGTGACGGTTTTGTTTGACAGTTTTTCTGATATTATCTATACTTGGATTTACCGTCTGTGACGGTTTTGTTTGACGGCTTTGCGATATTATTGATACCTGGACTTACCGTCACAGACGGTATTTTATGTTACGTACGCAGTGTCCCTTTGGAACACTACGCACAACTGAGGAACTGACTCAACAAAGTACAGTAAACACTTATAAGTCGTCGCTAAAATTTCTGGCTAGCCTAAATCCGAGATCATCAATTTTGAAGGAAGTTGGATGGCTGCGTCTGCGATTGGTGGCCATACAGCCGCGTTCGTCGTCACACCAACCACCTCCGCGGAAAATTCGGTAGGAGCCATAGACCGTTTCGTCATAAATATCCGAACACCATTCCCAAACATTGCCGAGCATATCATACAATCCCCAGGCATTTGGTTGCTTTGTTCCTACCTCCTGTGTTGTGCCCGCTGAATTCTCTTTATACCAGGCAATCGCGTCAATTTCGCCATATCTGACTCCGGTGGTTCCTGCTTTGCAGGCGTATTCCCATTCGGCCTCCGTCGGAAGCCGGTATCCGTTTGCTGTCGGGTTAAACGTAATGTTGTCATCTGTATCCGATATGGAGTAGCAGATTTTTAAGCCTGCTTTTTCAGAAAGTAAATTACAGAAGCTGGCAGCATCTTTCCACGAAATGCTCTCAACGGGGCAGTTTGTATTCGTGAAATAAGCCGGGGAGTCCCCGGTGATATTGAAGTATAGCGACTGGGTAACGGCGTAGGGGGATATCAGAAAGGGCTGAATCCCGACTGTCCATTGTCGTTTTATTCTGTCATCCCTTAATGTGATTTCGCCACCCGGAATAGAAACCATCTGGCTGTCGATCACCTGGATTTCGGAAATGCTATTAACAAATTGATTCATTGGCTAATTTTTTTTCTCAAATATAGCAATTCGTTTGGCCGGGGATGGTCGATGCTAACTTTTATAACGAAACTTAAACCAGGCTGGCCGTTTGCAGATCAGATTCCACCCACAATGCCCATCACCAATACCGCCGCATTTTCTGCCGCAATTTGGTAAAAGTTTTTGATGTCAGACGAGGCCTTTTTGTTGGCGTTGTCGCTTAGGCTCCGGATAATAAGAAATGGTACTTTTTGCTGATAACAGGTCTGCGCTATGGCTGCACCTTCCATTTCGGTCGCGGCTGCGTTCAAATCTTTTCGTAATCGCTGTGTGGCAATTTCTGAGGCTACAAATACGTCGCCGGTAACGATAATGCCTTTGATAACAGCAGGGAAAAAGCTGCCATTTTCGCGTTTAACTTTTTCAAATGTTAAATCTTTTGATATTTGTATTGCTTTCTGAACCAGTACCGAGTCACAGTTGAAAATAACCGGATTCTCAGTCATATCCGATGGGTTTTTTGTAGGCGTGTAAATCATGCCGGAGTCCTCAATCGTGCCATAATCATGGTAAGCCACCTGTGTTCCGATGACGATATCGCCCGGTAGCAAAGCAGGGTCAATGCCACCTGCTATACCCGAAAACACAATCTCACGAGGTTTAAAATGCTCAATCAGCAGGGTTGTTGTGATGGCTGCATTTACTTTACCGATTCCCGTTTGCGCAAGCACAATTTTTCTGCCGTTCAGTTTGCCTTTTGTAAATCGGATCTGGGCAATTACCGTGTCTTTCGGGTTTGTCATTTTACTTCGAAGCAACACAAGTTCCGGAGGAAAAGCGCCGAGAATACCGGTGATATCCTGGGCGAAAATAGGTGCATGCGTAATAAAAATCAGGAATGATAACAGGAAAATTTTTTTCATAAATTGTTTACAAGATTAGGGCCAGAATGGCAAAAATATCGATAATCCAGAGCGCCAGGCTTATTTGTCTGGTTTTTCCTGTCGCGATGTGCAGGATCGTCCAGCTTAAAAATCCCCAGATAATGCCTTGTGTAATCGAATAGGTGAAGGGAATGAGAACCATGGCGAGAAATGCCGGAAAGGCTTCGTCGAGCTGCTGCCAGTTTATTTTCACAACCGGTTTCATCATAAAAACACCAACCAGAACCAACGCGGGAGCTGTGGCAATGGCAGGAACCGCGCTGATCAGAGGAGACAAGAATAAAAACGGTAAAAACAAAGCGGCACCCACCATGGCAGTGAGGCCGGTTTTACCTCCTTGTTCAATACCAACGGCCGATTCAATGTAGGCGGTACCGGGGCTGCTGCCCGTCAGGCCGGCAATGGTGGTGGAAAATGCATCAACGATCAGGGATTTTTGGATATTTCTAGGCTCTCCGTTTTCGTCCAGCAGATTGGCTGCTTCCGCAAGTCCGACGAAAGTGGACAGGCTGTCAAACATGTCGGTAAAGACAAACGCGAGGATGATAGGAGCGAGGCTCCACTTCAAAGAATTTACCAGATCCAGTTGAAACAAAAGGCTAAAATCCGGTTTGGCAACAAGCTGGTTAATGGTGATCACAGTTTCTGTGCCGCCCCAATATCTCCCGATTGGCCATGCAAGCAGACTCGTGAGCACGATACCGATCAGGATGCTCCCTTTTACATTTTTAATCAACAGGATAACGGTGATCAGTAAACCCGCCAGAAATGTGAGCGTCGATACATTCAATTTCCCAAGTCCCACCATCGTAGCCGGATTTGCAACAATAAATTTTGCATTGGCAAAACCAATCAGCGTGATGAATAAGCCTATTCCGGATGCGATGGCATAGCGAAGCGGTTTGGGAATAGCTTTGACAATATAGGAACGGATGTTGAAGACAGATAAAAGCAGAAAAAATATTCCTGACCAAAACACAGTGCCTAAGGCAACCTGCCAGCTCAGCTTTTCGGTAAAGACGGCCGTAAAGGTAAAAAATGCATTTAAACCCATTCCGGGTGCAACCAATATGGGGTTATTTGCATACCAGCCCATCATAAAACTACTGAAAAATGAAACGAGAATGGTTGCAGTCAGCACCGCTGAAAAGGGCATTCCGGTCTGGCTTAAAATGGATGGGTTCACCACGATAATATAGGCCGTGGCTAAAAATGACGAAACGCCGGCAAGAATTTCAGTGGAAACGGTGGTATTATTTTCTTTTAATCCGGAGACGGAAAACATAGCGTTGGGGTTTCTTTCAAATATATTCATTAACCCGCGTTTTTAAAAATTGATGTCGAGGGGTTGTCATCGCTTGTTCGTTGTTTTATATTTTTCCAGCTGTGAATACCATGCGGGGACGATCTTGATGGTTTTAAGAGAATAAATTTTAATGTTTGTATGGCAGAATCAGGCGGCATCGCCGTTTCCTGTTTATAGAGAGGTATTGTTTAAATTTATCTGAAAACTCCATCGGAGTTTCCTGTGAATCGATTCCAGGCAGAGGAGGCTGCGATGCAGCCATGTTTTGCTCTGGGTTATATTTGCTATAAACAGGGAGCTGAATAGGAGCGGACTTTTCCTGCCAAGTATCTCCTGTTTTGCCTATTGTCGGCTTTTAATTGATTTCGACCGCCTTTGCTTTATGCTGTTTCAGAAATTCTGATGGTGTAACGCCTTCTTTCTTCTTAAAAGCCTGATTAAAGGTCGCTTTGGAGTTGAAACCAGCCTCGAAAGCTATTCCAAGTAACGAAAGGTGGTTATTTCCGGGATCGAGAGACAATTTCTTGAATTCATTAATACGGTAATCGTTGATGAATTCGTAAAAGTTTACGTCAAATTCCGAGTTGATCACTTGCGAAATCTGATGTTTGCTGAGCGAAAGTTTGTTACCAAGTTCCGTGATCGTCAAACCGGAATCGAGGTAAGGTTTGTGATGTTCGACATATTCCTTCAACCGCGCTCCTATAAACTTTGAAGTTTCAAAATCCAATCCGGTTTTTGAATATTTTGGCTGGCTTTCTTTTTCTGTTTCAAGGGACGATCCGTTTGCAAAATCTGATTTTTCCTGCAACAATTTATAGGCGATCCAGTAAACGAGCATCACAACCAGAAGAAAATGTTTTGGATAGATGTTCGAGAAAAAAGCAATGCCAAATTTCTTACTGTAAAAAGTAAGCAAAGAGAATACCATAATACTCAAAACGACCCAAAGGAAATGCCCAAGCCAGCGTAAATCTACTTTTTCAGATGTTTCGTCATATTTGGAAAATTTAGACTTTCTGATGTTGTAGGTTATCAAAGCCGTTAACACAAAACCAATGTGAAAGTAGTTTGTCAGATGGTTCATCCAGCCAAAGTCTGCTTTTAGCATTTTTTCATGATCCGAAAGATACGCCAGCTTATCAGAAGCTCCGGATAAATAATAAGGCAAGAGTAGAATTAGGTAAATGAAGAAGGGTGAAAAGTAGAGCAGGTGTGTTTTCTTTACAGAAAAGTTTCGGTCGGTGATGCTTTGTGTCAGAAGTAAAATCAACGGTCCATAACACACCGGCAGTAGCCAGGATAACCTGCTCAGATCTGGATATTGCAAAAAAAGATCCTTGATATCCATGGCGATCAACCCCAGGTGGGCCGATAACAGGAATATTAATACGGCGAGAAACCGGTTTGGTATTTTGTTGAATCCCTTCCTGCACAAAAGCGCTACCAGGAGCAGCCCTTGCAGTATTCCTGAAATTATTATTGCTGTGACCACTTTGTGAATTTTACAAGACAAAATTAATAGGTCTGAACTTATCGGGAAAGACCGTACAGTCACAATTATGGCTGATTTTTGCGAAAAAAATATTAGCTCATGAAATTCAAATTACTTGTAATCTTAATCGTCGCCATCCTGCCCGATTGCTGGGGCCAGCCGTTAAGAAAAATTGGAAAACAGCAAATGTTAAACGATTTACAGATTCTCAGGAAATCTGTCGAAGAGGTGCATCCAGGTCTGAACCGTTTCGGTCAGGAGGCTGGATTTGCGGCAAGATATGATTCGATAAACACCATCATTTCCGGTCGGGACTCCATTACTGCACTCGATTTTTTTCGTATTGTAAACCCGCTTTTGTCCAGTATCAAATGCGGACATGTTAAATTTTTGCCGCCCGTAAAGGACTTTCCGTTCTACTATTATCTGGAAAATATTCTGCCCGTGATTGTTCGGTTTGATGAAAATAACCGGCTGCTGATTGTAAAGGCACAAAATGACCAACTTCGGGGAAAGTATTTTTCGAAGATCAACAATCGACCGATAGATGAAATTCTGGAAATGCTGAGAGCGAATATGTTCGTCGATGGAAACGTCATGGCTGCTGCCGATGCCCAGATTCAGCAATATTTCAGTGCCTGGTATGCTGATTTTATTCAGGATCAGAATTCTTTTCTTGTAGAAGTAACGGATCATTCGGGTAAAAGAGAGGATGTGAAATTGTCAGGTATTTCTGTTCCGCAATGGCAGGAAATGGATAAGCAGGTTAGTTTTTTAAGCAAAAAGAATGAGCTGATTTTCAAAAATGATTCAACGGCCTATCTGCGGATCGCGAGTTTCATGCCGGATGTTTCTAACAAGGATTTTTCAAAATTTCTATCCGCATCGTTCGCCGGCATCGGGAAGAAAAGTGTGAAAAAACTCATTATTGATGTACGTGGGAATGAAGGCGGGAATGATAAACTGGGCATGGAACTATTCGCGTTTATTGCTCAACGGGATTTTGGATATTATGATCGCATCGAGATGAAAGTCAGGAAGCGAAAAAATATTACTTACAACAAGCTAGCATACTTCCCACGGTTTTCCGGGCTTGCTTCTATATTTATCAAGAAAAGAAAAGGGAAACTGTTTTGGACATTGCATAAGAATCTTGGAAATCACAAGCCAGCAAAACATGCGTATACGGGTGAGGTTGTATTCCTGATGGACGGGCTGAGTTATTCGGTGACATCGGAATTCCTGGCCGTTGCGCATGATCAGTCCCGTGGGAAATTTGTCGGTGAAGAAAGCGGAGGTACCTATACCGGTGATAACAGTGGTGCATTTTTGATTTTTAAGTTACCTGCTTCGTCGATTGATCTGGGGATTCCGGTGGCGGCATATTACGCTGCTGTCAAATCTCAAAAAGAAATTGGAAGAGGTATTTTGCCTGATTTGGTCGTCAAACCAACCGCTTCGGATCTGTTGAATAATAGGGATACAGTTTTAAATCAGGTACTGGAAAACTGAGTGCATCCACAATTTTTGATTGAAAACCGAACTATTGATATGGTTTCGGCGCATTTCTGATAACAAGAATAACGCATCAATTTTTTAACAATAGCCATGAAAAATAGCAGATTATTACCTTTGGCCATAGCAATGTGGCTCAGTTACCCGTGTGTTTTTGCGCAGGACACCACCCGTTATCAGCTTCGTTTGTCCGTCCCGTTGGCCGACTTCCCGCAGCTTAATGACCTGCCTTACCGTTATCCGTCCATGAACCAGGCGCTCGAATTTTCGAATGATTTTTATGAATTGGGATATCTGGGTATTGACAAACTTGGAAATGGGTTGTTTAAACCCAAAACCAGGCCTTATACAAAAGGGAGAAAATTAATAAACGGGATTTTTAAATATGCAGCGAGTTTGGGTTTTGCCAAATATGGAAGTGAATTGCCTATCCCGCTCGGGGTTTGGGCGCATGAGGAATTTCACCGCTCGGTGTTGGGAATAGGCGGTATTAATTCAAAAAATGGGAACTGGATTTTGAACCGATGGGACGGCACCGTTTACGGAGTTAGTGATACGGAGTTAAGTAATTTGAAAAGAACGAATCCTGATCAGCTATTATATGCCTATGTGGCTGGCGTGCAGTCGGAAATACTTTTAAATCAAAAGATCTCTACGCAGGATTTTTACAAAAAGAGGACGTTGGCTAAAAACGCTTTGCTGTTATACAACGCCTATTATGTTTATGATTATTTCAGATTTTCTGCCAGTCCCGAAAGTGACTCCGTCAAAGTGTGGGTATCGCCGCACGAAAATACCAATCCACGGGAGCGGGATTTTGCGGGTGCGGATCTGACGGCATGGGCCTATGACATGTTTAGCCCTGATCGCGCTTTCGAAGAAAGAAGTTTTTTCCCAAACGGTGAGGGAGTGAACAGGAGGGTTGGATTTTCAGAACTTTCAACGGATGCGCAAAAATTTATCAGTAAACAGAAGAGATTGTCGCTTCTGAATTTCGCGAACCCCGCTATTTTCTTTATTAACCGCATTGAACTTGGCCGCAGTTTTTCTTTCAATTTCTTTGCCCAATATGTGCCGACACACTTTGGAAATGATGTGGCCGTTTATCTGCCGATGAAGCTCAATAAAAGTGACCTGCTTTTTGCTTTGCACGAATACAGTAATAAAGACAGAAAGGGTTTTGGTCTCGATTTGGGCACTTATAATAAGAGGATTAGCAACCGTTTGGAAACAGATTTAATCGTCCATTTGTGGGATCAGCCCAGGAATTTCTATGCTTCTGATAATCTGTTTGGCGGTTCTTTTGAGTTTCAGGGAAGATATGATATTGGTAAAAACGTTGGCATCGCGCTGTCGGTGACTGGAAAAACAGGTGGCTGGCAAATCGGGAGTCCTTATCTGAAATCCAATGTCTCTTCGCGAATCGGTTTGACCTACGATTTAAGGAAGCGAAATAATTAGGCAAATGTGCCAAACCGAATGATTTTAAGCCGATTAATCAGCCTGTAAACGATTTGTATACCTGTTTTTTTGGGTGATAAACCTTTTGTATACCTCCAAAAATAGTTGACGGATTTCATCCTGTCTATGTTTGCATTGCCTTCTCAGCGCAGACTGGCTGTTAAGTCAATCAATCATTTTTATAAAAATTCAGTAATCATTTCCATGAAAAACTTTCTTAATTATTCGTTATTCATCGCTTTAACTTTTGGATTATTTTGCTGTAACAAACCCGAGGGGCCGAAGCCTCTTCCTCCTGAACAGATACCAACAATGGCTGGTATGAGAACGGCACCAGAAATTTCGTCAGACGTGAAAGGTTTAAATTTTAAACCTTATTGAACTGAATACTTATCAGGGCCTTTAAACGATTTAGGCAGACAGAATTTAAACTGGCGTTGAATGGTGATGGAAATCCCGGCTGAAAATTTTCAGACCGGGATTTATTCGTAGTGTTAACTCAGGGTTTGCAATGCGCTTACAAATAACTTCATTTCGTCTTTTGTTCCAATACTCACACGGCACCAGGGTTTATCCTGAATATCCATGGCTTTGATGATAATTCCTTTGTCCGACATTTTTGTCAGGAATTCTTTACCTGGCATGTTGATCGGGAAGATCACAAAATTGGTGTAGGAAGGAACATATTTATAACCCATCGCCGTCAGGTTTTCGTACAGATAGGTTTTGGCTTCCGTATTTAACTTGCGGGTGCTGTTCTGGAATTCTATGTCGTCCATGGCTGCGGATGCTGCGTATACGGATGTGCAGGCAATGCCGCTGCCGCCGCCTTTTGCCACTTTTCGGATGCTTTCCAATGTGGAAGGCATGGCTGCAACATAACCCACGCGAAGTCCGGCCATGCCCATAATTTTAGAAAATGTACGTGCTACGATTATATTTTTCTTGTCTTTCACCAGCGATACCATGCTCGTATTATCAGCGCCTTCGACAAGCTCAAGATAGGCCTCATCAATAAAAATCGGGACTTTTTCAGAGACTCTGTTACAGAAATCTGTCAGTGCCTTGGTGGATGTTACCGAGCCAACAGGGTTGTTCGGATTACATAAATAAACCAGTTTCGTGTCTTTGTCAATCGCTTTTTCCATCGCATCGAGGTCATGTGACCAGTCTGCTTTGCACGGAACGGGTTTCCAGGTTGCCCCAACCGATTCCGCCACGCGGATCAGCGACATGTAAGTAGGATCCGCTGAAACAATGTTTCCGCCTTTTTCAAACATCGCAAGCGCCGTTTTTTCAAGAAGATCACCCGAGCCGTTACCCATCATGATGTTATCAGGCGTGAGTGCTTCCTTCGCTGCGATCTTGGCTACAAGATCACGAAGTTCGGTTCTTGCATAACGATTTCCCTTTTCTATCGACTCTGCAATTGCTTTTCTGGCCAAAGGAGGTGGTCCGTATGGATTTTCGTTTGAGCCGATACGCGCAACAACCTTTGCGAAATTGGGTTCCTGGTCCAGATAATGGGCCCGTACCATCGGGCTCAGAAAAAGGCGGTCAGCTTTATCCAGCCGAAGCGGAGTTTCTGCGAAGGCCCCGTCGTTCAAAAATGGCGCAACTGCCATCGCCCCAAGTGATGCAAACCCTGATTTTAACAGACTTCTACGGTCAATTTTCACTCCCATAAAGTTGAAATTTTGATGGTTGATAAATATGGTAGGATAGCTACCGGGAAATAAAACTTGGCTTGCGGCGAGTTTGAAACGGGTAGTTTGATAACTACTTGCTAATCATAAATATAGTAAATCAGGTGGCGAGGTAAAAGTAAAATCTAGGAAAATTATAGGTAGGTTTAAAGAATGATGAAAATGTGTATTTTACTATTTGAATATTTATATTGTATTGATGTATTTTAATTATGTAGAATAAAATTTCTATATTATTATATTTGGTGAAATAATATACTGTCTAATTATTGGCGTTGCTCGCGTTATTCGTAGTTTGAAAAACTACGAATTGAAAATAAAATACCGTCTGTGACGGTAGGGCATTTATTGTTTTTTTTGGATTTTCCGTGCTTTCGAAACCGTCACAGACGGTAGTTTATGTTTGCGTACGCAGTGTTCTTACGAACACTACGCACAACATAAGCACAACGCGAGGAGCTGTTGTTCGGAGCCGTTATTCGTAGTTTAAAAACTACGAATAACTAATAAAATACCGTCTTTGACGGTCAGCCTTTATCGCTGTTTTACTGAATTTCTGGTGCTTTCCAAACCGTCACACACGGTATTTTATTTTGCGTACGCAGTGTTCTTGCGAACACTACGCACAACATAAGCACAACACGAGGAGCTGTTGTTCGGAGCCGTTATTCGTAGTTTAAAAACTACGAATAACTAATAAAATACCGTCTTTGACGGTCAGCCTTTATCGCTGTTTTACTGAATTTCTGGTGCTTTCCAAACCGTCACACACGGTATTTTATTTTGCGTACGCAGTGTTCTTGCGAACACTACGCACAACATAAGCACAACACGAGGAGCTGTTGTTCGGAGCCGTTATTCGTAGTTTAAAAAACTACGAATATCTAATAAAATACCGTCTTTGACGGTCAGCCTTTATCGCTGTTTTACTGAATTTCTGGTGCTTTCCAAACCGTCACAGACGGTATTTTATTTTGCGTACGCAGTGCTCTTGCGAACACTACGCACAACATAAGCACAACGCGAGGAGCTGTTGTTCGGAGCCGTTATTCGTAGTTTAAAAAACTACGAATATCTAATAAAATACCGTCTTTGACGGTCAGCCTTTATCGCTGTTTTACTGAATTTCTGGTGCTTTCCAAACCGTCACAGACGGTATTTTATTTTGCGTACGCAGTGCTCTTGCGAACACTACGCACAACATAAGCACAACGCGAGGAGCTGTTGTTCGAAGCCGTTATTCGTAGTTTAAACTACGAATAACTAATAAAATACCGTCTTTGACGGTCAGCCTTTATCGCTGTTTTACTGAATTTCTGGTGCTTTCCAAACCGTCACACACGGTATTTTATTTTGCGTACGCAGTGTTCTTGCGAACACTACGCACAACATAAGCACAACACGAGGAGCTGTTGTTCGGAGCCGTTATTCGTAGTTTAAAAAACTACGAATATCTAATAAAATACCGTCTTTGACGGTCAGCCTTTATCGCTGTTTTACTGAATTTCTGGTGCTTTCCAAACCGTCACAGACGGTATTTTATTTTGAGTACGCAGTGTTCTTGCGAACACTACGCACAACATAAACCATGTTTTACCGAATACCTTTCAAATACGCTCTAACCTGACGCTCTGCCCTGACCTTAAATTCAACTTTATCAGTCATTAACACTTCCCGGAGTCTGCAATAATAGTCAACGATACTGCGAAGCGAGGCCAGACAGGATGCTTTGTCGTAGGTGGCATTAGTTTGCAACATAGCTTGTAAATCGGCATCAGGTAAGATCATTTCCAGCTTTCGAACGCCTTTCGGAAGTTGTCCGTTGCTGATCAGTGCGAGCGGGCCCAGAACGGTTTGCTGCATAAAAGACACAAATGTCAGCACTTCGAACAATTCTCCGCGCCCGATTTTGACGGCTGCATAATGAATCCAGACCCAAAAACGATCTTCGATCCACTGGAAGTCAGGGTGAGGGAATTGTGCTGTGGAGCTGGCAATTATATCGGTCAGGACTTGATCTCTTTCCCAAAGAATAACCGGGTTTTCAACGCGTTCCGTCATGTCTGACAGCTGAACAAATTTCAGGTCAACGTGTAAAAGCGGGTTGTCATATAAACAAATCAATAACCGCGGTTCTCCCACGTGTTCACCGGTAAAACACGACAGTAAATCACCTGCCGATTCAGCAATGGCTTTTCGTTGTGCGACAGGCAAGGCCGCGGACTGATGGGCAATAACAAGATCGATATCTGAAAATTCGTCGATCTTGCCTTCAATCCATGATCCGCCAGCTGCAAGGGCCAGAAATTCGGAATCCTGAGCGAGAATATTAGAAAGATTTTTGACAAAATGTAGGAAATGTTCAGGGATCATGGCTAAAAGTTGACTGGTAATATTGGATGGACTGTAATGCAAATAATTTCAATATGAGAAAATACACACAGGAAAGGAAATTTTCGGAGCAAATACCTACCGGAAATTGTTCAAGGTTTAAAACAAAAAACGGGCTTACGATATCGTAAGCCCGTTTTTTGTTTTAAACCTTTATTTATTTTGCACGCTGGTTTAGCTCAATCAGATAACCGTCAGGGTCGGCGAAATAAATCTGTGTGACGTTATCGAAACGGACCTGTTTGTGAAATTCGATTTTTTGCGAAGTCAGGAATTTCTCAGCCTGATCTATTGAATCCACAAAAATTGAAAAATGACTTCCGTTTTTATCGTTAACCACCGGTGTCGTTCTTCCGGCGAGCAGGTGGATCATCTGGCCATTTCCGATATCAAACCATCCGCGGATGGCCTTCAAATTGTCAGGAACAGTAACCGGGGTCAGTCCGATAATGTCTTTATAAAATGTTTTGCTGGCCTCAATGTCCTTCACCTGAAGTGCAAGATGGTTCCAGGTCACATTTCCAAGTTTTTGCGTGGAAACTTGCGCTGAGGCATCAGCAGTGTGGAGTAATTGGGCTAGTAATAATAAAAAAAATATTCTTTTCATCAGCGAAAAAAGTTAGTGGATTATTGCCTCATCAAAGGTAGGGTAGGAATAGTAATATTTTTATCAAAAATTTAAATTTAGCTCAGGAAAAGCTGGCTATGGCAGTCTGGCTAATTTTAAATCCGGTTTAGTGATGAGGCCTTTCTGAAATGTACAGATCAGAACTTAACTTCCTGCGTCAGGTATGTTGCATTTTCGTCTCCATTGATTTTAACCGTAGCAGAAAGCGGCTTTTTGTCCCAGTTAATGGTGATCAGTCCATAGTTTAGTTTTGTGATGATCTCACCCACACGGTGTTTGTTTGGCTCTTCATGCGGTTTGGAAACATGGGTTAATCCACTGCTGGTGATGTCGAAAAGATCATAATTTAATCCTGGTAAAGTCACCTTAGAGGCTTCCGCCATGTGACGGTCGCCGCTGATCAGTATGGCACCTTTTGGTTTTGTTTTGCTCAGTAAGTCCAGAAACCGCTGACGTGAGGCCGGGAAGTTGCCCCATTTTTCATAAGGATGTTCTTCAGGCAAAAACTGAACCCCGCAGCCGATTATGTGAACATCAGCATCGGATCCTGCCAGTTCGGCTTCAAGCCATTTCCATTGCGCTTCCCCCAGCATATCCGCCGACGGATCCGGCACATTATCCTTCCCATTTTTCTTCAAAGGATCTCTGAAATAACGCCCGTCGAGTAAAAGAACTTTCACGCGCTGACCTTTGCGGCCGTAAACATGAGAGGAATAACCACCTTCCCGTGTGCGCTGGGGGCTGTCTGCCGCCACATCCATGAAATCAAGCATCAGCTGCTGGCTTTCTTTTTTGCGGGGATATTCCTTGCCACCATCATTAACCCCATAATCGTGATCATCCCACACACCGATAACCGAAGTTGATTTCCGCAATTGCTGATAAACCGGATTGGATTTTTGCTTGTCATACTTGGCTTTCAGCGTATCCATGTTTTCCGAATCGCCATAGATATTGTCGCCCAGCCAGATCCAGATTTCCGGTTTTTGGGCCAGAATATCATCCCACAAAGGCTGGGGGCGTTTTTGATCGCTGCACGATCCGAATGCGATGGTCGTTACCGTTTTGGCCTGGTTAGCAGCAGTGGTATTGGTTTTTGAAGTATGACAGCCGGCCAAAGCCAAAGTGCCGATAATGCCCAGTGTAAAAAGTTTTTTCATGAGGTGATTGCGTGATTAACCCCACAAAAGTAGAAAATGGAACCGCTCTTTAACCAAGTTTACAATTTGTTCATATTGGCCGCTGGTTTACAGAAATAGTGATTTTTATATCACAGACAACCAACATAACTCATCGTTTGGGTGCCCTTGCTGGTTTTGTAGATATTGCCTTTTTCATCGAAATACTTTCCGGTTATTCTTAACGCGGAGTAGTGACCAGAAGCGTTAAAATCATATTCAAAAGTTGTTTCCATAGCCTTTCTGAAACCTGAATTCTTGTCCTTTGTAAAAGATTCGGTTTTCGAAATAAGGTTAGCATTACTGCCTATGATCGAAGGGATTATCGGATGTCCTTTAAATTGAAAGACGGCCTTGTTTTGCATATTTGTACTGCCATACGAATAAGTTACGTAGGACGATAGCGTGGAATTGATGTAGAACTCGGCCTTGGTCAAATTGCCCCGGCTGTCATAGATGTTTCGGCTTTCTGTTTTTATACCTGAAAAAATGGAAGTTACGATGCTTTGAAAGCCCTGAGCATTTAGGGTAATCTTTTGCGGATAGACCGGGTTAGACTCTTCGTGAGAAGTAAGGATTCCATTGGTAAAAATGCTGGTGATCTTATTGTTTGGTGTCGTGCTGGTCTTTTTGATAAGTTGACCTTTTGAAGAATATTCCAGCGTTTGTGTCGAAGTGCCGGTAGTATCTGCGCCGGTAAAGGATTTTGAAGTGTTCCCTGTCAGTTTTTGGTTTTGATACTGATAAGCATTTTTTGAGCCGGTTTTTGTGGTGATCAGTTGCCCGTTTTGAAGCATACTTTCTTCGAGATTTACAATATTACCGGTTAAAAAATCGTCCGTGTTATATTGATAATCATTTCGGTAAGCTCTTGTGGAAACTAATGTGTCATTTTCCCAGCGTTCTGAAGCCTGATCCGTCGAGATCAGTTTTAATTTATCGTCGTACTCGTGTTTCAGTCTTTCCTTAGTACGGACTATAATGTTACCCGACTCGTCTGTTTCGCTATTTTCAAAGGTAATTGCTGAAAGTTTGCAGCCCATTTGGCTTTCGGGTTCAGGACTGTCATTTTCCTTTTGGCTGGAACAGTTGAATAAAACAATGGAAAGAAACAGCAGCAATAAGCGGCTGTTTTGAAGGGAACGTTGCGTTTTCAAGATTTTAAAATTTTATGGCTATCCGAGTTACAGGCTATTTTCGTTGTCAATGGATTACTGATTGACATCAATTCGAGAATTGTACCTAATACAAAAGTATGGAAAATATAGGAAGTAACCGATGCATTATTTACTTCGGTCGGTATTTTGATTTTTATTTACATGTATAAAAATATTTAATGCATAATTGTTTGTTAGTTAACGGGTTAGTTTTTTATTTGACTGTTTTTTGAATTATTTTTCCGTGTGACTGTAACAATTTTTCGCCTCAGTCGTCTCTGTCATTGAAATGGATTTACAAGCTTTCAAACAACATATTCTCCCTGTACAGGCACGCCTTTTCCGGCTCGCACAGATGTTTCTGCGCAACCGCGAAGAAGCGGAAGATGCCACGCAGAATGTGTTGCTGAGGCTTTGGACAAACCGGCAGAAACTGGGAACTTATCATAGCGTTGAGGCGCTGGCAGTTCAGATGACGAAAAATGAATGTCTGGACAGGATCAAGTCGCATAGCAGGCAAAAAACGACTTATGACGCAGACATTACGATGATCAATGCGGATGAAGTTTCGCCCTACGTTCAGGTTGAATTGACCGACAGCGTGTCGCTCGTGCGCCGGCTGATGAATGAGTTACCCGATCAGCAGAAGCTGATTTTGCATTTACGGGATGTGGAAGAATATTCCTTCGAGGAAATAGAGCAGGTAACCGGACTGAGCAGTGCGAATATCCGGGTGATCCTGTCCCGAGCGAGGCAGAAGTTGAGGGAGAATTATTTAAAGAACAATGATTATGAAGGCGAATATTGAAGAATTGCTGAGAAAATATTACGAGGGGGAAACAACCGTGGAAGAGGAAAAACAGCTGAGGGCGTTTTTTCAGAACCGGGATATTCCCGTGCATCTGGAAAGTCATGCGGCGCAATTCCGCTATTTTGCAGAGGAACGAAACCGATTTCCGTCGGTAGCATTTAATGACAGGCTGGCAGGAGAACTGAATAAACGGGATACTCAAAAAGTCGTTAAGTTAAACAGCTGGATATTCCGGATTGCCGCAGGTTTTGCACTGTTGGTAATCGGATTTTCTGCGGGTACTTTCTATAAAAATGACAACAAAGCTGACGAATTTACAACACTAACGGCTGGCGATGACGAAATGCCGGTGAGCGCGATGCGAAAAGTGTTGGCTTTTGAACAGATACCGCAAACCTCAGCCAGTGAGCGGATTCAGGCGGTTAACCAGAGTTATGAACTTTCTCAGGTTGACCGGGACGTTACGGCATTGCTGGCCAATGTGCTTAATTTTGATGTTAATGTCAATGTCCGGCTGGCTGCTTTACAGGCCTTACTGCGTTTTGAAAATGAACCCGGCGTACACCAGACCTTGATACAGTCGTTGTCGATTCAAACGGATCCTAATATACAGATCCGACTTATTGAAGCACTCGTGGCTTTGAAGGAAAAAAGAGCTGTGGAGCCTATGCAGCAATTGGCGAGAAATCAGGAAGTGATTGAGATAGTCCGCTTGAAGGCCCGGGAGGGGCTTAACACGCTGGTTGAGCAGGAAAAGTCACAGTCCTGACACCATTTATTTATTGGAAATCCATAAATCCCGAAAAGGGAGAACGGGATTACTATGTTCGAAAATTATCAAACAAGTTTCTTTTATATCAATTTAAAACCCAAACAAATGAAAAAACTGATGTTGTTAAGTTTTGGCGTCATATGGTTTACAACCTGCACGCAAGCTCAGGAATACAAGGTTAAACTGGCCAATGCGAAAGATCGCAAGGTTACTTTTGAAATCAATGCTGCCGATCTGAAAATTGAAGGCACGAATGGCGATGAGCTCATTATCCAGGGCAGTTCCGATGCAGAACCGGTTCCCGACAGAGCCAAAGGCTTGAAGGCTGTTTATTACGATGTTGTTGACAATACGGGTATAGGTCTGGCCGTGACGAAGGATGAAAATGGATTTAAAATAGAAAAGGCAGTCCGCAAGTCGATTAAATATACGGTTCGGTTGCCGAGAAAAGTGGCGGTAAAATTTCAGCAAACCAACTGGCAGGGCGGCTCCCAGATTTCCATCAGTAACATGGACGGTGATCTCGAAATAACCTCATTAAATGCCGATGTCGATTTGATTAATGTGACAGGGCCGGTAGTTGCCAACAGCACGAGTGGTACGATCAAAGTGGTTTACACGAATTTTAATCAGGAAAAACCGTCGAGTATTTCCAATATCAGCGGTGCCGTGGATATCGCTTTGCCAGCTTCTGCCAAGTCAGATCTGAACATGCACTCGATCAATGGTGAAATTTACACAGACTTTGATCTGGGGAAAAAACCAACGAAAGACGTGTTGACGAAAGCCGGTTTTGGTAACAATATCAAGGCTGAGATCAATGGCGGCGGCGTGGGAATTAACCTGAACACGATCAGTGGCAATATCTATGTCCGCAAACAAAAATAATCCGTACTTCCTCAAACCTTTGCAGCCATGAAAAATATCATCCTTTTAGTATTGTTGTCCTTTCTTTCATTCCGTCTTTTCGCTCAGAAAGTTATCGACAAAAAACTTCCTTATTCGGAAGGTCAGCTGGTTAATCTCAACCTGAGGTTCGGCGACAGCATCCAGGTCCGTTACTGGGATAAAGACGAGGTTTCTGTGAAAATTGAAGTAACGATTAATTCAGGCAGGCTTAATGATGCCCTGCTCGTCACATACGGAAGAACCAAGGAAGAAACCAGTCTCAAAACGGATTTTGACCAGAATATGCTTTATGAAGGGAAAGCAGAAGACTGTCCGGGGAATAAAAACCACTCGTTCAGTGAGCACGATGGCAAGCGTTATTACGTGTGCAGTAAGATCAACTATCAGATTTATCTGCCCCGCCAGGCGAAATTAAAGCTGGAAACGATCAATGGAAATATTGATATCGAGGGCGCATCAACGGCTGTTTTTGCCAAAACAATAAGCGGATTTGTTGACATGACCTGGCCAAAAGCCAAAGGTGCAAATCTGGCTATGAAAACGGTAACCGGCGAAGTATACACCGATTTTAACATTGATTTCAAGACTAAAAAACAGAAAAATCCGATCGTAGGTTATCCGTTGGACGGAGTTTTGAACGGTGGCGGCCCGGAAATCCGGCTTGAATCTGTGAGCAATAACGTATACCTGCGCAAGAAAGGCTGATCCGCTGGTACGATATTTCATCTTATCGATACCCAATTCAGCTTATTGACAAGGAGTTGCTTATGGCATGAATATTTATTTAGAGTAAACAATGAAATAGCGTTTACTTAAATAAAGAGGATATGCAACGGGTTAAATTTTTCTTCTCTCTTGTCAAAGAAAGTTTCAATGCATTTATGGAGGACAACGCGCTGAAACTTAGCGCGGCCCTGTCATACTACACCGTTTTTTCTTTGGCGCCGATGCTGCTCGTGATCATTTCGATGGTCAGCATTTTCCTGGGGAAAGAAGTTTTTCAGGGAGAACTTTTCAGTCAGATCGCCGGGCTGGTTGGAAAACAGGCTGCGGTGCAGCTTCAGGAAATAATCAAGAATGCAGAAATTTCAAATAAGTCGGTCACAGCGGCTACGGTTGGGATTGTGACGCTGTTGATAGGTGCCACAGGGGTTTTTGCAGAAATCCAGGATTCTATCAATTACATCTGGTCCATCAAATCCAAACCCAAAAAGAGTTGGCTGCAATATCTTAAAAACAGGCTTTTGTCTTTTTCGATCATCATTGCACTGGGGTTTTTGCTGATGGTATCGTTGGGCGTAAATGCGCTGGTAGACGTGCTCAGCGGCAGGTTGGAACGTTATTTCTCAGAAGTTTCAGTTATCATTTTCTCCGGATTGAACATCGTTTTGGTCGTAGCCATTATCACAGCATTGTTTACGATTATTTTCAAGGTACTGCCGGACGGGCATTTGCGCTGGAAGGAATGTTTTATCGGGGCCGTATTTACCGCAGTTTTATTTCTAATCGGGAAATTTGCGATCAGTTTTTATCTCGGCAAATCGGATCTTGGCGCTACTTACGGAACTTCGGCGTCCATTGTGATTCTGCTAACCTGGATATATTATTCCTCGATTATTCTTTATTTCGGGGCGGAATTTACCAAGATTTATGCCAAGTCCGACGGAGTAGGTATTACTCCGAATGATCATGCTGTTTTGGTGGAGAGAAAGGAAGCGGAGACAACTTTGTCAGTTGCACTGGAAAAAGAAAAGGCGGAGGATAAGGGACATCATTTGATCGCTTCGGTGAGTAAGTTTGTTGAAGATAAATTTACATTGTTAAGAAACGAAATTGAAGCGGTCATTGCGAAACTGCTGACACCGGCTGTCTATTACGTTCTTCTTGGAATTGTCGTTTTTGCTATCATCATCACCCTCGTCCTGCTTTCCGGGTATTTTTTGAACCTTTGGCTGCAAAGCGATTATCTGGGATATGTTGTGTTACTGGGTTTTTTCCTGGTGATGATATCCGTAAGTGTGCTTTACCAAGGGAAGTTCAGAGAAATGATCCGGCAGATGCTGATGCCCAAAGAAAAAGGCTAATTTCAAATTTGTCAATACGTATAGCGTTTGGAGTGATCTTTTTGGAATAACTCATTAAGGGGCTCTGGTAAATCCTGAGCCCCTTAACGGGTTTAATAAATTATTGGCAGGTTATACGGTTGCCTGCTGTTCCAGGATCATTATCGCCTCTTCATTCCCTTGCTGTGCGGCAAGATCAAAAACCGACATCCCCCTGTTGTCGACAAGGTGTTTGTCTGCTCCGGCGTTGAGCAATAATTTCACCAGTTCATTCCGGCCAAACATCGCTGCAAACATCAAAGCGGTTCCACCATTGCCATGCTGTATATTCAGGTCAGCTCCGTTGCGGATCAGGAGTGCTGCGATATCAGCATACCCTTTGAACGACACGCCCATTAACGCTGTGTTGCCCCCCAGATCCTGCGCATTTACATCTGCGTTTGCTTTCAAAAGCTGTTCCGCCGCTTCATAGTGGTTATTGTAACAAGCTATGATAAGCGGTGTATATCCCTTTTCATCCTGACAATTCACATCCGTGTTTTGTGAAATTAATTCCTGTATTACCCCGGCGTTTCCTACGCGGGCAGCCTGAATGATCACTTTGTCTAAGTATTCCATAACCGGTATGATGAAGTTCGTGGTGAAAGTAACTTTATTGTTGTCAAATATTAAAGCTGAACTTATCCATCCGGTTAAAAAACTGTTCCAGTTTCCGTGAAAAATCTTTGCGGAAGGTTATATTCGTTCTGTTTTTAACCAAAGAGTTATGGCAAAACAAAGCGCAGGTATTCTCTTATTCCGGAAACGTACGGGTACGGAAGTTTTTTTAATTCATCCGGGCGGGCCATTTTTTGCAAAAAAGGATCTGGGAAGCTGGTCTGTTCCCAAGGGTGAATATTCAGAAGAAGACCCTTTGATGGCAGCGAAAAGAGAATTTCGGGAAGAAACAGGATTTGATATTTTGGGTAATTTTGTGCCACTTTTACCAATAAAGCAAAAGGGCGGTAAGGTTGTTGTGGCGTGGGCTGTGGAAGGAGATATTGATGCGGAGGCGGTTGTCAGCAATACATTTGAAATAATTTGGCCACCACATTCTGGTAAAATACAAACTTTCCCGGAGGTGGATAAAGCGGGCTGGTTTTCGATGGATTTAGCAAGAGAAAAAATTAATCAGGCACAGATTTCATTTCTGGATCAACTGGAAGTATTGCTGGCATGATAATTCTTTCGATATTTTAGGGCAGGTGATTTTTTGTAGAAATAAGTTTTTACAGTACATAATCATCTGTTAAAGGACACGGTGCATGTGCGTTTTTTTACTCATTTTAAACGGACCATTGTATTGATATGATTAAGTATGGTACTTTTGTTTTCGCTATACAAAACTAAAAACAACACTTAAAAAATTAAGTAATATGCGTTGGCAAGATTTACGAAGAAGTGGAAATGTGGAAGATCGTCGCGGGATGTCTGGCGGCGGTAAAGTAGCCATTGGCGGTATCGGTTTTATCATTGTGCTGGCAATAGGCTTACTGACAGGACAGGACCCGTCCGAAATTCTGTCCAATTTGCAGCAGACGCAGGGAACCGAACAAGTTGGAGACCGTCCGCCGGGTCCGCGTCCGGATGACAAAACTGCCGATTTTGTAACGGCTGTTCTGGGTAGTACGGAAGATGTCTGGAAACAGATTTATGAAGAAAACGGTAGTCAGTATGAATTACCGACCTTGCAGATTTTTGAAAATTCTACCCAAGGCGGCTGTGGAGGCGCATCTGCTGCGATGGGACCTTTTTACTGTCCAGCTGATCAGAAGGTATACATCGATCTTTCTTTCTGTGACGAACTGAGAGAAAAGTATAACGCCCCCGGTGATTTCGCTGTGGCCTATGTTGTGGCGCACGAGGTAGGGCATCACGTACAGAATCTCATGGGGATTACGGATAAACTTCAGGAGGCGCGCGGCCGAATGAGCGAAGCCGAATACAACAAGTTATCGGTTAAACTCGAACTTCAGGCGGATTTTCTGGCTGGTGTGTGGGCTAATCGCGCAGAAAAGATGGCTGCAAACGGTATCCTTGACCCTGGCGATCTGGAAGCTGCCCTGACGGCGGCCAACGCGATCGGGGACGACAAGCTGCAAAAACAATCGCAGGGATACGTTGTTCCTGATGCATTTACACACGGTTCTTCCAAGCAGCGTATGTATTGGTTTAAGAAAGGGTTTGATACCGGAGATTTGAATCAGGGGAAATATAATGACATACAATAACGCTTCGGTTTCCTACTGAAATAGTAAACATAATTGTTAAACAGGAGATTGCATCGGTGCGGTCTCCTGTTTTTGGTTAGAGAATCATCTATTTTTCAACGACTGTAACCTGGTGAATCTTAGCATTATGCATTTGAAAGGAATCGTAAAAAACCATTTATTTGATGACGGATTAAGGCTCGCCATGACTTAACCTACCCGGGATGACTTCCCTTGAAGATCGCTATGGAATTGATTTTGGAACAAAATAGTATGTCTGTCAATTATTTAATTTAAATTCCAAAACAGAAAGTCCGACGGCTGGTGAAAGGTTCTGATATTCATTTTGGAATGCCCCGGCTTTAACTGAAATTCCGTAAAAAAGAGACCGTTTTATTGGCACAGTTCTTTATACTTTCAGAATTTACCAGACACCTTATTTCTACATTCTTCATCAGATACGCGCCATGCAGACAGTTTCAACGGGCTTAAAGCCAGATGTTCACCTGACAAATTCACGGATTATCTCGCTTCATGTTAACGGCGTTCCCAGAATCGCGGATGTGGCACCCTGGGTTAGTTTACTGGATGCACTCCGGGACCACCTTGATTTGACAGGAACAAAAAAGGGCTGCGATCACGGACAATGCGGGGCATGCACGGTATTGTGTGACGGGAAACGGATTCTGAGTTGTCTGACGCTGGCGGTAATGAAGGAAGGAGCAGAAATTACGACCATTGAAGGGATCGCGCAGGATGATGTTCTGCATCCATTGCAGAAGGCGTTTATTGAAAACGATGCGTTTCAGTGTGGCTATTGTACGCCGGGGCAGATATGCAGTGCGATCGGTATGCTTAGCGAAGGGAAAGCCAATTCCCGGGCCGAAGTGAAAGAACTGATGAGTGGGAATTTGTGCCGCTGTGGGGCCAATACCAATATTATCGACGCGATCATGGAAGTTAAAAATGCGCGCTTATGAATAATTTTAACTATACCCGGGCAGGAAATATCCAGGAAGCCATGTCGTTGGTAAGCCAAAATTCTGATGCCGGATTTCTGGCAGGAGGCACCAATATGGTTGATTTGCTTAAATACAATCTCGTCCACCCTGAATTGTTGGTGGACATAAATCATATTCCGGAGCATCGTGGCATTCTGGAAACGGAGGACGGGGGAGTACAGCTTGGCGCTTTTGCGACGAACGCGGAAACGGCCTATCATCCACTCATTGAAACCCGGTACCCGTTGTTGTCCAGGGCTATTCTGGCCGGGGCGTCAGCTCAAATCAGAAATATGGCGACCAACGGAGGTAATTTGTTGCAGCGCACGAGATGTTATTATTTTTATGATCCGAACACGCCTTGTAACAAACGAAAGCCAGGCAGCGGCTGCTCAGCGATTGGCGGATACAACAGGATCATGGCTATTTTGGGAGCGAGCGAGGACTGCATCGCTGTTTTTCCTTCGGATATGTGTGTGGCACTTTCTGCTTTGGATGCTGTTGTCCGGATTGACGGGGTGGATGGAACCCGTAGTTTACCTTTTGCAGAATTCCATCGCCTGCCAGGTAATAACCCGGAACGGGATAACAATTTGCAACCAGGTGAAATCATTACCAGTATAGACTTACCTGAAAAAGGATTTGAGAAAAATTATTCCTATTTGAAATTGCGGGACAGGAGTTCTTATGCTTTTGCACTGGTCTCAGTCGCTACCGGACTTGATTTGGAAGGTGATGTGATAAAAGAAGCAAGAATTGCGCTGGGTGGTGTCGCCCATAAACCCTGGCGGATCAAAGATGCCGAAGATTTTCTGGCCGGAAAATCTCCCTCCGCCGAAAACTTTGCCGCAGCAGCCAAGATAATTCTAAATGGAGCTGTGGGTTACGGGCATAACAATTTCAAAATCGATCTGGCAAAAAGAGCCGTTGTACGAAATTGCCTGATGGCACTGAATCCCGAATCGCAACAACCTGGTGCACATCCTTCGATCTAAAAACAGAACATTATGTCTCATAAACTATTGACGGGCCAGCCGGTGAGCCGTATCGAGGGGCAGCAAAAAGTGACCGGTGCAGCGCGTTATGCCGGTGATTATCACGTGCCTGAACTGCTGTATGGTTATGTGGTGAACAGTACCATTACCAAAGGGAAAATACTTGAAATTGATACCGAACAAATAAAGGCAATAAAGGGTGTGATTGAAGTTTTTACGCATAAAAACAGGCCGTCGCTGGCTTGGTTTGACTTGCAGTACGCCGATATGGATGCACCGCCCGGCTCGCCATTCCGGCCTTTGCAAAATGCTGATATCAAATACAATGGACAACCCATTGCCCTGGTGGTTGCGGAAACTTTTGAGATCGCACGATATGCTGCTTCGATCATGGCGGTAAGATATGAAGAACAGCATTTTTTTACAGATCTTGAAAGTAATAAAGGTAAAGCGCGCGATCCTAAAAAAGGACTTGCAACTTTTTTGAAACCGTTGCCAGCGAAACCCAAGGGCGATTTCGGGAAGGCATTTCATAACGCAGCAGCACAAGTATCTGCGGAGTTTATTCATGCCGCAGAACATCACAATCCCATCGAATTGTTCGCCACAACCACTGTTTATGAGGAGGATGGTAAATTAACCATTTATGATAAAACCCAGGGAACGATTAATTGCCAGTTGTATGTCGGGAATGTTTTCGGGCTGCATTATAAAAATGTACGGGTTATTTCTCCATACGTTGGTGGCGCATTCGGATCGGGTTTGAGGCCACAATATCAGTTGTTTATGTCGGTTATGGCGGCGTTGCAGTTAAAGCGGTCCGTGCGAGTGACGCTCGACAGGCAGCAAATGTTCACCTTCGGGCATCGTCCTCCAACGATTCAACAAACACGTTTTGCTGCGGATAGTCAGGGGAAAGTCACTGCGCTAGGGCATGAGGCCGTTGCGGAAACATCACAGCATGAGGATTATACAGAGGTTGTAGTCAACTGGTCGAATATGTTGTACCCGGCGCCGCACACTTCGTTTGACTATAAACTGGTTCCGCTGGATGTTTTCAGTCCGTTGGATATGCGGGCACCTGGCGGCGTTACTGGTATGCACGCCATCGAGAGCAGTATGGACCAATTAGCTTATCAACTTAAAATAGATCCGCTGGCACTGAGGCTCATCAATTATACTGATTTTGACGTGACGGCAGACCGGCCTTATTCCAGCAAGGAGTTGCGGGAATGTT
This sequence comes from Dyadobacter diqingensis, assembly GCF_024220585.1. GTDB lineage: Bacteria > Bacteroidota > Bacteroidia > Cytophagales > Spirosomataceae > Dyadobacter > Dyadobacter diqingensis. The sequence continues at coordinate 29,521 of NZ_JAMXKF010000010.1, forward strand.
ATGTGCAGGGCGCTGAAAAATTTGGCTGGTCAAAACGAACCCCAGAACCCCGGAGTATGCGCCGGGGGCATAAGCTGGTGGGTTATGGCATGGCCACCGGAATATGGGAAGCCATGCAGGTACTTGCCCGTGTTGAGGCTGTCATGACCGCCGAGGGAAAACTGGAAGTAAGCAGTGCTATTACCGACATCGGCACCGGAACACTCACCGTGATGACGCAGATTGCGGCGGATGAACTGGGTTTGGCGCTCGAAGACGTAACGTTTTGTTATGGTGAGAGTCAAATGCCTTTTGCACCTGTTCAGGGCGGATCCTTTACTGTTTCAACGGTTGGGGCGGCAGTGAAAGCTGCGGGGAAAGCTTTGCGGAAAAAGTTATTGAAAAAAGCCGGAAACATGCCCGGGTCTCCGTTGAAGAGTGTGTCGGAAAAGGAAGTGGTATTTGAACGGGGTGGTATCATATTAAAGAGCAATCAGAATGTTATTGTTTATTTTAAGGATATCGTCGCTGCTGAAAAAAAGAAGGTGATCAAAACGACAAACACGGGTGTTCCGAATGTTTTTAAACTGAAAAATTACACCCGCGCCGCACACAGCGCCGCTTTTGTAGAAGTGGAAGTGGACGAAGAACTGGGCACGATACAGGTTACCCGGGCGATTACCGCTGTTGCCGCCGGGAATATCATTAACCCCAAAACAGCCCGAAGTCAGATTTTGGGCGGGATGGTATGGGGAATCAGCAAAGCACTTTTTGAAGAAACGATCAGTGATCATCGGTTCGGGAAATATATGAATCAGAACCTGGCTGAATATCACATTCCGGTACATGCCGATATTCATGAACTGGATGTGATTTTCGTAGAGGAAAAAGACGACATTGTGAACGAGCTGGGCAGCAAGGGGATTGGGGAAATAGGGTTGGTAGCAATGCCTCCTGCTATTGCCAACGCCATTTATCATGCTACGGGAAAACGTTTCAACCAGTTGCCGATTCATTTTGATCAGTTACTTTAAACATAAAGCGGGGATTTTTTAACAATTTCTTTTTCAATTTTTGCATTTTTTGACCTGAGTCAATGTTTTCGCAATTTTGCGGGCTGACCTTTGCCGGATCATTAAACAATATTAAATCAAAAAATGAAACAGAAATATTTTAAGTACATCAACACACTTTTCGTTGTAATTCCTATGACGCTGATTATGGCTTTTGTTGGTCTGGTGAGAAACTATGGCTTTGGCGAGGACTGGTTTTCGAAATTTTTGAAAGCATGGAGCGTGATGCTTCCGGTTGCCTATGGTGCGGCATTTATCATTATCCCAAGGGCTAGGAAATTTGCCGAAAAGGTTACGAATGCAGAATGATTTGAAGCCTATGCATGAACAACTTGCTTTGTATATCCGGCAAAGAATAGTCGTTAATGACGATGAACTGCAAACAATTTTATCGTATTTTATTCCCCTGAAATCGGTTAAAAACGAATTTTTGGTTTCCCAGGGACAAGCCAGCCAGCGAATGTTTTTCGTTGGCAAAGGCTGTTTAAGGATATTTTTTATCAATGGAGAAGGGCAGGAGGCGACGAGATATCTGGCATTTGAGAATAGTTTTGCAACCGCCATGGTGAGTTTTATCACGGATGAGCCGTCGCTGGAATTCATACAGGCTGTGCAGCCGACAGAATCGTTGTACATCAGTCAAAAAGATTTCAGAAATTTATTGGAGGTTATCCCGTCCTGGGAAAAATTTTACCGGAGTTATCTTGAAAATGCCTACGTTAATAATACCAACCGTTTGATGTCGTTCATTACCATGAGCGCGACCGAAAGATATTGTCACTTACTGGATCAAAATCCGATGGTTGTGCAACGTTTATCCAACAAAATTGTGGCATCTTATCTGAATATTTCGCAGGAAACATTGAGCCGGTTAAAGTCAAAGATTTAGTCAGTACGGACCTACATTTCAGCAATTCATGGAAGATCAGAATTTGTATTTTATCGCGATTGTGCTCCCTGAGGAGCTGGCGAAGCAGGTGGTTGAGGTGCAGCGGGACATTGCTGACCGGTTCCAAAGCCGGAAGGCGTTAAAGGTTATGCCCCATATCACGTTAAAAGCACCGTTCCAGCTTCTCGCAGCGGATCATGATAATCTGGTAGAATGGTTTTCAAACCTGACGATAAAAATATCTTCTTTTGACATCGATTTAAGGGGTTTCGACTCATTCCGAAATCCTAAGCATCCGGTTATTTACATCAAACCTGTGCCCAATCCGGACCTGATGGATTTGCAAAAGGCACTGATCCGGCAATTTTACACGGCATTCAATAACTCGATAGCCAGTGGTACCGAGGCCAGTTTTAAACCCCACGTAACGGTCGCCTACCGTGATCTCTTACCGGAAGCCTTTAACAGTGCCTGGCCTGAATTTATGACGAAACCGTTTTCAGGATCTTTTTCTGTGAGTGGTTTTCAATTGTTGCAGCATGACAGAAAGAAGTGGAATGTGATAACTACGTATGATTTGATAAAAACTGGATAGAAAACCATCCTTATTCAATCATCAGACTACTATTTTTATCCAGCTTTACATCACTTTTTCGCATGTTGTTCAGTTTGATATTTTTCCCTAATACATCACCTTCCAGTCTTACATTGCTGATCACGACCTCGGAGCAGGCATTCAGGTCAAACATTTTTTTTCCGGTAGACTGAGGTTTCAAGTCATTCGTTCTGATCACTGTATTATTGCTGAAAATCAAACCCTTTGTGCTTTTTGCAAAAAGAATCGGATAGTCAAAGGTTTTGAAGATGTTATTCTCAATTTTGATATTAAAGTGAACGGGTGTTTTGATGTCCGCTATTTTGTTGGACGGATTAATGGCGATAATGGCATTTTCGGGACCGCCCTGATATGCACAATCGACAAACGTGTTGTTACGAATCGTGACATCACGCACGGGACCGGATTCAAACCAGCCTTCGGCGTCGGCTTCTATGAGTATGGCGCTCATGCCGGTTTTGTAGAACGTGTTGTTTTCAATAATCGCTTTCCGCGGCGTTGTCAGTAGAATTCCTCTCGTATTGGTCCGGGTAAAATGGGAGCCCTTGATCAATACTTCGGGTGTCCAGGTCATGTTTTCGACGCAGTCGTTGGGTTCAAGATTTTGCGGCACCGCCTCTTCAAAAGTCAGTTCAATTTCTCGGTCGCTGGTTCTGTTGACCGCCTTAACCTTACCTTTTGCAAACCGCTGCATGGAAGACGAGTGTACAAAGGCAACTTCATCACCCGCGAAAAAAGCGTTGAAACCATAACTCTGGCCGTGCATGAACCGTACTTTCAGCTTGTTGTTTTCGAGTTTTTCAGCAATACGGAGATTGGTGCCATGCACGTTGATAGGGTCATCATGTGCACCGGAAAACTTACAATCTTCAACAGTAATTTGCCCACGACAACCTGAAAAGTGCATGAAATCGGCTGAGGATGCAATGATACGTTTTGTTTCCTTACGGGGCGCACAGGTAACTCTTCGCATCGTGATATTTTCAGTGTACTGGCTGACAATCCCCAGTCCGTGCATGTAGTGCATGCCCACGTCCTGCAATGTGACATTTTTACTTTCAAGAATAAACATACCGACCTGATCGCGGATGATATCCCGCACCGTCAGGATGTTGCCGGAAATAGGTTTGAAACCGGGTGGTGTTTCAAAATTTACAAGGCCAGGACGGATTTCGGTGGCTTTGCTGTTGTTAAATGTTTTCCAGTCCGCATAGCGCATCGTTTTGACTGTTGTATCAAATTCTACCGCATGAAAATGATTTGTTTTCCAGCCCTCGCCATGCCATACAAGCTGTCCGTCCTCAATAGAATATTTTGCATCCGGGTGAATTTCAAGATCGACACCTCCCTCAGTCACGTTTGTATAACGCATTTCCGACATCGTTGGGCGCTCAAAATCGATATGGATGTTTTGGAAAAATACATTTTCACAACGATCAAAAAGAACGGTTGTCATTTTACCATGAAAAATAAAAAGAGACCCATTGCCCTCAATCGTCAGATTTTTCATGTTTTTGAACAACATGCCGATGGTCTTGACTTTTAAGGAATCTTCCTGTTCCGTGGATGTATTGGAGACAAAATACTTTGCCCTTATCGCGCCGTCCGGCCAAAAATCATAACGGCCCTTTGGGAAAACAAGTTTTGAGATATTATTCTTTCCGATATGTTCAATGATTTTTTGAACCCGCGGCGTAACGTTTTCATAACTGTCGGGCTTTATTCCAAAATCGGAAACAGACTGGCAGTCTGCATGAGATGTTGTGAGGCAATAGATTACGATGAGGAGTAAAATTCGGGAAAGAAAACCGGTAAAAGGCATAGGGTTGGCTGTAAAATAATTCAAACGATACTATGTTACAGAAGGAGTTGAAAGCGGATTTTTACCGTAAATGTTGCATAAGTCTTGTAGAAATGCTGAATTGAAAACAAAAAATCCCCGCCGTTAAAGTTAACAGCGGAGATTGATACCCTGATCACCATTTTATCTGGCCGGGTGTTCCAGTACTTTCACGCCGAATGACGGAGAGCCGGTCGCGAGCCCGTTGGTAAAAACGGTATAAATTTTACCCGCTTCCAATGTTACAGAAGAAGTTGAACCGGTAGTGTTGCCGTTGGTAGCGTCCGTAAAATTTAAGTCGTATTTACCAGGATTCACCGACTGGAACGGTCCCAATGACCACACATTTAGACTTTCGCCGGCAAGTGATGAATTTGCCGCGCGGCCATAACCCACGTTATTGAAAAGCGGCGTTTTACCGTTTAATACATTTATTGTTCCTGTACCCGGAGAGAGATTGAGAAATCTTAGTTTTGCTTTTCCTGACTCAGGCGTTTTCAGATCGTCGTAAAAAAGAATGAGCGAATCTGCTTTGTTGCTGGCCGTTCTGGCAGCTACGACGGTATGGTAATAAGTCGCAATTGGCCCGTTGGGTCTGCCCGTTGCAGTAAACGTGGCACTGTTTCCGAACTGATAGGATGCCTTGTAACTCGTGTTGGTGCCTTCCGTGAAGTTAATCTGCACGTTCCCGAAAACGGTTGGATAGTAGGCAGATGCATCATTGATCGCTACCGGAGTTGGTGTTATTTTATCCGTGAAAGTCCAGAAATTCAGGCCTGTGTTAATCGGACGGGCATTGACAAAACTGATGTAAGCGCTCAGGGGAGGGCGATCTGCCGCATTGACGTCCAGATAATCTGTATCCTTGCAGCCCGACAATCCGGCCAGCGTCACAATGCCAAAGGTCAGTTTGCCCAATGATTTTATCGAAAATATATGTTGAAGTTTCATCTTGATCGGATTTGGTTTTGAGATTAAAGTCTGGCCGTAATTCTTACGAAAGGCTGGATGCCTGCGCTTCCGTTTTGCAAGCCGATGATCGAAGGATTATTCAAGGCAGATAGTTTAGGATCGGAATAGTCGCCAAGTTCGTTGAACAGATTGTTTACGCCAATCGTAGCATGGATGATTTTTGAGAATGCATAGGCAACGGACGCGTCCACAACCCAGATCGGTTTCAGTTTCTGATAGAAATAATCAGGCTGTGGGAATGTTGCGTTCAGTGCAGAAGCATTGGTAACCGATCCAAAGTAAATAGCGCGGGCCATGTAAGTCAGCTTACCAACCTTGTAAGTTCCCTGAAGATTGATTTTAGTACCAGGAATATGAGACGTTACCCTCGCTTTTTCGCCGTCGTTGAAGATGATGTAACGATAAGCTTCCAGTCCTTTTGGCGTGTTCACTTTTGTCACCTCGTTTTTTACAAAATTTGCTCCAAAAAGAAGGTTAAGTGTTCCGCGGCGGAATGGTGTGCGGTAGCTTCCCGTTAATTCAAGCCCCTTTGTTCTTGTACTGAAAGAATTATAAAAGAACTTGGCCTGCGTTGTACCGGTTTGCACAAACAACGATCTCACTTCCTGCGGCAGGTTAACATCCGTTGCTGAGAAATTTCCTGTGTTTCCAACCCGGTTGTTGACATCAACCAGATAAGCATCCGCTGTCAATTCGAAATTTTTGAAAGGCTGTGATGTAAATCCGAAAGTATAACCTTTTGATTTTTCAGGTGTTAAAGTCGGGATACCCAAAGCTCTCGTTGCAGCACTCTGATTGGAAGCCGTAACCTGGTCAATCGCGCGGCCCTGCTGGAAACTTGTAGAAGTTTCCGTGTAATAAAACTGGGCTAAATCCGGCGCCCGGAAGCCTGTGTTATGGGATCCGCGAATACCCAGCCAGTTTGAAAAACTGTATTTTGTCGCCACCTTATATGTGGTCACGTTACCAATCTGTGAGAAGTTTTCCAGACGTAAGGCTCCGGAAACAAGCCAGTTGGTGGTAATGTTCGCTTCTACGTCCGCATAACCAGCCAAAATCGAGCGGTTGACATTGACCTGGTTTTCCGGACGGAAACCAGCGTGAATCTGTGAGCCGGGAGATAGTCCGTTTAATCCGATGCTGCCTTCTTTGGTATTGTAAATGATGCCGGCTGCGGTGGTGTCCAGTCCGTAAACCGTTCTTAAATCACCCTTGGAATAGGAAGCCTCTTCGCCAGCAATGATCTGATAGGTTTCAACCCGGTATTGCGCCCCGAATGCTATGTTGACACCTTTCAGTGCTTTGTCAAAATACCTGCTGATGTCGATGCTTCCGGTATTCTGGCTTGCGTTATAACTTCCGGCGTCAAAAGTTGTCGGTGTTTTTAATCCCAAACTTGCGTTTAAAGAATTGGTGATCACGTTGCCAAAACTGTTTTTTCCATAAACATTTGAAATATCTACGTCCCAGTTATGGATTTTTCCTTTGATCCCCACCGCCAGTGATTTGTCACTGATAATGTTTTCCATGGCCGGCAAAAATCCGTCAGGATATAGGAATGCATTGTTGCGTTCAGTCCAGCCTGGTAAGCGGTAAACCGCTGTGAACTGCGAATTACGATGACTGATGCCTCCGAAAGCATAAACTTCTGCATTTTGTTTCAAAGGAATTGCAGCGTTGAAAAACAACAGTGCATCTTTGGCCTTATTGGAGCCTCCGCCACGGCGATCGAAATAATGACGGTCGATACCACGTTCTTTCAAAATGGCTTCATCAATTTCTTTGGTGTAAATCGCATCATAATTTCTTGTGTTGGCACCACCACCGTAAACCGGCCCGAGGTATAGTGCGGCGTCATCTTTACCGGGTAAAAGTGAGATCGCCTGTGTCGCGAACTCTGCGGTGGTATTCAGATAACCGCCTGTTTTTCCCAGAGCAAAACCGTAATTGGCATTGGTCCGGGTGGTCGTTCCATCACCGCGGCGACGGGTACTGGCGGTTGAACTCAATGTTAGCTGGTCTGTGCTTTTGCTTAGAACGATGTTAATAACACCCGCAATGGCATCTGAGCCATATTGTGCGGCTGCGCCGTCACGCAGGATTTCTACGCGTTCAATGGAGGCCGTCGGAATGGAATTCAGGTCATAACCTGTGGCACCGTTCCCTAATCCACCCCAGTTAATATTGGAGCTTTTATGGCGACGCTTGCCATTTACCAGTACCAAAACCTGATCAACTCCCAGACCGCGAAGCTGCGATAAGTTTAGGGCTGAACCTGCATCACCGGCGTTACTGCCATTCACGGAGTGAAAAGATGGTGAAACATATTGAAGTAGCTGTGTGATGCTTACCTGTGGAGCGGATTCAAGAAGGGGTTTAAGGTCAATCACGTCCACCGGAACGGGAGAGTCTAACTTGGTACGATTGGCGTTACGGGAACCTACGACCTGAACCTCGCCTAAAGTGTGCGTGCTGGGTTCCAATACCACCTTGTATTCGTTGGAGGAACCAATCGCAACTTCTTTTGCCGTAAAACCGATGAAGGAGAAAACGAGTGTTGTTCCTTTTACAAGGTTAAGACTGAACCGGCCATCGGCGTCGGTTATCGTCCCTTGTTTGGTGTGTTTGATGGATACATTTACGCCGGGGAGTGCTGATCCGTCTTCCGAAATGGTTACGACGCCGCTGAGCGTTCGCTGCTGTGCAATGGATTTCAGGGAGACAAGAAGGAATAGTAATAGGATATATTTTTTCATTCAAAGATCTGGTTGAAGTGTTTTTAGTTGCCGGGATAAACCCTTCAAATTAAAAACGGCTGAGTATTAATTTTTTAATAAGCCCCTTGGGGTGAGTAGAGCTAAGTGCTTTTGAGTTTTTTTAATTAACCATTAACCATTAACCATTAACCATTAACCATTAACCATTAACCATTAACCATTAACCATTAACCCTGATCCGGCGATGAAAAGATCGGATGATTGCCTTTAAAAAGATGTCGGAGAGCCTGCAGTCCCGGCATTACTTCTGTACAACTGATATTCGTGAGAATACTTCCTTTCTTTTATCGCCGAATCAGGATATTGGGTTCTGTTGTTTGATAGAATATTAATTCTATCAATTTAGTATACTAATAATTTAAATTTTTAAACCGCTAGTATACCGATCCCGTTTCTGACAAAGACGATGGTTAACTACGCCATTTATCTCCCGGACAACATCTGCGATTGTTTACTTTTCCGCACAAAGCGGCGTTTGCTGAAAAACAGTTTTGTGACATAGCTGTAAATTTATAGTTCCTAAATTTTAGGCAGGTTAGCACTTATTCCACCCTGGAAAGTTGCTAAGAGTTCAATGAGCCTGTCTCTCCCTCTTTCTTTATAAATCCACATTTACTTTGCAGGTAGTAATTGTAAGACGATGCAAAGGTAAGCGCAAGATTTCCGGTTTGTCAAAAATACGGATAACTATTTCGGAGAAAATCGGGAACAATGCCACCAACCCATGGTGACTTTATTGGCCTTTGGGAGTCTTTAAACAGGCAGCAACAGATTATAAATTTGACGTTCCATGGGAAGAATACAATCACCGCATGACACCTTTTTTCGTGGTATTTTAGCTGATAAAGAGGTTGCCAGAGATTATTTTAAGGCTTACCTTCCGACGTTCGTAACAGAAAAGCTAGACTTTGATACGCTGGTTCAGACTGGAGAAAGTTATATTTCAAAACATCTGAAAGAGTCCTTTTCGGACGTGGTCTTTACCTGTAAATTAAAAGAGGGAGAACGACAGGTAAAGGTCTCGCTGCTTATTGAACACAAAAGTTATATCGATAAATATACCCCGATACAGCTCGGAAGTTATATTTTTTCTGGTTTACAAAAGCAGCTTGATAACCGTGAGAAGTTATCAATTATCATTCCAATATTGTTTTATCACGGCGAGCAGCGCTGGGAATACAAGGATTTATCCGGTTTGTTTAACAATCCCGATCCTGATCAATATGTTCCAAATTTTTCGTATGTTTATAATAACCTTTGGGAGATGTCCGATGAGCAGCTGGAAGCATTGTCCAACCAGTTTCTTACGGCTTCCTTGTTAACCTTAAAGCATTTTAAACAGAATACCTGGCTGGAAGAAAATGCAACGAAAATATTCATCAAAACGCGGGACGTTCCAGAAAATTTGTTGGAGCTATTGATCGTTTATTTTTTACAGATTAATAAATCGGACGAACCAAAATTTATTGAGATATTTGAGTCAATTCCGGAAGCTTTAAAAGATAAGATTATGAGCACATATGATATGTTGATTGAAAAGGGTGAAAAGAGAGGTTTTGAGAAAGGCTTTGAAAAGGCCCAGGCTGAATATGTAAAAAATATGCTCTTGAAAGGATTTACTGAGGAAGTAATTTGTGACACACTCGGAGTGACTTCTGAGTGTGTGAAAACCATTGCTCTGACATTGAAATAGGCTCCAAACGCTGCGCATAACATGCAGCCTTTGGAACCTATTATTATAGAAAACTTCTATTAATATTTCCGTTTTTCTTCCAGCGGGTATTTCTTTTCTATTTTCTTCAAAACGACATAAATCGAATCTTTACGCTCATTGATTCCTGATAACACAAACTGCTTGTCGTCAGGATGTTCGTAGTGCAAAATTAACTTGCTTGCCGTATCGGCCCGGTTGCTGAGCGTAAAGATCTTATTGATCGTATCGGCCTTATAACCATAATAATATCGCCCGATGTTACCATAGTATTCAGTCGTTCGAATGGAATTTTTGGTGTTAAGTTTGAACGGTTTGTCGATTTTTACACTGATGCTGTTGAATTTTTCAAACACCACATTTTGCCAGCGTGTGGTATCTCCGGGAGTACTCGGAATGGTCTGGTTATTGACCTTAAATTCTGATACGCTGAACAGTCCGTTGGTTCCGGAGAGACCACTGTCCAGCGGAAGCTTGAATGATTTTCCACTCGCATAAAGATTGCCGTAGCCAAAGCCACGATAAACGATAAACAAGGCAATAAAGCTGCCTTTCAATACAAGTCGCGCCGTATTTTTCCACTGTTCAGGGAAAACAATTTTGGGAATGTAGGTCAATGCAACCGCCTTGTGTTCGATCAGTATTTCCCAGAATCTTCTGCCATCTCGTACCAAAAGCAGCAGTGAAAGGCTCAGGATATGCAGGCTGGTGAGCTCCACACCGGCATCATAACCAATGTTTACAAACCAGATCGGCAACAAAATAGAAACCATCATAATGGCTCCAAGCGTGGTTGTTCTTCTGAAAATGATTAGCAGGGTGGCGATCAGTTCAAATACGCCGGCAAAAACTTCGAAAAAGGGAGAAACGCCGGTGGTAAGCCAGTACAGTTTACCAGGCGTGAAATCACCCAGATTCGTGTTTAACTGGCTGATCGTCGGAAAGGGCATCTGAACGGGAAACACCTTCGCCCAGGCAAACCAGGACATCCGCAGCGCAATGCCGTATCGCGCCGCGACGTAAAACCAGTAGTACAGGCTTTCAAAATTTTTTCGGTTTTTGTCAACAATATTCCAGATAAAACCGGCCGCAAAACACACAAGTACCGTGAGAAACCAGCCCGTATAATTCTTGCCTTCCTGACTGGCGAAAAACCAGGGCTTGTTTTGAGAAATAACATCAAGCCAGCGAAATGCGTAGGAATTCACATTAAATCCTGCATTGAAATCCTGTAAATAAAACTCGGGGGTGAATGGAATGGTGCTTATGACGGCATAAATAAGTGCGGTTCTGACGGCAATTTTTTCATAGATCTTCCAGCCGGAAGACGGAGTGGGTATTTCTGTAACGGACATAATTTTGGTAAGTGAAGTTTCGAATAGCTGCAAAAGTAGGAGGGCTAAAACTTCCCTGCAATAGATTTGGTGGTACGAAACCGGATTTATTCTATTAAGTCTATAAAATTAATAGACAATTTGTTTGTAACCTTGTTCCCACGCTTTATATTTGCCAAACGTTTAAGAGACGACTGATTAAAAACCACCTTTGATTAGTTAACGTATTATCGGAAAAAATCCTGCAAATGTTTCCGGTTCAGTAAGAGTTCTTTCGGAGCAGTTCCGTAGGGCATATAGTTAACTATTATTTCAAAACTTAACAAAATCAAGTTGTATGAAAATCAACAACCAGATTAAAGCCGTGGCTTTGGCAGGCGCCACCATTTTAAGCAGTTATGCAAATGCAGGAGATGATAAACCGAGTGCAAAAGCGCCGAAACAGGGGATTTGGCGTGGTGAATTCGTGATCAGCGAAACGCACATTCCATTTAATTTTGAATACAACAATAAAGATAAAGACCATCCGATCCTGACGCTTTTGAACGGAACGAGAAGGGACGATTTTAAGGTGACAAAACTGAGCGGTGACTCTATTTTCGTCAAAATGAACACGTATGATGCCGCTCTTGTGGCCAATGTGGAGTCAGATGGAAAAATTACCGGAGAATACAGAAGCCTGGTTCCTGGTTTCCGGGGAAGCTCCCTGCCTTTCTCTGCTGAGCATGGCAAAGACTACCGTTTTGTAGAAAAAGGAAAAGAACAGCCGACCAAACATAACTTAACCGGAAAATGGGATTTACAGGTTTACAGTAAAGCAAAAATGCCTGACAACGTGGCCCTGTTGAAACAGGAAGGGAATAAACTTACCGGCGTGGTGATGTCGACCGTGGGCGATAGCCGTGAGCTGGAAGGCGTTGTGGAAGGCGATGAATTTGTGCTGTCACATTTCTCTGGCCCAAACCCAAGGGTTTACAAAGGGAAAATCAATGAAGACGGTTCGATTACAGGCGTGATCAGCTCCGGTATTTATGACAACACAAAGTTTGAGGGATCTAAAAACGCGCTGGCGGAATTGCCTGATCCATACAAACTTACGCATCTGAAAGAAGGTTATACCAAGCTTGATTTTACACTGCCTGACCTGAACGGAAAGCAGGTTTCATTAAGCGATGACAAGTATAAGGGAAAGGTTGTAATCGTCGAAATTGTAGGTACCTGGTGCCCGAACTGTACAGACCAGACTGCATTTTTATCACCATGGTTTAAAGAAAACAAAGCACGTGGTGTAGAAGCGATTGCGATCGGTTTTGAGCAAAAAGACGATCTTGAATACGCAAAATATACCCTGGGTACTTTGAAGAAAAAGTATGGAATTGAGTATGATGTTCTTTTCGGCGGTATTGCTGATAAAAAAGTAGCATCTGAAAAACTTCCTGCCCTTAACCGCATGATGGCTTTCCCGACAACCATCCTGATTGACCGCAAAGGAGAAGTTCGCCAGATCCATACAGGATATACCGGAACCATTACCGGTGATTACTATACGGAGTATGTGAAAAAGTGGAACAAGGATCTTGACGAGTTGATCGCTGAGCCAGTACCATCAACATTTACTTCTGCAAAAACATCTGCAACAAAGAGTTCTAAATAATATGAGTGTAAGTTTAGGTACGCTGTAATTTGAAACAACTGCAAAGCCTCCGGAAACGATGTACTTTGCAGTTGTTTATCGCTTTGTACCTGAAATTATTGGCTTCGCTTATTTCACGGATCATCATCATGATTAACAAACTGATAGTTTTTTTACTGATCATCACGTCGTCGGTGTATGCGCAGGAGACAAAGGATATTTCGAAATGGAAAGTTGCGGTTTCAAAAACCAGCGTCAAGCCCGGCGATGAAATTGAGGTGGTCTTTTCGGCGGATATCAACAAGGACTGGAAATTGTATTCGTCCGATTTTAAGGGTGATATCGGTCCGCTGCCCACAGAATTTAAATTTACCGGCACAGAGAATTACAAGTTGCTGGGTGATATAACGGCGGTTTCTCCTTTAAAAACCGTTGACCCGACCTGGGATGTGGCTTATACCTATTTTCTTGAAAAGGCGGAATTTCGTCAAAAGATTAAAATTGTAAAAAAGGATGCGCTGGTGAAAGGGACCATCAAAGGGCTTCTATGCAATAACAAAGACGGAATCTGCGTGCCTTTCCAGGAAAATTTTCAGGTTAATTGATCAATAATTTTTTCTAAAATGTTAAGGATAAGAAAATTTTTTATCGTGATCCTTAGTGGGTTTGCCTTTACGCTGACTGTGGCTTTTCAGGCTCAGAAAGAAGAGGAGGTTTTAACAAAAGAGGGCTTGGGTGAAAAGCTTTTTTTTGATCCCGTTTTGTCGCGCGGGCAGGCGATCAGCTGCGCCTCATGTCACATTCCGGCTTTCGCATTTGCCGATACTGCCGCTTTCAGCATTGGTGATAAGGGTACACGTGTGGCCAGGAATAGTCCGGCGCTTACCAATTTGTCGGGGCGGACAGACTTTTTCTGGGATGGCAGGGCTTCTTCACTTGAAGAACAGATTCTTGGCCCGCTTTCTGCACACGACGAAATGGATTTGCCGGTTGAGCAGGCTGTTGAGCGATTAAAGAAGCATGATTTTTACAGCGCCGCATTTCAAAAGGTATTTAAGACAGAAGTAAACCAGAAAAATCTTTTAGGAGCGATCGCCGCATTTGAAAGAACACTGGAAACGACGGATACGCCTTACGACCGGTATCTGGACGGCGATGAAAAGGCGATGTCGGAATCGGCCATTCGTGGACGTATATTGTTTATCGGCAAAGCGAATTGTGCTACATGCCACTCAGGAGAGGACTTCACAGCCGACCGTTTTAAAAGTATCGGATTGTTTAATGGGAAAGAATTGACCGATACCGGGCGGTTTAAAATAAGTAAGGATAGCTCGCATATCGGGATGTTCAAAGTGCCGGGATTGCGTAATGTGGCCGTCACTGCGCCGTACATGCACAATGCGATGTTCAGGACATTGCGTGAGGTGGTGCAATATTACAACACACCAGACAAATTTATCAGTAACAGTATCAACCGGGATTTGTCGCTGGGCAGCTCGCTTAATCTGTCTGACCGGGAAGTGGATGACGTCGTTTCGTTTCTGGAAGCGCTTACGGACGACAGGTTTAAAAAGAAGTGATTTATACTTAATTATCCGGTTATGAAACGAAAAATCATAGTACTTGGCATTTTGTCTGTCGCGATTTCGGCGCCATCCTTTGCGCAAAAGAAAAGCATTATCGGGACGATTACTTCCAGCGAAAACGGCAATCCGGTAGGTGGAATCATTGTGATGGTGAAAGGTACGCACCAGGGTTTAGTGACTGCCGATGACGGTTATTTTGATCTGATTGTTTCAGAAGGCGATACGATCGAGTTATCGTCCAGGTATTTTGTTGACCGGGAGGTTATTGTTGGCGCCGATTTTAAATATAATATCAATCTGGACGAGAAGTACGGACAGAAACGCACGGGACATCTTTTCCGGCAAATGGATAAAAAAGAAGAAAACGTGCTTACACAAAATACATCTTCATCAATTAACAAATAGCAACATCACTGATCGGTCTCAATCCTGAGACCGATTTTTAACACCATAAAAAATGAAAAAAATAATCGTAACAGCACTTGTTCTGGGGTTGTCGCTCAACTTCTCGTGCAAGAAAAAAGCGGAAGAAACTGCTACCAAGGAAGATTTTGCAAAAGTTCATCAGGCTGCGCTCACGATCGATCCGCACATCGATATCCGCGAAGACTTTGACGCAGAAGGCAATGACGCCGGTACCGAAACGCTGGATCAGATTGACCTGGTCAAATTGGAAAAAGGGCAGCTGGATATCGCGACGCTCGCTCTTTTTGCCGATCCGCTCCGCCGGACTCCGGAAAATATTGTTTTGGCGAGAAAACAGGTGGATTCGAAGCTAACGACCATTCAGGATTTTGTCAATAAGCATCCGGACAAACTGGAATTCGTAAAGTCGACCAAAGACATCGAGCGGATTGCCGATGGTGGGAAACACGGGATTTTGTTAAGTTTTCTCAATGCCCTTTCGCTTGGGAAGGATACATCTCTGATCAGCCATTATTATGATAAGGGTGTGCGTCTCTTTGGTTTTGCGCATGCAGGAAATAACGACTGGACGGACTCGTCGCGCCCTAGCGAAGCTTATGGTGACAAACCCAATGAGGCTGGCGGTTTGACAGCCATTGGAAAACAGGCTGTTCCGATTTTAAACCGTTTGGGCGTCATCATTGATGTTTCTCAGCTGACAACCGATGCCTTAAACCAGACCCTGGCGCTGAGCAAAGCGCCGGTTATTGCTTCGCATTCGGGCGTTAGAAGTATTGTTGACAATACCAGAAATTTGTCTGACGCGGAGTTAAAGGCGATTGCGGACAAAGGCGGGGTTGTTCATATTGTTGCGTTTGCGGCTTATCTGAAAGACACGGCTGCTTTTAAGGAGGATTACAAAAAGAAAATATTTGAGCCGCTTGGGCTGGTGGTGGGTAAGGATAACCCGAAAGAAAAACTGGATTCGGCAGGATACCGGAAGTTTAAAGATGCTTACAAGGAATTCTCCCGAAATGAATGGAAGTATGCTACGCTAAACGAATATCTCAATTCGGTTGACCATGCTGTTAAACTGATCGGGATTGATCACGTAGGTTTCAGTGCCGATTTTAATCACGGTGGCGGAGTGAAAGGTTATGCCAGCGTAGCCGACGGCCCGAATATTACGCAGGAGCTTATCAAAAGAGGTTACTCCGAAGAAGATATCAAAAAACTTTGGGGAGGCAACTTCCTGAGGGTTTTCAAAGAAGTTGAAAAACAGGCTGGCAAGAGCTGAGCAGCAGCATAGCGGTTTTGAATTTATCTGTCCGGAAATATCCATTTTCCGGACAGATTTTTTTTGTTCGTTAATCAAACCGAGGAAAGTGATCTGGTGAAAATCCGGAGCAGCCTGAAAAAAAAAGATAATCGGAAACCCGAAAATTACCATTGAATAAAAAGGCGATGGTTTTGTAACTGATTTCACATCGTTCCTATTAAGTTTGGGTGTTATTTTACGGAGACTTGATAGCTGCCAGGTTCATGCATGATAGTAGAAAAGGCAGCCGAAAGGATTATCATGTTAACCGGAGGGCAGGAAGAAATTCTTGTCGGTTGTACTTTTTTGTAAAACAGTATTTTACTTGATATCACTATGCCAACAAACATCACAACACCCGAAACCGTCAAAAGATGCATTCCTTTTTTGTTACGGGTTATGGTTTTTAGTCCCGAATCCGGATATAAGTTTACCATTGAAGTTCAGAAAGCCTGCACGGCTGAAAATGAAGAGGTGTGGAAGCTGCTTTTTGATCTCTATAAAAAGAAAACGCCTGAGAGCGATTTTGATCAGATTGTGAGTGTCGAGTTTGTGGCCGGTGACCCCAATGATATCGATAAAGTTGCCGCAATTACCGACGAAGGCATGAAAAGAGCACAGGTGCGGGCGTTCCGGGACAATGTCTATCCGTTGGTTAAGCCGTTCGGAGAAGATGGTCAGGTACCGACCGAAGCAGACCAGGCTGCTATTGACGCGGCAATGAAAAAGGCAATCAATGCCTGATGTTTCCGGGGCTCGGACCTCCTGATATGATGGTAGAAAATGATGGTGTCTGTTTCAAAGCTGCGCTTAAAATGTTGTCTCGGAACGGATTCGTACTGAAAATTTTCCTGTCTTTACTCCTGGTTTCGAACATCGCGTCGGGACAGGCGGCTGATTCGTGCAATGCCATTACGGCAAGCATGAACTATACCGTGCGGTCTGTTTCGATAAAAGGACGATTTGTTCCCGATGTTTTACAACAAAAAGCTGAGCAGATAATAGGGGTTGAAACGTTGTTTGATCCGGCAAGACTGGGCCCGGCACAAGAGGAAATCAGGACAGCACTTGTCAGTTCGGAGCAAAATTTTTTCATGCGGTTTGTCAAACAGTCTTCCTCTGTTTTATATATCTATACCAAAGTTTGCCCCGTTGTGACAGACTCGACGTCCCGTCAGGTAAGCGTCGAAATTTTCCCTTATTATCTTGGTGTAGATCTGGTTAGTATTGGCGACAATATCCTACCCATTCCCCGAAGCGCACGACCGGTTTTTTTTACGCAGCTTCCGCCCATACTTAGAATTACCGCCCCAATCGCCGGTTTTTACAATGACAGAAACTATGGCCCGGCAATTTTTGTGCGGACCAATACCGACCTGCTGCATGTTTTGGGGAAACCTTCCGGCAATAAAAATAACGGCTTATGGCATTTGAATTTTGGACTGCAAATACGGAAATCGCTGAGCCAGTCTTTCAATGATATCGGTACGGGTTTCGAACTCAACAGGTCGGATTTTAATGTTAAAAATCTGGGATGGAGCCTCGGCGGTTATTACGGACATCAGTCTTTGCCGTTGGGCAAAGAGGAGAGTACACGAAATATGTTTGGCCTAAATGCCGGAATAACCGGAATCCGTCGATTGCTGGTGTTCTCTAAATATGCTGTCAATGCAGGTTTCAGATATTCACGGAACGACTTCGGAGACCAGGCCCGTCAGTTTGTTTCCGAGCGCGGGCTGAGAATAGCATTTATAGGAGATAGCCGGATAGGGCAGGGGATGTCGCGGTTTGGTATTTATTTTGATGATAACCTTCCCAAGAACTTTGGGTCCGGGAAGTCTTATCAGCGGCTTAGCTCGAATTTGGGATATAACACCGTCATTGGTAAAGAGCATAACAATATTGATATGGAAGTGCTGGCCGGTGGCGGGCTGAGTTGGGGGAATGTGCCTTTGTACAATCAGTTCTGGTCTGGAAACGGTGCAAGAAACTTTATGTATGAGTCTTTGTCAGGTATGGGAAATCAGGGATACTCGCCGGGTCCCTCGGTACGGAGTTTGGGAGAAAATGAAGGGGGGATAAGGAATCCTTTGGGGTATTTGCAGGGTGGGAGTGCCTACTGGCATATTAATCTCAATCTGTCCATTCCTATCAGAGCCTGGGCCAGACCGCTAATCCCCGATATCGTTATTTCAGAAACTGCACGGCGCAGAAGTACGCTCCGCTCAGCATTGAAAGGTGTTGTGGAAACGACAAAAAATGCCATTATATCCGATTTGATCGATAATGACAGCTTGCCCGATAACGAAGAAACTGAGAAAATTGCCGATAATATCGTGAACCGGGATATTCGCCCAACCATCAATTTTCTCGCCGACCGTGCCAATGTTTATGCCATCAAACCCGTCGCGCTGTTTGATATGGTCAGGTTATACAACGATGGAAATTCCAAAACCTGGTACGCAGCCGGTGCAGGTCTTCAAGTGATTATCATCAACGCGAAACTTCAGGCGGGTTACATGCATACCCTATCTCCGGCGTCGGATCATCACAAAGGCAATTTTTTCGTCAAACTCACCGTGAGTGATTTTTACTAAGGTCCGGCGAAGCCTAAATGTGTGAATTTGACAGTTTTCCTGCCGGACACACTTCGCTATATTACATTGTTTTCGATAGCTCTTCCACTTGCCGGTAACGTTACCTTAAAAGGTTAATTATATTTGGTTAAGAACCGTTTTAGTGTTAAACTCGTCCGGTTTTTAGCCGAAACAACAATACAATGAGCCGTTTTGCTTTTTTTATTCAAAATATTATACTTTAAGCATAATTCGGACCCCGCATAAAAAGATTGTCCGAAAAATCGATATCAGGATCGTGTTGTGAGATGCAGAAACCGGCATTAAATTTCGATTAATATTTCCTTGAAAAAATTCCTAAAACTCTTATTTAATTAAAATGAATCGTAGAGATGCTATTAAAGATTTATCACTGCTCCCGCTCGCAGGAGGCGTGATGCTTCCTAAAATGTCAGCTCCTGTGGCAGAACCAAACGGTGCTGCGGTGGCTGCCGGGAAGGAAATTTACCAGGCTATTGGTGTGGAGCCTATTATCAATTGCAGAGGAACGTTTACCATTATAGGAGGCTCCATTGAACGTCCGGAGGTGAGAAATGCCATGGATGCTGCGGCGCAGGTTTTTGTACAATACGATGAACTGGCTTTTGGGGCGGGAAAACGTCTTGCGGAACTTACCGGTGCGGAATGGGGGATGGTTTCGGCAGGATGTGCCGCTGGGATGAAACATGTTACTGCTGCCTGTGTTACGGGCGGTAATCCTGAAAAGCTGATACGGATCCCGAACCTGGCTGGTTTTGATAAAACGGAAGTGATTATTCCAAGATATTCCCGCAACGTTTATGATCATGCACTCCGTAATATAGGCGTGACATTGATCACGGTTGATTCGATCGACGAGCTGAAAAACGCGATCAGTTCCCGTACGGCCATGATTTATCTGATGGCCATGCAGGAGTCGATGAGTGGGCCGATGTCTCTGGAATTGATTTCAAAAATAGCCAAGGAGAAAAACGTTCCTGTTATGGTAGACGCTGCGGCTGAGGATCTTACCATCCCTAATGTTCATTTGAAAATGGGCGCGGACGTGGTGATTTACAGCGGCGGAAAAGCATTATGTGGTCCGCAATGTGCCGGGCTGGTTTTAGGCAGAAAGGATTTGCTGATGTCTGCCTGGCAGGCCAGTGCACCACATCACGGCCCTGGTCGCGACAACAAGGTAGGCCGCGAAGAAACGATGGGGATGATTGCTGCTGTGGAAGCATGGACAAAACGTGACCATGCGGGGGAGTGGAAAAGATGGCTGCTGTGGCTGGATAATATTTCCAAAAAAATGGCAACGATCGACGGTGTGAAAACAACGGTGGTTGAACCGAAAGAACTTTCGAACCGGACACCTCAGCTGAGAATCACCTGGGATCCGGCCAAACTGAATATTTCGGGTGAAGAAATTGCAGAACTTTTTGGAAGAACAAAGCCACGTATTGCACTCGGCGGCGGTACCCGCGATGGCGCTACTTTTGTTTCTATCACCACCGGGCAAATGCAGCCTGGCGACGATAAGGTTGTTTCAGATCGTTTGTATGAAGTTTTGACACAGAAACGTGCGCCGCAAAAAACAGATATGGCAGCGGCTTCTTCTTCGGTTAAAGGGCACTGGGATATGGAAGTTGAGTTTTTTTCAAGCACCAGCAAGCAGTCGCTGATTATCGAACAGGACGGAAACTGGCTGGTGGGTTCGCATAAAGGCGAGTTTAGTGTGCGTGAAATGCAGGGAACGCTGGAAGGAAACGAGATAAAAATGAGAAGTACGGATCGTCAGCTTGGAGACGCCATTACATTCATGTTTTCGGGTACTGTGAAAGACGATACCATCACCGGATCGGTTTACATGGGTGAATACATGACCGCGAAATTTACTGCGAAACGTCATACGTTTAAGTCGAAACGGGAAAAAATAATGATCCCGTCAGGGCCACCGCTGGCGACTTAACATTGCCTGGTTTAGTACAAAAAAAGAGCTGTGAAAACAGCTCTTTTTTTGTTTCATCCTTTTATAAAACTACGCTGAAAACACGTTGTTTAGTTGGATTTATTATTTGAATTTTATAATATTTAAAATGTGCTTGTTCGTCTCCCGGGAAAGAGAGGGGAAGGGGTGATTGCTGGAAGTTGTTTAAAGTGCAAAATAATATCAGATTACTTTAAGTGTGTTTTTTGGAATAAAAATAATATTTGTAACTTTTGATATACTGAAATGTAATCATTTCAAAAGCAAAAATAAATCAGCCAAGATTCTAAAATTTTCGCTTATTAAATGTTTGAATTTTATATCTTTTTGTTTGAAAAAAATAGCGTTTGATAAATACCCGGAAGTACATTTGTGCAATTATTAAATTCCTATATCCTTAAAAGTTAATCGTTGTAATGTTCAAATTATGTATTTTTAAAACCATGGCGATTGGAGCCTGTGTTTTATTTTCTGTACAATCCCAGGCTCAGAATTTATCCGATCCGGGAATCTCTTCACATAACTACAAGATGCCCGACAAAGCCGCAAAGGCTCGTTTTACCGATCAGTATATTGTTTTGACAAGGCAATCTTTTAAGCAATCTTTTGAAAGTGGACAAGCCCGGACACCGAAGTATGCTTCACGCCCTTCAACAGTCATCGAGAAAAGAAAAAGTGAGCAAATGAGCGTTATTAATCCTTTGACTTCCGGTGCAAATTACAAAGCACAGACAAAATCCCCAATGCGCGATAAGTCGCAGGCGATGGTTATTTGCAGTTTAAATTAATGCTGCCGAAAGACTGAATATCAGGCATAAAATAGTTTTCCGCTATTGCCGGATAGGTGACGAGAATATTCAAATCCTGATTGCCCAGCGATCAGGATTTTTTTGTTATGACGCTCCGCTCCCAGTCAGATCTCTGCTTGTTTCGGTATTGGATTATCGCATAACAAAGGTTGTACTTTACCGTTAAATAAGTTTAGTAAAATAAATTCTACATTCAATGTAGAATATTGGAGTAGTTCTTTCATCTTGCTTTCTTATTGGTAAGGTCTGCAAAAGTCCTGTTTTGACAACATGATTTTGGTGACTCCTTCGATATCAGTCGGATACCATGCGTTACCTAAAACTTCACACCCATGAACATGCAAGATGAAAAAGAAAAAATTGATAAGCTGCGGCTCATTGTCCAGGAAGCTGAAAATACCGGCAATTTACAGCTGATGGCATCCATATTGGCGGATGATCTTACGGTCATTGCGCCGGGATCTCCCGTCATCAATACCAAAGCCGGTGGCGTGGATTTCCTTAAATCCTGGTTTGATGCTTTTACCATTCAGATCAGTTACGTATCTCAGGATATCGAAATCAGGGAAGATCTTGCCTATGAATGGGATGTCTATCATCAGACTACTACCGACAAAACAACCGGAGAAAAGGCATCCGAAGTAGGCAGGATACTTTGGATATACAAAAAGTGTGACGATCAATGGTTGCAGCATTTTATCATCTGGAATACTGAAAATTAATCCCTCATAATAAATAAATTCACCATGTCTTATTTGCACGCGCCGCGGCTCGTGTTTACCGGCGATTTCCTCTCGGACGTCAGTACGGTAAACAACGACACCGCTCACTACAACAATGCCACTTTTAAACCCAATTTTCAGGAGCCCGGAAAAGGAGCCACCAATGGATGGTGGAACCCGGAAGGAGGCGCTGTTTTTGATTTTCAGAATTGTGCTGTTCGTCAGATTTTTCTGCCGGATGGAACGACACAGGCCGACTCGTCGCAGGATATCATTATCGGTCAGCTTGTTGTAGGCGCGGAAGGCCGCCCGACCGGAAAAATGGTCGATCTGGATCCTGATGCGCAGATGGTGTCGGCCTTATGGTGTGTGCAGCTAAGGATTTGCACCGCACAGAATGAGCTGCTTTTTAAAGGTGATATCAAAACAACCTGCTTCCGGGATCTTCAGCTGAGACAACTGGATGGGGGTAAAAGCAACGGACAGCCGCTTGGTGCCACCTGGAATTCTACATTGACGAATATTACCTGGGGAGAACTGGCGGATTCTTCGCCGTTTTTAAAACAACTCAGGGCGACTACGCAGGGGGATAAGTTGTCCATAAACCTGAATCCTTTCGGTTATTATTACGCGCACAACGACGGCAGGTTTTCGCTTGGCAGAATCATCGGATCGATCGGGCCTTATTTTGAAGGTGAACCAACGACCTTTGCTCCATACCGACGCCTATACGGGATCAACTACAACAGCGGCATTCGATCGACCTATCTGAACAATACCAACTTTCTTGTTGAAGCGGATAACAAGCGGCTTTCCATCGATTTTGGTGCCAGCTTTCCGGTTGCCAATTCCATCGGAACCATCAATTTTAATCAGACATTGATCCTGGCAGTAAGCAAAATTCCGTTGAATTATGCCGCCACCAAAGACGCTCCGGTTTTCTATATTAGTCCAAATGATGTTACAGAGATCGGGCCGTTGAATTACCAGTCGGATCCTGACTGGCTGAACCAAACCGGCGGTATCGTTTCGTTTAATAATTTATCCGACGAAACTATAAATGCGTTGGCTGATAATCAGTTGCTGGTGCTTACGCCATCTGCCGCCCAGACGGGGCAGTATGCGATCATCGCCCGTGAATCGGTCGACGGACTTTTTGTGAGAGCGGATGATTTTGTGCAGAGGCTGGATGATGGCGACTCTGTGGAAATAGATTTTTATGCATTTCAGTGGGGGAAACCGCTTGCCAATAATGTCATCACGCTTACCCTGGAAGCTCCGACGCCA
The DNA here is from genome assembly GCF_024220585.1 of Dyadobacter diqingensis. Classification (GTDB taxonomy): domain Bacteria; phylum Bacteroidota; class Bacteroidia; order Cytophagales; family Spirosomataceae; genus Dyadobacter; species Dyadobacter diqingensis. The sequence continues at coordinate 53,056 of NZ_JAMXKF010000010.1, forward strand.
GACACTCCGATTGGTCCCCAAAACCCGATTTCCGAGCTTTACGGGAATAATTATCCGATTGATGGGATAACGTTTCAGTCACAGATCACAACCTGTGAAAAAGGAACAGCAAAAATGCTGCTGACCGGAAATGCAATCCACAGTCCGAGACATTATATTGATGGACAGGTCTACACGATCGATTATCAGCTGAACACGGTTGACCCGGCTTTCGGGACGGAGTCGGTCGTGCTTCATTTGCGTGATTACTTTGAAGTGATCGAGAAACCGGTCTGGTCGGATATTTCTGACATGATGATCCAGTATAGCAATCTGTATCCGATCATGAGTAAATATGTGGTGAACCTTTCGGATCCGGAAGACCTGATTCAGAAAAAGAACATTCTGATTTTCGCTTTTTCCCGTCCGATGGAAGATACCATGCACATGCCTGTGACGAGAGATTTGTCGGCTCCCAAAAGACAGACCATTCTCAACTGGTTAAAGGATCCGGTGTTAACCCGCACCAGCAGTCTGAAGGGTATTGCCGAAAAACCCAAATCGGAAAATCCGGTTGCAGTGGGAACGGCATTGTCCGAAAAACAGATGAAGTACAAAGAGGCTGTCAAAGCTAAAAACGGATCATTTCCGGGCTTTCCCAAGACAGATAACTTGTTTGAAAATTTATGATCCACCGTTAGAAAAATCCTCACAATGCTTAAAATAGATTCAAAATTCATACAAAAGGTGCAGCAGTCCGAGGAGTTGGAAGAGCTGTATCCATTGCTTCAAAATGCCATCGAACTGGAGCATTCAACCATCCCGCCTTACCTGACGGCAATGTTTTCCATCAAACCGGGGAAAAACCTGGAAGACAGAAAGATCATTCATTCCATTGTGATTGAAGAAATGATGCACATGACCATCGCCGCAAATATTTTGAATGCCCTGGGTGGGCAGCCTTATATCAGTAACAGCGATTTTGTACCGGAATATCCCGGTCCGCTACCCATGGGAATAGGGAACGGCCTGATCGTGGGACTGGAAAAATATTCAAAAGCCTGTGTGAAAAATGTATTCATGGAGATAGAAGAGCCGGAAAATCCACTGGTTTTCAAGTCTTTTTCGCTGGCTGCTACGCAGGATTTCAGTACCATCGGGCAGTTTTACCTTGCTTTGCAACAAAAAATAGAAGAAATAGCGCCTATTGAATTGCCGGGGGATAAAAGCAAACAAGTGACTTCTGCATTTTTTGATCCCGCATTGCTTTTCCCGATTTACACACGACACGATGCTGTGAATGCGATCAACATCATCGTGGAACAGGGCGAAGGAACCTCCATTTCTCCGTTGGACCAGGATGGTGAAATAGCGCATTATTATCGTTTTGAAGAACTTTTTAAAGGTAAAAAACTGATCAAGGATGATACGGCGCCAAACGGATTTTCGTTTTCGGGGCCTGATATTCCTTTTAATCCGGATGACGTTTATCCGCTGTTCCCGAATACCAAAATTGCGATGTTACCCACGGGCAGCGAGGAATGGAACAGGATGAAGCAGTTCAATACCAGCTATTTTTCTTTGCTGCAAGGGTTGCATAAGACTTTCAACGGCGATCCTGCCGGGCTGGATAATACCATCGGGATTATGTACGACCTCAAACTGACTGCCGAAAAATTGTGTGCGACACCGTTTCCGGGCAAGGAAGGGTACACGATCGGGCCATCGTTCGAGTATATCACTGTTCCTTCTGAAATAGCGGTTTAAAACAGATGAAATAATAAGAAAAGCGCGGGGTGTTTGACAGCTCCGCGCTTTTTCGTTTTGCCGAATGTTATAACTTTTAAAAATGATCAGGTTATAACCGGACGCGCCGGTGCTTTAAGATTAGGGAGTTATTTACAATTCCTGATCTGATCAACTATTTGATATCCATGAACATCCTTTCCGATAGCGAAAGTCCGATAAACCGGCGTGATTTTGTAAAGTACACCAGCGCCTTGGCGACTTTGGGTTTAACAGATTTTGGGCAAAATTTAAAAGAAATGAATGCAGGCAATACGGTAAAAAATCCGGTTCGTATAAAAAATGTCAGTGCCAATTTTGAACGGGAGGCACTCAACCCTTACCGTTTTAAGGGCAGCCAGATTACCGAAAGCTGGCAAACCGCTGCCTATCTGGAATCTGATTCCGGGATCAGGAAAGTCGGTTTGGCAACCCAGGGCGTGCTCTGGTCGGATTCGAAAGTAGCGGCGGGGCATTCGGAAAGTGCTGGAAATGCGCTCATGTATGCAATGACTGAGCGGGCTTTGCAAATGATGAAAGGAACCACTTTTACAGATCCGGTTGCGCTGCTGGATCAACTGTTGCCGGAAGTTTTGGCTTACGGGAAGAAGATTACAGGCAATGCAGATCTTCGGAAAACTTTTGCGCTGAACGCGCTCGTCAGTGTCGACAATGCGGCCTGGCTTCTGTATGCGGCAGAAAATAAAATGAAAACGTTTGACGAAATGATACCGGCTGCTTACAAACCCAGTCTTAGTTATCGTCACGAAAAAGTTGCCAGCATTCCTTCGTTTGCCGTAGGTACCGATACCGGAAAAATTAAAACGGCTGCCGATGAAGGTTATTTTATCATGAAACTGAAAACAGGATCGGCCGGAACGCAGGCGGAAATGCTTGAAAAGGACATGGCTTTTATGTCTGCAGTTCATAAAACGATCGGGCATTATGAAACGCCTTATACCAAAAATGGCAAGATCCCTTATTACATTGATCCCAACGGGCGTTACGAAAAAAAGGAAACGCTGTTGCGTTTTATTGATCACATGAAAAAGATTGGTGGACTTGAACAGATTGCCGTGATCGAGGAGCCTTTGGGAGAAGATAACAATGATTTTGTGGGTGATGTAGGTGTGCGGATCGGAGCCGACGAAAGTGCGCATACGGTTGAAGATGCTGCCAAAAGGATGGAGCAGGGCTATTCAGTGATGATCGTGAAAGCCATTGCGAAGACTTTGAGCATGACGATGAAAATTACCCAACTGGCGCACGAGAGGAAAATCCCCTGTTTCTGTGCCGATCTTACGGTTAATCCCATTCTGGTAGACTGGAACAAGTCGGTTGCAGCACGCTTATCTCCCTTTCCGGATATTGCTATCGGTTTGCAGGAAACGAATGGTCATCAATATTATAAAAACTGGGATAGATTGATGAGTTATCACCCCAAAGCCGGTGCAAACTGGACGCAAACGAATAAAGGAATTTATTTGACCGACAAGACTTTCTTTGAACAAAGCGGCGGAATTCTGGAATCTTCACAGCATTATTTGGATTTATTTGTCACCGGATAAGAACTTGTTGCAATCAAGAATATATTCTATAATTTTTGTAAATTACTTCGTAGTCGGCATGGTTTTTGCGAACTACTGAAATTATTGATTTACAATTAATTATGATGATTATGAAAATGCAATGGATTGTCAACACGCTGGGAATGATGCTTATATCCCTTTCTCTATCAGCACAGGTGGTATCAAAGGATTCATTAAATGTCTTGAAACAACAAAAAGAATCGCTGGAAATAAGCAAGAAATTAACCGATCGCAAGTTGGAACTGGCCAAATATGAAAATCAATTGGCAGAAAAAACGGCTGAGGTAACCAAGACTGCCGAGCAGGCGCAGAAATCTGCGGATGAAAATGGCAAAATGGCGGCCAAACTAAGTGGCAATGCGCAGGATAGAAAGCTTGCAAAAAGTGCTCGTAAGAGTGCGAATGCGGCGGAACGTGATGCTAAAAAAGCGAGAAGGGCAGAAGATAATCTGGCAAGTCTGAAAAAAAATATAGAGTCTTTGAAAAGCAAAATTGCTGACGACGAAAGCAAATTGTCGGCTGTTAAGTGACAGGCAGTTTTACTTTTTCGAATCAACACAGAAGAGTCCGGAGAAATCCGGACTTTCTTTTTTTAGAAGTCTGCGGTCAACGAAAATGACTTTGTTAACTTCGTGTTAGCTAACAGCTTTTTGTTCCTTGTCTGGACTTATCAAATGACCACGGATGGAAACCCAACCATATCATGAACGTATTACCGACGGTAAATTTCGGAGTGCAGTGGATTTGCTGGATGCCGGAGATGCCGACGGACTGAAAGTATATCTGACTCAAAATCCGGAATTGGTGTATCAAAGGATTTTGTTTGACGAAGAGGGTTATTTCAAAAATCCGGGTCTGCTGGAATTCGTCGCCGAAAATCCCGTGCGCCACGACAGGCTGCCTGAGAATATCGTAGAGGTAGCCCGGGTTATTTTGGAAGCGGGTGCAAAAAATAACGCCGACCAGATTGATTATACGCTGGGACTGGTTTGTTCCGGGCGGGTACCGCGTGAATTCAAGGTGCAAATTCCGTTAATTGACTTGCTTTGTAGTTATGGCGCAAATCCCGACGGAGCCATGACAGCCGCGTTGGCGCATGGGGAGTTTGAGGCGGTAGAGTCGATGATAGCAAAAGGTGCAGTGATCGATTTGCCAGCCGCCGCCGCGACAGGACGAACGAATTTTGTGGCAAAACTTATTCCACTGTCGGACAGCAGGCAAAAACATTTAGCGCTTGCTTTTGCAGCGCAACACGGGCACGCGGCAGCTCTGAAATTTTTACTGGATGCTGGGTTGGATCCAAGTCTTTATAATCCCGAAGGTGCACATATGTTTTCTACGCCTTTGCATCAGGCCATTATTTCCGGTCACGAAAACTGCGTCAGGTTACTGGTTGAGGCGGGAGCGCGGCTGGATTTAAAGGATACCATTTATCACGGAACTGCGCTGGATTGGGCAATGTATTTCGAAAATACGGCCATTATAAGTTATCTGCGGTCGCAGGGAGCGAAGCCGGGCGACGAATAAGTAACCTTAAAAATCTTTTAAATGCTTTTTTGCCAGTAGTTTGGCCGTATTTTGAACTTACTTGTGGGTAAACTCAAAATTATTCCGGCGCATATGAAAACCGTTCATTTTACCCTGTTGTTTGTTTTGCTGGTTAGCTGTGTTTTTGCCCAGTCGGGGAAAGTACTCGATAATCTTTCACTTCCCAGTAAATTACTGAAATCAGAAAGGAAATTTGCGATTTACTTACCGCCTGATTATGCGACATCGGAACGAAGTTATCCTGTTCTTTATCTCCTGCATGGTGCCGGTGACGACCACACGGGCTGGGTTCAGTTTGGCGAGGTATTGAATATTACCGATAAAGCGATCCGTGACGGATCGGCGACACCGATGATTATTGTCATGCCGGATGCCGATACCGGCCGGAGAGGTTATTTCAATGACGTAAAAGGCGACTGGCCTTACGAGGACTTTTTCTTTCAGGAACTGATGCCTTTTGTCGAGAAAAAATACCGTATTAAAACAGATAAGCGCTATCGCGCCGTTGCCGGTTTGTCTATGGGCGGTGGCGGGAGTTTTATGTATGCCCTGCATCATCCGGAATTATTTTCATCGGCTTGTCCGCTAAGCGCATCAACGGGACCGATTACGTTGGAGGATGCCCGGAAAAACCTGATCAGAAATAACCCCAATATTGCCGATTCGACGGTAAGCAATTACTACAACCGGCATAGTGCGCTGGCATTAATCGATAAAATTCCGGATGCGCAGAAAAAAGCAGTGCGCTGGTATATCGATTGCGGCGACGATGATTTTCTGTTTGAAGGGAACAGTCTTGTGCATATTGCGCTGCGTAAAAAGGAAGTTCCGCATGAGTTCAGGATTCGCGACGGGGCTCACAACTGGACTTACTGGCGCACCTCGCTGCCGAGTGTACTGGAATTTGTTTCGCAGGGTTTTCATCAATACTAATCCGGAGTCATTCAGTTTATGAGCAACTCGGTTCTTCCCGGCATTAAACAATTCGATCTGACAGGAAAAAGTGCTGTCATCACGGGCGGCTCCCGCGGGCTGGGTTACGCGATGGCGGCCGGACTGGCTTCTGCCGGCGCAGACATTATGCTTGTAAACAGAAATGTCGAGGAAGGGAATATCGCGGCCGAGCAACTGAGACGGGATTTCGGTACCAAAGTGGTGACTTTCGGTGCCGATATAACCAGTCAGGCTGAGACGGAAGTGATGGCGCAAATGGCGGTCAATACTTTTGGGAAAATAGATATTCTGATCAACAGCGCGGGTATCAATATTCGTGGGCCGATTGATGAAATATCCCATGACGACTTTAATCAGGTGATGCAGGTGAATGTCAACGGAACCTGGCTTAGTTCGCGGGCGGTAACACCTTTTATGAAACAAAGAAAAAGCGGGCGGATAATCAATCTTGCCAGTACGCTGGGGTTGGTTGGACTTGCCAATCGCACTCCTTATACCGCCAGCAAAGGCGCAATCGTGCAAATGACGAGGGCGTTGGCGCTTGAACTGGCGCCTTTCAATATCATGGTGAACGCAATATGTCCGGGCCCTTTTTTGACCGATATGAATATCCCGATTGCTGACAGTGACGAAGCCAAAACGATTGTTTTGGGTGCTACGGCATTGGGACGCTGGGGACAGTTAAAAGAAATTCAGGGAGCTGCTATTTTTCTTGCCAGTGATGCTTCCAGTTATATGGTCGGCTCTATGCTAACCGTAGACGGCGGGTGGACGGCACGATAACCCGCCATTTATGTACTCATTTTCTCTCCAAATGCGCAAGAGCTTGTATCTCTGAACCTCAATTTTAATTTTTTTCTAATAATCTGCCACGAAAAGAAAAAAGGAAACGTATTCATCCTTCAGACACTTTTAAATCTTGTGGCACGGATTTTACAGCAGCGTTAGTCGTGTTAGATGATCGTTTTTATAGAAAAATTAAGAATGGGATACTTTTTGTAAACCCTTTCCGTTTTTTATCCTGTTATAATTTGGTAAAACCAATCTGGGCCAAAATATTTGAGGTCCTGAAAAACAGGAATGCCAATCCGATTCTTTAACACACCAGAACGCGCACCTGACAAGCCCTCCATTTCAAGATTAAGGATCAACCTGACTTATTGTTGCATATTTAATTAATGTTATGGAAAGCATCGAGCAAGACAATGTCTTCAAGGAGGAGATTTCGGAAGCCTCTGATTTTAAGTTTGGAAGTAAAGTAGTGAAGGTTTTCGATGATATGGTAAACCGTTCGGTGCCACATTATGGAGAAATTCAGAGGATGGTAGCCGAGCTGGCCGCCGATCATGCACAAAAAGACACGCTGGTGTACGATCTGGGTTGCTCGACAGGCACGACGATGATCGGACTCGATACCTTAGTTTCACAGGATATTTCGTTTGTCGGGATCGACGAATCGGATGAAATGCTTGCCAAATGTGACGTCAAACTCCAACAGGCGGGTATGACAAGACCCTATGAACTTCGCGCGGCTGATCTGCATGGCGAGTTAAGTATTCAAAATGCCTCGGTGGTGATCCTTTGTCTGACATTGCAATTTCTCCGTCCGATTCACAGAAAAAGGTGCCTTAAAAATATCTACAAAGGCCTTAATCCCGGCGGGACATTGATTTTGGTCGAGAAAATACTAGCGGAAGACAGTGTTTTTAACCGTGATTTTATCAAATATTACTACGATTACAAAAGACGCAACCAGTACAGCGACCTGGAAATTTCCCAAAAAAGAGAAGCACTTGAAAATGTCCTGATTCCGTATAAGTTATCGGAAAATATTTTCCTGCTCGAAGATGTTGGTTTTGCGCACTGCGAAACTTTTTTTAAATGGTACAATTTTGCCGGAATTATAGCTCACAAAAAATGATAACAATAGGAAATTTCTTTTTCAGGTTCAGAAACGTATTATTCATCTTTCTGTATTTGCTGCTTTTTCTGCCTTCGCCGGATATTTTTACCCGCGAGCAGTTTGGGGCAAGTTACCACATCTGGCCCATCGTGCTCGGATTATCGATCACCATTCTGGGAGAAGCCATTCGTGGCGCTACCATCGGGCTTGCGTACATCATTCGCGGCGGAAAGGACAAAAAAGTACATGCGGAAAATCTGGTGACCGAAGGTATTTTTAAACATTGCCGGAACCCGCTGTATGTCGGAAATATTCTGATGCTGCTTGGCGTTGGTATTCTATCCAATTCCTGGATTTATCTTGGTATCGTTTTTCCGTTGTTCCTGTTTATTTATCAGGCCATTGTCATGGCAGAGGAAAATTTTTTACAGAATAAATTTGGCTTCGATTTTGCCACCTATTGTCAGCGCGTGAACAGATGGTTTATCAATGTCAAAGGCATCGAAGCGACTTTCTCTGAGATGAATTTTAACTACAAACGATGGCTTTTAAAGGAATACAACACGCTGTTTATCTGGCTGGTTGGTATTGCAGCCATCATTTTGTTCGAATACAAACACCTGATTCCTGATCCGGAAACACGTTTGTCCGTATTTGTTTCCATTTTTGTAATACTCGGACTGGTATATGGTTATGTCAGATATTTGAAAAAGTCAGGGAAAATGACAGATCAGATGGTTTGAAAATGACTTTGATCACAAAATCCTTATTTCAAAATATACGGATTTTACGATTCATTCATTAGTTTTAGAGGCAGGTATTGATTCGGTTCATTACCTGCTTTTTGCTTATAAATGGGCAGGCAAGAATTTTTTAAGGCAAAAGCAGGTTATTTTAGCAAGCCAACAATCTTATACATTTAATGTGCGCATGAAGCTTTTGCTTATCGAAGACGAACCCAGTGTAATATCGCTTATTCAAAGAAGTCTTTCCGCTACCGGGCATGAAGTTACTGTGGCTATGGATGGCCAGTCGGGCTTGCAGATGGCCTTGCAGCATGAGTTTGACCTGATTTTGCTGGATCTGATGATACCAGTAATAAATGGCATGGAGGTGTGCAGAAAGATAAGGAGCAGTAATGCTTCCATACCCATTTTGATGCTTACTGCCCTTGGAACAACCGAAAATATCGTTTCGGGACTGGATGCAGGTGCGGACGATTACATGACAAAACCGTTCAAACTGGCTGAGCTTGAAGCGCGTATCAGGACATTAACCCGCAGAGGAAAAGAGCCCGAGAAAGAGAAAAATAATGATATACTTAAAATCGGGGATCTGGTTCTTGATAAAATAACCAAAACAGTTACCCGTGATTCGCAGCCTATTGACATGACGGCGACCGAGTTTCGTCTGCTGGAATTCCTTCTTTCCAACCAGAATAAAGTGTTGAACCGGATGGAAATTCTTGAAAATGTCTGGGATATTAATTTTAATCTGGGAACGAATGTGGTGGACGTTTATATCAATTATCTCCGAAAAAAAATAGATAAAAACCACCGCGTTAAGTTTATTCATACCGTTTTCGGCATGGGTTATGTGATGCGCCAGACTTATGAAGATACAAACTAGGATCTCTCTTATTTTTACAGTGCTGACGGCAGGGATTATCCTGTCGCTCAGCGTTTTTATTTACATTTTTGCTTCGGATAGTATTTCCGCCAGTTTTTTTCACAGACTGGAAGTACGTTCCAATATTGTTGGTCACGCCGCACTTCAAAAGAATAAAACCCAGACTTCGATATACTACGACATTAAGGAGAAACATCTTGGAGATCTGCCGTATGAGCAGCATCAGATTATTTGGAAAAACGAAGTCAAAAAGGCGGATAGTCTGAAAAAAAAGTTTCCGATGCCTCAGTCGTTTTACGACGAAATTGTAAGGAAACAGCCGGCCCGTTTTTTTAAAAACGACACTTCCTATGTTGGCCTCAGTGTGATCCAATCCGGCGAAAATATTATCGTTCTTTCTTCGGCGGTGGACCTTTATGGACTGGAAGAAATGGAGAATCTTAAAAATCTGCTGGTTATCGGTTTTTTTATCTCATTGGTTTTCGTGTTTACTTTCGGCAAGTTTTTTTCCATCCAGATTTTTCAGCCGATCCGGCAGATTATCCGGAACGTAAAAGGGATCAGTGCGCATAACCTGAACCAGCGGTTGAAAGTGAGCACGAGCAAGGATGAAATCACAGATCTTTCCAAAACCTTTAACGACATGCTCGACAGGCTGGAAATTACCTTCGAGATCCAGAATAATTTCGTCAGCAATGCTTCTCACGAATTTAAAACACCACTGACAATTATCAGCGGCGAGGCGCAGCTGGGACTTTCCGTAGGCGATATCCCCGAAATTGCCAGAGATTCTTTCCGTACCATTTTTCGGGAATCTGAAAAGCTGGAACATCTGACGAATAGTATGTTAAGTCTGGCGCAAACGGGTTTTGACGGGAAAAAGGAACAATGGGATGAGATCAGGATTGACGAGTTGATTTTATCGGTAAAAGGTACCGCAGATCAGATCATGCCCAACAACAAGGTGGAAATCAACTTTGATCAGTTGCCGGAGGATGAAGAAAAGCTTGTTGTAAATGGAAATGAAACGTTGTTAAAGGCTGCATTTTCCAACATTGTCCTGAACAGCTGTAAATATTCAGACAACAAGCCGGTTAACGTATTGATAAAAGCGGGAGAAACTTATGTAATCATCGAGATTGCAGATGAGGGAATTGGTATCCCGGATCGGGAGATCGCCCAGATTTTTGTCCCTTTCTTTCGCGCGTCCAACACCGAAAAATACAAAGGTTACGGAATTGGACTTCCGTTGACGAATAATATTATAAAATTACACCAGGGCAGTATTGTCGTCAACAGCGAAGTCGGCGTGGGTACCCGTTTCACGGTTTATCTGCCTTTTAAATAACAGCCCCTTCTAATCCCATTTTAATATTCTAATAAGATTTTAATAAATCCCTCACCGGATTATAATCTCGTTTTTAGCTGGTGCTAATCCGCCCGCTGTAACATTGCATTATCAAAATTTCAACGAAAAGCATTGTTAACCAAAACGATAGGATTATGAAAACGATAATAATTCCAAGTGATTTCAGTATTGACTCTATCCAGGTAGCGGAAACGGTTGTAAGAAATGCTAAGGAGGAAGTAAGAATTCTCTTCATTCATCTCTTTCATGTCGCTGACGACATTCAGGACCTGCTTTTTTCAAATTACCGCAAAAAGGAATACGAATTTGTGTCGGATGAATTCCGTCATGAATGTGATATGCTTAAAAACGTTTACGCTGGAAAACTGAAAAGTGTGACGATAGAATTTTTTTACGGAAGCAAACTGGCGGTCTTTAAAAATTTTCTGGATTACAACAAAGCGGACTTCATCGCTTATTCCAAAAGTTACGGAATACCCAAGCTTAGTAAAAGTAGTATCGATGCGCTGCCGGTGGTTCTAAAAAGTGGTTTGCCACTTATTGATGCCGACGAAATTAACAAGTCTGCATTTTCCGACATCGAAAATCTTCGGTAAACATCAGCTGACATCAGTTATTCTAACAATCAACAAAGCCATATAAATTATGCTTCTTAAAAAAAATATTCCCATTAAATATGTGTTTGGGAAAATAAAATATGAAGTTCTGCTGGTAACTGTGTACGGACTGGCTATTGAAATTGTCTATAAGAACTTCGAAATCACCAATATTTCCATCAATATGACAGTGCCGACAGTGTTGGGTACGATCATATCGCTGTTGCTTGCTTTCCGGTCAAACCAGGCTTACGACAGGTGGTGGGAAGCCAGAATTATCTGGGGATCCATTGTCAACGATTCGCGTACACTGGCCCGTCAGGTGCTTTCGCTCATGGATGATCCTTATCAGCCTGAAAATATTAAGGCCTTTAAACACAGGATTATTAATCGACAGATTGCCTGGTGTTACGCGTTGGGAAACGGTCTTCGTAAAAACGATCCGATGCCTTCGATAGAAAAATTTGTATCGGAAGATGAGTATGAATACGTAGGAAGTTACGATAACAAACATCTTGGACTGGTACAGTTGCATGCGAGGGACCTTAACAATGCGCACAAACAGGGGTGGGTTAACTCATACCAGCAAATCGAAATTGACAATACGCTGACCCGTTTGACGGATGCCATGGGGAAATGTGAAAGGATTAAAAACACGGTATTCCCGGCCACTTATAGCTTGTATATTCACCTGGCACTTCACTTTTTCATCGTATTGCTTCCGTTCGGGATGGTAGATCTTTTTGGATTTTTGATGGTCCCGGTTCTGGTTGTAATTACAGCATGTTTCTTCCTGATCGAAAAAATGGCGATCCATTTACAGGATCCGTTTGAAAACAAGCCAACGGATACTCCGGTACTTACCATTTCGGGTAATATCGAGCGCGACTTGAAACAAATGATGAATGAGAAATATGTTCCAAAAGCTTTGGAGCCAGCTACATTTTACATTTTATAAGTATAGTATAGTAAGTGTTAATAAAAAAGTGAGCCCGGCTAGGCTCACTTTTTTTGTGCTTACGATTTGCATTATAAGATTACAAACTTCCGGGTTATCGTTTTGTTGTCGATTACCACTTTCAGAAAATAGGTTCCTTTTGACACAGCCTGAGGTAAAAAGGGCGTCAGGTCCTTGGTGAGCTTTATGGTTCGGTTCAGGATTGTTTTGCCCGAAATATCAATAACGGTGATCTCGGCAACAGCCAGATCTTTGCCCACCAGTTTCACCTGGATATTGTCTGGTGAAGACGGGTTCGGGACGATATGGACATCCAGCCCTGAAACCGGATCGTTACCCAGAATGATTTCATTGAGTTTGACCTTAATCACTTTGGAGTATTCCGATTTTCCGGCCAGATCGATCATTTTCAGACGGTAGGATATGGTATCCGGCGATAGAATTGTTTTGCCGGTCTGGTCGATGAACTCATAGAATTTTTTCTCTTTGGAATTCTGACTGCTGTTTACGCGGCCGAGGTCAGCAAAATCTTTGCCGTTCACTGATCTTTCAATCTGGAAATGAGAAAAGTTATTTTCCAGTTCCGTGACCCAATTGAGTTTTACCATGTTTTGTACGTCGGCTGTTCCGTCAAAAGAGAACAATTTTACGGTCACCGGGATCGTGACTTTCACATGAAAAACATCATTCAGACAGTTTTGGGCATCCTTTACGTTGTAATCAGTATCCGCGGTCGGAGATACGGTCACGCTTTTGGAAGTGGCTCCGGTGTTCCATACGTACTGCCCGTTAAAGGAAGCTTCCAGATTTACGCTCTTTCCTTGTTCAATGTTCAGGTTTTTGTTCTGATTTACATCTTTTACGATCGTAAACTTATCCCGGATTTGTCCATCGATCCCAATCCACTTTACGTCCAGCCGGTTTCCTTCTACTTCCAGCATTAGCGAACCGCCGACTTGTGCGTTGGAATAATACATAGCCTTGTGAGGAAATCCTGCACTTGAAGCACCTGCCTGACCGCTGGAACCCGCCACAACATACACTGTACCTTTATTAGTGGCGGAGTTTTTGATATAGGTACAGGAATTATCCGTGCCGTCATATTTTCCCGATGACTGACTGACATTATGCAGCGCACCGTTAAAAGCACCGGAATAATCATAAAATCCCTGCATTAATCTTGTCCGTTCATACACGTGGCTATGCCCGCAAAGGATCAGATCGACGCCGTTACGTTCGAGAATGCGGATGAAATTCTCACGGATCTTGATCATGTCTGTTTCCGTTTCTCCATTTCTTGAGCCCAGGGAAAAAGGTGGATGGTGCCAGTATGCAACTACCCAGCCCTTATTTTTATGCGCTGCAAGGTCGGCTTTTATCCATTGCACCTGTTTTCCGAGCGTGTCATAAAGCCGCGTCGACTGATCTTCTTTTCCATAAGAATCGAGGGAAAGGAAATGGACATTGCCATAATCGTAGGAGTAATAAGCCTCATTACCGGACGCCACCCCACCAGATTCTCCGTTTACCGGCATCGTGAAAATATCATAATACGGCATTTTGTGGCTGAGCTGTAAATTAGGATTGTCGTTGCCGTAATCGTGGTTGCCGGGCGTGGGGAAGAGTGGATATTTTTTTAAGAAATTGTCTTTGTAATGGTTAAAGAAATTCGACTGGTACTCAGGATCCGTTCCTTGCGAATAAGCATTATCTCCCAGGAGCAGCAGGGCATTCATATAATTGTTTCCCAGGTAAGCCGTGAGCTGGTCCCGAACATTTCCCTGAAAAGCTGAGTTCGTACCGCAGTCTCCCAAAACACCAAAACGGTACTTGCCCGGTTCTCCGCTAACCGGTGTTGTCTCGAAATAATTATTGTCATCACCCTGATAAACGCCTGTTGTCGATCCGATCGAATAGAAATATTTCGTCTTTGGCGATAAACCCGTCAGCTTGATCTCATGCTCGGTAACCAGGGCATTATCTTCCACTTTTTGATTGAGGGCATTGGCGGCACCACCGTATTGTACGCGTGAAGAAGCGGCGACATCCGTTCGCCAGCGGATCACCATGCTGTTGGACGTGGCTGCCTGAAGATAAGGGCCCCGGATGAGCTGGGCGTAACCGGGGATAACGCAGGACAGAAGAAGTATCAGAAGTATATTTTTTTTCATAAAGTTCAGATGTTAGGGAGATTACGCCGGTGACGGCCAGTTAAAATTCCGGATAATTTATATATTTTTCATGTCATCTGTCAATGCATTTAGAAATTCTACGATATCTTTTTTCTCGTTTTCCGTGAGGTTTAGTTTTCCTGACGACAGTGTCTGGCTCGGAACCGTCAGTCCCAAACCTGCGCCACCGCCCTGATTATAAAATTCGATAAGTGTTTCAAGTGACCGGAAGGCACCGTTATGCATATACGGGCCTGTTTTTGCCGCATTACGCACAGTTGGCGTTTTGAAGGCGCCCTGATAAAACTGGATAGGACGCGAAGAAAAACGACCTGCATCCGGATCAACCGATGGCGTTGCCAGATTATCTGTATCTGTGGCGCCCAACACTTCAAATTCCGTCAGGGTATAAAACGGGGGGATAAGTCCGTTAAAAAGCGGTGCAAAATGGCATGTGCCGCATTGTGCCTTGCCCATGAAGAGGTTAAAGCCGGATTTTTGGTTCTCCGTCAATGCTGCTGTATTTCCCTGTAAATATTGGTCAAAAGGAGCACGATAGGGGTTTAAAGTCCGGATGTATGCAGCAATCGCTTTGAATACTTCCTTGTCAACGATCATTTCCTGCCGTTTTTTTGAAAAAGCCTTTTGAAATGCTTTTCTGTAAGTTTTGTCAGCATTTAATTTAGCTAAAACAACATCTATTTTTCCGTTCATTTCCATTGGATCGGTAACGACCGCTTCTATTTGTTCTTCCAGACTTTTAACCCGGCCATCCCAAAACTGGCTATGCTGAAAACTGCTGTACATCAGTGTCGGGGCATTTCTTTTGACCGTTGTCGCGGGGTTAAATCCAATACTTTTCGGCAGCCCGTCTGTAAAATAATTTGCAGGGTTATGGCAGGATACACAGCTTTTTGCTCCATTTCCGGAAAGCATGGTTTCGGAAAAAAGTTTTTCACCAAGTGCGATTTCTCTGCCGGATACTTTCCTGTTACTGCCCGGGAACGACTGGTTTTGAAAAGCGTTGCCGGCGAAAATATTCTCTGCCTCGTAATTTAAAACACCGTATTTATTTGATTCCCAACCGTTACTTCTGATCATTTTTCCTAAATGTTTTTGCAGCGGCAGCGCACAGGTCGTGAGAAAAGATAACCGGTCGAAGGAGTCAAAATCAGGATTGTTGTGAAGATATTTCGCCGATTTGTCAAGATAAAAACGTAAACTATCCGTGTCGGACTTACTCTTGTCCAGGTAAGGTATCATCACTTTGTGAATCGTTTCCATGGCAACTGCCGACTCAGCTATACCTGATTTCAGCAGTGGCGCATCAAATCCGGTTATACCCAGCGCAATAATTCGAATCAATTCGATGCGTACGCTTTCAAGCATTTGTTTATCGGTTCCCTGAAACTGGTATAAAAGTGAATTAAGATCGGTCGAAGCCGTCTGTAACAATCGGCCTTGTTCTGCAAATGTCACTTTATGCGCTTCCGACTGGCTATCGAAAAGCATGGTCTCAATGTATTGCAAGCCGGCCAGTTCCTGATATTCCAGAAATGGCTCTTCAATTTCGTTTTTGGGAGCTCGGTTGTAAACTCTCGAAGAGGTATAGAAAAAATATTCCAGTAAATATTCTATTCTTTTGTAAGCCAGACGGCTGTTAACCAGTGCGTCCTTTGCTTTCCGGACAGTTTCGGGTTTTGAAGAATCCAGATTTTCCAGTGCTTTTGAAAGGTCAGCAATGGTAACGGCGAAAACTTTGGAATCATTCCGGAATTGTCCAACACTATATTCAACCCCGATGCTTTTTTGATCAGGGGAAATAGCTGCCATGAACATGCATAGCAAAGCGCTGAATAGTAGAAATAATTTAAAGGTTCCAGCCATATGTACGTCTTTCCTGAAATGAAACCCGGAAAAGTTGAGTAACAAAGTTAACAGGTATTGAGAAGTAAAACCGGTTAAATTTATTGACTGGTATTGAAAAACATGATTTGTATTGAATATTTTAAGTATCTGTTTATTTTTATAGTGGTTGTTAAATTATTTATAAATTATAATTGTCGCGATCACCCCCTTATTCTGTCTTGTAACGCCTCTTCCCAACTTGTTTTATTGTCATACTTTTGACTTGTCATCTTATTAACTTTTTGACTGATGAAAACCTTTTATGCCATACTTGCCAATTCCCTGGCTGCTTCACTGACCAATACTTTTGTCTGGTTTGCTGTGACATTCTGGGTATATCTGGAAACAAAATCCGTCGTGGCAACATCGGTGATGGCCGGTATCTATTTTGGCACTGTGGCCGTTTCAGGATTTTTTCTGGGCTCGATTGTGGACAGATATAAGAAGAAAACTTCCATGATGCTTTCGGGAGTTCTGACGCTGATCCTGTACATTGTTGCCTTGATTATCTACTTTGTAACGCCTGTTGAGGTTTTTAAAAATGCTTCCAGCATCAACCTTTGGCTGTTTATTATCATGTGTCTTTTTGGTGCTATTACAGGAAATATCCGGACGATAGCGCTTTCAACAGTGGTGACTATTCTGATCCCGGAAGAAACCAGAGACAAAGCAAACGGGATGGTGGGTACCGCAAACGGCGTTTCCTTTTTGGTCGCTTCCATTTTTAGCGGGCTGGTGATCGGTTTTATGGGCATGATGTGGATGCTGGTGCTCGCTGTGGGATTATCAGTGCTCGTGCTGATTCATCTGATGACAATAACCATCGAAGAAAAAGAAATTGTGCATGTTCAGTCCCATTTGGAAAGTATTGATATCAGGGGAACAATTGAAGCTGTCAGTGTGGTCCCGGGACTTTTTGGGCTGATATTTTTCAACACTTTCAATAATTTCCTCGGTGGGGTGTTTATGTCCCTCATGGATGCCTATGGTTTGTCCATGGTTTCCGTGCAGGTTTGGGGAGTCCTCTGGGGATTTTTGAGCCTTGGATTTATTGTGGGCGGGTTGATCGTAGCCAAAAAAGGGTTGGGGAAACAACCGCTCCGGACACTTTTTATTTCCAATATCGTCATGTGGACGATCTGCATATTTTTTACCATTCAGGCTTCGATCGTCTTGCTGGCTATTGGCTTGTTTGTGTATCTATGCCTGATTCCGGTCGTGGAGGCTACGGAGCAGACGATACTTCAAAAAGTGATTCCACCCGAAAGACAGGGAAGGGTATTTGGTTTTGCCCAAAGTGTGGAGCAGGCCGCCTCGCCGATTACTGCTTTTATGATCGGCCCAATTGCCAAGTTTGTGTTTATTCCCTTCATGACAACCGGGGCGGGAGTACGGCTGATTGGCTACTGGTTCGGCACCGGGACCGATAGGGGCCTTGCGCTGTTATTTACAGTCACAGGCATCGTTGGACTGATCATTACGTTGATTGCCATGCGGACTGATGCGTATAAAAAGCTTTCAAAAAATTATCAGAAACATCAGCCGGATTTCAACCAAACACAGACTGTTTGAGCCTTTTAGGCTATGAAATGATGTGTAGTCGAATAGTCAGGTTTGTTTCAATTGTTTTTACATCAATACTTAAACCAGATGATTATGTTTAGAGACACAAAGGCATTCAGCGGTTTTTCAGTGGATAATCTGGAAAAAGCCAGGCAGTTTTATGAAGGAACGCTGCAAATAAAAGTTACTGAATTAAGCGAAATGAACGTACTGAATCTGCACGTTGCAGGAGGTAACCCGCTCGTTATTTACGAAAAACCCAATCATACGCCGGCGACATTCACGATCCTTAATTTTCCTGTTGCTGATATCAAGGTAACAGTAGAGCAGTTAAAAGCACTTGGAGTCACCTTTGAAAGTTATGACTGGCCGGGTATCAAAACGGATGATGATCATATATTTCGTGGCGGAGGGCCGCTCATAGCCTGGTTCACGGATCCGGCCGGTAATATCCTATCCGTCATCGAGGAAGAACGATAAGTTATCACCCTCTGTCAGTTTCTTCAAACCTGCGCCGACCTATCACCAATCAACTAAACTATTATGGAAACTGAAAAAAACAGCTCATTGTACGGCATTCTTACGCTGTACGATATGCAGACTACATTTTTTAAGAACGTCATGGACGGGATTTCAAATGATGATACACATAACCGGCTTGATACCAAAGCCAATCATATCGCCTGGCTTGCGGGCAGTGCGGTGCACGCGCGGTTTGACCTGGCCCGACAACTCGGTGCGGAAGATAAGGACACTGCCTATGATCTTTTCAGCGATAACAAGGGCATTCAGGAAGGTGCCACTTATCCCGATCTTGAAGTGTACAAAACGGATTGGCAAAAGATCACGCCGGTTTTAAGGAAATTGCTGGTGAACGCGACGGATGAAAGTTTGGATAAACGGATTGATATGATGCCGGGGCAGACGATTTCTTTCTATGAGCTTCTGGCATTTGTTACCTATCGTGAGGCCAATCTGATAGGCCAGATCGCTTTGTGGAGAAGATTGCTCGATTATCCGGCAATGAAATACATGTAACGACAGATTGACGATCCGATGGAAAAAGTGATTCTGGATCTCTCCATGTCCCTGGACGGATATATTGCCGGTCCCGATGTTACGCCCAGGCAACCCATGGGTATAGGTGGAAAGCGGCTGCACGAATGGATATTTAGCGGAAAAACCGACATCGATGGCAGAATACTTGAAGAGGTCGTATCGTCTTCCGGTGCCGTCATTGTCGGTGGAAGAACTTATGCAATCGCGATTGATGACGCCTGGGGAGGTGCTTCACCCTTTTCGATGCCAGCGTTTGTTGTAACCAACCAAAACCCGGTGAAAGCGATAAATGGGTTTGCTTATGTGCCAGAGGGGATATCCGTTGCATTGGAAAAAGCCAGGGAAGCTGCAAAAGGAAAGAATGTCTGGTTAATGGGCGGAGCCGGTATCGCTCAAAGTTATCTAAAAGCTGGCCTGGTTGATGAAATTCACATCCACATCATTCCGGTATTACTTTGCTGCGGTACGTTACTGTTTGAACAAATAGGAACCAGCCCAATCGAATTGGAGCGGATAAAAATCATAGAATCAGCGGGGGCGACGCATGTTTGGTTTAAAGTGGTCAAATGAATTGGCCTGGATAAAGATTGATGTTTCCATCCCTTAAATTCTGCCCTTATCAAAGTTTATTTTGCATTTATTACATGTGCATCAGTATAATATCCGTATCACGTTATTTACTGAATGAATCAATATCTCATACAAATTGCGGACCGAAATGCTTAAAAAACTGCTTCTGGCGTTAACCTTTTTTCCTTGTGTCTTCGTAAAAGCGCAGATCACAAAAGATTCACTCTTAATCGAAAACCATTACAGGGTATTTTATTTTAATAAACCTCAGTCGGCGAAAACAGGAGCCAGCCTTATTTTTGCGATGCATGGCTCTGGCGGTGATCCGCAGTCGCTTTTTGATAAAACAAGAAAACTGGAATCACAGGCTGTAACAGAAAACTTTATTCTGGTTTATCCGGCTGGCTATAAGCGTTACTGGAACGAATGCAGAAAAGCTTCCACGGCGGCGGCTAATCAGGAAAATATTGATGAGGAAGCTTTTTTTGCCCAAATGATCACGTATTTCAAAACGAAGTACAAGATCAATGATAAGCACGTTTTTGCCACCGGTTTTTCGGGTGGCGGGCATATGACTTACAAACTGGGCCTTACAATGCCAAAAAAATTCAAGGCGCTTTCGGCCATTGTGGCCAATATGCCAACGCCTGAAAACATGGATTGTGGCGAAGCCAGAATTCCCATTGCAACGCAGATTATAAATGGCACGGCTGATGAGACAAACCCCTACAATGGCGGTGAAGTGAAAACACCGGGTGTGACGCTGGGAAAGGTAAGGGCAACTGAGCAATCGTTTCAATACTGGGCTACTCTGGACGGCTATCAGGGTACTCCGGTCAAAACCATTTTACACGATGCCGATACCAGCAACAACATCACCGTGGAAAGTTATTCTTACCGGAAGAAAAACAAACCTGAGGTAACATTACTGAAAGTGGTTAACGGGAAACATCAGTTTTTGACTGATATAGATGTTTTTGAAGAATCCTGGAAGTTTTTCAAGAGGCAGATCACCGATTAGATTTTTCTAAAATAACTATAAGCGCAAAAGCAAAGGGCATTGCATACGAGATTTTTCGTGCGCAATGCCCTTTCTTTAAATTATATCAAAAACTGCTTACTCGAATTTTTTCCCAACCGTTATTCCGGGCCAGCTATCGGTACGGAACGGGCTTGCAGGGAAACCAGCGGAATTATACAGATTGGCTTCAACCGGCGCATCCGACCAGGCATAATGAACCGAAACAGGTTTAAGTCCTTTCGGATGATGAACAACCACTTTGTTTCCGGTAATTTCTGCTTTGGCAGGATAAAAAACCTTATCCTCTCCGGCAATTTCAAAACCTTTGAGTTCTCCGTCTTTGGCTACCAATTTATCGGGTGCAAATTTGAAACTTACGACCGCTTTCCCTTCACTGAAAGTCACTGCGTCAAACAATGGGGAGCTGTAATCGATTTTTTGCCCGTAATCCAGTTTCAAAGCATTGGTAGCCAGCCTGTGTGCAACGTCCTGTTTGTTGGTCGGGTGAATATCTTTTGCGTTTCCTACGTCAATGGTTACAGCCATTCCGGTTTTAGGTAGCTTTAAAGTCATGGTTTGCGCTTCACGAAGCTCTGCCCAGTTACTGCCTTTATTACTGTCCTGATTGCCGCCGAAGCTCGACAGCTGAACAAAATAGAATGACTCGTTGCCTGGTTTTCCATTCGCAGCCCATTGGTTGCGCCAGTCCTGAATCAGCAAAGGAAAACTCTGACGGTATTGGTAAGCCCTGGTGGTATTGGCTTCGCCCTGATACCAAAGATTGCCGCGTATCGCAAAAGGAACCAGTGGAGCAATCATCGCATTGTAGATCGTTGTGCCTACGTTGTTGCTGGAATGCATGTAATTGTGTTTGTCAGCGAATGAGGGCATTAAAAACCACTCTTTTGCCAGACTTATTTTCTGCTGCTCATTGCCAACATAGAGATTGTCCGCCGAACCGACCAAACCTAGTCCGTACCACGGTGTGCTGATCATGTTTCCAAATTTGATAACCAGCTGATTGTCGCCGGATTTCCAGGTGTTTTCCGGAATTTCTATTTTTCTTACGCCTTTGATAATTCCCTCATTAACAAGTTTTCCGTTAATGTAAATGGCGTTATGGCTATCGTTTTCGGCAAGGGCAAGGGTTGTTTTTTGCGAAACCAGCTCCGCAGGAATGCTGATGGTTTTTGCCATGTATCCATTGCCACGGAATGCCCAGATGTTTTTCCAGTCCCATTGACCAATAGGGCTATCCGCCTTTATCCATTTTGAAAAATCATAACCGGGCTCAGTGTACCTGGCTTCGTCAGCGCTTGAAGGGTTAATCTGCGGATCTTTGAATAACTGTTTCCGGAGTTTCGCATCGAGGCGGGCATCTGCTTCGTCCCAGTTTTTTGGCAGATTATTTGCATAACCTTTCAATTCTTCATTGCTTAACATGCCTTCTTTACTGATCCAGCCTTCCACTTGTGAGCCGCCCCAGGAGGAATGAAGAATACCGATCGGGACGTTTAATTTCTGATACAGCTCACGGGCGAAGAAAAAGCCTACTGCGGTAAAACTGCCGACCGTTTCGGGTGAAGCGATCATCCAGGAGCCGTTTTTCAGGTCTTTCTGCACAGCCATCGTAACCTCATGATCCACATTGAAATGACGGATTTTAGGGAAATCGGCGTTCTTTTTTTCTTCTTCAAAATTATTGGCCTGCTGTACTTTAAATTCCATGTTCGACTGACCGGAACAAAGCCATACTTCACCGATCAGAATATCTTCAACCGCTGCTTTTCCTGATTTTGCAGTGGCCGTCATTTGATAAGGTCCACCGGCTTCCAGCGGGGCAAATCTGACGATCCATTTTCCGGCTGTATCAGCAGTTGCCGTTAATGTCTGACGGCCCAGCGTTACCGTTACTTTTTCCTGCGGTGTAGCCCATCCCCAGACCGGAATAGGTTTTTGGCGTTGTAACACAACATGGTCTGAGAAGAGGCGGGCCAGTTTGACCTGAGCAAAACTTGTAGTGCCTGATATAAGAAGTACAAAGAACAGTAATCTTTTCATTGCGTTTAAATCTGATGGATTAGGTATAAAGCAGAAATCTGGCGCAACTTACCTAAGTTTTGGGCTGGTGACAATAAAATCGCCGTCATTTTTAATTCATTGGACAAGAGAAAGGTCCGGCGTAGCCGCCAGACCTTTCTCCGTTTCGTTTGTTCTCTGTGGAAGTTTATGAATCGATTCGTATCGGCTATTTTTTGATGATTTTGTAATGTATAACCTTGTCCTTATTCTGGCTTGACAAAATAAATGCACCTGCTGAAAAACCGGATAAGTCCAGTTCTGTAAGGCTTCCCGGCACAGAAAGATAGCGAACAACCACGCCCCTGGCATCGGTAATTCTAACCGTTTCGTAGAGTAACGGCGTGCTGAAATATACCTTGTTATCAGTCGGGTTAGGGTAGAGAGTACTTAATGTTCCTGCGGCTTGCGGCACTTCCGTAGTACCCACACGAGCCGGCGCTGTCAGTGCATCCTGACTTAAAACCACCTCCATGTCGAATTGAACGTCCGAACTGGTCAGGCTGTTTTGATGCAGTTCAACCGCGACGGTGTTGGTTGCGTTGAATGGTTCTTTCCGGAAATAGTTGCCGTCGTTGGGGATCACAACGGTTTGCCAGATATACTCGGGAGAGCCATTGGAGAATGTCGTGTCCGTAATGGGGCGCGTGGGCATATTGGGGTCGCGGGGTAATAACTCTTTGCCGTTGACATAAATGATGACACCATCATCACGTTTATAGTTGACGATGATGGATTTATAAATCGTATTGGAAAGATCCGGCGCAGCAAACGTTTTTCTGAAATAATAGGTCGTCCAACGGTTCCCGCAGGGCGTTGTCACGCAACCCGGGATCAGATGTGCTTCATTGGCATTAATCTCGTAACAGGCCAGTTCAGCGGGACATGCGGGAATCGTCCAACGCTCGGAATCTTCACCGTTGGGTGAATAACCAAAAGGAGCAACTCCCTGTGGCCAGCTTACAAACGTATTGTAATAGTCTATGATTTTATTACTGCCCTTCCAGCTTAGAACTTCGGTGACACCGCCCGGCACATTGATATAATCCACGGGTTTTACGCCGGTGGCCAGATATTTCCACTGGTCGCCGGACGAGATCAGTGTGAGTGAACCTCTTGGATTCCGTCCGGAACCCTGGCCGCCAATACCACCTCCACCCGCCAGTCTGCCCACTACAAACTCCCCATAATGTGTGTCTGACAACAGATAATGAAAATATGACGGGAAGTTTCCAATGTAGCGATTCTTGAAGTGATTCAACGAGGCCTGAGCAGGCGTAATGTCTGAGCTCTTGTCATAGATCCAGATTCCGTCTTTGTTAAAGGCCGTTGCTCCCTGCAATGTGTTGTGTTTTCCTGCTTTGGGGTCCAGGTTATAGGCCGTGCTGATGCTGTTGATTTTGTAGAATTTCAGATATTCACGAAATACCAGATCCTCGGCACTTACTCCCCAGAATATACTGGCCAGGTCTTCCTGTTTGTAATAATGCCGGACGGTTACCTGTTGTGTACCGCTAAGCTCAGTGGCAGGCTTAACCGACCAGTAGCGGTTCATGATCCGCCAGTTCGAGCTGAACGACCGGGTTCTGTCGGCTCTCACATAATTGTCGGGGAAAAAAGCCCCGACATTGGTGCGTCCGGCAGCGCCGCTCAGTTTTACTTCAAAAGGCGCCACACCCACTTTGCCAATGTTGATGTCATGTTTATTGATGGACAACAGCAGATTGGCGTTGTTGTCGGTGTAATGCGTAAAACTTGTATTCTGGTTGAGTGCCTCGGTGCATTCGCAGGTTGCAATCCGCGTGGTGCTGTCGGTTCGGGGAACAGTGAAATTGTCCAGATCCTTGTAGATCACAAACTGGTCGAGCACTTGCTTATTGGTACCGATAAATTTGGCAGTAAGACGTTTGTTTTCAACCTCGATGTGCATAGACCCTCCCATGAAAATGGCCGATTGCATGATTTTACTGATCAGCGACGGATTTTGAAGCAGCTGGCTTGCCGTACCTTCGTTTGGCCTGCCGCCACCACCGTTTACGACATAAATGATCCCCTCGTTCTGGGTTGCTGCGCTCGTTTTGTAATAAAAACATGAATTGGCTGTGCCGTCGTATCTTCCGCTTCCCTGGGCATTGCTGCCGACAGCAGGGTTATGTGTGGCCTGATTGAAGGAAGCCGATGTCTGAGAATGGCCCCGCATTAACCGGGAACGTTGATAATCATGGCTGTGTCCGCCGAGTACGATATCAACTTTGTTAGAATCCAGTAGCGGGATCAGATTCTGGCGTGTGGCTGTCAGCTCATCTTCCGTATCGGAATTGTGTGAGCCTCCACTGTATGGCGGCATATGCGTAAAAACGATGACCCAGTTGATATCAGGATCCGCTTTGGCTTTTACCAGGTCCCTTTTCAGCCATTTATACTGCTCACCGCTTGTGGTCAGTATCTTGACCGGCGTGTCACCTGATTTTTCATATCCATAGGTATCCAGACTGATGAAATGGATGTTACCGTAGTTGAAAGAATAATACGCTTCCGTCCCGGAAGGTTCTCCTCCGCCTTCACCATTTTTAAAGTTGTCGGCCACGGAGTAATAATGGACATTTTTTGTAAAACGGTTGGTTTCCCGTTGAGGAACTGTTAACGCGCCGTCGTAGTAATCATGATTTCCCGGAGTTGCATAAAACGGAGTCTGTCGGAAAATCCAGTCGTACCGGCCCCTCCCTTTATCAAAAATATGGTCCTGATATTGCGCCTCCGTTCCCTGTTCGTAGGCGTTATCGCCAAGCCATAGCCAAAGGTCCATTGGGCCGGTTTTGTTTACCGTCATATAATTCTGAAACGATGCGATGGTGCTGTCCTGTCGGTTATTGAAATCTGTTTTAGGCAATGCCCCGAAATCGCCAAGCACCCACATTTGTATTTTCTTCTTTGAACCAGGCGGAGGAGGCGTCCGGAACACATGATTGACTGATTTTTCTAAAATGAGAGTCTGTTCGGTCGGATTGGAGTAATTGTAGGCAGTTCCGATATAATAGTTATAAAGTCGGTCCGTGGCAAGGTCTGTCAGGATAATCTTATGTTCGGTAGAGGCCGTGGTTTCGTCCACAATCCTGCCCCCGTTGCTTAATCCCTCGAATTCTTCTGCGTATACCACACGGCCCAACGTCGGGATATCTGTTCGCCAGCGGATCGTTACGGAACTACGCGTAAAATTTTCATTTCGCCTGATAGAGTAGGCCATCTGGAGGTATGGCCCGCGCACAACAACGGGTGTCTGACAAAGCGCTTCCAGCGAAGACAGCAGACAATACATCAGTACTAGTATAGCTTGTCTCATGGTTAAAAAAGAGGTAAGGTGAATAAAAAGAGTGCGGAAAAGTATTACCTAAAAATTACTGTTTTTTCTTTAAAAATGCAAATTTTATTTTATATATTTAAGAAGTTATATTACTGCCAGTCAATTAGTTAACGGTAGCTGGCAGGGCTGCATTTTCGATAGCTCCAAGTGTGTATCAAGGCATTTGGAGGACGGATAGGCTTGGGTCATATCCGATGCGATCTGAAAGTTTAAAGTACCTCCTTACCTCTTAATGAAATGACAAAAACTATGCGATTTTTGAGTTGCAAATGGCTCCTCGCCATAGCACTGTTTACGTGTTTGCTTGCTTGCAAAGGAGAAGACGGAGAAGTCGGTCCGGCGGGTCCGGCCGGGCCCGCCGGGGCACAGGGAATACAGGGTGTAGCGGGTTCCACGGCCAATCTGGTGGTCTCAGCCTGGACGAAGGTCGCCAGTACGGCATGGGTAGCCAATCAGAATTCATCCTACTTTTTGGTATCTCTGGATGAGAAGACCATTACACAGGCTAATCTGGATAAGGCGCTGGTAATGGCTTATTACCGGAATTCAGGAAGAGATAATGTTGTTTTTTCCCTCCCAACCGCAAACCAGGACCTTGCTTTGGGCTTTTTCATGCAGGTACGCGACAGCAAAGGTACCATGAACTTTGACCTGACCTATGGCCAGCCACGGCTGGAACCGATTGATTTCGACCTGGAATTTCGCTGGGTGATTATTCCGCCTGCCACGGGAGGCCGTTTGAAACATATTGACTGGACAAATTATTCAGCCGTAAAACAGGAGCTGGGTCTTAGGGATTAAATACTTACTCTCAACGCTATACGTGTAACCGTTCAGGCAAATAAATCAACGGGCTTGTATGGCTTTCCCGGGCATAATTACGATGATGATATCGTCTTATGCCCAGGAAATACTTGACTCGTAAGCCTGCTCAAAATTCCAGTCTGTAATTCAAAATCGGTAATAAACCAGTCTGGGTAATTAATTTAACCCGGTCATTTTTTAATTCGTAATAGCGGTCGAAAGCGTTCAAACGGTTGGTAACATTCTGGATATCGAGGGAGAGGGTGGAAGACGTGCGTTTTCTGTTTTTGGTATAACTCACCCTCAGATCGGTACGGAAATACATTGGCAATTGTTCAGAATAACTTTTTGTCCAGTCGTAAACCGTTTTTCTGTCTTTTCGTGATTGTTCCAGGTCAATCGGCGTGGTGCGGTTTCCGCCTGCTGCCAACAGCTTGATATTGGCGGCAAAAATGTTGGTTTTGTTTTTACCTACTTTCCATTCCTTTCCTGCCAGAACATTCTGTACAAATTTTCCATTGAAACGACTGTCCCGCTCGATACCATCACGTCCTGTATATTTCGACTGGTAAAGCGATGTGGTGCTCATGAAATAAATACCATTGGTGAGCGATTTTTCGACTGTCAGTTCAAGACCATAACTGCGTCCTTTGCCATCACTTGTCAGCGTGTCTGTTACAAAACCACTTATTTCATTAAGTTGCGAGTTATGGAGCAAAAACGGCGTAGTGGTATTAGCAGGGCCGATGGGGATGTTGTAATGATGCTGATAGTATATTTCTGACATCACCCGCCAGCTTGCCGAAGGCCGGAATTCGTAACCCGCCACGGCGTGTGCAGATTTCATCAGTTTCAGGTTTTTATTCAGGTCATCGGTGCGGTTATCGCCGATGTTGACCTGGGCAAAATAGGTAGAGATGGATTCTGTTTTGCTATGTAAACCGGCTCCCAGGCTGAACGTATGTTTTGGCGCAACAGCCCATTTTAAGCCCAGCCGGGGTTCAATGGAGCTTTGGTCGTTCAGCGCAAGTAACATGGCATGAATACCGGCGTTCAGGGTTAATGTAGAGGTGAGACGATGTTTCCACTGTCCGTACGCCTGAAATAATTCCGTACTTCCCTCCTGATTTACCTTTACCACATAGGGGCCGTCTTCATCATCTTTATCAAAAAGATTGAAATTGTAATGGTTGACGATAACACCCAGCCGGAATGTATTTCTGGCGTTCATTTTATAGTTGTATAACAATGAAATCCGGAGTGCCTGATTGACGAAATCCTGCTGGTAATTGGTTTGCCTTATTTTGTCGTAAAATTCGTCGCTTTGTTTTGTGGCAGAATACGATACGGTATTTTCGAAATAAGATTTATTGTTAATGAAACGCAGATAATTGACGCCGACAACACCACGGTTGGACTGAAATTTTTCTTTAAGATCTTCATTGTCTGCCGATGAAGTACTTAGTCCGCCCAAACCCCATACCGAAACGACGGCTTTGTCGCCATAAGGAATGTAGACTTTAAAGGCACCATCCTGAAACGTGTTGGAAAAGTCGCCCTGAATATTCAGCCCGATTTTGTTAAGCACAGCCAGGGTGGAGTATCGATAATTGGCAAGATAAGAAGCACCACCTTTGGGACCGATGGGTCCTTCCGCAGCAAAATCGAGTCCGAGAACACCTGCCTGCATGGCGTATTCACGTTTTTCGTTATTACCTTTTCTGAGTTTCAGGTCAAAAACACCGGAAGTTGCGTTGCCGTACTCCGCAGGAAATGCTCCGGTCAGGAAATCGGAGTTTCCAAGAACGTTTGCACTTAACGCACTGATACCGCCGCCACTGGAACCTTCCTGTGCAAAATGGTTGGGATTTGGGATTTCCACGCCTTCCATGCGCCACAACATGCCCTTGGGACTGTTTCCCCTTACAATGATCTGGTTGTTGCCATCATCGTTGGTGGCTACGCCTGCAAAGGAGAGGGCCATGCGGGCAGGATCGTTCACGGCGGCGGCGAATCGCTTGGTCTGGTCGACGGTGAAAGAGCGGCCACTTACACTGACCATATCATTCAATGGTGCTCCGTTTTCTTTTTGCGCCTTGATCACCACTTCGTCTAATGCCTTAAAAGACTCCGTCAATTTTATATTCAGCTCTACTTCCTTGCCGGAACCGACGGTGATTTCCTGTAAGAAAGCATGGTCATAACCTACGCTCGTAATCTTGAAAGAGTGACGGCCGACGGGGACATTTTCGATCCTGAAATACCCTTCTGTATCCGTCGTGTTGCCAATAACAGGATTCAGGGAAGTGATTACAACGTTGGCGCCAATGACGGGTTGCTGAGATTCGGTATCGATTACCCGTCCTTTCACGACCTGGGCCGGCTGGGCTTGTGCGGTGACGGAATATAGTCCGGCGAGCAGTGTAAAGAAGTATTTTTTCATAGCTAATTTGTTTACATCACTGACAACTTCGCTTTGTTTTACCCTAAATCTGACCGAAAGATTTTCGTATGGAAAATATTTCTCAAACAAAATGTCTCATATCTGAGAAATATGACATAGTTTTGTTTGAAAATATGGAGGTGATGAAAGACACAAAGCAAAAGATTACGGACGCAGCAATAGCCATTTTTAACGAAGACTTTTCGGCGCCGTTGGAAACAGTCGCAGAAAAGGCTGAAGTTACCCGGAGAACCTTGCACCGGTATTTTAAGGACAGAAATGATCTTTTGGCGGCTTGTCATCATACCATGCAGGAAAGTTGCAGAAGCAGCATTGGTGCCGTTTATGCCACTTACACCGAACCACTGGAAAGATTTGAACACATGCTTTATGCCGCGATCGATTGCGGTGTGAAATTCTCCTTTTTTCACAAACTGCATAATAACGAGCATCATAACCATTCCGCAGGGAATAAAAACTGCTCTGATTATGACAGGACTTTTAACAAGTTCAAAAGCACGATCGAAGACCTTCAAAACAAGGGTTTAATCACAGGCGGATTGACCACCGAATGGATTGAAATGTTATGTGCCGGTATTGTTACCGCGGCTATTAATGCGGAAAAGGCAGGTAACGTTGCCCGGATCAACATTAAAAAGTTCGCATGGTATTCATTGAGCAAAGGAATTTTAGCATAAAATTTTTTACATTGTAATGTCTCAGATATGAGAAATTTAGAATAAAATAATGACAAAATGGATTTCAATAATTTTTATAGACAAAGCATAATGGGAAACAGGGATTTTGATGTGGTGATTATTGGAGGCAGTTATGCCGGGTTGTCCGCTGCTATGGCTTTGGGAAGGGCCATTCGGAAAGTGCTGATTATTGATGCCGGTAAACCCTGCAACAGACAAACGCCGCATTCGCATAATTTCATCACACAGGATGGTGTCAAACCAGCCGAAATATCGGCATTGGCCAAAGAGCAGGTATTGGCTTATCCAACCGTTCGTTTTGAAAGCGATACGGTGGTTGATGTGATCGGGGCAAACAATAATTTTAAGCTTGTAACGGAAGAAAAAGGAACATTTACGGCAAAGAAAATAATTTTTGCCACGGGCGTAAGAGATATCATGCCCGACATTCCCGGATTCCCTGAGAGCTGGGGAATTTCCGTAATTCATTGCCCTTATTGTCACGGCTACGAATACAGAGGCCAGAAAACCGGAATTTTTATGAATGGGGAAGGGGCACTGGAATTTGTCAAACTGATTGATAACTGGACGCAAAAATTAACGCTTTTTACGAATGGGAAAGCAACTTTTGACAAAGCGGTTTTCAATAAAATTTCGAATCCGGATTTTAGGATTGTCGAGAAGGAAATCAAAGCATTGTTACATGATAACGGACAATTAAGTGCCGTCGTATTCCAGGATGGAACCAGTGAAAAACTGGATGCATTGTATGCGAAACTGCCGTTTCAGCAGCATACGGATATTCCGGCCAGGATAGGATGTGAAATAAATGATGCAGGTTACATCAAGGTCAACGAGTTTGGCAAAACTTCTGTGGCGGGAATATTTGCTGCGGGTGATAATACTTCGCGTTTACGGTCGGTATCGTCGGCGGTGGCGGCAGGAACCGTAGCGGGAGCGTTTTCAAATCATGAAATGATCAGCGACCGGTATATTTGATGATAACTGGTTTTGGGTATTGTGAAAAAAGAGAAGTCAAGACTGGGCGTCCCCGTTTTCAAAACTTGACTTCTCTCCCTCAAAAACCTACCCGATTACCTTTTTTAAATTTGTGTAACAGGTCTGCACGGTATCAAGCGAAGGTGCCAGGTCGTACTCGACAAAGAAATATTTTAAACCGGCAATTTGCGCGGCCTCAAAAATTCGTTTGAATTCAACCACACCGGTACCCACTTCTGTTATTGTCTGAAGGTCTTTTTTGATATCCTTCACATGCCACAGCGGGAAACGGCCTGGATGTTCTTTAAACAAGGCCACCGGATCTTTTCCGGCTTTGGTCGCCCAGGCCAGGTCAAGTTCCATTTTTACAAGATCCTTATCCGTTTGCGAAAGAACCAGCTCATAAGCCGTTTTTCCGCCTTCCACAGGATCAAATTCCGTGGCGTGATTGTGATAAGCAAAACCTATTCCCGCCTTTTTACTGGCTTCGCCGGTTTTTTGAAACACTTCAATCGAATTTTTAACCTCGTCCAGCGTACCAACCGGGGTGCTCGCACAAACTAAAAAACTGAGTTGTGCTTCTGCCGCGTCGTCAACCAGTTGCTGATAATTATCGCGTAGATTCATCATGGTCGGGATGGTGATCGGTTTTCCGTCCGATCCCACCGGTAATTTACGGCCCGGAGGTAATTTAAAAGGAGCTCCAAGCGCATGGTGTGCTCTCCATGTCATACCCAGGTCTTCAACGACCTTTTTGAATTCCTTTGGCTTATAACCATAATATCCGCCGCGCGTACTGAACGCCGATTCGATTTCCTTGTATCCGATGGCGGCGATTTTTTCAAGCGTTCCTTTCGGGTCATTGTTCATTTTTTCAAAAACAGTGAACAACTGGATACCCACGGACTTTTCCGCTGCAAATAAGTCTGTCAGACCCGATGCTTTGGATAGGTAGGGCAGGGCCAGGCTACCAGCCGCAATTGCGCCTGCTTTTTTCAAAAAATGTCTTCTGTCGTTATTCATATAAAAAGAAATTAGAAGTTAAATCCTGATTGTTTGTTATTGTTGAAAAGTGACTTTTGAAAAAGATAACAAAGGCTGAATCGCTTTGGCGTTGTCATTTCTGAACACAAAATAAATATCATGTTTGCCCTTTGTATCCTTGATTTTAACATGAACGGGCGGTCTTGCGAAAGGATTGAAAGGCTTGGCTGGTGTACCCGGCTTGGCGTTCTTTTTCTCACTTTCCATTTCTGCCATCACTTTGGCTATGTCAACTTCGGGAGCCATCTCAACTTTTTGTTCGCCGACGAGCACGCCAGTCGGTGAGTCAAGCCTGATTTCGATGGTTCCGCCAACACTGCCTTCTCTTTTCTGTGCCGAGGCATCAAATTCAAGTTTGTCTATGCCGGATAAGTCAATGCCTTTAAATGCCAGATAACTGTTGTTAAAGGCAACCAGACTAAAACCTAACCCGGCAACGCCAAGTGCTTTTAATTCAGCACCTTTAATCACGGGAGCTTCCGCGGCATAAATTTCGGGATTTCGTAAAACGATCATTTCTTCCGATGTCTGTGCAGGAATGGTTTTGGCGCCGCTTATGGCTCTGTCGGTAAATGCTGCCCTGATTAACACCGATCCTTTTCCATTATCTCCTTTTGGGATTTCGGGCGTGTAGGAGCCTTTTACCGGAAGCGTGCTCAAAGTTTTGTCAGTGCTGTTCAGAATGTATTTGACAATAACCTCTGCATCAGCCACAGGCAGGGCAGGGTGGGCCGCCATGGCTACTTCTCCCCAAACACCGGATCCGCCTTCCAGTACTTTTTTGACGAGTTTTTCCAGCGCTCCCGACTGACCTTTGTATTTATTTGAAATGTC
The DNA here is from genome assembly GCF_024220585.1 of Dyadobacter diqingensis. Taxonomy (GTDB): domain Bacteria; phylum Bacteroidota; class Bacteroidia; order Cytophagales; family Spirosomataceae; genus Dyadobacter; species Dyadobacter diqingensis. The sequence continues at coordinate 85,920 of NZ_JAMXKF010000010.1, forward strand.
GGCGAAAGATGGTCCTACCGATTTCGTGTTTGGCTGATGACAAACCTTGCAGTCGCTTTTACTCATCAAAACCTGCGCCACAGCAAACTGCGTGGAAGCATCCACACTTCGCTGGCTTTGCACGACTTCGGCGTAGTCAAAACCCTCGGACGTGTAATCTACGCTGACAGCAACCTGATCAGCCTTGATCTTTCCATCGACCAAACTGCCGTCTTCCTTATCGCTGACACTGACTGCGTAATCAATCGGTTTGCCGGCGAAGAAAAATGAACTGTTTCCGGCAAGGTTTACAGCCACTTTCGGTGGCTCATTTCCTGCTACAATTTTTAGAGATTGGCTGTTGCTGGCTCCTTTAGAGTCGGTAACCGTCAAAGCGACATTATAAACACCGGGTTTATCAAAAGAAACACTCGGGTTTGCCGTGGTTAAAGTCTTTGGCGCGACACCTGCACCGGTAATTTTCCAGCTGTATTTTAAAGCGTCGCCATCAAAATCTTTCGTGCCTTCCGACGATAATTTTGCCTGAAAAGGAACCGTACCTCCTTTTTTATCGGTCGAAACCTGAACGATCGGTTTGCGGTTTCCACCATTGTATTCAATCCGGATCAGACGCGAGTTATCACTTTTTCTGAACCAGTTACTGCCATATTCCAGAATATACAAATCACCATCGGGACCGAATTTGATATCAATCGGCTGTACCGGATGATAACCTGGAAGCACTCTCTCCATTGATTCATAATCGCCGTTTTCCTTCATACTGATCGCCATAATCCAGCCGCGCGAAAAATCTGCTGCGATCCATTTATTTTCATAATACGCTGGCCATGGACGTTTAGGATTTGTAAAATCCGACTTATGATAAATCGGTCCGCCGGTAGCACTTCTTGAACCTGAACCCACAAGCGGGAATTTTTCAGAAACCCCGTAAGGATAATAGATAAAATTGGGTGCCGTTGCAGGCAGCTCTTTTAAGCCGGTATTGTTTGGCGAAGTATTGACAAGGTGTTCGGGGTCTTTTTTGGCAAGTGGTTTGTTCGCGGCGTAGTCATAAACAGGAAAAGCCTGATTGTCGGCCACAAACCACGGCCAGCCGAAATTCCCCGGTTTACGCGCCTGGTTCAATTCATCATAACCTCTTGGCCCGATATCTGAATCTTCATTTGCATCCGGACCTACTTCGCCCCAGTACACATAATTGGTCTTGCTGTCAATGGAAATGCGCCATGGATTGCGGTGCCCCATCGAATAAATTTCAGGTCTGGTTCGGCGGTCGTCACCGCTGGGCGTTCCTTTTGGATAAAGGTTTCCTTCCGGAATGGTATAACTTCCGTCGGCTTCCGGGTGGATCCTTAATATTTTTCCTCTTAAATCATTGGTATTGCCCGCATGTCCCTGGTCATCCCAGCTGCTGCGTCCTTCACGTTCGTCCGTTTGTGCGGCTTTTTGATTTCCTGTGTTATTTCCAACCGTCAGAAAAAGGTTACCCGCTTTATCCCAGGTCATCCCGCCGCCGGTATGGCAGCAAACTTCGCGCTGGGTTTCAACTTCCAGAACCGTTTTTTTTGAACTTTCAACCAGTTGTTCGTCTCTTATTTCCCAACGGGCCAGAACGTGTTTTTTTTCTGTGGGATGCGCGTAGTAAAGATAAATCCAGTGATTTTTTTCATAGTTCGGGTCCATCGTAAACCCCATCAAACCCTCTTCTGCTTCTTTTACAACCCCGTCGGCACTGGTATATTTTGTGTTAACGGGAATGGTGGCAATAAGGTCTGTCGTTTTTGTAGCCGCATTGTACTTTTTCAGCGCGCCTTTTCTTTCAATGATATAAGCGGAACCATCTTTCAGAACTTCAAAAACCATGGGTTCATCCAGATTGTCGGCGATTACGACCGGTGTAAACCTGCTTTCATCGGGTTTGGGCGGACTGTCCTGCATCGTAAAGGAAGCAAGGCACGCGAGGCCGGCCATCTTGATTGCAGTTTTGGTGAAATTTAAAATGTCAGGATAAATGGCGGATGGATCAATCATATAGTCAGGTTTATAGTAGTCTTGAAATATAATAATATTTTAAGAAAAAATGGTTAATTGCGAAGTGGTGCCGGACCCGAAAATCCGACACCCTTCTTTCCATCCATCAGTATTAAAACTCGAAGGCCAATGATAGCCATAAGCTTCTTGGAAGCAAGGCTCTTCCTGGCATCATTGTGCCTTTTTCAACAGCGGAGAAATTGCGGAACTGGTCACCGCGCACATCACCCTCTGTCAATACTCTTGCATTGAGCAGGTTATCTACCCAAAATCTTGCATTCAGATTTTTAGTGAAACTGTAACCCACGCCGCCTTTCATCAAAGCATAGGCAGGTAATTTGTAGCTGTTACTTGGAGCTGTGAACCGGCTGCCGATATAACTTCCTGCCAGATAAATGTTGAATTTCTTGTAATCATACGTTGCTGACAGCTCGGTATTCAGTACAGGAACGCGTTCTGTTCTTTTTCCTGTAAAACTGTACGTCGTATCTCCCAGAATCGCCACGATCGCCGAGTTTGTATTGGTACTTGCAGAATAATCCGTGTATTTCGAATCTTGAACTGTACCCGTTAAACGTAAGTTCAGTGACTTAGTGACTTTGTAAGATGCTTCAAATTCTGCACTGTACGTTCTTGTTGATCCAAATGCCAGCAAGACCTGATTTCCCGACGAAACCGTTGGTACGGTGATGGACAAAGAAACGTTTTTGATAGCCGAATAACTGGCTGATGCAAAAAGTGAGAAATCGTTTTTAGCATATTTAAAACCAATTTCACCTAAGTAAACCGGACGTTTCTTGATTTTCTCGGGATTATAAGCCGTAGCGTTGTAATCGGCGATATTGGGTGCGTTGTAAGCTCTTGTTGCTCTGGCGAACAAAGCTGCTGCATTATTGATTTTATAGTTCAAACCCGCTGTCGCTGCCCAGTTTGTCACGTTTTCAGAATATTTGGTATAGTCAGCAATCACCAAAGTCGAAGCTTTTGTGTAATCTGGTGTACCGTCGGTTTTGTATGCGTAAAAAGGTCTTTTCCCATCCACATTCTGGTTGTCGATGCGGGCACCCAAATCCAGTCGCCAGTTTGCATTCAGCGTAATTTCGTCCGAAGCATATGCAGATAATGTTCTGGAATCACCGATTACTGTTGCCAGTGTCAGCGGCGTGATTTGCGCAGCCGTTGGCGAAGTAATAAGTCTTCTCGGTTTTTCCTTGAATTCCTGCAAGTAAGAGAAGTTATAGTTCGGTCCGTCGTTACGGTTGTACTGGTGAATTCCTGCGCCAATTAAAAGACTGTGATTGCCATAAGTCTTTTTAAGATCGAGGTAATTCACAATCTGAATATCCTTCAATTTTTGCGTCACACCTGTCACATTCACAAGTCTGTCACCGGCTTTCAAGGAAGCTGCAGTGCCATCCAGGTAGTAATATTGCGTTGTGCCATTGTAGGCTACATTACTGGCAGGAATCCCGGCCGTTACGTTCATGTTGGTGTGCTGGTAACGGAAGTTGTTATTGATTTCCCAGCCTTGATCTGTCGTATAATTAAACTGAAAACCGCCGGCTCCATGTTTGGTATGTATACCGTCAGACATATCGTAATTTCTAGTCACGCCGTCTGCCGCAGTGTAGCTGAATTTCGTATCAATCGTTGCCAGAGACTGGCTTACCATATCAAAAGAACTCGTTTTCGTAGGTTTTCCGGTGCCGTCGTATGGGTAAAAACTTGTCAGCATCCATTGCACCTTATCGTTCAGGTATTTTCCGTAGACACGTACAAATCCTTTCTGATTTTTAAAGTTGTAAGTCATGTTACCTTTCAACTGTCCACCCTGATTGGCCGTATAACCTGGTGAAACAATTCCTTTATCCGTACGGTAAAAACCACCGATGTTGTAACGGATATTGCTGTTTACTTTTCCGCCTACGTTACCATCCAGACGGTAAAGTCCTTGTGATAAACCCGTTGTAGCTTTAAACTTACCATATGTTTTTTCAGCGCCGGTGTAGCTCAGGTTATTGATTACGGCACCAGGCGTATTGGCCATCACGATCGACGCGTTGCCACCTCTTACCGCTTCAATGTTTCTGATCGTAAGATCCGTTTTATAATATTGGTCAACGGAAGGAAGTGAATTATAACCAGTAGGTAAAACCGGCAATCCGTCCTCCATGATACCCAGGAAAATATAACCTCCCTGCTGCGGAAAACCACGTACCCATACGTTACCAGGGCCGTCGCCACCTGTACTTTCAACCGTTAATCCGGGAATTGCTTTAAGTAGATCTGTGCTATTTAATGGTGCTCTGGTTTGAATGTCCTTATTATTGATCGTGGTGATGGCCACACTACTTTCGATTTTCTTTTTCGGGTTTCCGCCTGTCACCACAATTTCCTGCAATTGAAGAATATCGTCTTTTAGATCGATATCAATCTGCAAATCGCCGCCGATCACCTGAATTTCTTTTTTTACAGCTGTGAAACCGATGCTGCTTACGGAAAGCGTATAAGTGCCTTCGGGAATGTCAACAAAAGAGAAAGCACCGTTCATATCCGTCACTACGCCATTGCTTTTATAGTTCAACAGCACGGTCACGCCACCCAGTGTTTCTCCTTTACTGTCCTTTATTTTACCAGAAACCGTATAGTTTGGCGCCTTACTTTTTATCCCGTTCAGAGATTGCGCCCCTTCCTTTGACGTGCGGCTGATGATGATCAGGTTATCAGTCACACGGTAAGTAAGTTCAAGTGGTTTCAGGGCTTCGTCCAATACTTTGTACAAAGGCTGTTGATTAACTTTCAGATTTATTTTACGATCTCCTCTGATGATTTTTGTACTGAATACAAATTTTCCGTTGATCTGTTTTTCAATACTTTGTAATATATTTTCAACCTCTTTGTTTTCGGCATTAAGGCTGATTTTTCTGCTTAATAATGTCTGGGCGTTTCCTTCCGTCGCATTGGCGTTACCCAAAGCCCATATGGCAATTATTAACTGATAGAGCGAGATACGCATGGCTCTTAGAATTACTTGAAAATTACACGCTTCTTTCATACATTTGAATGTTTTATTGAGGTTAGATTTGGTAAAACGGTCCCCTGCATCCTTTTTGCGAAGGATGTCTTGTTGGTTCCGAAAGCAACTTGGGGGATTCATGAGGGTCGGAGATGTTGGTAGCATCATCCGACTCTTTTTTTTAACTGTATTTTGTTTTTTACATAAATGTTGAGATAGGGTTAAAAGAATTTTTTAGCTTAATTTTTGCAACCTTTACTATATACGATGATCTGTCCGTCCAGCATTTCATAGCGGGCTTCGATCACTTCGCAGATTATATCAAGCTTTTGAAACAGCGACTGGCGGGTCAGTGAAGCCGTTACCGGGCAGCCGCGGAGAAGGTCTTTGTCGAAAATAATATCTACCTGATAAGCATCTTCCAGATCACCCAAAACCTGGGAAGCCGGTGCATTTACAAAATCAAAAGTGGCAGCATCATCACCATCAACCACCTCAGGAGTATCACGGATGGTTTTTGACATATTCGTTGTTTCCCGTTCGTAAACCATCTTTTGATTCGCGGTAAGGACCATACCTTTGGATTTAAGTACTTTCTGGTCTTTGGTCTCGGTAAAATCTTTTTGCCTGAACACCGAAACTTTACCCTCCTTCACTTCAACGGTCGTTTTTAAAGCCGCGTCTTTGGCATTGATTGTAAAACTTGTTCCCAAAACTTTGGTAACCAATTCATTGGCATACACCAGAAACGGCCTTTTAGGATCTTTGGAAACTTCAAAAGACGCCTCGCCCGATAGATAGACTTCACGCTTTTCAACGAGAAATTTTTCAGGAAAACTGATCTTCGAATGGGGAAACATTGTCACCTTACTGCCATCCGACAGGGTAATGACCTTATTCGTTTTTGTTTCGTTTTCTTCTTCGTGTAATGGTTTCCCGGCTGTAAGTCTTTCGTAATTGCTGTCGCTGATACGGTAACGCTGATAAACCCAGCCCAGACTCAACATCATCACAACGGTTGCCGCCGCCCAGAAAACGGAGCTTCTGCTGAAAATATTCCACGTTGAGGTAAGGCTTTTCGTTTCGGAAACTGCTGTGAACGCCGTTTCTTTTTCATTGCGGACCTTACTTAACAACTCCTGAATTTCGAAATCGATTTCACTTTCGTCAAGGTGTGTTTCGTAATGTACGTAAACACTTTCCAGCAATGCCTGCGCCCGTGCAATCTCCTGCGCCTGGGCAGGGTTATGGATCAGGTAGTTTTCCCAGAAAGTATTGTCGGCATCACGTTTGTATCGCACCCAATTTTGAAACCGGGCGTCTAATACAAAATCTTCAAGGCTATATTCTTGGTATTGATTCATGTTATTATTGGCTTCTACTTATACATAGGCAGCGGCTAACATGAAATAATCAAAATATTTCACTTTTTTTTGAAAAAACTTCAAAAAGACGTTTTTCGATGAGCAACGGGCTATAATTTGTCTTTCAGTTCCTGAATCGTGCGGTACAATAAATTGGCAACAGACTGTTTGGAGATGGACATAACCTGTGCAATCGATTCGTTGTCGAGGTTTTCGAAAAAGCGGAGATAAATAATTTCCTGCTGGCGTTTGGTCAGCAGGTTAATCTGCTGGTTCAGCATTTTCAGCATCGCTTCATTCGTTTCAATTTCGATAATCTGCTGTTCAATGGAGTTTTCACCAAGATTTTCAGATTCAAAATCCATATCGTCTTCATCCGAAAGCCATGGTTGTTTCAGGCTTTCGCGGTGAATTTTCCTGCGTAATGATTTCAGAAGATAAAATTTCACAAAACCTGTGTCGCCGATCGTTTCTCTTTTTGCCCATAATTCGAGAAACAAATCCTGAATGCAATCCTTGACAAATTCACGGTCTCTGGAAAATTTGACGCCATAGCTAAACAGACTGCGGTAGTACTGTCGTGCGATTTTTCCAAAGGCGATATCATCCCCTGCACGAAAAGCATTCCATAGTTCAGATTCGTCTGTATTTGGTTCAGTAGGGCTGGGCATTTAAATTCTTGAGAGCGATGCGAGTTCGATAAAAGGGATGCAATCCTGCGATTTTTTATATAAAACTACAATATTATTTTATCTTATTCTGATATACACCGCTCATTTGCCGGTGTAGCTATTGATTTTTGCGGTAAACAATTTTGTATAAATCGTCTTTTACCATACGAAGAATTGCAAATAACATAGTTTGGAAAGCGGTTGTGAAGGTTTCTTGCCTATATTTGTAACCTCTGAAAAAAGGTAAAGATTCTTATCTCGCTGATTAACAATTGAAAAATCCCAAAAAACAATGGATTGCGTTAAGCTTGCTTACGCTGATGCTTGTAAAAGCGTGGGTGCTTCCGTTGTTATATCTGGATTTTGAGATCCGCCGCGACTACATTATTGCCAATTTGTGCGTAAACCGCGACAAGCCGATGATGCATTGCGACGGGAAGTGTTATCTCGCCAAACGCATTGCCGAGGCTAAGGAAAAAGAAGCACGTCAGGCTGAGAACGACTATTTATCTCATCTTTTGTATCAGGTAATGGATAACAGTCAGGCTGTTTATTCAGCACCGCCGGTCGCTTTTGCAGTGCGGATGCCCGTCAATTATCAATACAAATCTCCTTTTGCTGCACGTAATGCTGTGGCCGATATTTTTCATCCGCCTCTGGTTTAACTGATTTCTTTTAAGGGTATTTACGACTTTCATTTTGCCAAAAGGCAGACTGATTGCATGAATTTTTCCGTTTGAACCGAACGGGAAAAGGGATTCGTATTTACCTGTTTTTGAATTTTCAGTTTAAACAAGATTGTATGAAACCAGGCTTTTCAATTTTATATATTTTTATTTTCCTCTCTGCACTGTTGTTCTCCTGCGGCTCCGACGAGCCCAAACCAACCGATGGAAACGGCCGAGGTGATATCGTTTTTTATTTTGATAACACGGTTGGTAACGAGCTTCTTGCGCTTAACAACACGAATTATAAAAATGCCAGCGGAGAGAGTTTTCGTGTTTCGGCGCTGAGTTATTATGTTTCCAATTTCAAATTGCTTCGCAGGGATGGAAGCCAGTATGTGATTCCGCAGGATTCGAGCTATTTTTTGGTCAATGCCGCTGATAAAGAAAGTTATGAAGTAAGGCTGGAAAATGTACCCGTCGGGGATTATTCAGGCGTTACTTTTATGCTGGGCGTGGACAGTGCCAGAACCGTAGCTGCGGCGTCAAAACGGACAGGTGTACTGGATACCGGGGCTGGAAAAGCAGGTGCGGCGATGTATTCAGATGCCAACGAAGGCTACACTTTCTTAAAGCTGGAAGGGACGTCTGCGGCAGCGCCTGCTGCGAACGGCAACAAATTTGCATATCAGATCAAAGGTTTTGGCGGATTGACAACGAAAACAGCCAATAACATCAAAACGATAAGCGTTCCTTTTACCGGAACCACAGCGACTGTCACGACAAGCAAGTCGCCGGAGGCACATTTACTTATCAACATTCTGAAAATATTTGATGGCATCACGAAAGTCAGCATAGCCGGTTTGCCGCAGGCGACAACCCCTGAACTGACTGCTCCGCTGGCCAACAATTATACAACGATGTTCAGTCTGGATCACATCCATCCTACGTCCAGTGCTCATTGATGATAACCGTGAAAAACAGTGAAATCAATTAAGAAAATATTGGAGCAAAAACGACTGATAAGACCTGTTCTGGTCTTGTTGATTGGTGTGATGTGGATAGGCGTCATGCTGGGTGCATGCAAACCGGAAGAAAATAACCAGGAGCCGGAACCGTCCGGACCAACACCGCTGGCATGGAAAAAGCCGGCAAATTTCCCGGATCCCGTTTACAACCTGACCAAGAATCCATTGACCGAAGAAGGCGTAGAATTGGGTAAGTTTCTTTTTTACGACGGCATCCTTTCCAGCAACCAGATCATCGGATGCGGAACCTGTCATCAGCAGCAGTCTGCTTTTACGCATCATGGACATGAATTAAGTCACGGCGTCAACGACCAGCTTGGAAGACGCAACTCGCCTTCGATTCAAAACATGGCCTGGAACCCGGCTTTCTTTTGGGATGGCGGCGTGTTTGATATGGATTTTGTCCCTTTCAACCCGATCGAAAACCCGGTAGAAATGGGCGAAACCGTAAACCATGTGCTTGAAAAACTGCGGAACACGCCTGATAAATCGGCAAAGGTGCAGGTAGATTATCCTAAAATGTTCAAGGCTGCATTTGGTACACCGGAGATCACCACGGAACGAATGATGAAGGCTTTGTCGCAGTTTATGACCACCATGGTTTCGGCCGAATCGCGTTACGACAAGTTTGCCCTGGGTGATGTTACAGCGCTTTCAACGGAAGAAAAAGAAGGGCTAAAACTGTTCCGGCAAAATTGCGGATCGTGTCATGAAGGTGAGCTGTTTACCAATTTCAGTTTCAGAAATAATGGTTTGGCGCCTTTAAAGGCCAACGATCAGGGACGTTATGAAGTGACAAAAAGCGAAGCGGATAAGTACAAATTCAAAGTGCCGAGTCTTCGGAATATCAGTTTCACAGCGCCCTACATGCACGACGGCCGTTACAAAACGTTGGGTGAGGTCATGGAACATTACACCGATAAGGTAATAAATTCCGAAACACTGGATCCATTGCTGAGGGCTGGCGGGAAGCCGGGACTTAATCTCAGCGAAACTGAAAAAGAGAGCATTATATCTTTTCTCAGAACACTGAGTGACGACAACTTTATAAAAAATAAATCCTTTTCCGATCCCGGAATTGGCAACGCATTATAAATTTTTAACGATGAAAATACGCAGCTTTTTAATGACCCTGCTTTTGGCACCGATTTTTTCGCAGGCCTGTGACATATGCGGGTGTGCAAACAGCGGATCCTACTTCGGGCTTATGCCGCAATCCAACAAGTCGGTTATTGGTATCCGTTACAACCATCTGAATTTCACGACGCACCCTGCAAGCCAGGTTTTACGCACGGAAGAGAAATTTAACGTTACAGAACTTTATGCACGGTTCTTTCCGATAAAACGGGTGCAGATCATGGCGTTTTTGCCATATCGGATGGATCAGCAGATCACTACGTCCGGGACTAAAAAACAGAATGGTTTTGGCGACATGACCATCCTCGCCAATTACAACATTCTGAATACGCTCATGGACCGGGAAAATTCTTCAAAATTTACGCATACGCTGATGGTCGGCGGTGGGATTAAACTTCCGACGGGCCGTTTCAAGTATGATGAAAACGACGTTTTGCAGGTGGCCAACGCCAATTTTCAACCGGGTACAGGCAGTACAGATTTTATCCTGAACGCATTTTATACGGTGAATCTGGATCAGTGGGGACTGGGTTTTAATGTTTCAAGAAAATTCAATACGACCAACTCGCAGGAGTATCATTTTGGAAATCAGTTGTACGGGACCATGGATTTGTACCGGTCTTTCAAAGTGGGGAAAATGACGCTGACACCAACCGTTGGCCTTTATGCGGAGCAATCCGCACGGGGGACAAAAAATGATGTGGTTTTGGATGAAACGGGTGGCAGGCAGTTAAACGGAACGGTAGGCTTGAATCTTTTCTCAAACCGCTGGACTCTCGGCATTAACGGCCAGAAACCCATTGCACAGAAAAGTAATTCGGGGCATGTGGTCGCGAAGGAAAGGATACTGGTACAGGTCGGCTTTCTTTTTTAGAGATTTCAGAGCTCCTGAAATTTAATATACGACTTGGCTGCGGTGCTATATCAAAATCTGCTGTTTAGCCGTTTTTTGAAAGTAACCGTCCGTAAGTAAATGTCTGATTTTTTATAACAGAATCTTATTTAGTTTTATAAATAGTATGAAAAAACTGGTGTATTTATCTCTTCTTTTAATGGTGGCTTCTTTGCTGTTCGTAGCCTGTAAAGATGACTCTGATGAAATCAAGGATCCCGGATTAGTGGCCGGAAAAGGCAAATTGCTGCTGCAATTTGACAACGTGGTGGGAAAGCAGGACCTTGTTCTTGACAACAAAACCTATACCAATAGTCTTGGCGAAAGTCTTACGATATCCCGGTTCAATTATTTTGTTTCCAATATCAAGCTTCTGCGTGAAGATGGACAAAGTTATACGATCCCGCAGGATTCGAGTTATTTCAGAATTGTGGAGTCTGATCCGAAATCCCAGATTGTTTCTTTAAATAACCTGCCTGATGGAAATTATTCGGGAATTGAATATATCATCGGGGTAGACAGCCTGCGCAGTGTTTCCGGGATCGAGAAAAGAGGAGGCACTTTGGATCCGTCGGGCGAAATGTCGGGAGATGGTATGTACTGGGCATGGAACTCGGGCTACATTTTTCTTAAACTGGAAGGCGCCTCGCCGCAATCGTCCGCTTCCAATGGCAAGTTTTATTACCATATCGGCCTGTTTGGAGGGTTTAACCAGAAAACGGTCAATAACATCAAAACGGTTAAAATTGATTTTGGAGGAAGCAAGGCCATTGTGAAAGGCGACAGCATTCCGAGCGTGAAATTGTATGCCGATGTGGAGAAGGTTTATAACGGTCCCAACCCGATCAGCTTTGATAAAAATCCGAGCATTATGGCCGATCCGGTTTTGTCGGTAGGCGTGGCCAATAATTACAAATCGATGTTTAGTTTTGGAGAGCTAAAACAGAATAGTCAGGCAAAATAAACGAGCCCGTCGCTGAAATCATTTATGGATAAAACGTTTCATGTTGTTGTGAAGAGGATTTGCCTGCTTTTGAGCGTGTCATTAGTCATGTTGCTGATGGGGATAGCCTGCTCGGGGTCGGGAGGAGGTACGGATAATCCTGATCCGGATCCTGAACCAACCGGGCCGACGCCGCTGCAATGGGTGAAACCAAAACATTTTCCTGATCCGGTTTATGACCTCACCAAAAATCCTCTGACGGCCGAGGGCGTTTTACTGGGCAAGTTTTTGTTTTATGATGGCATCCTTTCCCGTACCAATATCATCGGATGCGGCACCTGTCATCAGCAGCAGTCTGCTTTCACGCATCACGGTCATGAACTAAGTCATGGTGTGGACGATAAGCTGGGCACACGAAATGCGCCTGCTGTTCAGAACCTTGCATGGAATACGTCATTTTTCTGGGATGGAAATGTGCATGAGCTCGATTCTGTTCCGCTCAATCCGATTCAGAATAAGGTGGAAATGGATGAAACCATGGACAATATCCTGGTGAAACTGAGGGCAACACCCAATCCGGCCTCCAAAGTGCAGGTGGATTATCCTAAAATGTTCAAGGCTGCGTATGGTACAACGGAAATTACTTCTGAAAAGGTAAGGAAAGCCTTGTCGCAGTTTATGATGACAATCGTTTCGGCCAATTCGAAATACGATTATTATGTGCTGGGTGACGTTGCTGCTTTCACGGCCGACGAAAAAGCAGGCATGGTACTTTTCAAACAAAAGTGCTCCTCATGTCATAGCGGTGAATTATTTACCGATTTCAGCTTCCGGAATAATGGCCTGCCGCCGAATAAGATAAATGATCAGGGACGTTACGCGATCACTAAAAACAACAGCGACCTGAACAAATTCAAGGTGCCAAGTTTGAGAAATGTTGCGCTCACCGCGCCCTATATGCACGACGGCCGGTTCGTCACTTTGGAGCAGGTACTTAATCACTATACCGATTCGATGCAGTCGTCAGAGACTTTGGATGATGTTTTCAAACTGGCCGGCGGAAAAGTCGGTGTTAACCTGACGGCCTCAGAAAAGCAAAGTATCATTCTGTTCCTGCGGACATTAAGCGACGATCAGTTTATTCGTGATCCGGCGTTATCAGATCCGGGTGTTGGAAATGCCCTTTAATTAAAATCAATGCGCGTCTTTACAGCCTATTTGTTGTTGTTTTCGATAATGCTGCCAACGGTTAGTCCGTGGGGAACGATCGCGTATTTCCATTTAAACCGCGATTACATTGCAAAGGTACTTTGTGAAAATCGTCAGCGGCCCGAGCTGAAATGTAACGGCAAATGTTACCTGGCCCGAAAACTCAAAGAGCAGGAAGATAACAAGGACAAGGAGACAACAAATCAGGTTCAAAATTTGCCTGTGTTGCAGCTTTTTGCTCAGGGAGTTACCGCATTTCAATTTTCTGCCGATCTTTTGCACCTGAAAGAAAAACCCGGTTTTTTCTATCAGCTTGCCGTTTATCTTTCTCCCGCATCGCGTTTACTGAGACCGCCCAGGATATAGGTTTTGCATCGATTTTCTGGTTTTATCACACCCCTTTATTCTTTCCGCCTGTCGGATTAATCACACATTCAGAAAAATGTGGCCGGGGGAATCATGTGTAACGCCAACAGATTTCAACCAAATTACCTTTCCTGATTTTAGTAAACAAAAACATTTATGAAACGAATTTTCATTTTCGCTCTGGCGGCTTTTATATTTTCTTCCTGTGACAGTAACGATGATGCGTCGGACGTGGCACCTGTTACAAATTCAAAAACGAGTATCACGTTTGATGCTCGTGTTGGTTCTGCTGATTTTGCTTTAAATAAGGATTTTACGATTGGCAGCCGGACCTATAACTTTTCAAAACTCCGGTACTGGGTTAGCAATGTCACATTGGTTGACGCAAAGGGCGCAGAATATCTCGTTCCCAATTCATATTACCTGATGGAGGAAGTGGGCGATCTGAACCTGTCCGGTACTATTGCAGATAAGCTTACCTATCCTGCCCGCAAAAGAGAGACCATTGAGGTCGAGGATATTCCGGCAGGGGAGTACAAAAGCATCAAATTTTCTATCGGTGTGGATGCCAGACACAACGATAACCTGAGCCTTGCCGATGGCGAACTGACCATTGCCAATGGCATGAGCAATATTGCCTGGATGTGGCACACGAGTTATATTTTTACTTCGGTGGGTGGCACGGTGAAGGAGGGGACAACGGGCGGAGATTTTACAGCAGAAACAGGTTTGAACGCCAATTACAAAACGGTTTCTCTTGATTTTACAACACCTGTCAATTTTGCAACCACCAAAGGTGTGGTGCTTAACCTGGATGTGACCCGTATTGTCGATGGAATTGACTTGATCAAAACCCCAAAAGTAAATGCTGCACAGGCCACGATCATGTCGGCTTTGGCAAATAACTATGGAACGAAGGCGCTCTCTTTCAGTGCGATTTCAAAATAAATCAGGTGCTATTGAAAAACTTAGCTTTCCATATTGCTGGTTTAAGTTTTGTTCTGGCGGCTTGCCATGATAATCCGAAAGTTGAACCGGGATCTCAGCCTTATCAGTTTGAGGTTCCGGCCAATTTTCCGGCTCCGCTGGAAAACCGTGAAAACCCGATGACGAAAGAGGGGATCGCTCTGGGCAGATTGCTGTTTTACGATGTTCGGCTTTCTGGCAATAACAAAATTTCCTGCGCAAGCTGTCATGAACCCAAACTGGCTTTTAGTGACGGCAAAGCGCTGGGCAATGCCGGTGTTTCAGGAACAACGTTACATAGGCATGCCCCGGCACTCATCAATCTGGCATGGGCGGGGAACGGGCTTTTTTGGGATGGAGGTTCCACAAATCTGGAATCCCAGGCATTTGGTCCGTTAACCGCCGCCGACGAAATGCATCAGGATTTGTTCGAATTGGTTGACGAACTGAATGCTGTTCCGGATTATGTAACGAGGTTTAAAGTTGCTTTCAATGAGAAAATTACCTCGCAAAGTGTGGTGAAAGCGCTGGCTCAGTTTCAAAGAAGCCTGGTTTCGGCCAGTTCCCGGTACGATAAATACCGGAGAAATGAGCCCGGAGGAAATTTATCGCCTCAGGAATTGATTGGTTGGCAGCTTGTTCAGGAAAAATGCCAGGGCTGTCATGCCGGTGAGTTATTCACTGATCATGATTATCATAACAATGGCATTGATGCAGATTTTAGCAACGATGCCCTGGAAGGTATTTTTCAGGGAAGGTTCCGGGTTACTTACAAGACGGCTGATATTGGACGTTTTAAAACACCGACATTACGCAACATTGCGCTCACCGCTCCCTACATGCACGATGGCAGGTTTGAGAGCCTGGAAGATGTGCTGGACCATTATTCTGAAGAAATTAAAACATCACCCACGCTGGATTTGAAACTGCCTGAAAAAGGGTTAAAGTTGAAAGAGGAAGAAAAAAAGGCGATCATAACATTTTTGAAAACGCTGACAGATCAAGAATTTATCACGAACCCTGAATTCAGTCGCCCATAATCCTGTTGTTTATTTTATAGCCCGTTTCTATTTATTATTTACCATTACAATTAATATTCTACTATGAAGAAGTACATTTTAGCCGCCCTGACCATTTCGTTTTTATATGCCTGCAATGGTGCCGGTGAGAAAAAAGAGGGCCACGGAGGACATGAGCATAATGATGAAAAAACGCCTCTGGATGCCCAGACACAGGAAATGCTGGCGATTCATGACAGCATCATGCCGCATATGGACAAGGTGATGGATCTGAAAAAGCAACTTGGCGACGATATTAAAATGACGGATAGTCTGATTAAAATCAAGTCGTCGAACTTGCTGACAACAAGAAAAGATGAAGCACAAAAGCTGCACGGGCAACTGGACAGTGCGGATAAGGCGATGATGGACTGGATGCATCAGTTCAAATTTGACACGTTGAAATCTCTCGAAAAAACGGCAGCGAGTGCTTATGTGGCAGATCAAAAGAAAAAAATAGAAAACGTAAGGGTACTTATGGACAAGAGCATTGCTGATGCAAACCAGTTTGTTGAAAAAACGAAGAAGTGATATGAAAATACAATGGATATGGCTCATGGCGATAATGACCGCAACAAGTGCCGGTTGTCAGACTAAAAAGCTGAATTATTTCGGAGAACCCGAGGTGGTCAAAAAAGTGGTGGACGGGAAGGAGACGGAAGAGACGATTTATCCGACCATTCCTGACTTTTCGTTTACAAATCAGGATAAGCAGACGATTACCGAAAAAGATTTTAAGAACAAGGTTTATGTGGCTGACTTCTTTTTTGTGACTTGCCCTACCATCTGCCCGATCATGAAAAAGAACATGCTGACGGTGTACAAGGAATTTAAGGACAATCCGGACGTTGGAATTCTTTCGCATACGATCGATCCTGAGCATGATACGCCGGAGATTTTAAAACAGTATGCGACGGATCTGGGGATAACGGGAAATATGTGGCAGTTTGTCACGGGCGATCGCGAGAAGATTTATGACATCGGGCAGAAACATTACATGGTGAGTGCCATGGAGGATTCAAGCCAGGCGGGTGGGTATATTCACAGCGGTGCTTTTGTGCTGATCGATAAGGACCGGCATATCCGCGGTATGTACGACGGCACCACGCAGGAGGGGACAGAGAAGCTGATCAAGGACCTCGGGGTTCTGTTGAAAGAATAAAAAAACGGCAGAGAAATCTGCCGTTTTTTGTTGTATGAGAATAATCCTAAAACAAATTTTGTAAAAAATTATCGGGTTGGTAACGGATTTGAACAATTTCAAGAACTATAACAAATCCAATGTTGTTGGCTAAAGATGTAGCTGCGGTCAGACCGTAATACTGAGGTAACAGAAAAGAAAAATTGGGTTAACATTAAACTTGGCATTGATTTTTTGATCTGTTATAAAATTAATTTTGTTAACATCGATTATTTCTACAATCATGTACGATATCTGTACGATAGGTCATATAACGCTGGATAAAGTAGTAACGACCAAGTCTGTGAAACACATGCCTGGCGGGACTTCCTTTTATTTTTCGAAGGCAATTCAACAATTTGATATTAACTATGTGTTGGTGACGGCATTAGCGCAAAGCGAAATGGGCGTTGTCAGCAGCCTGAATGCTGATGGGATTACGGTTCATGCGTTGCCGAGCGAACACTCCGTTTATTTTGAAAATATTTACAGCGAAAATCAGGATTATCGCGAACAAAATGTGCTGCAAAAAGCAGCTCCGTTCGGGATTTCTGTGATGCCGGCTGTTGATGCAAAAATTTATCACCTCGGCCCATTGTTGTCTGATGATATTTCGGTTGATCTCATTCGTTTCCTCTCGTTAAAAGGGATGGTTTCTCTTGATGTTCAGGGGCTTCTTCGTTCTGTTGAAAACAAGAAAGTGATCTATCACGACTGGGCAGACAAAAAGGAAGCGTTACCTTATGTGTCTATTTTAAAGGCCAATGAGCATGAAATGGAAGTGGTAACCGGTTGGTCGGATGTGCAGCAAGGCGCTCGTTATCTGGCTGATCTGGGTGTGCAGGAGGTAATCATTACGTTGGGAAGCCGTGGTTCGCTGATCTTTAAAGACGGTGTGTTTCATGAAATTCCGGCTTACAAACCTTCGGCAATTGTGGATGCAACAGGCTGCGGGGATACTTACATGGCGGGTTATCTGACCAAAAAAATAAAAGGCGGAGATATTCAGGAATCAGGAGAATACGGGGCTGCCATGGCGACGTTGAAAATAGAATCTTCCGGGCCTTTTTCCGGAAATGCAGCCACGGTTCAGGAGGTGTTAACGAACGGTGTCGCGGAAAAATATAATGTGTTACAATTCGGTTTGTAACTTTTTCAAGTTTCAAACTTGTTCTGATATATAAAGAAACCGGCTTCGGGCCGGTTTCTTTATATTCGTTCAATTCTTCAAAGCCACGGCCTCAGTGCCTGTACTAAACAGTCTTTCAGCCATTTTCTTATCGTGGCCATAAATGTCTTTCCTGAAATTCAGTAAACCATTCTGATCGACCCAGGCTGTGAAATAGCCGATAAACACAGGAATCTCAGCTTTTCCGCGCAGGCGCACGTACTTTTCTTTTCCCAGGTTCATGGCATCGGTGATCTTTTGTTCCGTCCAGGTGCTATCCTTCCGGAGCAGGAATTCTGCCAGTCTTTTGGGTTCTGAAAGGCGGATACAGCCATGGCTAAATGCCCTGCTGGACTCGCCAAACAGGTTTTTGGAAGGTGTATCGTGCAGATAAATGTTGTAACTATTCGGAAAGAGGAACTTCACCAGACCGAGTGAATTTTTAGGACCTGGTTTTTGACGGACTGCATTGCCGTTCCATTCCATGTTGTGTTTGGCCAGATAATTCGGCCGGCGTTTGATACCGGGCAAAATTTCGTTTTTTAATATGCTCGGCGGCACGTTCCAGTAGGGGCTGAAAACGATCTGGTTAAGCGTTCCCGAAAATATTACCGTGTTGTGCGCCTCAGAGCCTACCACCACATTCATACTGAAAGACAGGTTGCCGTCTTCATACACGTGGAGTTTGTACTCAGGGATATTGACCAGCAAATAATCCGTAGTCGGTGTGGCCGGGACCCAGCGAATACGCTCCATGTTGATCAGAATCTGTTGAATACGCTCCTGGATCGGCACGTTGATCTCGCGGAAAAAAGCGGCGCCGATCTGTCCATCCTGTTTTAGTCCGAAACGCGTCTGAAAACGTTTTACGGCCTGGGTCAATGAAGTGTCCAGTAGGTCGGAGGTGTCGGCTTCCGGCAAATCGCCGAGGGCAAAAAGCCGCTGTTTAATCTCCGGAACAATAGCGTAACTGTTTCCCTCCTTATATTTTTTCTTATCCGGCGCCAGTGAATCCCAGGTCTGGTCTTTCCGTATCTGGTAGTATTTCAGCAGGTTTTCTTTCAATAAATTATATTGGCGGTTAACCGGCTCATAGGCAGACAGATTCTGCGCCTTGTTCTTTAAAAGCGAGTCCAGAAACGCTTCTGTATTGATTTTTTTACGCGGAATATACCAGTTAAGTTCTTGAATATTAATGCGGTGGTCTCCGGAATAGGCCCGGCTGGCATACTTAAAAAACTGCTCCGTCAGCAAGAGTTCGGTATTGACGATCGAGGTATCTTTCGGGTTTATTTTTTTTAGCTGTTTCAGGGAATCTATTCTTGAAACCAATGCAGCATTGTATAGCGAGCTGTCTCCCGAATAATGGATGTAGTCATTTTGCAAACCCAGAAATGTAGGGACAAAATCGGCTAGCCCGTCCGGGAAAAACCATGCAAACTGATAGTTTCTGTGGTTGTAAAAACTCTGGATCTGGTTCGCGATGCTATCGTTTTCCGTGGTTTTTACAAAACGGTTTAAGGTAACACTATCCACGAACAATTCCGTGAAAGAGTTTTCGACGGTAATAGTGGTATCCCGCACCGCGACTTCCGGCAGTTTTTTTTCTTTTTGTGAACAGGACGCAAGCAGAGCGCCCAATAAAATGAATAAATAAACCCTGTTCAAAGTGTGTGATCGCATGTTTTTGAAAATCATTTTAGTCAGGTTTGATGTGTTACAGGATCAAAGTCAGTGATCAAACCCCAAGCTAATTAATTTTTTCAAAACAATCAGATGATCCGTTGAAGTTTAACCATCGCGAAGAAGCTCTTTTTATCCCGCATCACCATCACGTCAAGGCCTTTTCCATCTCCCTTTTTCATGAGCTGATATACCTCGCTGATATTCATGTCTTTCACAGAAGTTCCGTCGATGTAGAGGATCTGATCCCCTTTTTTCAGGCCAGCTCTGGCGCCCGGGGAGTTTTCGTTTACGTGGTCTATGAAATACGAATCGAGCTTTTCTCCGGCCGCCAGGATGTCAAGTCCGCTCATGTTGTATTCAAAACTTTCTTTCATCCGGGTTTTTATCGGCCTCAGCACCAGGTAATGCTGCGAATAATTAAAAGTTACTTTGAAACGCCGCAATAATTCACAGCCAATACTTCCGTTGCGGTCGTTACGGTCAGTCATTTTCATGCCAAAAGCGAGGCTGTCCGGAAAGGAGGCCAGCACATTTTTCAGATCATAAGTGCCCAACTTTATACCATCGATTCTGCCCATACTTCCTTTCACCACGCCATTAAGGCCCAGTCCTTCCCGGGGCTGTATAACCGCGGCAGGCATTGGGATTTCTTTCTTGGAGGAGTGATCGATCAGCAGAGCATTTCCGGCTCCGGTATCGATCATAAACCTCAGATCTTTGTAATCTCTTCCGGTCACCCTGGTATCTGCCAATAGATAAGGTTTGGTGTTTTCTATCAAAATGGGCAGTTTATCCCCCTTTTTAGTACTGTACTTATATTTGGACGGAGCGGTCAGTGTTAATTCCTTTTTGCCAAAATCCAGCGTTACAACAAAGCTGTTGAAGATTTCATAACCAATAATGCCATGAATCGGCATGCCGGCATACCCCGATAACGTGGTGATCGGTTCGTCCAGAATCAGCATGTTGTGCTGGTTAACCTGCATATGCTGCATCGACAGGGAGTTTCCGATCGCGGTATGTCCGCTGATCATCTTCCCTTCACCAAGTCCTTCGATCATCAGTTTGCGTTTGAGATCAAGCTTGCTTTTATCGAGTACCGTCGGGTCGGTAATAATCGTATTGCCGACACCCGTATCGAGGATAAAATTCAGCGTGTCTGAGCCGTTAATTTGTATGGGGACAATAATCAGGTTCGAGCGGAATTTAAACGGAATGCGGTCTTGCTTGCGGTTTCCGGTCAGGAAAAACCCGCTGGGGCCTTCTTTCTTTTCTTTTTCTGCCGCTGTTGCACCCGCCGGGAAATATATTTGGATGATGATTAATACCAGGATTAACCATTTTATTCGCTTCATTGTATCAGAGGACTAATTGTGCCTGGCCGGATTCTATTCCGGGATATTACTTTATTGTTATTAAACTGACTCAAACCATGAAACAGCGCTGGCAAAAGTAACAGGTTATACTGTAAATAAGACAACAGATTGTGACAACCGGTTCATTTACCATATAAAAATGACTGACCGGCAAAACGGCATCAGGTTCTCCAGGCCCGGCAAAGGTTTTAAATAATAATCGGGGCAGTCTGGATAAAATATTTAAAGTAAATAACTGCCGGGTTTTAGTTTTGTCTTAAAATCTAATTTATTCAGCTTCAATCATTTTTAATTGGTCTTGCGGGATAAATTTTAAAACTTTAAATAAAATTAAAAGACACCCTAACCGTGCGTCCTATGCACTTTGTTCAACGTTTACTTCATCAATCCCGGTTGCCGCTCACGGTTGGTCAGTTCTGGAAGTATGCTCTTTGTTACTGGAGTATTTTTGCGGTGATCACTTTCGGCCAGCTCACGATGTTGTGGCTGCTCCGCGATGGTTTGACGATGCGTTATTATGAAACCTTTATCTGGCTTCTCGACGGACTGTTCTGGTGGGGGACCACGCCGCTCATTCTGTATGCCTCGTTAAAAATACCTATCGTTTTCAAAGACCGTCGGAAACGGTTATTCCGGCAGATCACGTTACATCTGCTGATCCTGACTTTTCTGATCACTTTTCTAAATTTCTTCCATTATTTTATTACCAATCCGATCATGTTTGCGGTGATTGGCCGGGAGGTATCTGCGGAAAGTTATATATTTTCACTTTTCATGGCGTATCCCGCTGCATTCGGGCAGTATATGCTGCTGGTTGTGGGATTTAACAAGGTTTCATACATCTACCGTTATCAGGCATTGAGGCAGCAACATTTTGAAACGGAGCTAACCAACGAACAGCTCCGGGGCCAGCTTGCCACGGCACAGCTGCAATCATTGAAAATGCAGCTGAATCCGCATTTTCTTTTCAATACGTTACATGCCGTCGTCAGCCTGATGATTAAAAATGATATCAGAAAGGCTACGCTGATGATCACCACGTTAAGTGACCTGCTGAGGGCTGTGCTGGTGAATCAGAAAGCTGATTTTATTCCGTTGCAGGAGGAACTCCGGCTGACGCAGCAATACCTGGGTATCCAACAGATCCGGTTTCAGGACCGGCTCAAAGTGGAATACGATATCGATCCGGCAACGGAGTTATGCCCGGTGCCGCAATTGATCCTGCAACCACTGGTCGAGAATTCATTTACACACGGCATTTCAGACCTGACTACGGACGCCCTGATCAGGATCACGAGCAAGATCGTTGGGGATCATCTGAGACTGGAAGTAATCGATAACGGTATTGGGCAGAAACAGCGGAAGGCATCAACCGGGACCGGACTTGGCCTCAAAAATACGTTGCTTCGGCTGAAGCAGGCTTACGGGGAAGATGCAAGCCTGACTTGTTCGCATCCGCCGCAGGGAGGAACGGTGGTAACATTATATTTTCATACACAAACCAAAACCAAAATTCAGGAAGACAATGACATATTGCTGCCTTATTATAGATGATGAGATATTGGCAAGGGACGTAATTCGGACGTTTCTGGGGGGAGATTCTTCGATCCGCGTGGTGGACGAGGCTGCTAATGGTACGGAAGCAGTGATAAAAATCTTGCAGCATAAACCCGATATTATATTTCTCGATATCCAGATGCCCGAGCTCGATGGCTTCGAAGTTTTGAAGGAGGTGTGGCCGCATCATCAGCCTTTTGTGGTTTTTACCACGGCTTACGACCAATATGCGTTGCGTGCATTTGAGGTGAACGCGATCGATTATCTGCTGAAACCTTTCGACGAAATCCGTTTTCACCAGTCGCTGGGGCGCTTGAAAGAGCGGTTAAGCCAACAGGCACAGCCGCGTATTGAAGAACTTGTAAACCGTTTGCTGCAAGAGCAGAAAGAAGAAAAGGAAGGCAATTATTTGCAGCGTATTCTGGTGAAGGAGGCCGGGCGGATGTACCTGGTGAAGGTGGAGGATATCACCCATTTTGGGGCAGACGGGAATTACATTTCATTGTTTACCGCTACGAAAACGTATACGATCTACGAAAGCCTGACCAGTCTGGAAAATCGCCTGGATCCGACGCTGATGATCCGTGTCAGCCGGTCAAATATCATCAACATCAATTGCATTGCAGAGCTGGAAACCTACTTTAACGGAGAGTATATTGTGCATCTGACCGGAGGCCATAAGGTAAAATGGACGCGTGGATACAGAGATACAATTAAAGCTTTTTTAACCAAAATTGGTTAGTTAAGTATTTCATTTATAGTTTGATAAATTGTAAATCTGCGGGCACTTTACCGTTCAGTCATTAAAGTTGGATTGCAGTTCTATAAAAATAAAATTTGTACACTGGAAGGTCTCTGCCTCAGGCAGAAGTCGTTGCATTTATAATTTATCAAATTTTATAGCCATGTTAAGTCAAACTTCATTAAAGCTCTCTCTTCATTCACTTTTCCTGCCCGGACTGATGGCCTGTAACCATGCCTGCGAAGTGCCCCGTTACCAGCAGGAATTATTCCCGGATTCCGAGTCGAGGAATCTGAAATGGGACTATGACGAAATTACACACAAGCTGATTGTCAACTATCAGCCAGAAAAAGGCTGTGAACTTTTCAGACTAAAAGATGACGGTTTTAAAGTGAAAAGTATAATCGCAAGCGTTACCCGCCGCATCTGAAATTTACTTCGCCGAAGTAAGCCATATTGGTACAAATAAAAAGGATTCGCATGATTTCCTATGCGACGTTACGTCCACACGATTCCATAGTCATGAAAAAAATAATACTAACTACTCTGTTACAGCTGTGTTTTTACGCAGGCTGGTCACAAACTTTGTCGAATACCGTAAAAGGCAAAATTCTGGATGCACAGTCGGGAAGTGCTCTGCCGGGCGCGAATATTATCCTGCTGGGAAGCGAGCCGCTGGTGGGCACGCAGTCTGATCCCGAAGGTATTTTCCGGCTGCCGCTCGTGCCGCTTGGCCGTCAGACTTTGAAGATAACCAGTATGGGTTATGGCGAGCAGATTATCCCCAATGTACTGGTTACAGCCGGGAAAGAGGTCAATCTTGAAATCCGGCTTGTTGAACAGGTGATCAATGCGGAGGAAGTAACGGTGAAAGCAAACCGTAATCAGGATGTTCTGAATAACGAATTCGGAACGCTCAGTGCGCGGACATTTGATGTGGAAAATACCCGCCGCTTTGCCGGAAGCCGGAATGACCCTTCGCGTATGGCAGCCAATTTTGCGGGCGTTGTCGGTAACAATGATGCCCGCAATGATATCGTGATCCGGGGGAATTCTCCAACCGGGCTTTTGTGGCGGCTGGAAGGAATTGATATTCCTAATCCGAGCCACTATGGGGCGTTAGGTGCCACGGGCGGCCCCGTCACGATTTTGAACAACAACGTATTAAGCCAGTCTGATTTTTTTACCGGCGCTTTTCCCGCAACTTATGGAAATGCTCTCAGCGGTGTTTTTGATCTGCAACTAAAAACGGGAAACCGCGACAAACGCGAGTATACCGGGCAGGTCGGGTTCAACGGGTTTGAACTCGGGGCAGAAGGGCCATTTAGAAAAGGGAAAAAAGCGACGTATCTGGCTCACTACCGCTATTCGGTGATGGGCCTTGTGCAGAAGCTCGGAATCAGCATGGGAACGGGCAATAGTGTGCCAAACTACCAGGATTTGTCTTTTAAGATTGACATCCCAACCAAAAAAGCAGGAAGCCGGTGGAGTATGTATGGGGTCGGCGGGACGAGCGATATCTCTTTTAAGGGTGATTTGAAAGATACGGCCAACCTTTACAGTGATCCGTACAACAATCTCGTCAACAAGGCTAAGATGGGTGTGGCCGGGTTGTCTTACCTGCATTATTTCAACGAAAAGACTTCTCTCAAAACGTCTCTGGCCGTTTCAGGTTCTTTTTTTGAAACGCAGATCGATTCGCTTAATGATGAACGGCAGCCTTTTAACCGGTATCGGGATAAGTCAAGTCTGGGGAGGATTACATTTTCAAGTATTTACAACAAAAAGCTGAATGCCAAAAATCTGTTTTCGGGTGGTGTGTATTTTCACAGGCTGTCCTATGACTTGCTCGACAGCACTTACAGCAATAAAATATACCGACGGTTGAGAGATGAAAACGGTGGGACGGAGCTTTTTCAGGCCTATGGACAATGGCAATACAAACCTTTGAACGAACTTACGATCAATGGTGGACTACATTTTACGTATTTCAATCTGAACAAAAAAAATGCGGTTGAGCCGAGGCTTGGCATCCGTTATGACCTGCCTTCGCGACAGGCAATTTCTTTTGCCGCGGGTATGAATAGCCAGATTCAGCCGATACAGCTCTATTTTTATAAAACCAGAAATGCGGATGGGAGTTTTACCCAAACGAATATGGATTTGGGCCTCACCAAAAGTTATCAGTTTGTGGGCGGTTATGAGCGATATTTCGGTGATAATATCAAGTTTAAAACGGAAGTGTATTATCAGCACTTATACAACGTGCCGGTTGAAAAGTTTCCGTCAACGATTTCTGTACTTAACCTGGGTGCAACGTTTTCTGCGCCGGACTTGGACAGTCTGGTTAATGATGGAAAAGGTAAAAATTACGGCCTCGAAATTACGCTGGAAAGAAACTTTAACAAGGGTTATTACTTTCTGACGACCGTTTCGCTGTACGAATCCAAATACCAGGGGAGTGATAAAATTTGGCGGAATACGGCTTTTAACGGGCGTTATGTAGCGAATGTGCTCGGCGGGAAAGAATGGAAATTTAATGAAAAACACAGCGTAGCCGTTGATGTAAAAGTAGCCCTTGCAGGCGGCAGGCCATATGTTCCTGTCGATCTGCAAAAATCCATCGAAACAGGATGGGAAATCAACGATAGAGACCGCTCTTATGAAAACCGCTTCAAATCGTATTTCCGGACGGATTTAAAGCTGACGTATCGCCAAAACGGGAAAAGGATGGCTCAGGAATGGTTTCTGGATATTCAAAATGTGAGCAACACGAAAAATATATTTTCAAAGAATTTTGATGTGAGGACGGGTAAAATAAAAACGATGTATCAGACCGGTCTTTACCCGAATTTCAATTACCGCATCGAATTCTGACCGGATCTTGCCTGAAAAAATACTTTGGACTGAATGATCAAAAACATTGGGCTTTTTAGAAAAATGAAAACCGGCGGAGGGCGCCAACTTTGTCTTATCAAAATGAGCAAGTAAAATCTAAAAAACAAGATCATGAAAAAGGACAAAGTTTGGTTTATCACCGGAGCATCAAGAGGTTTTGGATTGGAGATCACAAAAGCAGTATTGGAGTCAGGAGACAAAGTCGTGGCCACCGTTCGCAGTAAACCTGAGCAACTGACGGCCCAATTGAATAATAATACAAATTTGTTTGTAACCCTGCTGGATGTTTCGAACGAAGATCAGGCGAAAGAAGCCGCCAGGCAGGCGATTGAAAAATTTGGTAAAATTGATGTATTACTTAACAATGCAGGGTTTGGCTTGCTCAGTGCGGTGGAGGAAGCGTCCGATAAAGAGGTGAAGGATAATTATGAGGCCAATGTTTTTGGGATGCTGAATGTGACCCGCGCGGTGCTGCCCTACATGCGTAAGGAGCGGTCGGGACACGTGATCAACGTTTCATCGGTTGGCGGTTTGAGCGCCTATATCGGTTGGGGAATTTACGGATCAACCAAATTTGCAGTCGAAGGGATTACCGAAGCGCTGGCACTCGAACTCGCGCCACTTGGTATTTATGCCACAGTAGTAGCCCCGGGATTTTTCCGAACAGAGTTCCTGGACTCGACTTCGCTGACCCGAACTGGCAATGTCATCGATGATTATGATAGCACGGTTGGCGAAATGAGAAGATTTGCAACGCAGGCGAATAAGAAGCAGCCGGGTGATCCGAAAAAGCTCGCACAGGCATTTATCAAACTTGGAAATGCTGAAAAACCACCGGTTCATTTGCCGTTGGGAAAAGATTCATTAAGTCGTTATCAGGAAAAAACGGCCCGATTTGCGAAGGAAATTGAGGAATGGTACGATGTGATCACGGGGACTGATCATGATGATGTGATGGCCTGAGTTCAATTGGTTTATGGGAAAAAGAGACGGTTGTGTAAGCCGTCTCTTTTTTGTGTCCTGGTTAGGAACAAAACAGGCTGTTGATTTCACTTTTCGTAACTGATGTTTTAAATTATTTTACTCGCGGAATTTCTGTAAATAGAAGAAATTTGTTTTAAACCGGAAATTTATGCGCGGCGGAGCTGGTTTGTCAGCTTCCGGATGGGTGTGGCGAACTATTAAAACATCTGGTTGTTTAAACTGAATATCCCTAAACTGAAATGGATCCAAGAATAATCAGAGTGCCGCAAGGACTGACGGTTGCGCCGTATTATCAAAGTATTCTAAAATTTAATGATCTCTCCGTGATCGAATCGTGCATTCACACGGAAGCCCGTTCCGGTTCGATGTTCCTCGAAGACCATCTTTTATTATTTGTTTTAGAAGGGACATACACGGTGCGGTATGGAAAAGAAGAATATACGGTCGCAAAAAACCAGATGGTGCTGCTCAAAAAGGCGCTTGTCGTGGAGTATTGCAAAACAGGAGAGCCTGGGAAGGACAACTTGCTCGAATACATGATGTTCTTTTTAAAGGAGGATCTTTTGAAGGAATTTATCCGGATGGCGACGCTTAAATCCACAGCGATCGACGAACTTGTATCTGTGCCGGTTTCTGTGAAAGATGTGGATGAAAGGTTGTTAAAGTATGTAGCGTCGTTAAAACCTTATTTTGACGAGCCGGATAAAATTGAAGAAAATCTTGTCAGGATCAAGCTGCTTGAATTGTTGTTTGACCTTACCAATGCGGATAAAAATGTGCTGGTACAGTTATTACAGCTCAATCAGGTGGTCCGTAAAAATATCACGATAACGGTGGAGGAGAATTTGCTTAATCCGGTTTCATTAAATGAACTGGCGTATTTATCTGGAAGAAGTCTTTCCAGTTTTAAACGGGATTTTCAGACGATTTACAATATGCCGCCTTCACAGTGGATCCGAGAGCAGCGACTTGAAAAGGCGAAAGGATTGCTGACAAACACGACGATGTCGGTAACGGATGTTTGTTATACCACCGGATTTGAGAATATTGCTCACTTTTCCAGACTTTTTAAATCTCATTTTGGCTACACGCCATCGTTACAAAAATAAACACGAATGGGTGCGTTCAGGAATAAAATTGTTATGGTTACGGGTGCCGGTAAGGGAATTGGCCGCAGCGTGGCTCTTGCTTATGGAAAAGAAGGGGCAAAGCTGGCTTTGCTGGACAGAGATGCCGGGGAGCTGAAGCAAACGGAAGATTTGCTGAGGGAAATAGGAGCTGAGTTTTTTACGCAGATTGTGGACCTGACAAAACCTGAAGAGATCGTTGACGCCGTCTCAGCATTTGAACTTCATTTTCAGAAAATCGATGTACTGATTAATAATGCAGGCTTGGGACGGAGCAAATCGCCGTACGAGCTGACCGTTGATGACTGGGATTATGTATTGAATACAAATTTGCGGGGTACATTCATTTGCAGCCGGGAAGTGGCCAGGGTTATGCGAACGCATGGTGGCGGTTCTATTGTCAACATTTCTTCTACAAGAGCGCTGATGTCTGAACCCGACACGGAAGCCTATGCCGCATCGAAAGGCGGTATTCTGGCGTTGACCCATGCCATGGCCATTTCGCTGGGGCCTGATAAAATTGTGGTGAATGCGATAAGTCCGGGATGGATAGAAACGGGAGATTATGACCAGCTCAAACCGACTGATCATCAGCAGCACCCGGCCGGCAGAGTAGGTAAGCCGGACGATATTTCAAGAGCCTGTTTATTTTTAACAAATGTTGAAAATAATTTTGTAACTGGAACTAATTTAGTAGTCGATGGAGGGATGACACGCAAAATGATCTATGAAGAATAGCTTTGGCAAACTAACTGTTATGCATGAACGGTGATGTGCTACCCCGCGAATTGTGACCCGAAAAAGTGCTTTTGAAGTCAGTGAGGCTGCTTTTTGTCCCTAAAACAAAAAAACACGCAGGTTTCAAAATGAACCCGCGTGTCAAATTACACTTCATCAACAAACTAAAAACCAAATAAAACTACTACGAAAAAAATCGCTTGTCAAGTTTTTTTTGCTGTAGGAGGGGGATTCGAACCACCCACGGTGAGGTTAGCCGCGGTACAAATACTGTTGGTGGTCCACCCCAGTCGACTTTCGTCGGCATTATACCGTGTTTATCCCTGATTCACCACCCCCGAGACAGGAGGGCATGGCTGCCAATTTCATCACCCTACAATGTGATATTTTGCCGATTCCAGTTTTTAAAATAAATTGTCTTCCCTGGAATGACACTGCAAAAGTAAGCGGTATAATTTTAAATATAAAATATTTGCATAAAAAAATCGAAAAATTTACGATATTTTTATAAATTGCTTTAAATAGTTGCGAAAAATTCAACAAAAATCCCCTTTATGCAGAAATATTCAGATATTGACAGTACTGATTTGAAAATTTTGTCCCTACTGATCGAGAATGCAGCGCTACCTTATACAGAGATAGGAAAGCGGGTATTTGTGTCGGGCGGTACCGTACACGTTCGAATGAAGAAGATGGAACAGCTCGGTATAGTGAAAGGTTCACAGTTACTGATTGATCCTTCTAAACTGGGGTGGGATATCAGCGCATTTTTAGGAGTTTATTTAGATAAGAGCTCTCTGTATGAACAGGTAGCACTGGAATTGGAGCGCATTCCGGAAGTGGTAAATATTCATTATACTACGGGTATTTATAGTATTTTTATTAAAATTGTTTGTCGCGATACAGGCCACCTGAGAGAAATCCTTCATGACAAAATTCAAAAAGTAAGCGGAATTCAGCGAACTGAGACGTTTATTTCGTTAGAAGAGCGTATTAATCGTTCTATTCCGCTGACGGACGAATAATTTTAAAACAAATATTACAGATTTAATAATATTTGATCTTAGTTATTGTATATATAAAAAACTTATATATATTTGTAAGGTAAAAACTGACTTATGGATACGAACACAACAAGTAACGAATATGTGCGTGGTACGCTAAAAACCATTGTTCTTAATTTACTCGCTGAACAGAAGCGTATGTACGGTTACGAAATTACGCAAGAGGTGAAGGAGCGTACGGGTGGGGCGATTGCACTTACCTTTGGTGCCTTATATCCGGTTTTGCATAAATTGGAACAGGAAGGGCTTCTTGTGACGGAATCTGTGGAGGTCGATGGGCGTCTGCGAAAATATTATTCATTAACTACGCCGGGAAGTGAGGCCGCACGTACTAAAACGGATGATCTTGAGCGTTTTGTAGATGCGATCAGGTTGTTGCTTGCGCCGAAAAGTCTGGCGACAGAATAATTAATCCACTGGCTAATAGTTTTTATTCAAGTCCTGTAATACCCTAATCTAACTTACAGATGAAACGCCTTCAAGAAAACCGAATTGAATTGCTAAGCAATTATTTGAAAAATAGTGGTCTGAGCCCGGAATTGCTGCCGGAAATCCTCGACCATCTGGCGTGCGAAGCAGAAGAAAAGCTTTGGGAAGGGAATTCGTTTGAGCGTGCTTTCAACGGAATTGTTGAAACGGCTGATGCGAAAACGCTCCAAATACTGAGTGTTGAACATAATCATCTATTAGCCATGGAAAAAACATTGAATGACATCGTTTTTGAAGGACGGAATAAGTCTTATGGGGCTTATCAGCTGCGAAAAGGTTATAACAGTACGATGCAGCGGTCGGTGCTGCTCGGCGTTACCTTCTTTTTGCTGGTTATGTTATTGCCTGATTTGTATGCCCGTTTGACGCCGGATCCTAAAAAGGAAGATATTGGCTTTGAAGCGACGCTATCAACGGTTGATATCAAACCGGAAGCAACACCTCCGCCTCCTCCGGTTGAATTGCCCAAACCGGAGCCACAAGTGAACACGAAACGTTTTATGAGTTACGACGTTTTGCCCGACAACATGGTGCCCGAAGACATAACACCTCCGACGGTCGATGATTTGCAGGACGCCGTTCCGGGACAGGCAGATATCGAAGGCAGTGGCGATATTACTGACATTGTACCTCCGGCTCCTGAGGCACCTGCCGGAAAAGGTAATTTGGTTGAAACGGAAGCGCCAAAAGAAGAGACTTTTGTTGCAGTTGAACAAGCTCCCTCCTATATGGGTGGCAACGCAGCGATGGCGGATTTTTTACGCAAGAATCTAAAATACCCACGTCAGGCAGCACAAGCAGGAATTCAGGGAAGAGTTTTTATCTCTTTCATTGTAGGGGCGGACGGGAAAATTGAAGATGTAAGAACTTTGAAAGGAATTGGTTTTGGCTGTGATGAGGAAGCTGAGCGTGTGATCAAACTGATGCCGAACTGGAAAGCGGGGCGCCAATCCGGAAATGCAGTTCGCGTGCGTTTTAATATGCCGGTAGTGTTTCAGCTTGAATAATTTTCAGGATAGAAGATATTAAAAGTACAATCGTAATATTTCGAAAAAATCCTCGCCTTAAACGAGGATTTTTTCGTTTTTTTGTATTTTAATTGAAGATGTTAAAATTGATCAGTCTTATTTTCTTCACATAACATGATTTGTTTACCTATGCAGATGTTTGAAAAGTAATGTACGCCATCGTTGATATTGAGACAACCGGAGGAGGAGGAAATTCCCGCATTACTGAAATAGCTGTTTTTCGCCACAATGGAGTGGAGGTCGTCGACTTTTTTCACTCACTCATTAATCCTGAAATATTTATTCCGCCATTCATCACCAGGCTAACGGGTATAGATAACCTGATGGTCCAGGATGCGCCGACATTTGCTGAAATTCAGGATTCTGTAAGGAAACTGACGCTTGATGCTTGGTTTGTAGCCCACAATGCCAAATTTGATTATGGGTTTCTGAAAAAGGAATTTGGTGCATTGGATGAGTATTTTCAGAGAGAACTGCTATGCACGGTGCAGTTAAGCCGGAAGATATTTCCGGGTTTAAAGTCGTACAGCCTGGGGAATTTGTGCGATAGTCTGAAAATTTCTATTGAAAATCGTCACCGCGCAGAAGGTGATGCCGCAGCGACAGTGAG
This sequence comes from Dyadobacter diqingensis, assembly GCF_024220585.1. Classification (GTDB taxonomy): domain Bacteria; phylum Bacteroidota; class Bacteroidia; order Cytophagales; family Spirosomataceae; genus Dyadobacter; species Dyadobacter diqingensis. The sequence continues at coordinate 117,913 of NZ_JAMXKF010000010.1, forward strand.
GCTTTTTGAAATGCTTTTACAAAATGATCTGCAAAACCTCATTCCCATGGATTGAGGGCATGTGTGGATGATTTCGGGCAGATTTATGTGGAATGATTTTTATAATAACAGAGGTATAAATTAACCTAAATTATTATACGCATGAAAGCTTACATCAACATCCTCACCGTATTTTTTCTATTAGTTGGCCTGACAAGCTGTGAAGTTATCGGAGGCATTTTCAAAGGCGGTATGTGGACGGGAGCCATCCTGGTCATTGCTGTGATCGTATTAGTTATCTGGTTATTTACCAAAATGCTCGGCGGAAACAAGGGGTAGTCTGGTAATTTTAAAATAAATATAAGGCGAAGTATGGAAATCCGACCCCTTCGCCTTTTTTAATGTCTTGTGTATGAATATTTTGCCGTTTTAATGCAGAAAAGTGACTTAAAATGTTCTCATTTCTTTGGTTATCCCGATTCTGTCATACATCTTTGCACTCCAATCCGGGGGATTAGCTCAGTTGGCTAGAGTGCTTGCATGGCATGCAAGAGGTCATGGGTTCGAATCCCATATTCTCCACAAATGATGTTTCTGTCACCGAAAGCTACCTCAAAAGGGTAGCTTTCTTCGTTTTAAGGCCTTCTCGCTCAACATTTCCAATCTGAAAAAATCACGTTCGGTGGCACCTTTTTTGCCCAGGTGGCACTACGTAAAATTACGTGTATAAGAACGTAATGGTACGCACAATCAATTCTCGGAAACTTCATATATATAATTTCGTCCGCTCATTAACACACGAGCCGGATGAGCAGAAAAGTAAACAGAATGGAAGTCCTATTTTGGAAACACAGTACCCCCTCACAAAAAAGTAAAAATGTTAGTACAATTTATTTTCGAATTACGATCGACGGAAGCCGGGAGGAGCTTGGATCGACAAACATTAAGATCAATAATGCCGATTGGTGCAATGTCCGGCAGCGTGTTACCGGACCTGACCACCTGGCGAATTTTAAGAATGAGCAGCTGGCACTTATTGAAACAAGAGCTTGGGCTATTTACAATGACCTTCTCCGGAAAGGGCAGGGGATTACCGCGCAAAAGGTAAAGCTGTTGTTTATGGTGCCGGATAGCATCACATACATGGCAGTTTTCGGAATGTTTCAGAAGGAATACGATGCTAATCCAAAAATTGCTGAGTCTTCCAGGAAGACGTTAAAGAATATCCGCCAGCTGGTTCTCCGATATCTGATCAAAAATAATATCCAGGAAATTCTGGTTGAAGATTTTGACGAAGATATTATGAAAGGTTACGTGGCATGGGCAAAGAACCAGGATTACGCGGAGAGTTATATCGTCCGGTCGTCCCGTGGGATTAAACAGATAACAAGTTTTGCGAAGCGCAAAAAACTGATTCTTGTTGACCCTCTGATTGACTATAAAATTTCACATGAGAAACTGATCAAACCTAAGTATGTTGATTCTGTACAGCTCAACTTATGGAAAAAACATACTTTTTCCCATCCGACAGCGCAGGAGGTTGCCGATCTGTTTGTGCTTTATTCCCGTACTGGCTTTCACTATAAGGATTTGATGCAGATACTTAAAAAGCCGGATGCATACATTATCACCGGTATCGATGGCCGGCAATGGATAACCAAACCGCGCCAAAAGACCGGTGTAGAAGCCAAACTTCCGATTGAAAAATTTAAAGAGATTAAGGAAATAGTTGATAAGTACGGCGGATGGGAAAAACTTCCAACCTACGACAACAGTACGATGAACCTGTGGCTGAAATTTTGTGCAGCAGAAATCAACTTAACGCTTGTGCCGGCGCAACGCATTTATTCGCGCTTAAGCGTAAAGCACGGCCGATCGTCGTTTTGTGACTATTGCCTCAATGAATTGGGTATTGTCCGGGATGCACTTCTAACTATGATGGGACGGATATCAGCTGCTGAGCTTGAAAGATACGTACGTGGTGACGAGAGGGGAGTGGTAACGGCTTTTGATAACATAAAAGCTATGGCTAGTTAAAAGTAAAATGAGCCGACATCGATGTCGGCTCATTTTACTTTTAACACCGGAAGAACCGCGATATAATATAGATAACAATTCCAACCAGGAGAATAAACCCAATGATCTTATCCCTGTCAATCCCACCAAAATCTCTTGGTGCATCAAATATTGGTCGTTCTGGCCGGCGTGGGGGATCACAGTCCTTTTCTTTGTCACAGTAGTTTATTACCTGGGATGCGGTTCTTGGCACTTCCCATTCCCTGATTGTTCTACCTGGTGGCACAGCAGGTGGAGCCGGCCTTGCCGGAATAAACGGATCCGATTTTCTTCCATACCAGTTCACCCCGTTATCAGCTTGATGGGATTCCAGGTGAACGCCTAACAGCTCCGGTATATGGGCCCGATGTTTTCTATCCCAAAGCCTGGCAAAAAGAAGATCGCAATGATCGGCGCCGTTCGACTCCTGGGGGTACAGTTTGAAGGCTGATCTGTGGCATAGCTGAGCAAAGCCCAGTGGGCGCCAACCTTCAAACTTTCCGTTTTCGCCTTCATGGCCGTAGTAATGAACCAACCGGGCTCCAAGCGGCAATCCTGCCGATGTTAACATCCAGTTATGTTCCAATACGCCGCGCCCGTTTTTGTATTTTGTCCAGTTTTCAAAACCAACACAATTTACCCGGTCAAATCCGTAAAGAAACGATTCGTCCAGGTTGAGTTCGGTTAAAACTCTTTTTGTATCAGGTTGCAACACGATATCGCTGTCAACAAATAAGACCCAGGCATCATCATCAATATGCTTCAAACCTTCGTTTATGCCGGCATACTTATTAAAGGAAGCGCCGTTTTCATAAAACACGTCCGTTTTGACCAGAAAGTATCCAAACTCCTCACACAATGCTGAGACTTCCGTATCGGCCAAATCTGTCACAACAACAAACTTGTCAAATACGCCCAGGTTGGCTCTACCTGTTTGCTCAAAGAAATCAGCATAATTCACACACACTGTCAAGCCCTGCAATTTCATTCTCTGTAAATTATTAAAGTTTAAAAAAAGATAAGTTTAGCGGTTAGCGCTGCGCTGGCCGTGGCGAAGGTTGTTTTCCAGAAATTTGCCCAGAACAATTCCTTTTTTAGCCGCTTGATCACAATCGCTTCAGATTTGATCTGATCCAGGGCAATATCCCGTTCCAGCGTTGTTTTAAAAAGATCCCCGGTTCTGTTGTCGAGCGACTTCTGGGTATTTTTCAACTGGGCGAAATAATAATCAGCGTCGATTTTGGCCCTTGCGGCACGCCTTGCACCTTCTTCGTTCAGATAGTAGCTAACCGGCCTTAATTTTTGAATCGTATCAATTTGGGTGCGGACCAGCGTATCCTTCCGGATCGTTGTAAAGGCTGTCGAGCCAGCGCTGCAATGCCGGCTGGCCAGCAGCGTCAATACGCATATGCAGCTGCATACGAACGTTTTCCAATGAGTCGCTGGTTTTTTTTGTGGCGATATCATGAGCGGTGATGGTTATTGATACGGGAATGGATGGATTTTCGAGCTTGTTGTCAATCGATTTGTTTACTGTTTTTTCGACAGCGCCTTTGATCTGTCGGCAGGTTTGAAGGCCGGCGATCAGGCCCAGGATTAAAAACAGCCCGACTACACCAGCAAGAATCATGTAGTCGGTTTTTTTTGGAAGTCTCATAATGATTTTTGAAGTAAAAAGATGATCAGCTCCGGGATCCAGATCGGAGCTGAAAACAATAAACCAACCAAGCAGTATTTAGCTGCCCTGGCGGCCGTCTTTACCAGGGAAAGTTTTGATAACTGCCTGCTGTGTCCGGATAACAGACATTCGGTTTTGAATGATGGAGTCATTATGAATGATAAGGTTATCAAGCGCTTTAATCATACCGGCAATTTGTTTTCTGGATTTTGCTGGATCCAGCGACAGATACTGATAATTGCACCTGTCGACCAACCTGGTTACGTAAACCGTATCCGAGGGAAGATCCGGAACATCAGAGAGCGGATCCGGCCTGTTTTTTCTATGACAGGCGGATAAAAGGGCAAAGCAGAATATCAACCCGGCTGCGATCGCTAAATTTTTTTTCATATCACATCAGCGATTGCGTAGAACATCTTTATTTTCCGCTTGACGTAATACACGCCTTGCCCTTCACGGTCCACGGTATTAGCCGCGTTTTTTGCACTGGTGTTGGCACCCACACAATAGACATAGCCTTCATCCAGATCAATCCGGTCGAGTATTTCTACATGGCTGATCGCGTTTCCGTAAAAGATATAGCCCACCAGACAGCCTTTCTCCGGAAGTTTGATCATGCGCTGATTACCCCGCAGATTCTGCTGAGTGAGTACAATCCGTTTTTTAACCGTAAACCAATCCCTGGCTCTGGCCGGGTTGGCCACACCCGTCACTTTTACGCCGGCTGCTTTCAAAACGTAGTTGACAAAGCTGGCACAATAAGGTTGAGCCGGTTTGTAATTGGCCAGCCATTCAGATACGGACCGGTGATAAACCACGATCCTGGGATGATCATTACGGCCGGTCCGCTCAGTTACCCCGATCTCCTTTTTAGCGATCGTTAGTATCAGCTCGCGGACCGCATGCTTTGAGCTGTCCGGTTTTTGTGGATCCGGGTTTAATCGAGCTTGCCCGAAACCGTCAAGACAAAAGCAAAGAACAAAGCAGAAAATAAGACTACGGAAATAAGTACTCGATGCCATTCTGAAAGTGTTTTGAAGTCATTGAAAAAATCTAATTGATCCCGGTTGAAAGGATTGAAATACTTGGCATGACCAGGGAAGAAAATCGCCAGCGCTGCAATGACCGAAGCTATCCCGCCCATAAATACAGAGAAAGCAAACAGCACCTTTTGAAAGCTGACCACGTTGTATACAGCTGCATTCGGGTAGTATTCCATGATCAGATCACCGCTGCCGAAGACAATCGCCCAGCAGGCAACCACCAGGCCAAAAACCTGTAAAACGGTTTGAAGTTTGGTTACTTCTTTCTTTGGTTTTTCATCAGATTGCTGCGGATCCGCCGTCGCCTGAGCCATCCCGTACTTTGTTTCTATGGCCAGGATATCAGCCAGGATAACGTCCTTATCGTCCTGCAATTTTTTCAGGTCGGTCAGTTCAAGTTTACCCGGGAGCTTTAACAGATCCTCTGTCCTTTTCAGGTCCGCGCGGTGTTTTACCAGCAGGTTCATATCCGTCTGCTTTTCTTTTTCCCTGTTCGCCTGGGCAATTTCGTTTTGCTTTTTGCGCATGTTGTCGGCGCTGGCCAGTAGCTCTGCCGCCTTTTGTTCGATTTCTTCCGGGGTCTCGGTGTTCAAAACCAAGCCCCGGAATGGTACATTGCTTTCCTGAGTTAATGGATCTTTCATTGGTATGGTAATTAAAATTTAAATCTTAGTTTCTTCGGTTAGCCTGGTTTTGTCTCCGGATCTCCTCGTTTTTCAAATCAATGTAGGAGAGTACTTCCGGAAGGGATCGAGACATGACCGCGTCATAATTTCCGTAAACCTGGCTCTCGGCCACCTTCACAATCTGCCGCTCCCAGTCCTGGACAAACACCCCCTGATTAATCATGGCATCGTCACCGGATCCGCCGGTCATCCCGTACCGTTTCAGCAAGCGGTTGCCGGCATTGTTGAACCACTGGGCCACCAGGATCTGTGTTACGATATCGGTTTTGGCAAAGATTTTCCAGCGGCTCTCCGTTCTTACCGAGCTGAATACTTCACGCTGATCCGGATCATCTTTACTTTTCAGACGCTGCATGACATCTTTTTTTGGCCGGGTGATCGTGGCCATGAACCTAGCCAGGCTTTCCGCTCCCTGAGCATCGGTTTTTGAAGTCCAAAAACCGATCAAATGAGCCGTAGCAACGACGAATTCGGAAGTGCTCAGAAAAAAGAGATCTTCATCCGGTAGCAAAAAGGTTTTGCCGCGTAACCTTATAAAATGAAGCGGCTTTACCTCCGGGCCTTTCCATACCCATTCAAGATGGGACATCAGCCGCCAGAGCTCATCATGGTTTTCGGGTTGTTCCAACTGATACCAAACTTCTGGCGGGGCCTGGAAGAGTTTCCGGAGTAGTTCCAGTTTTACGGGTATACTTAACGGGTTCAGGTAAGCGGCTTTTACAATCGCTACCACATCACCACGTTTGCGCAAATCGGTGTAGCTGTCCACCAGCTGACAATGCGCGTCGAGTTCCTGAATAAATACCTTTTTCACATTCTGAAATGTTTTTTACCGCAATTGTCCGGCATCATCCACTCTCGGCTGCCGGGAGCCACATAAAGGCCAGAGTTAAAATATTCAGGGAATACAGCTGGGCTGGCCGTGTCATTTAAGAACTGGCGAAGCTCGGCTCTGGCATTTTCGGACCGCTCCCTGAGCAGGTCCATCAGCCATTTGGTCTGCTCGTCGACGATCGCTGTTTCATCTTGCAGGTTGTTCATCACATTCATGACACGTACACCGTTGGGCGTGAACTGTACCCGGATGAAAGGCATGGCTTCCAGCAGCGTTGCCGGCGCGACATATTCAGCCGAAAGCTCCTGCAAACGGCGATAGTTGGCATCCAGTTGCGTGCCGAGTTTCAGCTTGCCGGTTAGCGCTGAGTAAAGCGCTGCGCCCATGGTGACCTTGGCGGTCGAGCGCTCAACGCGCGCCATGTACCCCCGCAGCACCAGGTACATCCGGTAACTTTTTGTCACTTCCGGAAGCGATACCTGAAGCGCTGCCGGCGTGGCGATAATGTACACATGTCCGGTCTGGTGCTCTGCTGACTCTTTCCATTTTGGGAACTCGTCAACATGCTGCACCAAAAATTCCATCAGGCGCTCGATAGCAAAATCGGCCTTCCGGAGAATGTCTTTCTGGATATTTTCCTCCTGATAGCGGAAGAGCCCTTCAGTGTCTTTTGGCCGCTGGCGGCTGATACCGGTTTGACCGAGCTGGTAAAAGGTGTGGTACCAGGCATCAAGATATCCGTTCCAGATAATCGCTTTGGTTACCAGGCTCAGCAGCTCGGCGGTAATACCGGTGGGAGAGCTGGCAAGCTCGTCGAGCTGATCCTGGCCGATCAGGTCATGGATCAGGGTTTCTTCCACACCGTTTAAAAAGGGTTTAAGTACCTCAAAGGTGTTTTCCTTCCGGATGGCATTGCCGACAACCTCCCTTACCTGATCAATTGTTGTTACGAGATTCATTAGCTAGCGATTGTTGCCTTGCACGTTCGGCATCGGCGTTAGACTTTGCTTCATTATATAGCGCCACATACATGGCATGTTTCTGATCTGCGTCCGGATACCGCTGATCGTTCAGCCTTTTTTTCCAGATCGATACATTTTTTGAAAGGTTCCGGAGCGCCGTACCCAGTTCAAGCCCGGAGGTTGGCACCTTGTAATCCGGTTTCCGGAATTCCCTTTGTGGCTCATCGGCCGGCAGCATCCTGTTTTCCTGCAAGTACTTCCTGCGTGCCAGCTCCATTCGGTACAGGTCATCGTAGTGCAGCACCTGGTTAACCTGTTCGGGGATAGCGATGTTTTCCGGATAATCCCACAACCGGTTTGCCGCATCGGCCGCAAGCCGGTTGTAGTTGGCGATGTTTTCACACAGCTGGGCGAATGCGGTCTGGTATTGTGCTTGTGTCAGCGGCACCCCGGCCGGCATGGTGATCTTTATGCCTCCTGAGAGACTTGTATTGTCCGCTGGGTGTCGATCCGCTCCGGGTGCTGCGTTACTTCCGTCAGCTGATTCTCGTCCTGGTCGTTCTCCGGCTGCTGGCTGTCGTCCTGGTTGTTTGGCTCCTGCGTCTCTGCTTGTGGATCCGTCACTACTTTTTTTTCGACAGGTTTCTTTTTGCTGGCCGCAGGCTTTGCCGGGACTGTCTTGGCCAGCGCGTCAAGATGATTAACCAGGTCAGCATCTTGCTGCTCGTCGATGGATTCATCCGGATCACGGCCGGTAATTTCTTTGAATCTGGCTTTCCCCTGTTCTTCTGTCAGGATACCGCGCTGTACCTTTTTTACAAGATCGGCCAGAGCAATTTTTTCTTTAAGCGACATTTGATTTGAATTTTTGGAGTTGAAAGTGAGAATGGAATAAAAAAAGAGGCGGGATATTACTTCCGGCCTCTTTTCCTTCTATTTGGAGGGTTCCGTACTTGCGGCCGCCGTTGTAGTCCTGCTGGATGCTGGCTTAGGAGCCACCGGTGCCGGTAAAACTTCCGTAGTGTCGACCTGCTTCTCCTGTGGATCCGGGACTTGTTCAAACCAATGCGGGAACTGTTCAAGCAGGGCCTTGCCGTGCTCATCTCCAACTTCGGTTTCTTCCGGTCCTACCTTGACGTTCACATCACCAAACTGGAAGTTGAAAGATTTGTCTGTTTCAAATGATAATTTCAGTTTCATTGAATATTAGGTTTATACCGCAGCAGTCATGCCTGGTAAAGCGAGCGTTGATTTATAAAATGGCGGTTCAATGGTGAAGTTGTCATTGTCGCCGGTGAGCGTGTAGCCACGTTTGTCACCACCTTTTTTACCGGTATCGCCTTTCGCTTTCAAAACGATCGGGCTTAGCTTAGAACCAATCACACGGATATCGCCATCATTGGTTTCTACAAAGAAAATAGCACCGGTGTTGATGAACTTGCGGAGCTCTGCTGCCTGTGTTTTAGTAAGACCGGCGATATCAAAGCCCATACTGTGTTTGTAGGATTGATAAAAGCGGTCTCCCTGGTTCTCAAAGCTCATGAAAGCGGAGTTGTCGGCAGGGGTGATTACTGCGATCGTCTTACCGACGGCAACGGGCACGGCGACGGTAACTTCCATGGTCACCACATCCACATCCGGGGTAGCACCCAGGGGAGAGGGCCAGTCGATTTTTGTATCGAGCAAATCCTTTGTTGCGATCACACCGATTCGACGGATCCCGGCCGGGTTGGCCAGCTGCTCATCGATGTTTTTAAGGTTTGCAAAGGAAGCAAAAACAGGAGCAGCGGCTAACAGTACGCCACCAGCAGCAGCGTGTAAACCTAAAATGTCACCCACATGATACGCGACAACCGCAGCCAGGGCAACAAGTAAAAAATTAAATAGCTTTTTCATTATTAATAAGGCGTTTTTGAGTTTTGAAAACCCCTTTTCCGGGATGGAAAAGGGGCATTGTGCCGATGTCAGCAAAATGGGATACTACGCTACGGACGAATACCCAAATCGTTTACGACCATAATGTCCGCACGCACGTAGTTTGGTGCAAACCAATAGTCGGCAACAAGGGCCACAGAACGATCACGTTTGTTGTAATCAGAATCAAGCTCGGTTGAATCCTGTTTACGGTCAGTCAGGTAGACAATGTTGTCATCCGGAGTGATCATCATGAAGTCGGTTCCAGCGAGGGCCAGTACAGGTTCCAGGCGAATGTTTTTTGCAAAATACAATACCATCTGATTGAAGGAATTGTAAGTGTTCACCTGGCCGTTGGCTTTTTCAAGCGCAAATTCGTATTCGGCGATACGTTCCGGAGCACAGTAAAGTGTTGCAGGTGAATAGCCGTATGCAGGCAACTTGGTTTTATACTTCATCACCAGGCCTTTTAACTCCGGAATGATGTTGCTTTCATCAAGTAGAAATCCTGCCTGTGAGTGCGTCAAAACCAATTCTTCCGGCAATTCCTCAGAAATGATATCGGCCTGGATCAAGGTGTAGATACCATCGCAGATATCTTCAGGGTTGGTTCCGGCAGGGTTAAGATCACCCATCCAAACAGCGTTCAACGTGTCAACGCCGGCCTGCTCGACTACATACTCATGGATGTAATCCGCAAACATGAACTTGTTCGGGTCGCGTCCGTCTGTGCCTTCAATTTCAGCAAAATAGTTCGCTTCAAGCTCCAAACGCTCTATTTCAGTGATCAAAAGGTCCACTTTGGCAGGACGTACCTGGCCAACGCGGTTTTGCACTTTCATGATGTTGGATTTCGGGTTGAACGCTCCCTTCGCACCAGGCTGGGCGACAGATTTCACCACGATCGATCCCAGGATCACTTTATCCAGAACCCTCATTTTTCGGAAGTTTTTCACCTTCCCCCAGCCATCGGTGAGCTTTTTCACCATCAGGCCGTTTCCTTTGCTTTTTCTGTGCTTCAAGGAAGCATCTAAAGCACTTAAATCAACACTTGCCATTCTCCTCGTTTCGTTATTGTTGTAAAAAATCTATAAATAGGAGTGGAGTCACCCCGGCTGATATCCCTCGTTCTATCTCATTACCGATCTGTCCGTTCGGACTCCAAACCCAGTTTCTTATTCTTCGGCTTTGCGTCTGTTGTAGCTTTCGCGGGCGTCAATGTCAGCTTGGGTCAGAAATTCTCCATCCTTGGCCGAAGTTGTTGCATCTTCATCGGCTAGCGGGTTAACTGCCTGACGCAATTTGCCTTTTTGATCTTCCGCCAGCTTCAATTTCTGCTCTGTTTCAGTCAGCTTTGCAGTAGTTGCTTTATGCGCTTTCGCCTCAGATTTTAGGGCATTTTTTGCCGTTGCCAGTCCCTTCTCCAAAGCAGAAAGACGAGCTTCAACGGTTGAGCCTTTCGGGTCAGCATTTTTGGGATCCGGAGTTTCATTCTCATCTTCCAGGTCTTCGTCTTCATCATCTTCATCGGTTTCGTCAGATTCAACAGACGATTGTACCGCGCCGGCTTCCTCCAAAAACTTAGCATACTGTTCAGCGCTTAAGCTTTCAGAAATAATTTTGTGAGAAATGCCGAAAGCATCACTCAGCCATGTTACAACACTCTTTTTCGGCTTACTCATTATTGTTAGATTTTAAAATTGATACATTATTTTGCTAGCTCAATGACCCTTTTAACAGCACTGGTCAGATCGCCTTTGCGGTCCGCAAGACCTTCTTTGAGCGCGTCGTTGGCACCATACATTTTTCCGGTTAGTACGGAATTATTGATTTTTCCGGAGCGGCCGCGTTTCACAGCACCCGCGAATTCTTTCTGGCAAGCATCAAGCATGGATTGTAGGTCGGCACGAGCTTCATCAGAAATTGCTTCGATCCAGTTTACACGTGCTTTGTCCACAGAGGCGGTCGCACGCATAATCTCCATTTCGATCCCCTCCATTTCCAGATTTTTAGCATAGTTTTCCAGGATAAGCAAGGTGCCGATAGACCCAATGGAGCTGGCAGCCTGATCTTCTATAAAGATTTCATTACACTGACTTGCTACATAGTAGGCTGCACTTGCACAGTAGGAGGTTTGTGCGATGATCGGTTTTGCCTTTTTGAACTGGGCGACCGCATCAGCAAAAGCCGGTGTGCTATCAGCTGTTCCACCAGGGGAATAAAATTTTAGAACGGCACCCTTGTAATCACTATCCTGTGCAGCAGCATTTAATTGACGAATAAAAAATTCATTTCCGTAACCCCAATAGCTTGACCGGCTCATTTCTCCATGAACGGGAAGAACCAGTACACTTTGATCTGGGGAGTTTACACTTGTCAGGTAATCGTTCCAGACCTTTGTTAAACCGGAAGATAGTATACGCTTTTCAAATGAAGCTGGCAGGGTAGGCGTGAACGGGCCTTTTGTATTGTTCCTGAGCTTGAATTGAAGTTCAGGCAAATGGGCCTCGCAAATTTGCCATATGTATTGTGTTAAAAGCGGATTCATGTAACCTGGTTAAATCGGTTCGATTTGATTGTGGATACAAGGATATCAGGTAGGATCAAGGGTGGAAAGGACATAAAAGAACATCCGCCCCAACGGAGCGGATGTTGCAACCTTTCAAAAGAACACCACAATTAAACTTTATTTGGTCCACCAGCTTTTACCAAACAGCCGAATGATGCCGTAGACAAAGGCGGCTTGCCACATCGGAACACCGTCATTTAAACAGTGGGTCAGAAATAATTTGTCAGCAAAGGCCCGAGCCTGGTCGGCGCCCAGCTTATCTTCATTGATACGGTTATCGTACATATAATCGTGCAGGATCGAAGCATTGGCCATCAGACCATGAGGCGGGAAAATACTCCAGGCAATCCGGGGAACGCTGGCAAAGTCGGTGGGATATCCCGCCGGCATTACAAACAGCTCCTTGCCGGATTCCAGTTTAAAGGAACAGTCCTCAGTCAGCTCAAACCAGTCGATTTTTGATTTTGCGTATGATTTACGCAAACGGATATCGGGATAAACTGTCATGATCAGGTGAACCGTCCAAGTGCGTCTGCTTCGAGAACCGCGCCGGTCGTGATGGCAAAGGGATTGGCACCGTTTTCGACAGCAGCTTTCAGCCAGGTGTACTGGCCGATGGATCCGGCCGGGTAGTTGCCGTTTGCATCTTTGAAAACCAGAGCACCCGTTTCCGGATTAACCCTGCTCGAATCATCTGCAATCAGAAGGAAAGGATCCCGTTCAATAGCTGCGAATGCATTCAGGCGTTTTCCGGTCTGATCGTAATGCTCAATCTGGCAGATCAGGGTAACGGAGCAAAACTTGTAATCTTCGTTTTTACCGAGCACGGCAATTTTTCGTACCACATCCGGATATCCCGGGGAAGGTGAAATTTCAATACGTTGAATATGATCCATGGTTTTAGAAAGTAGTCCAGGCTATTTTTTTGATCACGCCGCCGTTTTTCCGGAACAGCCAGCTGTTGTCGCTCGTTGTTTCGCCCTCAAGAACATTGGCATCCGTGGAGCTTGTTGGGGTGTAGTTGCGGATGTAGAGCTTAGTCCCGTTAAAACCAATGTCATACGCCGCCCCGGCCGCGGGAGCGTCGGAGTACATCTGATCGTAATAGATGTATGACGTACGAGAATAAATGATCGGATTAACACCTTCTTCATACGGAGCAAAAATGACGGTGTTGGTTCCTGCAACTAGCTTCATCACATTAACCCCGATCATCTGGATCTTAAAGCTGGTGCGATATTCTTTTCCGGTCATTTTTAACAGACGGATACCACCTTGCAACATGTTGTAGTCGAAGACGGGCAACGATGTAACATTTCCTCCATGCCCTTCTGTTTCTATAACTCCCAATCCACCGCCGAAGGTCATAAACTGAACGTTCAGAGCACTTAACATGAGGCAATAATTTCCATTGTTCGCTGGTAATTTCCGGATATAGATTTTACCATCACCATAAAAGGCGAACCAGATATTAGTCGCATTCAGAGTCATGTTTGCCGGAATTTCAACAGTTCCAATAATGTACACTGTCAGGTTGACTGCTTTGTCTGAATAAAGCTGGATTGCCCTGGCCATGGTTTTTACTGCCAGAGCATAGCTCGAACCATTGTTCGCGTCATTCCCAGTTGTACCGTTGATGTAAACAATAGCGTTCAAAGTCAAACTCCTTGCTACAAAATTTGTATTAAGTCCCTGAGTGAGTGCTTCACCTGCTGCGGCTCTCTCATCGCAGCGGAGCACCGTGTTTTTTAAGGCATCGCGTAAGTCTGCCTCCGAAATCTCCCGATTTTGATTATCCGGAAAAATCGAGTCAATGAAGGCGTTGAATTGCGCGACTGTCCAGTTTAAAGCCATATAAATGAATTTTTAAAATAATACCGAAGGTGTTCTGATATCCTTTTGCATCAAAGGACAGCATCAGGATTCAAATGCTAATGAGAACCCATGGGTGAAACCGGCATTGGTTGGGAAAATGCTTTCATCCTCATATCCGGGGATCCGGTGGTACGGATAAAGCTGTTCTCCGGAAAGCGAAAAGCTCATCGGATTGCTGTCTTTTGGTGTGGCCCCGGTGGTAGCCTGCATACTTAAATCCAGGCCATAGGGGGTGCCACCAAAAAGCCGGATGGATCCGTTGTAGGCTTCGGTGATGGCCAGCCATTTGTTAAAGACATTGGACTGCATCCACAGCAATACTTCATCCTGGATATGGGGTAGGGAAAAGCCCAGATTTTGCACCCAGTAATAATCGCCGGTGTTTGTTTTTTGCAAAGCAGTATTGGCCACACAGGATAGATCGGATGGGAAGATAAATTCATAAAGTACCACATCACCCTGGGGAAGGAGTGAAACCTGGTTTGTCTGGATGCCAACCGGTAGTAATTTGACGGTATCAGCATCGATCAGTTTTAACCTGCGGATCCCTGAATTGTTGAGCTGCTGCGGCTGCCATAGCCGGATAGTTTGCGTTGTTGCCATGCTACGAAACTACCATCAGCGGCCGCGTTTTGAAAGGACAGAAAACCCGGGGTTTTTAAACAGAAAAACCGCCTAATTGTTGAAATCAGGCGGTTTTGTATCCCGACAAAAAGGTTGTAGCCCGGACAAAGTTGTCTTAAATCCGACGAAAAGGTTGCAGCCCGGACAAAACTGGCTGCGAAAGTTGCCTGTTTTCCCTGTTTTTTTTCTGAATCACGTCCAAATAGTCCCGATAGATCTTGCGAACCGTTTCCCAGTCGATATCCTTGTCGCCAGCATCGTCGGTGACAATGCCCCTACGCGTGAGAAAAGAGCGGACCATCCAGGAGTAATCATCGTTAGGATGAACGTAATGAATAGCTGCAACTTCCTTGATGAGCGCACCCCGGAAATGTTCAACCAGGAAGCATTCGAGCACCTTGTATTTTTCGACCGGTACATCGAAGGATTTCTTTTTACTGTTGTACTCAAAGGTGATCCATTCAGAGCCGTTGGGCAGCTGCCGCTCCTCGAAGATCTGCGTGTAGCTGATTGTGTTGGAAACGGCAAAGATCATCTCGCCGAGCTCTGATCGTTTGGGAACATAAATTGCGTTTGCCTGTTTTCTGTAACCTTCCTCTGATAGAATAAACTTCTTGACGTGCCGTGGCACAATTAGCGAAATTGTTTTAATCATTTTTAGGGATGTTGAAGTTCAAATATAATCATTTTTCAGGCACCAAGCGCACTAATTCGGCCCATAATGGCGTATAGCACACCATTCGCATTGCTTTCACGGACAGCACCTTCGACGCCTCGGGTAGCACCAACATTTTCCAGTACTGCACCGCGCACATCAAGGATGCTCCCTTTCAAAGCTGCTACTTCCGTTGCCATTTTTTCGAGTGCATCCGCTGTACTGGTAGCGCTCTCCATAACGGATTTAATAACCAATTCCAGCGCTTTGATAATGCTTTCGTCACCATCGGCGATCGTATCAATAATTTCCTGCAACAATTTCAGTTGCGCTTCGGCCTGTTTTTGAGAAGCCTGAAAAGCTGCCTGAGATTCGGCGGTACTTGGGTTCGGTTCACTTCCATCGATACCACCAAAAGCACCCGTGTCAGCCGAAGGCATATCGGCGGAGTACGCGTCAGCTTCGGCCTGAGCGGCAGCTGCTTCGGCTTCGGCGGCTTTGGCAGCAGCTTCTGCTTTTTTCTTTTTGCTACCAAACAGGTACATGTCTTTTTGCCAGTAAGGACTTTCAAACATACCGCCATCACGGAAGGCGGGTAATCCAGGTTGAGAGGCTATGGCTTTTTTACGCATGCCCGGACTCCGGGCGTTCCGGAACATTTCATGGATCAAAGGTAAATTTGCCTCGGTCTGGTCCGCACTAATAATGGCTTCACCACCTTCCATTTCGCCCACCTCACGACCACTGGCGCGGTCGATGAGCGCAATGCCTCCATCACTATATCTTGCCCCGTGCTTTCCACCTTGTATCACTGCACCTGGCATACCGCCCTGAGCGAAAGTGGGCTCTGGCTGGTTTTTGATCTTGGCAATTTGTACACCGGTCACCACGGCTGCCGTTGCCGCCAAAATGATGTTGAGCGGGAAAAAGTTGGCAAGTGCTTTCAGTACAGCGAGGGCACCGGTGATCAAAGCGGTGGCGATATCGGCCTTTTTCTGGGCGCGAAATGCCTTTTGTTTTTCAGCCATTTCCGTTGCCCTGGCTTTCCGGTTCTCGGCCGCAATGGTCTCTTCCAGGTCTGCCTTGAAATCGGCCTTTTTCTCTGCTTCGTCGCTAGCCAGTGTAATTTGCTTTTCGCTGCTTTTCTGAGCATCGGTTAACAGCGTGGCCGAGCTTTCCATGGAGAAGTCTTTCAGCTCATCCAGCATCTGCATTTTAGTCTGCCCTTCTTCGTCCGCCAGCCGAATCTTCTCAGCGCTTTCTTTTCTGGCCATGTCAATTTTGGCCTCGATCGCGCGTTTCTCGTCTTCGGTTTTGGCAAGGTTGGCAAGACGTTGAAGATCCTGAATTTTGGCTTCTTCGGCAGCTTTCATTTGCTGCAACTGCTCGGAATAGTATTTTTTCAGCGCATCGCGTTTCTGTTCTTCCGTTGTGGTTTCGGAGGTAAGTATACGCTGGAGTTCTGCCAGGCGGTTGGTTTCAGCATCTTTGAGGGCGGTGACGTAGTTTGAGCTACTGGTGATCATCGACTCAGTTACCGCCAGTTCCTGGTTAAGAATAGCTACCTTTTCATCGCGCTCCCGGTTGGCTGTGTCAATGGCTTTCTGCGCTTTTTTCTGAGCCAGGTCATTCAAAAAGCCAACAGCTGCTTGTGCTGCCTGAGCGCCGGTTTCGTAATTGGCGGTATCAGCAGCCAGGCGCTCCTGCCAGGCTGCTTTATGTCCGGATACAATCTTGCCGGCACCCTCCAAAAATCCGGAAACGTCACCCTTTAAAAGAGAAGCGAACGCATCTGAATAAGCCTTAATGTTTGCCTGTTTCTTTTCTCTCAGATCATCATCGATCGCCTTTTTATCGGCAGCAGCTTGTTTATCAGCTGTGATTGATTCCTGGTGATAGCGCCGTTCAACAGCCAGGATCGCGGCTGCAGCCTGGTCTTTGTCAGTATAGTCAGCAATGATCCGGGCTTTTTCGGCGGCTTCCTCCTGAGCCAGGTTTTCTTTTAGGTAGGAGAGCTGCTTGTCAAGGCGCTCCTTTGCTATTCTGGCAAGTTCGTTGGCATTGTTTTTAGCGGCAAGCTGTCTGAAATCGAGAATTTCCATCTCGGCCACACGCTGCTGCTCATTGATAAACTTGGCGTTTTCAGCCTTTTTGATGGCCAGCTCCTGGTCGGCTTTAAGGGTTTTAACCCGAAATTCTTCCTTTGATTTCTCAACCGCATCATCCGCATTCCGGTTGATGGCTACGCGCGCGGCCTCTTTGGTGGTTTCGTCGGCCAGCGAATCATTGATCTGTTTTAGCCTTTTACGGCGGACCTCGTTGATCTTTGCTTCCTCGGATTCAAACGTGTTTTTGGCGATCGTGGCATTGTTCTCACTTTCGAGCTGAGCGATCAGTTCAAGTGCTTTGGCGCGGTCCGCTTGAACCTGTTTGTCGTATTTTTCTTCGGCGGTACGGAAACTTTCAAGCTCCTTTTCCTTTAATTTTTCCCGTTTTGCAGCCTCTTTTTGCTGAGCCGCCGTAATTTCTTTTTGATGCGCTTCAGCCTGTTTTTTACCAGCGAAAGCTGCCTGGGTTTCCCCTTCCGGATTTTTCCAGATTTTGACGATTTCTTTTCCGGTCTTAATACCTTCATCGCCCAGGGCGGTGAGCGATTTTTTGCCATAGTCAGCGGCTTCGGTGATCGCTTGTTTTGCACCGGCAAGGTTTCCCTTTGCGGCTTCGAAAGCGGCTTCCGCGAGCTTGTAGATCACCATACCGGCATTATTGACTGTCTGAACAATGCCGACGACGACCCCTTTGATCACGAGCGCTGCGGATCCGAACGCTTTGCCAAAAAGACTCAAAGCGGGTACACAGGCAATAATCAAATCCAGGATAGCGACGAAAACAGGCCTCAGATAGGTGCCGATTTCAACCATCAGCATGTCAAAGCTGTCGGATAAGTTCGAAGCCTTGCCGCCTAAAGTCTCCATCATAGTGGCATTTTGACCGGCCACGCCTTCCATCTCGCCGAAAGCGATAATGGCAGCATTAATGGCTTCGGGGGTATTCGCAACGGTTTTTTGCATCCCCTTGAAAGAGAATGTTGTCTGATCCCCGGATTTTTTTGCGCTGATACCGAACTCTTTCAAGCGCTCATTTTCTCCGGATATCGCGTCGAGCGCTGCCTCGGTCAGTTGGTCAAATGATTTCCCCTGGGAAGCGGCCAAATCGGCCAGGGCGGTCATTTCCTTTTGAGAGGGACGGAGGCCCCGGTTGACAAATTTCACGTAGCCTTCGGTCAGCTCGTCGACACCGAAGGTGGTATTGGCGGCCATTTTCTGGATCGCTGCCATTGCAGCGGCAGCTTCCTTTTGGCTGCCCAGAGCAGTGGTTAAGACTTTGTCATACTTCTCAAATTTGGAAGTAGTATCAAAGATTTTCATGCCCAGATCATAGATGAACTGAACCACGGCCAAGGCTAAAAATGCATTGAAGGCTCCTTTAACGGTGTTAACACCGGTAACCATTTTGGACCAGAGTCCTTTTTTGTTGGGATCGTCAAGCGCTCCGGACACATCCTTCATGCCCTTTCCAACCGCCACCATGCGATCTTCAACTTCTTTGAGTTGTTTGGATTTGGCAATGAAATCGGCAGTTCCGGGAGTCATTTTACTGATCTCCCTGGTTAGGTTCGAAACCTCAGTTTTTAGTTGTTTGTAGTTAAGGCCAGTGAGTCCTATTTCACTTCGAAGTCTTGCCTGCTCGTCAGCGTTTTTATGGATCTGTTTGTTAAGCTCTGCCCATTCAGCAGAGCCTTTGGGAACTTCCTTGATTGCTCTTTCCAGATTTCTGGATTCCTTTTCAAGTATTGCCAGTTCATTCCGGGCTTTATCACCGTCAATTTTTAGGGTGATACTTACGGTTTCATTTTGCTGTAAAGCCATTTCTCCTCAATCTTTCTACACGTCCGGAGACATTCCCGGAGTTAACCAGGTGCAAGAAAATTGAAGGGTTTTAGGAGCAAAAGGACATGAAAATGGAGCTTTCAGCTCGTAGACAATATGTAACTTGTTGTATTGGCACTATCGAAAGCAGAAAATTGTTTGCTTAAAGTGTCATATATAATTTAAATTATTTCAGTATGAGTGATTTTCCTGAATTTGCTATTGAAGTTCGTGACGGTAAAGGATATCCGCATGATCTGTCGACCGAAGCTGTCGAGTATTTTGAAAAAAATAAGTTCAAAGGTGTTTTTGAGTTGGAGAACCCAAACTTATCGGACGGCAAGATTTTTAATAATGAGGAATGGCTTTTAGTTAAACAATACCGTAAAAAGGGTGAGAAAGAGTGGAAACATGATAGTAATTTCTCTTTTCAACCTCATTACCCTGAATCTGGCGAGGAGTATCGAACTGTCTATAAGATCAAGTAAAGCAAAAAGCCCCAATAGGGGCTTTTTTAATAATTCCAGGTCAAGCATTCAACCTTCTTTTTTGGTGTGGTCCTTTGCTTCACAGCAACGGTTTTTTCGTGGTCTTCGTTCTTCCAATGGTGCAGGATCCTGTACTCTTTTAACAATTCTTCCGGATAGCTGCTTAACAGAAACTTGCCTTTCATGTTGACGCATGCGTCCAAAAGCCTCTGAAAGTCTTCTTTGGTGTAGCCTGCATAATGTCCCTGATCTGACGAAACGTAGGGAGGATCCAGATAAAAAAACGTTTCCGGAGAATCGTAAGTTTTAATCACCTTCAGCGCGTCATAGCTTTCAATGGTTACGCGCTTCATCCGCTCTTGATAAGCCTCTGTAAGATTCTTTTTCTTGTTGTACAAACTGGAAGCGCAGCTCCCTGATCGGTCGTACCCAAACGTTCCTCCCATTTTTGTTGCAAATGACATATTGGTTTGAACCCATACAGACCAAGCGCATGCAAGCGGATCGGTAATTTCATCGGCCTGAGACTTGTATACAGAACTGGATTGGTTGTACTGATCTCTTGAATGAAATGTTTCATCGGCTTTACTGATCAGGTCGTCAAAATCGTACTTCAAAACTTTGTAAAAGGTGATAAGCCGATTGTTAATGTCGTTAACAATCTCTACACGGGCAGGTTTTTTACCCCAAAACACAGCGCCGTCGCCAAAGAAAGGTTCTACATAAGTGGTGTGTTCTGGGATTTTTGGAAGGATTGCAGACAGCATATTTTGTTTTCCGCCGTAATAGCTGATCGGCGTTTTCATTTCTCTTTTCATGGCTAATATTTGAGTAGGGGACAAAAATTAGACATGGCTCCAAGCCGTGAAAGGACAAAAATTTGTACCTTCCCCCGAATTATCACCGGAAGCGCCACCGGTTCAACAACCGGCATTCACATGATGGAAAATAAAATCGAAGACGGTATCGTCCTCGCGCGGGAGCTTTTCGAGGCTCTTGACGCTCGAGGTAAAAAATGGAAGGCGCGTAACGTACCTGTGTACCTACGTGAGCACCTATGGATTCCTTATTACACCACTGAAACAGCGGGTGTTAAAAGGTTATTTGTGATACGACCACCGGATCCACAAAACCCGAAAGTTCATTTTAAGGAATATTCTTAATGAAGAAAAAATACAGGTTTGAGGCCGCTTCGGATAACGAGGCGGCCTTTATTTTTTGCGAATACAATCCATTTATGAAAGCGAAGATTATAACCTTTCGCACGCATATGGAGATGGATAAATACAGCACCCCTAACTTAACTATACAGGTTAGGAGGCAATTGCCGATTGTTTTGGAGGTCCTGGAAGTTGACTCGCAAGATCAGAACCTCATTGATATCAATTTAAAGCGAATGGCTGAATGGTATTATTACACGTACATTAAAGTAGTTTAACTAACAGTACTTTAACAAAAAAGTGGCTTTGATTATTGAAGCACCTTTTATATTTTGTGGATTTAATGACAGATCACAATAGGTGTAAATCTTAATTAAGGGTTAATTGATTCGATTAGCTCTTTAATTGCGGTTGCTTTCCAGACCCTCCCCAAGTCCGAATCCTTATTTATTCGCCCACTATATATGCCCATAAACCTGTAAAATGGATCACTCATTACTATTACTTGGTCGTCCGTAAGAGTATTCATCCCACCAGTTCTATATGCGATAACTGGTGATCCTGATTGTCCCTGCCTGGTTCGGCAGTCAATCAAAAAAATAGGGAGATCATCAAAATTTGAATCCGGTTCAGAGGCAATAAAGCCTGTGGCCCAAATTGCTAAATTTTTTTCTAATCGGATACCAAAAGGAAATCCTATTACACTAATAACTTCTGCTGTACCAACTTTTAGATTTTCGTGTGAATACTTATCTATCTTTGGGTTGGGGGGATATGAGGTAGTCTTGGTCACGTCGTACGTTGACAGGGTTACTCCTACGGTTTCTGTTAATTTAAGAGCGACAAAATCTGCTTTGTCTTTCAAAATAGGGTGTTCGAACCATAATGGATTCTCCATTTCGTGGTCGTCATAAAGCATCTCAACTTTTTCTACTAACTCGATAATTTGATTATTTTCATCTAACCTATGATAATGAATAACGATCTTATTTGGGATTCCACAATGTTTTGATAAAGGCAAACCGGTATCTTGGTCTTTTCCAGTTACATTATGCCTGTTTGTAATTAGGAATGCGACACCAGCCTTGTTAGTGGCAATAAACGCCGTCGCAGACGACAAAAGAGTGTCGTTAAATCTCATTTCAATAAATAAAGATTTAATCGATTCGAGTTTAAACTTCATTGAGGGAAGGTTGATTAAATAAAGCCTAAATCTCGCATTTATCTTAAATCTTAACAAGCAGGCAGCTACATTCCTTGCTTAAGGGCAATTCTCCGGAGATATGTGCGATCAGATAATTAAGACCTTTGTAATGTATCATCCGGGAGAAATCCAGCAGTGCCAGATCAGTTTCAGTCAGTACAAAGGATTTTTTGAGGTAAAACATCCCTAGCCGCATGTCTTCAATCCGGTTCCAGCTCGTTTCTCCGATTCCTTTGTCGCCTTTGATGTAAAGGCTGATTCCATTCAATTCGGGCAGTGCTTTGGGAATTCCTCCTTGTAATCCATGCCAAAAAAGCAGCCGGGGCGCAGTTGTGACGCTCAGCTGATTGAATTGCTTGGTAACACCGGTCTGTTTTGCGATCGGAAGGCCGCTAACAGAATCGGTCAGAAATGTCGAAAGCCTCATGCTCACCTTCGCCAAGCCAATGGCTATGTTTCCAAGTACCGCCTCGCTGGGTGTGATGTAGTCGCCCATGATATCAGGTTTATCCTTCATCAGGGAGTCTGCCCCGTCAAGTTCCGTCGCCAGGTGAAGACGGCGGTTAAATTCCGGATATTTATCAACCCCGATCGTGGCTTTGTCAGTCCAGTCGACTGCCGGCGGCATGTTTAGCTTATCTTCCCAGAAATCAATATTCAGATATTTCTCGGCGCTATCAAAGCTGAGTTCCAGGTTAGGGATTTTTCGAAGCTCCATCAAAAACATCGGGACCGTCCAAGCCGGGACGTGGCGGTTTATGGTCACTGTATTTTCGCCGTCGAGTGCTCGCCAATTGGTAAGGATCAGTTTGTTCCAGGTTGGATGGCTCAGGTAGTTTCCGCCGATCGTCACACCGGTAGCAGCTGCTATCCTGGTTAATAGATAATTAATGAAAAGATGCGGTACACGGGGCGTTTCGGCCGTGTAACCACTTCCGTTCACATATTTGTTTACAAAGCCGTCGTAGGCGATTTCTGCGCCATTGGTGCCATAATAGTCGGCGTTCAGAATAGTCGGAAAGCATACAGCCGGCGCGCCGGCCGCATTAATAACCACTGGCAAAACGGCAGGAAGTGGAATTGTGCCCAGATCAAGCTCGGTCAGCAGCGTGTTTTGATACTGGCCGAAGAACCGGTTTAGATCATCGCCTACTTCCAGCTGGTAGCCGGATAATGGATTTGCTGATTTGACATAGGCCTTGCCCTGGTAGGTAAGTGCTCCGTTATATAAAAGTTCACAGTCATACGCATGCAGATCATTTCCTGCCTGCGGGATTTCTGCATACTCAAAGATCCGCTGGTTGTTGACTGAAAATGGCAGATTGGGAATGGTTGCCTGGCTGTCAGGAATGCTGTCGTAGCTCAGATGCGGGTTAACCAGGTTCAGAGATATTTTGACATCTTCCGCCAGATCAACGCTTTCTCCATCAATTCGAACGTCGGTAAACATATTATAAGATCGTGAGTTTGATTAAAAAGCGGTCTGTGGAAACGGGTGTGTAAATGCCCAGGGAGCCATCAAACATAAAGGCGTTGGCGGCTTCGGTGTTTGCAAATACGATCGTTTCGCTCTTGTGCAGCACACCGTTTTTATAGATTTCTACTTTGATAGTCTGGCCGGCGTTGCCATAAATGTAATAATACCAGTTGCTCTCAACGGGAAAGTCCAGATCGTTGCTGCCGGTCGGGAAAATGTAGGGCGCTGTTTGTCCCTGAAGAGCCTGAATGTTCCCTTTATCTGCTCCGGATTCAGTAAGATGGTACACGCCAATTTTTGCCGGCATATTGGAACGATAATGAAATTTACCGGCCGGCACGTTCCAGGCGTAGTTTTGTGCTACTGCACAGCTGCCGTAGGTATTGGCGTAGTCCTGCGTATTTAACCGCTTCCATTCTGCTTCGGCGAGTGCGTCACTTAATCCGAGTTTTTCGCCGCCAAAAGTCCCGGCTGGCACTGTGATCACAGCCTCCATGCCGTCTTCTCCGACCGCACAGTTGCTTTTTACAAATGTTCCCTTCCTGGTAATAGCAGCATTAGGAAAAGGGGTAGACCCTTTAATAACGCCCGGATCCGGAGACGGAGCAATGTAATCTTTGTCTCCTTCGACGTTGGGTTTTTGTGTAAGCGGTACAACGTCGAATCCGTTATCCGTGAAGTATTTGCGCAGGCCGGCCGGTTTTACCAGTCCGGTCCTCTTGCCGTAAGCATCCAATAAATAAACGTTTCCAACACCGCGCCAGGCTGTGGGGCGGGAGGGAAGGGCGGCAACCGGGGCAAGCGTGCTAAAATTAATATCCGAATAGGTTCTTCTGAACTGGAAAGATCGTTCAATCAGCCCCGGATCATCGTCGCGGTATTTGATATTGTCGTTGATCAGGTTTAAGGCTTCATATCCCCAGGGCGTATCTTCCAAAACGCATTCTGAAAGCATCAGCTCGCGCATGTAATTCAGGTAAACTTCCTGATTTCTGTCAAAGAAACCCGTAGATACTTCAACCCCCGAATTCTCCTGAACGGAGATCACGGCAAGCTCTGAGTAGTCAAGCCCTTTACCGGTCTCTCGTTCTTTAACCGCTGTGTTTTTTGTTACATCACTTTCTTCCGTGCTTTTTCCAAGCAAGCGGAGCGTGTCAAAACCTCCGAAACTGTTAGAAAACAGGACAAACCGCTGGTAAGGGTATTTTTTACGGTCAATATTAAATGTCCGGACCTGAGTGAAGCGCAAAAGGTTTTCGTCTGACAGCCATACCTCGTATTTTACGATATCGGCAGCAGTCAGTCCCAGGGCAATCGGTCCGACCGGTGAGCAAACAACCTGGAAGGAAAGTACACCCTGGATGGATTTCTTGGTAAATACTGATCTCACACCGTTAGAATACGTAACACGTACGCGCAGATTGATCTGAGCGGGCAAGGGCGACATATTCATCAGGAAGTACAGATATTCCTCCTGAATCGGGCTGATCAGCTTTTCTTTGGGCTGCCAGGTTAAAAACTGCATGGCCGAAGGCTGGAACCTGGAAAAGAAACGATGCTCGTAAGAAACAAAATTACGCAGTGCCAGGCCGGCACGCATGGCCACGCGGCTGTTAAGGAGCTGGTTTTTGATAGCCGGCTCTATGATTTCACGCAGCTGGTACGGTGTGGTAAGGCTTGCGATGACAGACATGTACGCCTGACTTTTTTCCGGTTTGACCAGGTTCATTTTGCCGGAAAGCATTGATTCGATCCGGAAGGTGCATCCTTCAAATATCTGAGCGCCATCGCTGACTTTGGCGGGTTTTTCGCGGCCTTCCAGGCGGATCAGTTTAATAAACTCGGAGGCCTGTGGGTATTCGGGAACTTCAACATCCAGATAATAGCGCAAGCCGGCACGTTCCGGATAAGTAGCTGGATCCGCAGCCTGTACAATGTGCTGCACTTCATTACGCACCATATCGACATCAAGCCAGGAAAGGCCTGTTTTTTCAAAATCAATCATAATTCAGTATAAAATTTTGTTCCGGAAGTTGATATCTACCAGGTGATCCAAATTATCGATCTTTTAAAGCTTTGGCGACCGTATTTAATACGGCTTTTGCTGCGGCTGCCTGAATGTTCATTTCAATTTCGCCGTAAAACTCGCGCATGTAGTTTTTGATATACCAGCCTTTGCCCTTCCGCATGACGATCGGCTGATTAATCCGTGACTTGGCAATAGCCCAGGCGATGCGCCAGGCGACCTGTTCTTTTTCCACCGGTCCGCGTCGACCTTTTAATTGAAGGTCGGTAAAGGGTGTATGTTTGGCCCGGTTTGTTCCTGTGCCGTTCAAAATGTTATCGGCAAAATCCTTCATAGCCCAGACAGATGCGCGTTTGGTGTACGTCATGGTTTTCAGGTCATTGAAACGGCCGTACATTTCAAACTGCATGGCCACCTCGGTCATCCAGGCATTGTTGTTTTGCCGCACTTCACGGAAAAGAGAGCTTTTTAGCTTCCCGGTAAGTTCCAAACCTTCGTCTTCCAGTTTTTCCTGCAACGCCTTCAGACCTTGTCCGGATATCTGGTTTGTAATCTGGCCGACAACAAACCAGATCGTGTCATAGTCGATATCATCATTCCAGTTTAACGGCTCGCTCATACTCCGATCTGGCTGTTAGTGTTTGTAATGATGGTGATGATCACATACTGACCGACGCAGTTGTCAGAACCGTATTCAAAGGGCGCGATTTTGTACGAGAGCTTTTCGATCCGGAACATTCCGGCCTTGCTGTCCCGGCGCAGGTATTTAATAAAACGCCAGGCGGCCAGCTGAGCAAGTTTGTACTTCTCGATTTTTGAAGCGACAGTGTCATCGGTGGTATACAGGAAAGCAAAGGCCAGATCCTGTCTGGCTTCAAAGTCGTGCATGCCGTTATCGTCTCCGGAGATCATGGGCATAAGCATCGCCATCGCCGGATAAGAAAATGCATCGGTTTTAGCTTCTGCGTCAAATCTCTCCATTTCGAAGGGATTATTACCGATCTCCAAAACATACGTGTTGATTTCGGGATCCTTTTCAACGAGGTCGGCGAAATAGGCTTCCAGGCTGACAATATCAGATGAGAGTCGCGTCATTATAAATTTATTTTACCCCAGTACGCATCCCAGATCCAAGTGAATTTAAACCAGGCTGCCCGAAACGATTTGTGGTTCCAGGCGTGGCCGATACACCTGTAGGCGGTAATAGGGGAGATGAAAAAGAAAACTGAAAACTTCACGACGATGACGGATTGATAGCCAAGCCAATGAAGCAGCTGTATGAAAAATAAAAACAGTGATTTCATTTATTGTGCGTTAGATGTTGCAGCCTGTTTACCGGTTGGGTTTTGGTCCAGGGTGGTCATCTCGATATCTGTAAATTGAAAAGAGACTTCATCCAGGTCATAACCCATGGCTTCCAGCGCCTGGTCCAGGCCTTGTTTTAAAAGACGGCGGTAGCTCGGTGTCATGTAGCGGACCTGAAACATCACCGAGTGCATTAATTCGGAGCCGCTGCCGCCAAGTTTATCCCCTTCGGCTATACCGGCAAGCGATGGGAGGATACCGTGTCCCTGGGCCTGTTTTACGCCGGCTTGTTTGATCAGGTTCATGTAGGCATCGTCGGTCATTTTGTTTTCGATCGGCGTGACCTTGATCAGCTTGCGTTCTTTGCCTGCATCGCCCATCAGGTTCCCGATCAGTACCAGAGCTTTGTCTGCGTTTTTGACTCCGGATAAATAGTCGTCCATTTTCGACATGAACTTATCTTTCCGATCATTCACCAGTTTCATGATGGCTTCGTCGTTAGGGTCTTCACCTTCCATTAGGAAGTAGCTTTCATCGATCTCGATCAACAGTTTTAAGTTGTAGCCATTGATCAATCCAGAAAGGTGGTATTCAGGCGTGAGGTTGTCAACCTTTGTCCAGGTCTTGGTTCCCCACCAAAGTCCTTGGGTATAAAAGTCGGATCCGATCTGGGACTTTTTAAGTACCATCACCGATTCCGGATAAGCCGTTGGATTCTCGATGTCGAAAATCGGGACCGAAACCGTATCCGCTTTTCTGATTGCACGGGTTGTGCCGAAGTAGGGATTGATCAGTACACGTTCAAGCTGCTTTCCCTTTTCCGGTTTTTGAAAACGGACCTTGTTGGGCTGGATCGTCTCCAGTAAAACTTCACCGTTATCCTGGATAGAAAACCGGACGAAGGCAATCTCGGCAAAGGCCAGGCTCAGTGCTGCCAGTTCCAAGTATTTGGAGAAAACCTGCTTTCTTCTGAACCACTTTGAAAGCACAGTGTCTTTAACAAGTTTCCGGATTTCCTTGCCTTCCTCGTTAATGTCGACAGACATCAGCTTCACGTCAGCGCCCAGGATAAATTCCTTTGCCTGGTCCATCAAACGCGGTTTTGTAGGAGAATTCCAAACGAGTTGCAGCAGCTGCATCGCTTCGTTGTCGTTGGCTCCCCATTTTACCCAGTCAAAATCCGAGGATCCAGAGTTTGAATAGGGCGTGGGCTGATTGGTAATGACATCGATCGTGGGCGTTACGATCGCAATGTTGTTGGATTTAGACAGGTGGTATAAATTATTCTCGATTCTCTTAACCATTACCTCAGTAGTTTTTGTGTATGATTCTCAGCCACTCGCTTGATTTGGGCAGTTTAACGGACATAATGAGCCGGTTTCGCAATGTGAAAGCGTGATCGGCATCGCGGTCTTCCAAAAGCACAGAGCCTTTTTCAATGATATCGTAGCGTAGCTTTCCCTTCGTGCTCTTTCCTTCGAAGCGCTTTGAGGATTTGCTGCAATTGTTTTTGATGCCAAAGGTCCCGTCGACCTTTCGGTACTTCAATGCAAATCCGCTGTTACCGGGATCATGAAGCAGCCGCCAGAATGTGTCTATCGAAATTGTTTCCATGCATCAAAGATCATGCACCGTTTTTCGGGTGAAAAGGACAGAAAAAGTCTTCCAATTTCTGTTTTGAACATCTTTCTGTTAATGAGAAGGTTGTCAGTGAAAAGTGTTAGCAGGAGGCTTTAATATTCCAATGTTCCCCCTGCTACTGCGGCACCCTTTCCATTTTCGGTAATTACCGGATGAAAAAAAACGGGATATCTGAAAGGCGGTCGGTTTTTTGGACCACCTCACCACGTCCACCTCACAACCAGCGGATCTCGCGGATCAAAGAGGTGGTTGGCTTGACGTTCGAGTACTTGTAGTACAAGATGTAATCGAAACAATCAGACAAGTGCGTTGCATATTCTTGTTGCATCGAAGTTCCTTCAGCTGACTTGTTCTTCTTCATGTTTGATTGAATAGGAGAGTTTTGTATTGAGATGATCAATGCTTTACAAGTGTTCTGATTGATTCGAATACGAGGAAGGTTGGTTGTACTTTCAGATAGGATTCGATCAATCAAAGAGAATCGATCTTTATGTTGTGGGTTGAACTTTAACACACGTAGTTTAACCTTCCAGCCAGCTGCCTTCAACTCATCAACGACCTGGACAAAGAACGTATCATTAGAGCCGGCGCTGTCACTGTCTCCGGACGCATCACCATAGATGAAGATCTCCTTCTTTACATGATCAGCATAATGTTCATGTATGACTAATGCTAATGTCTGCGATAAGGTCTTTTTATCCTTTGCTTGCTTGACATAGATGTTGTTAATAACCTTCAATGTCTTTACACCTTCCTGACAAATGATGGACGAGCAGATGTAATTATTAAAGTCCAGGCTTATTTCCAGCGGCTTATTAACCTCGTAGTCAGAGAAGGTAGGCAGCCAATATCCATCCTCATTTTGATTGTACTGGAAGGTGTCCGTGGTGCAATGTTTTTGCTCCTCAAAAGAAGGGTAGTAGCAGTTCGGTAATTTGTCTAGCTTTTGGTTTAAAACTTCAACCTTGAAAACCAGGGGGGATAAAGTTTCTTCCAGGTTCTTAACGAACTGCGGATGTAGGATTGGGTTATCGTAAGCGGTCCCCTCTAAATAAAAATATTTATCCGGATCCTTCTTTTGCAGCTCCTCTGTGCCGTATACCCATTGCCCCTCCTGTGTCCAGGGGTTTGAGGTGAAATCGTAAAGTGAGTTATGTAAAAACGAATCTTTGAAGCGCCAGGAATTAGCCCGGTACAAAGTAGCCATCAATATTTTTTGCACCCAGTCCGTTTTGAAAAGAGCCGATTCATCAATGAAGCCCCCGTCAAAATTGTGCCCCCGGTTAGAATCAGGCTTTTCGAAACTCAGTAGCTGAAGACAAAATCCGGAATCAAAACTGATACAGCGCTCGTAAGATTTCGGAGCCTTGTAAGCTCGTGGCCAGTCAGGAGGCGGTTCCTTGAAAAGTACGTAGTTACCGAAAGGGTTTACCTTTTCATGGTACTCGAACCAGCCCATATTGTGCCAGGCATCCGAGGCATCGGTCAGCACGATATCAAGGATTTGCTTGAAGGTCCGGCCGGCTAAAAAGAATTTCGCCCTGGGCAACATCTTGGCGATGTACCCAATACAAACCAGTAAAATGTAGGTTTTCCCAAATGCACGGCCAGCCAACAACGTTTTGCGTTTGGCCCTGCTGTTCAGGAACATTTTCTGTTTCGTAGATGTAAAAACAATGTTTGCTTTATTTGCCAGCTGTCTCAGCCTGGTCTTCCTCAGTCTCTCTTCCGTTTCCTGTAACATCCTCGTAGCTTCCGTCCTCTATTTCACGTAAAAGGTCAAGTGCATCCAAATCATCCGTGAAAATAATGTTTGGCGATACTTTAAATTTGTTGGGGTTTTCAATCTTATCCTTTTCTGTCAGTCCCTTGATCTTACCGGCCTTCATAAGGATGTTAGATGCTTTTTCAAACATTACGGCCGCCTCCTTTTCGGCTGCCGGATCGGCAACACTGACGGGCCTGCCATCTTCGTCGTAGTATAATTTGGTGGAATTGTTCACCATTGTCCTGGCTAATTCTTCCACCTTGCCGGCCATTTCTTCTAATCTGGTAGCATAGATATACCGCTGAGCCATTTTTTTTGAACTGGAAAAATTCAGTACACCGAAAATCTCCTGAGCACCGTTGACGACATTGTAAGCTTGGCTCTGGCTGAGCTGGCCGAGCGGAGCCGGGCAGTTCATAAGCAATTCAACAGCCTTCCGTTCGCTTAGTCCGTCCAGCAAATTTGTAAAAGCGAAAAAATACCGATCAAAAAGCTCTTTGTCTTTTTCTGATAGACTGGTCCCGGCCTGGACGTGATCCCGATACCTTTGAAGTTTATCCTCTTTGATAATTAATTGCATACTCCTGAATTACTTTTTTTACAAGTTTCGGGAGTATATAATGAGAATGGAAGGACATGAAAATATCACCTATATAGGAGCAAAATACTCTTAAATTAGTTTGTTTTGTAACCAAACGATTTGTAAGTTTGATTATTCAAACAACATATGATACATGGATTTATTTAATTTAAGAATGCGCCGGGCAACATTGAGGCAACTATTGCGAGACCGGTCTGAATGGATGTCCCAGGAAGAAATAGACATGCTTTTAGATCAGATAAACCTTCTGACAACAGTCATCGAAGCCCTGGAAAAAAAAGATAAAAATTAACCAAAGGAGGGTGAAAGCCCTCCATAAACTTTATAATTTATGGAAACGAAAGAAGAATTTAAAGCCAGGTTAAAAGCACTTATGGCCGACACTGACCAAATGATTAAAAATGCCCAGGCTTACCTGGTTAGTCAGGGCGAAGTAGTTGACCTGACTGAATGGCTTACGATTAAAGAGTATTGTAAACGTTTTGATATCAAGAACACTGAAACCGTAACAAACTGGATTAATCGGGGTATAATTCCGAGCGAGAATGTTCGAGTCATTGAAGAATTCAACAATACACGCCTGATCAAGGCAGTACCGTACCATGTTAAGTCTGCGAAAGCTGCTTAATATGTTGTTTGAAAAATTAAACACCCTGCCGGTTTTGCTGGCAGGGTGTTTTTTGTTTAGATAGCCCCACCTTGGGGAGTTGCTATCTTTTCGATGCCTACTGGTTACCAAATTTCAATTCCCAAGATTATCTATGATCCAGAATCCAGAACTGCCGGGGTATATATTTTTAGAAAAATCGTTTATAAACGAATCGTAAAATAACGGCTAGGGCTATTAATAACGCAAATGGGAGAATATAATGTTGTGCAAATTGAATTACCGGATCTGCTACTGCATCCATTGCCTTGTCTATTGGATTTTTTTCTTCCATGTTTAAATAATGTGTTAGTTAAGCAGGCAATATATTGCAAAGTTTTGAATTTTTTATTTGTCGACCATTTTAACAAAGCCGATCGCAACCAGTAACATCATGATTACGCTTGTGGTTAATAAAATCCGGATTATATGAAAATAGGCATTTTTTAAGCCATTAAATTCGTCCGGAATAATTTCCAGGTGTGTCATCAAATAATACAGCCATATGTTAAACACGGTCCATATCACTGCCAGTATTATTTTAAGGTACTTCATTTTAAGGTTTTATAACTAAGTCTGCAATCAGAACCGATTTTTTGGAGATTTCTATTTCCCAATCAGGCTCCGTTTCAATTTCATGAATAATGACTGAGTTTTCCTGGTTATCCCACCAGGCGCAGTAATTCTCATATGATCCATGTAGTTCAATCTCGTCAGCAAGTTTCTGTATAATTGATCCCATCAGCAAGCAAGGCTTTTAAATTCTTTCATCGGCTGGCATCACCTGAATTACAAGAGAATAATCTAGTCCTTCGTCATGAGGAGCAACCCAATTAAAAAGTTTATGATGGACCTTCAAAATAATATACTCTGTCAGTTTTGCCAACGGTCGTGCATCGGGAGTAGAAGCGTTCGTATGAGTCAATGTCACTTTATCGCCCCGTTGAAATGAGGGAATGAAATTTAAATTTGTAATATGGACTACTTTGTCCCTTCTATCCGTAAATTTGACCTCAATAATTCTGCTCATAAACAGTCTCTCAGTTAGAATTTATTTGCACTTTTTTAACAAGTAAATTACGAATTTTCCGCCTCCTTTCCTACATTTTCAGTCAGTAACTTTCCTCTTTCCCGAATGCTGACCAAGTCTGACCCCACATTTTTTTTGTAATTTCTTATCTTCTTATCCGAGCGGTGATACTCAAAAGGTTACACTGTAAAAACCATGTTTTGATTTTGTACAGCTCAGTACAAAGTTTTATACTGGTAGCTTCCGAAAACCAAAAGCTATACAAACCCATTTTACATTTTGTAATTTCTTATCCCTTTGATAAGAAACTTATTATCTTTTATATCTTTAATTTTCAACACTTTAAGATATAATAACTAATAATGATAAGAAATTACAAAAATTATGAGGCTTTTGGTAAAGGGGGAAAGGGGAAGGTTCGGCGGCCCCCTTTGGAACGAAAAAAGGGCAGCCAAAAACGGCTGCCCTGAGATAAGGAATTTTGTGTTTTTTTAAGAGTACTATCGTAAAGTGTTGCCATCAATTGCTTTGCCTGCGCTGATCAGCCCAAACAGATCCAAGTGCTCTGATAATGCGTACAAGAAAACGTCAAGGCTCACAACTCTCTGCATAAGCTGGACCATGCTATCTTTATTAAAAAAGCCGGACTGAATGTCGAACCGTTTTTCAATTTCTTTTAATTGATCATCAGTCATGTCTTCCAGCTTATAAAGGATTGGCCGGTCGTCATTTTTTGAGTTGCTGATATCGGAACAGTTTTCTACACTATTCCATTTTTTATCGTAAGACTGGATAATAGTCGAACCAATCTGGCCAGCAGGGTAGAACCGCTCCCACATTCCCTGAGGGTTTAACATAGCTCCGAACCGTACCCTAAACGGAATATACAGTGAGATCTTCCTGATATCTTCTTGTGTTAATTTTTCCATTTTAAAGCATTTGAATATGTTCATGAAGAAAATCTTTTAGTACAATCAGCACCCGTTTCTCAAATTCGGGATGGCCGAACTTTTTCCAGCGCCTGGCATCGTAAAGCAGGCTACGCATGTACTCGTGCTCCGGATCGTTTTTCCGGTCTTCATCCGGATCCCACGGCTCTATAATGTCAGGCACTTTGTCGAGCATTTCTGCATCGCCCAATAGAGCGTTTTCAATTTCTTGGTCGGTTGTTTTCATAGTTATTGCAAGTAGCAAAGTTTAGTAAGCCCTTTGGCATCATTAATGCCGGTCATGAAAGTGTAGCGAAGCTCATCCCACTGCTCCTGGCTTATTTCTATTGTCTGATAATTGTAATCGACCTTGATATCAATTTTATCTGCCGAAAATGTTAGTTCAATTTTTCCCTCATTCACCTGTTGCATTATTTTAAATGCAACGCCGGAATTGATTTGCCGTTTTAGTAAGTCAAATTGTTCAGGAGATATCTCCATGGTCGTCGGGTGATAGCCCTCTGAGTGTTTGTCCGGTGAAATAGTAAGGTGATCTTTACCGTCCACGACAATATGATTTAATTTAAATGCTTCTTCGATTTTCATATTGATTTTACTTTAAAGTGAATTTTTTAACCTTCTATTATTCTTCCGTCTTGTCGATTACGTCCAGATCAAAATTGTCATACATAGAATCGACGGTTATGCCGCTGTAATTGAGCTTGTTGGGGTTTCTTCCATCAAGGCCAATATAACCGACCCCTTCCACCATCCGTTCGTCTCCGAACCGGATTATATTGTGAGCAACATGCTTTAACATATCATCCACGGTAGCAGTATTATTGATGCAGTCTTTGTAGGATTCAAAGGCTTCCTGGAATTCCTTTGAATTTTCATCGAAGAAGAGCTCAACGTTTCCGGATACTTCAATTATTGCTTTTGTCATGTTATGTTTACAGATATGTTTAATTAATGGAACTCAGAGATTTTAATTCGCTCATTTATGCCTGCAAGATTATTTGTTGATAAAATTGAAGAAAATCAAATCGGTGGCTGGACCACAAACCTAACCAGGATCAAACACAACTTATCGGTTGTTAAGCAGACAATTGAAGGGGTTCTGTCTCAGGTTCCAGCTGGGGTATTATTACCTACCGCGATATATCACGTTGGTAGGTATGTCGTCATTTTTCAAACCGATAGATCGATGCAAAATGCAAGAATGGCGTTTATCGATTACCAGATTGATTTACAGTCAAACTTTGATCATTTCGCTGATTTTCTTACTCCGAAGACAGTAGGAGGCTTCCATAAAATTCAAGAAATAATCAAACAGAAGCCTCAAACTGAATTGGACCTTTTTATCCTTTCGGAAGATCCTTTATTTTTTCAAACAGGGTCTCACAATTGATAGTGCCTTGATCATCGATGATAATAATTTCTTGCGTCGATGATCTGCTATCTTCTTTTTTCCAGAAAGCTTCCACCTGGTCAAACAAACTAGCAAGGAGAATTAAACCGGCATTTTCGGAAACACCATCCATTCCCTCACTTAAAAGAACCAGTATCTGGCCACAGGTACCCATGAAAGCCCGTTTCGTTTCAATTTGTTGAACAGCATCCATCGACTGTTCGCTAAGCCCTACACGTTGAAGATATGACTGGTATTGATTTTCTAAATTAAACTGATTCATTTGGCTAGGTCTTTAATGGTTAACGTTTTTATTACTTCCATTTTTTCTTCCTTGCTACTGCTCGGGTAAGCTCTGTCGACTTTTTTCTGAATTGCATCAAGTAGCCCATCGGAGAGGTTTTTAAGTTGAATAGCTATTACGCCGGCATTTCCGTCGCCGGGTAAATTTGACTTGACTTTTATGGTATCAGACTCGTCGCTCAGATCAATTTCTACTGTTACTTTGATTGTTTTCATAAAACTTATTTGATTAAAAATTAAAAAGAAGTCCTGCCCAGGCTTGGTGGCCAGGATAATGGTTGTTGAAAAATTAAGTTGGTATTGGTTAAGATTCTGCTTTCAATTCGCCGCTATATTTCATCTTGCCGGCTCTGATCAGCGCGACGAGCTCGTCATAGGGCCGGGTCATAATTGTCAGTTTACCCAGCAAAAGGATATCGACATTTACACACCGGTAATCCGCTCCGCCGCCCTGGTGCCGGCGCTGATAAACCATGATCAGCCGGCCCTTCACATCAAGCCAGAGGCTTTTTTCTCGCAGTAGAGAAATTTCGGGCATTTCTTTTGTTTTCATTTTTATAGATGAAGATTTTGCGCAGCTCCTCCTTTTTCAAAGCTGATAAAAGGTTGAATGCCGGCAGTTCCAAAACGGCCATTGATTACGTGAAGATGGAAATGTATGATCCCGCCAATTTGAATAAAGATATCCTGGCCATCTCTTCTCCGATTGTCGGTTTTCACCGGCAGAGCTGAACATCTTGGATGTTTTTTGTGCAGTGCCTCAATTTCACTCGTTAGTTCGTATGCGAAGATGTCTGGGCTTTCTACCAGTAGCCGGTCATACTTTTTAACAAGATCTCGAACCGCTATTTCGAATTTGTTTTTTACAGCATAAGACGCTGAAATTCTGCTCAGGTAAATTAAGTTGTCTTTGGGCATAATGTTAACTGTATTATTGGTTTGAATCTGTTAAAGTGGTGAAAGTGGATACATTCCCGTAACGTGATAACCTGGTTGATTTAAAGGAGATTCTATCAATCTTTCTAAATGGTGACCGATCATATTTTTACATTTTGGACACTGCCAACCGAAAACGGTAGGCTTCATCCTATCTCCATAATTGCACATCAAACAGTATGGATTCCATCCCTCATATCGGATGTATTGTTTGCGTATCTCTTGGGGCATAGCCTTCATGTGTTCAATAGAATCCATAGGTTTAAATCTGTTAAAGAGTTGTGATATTTTAGTCTTCTTCGTCGCCGAATGCGTCTTTAATTTGCTCTTGGCACTGCTCACAATAAGGTCCAATATCAGAAAACTCGTATTCATCAAAACCACCAGAATACTGGCCGCAACCAAAACAATAGCCTTCTTCTTCACAACATTTAATACAAGCCTCGCCTTGACTTTCGTCATCAATGAAAACTTCCGTCACTTCGTCATCACTGCCGCATTTACCGCATATACCTGTTAAATTATTCTTTTCCATAGGTTCGAATCTGTTAAGGTGAATATCTATAAATACCCAAATGCACTAGCCGCTATTTCTCCGATATCGCACAGATCCCCCTCTGGCTCGTCGTCTTCATCGCTTTCATAAAACTTGCCAATCCTTTCTTCAAGGGCATCCCACTTTGCCGCTTTGTCTTCCATTAACTTCCCGGCTTCGTTAATCAACTCCACCATTCTGCTGAATGATATTTCGCCGGCCGTAACCTGATCTAACCATTCTCTGACTTGTGCTTCCTGAATTTTCATTATTCTGAATCGTTGTTTAGTAAATCAATTTTTTCCTCGTTGTACCTAGCCCAAATTGCAGTTCCCCAAATTACCAGAAAGGTTAGGCCGAATGCTCCCCATAACCATTCCGGAGCTTTCCAATAGTGCAAAACGGTAAACCAGAGAGCAGATCCGCCAAAAGGAAGGTTTGTAGGGAGATTATTACGTTTAATAACTTTATTTCTTTTCATTGATTTAAAAGTTGTTTATCTATCTGTGGAAACTGTACAATTTCGAATCGTCTCATGAGCGATCCCCGGAACCGCTGATTCCCGTCGTCCCAGCTATATCCCTCGGAATCGCATATAAGAATTGTATGCGGACGGCGCATTACAAATGAATTCCGGGATTGTCTATTAATTTGAATATCAGTATTCATTAAATGCATGAGGGTTTCTTCCAATTTTTTAAGTGGCACATTTTCAATAATTATCAAATCGGTATCTTTTTCAACTTTATGGAACGTGTAAGGATCTTCTCCGAGTTTTTTATACCAGGGCATGTTGACCACCTTTTTATCTGAACCAATAAGCAGTGCAGCCGCTTTTTTACCTGAACTTTGCGGTCCAACGAAAATTTGAGTTTTCGGAAAGTATGGGCTTGGAATTGTTTTGTTTTCCATTGTTTTTGAGGATTTTAAGTACAAATGATATAAAAATTAAAAAGGCATTTCATCGTCCTGAGGGGTTCCGGGGAACAAAGTCGGATTGGTCACCGGTGGTTTTCCTGGTCCGGGTGCTGCGGCCGGTTCCGGATCAATTTTCTTGGTGCCGAAGAAGATCCCTTCTTCTCTCACACCGTCAATTTCTCTTAGAATCCTGCCCTGAGTATTCAGGTACTCAGCCGGGTTAAACTCGTAGCCGTGGTAAGCAGCATATTTCTTGCAGTAGTCCGTGAACTTCTGTGTGCTCAGGTCGCGGATCTTTTCCGAGTTGGTGTAGTCATCCTTTGCCACCCGCTTACTGATAATTTTATCCAGACGTTTGCTTTCCACCCCAAAGTATACTTCCGCCCACTCAAAGAATCTGTTACCCATCGATGACAGTAGGTTCCTTTTCTGGATGTTATTCATCGGCGGTTTTACCTTCTCCGGACACGATAAATAAAAGTGAAGGCACCAGGCCAGGAAATTGTACAGGTTATTCCAGTCCTGCGGACCGAAATCATAAAACAGGCGCTTCCCATCAAAGTCATCCGTAGGCTGCCTCGTTTCCAGGTAGGCCCCGTTATTTTCATGATAGTAATCCGAAAATGATGTTACCAGTTTCCTACGCTGGGTCGATTCTGAAAAGTCGCGGTCCCCGAAATTGCTGTCAAACCAAAACTTCGGACTTTCGTCGAAGGCGATGGAGTAAGACTGCGTTTGTTTCGGGTTGGGGTTCATATCACCGGTGATATCTCCGTAGAAAAAGCCGAAATCCAGAAACTCGTAACAGTCATCCACAATGATCATGTCGGTATGCCTGGTTACCTTGTCATATATGTGCGGGTTTTTCGTCAGCAGCGGATTTCTTCCGGAGAATGACACATTGTACCGCCATATCCATTTAAGCACCTTACCGGTTAAAGATTTGCCAGATCCGCCGTTACTTTTCGCATCGTCGCCCAGGGATTCAGACAGCTTGTTATCCATAGCCCAGACGCACCAGGCGCGCGAAGGATCCTTATACCGGTGCATCATATACCCGATCGTATAGATCCGGTTTAGTAAATGCTGTTTTTGTTCCTTTTTCTCCTGCTCAGTCAATAGGGGGCCGGCAATGTCGAATTTATGATCCTCCTTGTATTTGTCCTGTTCCTCAATGCTCCGCGTTGCAAAGAACCTGGTTGTTTCTTCTTCTGTAAGAGCAAAGTCCTTTATATAGGTTTCGCGTTTTTTTGGCGTGTCGTGTGTCATCCACAGGGCCTGCCGGTCTTCCAGTTCTTTCCGCCAGTGCACCCTGGCCGTGTTGATCAGGAAGCGGAAGAACATACAATCCTTATTCGTAATCTCAATATCCAAAGCTCCTTCCGGATCCCGGCTGATCTTAAACATGCTGTCGGTCTTCTTAATCCTGGGCAGGTTACTATCCTTCACCGGGTAAGTGATTACTTTATCCTCCCAGACATATTTATTTGTGTTGATCCCCTTCGATTCGTCAATACCATCTTTGGTTACCTTCCAGGTGCAGTTTG
Source organism: Dyadobacter diqingensis (assembly GCF_024220585.1). GTDB lineage: Bacteria > Bacteroidota > Bacteroidia > Cytophagales > Spirosomataceae > Dyadobacter > Dyadobacter diqingensis. The sequence goes on from NZ_JAMXKF010000010.1 coordinate 156,642, forward strand.
GAAAAAACAAATACTGGTGCTCAGGGCCGCTCGACTGAAAGTCCAGGTCAAGGAGCGGCAGGTTGGCCAGGTTGGAAATGCTCAGTTGATTGGTGCTAAACATCGAGTTTAAAAGATCCTGCGTTACGTTGTCATCGTATTGCCAACGCTCCTTCAAGAAGCTGTGCAAGTATCCTTTAATTTCCTGCGCATCGATCTTCCGGACCACATTGCCTTCTACTCTTACATAGAAAAAGCCCTCTTTATCACGCTCCGATTTGAAGCGGGCAAACCCTGACATGTATAAAAAGTTATAGGCCTGTACGTGGTTAAACTTGTACTGGATCAGCGGTCGGCCAAACTTCATCTTCATTTTACCGTTGTCGTCGTAGCTATACTCAGAATCCCAAAAGCGATAGGGAAGGGCAGTACCCATCAGACGTTCAAAATCCTTTTTATTATGCGTCTTCAGGTAATCACGCATGTCCTTTGCCGTGGCTTTACCGGTTTCCTTATCAACACGTAAGATTTTCTCCGGAAGCCAGATCGTCAACAAATTCAAATACTTATTGGCCAAGGCATGACCGGTTTGTTTACCAGTCTTGTCGATATCCGGGAGGTTGTAAATTTTCTCGGCAATTTTAAGGATGGCCGACATGTCTTCTCCGGATAGACTTTCAGACTCGCTGTTCATCCAGATCACCCTGTAACCAAGCGCAGCTGTGTTAATGGCATCGGATCCGCCAGAGCATGCGATTATCTCCGGGAGTTTTACGTTCATCCGGTCGATCTCTTTGGCGACTTCCTCCGGAGACTGTTGAAACTCCTCGTTAACCGGCTCAGCTTCGGCATTGTATCTATCCTTTTTCAGCTCTTTTACAAACGCCTGGTGCTGCGCAAGTCCATGCACAAAATGAGCCGGTTTTTTGCCTACATATCGGAAGCGCTTGTCGTGAGCTGCCTTCGGTCGGTAGATTTTGCCAAAGTCGCCTTCGTCAAAATAGAAAATCGGATATTCATCCGTGCTGTACGTGGTAAGGTGTTTTCCCTGGAACACGTTGGTATAGTATTCCAGGCTTTTCAAATGATATAACGAAAACAACGATAGTGCTTTTTCCTTGCGACTTTCTTCTGTATTACCCAGGTTGTACCAGGCGTTGTCCGTCAGGATCGTCCGGATTTCAATGATCGTCAATTCTTTCGGGACTACCGTCGAAGCGCCTTCTTGCTCATCAGGTTTCGCCGGCCGCTCTTCGTATCTCGGTTTTGCCGCAAAATTCACAGCTCCATCCTGGTAATCGTAAAAAGCGCAAACGTCCCGGAGAGCCTGGCCATAGTCCCAACCTTCCTCGAGCATAGCTATCATAATCGCATTGCGCCACTTTTGCTCGCTGCCGAAATCGGTAACGCCCCATTCGCCATTTATTTTCTTAAGACTGGCGCTGGCAGTGTTTTCGGTACGTGTTTTAAATTTTCTGAGGTGGTGGGTAAAACTTTCACGCGCGTCAGGGTAATATTTGATAATGTAACTTTCGCCGCCATCGATGGCAAATAAGCGATCTAAATCAATTCTGGCCATTAATGATTCTAATAATAACGTGGGGAAAAAAGCATTTGAATGTTAGTGGCCATTTGATAAATCTCCTTTATCTCTGCACTTTGAAACTCTCCTTCATCGTCGTTTTCAGCCAGGATCGCGCAATAGTCCGTATTGTATTTCCGGATCAGTTTACATTCTTCAGGGGTCAGGCCAACAATATTATAGCTCCATGGAGAGCTGGACCGCCTCATAGCCCTGACTTTGGCAAAAAGGCCGTCGTGCACTTTATTTGACCGTGTCATACGAATTTCGGCGCTTCGTATCATAGTGTAAGTCATATTTAGCTGTGGGTACGTCAGCTGAACTGTTTTTATTTGAGAGTCTTGCATAATGTTATCAGAGTCTATAATCCTTAATCGCTTTGATCGATAATATTTCTTGTTGCAGGTTTGTTGCTGTCTGAAGGCCGATTGAAATCTCGTGATACATCAAATGATCACTCACCAGCTGACCGCCCTCGCTTTTACAGGTTGATGTTCGCCAGGCTTCAAAAGCCTTGTGTTCGGCCTGGTCCATTATTTTTTTCCAGGCAATAAGAGTCTCAATGTCCCGGGGAAGCTGATCGCTTTTCCAGGCATTGACAATGTCATTTGCATTCATTTGAGGAGTTGTTTTAGGTTACCGGGTGGACCGCCATTCGCCTTCGCGGATTATGTACCCGCAGTTAGTACATTGATGAACTTTGTAGTATTCGGCCCTACCATGCAGGATTTTGGCTTCTTGCAGCTTCTTGCACTTCGGGCACTTTATCTGATCGTTGTCAAAAGGAAGCTGCTCCGGATCCGGAACAACATAGGTTTCAAGCAAAGGCTTTTGAGTTGTAAAGGATGTCTTTTTCATGCTCATGTCATTCTTGCTTTAAAAGTATCCCTGGTACATTGTGCCAGGGGACTATTGTAAACCCTCCTCATTGACCCTGGGGCGTTACTCCCGGAGTTTCTTTATTCATCCTGCTTTCCAAGATGTATGCTTCTACCTTCAATATCATATCAACTAAGGGGCCATGTGGGATCTGCATTCCAACTGCTCCGCCGAACTTTATGTGCGTAAATGCCTTGAAATCATTTTCCTCTCCTTGCCGTTGAACGTAAGCCAAAACTTCGGTATGTGGCGTGGAGAAGCGCCCGCTGCCGGAATTGTCTTGAAGTGTTGTACCGGTGTAGACATATAGATAATTATTAACCTTCAACCACCGATATCCGGTGTTCATGTATCCGAATCTTGCTCTGATTTGCTCTTCAATTGTCGGGTTAAATTCCGGCCCAACCATGCCATGCACAGGACCAGTACCAGGTACACGACTATCGCTATCATTATTTTCCATTTGGAGTCTTGATTAAAAGGTCAGTATCCGTTATCGTCTTGCTTTTCTGTTGGACTTGGCCACACTGAAGATGACCAGGCCGGCGATGACAATTAGAAGAGCTGTCGCAAAAAATGATCTGTGCTCCCAGACATAATCAGTGGTGGCTTCGGCAAGCAAAACGGTTAAGAACACGTAGATAAAGGCTTTAAGGAATTTCATGAGACAGGTTGTAGTTTGGGGTTTTCAAATAAATCTGCTGTGTCTGGTAATTCTTCAACAATTGCATCACGTATAAACTTTGGCAATTTGTGAGCTTCCGCATATGTAAGCAATCCTTTCCATTGGCCTTGCGAAACTCCGAGCGCTCTCAATTTTAGCCTGAGCCGCAGCCGCTGCCATTCTTCCAGGGCGATCAATACTTTGCCCAGTGGCTTTCTTTCTTTGGTGCTGTCGATATTCATTTCAGTGGGTTATAGACAGTTATTTGTTAATATTGCCTTTGATAAGTCATTAATTACTTTTCAAATGTAAAATATATTATTGGATTTTGTCAAATAATATGTTTTATAATTTTCAATTATTTTTTAACTATTTAATTATCAGCACACTGTGGTAGAGAAAAAAACACCCTCAAAAACAGCTTTATGGAAAAAAGTTACAATTGGCTTAATAGCCTTACCAATTGCGACAGGTATTTTGTCAGCTATTTTCAATGGCCAGGAAAGTCCGAAAGATATCAAAGAGAAAGCGCGCCTGGATTCCATCCAGGCGGTGGCCGATTCAACAAAAACGATGTTAAGTAACATCAGGTACTTAGCAAAAAAATCTGTAAAGGATAACCTGAAAGATCCGGATAGTTTTGAGGAGATTGAACACGCGGAGTACAAGGTGACTAATCCAACGCCTCTGGCCTATTACCAGGCGAAAATAAAGTATCGGGCAAAAAACTCATTTGGAGGATATGTTGTAGAAAGCAAGTGCTTCAATTTCCTGAAAAACGGAGTAGTAACCGAAAATTACGATTGTGAATAAAGAGGAGAAGTTTCAAGCAAATAGAGTCATTGAAAAGCAATGTTTGGTACAGGATTGTAGGATACAGATTTTAAAAAAAATATGATAGAAGAAGGCGATTTAACGGAAAATTCTTTATTGTCAGATGACGAAGTTGCAGTAAAAGCAATGCGATTAGGATTAGAATGGCATTATCCAGGTCGAATCCGTATTCAGCAAATCCTCGCAGAAAGTTTTATGTGCGACTGGAAAAGAAGGCAAATTGTTACTGATTTGATTGTCTATTATGGATTAGGCCAATTCGCAGATGCTGACAAAAGCGACTTATTAATAGGTGTAGAATCCATGATGGCTTTGAAAAGCGAAGATCCGATAGGGTACATCAAGCAATTGAACGATAAGAAAAAAAGGCCCATTGTACAGGCCACAAATGCAATAGTAGGAAACAATAACTCTGGTATAATACAAGGTCAAGACTTACGCTTTCGGGACTCTAAAATAATAACAAGAGTAGAGCATAAAGCAGATAAAGTTACAGAGAACAATATCCAGAAATCTAAATTTGACATAAAAACAGTTTTTCAGTATTTAGCTTGGATAGCCGGAATTGCTGGGGCGATTTTAGCTTGGTACAAATTTTTCTCGGAGTAAATTACGTTTAAACTTTGAATTAGATCGATAAGCTCTATTATTGAAAGTATTTCCATAAAGCGAATTTACCATACATTTTCCCGCACTCCATTGTGTTTGCGGGATTTTTTTATGCCAAGTGGTTTACATTTCGTGTAAACGGCATTGACATTTACCTTTCAAATGTCAATATTTGCATTTGAAAAGTAAGAGATTACGTTATACTTGTAAAGAATAATATTTTAATAATTTAACCTTTTGTAGTTATGAGCAAAAAACCAGTCGGATTAATTATTAAGTCATTGATTGCAGAGAAGAATTTATCAGCTGAGCAAATGGCCAAATTAACTGGAAAGTCTAGGCAACAGGTCTACAACGACTTTAACAGGGTAGGGATGAAAGACGATGAAATTGAGAAATATACAAATGCATTGCAAATTGAAAAGCAAGTAGTGTATGATCTTCTTGAAAATAAAAGTGTGGAAGGTAATGAATCCAATTATCTCCAGGAGCATTTAACTAACCTAGAAGAGCAGTTTAAACGTCTGCTAAATCAAATAGACGTTAAAGATCGGCAGATCGAAGGCTTACAGAAGACCGTTGACGTTCTTTTGGGAAAGTCTGAGCCTGGCACCGATGAAGGCAAAGTGATGGAAATGTATAAATTTCGGGTAGCCTGAAATTAAGCTCTATCACTTTCGGTGGCAGGGACGGAAAGTTAAGCACTTTTCTAACCGGCAAGTTTATTAACTCGGTGGTTTAGAGGAGATTCAGGGGGATGTTGAAAATCAAAACCTGAATCCCATATTCTCCACATTAAGTCGTTCCTGTTATCAGGAGCGACTTTTTTGCTTTGCGGGACAACCGGCGGGACTCTTTTTGGATTCAATAGCCTTTATTCAACTATGGTTGTTGATTAGCAATACAGAATTCATATTTTGGAGAATATCGAAAAACAACCACGCAATCCGTCTTAAAAAAATTTGGCGCCATTTGAAGATGGATACTTCTTCCCAAAACATTTTATAGGCCTCCACTTTGTGAGGAATTACCAACATCCCGCGGAGACGGTATACAAAATACTTATTGATTGTCCGTTTCAAACATCATTTTCCCCACTTCAGTAAGTTTATCATCAATATACAATGTTTGGCCTACCGGCCTTGGCATCATAACGCTCAATGGATTCTTTCTTTACCGCTTCACTTTTGATTTACTTGATAAAAGAAAACATCAGAAATGAGCTTTTCAAGACCAACACGGAAGCGTAAATTCTGTTGTGATTCATGGCTGAAAAGTAGATCAATATTCCTTCAATGAGAAACCGGTTAAAATAAAAGTCGCGTAGTTTGTACTTATAATCTCCGAAGTGTTACAATTTTGCAGCAAACACACGGATAAATCAAGAGACTTAAATGAGTATGGACAAACACAGCAAGAAGGCATCGGCCGCTGGACTTTTAGTGGCACTGGGTATTATTTATGGCGATATTGGTACATCTCCATTGTATACGATGCAGGCAATCATTGGAAATGAAAGAATAACACCTGATCTGGTTTACGGGGCTGTATCCTGTATTTTCTGGACTTTATCTCTTCAGACCAGCTTAAAATATGTAATATTGATTTTAAGGGCCGACAATAACGGTGAAGGCGGAATTCTTGCGCTATATACATTGATCAGAAAAAACGCGAGATGGCTTATTGTTCCAGCCATTATTGGGGCCAGTACTTTGCTTGCGGACGGAATTATTACGCCACCGATGTCGGTATCGTCCGCTATTGAAGGTTTGAGGATTATTTATCCTGAAATTGATACAATGCCGATTGTCATCGGTATTATCACACTGCTATTCATCATTCAGATTTTTGGTACCATGCTTGTTGGCAGGGCATTTGGGCCGGTAATGACAGTCTGGTTTTTGATGCTTTTGGTCCTTGGACTTGCACAGATTGTTGATCATCCCGAAATTCTCAAAGCGTTAAATCCTTACTATGGTTTTAAATTGCTGGTTACCCAGCCGCAAGGATTCTGGCTTTTGGGTGCTGTTTTCCTTTGTACAACAGGAGCAGAGGCGCTATACTCAGATTTGGGACATTGCGGGATCGGAAACATCAGGACGAGCTGGATATTTGTTAAGTCGTGCCTGGTAATTAACTATTTTGGCCAGGGAGCCTGGCTGGCCGTACATGCCGGGGAATTGCTTGACGGCCGTAAACCATTTTATGAGATCATGCCCGGATGGTGGCTGCTCGCAGGCATCAGTATAGCCACAATGGCCGCAGTCATTGCCAGTCAGGCATTAATCAGCGGCTCTTTCACCCTGATTTCAGAAGCGATCAGACTTAACCTTTGGCCGAAGGTCCGGTTGATTTATCCTAGCAATCAAAAAGGGCAGCTTTATGTACCGAGCCTAAACTGGCTGCTTTGGGCAGGCTGTATTGGTATTGTTTTATATTTTCAGGAATCGACGCGAATGGAGGCAGCTTATGGACTTGCGATCACGCTGACCATGATCATGACGACGATTCTGTTTTCCTATTATTTATTCGTCAGTAAAGTAAACAAGATTGTGGTATTCTTGTTTTTTCTGGTTTACCTGGCCATTGAAATGTCTTTTCTGGCCGCTAACCTCTTGAAATTTTCACATGGAGGCTGGGTTACGCTATTGCTTGCTTTGGCGATAGCTGCTGTAATGGGTCTTTGGTTAAAAGCAAATTCGATCAAGCTTCGGTTAACCGAATTTGTAGATCTGAAAAGGCACATTTCCTCTTTGAAAGAGCTGAGCAATGACATTAGTATACCCAAGTATGCTACGCACCTGATCTTTATGTCTAATGCGGTGAAGGAAGATGAAATTGAAAGCAAAATTATTTACTCCATCTTTCAGAAACGGCCCAAGCGTGCTGATATCTTTTGGTTTGTGCACGTTGAAACCACCAATGAACCTTACACGATGGACTATCATGTAAATGTTTTAGCTCCGGATGACGTAATAAAAGTGACTTTCCGTTTGGGATTCAGGATCGAGCAGCGGATCAATCTTTTTTTAAGAAAGGTTGTTGAAGACATGGTGATAAATAATGAGGTGGATGTAACAAGTCGGTACGAATCGCTAAACCGGCAAAGCATTATGGGGGATTTTCGGTTTGTTGTACTCGAACGTTTTCTTTCCGTAGAAAATGATCTTCCATGGTTTGAAGAATTTGTAATGAAATTCTATTTCGGTATCAAAAGTGTTACCAATTCAGAAGCAAAATGGTTTGGGCTGGACAATAGCTCTGTAAAAATTGAAAAAGTGCCTTTGGTCATTCGACACGGCAAAAATATCAGGATGCACAGAGTTTATGATAATTGAAAAGTTTGAGGGGTAATGAGAGGGCAGGATGCTTATCAGCCTGTATCCAGAGTTGTAAACCTAAGAAAAGGTCGCTGTTATTGCGGCGTCAGCCAATCAACGAATGCATCCGCATTGTAAGTTTCGTCGGTTGGCTGATAGTTAAATTCATCAGGACTCTTGAAAATAATGTTCGGCATTAAGAAGAATTATCACTACTAGAATAGCTATTATTGTAGACTTTATGTCATGAATACTTGACATAAAGAAATGTTTACATATCTTTATAAGGAATTAAATCGTTAAAGATCATGGAACAATCTAAAAAAAACGCAAACCGTGACTCGGTTATCTTCGCGCTGATACACGGCGTCACCTATTTGCCGGCAACATGGCTTTTAAAACATGATGTATTTGACAAAACTTTTTCGGTAATTATTGCCACAGTGCCCATTATTACATTCTCCATTTTTGTTTTTAAATTAATCAAAGCCTTTTCGGCAATGGACGAAGTCAAGCAGCGCGTGCAATTGGAAGCCGTTGTTATCGGTTTTTCATTGACGGCAATGTTGATGATGCTTTTGTTTTTGCTCAGCTTGTCGGATATTTCGAACCCGGCCTGGTTTGGTTATGGACATTTGGTAGGTTATTGCTGGGCTTTTTATTTTATTGGCTGGTTTGTTTCGAAAAGAAAGTACGGAGTATGAAAAACACCATAAAGGTTGAACGCGCTAAGAAAAACTGGACACAGGCCGACCTTGCAAAACACATTGGGATATCGCGGCAGGGTTTAAATTCTATTGAAACCGGAAAATTTGTTCCATCCACTGTACTTGCTTTACGGATGGCTAAGGTTTTCAATACGACTGTCGAAATTCTATTTCAATTGGATGACACCGAGGCATGATATCTGTCTTATCCCAGTTGCATTTTTTTTAGTCAGGTTTTAGGGATTTATTTTCTTCCGAAATACCGTAATGTTTTACAACGGTTTCAGTGAATCGTGTGTCATTGAAATGGGGAAGTCCCATCTCAAATCAATAAAATGGCCATGAAACAATTTGTACTCTTTTTTTTGACTTTACTGACGGCATTTATCAGCTGTAAAAAAACAGGAACCAACCCATGTGAGGGGCTTCTCAACGAAACCCAACCGACACAAATTATTGTAAAATTCATAAACAAGCAAACCAAAGAAACGCTGCTGGTTGATGCTGCGAAGATTAAAATTACCGACAAGCGATCGGGAAATCTAATTGCAGGTTGGAGTGTCTACAATCGTGCCAGTGAATCCATGCTGAATGGAGCAATATCAATTCCTGTATTCAGTGAGTCAGCAGGCGTTTATCAGTACAATATGCAGCTGGGTGATATTGGTACAGCAATCCTTTCCTATCAAATCGACAGGAAAGAAACGGATAACCCGTGCAGGCCTTTCAGCTACCCGGTAAATGATGTAAAAATTGTTAATCAGCCATTTGATTATTTGGAGCAGAATGGTAAACCAAATCCCAGGATTCTGGTGGTGTCGCTATGAGTAAGTAACTCTTGTTTGATTTAAATCGAATCGGTTTAATAAATTCATAACATTGGTGTGCACGTAAAGCACTAATTATCGATCTAATTTTGCCGTCATGGCTGATCGTATAATTGAAAATGATATTGACTTGTTTGACGCAATACGTGCAGGCGACAAGGAGGCTTTTCGTATATTGTATGAGCGTTACTGGAAAGTGCTCTACATCAGGGCTTGTAAAGATGTAGATGAAGACGAAGCCAAAGATATGATTCAGGAAGTGATGGTATCACTTTGGAACAGGAGGAATTCAGTGCAGATCACAGGCCCGGATGATATCGGGAAGTACCTGTTCACGGCTATCAAATATCGGATCATCAGTTTCTATTCCAACAGCGCCTCGCCGATAAAAAGAGCAGATTTGCTCGATTCCCCGGACAGCGAAAATCCCGAAAGTCTGATGGAGAACGAAGAGCTTAGGCAGGGTATCAGCGCGGCCATCGACACATTGCCTGAAAGAATGAAGGTTATTTTCAGGATGAGCCGGGAAGAAGATCAATCGATTCCCGAAATTTCTCTTAAGCTCAACTTATCGGAGCAGACCGTAAAAAACCAGATCACACACGCCCTAAAAAGGCTGAGAGCCCTGTTGCCTGGCCATGCGATCATACAAACGCTTCCCTTTCTACCGCTGTTTTTGATCTTTTTGTAACTTAACAGTTTGTTAATATAGCGGCATGGTACCAAAAGCGGTTTGACCAGATAAAGGGTCAAAAGCAATAATCCATGAACAGCGCCAGGCTAAAAGATCTCTTAACCCGTTACCTCAATTCAGAAAGTTCAGTTTCTGAAAATAAACGCATTGAAAACTGGTACCAAAATCTGGATGACCAGGCTCCTGTCCCCATGGATGAGGTGAAGGCGCAAAAAGTGAAAGAAGAAATATGGTCGGCTATATCACCGAAGCTTTCCAGCAACAGAACCCCGGTGAGAAGGCTCAATTCGATCTGGCTGCAAGTTGCGGCATCGGTTCTGATCCTGGGAACGGCTGGATTGTTTGTATGGCAAAAAAATGACCAGACTGCATGGGTAGGTTTTAGTGTCCCAACGAAAAGTGCTATTGAATATACCACGGTTAGCACAAAGATCGGAGAACGTAAATCACTCAAACTTTCTGACGGATCCCTGCTGACACTAAACAGTGGTTCATCCATACGTTTTCAAAATGATTTCTCTGAAAAAAGAAACATCGAAATTCTTGACGGTGAAGTTTTCTTTGACGTAAAACACGACACCGCCCGTCCGTTTATTGTAAGAAGCGGTCCTTTGACAACACAGGTTTTGGGGACCACATTTAATATCAAAGCTTACACGGGATTAAATAAAATATCAGTCGGTGTGGTCAGAGGTAAAGTAGGGGTTACCGTGCCAGGCAAGCGCGTTGAATTCCTTCTAAAAGGCAGACAGCTATCCTTTGAAAAACATAAGAGCAAAATCAGCCTGTCCTCATTCAATGAGCAGGAGCTTTCATGGCAGCAGGGAAATCTTGTGTTAAATGACGTTTCCTTTGAGGATATGGCCATACTCATGAACAAAAATTACGGGGTGCATCTTGTGACACCCTTGCAGTCAATAAAATCCAAACATTTTACCGTCACCATCAATACTGCTATGCCTTACCTGAAGGCGTTAGAGGTTATTGCTGCAATTCATCATTTGAAAATTAAAGAAAGGAGGGAAACCATAGAGATCTATTAACAAAAAAGAGACAGTTGCTGTAACAACCGTCTCTCGAAATTGCCGCTGTAACGGCAAAGCTTCAAATCATTTCAAAATTCAAAAGCTTTACAATGTATGAAATTAAATTTTAACAAGGACATCATTAAACCGGGGAGATTCACTTTTGTTTTCATGATGACAGTCATTCTCTTTGCCTTTGTCAATGCGGGATTTGCTTCTGACAATGGGAAAATGCTGGAAAAACGCATCTCATTAAGTATTAAAAACAAAACCATTGAGGGAGCGATTCTGAAAATTCAGGAAGAGAATAAAATCGGGTTTGCTTATGATAAAACTTTTCTAAGTAAGTATAACATCCAGGGTTTTAGCGCTCAGGACGAGACGCTTGAAGCCGTATTGAAAAGACTATTTGAGTCTTTGCCAATTGGTTTTCAGGAAATCAATGGCATTGTCGTGATCAACCAGCTGGAAAAAACGGAAGTTAAACAGCAGCCAGGAAAGCTGACCGGGAAAGTCGTCGATGAAAAAGGACTTCCTTTACCCGGGGCCACCATCAGAATTGCAGCGCTCAATCTCGGGACGCAAAGTGACGAAAATGGTAACTATCAGCTGGAAATGCCTGCCGGAACTTATACCGTTGGCGTTAGTTACATATCGTACCTGAGTCAGAACCTGACAGGGATTTCCGTAAAAGAAGGTCAGGCGGCGGGACTGGATATAAAACTTTTGCCAGGACAGAACGGACTTAATGAGGTGGTTGTGATTGGATATGGAACACAAAAAAAAGTGAACCTTACCGGAGCGGTCAGCCAGGTTGATTCCAAAGTTTTTGAGGACAGACCTGTGGCTGGTATTGCGCAGGCTTTACAAGGTACGGTGCCAAACCTGAACATCACATTCGGTGACGGGCATCCGGGAAGTAAGGGTAAATACAATGTTCGCGGGTATGCATCTGTCAACAATGTGAGCGGCTCTCCGCTGGTGCTTATTGACGGTGTTCCGGGAGATATTAATATGCTGAATCCCCATGACGTAGAATCAGTTTCTGTATTGAAAGATGCTGCTTCTGCTGCTGTTTACGGCGCAAGGGCCGCTTTTGGTGTGATCCTGGTGACGACAAAAAAAGCAAAGGAAGGAAAGGTTTCGATTAGTTACGGCAGCAATTTCAGTACCCAGCAGGTATCCACCAAAACCGATTTTATTACAGACGGTTATACCCATCTCAGATTGGTGGACGAAGCGTTTTCAAGAAACGTTGGAAACAGTTACAGTGGTTATACTGCCGACGATTACGCTCAATTGAAGTTGCGCCAAACCGACAAATCATTGCCACAAGTCGTTATTCAGAACCGAAATGGCCAGAATCAATATGTTTACTACGGAAGTACCGACTGGTGGCATTTTCTATTCAAGAAGAATACGCCTGCGATGGAGCATCATATCAATATCACCGGTGGCAATGATAAAATCGATTTCTTAATCTCAGGCAGGTATTACAAACAAAAGGGAATTTACCAGTCGAGTTTACGTGAGGATGTATACAACGCCTACAATTTCAGGGCGAAAATAAATGCGCACCTTACGAAGTGGCTAACCGTATTTTCAAATACCCAGTTTGCCACCAATAACTATGTGTGGCCTGCAAACGGATATAATTCCAATAACCCGGGACTCTACAATCATGCCATGGCTGCTTATGTGCCGCAAAATCCCGACGGTACTTTCACATACAGGACTAACCTGAACAACTACGGAGCGAACGAATATGCTGACCTTCAAAACGGGAAAAGTTTTGGCGGGACAAAAAACTACGACATGACCAACACCATTGGTTTCAGCGCCAATGTGGCAACCGGACTCGTTATCAATGGAAACTATGCGTTTCAATTAAGTCCTTATTCCGACTTTCAAAGAAAAACCCGAATTCCGTGGTCAATTAATCCGGGTATTATCAACTATGAAGGTTATGACCAGCTGAATGAAACCACCAGACTGGACCAGCATCACTCGGTTAACCTTTATGGTTCCTATGAGAAAAAGGTAAAGGCGCATAATTTCAAATTCACGGGAGGTTATAACTACGAGTTGCAGCGCTATAAGACCAATACGACCATGCGCCAAAATCTACTTTCTGAGGATTTGAACCAGATCGATCTGGGTACGGGCGTGCAGCAGGCCGGTGGAAATGCAAGCGAATGGGCCCTGATGGGTTATTTTGGCAGATTCAATTACGACTATGCTGATAAATATCTCCTGGAAGTTAATGGCCGATACGATGGTACTTCCAGGTTTCCGAGCAGCAGCCGTTTCGGATTTTTCCCCTCGGTTTCTGCCGGATGGAGAGTTAGTGAGGAGGGTTTTTTCCAGGCTTTAAAACCAGCAGTTTCAGAATTTAAATTCAGAGCTTCCTACGGTACATTGGGCAATCAGGATGTGGGTACCGGAAGCAGTAACCTTTATCCGTACATACCGGTTATCAATTCAACCTTGTCCAAATGGATTGTTGACGGGACGCAGACCCAAACACTGAACTCGCCTGTTCCGGTTGTGCCGGATTTTACCTGGGAGAAGTCTACATCGCTGAACATTGGTGCGGATATGGCTTTTCTTCGCAACCGTCTTCAGGCATCTTTCGACTGGTATAGCCGCAAAACAACGGATATGCTTATTAATGGTAAAACGCTTCCATCCGTTTATGGAGCCGCCTCGCCTAAGCAAAATGCCGGTGATATGGTTACCAAGGGATGGGATCTTTCGATTAACTGGCGCGATAACGTTACGCTGGCAGGTAAGCCATTTGGTTATAACCTGGGGCTGGTACTTTCTGATTACAAGGCAAAAATTACCAAATTCGATAACCCGAACAATTTGCTCAATAACTTTTATAAAGGCCAGCAGCTTGGAGAAATCTGGGGATACAGTCTGGACGGTTTTTTCAAATCAGATGAGGAAGCGCAGGGCTGGAAAATCAATCAGGATTTTGTCGACGATCAGCGCACTGGCTCACCAGGTGAGTGGAGCAAGCTTCACGCGGGTGATTTGAAATATAAAGATACAAACGGCGATGGTGTTATCAACAACGGGAAAAATACGCTGGGTGATCACGGTGATTTGCGTAAAATTGGTAACTCGCTGCCGCGTTATTCTTTTGGCGTCAATGCGGGTTTTAACTGGTGCAATTTCGATGTTTCCGTTTTCTTTCAGGGAATTGGAAAGCAAAACTGGTATCCGAATACAGAAGCGGGTATGTTCTGGGGAACATTTGGCAGGCCGTATTCTTCATTTATCCCAAAGGATTTCGAAAGCAAGTTGTGGACACCTGAAAATCCAAATGCTTACTTCCCGATTAACCGTGGATACGCAGCCTATTCCGGTGGAGAGCTTTATAACAACAATGATAAATACTTGCAAAACCTGGCTTACGTGAAGCTGAAAAATGCTACCGTTGGTTATAATCTGCCAGCAGCTATCATCAAAAAGTGGAAAATCGAGCGGATGCGGTTTTTCTTCACAGGGCAAAACCTGCTCACTTTAACAAAACTCAAATCCAGGTATATCGATCCGGAACAAATTACACCAGACGGTTCTGATGTTGGTGGAAGAGCATATCCGTTTATGAAAACCTATACCCTTGGCCTTGACATAACATTTTAGATCACCATTCAGATGAAAAAGATTATATATATTGCCCTCGTCGGGCTGGCCTTTTTGTCGGCATGTACCAATTCCCTGGACTTGCAGCCACTTTCACAAATATCTCCCGACAATAGTTTTGCCAACGAAAATGAATTAAGACTGTTTGTGTTGTCATTTTATGACAGCATGCTTCCCAATGCAGATGGGGAAGAAAAGGCTTTTACAAGCTTGTATACTGAAAACAGCGACAATATTGTTTTGAATTCCCTGGATCCAAAGCTCACCGGAAACAGGACGGTTCCGGTTTCGGGCGGGGGATGGAGCTGGGAAACGCTGCGCAATGTCAATTACTTCTTGCAGAACTATCAGCGGGGAGGTGTCGCTCCGGGCATTACGGATAAATATGTGGCAACAGCCAGATTTTTTAGGGCCTATTTTTATGCCAATATGGTAGCACGTTATGGTGATGTGCCCTGGTACTCGAAACCTATCGAAGCAACCGATACTCAGTTGCTTACAAAAGGCAGAGATCCACGTACCGCTGTAATGGATTCGGTGCTTTTGGATATTGATTTTGCTATCGCACATTTACCGGCAAACCAGTCTTTTTCGGAGGTTAATAGGTGGACAGCGCTAGCCTTGAAATCCAGATTGTGCCTGTTTGAAGGGACGTTCAGGAAATATCATACCGAGTTCAAATTGTCGGATTCGGATCGTTTTTTGAAGCAGGCTGCGGATGCAGCCGAGGAACTGATTGATAAAGGACCCTACGGAATTTACAGCAGTTCCCCCGACAAGGCTTACACAGACCTGTTTCACGCATTGACTGTTAATGCCACAGAAGTTATTCTGGCAAGGCCTTACAGTGCGAGTCTTCAGATTTTTCACAATGTAAATTATTACACCGTTTCTCCATCTTTCGGCAAACCGGGGCTGGAAAAAAAGCTTGTTAACAGTTATCTGATGAGAGACGGTTCCCGTTTTACTGACAGAACCGGCTATGAAAAACTGGAATTCTTTGATGAAACAAAAGATCGCGATCCACGCCTTTCGCAGACGGTTCGTACGGCGGGTTATAAAAGGGTAGATGGTGTTACCGCGCTGGCTCCCTCGTATAGTGGCACTGTCACGGGATATCAGCTTACAAAGTTTGTAACCGCTGCTCCCAACGATGCCAATGGAAAATCTCCGAACCCGCTGCCCATATTCAGGTATGCAGAGGTGTTGTTAAATTTTGCAGAAGCAAAGGCCGAGCTTGGCACACTGACACAGACTGACCTGGATAAGTCTGTAAAAAAACTCAGGGATAGGGTAGGGATGCCCCCACTGAACTTAACAGCTGCCAACACAAATCCGGACACATACCTTTCTGCCCAGTACAAGCAGGTGAAGGGCAGTAATCTGGGGGTGATTTTGGAGATCCGACGTGAACGCAGAATAGAGCTTGTCATGGAAGGTTTCCGCTGGAATGATCTGATGCGGTGGAAGGAAGGTCATTTACTTGCCCAGCAATACAAAGGCGCTTACTTTCCCGGCGCTGGCAATTATGATTTGGATGGCGATGGTAAAACTGACCTGGTATTGTACAGTGGGAGCCAGCCCAGCGTACCGGGTGCACAGTTTCTGAAATTGGGAACGGATGTCTCATTGGAAAATGGAACCGCAGGAGGCAATATTGTGGTCAATCCGGGTACGCCAAAAAAATTCAATGAGGACAGGGATTATCTTTATCCTTTGCCAACACAAGACTTGCTTTTAAATCAGAATCTTAAACAAAATCCAAACTGGTAAAACCAACGGCAGCTGTGGGGGATCTCTTCACAGCTGCCTTATTATCAAAATAAACACAATGGAAAGAAGGTCAGTTCTTAAAAGTCTGGGTGGTTTACTATTAACGCCGCCCTTAATAAACAGCCGGTGGGAAAATGAAAACAAACCCGCCCTCAGGATTGCGCACATCACGGATGTGCATTTAAAAAATGAATTCGGGGCACCGGACAAATTTGTCAAATGTCTTCATCATCTTCAGCGCCAGACTCCAAAGGTTGACATGATACTGAATGGTGGTGATATTGTTTTTGATATGAACAAAGAGAATATCGGTACGATTGACGATCAGTGGAAGCTGTTCAATAACATCATGAAATCTGAAAACAGTATTCCTGTCCGGTATTGTTTGGGAAATCATGATATCTGGTGGAATGAAAACAATAAAGGCCAGGCGGTTTATGGAAAGCAGTATTCCCTTGATCAGCTTCATCTCTCCAAACCGTATTACAGTTTTGAAAAAGGTGGCTGGAAATTCATTATTCTCGACAGTGTGCATCTGGATATTGACGATACCTGGTACATTGGCAAGCTCGGACAGGAGCAGTTTTCATGGCTTGAAAATGAACTGAAAACGACCGATGTCAATACACCGGTGCTTGTTTTGTCGCATATTCCGATTCTTACAGCCACGCTGATGATTGAAGACGATGTTGTCAACAAATGGCAGATGCTGGGAGGCGATATGCATACGGACACTTCAAAGATTATTAAGCTATTTTACCAGCACCCGAATGTGAAAATATGTTTGAGCGGACACATCCATTTACGCGATAAGGTTCAGTATAACAACGTGACCTATATCTGTAACGGAGCCGTAAGCGGGGCATGGTGGAAAGGGAACAGAAGAGAAACTGCTCCCGGTTACGGAATTGTTGATCTGTTTGCCGACGGCAGTTTTCAGGAAAGATATGTTAATTATTGAAATTGCTGATTTGTCACCCAAGCTTAGAGGTACACTCGTGTTTCAAACAAAGTCTTTGCATCCTGTTTTAAAATAAACAGAATGCAAAGACAAAATTAGGTCCGTGATAAATGAAGATGCCAGCGGTAAGTAGGGAAATATGCAAAGCAGATTTCCCTACTTACCTGAATCGCCCTTCTTTTTTGTTTTTTTCTCCTTCGGAGAATCGTTGTCGGCACCTTCGTTAGCGCTCGCCTTTTCCGAGGCTTTCCTTTCTTCTTTTTCGAATAACTCGGAAAGTTTCTCAGCCAGTTTTGTTGCAGATTTTTTGATCCGCTCTTTTGCTTTTTCAGAAAGAGCGTGGGAAGAGCTGATCTGCGACTCGACAGCTTTAATAATGTCAGTTTCTAGGGATTTTTTCTTTAAGTTCATAACCGGGATAAATAACGTTCGACATCGCAAGTTCCCGGATTATTCACAAATGATGATGAAATCAATGTAAACTTTGGCTTTCAAAAACGTGTCTTGTATTAAGTTTTGGTATTTAAAGAATGTATCTTCTGAATAAACCGAAATTTGCACGAAGTTATTTTTTGTAATCGAGTGCCTTGTTGGAACTATTGAATTTACAACTGTCAAGGCAAGGTTAAGAGATTGTTAAGATTTTAAAAATGAGGTAAATAAAATAAGGCCGGACGTAATTTTATTGCTTAACTACTCACAATCATATGTTGCATAAAATTACTGTTCCCACAATGAGCTTACTGGCTCTTTTTGCTTTCAGCTGTACCGATCACGATATTCAGGGACCCGGCGCCGAAAATCCTGTGGCATTTAAAGAAGTTGCTGCTATCGACCTTGGTGGTTTGGCAGCCTCAGAAATTTCGGCCTATGATCCTGCGACAAAGCGGCTTTTTACGGTTAACAATGAAGCGACTGCCATTGTTGATGTTCTTGATCTTTCCGCATTTCCATCCGTTAAAAAACTGCAACCCATCAATGTATCAGCGTTGGGCGGCGTGGCCAACAGCGTAGCGCTTTCCGATGGAAAGCTCGCGATTGCCCTGGAAGCTACCAACAAACAGGCCAATGGAAGTGTCATTGTTGTTAATACGTCGTCACTGGCGCAGATCAGACAAATTCAGGTTGGCGCTTTACCGGACATGGTAACTTTCAGCCCTGATGGCAGATATATTGTTACGGCAAACGAAGGCGAACCCAGCGCAGATTACACAGTTGATCCTGAAGGCTCAGTTTCGATTATTGATGTTCAGGATAACTACAGTGTGAAAACGCTTACGTTTGGCGGATTTGCAGGTTCATACGCGCAGCTTGCAGCAAACGGTTTTCGTATTTACGGTCCCAATGCGAGTTTTGCACAAGATATTGAGCCTGAATACGTAGCGGTTTCTGCCGATTCAAAAAAAGCATTTGTGACATTACAGGAAAATAATGGAATTGCTGAAATCGATCTTGTCAATGGTGTTATTCTGAAAATAAACCCGCTGGGAACCAAAGATTTTAGTCTGGCTGCCAATGCGGTTGACGCCAGTGATAAGGATAACAAAATAGCACTGGCTCAGTGGCCGGTTAAGTCATTTTTCCTTCCTGATGCAATCTCGTATTTTTCTGTAAACGGAGCGGGATATCTTATTACTGCTAATGAAGGTGATGCCAGAGAGTATGCTTCATTTGACGAACAGGCAAGGGTGAGCTCTTTAAAACTTGATGCAACCGCTTTTCCAACGGCTGCTACACTTAAATTACCTGAAAATCTTGGCCGTCTTCGCGTTACGAGTACGCTGGGCGATACTGATAAGGATGGAGATTACGATGTCTTGTACGGTTTTGGTGGCAGAGGTTTCAGTATCTACAATGCCGGTAATGGTCAGCTTGTTCATGAATCAGGCAAGGGACTGGAACAGCAGGCGATTGATGCCAATATTTATGATGACGATCGTTCTGATGACAAAGGAGTTGAGCCGGAAGGCGTTACGGTCGGTTTATTGAATGGCAAGCCAACCGCATTTCTGGCACTTGAACGCGTAGATGCGATTGCAGTGTACGACTTAACCAGTCCTTCAAGTCCTAAATTCCTTCAGATGATAAAAACCGGCGATGCGCCTGAGGGGATTCTGTTTGTGCCAGCTGACAAAAGTCCAAACGGTAAAGCACTGCTGGTTGCCAGTAACGAAGGTGACGGAACCGTCAAATTTTACCAGACAAAATAAAAAATATAAAGTTTAAAACATTTTAATACCGGGTCAGATCCAGAAGGGATTTGATCCGGTATTTTTTATATTGGAGTGGTGCGTTCATTTTTGACACTCTTAATTTTCAACGAAAATATATTTTAGCGTTTGTTGTGGAACACTGCTTTTGTCTTACAATTATCTGAGCGGTCAGTTCTATCAATCATGTTAAGCTATCGAAGTCCTGTAAGTTTCTTTAAAAGGTCAAAAGTTGACTTTTTTCGTTTCTTTTAATCGTATAATCGTAGCTTTGCGACTTCAAAAAATGAGAAGATGATTACAATTGAAAATTTGGCCGTTGAATTTAGCGGTTCTGTCCTTTTTAGCGAAGTTTCCTTCGTTATTAATCCTACCGATAAAATTGCCCTTATGGGTAAAAATGGAGCGGGTAAATCCACAATGATGAAAATTATTGCTGGTGAACAAAAAGCCAATCGTGGCCATGTACGTGCACCTAAGGACGCTGTTATCGCTTATTTGCCGCAACATTTACTTACCGAAGATAACTGTACCGTTTTCGAAGAAGCGGCCAAAGCATTCAAACAGGTTTTTGAAATGCGTGCCGAAATGGAAAAACTGAATCTTGCACTCGAAACCCGCACAGATTACGACAGTGATGAATATATGGCAATCATCGAACAGGTTACCGAACTGGGTGAAAAATATTATCAGCTGGAAGAGGTTAATTATGACGCGGAGGTTGAGAAAGCTTTGAAAGGATTAGGATTCAGGCCGGAGGATTTTCAGAGACAAACCAAGGAATTCAGTGGTGGGTGGCGCATGCGTATTGAGCTTGCCAAAATATTATTGCAAAAGCCAGACCTTATTCTACTCGATGAGCCTACAAACCACATTGATATTGAATCCGTGATGTGGCTGGAAGATTTTTTGGTGAACAAGGCAAATGCAGTAATGGTTATTTCTCACGACCGTGCCTTCATCGACAACATTACCAACCGTACGGTTGAAGTAACCATGGGGAGGATTTTTGATTATAAAGCCAACTATTCACATTATTTGGTATTGCGGGAGGAGCGCAGATCACATCAGGTTAAGGCATATCAGGAACAGCAGAGAATGATTGCTGATAATATGCAATTTATCGAACGCTTTCGCGGGACATACTCCAAAACCAATCAGGTTTCCTCTCGTGAACGCATGTTAGAGAAATTGGAAATTATTGAAATTGATGAAATTGATAATTCAGCATTAAAACTTCGTTTCCCCCCTTCTCCACGTTCAGGTGACTATCCGGTTACTGTGAAAGATGTGTCAAAATCCTACGGGGATCAGGTTGTGTTTAAAAATGCCAGCATGTCTATTTCAAGAGGGGAAAAGGTGTCATTTGTGGGCCGGAACGGTGAAGGGAAATCGACGATGATTAAGGCTATCATGGGCCAGATCGATGTGGATGGAACCTGTCAGCTTGGGCATAATGTGAAGGTTGGGTATTTTGCGCAGAATCAGGCATCCTTACTAGATCCTAATCTGACTATTTTTCAGACAGTGGACGAGGTTGCAGAAGGAGATGTAAGAACCCAGATCAAAAATATTTTAGGAGCCTTCATGTTTCAGGGTGAAGATATCGACAAAAAAGTAAGTGTTTTGTCAGGTGGAGAAAAAACGCGGCTTGCCATGGTGAAGTTGCTCCTGGAACCTGTAAACCTGTTGATTCTCGATGAACCTACGAACCACCTGGACTTAAAGTCAAAGGATGTTTTGAAAGAAGCACTTAGAAACTTTGACGGTACATTGGTGTTAGTCTCTCACGATCGTGATTTCCTACAAGGGTTATCTCAAAAAGTATTTGAGTTCAAAGACAAACGAGTAATCGAGCATTTTGAAACGATTGATGCTTTCCTGGAACGCAATCGGATAAAAAGTATAGCGGATCTTCAACTTGCTAAGTAGATAAGGCTGAGAGCCTGCTATTTAAATTTCGTTGATGGATAGAGATTTGGGTGCGCTTTTGAGCGTATAAAACGCAAATTGCCCGGCAATTCCTTACAGTCACTTTCAGATTCTCGATGAGATTCGAATCTCATCGATATAAAAATGCCGCTTCTGTATCAGGAGTGGCATTTTTTATACGTGGAACGCAAACTAAAATTCATCACAGAATGGGCTTTCTGAATCTGAATCCAAGGCAAAGATTAGCTTCCGGAAAGACTGTGTAAACAAAACAGATGCAGCCTCCCGAGAAAAAAGCTGCACCTGTTGGCGATCGAAGTTGTGTTATTTAATCCAGCAGAATCTTTTTTGTCACAGTTCCCTGATCGGTCCGGATACGGACCAGCAGTATACCAGCGGGTATTCCTGACAGGTTTAAACCGGATTTACTGGATGACATTAAGATTCTTCCCGACAGATCGAAAATTGTCGCGAGTTCAAGGTTGTCTGCGGTTTGAATCTGCATGTTTCGGTTTGCATCTACCCAGACGGTTACTTCGTTGGTCGGAAGGTCAAACCGGATACCGACAATGCGGGAATATTCGGTTTTTCCATCAAAATCGATTTGCCGCAGACGATAATAGTTGATGCCGTTTCCGGGTGTTTCGTCGCGGAAAATATAGTCGTGGTTTTGGGAGGTCGTGGCATTTCCATCGATAAAACCGATATCTGACCAACGCATCGCATCATTGCTCCGCTGGACGAAAAATCCTTTGTTATTGGTTTCTGAGGTGGTGCGCCATTGAAGTTCGGCTGCCGTACCATGGGCTTTGACATTAAATGTGACCAGGGTAACGGGTAGGGGAGAGATGGCTGTAAGTGTCACAGCGTTGGCAGTGTATCCCACTTCCCAGCTGGATGGAAGGCCTGTTACTGTGCTGAATGTGCCTGATATTCCCTGTGCACTCAGGATCGTGATTTTATCCCCCTGAGTCCAGCTGTAACCCACTGATACGTTTAGTGTACCACCCAGCGTGGCGGTTCCGTTAACAATAATCTGGTCGAAGTTGACACCTGGAGTACCAGTTCCGTTTACTTCGATGTCAACGATACCCTTGCTGAAATCTTCGCTATCGTCGAAAGTCATCTGGCCGGGTGAATTGCCGGGTGAGATCTTGCCGCCATTGCTTACGAAACGAGCCGCCGAAATATTACTTTTTCCTTTGATTTGCCCACCCGTGTCGTTGCTAAGAGTGCCGGTCCCATCGGAAGATAGTATGGACGGCACCGTGGTGGATGCGCCTATGTTCATTACACCGGTATTGGTAAATGTACGACTGTCGGCCACAATAGCGCTGGTCACCCGATCAATGTTTATTTGCCCTCCTGCATTATTAAAACCCCTGAGGGCGTAGATACCGAAGGAGATCGTATTTCCCGGAGACAACGCCCCAATTGTAATAGCCCCCTGGTTGGTAAAGGCGGTTCCGTTCTCGCTAATGGCAAGGATTGTAACGCGGTCAATAAACAGCCGTCCATTTGAAGTATTGGTAAATGTCCCGTAATTGGTAATACCATAGGAACCGCTGGCTGCGTTCGCACCTATTCTTATATCGCCGGTATTGGAGAATACACCGGAATTATTGGAGAGAGCCGTAGATTTAGTTTGATCAATCTGAATTTTACCACCCGTATGGTTATTAAATGTCGCTTCATTTCTGATACCGAATCCACCCACTGCTGCAACGGATCCGATACTGATTGTACCATGATTGTCCAGCGATCCCTTGTTTAATAAAGCGTGGGATACGGAACCGTTTAGTGTCAAGCTACCGGTCGGGCTGATGGTCAATTGGCCATCGGTTTGGACGGCGATGCTGTTGGCTACGGCATTCGGTGTATTAATCACGGGCTTGTTGCTTACATTTGGAATAAGCGCATGTACACCCGTAGCGGGCACGCCTGCTGTCCAGTTACCTATTGTGTTCCAATCGGTATTAATTGCACCTGTCCAGGCCGTTTGATGCGTGTAAACCAACGATACTGTGGTACTGGAATACTCGACTGACCAGTTTTCGGGTAGCCCTGTGATCGTGGCAAAGTTGCCGATAATAAGTTGGGAAGTTAGAACAGGGATTCGGTCACCAGCGTGCCCAGTGTAATTAATGTTTAGCGCCAGCGTTCCACTCAGTGTTAATACGCCTTTAAATTCGATCTGGTCGTAGTCGACACCGGCTGTACCCGCGCCATTCACATCAAGTGAAACAGTGCTGTTTTTTAGCTCATGCGAGCCTGTAAAAGTCATCTTACCGTTCGGAAAACCAGGGGACAATTTGCCGAAGTCACTTTTGAAAAGTTGGGAGGAAATAGTACCCGAAGCCCTGAATTCACTGCCGTAATAATTGTAGAATCCGCTATACGTGCCTCCCTGTATCAGATTCACAAGATTGCCGGAAGCACCCATCACGGTAAGACCCCGGTTTGTAAGGCTACTTACCGAAAGGTAAAAGCCTGTTTGAACCCGATCAATATTGATCGTTCCTGCCCCCCTGTTGGACAGCGAGGTTTGATCGAGGTACATGCCATGAGTAATTGTATTACCGCCATTTTGAGCACCAATGCTTATGACGCCTGCGTCATTTATAAAACTGGAATTTTTTCCATATATCCCTGCGTTTGCAACCCGGTCAATATTGATCCGGCTGCCCGCAAGATTTTCAAAGTTAGCTTCATTGGTAATTCCGTATTCTCCCGTAGAAGCGGTAGCTCCGATATTGATGGTACCCGCATTGTAAAAATTATCGGCTGTATTAAGAATGCCCTGGACGGTTGTATGGTCAATGTTGATTTTTGCACCCGTATTATTATAAAATTTACCAGCATTGCTGATACCGGTGTAAGAGGCCAATGTAGCGCCTATTGTGATGGTTCCGTTGTTTTGTAGCTGACCATCATTTTGGATACCGGGCGAATAAGCTTTGTTAAGTGTCAGGACCCCTGTACTGGTTATGGTTAGGACAGCGCCTGCAGAGACAATAACCGAACCCGCGATGGCTGTGCTCGTGCTGATCGTCGGGTCATTGTTCACGTCCGGGATAATCGCAATAGCAGACTCGGTCGGAAGGCCATTTGTCCAGTTGCCAGGGGTGTTCCAATTCGTATTCACCGCTCCGGTCCATGTTGTCTTCCCACTTGCATAATAGTGAAGAATCATTGCGTTGTTTTCATACAGCATTTGCCAGCCGGCCGGAAGAGCGCTGATGGAAGTGAATGAACCAGCCAATGTTCCTGCTTTCACAATGGTTATCCGGTCACCTGTTTGGGGTGAATAGTTGAACGTTAGATTGAGCTGGCCGTTGAGTGTCGCCGTTGCTGTGGCTTCTATTTGGTCGTGGTCAACAACCCCATTGATATCCATTGGTATTACTGCGGTGGAATTTAGTGCCAGATTTCCCTCAACCGTTATTTTACCAATCGGTACACCTGGCTCAATCGTGCCCCCCGCATTGGCACGGAACTGGTTCAGGGTTATCAATCCGCTTCCCTTCAACAAACCGTCCGGCAAGTTTGTGAAACTTCCTAAGCCGCCTGATAATAACACCGGCACATTTGTGGAGCTGCCAATAATAATCTTGGCTGAGCTTCTGCTCGTCCCCGATGCCAAATAAATGGCCGTATTTACTCTGTCAATGTTGATCGTTCCTTTGGCAAACTCAATCTGTGAGCTTCCGTAGACTCCGTAATTCATAGTGTTTCCGCCAGATACTGCACCAATGATAATATCGCCATAGTTGAGAATTGTACCTATCTGATGGTTAAATGCTGTATTTGTCACACGATCAATACGAAGTTTACTACCTATTTCACTCGTGAACCGACCATAACAGA
The DNA here is from genome assembly GCF_024220585.1 of Dyadobacter diqingensis. Lineage (GTDB taxonomy): Bacteria > Bacteroidota > Bacteroidia > Cytophagales > Spirosomataceae > Dyadobacter > Dyadobacter diqingensis. The sequence goes on from NZ_JAMXKF010000010.1 coordinate 182,159, forward strand.
TAATACCGTCAATACCCGCAGGTGCATTTTCTCCGATCACAATTTCCCCCTCATTATACAAATCAGTATCGATCCCAATGTAGATGGCTGAGATCGTTGTGCGGTCAATGAGGACCGAACCGGTCGGCAGATTTTTGAAAGTACCTGCGTTATCCAGACCGTACAGCGGCGTTCCTGAGCTGTTACCTATACGAATAAGTCCACCGTTATTAAAAGTACCTGAGTTAAATAAAGCAGAACCAAACACGGCAGCCCGATTGATAAGTAGTCCCGAACCAGCATTGTTGTTAAAGGTTCCTTCATTGCGGACCGCAGTCAGGTTAATGTCCCCGGTCAAACCTACAACAATATCTCCGTTGTTATTTAGGGTTCCTTTATTGATCAGCCCATACTCGAAGGATTTGTCAATCGTCAATTTACGGGACGCATTAATGGTAAGCGTGGCGCCGGTTTGCACGGTTAAAGACAGTGCGAGCCCATTCCCTGCACTAATAATAGGACTTCGGGCAACATTTGGCACAAACACCTCTGACCTGTCGCCGGGTATACCGCTCGACCAGTTTCCCGCTTTATGCCAGTCTGCATCAACGGCCCCGGTCCAAGTTGTTTGTCCAAGCTGGCCGAAAGAAAGTATCACCTGGGTGGCCGTGTAGGTCAGGTCCCAGCCGGTGGGCAGACCGGTTACTGTTGCAAAAGTTCCCGAGATAGCCGAAGCGGTAAGGAGAATGACACGGTCACCAGGCGTAGGTGTGTGGGTAACGGACAAGGCCAGTGTTCCTCCGAGGAAAGCATTTTTTTCGACAATAATCTGGTCATAAGCAACACCTGCGGTTCCTGTGCTGTTGACGTCCATCCTTAATATCCCTATGCCGAAATATATATTGAATGAAGGAAAATTCAAGCGACCGCCGGCTCCAGCGGTTGTGCCCGGTGAGATAGTTCCGCCAGAATCCTCGTAACGCCCCTGCATATTTCCTGAGGCTTCAAATATTCCACCAGGATTATTTACGAGTCGCCCCGGTGAAACAGTGCCCTTAATGATGGCGGACGGAGTAGCAACAGCCGTTAATTTGCCGATTGTTATTGTTCCTGAATTGATAAGATTGTACCCCTGACTAAACAAAAGACCGGTATTCACGCGGTCTATGTTGATACGTGCACCGGCTCGGTTTGTTATTTCAGATAATATTTCGAAAGCTTCTTTTATCGTATTCCCTGTGGCAATGCTGCCAATGGTAATTTCTCCAAGGTTGTCTAATTTGATCATGGATATGGCAGTATTACTGACACGGTCGATGTAAATCTTGCCGGTTGCGGAGTTGGTTACTTTTCCACGGGGGCCTATTCCGACAGATCCAGCGCCTGTATTTTTTCCAATGTTGATAGTTCCCTGATTCAGGAGCTCACCTGCATCCGAACTAAGTATGGCAAAACTCTCATCCCCGGTCACTCTGTCTATATTCAGGACAGAGCCCGTATTATTATTGAAAATACTGTTATTTACCAATCCATATGTACCCACTGTTGAGGTATTCCCGATTGTGATTGTTCCGTTATTCTGGACGGTACCGTCATTCGCCATGGCCTGCACAGCGGATCCGTTCATCGACAAAGATGCACCTGTATTAATCGTGAGCAATGCACCAGTCTGTATCGTTACAGATTTGGCTATTGCGCCGGCTACGCTGATTACGGGGTCATTGGTAACATTGGGTATGATTGCTTCAACAGAAGCAGTAGGTATGCCTGCTGTCCAGTTGGCAGCATTGCTCCAGACTGTATTGACCGTCCCGGTCCAGGTAGTTTGTGCATACAGTTTGCCGTTGGTTCCCCAAAATATAAGGGACAACAGGACAAACAAACGTTGAATAATTTGTGGTAGTTTTCGAATCATGGAATTGAAAGATTAGGGATTCAAATTTGTTGTTTAGCTGCTACTGGATTTGTTGGACAATAACCAGATTTCCCGCAGCGGTTGTGCAACGGATACCCGGGAGGGCTTCTAAGATCATTTTATCAGGATCGGTCAGCTTCATAACGGTGCCGAAAATGGATGAGAATTGCAGGAAATGCAAAAAAAAGGGACGAACACGCCCCTAAAGGGATGAACCACGCAAACTTTGGGAAAAATGCATAGAAAGGCGGCCGCCTGGAAAGCGGGTGACCGGATGTACCTGTCGTGTTAACCACCGTTTTGGGCTGGCGGACGTGTACAACCTGACCCCTATTAAATCAATGTTACTTCACTAAAACGGCTGTGATGCCATCAGGTCTGCCGATATCAATCCGTTTGATTTCCTTTCGCGTAACCAAATCGATTACGACGACCTTATTGTTCGGAGTACATGAAATGAACATCCGGTTGCTTTCCCCATCCATAAAAATACCGGCTCCCTGTCCGATCTTGTCCTTTTGTTCGAGGATATGCGTTACCTTGTTGTAGTATAACAGGTCCCCGGTTTTCACACTGACCACACAGACCGTCTTTCCATCGGGTGTTATCTTTAAGCGGTGCAGCCCTTCGGTTTGGGTATTGATTTCTGCCTTTACTTCTTTTTTGATAAGGTCAACAATGACGATTTTTCCGTCAGGTCTTGCCGTCCAAAGTTCCTGCCTGTCTGAGGATACGTCGAATCCTTCGCTGCCTGGGCCGACATTGACCAGGGTTTGGCGCCATTCGAGCCGTGGCGAGGTATTGACCGGCAGCACGCCGGTTGGCGGCATATAAGGAGGTAAATTTTTCTTTTCGAAAATACTTACCGTGCCGGATTCCACATTGGTGGTATAAAAACTGTTGCCATCTGCATTGACGTGGAGCAGGTGAGTGAAGTCCTGTCCTGTCCCGAAAACCTGGGCAATTTTATTCTCCCGGGTGTCAAACACAGCCACACTTTTTGAGCCCTGTGCGGTGAACCAGAGCTTCTCGTTGAGATAAACCAGTCCGTGGGGGATGTAAAAAGGTTTGGTATCAATCACATTCCGGGGTTTCATTGTTTTTAAGTTAACAACATCGATCTCATGCCCATTGCCGTTCATAAGCGGGTGCGAGATGTAGGCAAGCGAACCGTCGGGTGTTGTCACGATTTCATGTGGATCCTCGCTAACAGAAACTTTTGTGATGATGTCAAGGGACTTATAGTCGAGCGCGACCAGCTTTTTTTCAGCCTTGGATAATACCAAAACGTACCTGAAAGTCTGTCCAAGGGATAAATGCGAGAGAATAAGCCCGGCAAAAAGAACAATATACTTCATTTCGATCATCTAAATTTACATGCAAATAGCTACGAAAACGCCTGATGGTTTCAAATTGGTATGTTTTCCTGATCGTTATCGGTAATAACTTTTTATAAGTAAATTAAAAGTTGCAAAAATGCCAGTTGAACCTGAAATTCTGTATCCGGAACCGATTTTCAGTACAGCGTAAAAGTAGGATGGAATGTACTGAGCCGCCGGATCTTTTAGTTTTGAAGATCCGGCGGCCGTCAGTTTTTGCTCTGTTTTTGTTTGATGGCAGTTCATACCGGTATCTGCTGAATTAATATGCGACCCACACCAAACCTCGTCTTTTAAAGGACCCCATTTTTAATGGTAATGTAGTTTGGCACATATTTAAAATACTTTTTTATTGAAAGCAGCAATTGGCACGCTTTTCTCCGTAAGTAAAAGAAACCACTAATTTATAATCAGAATGAGAGAATTGGTCTTTAAACAACGTGACCGAAAACGTACAGAGACAAAAATATTGTTAGCAGTTAAAGAGGTTATCGAACAACATGGTTTAGAGAAAGTGGGGGTGAATCTGGTGGCTGATACTTCTGGTTTTAATAAGGCATTAATCTATCGTTATTTTGGAGACATTAATGGCCTCGTTGAAGAGTACATCCGGTTTTTTATTGAAACTGCAAGCTATTTTAAAGAGACAGAATCGGAGCCCGATTATTTGCGTGAAACGTTGAAGGTCAGCTTGCTGCGAATGCTTGCCGATTTGCGAACCGACAGACATTTATGTCTTTTGATAAAATGGGAAGCTATTTATGGTAAATCGGCACTTCGTACCGCTTACTCGCAAAAGTTTGAACAGATCATTAAAAAATCAGAAAACTTACCAGCCGATATAGATATCCGGGCTTTGGTTGCAATGCTTTGTTCCGGAATTTATTACCTGGCCTTTACAGAGGGCTCGCCTGGAACCATCCTGGATCTGGACCTGTCGGGTGAGGAGGATTGGGAACGTGTTGAAAATGTGATTAAGATGTCTTTGGATAAGTTGCTGAGTTGACTCTGTATCTGCATATCGCTTAACACTTAAAAGGGTTTCTGCATTCTTCGTTATAACCTTTTTAACATCCTGAAATTGATCAGTTCAACGTCATTTCGCGCTACCTCTTGCGCTTGAATTAATTGATATCCCCGATTTTCAAAAAATGGCTTTGCCGTTATGCTGGAATGCGTGTATATCTCGGTAAGTCCTGATTTTCGGGCTTCATTTTCGATGTGGTCTAGTAAAGCCGAAGCGATACCCTGTCCCTGGAAATCTTTGTGAACAAAAAGTCTGTCTAGGTAACCTGTGGGTGTTACATCGGAAAATCCGACGACTTTATCACCGATCCAGGCAACATAACAATCGTTGCTGTTCATAGACTGTTTCCATGATTTGAGCCTGGATGTTCTGTCGTTCTCGGATGCCCAGGCATCCACCTGCTGTTGCGTGTAGTCCTTTGTATTGACTGAATGAACAGTCTGATAAAATAACGTTACAATTTCTTCGATGTCAGAGATTTGAAACTTCCTGATTTTCATTTTTTTTGAATTTTTCCAAATGTCAATATTAATGAACTTGTCATAGACAACTGACGTCCGTATTATGTACTAAGTATTTGTTTGCCGACGATGATTAGACAGAGTTCTTATTTTGAACTAAGATAGGCAGGCTTGTATTGGCAAGAGAAATAACTTATTGAAAGGTTCAAGATTTAATTCTGACCTTAGCGATACGCGCAGCAAATTTCGGGGGTTTGATCGCTCGCCCGACTATTGAAAAACAGTTCGATAAATAAATGATTTTGTTAAGACGTTTTTGTTTCAGCATTATTTGTCTTCATTACAACCATAAAAAAAACACCAAATTTCCCCACCCCCAATGATTTTCTGCAAAATGTGAAAGTTTCAAAAAGGTAATGGGGTATATTTGCGGCTTCGCTGCAATTATAACAGACAAAAAAGATCATATGATAATAGAACCGAGAATGAGAGGGTTTATATGTTTGACTTCACATCCAAAGGGTTGTGAACAAAACGTTTTAAATCAAATTGACTTTGTTAAATCCAACGGACACGTCGAAGGTCCTAAAAATGTGCTGGTTATCGGGGCTTCAACGGGCTTCGGTCTTGCTTCAAGAATAACAAGCGCGTTCGGTTCGAATGCTTCTACGATAGGTGTCTTTTTTGAAAAAGCGCCTCAGGAGGGAAAAACAGCTTCTCCGGGCTGGTACAACAGCGCCGCTTTCCAGCAGGAAGCAAAAAAAGCAGGGCTATACGCAAAGAGTATCAACGGTGATGCTTTTTCAAATGAGATTAAAACAAAAACGATTGATCTCATTAAATCTGACCTGGGAAAGGTGGATCTGGTTATTTACAGTCTGGCCTCGCCGGTAAGGACGCACCCTGTTACAGGTGTGACGCACCGCTCGGTATTGAAGCCGATTGGAGATACTTTTACCAGCAAAACGGTCGATTTTCATTCAGGTGTGGTTTCCAATATTACCATTGAGCCCTGCACCGAAGAAGATATCAAAAATACTGTGGCGGTTATGGGTGGCGAAGACTGGGAAATGTGGATTGACGCACTGGCCGCGGCAGACGCTTTATCAGAAAACGCTACTACGATTGCCTATTCTTATATCGGCCCTTCATTGACCGAGGCTGTTTACCGCAAGGGAACCATCGGCAAGGCAAAAAATGACCTGGAAGCTACGGCATTTAAAATTGCCGATAAGCTAAAAGGCATTGGCGGCGAGGCTTATGTTTCGGTAAATAAAGCTTTGGTAACGCAGGCAAGTTCTGCTATTCCGGTCATTCCGCTTTACATTTCATTGCTGTACAAAACAATGAAAGAAAAGGGAATTCATGAAGGTTGTATCGAGCAGATCTATCGTTTGTTTAAAGACAGACTTTTTGCACAGGAAACGATCCCGACGGACGAAGAGGGACGTGTAAGAATTGACGATTGGGAAATGCGCGAAGATGTACAGGAAACTGTGGCAAAATTGTGGTTACAGGCAACAACAGAAACACTTCCGGAAATCGGAGACTTAAAAGGATACAAACAGGAATTCCTGAATTTGTTCGGGTTTGGTTTTGAAGGGGTGGATTATCTGGCGGATGTGAATGAGGTTGTAGCCATTGAAGGTCTGCAATAAGATCAATTAGAAATACTGAAAAGTCCCGATGGCGTTAAACCCACCGGGACTTTTTGTTTGCCCGGTTATAAAAAACAAATGTATTTTGTCAATTAAAAGACTGCCTGAATTCGATCGGCGACATTTCTGTTTTTTGCCTGAAAAGTTTATTAAACGACTGCGGATGTTCAAATCCCAGGTCGTAAGCAATTTCAGCAATGGTCCGGTTGCTGTTGCTTAAAATGTTTTTAGCCCGGTCGATCAGGTGATTATGAATATGCTGTTGTGCACTTTGTCCGGTGAGTGATTTCAACATATCGGTTAAGTATCGGGGCGAAAGATGAAGATGGTCGGAAACTTCCCGAACCGATGGCAGTCCGTTTATCAGGGATTTTTCCGTAAACCTGTCGGATAGGTATGCATTCATTTTGTCGATCATATCATTGTGGACAGACTTTCGGGTAATGAACTGCCTGTTGTAGTAACGATTGCTATAATTGAGCAGCAGCTCAATCTGGGATATCAAAACATCCTGACTAAACAGGTCTATGTTGTTATCAAGTTCTTTGGCGATGGAGTCGAACAGGGAAGCGATTACGGTTTTTTCTTTTTCTGACAGGAACAATGCTTCGGAAACAGCATAAGAGAAGAAACCATATTTTTGAATCATAGCACCCAGAGGATAACCTCTGATCAGATCAGGGTGAAAAAAGAGGGAATATCCCTCATATCCATCCGGATTATCCGACATCGTTACAATCTGATTCGGTGCAAGAAACGCCATTCCGCCTTCTTCAAAGTCGTAATAACCCTGACCATATTTTACCTGACCGGTGAATGCTGTTTTAAATGATATTTTGTAAAAATCAAGTGAAAATTTATTTCCTGCGTCGGTAAGCGGCACTTTTACATCCTTATAGTGTATCAGTGCCACAAGCGGATGAAGCGGTTTTGGTTGTTCCAGGCGCCGCATCAATCCGGATATGCTGTTGAAAGTATGGAGCTCTGAAGTTACCTTTTTCATACGGGTAATCCTTTTAAGAATGTTTAGTACATACAGGGGTGACCCTGGCTGCCTGTGTAAAGTTACGAACTAATCCTGAGCGGTTGGCCGAATCACGATGTCGCCAATATCAACATGCGCGGGCTGTCCAATCGCAAAGGCAATGGCGCTCGCAACGGCTTCGGGCTGAATAGCCAGGGTCTCCATTTTTTTAACAATGGTATCTCTTATTCCGACGTTTTTCAGGCCATTTACAAATTCCGTTTGAACAATACCCGGCGATATGCCCGTTACACGCCATTGGCCGTTGGATTCCTGACGCAAGGCTTCACTGATCGTCCTGACGGCATTTTTTGTGCCTGCATATACGCCTTGCATGGGCACGATCTTGATTCCGGACGTAGAAATAATGTTGATGATATGTCCAGAGCCTTGTTGCCGGAAAACAGGTATAGCAGCGGCTATGCCATACAAAGTCCCTTTGAGATTGGTGTCAATCATCTCTTCCCAGCCTTCAATATCCAGATCCTCAATAAGGGAGAGCTGACTCGTTCCGGCGTTATTGACGATCACATCAAGCCTGCCAAACTGGTCGCAGGCAAGTTTTACGAGGTTATTCAGGTCATCCCGACGGGTGACGTCGGTGGCGGTGTAAACTACCTGTCCTCCATGCTGAGTAATCCGTGCCGCTAGTTCTTCAAGCCGATCCGTTCGCCGTGCACCCAATACTACTTTTGCGCCTTTTTCTGCCAGCATAAGTGCAGTGGCCATGCCTATGCCACTGCTTGCGCCGGTAATGGCGACTACTTTTCCTTCAATTTCGCTTCTCATGCAATCTGTTTATGATTTTTATGAGGCAAAATTCCGATTGAATGAAGATAAAAATGTAGCCAAAATCACAAACGATGTAGCCGGAATCGCGAGCTAAGGAGTTATTATTTAAGAGATGGAGGTATCTGATTTAAAGGGAGCTAATTTTCTCAGATATCAATTTGTTTGTAGTGCTTTATCTTAGTTGCAATTTGCGATGTATAATTTTATACATGGTTACATTTCTATATTAGAGCTAAAATATCTTCCGTATTTCGTTTCAGCCGACTTACATTAAAGCCTGTACATGGAAAAAAAGACCTTTATTTTTATGGCTGATCAGTGGAATCCGAAAGACCTGGAAGACAGTCGTTATATTTGGCTGCTGGTAGAATTTGAAAAAAAACTGCCCGCTGATGTATGTTCTAAAATCAGTTTTAATATAACCTGTTTCAAAAAATAGTTATAATGCTTCTAAAAGATATGAAGATAATCAAGTACTTTTTTGCTTTGACTCTTCTGGTCAGTGCGCATGTACATGCCCAGAAACGACCTGTTGCCAGCGAGGTTTTGCAAACCATTCAAAAAGTGAATGAGCATTGGCAGGCAACCCATCCAAAACATGAAAGGGCATTTTGGGATAATGCAGCTTACCATACCGGCAACATGGAAGCGTATTTTTTGACGAAAAAAGAATCGTATCGTCAGTATTCGGAGGCGTGGGCGGAACAGAATCTGTGGATGGGTGCAAAATCAGACAACAAGACGAACTGGAAATACAGCTATGGAGAGTCGGACGACTATGTGCTTTTTGGTGACTGGCAGATTTGCTTCCAAACCTACATCGACCTGAATAATCTGAAACCGGAATCCCGCAAAATAGCCAGGGCGATAGAAGTGATGGAGTACGAAATGAGTACACCAAACAAAGATTACTGGTGGTGGTCGGACGGATTGTACATGGTAATGCCGGTGATGACAAAACTTTATAGAGCAACCGGAAACAAACAATATCTTGAAAAATTGTACGAATATTTCACCTACGCCAACAGCATCATGTACGATGTGGAAGAGGGGCTTTATTACCGGGATGCCAAATATGTTTATCCAAAACATAAAAGTACCAACGGGAAAAAAGATTTTTGGGCGAGGGGCGACGGCTGGGTTTTTGCTGCTTTGGCCAAAGTGCTGAAAGACCTACCAACTGATGACCCGCACCGTGAGGAATATGTATCCAAGTACAAGAAAATGGCTGAGAGTATTATAAAAATCCAGCAAAAGGAAGGTTACTGGACGCGGAGTATGCTGGATGCTGAACACGCGCCGGGACCTGAAACGAGTGGCACCGCATTTTTTACCTATGGGTTGTTATGGGGAATTAACAACGGATATTTGAAAGAAAAAACATATCTCCCGGCAGTCCAGGAAGCCTGGACATATCTTTCCACGGTTGCGTTACAGTCTGATGGAGCCGTTGGATATGTGCAGCCAATTGGTGAAAAAGCAATTCCGGGACAGGTTGTCAATGCGAAGTCCACCACTAATTTTGGTGTTGGGGCGTTTTTGCTGGCCGGTTGTGAGATGTACCGCTATCTGGACAAAAAGGGAAACCGTAAATAACGGTTCTTGTCTATATAATTTTACGAATATCATTGTCTGATTGAGCAATACGAATGGTGAATAAAAAGTTGATCTTAAAACGGATTTTAGTAGTTGGTGCATTCTTTTTTGTAACAACCGGCACCCATTACGCACAGAAAAAAGCGGCATTCAGGAAAGCAGAGCCGGTGAGCGACCGGAAATTCTGGCTCATGGAAATGGACAAAATGGCCAGACCGGTGATTTATAGTCTGGCGCAGGACAGCCTTCGTATTGTCATGCCGCGGGTTACTTCCAAACGCGCCGACAATAAGGAACAGCGGATTCAGGTGCAGTATCTTGAAGTGCTTGGGCGGGTTTTAAGTGGCATAGCACCCTGGCTGCAAGGAGAGGGTGGAACACCTGAGGAGGTAGCTTTGCGCGATCAATACCGGGTTTGGGTCCTTAAAGGACTTTCTAATGCCCTGGATTCGACGAAGAAAGATTACATGCGTTTTGATCTGGGTGGACAGCAGCTGGTGGATGCGTCGTTTCTGGCAACGGCCTTTATCAGAGCTCCGTGGCTTTGGGAGCATATGAATCCGACCGACCAGGAGAGAATGGTAGCCGCGCTGAAAAGCACGCGTCGTTACAAACCTGTATTTTCGAACTGGCTGCTTTTTTCGGCTATGACAGAAGCATTTTTTAGCAAATACGGCTACGAGTGGGACCCGATGCGGATTGATTACGCGCTCCAACAACTCGAACAATGGTACGTCGGCGACGGCATGTACAAAGACGGAACCACTTACGCTTTTGATTATTACAACAGTTACGTTATTCACCCGTACCTGGCCACCATCGTGACGGTGATTGGTAAAAAGACCAACGCCTATAATGGTATGATTGCAAAAATTAAACAGAGAAATGAGCGGTACGCCGTCATTCAGGAGCGCCTGATCAATGCGGATGGCACTTTTCCTGCCACGGGTCGTTCGATCATTTATCGTGGGGCTGCCTTTCACCATTTGGCAGATATGGCCTGGCGGAAAGTTTTGCCGGATCAGTTAAAACCCGGTCAGGTCCGGTCGGCGCTGACGGCCGTGATACGAAAAACATTGGAAAGTCCTTCAACCTATGAAAAAGGGTGGCTTACTTTGGGCTTATACGGCTCACAGCCCGATCTGGCTGATGTTTATAACAATCAGGGGAGTCCGTATCTTAGTACCAGTATCTTTTTGCCGCTTGGCTTGCCCGACGAAGATCCGTTTTGGGCAGAGCCTGCCATGAAGTGGAGTGCGCAAAAAATATGGAGCGGAGAGGATTTTCCCAATGATCATGGTGTTGATTTGCGGTGAGTATGTATTAGCAATACTAGCCCTTATGATTGTTTATATACAAATAGTTAACAGTAACATTTAAAAGGTATAAAATGAAAGCAACCCTGCTCACGCTTTTATTAATGACAAATGCTTTTGGGACTTTTTGCCAATCGTTGGTCCACAAATGGACTACCGATACATTATTTCTAAAACCGGAATCAGCGGTGTATGACGAGAAAAGGGAAATCATTTATATATCGAATGTCCATGGCGAATTTCTGGCACGGGATGGCAATGGATTTATTTCGACAATAAAACCCAATGGTGAAATTGATGTGTTGAAATGGGTTTCCGGGCTGGATAATCCTCAGGGAATGGGCTTACATAAAGGAAAGCTTTACGTAGCGGATATTGATCGGGTTGTAAAAATTGATGTAGGGAAAGCAAAAATCGAAAAGATCTTTAAGATTGACGGTGCGATTTTTCTGAATGATATTTCGATTGACAAAAATGGAGATGTGTATATATCGGACTGCCGGACGAACAAAATCCATAGGATCGTTAATGATCAGATAGAAACCTGGCTGACAGATCCGTTGCTTTTGATTCCGAATGGATTGTTATGCCACGATGATAAGGTATTTATCCTCAACATGAAAAATGGTATCGTGTACGTGGCTGATAAAAGCACGAGGAAATTAACGGAATTTTGTACCGGGATAAAAGATTGTGACGGAATTGTCAGCGATGGAAAAGATGGATATTTCGTTTCAGGAGCGTGGCAAGGAACAATTTACCATCTGGATTCAAAGGGAGCCAAAAAGCAGGTGCTGGATTTGGAGAAGCAGAAAATAATAACTGCTGATATCACATATATTGTCAGGAAAAAACTACTCATAATTCCGACACTGGATAAAACTGTGATGTCTTATCAGTGGGATTAGCTTTGTAACCAGCCCAAAGAGAATGTGCCATTCCAGCGTTATAGCTTAAAATGGGGGCTGGGTGCTGTCGTTTTTCCACTTTTTTAATATATAAATGCTGAATATCAATGCGCTTCGCCGGTTTCAAAAGTGATTCTTTTGGTAGAATCGATTTTTAGCCATAATAGCGCCCCAAAAACAAGAAGAATCGATAAAAGGATAACCGGTGCGTGATAGTTATTTCCAAAGGCAGTTACGAGATACCCGAATCCGATGGTATTAACTGTGCTGCCGACCAGCCCTGCGGAGTTCATAGCGCCGGTGATGGTGCCCGCGTGTTTTCCTCCGATGTCCATGGCGGTTGACCAGGAAGCAGGAATTGTAAAATCCATTAACCCCAAGCCGGCTGACAGTAAAACGGTAGCGGTTGTGTTATCCTTTACAAACACTGAAATCAGCATGAAAACTCCTGAAAGTCCCAATCCGGTAAGTGCGACGATGGCCCGGCCCCACCTGGGTCCGATGCGTTTTACAAGATAATCGCACACAAATCCGCCGGAAAGGCAGCCAACAGCGCCCAGAACAAAGGAAAAGGAAGTGATGAAGGACATGTCTTCGTCATTTAATCCGCGTCCTTTTTGCAAATAAGTGGGCAGCCAGCCCTGAAAGAAAAATGCTCCGGAGGCATAGCAAAAATACATGCCCATGAGCAGCAGCAAATTGCGGTTTTTGAAAATAGACCAGGAGAATTTATGATTTCCTTCCGGCAGGTTCCGGTTTTTAAGAATGTTATCAAGTTCTTTTTCCGAGATTCCCTTCATCTGTGAAGGCTCTTCCTTGAACCAGAATTTCCAGAAAATCACCCAGACAATCCCCAGAATTCCCAGAAAGAAAAAGCTTGCCCGCCATCCAAATTGATTCTGGATCGGTATGACCAGAAAGGGAGTTAAAGCACCGCCAACTCTGCTGGCTGACCATATCCAGGCCTGTCCGCGTGCCCGTTCAATAGAAGGAAACCATTTTGAAAGTACAATGGAAGAGTTGGGATAAGCGCCTGCTTCCCCGATCCCGAAAAGAAAACGGGTGATCAACAGCATACCAAAACCTGTTGCAAAGCCGGTAAGTACCGTGAAAACCGACCACCAGAGCACTACCCGTATCAACACTTTTTTTGCTCCCAGCCGGTCTCCCATCAAACCTGTTGGGATTTCAAATCCGCCATAAGCCAACGCGAAAATTCCCAGAACCCATCCGAGCTGCTCTTTACTAAGTCCGAGGTCGGTCATAATCCGTGGACTGGCCACGCTAATGGCAATACGATCCAGAAAAGTAATGACGGATAAAAGCGAAAGGGCAAAGAGAACCTGGTAGCGTTTTTTCATGAAACAAGACTGAGAGGGAAATTTCGCCGCAAGTTAACAGAAAAATCAGTCGGGAAACAAGACGGGTTTTCTAAATCAATTTATATCGAAACTGGAATGAATGATGTATTGTAGCGGTACATAGGTAAACTGCATTTGAGAAAGTGTGCTGTATATTTTTAAAAGTCAATAAATTTATACATATTTAAGTAATAATATAATATTTTCAATTTCGTTTCTTAGTTGTCTTTTGCCTTTAAACCATAAAAGTCGAATGATAAAAGGCGTATGGATGATCCGGGGACTGTTGCTGCTTTTAGGAAGTAGTTTTGCAGACAGTTCATTTTGCCAGGTTTTTACGGGAAGAGTAATCGACTACGAAAAAGCCGCCGGCCTGCCCAACGCGAATATCAGCGTGCGGGGGAAAAGCGTTGGTGGTATTACAGATCGGGATGGCAATTTTTCCGTTAACATATCCAGAGCCAGTCTTACCGATTCGATCGTGATCAGCCACCTGGGTTATGAATCCGTGACGATACCAACGAGGCGGGTGACCTCGAAATTTTACAACATAACACTTTCTCCGATTTCCTATCAGCTTGATGAATTTATCGCACTGGGCAAACGCAGGTTGGGCATCCCGGGAAATAAGCTGCACAGGCAGCGGTGAACCAGCGTGTTAAAAGAAAAATCGACCGGCAATGTATTCACAACAACAAAGCCGGGCGAGTAGTCAGAAAATAAGATTCAGTGCTCCATCACACGGTAAGACAGGAAGTATTCTGCGCCTCATACAATGCGGGATAGTCGATATACCCTTTATCTCCTCCTTCATAAAATGTGTTTTTATCACCAATGGCGAGCGGTGCGCCTTGGCGAAATCTTTCGACGAGATCAGGATTGGCTATAAATGGACGACCATATGCGATCATATCGGCTAGCCCGGTCTGTAAAATCGCCTCGCCTGAATCTGCCGTATAACCTCCGGAGAGGATTACTAAATTCGAAAAACGATTTCTGACATCCCGAATATGTTCCTCAGGAATCGGCGGGAAGCCATTGGTTGACTGATCCGAAAGATGGATGTACAGGATGCCGAGTTGTTCCATAGCATCGGTAATGTATTGGTGCGTGGACTTTTCTTCGGCATATAATGGCAGGTCATTCAGACCTGCAAAAGGGGAAAGCCGAATTCCCGTTCTGTCTTTACCAATGGCATCCGCGACGCCTTTCATAATTTCAAGCAGAAAACGGCTCCGATTTATCATATTTCCGCCATACTCGTCGGTTCGCTGGTTGGTATACGGATTGAGAAATTGTTCGGGAAGAAAGCCATGTGCACCATGTATTTCCACTCCGTCAAAGCCAATTTCTACCGCACTGATCGCAGCGTTGATATGAGCATTGATAAGTTCCTGAACGCCAGTCGTTGTAAGTACCTCTGGCTGGGGCATAGGCAAATGCAGGTCTCCGGGTGTACGAACGGTGCCGGCTGCTTTTACAGCAGAAGGCGCTACCAGACCCGTTCCGCCCTGATTCAACGGATGCCCGATACGACCGGAATGGACCAGCTGGACAAAAATCTTTCCCTTTCTTTCATGAACCTCGTTGACGACTTTTTTCCAGGCATTTTTTTGTTCGTTGCTGTAAATCCCGGGGGCGTGGAGATATCCGATACCATTGGGTGCAACAGCGCTGTTTTCGGCGATGATCAAACCGGCTCCGGCCCGTTGCCCGTAATAAATCGGGGCAGAAGCACCGGGTGTCGCATCAATTGCCCTGCGTCTGCTCATGGGAGCCATCACCACGCGGTTTTGAAAAGTGATTGCTTTTGATATTAAAGGTGTTAACAGTTTTTTAGTCAAATTCATGATCGTTTTTTTGCTTCAAAATTACCGGCTTAACCGGTGGCGCAACAGTGATAAAGACGGGTTTCTTTTGTAGTTTTACAGGTTATGAAGCACAAACAATTACACCAACCTTTTGAACTCTATGTCTCCGACATGGCCTGTTGGCGTGAGCGGCCGTTGGTTTATCATTTTTTTGAAATCGTGCAGGTTTTGGAAGGAGAGGGCACCAGAATTGTGAATCGCAACCGGTTTCCGTATAAAAAAGGCAGCATATTTTTGTTTACACCGCTCGATTGCCGGGGTTTTGACATCACCAATGTTACGCGTTTTTGTTCGATCCGGTTTTCGGAAATTTTCCTCGGCCAATGCCGGAGTACTGAAGACCGCGAGCGAATTACGCTTCGGCTTAAACAGCTTGAACATATATTTTATCATCATAACCGATTTCAGGAATTGCTGATCAAAAGTCCGGGTGATTGTCAGATGATTTCCACGTTGATTGCCAGTATGATCGGCGAATACCAACAAAAGCAATCGTATCACGAAGAGAATTTGCAGCATTTCGTAACGCTGATCCTGAATGTACTGGCGCGCAACGTGTCTGACAGTGCCGGCACCACGGCGACGGGAATGGATTCGGAGCCGTTGATTAATAAACTCTTGCTGCATGTCCGTCAGCATATCAACGAGTCTGAAAAGTTAAGAATTGATTATCTGGCCGGTCACTTTAATCTTTCTGCCAATTATGTGGGCGAGTATTTTCGAAAATTCACGGGAGAAAGTCTTCAGCAATATATCACGCAGTACAAAATAAAACTGGTGCAGCAACGCCTGGCTCATAGTTCGCTGACCGTAAGCCAGATTGCCGAGGAACTTGGCTTTACGGATGAAAGCCATTTGAGCAGACAATTCCGGAAACACAGCGGTGTCAGTCCGGTTGAATACAGGAAGAATATCAGAACGGTTTGACTGTCAACGGTAAAGTTTTGGTTTGCAGCGAAGTTTTACGGAAAGTACTTACAGGGAAACTTGCCTTTTGGGTTCGGGTACAATTATTGTACGCTCCGCTGAAAACAAACTTTACTCAACATGAAAAGATTAAGAAATAAGCATTTTATAAGCCAGTTGTGCGATGTGATTAGCCCGCCTGATCAGCGTGAGATAAGTCCGGGTGATACCAGTAAAATTTAGTAAAGTGCTGTTTAATAGTATGATAAATAAATTTTCATAAAACATCTGATCATGAAAGATTCAACGCCTACAGTGCCTTTTATCTCCCGGAAAACTGCCGTTGCGGCGGCTTTGGGAGTCGGATTATTTGCTTTGGGGAAAACGATTTATGACGAAATGACCAGGTATGATCTCAAAGGCAAAGTTGTGCTTATCACCGGCGGTTCACGTGGGCTGGGGTTGGCAATGGCGAGATTGTTGGCTGCAAAAGGTGCTAAACTGGTGATCTGTGCAAGAAATACAGAACAGCTTGAAAATGCCCGGATGGAACTTTTGGAGCAGGGCGCAGAGGTTTTAGCTATCGAGGCGGATGTAAGCAATCAGGGCGAAGTGAACAGGATGGTGCAAAGGGCGATCAACCGTTTCGGACAGCTGGACGTGCTGATCAACAATGCCGGCATTATGATGGTTGGTGCCGAGGATGTGATGAATGTGGAGGAATATAAAAAGGTGATGGATACGAATTTGTGGTCGGCACTGTATACGATAAAAGCGGCCATTCCGCAGTTTTTAAGTCAGAAAGGCGGACGCATTGTCAATATTTGTTCAATAGGAGGCAAAATTGCAGTGCCGCATATGCTGCCTTACAGCGTAAGCAAATTTGCAATGGTAGGACTTTCAGAAGGGTTGGGCGCGGAATTAAAAAAGGATAATATTCAGGTAACCACTGTTATTCCCAACCTCATGCGGACGGGGAGCCCCAGAAATGTTTGGATCAAAGGTGATCACCAGGCAGAGTATGAGTGGTTTAAGCTGGCCGATTCACTTCCGTTTCTTTCTCAGGATGCTGACGAGGCTGCAAAAGCGGTGATTCAGGCTCTGGAGTATGGCAACAATGAGGTGATTCTTACCCAAACGGCGAAGGTGATGGTTGCACTTAAGGGGTTGATGCCGGGAAGTATGAGCTCAGTTTTACAGTTGGTAAACCGGTTTCTTCCCAAAAGCGGAAACGATCATCAGATCAGGCGGGGCTGGGAGAGCGAAACAAAATTGTCCAACGGCTGGCTTGCTTCGCTTACCAATGAGGCCGCTTATAAATTCAACGAAGTTTGAGTCAAATGATTACTGAATCAAAAATCCCTGACAGATGTATCGGTCAGGGATTTTTGATTTAACGAACATAGGTGAACGGGATCTTATTCCTCTCCGACAGGTTTTTGCTGTTCGTTTAACAGATGCGCGTTCGTGCTGTCGGGAAGTACGGCCGACATCGCCATCTGAACCTTGTTTTTGAATCCCGAAATTACTTTATTCTTGTCGGCCATCAGCGCATTATAACCATCCAGAGCCACATCGGCGGGATCTGCCATGGCGCTTTTGTCTTGTACGGCCTTGCTTTCAAGCATATCCGCCTTGTTGAAAAAATCAGTATCCGTAACGCCCGGCATCAATGCCGTAACTGTAATTTCAAATCCACTGACCTCCTCCCTGACTGCTTCTGTGAACGACAGTACATAGGCTTTGGTGGCATGATATACGGCCTGCCACGGCCCGGGCACCTTACTTGCGATTGAAGCGAGGTTCAGGATCTTGCCAGAATTCCGTTGCGTCATGTCTTTCAAAAAACATTTGGTCAGAATCGTGAGGGCGGACACGTTGAGGTCAATGATGTTCAGTTCCCGATTGATGTCTGTATCGATAAATTCGCCGTAAACACCTTGTCCGGCATTGTTAACCAGCACGTCAACCTGCATGCTCCGGGATGTAATTTCTTCGTAAAGTGAAAAAACTTCATCGCGGTTAAAAAGGTCCCTGACAATAGGGATGACGTCAATGGTGTCCGTTTTGAGCTTTTCTGCTGTTTGCGCCAAAGTTTGCGCATCACGGCCTACGATGATTAAGTTATACTCGTCTTTTGCAAATAATTTTGCCAGTTCGAACCCGATTCCGCTGCTTGCACCGGTGATCAGGGCATATTTTTGTGATGTTACCATGGTTTTTCATTTGCGTTGCTGATGTTCGGGTTAAGCTTAAAATAACATGCCTGAGGAGACTCCCCATATTGCAGCCCGATCCTTAAATCGATAACTTCGGGCTGAAAATTTTTCAAAAATTCCTGAGCCTTGATATGAAATTTATCGTGAACACCTTTAAACAGCCATTGAAAATATTTAATGGATCAGAGCGACGCCTTTTAAAACAAGAGAGGATGATCGGTTTTCAAAACTTATTCTGTTTTTTGTTTCTGGCCATCAGTACATTGGGGTATGCAGAACCACAGAGTTCATGGATCCGTATTAATCAACTGGGTTATTTGCCTGCGGGTGTTAAGGTGGCGGTTTGGGGAAACAAGTCAGGGAATGTACCGGCTGTTTTTCAGGTATTTGATTCTAAAACTTCTAAAATTGTTTTCTCCGGCAAAACCGGTAAAACCTATGGCAGTTACGGCCCGTTCAAACAGGTAGTGAGGCTTAATTTTACTGCCTTGGCAACCGAAGGGAGTTATTACATCAAATGTGGAGAAGCTTCGTCTCCTGTATTTCGTATCGGTAAAGACGTTTATGCAGGTGCAGCAGATTTCGGGCTTCGATACATGCGCCAGCAGCGAAGTGGTTTCAACCCCTTTTTGAAAGATTCCTGTCATACAACCGATGGTTATACCATGTATGGTCCCATGCCCGATAGCACCCGGATTGATGCGTCGGGAGGGTGGCATGATGCAACGGATTACCTGCAATACGCCACTACGTCGGCTAATGCAACATATCATTTGCTGGCTGCTTATCGCGATTTTCCAGAGGTTTTTGCTGACAAGCATATGGCAAACGGTCTGAACGGAAGCAATGGCTCGGCGGATGTCCTGGATGAGGCACGCTGGGGAATAAACTGGCTGCTGAAAATGCACCCGAGAAAGGACTGGCTTTTCAACCAGCTTGCGGACGACCGGGATCATGTGGGTTTCCGGCTGCCTACAAAAGATTCGGCGGATTATGGTGTCGGACCCGGAAAAGGACGACCCGTTTATTTTGCTTCCGGAGCACCGCAGGGTTTGGGGAAATACAAGAACAAATCTACCGGCGTAGCATCCATTGCGGGGAAATTTGCAAGCGCCTTTGCGCTGGGGGCATCGCTATACAAAAAAACGGAACCTGGTTTTTCGGTTTTGCTGTCGGAAAAATCGCGGTCGGCCTATCAGCTGGGACTGGATAAACCGGGCGTTGCACAAACTGCGCCAAACCGGAGCCCGTATTTCTATGAGGAAGATAACTGGACCGACGATATGGAACTGGGTTCCGCTGCTTTGTACCAGTTAACGGGAGAAAAGAAATATCTGGGAGAGTCGGTTATTTACAGTGCCATGGAAAAGGTTACGCCCTGGATGGGTGCGGACACGGCCCGGCATTATCAGTGGTATCCCTTTCATAACTTTGGGCATTATGAACTGGCGAAAAAGGCTGATCCAAAAACGAAAGCGGAGATGATCCGTTATTATAAACAGGGTATTGAAGCCGTTTGGAAAAAGGCATCCCAAAATGGGTTCTTCCGCGGGGTTCCTTTTATCTGGTGTTCCAATAACCTGACGACCTCGTTTGTGATTCAATGTTATCTTTATCGTGCGTTGAGTGGCGATAACCAGTTTGCGGAATTGGAGCAGGCCGGTTTTGACTGGCTCTTTGGCTGTAATCCCTGGGGGAAATCGATGGTTTATGGCTTGCCTGCCGATGGCGATACGCCCAGGTTTCCACATTCCTCGCTCACTCTTCTTTACAAATATCCGTTGGATGGCGGATTGGTCGACGGGCCGGTTTATGGCAGTATTTTCAAAAATCTGAAAGGGCTGACCTTATCGCAGGAGGATAAATATGCTGAATTTCAATCCGATTATGTAGTCTATCATGACGACTTTGGGGATTACAGTACCAACGAACCGACCATGGATGGCACGGCTTCTCTGGTTTACCTGCTCGCGGCAAAGCAACATGAGTCAGGAGGGGGCAAGGCCGGAAAACAACCGCTGAGATCACATGGCGCAATCATCCGTGGTGATCAGACGAATAAGAAAATCGCCCTTGTTTTTACAGGAGACGAATATGCGGACGGCGGGAAGTATATTGCCGAAACTTTGAAGGCGAAAAATGTAAAAGCGTCCTTTTTTCTGACCGGTAATTTTTACCGGAACAAAGATTTTAAACCGGTGATCGAGTCATTACGGAAGCAGGGGAATTATCTTGGTTCGCATTCGGACAAACATTTACTGTATTGCGACTGGCAGAACCGAGACAGTCTATTGATAACCCGGCAGGAGTTTGAAACCGATATGAACAGTGCCTACGTAGCGTTGAAAAACTTCAACATCACGAAAGAAAAAGCGCGTTTCTTTCTTCCTCCTTACGAATGGTATAACGACTCGATAGCAAACTGGACAGCACAAATGGGGTTGCAACTGATCAATTATTCGCCCGGAACGCGCAGCAACGCCGATTATACCTTTCCTGAAATGGGTGACAGATATGTTGACAGTGAAACCATTTACCAGTCGATCGTAGCTAAGGAAAAACAGACTAATGAAGGTTTGAACGGTTTTATTCTTTTGATGCATCTCGGGACGGACCCGAGGCGAAAGGATAAATTTTATAAATATCTTCCGCGGCTGATCAACGAAATGAAAAGCAGGGGATATCAGTTTGTGACGGTCAATGATATGTTATTTTGAAAAAGGTGACGGAGCTTCTTACTGGAAGAAGCTCCGTTTTTATCAATGTCCTTCGTTGAAGAAAATGGCCAGCCCGTCTTTCCCGGCCACGATGATATCTTTCTTCCCCGAATTTCGTAAATCTGCCACGGAAAAATAGATTCCTGCGCCTTTTCCCTCACCATAAGGGCCGTAACTGATAAAGTTTTTGGTGAACGATTCGCCATTCCATTTGAAATAATACAGCCCTACCGGATCAAATTCGCCCGGATCATTGCCGTTATGCGCCCGAAAACGCTTTCCGGTAATGAGTTCATTTTCACCATCGTTATCGATATCCACCCAGGCCATTGTGTGGTACTGCGACTGAAAAGGATCAATTGGATGTTTCACAAAGGTGATCGTTTTGCCATTCCGTTTTTGTTCGTACCAGTCAAGTCCGTAGGTATGGCCCTGTCCGACGATGATATCATTCAGCCCATCCTTGTTCACATCTGTTACAATGATGGGAACACCTGCATCGCCCAGTTTGAAAGCGGCATGGTGTGTCCAAGGTTTGTTTTTCCGATCCTCGGGAGCTTCAAGCCAGCCATCCGCCACAATGAAATCACCCCGTCCGTCTCCGTTGATATCGCCGAAACCCAGACCATGACCATGGGTGTCAGCCACCTTTGTGGGTGCGAATTTTCCCGTTGATTTTTTATTTTGATCGAGTATCAGGGTGTAGTAAACTAAAGGCTGCTTGGGCGTATTCGGTACAATTTCGTCAATGCCGTCTCCATCTACATCCCAGGCACGCGTTGTTTCTATATTTCCGGTTTCGAATATTTCGTGTTCGGTCCATTCGCCGTTTGTTCCTGGATTTTCGCGCCAAAGTAGTTTTTTGTTAAACCAGCCGCCGGTAATGTAATCCATTTTTCCGTCTCCGTTCACGTCAAAAGGAACGGTTGAGAAATCGTCAAAATATTCACTGACTCTTTTTATCTGCCCGATTAAATGTCTTTTTTGATACAAAGGGCCTTCATACCAGTAGCTGCCGGATACGATATCCGGAACTCTGTCGCCGTTTACGTCAAAAACCCCCACAGATTCGGCGCTTTCCGAGGAGATCATTTGTTTTCTGAACGTGAGTTGTTTTAAAGCCTGCGCGCAAACTGCCTGTGTAAAACCTAATCCGAAAAATAATAGAACGTATTTTTTCATCGTACTTAATCAATTCGTTTTTATGTTATCTGTAAAAGCGGATTTTTTACATAAATACTTGGAAGAATTCATGTTGGTGCGTTAAGGCCCGTCGGACGGCTTTTTCGGCCGCCCGACGGGTAAATAAAACGCCGGGGAAAAGAATAAGCAGCAGCTATTGCGATCAGTGTTAAAGCGACCGACAAAATTCAAGAACCTTAATCAGATCCTTTTCAACAAGGAAGTTAATCTGATTTTCCCTCAGGAAATTGTTTAGCGTTCTTTTATGATCGGGATAAATTTTTAGCAAACTGACCCGGTTGGCAAAATTGGGTCTCAGGTTTTGGTCAATTAAAAAGTAATCCGACTTTTTCCGGAGTATCAGTTTATCATCAGATTTGAGCGCCTGCATTTCTCCGTTTCGGTTTGTGAAATGCGTGTAACTGGAAACCGCCGAAGTGGAGGAGTATTCGTCATAACCGGCATGTTTTTCATTGCCCATAAACAGCAGTTTCTGTTTACGTCCCAGTATCACTTTGCCATATTCTCCTATGTTCTGGATATGCCCCTGTTTTTTCTCAAAGTAAAAAACGTCTTTATCGATGACAATTTTACTGATATATTCATTGTCGTTTAACAGCAGCGTATCGTTGTTGGGATTGATAAACTGGATCTCACTATGAAAAAAGCTGTAATTCATTCTGGCCGCGGAAACTTTCCCGTTTCTGAAATACACTTTTCCATCCTGAAAGCCATCATAAAGATACCGGTCCCTGACTGTGATGACGGTTCTGATGTCGCCGCCGTTTTTTACTCTGAAAACAGGATTGTTGATTTGCGCTGACGTGTAAAGCGGCGCGACAAAAAATAGAAAAATTACGAAGAGGTTTTTCATGATTTTGTTAGGAGAAATTATTTTATTTCACAGCGACTAAAAATACAATATTTTAAACAAAAAGTTAAAATAAATATTATGAAATCAACAACAGGTACTTTGTCGGATTTCTTAGATTTAAATCGAATTTGAAAGTTTAACGTGGTATGAATGTGGTGATTGGGATAATGTATTTTTTGTAAATATTCCAATAATGTAAGTTTTTTGTGTTTTCTACTGACGATTACTGCGTACGACATGGAAATAAGATTTATTGAATCTTTTAGTCCGATTTTGGTAGTTTTTGTTGTGTTTTTCTACAAATGTTGTAGTAGTTAAATATTGGTTATATGCGAATATTGCAGGCTGTATTTTTAAATTATTCTATGACAATAAAATTTCTTTTCTACCTGTTTTCTCATACTGAATAGAGACTTTTGCATCGTATAAAAAGGAGATGTCATACACCATCTCAGATGTAAAAATTCAAATATGTACAAACTATCTACTTCATTAATTTTCGTTCTTTCAGTTCTTCTTTTTTCAGGTGCAGCATTTGAAACTTTGGGTGAAGGTACAAAACAGGTATCTCCCAATTCAGGTACAATTTCCGCACTGGTTCTAATGCCCGACCGCCTTACAGGTTCTTACAAAGGTGCCGCGGATGACAACCGGATCCGTTTCAATATCGCAAATCTTAATGAAAATCTATATTATGGATTTAAGTGGGAAGAGTACGGTTCGGCCACGGCGGTGGGAACCAATATGTACATGCGCATTTATAACCCGGATGGATCACAGGCCGGGAGTCCGGTTAAACTTTCCAATAGCGGGGACGGGTATATTTCCAATTATTCAAATGCTGTAAACGGTCCGAATATTGGCGGCGTAACAACCGGCTATTCGCCCAAAATATTTACACCCACTTCCGTCGGCGAGCACTTTATCGAAATTTACCGGAGCAGTGACAATGGCGTTTCGCAGGTAAAAGACTCGGGCGACAATAAGTCAAGAAGCAAGTCGCCGTTTTTCGATTTGACCGTTTCAACTGCCACAGGAACAAAAAAAGACGGACGTATTTTTTGTAAAAAATGGGGCTTTGTGGCCGTGAATCGCGACTCAGAACCGGATGCTACGGCATCAGCAGCACCAACCATTTACTCTTATTCGACCGACGAGACGATTCTGAAAGTTACTTTTCAGGATGGTTTTAAGCCGATTGCTTACGATATCGCTTTAAATGATTATGGTTCGGCCAATAGTGGAAACTGGCTCGTGGATCGTAAATCGATCAACTCGGCAGATTCTCCTGCACTTGTTGGTGGTTATAAATTATTTTTGAACAGTCCTGACCGTGCGCTTTATCCGGTGACGCCCATTACCGATGCGGCGCAATTTGCATCGGTTCCCGTGACTGGCTGTGGCGGAGGTTATTCCTTACATTTTGTGATGCCGGCTGCGGGTGATGCACGTTTGTTGCTGGATGTTAACGGCCGGCCTGGTTTTGATGAAGGCACAACGGACAGGATTATCGAAGTCCCCAATGCCAAAGCAGGAAATAACACCATTGCGTGGGACGGTAAAGATGGGCTTGGAAACATTGTACCGTCAGGTACGGCGATGTCGATCAGTGCGGTGTATCAGCGTGGACGTTTCAATATTCCAATTTATGATGCAGAAATCAATGCAAACGGATTTAACATTGAAACGATAGCACCAATCAGTCTTCCAAACAATAAACTTTACTGGGATGACAGCGCTTTGCGGAATGTAGGTTCGGGATCATGCGGCGACAATACTGCTCAGAACAACTACACCGGAGCGGGAATTAACAGAACACTTTTAGGCTCGGTTTCACCAACCCATGCGTGGAGCGGAAACGGAAATCCGAATCTTACCTTGCCGGCGCCAACGGTTAATAACAATGACAACGGTAAATTCCAGTGCGACGATTTTGGTAATGTGCGGGTGATCAATTCCTGGGGCTGGGCACTTCAGTCACAATCCAGTGCTACCACGCTTACTTTCGGTTGTTTTACATTGAGCGGAAATGTTTTTCATGATGCCAATGGTTTGAAAGATAATCTGGTTAACCAGACAGAAGCCGGTTCAGGTACCAATATTTCAGGTTCATTACATGCCGTGTTGGTTGGAAAAGATGGAAAAGTAGTGGCCTCGGTACCCGTTAAGGCCGACGGTTTTTATCAATTCGACAATATTATCGGTTATACCTTCGATGTGATCATCAGTACAACGGCCGGTGTTGCGGGCGAAAATGCACCGAATCCGTCTTTGCCGTCAGGTTGGATGAATACGGGAGAGCAATCGGGTGTTGTTGCGGGTACGGATGTTGACGCGGTTACCGATGGAAAAATTACGGTTACTGTAACGGGAAACACTACCAATATCAATTTTGGGATAGAACAGCCACCGGTGGCTGACACGAAAACTTATTTTGCGCCCAATCAGGCTTTCACAGCAAATCCGGCAGGTTTTCCTTCTGAGTCGGGGTATATGGCGGTTCCTGCTTCGAGTACTTATCTGGATGGCGGATATCCAACAAAAGGCTCACTTTCAGGCAGCGATGCCGAGGATTGTGCGAAAGCCGGAAGCTGTAATGCCTCGAAGTCGTTCGTGATTGAAACAATCAACGCCAATACCAAACTGTATTACAACTTTGGTTCGGGGCCGGTAGAAGTAAAGGCAGGCACGCCGATCAACAATTTCAATGTAAACAATCTGGTTATATATGGCCAGAACGGATCCGGAAACAGTGCGAATCCATTTGGTTTTACGTATACCTTAACAGATGCTGCCGGAGTAAAAAGTCAGCCGGTTAATTACATGATCACTACCAACGCGCCACTACCCGTTACCCTGATTTCATTTGAAGTCAAAACGGCAGAAAAAGCGGCGAACCTTTACTGGGTAACCAGCACGGAAACGAATAGTGATCGTTTCGAAGTGCAGAGACGCATCAAGTCGACGGATTGGGAAACGATTGGAAATGTAGATGCCAAAGGTGAAAGCGCCGTTAAGCAGACCTACGACTTTACGGATAAAGAGCCAAAAGCGGGTGAAAATCTTTACCGTCTTAAAATGATAGACCGCGATGGTACCTTCGCTTACAGCCGGATCAGCAGTGCTACCTTTGAGCAGGGACAAGGTCTTGAAACCTATATTTATCCAAATCCGGTAAGTGAGCAGCTTTATTTGAAAACCGCCGATTGGAGCCTGGTGCGTACGGTAAGCATTTTTGATACGGCCGGAAAAACAGTTTACAGTTCGGGTGAAAAACTATCAGAAGTAGTGGATGTAAAAAATCTGCAACCGGGCATGTATCTGGTACGTGTCACCCAAAAGGATGGGACTACAACGGTTCACAAAGTGATCAGGATTAAATAGAGTAAAGTTTCAATAAGTTATCAGGCAGCTTTCCGGTGTACGGAAAGCTGCTTTTTTGTTTGTTTTACAACAAAACCATGAACTTTTCCTGAAATTTAATAAACATCTGTATACAAATTTGGATTGTTAGGTTTAAATAGCTTTACTTTGTCTATATAATTAATAGGTTATGTAGCTTTATTGCATATGCCTGAGAATATTTGACAAGATTATACTAAGCCCGGATATGTTATTAAGTAGTAATAAATCAGTTTCTTCATTTGTACATCGGACTCCGAAAAGTCATATTTTCGGTGATTCCTGCTCTGCTATCCCGTGTTTGGCGTGCTGTTAACCCAGGACGATCATTACCAACCAAGAACACTTCACTTCATGCGATCGGCTTCATCATCAACAGGTGTGTCATTTCTATTTGCTTAATTAATCTATATTATCTATAATTTCAATATACTAATGTCGAAAATAGTTTTACAACGACTCAGAGGAGTGGCTTTTTATTTGCCTGTCCTTTTATTGGTACTGCATAGCCTGCATGGTTATGGCCAATCGGTGACTTTAAGCGGTTTGGTAAAATCGCAGGGAGAGCAGTCGGCCATTCCCGGAATCAATATTCTGGTGAAGAATTCACTCACAGGAACGGCTACCGACGCACAGGGCAAGTACACGATTAGTGCGGCACCGGATGCAATTCTGGTTTTTTCAGGAATTGGTTTTCTTACACAGGAAGTTTCCGTCAACAACCGCAGTGTGATCAACGTGACGTTGCAGGAAGATACCAAACAGCTTAATGAGCTGGTTGTGATCGGTTATGGCACGCAGAAAAAGAGTGATCTGACAGGTTCGGTTTCTTCGATTTCAGAGGCGCAGTTTAAGAAAACGCCGGTTGTGTCGCTGGATAACGGTCTGCGTGGCAGAGCGGCCGGTGTGCAGGTAACCAGCACTTCGAACCAGCCCGGCGGGGCAACCAGTATCCGGATCCGCGGGAGCAATTCCGTCAATACGGGCAGTGAGCCGCTGTATGTGATCGATGGTTTCCCGATATTTAATGATAATGCCTCCACGGCAGGTGGGGCTACCGTGGGCCCGAAACTCAATGCGCTTTCGTTGATCAATCCCAATGATATTGTGTCGATCGAAGTTTTAAAGGATGCTTCGGCCGCGGCGATCTATGGTGCACGGGGAGCAAATGGTGTGGTGTTGGTAACCACCAAAAAAGGGCAGGAGGGAAGACTGAAAATTGACTTCAACGCATATTATGGTGTGCAGAAAGTTTCAAAAACACTTCCGCTTTTGAATGCAACAGAATATGCCCAGCTGGTAAACGATGCGAACGGAAAGGTGATTTACACACCAGAACAAATTGCTTCTTTCGGCGTGGGAACGAACTGGCAGGACGAAATTTTCCGTTCAGCGCCTGTTCAGAATTATCAGGTATCGGCCTCGGGTGGTGATGCCAAAACAAAATATTCACTTTCGCTCAACTACTTTGATCAGGACGGGATAATTATCAATTCCAATTTCAAACGGTATTCGGCGCGTTTCAATTTTGAAAAGCAGGCGAATAGCAAACTGACTTTTGGTTCTAACTTAAGCGTGGCCAATACCAATGCGAACCAGGCGTTGAGCAGCACTGGCGGAGGTGAAGGTACTCAGGGGGTGATTGTATCGGCCCTTGATTTTAACCCGATCCTGAAAATCAGGAATGCAGACGGCACTTATGTACTGGAAAGTGACAGGGGTATTCCGATTGGAAACCCGGTGGCAACGGCGCTTGAACTGACCAACAAGTCGGTAACCACGCGTTTTTTGGGGAATGTTTTTGCAAATTATAAAATCATCGACGGGCTGGAATTCAGAACAAGTATTGGTGCCGATATTACCGCGACCGGAGAAAAATATTATGCGCCGCGGACAATTCTTGCGGGATCAAGTGCGCAGGGTGTCGGTCGCGTATCAACGGCCAACGGAACTTCCTGGCTGAATGAAAACACGCTGACTTATTCAAAGGCTTTTGACAAACATGCCATCACAGCACTGGCCGGTTTTTCTGCTCAAAAATATACGAGGAATCTATTGACATCGGCGGCATCCGGGTTTGTCAACGATTTGCTGGGAGCGGATAACCTTGGTTCGGGCGCTATCATCAGCACGCCGGTGACGAATCTGGTGGACTGGAGTCTGTTATCTTACATTGGCCGGATCAATTACAGTTTCAATGACCGGTATTTGCTGACATTAACGGGCCGTGCGGACGGTTCTTCGAAATTTGGTAATAACAACAAGTATGGATTTTTCCCGTCCGGTTCGGTTGCCTGGAAATTGTCTGAGGAAGAATTTATCAAAAACATCAGCGCGATTGATGAGTTGAAATTGCGTTTGAGTTATGGTAAAATCGGTAATCAGGAAATTAACAGTTACCAGTCACTGGCTGGTTTGTCAGGAGCGAGTTACATCATTGGCGACAAAGTCGTGAAAGGCTTTTCTCCGGGTAATATCCCGAATCCGAACCTGAAATGGGAAACGACGACCCAGACTGATTTGGGGCTGGACATCGGTTTACTACGCAACCGTTTGAATCTGACTGTGGATGCATATTACAAGAAAACGACCGATATGTTGCTGAACATCAACGTGCCGTGGTCGACAGGTTTCTCAACGGCTCTGCAAAATATCGGAAGTATTGAAAACAAAGGTTTGGAACTGGGTTTGCAGGCTGTGGTATTGAATAAGGATCTGAAATGGAATATTAATTTCAACATTGCAG
Source organism: Dyadobacter diqingensis (assembly GCF_024220585.1). Taxonomy (GTDB): domain Bacteria; phylum Bacteroidota; class Bacteroidia; order Cytophagales; family Spirosomataceae; genus Dyadobacter; species Dyadobacter diqingensis. The sequence continues at coordinate 211,492 of NZ_JAMXKF010000010.1, forward strand.
CCAATAAAAATAAAGTGCTGGATCTGGGTCCGGTGACGCAGATCTTGACGGGTGAGATCAACGGTTACCTGAAAATCAATGATCCGGTGGTGATTATGCCGGGCCAGCCGCTGAACTCGTTCTACGGCTACGTCAGTGACGGGATTTTCCAGACCGGTGATAACATTGCAAACAGCGCGCAAAAAACGGCAGTGGCTGGTGACAGAAAATACAAGGATATCAATGGAGATGGCACGCTGGATGCAAAAGACAGACAGTTTATCGGCAATGCACAGCCTAAATTCTTCGGCGGTTTTACCAACGATTTCAGCTACAAAGGATTCGATCTGAGCGCTTCGTTTAACTATGTTTATGGAAACAAAATCCTGAACAGCACGCGCGCAGACCTTGATCTGCCAACGGGACAAAAGAACAGTTCTGCCAGGGTAAAAGACCGCTGGACACCGACAAATCCAAGCAATTCTATTCCAAGGGCTACTCTGAACCGCGCGTTTCTGTTTTCTGACGCGCAGATCGAAGACGGCTCATTTTTGCGCCTGGGCTCACTTTCTCTGGGCTACAACCTGCCTGGCTCATGGCTGAGAAAATCAGGTATCAACAATGCCAAAGTGTATGTGTCCGGGCAGAACCTGTTTGTGATCACCAAATACACCGGTTTTGATCCTGAAACCAACCAGTCGGGACAAAATAATATCCTGCGTGGCATTGATTCGGATGCATATCCAAACTCACGCTCATTCCTGGTTGGTGTAAACCTTAGCTTTTAAGCCTTAGCGCATCCATTATTTAATCAAAAACGATCCGATGAAAAAGTTAATATATCTGTTTATTTTCCTGCTGGCGGCTACTTCGTGCAACGACTTTTTGCAGGAAGACCCCGCATCGCTGATGGTCGACAGCAATTTCTATAAAACCGAAGCGGATGCCGACGCGGCCCTTGTTGCGGTTTATGACGGTCTGAACGACCAGTCCAATATCTTTTACCGGGGCATTTATTTGCTGGCAGAACTCACGACTGACAATGCTGAATGTGGTCAGGGAGTTGCGAATGCAAATATTTTCGCCCTGAAAAATTTCACTTATGGCCCGGTTAACGACCGGATTTATCTGCTTTATACTTCCGTTTACAAAACCATTGCCAATGCTAATGTGGCCATCGATAAAATTCCGGCCATTCCGTTTGCGGATGCCAAGAAAAACCGGTTGCTGGGCGAAGCCAAATTTGTAAGAGCACTGTTGTATTTCAATATGGTCAGATTGTTTGGTGATGTGCCGTTGGTTTTGAATCAGGTTACTTCTCTGGGCGATGTAAATGTGCCAAGAACCGAAACCGCGAAAGTATATGAGCAAATTATTTCGGATCTTGAGTTTGCAGAACAAAATCTGGATGCGACCAATTCTACGGCGAATGTGGGAAGAGCCACAAAAGCTTCTGCGACTGGCTTGCTTGCCAAGGTTTACCTGACATTGAAAGATTATCCGAAGGCGAGAGATAAGGCAAAATCGGTTTTAGATAATGCACAATTTGGTCTGGTTGATAACTATTTTGACGTTTTCACTCCTCAAAACAGATTTAACAAAGAGATTGTTTTTGCTATTCAGAACAAGGGAAACACCGGCGCAGCCAACGGTTTTGCGATGGCGCTTTTCCTGCCAAGATCTACCATAGCACTTCCGGGCGGCGGTACTGTGGCCGGTAACAGTGCCGATGTTCCGACCGAGGAGTTTTACAAAAGTTTCAAAGTGGGAGATTTGCGCAAAGACCGTACATTTTTCACCGAATACGATGCCGGTGGCGGAAAAGCAACTTTCCGTCCGCATTGGTATAAATTCTTCGATCCGTCCACGATAACCAATCTGGGTGAGGGGACTTTGAACTATCCGATCCTGCGTTATTCCGATCTTTTGCTGACTTATGCCGAAGCGCTGAATGAAATTGGTGGTCCTTCTGCCGAGGCTTTTGAAGCCATCAACAAGGTGCGCCGCCGTGCTTATGGCAAGCCGGTAGCAGCAGCCAACGCAACGACTGACTTGCAGGGATTGAGCAAAACGGCTTTACAGGATGCTATTCTGGATGAACGCAGATGGGAGTTTGGTTTTGAAAATCACCGCTGGTTTGATCTGGTGCGTACCGGAAAGTTACTGAGTACGTTACAGGCGAAGGGCAACACGGCCATCAAGGATTATCACGTTTTATTTCCACTGCCGCAACGGGAGCTGGATGTGAATAAAAGTCTGACTCAGAACAAAGGTTACACCAATTAAAATATCTTTGGGAAAAAGATCGGCAAACACCGGGTCTTTTTCCCAAAATAACCTTTTTAATTTTTGCTAAATTCATTTTCTAAATTCCTAAGAATGAAAAAGTCAGTTTTAGTTTTACTTTCTTTAATCAGCTTTTCGTCCGGCATTTTCGCCCAGACGAAAGAGCGTCCCAACATTATCTTTATATTTTCCGACGATCATGCTTATCAGTCGATCGGGGCTTATGGAAATAAGTTGGCCAAAACACCGAATATTGACCGGATTGCCCGGGAAGGTGCTTTGCTTACCAACAATCTGGTGACAAACTCAATTTGCGGACCGAGCCGTGCTACGTTGCTGACAGGAAAATACAGCCATATCAACGGGTATAAAAATAACGACAGGACAAAATTTGATATCACACAGCAGCTGTTCCCGGACTTGCTTCAAAAGGGCGGATATCAGACGGCCTGGATTGGAAAGCTGCATTTGAACAGTCTCCCAACCGGTTTTGATTACTGGAATATTCTGCCCGGACAAGGTATTTATTACAACCCGCAGTTTATCACCGCCCCAAACGATACGATCAGAAAAGAGGGTTATGTGGCCGATATCATTACGGAAAGTTCGCTGGACTGGATCAACAAGCGTGATGAGAAAAAGCCATTTTTCCTGGTTGTGGGTCAAAAATCGGTGCACCGTGAGTGGCATCCTGACTTGCAGGATTTAGGTGCTTATGATGATATCAACTTCCCGTTGCCTGAAACCTTTTACGATGATTATGCAGGCAGAGCGGCTGCGAAGGATCAGGATATGAGCATTGAAAAAACGATGCGTTTGAAGGAGGATTTGAAAGTACATCTGGACTATGACAGGGTTCCAGGTTACAAGTTTTTCTCTCCTGAAAAGAAGAAAATTTTCAAAGATTACTACGATAAGATCACGAAGGAATTTGATGATAAAAAACTGTCCGGCAAAGCGCTGACGGAATGGAAGTACCAGCGTTATATCAAGGATTATCTGGCCACTGCCAACGGTCTGGATCGTAACATCGGAAAGATTCTGGATTATCTTGACAAAACCGGTTTGTCTAAGAACACCGTCGTGATCTACGCATCTGATCAGGGTTTTTACATGGGTGAGCATGGATGGTTTGACAAACGTTTTATCTATGAAGAATCGTTGAAAACACCGTTTGTGATCCGTTATCCGGGTGTTATCAAGCCGGGAACGAAGGTGGAAAAATTGGTTTCAAATATCGACTGGGCACCAACGGTGTTGGACCTGGCGGGTGCAAAAATCCCGGCAGATATTCAGGGTAAATCATTTTTACCGTTGCTTGATAAAAATGCAAAAGCAAACACACCATGGCGCGATGCAGCTTATTATCACTACTACGAGTTTCCTGAACCACACCACGTATACCCGCATTTTGGGGTAAGGACAAAACGTTATAAGCTGGTGAGATTTTATGGTGGAATTGATACATGGGAATTGTTTGACCTGGAAAAAGACCCGCGCGAGGTTAAAAACGTTTACGGAGAAAAGGCAAACGAGGCCATCATAAAAAGCCTGAAAGAGCAACTGAAAACACTGATCGTTCAATACAAAGACGACGAAGCATTGAAGTTGTTTAACAGCGGAAAATAACTTCGGCTGTCGGCAATCGGCTTTCGGCTGGCGAAGTCTACTGCTTTCTATTGACAGTTTTACATCAAAAAAGGATCTGGTCTTGGTTGACCGGATCCTTTTTTGGTAGTTTGACCATTGACCATTGACGATTCGACTATTGACTATTGACTATTGACGAGTCGACTATTGACGGGGCGACGATTGACCATTGTCTATTGACCATCGTCCGTTGTCAATGGTCAATCGTCCGTCATCTCACACCCATCAACTGCCCCCCTTCACCCGGTTCTGGATATCTTCGCTTCCGGAGCTGCGTTTGCGGGTTGGGGTAATGTCTTTTCCGAATCGGTAGGAGAACGAGATTGTGGCCATCCGGCTGTCGAAACGGATGTGGCCGTCCATGTCCAGGTTTTCGTATCGGGCGGTGTTACGGCGTTGCCGGGTCTGAAAGATATCGTTGACCATCAGCTTGATCGTTCCTTTTTTATTAAGCACCTGTTTTTGGCCGCCTATTGAAATCACGTAGTAACTTTTGGAAACGAAAACGCCATAAACTGATTTTGAGTTAAAGAAGCCACTGAGTTCTGCTGAATAACCCTTACCCAATTGGAAGGTATTCTGGCTGTTGAAAGAAAAACTCCATATCCCATTATTCAGGTTTCCACCCTTTTGGTCGCCTTTGTATTCATTTCTGAAAAAATTACCGAAACTGTTGCTTGACCACCAGCTGGTGGGCTGCAAGGAAGCTGTTAAGCTAATGCCGTAGTTTATCATGCTTTTCAGGTTTTGCGGACTCTGATACGTCGTATTCAAAGAATCGACCTGACCCATCATCCAGTTCATCACGTCGGAGGTGTAGCTGTAATTGATGGCGGTGATGAATTTACCCTTGTAAGTATGGCTCACTTCAACGGAATGTGTAAGTTCCGGTCTTAAAAACGGGTTGCCCTCGTAGTATAAAAACGGATCACGAAAAAAACGGAACGGGTTCATATCATCATAATCCGGACGTTCGACACGGCGACTGTATGAAACCTGCCCGGTATGGTTTGGCGTAAAGGTTTTGGTGATGAACAAACTTGGGAAAAGCTGGAAATAATTCCGCTTAACCAGCGAATCCGTTGTGACCTGATGTCCGGTTGTCTGCGTGTTTTCACCACGTAACCCTGCTTGTAGGCTTAACGAACCAAACTGTTTGCTGAAATTGATATAACCTGCATGAATCGTCTCTTTGTATGTGAAATGATTGCTCCATGAAGGATCCGGAATCCAGAGGCCGTTGCGCAACGTGTCATATTTCAGGTTGTTGTCAACGGAAACATAACTGCTTTTCCAGCCGGTTTCAAACTTTGCTTTTTCACCAAAAGGGTGTGTGTAGTCAAGTTTTCCGACGTATACGTTGGTGAGCGATGGCACAAATCCACGACGCACCGAGCGGGTTTCAAGTTCCGTATTTTCCGCACGCAGGTATTTTGTGTCCATACTTTGATTGGAGCGGTTATCATTTTTAGAGTAATCCAGATCAACGGTCAGCTCCCGGCCGCTTTGCGCAAACTGATGGGCGTAATTGAGGTTATAAGCATTGCTGTTCCAGCGGTCCAGGTTATCGTTATGCGTCAGCGGATTGCTCAAAATAACACCTGTTGACGACACCAGCAGGTTTGTGGTGTTATTGTCATTGATATATTTCCCAAAATTTCCATTCACCAGCAAACCCAGTGTATTTTTTTCATTCAGGAAAAAATCGGCGCCAATTTTATAATTGTTGGTGTACAGAGGTTCGTTGGTCGCAGAATTCTGATAGGAAATCCGGTCGGGCGTTCCGGCTACTTCACCTTCGTAAAACCGCCGGGTGAAACTCAGATATTCGATTTCTCCGCGGTACGCGCGGTCATAACTCCCGAAGACATTCAGTTTTCCGCTGCGGTAGTTCAGGTTAAGGCCGCCTCCGTAACGGTTGGCACGGCTTCTGGCAGCATTGACGTAGGCATTTCCGTTGATACCTACCTTTTCATTTTTTTTCAAAACGATATTGATAATTCCCGAATTTCCGGCCGCATCATATTTCGCAGAAGGATTAGCGATCAGCTCTATTTTGGAAACAGACCCCGACGACGTGCCGCGGAGCAGGGTTGTCAACTCACGCTGCGACAGATACGTAAGTTTTCCGTTTAACATCACACTGACGCCCGGTTTTCCTTTCATGGAAATATTTCCTTCGTCGTCCACACTGATACCGGGTGCTTTTTCCAATAGCTCCAAGGCCGTATTTCCTTCCGCCAGAATGCTGTTTTCGATATTTAAAACGGTGCGGTCGATGTGCTGTTCAACCAGTGGTTTTTGTGCCGTGATGGTAACGGCATCCAGCATTTTATCGTCAGGGACGAGGAGGAAATTTTCTAAAACAATTTCATATCTGCCCTTGGAAACCGTATAAATTTTACTGACAAACGATTTGAAACCTAAAAAACTTGCATGCACGTAGTACGTTCCTTCCATCACTTTTTCAAACACAAACCGACCAGATGAATCACTTAAGGTGCCTTTCACGATTGTAGAATCGGCAGCCTTATGCAAGGCGATCGTTGCAAATTCAATGGGTTTCTGGTTATGGTCAAGAAGTTTTCCCTTAATATTTCCTATCTGACTTTGCTGTGCACATGTCATGAACGGTGATAAAGTAAAAAGGGCGAAAAGCCAGATGATGACTAATTTGTTGATGATTTTCATATTTTGAGCGTGAGTTTTTGTTAGAGAGGGTCGGGGAGGGCAGGGCTTTGACGGACTTGGTATAAGTACTGCCGGCCTTGTAAAATCCTTTGGGCAAATCCCAGTTCGACCATCCAGTTGAGCGAATTGTAAACCGAAGCAATGCTGATGTTTCGCTGCTTTTCTTTAATTCCAATCCATAAGGTTTCCGCTGTCACCACTTCCTCATAGGTTGTTAAGTAGCGTGCAACAAGTAATTTTTTATGCGCTTTGCGGAGTTTGTTGGTCCGGAAATACAGGTTGATCTGGTCTTCAATGCTCATCGTGAATAAACTTATTTTGTTAATGAAGAATATCGGAACTGGCAAGCTAGCTGAAATTGAAAAGGCAAAACGGATCTGTTTCAGCCATGTGATTGACTGAAAGCAGATTTAATAAGTTGAATTTTAATTGTTTAGGTAGAAATCAGATTTGTGATTGCAGCGAAGATGCTTTGGGCCTCTTTTCTTTTTTAGACTTTCCCCATTTGCTGCGTCCCCACCAGATATAAAAGCCGGTTATCGGTAAAGTTGCGCAAATAAGACTGGCAAGAAAGTACAATATTTTGGTCGGGATGTTTCCGACGCCACCCACGTGCAGGGCATAGTTGGTACGTCTTACCCAATCTGCAAATTTCAGATTATCGATGTGCACTTGGGTTGACGGGAGTTCTGCCAACGTATGCTGGTCCAGATAAACGTAACGCCAGGAGCTGTTGTACATATCGGTACAGAGCGCAATCGGTTCCGAAGGTTCGTCAGGAAAAGAAACGATAATCGCGTCTTTATTGTAAGTACCGATTTCTGTGATGCCTTTCAAAAATGCGAGATCGACATTTTTCATCAGCGAATTAGGTACAATTTTGGTCGTATCCGAAAGCGCCCTGACATAATCGGGAGGTGTTCCACCAGCGGAGTTGATCCAGTAAACACTTTTCGACATCCAGGCAAAACTCATGCTCAGTCCGGTGATCGTGATAATCAAGGCCACTAGAAGCGAGTAAAAGCCGAGTACGTTGTGCAGGTCGTAATTGACACGCTTAAACTTACCGTTCCATTTGATTTTGAAGCTTTTATCGCGGTTGGACTTATTCCATTTTTTTGGCCACCATAGAATAAGACCTGTAATGAGCAGAATGAAAAATATAAGCGTGGCGTAAGATACAATCGCCTGACCGACAATGGTTTTGCCAATTTTCGTTTCAATCCATAGTTCCGTATGACCTTCAAGAACCCAATGGAAAAAATCTTCCTCATTTACAATCGCTACCACCTTACCATTGTAGGGGTTTACGAAAATTGACGAGTCCGAATTCATGCTCACTTTGGCCGTTTTTTCGTGCCCGTAATACCAGATCCCACTGATTTCCTTATCAGGAAATAACGGTGAAACTTTTTCTTTAATAACGGACGGTGGCAGATAGGCGGCATTGGCAGGCCGTTCTGCACGTAGCCAGGGTTGGGTCAGCGATTTGAATTCCTGCTCAAAAACCAGAATGCAGCCGGTAAGTGCAACGATGAATACGATGATTCCGGAAGCAAGTCCAAGCCAGAGGTGAAGCCAGGCGTTTATTTTTTTTAATATTGTCATCAGGGCAGGAAATTGTCAGGCTGTCCGCGATGTCATGAACAGCCTGATTATTTAATTTGGTATTATCTCATTTTGTCCACACGAAGGATCCAGTCGTATCCACCGATCATTTCCATACCCGTTTTAACTGTTTGGGCAGCGATATCGTAGATGTAGACATAATCCTTGCCGGTTTCAGCGTTTGTCACCATAAACACTTTACCGTCTTCAACGATGATGTTTTGGATATACGCATCTGCGTCGTTAGGGATTTCTGAAAGTTTTCTGGTGATTTTTCCGGTTTCAAGATCCATTACAGCAAAGGCATAAATGTGCGTGGAACCGGTTACTGCCGTATCAATGTATTTGATAATCGCCTTTGTGCCGCCGATGTACCACAAACCAACGCCGTCATATCCAAGGGTCGTTGAATTAACAACATAACTCTCGTCCAAAACGGTTGTACCTTTTTTGATACGGTAGATTGCCGTCTTTTTGGCAGGGATATTGCTCCATTCTACATTGGTCGCGAAGTAGGTATTGCCACTGTCATCCACAAAAGAAGAAGACAACCAGAGTTTGTTTGTACCAGGGCCGGCAGATGTCGTGTTTTCAAGTGTTTTTTCATATTTAAGCGTAGCATAATCAACTACACCGATGTTGGTTTTTACCTGCCAGGGTGCAGGGTTTACACCAGTAAAACCAAATTGAACAAAAACCTTACCATTTGTGTACTCGATATTGCCAAGACTTATATTTTTAAATCCTGCTGGCACAGCCGGTGCGTCAAGTACGCCATTGGTGGTTTTTAAAGTTTCGATGTTGACAACCGAGTAATGAATTTTATCGCGGTCTCCATTTGTTCCGACCAGGAATAACGTTTTATCATCGATCCACGTAAACCCGTCGATACCTGCCAAGTGCGTAAACGGAACTTCCAACACGGTGTTGTAGCGCTCTTTTTCATATTTGAATTTCGACAAACGCCCGGAAGTAGTATTGTAATAATAGTAAAAACCTCCTTTGGTAATTATCCCGTAATCAGACTTTCCGGTAACTTCTGCACCGTGGCCGGTAAGATTAATGGAGCCTTCGGTCAGAGAATTTGTACCCAGTACGTATTGGGTGGTGTTTGGGTAACTTCCTATCTGTAACCAAACCGCATATTTTTCCTGAGTTTCTTCCGTCGGTTCGGGAGTCGCTTCATCATCACTTTTGCAGGCATACAGCAACGGAATGATTGCAAGTGCGATCAGGAATGGATAAAGTTTGAAATTTTTTAACATGATTTTTGAGTGATAATTGTTAACGGATATTGGATAAGACTAATAATGTTCAGGTGGTTATTTCAGGAAATATCTGAGTTTGACTGAGAATGCTCTGCCTGGTTTCTGCAACCGGAAGTTGTCAAAAGCAAGGTTGTTGGTGAAATTCCGGCATTCCAGAGAAAGATTGTAACGGCCATTGTCCCACGAATTGGAGATGGAAGCGTTGTGGATGTACTGATCAGGAATTGTACTTTTGCTGGCCTTACTTCCAAAAGCTTCCCAGGTAAGGTAGAACCAGTGTACGTATTGTGTGCCCAAATTGAACTGCATCCTGGATGCCTTCCCGAGAATATTATTTTTGCCAATGCTCAGGTCGGCATTCCCGAAAAGCCATGGCTGGTTTGGGATTTTATTTAAATAAGTGGCTTCAATCGTACTGCCAGAAGATCCCGGCGAGTATTTGGAGTTGTTGATTGCGTTTTGATAACTTACGTTGGCGTTGAAGTAGAGCAAATCTCCGTAGTTGTATTTCACGTCCCCTTCCAGACCGTTCACTTTTACTTTTGAGGTATTTTCGTAGCGGCTTACGCTGGAGTTGGATTTGTAAACGACGGAATAAATAAAGTCGTTGGCATTGCGGTAAAACCAAGATCCTTCGATGAATAACTTATGCTTGTTTACTGTAAAACCATAATAGGCACCGATGTTTACATTGTGGCTTGATTCAGGTTTCAGATCGAGGTTGGCGATAACCGTGTAGCCATTCCCAAACATCTCGCCGACTTCCTGCAAGCGATATGCCTTTTCGTAAGACGCTTTGACACCCAAATCGCCCAAAACCTTATACCGGCTGGCAATTCCATAACCCTGATACGTATGCGAGTCGTTGGCTTGGGCGTACTCACCGGAAGTTGAAACATACCGGGACTGCTGAACGCTGATGCCATAGAACTTGCCAAAAAGTGTGTTGGTGAGGCGGTCATTTAACAGATTCTGCTGATAGGCGGCACCAATAATATTTTTTGAAAGAATACCAGGTATTTCTGCATGGTCCGTGATCAGTTCATCATAGTTTTCGTTTTTAAGATGATCGTAAGTATAATTTACATTGAATGAATGTACGTCAGACAGCTGATATCCCAGGTTTGCGCGGGCAAAGGTCCTTGGACGGTTGATGTTTGTTATTGATTTCGCCCCGTTAATTTCCGCCAGACTGGTTTTAACTCTTGACCCGTCCCAATAATATTTGTAGCTTGAAGTATCCGTAACTACATAATTATCAACCGATCTTGATGCAAAAAGATTGGCATTCAATCCTTTGACAAAAAGATTGTCTTTACGATAACGCAGCGAGGCATTGTAGGCATGTCCGTCCTTGCCCACTGCTCCGTACACAACGTCCTGCCTTGTTCCGGTCTGGATATCCTGCTTGGTGCCTGAGTAGGAAAACCCTACAAAAAATACATCGGCCCATTTTTTATTGATAATACCTGCTTCAAGTTGTCCCATGGCCGATTTGTACTGGTCATGAAACCGCTTGAAATCCTTGTTTACATATTTGTATTGCGCCTCATCCCAGATTTCCATACCACGCATCAGGTAGTTGTTGTCAGAATAATTCGCAAATGCGCTGGCTTTGATAATAATGCCTTTGGACGTGCTGTACTGGCCGGTCAGCGCCAGTCTGTGTGTGTTAAACGACCCGTAACTATAACTTGCATCCAGGTAATTATTGATATGCTGATTGGTGATGATGTTCACAGCGCCACCCAGCGCGTCAGAACCCAGACTAACCGGAACTACACCCTTATAAACCTCCATACGTTCAGCAAGGTTTACGGGAATGTTGTTCAGCGACATGGCACTTCCCATCAATTCCATGGGTACGCCATCCAGAAAGAATTTTACGGCCTTGCCGGAAAGTCCGTTGATCGAAAAGTTGAAATCTGAACCGACACCGCCTTCTTCACGCACACGAACGCCGGCCGTTTTATTCAGTACCTGGTTAAGATCAGCTGTGGTGTTCGCAAATCTTTTGGTTTCAATGGCATTGACTGTGAAAGCCTGTTCTTTGATTTCCTGTGTCTCGGTTTTTCCATGGATCGTAAGTTCATCCATGTTTTTTGAATCCGGTTTCAGCGAAAAACTGACTTTAACTTCCTGGCCATTTTTTGCCGTTATTGTTTTTGACTGACCTAGATAACCCACCGAAGAAATAACAAGGGTGTGATTTCCGGACTTCTTAAAAGTAAGTTTAAAAAAACCGTCAACATCGGTAACGGTACCTGTCGAAGTGCCTTTCAGGATCACGCTTACTCCGGGTAACCTGGCACCATCCTCGGCCTGGACAGTTCCTGACACAGTTCCGGCGCTCTGTGCCTGAACGTCACAGTTAAATTGAAATAAAATAAAGAGAATTGTAGCGAATAAAAACTTGCCTGGGTGCATTTTGTTTAGCAGAATAAACTGGTTATAATGATAAAGCCGACGGTTTTGCCGGTCCTTTCCAAATAGCAAGTAGCATTACTCCGCTTTTCCCGAAGGTCTGATTTTTAAAAAGTCTAAATAATTTTAAGGGAAATGTTTCGGTGATAAATAATCACACGTAAATCGATACAAACAGATTGATTTACATAGAATTATATTCGTTTTGGATCTGATTTGAAACCTGTTTTTTAATTGAAGTAAATTAAGGAAAGGGAGAATTTTGAGACCACTTTGACAATTTCGTAGCTACAATTTTTCAATACGAAGGATATAATCGATTTCGCCTTCAAGTTTTAATCCCTTTTTCAGACTTCTGTCTTTCGGATTGTAGATCCAGATGTAATTGCCTTCGGAATCAGAATTGAGCGAAATGTACACAAGGCCTTTATCTACAAGCACACAAGTGCGTGACGTGCCCTTATCAAGCGGAAGTCCCAGTTTTTTGACCGTCTTTTTTTCAAGATCCAGTACGTAAAATTCAATATGCGGAATTTTGTAATGATCGTTGACACCCGTAAAAAGTTCTCTGCGCTCGCTCCTGATGATGGCCTGGTTATTGCCAATATCCCATAATCCGTACCCATGATTCCCGATCGGCGATTCAGAAATGTTAAAAAAATAAGTGCTATCCAGTATGTTCTCACCCTTTTTGATGCGGTAAACCGCCGTGGGTTTATCAGGGTGATTCCCCAGCGCAATTCCGGGGCAGGCCAGGAAATAGAAATCTCCTATCGCGTTTGTGAATGTATTAGCTTGTGCCGTATTGGCTCCGCCTGGATACGTAGATCGGGCGTCTTTTAATGTCTTTACCGGTTTGAGACCGGGATAGCTAAGGACACCAACGTAGGCGGTATCACTTGTAGAATAATCCTGCGCTGCGTTAATGGTGTGATACGTGTAACCAACGAGTAGTTGATTATCTTTTGATTCGGAAAAACCAACAGACATCGCATTATAACTGCCAAAGGGTAACGGGATCGACAGGTCGCCGACGGTTGCTTTCATGGTTTTAACAGCAACCCGGGCATACTTTACTTTCGACAACTGTTGGTTATAGGAAATGAGCAGGAGTGTGTCGGGATGTATCCATTTATAATTATCCAGATAGGCAAATACCGGCAAGGATACCGAATCAACCGGTACATAACGATTGTTTTCGACGGTGTATTTTAAGAAATAATGGCTCTTCTTTTCGTGACGATAATAGTAGCCGTCTTTGACGATCAGATCAAACCATATTCTTTTAGGGTAAGTTTGAGTTCCTTCCCGGATTGGATTGATGGCGCCTCCGGAGAGATCATTTACCTGGGTTATATACTCCCTGGTATCTTTTGCCATTGTATAAATACTGTATTTCTTCCGTTCAGCGTCCGTTTTTTCGGAACAGGCGGATATGCAAACCAGAATAAAAAAAGTAAAGATTTTTAACGTTGTCAGATTGCCTTGGACACGCATTGGTTTTCGGGAATATTTCAAATATTAAACTGATCCATTATCTGCCTTTTTACAACTGGCGGCAGTCCCATCAGCAGTTTTTCTTCCATGACAATGACCTCATTATTTTTCTTGTTTCTATAATTCAGCGCAATGTAGGTTTCACCTTTTTTAAAGGTCATTTTACCGGTGTTACTGGCTGAACTTGTGCATACATTTTTAAAAGAAAGGAAGATATCTTTTTTAGGGCTGATCAGGATTGTTCCACAAAAATCGATAAGGCCGGAATTGGCATCGATACGAGCGTTGCTTTCCGATCCCAGAGAAATTGTATAATCCCTCGCCTGAATTTCCTTATTGTCAGAAAGAGAAGAATTAACCGAGGTAATGACTGCCTCCTGTGTATTCTGTTTGAAAACCAGCAGTGAGGCGGTTAAAACGACGAGGACACTGGCTGCCGCTGCGAAAGTTGTCCATTTCGCTTTTGAAAGATAAATGCCACCGATGCTGAATCTTTTTTGAGAAGAGGGGAGTACGCCTGAAATCTCTTCCCACATTTGCACTTTTGCAACTTCTTTGTCCAGGGTTTTCGGGAGAGGAGCAATATCATCAGCTTCATCGTCCAGCAACCAGTTTTCCACCAGCGTCATCTCGTCAGGTGTACATAACCCGTTATGGTATTTTTCGATAAGCTCTTTACTAACCCTCATGAAAGCTTTCTTTTTAGAATGCAGAAGTTCTTTTTAGTAAAAGTAGCATATCTAAACGTTTTCCGAAGCTGGTAAGAAAGAAAATCAGAATGAATATTCTGTCAGGTTTGATTTCAGTGAAGATACTGCCTTGGAAATGTGATATTCCACTGCTCTTTCGGAGATTAGCAGGTCAGAGGCGATCTCCTTGTTTGATAACCCGTCTTCGCGGCTCATTTTAAATACTCTGCGGCACTGATTGGGCAATTTTTCAATCAAAGATGATATTCTGTCGGAAAGGGTGCTCAGCATCACGTCGTTTTCCGTATAGTTAAACGAGGTAACCTGGCTCGACACAATGTTTTCCAGATGCTGTTCTCTTATTTTTTTGTTTCTGATGTATTCAAAAACCTTAAATTTGGCAGAACGGACCAGATATCTCTCGACAGACTGGTTAATTTCCAGTTCATCTTTTCTTTCCCAAAGTGACTTGAAAATTTCCTGAACCATCCCTTTGGCAGGTTCTGTCTCGCCGAGATTGGAATAACAAACAGAAAAAACCTTTTCCCAATACAAATTGTAGATTTCCTTGAAGGAATCCTCGTCAATTTTAAATGAGATTTTATCGGTTTGATTGTTATTCATATGCAATGGCAGTTGGCCTAAGCCGAACCGGATGCAAATATATATTCTTATTTATATCTAGTCCAAATAATTGATTAATAATTTAGAAATAGATTAAATTTTTATTGAAAATCGGATTGGTGTTATCCCCCCCAGGCGGCTCCTACGGAGCCAGGAAATTCAGGTATGTCCCGTTATTTCTATAAACAGGGAGCTCCGATGGAGCTTTTCTAATCATAAATCTTGGAATTCTAGCGTTGATACGCCCGATCCGGGCGCCCTGTTTCTAGCACTTATGGTTTTATGGCTAATGTTCCTGACTCCGAAGGAGTCTCCTGATAACTCCGGGGGGCTCCTTCGGAGCCAGGGAATTCGGTGTGTGTCCCGTTTTTCTATAACCAGGGAGCTCCGATGGAGCTTTTCTAATCATAAACTTGGAATTCTGGCGTTGATACGCCCGCTCCGGGCGTCCTGTTTCTAGCACTATGGTTTTATGGCTAATGTTCCTGACTCCGTAGGCGTCTCCTGATAACTCCGGGGCGGCTCCTACGGAGCCAGGAAATTCGGTGTGTGTTTCGTTTTTTCTATAAACAGGGAGCTCCGATGGAGCTTTTCTAATGTATAAATCCTGGATTGCCGCTTTGATTTGTTGTACAAGGTTATTTCCCCGAAAGAATAAAAACACGCACTTTTTCGTCACGCAATAATAAACCACACCACACTAAAATTCCAAATACAAGTGCGAAGTAGAGTGGCTGGCCAGCGCGCACCATAATTGCGATTGCGCCACCCAGATAACCCGTTAATAAAACGGCACCGAGTACGGCCGTTCTTGGAATGATATATAAAACGGTACAAACAAGCAGGACGACTCCTATGCTTTGTACCTGCTCGGCCGGCCAGCCCAGTGCCACAGACCCCTGCATCGAATGTATTTCTTTGATGATTTTCATAATCGCGTCAAACAACAAAAACAAAACGCATAATGCGCTGATAATTCTTCCTGTCAAAACGACCTTGTTTGATGGTGTACTTGTAGCCTGGTTTGTGATAATAGTTTCCATAATTAATTCATTTAAAGGTTTATGTGATATATTTTGCTTTGTATGATACAAACCTACGGCTATTATTTGCTACGGAAGATGTGTGAATACGGCTACATGAGGGGGTGAATGCGACATTGTTTTATGGCAATCTTTCTAAACGGCTTTAAACAGAAAAACTTCTCGTGGATGCGAGAAGTTTTTCTGTTTAAAGCCGGTATTTATTTTTTCCTTATTTCGATTGGCTGAGGTGCCGGAAAATGGAAATCATATCATCTTCCGCCATCGTTTTTTCCGCTTCTAAGAAGGAGTGATAGGCTGTATCGGCCAGTGGCGTGGTAAGGCCCTGGTCACGGGCCAGCCCAAGATCTTTTACGATGTGTTTAAGGTAAAATGCCGGTTCGAAATTATCATTCAGGATGGCGTCGCCCTTAAATTTTGTAAAAACATTGGCAAGCGCACTGTTGTTGATCACCGTGAGCAGATCCTCCGTCCTGATTTGATTCTGATTCGCGAAAATGACTGCTTCCGAAAGTCCCTGGGCGTAAAAACCGATGAGGGAATTCACAGCCAGTTTTGTGGCGTTGCCTGCACCCGTTTCTCCAACGTACAACGTAAGTTTGCCAAGATGATCCAATACCTCTTTGACCTGCTCATAAACAGGCTTTTCGCCACCAACCATAACCACAAGCTGTGCCCCCTCTGCCTGTTTCACACTTCCCGAAACCGGCGCGTCCAGATAATGATTGCCTTGCTGGTTGCAAAGCAAAGCCATTTCCTTGCTTATGGCCGAAGAAACGGTACTCATATTGATGATAATCTTACCAGTCACTCCCGCACGCAACAAACCTTCCGCACCGGAAAAAATATCATAAATGGCCTTGTCGTCGGAAACCATGATGATGATGACATCTGATTGCTGAATAAGGTTCGACGGAGATGATACGCGCTCTGCTCCTTTTGCTTTTAAAGCGTCTTCCTTTTCTTTGCTGCGGTTAAAAACGGCTACCGGATAACCAGCATTTATCAGGTGCTGCGACATAGGATTCCCCATTTTACCAAGTCCGATCCAGCCTATTTTTATTGAACTCATTATGATTTGTTTTGAAGTTTTTATTGACAATCTAAATCGGGCAAGCTGCCTTCTTTTATTGACTAACAAATGATAAAATCGACAATGTTGCCGTTTGGTATGGTTCAGCCTAAATATACTGGCTATTTTTGCTTCTGTGGATTGGTAACCGAAACTTCGGACTGAAAAAGGATTACTTCTACACTTCTCAATTTCAACACAAAACCCCTTGTTTAGTCATGAGTTTGATTAAAGATATCTATTCCCCTGCGTTTTATGACCGTTTCAGTGAAGTGCTTTTGCAGGTCATTCCCGCATTTGATAAGCATAGGTTTACGCAGATGATTTTTGATGAAAATTTCAAAAACATGGAATGGAAGGAGCGAATGAAACATACGACACGGATTTTGCACGAATTTTTGCCTGGTGAATTTCCAAAAGCCGCTGTGGTCATTGAAAAAATCATTACAACACTGAGGAAGGAAAACTTCGGTGAGGACGGTCTGGCATTCATATTTTTTGCGGATTATGTAGAAACCTATGGTCTGGATGATCTGGAAAGTGCTGTGAAAGCGTTCGTGTTTATTACACAGTTTGTCAGCTGTGAATTTGCCGTACGGCCTTTTATTCTGAAATATAACGGTTTGATGATCAGTCATATGGTGGAGTGGTCTTTGCACGAAAGTCCGAAGGTGAGAAGACTGGCAAGTGAAGGCAGCCGGCCGCGACTACCCTGGGCGATGGCACTTCCTGATCTGAAAAAAAATCCGGAAGCGATTTTACCAATTCTGGAAAATCTTAAAAATGATCCTTCGGAGTCCGTCAGAAGGAGTGTAGCGAATAGCCTGAATGATATCGCAAAGGATAATCCGCAGGTTGTGCTTGCTATTGCCGCGAGGTGGAAAGGGTTCAGCAGGGAAACCGACGGGATTATCAAACATGGAAGCCGCACTTTGCTGAAACAGGGTCATTCCGAAATTCTTAAACATTACGGCCTTGAAAGTGAAAACATAAAGGTGACGGATTTCGAAATTGTAACGCCGGAAGTGAAAATAGGGGATAATGTCTCGTTTTCATTTTCCGTATTCAATAAAAGCAGCGAAAAACAGACAGTCCGGCTGGAATATGCGGTGTATTATTTTAAATCCAACGGACAACTCTCCAAAAAGGTTTTCAAGATCAGCGAGCGGATTTTTCAGCCTTTGGAAAAGATCGTGATGCTAAGAAAACAATCTTTTAAGCTTATTACAACACGGAAATTCTATGCCGGTCAGCACCGATTATCCGTCATTGTTAATGGTGAAGAAAAAGTCAGCGGTGTTTTTGACCTGGTCGATTAAAACGGGAAAATTCCGGAAGTTAAGCATGGCAGGTAGCCGATTTCACATCGTTAGCAGTCTTTTCGGTTTATTTGATATGATAATGAGTAGGTTAGTCTTCTTGTGAATTTTTACTATTTAATTAATAACAGAAAAGTGATCATCTGTTAACTGATGCTTAACATGGTGGCCGGTTTACTGTAATATATTTGACCTGAATTATATGTTTTAAAATTCAGGCTAAATCCGGCCCGGTATTTCTTTTATATCGGTCTTGTTCTGTAAAGTATCTTAATTAAAATGAATTCAAGAAGAGATTTCTTAAAAAAAGCAGCGCTTCTGTCGGGTACCGGCGCCATGGCGAATATGCTGCCTGCCGTGATCGAAAAGGCCCTGGCGATAAATCCGGAGCTTGGTAGTACCTTTTACGACGCTGAGCATATTGTGTTTTTAATGCAGGAAAACCGGTCGTTTGACCACCAGCTGGGTACCTTGCAGGGTGTGCGTGGTTACAATGATCCGCGGGCGATCACTCTGCCGAATAAGAATAAAGTATGGCTGCAAACCAATAAGGAGGGCGAAACATACGGCCCGTTCCAATTGAATGTAAAAGATACAAAAGTGGCCTGGATGGGTTCAATTCCTCATGGCTGGACCGACCAGACGGATGCCATGAACGGCGGAAAATATGACAAGTGGCTCGATGTGAAAAAGGCCCGGAATAAGGATTATGCCAAAATTCCTTTGACGATGGGTTACTGCGACCGGAAGGATTTTCCGTTCTATTATTCCCTGGCTGATGCGTTTACCGTTTGTGATCACAATTTTTGTTCGAGCATAACGGGTACGCACCCAAACCGTCATTACTGGATGACAGGCACGGTTCGTGAAAGGAATGAGGTGGATGCCGTGGCGCATTTATGGAACAACAGCAACTATGAATATCCTGAACTTGGCTGGAAAACCTATCCGGAACGTCTTCAGGAGAATGGTGTTTCGTGGAAAGTTTACCAGAATGAGCTGACCATGGGTTATGGTTTGAAAGGGGAGGAGAGTGCATGGCTTAGCAATTTTGGGACCAACGTACTGGAATATTACAAGCAGTATAATGTGCGTTTGCACGAGGGTGGTATTGCCAATTTGCAAACGAAAAAGGAAAATCTGGTTCAGCAGATTGCTGAGCTGGAAAAACAGCCTGCGGACGAAAAAGTGACGCAGCGACTTGCCGCGGCTAAAAAACTGCTTGCGTTGATCCAAACTGCTCAGGCCCGGTTTACGACAGAAACGTATAACAACCTTTCGGAACAGGCGAAAGAACTGCATAATAAAGCGTTCATAACCAACATTAACGACCAGTATTATCATGAACTGGAATCCTTGACATACGACGACGATGGCAAGGAGCGGGAGCTTAAAGTGCCGAAGGGAGACGTATTCCATCAGTTTCGCGAGGATGTGAAAAACGGAACTTTACCAACCGTTTCGTGGCTGATGCCACCCGCACATTTTTCGGATCACCCGGGACAACCCTGGTTTGGCCCCTGGTATGTGAGTGAGGCTATGGAGATTTTGCTCCAAAATCCGGAAGTATGGAAGAAAACGATTTTTATCGTTACCTACGATGAAAATGACGGTTATTTCGACCATATGGCGCCTTATGTTGTTCCCAATCCGTATAAGGAAAACACCGGAAAGGTGTCCAAAGGCATTGACCCAAAGATGGATTTTGCGACGCGTGTTCAACAAACCAATCCGTCGATGGTGGAAAGTAATATCCGGGAAGGTTCGATTGGGTTGGGTTACCGGGTGCCGATGATTATTGCTTCGCCGTGGTCACGCGGTGGGTTTGTAAACTCCGAGGTTTTTGACCATACTTCGTCTTTACAGTTTCTGGAAAACTTTTTGGAAAAGAAGTTCAACAAAAAAATCAAGGAAGAAAATATCACAGCATGGCGACGTGCCATTTGCGGCGACCTGACGTCGGTTTTTCGTCCCTATAACGGTGAGACGATCACCAAACCTGAGTTTTTGGACAGAAAGCCATTTATTGAAGGGATTCATCAGGCACGGTTCAAGGACGCGCCCAATAACTACAAGCAGTTGACGGCCTCTGAAATTGAGCAGATCAATACCAATCATGCCGATTCTCCGTATTTCCCGAAACAGGAAAAAGGTGTACGTCCTGCCTGTCCGCTGCCTTATGAAATGTATGCACACAGCGTTTTTAACAAAGCGAAAAATAGTGTAGAACTGTCATTCAGTGCCGGTAACAAGGTTTTTGGGAATAAGGCCACGGGATCGCCGTTCCGCGTTTATGCCATGAGTCCGTTCCAAAACGATCCGCTGAGATCATGGGATTATAGCGTGGCCGCGGGTGATATGCTGAAAGACGAGTGGAGCCTCAAAGATTTTGAGAATGGGCAGTATCATTTGCGAGTCTACGGTCCGAATGGTTTTTACAGGGAGTTTGCCGGAAATGCGCAAAATCCTTTGCTTAAAATAACGGCCAGCTACGAAGCTGCCAGACTGAACGCGGCGCGGTTAACCGGAAATGTTGTGGTGACCATAACGAATAACGATACCAAACCGCACACATTAACCCTGGTTGATAACAGCTATAAATCCGGAAACCAGCAAAAAACGATCGCTGCCAAAGGACAGGCGACGGTGGTTTTAAACCTTTCGAAAAATCATAACTGGTATGATTTCAGTGTAAAACTGAAAGGGAATGACCTCTTTGAGGAGCGTTTTGCAGGCCACGTGGAAACAGGTGTTGCCACAAAAACGGACCCGTTGATGGGTGGGATTGTTTAAGAATATTTTAAAAAGTAAAAATAGGTAGTAATCGAAAAAAACGGCCGATGTTTCTTTTGGCCGGTTTTTTAGTGTTTCAAATCAGCGATTATAACTTTGGCGCCGCCGGCTTAACGGGTTTATCCCAGTTGTTGGCACCGTGCGTGTTTAGCTTTCTTTTGTAAACCTTTTCATTTGCCGTGACATATAAAACATCAAAATCTTTACCACCGAATGCGACATTCGACGCTGCACCATTCGGTGTCGGGAGTATGGCGTTAACACGCCCTGTCTGATCGAGAATCTGGATTCCTGCGCGTGTGGCGACATACATTCTTCCGTCGCGGTCGCAGGTGATGCCGTCGGCCCAGGCATTTTCTTCGGTGTCACGGACATGGAGCCAGCCAAATTTTTGTTTACTTCCCAGCGTGCCATCGGCCAGAATCTGATAAGCCCAGACCCAGTGTGAGGCAGACTCGGTCACGTAGAGTAAGGATTGGTCGGGCGAGAGCGCCAATCCATTTGCGAATAAAATTCCCTTGTCAACTTCCGTTTTTTCTCCATTCGGACGGATCAGAAACAGGGTGGAAGGTTTGTCCTTTCCGTCGGGCGCTGTCAGATAAATATTCCCGTTATAGGCAACCGTCAAATCATTCCCGACAATATCTTTCACAACTTCCTGTTTTTTTCCATCTGGCGAAAACTTCATGACCGACAAGGTTTTCTTCGCATACTCATAGCGGTTTCCCTCTTTATCAAACTCAGTTCCGGTTGCATTCTGTGAATCTTCATTCACCATTGTCACTTTACCTTCCACGGATTTATATGTTTTTGCATTTGGAATATCCTGAAAGAAAACCTCTCCCGATTGATTCGCTGCTGGTCCCTCGGTAAATTTGTAACCTTCTCCCACCAGCTCCCAGGTTTGTCCGGGAATCAAAATATCTGCCAGTAACTGATTTTTTGTCGAGCCCGATTTGACAGGGGTTGGCCAGTCTTTCCATAAAAAACGCATGGCCTCAGGAAACACGGCGGTACCCTGTTTGCCGTTATGCCCGCCATCGCCCCATTGATGGCTTACCTCATATCCTGAAAAAGTCAGCGCACGCAACATGGTCTGATTGGCCATCCACCAGTCGCCCGCGTAGATGTTCAGGTCATTGCTTCCATCCTGCAAGTAAATCCGCAAAGGTTTTGGTTCATACTTTCTTACCAACGTCGGGTAACGATCCGCTCCGCGCAAACCCACATAGGTTCCAATCGCGCTGAAAACCCTGGAAAAGGCATCTGGTCGTTCCCAGGCGGCCGTAAAGGCGCAAACAGCGCCGCTGCTGGATCCGCCGATCGCGCGATCATTTCCATTTTTGGATAACCGGATAACACGTCCGTCACTCGTTTTCTGCTTTTCAACTTCCGGGAGAATTTCGTCGAGAATAAACCTTGCATAGGCATCCCCGAGACCGTCGTACTCGAAACTTCTGTTGAACCGGTCGAGGGCTTCACTTCCTTCCTGCGCTTTTACTTTTCCGTGCATCACGAAAACCCCGATTGTTACCGGCATTTCCTTCCTGTGGATCAGGTTATCAAAAACGGTGGGAGCTTTCCATTGAATCCCGTCCTGATTGACGTATACGCAGGCTGGTTGGCCTGACTTATATTGAGCCGGAATATACACCCAGTACTCGCGCCAGGTACCGGGAAATATCTTCGAATTGTCAAAAGTAAATTTTAAAACTTCTCCTTTGGGCACACCTGCCTGTTCCTCAGAGGCAGGATCTGTCGGGTAATTTTCGGCAGGAGCCTGAGCAAATAGCAGTCGCGCAGAAAGTAATAATGTCAGGAGGAGAAGCTGCTTCATGTGTCTGATCGTTAGATATTTTATACTATAAATAACAATTCTCCGATATCTACTGTGCTCGGGTTTTTATCCTTTTTATGACGACCTGAATTATAGATATGACTGGTCTTGATGTAGAAAATTATTGGCCGGAAATTTTTTCTGAAAATTTTACGAAAGAAGGGTGACTTTCTGAAAAAGAGCCCGTCAAAGTCATCTAGTAGAAAATAATAGAAAAAATTCTATTAAAAAATAGAGTCATTTCTATTATCAAGGTACCGGTGATGAAATTTAGTATGTGCATTCTATGACAAGTTTTTATGTGGTAATAAAAAGGCACTTGTTGTCATTGATAATGTTATCCGCTGTTGTCTTTTCTTTCCTGCCTGCCACTGCACAGATAAGCGTGGAGCTGCTCCGTATTCTGCCCGATAGCTGTAAGCCCGTGCCGAAAAACAAAACACAACTGACTATCGGTGAGGAGATAAAAGTTCTGGAATTTGGCAGGAATAATGTGCCGCCGAATTTTAAAAACGAGCTCGATACAATAGCATTAAATCTGGCGAGGCAGATTCCGGGACAGCAAGGCGGTGATCAGGAGGCTGAAATACTCAGTCATTTAACTACGTATTACGCTGCCTCCGGGAATTATGCGATGAGTATGAAATATTGTAACGACCTGCTTGACAAAGTACGCGGGAAGGGGATGGTTAAATGGCAAAATTTAGAAGTGTCGTATGAGCGTTTCAAAGGATATTTATATTCGAATTTGGGTAACTACGAGGAGGCTGTGCGTTTTCTTTATGCCGCTTTGGAACGGTACCGGCAGAATGGTAAAACAACGGAACTTGGCCATTTGTATGCTGCTTTAAGCAGTCCTTATGAATCGCTTGGGCTGTTCAGCTATGCCATCGCTTATCAGGATAGTGCGCTGCATTATTACAGGGATATCCACAAGAAGGAGAAATACAAGGGCATTTATAAAGATGTATTGGTAAGTCGTTTTCGCATCTATCTGAAATTGTATGAAGGCGGTAATGCCACGTATCGTGAAAAGATAAAGGCGTTAGTCCGGGATGCGGCTTTGAAGAATATTCAGAATCCTGTATTCCAAACATTCAGTGCCATTGACGCTTATTTTGCGAACGATTTTGATCTCTGTGTTTATTTGTGTGATTCGCTGATGGTTTCAAAGCCGTACAGTGCAATGCTGGCGAAAGACATAAGTGTCATTTATCTAAGAAAATACAAAGCATTGAGTCTGATGGCTCTTGGCAGGGGAGAGGAGGCGGCAGTCATTTTTGAAAAGCTGATTTCGGATTCAAGGGATGAGAAAGGAGTAATATTACGTAAGAATGTCCCGCTTGTGAACGAAATTACAGACATTTTATACAAATATTACAAAGAGGAAAATCGTTTGGAGGAAGCCCTGGTTCATCTTGAAATCAATAAAATGACTAAGGATTCGATGGATGTTTTTAAAAACCGCGGTCATGTTTTTGAGGTAGAACAAAAATACAATTTTGTCAAAAAGGAAGCTCAGGTTAAGGATCTGCAAAGTAAAAATACGCTGAGGGGAAAGCAGCGCGACCGGGCGATAGCTATCACGATCATTGCGTCGCTTAGTTTTGTGGTTGTTGTCATGATTTTTTATAACCGTAACAGGAAGCTGAAAATCAAAGAAATGAAGGCGGAGCAGCTATCACAAAATAAAATTGAAAAGCTCAATTTTGCCAGTCAGATCCAGATTGCTGAACTCGAAGAAAGAAACCGGCTCGTGACCAAAATCGAGCAGAAACGGATCAGCATGGAGCTTCACGACGATTTGGCCGGGACGCTTGCCTCTGCCAAAATTCTGCTGGAACATGAAGCCAAGGCGTCTGAAAATGAGAATCAGGGGAGGCGGCTACGGGAAATAACAAAAATTTTGGAACAGGCTTATCTCAGTGTAAGGGCGAAAAGCCATGAGTGGTTCAGGTTGTCTGAGAAGGAAGAAAAATCTTCATTTTCAGAGATCATTGAAAATGTCATGGCCAAGGCTCTGCCACAGGATTTATTTGCCCAGGAATTGCTGATAGATGACGAATCTCTGGTTGATTTATCACATCAGATTAAAATTGAATTGCTGAGAATTATTCAGGAGGCGATTACCAACATCCTGAAACATAGCAAGGCACAACGGATTAACATTATTCTTTACAAGGATGTTAAATCCGTGGTGATGCACATCCGGGATGATGGTAAAGGTTTTGATGCACAAAGTCAAAAGGAAGGCATAGGCTTGCGGTCGATTAAGCAAAGAGTATCCGGGCTCAACGGGCAAATGAATATTCAGTCCGACGCACAGGGAACGGAACTAGTGATCGAGCTGCCGGTTTAATTATTTGGTTTTCAGGTGTGCTTCCACCTTTTCTTCAATACCATCAGCGCCCGGCGAGTAACCAACCTGCCTGTCGATCAGCTGATGGTTTTCGTCAAAAAGGAGCCATACGGGAATAGATTCCAAATGGTATTTTTTATCGAGCTTGGCGAGTGCGTTTCCGTCCTCGATTAAATATTGTTTCCAGGGCATTTGCTCTTTTATCAGTGCAGTTTGCCACTGTTTTTCATTTTTGTCAGTCGATATACTGACGATGTTCAGGTCATTTTTGTGTTTGCCATAAAGCGACTTGATCTGTGGAATTTCCATGCGGCAGGGACCACACCAGCTTGCCCAGAAAACGACGAGATTATACTTTGCCGTTTCGTGAAGAACCGCTGCGGAGGATGCACCATCCGGTTGCTTTAAAGAAATATCATTAGGGAAAGGTGCGCCGGTTTTGTTTTCATAATCCGCATAAGCCAGAAGATTTTTGTATAGTTGCGACTTGGTGACTTCTTCGTCAAAAAGCGACAACAGATGTTTTAATTCCTCGTCTTTCAGGTTGGCTTTACTATAATTAACGATATTCAATACGTCAAGTGAATATGCATATTGTCTGACGAGTGCGGTATTGAAGTCTCTGTTTTTTTGTGTTTGTTTTGAGGTGACTTTTAAATTCAGATGCTTAAATGCTGCCTCGCTCTGTTTGTTGATATTAAGAAATCGGAGTTCGGTAATGGTTGTGGAATCATTTATTTTAAAAATATCATAATTCTCAAATTTTGAAATGCCCTTATCCACATAGAAAAAAGACTCATGCGTATTCTTCTGGTAGGGGTTATTATAACCAATAAGACGGTATGGGGCGTTGGGATTGCCGGACTTATACAAAATACTGGCCTGAAAGGGCACGAAGTTTTTGTCGGTTTTTACAGTAAACTGAGATTTGCCGTTTTTTACGACGGAAGAATCCCGAAAATCGCGCGTTCCAGTATCTCCAAGATAAAGCATCTTGCCTTCCAGATGGGTATTGGGGGCCTTTAAGTCAATTGTAATAACTGCATTTTCATCTTCCCTGGGTGTAGCACATGAACACAAAATGTAAAAGGTGCTTATCAGGGCAGCTTTGGCGCATAGTTTCCGTACTGACTGAAAATAAAGGATCGTTGTTTTCATGGCTGATAAAGTTTAGATAAGAAGAAGAAAACGTATACTTTTCGCGTATTGATCTGTTTGAAAGTAAATATATAATTAAATTTTATATACTACTAAGTGTACTTTAAATTTCATCAAACTTTTAATGGTCTTATTTTATCATAAAACAATACAAAGTTGAGCTAAACTGTCTGTTGAGTTCACTTCTTCTGTCCCCTGAAACTTTTGTTATCTCATCATTTGCAGAAGAAATGAATTATTAATTAACTTTGTTTTGAACTAATTGGAGAATAAATATAATATTGTCCTTTGTGTCTTCGCAGGTACTTTCAGGTTCGGAAATACCCGCAGTGTTATTGATCTTAAAAACATGACACTATTTTGATATAATATTTATATAAATGACCGGATTGACAGACGAAAGAGATTTGATGGATCGTTGCGCTGGCGGCGACCGGGAGGCGTATGCAAATTTGTATACGGCTTATCTTTCAGCACTCATGAAGTATATGTTTCTTTTTACAAAATCCAGAGAGTTGAGTGAGGAAATTGTACAGGATGTTTTTGTGAAGATTTGGGAGAAAAAAGAAGGGCTTTTAACGGTTCACTCATTTCAGGCCTATATTTTTAAAACTGCCAAAAATCAGCTGCTTGATCATATGCGCAAGGAGCAGTCTCAGTCAAGATTTTTTACCTTATCCGGTCCGTTTGAAGAGGCTTGCGAGGAGCAGGCAGACGATAACCTCATTTACGGACAATATTATCAGCTTGCACAGGACGCCATTAACCTGCTTCCTGAAAAAAGGAGAGAGGTTTTTGAATTGAAAACCAGGGAAGAATTATCGCTCGATGAAATTGCCGAACGCCTGGCTATTTCAAAATCTGTGGTAAAAAAACAATTGTACGCAGCCACCGGTTTCGTAAAAGATTATCTTCGTAAGCATGGAGAAATTACAGCAGATGTGGTAATTTTTATGTATTTCCTGCTTCCTATTTAATAAGTTCAAAAAAAAGTGAAAATAATTTTAATAGTGAGGGGTTCTTTTCGGATGCCAATCCGTCTTCTCATTATATGGAAGAAAAATACTACATCACATTTCTTGAAAGGTATATCCAAAACCAGCATACGCCTGAGGAGCATGAGCTGTTTTTGAAATGGTTTAATTCCATTTCAGCACAGGAAGCGCAACAGGTCATGGATCATTATGCCCGGATTTCAGAGAGCAAATCGGTTGTGAACGAGTTTGATAATCATGCAGGTCTGGCCGCAGGAATTGAGGAGCGTATTGACGCACTTGAATCGCCGGAGATTGAATCCCGCGTGATCAGTTTCTGGGGATACCTGCGACGATTTTCTGCTGCTGCTGTCATTGTGCTGATCGGTATTGGAAGTTATTATGTCTTTTTCAACAAGAACGTTGGAACCGAAAGCAGGTTGGCAGAAGTTGCACTTAATGACGCTGCACCCGGTGGAAACAGGGCATTGCTGACACTTTCGGATGGCTCAACTATCAATCTGAACGAGGCCATTGACGGACAGATCGCCAGCCAGTCGGGTATCGAAATCAATAAGGTTACCGACGGACAATTGGTTTATTCCAAACAAAATGATGGCCATTCGGGTAGCAGCAAAACTGAGATTTTTAACCAGATCACAACACCCAAAGCGGGTCAATATCAGATCAACCTTTCGGACGGTACCAAAGTGTGGCTCAATTCGCTATCGTCCATCCGGTTTCCGGCTGTGTTCAATGGCATCGAAAGAAAGGTGGAAATTACCGGAGAGGTTTATTTTGAAGTGGCATCTTACCGGTTAAATAATCGGAAAGTACCGTTCCGGGTTGTTTGCAATAACCAGGTGATCGAGGTGGTTGGCACTCATTTTAACGTGAATTCCTACCGCGACGAATCTGCTGTGAAAACTACGCTCCTGGAAGGAAGTGTAAAAGTTTATGCGATTCAGGGAGCGGCCGGGAAAGTGGGAGCGGCGGTTAATCTGAAACCGGGTGAGCAATCCATTCTCAAACGTTCGAAATCCAGTGTGGCAGACATAGCCGTAGAAAAAGTGGATACTGAAAGTGCGGTAGCCTGGCAAAAAGGATTCTTTAAATTTAAAGACACTGATATTCAGGAAGTCATGCGTCAGCTATCGCGCTGGTATGACCTGGATGTAGTGTACCATGGCCCTCTTCCACAGGACCAGTTTACGGGTTACGTATCCAAGAAAGTGGCGATCTCCAATGTGCTTAACATCCTGGAAGAGGGTGGCGGGGTGAAATTTTCTGTGAAGGATAACAAAGTGGAGGTCACGGCGGCAGAATAACCCTAAGATTTGCAAGATCATATAAAACCATCATTTAACCCAGACATCATGACGGACGACAGCTGACCTGAAATTTGCTGGATAACCAAAAAAAACACTTCGGATTGGAGTCCGAAGTGGATCATCTACACTGAACTCTTTGGCTGGAATCAGTATAGCAGATGTTCAGGTTATTACACAGCCGCGATTATTGAGAACCTCAAACCATGTACAACATCTAAACACTGTAAAAGTATGAAATATGCTTTACTTTATCAACGCGGGTATGCCCGTCTGATTCCCGACCGTCTTCGTGCCAAGGACAGATCGCTGCCAGCGGATCTAAAACTCAAAATAGTTAGAATTATGAAGCTGACGGCCTTTCTCTTTTTTGTGGCTTTTATGCAGGTCAGCGCGGGCGTATATTCACAAACCGTTAGACTGAACGAAAATAACAGCGGGCTTGAAAAGGTATTCAATGAAATAAGGAAACAAACCGGGTATAACTTTCTATACAATAATAAGTTACTGAAAAATACCCGCCCGGTGAATATCAGGGTGACGGGAGAGGAACTGAAAGCGGTTCTTGACAAGGTTTTTGAAAACCAGCCGCTTAGTTATTCCATCATCGATAAAACGATTGTTGTAAAAAAACGCAAGTCTACCGCTGAAAACTTTACGTTTCCTGCCAATGCTCAGGAAAGTATGTCGGCGCCTGAAATGACCAAAGCGGATATTGGCGGGGCTGATTTGCTTGCCAAGCGCGTCTCGGCCTATCAACTGGCTGCAATCGATATTAAGGGAAAAGTTACGGACGAAAAGGGAGAGCCTTTGCCGGGCGTTAGTATTGTGATCAAAGGAATGTCGCAGGGAACTACCACCGGCACCGATGGAAAGTTTTCACTGGCTGTGCCGGGAACAAGTTCCGTTCTCATTTTTTCCTTTGTAGGTTACGTGCCAAAAGAGGTAAACGTAGGTACAAAAAGTGTTATAGATGTGACGATGCTGGTTGATACAAAGGCACTGGATGAAGTAGTAGTGGTGGGTTATGGCGAAATGAAACGTGCCGACCTCACAACCGCGCAAACCTCTGTATCGGCGAAGGAAATCGGCAGAACAGTCAACACGACTATTGAACAGGCCATTCAGGGACGGGCTGCCGGCGTTTATATAACGCAAAACTCGGGACAGCCGGGCGGCGGGATTTCGGTAAATATCCGTGGTGTGAACTCAATCAGCGGAAGCAATGAGCCTTTGTATGTGGTTGACGGTGTGCAAATTCCGGGTCAGTCCGTTTCGTTCGGCTCACAAAGTTCCTCCAATCCGCTGGCGGGTTTAAATCCGGCTGATATCGAATCCATTGAAGTTCTTCAGGGCCCTTCTGCTACTGCAATTTATGGTTCACGGGCTACCAACGGGGTATTGATCGTGACGACAAAACGGGGTAAATCTGGCGATACAAAAATATCGTACGGCTATCAGTACAGCCTTCAGACCGCACCTGAGGCTTTGAAAGTGATGAATTTGCAGCAATACGCTCAGATGGTTGGCGAATACCATCAGCTTGCCGGCGGCGATACGCCAACAGAATTTTTGGATCCTTCATTATTGGGTTCAGGAACGGACTGGCAAAAGGAGCTTTTTAAAAGTGCTCCGATGAATAAACATCAGCTAAGTTTGAGTGGAGGAAATGACAAGACAACCTATTACTTATCCGGGGAATATTTGAAACAGGATGGTGTAGCACAGGGATCCGGATTTAACCGGTATGGTTTCAGGCTGAATCTTGATAACAAACCCAGAAAATGGGCTTCTATCGGGGCTAATCTGAGTTTCAACCAAACCAACGATAATCTGACAACCAGCCAGGAAAACGTTATTGCCAGCGCTTTGCAGCTCACGCCGCAGGTGCCGGTGAAAAATATCGACGGCTCGTGGGGCGGTGGAGATGAAAACAACGGAGCCAACCAGTTTGCTCCCGTTAACCCGATCGCGATTGCCAATCTGACAACCAACAAACTGGTGAGACGACAATTTCTGGGAGGATTGAATTTGGGAATTGAAATCATTAAAGGGCTGAATTTCAGATCGTCATTCAATACCAATCTCGGTTTTTCAAATTCTACGTACTACATCCCAACCTATTCGATTGGATGGGCAAAAAACGTGACGGCTTCTCTGACAAACGGAACAGGAACGAATACGTACTGGAACTGGAACCAGCTGCTTGAATACAACAAGACTTTTGGCAAACACAACATCAGTGCAATGGTGAGCCATGAGGCGCAGGTTTCATCCTACAAAAATGTGGGTGCAACCAGAACTGGTTTCCTGACCAACGATATCCATGACCTTGCAGCCGGTGATGCTTTAACGGCCAGCAACACGGGAGGCTCGGGCGACTGGGCGATGGAATCTTACCTTGGAAGGGTAAACTACAACTACGCCGATCGTTATATTATCATGGGAACGGTCAGACGAGATGGGTCTGCAAATTTTGGTAAAGACAATAAATGGGGCGTTTTCCCTTCGGTATCAGCAGCCTGGCGCGTTTCGCAGGAGGCGTTTTTCAATGTTCCTTTTATCAATGAATTGAAGTTGAGATTCGAAACCGGTGTGACCGGAAACCAGGGCGGTGGCGGTATTTATTCGCCAATGGGAACAGGGGCTACGCCAACATCAACAGGTTTTCTCCCGACTAAATACAGCAATCCGGGTTTGAAATGGGAAGAAACCAAAACCAAAAACTTCGGTATCAACATCGGTCTTCTGGAAAACCGTATCCAGTTTGAACTGGATTATTATATCAAAAACACCGATAACCTGTTGATGGAAAAACCTTTACCGTGGTACATGGGCACCAACGGAACGGGCGCAGTAGGTTCCCCGACTGTCAATATCGGTGCTTTGCAAAACAAGGGTTTTGGTTTTACCATTAATACCACCAATATCAATCGCGGCGGTTTTAAGTGGGAGACAAGTTTCAATTTGTCGAGCTTCAAAACCAAAATCAAGTCGTTCTATTCTGAAAGTGCTTTTGTCGATCGAACCTCCTGGTGGATGCAGGACTGGACGCAGCGTTCCGAAGTGGGCAAGGCTCCATGGTTATTCCGCGGGTATATGGAAGAGGGTTTGTTCCAGAATGTTGCAGAAATTGATGGCAGCCCGGTGCCGGTTGACAACAATGGAAAAAGGCTTCCAACGGATGTGAACAATATCTGGGTAGGCGACGTGAAGTTCAAAGATGTCAACGGTGACGGCAAAATCGATGAAAAAGATCTTACAGTAATCGGGAATCCCTGGCCGAAACTTTTTGCCGGGTTAACCAACACATTCTCTTACAAAGGTTTTGATCTTAGCCTGTTGTTTACCAGCACTTATGGCAACGACATTTACAATTATCTTGGGAAGCTGAACACCAATGCAAGCAATATCAATTTGAGCCGGAATCTGCTGGTACATGCGATGGACTATGCAAAGCCAACGACCAATGCAAGCGGAGAAGTTGTGTTATCCAATCCGGGTACGGATGTCGCCAGAATTTCAAACGGACCCAATGGAAACTTTACCAGACATACCAATAAATGGGTGGAAGACGGTTCATTTATTCGTCTGAAAAATGTTTCGCTAACCTACAATGTCCCGGCCTCTTTTATGTCAAAACAAAAGATAATCCGCGGAGCCAGGGTTTCAGTAGGCGCTCAAAACGTTTTGACTTTCACCAAATACACCGGTTTTGATCCCGAAGTGGGGGCTTATGTATCAAGAGATTCGGGTCCTTCCAACCAGGCTATTGGTCTCGACTACGGCCGTTATCCATTGACTCCGGTTTACACTTTTAGTTTAGGTTTAGACTTCTAAAATTGAATCAAATGAAAGATTTTAAACATATCATATATTGGATTGCGGTGCTGATCCCGGTCTTTATCCTTTCTGCCTGCTCGGAAGATTTTCTGGAAAGACCACCGAAAGATGCTATCGTAGATGCAAGTTTTTACAAGAGCGATGATCAGGTTTTAGCCTCTACCGCACTGCTTTACAGTAAGGTGTGGTTTGATTATAACGATAAGGCATCGTACAATTTGGGTGATTTCAGAGCGGGAACTGCATTCTCTGCCTACAACGATCGCGGAAATGTACTGTTTAATACAACCGGAAATACGCCCGAAAATGGTGCTTCCTGGCGGTCGTTTTTTATTGTGGTGGGGCAATCGAACCTGGCGATCAGCAATATTAATCAATATGCTGGTTCGGCAGTTTCGCCAACGATAAAAAAGCTGGCTATTGCGGAGGCACGTTTCATGCGGGCTGTGGCCTATCGTTCGCTGGTGATGAACTGGGGAGCTGTGCCCATTATTGAAGACAATATCAAGATTCTTTCAGATACGTCTGTTTCAAGAAACACGCCTGAAAGTGTCTGGAAGTTCATAACAAGTGAAATGCGTGCCGTTGCCAACGACCTTCCCGAAACACCGATACGCACGGGAAGAATTACGAAATGGTCTGCTGAAGGTATGCTGGCGAGATTTTACCTGACACGCTCAGGTGTTGAAGCCAAAGGATCCGGAAAGAGAAATCAGATGTTTTTGGACAGTGCGAAATATTACGCAGAAAGGGTGATTATCAAAAGCGGCGGCTCTCTCTTGAAAAATTACTCGGACCTGTTTTTATTCCCTTATGATAATAATGCAGAATCGTTGTTTTCGCTGCAATGGGTTTATTCTCCCGGTGTGTGGGGAACCCAAAATTCAACACCGGCTTACCTGGCTTATAGCTCGGATATTGCCAACGGCGATGGCTGGGGTGGTGATAAAAGTGCGACCTGGTGGATGATGAGTAAATATGACGGGATCAAAGTTACTGCCACGGGTATGCAGGGCAGAACACTGGATCAGCGGCTAAAAGCTACCTTTATGCTTCCGGGCGCGTCGTATCCGGAGATCACGCAGAGTATAACCGGTGGTGAGCAAAAGCTGATATTTCCCTTTACCGGCACCGACAATAACTTTTTGTCTATCAAAAAATACATAACAGGCAAGGCGAAAGATGTAGGCGGACAATCAGCGCAGCAGAACTACGGAAACGATACCTACATGATGCGTTTGTCTGAAATGTATCTGGTTTATGCTGAGGCTGTTTTGGGTAACAATACATCCACGACGGATCCTGTTGCACTGCAATATTTCAATAAGGTACACATGCGTGCAGGTCTGCCAATTTTTGAAGGACCGCTTACTTTTGATGTTATTTTTAAAGAACGTCTGTGTGAATTTGCCATGGAGGGGATGGCTTGGTACGATCTGGTCAGTCTGCATTATTATGACGCTGCAAAAGCTTATTCCATTTTGAATGAGCAGGATCGTGGGATGTTTTTTACTGCTCCCGATCAGTTTCCGAACCCGACTTCCTGGACGTTTACAAAAACCAGCTGGGCTACAACGGAAAGAACAATTGTTGCCAATAGTGGAAATTTTCTTCTGCCAATTCCGTCGGCAGAGTTAAGTCAGGCACCCAACCTTCAGAAGCCACCGGTTGATTATTACAGCAAGTAGATCCTTTGGTTCATTCAAAACAGCTATTCAGATGAGAAAAATATATAGATCTATGCTGCTTTTTGCAGTGTTGGCGGCCTTGGTCGGTATCAACTTTTCCTGTTCGGACGACGACGCTCCGAACGGCGGACAACCCACCATCAAGTACGTCCGAATTACAAAACCGGAATCTTCGGATTCGTTGCTGACCGGTGCTTTTCAGGGAAACCTGATTGCCATCGTTGGCGAAAATCTCGAAGGGGCACGGGAAATCTGGTTTAACGATCAGAAAGCAACCCTGACACCCACCTATGTGACCAACAAAACAATTCTGGTGAGTGTGCCAAGCGAAGTCCCTGCAGAGATCAGCAATAAACTCAAAATCATATTTGCGGACGGCCAAACGTTATTGCATGATTTTAAAGTTCAGATCAGCGAACCGGATGTGGCCAGCATGAACTGTGAATACGTGCCTGCGGGTGCTGTGGCGACCATCAGGGGCAATTATTTCTATGAACCGTTGACGGTAACCTTTGCCGGAGGGGTTAAAGGAGAGCTTGTTCTGGTAGAGGATGATATGATCCAGGTGCGTATTCCCGAAGGTGCAAATCCGGGACAGATTACGGTCAAAACCAATTTTGGTGAAACAAAATCGAATTTCTGGTTCCGTGACAACCGTAATATTTTCCTGAGCAGTGATCCGTTTACAGGTTGGTGGAACGAGAAATATGTCGTGAAAAAACCAGGTGAAGGAGATCCCGTAGCAATCAATGGAAATTATATCCGTGTGAAAGAAACCATCGCCGGTTGGGCGTGGAAAGAAGTTGCGGGCGGTCCGCCGGATGCCATGGGCGCAATCAGCAAAAATGTTCCCGATGAGGCCATTCTAAAACCGTCGGACTATAACCTGAAATTTGAGGTAAACACGCTGAAACCCTACAACAACAATATGCTCAAAATCAATGTGGGGCTGAGCGACTTCCTGACGGATGCATACCAATGGGCACCACCGATCGACACCAAAGGAGAGTGGAAAACAATTGTGATTCCGTTTGAGGAAATTACGGGGAGTTATGAGAAAGCAGGCGTGAAAGTGGCCGTTAATCCAAACGGTTATTACACCAGGCTGCTCTTCCATGGCGGCGGCGAACTTGCTGCGGATATCTCGCTGGATAATTTCCGGGTTGTGCCAAAGGTTCTTAAAAAATAGCTCTTAACGGATACAAAAATGAAAATATTATCAAATACACGGTTCCTCACTGTGTTATACCTTGTCATGTTCCTGGGAATACTAGCCGCCTGTAACGACGACGATGCAGTTAGTTCTGATGAAGTTCAGCTGCTGAGTTTTGGCCCTTCGGGTGTGTTGCCAGGTGGAGAAATCAGTTTTATCGGAAACAATCTGAATAAGGTTACTTCCATAGAACTGACCGGGTCGACGGTTCCAAGTTCGGCATTTACAAAACATACACCGGAATTGATCACACTTGTTGTACCCAAAGAAACGGGAGAGGGAAAAGTTACGCTAAAAACGGCAGGCGGGGATATTGTCTCAAAAACAGTGCTGAGTTTTGAAGTACCGGTGAAAATAACAACTGTGACGGCCGAGGCTCGTCCCGGTGAAAATATCACCATTACCGGCGACTACCTGAACTGGGTAAAGGCAGTACGTTTTGCCAGAGATACGACAATTATCAAATTTGTGAGTCAGACGATAAACAAACTGGTTGTGACGGTGCCGCTTGGTGCGCAGACGGGCCCTGTTGTTTTTTCAACAGGAGGTACCGAGCCACTTGACATTGAATCAGAAAAAGAGCTGGTGATCACCTTGCCTTCTGTGTCGTCCATCGCCCCGAACCCTGCGGAAAGGGAGAAAAATCTGACAATTAAGGGTACTAATCTCGACCTCGTGATGGGTATTTTGTTTAAAGGGGTTACTGCGCCGGTTAAGGAGTTTGTCAGTAAAACATCTGCCGAATTGGTTGTTAAAATACCCAAAGCGGCTACAAAAGGAAAGATCGCGGTTGTGGCTTATTCCGGCGTGAATGTGGCATCATCGGATTCCCTGAAGTTTGTCAACGATCCGGTGACGGGTACTACAACAAAATAGTTCAGGTAAAACTGAAATGAATTTTATCAAAGCCGGAGGAGTGAAAGACTTCCTCCGGCTTAACCCTCCATACCTTTTATTTCGTAAGCGCAATGCTCAAAGACCTTACGTAACAGTCATTTTCCAGGCCGATCCGGCCAGACCATTACTCAAATAACCAAAACATGCTGATGCGAACAAAGTTACCGGCGGGGTTAATGCCTATGCTTTTTACAGCCATTTTGTTGATGTCGTGTAAACAAGATGACGTTTCATCCGGCAATACGCAGGACGAAAAAATCCAGACAGCGGTCGATCCTGAAATAGCAAAGACCATGGGGCTGTTTTTAGATAACTGGACTCCCAAAACGTTCAATGTGCCTTCGTTCACAACGGGCGAAATTCCTGCGACGGCCGTTGCAACTTTGACGGTGGATGCGGCGAAAGTGATTACAAAAATTCCTCCGACTGTTTTTGGGCATAACGCGAATATCTGGATGTCGCCCATGGTGACGGAGCCGTTGTTTATGAACCATATCACCAATCTGAAACCAAACATTGTCCGTTTTCCGGCTGGCAGCGGCAGTGATGTGTATTTCTGGAATTCGAAGCCGGGTGCGCTTCCGGCTGACGTTCCCTTGCAGCTCATCGATAAGGACGGTGTTAAAAAAGACCCGGGATTTGGCTACGGTAGGACTGAGGATAACTGGCGGGCTTCCCTTGACAATTATTACGATATGATCAAACAGAGCAATTCCAATGGCGTTTTTACGGTCAATTATGGTTATGCGCGTTATGGGACAAGCGCAAATCCGGTTGCAGCCGCCGCACACCTTGCTGCTGACTGGGTTCGTTATGATAAAGGACGGACACAATATTGGGAGATTGGCAATGAAAATTACGCGGACTGGGAGTGGGGTTATCGTATCGATGTTTCAAAGAATAAGGACGGGCAGCCTGAATATCTGACGGGAAAACTATATGCTCAGCATTTCAAGGTTTTTGCTGATTCCATGCAAAAAGCAGCAGCGGAAGTAGGGGTAAAAATATTTATTGGCGCCGTGATGTATGAGTCCCTGACTGAATCCTGGCAGGTGAACACCACCAAAACCTGGAACGCCGCCATGCTGCCGGAGCTGAACAACAGGGCTGATTTTTATATCGTGCATAATTATTTTACCCCTTATGAGGAGAATTCGACGGCTGCGGTGGTATTGGGATCAGCACTTTCGCAGCCTTCTAAAATGATGAATTTCGTCACACAGACTTTGACCGCGAATGGTGCAGCCCAGAAACCGATTGCCATGACTGAATGGAATATGTGGGCAAAAAGCTCAAAACAGCAGGTTTCGAATATAAGCGGCCTGTTTGCCGCGCTGGTTGTAGGCGAGTCACTGATGAATAAATACGGATTGGCAGCGCGCTGGGATTTATTAAATTATTGGGCTGACGGCGACGATCACGGACTTTTCAGTGACGGCAATGAGCCTTCGGTAGCCAAATGGACGCCCCGGCCTTCATTTTATTACATGTATTTTCTGCAAAAGGGGATGGGCGACCGGCTGGTGGAGTCATCTTTGAGCACCAGTAATTCCGGTATCAAATCTTATGCTTCCACGTATTCTTCGGGCGAAGCCAATATCGCCCTTGTGAATACATCTCCATCGGCGCAAACGGTTGATATACAGCTGAAAAATTACAGGAAAGGAGAAAAGTTTTATTGGTATCAGTTACAGGGAAGCAATGATAACGGCGAGTTTTCGCGAAAAGTGATCGTCAATGGTTCCGCACCCGTCGGGATCGCTGGCGGCCCGGCTGACTATGCTACGCTCAAAGCAAAATCCGGACTGACAAAAGACGGCATGAGGGTAACAGTGCCGGGGTTTGGAATGGTTACTGTGACGGTGGAGGGGAAGTAATGGTTAATTATTAATGGTTGTAGCGGTAAATTTAAAAGCCAAAAAACAGCAATTTACGTTGTTTTTTGGCTTTTTGATTTTGCAAGTTTTCCCTGGTTGCTTGCATCAGGATTCGATAACCCACATCCAGTTGGCTGGCCATGCGTTTGAATTAATTCTTTCGTGGATGACGAGCTCATTGTTGATAAACTCATAACCTTTCAGGGTTCCCCCTTGATTTTCCACGTCATTTTTTGCAGTGTTGTGTAGTTCTATCCAGGTTTCGGCTGAAATTTCTTCTGTACTGGTCCATCTTAAAGATTCCCATTTCGGGTCATCTGAATTCTGAACATAACGAAGAACAAGATATTGAAGATACGCGTCATTGTTTAACCCCATGACGGAGGGTTTTTTGTCAGTTAATTTCATGAGTAGAGTCTGGTTACACTGGTGAGAAACGTAGTAATAATAAGAATAAAGTATAGAAAAGTCAAGACCGATTCTAAATAAAAAATTTTCAAAATTGACAAACCGACACTAAAAAAATAATCTCGGTTGTAACCTTTTGGAAATGATCGGTACAACTGAGATTATCTAAAAATATGGTATTGGAATAATTAAATTTATCTATTGATCTGCATGAATAGATTTGTACGATCCCTGCTCGATATCTTCCAGAATTGATGCGTATTTTGGCTGCCATCCCAGCAGTTTTTTAGCCTTGTCAGAATTTACCAGGCTGTTTGATGCAAACCCGTAGGCCGCGCCGTCGGGTCCCCATTTGGCGATAGCACTGTCCAGGCTGATGGAAACGGACTTGCCTTCAAAACCCAGCATTTTGCTGATGCTCACCGCCACGTCTTTTAACGAAGCACTGCCGTTCTCGGTATAGAAGTAGGAGCCCGCCGGCGCATTTTCAAGGGCAAGTACATAAAGTTCTGCAAGATCTTCGATATGAACATTGGACCATTTATTTTCGCCTTTTTCAATGTACACACCGGCCTGTTTTTCTCTTGCAATATCGATCAGCATAGGCACCTGAATGCTATCGGGTTTAATCCCTGTTCCGGTTCCGTAAACCATGGTGGGGACAATGACGATGGTTCTTACCTGATCCTTGGCCGCGGCAAGTATATGGTCATTGATGGCTACGCGGTGAAGTTTTTCGAGTTTTGGCTGTACGGGAATATCTTCGGAATATACAATATCGCTTTTTTCCCCCTTCGCGTCATCTCCCACCAGACTTGATCCGGACGTGAAAATAAAAGTTTTACCCGTTCCCTTTAACTCTTTCAAAAATGTGATCACCGAATATACATCGTCGGCATCGGCAGTATGGATAACGGCATCCGCATTTGCAGCCGCTTTACGCAAAACCGGCATGTCGTGAATGTTGCCAAGGACGGGTGTAATTCCTAATGCTTTCAACTTTTCGGCATCAGCCTGTTTTCTTACCAGGGCAGACACTTCGTAACCTTTTTTTAAAAGGAGAGCGGCCACTGAGCCACCAATATATCCGGTCGCGCCGGTAATGAATACTTTATTTATTGACATGACTTTTGATTTTAATATGGATGAAATTCCTTTTGTACTTACTTGTTAAGCTGTGCCAGACTTTCGCTGATGAACGTCAATTCTTCGTCTGAAATTTGAATATCCATGGCACCTGCATTTTCAATGGCTTGCTGTGCATTTCTGGCACCGGCGAGTACGATGGTGATCCCGGGCTGGAGTGTTGTCCAGCGAAGCACAAGCTGAGACAAAGTAGCGTTTTTACGATCCGCAATTGGCTGAATTTTGTTGATGAACGCTTCCACCTGATCAAGCTGGAATTGTCCGAAATACCCGTTGCGGTGGTCGTCGCTTTTCAGTTTTGAATCCTTGAAATACTTGCCGGTCAACAAACCTCTTTCCAGCGGACTGTATGCAATGATGGAAACATCGTTTGCGATCGCATATGGCACAATTTCTGCTTCAATACTTCTGTTCAACATGCTGTAAGAAACCTGATTCGAGGCCAGCCTGATGGTTTCTTCGGCAGTTGTTAATTGAGCAAGATCGTAGTTGCAAACGCCAGCCGCCCTGATTTTTCCCTGTTTAATCAGCAAATCCATCGTTTCCATGGTTTCAGCAATCGGAGTGGTGGCATCGGGCCAATGGATTTGAAGTAAGTCCAGATAATCTGTTCCCAGGCGTTTCAGGCTTTCTTCTACTTCTTTGATGATGTTTGCTTTCGAAGCAAATTTGTAGACCGGGACCGGGTTTCCCTGATCATCTGCGGCATCAAAGAAATATTCTCCTTTTCCCTGGTTACTCTTGTCCCAGACCAGCCCGAATTTGCTAAGGATCTGGATTTTCGACCGATCCCGTCCCTTGATCGCTTCACCGATCAGTTCTTCACTCAGTCCGAATCCGTAAAAAGGTGCCGTGTCCAGACTGGTAACACCATGGTCGAGGGATGCGTGGATTGCATCAATTGAATCCTTTTTTTCGTTGCCGCCCCACATGGAGCCGCCGATGGCAAAAGCGCCGTACGTTATGGTTGATAAATTTAAATCGGTTGTGCCTAATTTTCTGTATTCCATGATTTTATTATTGATAATGCCGCGTTTTTACGACTTCCTTTGTTATGAGTATTTGTTCATCCGACAGTGCTGAAATATTCTTCTGTCTGAATCTTTTTACAAAGTTGGCAGGAAAAGAATTATCATAAAAATAAGTACTTTTATAGCTTGGTATTATTAAAGTGATACATAAGCATATGGTAAATTTAGAATGGTACAGGACATTTAAGGCGATTTATACGAGTGGAACGCTGACGGGCGCTGCAGAAACTTTGTTTATTTCGCAGCCCGGCGTGAGCCTCCACCTTAGCTCTCTCGAAAGTTATGTAGGCTATAAACTTTTTGACAGGACGGCGCGGCGCATGATTCCGACGGAAAGGGGTAAGGTTTTTTATAATTTCATTATTGAGCCGCTTTCAAAACTGGAAGAAGCAGAAAAAAACTTTCAGAAAAGCACGGAAAAGCAAACGCCGACGATCAGTGTCGGAATGTGTTTTGAAACCTTCCAGATCACGTTGGAGCAGTATATTTCGACCTTGCCATTTAACGTCATCATCCAGTTTGGCCTTTACCCGGAAATGCTGGATAACCTCGAAAAAGGTATCCTTGACCTGATTATTACACCGCAAAAAGGTACCAGCCTGGAAATTGAGCATGAGGCTTTCTCTTCTGAAACGATTGTGCTGGTCGGCGGTAATGAGATTGATGACGCCAGGTTAAATGAAATTTTAGCCGAAAATGATGCCGAAAAACTGGAAGCCTGGCTGAAACAGCAAAAATGGTATGGCACGACCGGCGATATGGAGCATTTGAGGAAGTTCTGGCAACTGAATTTTAACAAATACCCCGATTTCAGGCCGAATTACATCGTTCCTAATTTG
Organism: Dyadobacter diqingensis; assembly: GCF_024220585.1. Classification (GTDB taxonomy): domain Bacteria; phylum Bacteroidota; class Bacteroidia; order Cytophagales; family Spirosomataceae; genus Dyadobacter; species Dyadobacter diqingensis. The sequence continues at coordinate 253,033 of NZ_JAMXKF010000010.1, forward strand.
AATTCCATTGTGCGTTGCCTGACCAGTGGCAAAGGACTCGCCATTATCCCCGACTTTTTGTGCAAGAAGGAAGTAGATAACGGACAAATCAAACGTTTGTGGGAAGGTAAAACGAAACTGATCAATACGTTAAGTTTTGGTACCAGGAAGAAAACGATGTATGTGGAAGAAATTGATGTTATTAAAAAGTTATTCCGTGAGGTAATGAATTGATATAATTTGAATTATTTTGATCAAATTTGAATAATAATGATCAAAATATTTGTTTGCTATTACTTTTCGTGCTTACATTTGTAACATGAAAAAGCAAATCTCCATTTTATCGGTTTCTTTCTGGTGGCGCAATACCCAACGCAGGTATTGTGAACGCTGGCTTTTCTGTTAGATATTTCTTCTGATCTCTATACAAGGCTCTCTGTTCGCAGGGAGCCTTTTTTTTATTCTTTTAACTATCAAAATTATGTCTTATCAGGTTGATGAAAACGGGTTTTATGGTCCCTATGGAGGATCGTACGTACCGGAAGTTTTATTTTCCAATGTGGAAGAACTGGCAGAAAACTATCAGGCTATTCTGGATGATCCTGGTTTCCAAAATGAGTTCAAACGACTTTTGCGCCTCTATGTCGGACGTGAAACGCCGTTGTGTCCGTCGCCCTATTTGTCGGAATTGTATGGTGCGTGCATATGGCTGAAAAGGGAAGATTTATGTCATTCCGGTTCGCACAAAATCAACAATACCCTGGGGCAGGTTTTACTGGCGAAGCGTCTGGGAAAGAAACGTATCGTTGCCGAAACCGGCGCGGGTTCTCATGGCGTGGCTACGGCGATGGCCTGTGCGTTGCTAAAAATGCCATGCTCGGTGTACATGGGTGAGGTGGATATGGAGAGGCAATTTCCAAATGTGGAACGTATGCGTTTGCTGGGCGCGGAGGTAATTCCGGCGGTGTCGGGCAGTAAAACGTTAAAGGACGCTACCAACGAGGCGTTCCGCCACTGGATCAACAACCCGACGGACACGTATTATGTCATCGGTTCTGTGGTGGGGCCGCATCCTTATCCGGATATGGTCACCCGTTTTCAGTCGGTGATCAGCAGGGAGCTGTTGGATCAGGTTCCGGAGCTTACGGAGCAATCGCTGCCGGACTATGTTGTTGCCTGCGTGGGTGGTGGCAGTAACGCTGCCGGGTCATTTTATCACTTTCTGGATCATCCTGGTGTGAGACTGATTGCCGCGGAAGCGGCCGGTAAAGGATTAAATTCCGGCTTTTCCGCTGCGGCTACGTTTCTCGGGAAAGAAGGTATTCTGCACGGCACCAAAACCAAATTTATGCAGACCGAGGAAGGTCAGGTACTGGAAGCACATTCGATTTCGGCCGGATTGGATTACCCGGGAATCGGGCCGCTTCATGCGTATCTGCATGATACCGGACGCGCTGAATTTGTAGCCGTTACGGATGATGAAGCCATGGCCGCCGGTATAGCGCTCAGTGAAAATGAAGGCATCATTCCTGCCATTGAATCAGCACACGCACTGGCTGCGCTGGCTCAGCTGCGTCTCAAACCAACGGATGTTGTAGTCCTGTGCCTCTCCGGCCGTGGCGATAAAGACCTGGAAACTTATATCAATTATTCAACCTCTCAAAAAGCCAATCATGAGTCTGTTAAATGAAAACCGTCTGAGCAAAATGTTTAGTAGTCCTGGTAAAAAACGCAGTATTTACCTGACGGCGGGTTATCCAAAACTGCATGACACGGTTCCTCTGCTCGAAATATTACAAAACTCAGGTATCGATTTTGTAGAAATCGGGATCCCCTTTTCGGATTCGATCATGGATGGTCCAGTGATCCTTAATAGCCATCAGATAGCGTTGGGAAATGGAATGACAATGGATGTTCTGTTTGATCAGCTCGCAGCGGTCCGCGCGCACATTTCCATTCCGATTGTATTGATGGGATCCATGAATCCGGTTTACCAGTATGGTTTTGACAGGTTTTGCAAACAATGCGAAAAAGTGGGCGTTGACGGCTTGTTATTACCGGATTTGCCCGTAATTGAATTTAAAAAACATTATAGCGATTTTTATCGGGAAAATAATATCGCACCTGTGTTTATGATTTCTCCGCAAACCAGCAGCGCGCGTCTCGCAGAAATTGACGGGCTAACAGAAAGTTTTTTGTATGCTGTTTCCAGCAGTTCCACCACAGGCGCATCCAGTAAAATGGAAGATAGTCAGGCGTATTTTGAGCAATTGCAAATTCAGAATTTCAGAAATCCTGTGGTGATCGGATTTAATATCAAAACGCGTGAAGATATTAAATTTGTGAGCCAATATGCGGATGGCGTGATCGTTGGGTCGGCATTTATCCAGGCATTGGAAGGCGGTTTTGATCCTGATAAAATTACTGGATTTATCGAAGGTTTGAAGGATTGACGAGCGGTTTTATCTTTTCTGTGAAAGAATAAGTCAGAGGGAGATGAGTGCAGATCATAAAATTCATGTAGTTTCGGTCGCTTGAATGATAGTAAGGACTTTCTCCCGGCCAGCGACATGAACGATTTTATCAATATTTCCTATCTGAAAAAAGGCAATGCGAAACAGCAGGCTGCTTATAAAACATTGAAGAGAATTCATATTTTCGATCATCTGAAATCTTTTGACCCGATTCTGGTTGGCACCATTCCCATAGCGATTGACATAGAAAACAGTGATCTTGATATCATTTGCTGTTATGAAAATGCTGATTTGTTTGTCGAGGAACTAAGACGCAATTTTGATGTTTTTCCGGATTTTGTGGTCAGTAAAAAAACGATCAATGATGTGGAAACTATTCTCGTCCGCTTTACAGCTTCGGATTTTGAAATTGAAGTATTCGGGCAGCAGGTACCTTCCCGACAACAGCCGGGATACAGGCACATGATTATCGAAAACGCGCTGCTGAACCAGTATGGAGAAAAATTCCGCGCGGAAGTGATCGCGTTGAAACGGAAGGGATACAAAACCGAACCGGCTTTTGCCAAACTTCTGCACCTTTCAGGCGATCCGTATCTTGAACTTTTGAAGTACGAAGCTCAGATAAACAACAGATAAACCAAACGCCCGGCATAGGAAACCAACCTGCGGACGTTTGACTGTTGCATAGTGGATGGTTACCAGATACTTGCCTTGTTCAGTTTTTCAATTGCCTCCTCGCTCAGTTTTATCGTCGCAGCGTCGGTCAGTTGTTTTAATTGTTCCGGGCTCGTAGCGCTTGCTATCGGTGCTGTCACAGCAGGGTGGGCAATAAGCCAGGCAAGCGATATGGTGGCAGGGGTGCTGTGATATTCGGCGGCAATTTCGTCCAGTGTTTTCAGGATACTGAAACCTCTGGACGTTAAATATTTTTCAACCATGCCACTCCTTTTACTGCCCTGTAAATCATCTTTTGATCTGTATTTTCCTGAAAGAAATCCGCTGGCCAGCGAAAAATAGCTGATCACGCTGACGTTATTTGCCGTAGTAAACGGGGCGACATTGGTTTCAAAATCCTCACGGTCAAACAAATTGAATTCGGGCTGGAAGGTCTGATATACGGCAAGTTTTTCCTGCTGACTTATCTTGATCGATTCTTCCAGACGACTTATCGCAAAGTTGGATGCGCCTGTGATGCGTACTTTTCCTTCTTTTACGAGCTGGTCATAGGCCTCAAGCGTTTCAGTGATCGGTGTCAGGGGATCATCGTAATGCGACTGATACAGATCGATGTAATCGGTTTGAAGTCTTTTCAATGAAGCCTCGGCAGCTGCAATAATGTATTTTTTGGATAAGCCTTTTTTGTCGGCGCTCAACTCGGCACCAACTTTCGTGGCGAGGATAATCTTGTCGCGTTTTCCGCTCTTCTTAAACCATTTCCCAATCGCTGTTTCAGATTCTCCGCCACTGTTGCCCGGGATCCAGGCCGAATAAACATCCGCCGTGTCCACTGCGTCAAAACCGGCATCCGTGAATGCATCCAGTAATCTGAACGTCATCGCGTCGTCGGTTGTCCAGCCAAAAACGTTGCCGCCAAAAACCAGAGGAGCAATTTCAATAGCGGAGTCACCTAATTTTCTCTTTTCCATATTTTTAAATTTTCATTGTCGTTTTTATGCTTAAATCTTTATGCCACTTCACCGTTGGGGCGATCAGTCAGGTAATATGTCTGGCCGGCACCGACCGCGCAAGATTCCAGCTGACCATCTTATTTGTAACTCCCCCAAACTTACATTAGTTTTGAACTTAATAAATGATTACGGACAACTATTGTCAATTTGTTCATTATTGCTGAACTTTATGATACAATCCATCAGCCGGGCTTTTGAAATCCTGGAATATATTGCTTTCAACGGAAATTTTGTAAGGCTTAACGACATCGCCGACGCGGTAGGATTGAAGAAAACAACGGTACATAATTTCCTGAATACGCTGAAAGAATTGGGATATATTGAACAAGATGAATTAACTCCGCGTTATCGTATTACCTACAAGTTTCAGTGTTTGTATTCTCCGGATGTATCGCTTTTTCAAATCAAAAAGGAATTGCGTCCCGTGCTTGAAAGCATCACCGAGTTTACAAAAGAAACGTCCTATCTGGCGATTCAGATGGGTTCTTATTTCAGGCACGAGCTTAAATGCGAACCCAATCGCTCCGTGCGGATTTCCCTGGAACTCGGGAAAGAGTACGAAATGACGACAACGGCAATCGGGAAGGTTTTTCTGTCGTATTCCGATCACTTGCAGACGAGCCTGACGAAGTTTAATGATGAAAATTTCAACCAGAAATTGAAACAGGAAACAAAACAGATCAAGGAAAATGGCTTTGCAACGGATTTGGGCCAGTATGAAGAAGACCTTAACTGTGTAGCCGTGCCCGTTTTTCATCAGCGTAAGGTGGTGGCGGTAGTATGTGTTTCAGGGCCCGCTTACAGGTTTGGAGAAAATGAGATTAGTACAAGTCTTAAAAAAATGAAGGAGTTGCTCTCGCAGCTGGAAAAATATTCGGTTAAGCAGGTTTAGCCTCGGAATCACGGGCTACGGGTTAACCGGTTATAAAGTTTGAGACGCGAAAATTGTGAACGGACGAGCGTATGGCTGGTTGGTTTCATTGGAAAAACAACAAATGTTTTATGGCAAGGACAAAGGAATTTAATGAAGATCAGGTGCTTGATAAAGCGGTTGATCTGTTTTGGCACAAGGGTTATAATGGAATCTCTGCGCAGGAAATAGTGGATGGTCTGGGGCTTAGCCGTTCGAGTTTGTATGATACCTATGGTGATAAAAGGACCCTTTTCATCCGGTCGCTGAAACGCTATCGTGTGCGGGAAACAGGCGGGATGATCACGTTGCTGGATGAGGCGGCAGATGTAAAAAAAGTGATCCGGAATATATTTCAGGCTTCGGTGCGGGATTGTCTCGGTGCAAAATTGGGCATGGGCTGCTTTATTGTAAATTCAGGAATTGAACTCGCGCCGCACGACGACGAAATTGCGGACATTATCAAGGAAGGCAGGCTTGCGATGGAAGATGGATTTTGCCGGGCACTGCAAAGAGGGCAGGAGAATGGTCAGGTATCAGACCGGCAGCCTGCGAGTGCATATGCGGCTTTTTTGGTCAACAGCTTATGGGGACTGAAAACTTACGGCAAATCGCAGCCAGATAAAAAAGTAGTGGATGAGACGATCAGGATAACCCTGTCGGTTCTGGAACCTTAGGAGGAATATTCAAACAATCGTGACTTGGCGGTCACAATTGTTTGAATTTGATTCCTGGCTAGTTATTCCGTCTGGCCATTTTCAGGAAACGGTTTATTAAAAACACAGAGGCCAGTGTAAGTCCGATGATCAGGCCCAGCCAGATGCCCGAAGCGCCCATTCCGAAGTGGAAAGCGAGCACATATCCGGTTGGCAGGCCGATAACCCAGTAGGCAATGGCAATCAGAATGGTGGGTACTTTGACATCTTTGATACCACGCAAAAGCCCGGCACTTATTGCCTGTGTACTGTCCGAAATCTGGAAAACGGCTGCGAAAAGCAAAAGCAGACCAGCCATTTCAAGTACCTGAGGGTTGTCGTTAAATGCTTTCGGCAGCTGATGGCGGAATACCGCAAAACCAATCGCACAGAAAATTCCATAGATCAAAGCGGTAACCATGGTACTTTTACCGATGGTCGAAATTTTTGGCCAGTTTGACTGCCCGAAAGCGTTACTAACCCGGATTGATCCTGCCTGTGCGAGCCCCATCGAAACCATGAAAGTAAAGGAAGCACTGCTTAACGCAATCTGGTGCGCCGCCTGTGCCACGGCCCCGATGGTTCCGATAATGATACCTGAGACGGCAAAGGCCCCTGCTTCCATACCAATCTGAAGGCTGCTTGGAATGCCGATATGGAGCAATTCTCCCAGCGTTTTGCTCCGCAGTTTCCACTGGTTTTTGCTTACAGCGATATATTTACTGAATGTTTTATGTTTTAAAATCGTAATCGCCAGTGCGATGAAAATCAGCGAACGGGTAATCAGGGTAGCCCAGCCGGCGCCGATCAGTTCCAGTCGCGGAAAGCCCCAGTTTCCATAAATCAGAAGCCAGTTTAACAGGATATTCACCGGCATCCCGGCCAGTGAAAGTATCATGGCTGTTTTCGTAAATTCCAGCCCATCGGTAAATTGTTTCAGGGTCATGAACAACAACATCGGAATGATCGACAAGCCCATCAGCTGCATAAACGGCAGAGCGAGTGTTACCACCTCGGGATCCTGCCCCAGGTGAAAAAGAACATTTTTTCCGAAAACCAGCGTCAATGAAATAATAAGTGCCGTGAGCGCACAGAGACAAAATCCATTGAACAAATAATGGGAAACCAGCTGGCCGTCACGCTTCCCGTGTGCCAGGGAAACCATCTGGGAAACCGAAATCGTCATGCCGATCCCGATCACAAACGGTATGTTCATTGTGTTAACAACCAGCGCCGCAGCGGCCAGTTGTTTGTAACTTATGGCCCCCACCATGGCGGTGTCAATCAGGTGCAGCGCCATTTGGGCAAGTTCCCCTATGATGATAGGTAATGCCAGACGTATTGTTTTTGAAGCTTCACTTTTCATAGCTATTGCAATCCACTCTTAAAAAGCTGCAAAGTTATGGAAGTTTGAAGTAAGCCGGGCAGAGAATCGGAAAGTAATTGAAACATGATCCTATGCTCTGCTATTCAGAAAATTGCGCAGTTTTTGGCATGGGCGAATGTTTTACTGAAATCTTGATTTTAAACAATTTCTTCTACCATTTTCCGGGGAATTACAGTGGATTTATTCTTTACGGTAAAAGACAAAAAAAATGTAATTATCCCGGTAAAGAGCCAGAAGATATCGGTGCCGGCGACGAAATAATTTTCCTTTGCCAGCATGATCCAAAGCCAGTCGCCGGTGGTTATTCCGTTGGTAATTGGAACAAGAGTAGAAAAAATACAGGTCAGGATCAGAAATATTTTTGTCATCCGGATTTCAGATTTTGGCAGTAAACCGATGATGATCAGTATAAGCCATGAACCAAAAAAAGTGGTATTGACCCAGAACGAATGTTTTGGAATTTCAAAAGGAACGAGTAATTCGGCATTGAAAAGTATGGCAACGGCCGGAAATAATCCGAAACAAATGGCCAGATACCACATCGTTACTCGGTGATGAAAGCGTTTCTGCTGCGCTGTGTAGGTCTTTTTATTTCGTGCTTCTTTCCATAACAGAACACCGCTGATGATGACAAAACACGTAAAAAGCGCAAGGATAAAGTATACGGCTTTTAGCAGTAATCCGCCAAACCTGGCGAAATGAACCCGACCGATCCCATCGAGAACAGATTCGACATATTTCTTGCTGCCCGGAATAACTTCTACCACTTTCTTGCCATCTTTCAGCTGAACAGAAATTAATCCGTCTCCTGTGAACCGCGTATCATCAACAATTCTTGTTGTCAGCACACCATCTTCTTTTCCCCAGTTGTCGAGACTTAAAATGGTCAGGTGATAACCCGGATTTTCCGTTTCAAGTTTTGATACGATGTTAAGAATTGGGATGTTTTTGTCGGTGACAGGAGATTTTTCGTCAAATTTGAGTCCCTCGCTCGGACGGATCATGGCAAAAACTTTTTGCTGATCGCCATCGTAAAGCATCAAAACGGCCGGTAAAAGGATGAGAATGGTTAACAGATAAAATGCCCCGGTGATTGCATACATCAGCTGAAACGGGAGGCCGATTAATCCAAAAACGGTGTGCGCGTTGGTCCAGACCTGCTTCCATGATCCTTTTATGGAAAAGCCGTAAAATTTGCTGAGGATATTGCGCCAATGGATCATGATGCCCGTAGCGGTTGCAAAAAGGAAAAACAAGGCAACAAATCCGGCAAGATATCGTCCTAAAACGGGTAACTGATCCAGAAAATGCAGCCGATACAAAGTTTCGCCAATGGTGGTGGAATAGGGCGTATTTGATCGAAGTTTTTTACTGACCGGGTTATAGGTATAACTCGTGTATTCCGGCTTGCCTCCCTTTTTTACCACCCTGCCACCGATGGTAGCAAGCGGGTTTTCCTTGGATGGAATTGTGACGAATACATCTTTATCGAGTTGAAAATCGGGGTTCTTGATTTTTATCTCCCGGAAAACCGCGTCGTAGTCGATCGTTTTAACAAGCGGAATCCGTGCCTCCGGATTCTGCCATTGATAAAACTCGTCTTTGAAGAGCGTAAAAGCGCCGGCAAAGAAAATCACGTACAAGGCAAAGCTGATGACAATTCCCGAAACCGTATGGGTGTGGAACATGATATTGTACGCCCGGTTACCCAATCCTTTTAATTTCATGATCTATCTGATAAAGTAAACGATACCCGTAAATAATAAACTGCTCAACAGGTATATTCCCCAGATTTTCCAGCCATTTCGGGACAGGAAAGCCAGGATCATCAATGTTACCCAGAGAATAAAAAAGGAGAAAGTGGCGGTCAGTAATACCTCGTTACGAAACGGAAAAAGCGCAGCAACGAATAGATGTAAAGCGGCTGTGAGAAAATACCCGCCAAGGATTCCTGCCGAAATTTTTAAAGCACGCTGGCTGCGGGTTGTTAAATATTCTTTTTTTGCAGGCATTATCTTAAAATTTCGAGTAAAACCAAACCGTGTGCCAGCAAAGCCATGCCGTAAAAATATTTTTTTCCTAAAACCGCTGTGAACTGGATAAGCATCAGTGCTGCCGAACAGGCGCAGAGTGAAAGCAAAAGTCCGCTTGCCCAGCCTTCGTGATAGACAAACAGCCCGGTGGCTATGGCGCATAATGGGATCCATAACCAGTCGGGCGCGGCAGGTTTATATCCGGATAATGTACCAGGAAAGTATTTGGATCTGGTATAATACAGATAACAGCCCAAGAGAAATAGATAACAGGAGATCATAACAATATTTTTGCAAATATTATTTTTATTTAGGCTCAATCCAAATAGTGGTACTGATAATTATTTTTACTACCTCATTTTAAGGGTGATACCAGGTAAGTTTTCCGATATGTGAAGTTAAATCCACATATTGTTGCTGTTATCTTTCTGATAATTAATGTATTCGCTGTTTTCTAGGTCTGTGCGTTTAAATGTAACCATGGTACGGTTATTTAAATACAACTGTAAACCTGATTAAGAACTTAACTGTAAATCGTTATGGAGCAGATACTTAGATATTCCGATGTGATAGGACCTTATTTTTTTATGATTCTTGTTGTTTTTACGGTCGCTTGTGCCGTTTGGCTAATTTCAGAATTGAAGAAAAGCCCGATTGCAAAGAATGAATGGTTTGTAAAACGCACCGGAAACGACTTCAAAAAGATAGTCATTCATTGATGGTTTTGGGAGATTTTTCGAACATTACAAATTAATTTTCAGAAGGAAAGCAGTAGGAAATCTGTTTTTCAGGTTTTATATTTAGTTCATATACTATTAGTTACAAATCCATCAAATTTGTAAACTGTCATTCGATAACTTTTTTGAAAAATTTATTAACCGGTTTGGATAAGGTCATAAAAAAACATCCCGTAGGTATAACCTGGGGATGTCTGATTTTACTCAACGTTATGAGAACCATTTAACTGGTTTTCAGACACAAAGCTAATATATTTTTGCAGAATCACCAGTTTTTTTTGTAGAAACAGGCTAAGAAAAGTTGTCCAAATAAATTTAGGAAAATCGAAGCTTTGAAAATTTATATTCTTTCCACTAAACTTTTAGTTTTCTTTTTAGCAGCCGGTTTTCTTTTTTTATATTTTTAATTGACTGTCCCTTCGGCAATTTCGCCCGTTTTAGTCACCTTTTAATATGTTTTGAAGCAGATCGCGTTGTCTGTGTTTGCGTTCATGAAGTCGGCAAACATTAAATTGTTCAAAAATATTTTCAAAAGCTTTGAAGTCGGCTTTGTTGAAAAAATTACAAGACGGAATGCTACAATTTTTTTAGTCCGACAGATGCAGTTTTAGCCAAAAATGTCGCGAAATGATATAAATCTCCATTTTAAATCGCTGTGCTGACCGCGTCAATAAATTTTTGCAGGTCTGTTACAGAATAACGGTCTTTTTTCAGGGATTCAAATTCATTGTTTATAGTAAGCATTTTATTATACTTCGCCAGCGATGTCGATTTATGCGATTTCAACTCGCGTCCTTTGTATTCCAGGTGCTCATCCATTCTGTCGACCAGATACGACATCATATAATAGTGCATACCGTTGCCGGCATCGAAACCCTCAAATTCAAGGCTTGCCAGGTCAAGCACTTCTTTATCGCAGTCATCGAGCAGCCGGATCGAATCATTGATACGGTTATACATGCCAAGAATAGATTCAACTTCTTCATAGACACAGATAGGTACCTCTTCGTATAACGTATTGAAAACCTTTTGATAGAGCCCGGTATACCCTTTTTCCAGAATTTCAATACGCCGTTCGTACAGAGATTTCTCCTTGGCGTCTCCAAATACGGATAGAATTTTGCATTGGTTTATAAGTAATTGCCGCTCCACAAGCGAGAGGGTTTCAGGAATAATGTTGTTAAATTTTTCGGAGTTCATTGGGAATCTGTGTTATTTTTTATGCTCAGTATTTTCTGATATGCATCGTGAAAGGACGAATCTCAAAACTGCTGAAATGTACATGCCAAACGTTAAATTGTCAATTTTACTGATAAAGTTGACAATTTATTTTTCTGTTTTGCTGATGAGAACTTTACGCAAAAGTGTTTCACACATTTCAAAAAAAGGAATAAGTAAACAGTTGGCTTAAAGAAAATTTACGTATATCAGTCAGCGTTTAATTTTTGTCCGCATCGTTTGCCCCGGGATTATGCCAGTGGGCATGTATATGTACAACAAATGCCTGTGTATTGACATTTTTTTGACCGGCCTTTTGGGATAAGTTTGCTCAGTTGTTTTTTGAAAAACATTGTTTCTTATTCAATTAATCAGATTCTGACGATGGCACAGACAAAATGGATACTTGATCCGGCGCACAGCGAAATTTCATTTAAGGTTAAACATTTGATGATAAGTACGGTCACAGGGTATTTCAGGAAATTTGACCTGGAAGTGATCACCGAAGAGGATGATTTTACAAAGACTTCGGGCATCGTTTTTACTGCCGATATCGACTCTATTGACACGAAAAATGATCAGCGTGATGCGCACCTTAAATCAGCTGATTTTTTTAATGCCGAAGAACACGGATCAATCCGGTTTGTCGGTACCGGTATTCATGTCGAAGACGATGAAAGCAAGCTGAAAGGCGAATTAACGGTCAAAGGTGTCACGCATCCGGTTAAGGTGAAGGTGGAATTCGGCGGTATTGCCGTGGATCCTTATGGACAGACCAAAGCAGGTTTTTCGATAAAAGGGAAAATCAGCAGGGCAGATTTTGGTTTGACCTGGAACGCTGTAACCGAAGCAGGTAGCGTTGTGGTTGATGATAAAGTTAAATTTTCAGGCGAAATACAATTGATTAGACAGTGATAAGCTGTATTTTAGTAGCATGTTCAGATGGAATTTTGAGTTGTTTTTGCAATAGATAAAGTGACATTCAGGAAGGAATCACCATAACAGGGTGGTTCCGTTTCGCACGTATGGACATTTACTATTTTGAAAATTAATCCGAAACTAGTGATTATCAGGATGAAACACCACAACAATGAACAGCGATAACTTTTAATCAAATTCCCGGGAAATGAATTATTCTTTTTTATTAGAGCAGGCAGAGAGTTTTGTAAGGTCAAAGGATAACGGAAAACACGCCGACGAACGCCCTTTCCACAATCTCAGACATACAGAGCGGGTGGTTATGAACGCCTCTGCCATGGCCAGGCACTATAAATTAGAAGATAAGGATTTTTTTACCGTCATAGCGGCCGCCTGGTTTCACGACTGCGGTTATTACTCAGGTGGTGCTGCGGCCCACGAGCAAAGAGGGGCGGATGTTGCTGCCGGATTTCTGAGAGATTTAAAAGTTGATGAGGATACCATCACAGCGATAGCGCATTGCATATTAGCTACCCGGATGCCGCAAACGCCTGAAAATCTGATGGAAGAAATTCTTTGCGATGCCGATCTTTATCATTTGGGAACAGATGATTTTGCGGATTTTAACAAATTGCTTCGAAAGGAACGGGAGGAGACGCTGAACATCAAAATTGATAAAAACGAGTGGCGTTTAAAGAATATCTCCTTTCTGGAATCGCATCGTTATCACACGGACTATTGCCGGGATTTACTGGACAGTAAAAAGCAGGAGAATCTGGAAAAATTAAAGAAAAAAGCAAAAAAGGAGGGGCAGGTTTTGTCAAATGTAGTGGCAGCAGTGCCCTTACCGAAACCAAAATCAGAACCGGAAGTGCAGGATAAACTAGAAGAGCCGGAGATTCAGAAAATTAAAAAGCCAAAGAGTGACAGGCCGGATAAAGGGATTGAAACGATGTTTCGGATCAGTTCCGGGAATCACCAGCGACTGAGTGATATGGCAGATAACAAAGCTAATATTATGATAACAACCAATTCGATCATCATATCGGTTTTGCTCAGTATCTTGCTCCGCAAGCTTGAAGACAATTCGAACCTGATCATTCCCACCCTGATGCTGCTGACCGTTTGTGTGACCACCATGGTTTTTTCGATTCTGGCAACGCGCCCTTCTGTTCCATATGGCACCTTTACACAAGAGGACCTGGATAACAAAAAGGTCAATCTGCTCTTCTTTGGTAATTTTTACAGGATGAATTATGAAGATTATGCGTCCGGAATGCAGGAAATGATGAATGACAGAGATTTTTTATATGGCAGTCTTACAAAGGATGTGTATTCTCAGGGCGTTGTGCTGGGTAAAAAATACCGGCTTTTACGTACTGGTTATAATGTTTTCATGTTCGGGATTGTCTCTTCGGTTATTGCCTTTGTTATTAGCTCAATCTTTTTCAGTTCTTAACCATATCATTAAATGAGTGCTTATTTCTTTGCGGACCGGGATATCAGCTGGCTTTCTTTCAACGAACGGGTTTTGGAAGAGGCCGGAAAGGACTCCGTGCCGTTGAGTGAACGGATCAAATTTCTGTCGATATATTCTTCAAATCTGGACGAATTTTACCGTGTCAGGATGCCGGCGTTGCTGGCGTTGAAAAAAATGGACAAGGATAAAGGCGGACTTACGGTGTATCGCAAAGCGGTCGAGATTATCAATCGTCAGCAGGAAGCATTCGGTGCCATTTTTAATAAGGCAGTGTTGCCGGGACTAACGCGTTATTGTTTCAAACTTGTTTATAATGACAGCATTCCGGAAAAGTTAAAAGCAGAAACAAACTATTACTTTTTTACACAGGTTGCCGGTTTTTTACAGCCCGTTCTGATCAAGGGAAATACTGATTTTTTTATTGAAAACAACCAGCTTTATCAGGCAGTGGTGGTACAGTATGCTTCCAGTGATGAGCAACTGTTTCTCGTCAATATTCCTACCAATAATCTCCCCCGTTTTTTCAAGATAAAACAGGATGACGGGGATTACATTGTCTTTCTGGAAGATATCATCCGTCAGAATTTACATCATTTGTTCCCAGCCGCGACCATCGTTGGTGCATATAATATTAAAATAACCAGAGATGCAGAGCTTGACCTCCGTGATGAATACGGAGATCTTGCAAAAAAAATAGAAAAGCAGCTTCGCAAAAGGGATTTCGGATTCGCCACGCGCTTTTTATATGAACCGGGCATGCCGCTTCGGCACTTGCAGGACATGATCCAGATTTTCAACCTCCAGAAGGCTTCCGTCGTGGAGGGCGGAAAACACCATAATCTGAAAGATCTTGCTCAGCTGCCTGTTTCCAATGCTTCGCTCTCGTACGAACCATGGCCGGCTGCACAGAGTTTAACAGCATCGGAAATGCCGGAGACTTTATTCAGGGCCGTTGAGAAGGAAGACAGGATTGTGCATGCACCTTATCAGTCGTATGACACGATTATCCGGTTTTTCAACGAGGCGGCTATTGACAGCTCGGTCGAACGGATTTATACGACAATGTACCGTGTTGCCAGTGATTCGAGGATCGGTTATGCCTTGATCAGCGCAGCAAAAAACGGCAAAAAGGTATCGGTGCTCGTGGAGCTGAAAGCTCGTTTTGATGAAGCCAATAACATCCGCTGGGCGCAAAAAATGAAAGCAGCCGGTGTCAAAATTATTTATAGCAGCAACCTGCTGAAAGTTCATGCCAAAATTGCTCTGGTAAAAAGAAAAAATCAAAGCGCTCCTTATCTGGGACTTCTCGCAACCGGTAACCTAAACGAGAGCACGGCACGTTTTTACACGGATCATATCTTACTGACGGCTTATCAGCCGATGTTGGCGGAAATGGAAAGTCTGTTTGATTTTCTGAGAAAGCGGAAAAGCCGGGCTACCCAACAGATTCATTTTCAGCATTTACTGGTGGCACAGTTCAATTTACAGACGCGTTTTCTGGAAATGATCGACCGTGAAATAGAAAACGCCAAGACGGGACTTCCGGCCGCTATCACTATTAAAATGAATAATCTGGAAGAAGAGGTACTGATCACCAAACTGTACGATGCCTCCAATGCCGGGGTGAAAATAAATCTGATCGTGCGAAGTATTTGCCGGCTGGTGCCGGGGATTCCGGGCCAAAGTGAAAATATCGTTATCAAAAGAATCGTAGACCGGTATCTGGAACATGGCCGTATTTTTATTTTTCACAACAACGGAAAAGATGATGTATACATGGGGTCAGCCGACTGGATGAACCGGAACATTTACCGGAGAATTGAAGTCTGCTTTCCGATTTACAATGAACAGCTCAGAAAGCAGATGATCAGTTTGTTTGCACTGCAATGGAACGATACCGTCCAGGCTGTTCTGATAGACAAAAACCTGAATAACGTTCCGCTGAAAAGTGAAGAAGGGGAACAAATCCGGTCGCAGGAGGCGATTTATAAACTTTTATCGCATCAAAATAGTTAAAACAGACAAACTTGTCTTTATAATTAGCACAATAAGATTATGACTAGCAAAAAATATACTTTCTCACTTGTTTTCTCCGCTTTTATGCTTCTAGGTATGGGGTGTAATCCGGCGGAGAAAGAAACTTTGGCTGTAAAGGAATATGATTTAAGCAAACCGGAGGTTTTTAACATGCCTGAAAGTTTGAAGGAGATATCAGGAATCGCTTTTAACAAAGGTAAAAGTGATGTCTTTTATGCCGTGCAGGATGAAGAGGGAAAGGTATTTCATTTGTCCTGGAAAAATCAGGCACATAAGTTTACAAAGTTTGCCGGAAAGGGCGATTTTGAAGATATCACGATTGTGAAAGATCAGGTGGTGGTTTTGAAAAGTAACGGTAGTCTGTTTTCATTTCCGTTCGCAGATACACAGTTGGCGCAGACAGCGAAAACAAAAGAGCATAGGGGATTATTGCCAAAAGGCGAGTATGAGGGAATGTTTGGAGACGAAGTTTCCGGAAAAATTTACGTTTTGTGCAAAAGCTGTGCGGGAGATATTCCCGGTAAAAATGTTTCCGGTTATATTTTGAGCGCGGGAAGTTCTATCCAGAAAACTGGCGATTTTACTTTGAGTGTAGACGCGATAAAGGCGATTGCAGGAAAAATAAAAAAAGGGTTTCAGCCTTCTGCTCTGGCGAAAAATCCGGTAACCGGTGACTGGTTTATTTTGTCCAGCATCAATAAACTACTTGTTGTTGCCGATAAAAACTGGAAACCCAAACAGGTGTATCCGCTCAGCAGCAATAATTTTAACCAGCCCGAAGGCATCGCATTCGATAAACTTGGGAACCTGTTTATTTCCAACGAAGGAGATGAAACAATGGATGGCAATATCCTGAAATTTAAGAGATTGATAAAGTAAGCTCTGATGAATCAGCCCGGTTAGGGCAGGAGATGGTCAGAAAATAGATCACATCCGATTAAAATAAGCGTTGTACCGTTTTTCTTTTCATTTATACTTTGTGCCTGTGCAGGGATATAAGGAAGGGCGTGCCGTTTCATTGATAGGAATTATACGATTTCCCGTATTTAATAAAGGTTTTATATGAAAACAAAACTACATCTTCTCATCGGGATAACCGGACTTGTATTGGCTTCATCCTGCGCTACTTACAAGAAAAACCAGTATGCCAAAGACGTGGATTGGAAGTTGTCAGGCCCGGACAAGGGGTCTCAGCCGACACATACCATGTACCTGATTGGAAATGCCGGGAATGATTCTCCGGGCAATCAGTCGCCGGTACTTAAATACCTCAAATCCAGACTGACGGCCGAGTCTAAGAATAGCTCTGTCTTGTTTCTGGGCGATAATATTTATGAAAATGGCATGCCTCCGAAGGAAGATTCATTACTGAGGCAGGACGCCGAGTACCGTATCAATGCTCAGTTGCAAACATTGGATGACTTTAAAGGGCGACCGATTTTTTTACCCGGAAACCACGACTGGCGCGGCTGGGGACTTAAAGGATTGAAGCGGGAAGAAAATTACATTGAAAATTACCTGAATAACCGCCGTGGGAAAACAGACAAGGAGGAGTTTGAAAATTATTTCCTGCCTGACGACGGCTGCTCGGGACCGGAAGTGGTCGAGCTAAACGATCAGCTGGTGGTGCTGGTGGTGGATTCGCAATGGTGGCTGACAGACTGGGATAAGGAACCGACGATCAACGATGGCTGCGATGTTAAAAACAGAGCTACCTTTAAGTTTGTTTTTGAGAACCTTGTTCGTAAATACAAAAACAAAAATGTCGTGATAGCGCTGCATCATCCGCCCTACACTTATGGCGAGCATGGTGGCAATTTTACGGCGAAACAGCATCTTTTTCCTTTGACAACAGTCAGCCCGAATTTGTACATCCCATTACCTGTTATTGGCAGTATTGCCGCCTTGTTCAGGAGCAGTATCGGTCCGAAACAAGATGTTTCGAACCAATACTACAAGGATCTCAAAGCAGGTATGATGGCTGGTGTGCGTAAGAATGGCAGTTTTATTTTTGCCAGCGGCCATGAAAATACCTTACAGCTCATCGAAAGTGAAAGGCAGCAGTTTATTGTCAGCGGCAGCGGCTCTAAAACCGGCCCGGTCAAACTGGGAAAGGGCTCTCAGTTTGCTTCGGCAGCTTTGGGATACAGCACGCTCGCTTTTTATGAAGGTGGTGAAACCTGGGTTCAGTTTTGGGAGGTAGCTTCTGATGGAACCAGGGCCGAGATGGTTTTTCAGAAAAAGATCAAGGAGAAACTTCCGGTGGCAAAGGATGAAATTCAGCCTGTTTTTACCGAATATAATTTACACAAAGACTCGACGGATAAGCCTATTTTGGCAACCGAAGTGAAGAAAGTGAATCGTGGACATAACTTCTTTTTCGGGGCGCATAACCGCGTACTTTATCAGGAAAAATATCCTTTCCCGGTTTTGGATCTGACAACCTATCACGGTGGATTAACGCCGGTTAAGCAGGGTGGCGGTAACCAGACGAACTCACTGCGGGTGAGAGATGCATCGGGGAAGGAATATGTGCTTCGCGGGATGACGAAGGATGTGAGCCGGTTGCTGCCGTTTCCATTTAACAAAATGACTGCCGCGAAGTATATTGCAGAAGATAACTTTCTGTCGACACATCCGTTTGCACCGCTCGCTATCCCTCCGTTAGCCGATGCGATTCAGGTATACCATACCAATCCGAAATTGTTTTATGTACCCGCTCAGCCTGCATTGGGTGTTTTTAACCCGATTTTTGGTGGAAGTATGAGTCTGTTTGAAGAGCGTCCTGACGGGAAAAGGTGGAAAAATGACGCGTATTTTGGGAATGCGGACAAGATTGTCGGCACGCCGGACCTGATGGAAAATATATTAAAAGATGGCAAATACAAGGTTGATGAGGCGTGGGCTTTGCGAACCCGTTTGCTGGATTTTATCATTGGCGACTGGGATCGTCACGATGATCAGTGGACATGGTCATCCACAAAACAGGAGGATGGAACGACGCTTTACCGACCGATTCCCCGCGACCGCGACCAGGCTTTTTCCCGGTACGATGGTTTGTTTACCTCGATTGCGAAGCTGACTACGATGCCTTTTTTAAGACAACTTCAGACTTATCAGCCGGAAATTAAAAGCATCAAATGGACGAGCTGGAGTGCACGTCTTTTTGACCGGACGTTCCTGACGGAGTTAAGTTGGGAGGAATGGCAGAAACAGGTTAACTTCATTCGGGCAAACCTGACGGATCAGGTGATTGAAAACGCTTTTGTTTCCTGGCCAGCTAAGGCGCGTGAATTATCGGCGCCATCGCTGATTAAAAGTATCAAGGCGCGACGTGATAACCTGCAAAAAATCGCCCGGGAACATTATGCTTTCGTGAGTAAATCTGTTGATATTTTGGGGACTGAGGAGCGCGAGAGATTTGAAATTGAACGCATCGATAATGATCACACGCGTGTCACAATACACGAAATCTCAAAAAAAGGAGAACTGCGCAGACTTAATTATCAGCGTACTTTTGACCACAAAACGACGAAAACGATAAACCTGTACGGAAACGGCGATAATGACGAATTTATAACAAAAGGTTCATCGAGAAAGGGTATAAAGGTAAGGCTGATCGGTGGAACCGGTAAGGATACTTTCGCGGACAGTTCGCTGGTTGAAACGGGTGGGAAAAAGACGATCGTTTATGATGATTTGTCCGAGAATAAAGTTGTAGAAGGTAATGAGACAAACGACAAACGGACCGGATTGTACCGTTACAACATTTATGACAGACGAGGAACCGGTAGTGACTATAACATCAATATGCCGATTCCGATTATTGGTTATAACCCGGATGACGGATTTTTGATCGGTGGCAGCCTGACCATGATCCGTTACGGTTTCAAGAAAGAACCATATGCATCATTGCAAAGGATTGGCGGTAGTTATTCTTTTGGAACGAAAGCGCTGAAACTGAATTACACAGGTGATTTTATCAATGCCTTCAGGAAATTTGACTTTTATCTGGATGCCTATTATCACGGCCCTGCCTATGCCTTCAATTATGCTGGCCTGGGAAATGAAAGTGAGCGCCCGGTCGATGACCCGAATTATTACCGCGTTCGTCAAAAAGCGATCCATATTTATCCGGCAATAAAAAAGCGGTTCGGGACTAATGGGTCTGTTGCGATCGGTCCATTGCTTGAAATTTCGAAGATTCAGCCAACTGCTGGCCGTTATATCACGGTCGGGGACGATGACCTGAATAAAAATGATATTTTCAAAACCAAGTATTTCAGCGGTGCTCAGGCGATGTTTGACTTTAACAACGTCGATAATATTTTCTCTCCACATGCCGGAATCCGTTTTCATACGGATCTGGGCTGGGTGAAAAATTTAAAGGAAGACAAGAATTTTACAAGCCTGCGTGCACAAATTGCATTTTACAAGAGCCTGGATAAGAAGGAGCGTTTTGTTGTGGCTTCTCAAATTGGAACGGGATTGAATTTTGGTTCAGGGTATGAATTTTTCCAGATGCCTACGTTGGGTGGAAATCAGGACAGCCAGGGTTTGAGAGGGTATCGTACACAACGTTTCTATGGGAAAAGCAGCTTGTGGCACAGCACTGATTTACGAGTGAAGATCAACAGCAGCTATAATGAAACATTGCCTTTCACATTCGGGGTGTTTGCCGGTTTTGATTATGGCCGTGTCTGGCTTAAAGAATATCCGTCCGACAAATGGCATTATGACTATGGTGGCGGAGTCTGGTTCGCTCCGGTTGATATTGTAACGCTTTCTCTGGGCGCATTTTTTCCGAAAGAAAAAACCGAGGAATCCCCGCGGATTATGCTGAGGTTAGGTTTCTGGTTCTAGCTTTTGTTTTAACGCAGAGGTATGAGATGTTTGGGAAGGAGTTTCGCTGCTCGGTTTTTTAAACGCAGAGTTATGGGAGTGGGGAAAGGAGTTGTGTGGAGTTTTTTTCTTTTCTTCTTCTTTGAGTTTTAAATGAGGGATTTATGATTTAGTTGAACTGGGTTTTGAATAAAACTAACAACAATAAAAGACGAGCCGAGGAAGTACTTCCCCGGCTCGTCTTTTATTCTTCATTCTTCATTTCTCATTTCCAGCCTCCGCCGAGTGACCGGTATAGGTCAACATTGGCGGCTAGTTGGGCGCGTTTGATGGCGACGAGTTCCAGTTCACTTTGAAGAACGTTGCTTTGAGCCGTGATTACTTCAAGATAATTGGCAAGGCCGCTTTGGAAAAGCAAATTGGAGTTCGCTATGGCCTGTTCCAGTATTTTTACACGCGTCGCTGCAATTGCTTGCTGCTCTTTAAGTTTCTCGATTTTTACCAAAGCATCCGAAACTTCACCGACGGCATACAACACGGACTGCCGGAATTCGATGACGGTTCTTTCGCGTTCTACTTTCGAAACCTCGTATTGTGTTTTCAACTGGTTGCGCTGAAACAATGGCTGTGTTAAACCACCCGCGGCTGCCCCGAAAAGAGACGCCGGGATGTTGAACCAGTTTGAGGCTTTAAGAGAATTGATACCGCCCGAAGCAGTGATTGTCAGGGCGGGATACATGTTCGCTTTGGCGATACCTACATTGGCGTTGGCTACATCGAGCGCGAGTTCAGATCTGCGGATATCAGGTCTCCGGTTTAATATCGTCGTTGGCACGCCGGTTGTCAAGGTCTCAGGGAATTTTACCTGATCAATCTGAAGGTTCCGTTCAGTTCTACCCGGCAGTTCACCCGCAAGAATGCTTAACGCATTTTCCTGTAACGTGATATTTTGTTGCAGTTCCGGAATCAGTTTTGCAGCATTCAGTCTTTGCGCTTCTGCTTGCTGGATAGCCAGAGAGGTAACTTGTCCCGAGGTGAATTGCAAACCGAAAATCCGCAAAGTGCTGTCATTCAGCGCCAGATTTTTTTCGGCTATCGAAAGCTGTGCATCCAACATCAACAGGTTATAAAAACCCTGTGAAACCGCTGCGACGAGATTGGTCTGGATGGCATTTTTTGCTTCGATCGTTTGCAGATATTCTGCCAGCGCACGTCCGTTTCTGTTACGGATTTTGCCCCATATATCAGCTTCCCAGGATAATCCCACACTGGTGGTGAAATCTTCAATATGTGTTGTTTTCAGAAAAGAGCTGGCACTTAATCCATTCAAACTATTGTCCGAAGGACGGTTTGAGCCGGCGCTGATCTGTAAACGGGCATCGGGTAAATATGCCCATTTGGTTTGTTTGAACAACAACTGTGACGCTTCAATATTTTTAAGCGCAACCTGCATATCATAGTTTTTCGCAATGGCACTGTCCAGCAACTTTTGCAGAGAAGCGTCCGTGAAAAAACTGTCCAGAGGCAAATCAGCGATACTGGCTGTGTCCGTTGTGGCGGCGGCATTCCTGAAAGTTTCAGGCAATGCCGCTTTTGGCGTTTCTACGTTTTTCGAGATCTTACAAGCGGCGAGCGCCGTAAGCAACACGAGAAATGAGATTCTGTTTATGTACTTTTTCATATTGTAGTAACTTTAAATGGCCTCTGCCAACTCCACTTGTTCGTGTTTGACAACGGCAACAGGTTTTCCTGTAACCAGTTCCTGAAGATATTGGAACACTATAAACAATACAGGAATAATGAACAAACCAAGGATAACTCCGGTAATCATACCACCCGCGGCACCGATACTGATCGAGTGATTTCCCTGTGCGGAAGGCCCGGTTGCGGTCATCATAGGAACAAGCCCGACAATGAAAGCAAGAGAAGTCATGATGATCGGACGGAGACGAAGTTTAGCGGCTTCAAGGGAAGCGTGCAACAAGGCCTTTCCCGCTTTTCTTCTCTGTACGGCATATTCCACGATCAGGATCGCATTTTTTGCCAGCAGACCGATCAACATGATCAGCGCTACCTGAACGTAAATATTGTTTTCAATTCCTGTCAATCCGATGGCGGCAAACACACCGAATATTCCGGTTGGGATTGAAAGAATAACAGCGAATGGAAGAATATAACTTTCATATTGCGCCGCAAGAAGGAAATATACAAACACAAGACACAGAGCGAAAATAACCGCAGATTGTCCTCCTGATGAGATTTCTTCTTTAGTTATCCCCGAGAACTCATATTTGAAACCTGATGGCAGATTTTTAGCTGCCACTTCTTCCACGGCTTTGATCGCATCCCCCGAGCTGAATCCTGGTTTCGCAATGGCGTTGATCCCAATGGAGTTGAACAGGTTATAACGCGAAGCATTTTCCGGACCATATACACGATTTAGTTTGACCAAAGTGTTAATTGGCACCATATCGCCCAAACGATTTTTAACCAGAACACCATCCATCGACGAAGGGTCGGTACGGTCGGCAATGTCAGCCTGAACCATCACGCGGTAATATTTACCAAAACGGTTGAAGTCGGATGCCTGTGCGCTACCAAAATAGGCTTGCATGGTTTGAAGAATATCCTTCACATTCACACTTAGCTGCTCTGCTTTCACTTCATCCACTTCCATTTCAAGTTGAGGATAATCTGCGCGGAACGCTGTAAATGCTACGGCGATTTCAGGACGTTTCATCAGCTCTCCGATAAAACCATTGGCTACACCGCTGAATTTATCGAGTTTTCCTCCGTTTCTATCCTGCAAGACCAAATCCAAACCGTCAATATTACTGAAACCCGGTACGGTAGGGAAGGTGAAGACAAAGAAATTGGCACCCTTAACGGTTCCTAACTTTTGTCTGATTTCATTCATGATGGCATTGATATCCTTCACTGCACCTCTTTCTGCTGCGGGTTTTAAATTTACGAACATAACGGCTGACGAAGGGCTTGAAGATTGTGTCAGGATATTAAATCCAGAAAGTCCATCCAACGCTCTTTGTGATTCCATTGTCCCCAAAACTGTTTCGGCTTTATGAAGAACCTCCGTTGTACGTTCAAGCGAAGCGCCTACGGGCATTGATAACGATATGGCTATAAATCCCTGATCCTCAGAAGGTATAAATCCTGTTTTTGTTTTGGAAACCATATAGCCCGTAATAATGGTAACGAGCGCCAGAGCTCCAAGACTCAGCCATCTGTGGTGGATCAGGAAACGCAGACTGTTTACGTATCGGTCAGTCAGTTTGTCAAATGAAGCGTTAAAACCGGCAAAGAATTTCTCCTTGAAGCTTTTCTTTACGTAAACGCCGTCTTTGTCGTGTTTGTGTTCTTTCAGGAAAATCGCACACAAAGCCGGACTTAGGGTAAGCGCGTTAACGGCGGAGATTACAATGGCGATCGCTAGCGTGAATGCGAACTGGCGGTAAAATACACCCGTAGAGCCTTCCAGGAAACCAACCGGTAAAAATACCGCAGACATAATCAGGGTGATCGAAATGATCGCACCGGTGATCTCACTCATCGCTGAGGTTGTCGCGACTTTTGGTGACATTCCTTTTTTCTCCATCTTTAAATGAACGGCCTCGACGACGACAATGGCATCATCGACAACAATTCCTATGGCTAATACCAAAGCAAAGAGGGTCAGCAGGTTGATTGAGAAGCCAAACAGGTTCATGAAAAAGAATGTTCCAAGAATAGCAACCGGTACTGCAATCGCCGGAATAAGTGTTGAGCGGAAATCCTGAAGGAAAAGATAAACCACGATGAAAACCAGGATAAAGGCTTCCAGTAATGTATGTTGCACTTGCTCGATCGACTGATCCAGAGAATCTTTGGTGTTATATATAGTTACATATTTAACGCCTTTTGGGAAATCCTTTTCGGCTTTTTTCATCAGATCCAGAATGGCAATCTGGATTTCACTCGCATTAGAACCGGCCAGCTGCATGGTGGCTATGTTCACACCCTGCTTCCCATCGATACGTGTAAAGTTTCCATAGGTATAAGAACCGAACTCAATTTTTGCCACATCTTTCAGTCTCAAAATTGAACCGTCGGCATTCGAGCGGATGATAATATTTTCATATTCTTCCGGTTTGCTCAGCTTGCCCTTATACTTGATCACATATTCAAAAGATTCCTGGCTGTTTTCACCGAATTTTCCGGGTGCAGCTTCCAGGTTTTTATCACGAATGGCTGCAATCACTTCGTTCGGTGTAAGATTATAAGTGGCCAGCTGACTTGGTTTTAGCCATACGCGCATCGAATAATCTTTATTTCCACCAAATATTGTCGACTGCCCAACGCCTTTAATCCTTTTGATTTCAGGAATGATATTGATTTGCGCATAGTTGGCCAGGAAAGTCTGGTCGTAAGTTGCGTTTTCCGAATAAAGGGCTGTTACCATCAGCATACTGTTTTGCTGTTTGGCCGTGGTAACCCCGGCCTGAACTACCTCTGCTGGCAGCTGGCTTGTGGCCTGCGATACCCGGTTTTGAACGTTCACTGCCGCCTGGTCAGGGTCGGTACCTAGTTTAAAATAAACGGTAATAACCAGAGATCCGTCATTGCTGGCCGTTGAGCTCATGTAGCTCATGTTTTCAACCCCATTTATGGATTCTTCCAGTGATGGTGCCACGGAGCGCAATACCGTTTCTGCGTTTGCACCAGGGTAGTTGGCAATCACCTGAACAGCTGGCGGCGCAATGTCCGGAAATTGCTGCAAAGGTAATGTGGTTAGTCCCAGCACCCCGAGTATCACCAATAAGATGGAGATAACGGTGGCTAAAACAGGTCTGTCTATGAATTTCTTAAACATAAAGATTCATTTTAGGTGTACTATTAGTTTTGGGCGATCACCGGTTTTGCCTTTTCAGGTGTGATCACAGCGCCCTCCTGCAAAAGATCCAGTCCGGTGAAAACGATTCTGTCGCCCGCTTTCAGGCCGTCTTTTATCAGGTAATTATTTCCGCTTTTTCCGATGACGGTTATGGGCAGTTTTTTCACTTTATTACCTTCCGCTACTGCATATACGAAGACCTTGTCTTGCAGCTCAATCGTAGCCGACTGTGGTACCAGGATAGCCGAATCATGCTGAAGGCTTAATCTCACTTTTCCGGTATTTCCCGAGCGAAGCAGTCCCTGTGCATTAGCAAAAGTGGCTCTCAAAGTAATGGCGCCTGTGTTTTTATCAAACTGCCCGTCGATCATATCGATCTTGCCTTGTTTAGGATAAATAGTCTGATCTGCAAGCAAAAGTGATATGGGTTCAAGCTTTTTAAGTTTGTCGTTCAGTGTTGCACCGTCGTATTGCGCTTTGAATTTGATAAAATCAGATTCACCCAGTGCGAAGTAAACGTGCACTTCCTGTACGTCCGAAAGCTGGGTTAAAGCTTCAACATCAGTGCGGGAGACAAGGCTTCCTTTTTTCTTCGGCAGTCTTCCGATATATCCGTTTACGGGAGCTTTAATGGTTGTATATCCAACATTGATCTGTGCTGATCCAACCATGGCTTTCGCTTGTTCTGCATTGGCAATTGCTACGCTGTTGGCTGCTTTGGCCGCTTTTAACTGAAAATCAGCGATTACCTTGTTGGCTACCAGTGGTGTCAGTTTGTCGATTTCCAGCTGTGTATTAACGATCGAAGCTTGCGCTGCACTCAGGCTTGCTTTCGCGTTGTTCAGTTGTTCGCGGTAAGGAAGATCGTTGATTTTGAAAAGAGGCTGTCCGGCTTTAACGAAAGCTCCTTCGTCAACAAACACCTGGTCAAGATAACCATCTACCTGGGGGCGTATTTCCAGATTAACTTTTCCTTCGATTGATGCAGGATATTCCTGATACGTTGTAGCTTGTCCTGATGTAATTTCAACTACGGGTAACGTTGGTGGCGGAGGAGTTGTTGGAGCCTCCTGTTTTTGTGCACATCCATACAATAGGACAGCGATGCCTAAAATTAGATTTCTCATGATGGTGGTATTAATTTAATTAAGAGATGAAAATTTCAAATCCTGGGTGTTCTTACTTTTCTTGCGGTGGTAGAGCTATAATGTTTATTTTAGAACGATCGTTCAAAAATTATTCGATTTCTTGAAAAAAAGTTTTAAAAGCTCTGGTTGGGTCCGTGAAAAGTAAGCTTACGGCCAGAAAATGGGGTTTTTAATTGATTGTTTTGTTTTCGTAATGCAACGCGATAGCTGATCTTTTACAGATAGTTTACACCGATTCTGAGCGCTTTTAGTCCGGCGACTCCCTGTAATTCTTCCAGTTCAAGGTATTCCAGGTCATGGTTAAGTAATCCCATTTCCTGAAGATCATGGATATACTCCTGATATTCTTCTGCTTCGCTGTCATTGAAGTAGACCAAAGCTATTTTTCCGGGCTGTGTAAGACGCTCGCCACTTTCTCTGACAAGGGCTTTGTCGATCCGTTTTTTGATAATTTCATAACGGATATTGTAGGCGCCTTCCACATCAAATCTTCTTTCATCATTTCTGAAATTTATGTTAATCGGATTTGAATGAATAAATATCAGCTGTGTGGTTCTGAGCGGATGCTGCATCTGTGGCAACAGTTTCTCTGTAAGCCGGGTTATCTCAGCCATCGACATTAACTGCCACAAACGAAGGTTCTTCAGATAAATGTTATCAAAAGGCTTGTCTGGTGCCATCGACTGCCCGATGTACATGTCATACTCGATTCCATCCGTTCTGAACTTTTCGAAGTAAAAGGGATATGCTGATTTCAACGCCTTTTGCGCATTTTCAATATAACCTGCCACCGACGTATTGATCAGTTGTAGCGAAGATTCCAGCTTTCTTCTGTTCTCATAGGCCAATCCGGTTGATTCCGAAAGGGCAGCAAAGTAAAAGTCGACCACTTCTTTCGTCACCTGATATTCTTCTCTGATACGAAGCAAAAACGGATTAACTTCCGCAGCCAGAAAACGATTTAACGCCAGCTCATCTTCCGAGGTCAGGTATCCGTTGATCTCATCTGCCCATCGGCTGCATGCACAAACGAAGGTTTCTGTTGTTTCAAGTTCAATCACTCTTTTGATCGACTGGAAAGTTTCGGTGAGCAGTGCGAGCTGCTTTCTGATGTCCTCTCTTACGGCTTTGTTTCTTTCAAAAGTCGAATTACGGATGTCGATCGCGCCATACAGCGGATGTACTTTTTCAAAAGTCACCGTTTCTATTTCTGCCCCAGCTTCATGGTGCGTGCTTTTTTCCAGATAATTCCAGGCAGCCTCGTTGAATTTCCACTGAACCGATGGCTGCAACGGCGTAAACTTATCCCGTATTATGGTATCGATTTTTGCATTGAATTCATCCGTGCTGTATTTAAGTAATTGGGCGATCAACGGCAACGCTGTCTGAAGTCTTGAAAACAGGGCATCGTCAAGCGATACGCCATGTTTCGAAAATACTTCCAGAATACCGGCCATTTTTTTGTTATAAAAAACAGGAACCAGCGCGTAGGAGGAAATACCTTCGGTATCCAAAAGTTTCCCCAGCGGCTTATCCGAAAGATGTCCGTCAGAAATATTGTTGTACACAACCGTTTGCGGGTTGGTGTAATACTGGTTCACAAGCGTATTAAAAGCATCTTCTGTCAGGCCAAACTTTTTTACCGCTTCGATGATCATACTCTGAGAACATTCCGCGCCGGCAAAAACGTATTTTCCGTTAATCTGGTAGGAAGGAATCAGCCCGAAATCAATCGAGTCGTCTCCTGCCAAGGTTTTAAGTGCCTGAATAATCGCGTCATTCCCTTCCGTTTCGTAGGAATGATTTACCAATGCTTCTTTGATGATTTCTGTCGCTCTTTCAATGGTTATATCAAGCAGCGTTATCACCGAAAATCCTTCAAAGCGAAAACGGTTTAGCGGCAGTATATTTTCAAGAGCCGTTGTATCCGCACCCTCCTGAAGATATGGTTCAATTGTTTTATAATCCAGTGCCGGAAGCTTTCCTTTAAGCTGAATGTCAATAAAACGGGTATCCGTATTGATATTATAAAACTTCGGAAGATTGGTTACCGCATCCGTGTACTGGTATAAAATCTCGTTTTTGATCAGCGACGGAATATTGTACAACCGTTCGAGAATGAGCCGGTACATAAACTGGATCTGCTGTTTTTTATAATCCTGCACCGGACTGAGATTGAGCGTCTGTCCATCTGTGGTCTGCGCGGAAAAAAACTGATAGAATCCATCGGTACTGAAAAATATCTTATCCGGAATTGGCGTGCTTAATGCCCAGAAATGTTCCTTTTCATTGGTGGCAAGCGGTGTCAGGATCATGTAAACAAGCTCCATCAATTCTTTGTATCTAACCGAATCCTTCACCAGTACTGCCGATCCGTTACCTCTCATTTCATTTTCAAACTTCTCAATGACAAACCGGTAGAATTCTGATTTAACAGCCGGTTCATCTTTAAGCATGTTTTTCAAATGTGTCACGAAAGGCTTGAACGACAGTGTGGAATCCATAACGGAAGGTTTGAAATCATTGTTTTTGATTTCAAGAGCTCCTTTTAAGGACATTGGGTCGATATTTGATTTAGCCAAGTACATTTCCCTTTTACCTAAATTTTAACCGGAGTGATTAAAAATTCCGCATAGGCGATGCCAGCGGATTCATTAAATAAGTGGCTTTCGTTTTTCATCTTGTCGGGTATAGTTAATGTCAATATTTGGTTTGTTAATGGGTTGTGAATTTGTTGTTAATTTTTAATCTGTTGTTAACTTTTAAAGATGCCAACCGGCAATTTTTCTTGTTAAAAATTTTCGGTTATGATAACTATGACACCTGATCAATTTATTTTGCTTTCTATTTACGGATTTTGATAAGCTGCTTTTCCTGTCTGCTTCGGAAAACCTTTTCTGACCCGTATTAAGTATATAAGCGATATTATTGAATGATCGTTCCAGATGTGGAGAATAATCTTGAATTTTTGCTATTTTTCTTTAAATAGTTAAATAATTAATAAAATTATCAAAATTAATTCAGGGTCTGGAAATATTTAAACGAAATATGTGACCGATAGTTTCATGTTTGTTTACTATCGATAATGTATATACGTTTTTAATATTTATGATTTAAAATGTATAATTTTTTCTATTATAAATACTAAGTTTTGGTTTATGCAATTACCAGCTGAAATATAGGGAGATATTGCCGACGTTATGGCTGTACAAACCTTTGTTGTATGCAGTTGATGGTTTTTGCGTGTAAGAAACGCTGAAATTACCTATTGTGATTACGGTTCCGAAATCCATTTCTCCCAGAAAATGATTGATCCCGGGACATGAAAGCGCCGGGTCCGTGGTTTCGGGTAGTGTTGCTCCCGGAATATCTCCGTGCATCAGCGCGTTATTCGCGAGAAATGTCAGCTTCGGTTTAATAAAAAAGTAGAACTGAAATTTGGCATTGTACTGACTCATAAAACCATCGAAATATGGATTCATTTTACCGGTTCGGAGCAGCGGGTAAATCGTAATGGCATTGATCAAGGTTCCGGCTGATACTTGCGCGCCACCAATAATTTCAGCGAAGTTTTTTATACCTGCCAATTGTTTTTCGGCGGTAAAATTGATGTTCAGCAAAACCTTTGTGTTGAATTGATTCTGCCAGCCCATCGGTTTTTCGTCATTGATTACGCGATGGATCCACACCTGGGTTTGCCGCGCGAAAGATGCAGGTCCGCGTACACCTGCAAGCATTTCGGTTTGCAAACTGTACTTTTTTGCCTTATTGTACGAATAGCGCGAGTGGGTCAGAAACAGTGCTCCGGAATAAGCATAGTCATCGGACTGGTATTGTGGCTCGGCCAGATTATCGGGTGTCACCATCATTTGCATTACCGACCATCCGTAAATATCAATGCTTTCATCACCGGCTTTGGGCATGTAATAGTCAATAAGCCGGGAAGTTTTTTTGCGTTGATAGAAAAAATCAAGACGCACGCCGTTGGTGTAGGCTTTGTCGGTTCCGTCGCCACGAATATTCAAAAAATCGTTGTCCTCGTAAAACCGGAAAAGTCTGGTTGGCGTAGAGGTCTGCGCCATTGTCCAATCTGCATTTGTGAGCGTCAGCAGGAATGAAAAAATCAGGGTGAGTAGATTTTTTTTCATAGCCGGAAGGTTAAAAGTTGTTACATAAGTTCAGAGCGCTGGTTGATTGAAATAATTATTTACAGGAATCGGATGCCGTGACTAACGGTGTTTTTGTATTAATCTCAGGATGTTTTCGTCAGTATTCACCAATAAAAATATACTACTAAAAATAGCGAAAATTTATGATTTGAAAAAGGAATTTCGGGTTAATCAATAAGTCAGCATGTTGATTATAAATAAGTTGATGTGGGAGAGCCGGAGTGTAAATTAGTTTCGAAGAGTTTTTCAATTTGAAGCGCTAGAAAAAAATCTAAGAATGATTTTAACATAGGTGAAATTTATTGGCCGCGGTTCTGCCGAGTTTTGGATCATTAAAAATAAGGTTTAACCAAAATTGAATAGACATGAAAAAGACATTAGTAATGCTGCTGACTTTACTGAGCGGTATTTTTTCAACCGGGTGCAGCGATGCGGAGTCGTCGGATAAAAATGGCATCAAAGTAGGGGATAAGGTCCCTGCTTTTACACTGCTGGATCAGAATGGAAATTCCTTTTCAAGTGCAGATTACATTGGCAAGAAAAAGATGATCGTCTACTTTTACCCGGAAGATGAAAGCGGGATTTGTACCAAAGAGGCTTGTGCTTTTCGCGACAGTTTTACGGCTTTTGAGGATGCCGGTGCGGTTGTTGTCGGGATTAATTCTGGTTCGGTTCAAAGTCATAAGGCATTTCAGGATCACCATCATTTACCGTTCACGCTACTAAGTGATCCCGGAAATAAAGTTTTAAAGGCTTTTGGTATCAAGAATGTATTGTTTTTGACGGGGAGAGAAACTTTTGTTATTGATCTTTCGGGTAATGTCGTTTTTAATTTTCGGGGCTTTCTGGATGGAAGCGAACATGCTCAGCAGGCTTTGGCATCTTTAAAGCAATGAATCTCAATAAGTAAAGGTTGTTGTTAGTGTAGAACTAAGT
Source organism: Dyadobacter diqingensis (assembly GCF_024220585.1). Classification (GTDB taxonomy): domain Bacteria; phylum Bacteroidota; class Bacteroidia; order Cytophagales; family Spirosomataceae; genus Dyadobacter; species Dyadobacter diqingensis. Next base: position 284,572 of record NZ_JAMXKF010000010.1, read on the forward strand.
CGAAAATGGGTTTGTGTTTCCTTTTGTTTGTAGAAAACATATTACAGTAAAATCGAAAACATTCTAACATCGTTCTGGTTTTGCCTTATTAATTTTGGGAATTGTTATATGCAATTATGAATTGATATATAAACAATTTCTAATCCCGATCCCTCGGGTTGGTAATATAAAAACGTTGAGTGTAATACATAAGACCTGCTTTGACTTCGAAGCAGGTCTTATTTTTAACGCCCGCCCGGCAAATTAATGTCATTTTTAGTAATGGGCCTGCCCAATATCCAGCCGCGTGATTTTATCGTTCTGATCTATACGAAATTTGAAATAAGTTTTGAAATCTCCCCACTGGTCGCTGTGGAATTTTCCGTAGAGATCACGGCCGTTATTCTCGATTTTATCAATGCTGGTAAACCGTTCGTGGCCCAACGCCTTTTCAAAAAAGCTGCGGAAGTTCATTTTATTTCCGTCGTCATAAAGTTCTGCTTTATCGTTAAACAAAGCAAACCAGCTATTTTTATCACCGGACTGTAATGCTTCGATGGCTTTTCTTACGACGGGATTGGTGAGTTTGTCAGTATTCATGATAATAAGTTTTTTCGGATTGTGTTTTATATCTGCTTGTCCGTAAATGTTATTGGAAATCAACAGGTAACATATTGTTATGGAAATTAATGACTTCATTTTAATTGGTTTTTGCGAGCGGATGCTGCATGTAAATAATAATCAGATTCATCAGGAGAAATGGGAGTTCAATAACTACACCTTTGAGATCCTGCTCCAACAGGTGAAAGCAGATGATCAATAGAATTAATACGGCCATTAAAAAATTTCCCCATAGAAAAGTTTTAGGATGTAAAATCAGCAGTGCGCTGAGAATAGTCATCGCCCCGTTGATCATGAGGCTGGTTTTGTCGAAATTCCATTTGCCAAACAGTGCGAGCATTTCCGGTTTTCCGGTTAACATCGCCCAGCCTTGTTTCAGTCCCATGAAGACAGCGACAAGGATAAACAGGGAGTTTATTATCTTAAGTGTCATGCTCATAGGTATTTAGGTGAAATAAGTTGGTTTTTTAAATACTCCGCCGATCCCGCAATAAGCGTGACGCTGTTCTGTAATGTGTTCATGTTTCTTTGTTTTAAATTGATATGACAAAGGTGGTACATGAACCTCCCGGAAAAATACAGATTTCAAAGTACTACATATGAATATCTAAGATTCCTGATTGATATGCTGTTTGCGGTATAATGCCGGAGAAAGATTGGTATGTTTTTTGAAATAATTACTGAAATTGGTCGATTCAGCAAAACCCAGCTGATAGGCAATCTGGCTGATTGAATTGGAAGAGTTTTTCAAAAGTGATTTTGCTTCGGCAATCGTTTTATCGGTGATCCATGTGCTGATAGACTTACCCGTTTTACTTTTAATGACATTACTCAGATAATTGGGGTGCAGACTTTGCTCCCGGGCATAATCCTGAGCCTGATAAAGGGCAGTCGCCTTTCCGTCTGCGAGGTCACGATAATGTTTTTCCAGCGTTCTTTTGAAGGTTTTTACAATTTGAGAACTCCGGTTTCCCTCATAAATCGGATTGTACTCATTCCAGAAATATTCTTTGATCTTCAACAGTAAAACTACAAAGAGGTTGCCGATGATCTTGTATTTGTAACGGGAATTTGCGCGGGATTCTTTAAGGATTTGTTTGTAAAGTGTCTCAAATTCGGCAAAGGCTTCCGGATTTAAAGTTCTGGGGGGAACCGTTTCGGCAAGCAGGAAAGGGAATTCATCGAAGATATCGGGATGGACGTTTTCCTTCAAAAAAGATTCGCTTAAAGTAATGATGCAAACGTCGTTAATTTTGAAATGTTCGAAGGCCTTGATATGTCCCGGATTGGTGAAGTAAATGGTTCCGGGTTCCGTCGGGAAAACCTGATCGTCGGTGGTATAACTTCCGACGCCGTCTTTGACAAATACGAAAGAAAAATAATTGGCACGAAACGCCAGTGATTTGTAAGGCAGGTCTTTATGGATGTCAACCAGATTATGGATGTTGAAGTCTCCGGTGGCATCAATCGGCGCTACGGGTAGCCCGAACGCCTTGTAAGAATCCTGTAAAGTTTCGTAAAATATTATTTTTTCTTCTGGTTTCACTGTTTCGGGTTTAGCGGATTTTTCAATTTTCAGGAAACAGTATTTTTGGATACCATTTTTACAAAAATATGTAAATAATGGATGCGTATCGCATGGATTTAAGTTTGATCAGAAAGACAGGAGACTCCTACGGAGTCGGGGCAGGTGATTTCGGCATGGTTGCTATACACAGGGTGCTCCTATGGGAGCCGTATTACATCACAAAATCCGTACACTAAATGATATGGGCCGGAACGAAGAAGGTAATCCCAGCCATAACATGGCTACCTGTTTATAACAAAATACGCAGCGGTTGTAACGCCGACTCCGTAGGAGTCTCCTGTTTATTGAAGGAGAGTTATTTGTTTCGTCCAAGTACACTATAAGGTACGGCGACAAACTCAAAAACATTTCCTTTGGCCTTGATTCTGCCAATTCCAGGAAATGAAATATGGTCAGCCGCTATCAGGTATCCCGATTTTGCAGCATCCGCATAGGCTTTCTGGCGTTGTATGGCGGCTTTTTGTTTATCTGTATCATAGTCGTTTGAAATTTCCGGTCCGCTTAACTGAACGGCGGCGATATGAATGAGGTCACCCCAGAAAAGCAATTTGTCTTTCCCGCTTTCCAGCACATAAACCGTATGTCCGGGTGTGTGGCCAAAATATTCAAGTGTACTTACACCCGGAAACAGCTCCACATTTCCGGAAAACGTTCTTACTTTTTCCTGGTTAATGTATGGTTTTAAAACAGCAAAAGCTGGTTTGTTAACCGTCGCACCCGGTGTGGCTGTCGTTTTCTCTTGTCCCGACCAGAAATCCAGCTCCTTTTTATTAACGTGGATAGTAGCATTTGGAAAAACCTGTTTATTTTTCACAGTTAAGCCACCGGAATGGTCCACATGAATGTGTGTCAAAAGTATATCGGTAATTTGTTCAGGCAGATAACCCGCCGCTTTGAGGCTGGATGTCAGTGCTCCCCCATGGTCAGCTCCGAATAATTCACCGGCACCCGTGTCCACTAAAATAAGTCTGGATCCTGATTTGATTAAGTAGGCATTGATGGAAGTTTCGGCCGGACTTTCAATGAAAGCCTCCGCCAGTAATTTGTCAATTCTGGCCGGATCTTCCGGATGTAAAAGCTGATGCGCATCCACAGGAACTGTTCCGTCGCTCAATGCCGTTACCTCAAATGCGCCAACCTGAAATCTGTAATATCCAGACTGATTGTTAATGACTTGTGCATTGGAACTCAGGATGTTCAGGAATATAAAAATTATCGGATATTTGAAAAACCTTTTCATTTTCGTAGAAGTAAAATTTGCCTTAAATAGAATAAAAGAAACTATCGATAGTTTCACAAAGTTACTGTTTGCGGCTTATCTTTGTAGTTCAGGTGAAAAGATTGTGGTAACCTTAAAGTAACGATTATGAATACAGACGTTTTTTTGTGCAGCAATTGTCCGATGACCAGAACAATGGCTACACTTGGTAGCAAATGGAAACCAATTATCATTTATACGCTTGGTAAAAAGAGTGTACGTTTTGGAATGATACATGCCAAAATGGGGCTGATTTCAAGAAAAGTATTAACGCAGCAACTCGTTGAGCTGGAAGAAGACGGCATCGTTGCCCGTCAGGCTTTTAAGGAATTGCCGCCTCGCGTAGAATATTCGCTTACGCCAAAGGGGCTGGAACTTTTACCTATTTTAAATATGATGACCAAATGGAATTTGAAACATAATCCAACTGTGGAAGAGGGGTAAACGCTTTGGGGAATAAAAGACAACCCACTTGGAGTTGCCTTTTTAATTGTTTCTGACTGTTATGCTGAAAATAGAAATGCGTGATCTCTTGCAAAGTTGTCGAAACTTATGGGTGTTTTCCCTGTGACGTCTGTCACGCCGGGGTGAACTTCCGATGCTTCTCTCAATTTATAATGGGCATAATCTTCAACAAGTCCCTCTGCCTGCCATTTCGGAAATCCTACATCTAAAAGTGTGTCCAGAAGTATCTCTGGCGTGATATCAATAAACTGAATGGGACGATTTGTTGCGGCTGAAAGTTTTTCGGCAATTTGCTGATGCGTAAGAGATTCGGGCCCTGTCAGGTTATATATTTTTCCTTCATGTCCTGGCTGAGTCAAAGCCTCGCCGGCTGTTGCTGCAATATCACGTATGTCGATCAGGCTGATTTTAGCATCACCAACGGCTCCATAAAACTGCCCTTTATGGATGATTGTTTCACGGAATCCCAGCAGTCCCTGCATGAATAAATTTGGACGTAAGAAAGTATAAGAAATTCCCGATGCCCTGATCAGATTTTCAACGACCGCATGATAACGGAGAAAGCGAACTGGCGAGTCGACAGCTGCCGCCCACTGCGAAAGTTTGACGATGTGTTTTAAACCTGTATGCGCTGCTACTTTGACAAATGTACTTTGCTGCTGTTCGGCGAACTCAGAGGAATTGGTCAGTAAAAATGCCTTATCTATTCCGTGAAGTGCTTTTTTTAGCGATTCGGCATCGTTAAAGTCTCCCTCTACAATTTCGGCTTCCGCAAAACTGGTGAGCTCCTTTGCGTCTTTTACGGAACGGACCATGGCGCGAAAGGGTATGCCTTTATTTGATAAATATTTTGTCAGTTCCTTGCCGATATTTCCGGTAGCGCCGGTGATCAGGATTTGAGGTGTTTGGATTTGTGACATTTTCAGCGACTTTTATGTTGATTATTTGATTTCTTTGACAAATGTACAAGCGGCGGAATTCCTGAAATTGTAAGAAAACGAAAGCGGCTATGAGTATCGGTGTTGTCAGGAGTCGCTCTTATGTTTTCGAGATAGGTATCTGCTGAAAGATTTGTCCGAATCTGTTATATTTAAATCAAAACAAAGATTTTATGAAGCCAGTCGGGGAACATGTGGAGGTAGAAGCGCCGCTCAATGAGGTAGTCAGGCACTTGTACTGCATTCAAACGACTGCTGATTTTGAAAAAATGATACAGCATTTATCCCCCAATCTGGAAATGATGCTGGTTTTTAATTTTGGAAAGCCTGTCCGTGTTTCTTTTGCTGATAATGGCTTTGATGGATTGGAAATAAAAACAGTTTCTGTGGTTGGCCCGCTTCGGAAAATGTTTAACTACGAAGTTTTACCGGCTACTGATGTGATAGCGGTGGTTTTTAACACGTATGGATTTTACCGTTTGTTTCAATGGCCGATGGATGCGATCAGCGGAGATGAACTTGTGGATCCGGACGCCTTATTGGGCGTTACAGGTTTTCATGCGCTATGGGAATCACTTCAAAAACTGGAAACGCTGGATGAAAGGATTCTTTTACTCAAGGAATATGGACAGGCTTTTATTCAGGATGCTGATCAAGCTTCCGCGCCATTACTGAATGGAATTAGTTATTTTGAAAATCCATCGATCCAGCCTGTCCGCGCTATTGCTATGGATTCAGCGTTGTCGGAACGGACGATTCAGCTTCGATTTAAAAAATATCTGGGTTATTCCCCGAAAGAACTGCTCCGTTTTTTACGGTTCAAAAAGGTGATCAATAACATCCTGAGCCAGGAAAGTAGCGAAGTAGACTGGTATGGCCTTATCGACGAATTTGGCTACCACGATCAAAGTCATTTGATTAAGGATTTTCACCTTTATCTGGGCACCACGCCGCAAAAATTTGTCAGGGAAATTCTTGGGAAGGAATTTTGTGTCAGTAAAGAAGGGAAGTATTACTCCTCACCATCCGCCTGAGTTTTGATTCCACCATTTAAATATGGTTATTGGATAAATACTTACCAATTTCAATGATGGCGATTTTCCAGGTCTTTAAAAGCAGCAACAAAAACCAGTATTATTATCTCTTAAAGGCTACGGGAAATTCTCAGCTTATTCTCTCCTGTGAAGGTTTTGCGTCAAAGCAAAGTTGCTTGGACGGAATAAAATTCATCATTGCAAATGCGGCAGACGAAAACACTTTTGAGCGAAAGGACAGTTATTTGAGTTACACTTTTTTTGCCGAAGATTCCACCGGAAATGTGATTGCCAAAAGTGAAAATTATACTTCAATAGGACCGAGGGAGCAGGTGATCGGTTTGATCCAAGCAGACGCCCCGTTGGCTACAATTCAGGATCTGACCTGATTTTTCTTTTCATACGGACACAAAGTATTCTGACGTTATACGACTTGCAAGTTTGTAGCGTCAGCTAAAAATTTGTGCTCCTTTAAACCTCAAATAGTTGTTAATTAGGGTGATTTAAATTAATATTTCAATCAGATAATAAGGAACATATGTCCACGTTTTAAATAAACTTTAAGTAACTAATAACCCGGCAGCAGAATACTTAGTCGTTTGATTTATCACAATAAACCTCTAACATAAACCCTGTTCCAATGAGACGTTCATTCCGTTACTGTATTGCTCTTTCCCTGGCAAGTTTTAATCTGTTCGGACAATCCGATACCTTACGAAGAGTCCCGACTTCCGCGATTCCATTTTTAACGACGGCCCCTGATGCGAGAAGCGCAGCGATGGGAGAGGCCGGCGTGGCGCTGAGTGCCGATGTAAATGCGGCGTACTGGAATGCATCCAAGCTCCCTTATGCTGAACGAGATTTTGGAGCGACCGTTTCCTACACACCATGGCTCCGCAATCTTGTGGATGATATGTGGCTGGGATACGCGAGCGCCTATAAGAAATTGGGTAAGGGGCAGGCCGTAGCCGCTTCGGTCAATTATTTCAAGCACATGGGCATTGATGGACTTTACACGCAATCGAGCAATACGGATATTGCGTTAAACGGTACATATGCCCGGCAGTTAGGCAGGAATTTTTCTATGGGAGTCACCTTGAAATATATTTCTTCGGGTGTGGGAACGGGTGTCTTAATGAATGGCCAGCAAGTTAAACCCGGAAGAATGCTGGCAGGCGATATAAGTGCTTATTACCGAAAGCAAATCAAAAATGAAAATTCGCCAGGAGATTTTACATGGTCTTTAGGAGCGGTACTTTCGAATTTTGGAAATAAAATTAATTATGGACCTGCATACGGAGATCGCTTTATTCCGACAACCCTGAAAATTGGCGGCGGGCTATCGTATAGTGCAGATGGGAAGAACCGGTTTAATTTTGTGATGGATGCTGGAAAGCTCCTGACACCGACACCGAAGCACGGGATTAATGTAAATGCAAAGCCAGTACTCAAAGGTATGTTAGAGTCGTTTTCGGACGCGCCTGATGGGTTTAATGAAGAAATACAGGAAATTGCTTTGTCGCTCGGTGCGGAATATTGGTATAAGTCGGTGGTGGCTTTACGGGCTGGATATCACAATGAAAATAAAAACAAAGGTGACAGGCGATATGTGACAGCCGGAGCAGGCCTGCGATTGTTAAAAAATTATGGCGTTGATTTCGCCCGGTTGTTTCCGGTAAAGCGTGGAGATCCGTTTTCCAACACATTCCGGATTTCTTTATCGGCTTATTTTGGCAAGGCAGGAAGTTAGCTATTTCAGGGGCACAATTGTTGCAAATGTTAAAGGTATGATAATCAGCGGGGCATCATATCCTGGTGAAAATAATGTTTAACAAAGTGTTATTTGATTTGCTTATACAGTCTTTAAAGCTATCTTTGCACCCACATTGACCAATAGAGAGGTGTCCGAGTGGTTGAAGGAGCACGCCTGGAAAGTGTGTATGCGGGTAACCGTATCGAGAGTTCGAATCTCTTCCTCTCTGCAAATAGCAATATTAGAAATAATTAAAAACCTGTAAATTAATCATTTACAGGTTTTTTTGTTGTGGTGTATATGTCAAGACATGCATAAATACCCAAAATTTAGTCGCGTCATCCGTGGCGTCTTTGTTCTGGAAAAATAAACGCGATTAAATTAATGTAACCGAACTGCTGACCGTAGAAAGTAAAGTGTTTTCGATCGATAGTGTATCTCTGGTACGCGACATTTTTGTTTTTAGTTGTTTCACGGGACTGGCTTATGCAGGTGCCAGGCAGCTCACGTCCTCAAATATTGGCACGGGTGTCGATGGTGAATTGTGGATTTTTTCTTATCGTCAAAAACGGATACTGAAATCAGTATTCCATTGCTTCTCAGGGTTTTGTAAATTTTGGATAAGTATAAAAATATTCTAATTATCAGAGCTCTCACAGAGTCTTGCCGATGTTAAGTAATCAAAAATGAATAGTTACTTAAAAGAAATCGCTGATTTATGCGGAATACAAAAACAGCTAACCTACCATATTGCCCGTCATACCTTTGCGACTACGGTTGCACTATCCAATAACCTTCCTATTGAAACGGTTTCTCGGATTCTCGGGCACGCGACAATAAAGCAGACGCATCACTATGCCAGGGTAACGGAGGAAAAGGTGAGCAAGGATATGCGTAAGTTAAAGGATCGACTCGCAATAATTAAGTAGTTTTTAGGCCGGTTCCTGAGTCTTGTTGGATTTGACAAAAAGGGACTAATAAGTTTCGTTACTTTTCCAGTAATCTGAGTGAAGTAACGAAACCATTTTTTTTCTTGTAAAAATGCTTTTAAGGCGTTATTTATGAACTCTATAATGTTTTCAAGTTGGGGCGACCAATCCCGGCTGGTAATCGATGGCCTGAGGTAATTTGGTTTTGTCAGGTAGATAATAGGAGGCTGAGAAATTCGATTGTCTTGTGTACTGGCAGGTTTGCCAATTTTGGTAGGCGTTCCCTACATTGAGGTGGGGTTTGGTTCAGGACCTGATTGCTTAGCTTAACATGCGAAAAATGTTCCAGAAAGTATCAGCCCGGTGAAAATGCGTGAAAGTTTTATGAAAAAATAACGTTGCACACCCACAGGCAGTCTGATTGTTCTCCAATGATTTTGGTCTACAGTCACATGGCTGATGTTTTTCCGTTGGGCTTGAAATTCGGTTGCCCACGGCTTTTGATCTTTTGGAAAGGAGTTAGACAGGGTCTCGGCCTGCACGATACGATTTAGACGCTCCGTTGACAAAAGGCTTTTGCTGTGCTGTGAATTTAGACATTGGGATGTGACTCATATTTCAAACAATGAGCCTACATAATCCAGATCATGATGGGTAATGGCAACTTGGGCTAAACTACTCAATAATACAATTTTCACCGCGTTAATGTGGAGAATTCGGAGCCACTGATTACTTCAATTCGGAAATTAAGGACAGGCAGTTTCAGTTGGAATTGACTAGAATAAACAAATGATTGACAGTTGCTTAGCGCATACCAAATAATTGCCTACTGATGATCAATCCGCCACAGAATCAGATGGTCAACGCTTCCGAATCCTCCAATCCTGATATATGACTTTATGAGTGAAAGGTAGCGGTTCTTACTTTCTCACGATTTGCCAGGTAAATTGTTGGTTATTTTAGTCCACTTCTCATAAGAATTCATCGGTTATAAAAATTATTATTAAAGTTTTGTCCAATCCAGAAAAAACGATTGTCTATAGGTCGAACATTAAATTTATCATAAAATGCAGAGTAGAATTAACGTTTTCGCAAAAGGACAAGGAGCCTTAAAACCATTATTTGAAGTTGGAAATTATTTAAAAGGATCAACACTGGGTGCTGAGCTTTCTGAGTTGGTCGTTTTTAGAGTATCACAGATCAACCAGTGTGCATACTGTTTGGATATGCATTATAAAGAAGCAAGGGCAAAGGGAGAAACTGAGCAGCGCCTTTATGGCCTGAGTGCCTGGCGGGAAGCTCCATATTACAGTGAACGTGAAAGAGCTGCGCTTGCCTGGGCAGAAGCAGTAACGGCAGCACACGTACCGGATGAGGTTTATGATCATGTAAAAGAGCAATTTTCAGATATAGAATTAATCGATCTGACTTTGGTTGTGACCACGATTAATACTTGGAACCGAATTAATCTGGCATTTCCAAGTATTGCTGGTACCTATAAAGTGGGCATGTTTGGATGAGCAAAGTATTTTGCTCCTTTTTAACAGAATAATCGTTTTAAGTATCATACATAAATGAAGATATTACATATAGATTGTAGCATTCGTGATGAACGTTCGCTATCCAAAGAGCTTTCTGCATTATTTGTAACTAAATTAACAGAAAAATTTCCGACAGCTCAGTTGGATTACCTTGATGTTTCCAAGGAGACGCCCAGCCATCCTAGTGCCTTGTTTATACGTGGAAATTATACGCCGGAAACTGAACGTAGTAGTGAAATGGTCATTGAACTAGCTGAGTCAGAGCTACTGGTAGACAGAATGATCCTGGCAGATCTTTATGTAATTGGCATGCCGATGTATAATTTTTCTGTTCCCTCAAACTTCAAGGCGTTTATCGATAATGTTGTCCGTATCAATCGTACATTTAAGTTAACGGAGGCGGGAGGCGAGGGGCTTTTAGTCAATAAACGAGTATACATTATCAATACCAGAGGAGTGGATTTCACCCACGGAGATATTCAGCATATGGATCAGCTCCAACCATATTTAACGGCAATTTTTGGTTTTATAGGTCTTACCGATCTTACTTTCATAAATGTGTCACCGGTTCAGTTTGCAGCTGTAGAAGCAAGGGAAGGAGCTATCGAAAGGGCGAAAACTGAGATTTTAAATTTAATAAAAGCACTTTAATAGAAGATTCGGCATGGAGATTAGAATTGCAAATACAAAAGAAGATATTGAATTTTGCAGCAACGCGCTGCTAACATTCAGACCAAATGTAGATCCCGACACGTTAGTAGAACAAACCCTTCGTATGATGCAAGAGGGTTTCAGGTTGATTTATATTGCTGATGATAACAGTTCACATGCTGAGGCCATTGCCGGTTTTAGGACCTTTGAAATGTTAAGGACCGGTGAAATAATTTATATTGATGATCTGTTCACTTTCCCAGAGAACCGGGGTAAGGGTTATGCAAGCTCATTATTGGACCATATTCATGGTTTGGCGTTGAAATCTGGCATCAAAACGGTTCATCTAGATAGTGGCTTTCCACTATATCCAGCTCACCGCTTATACTTAAGTAAAGGATACTTTCTGGCTTGTCACCATTTTGCCAAACCGATTTCAGATAATTAATTTTGATAAATTAATTATCTGATGGGTAATCAGAAACCTATAATAATCTGATAAAAATATTGAATCCATTTCAAAAGAGTGGTACGGTAACAATAAAAACTAACAGTAGTCTGCGTTTTGGCAGGCTGTTGTTAGTTTCTTCATTATAGGGTTGAATTAAAAGATTGGGGACTATCGCATTAACTGTGTAAACTTTAAATCAGGGTTGGGTGAAGCTTAAAGCGGTAGTGTTGTAAACTTCGATTTTATCCGCGCGTTTGCACTCTTAGTCACTGTGGTTTTTATTAACTGAAAGGAAGTTAAAGATTGTACATTTTGGGGTCTCAAAAGCCTTTCGATTGGCAGTCATCCGTTTTTAGGGATCGACATCCAATTTCTTCATGAAGAAATCGATCAGTTTTTATAACTAGTCATGTTAACCCTGATCTGCACTACTATTATTAAGTAGTTTTGAGCTCGCTGGTATATTCCTCAAACTTTTTATACAATTCCACGGTATTTTCTACTCCCATTTTTTCTAATATACGAGCCTTGTGCGTGCTGACAGTTGAAAATTTCAGGTTCAGCTGTTTGGCGATTTCCTTGGTCCAAATACCCGTAATTAAAAGTTCGAGAACTTCTTTTTCACGTGGGGTGAGGGATTCCACCGGGTTTGGAAGCAGTGGTTTTCGATGCAGGAAATTTTCCATTATCTGAGCCTGAACATGTGGGCGTAAGTATGTTTTGTTTTCTAACACATGTCGGACCGCAGTTTCGGTTTCCTCATTAGACGCGGTTTTTGGTACGTAGCCATTTGCCCCCATCGTAATACAGTGAGGAGCATTAAAATCTTCATCCCGTCCACTGCAAACAAGAATTGGAGTGTTAGAAGAGAGTTTTCGTAAGGCAGGTATCATACTTGTACCGACACTGCCAGGAATACTCAAATCGAGGATCATGAGGTCAAATCGGTGTTTCAATAATATACTTTTGGTCTCTTGCAAAGTACTGCAATGAAATACCCGGCACTCTTTTACTACTTTTCTTACAATAGTTTCCAAAGACATCCGAATAATCGGATGATCATCAACGATCAATATGTTTTTCATCAGAGGGTAGGTTAAGTAATGCTCAAAAGTACACGGTTGGGTTAGGACTTCCAAGGATGTCACTACTCAAACAGGATCATAAACAGGCTCTGGAAGCCGCTTTTTTAGACTGCTATCTTTGATTATCTACAATTTAAAGATATTATATTGGATACATGATTGTCAGTTTTATCGGTGCTAATTGATTGGTATTGAATTACGTGGCAGAAAATTGGTCATTATTTTAATACCTAAGGCGATCTTGCTTGTTCATCGGATTCCCATCGAAATATTTCGAGGAACACTAGGATGTATGTTTACAAGTTTGCTTTTCCGTAGAGGTATCTTTGTGAAGGTAAAATTCTTAAAACACTATATCACACTATGACATACTTTTTCTTCATTCTCAGTTTTAGTACTACGGGTATTTGGTACGGAAGTATTAATTAACGGATTACTTGTGAGTATCTATTGTACATAGATACTCACTCTATGGGATTCTGCCAGGGAGGCGAGTCTATTTTCTACCTTATTTTTTGTGCTGTACGCTAGTGTTCTTACACGATAGGGAGGGGAAGGCTATATCAATGCAATTCCAATGCTTTCAGACAATACAGTTTAATTAATAATCAACCATAAATAACAAAAATCAACATGACGAAACAAAAATCTTATTACACGTGGGTGAGTAAGTGCGCCTATTCGCAATTTGCCGATTGGCAACATCTTAAAATCTAAATCATTTTTATTTACTATTCGCAAACTAGAATCAGGCACTGTGTTGGAATTAATGTACCAGAGATATTGACTAACAATTTATTAAGAAAAAACAATGAACAAATTATATCTTAATTCGATACTTCCACGGAAAAGGGAAGGAGTGAGCTTTTGGTCCATCATGATCTTTTTAATGGTCAGTTGTCTTTCTTATGGACAACAAGGAAGCCAGGGAAATACCACCGTCTTTAATGGTGCGCAAGCAACTCTTTTTGGTGCGCATACATTCGTTACAGGCGGAACAGGCACGCAGCCTGGTATCATCAAGACAATCCGTACTGCTCCCTTTGGTATCGTCAGTTTTGGTCCGGCTGCAACATATTCCGGTGCAGCTGATGCAAGCCATGTTGACGGCTATGTGGGAAAATATGGTACAACAGCATTTACTTTCCCGATCGGAAATGCTACCAAGTTAAGACCGGTCAGTATATCGGCACCTGCATCCGGCAATTTTAAAGCTGCTTATTGGTTCTCAAATCCAAATGATGCTGCGCTTCCGGCAGGAGCACCGTTCCTGGTAGCGAATCTGGGAACAGGGGTGACAGCTGTCAGTAATGTTGAATACTGGGATGTGGACGGTCCTTCGGCCGTTAACTTGACATTAAGTTGGGACGCGGCCAGTAACTTAAGTGCATTAACAGCATCTACTTTAACCAACCTGGTCGTTGTGGGATATAATCCTGCAACCAGTAAGTGGGAAAATCTGGGCAAAGCAGGAGGAACAACGGGTACACTTGCTGGAACAGGGACAATCACGGCCAATGGCGTAACACCGGATACTTATTCCGCATTTACATTCGGCGTGGCAAACATTGGTACGCCCGACCTTACACCCATTATTGAAAGCACAACTGATATCCTTGCAGTCGGGGCATTAAGTGATCTAACGGTTTATATAGAAAATATCAAACCTTATCCGACAAGTGTACCCGTAGTTGTTACCATTACCAAACCAACAGCTTCATCAGGATTGACCCTTGTTGTAAACCCATCGGCTGATTGGACTCTTACACAGACGTCCACCTCATACATTATTACGCTGGTAGGCATTATGGGAGCTTCTGATTCCCAAACGTTTACTGCCCGGGTTACGCGCACAGGCGGCAGTGCAGGCTCTTACAATTTCAGCCCGGTAATAGCGAATAGCGCTGGTGGGGAAACCAACAACGCCAATAACCGCGCATCAGTAGTAATCATTAAGAGATAAAACCAAAATATCATGAAAAAAATACTCCTTTTGTGTTTGTTGACATTTTCTCTTTTGTCAAATAGCTTTGCACAAACCAATCAGGGTTCCAACCCTTCGTCTATAGGCATTGATGCATTTGATATCCCACTAGACAGAGAGGGCATCCTTGACGTAGTGGTAGCAAATACCGGATATGATCCAATGGTCCCTGGCACCTACAGGGTTATCATTGGGATTCAGTCAGACCAGATTGAATTTATTGATCCTGCATCCTACATTACACAGGATTATCCGGATTGGACGGTTGTTTCTGTTTCTGCTTCCCAGTTAATCCTTGTCAATGCCAATGGAGAGATTTCTCCCAGCGAAAACGTAGCTTTTGCAATCAAAGTGAAGCCGACAGCGACAGCAGTTGAAGGTACTGCAATCATATCGGTAAGATCTGCGATTGCACCTGGCAAGGGTTCTCAAGCCGGAAATACTGATAATTCAGCTGCGGATGACATTGCATCGGGTCTCCTGAACATTGCTTCACCACTTCCAGTGACTCTTAAATCATTTAGTGCTGTAAAGGAAAATTCCACATCACTGCTGAACTGGGCTACTACGGAAGAAGTCAATAGCGATAAATTCGATATCCAGAGAAGCATCAAGGGAAAGGAATGGATTACGATCGGATCGGTAGAATCGCACAATGAAAGTACTAAGGAGCAGAACTATTTCTTTATAGATAGCAATCCGCTCAATGGAGAGAACCTGTATCGTCTGAAAATGATTGACCGCGATGCGACTTTTGCATACAGCAGGATCAGGGCTGTAAGTTTTGATAAAGTAGGAGAAGATCTTTCCGTATATCCTAATCCGTCATCAGATTTTATCAGCCTTCGGGACACAGATAATGTAAGTTCGGTATCCATCATTGACCTGAATGGTAATACAGTTTACCAGTCCGACATGGTGACGAAAAAGGAAATCAGTGTGAAGAATCTGGTAGCGGGTCTGTATTCGGTTCGCATCAACAATAGAGACGGTGTACAGCGTGTTCAAAAGCTTGTCGTTGTCAGATAATTCTCCTTCGGATGTTTAGAAAGCTTTGTGTCAACGTGAAGAAGATGCAGGCTTTCTAAGCAACAAGGATGACTGTTATAACTTATGCCGGTTATTGTCTTTTGGTAAGGGAACCCGTTTAAATTGATGCATATGGTGTTACTTATACGGAAATACATTTTTATCATCATAGCCTTTTTCTTTGTTACTTTCAGGATTTGCTATACAGAAGCAAGTGTCGTTAAAACGGGAATCGGGATATTCGATACGGTGTTTATTGCGGATCATGCTGCGCTGCGTATTCATGGGGATATTTACCTCAAGCATGCTCATGTACTAGGCAAAGGTAAGCTGACTGTCCTCGGAAAAGGCCAAAACAGGATTGTATCATATGACAGCGAAGTCAACAATCTCGAAGTTATCACGAATGGAGTCTTAACACTCGATGGTGCGTTAGCGGTGAAACAATCTCTAACAGTCCGATGCGGAGTTATTGATGTCAATTCCGGGAAGCTGATTTTCTCCGACAGTACGAAAATTCGATTGCTTGGTGGTGCCCAAATACTGTTCAAGTCCGTGTTGGCTGGTTTGCCCAGAACGAATGGGCTTTTTCACTCGATTGATTTTTCGGCGAGGGCCATTCTGGTAGCCACACTGATACTCGAAGGAAATACCATGTGGGAAATACAGCAGCGAAATCTTGAACCGCCCCGATGTGACTCGCAGATTTACAAAGATGTGGAATCTGCGCCGCCAGAAGGGTGCTGACGGTGTAACAGATCATTTTTATTAAAAAACATTAAATTCTAATTAAATATTATCATGAAATCTATATTCAAAAAGTCATTTGTCACTGCTGTTCTTGCAGTTGGAGCTTTAACTATTTCACACGCACAGGTCAAGATAGGAGACAATCCGGCCACAATTAATCCTTCTGCGGCTTTGGAGATTGAAAGTACAAATAAAGGTTTCCTAGGACCCAGAGTGTCACTACAATCTGCGACCGATGCTACGACAATATCTAGTCCTGCAAAGGGGTTATTGGTTTATAATAACAATGCGGCTTTATCTACAGGAACGGGGCAAGGAACAGGCTATTATTACAATGATGGTACATCGGACTCACCACGTTGGATTCGTTTCGCTAGTGGGGTAGCTCAAAGTGCAAAAGCAGTTGGCCCAGCTGGACCAGCACTGCTAGTCCAACTGGGAGATTTTGAATTCAGATATAGTGCAACAACTAATGGCGGTTTTACTCAATTCAGATCGATAGATGGACAAAATAGGTCGTATAATGTTTTGTTTTCCGAAACCTTCAACCAAAGTGGTACACAGGGGTATAGTTTATTAACGGCTAACAATCTAATAGTGGGAGGTAATTTTGTAAGTGTATTCAATAATGCGGTTGGGGGCCAAAATGAGTTGAACACATTCTATGTAAATTTGCCTCTAACTAATGAAGTATATAGGGTTACTTTTAATTTAATTGGTAATAATATGGAAGTATTATTGGTTGAGAAGTTTTAATTGCGTTATAAATAAAAATCAAGAATAGATTGACCAAACTATATTGCCTTGCATGTTCCTGAGAAAAATCATTCGGTTATACATGCCAATGTAGTAAGATAAATTTTTAACGGCTATTTTTTATTAAAAAGTGGAGAGTATTCATTTATAAGGCAGTTCTACATATTTAATTTTCTTCGCCGTAATTTTTATTTAGTCTTTTTAGCGGAATAGCAGATAGCTATTCGTAATTATTCAATTCTAACTCATATCATGAAATCTATATTCAAAAAATCAATCATCGCAGCTGCCTTTTTATTCGGATCAGCCAGTATCTCAAGTGCACAGGTAAAAATAGGAGCTAATCCATCCACAATTAATGCCGGCTCCGCATTGGAAGTGGAAGCTAGTGACAAAGGAATTTTACTTCCCAGAGTTAGTCTTACGAGCACTACAACCTGGGGTTTGGCTGGAACTGCTGTTGCGGGGATGCAGGTGTACAATACCAATACCTCAATAGCTAAAGGCAGTGAAACTTACCCTGCAACAATAAGCGGGACTGGAATATATTATTGGGATGGAAGCGGATGGGCTTCTACAAAACAAGAAGCATTTCCTACTGGCAATACACAATCGATGCGGGTTCCTCTGATAGGGTACACTTCCTCTAACGGACTCAGTCAAACTACAACGCAACTTGGTTTGCAAACGCCAACATTTAACACTATAACAGGATCCAGTATAAGTGGGTCGGTAATAACTTTACCCTCAGGTATTTATCGTATCGGTGTGACAATCTCAGGAAAGTTTAATGGGGCTACTGCATCTAATGCAACAACATCCTATCTTTACGTGAATGGTATAGCTTATCAAAACTTAGCGGGCTACACTAGTAGCGGGACTAATGGTTGTACGTATTATGGCGTAGCAGTTGTAGTTTTAACTGCTTCTGGTACCATTTCAGTTTATAATATGCAGCAGACCGCATTGGGGCACACTTACTCTCTTTTCACTGGAAGCAATAATAGTGTTGCTACAATCGAAAGGTTGCAATAGCTCAACAACGTAGTTCTGGTAATGTGACTGTGTTTGAAATCGAAATGACCAAACTCGGTTTATGTACCGAAAATGATGGTTAGGTGAATCAATTAAAAGCAAAACCTGCCTCCTTCGAACAATTACTTTATCTACAATACTTAAATAATTTCAAAATAGCGATTATAATGAAACTCATATTTAATAAGTCATTTATCCTAGCTGCCTTTTTATTCGGAGCGGCCAGTATCTCAAATGCACAAGTAAAAATCGGAGCAAATCCGAGCACCATTGATACTAATAATGCCCTTGAAGTGGAGGCAACAAATGGGAATAAAACAACAGTCAATAAAGCAACTGGTCAGGTAACGATTAAGGATGGAACCCAGGGTGTTGACCGAATTTTAACTTCGGATGCCAACGGTAATGCATCATGGAAAACCACAAGTGAGGCTAATATTCCCACTTTGATGTTGAGGGCATATAATCCCAGCACTTTGCAACCGAGCGGGTCTTTTTATTCCCCACCAGTACCGCTACTTTATGGCAATTTATCTAATTATAATCCGGCAAACGGGAGCTATACAGTTCCTGAATCAGGCTTTTACGAGCACAATATTTCACTGGAAATTCAAGGGCCTAGCTTTGATAAATTATTTGGAATTACGACACCTATTGCCTTGCTTGATGGAGTTTTAAGAGGGACTGGTAATACATACTGGAATGCTCGGAACGTTAGCGGAGTCAAATGGTTTGAAGCTGGGGAAGTTATCACTGTTACCACCCATCTTGAAGGATCGGTGGCATTCACAAGTGCTTATAAAATGAGAAAAGTATCCATCATCCTTTACAAAAGATAAGTTCTAGGCAGTTCAGCAATTTAATAGTAAAATATTGAAGTCGTCAAAGGAAAAGTTAAAGCTTTAACAGCTTACATTCTTTAACGTGGGATCAGAAAATTGTTTAAGCTTGGGAGTATGCATTCGTGCATACTCCTTGTTTTGCGGAATAAGGAATTGTATGCAATTACTGAATGCAATATAAAATAGGTTTTGGACCAACAAATTATTAACTAATTGTTAAGATTTTATCTTACCGCCCGAACCTATTGATACAGAGTTCGGGTTTAGGGATGGTCCATTTGAGTGTTTTCTTCGATAAAAAAATTGGGGAAAACGAAGCTGTACCAAGTAAGTTGTTATTGACATGCCAACGTGTAATTTTGACCGTATTCCCTGTTACATAGTTCTCTGAGTAGGCAACATTAACATAATTTTCGAAGACTGGTTTTGTGTTCGCCAAGGACTTTCCTGTCAGAAATTTAATCAGTGTCTATGGTAGTGACTGCCTTACTTTTATTATTCGATCAAATTGTGGAGATTTGTATACCCTCGCAGATTAGGATAACCTAACGTTAATAGTACAAATTGCCTCATTTACATCATTTCAGAAGATATCTTCGGATATTCTGCACCCTGTTTTTTAGCCCGGCAGCCTTACTAGGACAGCCTGTAAAAAGCGAATACATTATACGAAATTTTAACGACGAGAATGGACTTCCTCAAAATATTGTGAAAAGCATTGTATCCGACGACTTCGGATTCATATGGTTAGAGACGGAAAAAGGGCTGGCGAGGTTTGACGGACAAAGAGTACTTGATATGACCAAATTGCTGGGAAGTGCCGCAGGCCGTTCTCACGATTTTATTCCTGGCCTGTCAGGTGACAGGAAGCAAATTTTTGCCTTCAAATGGGATCAGCCACCGATCCGTCTTGAAGGTGGAAAGGCCATAACAGATTCGTCGTATCAGCTGCAGCGCATGTTAAATCTCTCAGGAATAGTAGATGTCAAATCATTGGTGGCTCAGGATATTCCGGGCTTAACGATGGGAAATGTTGGCCATGGCATAGAGAAACTCCACTATTTTGTGTCTGGTAGCAGAGGGTGCTCATATGTAGTGACCCGTCAGGAAATTATGTATTACTCGGATTCAAAGCTGCGGTGGAAAAAGCGTAACAACTTTCCCCAGCTTTTAAGTTTTTTTGTGATGGGTGATGGGCTTTGTTATCTGAATCAAGATGGGACCGTTGTAAAATGTACAGAAAAATCCTGGGATCAAATCACGATTTCAGGTGATGCCCGTTCCGATAAAGACTGGAACACTGTAAATGTTGAAAAGCAGTTGTTCGCAAGTACAATCAATCAGCAGGCTTTTTTAATGATAGGGGACAGGTTTTATATTTTGAAACCTTTGAAAGGAAATGTGTGGACTACAGAGCTTTTGTTAGAGGGCTTTTCGTTTATGACCAATCGAATCACTTCCGTTTATTTTGACAGGCAATCGGGGAATTTATTACTGGGCAGCGTTACAAGAGGTTTATTTGTGATCAGAAAGAAACGTTTTTCAACGATGACGTACGATCAGGACGATATGAATAACGTTTTTTACAGTCAAACGCCTCTGGATAGTAATAATATTTTGCTGGCGGGCCGAAAAATACTTGGCGTCAGAAAATCTGGAAATAAACTTCACAAGCTCATAAAGACTCTACCAGGATCTACGTCTGTTCTACCCACTGATACCCGTTACAGTGTACGTGACAAAAGTGGGCGGATATGGATGTCAGCAGGAGGTGCTCTGCTTGTTTTCACACAGGATGGAACGCGGCAGCTCAGGAGGTTTCTGACGAAATCGAGAATTACAACACTCTATGAAAAATTTGACGGAGAGATTGTTGTCGGGTGCAGTGGTTTAGGGCTCTTTACCATCACATTGGATGCACTTAGTTTTAAACCATTTTTCAATCCAGAGCACCTTCCGGATGTGCTAACCATACTACACCTTGATAAATCAAATTTGTTGCTGGGAACAGAAGGAGGATTATACCGGCTGAATCTCTCTACAAATACAAAAGAGCTCATATATGGCACGGAAAAACTCTGTGTCCGTAGCTTATACATTCGGAATGGTGGAAAGAAGGGTGTTTTTTTTACAACGTTGGATAACGGTGTTTTTTTCTATGATAGTCAGGGTGTGGTTAATTTTCCGCTTGATGCCAACCAGTACCTTGCAGCAGCTCATTGTATTGTGGAAGATAGTAAAGGCTACTTCTGGATTACAACCAACCGGGGCCTTTTTCAGGTTCATGTCGATGATTTGTATGATTATGTAAATCATTCCCGAAACGGACAAACTGCAAATTTGTTTTATTTGTATTATGACAAAGGTGAGGGGTTTAATACAAATGAGTTCAATGGGGGCTGTTTCCCTTGTGCGGTACGGATGCTTAATGGTCTGGTTTCGTTGCCATCCATGAGCGGCTTAGTGATATTTGAGCCAGAAAAAATAAAACCTCTCCTACCGAACAGGCCACTGGTAATTGATTGGGTTGAAGAGCACAATGTTGCAAGCCAGATTTCTGGCGACACTGTCCGTCTGACCCTTAATCCCCGTAATGTAAGTTTTCACCTGAATACGCCTTTCTATGGAAATCCGGATAATCTACACTTCTCCTATGCCTTGATGCGTGGGACAGATGAGCCCGGCAATGCCGACTGGGTGACCGTCGATGGGGCGCAGCCGGTCGCTCGATTTTCAGAGATTGCATCCGGAGAACATACACTATGGGTAAGAAAAGCGGAAGGCTTTGGCCTGAATCGATTCATTGTACAACAACTGTCGGTGTCAGTGCCGCTAAATTGGTACGAAACGCTGTGGTTCAAGCAACTCGTGGTATTTGCAGTCATTGCATTGGTTTACATAATAGTCCGTGCTCGGACGCGAATGCTACGAGCACGAAACCAGATGCTCGAAATTAGTGTTGCCGAGCGTACACGGAATCTTCAGGAGTTACTCGTTTCACTTCAAACCTCCGAAAAAGAGCTCAGTCGTCAAATGCAGTTGCAATCGCGTCTGATTGCGTCGATCAGTCATGATGTGTGCACGCCGATCAACTACTTTGCCATGGCTGCGGACATGGCAGAGAATATGGTTCATGGAGAACAAAATAAGGAAGCACGCCAGGTTATGAAAGATTTAAGCCATTCTGCAAGGCACATTTACAACTTCGTTGATAATCTGCTGAATTTTAGTAAAATTCAGTCGTATGAGCTGCATACAAAAGCACGCGCGGTTTCAGTTCATAAATTGATCGGAGAAAAAATTCAGATTTTCGCCACGGCGCTCGCGCAACGGGGTATCTCCTTGCATAACGAAATACCTGTTGATCTGGAAATTGTTACTTCGCCGCAGCTTCTTGGTATCATGGCCCATAACCTGATTGACAACTCCCTAAAACATTCAAATCGAAATACTGTGGTTCGTGTGAAGGCGGAATCTCGGGGAGATGGTATGCACCTGATATTCTCCAATTCTGGCAAGGGACTTCCTGGGCAAATTTTAGTATGGTTAAACACGCCCAGGCAAGAGAACAATGCTCAGAGCCTACCAGACGAGTTTACAGGATTAGGTTTATTGATCATAAAAGAGACATCAGAAATTCTCAATGTAAAATTATTTGCGGAGAATAATGATGGCGCAAATATCCATCTGATCTTTTAGTGATCAAAGTGAACGAAACGATTTTGATAGTGCCCCTTGTGTAGGGAGGCACAAACTTTGAATGAAGGGGGAGGAATGTTATATCAGGTACTGACACAGCTCAGCGAACGCTTCCTGCACAATAGTCAGGTGGCTTGTTTCAAATATAAATAGCATATTTTGAAAAGCAGCATCCTATTTGTCGACGAATTTCAAAATATGCTATTTTCTAAATAATGAAAATCGTATACTATTCTGGCTGTATCAGTTTGAAAAGACCAATGAGGTTGGAGACATTTAATTTTTCAAAAATGCGGGCCTTGTGTGTACTTACGGTTGTCAGTTTAAGATCTAATTGACTAGCAATTTCCTTCGTAACCTTTCCTGCAAGTATGAGGTCCAAAACTTCTTTCTCACGAGGAGAAAGCTTACTTGCATTAGCTTTCTTTTCTGGTCTCTCACCACTGATATACTGATGGTTTATCATCTGTTGTATTTCAGTACTTACATAGATTGATCCGTTCAGGATCGTCCGAAGCGCATCTTCTAATTTTTTTGAAGGGGAATTCTTTGATAAAAATCCATTTGCCCCGGCCATCAGAAACTTAACTGCATACTTTTTTTCATCATAGCCTGTAAATATCAGTATTCTGGAATCCGATTGTTTTTTTCGCAAGATGTCAATCATATTAAACGATTCACTGCCGGGAACCTCTATATCCAGTATGATGAGATCAAAAGGAGTGTTTTCATCAAACATGAGCAGTGCAAGCGAAAAATCGGTGCAGGAAGTTATGATTGCACCCGGGAATATGTTTGATACAATACCCTTAACCGCGAGGGCAACAATGTCGTGGTCTTCAATAATCAGGATGTGGAGGGGATTTTGCATAAGGTAAATATTTCTGTCGTTAACGATACCAAATGTAACCAATTAACTATTAAAAGAACATAGAACATTTACGATATTGTGTCGTTGAATTATAGTATTATGGCTACAATTTAGCAAGTCATAATGCTATGGTTCTCGAATACCATTGTTGATATATTTGTGTCTGTTGTTGAACTGTTTAAGCACTATACACACCATTTATGCAGTTTATTAATAGGGCAACATCGCTTGCGATTGTCATTCGCAATCATTAATACTATCAAATAATTAATAGCATTTTCTCTATATTTTCACCTAGGTAAAACGTTATGGCAGGTAACTCAACTTGAAATCATTTTACTAATTTTCTATTAAAAAGAAGTTAGATTCCTATTACACCCGGCCATCGTCATTGCCACGAGAAAATCTATTTATTTCTATTTTTTTTCAGAACGCTTTGTGTGCAGCTTACGGGAGTAAAGACTGTCGGAGCTGTTGGTGATTATTCTACATCGGCAGAGGCGGTTGCGGCGCTGATGCAGAAGGACCTCCGTTACTAAATTTACTGCTGCCTATTCGGTGCTGGCACTGTTGTACGTCAGTCATAGTATAAATAGTGGGCGAACGGGTGAAAGTTGGCAGAAATGCTAATCATGAAGTAATACAAATCAAAACAATCCACATGTTATCATTGTTATACCCTTCTCTGCTAAAATTTGTTCTTTATAATGATTACCGATCTAATCTATCGATAACAGCCCTGCATTCGGTTCTTTATGCGGAATTCAGATTCAGGAGTAATCTTCCTTTGAGCGTGTTCTTCGATAAAACCCATGATTCATTCGGGCAATTTTGGATAATTTCAATAGTTGTAATTGCAACGATATCTTACTTTGCGATCAATAGCATAAAATATTGGGCTCAGTTACAAAATAAGATTCGTTTAGAGACGATGGTAAGTGGATATTTGACCCAGTTACAGAAAGAATTGGACTCTGTCCAACATCTCAAAATGAGGATGAAAAGGCGATCAGCCGTACATTTAGCGACGATTGCATCGATATCTCACGATATAAAAGCACCTATTGGATTTATTACCCAATCTGCAAGGCAAATTAACGATTCAATTGATCGTAACGAGATCGGCCGGATTGCAAAAGCGGGTGAAGTAATATCCTATACCAGTGACAAGATTTTCCATTTAGTGGATGGATTGTCTGAATTTCTTAGAAACGATATTCGGGAAGAAGTAAGCAAAGAAGAAATTAGCCTTGCAACACTTGTCTCAGACAAGATTTCTACCTTTTCGGAAATTATTGCAGCACATAATGGGAAGATTAGCATCAAAATCAGATCAGAAGAAGTAGTCTTTACCAATGCAAAACTGTTGGGCGTTGTGATACACAACTTAATTGACAATGCCATTAAAGCGGAATTTTCAAACCATATTACTTTCTCTACAAAAGAGTTGGGTGATAAACTGCATTTTATTATTTCTGATACGGGCCCAGGAATGCCTGAGCAAGTTGTTGAATTTTTGAATAATGACACATTAGAGCTTGACGGAGATAATAACCGTTTCCAATTGCATCAGGGATTGGGAATTATACTCGTTAGGGAGGTATGTCATTTGCTGGATTTGGACCTTGCGANAATGATAAACTGCATTTTATTATTTCTGATACGGGCCCAGGAATGCCTGAGCAAGTTGTTGAATTTTTGAATAATGACACATTAGAGCTTGACGGAGATAATAACCGTTTCCAATTGCATCAGGGATTGGGAATTATACTCGTTAGGGAGGTATGTCATTTGCTGGATTTGGACCTTGCGATTTTTAATGAAGCCGGAGCTCACGTACATATCATATTCAGCGATAATATGTACTACAACGGAAATGACAAGTGGTTATCTTAAGATAGTGAGTGAGTTACTCTCCGTTTTTTGCCAATTTTTGGTGTTTAATAGAAGTGTTTGGGTGTAAGTGGTTTAAAATAAGGTAATTATACGTATAGGCGCATCAAGCTAATTCGCAAACTTATGCTCGTAAATAGATCTTGAAAAAACGTGAGATATTGAAATGGCGTTGGGGAATATCGGGATTTGTTCTATACATAAGTTGTTGTTTTTCCCTATCTGGATTTTCCGATGCTATTCGCCACCGAATTAAGGAAATGCACAGGTACGAATCCGCTATTGCTATCAGCGAATTCCGAATCTGTTTTCTCTCTAACTTGCCTGTGAAATACGGGATAAAAATCTTTGAAATGTTCTTTTGATTCGAAATTAAAAATCACCTTAAAATTATAGGCTGTCTATTCGTGTAAATTGTAACTCGCAATAACTTAAGATGCTGATGATTGCAACGGATACCCAGCGGCATTAACTAACTTGACTATCCATTGATTCAGAGATTTCTTAACTTTGTTTCAATAATGGATGGATTGTGCAAGAAGGATCAAGAATGTTTAGACAGGATTTTTTATACGTATAATTGCGTAAATCGTGGAGCTAGGCTTTTGATGATCTGTGATGTGTCTATTGACGATCTGGCTCGAATCCCTCCGCTTCCACGGGAATAATTTTCAAAGCAGAAAATTATTCAATGCGTAAATTATAAAGTTTAAGGATTTTTCTTTGTAAGTAATTGTAAATCAATTGATTACATGTTAAGGTCGATTTTTTTTTGTATCAATTCCTAAAATGCTTTGTTACCTCAGAAAACGGACAAGGGATAATGGACTTTTGTCGAGCTTGGACAAA
Organism: Dyadobacter diqingensis; assembly: GCF_024220585.1. GTDB lineage: Bacteria > Bacteroidota > Bacteroidia > Cytophagales > Spirosomataceae > Dyadobacter > Dyadobacter diqingensis. The sequence goes on from NZ_JAMXKF010000010.1 coordinate 310,573, forward strand.
ACTTCCGGTTGGTTGAGAGCAACGACGTGAATATACTCTACGCCGGTTACGCAGTCAAGAAGTATTGATGGTAGCCGGCATTTGAGCTGTTAACTAAGTTTCGCTATCTGAGTTCAGGTAATCATTAAATCAGGTGTTTATTACCTTTCATCGCCTGGTGTAATGCAACGTAACGACGCCCGAACCAAGCGTTTTGGACTCCAGTAATTTCAAATTGCTCATCTGAGTATTGCTGTCGAACAGACTGATCCCTTCTCCTAATATCACAGGATGGAGTGTCAGTTTGTATTCGTCTATCAGCCCGAGATTCATAAAACTTTTGGCAAGACCGGGGCTGCCGAATATTACCAGATCTTTGCCAGGTTGCTGCTTCAGTTTGCCGACCTCTGCCACCACATTGTCTTTGATCAGCGTTGTATTATTCCAGTCCGCACTGGGCAATGTTGTTGAAAAAACGATTTTCGGAATCTGTTGCACCCATCCCGCATGTTTAATTGAATGTTCGCTTGCATTTGGATTATCCAAAACGGACGGCCAGTAACCTTCCATTAAATGATAAGTATTCTTGCCATAAACAGGAGCACCTACTGTTTTTACCAGCTCTTCCGCGAATTGTTGAAGTTCCTCATTGTACGACAAAAAATCGAGGCCGCCGTGAATGTCTCCGGCAAAACCATCCAGGGAAATGTGGGCGAACAAAACTAACTTTCTCATTTTGATTGTATGCTGTTTGTTTTGAGTAAAAATATAGAATATTTGATAAGAAACTATTGTCGGATTAGCGCGTAGTCTATGGGTTCAGGCAACACTTTCGGACAGTTGCCTCATATAAACTTCGATTTAAATGATGGTCAAATGGAAGCGAAATTACATAGTTAGGAAATAACGGATTTACCCAGCCTATTTCACCGAAATTTCCATTTAGAAGAGAGGACTGTGCTAAAATGTATATTTTTAATTAATTAACTATCGGGTATAAGAAGTAAGTAATATAAACTAAGAATACTTATTCTTTAAAAAAATCACTAAATCTGCTTCAAGCTTTTTAAGCGGTGAATTAAAGATCGAACCTAATACATTCATCCCCGTCAAAAAAGGATCTAAAAAGCTTAATAGCAAGTTGGGAGACTGTGCGTGCACTGTTATTTGATTCCCACTTTTCGAGATTTGGGCGCCGACAAACTCGGACTTTTGAACGATAACACTTTTGCTTTTACCTATGCCAAAAAAGCGATAAGAATATTTAGAAGAAAAATCCTGCTCGAGAGTTTGTGCAATGTCTTCAGTTGACGGGTCTTGCGTTATCGTGAAAACTTTCATAACTAATTTTTTAGATGTCATTATGTCTGTCAAAAGGTCGAAAAATAAAACCAAATTTCAAAGCTTCTCGGATAAATTCCCGACTTATTGAAACGGTTTCGGCCCGAGCTAATGATGACTTTTTGCCATGTCACGATTTTTAAAAACGACACTTTAGTACGAGTATCCAGACAAACTTAATTACTTGTTACCAATTTCTTCTGCCAGTCCAACAAGAAGTCCTTCGGTTCCTCGAATGTAACATAGTCGATACGAATTCTCATACTGAACCACTTCTCCAACGAGTTGAGCACCATGCTTGGTTAGTCTGGATACCATTTCATCAATGTCTTTAACAGTAAACATGGCGCGTAGATAACCTAAGGAGTTCACGGGTGCAGTCCGGTGATCTGATGTAATTTGGGGTGTAAGAAATTTCGAAAGTTCCAGGCGGCTGTGGCCATCTGGAGTAACCATCATAGCAACCTCTACATGCTGAGAACCAAGTCCGGTAACGCGACCAGCCCATTCTCCTTCTATTGTGGCTCGCCCTTCGAGCTTTAGGCCTATTTCTGAGAAAAACGTAATAGCATTATCAAGGGATTCCACAACGATGCCGACATTGTCCATTCTTATTAATTTGTTTTTTGTCATCGCTTTATTTTTTATGAGATTTTATTCAATTGCCTTTTAGTCTATGCTTTTCTATTGTCATGTAAGTTGGGCTTAACGCATTTCCAATGAATGTGTGCACTGCATATTTTATATTGTTGAAGAGGAAACCTATGGAGGAATATACTTGTGGCGCCTTTGGGATATCGTAAAGTAAGTTTTAGCTCATTGAGTTGTGCAACAGTCATATCAGTGTGTTTTATTAAGATAAATTTAGACTGGAGATTTCGACTTCTGTGATCATATAAAATCGGAAATTTTAATAAAAAATAAATGATTGATTAACATAGAAATGCAAGAGGTTCAGGCGCTTTCTCAAAGTGGTTATTTTGCTCTGGAATCCACCAATCATTGTATCCAAATTCTTCAAAAGGTTGAGAAGGTCTGAATTGAAGAAGCGTATATGCGTAATAGTTAATTTGAAATGTGTAAATATTGACATTTCAACAAAGTTTCGACAATTATTGAAATATAGATAATATATGGAGTTTTAATTTTTCGTAAATGGCTTAAAATTAGGTAATTATATATTGGTGTGATTTTGAGAGTGTTTTAGGTAAATAAAACTGTATGGAATTCTCTAATCGTAATTCTTGCCATAGGCCAAAGCGTATCCGAGCGCGTTTTCGCTATTTAGATTTCTTCATCCTACTGAACGCGGTTTTAATCACCACTTGTTCTGTAATGGCCGAACCATTTGTTAACTTCTTACCAAACCAAAAGCTGATGATGATCGTGGTTCGCCTCCGATTTTATTTGTTTATAAAGTATATGATGCGCTTTCAGGTGATCTTTTACTGCCCTATAGTGTAAAAAAGTAGTATTCCCGATATATTTTTTGTACAACAGATACCTGAATATGAGCATAAATGGAAAGTTACCTGAATACTAAATTTAGAAAGCTTAACCGTCTGGTATTCGCAGAGTTGAATCAGTTTTTTTATTAATACGTGAAACATTTATGAAACATCAAATTTTTGGAAAAAAGTCTGGGCTGAGAGTATCCAACGTAGTGCTTGGCACCGGGAACTTTGGCACTGCTTGGCCTTTTGGCTCAACTTTGGACGAAGCGAAATTGATTTTCGACAATTACGCAAATGCTGGTGGAAATTTCATCGACACCGCTGATGGTTATCAGGCCGGACAATCCGAAATGTATTTGTCCGAATTCTTGGCATCTGAACGTGACCATTTTGTAGTTGCTTCCAAGTATAGCACAGGTGGCAATCATATACAATCTACTGGAAATAGTAGAAGGACGATGATGCTGGCTGTTGAACAAAGTCTGAAAAGGCTAAAAACAGATCGTCTGGATCTATACTGGGTGCATTTGGCCGACGAGCAGACTCCGATTGAAGAAATTGTCAGAGGTTTGGACGATCTGGTGAAAGCTGGCAAGATCAACTATGCCGGATTTTCCAATTTTCCTGCATGGCGTATCGCCACAGCATCTTTAATGGCTGATCTTCGTGGCTGGTCACCGATTATTGGTATTCAGGTTGAATATAACCTGATAGAGCGCACCGCTGAAAGGGAATTACTACCTATGGCGGAGGCCCATGGCCTGGGGGTTGCATTCTGGTCGCCGCTAGCAGGAGGCACGCTTACGGGAAAATATCGAAACGAAAAGTCTGATCCCGATTCGAGAAAAGCGCTGGGTGGTGGTGTGCTAATTAAAGATGCAAGTGGGGAGCGGGAAATTGCTATCCTGGAAACTCTGGACACTATCGCGAAAGAAATCGGCAGCCCAATTATCGATGTGGCCCTAGCATGGGTTCGTCAGAAACATGATGAAACATCGCTATCGACTGCCACAATTATTGGTCCACGGAATGTGAGACAGTTGGATGCGAATCTAGCCTCACTCAACACAGTTTTAACAAAGGAGCATATGCTTGCGCTTAATGAAATCAGCAAGTTTAGTTTAGGATCACCTCATGAAATTATAAAAGCTTCGCAAGGGAGTATTTTTGGACGTGGATCAGGACAAATAGAGATTAAATATCCTGTATTGTAAAATTTAAATTGTATGATCAGCTGTATTCTCAATAAGGTCATGAAAGTTCTTATTGGGAATACAACACATAGCTGCATAAAAAAGTGTAGCATGGAAAAGACTACGATTGTAATCAGCGGTCACGTAAAACTTTGGACAGAAAACGAAAAAGGACGGGAGTATCGCTCCTGTCCTTTAATGATTAACCCTCCTCTATCAGTGTGTGTGGTCAATATAAAGTTAGACTTACGTTTGGGCTTTTCGTCACATTATCAACACAAAAGGGAGTAAGGGAATATCACTTTCCGCTTATCAGCTAGACAAGAAACAACAAATAACAATTACAATTATGAGAAAACTATCCCAACTGTTTTTAACGGCTTTACTGCTTGCAGCAAGCCAATTTGCAAATGCCCAAACCAACGTAGGTATCAACAATCCCACGCCAAATGCAAGTGCAGCGTTAGATGTGACCAGCACTACTCAGGGAATGCTCGTACCCCGTATGACGCTTGCACAACGCAACCTCATTAACCAAATAAGCGGTGTAAGCACACCCGCCACAGGTTTATTAATTTACCAAACGGATAATACACCGGGCTTTTATTTTTATAATGGGAGTGCATGGACTACATTGACAGGCACGAACGGCCAAGGCGTACCCACAGGCGGTGTTGCCAACCAAGTACTGGCAAAGGTAGATGGCACAAGCTACAATACTACCTGGGTAACCCCTGCAAGTGGAAGTTTGGCTGCTTCTATCATAAATACCAGCACAACATTATCCGGAACAAACAATCAATTTATTGTAGCAAGCGGTGCTATTACAATTACATTACCATCCGCTCCCGTAGCCGGGCAACAAGTATCTATTTTTCCTGAAACCTCTCCTGCAAATATTAATGTTAACCCAAATGGTAAAAAATTCAGGCAGGGAGGTACAGATTATGATACCTCAAAATTATCAGACTTTGGGGTTCCCACAAGCAGTACTGCCGGTTTAACACTCATTTACAGCGGTCAAAAATGGTATCCGTTATCCTTTTAATTAAAACGCTACCCCGGGTAGTATCATCACGAAACAAACAGCATTCATACTGATTTCTCCATCGTTCAAGTAAGGAAAAAGAACAAAATTTAAAAATCAGTCATCTATCTCTTAATAAAATACCAATAAAAAATAAATAATATGGGTATGAAAAAATTTACACAGGCAGCCTTAATTGTACTGCTTGCTGTAAGCACCAAAGCAGTCGTAGCGCAGGTGCTCACCAATAACGGTGCAAGCCTTACCATAGCTACCGGTGCTACCTTACAGGTAAATGGTGCATCACAATACAATACAGGCAGTACGCTTACCAACAACGGAGCAATAGCTACAACAGGCAGTATTACCAACAATATGGCCATGTCAGCGGCAAATAATGGTACCCTTACTTTTAATGGCACCGCAGCTCAAACGCTTAGCGGCACAGCACCCTTTATGGCCAAAAATGTAACGGTAAACAATGCAGCAGGTGTAACGATTGGCAATCCGCTAAGGGTCGATGGTACATTAACTTTTACCAATGGGATAATAACAGCAGCTAACACGGCCAATGCAGTAATTTTTACTGCCAATGGCACAGGTAGTGGTGCAAATAACGCCAGCCATGTCAAAGGATATGTATTAACAGAAGGCACCGGAAGCTTTACCTATCCGGTTGGAGACGGTGCAAGATACCAGCCCATACTTTTAGATCTGACAGCCAATAATAACGGTATGCTGGTCCGCTACCTGCCTGTCGACGCTGGCGCGGCATCGTATACAACAACCGGAGCATCGGAAACAGCCCTTCAAGCCTACAACAACCAGGAATACTGGGACATTTCGCCTGTTGGTACGGCTACGGGAAAAGTGACCTTGTTTTACGATGATTACAAAAATGCATCGATTACAAGTTCTTTCAATGTTAACGTCTTTAAGGTAGCCCACAAAACCAGCGCAGGCTGGCTGAACGAAGGCGGGACCGCTAGCGGTACAATAAGCGCCGGAAGCGTTACCAGCGCAGTCCTTTCCAGCTGGAGCCCTTTTACACTAGGCGCTATTTCGGAAAGCGCGCTACCGGTTACCTTGGCCAAATTCAACGTAACCAAACAGGAAAATGCAGCATTGTTGGTATGGAGTACGACCTCGGAAGTCAACAGCGAAAAATTTGATATACAGCGGAGCGTCGATGGAAAAAACTGGCTTGTAATGGGATCGGTATCAGCTGTGAACATCGGCAATGCCTTCCAAAGCTACTCATTCAAAGATAGCTCCCCGCTTGCCGGCCGAAATCTGTACCGGCTCAAAATGATCGATCTGGATGCAAGTTTTGCGTACAGCCGTATTCAGGGTGTTGAGTTTGGGCAATCAACAACGATGATCACTTACCCCAATCCGTCGAAGGGGATAACCACGGTGCAACTGGGAAAAAACAATATCGGTGGGCAGATCCGTTTGATCGGCGCGACCGGGCTCGTCCTGCAAAAGATCAACGTGGCCTCTGAAACTGTTTCGGTCGAGCTGGGTAGCTATGCAGCAGGCGTTTATTTTCTACAAGCCCCCGACGGGAAAACAGTAAAAGTGCTCAAGGAGTAATGTTTGATGCATTATCCGTACACTATGGTAAAGGCGGCCATGCTTTTGTAGCTGGCCGCTTTTAAAGCTCTTCCTGTAAAGAAAACTGGATTGCCAGTGACGGTTGTTAATTGAATTACCCTTCTCCTAGCCTATAACAGTATTTCCTGTACGTTCGGAAATCACATAATCAGATCTTTTCGGTGAGAGCGAGATATGCAATAGTTACATGTTGCATGGAGGATATTGCCATCCGGTCACAGATCTTTAGACAGCGAAATTTTCCGGTTATCCATTGATGAGTATGGACACAGAATTCAAATCCTCTGCTGTCCTAAAAACACATTTTATCAGAGGGTTGCTGACATCGGAGGGAATGAAAATGGCGGAAAGCCGACAAGGCAACTGACAGCTAAATTTTTACAGATGCATATTAGAAAAGAAACCGGAAATGAACGAACCGTCAGAAGGTCAAACTTTACCTACACCTGGGTTTTAATAAGCCAGGCTCTTTCTTTTGGATGGATGATTTATCATCTTATTATAGAATTGAAAACCGGAAATACAATGTTTGGGCTACCAACTTTGGCATCACTAATGTGTCGCCTTGGCATCATAACGCTCAATGGATTCTTTCTTTATCGCTTCACTTTTGATTTTTTTTGTAAAAGGAAACACCAGAAATGAGCTTTTCAAGACCATCATGGAAGCATAAATTCTGTCGTGATCAAGGACAATTTATGGGCGAGTAATTCAGAAGTGTGATTTTGGGTACAGCCACAGGTCCCACATTTGCCGAGCAAACAATAGCGCTTTTCTCATCGTCGGGCTTGAAATCCCTATAGTTGCAAAATATTCTACCGGATTCGATTTTACTGCCGGCACTTTGGATGATGTTTTTTCGAAAGGCCGAACCTACGCAGAAGAAAATACAGCCTAACCATATCGCTTTGGAAACTTTGTACGTGTCTGATAATTCATGAAATTCTCAAATTCCTAATTCAATCGAACCATCATAAAACTTAAACTTTATTTAGGGTGCAATATTTCCAAGAAGTTCGCATGATGTAAAACTAAATTCAATAATGCTATTCTCAGCGGGTTTTAGTCCCTCGTAATCCAATTATGTTGATTGGGTAGGTGGTAACTATTTGGATATCAAACTGATATTCGGGTGATCGGCGATAATGGCCAGGATTATGTCGAAATAGGTATCACCGTTGCCGGCTTCCAGTGCTGCGAGCTTTACTGAAAATAGTGCTTTGTTGTATGGTGAATCTGGTTCCAGTTTTTGCTTGTAGTAGGCTTTGGTAACTTCGTAGCCAAGCGCAAGACGGCTTTTGTCCAAATTTATCCAAATTAATTCGATAGGCACGGATGTACCTATTTCTCCATAACCACCAAAAAGAAGGTCATGGAGTGCATCCAGGCTATCTCCTATTTGCCACGTTTCTGACTTCATAAAAACCCGATTGATCTCGACGTAGAATGACGGGATATCAACGATCGAATTTCCGTCAATGGTGATCTGCTTTGTCATCTTTTGATTGGGTAAGACTTTTATCGAGTGACGCTGCAAGGCATATACCACTCACCACTAAGGTAATGAATGTTGGCAGATATACAGACGTTATATTAGTGTGTCAGGCTCGTCAATTTTTAGTTGCCGGGGATCAACAATATTTGCTGCATTTGGATATTATGTCAGAGTATCTCAAAATAAAATAAGTTTATCCGCTCCGATCTTCATCGTGTTGTTGGGTATTTTAGATTGCTGATATGTTTTCCCCAAATAACAAGTCAAAAAGAATAGCAAAACTAGTGTCCCGCTTTATCAAGAATTCTTTAAAGCGACCAAAAGCGTTCGGCATAATGATGGCTGGACTGTTGGTGCCGGATTTAAATTTCAATGCCATCACCTGACCAGGACTTATTCCGTTTCCTTTTGGTTTGATTGCGGGACACTTACGATGGGCTTTCTTTTTTTCTTGTTTTTTCTTTTGGGAAAAACAATGTTGTTTTTCATGAGGCAGACACAAGGGAAAGGAAATGAAACGAATTTTTTCAACCATCTAATCTTTTGAGATCATGTCACACAACATCCATTTTAATGAGCAGTCCGCACGTCACAGTTTCTTTTCACTCAAAGAGAAAGCATGGCATGGTTTAGGCCAGATCGTGCAAGATGCACCCACAAGCACCCAGGCCATAGTACTGGCCGGTCTTGATTTTCAGGTTGTGAAAGCGCCTTTACAAACCTGTCCTTTTGAAGTTACCTCCGAAGATCCGGCTTTGAGTGTGACTGTGAACGAAATTCCCGTGATAGACCGCACTTCTGGGATCAACGGCTACGGGCTGAACTATATTTTTTGCTTTCATAATGAGGTGGGGCCGCCAAGGCTTTCAAATCCTTCTCAAGTTATCAAAGAATCAATTGCTCCACACTTTTTGATGCTATCCAAAATTACGAAAGTAGTCGTATTGATAGGGAGATAATAGGGAAAGCGGGGTATTAGAAGTAGATTCGACATAGGACCTAATTTCAACGAATAGCTCAATTAAATTGTTAATAATTTAATAATGATTTGTCTAATTATTTGACTTGTAACTAATGGTAGATTTACACCTGAAACCAAACTCATCTATCATGTCCTTTTCAGTTACAAAAAGAATTTATTCCTTTTTTATTTTATTCGTTTTATTCATTTTTTCTTGTAAGGAGGACAAAGGATTAGAGCGTGTTGAGATTAGTAATGATGTGTTTTTTACTTTAGCCAGCTTACAGGAAGCTCAGAACGGTTTTCAGACTAACAAGAATGCCTTAAAGGTTCAAAATGATGATTTTTGGAATTCTGTTAAACCCGATTGGAGTAAGGCCACAAAAAGCCACTCAGAAAAAGGTGAATTTCTAGTAATCCCAACAACTCATAAACCCATTTTAAATTATATATTTCTCGATGAGAAACGTGATCTACAATATGTTACACCTCCATTAGAGTTGATTGCTTACAAAGACAAATCTAATACACTTAAAGAAATATATCTTTTGCGAATTCCATTAATAGATTCTACTAAAAGTAGGCTCAGTGATTTAAATATTAAATCATTTACTGGTATTTTAATTTATTATGATTTAACGGGTAAAATTATTTCAAATCGATATTTAGTTAATGGAAGGTCAGTTCAATCATCCATCACAAATCCTGGTGCAAGAACCGCATCGACTTGTGGCTGGTATAATCATTGCTTTTATTCATCGCCGGGTGACGGATCGAGTGGAGATTATGGTTCTGTTTATGGCACGTCAATCTACACAACTGAAAATTGTCCGGAGTTCATTTCAAGACCTGGTAGAACCTTTCGTTTAAACTTTTTTGATGAAACTTATACATGTTTGGATGAAGATGAAGGTGGCTATCCAACTACTCCTAATGGACCTCCAGCAAATCCCCCAACAACGGGTGGTGGTGGCGAAGCATATATTGGTACAATTGCGAGTTCTGACCTAGATCGTCTTCTTGAAGATTTTCCGGAGCAAGGAGATAAATTTACAGTTATTATCAATAATAAATGTCAGGGAGAAGATTTAAGAGCGTATCTATCATCTTCAAAACAAGCATTAGATGCCTTCGTCGAAACCAGAGATAACTGTTTGGTAACGGCTGGATATGGGGTAGGTGCTGTTGAAACATTAAGAGCCGGAGTTACTCTTCAGGCGCTAGTTAATTTATTTGGTAGCCAGATATTGACAGCGGCTCAAAAAAGAGATCTTAGGTGGGGGACATGGATGCTGGCAATTGGAAATCTGATTGCTATGAATTGTATCGATAATGCATACGAAACATGGCAAACAAAACAGATTGATGCTAGGAGTACTTTTAAAGTAAATTATGACCTACATAGTCAGGCAAACGCTTGTAACTAATTATGACATTAGAATATTCTAAATATAAAAAGGAGATTTTGTTCATTTGTGGATTTATAATTTTTCTTTATAAATCCACATTGGAAAAGTTTATAGATATAAACTTTTCCAATGCCTTTATTTCGTATGTCCGAGCTCCATTTATCGTACTATTCCTAATTCTTATACCCCTAAGTCTTTATAATAAGTATACGTTCTTTACCTGTATATTTATTTATACAGTGTTATTTTTTATATCGCATTAATGTCTAATTCAGGAAGTATGAGTTAAATTAAAAGAAAGTACAAAACCCGTTGTGCTTTTGTGCTTCTTTTAATTTAAGGGTTGTATCCAACAAAAAATATTCTTGAAATTGCCCCACACTTTTTGATGCTCTCAAAAAGATTCCCAATCCTTTTCCCACATAGTTTTACCTTGCTGGTTATAAATTATAAAAGCTCCGTTTGGGTGTTCGTAAAAACGGTGGTATATCTGAGACTGCAATGGTAATTGAATACGGTTTGTGTATCATACACGAGATTTTTATGAAATCATTTGTAATTAATAACTAAGATTATGTTAAAAAGACATTGCTGTATTCTCCAGCATGCTTACCATGAGTTACCTAATGAATATAAATATTCAGTCGCCTAACATTTTGCCTCATACGGATGGTACGCAGGAATCGCCATCTTACTTTCTCTCACATAAGGTTACTTCCCGACGATAGTCATCACGCATACCTGCTACAGGCAGGATAGTAATCCGCTGTGGCCAGGAAGTAGAATCGCCGGTCGTTCTGGTTCTGAATCATGGCTCCAAAGAACTCCGAGACCCTGTCGATGCTAGGTCGCCGACGCTGGCTACCAAAGACGGTATCAGCAGGGAAGAAACACAAACAGCCACCTCACTCAAACTTTAATCACGCACATACGACTGATGGAGGACGTCATCATATGTAGAACGCCCAAATCAATCAAAAACAATTAAGACTTTCTAAGCATAAATCTAGTATCGATTTCTTCGTTAAACCAGCAAGGATTGAGCTACTGCATTCAAGCCAATAAAGTGAAACTTATGCTACGCTAATTGTACTTATCGTTGAATATATATAACATTCGACGATAAGTACATTTAAGATCCTCAATTTTAATTAAGATGCGTGACAGACATATTGCCACAATACTTATTCTTATTAGTCAGTGTAGCACGGTCGTCCTAGTGCAACCCCAAAAGTTGACAGGAACATGCTGGCTTATAATGCGCCAGCAGGCGATTGACTCGGCCGGTTAAAATCAGAAAGCCCTCCGGAATGGACATCGATGGGCTTTCTGTTGGGATTACCTTTCCCGTTATTAGGGGCTGCTGGCCCGCGGGTTTCTGGGGTAGGCAGCTCAGAACGGCATCCCGATATTGGCTGTCACGTAGGCGTAAGACTTGGTATCGACCAGGCTGCTACCAATCAGTTTGTACTGCTTTTGTTGGGTTACGTAGCCATCCGCGTCCAGAATGTAATTGTAATAATCTCCGTCGAGTGACCCCTGCTCGGTTACGAGCGTGACTAGGTGCTTACCCGGCTTACCGAAAATCCGCAGGTAAGCGTCGTGTTCGTTCACCCCTAGCACGTTCAAAGGATATTTATCGTTCATGATCGGGTCGCCTCCTGCCGGAGTGTAGCCAATTTTTGTATTATCACTGCTTCCTATTCCTGTAAATTCACTCATCGAGGTCACATCGCCGTCAGCATTGTAACCATACCCGAATCCACCTACGCAGCTGTTTTTATTTTGGAAATTCAATAACTGACCTTTCTCATTGTAGGTAAACTTCCACTCCCTTAGGTAAGTTAAAGGAACATTGTTGTTGACAACGGTAATCACTTCTGCTGATTCCTTGCAGCGCCCGCTGGCATCCAGCATAAAGGTTTCATCCCGGAGTTTGACCTTTCCCTGATGCGTAAACGCTCTGATCTTACCGGGGCTGTAGGTGTAATCGGTCTGGATAGCCAGACTGCCACGTACGGGGGTGGTCACGTTCATGAGTCGGCCATCGTTGTCGTAAGTCAGAGTAGCCTGACCATGTTTAGTGAGCTTGTGCACCTGGGGAAAGTTAGGTGAGTCAATATCACTTCCGATCCGTGCTGTGGCTGCCGAGGCTGCGTCAGTCGGCATTGGATCCACCGGGTTGTCATTCTGGCAGGCAAAGGAGCCAATTGCAAGGGCAATAAAAAGGGTACTTTTGAAAAAATGTGTTTTGTTTAACATGGCTTTGTTGGATTTAAAAGAAAATATTTTTTTGTTCGTTTTTGCCTACTCAATTTCAGGTTTTCGGCGTCCCCTGCTGTAATGTGTTACTACAATGGTTTTGAATAATTTCATGCTTCCGAAGTCCAGTTTGAATGTGTCCCGGAAGACGATACAAACGTAGGCCGGATTAAAACCGCCGGCAATTTTTGAGGGTATACAAAAGGTTACCGATGAGAAATTTTTAGTGTACAAAAGGTATACAATAGCCGGAAAGAGCCGGAAATGATGCCTAAGAGCCTAATATTCCAATACATTTCCAAGATTATTGATAATTCCGGCCCCATTCTGAGTGTTTGCAGATGAGGATCGTTTTGTTCCCGAGGGGTAGCGGCCGGCTGTGTGGCTAAGTCTGGAAATGCCGGGTTGTTTGTGATAAATTGAGAGCGATTCGTGAAGTGCGGCGAATCCGGTTGGGAATGTTTTGTCTGAAATGGTTCGACCATACAGATCAAAGAGCGTCACCCTTACGGTTTCACCCGCAGCTCCCTGATCAGTGGGCTGGTCCAGTCACTTCCATCGGCAGACGTAACCGCCTTATATCCATCCGTTTTTGGCTTATTTGATGCTTCACATAAGATACTGTAATCCATACAATTACAAATCAATATCAAGCTATATTAGAGAAATTTCCCGTGTTATATAATAGGGGCTATGTAAAGCAACATATGTAAGTATGGTTCATTTATGAACATGTGGGGAGAGAGTAGGGATTCAAAATATTAAAGCATTAGAAAATTTTGATTGTGCTTCTAGCTGCACCGAAATAAGCTAATGGTTAGATCGGTACAGTAGTTAATAAAATCAGTTGTTTAAAAAATCATGTTTTACTGTTCGCGAAAACGATCATCTACGCTGTCCAATACTATCTTATGATTTTTCCGCATTGCGTTATTTATAGGTGTACCGAAAAACGGTGGTTTTGCGAGATTGAGACTGAAGGCCGGTTATGCCTTTTATTTTTTAATCTTCATGTCTCAATAACTTGTATCATTAATCTAAATTTAATACATTTGAATATATATGAGTTTGTGAGACAATATGATAATAGGTTACGCCAGAGTTTCTACAAAGGATCAAAATTTGGATCTTCAAATTGAAGCGTTAAAAAATGCAGGTTGTGAAAAAATTTATAAAGAGAAAATTTCAGGAGCCATAAAGGAGCGTCCGGAACTTGATGCAATGATCAGTCAACTTAGGGTAGGGGATACTATTGTCGTTTGGAAACTAGACAGGCTTGGTAGAAGCCTGAAAAATATCATTGACCTTGTTCTTGATTTCAATCAGAAAGACGTAGTAGTCAAAGGGCTAACGGATGGGGTTGATACGTCTACCAGCAACGGGAGATTATTTCTAAATATAATGGCATCATTTGCAGAGTACGAAAGAGAGTTGATTAGAGAACGAACTACCGCTGGTCTACAAGCTGCAAAAGCTAGGGGGCGTCTTGGTGGTAGACCGAAAGGTTTGAAAGCTGATACTGTCGGGAAGTTAAATATAATCAGGGGGCTGATAAAGGCTCCTGATTATGAGCCTGAGAAAGTATATATTCCTATGGGGCTGAGTAGGGCTACTTATTACAGGTATTTAAAACTTATTGAACAGTATAACGATCAGGAGTTAAAGGCATTAATTTTAAAGAAACGTTAATGGGAGAGATAACAAAATTAATAGAGGAAACTACACCTTTCGAGTTAGCCAGGCTAAGACAAAAACGAGTGGAGCATTCAACCAGAGATAAAGCAAGGCTCCTTGTAAAAGTGGTTGAAATTGAAGAACTTTTGAACTTGATGGGAAAAAAAATTGAAGTGAAAAATATACAATAAATTGTTTGTTGCAATAACCCAAAAGGGTTATATTTGTTTATTATTAAATCATAACGGAAATGATAACGCTAACAATCGAACTACCGGAAGAAGAGACCTCTTTTTTTAAAGAGTTTTTAAGTAAAATACACGGTAAAATTATTTCTGAGGACAGGGTTCCTAATGCTGAAACTATTAAAGCAATGAAAGAGCTTAAAAAAGGCAAAGGGGTAAAATTTAATAGTGTAGATGAATTATTTGAAAGTATATAGATATGTATCAAGTAGTTACTTCTAATAAATTTCTCAAAGATTTAAAATTGCTAAAAAAACGCAGTTCTGCTGACTTTAAGTTATTGCAGGATTTTGTTAATCACCTTGCAAAAGATGGAGCTAAGGGAATAGATCAGAAACACAAGCCGCACAAATTGAAAGGAGAATATAGTGGCTATTGGGAATGTCATGTTAAACCAGATTTATTGTTGATCTGGGATGAAAGCGACAAACTTATGCTACTGGAATTGGTAAGAACGGGCACACACTCTGACTTGTTTAAATAATCTCAAAAAACGAAGATGAAGGCATAATTTAAGGTGATAAAAAGGATTTCTGCTATTAAACGAGGTCTGGAGAAAGTTGAAAACAATTCTTCTATTATCTGAGATAACATATCAGCCAAAGGTATGGCCGACTGATACCACGATGCAGCATGTGTTTTATAAAAGTTCTTTCTTCTATTTATTAGATAGTTGAGAGTTGGTATCTTTTACTGGAATCTCTAACCTGAAATTACAATGATGAAACAACACATCTTCATCGTACTTGCTACGTTGTTTTTTACACAAGGAGGAATTGCCCAATCTTCAGGCACATTCACTGACTCGCGAGATGGTCAAACGTATAAAACAATCAGCTTTAAAGAAGATTCGACGGGCAAAACTGTTACTTGGATGGCACAAAACCTGAACTATAAAGTTGAAGGTAGCTATGCTTATGATAACACTGAGAATAATCGAAAAGAGCTGGGCTTGCTTTACACTTGGGAGGCTGCGAAAAAATCCTGTCCAAGCGGTTGGCATTTACCAACGGATAGCGAATGGGCTAGACTTGTGAATCAATTTGGTGGTATGGACAAGGCCGGAGAAGCGTTGAAAAGCGTCAAAAGCTGGAATGAAGATGGTAATGGAACTAACGGCAGCGGGTTCGATGCACTTGCAGGGGGGCATCGAAAACTTGATGGTAGTTATTTGACTCAAGGTATTCTCGGTATTTTTTGGACGTCATCTCCTACTGATTCGGTTGATAAAGCCTGGGCATGGAACTTTCACTATGGTGGTCCTCCCAGTAGCAATAAAAAAAATTTAAAAAAAGCTTTCCGTTGGGATACCGCAATTTCTGCCGGACTCTCGGTTCGTCTAGTTAGGGATTAAGTTAATTGCATATATTTCATACATCTAATGTGATTTTTTTAGGAGGGTGACATAGCTCAAAACAATTCTCATCCAAAGTGTCACCTTGCTATTTTTGATATTAATCAAAAAACAATGGTAGGTTGTCTGGAGTAATACATGAAAGAAAGTCTCAAAAAGCTAAGATAATCATCACCGGCTTTAAGTGACATGCCCGCCATCGCCAATACGCGGCACTTTGTATACCATTTAGGCGACCGAAACAACTGACACTCGATGAAAGACGAACTTAAAAATGCCACTAAAAACGAGGACGAACAAGAACTTATAAAATGTCTTGACTTTATACATTCAGGTCAGTTAGACAGCAAATGTTATGACTATATTCAAATAGCTCTTACAAGAACTTGGCATAGTCAACACGAGGACTTGCTGAACACGATTTACTTGGAGAAATTAAGTGATGACAGATTTGTACAACCAATTTTAAATATTGCTTTAGATAGAGAACGTTTTCGATGGTACGACGATGAACTGGAAGCAACTTTGAGAAAATGTGTTCACGTTCTAAAAACAATTAATTCGGAAAATTCAAATCGAGCATTAGAGCAATTGGAACAGCTAAATAATGACAATATTAAGATAACTCTTGAGATGTATAAATAAAACGGCATATAACAAGGGTTTTGCGAAGATGTGTACAAACGGAAAAGGCATATTTCAAAAGGCACCTGAATGACCAAATTTTTCATTATAATAAGGTGTCTGCTGCAATTGGAAAAACAAAGGACGGGTATAAGGAGGTCAATAATTTTCTGAATGCCACACCTATGATTTTTGTTGAGCACAACCAATCTTATGATCCTTCTAAACCTGACAAATCTTTCAACTTGACCAGAACCTTGTGTGCTTATGAGGTTGTCATACAGATAGCATGGAGTGAGTATGAAGAAGGATATGCCGGGGCAACAGCTAATCAGTTCAGTGTAAGATTAATTTCAGTCTCAAAAAACGATGAATTCCAAACATGGGAATAAATGCGATTTAGACCATATCGAATATCCGAAGCAAATTTAAGTGAGAAGCTATTGATTAGCCTTTTCGGTATGTTAGTTATTTTCTTCGTTATTTATGGAATAACACTTTATTTAAAAAACAGAAACGAAGAGCTCATACAAAGAATATTGTCTAATCCTGTAGAGTCTAAGGGCATAGTCGTGAGCTTTACGTCGTATAAGGGTAAAGGAGCTACAATTAACTATTCTGTAAATGGTCAAAGATTCGAGATTAAACCCAGTGTGACGAATGAATTTTTTAATAATACTTCAATTGGAGATAGTGTAGCATTAGTCTACTCTAAAAAGAAGCCGGAAGAGGCAGTATTAAAATATAAGTTAACGGTAGCTAAGGATTGAAATAATAATCATAAAAGTAGCGTCTCAAAAAACGAAGCTTAACGAATTGTACGCTTTCCTAAAAATAAGACAGTGAAGAATTTATGAAAAACTCCAATTGCGATTTAGCTGGAAACTCATTTAAGTATTACATAATATCGGTGAGAGCTACAATTTAGAGGTGTTGGATATTCTTCGAGTCGGGATTCTTGAAATATTATATACTACAAAAGGATTGAACAGGAGTGAAGTAAATGATATGTTGAGTGAAAAGATACAAAACTATTTTAATGACTTTTCCCGATTTTATAGATGATGAATTTAATGAGGCTGTCTCAAAAAGGCAGTCTCTTTTTACTTTTATTAGTGTTGTTTATTTTTTTGAATTGCTTATCTTTAGGTATAAGCA
>NZ_JAMXKF010000011.1 GCF_024220585.1 Dyadobacter diqingensis
GTAGTCGAAAATATAGTTATAAATCAAAATTTCATGAGAGGTATATATGGAAAGAGGCCGCCTTTTTGAGACAGCCTCTTTTTGTTTAGAAACTTTTAAAGATTCTGCTCGATCAGCTTTCTGAACTCGGCTTCTTCCATTAAGCCATTCTTGCGAAGTATGAGTTTTCCCTTTTTGTAGAAAAGAAATGCGGGTATTTCATCGATACCAAGATCCTTTGCCAGGGCCTTATTCTGATCGTAGTGGATCGTTTCAATCGTAGCTTTGGCTTTATACTCCTCGGCGAGTTTATGCACTGTTGGCAGCATTTTGATACATGGGGCACACCACGGTGCGTAAAAGTCAACCATAACCAATTGATCCGAACTGATTAACTTCTTAAAATCTGCGCTATTCATTCCTTTATTGGCAGCAGAGGCGTCTTTCGGGGCATCGATTAATTTACCGGTTGAAGTCCATTTCAAATAACCGCCCTGCATTTCATAAACGTTGGTAAAACCTTTTTCATGCAAAACTTTGGCGGCGGCGGCACTTCTTCCGCCGGAGAGACAATAAACAAACACTGGTTTATTTTTATCCAGTTTTTCAACCTGCTCTTTGAAGGCGGTATTTTTGTAATCGATATTTTCGGCTTTTTCCAGATGTCCCTGGTTATATTCTTCCGGCGTTCTTACATCGAGTAATTGCGCTTGTTTGGTTGCATTCAGCTTGTTTTGAAAGTCACTGGTGGATAACTGAGTCTGAGCCAGCCCCGCAGAAGCGGTTAGCAATATGCTCAGAAATGATATGAGAATACTTTTCATACTATAAAATTTAATTCTATGATAATGTAAATTTACCTTAAAATAGATTCGCGGCTCACGTATGACATTTTTTTTGTGTTATTTTGTACCGTTAATATATCCATTTCAAATCAAACCCAAAGCTGCAAATGAGTACGATTCAGTCAGTACATGCAAGACAAATTCTGGATTCAAGAGGAAACCCTACAGTAGAAGTAGATATTCGTACCGAAAATGGTTATTTAGGACGTGCTGCGGTGCCTTCTGGTGCATCAACCGGTAAGCACGAAGCAGTTGAGCTTCGCGATGACGACAAGAGTGTATATGTTGGAAAAGGAGTTTTGAAGGCTGTTGAAAATGTAAATGATATCATTTTCCCTGAATTGATCGGCGCTTCTGTTTTCGAACAAAACCTGATTGATAAAATAATGCTTGAATTGGATGGTACGCCAAACAAAAGCAAGCTTGGAGCTAACGCAATCCTTGGTGTTTCTTTAGCGGTTGCTAAAGCTGCTGCTCAGGAAGCTGGTCTTCCATTGTATCGTTACATCGGTGGTGTGAATGCAAACACACTTCCTGTGCCAATGATGAACATCCTGAATGGTGGTAGCCATGCAGATAACTCAATCGACTTCCAGGAGTTTATGATCCTTCCTGCGAAAGCGGATACGTTCTCGGAGTCTCTTCGTATGGGTGTTGAAGTATTCCATACTTTGAAAACTGTATTGAAAAGCAAAGGATTCTCTACGAATGTAGGTGACGAAGGTGGATTTGCTCCAAACATCAGATCAAACGAAGAAGCGATTGAAATCGTTATTCAGGCGATTGAAAAAGCAGGATACAAGCCAGGTGAAGATATCTTCATTGCGATGGATGCAGCTGTTTCTGAATTCTACGAAGATGGTTTCTATCACTTCAAAAAATCAGACGGACGTAAATTGACTTCTCCTGAAATGGCTGACTACTGGACTCAGTGGGTTGCTAAATACCCTATTATCTCTATCGAAGACGGTATGGACGAAGATGACTGGGCTGGATGGAAAACACTTACTGAATCAATTGGCAAAAAATGTCAGTTAGTAGGTGATGATTTGTTTGTTACAAACGTAACACGTTTGCAGCAAGGAATCGAGTCTCAGATCGCTAACGCTGTTTTGGTTAAAGTAAACCAGATCGGTTCATTGACTGAAACAATCGATACAGTTAATCTTGCTAAGAGAAACAGCTATAAAACCATCATGTCTCACCGTTCAGGCGAAACAGAAGATGCTACAATTGCTGACCTTGCAGTAGCGTTGAACACAGGACAGATCAAAACTGGTTCTGCTTCACGTTCTGACCGTATGGCGAAATACAACCAGCTTCTTCGTATTGAAGAAGAATTGGGCGAAAGCGCATACTTCCCAGGATTGAAATTCTAATTTTAGTATAATGAAACCGGAGCTTATGGCTCCGGTTTTCTGTTTTCTCAGCATGACCGATTTAAAGAACAAATCTTACTGGCTTCTGCAATCCATGCGACAATTCTATACTGCAACTTTTGTGGTATGGCTGGTGTGGATTTTGTTTTTGGATAACAACAACCTCAAAGTAGTTTTGTCGCACCGCGTCAAAATGAAAGAACTTGAAAAACAAAAAAGCATACTGGAAGACAAAATAAAAAAGGTAGTGCGCGAGCGTAACGAAGTTTTTGGAAATCCCAAAATGCTTGAAAAATGGGCTCGTGAAGAATATTACATGCGAAAGCCACATGAAGATGTTTATGTCATTGTGGATGAAAACAATCAACCCATCGAAAGCCGGAAAGAGGAATAGGAAGTAATGCTCCGCTAACAGATCGGGCCATTTCCTTGTAACAGTAGCAAACAGACTCCCCGGCAATCCTGTTCACTCTAAAACTGTTTACTTACCACTGCACTTTGATTAACGTACTCTTTATTTGCTTAGGAAATATTTGCCGTTCCCCGATTGCAGAAGGTGTTTTTAAAGATCTTGTCAAACAAAAAGGGCTTGATCACCTGATTCAATGCGATTCGGCGGGCACGGGAGCTTATCACATCGGAAGTTTGCCTGATAAACGTATGCGCAAAGTGGCTTCGGCAAATGGCCTTACCCTGACGCATCAGGCCAGACAGCTTTCCTTCGAAGATTTTATTAATTTCAATTACATTGTGGCCATGGATGAGTCTAATTTCGAGAATATTCGGAAGGAGAGCTTTCGTGCCCATGGATTTTATTTGCCCGAAGATCAGTTATATTTATACAGAATGTTTGATCCTGAAAGAGCAGATGCGGTTATTGTTCCGGATCCTTATTATGAAGAACTTTTGGCATTTGACGATGTTTACGGAATTGTAAAGAGAAGCGGAACCGCCTTTCTGGATTTTTTAATTGAAAAACACAGTCTGGCTTAAACGGATAACCTTCGTTTACAGCCGGATTCTTGAAATATATAAAGCAGAATTTTTAAACAAATACGAAATTGGGAAAAAAAGTAATCCTTATCATCATGGACGGCTGGGGAATTGCCAAAGCCGGAGAAGAAAACCGTTCAGCTATTCTGGCTGCGAAAACACCATTTTACGACAGCATTTTAGCAAAATATCCGCATAGCAAACTGGAAGCAAGTGGTCTTGCAGTAGGCTTGCCAGACGGACAAATGGGCAATTCCGAAGTGGGGCATACCAACCTTGGCGCTGGCCGTGTCGTGTATCAGGATCTTGTGAAAATTAATCTTGCGGTTTCTTCCGGGACACTGGCGAACGAGCCGGTATTGGCAGACGCCCTTAATTTTGCGAAGGTAAATAATAAGAAAGTACACTTTATCGGCCTTGTATCGGATGGTGGTGTGCATTCACACATCGACCACGTAAAAGGTTTGTGTAAAATTGCGGCTGACAAAGGTTTGAGCAATGTTTTCGTTCATGCTTTCACGGATGGCCGTGATACGGATCCGAAAAGTGGCCTTGGTTTCCTAACCGAACTGGAAGAAACAATGGCAACATCAACCGGCCAGATTGCCAGCGTTACCGGTCGTTATTATGCAATGGACCGCGACAAACGCTGGGAGCGTGTAAAACTGGCTTATGACGCCATGGTTCTTGGCGAAGGCAAACATGTTAAGGCGGGTGGTATTTTGGCGGCTGTGGAGGAATCTTACGAAGCAGGTGTGACGGACGAATTTATTTTGCCGATCATCGCGGTAAAAGAAGACGGTTCGCCCGTTGCGGTTATTGAAGAAGATGACGTAGTCGTTTGTTTCAATTTCCGTACTGACCGTGGCCGTGAGATCACCGAAGCATTGACGCAGCAAGATTTCCACGAGCAGAATATGCACAAACTGAATCTGCGTTATATCACGATGACCAATTATGACGATACCTTCACAGGTGTTTCCGTCATTTTTGATAAGGATAACCTTAACAATACCTTAGGTGAAGTATTGGAAGCGGCTGGGAAAAAACAAATCCGTATCGCTGAAACTGAGAAATATCCTCACGTTACATTTTTCTTCTCGGGTGGGCGTGAAAAACCATTTGAAGGTGAAAGCCGTTTGTTAAGTCCGTCTCCGAAAGTGGCGACTTATGATCTTCAGCCGGAAATGTCTGCATTCGGACTTCGTGATTTGATCGTCCCTGAATTGATCAAGGAAGAGGTTGATTTCGTTTGCCTGAACTTTGCCAATGCGGATATGGTTGGCCACACAGGTGTTTTTGAAGCGGCTGTAAAAGCTTGCGAAACGGTGGATCAATGTGTACAGTCGGTTGTAACAACCGGCCTGGAACATGGTTATACTTCGATCATCATTGCTGACCACGGTAATTCAGATTACATGGCCAACGACGACGGATCACCAAATACTGCCCATTCGCTAAATTTGGTACCATGTATTTTGGTTGATAATGAATACCAAAAACCAATCAAAAATGGTAAACTGGCTGATATGGCACCAACAATCCTGGATTTGATGGGGGTTGCCAAACCAGCAGAAATGACTGGCGACAGCATTCTGTAAACTATACAAGTATAAAAGGTGTTATTTTTGTCAGAGAGTCTGGGTCAGGCTCTCTGATTTTTTATACGGGTCTTTCCCGAGTATTTTCACCATAGTGCTGGCTACTTAAATAAAATATGAATACCGGATTTCAACATTTTACGCTTCAACGCTCTTGCAATCAATTTATTAAATACCTGTCTGTAATCATTTTTCTGTTTTTGATGGGGTGTGATCAGGCGCAGGACAAACCGGCAGAGAAGAAAACCTATTATGATGTCAAAGGATTTATAGAAACGCAGATTGCTTTTTTGTCGGAACAAAAGCCGAAAGTGAGCAAGCAAATGAGCGTTGCTGGTAAAAAGGAAGAACGGTCCACTAAAAATGTTGACTGGAAAAAAGAGCTGGAATTATTTATCCAGGCTGATATTAATAAGCCAGCGTACAGTAAAAGTTATGTTGTGGAGAAACCGGATTCTCTGACTGTTATTTATACCCTAAAACCGACAGAAAACCTGCCTGTGCGTTATCTGAAGGTACAACTGGATAAAATTTCAGAAAATCCCATATCGATCAAGGCGCTGCTACGGTCGGAAAATAAGCTGTATAAGTCGGAAAAGAATATTGAGATGCATTGTGTCAGCCAATCGAACCAATGGCATCTGACATCTTATTCCATAAAAGGGTATCAGAAACTTGCCATGACCGACCAGAAGGATTTTGACATCAAAGCACAGGTAAGTTACTAGTGGATATTATTCCAGATTGTAGTATTTTACCCTAATTTGTGTATGCCGTACCCAGAAATTTGGGCGATTATTGATAAGTATAAAACTGGTAAAAAAAACATTATTCTTATCATTTATTTTATTGAATATGCTTAAAAACGCTGTAATGGCGTTTTTTTTGTTTTGTAGAACTAGGTTTTGCGTGACTGTAACATTTTTTAAGATGCCCGGAAAGTTGGGGAATGATATTGGTAATAAATGATTCAGAGTCTAACTGAAAATCTAAATAAATCAAACATTACACAATTAAAATAAACCTATTCTCAATGCAACCAGAACAGAAAAACAAGCAGACAATAGCGTGGGCAATGGTAGTTGTCCTTGGGCTAGCAACGGCCATGTTTGGCTATCTATTCACTACTCAGAAAAGTGAATTGACACAGCAGGAATCAATGGTAGTGGAAAAAGCCAGAGAATTGGCATTAACCAAAACAAAACTTGATTCGATTTCAACAGTACTTGATGCGAAAATTGCAGAGATCGAAAAACTTGGCGGAGATGTTTCGGAACTTACGAAAGTTAAAGAACAACTTGAAAAGGATAAGATCGCATTTCGCAGAAGCAACAAGGTTGAAACAAACAAATACCTTGGCAAAATTAAGGAGTACGAAAAGTTCCTTGCTGAAAAAGATGAAGTTATCGCTCAGTTAAGATTAGAAAACGAGCATCTGGTAGCATCAAATGATTCACTAAGCACACACGTAGGTACGTTGACAAACGAGCGTCAGAGACTCGTGCAACGCCAGGCTGAACTTACTGATTCAGTTGTAACTTTTACTGCTGCCAACAAAGAACTATCTGCAAAGGTTAGTCAGGCAGCTGCTCTTAAAGCGCAAAACATCAAAGTTTTGACAGTGAATTCAAGAGGTAAAGTAAAAGACAAAGAAGAGTATAAAGCAAAACGTGTTGATAAACTGAAATTGGTTTTCAACCTACCTGAAAACGCGCTTACTGCGCAGGAATCAAAAGATATCTACGTGAGAGTTTTGGATCCTCAGGGAGCCGTGGTAGCAGACGATGCTACTGGTTCAGGAGAATTTGAAGTTGACGGTGCGCCATCGAAATTCACAACACGTGAATCGGTAGCATACCAGAACAACAACCAGAAAGTGGAAATGTTGTATGATAATACATCTCAGTTCCGTCCTGGTAAATACAGCGTTGAACTTTATTCAGAAGGTTATAAAATCGGAGGAACAAACTTCACGATTAAGTAATAACTCTGACAGTGTTTTTAGCTTAACAAGAAAATGGAGTCTGACAATCGTCAGGCTCCATTTTTGCTTTAAACCGATATTTATTTCGTATTCTGATCTTTGATAATCTGGATAAACCGTTGCAATTCTGCTGCACGTTCCGGGCTTACCTCGGGATAATTCATATCCATTTTCTTTAACTCCTCTACAATAATCTCTCCGACAATCAGGCGGGTATTCTTTTTGTCGTCAGCAGGAATGACAAACCATGGCGATTTTTTGGTGGCCGTTTCATTGATTGCGTCCTGATAAGCTTGCTGGTATTCATCCCATTTGTCTCTCACTTTAACGTCCTGTTCCTCAAACTTCCAGTTTTTGTTGGGATCTTCGATACGTTCGATCAATCTTTCGGCCTGCTCTTCTTTTGAAACATTTAAAAAGAACTTGATAACCCGGATGCCATTACGGTACAAGTATTTTTCAAGGTTTTTTATGTCGGTATAACGCTGATCCCAGACCTTGTCGAGGTCTTCTGTCAGCTCTGCGGGAAGCCGCTGAGAACCTGTCAGTATTTCGGGATCCACCTTTACTACCAATACTTCCTCATAATAACTACGGTTAAAAATCGTGATTGTGCCGCGTTGAGGAAGTACGTTATTGGTTCTCCACAGAAAATCGTGGCCAAGTTCGGTATCTGTCGGGCGTTTAAACGAATGAATTTTGACGCCTACCGGATTTACACCCGCCAGCACGTGTTTGATCGTCCCGTCCTTTCCGGCAGCGTCCATAGCCTGGAAAATAATCAGAAGCCCGTAACGGTTATGGGCGTACATTTTGCTTTGCAGTTCGTCCAGCTGCTTAACAAAATCTGCCAGCATGGATTCGTACTCCTCTTTGTCGTCATAAATATCTTTGAAGCGGGTGCTGGCTTTTTTGATATCAAACTTTTCAGTGCCGTCTACACGGAATGTGCCGGATTTAAAATTGGACATATGCCTGGATTTAGTAAATTGAATGAATAGGTAATAAGATTCTCAATTTACGATTTTTACAGTCCAGGCCAAGTACTTCCTACAAGCTGATCAGATACTGTTTCAATTTTTCAAAAGCTCTGCCTCTGTGGCTTAGTTCGCTTTTCTCCTGCATCGTCATTTCAGCGAAAGTACGGTCGTGGCCTTCCGGAATAAAAACAGGGTTATAGCCGAATCCATGGCTGCCACGTTTTTCCATTGAAATTTTCCCCTCGATGGCCCCTTCAAACTGGCGGTACTCACCATCCAGAACCAGGGTGATCACACAAATAAATCTTGCCGCAAGGTTTTCATGTCCTTTCAGGTTTTCCAGAAGCAGGTCCATGTTATCGTCCGCATCCCGCTGGGGGCCGGCGTAATAGGCAGAATGTACACCCGGAGCCCCGTTTAAAGTATCTACTTCAAGACCCGAATCGTCCGCGAAACAATTGATACCGTAGTTTTTCCAGATATATTCTGCTTTTTCAAAAGAGTTTTCCGGTATCGTGTCATGCGTTTCCGGAATTTCTTCTTCACAGCCGATTTCACGCAAAGTGGTCAGGGAAAATGAATCGCCTAATAAGTCCTGAATCTCTTCCAGTTTATGGGCGTTGTTCGTTGCAAAACAGAGTTTCATCGATTGAGTTGATTTATTTTAAAATGCTGTTTAACAAAAAACGGCCACATCAGAAGAAGCAGCCGTTTTTCAATTTTATAACTTAATATTATCTGGCTGGTGCCGGAGCAGGGGGAGTTGCTGCCGGTGCTGCGCCTTTTGTAAAGTCAACCAATTCAACGTCGAACAACAATACAGAGTTACCTGGAATTGCGCCCGGAGAACCGTCAACACCGTAAGCCAATCCTGATGGAATGATAAGTGTACGTTTTCCACCTTTCTTCATCAGCATAATACCTTCTTCCCAACCTGGGATAACCATACCCACACCAACCTGGAAGTCGATAGGTTTACCTGCGTTTTTAGAACTGTCAAATACTTTTCCGTCCAAAAGTTTACCCGTGTAGTGCACTTTCACGTTGTCGCCCTGTGTAGGGTTAGCACCTGTACCAACCACTTCATCCACATAATACAATCCCGAAGCCGTGTGCTGCGCTTTTGCTTTCAGGTTATTTTTTGCAAGGTAATCCTGGATTACTTTTTCGTCTACTGCTTTTTGTTTACCAGCAGATTCTGTCTGTTGTTTCTGGAATTCCTCAGAAGTAAGAACGCTCAAAACTTTAACTGTAAAAGTAATTTCTGAACCTTTTTTGATCATTGGAGGTAGTGGCTGCATCATTCTTGCAAATAATGTATCTGCATTGATGAAGAATTTCGCACTGTCACCTGCTGCAAGCATAGCCAAACCTTCTTCGAAACTTCCTTTGAAAGGAGGAGCCTGAAGAACCAGTTTTACAGGGTTTTTGTCTTTGTAACTATCTTTTAAAACTGAATCAGCACCGTTTTTAAGAACCAGATGAAATGACATGATATCACCAAGTTTCGCTTTGCGAGCTTCGTCATCGTGCTCAAAAATCTGGTATTTAAGACCGTTTTCATTAACCTTAGTCTTATACTTGTCGCAGGCTGATGCGAGGATAGTTATGCCTAGTACATAACCTAGTGATTTAAGATTCATTGGATTGTATTAATTAAAAAATATTTATGTGAATGTTATAAATGTATTAGTCAACCTTTAAAAGTTCTTCTTTGTACTTGGGAAGGATGGATAAAAAGAGATCGACGGTATCATTGATCGAAAGCTCCGTTCTTCCTCCTGACGCATTTTTGTGGCCTCCTCCACTAAAATAAGTGCTTGAAACATCCCGCACCGAAAAAGCTCCCACGGAACGGAACGATATTTTTATCTCTCCTTTTCTTTCAATAAACAATGCCGACATCACGACATTTTCCACCTGCAATCCGTAATTGACAATCCCCTCTGTTTCTCCCGCGCTTGAATTGAACCGGATCAGTTCTGCTTCCGTCAGTACCATGTAAGCGGTCCGGTACTCGGGAAGCACGATTAATTTCTGGGACAACACATAACCCAGAAACTGAAGGCGCGAAAGCGGCGAATTATCATAAATCAGCCTGTGCACTCTGCTGGAATCAAATCCTGTCAGCATCAGATCTGCAACGGCCAGGTGAACGGCCGGTGTTACGTTTCCATGCCTGAAAGACCCGGTATCGGTCATGATTCCTGCATAAAGACATTCGGCCATCGGGATGTCAAAAATATCCGTGGTGGGAACGTCTCCCTCAATTTCTTTTATTAACGCATAAACCAGCTGAGCTGTTGCCGCAGCGCCTGTATCCCAGATCATCCATTTTGCAAAATGTTCGGGTTCCAGATGATGATCAATCATTAATTTAGGCGCCTTTGCATTCTGAACTACTTTTCCGAGATCCTTTAAACGGGACAGCGCCGAGAAATCAAGACAGCAAATTAAAGTCGCTTCTTCGATTTTTCTTTTTGCCTTTCCGCTTTCACCAGCCTTCTCATATACCATCACTTCGCTCATGCCCGGTAGCCAGCAAAGGTTTGCAGCATAGTCGGTTGGGCTTATTACGGTAACTGTATGACCTTTTTTGGATAAATAACTTGCCCACCCAAGCGAAGAACCAAGCGCATCAGCGTCAGGATCCCTGTGCATCGTGATGATGATTTTTTGAGGAGTAGATAGAAAAGCAACAAGCTCTTCAATGGTTTGATTCACAGTTATTTAATTCAAAAAGAAAACTTGGACCCTGCATTTTGATCACAAAATTAACAAAACTGTTGGGATTTGTTTAATGTTGAGTACTAAAGGCTTATTCTCGGGCCAATGTTTTTATGCTTAAATGAGGTTCCTTGCAGAATTGCTGGCTATATAAAATGAAAATTGTAGTTTTGCAGCCAAATAAATTATAGCAAACTGTATGTCAACCAATAAGACCTTCACGATGATCAAACCTGACGCCGTATCAGACGGACACTCAGGTTCTATTATTAAAATGATTGAGGCAGCCGGATTCCGTGTTGTGGCCCTTAAGAAAACACAATTAACTCCTGAGCGTGCGGGAGAGTTTTATGCAGTACATAAAGAAAGACCTTTCTATAACGATTTATGTGCCTACATGTCATCAGGTCCTATTGTACCGATGATCCTTGAAAAAGAAAATGCAGTAGCAGATTTCCGTACGCTGATCGGCGCGACAAATCCTGCCAATGCTGATGAAGGAACGATCCGTAAATTGTTTGCAAAATCAATCGAAGCAAACGCGATCCACGGTTCTGACTCGGACGAAAACGCTGAAATTGAAGGAAACTTCTTTTTCGCACACACGGAGCAATTCTAAGAACACACTGTTCCAAAAGAAAGGGCCTTATGTCATCGACATAAGGCCCTTTCTTTTGGAAGTAAAAATTACTTGATCTTGTCAAGCACCCTATTAACCACCTGAATCATGCCATTGTCGGCATTAACATTTTTGGTAACGACCGAAGCAAGACCATTAATGATCAATAATGAGTCGGCAGTTGGGCTCTTTTTAATATTAATGACTCCTTTTCCATCAAATGTCAGATTGTTTCCAAGCTTGTCCTTTTTAATCTGGTCATAAGTCAGTTTGTCTTTCAGTACGTGACGGTATACAAAAGCTCTTGCCGAATCCCGATCGGCGGTCACCATTGCACTCGTTATGTTCGAAAGTTTAAAGGCTGCATCGCTAGGGGCAAAAATAGTTATGTTTTCAGACCTGAATTCATCAGTTAAATCACCTTTTATAATAACTTCTTTCAGGATTGAAAACTGGCTGTTGGTCAAAATAACGTCAGTGATGGTTTTAGGTTTTACAACGTCCTTGTCATCTTCCTTGCAGGAGGTTATTGCGGTGCCCAATAATAGAACCGACAAAAAAATTGCCGTATAACGCCCTATAAAGTTGATTTTTTTCATAGCTTCGAATCGGTTTAATTTTTGTAAAACTAATTGAAATTGTAGTTTGATGAATTTTAAAACCGAAATTTTTTAATCCTAAACCCCAATGCAACATGTTAAAGTTTAAATTTTTAGCCGCATGCTGTGCGGTCATTTTGTTTACAAGTTCCGCCTTTCTGGCCATTCAAGGCGATGGAACTATAACTAAAAAGAAGACGGTAAAATTGTTTAACGGCAAAGATTTAACAGGCTGGAAAATCAATGGAACCGAAAAATGGTATGCCGAAAAAGGTGAACTGATCTGTGAAAGCGGTCCGGACAAAGAGTATGGTTACCTGACAACAGACAAGTTCTACAAGAATTTTGATCTGTCTTTAAAGTTTAAGCAGGAAGCAAACGGAAACAGCGGTGTGTTTTTCAGATCGACGGTGGATGGCACAAAAGTTTCGGGCTGGCAGGTAGAGGTGGCACCGCCAAATCATGATACGGGTGGTGTTTACGAATCGTATGGCCGCGAGTGGCTGGTGAAAATCCCGGACGAAAAGGAAGGTTTCCTGAAAATGGGTGAGTGGAATACTTTAAGGATCCGCGTGGTGGGCCCAAAAGTACAGACTTGGTTGAACGGCAACGCTATGGTTGATTTTGATGATGCTAAAATTGGAGCAGCAAACGGATCGATTGCATTGCAGATTCACTCCGGCGGAGGCATCAAAGTGCGCTGGAAAGATCTTATTCTTGAAGAATTGTAGGACTTTGATTTTTTATTCATTTCCATAGTTCCGAAGTTCATGCTGTGTTAAGGCGCAGTTCGTCGGAATTAGGTAACATACTGGCTTCATGGTCGATAGATTTGTGTCATCAAAAACACAAAATCTGTCAGCCATGAAGCTTTTTTATTATCTGCTGTTTTTTTCTACCTCGGTTGCTTACGGGCAAACGGTGGTGAAGGGAAAGGTAATGGATAAAAAAGGACATGCACTGCCGGGAGCCAATGTGTTTTTGAAAGGGACTTATGACGGCACTACCACGGATTCTTCCGGTGCCTTTTATTTTAAAACCTTTGAAAAGGACAGTGCCGCACTGGCAGCCAGTTATGTCGGATTTGAAATTGCTGAAACGAAGCTTTCCTTAAAAGGGAAAGAGATTGTCTATCAGTTTCGTCTGGAAGAATTGGCCAATGAATTAAATACGGTTGTCATTACGGCCGGTGCTTTTGAGGCATCTGATGAAAAAAGGATGGCGATGCTTAAACCGCTCGATATCGTTACGACTGCCGGAGCAGCCGCTGATATTACAGGTGCTATACAGTTTTTACCTGGCGCGCAACGGGTAGGAGAGCAGGAAGGCCTGTTTGTGCGCGGCGGGTCAGGGCAGGAAACCAAGGTGGTTATTGACGGGATGATTGTTCAGAATCCATTTTTCAGTTCTTTGCCGGATGTGCAGCAGCGGGGACGCTTCAACCCTTTTATGTTTAAGGGAACGTCGTTCAGCACCGGCGGGTATTCGGCACAGTACGGGCAGGCTCTGTCTTCGGTGTTGCTGCTGAATACGACCGATAAGGCCAGTAACAATGGTTTAGGAATAAGTCTCAATCTTGCTAATGCCGGGCTGAATTATGATTATGCAACCAAGAATCAGTCTATATCCGCTGTTGCCTATTATGGAAACCTGAAACCACTTTTTACATTGGTTAAGCAGAATGTGGACTGGTTGCATGAGCCTGAATTCAAAGGCTCCTCCCTTACTTATCGCCTGAAACCAACCAAACATGGTGTGCTGAAAGTCTATGGCATGTATTCCGACAGCCGGCTTAGCATGAATTCAAAAGATCCGTCTAACGAGTCGGGTAAGATGAAACTTGATCTTAAAAACCGCAATGCTTTTGTAACGAGCACCTATACGGACCAGTGGCGCGATGGGAAGTGGCTGTTGAATTCCGGTTTTTCTTATAGCCGCAATAAAGATAACATGACCTTTGACGCCGTTCATTTTGATCGTTTCGACGAAAGAACGCAGGCACGCCTGGTACTGACACGTTTATTATCGGGTAACAATTCGGTTCTTTTTGGCGGAGAGGCACATGTTATTAATCTGCAAAACGGGGTGGATGGTACATTGTATCATCTGAAAGACCGTTACACGGCGGTTTTTGCGGAGAGTGAAATTTATGTGACGCGGCAGCTTGCCGGCCGCGTGGGTGTTCGTGGTGAATATTCTTCCTTGCTGGATCGTTTCAACGTAGCACCACGATTATCGTTTGCTTATAAAACCGGGAAGTACAGCCAGGTTTCGCTGGCAGCCGGACAGTTTTATCAAAACCCTGATTATCGTTATTTATATCTTAATAAAAATCTCAATTTCGAACGAGCCGATCACCTGATCCTGAATTTCCAAATCATCAAAAATCAGCGTACGTTCCGTTTTGAGACTTTTTATAAGAATTATGCACAGCTCGTCCGCGAATTTACGGGGCAGGCTTATGATGCGGATCCTTATCGTTTTCCCTGGGGAACAACCAACAATGGCGGACACGGTTATGCGAGAGGTTTTGATTTTTTCTGGCGAGATCAGAAAACGATCAAAAACTTTGATTACTGGGTGACATACAGTTATGTCGATTCCAAAAGGTTATTTCAGCAATTTGATCACGCTGCCACCCCGACTTTTATTTCAAATCACAATGCCAGTCTGATTACCAAGAAATGGTTTGAGAAAATCCAGACAAGCCTGAATATGACTTATGCTTTTACCAGCGGACGTCCTTACTACAATCCGAACAACGAGGAATTTTTAGCAGATCGTACGCCTGCCGTGCACAATGTGAGTATTCAGGCAAGCAAGCTTACAAGTATCAAAGGAAACCTGATTATTCTGTATGCTTCTGTTGACAATATTTTCAACATTAAAAATGTGTTCACCTATCGCTATACACCCGACGGAAAAACCCGGTATGCGGTGGGACCGCAAAGTTACCGCAGTTTCTTTGTCGGTACACAGATTATGTTATCGAAAAAAGCCAAAGTTGATAAAAACGATTTATAACCTATTTACATCATACCGATCCCCAATCAAGAAAAATTATGAAAAAGTTATTCATTACATCCGCGTTGCTGCTGGTTTCGATGATCAGCGTTTTTGCACAAAATGAAAAGTATGTGCAGGCCATGGAATCTTCGATCAGCCTTTTGGACAAGGTAGACAAAGCAAAAAATGATCCGGTTGAATTACAGGAAATAGCCAACCGCTTTGAACGCATTGGCACCGCAGAAGCGAAGGAGTGGCTGCCACGATATTATGCGGCGTATTGTTATACGCTGATGGGCTTGTCGGGGAACTCGATTGCGGAGAAAGATAAATTTTTGGATAAGGCAGACGGCCTGCTGAAGGAATCGGAAACACTGGCCGGAAAACCTTCCGATGAAATACTGATCATGAAAGCCTATGCGGCGCAGATCAGGCTTGCAGCCGACGGCATGAACCGCTGGCAAAAGTACGGCGCGTTGTTCACTGAAAATATTGACGCGGCCAAAGCGGTAAATAGCGATAACCCGCGTATTTATTATCTTGAAGGGTCAAGTCTGTTTTTTACGCCGGAAGAATACGGCGGAGGAAAGAAAGTGGCCAAACCTTTACTCGAAAAATCCATCGCAAAATTTGCTGCTTTCAAACCGCAAAGTTCAATTGCTCCGCAATGGGGTAAAATGGAAGCGGAGTGGATGCTCTCGCAGGCGAATCAGTAAGTCATTAAGAATTTAGGAATAACCCGATGGAAGATAAGAAAAAGCCTTTGCGTATGACCGGCACTTCGCTAGAAGGACGGGATTTTAGTAACATGAATCTGGAAGGAGCCGATTTTAGTTTTTCAAGCCTGGAAGGGATCAATTTTGACGGATCCAATCTACGCGGCGCGAAAATACGTTTTGCATCCCTGGAAAAAGCGACGTTCCGGAATGCGGATCTGACGAATGCAGATATGAGTTTTAGCAGTCTGACCGACACGGATATGACCGGGGCGAAGAT
The DNA here is from genome assembly GCF_024220585.1 of Dyadobacter diqingensis. GTDB lineage: Bacteria > Bacteroidota > Bacteroidia > Cytophagales > Spirosomataceae > Dyadobacter > Dyadobacter diqingensis. The sequence goes on from NZ_JAMXKF010000011.1 coordinate 15,709, forward strand.
TGAAGGCGCTAATTTCAGTTTTTCCTCTCAGGGGAAATCGTTTAACTGGCAGGATCTCAAACTGATTGGGCTTATCCAGAGCCAGAGCTGGATCGGGACGTTGGTGGCCGTATTCATCGGGGCGCTGATGCTCTACGGGACAAGCGCCATCATTTATTTCACGCTCGAAATTGCATATACATCCAACGCCGTTCGGGTTCAGCTCAACCAATACCTTATTGCTCAGAATATTATTGGCGGGGTCATGACGGTTTTAATTGCCCAAAATATGGCGGTTTGGCTGGACACGATGATTGATAAAGTCGTTCTTCGGCATCTTGCTTTGAGTACCGTTATCATTTTGTTCTTTCTGGCATTGTCGATGGGCATGTATTTCGCATTTGGACAAAAGATTTTTAAGGCGGTACAAGTTCAGTATCCCCTGGAAGCGGCTCAGAACAATGCCTGGTATTGGTACACGATCGGTCCTGTTATTATTGCCAACGTATTTTATTATCTGGCACGGCAGGGACGACAGCTATCCCGGAAAATTTCGGATCAGGAGTATCAGCTTCTCAATCTTGAAAAACTGAAAACGCGTGCGGAACTGGATGCCTTGCAGGCAAGAATCAACCCTCATTTTCTATACAACGCGCTGAACAGTATTGCCAGCCTGGTACATGAAGATCCGGATAAGGCCGAGGAAATGACGCTATTGTTATCGAAACTTTTCCGTTACACAACAGGTCGTAAAAACAGAGATTACTTTGATACCATTGAAAATGAGCTCGAAATGGTGCAGACCTATCTTCAGGTAGAAAAGGTAAGGTTCGGAGAAAGGTTGCAGTTTGAGGTAGAGGTAACCGATCCGGAGCTGAAAGCACTTCAGGTTCCCAAGTTTATTTTGCAGCCAATTGTCGAGAATGCCATCAAACACGGCGTGGCAAAACTGGCGGATCAGGGCAAGATCATTGTCAAAATTTATGAAGAAAACGATTGGCTGCATCTTTGTGTACACGACAACGGACCGCTTTTTGCGGACACAATGGGCGCGGGTTATGGCATTCGGAGCATCCAGGAGAAACTTAAATTGTTGTATGGCGATGACGCCCGTCTGGAACTTCACAACGAGCCAAATAAGTCGGTAAATATTTCGATTCTTAAATCCGTGATCGGGAAAGGCGAAGAAGACATGGAATAGTTGCTAATTTTGAAATGCTGTTGTAAAATAATTGTTAATTCCACGCATCGTTTCGCTGCGAAAAATTAATCTCAAATGAATTTTCCTTTAAAGACTATATTGATTGACGACGAGCCTTTGGCATTAAGCCGGCTCAGGAGACTGTTGGAAAAACATCCGGAAACTTTCGTGATCGTAGCGGAAGCAAAAAACGGGGCAGAAGGTCTGCTGGAAATTGACAGACATAATCCCGAAATCATTTTTCTGGATATAGAAATGCCGCTTCTCAACGGTTTCGAAATGCTGGCCAAACTGACAAAAATGCCGTTGGTTGTTTTCTCAACCGCTTATGACCAATACGCGATCCGTGCTTTTGAAGAGAATTCGGTGGATTATTTATTAAAACCTGTTGAAAACGACCGGCTTTTAAAGACAATCGACAAGATCCGTAATATTCTTCAGGCTGGTTTTAAAACCGGAGAAAGGCACAATCCCTATTCTGATAACCTTTTACGTTTATTGGAAGAAATGAAGCCGAAAAAGGAAATCTTCTCATTGTCCGTAAAATCAGGAGACCGGATCCTGCTTATTCCCCTGACCGAAATCACCCATTTTGAAGCAGAAGAGAAGTACGTGTTTCTCAACACGCTGGATGGGTTAAAGTATCTTCTGAACTATACGCTGACCTCCCTGGAAGAAAAACTTCCTTCCCATTACCTTCGCATCAGCCGGGCTGGTATTGTAAATTCCCATCATATCAAAGAAATTCAAAAGCATTTTAATGGCAAATATGTCGTTGTGATGCGTGACAAGAAAGTCTCTCAACTGCAAAGCGGGAGCACTTATACGGAAGTCATTCGCCATCTTCTTGATAATTAATCACCTTGCATCCTGGTGTGCTGTTGGAAATATTGATTTTGAAGACGGCATACTTATTCCTAAATTGCGCCCTTGTTAAAATCCGACGTGTGTGTTATTGATTTAATGTGCTCTTTATCAGTACATTTGTGTTGTTAACACGAATTTTTGTTGTTGAAATTTAATATTTTTCGACACAATTGTGGCACAATCTGCGTACCTCAATAGGAGCAGAGGACCCACATTACAGTCAGATTTGAAAAAACATCAAATAGAATTTATAAGATCGGCGTATAATGGTTCGTTTGTTTTTGTTAAAAAAGGTTAAAAGAGTTCAGATATAATGAAAGAACTCATTGATTCGGGCAATCTGCCAAAGCACATAGCCGTTATCATGGATGGTAACGGGCGGTGGGCACAGAACCAGGGGGCGGCACGTGTATTCGGCCATCGTAATGCAATCAAAGCAGTAAGAGAAGTGACCGAAGGCTGTGCAGAGCTTGGCGTATCCTATCTGACGCTTTATGCATTTTCCACAGAAAACTGGGCTCGTCCGCAGTTTGAGGTTCGCGCATTAATGGAATTGCTGGTGCAGTCTATCCGCAACGAGCTTCCTACGATGCAGAAAAACAACGTGAAGCTGGACACGATTGGCGATATGGATAGTTTGCCGAAGAGTTGCCAGAACCAGCTTGCAGAAGCCATTGAAAGTACCCGCGATAATACGGGGCTTAATCTTATTCTTGCGTTGGGATACAGCGGGAAATGGGATATTGTTCAGGCAGCGAAAAAGCTTGCAGAGGGTGTTCAGAAAGGTAATATTAAGCCTGAAGAAATCAACGAAACTTTGTTGAACCAGCATCTTTCTACTGAGGACAGACCGGAAGTGGACCTGATGCTGCGCACCGGTGGTGATCACCGGATCAGTAATTTCCTGTTGTGGCAGCTCGCATATGCAGAGTTGTATTTTTATAAAGACCTTTTTTGGCCCGATTTCCGCAAGGAGCATCTTTATCAGGCAATTTTGGCATACCAGAAAACGGAACGACGTTTTGGTAAAACCGGTGAACAAGTAAAAGCGAATGGAGCTAAGTAGAATTATATGAACCTGGTGAGAAACTTTATTAAAACATTCGTACAAAGTAATTGGGCACTAACAGGAGTATTGTTATGCTGGTGTTTTTCGGCAGAGGCGCAAAAAGTAGGCTTGGGTGCATCTCCAAAACCGGCAGCATCTACTGCTAATCTCGGTATTGATCCTGCTAATCCAAAGGAATATACAATTGCAGAAGTTACGGTTTCGGGAACGCAGTTTCTGGATCCGAATTCTATGGTTTCTATTTCGGGTTTGAAACCTGGGGACAAAATCCGTGTGCCGGGCCCGGCTATTCCATCGTCAATCAAAAGAATGATGGATTTCGGAACGCTGGATGACGTGGAAATCATGGCAACCAAAGTAGAAGCAGAAAAGATCTGGCTTAACATTCACATCAAAGAGCGTCCCAGACTTTACAAAGTGTCTTTTTCTGGTGTCCGCAAGGGAGAGAGAGAAACTTTGAATGATAAGGTAAAGCTGATCAAAGGCCGTGTGATTACGCCTACGGTGATCAAGAATACACAGCTTGTCATCAAAAAATATTACATGGATAAAGGTTTTTACAACACCAAAGTAAAGGTGCTGCAAATCCCGGATTCCACACGTGGACAAGCCACACTGAACTTTACCATTACAAAAGGAAGTAAGGTAAAAATCAAAGAAATTAATATCGAGGGTAACTCCGATATCAGCAGCGCTACGCTGAAACGTAAAATGAAGGGAACGAAGCAGAAACGCATTGGCCGTCTGTTTAATCCTTCAAAATATATTCCTAAAAAATACGACGAGGATAAGGAAAAACTTATCGCTTACTACCGTAAAAACGGTTACCGTGATGCAACGATTGAATTCGATACCATTAAAAGTAACGGAGAAACGATCAGCATCAACATGAAAATTGATGAAGGTAAAAAATACTTTTACCGCAATATAAGCTGGACTGGTAACTACCTTTACACGTCTCAATTCCTGGGTGAAAGACTGGCTATTAACAAAGGTGACGTTTACAACCCGGAAGAACTTGAAAAGAAAATCAATGGAATTCCAGGTGGTGATATCAGCTCCATTTATATGGATGACGGTTATTTGTATTTCCGTATTGATCCGACTGAAAAGGCTGTTGACGGCGATTCGATTGATGTTGAACTTCGTATGTTTGAAGGTAAGCAGGCAACAATCAACCGCATCATCCTGAATGGTAATACCAAAACAAGTGATCGTGTAGTATTACGTGAACTTTTCACATTGCCAGGACAGAAATTCAGCAAGACGGAGATTATCAACACGCAGCGTCAGCTGTCTCAAATGGGGTATTTCAACCCTGAAAAAATTGCTCCAAACCCGATTCCAAATCCGCAGGACGGAACGGTGGATATCGAATGGAACGTGGAAGAAAAACCATCTGACCAGATCGAGCTTTCCGGAGGTTGGGGAGGTTACATCGGTTTCGTAGGTACGCTGGGTCTTGTTTTCAATAACTTCTCGCTTCGTAACATTCCGAACAGAGAAACATGGAGACCACTTCCATCAGGGGACGGTCAGAAATTATCCCTTCGTTTCCAGGCAAACGGTAAGCAGTATCAGACCTATTCGATGTCGTTCAGCGAGCCTTGGCTGGGAGGTAAAAAGCCGATCAATTTCGGGGTTTCTTTGCAGCACACCGTTTATCGTGTAGCAAGTTATAACAACTATTATCAGTCCAGTGCAGGAAGTGGTGTTAACTATGGCGGCGGATATTACAATACGGGTATTACCTTATCGGTAGGCCGTCGTTTGAAAGAGCCGGATCGTTACCTTGTGTTAACACACTCATTGTCTTATCAGCGTTATCGTCTGAATGACCTGGATATTTTCCGGATCGGGTACAGCAATGGTATTTCCAACAACATTTCATTCAATACAACGATTTCACGTAACACTTTAAGTGATTTCCAATTCCCGAGAAGCGGATCGAATATCTCTTTAAGTGCAACTTTTACGCCTCCTTATTCAGCGTTGCGTAAAAACGATTACAAAGATATCAGCGACACATACCGTTGGGTAGAATACAACAAGTGGATGTTTGATGCAACGTACTATGCCACCATCACAGGTAAGCTGGTATTGAGTGCAAGAACGCACATGGGTTATTTGGGCAGATACAACAAAAAACTTGATTTCAGTAAATTCGGACGTTTCATCGTTGGGGGATCAGGTTTGGCAGGTCAGGGATCTTTCTCACTTGCTGACCAGGACATCATCGGTTTGCGTGGTTATGAAGATCAGAAAGTTGGTCCTTTGACATCTCAGGGGTATCCGGCGTCAGGTGGTGGTATTGTTTACAACAAATATGTGATGGAACTTCGCTATCCTGTTTCGCTTAATCCGCAGGCAACCATTTTCATTCTTGGTTTTGCAGAGGGTGGTAACAACTGGGGGACTTACAAAGAATTTAATCCTTTTGATCTGAAAAGATCTGCCGGGGTAGGTGCCCGTATTTTCATGCCGGCGTTCGGTCTTTTGGGTATTGACTGGGGTTACGGGTTTGATAGTATTCAGGGGCAGGCGAAGAAAAGCGGAGCGCAGTTCCACTTTACCATCGGGCAGCAAATCAGATAATATTATAGATCCCTTTTCGTTAAACCTGTTTAAATTATTGGCGGCTTGGCATGAAGAACATTATTATTTTACTAGTTTTGTCCCTTATTTCCAGCGGACAGGGAATGGCTCAGAAATTCGGGTATGCCGATATGGAGTTTATTACCAGTAAAATGCCCGAATATCAGCAGGCGCAAACGGAAATGAAAAAGTTCTCCGAAAAGTGGGCCAAGGAAATTCAGGACAAGTTTGCTGACGTTAGCAGAATGCAGCGTGCCTACATGGCGGAAGAAGTTTTGCTGACCGACGATCTTAAGAGAAAACGACAGTCAGAAATAAAGGAAAAGGAAGCTGAGGCGAGAGAATATAACAGCAAGATTTTCGGTATGGAAGGGTTGTTGTTCCAAAAGAAGAAGGAGTTGATGAAACCGGTAATGGAGAAAGTCCAAAGGGCGGTATCGAAAATATGTATCCAGAAACGACTTGATTTTATGTTTGATAAATCGAGTGATGTGGGGATGATTTACTCGAATCCAAAGCACGACTATTCGGACTATATTATGGAAGAACTGGGAATAGACGCCCAGCCTGCCAAAGCTATTGCGAAAGAAAAACCAGTAAAAGAAGAACCGTCGGTAGCACCAAAGGAGAGCTCACCTAAACAAAAAAGTACAACCAATAAACTTAAATAGTAAAAAAACAATGAAACAAAAATTGATAGTGTTTATGGTCGCAATGGCCATGCTAAGTACTCCTCTTTTGGCGCAAACAACTCCTGCTAGCGGACTGACTAAAATTGGTTATACCAATGTAGACTACGTGATCAGCAAGTTGCCTGAGAGTAAAGTAATGCAAAACCAACTTGAAGTAACAAAAGCACAGCTGGATAAAGCCATTGGCGAGACTTATAAAGAAGCTCAGGAAAAATACGAAGCATATCAGAAAAACGGTGCGCAGATGACTGACGTGATCCGTGCTGATAAAGAAAAGGAATTGCAAAACCTGCAAACTCGTATTCAGGAAATGCAAACCAACGCGCAACAGTCTTTGCAAACAAAACAACAGCAATTGCTTGAACCAATCCTTACAAAGGTGAACAACGCAATTCAGGAAGTAGGTAAAGAAAGTGGGTTCCTTTACATCCTTAACATGGATGCAGGAGCAAATACTACACCAATTATTTTGTATGCCGGATCTGAGGAAAACAACGCAACACCTCTTATCTTCAAAAAATTGGGTATCGATCCTGACAAAGTAGAAGCTGCTGCTCCTGCAACCAAACCGGCTGCTGCAACACCAGCACCTGCAACAAAGCCAGCTGCAACAACACCTGCTGCTACGCCTAAAAAGAAATAAGCAGTAGTTTTTTCTAAGTTTTTTAGAATATATAATACCGGGGAGTAGTCTTTTACAGACTGTTCCCCGGTATTTGTTTTAGGGAGTTTTTTTATTGGTAGTGCTCTCGGACCTGACATCCAATATGTTTTAAATTGTACTGTATTTAAAAAGTGCAAAATGAAGCGCGTTGGATATATCGAAAATTCTGGCTTCTAAAAAAACAGAAGTATTCAGAACGTTAAGCATACAGGATTTGTTAATTTTGCGTTATGGAAGTTATATTCCTTAGCTCATAAAATAAATTATATTTCTGCTATTATGGTTTTTAAAAATATCTTTTACTTTCTCATTCTATTACTAACCTCATTCTGTTCCTATCCGGTTTTGGCACAGGATAATACGCAGGCCAATGGGGGAAATGCATCATTTCAGTTGATTTTTCCAAAAGATGCGGAGTGGAATACATTGGAGGAAGGCAAGGAAATAAATTTTCATCTTCAGGTGCGCGGGGGAAAGAGCGATTCGATCCGTTACAGCATTACGAGCGGCTGGAGAAAAGATATGAAGTTTGATTCCACGGGACATTTCGTGTGGACGCCAACGTATGAAATGGCAGACCGGATCAACACGGTTAAATTGTGGCCAATCGTTTTTGAAGCCGTTAATCTGGCAGGCGAAACGGTTTCTCAGCAGGTTGCTTTTAAAATCATGCACGTAAACCGTGCGCCGGAAGTAGATGAGCTAAAACCATTTTACGTCCAGTATAAAACGCAGAATACCTATCAGATCGATATGAACTCTGTTCGTGATGCGGATGGTGATCCGGTGGTTTTTATTCCCGTTTTGGACGGCATGCCGGAAGGGATGCGCATGACGGCTGCCGGTGAGATTATCTGGGATCCTTCCACAACACAATTTAACCTATTAAAAAAAGGACCGAGATATATCGAGTTTTTCGTGGAAGATCAGCCATCGAAAGTCCGTACAAAAGGCCGGCTGAAACTTGAAGTAACGCAGATGGATCTTGAACCGGATTTCAAAATCGTACCGCAGAACCAGCTTGTACGCAGCAAGGAAAATAACCGCATCAATTTGAAATTTACGTTATCTGACCCGAACGGTGACGATGATATTGCCACTTTTGATTTTGTATCTGAAAACAAAAATGTGCCTCAGTCGGCATTGGTAAAAAATGCACCAACGAGTTATGAATTCATTTGGGAGCCGGGTTATGAGTTTGTAAAAGATCCGTTTGACTCGCTTGCTTTCAATATCACGTTTTATGTGCTTGACAAGGCGCAGAACAAAAAGGAAAGAACGTTACGGTTCCTGATCGAGAACACAGTTAATGAAGCAGAGCGTGATGCTTACGTTTACGGCTTGTACCGCGGCGGGTTGGTTAATGCCTGGAGCTTGTTGGAGCAAATGAAAGAGAAAGAAGGCGAGCTCAAAAGAGCCTACGGAAGGGCTAAGAAAGGTAAGAGAAGTCGCTCACTGGTCAATGCATCCTTAGGGGCAACGACAGGTCTGGCTCCTGTTATCGCAAAATCAAGCGTGGAAACGAGAGGTTATATCACGACGCTCGGAGGGACAACCGTTGCAACACTGGGGACGCTTGAAGCCACGGAAGTTATTGGTAAATCCACCAATGGCTTGCTGGACCGCTTTAACTATGTAATGCAGAAGAAAAACGAATTGCAGAATAAGGGAGATGTATTTGCACGTGAATACGCACAGAAGTCTGCCCGCCGCTCACCTGATTTTATCAGAAAACTGGATGAATTCAAAGCTTTGATGAACCTGAGCGGTTTGGTTGCTTTGGAACTGGATGCGAACTGGGAGAATAAAAAAGCAGCAGGTTATGACGAGAAGAAAGTAGACGCTGCGATTAAAAAGGCATTTAAGGATTTTATGCCATTGGAGAAAGACGAGTAATCCGAAAGGAAGTTTTAGATATTAAACTGAAAACAAAAAAGAGAGCTACAAGCTCTCTTTTTTGTTTTCTTCTTGTTCCGGATTTAGCGGAGGAGAAATCTCGGGAGAATCCGGATTTACGAATTCGTCTTTTACAGAGGTCTCTTCTGGTTGCGATGATTCGTTTATGATATCCGTTTCAATAGGTTGATTGTCTTCTGGGAGCGTTTCAGGTGATACGTCGTTGTCAGTTCCTCTGCTGTGGTGATCTCCTTCCTCAGGGTTGTAAAAATGGCCCTGGAAGATAAGGATACTGCAAACACCGACAAAGATACATGAGTCGGCAATGTTAAATATCGGCGTGGAATAATATTGGCCACCCCAGACCGGTACCCATTCGGGAATAAATCCTTCCCAGAAATCCACAAAAATCATATCAATAACCTGACCGTGGAACCAGGGTGTTGGCGAGCCATAAGGCGCGTTATCCAGAAAAACGCCATAAAATGTACTGTCAATTACGTTTCCAACTGCTCCTGCCAGGATCATGGCCAAAGCCCATAATAACCCTTTGGACGCGCCGTTACGGGCCAGATGCACCAGGTACCAGCCAATGGCGCACATGGCCAGCAATCTGAAAAGTGTAAGGAATAATTTGCCGTATTCGTGCCCAAGCTGCATACCGAAGGCCATACCGGGATTCAATACATAGTGCAGTTTAAGCCAGTTTCCAATTAATAAAATCTGTCCTGAAAACCCCGGTTCCATATACTTATAGACCAAAAGTTTTGACAATTGATCCACTGCAATTAATAAAACGCTGAACAGTAAATACCGGCTTGGATTTTTTGGTTGATTCATTCCAGATTGATTACAATTAATATCGATGTGAGTGCAAAAATAGCAAGTTCCTTATAAAGACCTTAATCCTCTTCTTTGCATTTCGCTTTTTACCAACAGGTATTCCCTGCTGCTTTGCCCGGCGATGGAGGTATTTTCCTCAGCCCGGCGGATTAAATAAGGCAAGACAGCATCGATAGGGCCATATGGGACATATTTCGCAACATTATAACCCACCTTGGCGAGGTTGTAAGAAATATTATCGCTCATGCCCAGAAGCTGCGCAAACCAGATTCTGCCATCATCATTTTTGATGCCCAGCTTTTTCATTTTGCAGGTACAGTACTGAGAGCTGAATTCATTGTGGGTGCCCAGGCATATGGAGATATGTTCCACATTTTCAAGGCAGAAATCAATGGCAGCATTGTAGTCTTTATCGGTGGCTTCCTTGGAAGTATGGATCGGATTAAAATATTCGTTCTCCCGGGCACGCATGCGTTCTTTTTCCATGTAGGCCCCGCGTACGAGTTTTCCGCCCAGCAGATAACCTTTTTGTCTGGCTGTGATATAGGAATTTTTAAGGGATGCCAGCGTTTCGTGACGGTAAAATTGATAAGTATTGTAAACGATGGCTCTTTCCTTGTTATATTTTTCCATCATTTCGTAGGTCAGGTCATCAATAACGCCCTGAACCCAGCTTTCCTCAGCATCTACAAATATGCGGACATTAAGTTTGTTGGATAACGCACAAAGTTTTTCAAGTCTTTCTCTTACTCTTGCATAGGCCGCCGCTTCGGAGTCAGACAGCGTTTCTTTCCGTTGAACTTTTTCTAATAAATCAGTGGAAGCAATTCCGGTGATCTTGAAAACTGAAAAAGGTATATCTTTGGATTCCGAAGCCTTTTGAATGGTACGCAAAATTTCTTCGGCGGTAGAATCAAAACTATTTTCATCGTCTTCTCCCTCAACCGAGTAGTCAAGTATCGTTCCTACGCCTGATTGGGCCAATGTTGAAATAGTATGCTGACAGTCACTAATCGTCTCACCCCCACAGAATTGTTCAAAAATAGTGACCCGAATAAGATTTTTTATAGGTAAGTGAAGCTTTAGAGCGATCTTTATAAAAAAAGTGCCTAAATTTACCACTCGAGCCTGATTCATTAAGCTAAATAACCAGTAGGTTTTCCTGAGTTGAGAGTCTGATTTTGAAGCAAATGCAATTGAAGTGTCTTCAAAAAATACAGGTATTTGGTCTTTTTGAGAAGCGTAAGCCATTTTTTTGTTTATCATTAGTGGTTTCCTCCTGGTTTTTAAGTAAACCAATCGGGCAAAAGTAAATACCAAAAAGGGCCGGATACTTTTGAAGCATCAAATGTACGGCAATCCGTTAAATACGCATAATACCGAGTCGAAATATTATAGTTATCTTATTGTTTTATTAAGGACAAGTTTTTGAATATGAATGCTTCTTTAGATATCCTTCCGCTTAGCAGTTGGATCAATACCGAAGGAAAACCTTTGGTAATCGCCGGGCCTTGCAGTGCCGAGACCGAGGAACAAATGTTAGAAACCGCAAGCCAGATCAAAAAAGAAGGATTTGCTCACGTACTCCGTGCGGGAATTTGGAAGCCAAGAACTCGTCCGGGAAGTTTTGAAGGGATGGGTGAAGCGGCTTTGCCATGGTTACAAGCTGCAAAAAAAGAAACAGGTCTTCCTGTTGCCGTTGAGGTAGCAAACCCTCAGCATATAGAATTGGCATTGAAGTATGGTGTGGATATCCTTTGGGTTGGTGCACGTACAACGGTGAATCCATTTAACGTTCAGGAATTGGCAGAAGCATTAAGAGGTGTGGATGTTCCTGTTTTGGTTAAAAACCCGGTTAACCCGGATTTGCAACTATGGGTTGGAGCTTTGGAACGTTTGAACCAGGCAGGTGTGAAGAAACTTGGTGCTATTCACCGTGGTTTCTCTAACGCTCAGGAAACGAAATTCCGTAATTCTCCAATGTGGAACATCGCGATCGAACTTAAAACGATTTTCCCTGAGCTTCCTGTAATCGGTGACCCTAGCCACATGGCAGGTAAGCGTTCGTTGTTGTTTGAAATTGCGCAGCGTGCACTTGACCTTAACTATGACGGTTTGATCATTGAATCACACCGTGATCCGGATAAGGCATGGTCTGACGCTTCTCAGCAATTGACTCCTGCTGCATTGGGCGAAATGTTACACGAACTTCACGTGCGTAAAGAATCTTACCCGACAGATTACCAGTCTCAATTGGAAATCGTTCGTGGTAAAATAGATAACCTTGACCGCGAATTGCTTGAAAACCTTGCAAACCGTATGTCATTGGTTGAAAAACTTGCTGAATACAAACGTGATAACAACGTTGCTGCTTATCAGGTTGATCGTTTCCGTGAAGTATTGGAAACTCGTGCAGCATGGGGTAAGAGCCTTAATCTTTACCCGAACCTTGTTGACGAACTTTTCAAGCTTGTTCACATGGAGTCTATCCGTAAACAAACTGAAGTGATGAATCAGATCAACGCATAATCGTTGTTTGAAACAAACTTTAACAGATATCAAAGGTCATCTTCCGTAAGGAGATGACCTTTGTTTTTATAGGATAAATATGGTCTGCGCCCTACTGAACATAACTATAATTGAAAATGCTCTTATATGCCTTGTCGTCATGTGAGTTGGTGAACGTTGCAGTTTTGGTGATAAGCTGATTCAAAGTGTTGTACTGATAATTGTAAATAACAGACCCCGGGTAAACCCTTCCAGGATTTGTATAGCCAAAAACAGATCTGCCATCCTCGTAGAAGAGCATATTATTTTTGGTGGTGCTCGTTATCTTTTCGATAAGCTCATTTTTGGGGTTATAGTTATTTTTAGTGTTCGTTGTGTAAACAAATCTTGGTTCGGTCTTTTCAACAATTCCAATCACTTTTCGAATATCATGGCAGATAAATACGGAATCTGTTTCTGTTGAAATACGGTTTTGGCTGTCATACTTAAAATACCTTTTGGTGACCCATAATGGATAGTTGAATAAAACATCGCCCTCGCCCGGTATCTCAAACCAAAAACTCCTCAATTCTTTTTTGATTAGTTTATTATTCTCATACATGCTGGTGTCTGAGACGAAGTGTTTTCTTGCGCCGGAAGTTGCTCTAAATTCCTCGAATTTTACGGGCTGGTTAGACAGGTTGTAGGTGTATAGCCTGTAATATATCGATCCGGCGGTTAAACGGGATGTTTCTTCATTATTTCTAAATCCTCTTATTGAAAAGTTGCGGGAATTTTTCTCCTGCGCCAATAAGCCATCTCTGTCAAATGTGTATTCTACTGTTACGCTGTCATCCGGGAGATACCGCAGTTCCGTGATTTTATTTAAATAAGGTTGGGCAGGATCGGGGCTACTTTCCTTTTTGCAGGAAACCCAGAATAAGGACACTGTGGATATCAGTAGGATGGAGAAAGGTTTCATTATATTGAAGATGAGTGGCTAATTACTATTTTTGCAACTTCAATAGTACAATTATTTTATGAATTTATATTGATAATTGATGTTTTATACTCATCTTTTTTAAAACTTTGTCAACTTCATTTGCCCAAATTTTATAGGCTGCTGTATTCAGATGTGTCTTATCCTTTGCAAACGCTGGTTTCAGCCCCGTTGCATCGGATAGGTGTGGATTCAGGTCCAGGTATTCAATGTTGTTTTTTTGACAATAGGTTATCAGGAATTCATTCAGCCGAATTACCTCTTTTTTACTCTCAGGATCATTTTGCTCGTAAAGCGTTAAAGTGACGACCGGTTTGATCCCGTTTTTTACGATTGTCTCTAAAATTACCTGATAGTTCTGCTGGATTTTCTCCTGAGCCACGCCAACGGTGATGTCATTAATGCCTGCTTCAACAAAACAGACGGCAGGATGTTTATCGATGACATGGGGCTGCAAAAGGGATATGAAATGATACGTGCAAAGTCCTGGAAATCCGCTGTTGAGCACGTCGGTTCGTCCGAGAAGTTCAACCCATTTTCCTTGTGCAGTCAGTGAATTTCCGAACATGACTATTTTGGTGTCGCCTTTTATCGCTACTATTTTTTGAATCCATTTATCACGGAAAATATAGGCACAGACGATCAGAAAAATGATGTTGAACAGCAAAGAAATTGAGAGAATAACTTTTGTTTTCATCTTTCTGGTTCAGTTTAAGGGCCGCTGGAAAAACGGTTAACGGTTTAAATCTCATGATTTTGTTCCAAATAGTAACGATATCTGTATATTGAGATAACTTTTGCATAATCTTATTAGCTTTGTGCAACAGTGTTACATCTTTATTATTTGGATAAATTTATGCAGTCAACAACAAAAATCATTAAAAAACTTGGTTTGATCGGGTTGCTTTCCTTGGGGAATGTGGTCGTTCAGGCGCAGGATATCAAACTGGACTCTGTAAAAGCGGGGGAATTTGATATGGGTAAAATGTGGACGTTCGATACCCCGCCAGCCGAGTATTTTAAAAAGACCTATAATTTTACCCCCGACGAAAAGTGGTTTGAAAAGGCCAGGCTTTCGGCGCTCCGTTTTGCTACCTATTGCTCGGCGTCCTTTGTGTCGGCGAATGGTCTGGTAATGACCAATCACCATTGCGCGCGCGAATCGGGCGTGGCTGTTCAGAAAAAAGGAGAGGATTTTCTGGCCAACGGATTTTATGCCGCCAAGCTTTCGGATGAAAGAAAGGTTGCAGATCTGTTTGTTGACCAGCTCGTGAAAATCGAAGATATCACCGAACGTATTCAGAAAATCGAAGACCAGGGTGAGTCCAATGCCGAACGTGTAAAATTGCGCGACCAGGCATTTGAGAATATTAAAAAAGAGTATCAGGCAAAAGATGGCTGGAAAGGTCTGGAAGTTGAAACGGTCAGTTTTTACAGCGGCGGACGTTATTCTTTGTACGGTTTCAAAAGATATAAAGATGTGCGGGTCGTATTTATGCCGGAGCTTCAAATGGGCTTTTTTGGCGGTGATCCTGACAATTTCACGTATCCGCGTTATAACCTGGACTGCTCATTTTTCCGTGTTTACGACGACAATGGCAAGCCGCTTCAAACGGAAAATTATTACAAGTTTAATACGGATGGAATTAAGGATGGTGAACCTGTTTTTGTCGTAGGGAATCCGGGAAGTACGGGGCGTTTACGTACCGTTGATGAACTGGAACTGGACCGTGATCTGGTTATGCCTTTCACACTTCAGCTATTGAAAAACCGTTCTCTTGCTTTGCAGGAATATAACAAAACGGCAAAAAGCGATAGTATCCTGAATGAAATTTTCAGCTACGAAAATAGCTACAAAGCTTATGCAGGCCGCTTGGCAGGAATGAAAGATCCGGTTTTGATGGCGCGCAAGCGGGATTTTGAAAAGAACTTTAAGAAGGCAGTTCGGGCAAACCCAAAGCTGGCGCCGAATTATGGCATGTGGGATAATATTTCAGAAAACGTAAAAACTTTGCGTGCTGTCCGCAACGATGTTTCAATTATGCAGCCGAATCCGCTATCCCGCGGTGAATTGCTGACTTTTGCACAGCAACTGGTTGATTTTGCATCACTTTCCAAAACAAATCCGGACCGCGCGAATACGTTAAAAGGAACTTTGAAAGCATTTAAGCCGGATATTGCTTCGCTGGAAGAGGCATACCTGACGGCACATTTTGAGGAAGCCACCACGTTTTTAGGCAGAAACGACGAGTACGTTAAAACGGCCCTGGCTGGTAAATCGCCAAAAGAAGCGGCCGCGGCAGCGCTTAAAAATACAAAATTGAGTGATGATGCCTACGTAAACAAGCTTTTGGACGGAGGCGCAGCAGCAATCTCTGCTTCGGATGATCCGCTGATCCAGCTGGCACGAATTTCCCAGCCAAGATTTATGTATGCCGCAGCGGCTGCAAGAGATGCGAATTCGAAATTGAATGTGGATCGCAGTAAACTTGGCCGCTTGCTTTATGATGTCTACGGAACAAGTATTCCGCCGGATGCTACTTTTTCATTGCGTATCAGCGACGGTGTTGTAAAATCCTATGAATACAACGGTACAACGGCGCCAGTTAAAACAACCTACTTCGGGATGTATGACCGTTATGAGTCCAACGGCGGTGTGTTTCCATGGTCATTGCCGAAACGCTGGCTGAATCCTCCGACAGAATTATTGAAAGCGCCGGTTAACTTTATTTCGACCAACGATATCATTGGCGGAAATTCAGGGTCTCCGATGGTTAATCAGAAACTGGAAGCCGTTGGATTGATATTTGACGGAAATGTGGAAAGCTTGCCGGGCTATTTCATTTTTGCGCCAGACGCAGGTAATCGTACTGTTTCGGTGCATGCCGGTGGTATGATCGCGGCTATGAAACATATTTACAAAGCCAACAGGCTCGTGGAAGAATTGACAAAATAAATTTCAGGACGGGAGGTTACTGCATAGCGGTAACCTCCTGTTTTTTTACTCCTGATGATAAGCTTCTTCGCCCAGATTGAAACACCGGCGGCATCTTGCTTCATACAGATCGGTTTCTCCCAGTAACACTTTTTCATTCGATGGCGAAAGCCGGTACGAATGAGAGGCAACTTCCCCGCAAACCATGCAGATCGCATGTACTTTGGTCACATATTCCGCGATGGCCATCAACTGAGGCATACAGCCGAAAGGTTTTCCAAGATAATCCATATCCAGCCCGGCGATGATCACCCGCTTTCCAGAATTTGCAAGTGCATCACACACGCTGACAATCGATTCATCAAAAAATTGAGCTTCATCCAGTCCGACTACTTCCGCATTTTCAGACAACGCGATGATTTCAGAAGAGAGATTCACAGGGATCGCTTCGATGGAATTCTCGTTGTGCGAAACAATGTTCTCAAGATGATAGCGTTTATCCAGAGCAGGTTTAAAGATCTTTATTTTCTGGCGGGCAATTTTGGCGCGAGTGAGTCTGCGGATTAATTCTTCGGTTTTGCCCGAGAACATGGATCCGCAAATCACCTCAATCCATCCTGCACGCGGGTATTGATGGTGTCTTACATGTGAAGGCTCGATGAACATGATAGCCGTGAAATAAGTTGAATCTGTGATCGACTGTCCGAACAGTCATTTTTTAATTATATTTACAAAACAAACACATTTTTTAAACACTCTTGTTACAAAGCTCTTATTCGTTATGCCGAATAGTTTGAACTCAAATGCACTTAATCAATATGCAGCGCGATTTACGGCTACTGTCCTTAATGAAGCATATCGTAACGAAACTGTTGTAAAAGGTCCTGAGCTACTGAAAATTACACCTGTTCGCCAGGTTAATCTAGGTATTCTGAACCGGTTGTTTGATCAATGGAAAAATACGGCCCTTGCATTCCGCAGTATATATTTTGATTTTGAAAGTGAAGATGTAAAGTCAGCGCTTCAGGCGTTCATGAATACGGTGTCGCAGAATATTGCCGTCAAACGCAACGATCTCGAACCGCTATTTCTGGATTCTGTGAAAGATGCCATCACGCTTTTATATACACCGGAGAGCTATTTCGAAGAAAAGCTTCGGGCCATGCCAGAGTCGGTTTTTACACCCGAGAAAGCACAACAGCTGATAAAATATACACAGATTCACAACGGTATCGCGAAAGCACTTGCAGACCGCCTGGCAGATAGTAATGCTGATTCTGTTTATATGACACAGGTAATCGGATGGCTTTACGAAATAAAAAGCGATGTCGAATTGCTGGATGATGTGACACCTTTTATCAGTCAGTTTTCTGAGATCCTGACCTTGGACTCGTCGGAGCTGCTTCCGGTGGCTAATGCATCATCGCATGCAGTGCCGCAGAATGGTCATAAGCAGGAACCGAAATCATTCTTTGATTCGGCATTTTCCGAAATTGACCCTGCCAAACCGGTCGCTATTCCTGTTCAGGCTTCCAGCCAGCAGCGCGCGGAACCGGGCGTGGCAGTACTTTCAGAAATTGTTTCTAAAACAAATTCTTCTGAGCGGGAATCGCTGAATAACCGTTTCAAAGTAGATATCCCCAAAGTCTCGGATGAAAACCGGTATGGAAGTGTGCAGGTGAAAGTTGAAAATATCGCCGGATCTATTCCATTGGGGCAACGTTTCATGTTTGTAAATCAATTGTTCAGCAGAAATAGCGAGCACTTTGATAAGGCAATTTACGAGCTGGATCTTGTGAAAAGTTATGAGGAGGCCGAAAATCTGATCTGGCATCGTTACGCTTCCAAATATGCGTGGGATGTCAACGGAGAGGCAGTTCAGGCATTATTGTCAATCATCAAACGGAAATTCAGCTGAGAAAATAGCGTTTCCCGACATATTATTTTACTGGCGTAGTAAATATGAAAGAGCGATCTGGATGTTTATCTCGACAGAAAAACTTCCTTCGATCATTCGTTATCATTATTACAATATCTTACAAGGCTTTCGCCGACGGGAATCCATTTCCTGTCGGTGCAAGAGCCTGGGGATTGGCGAATGCAGCTATTGCCCGTTCTGATTATTACGCCATAGGAAATAACCTGGCCGGACTGGGCGGTATCACCACCACGGCAGTTTTCTCCACCTACGATTCGCACTATAACTTTGACGGCATCAATACCATCGGCGTCGGGTTTGTGATGCCAGTTTCCGAAAACCTCGGTGCAGGCTTATCGATACAGCGTTTTGGTGATAAAGTGTATAACCAGATTGCGATCGGATTGGGAGCCGGTCACAAGATCGGCCGGTTTCGTCTGGGATTGAAAATGAATTATCTTCAAACCGCCGTTAGTTCTTCCGCATTAATCGTTAGTAAAAAAGCCCTTGTTTTTGAATTTGGCGGCATTGTCACGATTTCTTCCCAACTCGATTTTGGCGCTCATATGTTCAATGTAACGCAATCATCCTATTCAGGAGATTTCCGCGAAATCGTGGATACGGCGTTGCGGACCGGATTTTTATATAAACCCTCAGCAGCCATTCAGCTTAGTGCTGAGATCGAAAAAGTTACGGATTATCCGCTTAGTCTGCGTGCCGGTCTGGAATACGAGATTGTTAAACGTTTTGTGTTAAGGACAGGCATAACTTCCAGGCCCCAGACCAATCATTTTGGTATGGGTTTTAAGGGTAATCGTTTTCATTTGGATTATGCCATGCACACGCATCAGCAACTGGGCTGGTCGCATCACTTTTCGTTAGGTTACATTCTCCGGGAGCAGAATGCCAAATAATTCTGGTCATTTTCCGTCCGGATTGATGGATCGTTTCTAGGTTAATGTATTTACAAAACCCGCGATTACTTCATACATCTCTTTCGGATTGTCGTAAAAGACAAAATGGTTGCTGCCCGGGATACACTTGATGTTCATCCCATTATTGACAAGCTTGGGAATGTACGACAGATTTTTGTTTTCTTCCCCGTAAATGAAAATCCGTGGAATTTCCATCGTCAGGTATTGTTCCAGCAATTCCCCCGTCGCGGAATAAGCTACGGTCTGGAAACTGTAATTATAGTATGATTTGATATTGGTGTTCAATTGTAAGTTATTGGCAATAATATGATATCCTGCATTTCCTTTTTTCTTCATGTCGGTAATGACTTTCGGAAAAATTTCTTTGGAAAACCGGTCATATTCGTGGGTCACTACCATGCTCGAAAACATACAGTCTTCCGGCATCAGATTGCCTTCAATATTGATGTAGGCTTTGATCTTTTCCAACCCGCCTCGTTGCAGATACAACAACGTGGTTAAACCGCCCATGCTGGTACCAGTAAGGATAAAATCCTTTATCGCCAGTTTATCAATAAACAGCGAGGTGATGGCGGTAAGATCATCAACATTAAGCGGATCATCTTCATAATAACTGGAATTGCCCGTGCCGGGGTTATCAAAACAAATTAAAGTATGGTCGGCCAGCGCATCCGCTTTGCAGGCTTCCCAGTAATTCTCTTTCGAACCACCCAGCCCGTGAACAAACAACAATGTCTCTTTCCGTCCCTGACGGTAGAAATATTCAATATCAAATTTTCGGTTATCATAAAATAACTGAATAGAGTCGATTTGTGGTGTCTGTTTGGGCATAGGTTTTATTTTTTAGCTTTCAGCAATCAGCTTAGCTGATTCAAAATATCAATCACTTCATATCTGACTATTGACTAATTCCAAAAACATTTGACGGGCTTCATCCAGTGCCTTCATATCCAGACAAGTCAGGTCCTTTTTTTCTCGGGCGAAGTCCAGTAACCTTTCCATCGGCATATTGCCCACCAGATCGTCCTGTGCCATCGGGCAGCCTCCGTAGCCTAACAATGCACCGTCAAACCGCCGACAGCCTGCTGCGTAGGCAGCATTAATTTTTACTTGCCAGGCTTCGGCCTTCGTATGAAAATGCGCTCCGAATTCCAGATCCGGATACGTTGTGATCAATTGTTGAAAAAGCGCTGTGATGTCTTCCACATCTGCCAGCCCAACAGTGTCGGCCAGTGAAAATATAGTTATCCCCAGCGCAGAAAGTTTTTTTACCCAATGCAAAACAATTTCAGGATTCCAGGTATCACCATAAGGATTACCAAAACCCATGGAAATGTAAATCACCAGTTTTTTGCCGTGTTGTCTGCATAAAGACTGAATCTGCTCAACTCTACCTAATGATTCGGCAATAGTCGCATGGGTATTTCGCAACTGAAAAGTTTCAGAGATCGAAAACGGATAACCGAGGTAGGTAATCTGGTCAAAAGCACAGGCTTCGGCAGCACCACGTTCGTTGGCGACGATCGCCAGCAATTTGGTGGAAGTAGCAGAAAGATCAAGTTTGGGAATTATATCAGCCGTGTCGCTGACTTGTGGCATGGCCTTGGGAGAAACAAAACTTCCGAAATCCAGCGTGTCAAAACCAACCTGGAGAAGCTTGTTCAGGTATTCAATTTTTTTGTGGGTAGGAATAAAAGGGTGATGGCCCTGCCATGCGTCCCGGGGGCATTCGATCAGTTTCATAGGCAAAGGAATTAGATATTGCTTTCAGCAATCGGCTTTCGGCGGTCGGCAATCGGTTTTCGGCAGCGCCGCTCCCGACAGTCATCCCTTGGATTGGCATGACAGCCTGGGCGACCCCGCCGATAGCTGACAGCCGGGGCGGCCCCGCCGAAAGCCGATACTTATTTCAATATCGGAGCCAGGTCCTTCTCGTTTTCTGCCAGCCATGCTGTGATTTCCTCAACAATCTGGCGAATACCGATTTTCGGTTCCCAGCCAGTCAGAGCCGTCACCTTGGTATTGTCTGTCAAGTACAAACGAATATCAGCGGTACGTGTTTCAGGCACAACTTTAATCGGAATTGTTTTGCCAGTCACTTCCTGACAGATTTTCGTAAGTTCCTGCAATGAAGCACTGCTTTGCAAACCACCACCTGCATTCAGGATTTCTCCGTTCACCTTATCCAGGTTGTGCAGCTGCCAGTCGATCAAACGGTAAAGGTCAGCCACGTGAAGCATGTCACGCATTTGTTTTCCGGTACCACTGTAGCCAAAATAACCTAATTGCTGCTCAAAATAGTGTTTTGCGATCCAAAGTACCATCACACCCTGATCTACTTTACCCATTTGCCATGGACCCGTGATAACACCGCAACGGTTGATAACCGTACGCAGGTTATAGAATTCATTATATTCCTGAATGATTAACTCAGAAGCCAGCTTGGTTGTGCCATACAGTGAGCGTGCTCCGTTCAACGGGAAATCTTCGGCAATTCCCTTGGAAGAAACACCTGGAACCGGTTGATCGTCTGCAAGCGAAAAACGAGTCTCTTCTTCAACGAAATTCAGTGTTTCAATCGTTTTGATCGGATAAACACGGCTTGTGGAAAGGAAGATGAAACCAGCCTTATGCTTAAGTGCATAGTTCAGACAGTTGACAGTTCCTACGAGATTGGTATTGATCAGATAATCGGGAGTGCCGTCAAGACCTGCCAGAACCGATGGTTCAGCAGAAGCCTCAATAACTGTATCGACTGCCGGAAAGGCATCAAAGTCTTCTTTATTACGAATATCGCCGTGCACAAATTCAACGCCTGCCTGTTTCAGACGGCTCAGATTGAGTTCAGAACCACGGCGTTTAAGGTTGTCCAGCGCAAAAATCTGGTAATCCGGATAATTTAATTTTAGTGATATCGCCAGGGCCGATCCTACAAAGCCGGCGCCACCGGTAATAAGTATTTTCATGAATAATATTGATATATGAAAGTTTGAATGCACGTGTGCTCTCTTCGAACATCAAAGTTAGGATCATTCAGGAAATTTGAAGGGATAAGTTCTTGTTTTTTATGGAACGGCATCCACTTACCGTTTGCGAACATTTAATAAATAAACTTCTTAAGTATATAGTAAGTAACTATTATTGATAACTTTAATACATAATTGGTTTTTTGCCACAAACGCCTGTGATTGTTCGTACTGCGTTAAAAACTCCCTGAACCCGATATATGCGTATTTTTACATCCTGCCTGTTTATTTTTTCATGTGTTTTCGGTCCTGGCTACGGGCAGCTGGCCGATTCCAAATCTGCTGTTCCGGATCCTGTACCGGAATATCCACTGTCGCTTTACAAAGCTGCAACCACCGATGCACAAAATCTCTACAACGGGAGATTGTATTACATCTACGATGCACGGGATGAAGAGCATCAGTTTTTTGATGCAAGAAAGCTGGAAAATGGCACCGTGTTTTACGACGGTCAGCAGTATGAGAATATTCCCATGATGTATGATCTGGTTCGGGATGAGCTGATTATCACCCACATCAATGGTTATGAAAATATTTTGCTGCAATCGCCGAAGGTGAAATACTTCTCATTTTACAACCATAATTTCCGACGGTTTGAATCCGGGAACGGAATAAATCCGGAGATGCGAACCGGTTTCTATGACGAGCTATACAGCGGGAAAACGAAAACCTTAGTCCGTAGGATTAAAGAGCGACAGGAAAAAATTGTCGAGAAAAAGGTAATAGCCCAGTTTCCCTCAAAGAACTTCTATTATCTGTATAAAAATGGAAAGTATAACTCAGTACGTTCTAAAAAGTCTGTACTGGCACTTTTTCCTGCGCATAAGAGTGAATTGCGCAAAGCGCTCCGTGAAAAAAATATCCGATTCCGCAAAAATCGTGAGATGGCTATTGTGACGATGGTTGCCCGCTACGACGAACTAACTAAACCATGAAAATATTCAGAACATTTACTCTCCTTTTTAGTCTGATCTTTTTCTCCCAGCATGGCTGGGCGCAGAACGTTACGGAGCCACGCATTACCATGCATCTGGACTCAACCCGTTTCAACGATTTTGTGAAAGATGTGGAACGACAGACCGGCTATTTTTTCTACTACGACGCAGCACGTTTCGACAGTCTTACGATTGATCTTGATGTAAAAGACCAGACAATCCGAACGGTCTTGGAACAGGTTTTCCGGGGTTCTGATTTTACCTACGCCTTTGATACAGGCAAACGTGTGTACATTACCGAGGGGCAAAAGATTATTACACAACTTCAACCCGGATTGTTCAATCCCAATAGTCCGGACGGAAATGAACCGGTAACTTATGCCAGTCCGGATAATGCCGCACAGGAAAAACTGTTGTCGACCGCAGAAAGCAAGGTGCATGAAATTGGTATTAAACGATATAAAATTCAGCCGGGTAATTCGACCGTGACTGGTTATATCCGAAGTGCAGTGACCGGCGAGCCCGTGGTTGGTGCGGCGATTTTTATTGAATCCCCATCCATCGGTGTGACCACGGATGCTTTGGGTTTTTACGCTTTAACAATTCCCCGTGGCAAGCAAAAGCTGAAAATTAAAAGTTTCGGTATGCGTGAGACACAGCGTCAGATTATTTTGTACTCCGACGGAAAGCTGGATATTGAGATGCGGGAAAGCGTCATCGCGCTGAAAGAAGTTTCTGTGAAGGCGGGAATGGATAAAAACGTAGTCGGGACACAAATGGGACAGGTAAAACTGACCATCAAAAATCTGAAACAGGTACCGACCGTTTTCGGTGAAACAGATCTTCTAAGAACGGTGCTGACGCTGCCGGGTGTCAAGTCGGTGGGTGAAAATAGTACCGGACTTAACGTGCGCGGAGGCTCTACGGACCAAAATCTGATCCAGTTTAATGACGCTGTTATTTACAATCCTTCGCACTTGTTTGGGTTTTTCTCTGCATTTAACCCCGATGTTTTGAAAGATGTGGAATTGTATAAAAGCACGATCCCTTCAAAATTCGGAGGCAGGTTATCTTCCGTGCTGGATATCAATAGCCGGGACGGCAATAAAAAGAAATTTGTGGCTTCCGGTGGTGTTGGTCTCGTAACCGGGAGGTTGACACTCGAAGGCCCGATTATCAAAGATAAAACTTCTTTCATTCTGGGCGGGCGTTCAACGTATTCAAGCTGGCTGCTTAAACGTCTGGACGACGAAAAATATAATAAAAGCTCTGCGTCTTTTTATGATGTTAACTTGAACGTCAGCCATGAGATCAATGAGAAGAACAGTCTTTTCGTAACCGCTTACATGAGTAAAGACCGGTTTAAACTGTTTGGTGACACGACTTATTCCTACCAAAACCAGCTTGCTTCGCTGAAATGGAAACACACATTCAACAGCCGGTTGTATGGAGAATTTACAGCTTCTCACAGCAAGTATAATTATGAAATGGAAAGCCAGGGCTTGCCGCTGAATGCTTTTGATTTAAAGTTTGATATCAATCAGTCGCAGTTTAAGGCTGATTTCAATTATGTGCTGCACCCAAAACATACACTGGACTTTGGGTTGAGTTCCATTTATTACAAACTGCATCCGGGTTCTTTCCAGCCTAATAGTGAACAATCTTTGGTCATTCCGGATGAATTGCAGCGTGAGCAGGCTCTTGAAAGTGCTCTTTACATCGAAGACAAATTTGAGGTCAATCCGAAACTTTCTATCACGGCAGGTCTGCGTTATTCGCTTTATCAGTATCTGGGGCCAAGAACGGTCAATAAATACGTCCCGGGTTTTCCGATTGATAAAATTTATGAAGACGGAACGCAAACTTATGCCTCCGGAAAAAAGATCAAAGGATATGGCGGACCGGAATATAGGCTTTCGCTGCGTTACACGATTTACGATAATCTCGCTCTGAAAGTAAGTTACAATACGCTGAGGCAGTACATCCATTTGCTGACGAATACCATGACGGTTTCGCCAACGGATATCTGGAAACTGAGCGATCAGTTTATCAAACCGCAAACGGGTGATCAGGTTTCTGTCGGGCTGTACAAGAATTTCAGAGGGAATAAAATTGAAGTTTCGCTGGAAGGTTATTATAAAAACATTCAGAATTTTCTGGATTACAAAGGCGGAGATTCGCTGATCATGAACCCGCGTATCGAGGCGGCAGTTTTGGGAACAAGAGGGAAGGCCTATGGTGTGGAACTGATGGTGAAAAAGATGACCGGCAAGCTTAATGGCTGGATTGGTTATACTTATTCGCGTACGCTTCTTCGGGCACTCGATCGTGAATCGCCGGATGCGCCGAACAAGGGTAATTATTATCCGAGCAACTATGACAAGCCGCACGATTTTACGATGATCACGAATTACAGGCTTTCACACAGGTTTAGCCTTTCGTTCAATTTTACATACAGCACGGGCCGGCCTTACACGCCACCGGTTGGTAAGTATATTATTGATGGTGCGCAGCGGGTTTATTACGCAGACAGAAATCAGTTCAGGATACCGGATTATTACCGCGCCGATCTGGCAATGAACATAGAGGGGAATCACAGGGTGAAGAAACTGGCGCACAGCTCCTGGACGCTGGCGGTGTATAATGTGTTGGGAAGGAAAAACCCATCTTCGGTTTATTTCCAGACACAGGGCGGCAGGGTGAATGGCTATCAGTTGTCGATTTTTGGTCAGCCGATACCAACCATCACGTACAATTTTAGATTTTAAACCGGGAAAAATGAAAGGATATTATTTTTTGATAATCGTTTTTCTGGCCTCACTTTTTACGGTAATCGGCTGTGTCGAGCCATTTTCGCCGCCGGAAGTAAATTCTGATGAGGGATATCTGGTTATTGACGGATTTCTAAACATCGGTTCTGACACGAGCAGAATCGAACTGAGTCATACACAGAATACGAATGCGCAGACGTCGATCATCACAGAACCGGGTGCAAAAGTTACTGTGGAAGGAGAAAAAGGTGAAACTTATACTTTTACTGAGAAAGGGAACGGGTCATATTATTTGCCGCCTTATGCATTTAACACCGCGCAAAAATACAGGCTGCGTGTCAAAACGCGGGTAGGCGGGGAATATCTTTCGGATTTTGTTGAAGTGAAAAATACGCCTGCTATTGATGCGATTGAGGGAAAAATCGATACACGGCAGGATGCCATGGTGATGCAGGTCAATACACATGATGCCACGAACAGTACACGATTTTATCGCTGGAAATTTGAGGAAACCTGGGAATATCGTGCAGCCTTTTATTCGTCTCTGGAACTTGTGAAAGGTGTGATTGACTATCGGAAGGAGGATATAAACCTTTGCTGGCGCACGATGAAGTCGTCTAATATTTTGTTAGGCTCGACCATCAAATTATCACAGGATATTATCAAAGACCTTCCGATTACGACTGTGCCGATATCCACAAACAAGCTTTATATCAAATACAGCATTTTGGTTAAACAGTACGGATTAACGCAGGATGCTTTCGAGTACTGGACAAATCTGGCGAAAACCACTGAAGGCACGGGAAGTTTATTTGATCCGCTTCCTTCACAGATTACAGGCAATATCAGGAGTACGACCAATCCGAAGGAGCTGGTTTTTGGCTATTTCAGTGCAGCGGTGGAGCAAAAGAAGCGTATTTTTCTGACTCCCAATTTAGGTCGGTATCCCACTTGCTCGGCTCCGGACACGCTGAAAATCGAGGATGCCCTTAAGTCCAGCGCAACGCTGATGAACTACACCGGGGAGAGATCCGTGTTTATACTGGCAACCAGCGCTTACTGCGCCGACTGCCGGGCACAGGGAGGTGTAACAAAAAGACCTTCGTTTTGGGAATGATTTAATTGATAGGCTATGAATAAGAAATACGTAAGGATTATCGGGGTTTTAACACTGCTGTTCGTTATTTACAGTTGTGTGGAACCCTTTTCTCCACCGGAAGTTAACAGTGACCAGGGGTATCTGGTAATCGACGGGTTTTTAAATGTGGGCTCAGATACCAGCTGGATTGAATTAAGCCATACGCAAAACACGAATGCGACACAGCCGATAGCGAAGGAGCCTAAGGCGAAAGTTGTGGTAGAACAGGAGAATGGGTTAACCTATCCATTTACTGAAAAGGGAAACGGCTCGTATTTTTTGCCACCGCAAACGTTCAGTAAAACCGTGAAATACAGGTTGCGTATCAAAACCGTAAGTGGGAGCGAATATCTTTCCGATTATGTAGAGGTAAAAAATACCCCGCCGATTGATAGTATCGCCGGAAAATTCGATGAGCGGCAGAATGCCATGGTGATGCAGGTCAATACACATGATGCCACAAACAAAACCCGTTTCTATCGCTGGAAATTTGAAGAAACCTGGGAATACCGGGCTGCTTATTACTCGGCGCTTGAAGCGATTACCAATGCAAACAAAGAAAGGGAGATTATCACCAGACGGAATGATATCAATCTCTGCTGGCGTACCTTGAAATCGGGCAATATTTTACTGGGATCAACCATTAAGCTTTCACAGGATATTATCAAGGATTTGCCACTAACCACGGTTCTTGCTTCTACCAATAAGCTTTATATCAAATACAGTATTCTGGTCAAACAGTACGGGCTTACCCAGGATGCGTTTGAATACTGGACGAGTCTGGCCAAAACGACGGAAGGCACGGGTAGCTTATTTGATCCGCTTCCCTCGCAGATTACGGGAAATATTAAAAATACGGCTGATGGTCAGGAATTGGTCTTTGGATATTTCAGTGCATCTGTTGAACAGAAAAAAAGAATTTTCCTGACACCGCGTCTGGGCGTTTATCCAGGATGTATTGAACCGGATACTTTGTCAATACCTGAAGCACAGGAAACCAGTTCGTTGTTAATGAATTATACAGGTGCACGGTTCGACTCGGTACTTGTGACCAGCGATTATTGTGCAGACTGCCGCGTACAGGGCGGCGTTACTACTAAACCTTCATTTTGGGAATGATGAATACCATAACACTCAAGGAAACGGTGAACTATAAAAACTTCCTGTTGATTTTACTCGGGTTTCTTGCTTTGCCATTTACCGGTAAGACGCAGGATAACGCAGGGGCGGGAATTGTGCAGAAATTTCAGCAATACAGCCAGCGGGCAGTACAGGAAAAGTTATACCTGCATCTTGACAGGAGTTTTTATCTGGTGGGTGAAACCATGTGGTTCAAGGCCTATAACCTTAACGGAGGCACACACCGTTTTATCGACCTCAGCAAGATCGCCTATCTGGAAGTGATGGATAAGGATCTGAACGCCGTGGCGCAAACCAAATTTTCGTTGCTGGACGGGAAAGGAAATGGTTCGCTTGTGCTGCCTTCTTCGGTTGTCAGCGGCAATTACAAGGTTCGGTGTTATACCAACTGGATGAAAAATTTCAGTTCTGATTATTTCTTTGAAACCTCGATATCGGTTGTTAATCCATTTGTAAAGTTTGACCCGGATCCGGATGAAAAACGCGAAGTGATTTATGATATTCAATTTTTCCCTGAAGGCGGTCATCTGGTCAGAAATATTGAAAGCAAAGTTGGGTTCCGCGGAATCGCCAATGATGGGAAAGGTATAAACTTCAAGGGTTTCCTGATAGGCCAGAACAATGATACGATTGTCAGGTTTGAGCCAAAGAAATTTGGGATTGGGAATTTTACTTTCAAACCCTTAACCGGAGAAACGTATAAAATCCTGATCAAAGATGAGAAGGGTGTTGTCGGGACGTATTCGTTGCCTGAGATACAGGAGCAGGGTTATGTGATGCAGGTGAGAGACTTGTCTGCCGATCAGATCGGTGTGGTTGTAACGGCAAGTCCGGGTTCCGGCAGTGTGAGTTTGCTGACACATACACGGCAGGAAAACCGGTATACTGAAACAAAGGCGGTTGTTGAAGGAAAAGCTGTGTTTACCATTGACAAAAGCAAGATCGGAGACGGAATCAGCCATATTTCAATTTTTAACAATGCGGGTAATCCGGTTTGTGAGCGGCTTTATTTCAAACGTCCTGCCAAAAATCTGATCATTGAAGGTAAAGCAGGTAAGGAGGAGTATGCAACGCGGGATAAAGTCACGATGGATTTGAGCACAAGCTCGGATGCTGGTGTTGCAGAGCTGGCGAATTTATCGGTTTCTGTTTACCTGACTGATTCCATTCGGGCAGAGGATCATGAGAACATCGGAAGTTATTTATACCTGAGTTCAGATTTGAAAGGCAATATCGAATCACCTGAGTATTATGTTCAGCGCGGCAAGGAGGTGGATGCAGATGTGGATAACCTGATGTTAACCCATGGCTGGCGCAGGTTCAAATGGGATGATGTTTTTAAAGATTCTCCCAAATCATTTCCAAATCTTCCGGAATTTGACGGACATTTTATTTTCGGAAAAGTTTTTAGCACCATCACCGGCGCTCCTGTGAAAGATAAAGAAACTTATTTGGCTGCTCCTGATGCGCCCGCAAGACTGTATTTTGCCAAGAGTAATAGTGCAGGCGAGGTTCGTTTTGAAGTGAAAGAATTTTTTGGTCCCAAGGAGCTCACAATCCAGACAGATCTTCGTACCGACAGCACCTATCGTTTTGAAGTAGCCAATCCTTTTTCCAAACAGCCTTTAAGTTCCGGGTTATCTTCTTTCAAATTTGACAAAAATCTTGAAAACCAGTTGCTGGTACGTTCGGTCAATATGCAGACGACGAACGCATTTCTGCCAAAATGGTATCGGGAAAACAAATATGTGTCGCCGGATTCTCTCGCATTCTTCGGCAGACCCGACGAAAAGTACATTCTTGACGACTACACGCGTTTTCCCACCATGGAAGAGGTCATGCGGGAATACGTTCGCGGGGTGATGGTGAGAAGGCGACAGAAGGAATTCCACTTCGTGATGATGGATAAATTGTTCCCTCAAACATTTTTTAATACAGATCCTTTGATTTTGCTGGATGGTATACCTATTTTTAATACGGATAAGATTATGGCCTTCGATCCGTTGAAAGTTAAGAAGATAGAACTGATGAGCGCGCGTTACTATTTAGGGCGTGCGGTGTTTACAGGAGTCGTCAGTCTGTCAACTTATCGCGGAGATCTGGCCGGATTTGAACTGGATCCGCGTATTCTGGTGATACCTTATGAAGGTCCGCAGGTGAAACGTGAATTTTATGCCCCGAAATATGATACGCCGGCCAATATGCAAAGCCGGATACCGGATTTCAGGAACCTTTTGCACTGGGCACCGGATGTAACAACCGATGCACAGGGAAAATCACAGCTGAGTTTTTATACGTCCGATCAGTCGGGGCGTTACAGAGTCGTAATACAGGGAATTACAAAAAACGGTTTGGCTGGCAGTAAAACATTTACTTTTAACGTAGCACGTAGAAATTTATAATAATAGATCTTATAGTGTCGTCCACCCAAACATAGTGAAGTTACTATGTCCCAATTTGAAAACCCGGAGATTCTTCTTCGGGTTTTTCTTTTAGCTATATTGTCGATAGGGGAGGTTAAACGCAGAGCAAAGGGATTTTTTCGCAGAGTTTCAGGAGTTTTATGATTTGGTGAAATTATAACTCCGGGCACGCCGCGAAACTATCTTATTAAACGCAGAGTAAGGGAGCGGCCGCCGCCCGGTTTTGCGCAGAGGACACGGAGCGGACGCCGCGCGGTTTAATGACCTAGTGAAATCATAACTCCTAAAACTCTGCGAAAAACTCCCCGAACTCTGCGTTTAACCACCGATCAGATGTAGAACTCAGAAGTATGTTTAATTTCCTTTAAAACGAAGGTGCTGTTCAAAACGCCGATGTTGTCGATCTTCGACAGTTTGTACTTGACAAAGTCGTGGTATTCGTCGAGGCTTCTCACATTGATCTTTAACAGGAAATCAACCTGGCCGGCCATGTGATAACATTCCTGGACTTCGTCGAGATTCTGGATTTCCTGCTCAAATTTTTCGATAAATGCCTCGTTATGATAACGCATGGATACCTGGCAGATTGTTGTAATGGGCCTGTTAATCAGTTTTTTATCCAGTATGGCAACATACTGTTTTATAAAACCCAGATTTTCGAGCCTTCGGATGCGCTCATAGATCGGGGAGATGGTAAGATTCAGGATCGTCGCTATTTCTTTTGTCGTTTTTTTTGCATCTTTCTGTAAAATCCGCAAAATTTTTGTGTCGATTTTATCTATTTCTTCCATGGTGGCATAATATTTCCTGCTTTTATAAAACAGAATATCTGTAAAAAGTAAATTTTTCTTTTGATTGATAAATATGCAATAATATTTATTGAAATGAAACGTAATTGTTTAAAATATTATCTTAAAATGCAAAATTGCAAGTGATTTATACTTTATAAATGCCTTGTAAAATGAAATCTGAAAGTATTTTAGTTATCGGAGCAAATGGCCAGATCGGATCGGTGCTGGTGGAATATTTGCGTGGTATTTATGGTGACAGCAAAGTGATTGCTTCTGACCTGCGGGTAAATCCGGACAGACAGGATTATTTTGAAGTGCTTGATGCGACAGATGGCAAAGCTTTACAGGAAATCGTAAAACGCCATCAAATAACCCAGATTTATCATCTGGCGGCAATTTTGTCTGCAAAAGGGGAGCAAGATCCTTTGAATACCTGGCAGATCAATATGCAGACTTATTTCAATGTACTGGAAGTAGCCCGTGAACAGGGTGTGAAAAAGATATTTTACCCAAGCTCCATCGCCGTTTTTGGGGCGCATGTGCATGGTTCTGCGGATCAGTTTTCTTACCTGGATCCGTCTACGGTCTATGGAATCAGTAAGGCTGCCGGTGAAAACTGGTCGAATTATTATTTCAACCGTTATGGAATGGATATTCGTTCGCTGCGGTATCCGGGTATTATCAGCTATCAGTCGATGCCGGGTGGAGGAACGACGGACTATGCTGTCGATATTTATCACAAAGCAGTAAAGGGCGAGCATTTTGATTGCTTTTTGAAAGAAGATGCGACTTTGCCGATGATCTATATGAGCGATGCGCTGGACGCGACGGTTCGTTTGATGGAAGCTCCGTCTGAAAAAATAAGTGTCCGAACGGGTTATAATCTGGCGGGTATGAGTTTTTCTCCAAAAGAAATATACGAGAGCATACGGAAAATTATTCCTGCTTTTGAAATCAGTTATAATCCTGATTACCGTCAGGCGATTGCGGAATCGTGGCCGTCAGAAATCGATGACTCGGAAGCCAGAAAAGACTGGGGATGGCGCCCGGCTTATTCGCTGGACAAGATGACGGAAGAGATGATCCAGGAATTGAGAAAGAAATATGAAATCGTCAGAAGCTAGTCTTCTCATTTATTCATCCAAATTAAATTATCATGTACGGAGATATTAAGGAACAACTTCAGGGCGAGCTTGACGGAATCAAAGAGGCCGGACTTTATAAAACGGAGCGCATTATCGTGACGCCACAGGCTGCGCAGATAGCCACAGAAAATGGTAAAGAAGTTTTGAATTTCTGCGCCAACAATTACCTTGGGCTGTCGTCGCACCCGGATGTGATTGAAGCCGGTATTGACGCAATCCGCACACACGGTTTCGGGATGTCTTCGGTTCGTTTTATTTGCGGAACCCAGGATATCCACAAAGAACTTGAACGTAAAACTGCTGAGTTTTTAGGTACGGAAGATTGCATTTTATACGCAGCTGCCTTTGATGCAAACGGCGGCGTTTTTGAACCGTTGCTTGGGGAGCAGGACGCAATTATTTCGGACGAATTAAACCATGCCTCGCTGATTGATGGTATTCGTTTATGTAAAGCAAAACGTTTCCGTTACAAGCACAATAACCTTGAAGATCTTGAACAACAACTGAAAGATGCACAGGGAAGTCGTCGTATCCTGATCGTGACGGATGGCGTTTTTTCGATGGACGGGACTATCGCGCAGCTTGATAAAATCTGTGACCTGGCTGATCAATATTCGGCGATGGTGATGATCGACGAATGTCATGCTTCCGGGTTTATTGGTAAAACTGGTCGTGGTACGCATGAATTCCGTAATGTGATGGGGAGAATCGATATCATTACCGGTACTTATGGAAAAGCATTGGGTGGTGCGTCGGGAGGGTTTACGGCTGCGAAAAAGGAAATTGTTGAAATTCTTCGTCAGCGTTCACGCCCGTATTTGTTCTCCAATACGTTGGCGCCATCGATTGTTGGCGCATCTATCAAAGTACTTGATCTGCTTACGAGTTCAACGGCACTTCGCGACAAACTTGAAAACAGCACAAAATATTTCCGTGAAGAAATGACCAAAGCTGGTTTTGATATCCTTCCGGGCGAGCACCCTATTGTTCCGATTATGTTATACGACGCGAAACTGGCACAACAGTTTGCCGCGAAATTACTGGACGAGGGAATTTATGTAATCGGGTTTTTCTATCCGGTGGTACCGCAGGGCAAGGCACGTATTCGGGTACAGATTTCGGCAGGTCACGAGCAGAACCATCTGGAAAAAGCTGTGGCCGCGTTCACCAAGATTGGCAAGGAACTTGGTGTTATCAGCTAATTGAATTTCATCAACATATAATGCAGAAAGCCGGATTTTAATGTCCGGCTTTTCTGTTGGATGTGGATTGTAAGTTATTGGTTATTGGCTTGCTGAGGCTCCGGTTCAAGAAGCTCTACTTCCACATGTAAAGACTGTAAAGTTGCATTGCCGTATTGGGTCACCATCGCAACATCGGCGGCGTCGCGGCCGTGAGCAATTTCAATGCGGTAACCTTCCGTTTTTTCCTGAACGGCGTCAAAAGTAAACCAATCACCTCCGATGTATACTTCAAACCAGGCATGCAGGTCCATATCCTTTAATTTATCAAGGTATCCAACCGTCATTCGGGTTGGGATGCACAGGTTTCTGCAAAGTGCGATGGCCAGGTGCGTGAAGTCCCGGCAGACACCAATGCGGTTCCTGGCCAGGTCCAGCGCGGTTGTACTGGCGTCGGTCATCCCGTACTGATAAGTCACGTTGTTGTGGATCCAGCTGCGTATGGCTTCAACCTGTTCATATCCGGGAACGAGATTTCCGGCAATTTCCATCGCCAGCATGTTAATTTCATGCAGGTCAGACTGACAATAACGGCTTGGTAAAATGTAATGCATCACATCATCCGGTAAGTCACCAACGAGCATAAATGGCGGGGCCGGATTAGGAATTACTTTGGTCGGATTAACCTGCGCTTCAACCTCGGTGCTGATTGTAACTTTCCCAACCGGCAGGATGGCACGCTGACATGGGTTTCCGTAAATATCTGTATATTCTGAAAATGGGATAGCCGGGTCGATTTTAAACCCCTCGCTAATAATGGACTGCCCTTCCTGACGCCTCGGGCGCAGCATTGTTGTTATTGTTGTGGGCGCATATACATCGTAAGTAAATATGCTACGTCCCTTCATTTTCATGTAAAAACCGTTTAAGTAAAGTTTAGTAAAGATAGAAAGCTTTATTGGTGGAAATCAGGTGTGGAAACCAGTTTTAAAATTTTCTTAACATCGATTTATAAACAATTGTGCCAGATATAAGGTCTGGTATCGAACTGTGTCAGAAGAACTTATTTTAATTATAATTTATTTGGGGAACGTTATGTTAAATTGATTTTGATTGACAGTAAGCCGGTACAGATTAGAGAAAAATTAAATTCTTTGAGACGTGACCTAATTTTACTAGATTTCCGTTTTCCAATACAAGAAGGCAGGAAATGGCATAATTTTGATTCATTTCTGCCAGGTAGGTAACCAGTCCGACGGTTTGGGATATCCGTCCGTGGATCATTTTAAAATTTAAAGTTTATTCCTATGGCAATTACAAAGTGGATAGTAGACCCGGTACACTCTGATGTACAATTTAAAATTAAACATTTGGTGATCTCTACAATCACAGGTTCTTTCAAGAATTTCGAAGGAGGAGCAACGTCTGATCTGAACGACTTTGAAAATGCTGAGATTCACTTTTCACTGGATGTGGATAGTATCGATACAAACCAGGATATGCGCGATACGCACCTGAAATCGGCCGATTTTTTCGACGCTGACCAGTTTCCGCATATTACATTTCAGTCCAATTATTTTCATAAGGCGAAGGGTGACCATTACAAGCTTTCAGGTTTACTGACTTTGAAAGGTATAACCAAACCCATTGAGCTTGATGCCGAATACGGTGGAACTGAACGCGATGCCGATGGAAATATTCGTCTGGGATTTGAGGTTGTCGGGATATTGAGCCGCCAGGAATTTGGACTGAATTATATGCAGCTGACCGAAA
Source organism: Dyadobacter diqingensis (assembly GCF_024220585.1). Taxonomy (GTDB): domain Bacteria; phylum Bacteroidota; class Bacteroidia; order Cytophagales; family Spirosomataceae; genus Dyadobacter; species Dyadobacter diqingensis. The sequence goes on from NZ_JAMXKF010000011.1 coordinate 51,113, forward strand.
CAGGAGGACTGTTGATCGGGGAAGATGTGAAGTTGATTGCTAATATACAGCTTGTTAAACAAAGCTAGGACTTAATATTTGTTTTGAAGAAATGCCTGTTTCTACTTTGTGGGAATGGGCATTTCTTGTTTTTCGTGGATTGAAATCCACGGTTACAAAATCGGCCATGCCTACGGCAATCTATGAACGAAACAGTGCCATCGGCACGACCGATCTTGTAGCCACGGATTTTAATCCGTGAAAAGGATTTCAATTTATGAAAAAGGATTTCAATTCATGAACAAATTCAATCCATCGAAAATAGAGTTCATCGCCAAAATATAACCATTCATCCAAAAATTACTAAACGATTTGTTTTTAATGAACACTGTTTATTACATTTGTCATGTAAATAAAAATGAAACATGGGAATCACAGAGCGGAAGGAAAGAGAGCGGGAAGAAATGCGGGATTTGATCTTGCAGGCAGCACGGAAATTGTTCCTTACCCAGGGATATGAAAAAATGAGTATCAGAGGCATCGCAGAAGCCATAGAATACAGTCCTGCAACGATTTACCTGTATTATAAGGATAAAAACGAGTTGTTCTTTTCCTTGCATAAAGATGCATTTCAAAAAATGATGGCGGAGTTTTCAGTAGTAGCTGCTGTAACGGATCCATTTGAAAGGTTGGTAGCGCTCGGTCGGCAGTACATCAAGTTCGCAATTGAAAACCCTGAATTGTACGACCTGATGTTTATCATGGAAGCACCGATGGAGACGTTGGCCTGCCGTGAAGAGGTGTGGGAGGACGGACAGACCTCTTTTGGGTTTTTGAAAATTGTAATCGGCGACTGCATAAACGCGGGCTATTTCAAAAATACAGAGGATATTGAAAATTCATCCCTGACGATCTGGAGTTTTATGCATGGCCTGATCACCATTTATCTAAAAAAACGGATGAGCATGTTTGAGGATAACCGTGAAATGGAGCGGATCGAAGAATCATTCAAGTTATTTGTCGAGATGATCAAATGCAGATTCTAACATCTTTTAGCCATGAAAAATTTATTAAAACTTGAAGATGCTGCTGAATGGATTTTCTCCATATTCCTTTTTAGCAAACTGGAATATGCCTGGTGGTTGTACCCGACGTTGATCCTGCTGCCGGATCTCAGTATGCTCGGATATATGGTCAATTCCCGCGTTGGGGCTGCGGCCTACAATTTCGTTCATCACAAAGGCCTGGGCATTGTGATAGGTTCAGCCGGATTCATGCTGGCCAGCCAGCCTCTGATGCTGGCGGGAGTAATATTATTTGGCCACTCCTGCATGGACAGAGTATTTGGTTACGGATTAAAGTACGGCGATGATTTTAAGCATACACATTTGGGGAAAATTGGCAACTAAAAAAATTTGCCCTTTGACTAAACACTGTTTATTAAATGATCTATGATTAATAAAACACTTTTATTACTCTTTTTGACCCTGTGTCAGGGAATTGTACTGGCTCAAAATTCCACCATCCTCGAAGGTTATGTGCAGGAAGGTCTGCGAAATAACTTGTCGCTGAAACAGGAGTCACTGGAAATTCAAAAGGTTGCTGAGGCAATCCGTCAGGCAAAAGCGCTTTTTTATCCGCATCTTACTTTTGCGCCAACCTATTCCATAGCAGCTGGCGGGCGCCGTCTGAATTTTCCGGTAGGTGATCTTCTGAACCCGGCTTATAAGTCGTTAAATGAGCTGACTGGTAAAGACCAGTTCCCCACCAACATCGAAAATGTAGATATTTTATTGGCACCGACAAACTTCCATGATACGAAAGTGAGCGTGCAATATGCTATCTATAACCCGGAAATAAAATACAACTATCTGATACAAAAAAGTTTGCTTACTGCGCAGGAAGCTAAAAAGCAGGTGGTCGAAAATGAACTGCGTTATTCCATTGAGACGGCCTACTACCAATATTTGCAAACACTGGAAGCCGTAAGAATCCTTGATAATAGCGGAAAGGTATTGGACGAGCTGCTCAGGTTAAACAAGAAACTGGTTGCTAATAATGTGATGACGAAAGACGCTGTTTTTTCTGCGGAGTATGAAGTCAGCAAACTCGTTCAGCAGCGAACCGAAGCTTCGAAGAATACACAGGTTGCGCAGGCTTATTTCAATTTTCTGCTGAATAATGAGCTGACCAGAGCGATACAGGTAGATTCCTTGCTGGTTAAAAGTACCACACTGGGTGTTGAAATTAATTCGGATCTGCAAGGACTCACGGCCCAGGCGGTTTCTAACCGGCAGGAACTGAAACAGCTGGATTTTTCCATTCAGGCGGCTGGTCAGGCTATCACTTTACAAGAAAAAGCGGCTTACCGCCCTGCTGTTTTTATAGGTGGAAATGTTGGTTTTCAGGGTTATGGTTACTCGTTCAGGGACCAGCAATATGCGGTTGGGCAGGTTGGGTTACAATGGGATCTGTTTAAAGGTTTTGAACGAAAATCGAAAATTCAGCAGGCTAAAATCCAGACTGATTTATTGAAAACCAAACAGAATGAAGTTGAAAAACAGATCGCGCTGCAAACCACTCAGGCTTTTTATGATCTCGCTTCTACGCGGGAATCGCAAAGAGCAGCCGAAAACGGGTTCGTAAATGCAAGTCAGTATTTCAAATTAATTGACAGCCGGTATCGCAACGGGAATGTTCTGCTGTTGGAATACATCAAAGCGCAAAATGATGTGTTAACGGCACAATTGCAGCAATCTATCACCAAATACGATGTACTTATCAAAAAATCGATGTTGGATAAAATTACTGCTGAACCATGATTTTTGGACTAATCAATTTCACAATTCTTACAGCCATCAGTGCCATTCACGTCTATTGGGCTTTTGGTGGGAAATGGGGGGCCGCCGCTGCTTTGCCTGAATTGGGCGGTCAGAAAGTCCTGAAACCGGATATATTCAGCACATTGATTGTGGCAGCAGGACTCGGAGCGATGGCTGTTTTGCATTTACACAAAATAGGCTTGTTTGTTTTACCTCTTCCAAACTGGGTCGACAGCAAAGGGCTCTGGGTTATCACTGCCATTTTTTTCATTAGAGCCATTGGCGATTTCAGATATGTCGGGTTTTTCAAGAAAGTCAAAAAATCACTTTTCGCAAGCCTTGACACAAAGTATTATTCTCCTCTATGCCTGATTATTTCTTTGAACGCTTTACTGACAAGTATCAATGATTTTTAACAGAAACAAAATGAAAACGACCATACATATTTCCTCCGTTCTGGCACTGATGCTTTTGCAAACGAGCTGTGGAAAGGAGAAGACTGAACAAAAAACAGAGGTTTTGGCAAAGGATTCGGTTCCTGTAAAAGTGACAAAAGTCGATAAGTCAGAGCGCTCCGAGCCAATCCGTGTTGCCGGGACGGTTGCATCTTCAGAGGAGGCGCGACTGGCTTTTAAAGTGGGAGGGGTGATTAACAAAGTATATGTAAAGGAAGGTCAAACTGTGCGTAAAGGTCAGCTTCTGGCTACACTTGACTTAACGGAAATCGATGCGCAGGTGAATCAGGCGCAATTTTCTGCCGACAAATCGGAGCGTGATATGAAACGTATCCAGAACATGGTGCGCGATACCGCAGCCACTTTGGAGCAATTACAAAATGCCACGACGGGGCACGAAGTGGCGCAGCAAAATCTAAAAATTGCAAAGTTCAACCAGTCATATGCCAAAATTATTTCACCGATTGACGGTACTGTGACGCAGAAAATGATTAATGAAGGAGAATTGATCGGAGCCAATAATCCTGCTTTTTTACTGGCTTCGAATCATAAAAACGACTGGGTGGTGCGGGTCGGAGTTTCTGATAAGGACTGGGCAAGAATAAAAATGGGAGATAAGGCTTCCGTGTCTCTGGATGCGTATCCAAACGAACCATTTTCTGGAACAATCAGTAACCTGGCCCAGTCGGCGGACCCTGCCAGCAAACTATATGAAATTGAGGTGAAAATTAACCCGGCTGGAAAGAGATTTGCCAACGGATTGTATGCAAAAGTGAACCTGATTCCCTCTCAAAGCCGAAATTATGCGGTTATTCCGGTTGAGGCGGTGATTGAAGGAAACGGTGAAAACGCCTTTGTTTTTATCAATAATCATGGGAAAGCAAAACGGATTCCCATAAAAATCGGATATCTGGACGGAGAAAATGTCCTGATCAAAAATGGTCTGGAAGATATTTCGGAGGTCGTCACAGCCGGATCGGCTTACCTGACTGAGGGGGCTTCATTATTAATTAAGAATGAAGAATTGAAAATAAAGAATAGGTAAAACTCCGGAATTGCCGCCCTAACGGGCTTATGTCACACACACTTTATTGATATGGAAAAGGAAAATATAATCAGGGTCAAGTCATTTGACTATGGCGTCAGAATATTCAAGCTGTATAAATGGCTGTTGGAACACCACCGTATTTATTCTGTTGCGGATCAGATTTTAAGAAGTGGTACCGCTATCGGCGCTAATATCGAAGAGGCGACCGGTGGGTTTACAAAGAAGGAATTTGCAGTAAAAATTGGCATAGCTTTCAAGGAAGCAAGAGAAACCAGATACTGGTTGAGGATTCTGCGTGCTGGCGGCTGTCTGGACGATAAGGTATTTGATTCAATGCTAACAGATTGTGAAGAGCTGATAAAAATCCTGGGCTCTATTCAGATCACGACACGACAAAATATTATGAAAGAGCAAAAGCCTCGGAAGGGGTGATTATTCTTAATTCTTCATTATTAATTCTTAATTTAAAATGAATATCTCCGAGTTTTCCGTTAAGAACTGGCAGTTCATGCTGGTCATGTTTGTTGGCGTCGTGGCGCTGGGATTAAACTCTTTGCTGAACATGCCAAGAGGCGAAGATCCGGAGTTTTTTGCCCCATCTTTTGCCGTTGTGTATGTATATCCTGGTACTGACGCCCTTGATATGGAGGAACTGGTTGTGGATAAGGTGGAGAAGCGGCTAAGTGCTTTGGAAAATGTCAATACGCTTAAAACGAGTGTGGATGATGGCTTGGCGGTTGTCGTCATTGAATATGATTACAGTGAGGACCCGGATGAAAAATATCAGGAACTGATCCGTGAGGTCGGTGCGTTGCAAAAGGAATTGCCAACAGACATTTTCAGTACGGAAATCCGTCGTTTCTCGCCAACGGATGTTAATATCGTTCAGATTGCCCTGGTTTCGGAAACAGCCTCCAACAAAGAAATGGGCGATCAGGCGGATCGATTGAAGGATGAACTGGCAAAAATTAAAAGCTTGAAGACTGTTCAGGATTGGGGTTATCCGGCCGGGACTGTACGGATTTCGCTGAATCTTGAAAAAATGGCGCTTGAAAAGGTGCCTGTAACACAGGTGGTCAATGCACTGCAAAGTGAAAATTATAATATTCCGGGTGGGAGTATTCAGGCCGGAACGCGTAAATTCAATATTAAAACTTCCGGAGATTACCAGTCGATTGAAGAAATTGGGAATACGATCGTAGCCAGTACAGGCTTTGGCAGTAAGTCGCAGAAAATCATTTATCTGAAAGATATTGCCACGGTCAATTTCGATTATGCGGAAGAATCGCACATTACCAGACTGAATGGGCATCGGGCCGTGCTGGTTACCGCGGCTCAAAAGGAAGGTCAGAACATTGAAAAAGTAGGGGCGATTGTCAATCCCGTTGTTGAGAAATTCAGTAAAACATTGCCGCATCAGATTCAGCTTATCAAAAATTTCGATCAATCCGAAAGTGTGAGCAAGCGGTTAAGTCGTTTTGGAAAGGATTTTGCAATTGCTATTTTCCTTGTTGCACTGACCTTGCTGCCCCTTGGCTTTCGTGCGGCCCTGGTGGTCATGATCTCCATTCCGTTATCGCTTGCCATCGGTCTGGCAGCAATTGATTTTCTGGGTTTCAGTATTAATCAGTTAAGTATCGTGGGGTTGATTGTAGCACTCGGTATTCTGGTCGACGACTCCATTGTGGTGGTTGAAAATATCGAACGCTGGATGCGCGACGGTCATCCGAAACGCGAAGCGGCGGTCAAAGCAAGCAAACAGATCACACTGGCGGTTATTGGCTGCACCGTGACACTGGTACTGGCATTTTTACCACTCAATTTTCTTCCTGAGGCATCAGGCGATTTTATCCGCAGTTTGCCTATGGCTGTGACGATGACGATCCTGGCTTCCATGGTCGTTTCACTGACGATTGTTCCGTTTTTGAGCAGCCGGTTACTCAAAGAATCGCATAACCCGGAAGGAAATATTTTTATGCGTTCGCTGAAAAAAGTGATCAGCGGTTCATATAGTAAGCTGTTACACTGGTCGCTCCGTCATCCCATTCCGACTTTGATCGTTGCTTTACTGATCTTTGTGGCCTCGCTGGGATTAACCAAGGTTATCGGATTCTCACTTTTTCCCAAATCAGAAAAGCCGATGTTTCTGATCACCGTTGAAACGCCTGATGGGACAGCGCTTTCTGAAACGGATCGGGTGGCACGTTATGTGGAGGGAGAGATTAAAAAGACTCCGGAAGTGCTTTATAGCACAACGAATGTTGGAAAAGGGAATCCGAGAATTTATTACAATGTGATCCAGCGTTCTGAGGCAACGAATTATGCCGAGTTTTTTATACAGCTGAAAGATATGGCACCGGATGAAAAGGAAACCATTATTGAGGATTTTCGTGACCGGTTTGCAGGTATAGCCAACGCGAAAGTGGAGGTGAAAGACTTTGAGCAGGGCCCTAATACGGAGGCGCCCATCGCGATCAGAATTTTTGGCGAGGATCTTGATCGACTGCGTGTGCTGGCAGGAGATGTAGAAAAAACGCTGAAAAGCACCACCGGTACCATTTATGTAAACAACCCGCTGGCCAACCGGAAAATGGACCTTCGTGTGAAGATCAATAAAGAGAAAGCCAGTATGTCGGGTATTTCTATTGCTGAAATTAACCGCACCATCCGACTCGCCGTCGCCGGACTCAATATCGGGATTTTTAAAGATGAAGAAGGCGATGACTACATCATCAATCTGACTATGCCAAAGGGGAAAGTGGCAGATCAAAGTGTTTTGAATAATTTGTATGTAAACACATTAACAGGAACTTCGGTGCCGCTGCGACAGATCGCTGACCTTCAATTTGAAAGTGCTGTAAACCAGATCCGGCATTATGATCAGGACCGCTATGTGACGGTGACGGCTTATGTTAAAAAAGGTTTTTTGGTTGATGATGTTTACAATCAGGTTATTGCAAAACTGGATCAATACAAATTTCCGGACGGATTTTATTACAAAGCCGCAGGCGAACTCGAAGCAAGAGAAAAGTCATTTGGAGGGTTGACGACGATTATTCTGATAACAGCTTTTGGTTTTCTGGGTGTGTTGGTGCTGGAATTCGGGACGTTCAAGAGTTCTCTGATCGTTTTATCCGTGATACCCCTGGGAATTATCGGCGCATTATGCGCGCTGTTCCTGGTCGGATATCCGATGTCATTCGTCGCCATTGTCGGCCTTATTGCCCTGATTGGTATCGAAGTGAAAAATTCCATTCTGCTGGTTGACTTCACAAATCAGCTCCGGGCAGAAGGTGTGCCCTTACTGGACGCCATTCAGCAGGCAGGAGAAATCCGTTTCGTCCCGATCGTGCTTACATCTTTAACGGCCATCGGTGGTTTGATTCCGCTAGCGATCGAAGGAAATCCGCTTTATTCGCCGCTGGCCTGGGTTTTAATTGGCGGTTTGATCAGCTCTACCATTTTGTCAAGAATTGTGACGCCGGTACTGTACAAGTTATTACCGCCGCGGGTGGAGGGGGGTTGATAGGATCCCGATTGTGTAAGTATCAATCTTTAATCCTACTATTTTGCAGCTGAACCCGGCTGATCCTGACTTATACTCAGAATCAGCCGGGTTTGTTATGTTGCCGCAATTTCTATTATCATTGAAGCTAAAAAGTAATAATTGATAATATTCAACCCACCCCAATTCTCCAAATCCTTCCATATCTTTACCGCCACAAAACCATCCAGTTTCTCCACATGAAATTCCTTAAAATCCTTCTTTATTTCATCGGTTCGATATTGCTTATTTTACTGATCATGGTGGCCACGATGGTTACGACCATTGACCGGACACCCTACAAGGAAATGGCTTATTACAAACAATGGAAGGAAAATGTTGCAAAAATTGGCAGTCAGCCTGCTGCTGACACGACAGGGAAGACCTTGTCTGCGGGCTGGGCGAAAGTTAATATTACGCCGGAAAAACCCGGGCCGATGGCGGGTTATGGAAAAAGAAAAGGTGCGCACTATGAAGCTGTTCACGACTCGATTTATGTACGTACGGTTGTTCTGGATAATGGTGTGACAAAAGCGGCGATCATCACGGCCGACATGCTGATTGTTCCGCCCAATGTTACCGAACGCGTAAAAGCGCTGCTGCCAACGATCGGTTTTACTTTTGATCAGGTTTATTTCGGCGCTATTCATAGTCACAATAGTTTGGGGGGGTGGTATAACACCATTACCGGAAAACTTTTTGCCGGTGCTTACGATGCCGCCACGGTTGAAAATATTGCTCAGGCAATTATTAAGTCAATCGCTGATGCGAAGAAAAATTTACAGCCCGCAACCATTGGTTTTGGCGAAGTAAAGGACACACTGGATATCCGGAATCGTCTGGTTGGTGACGAAGGAATTCTTGATCCATGGGTCAGGAACATCGAATTTGTAAAGGCGGACGGGAAAAAAGCTTTAATCGCTTCATACGCCGCGCATTCGACAGTGCTTAATGCCAAAACGATGGAATTATCCCGCGATTACGCAGGTGCGCTGGTAGACGATCTGGAAGACGGGGAGGCTAATTTTGCCGTATATATGGCAGGTGCCGTCGGAAGTATGGGGCCGATTGAAAAGGGTAATGATGATTTTGATGAAGTTAAAAATCAGGCTGGTGGTGTAGAAAAGGCGATCCAGTCGATAATCGGAAAATTTGAAAAACAGCCGGATATACTGCGTTCGGTTACGGTGCCTTTGCCGCTAAGAGAACCGACGCCAAAATTGACACCCAAGTTTGCTTTACGCAGCTGGGTATTCCGCTGGGCGTTTGGCGACGTGCCTTCTTATGTCAAAGCACTTCGGGTGGGCAATGTTTTGATGGTAGGCGTTCCATGCGATTTTTCAGGGGAACTGATGCCGGAACTAACAGCTTATGCTGCCAAAAAAGGCCTTCATTTAATGGTAACAAGTTTTAACGGTGGGTATGTCGGGTATATTACCAATGATAAGTTCTTTGATAGAGACCTGTATGAGACTACGACCATGAGCTGGTTTGGGCCTTATAACGGAGCTTATTTTCAGGAAGTGATTAAAGATTTGATTGACAGGTTTTAAGGATCGGTTTTAGGTTGCGGCCTGAATGTAGGGGTTCTTGAAATCAGGTTAGTTCATAAACTTTGCCGTGTATTCCTGCTGATTACTAACCGCTAAACTCTAAAACCTAACAAATGAAATACCTCGTAACGATTATGCTGTGTGCTTTCCTTGTAACCTCAGGAATGGCACAAACCCCAGTACGGCTTGCTATTGCCGGTTTAAGTCATGGACATGTCGGTTGGGCTTTTAACCGCCAGGACAAAAAGGATACTGAAATTGTAGGGATTTATGAACCGAATCAGGATCTCGCCGACCGTATTATGAAACGTTACAAATTGGATAAAAACCTGTTTTTTACGGATTTGAATAAAATGCTTGATCAGACAAAACCAGATGCGGTTTCGGCTTTTGGTGCGATCAGCGAGCATATTACGATTGTTCGGGCTTGTGCGCCGAGAAAAATACACGTGATGGTGGAAAAACCTTTGGCTACTACTTTTGCCGACGCAAAAGAAATTCAGAGCCTGGCACAAAAGAATAATATCAGGGTTTTGACCAATTTTGAAACTTCGTGGTATGCAAGTAATCAGTATGTCAATGATTTGGTACAGGAAGGAAAGTTGGGTGAGATCAGAAAAGTGATGGTCAATGACGGGCATCAGGGACCAAAGGAAATCGGTGTAAGCAAAGAGTTTTTTGAGATTCTGACTGATCCTGCAAAAAATGGTGCCGGGGCTTTGGTTGATTTTGGCTGTTATGGTGCCAACCTGATGACATGGCTAATGAAAGGAGAACGTCCGGTTTCTGTTACAGCGGTAACGCATCAGAACAAGCCTGATATTTATCAAAAAGTTGACGATGAAGCCTCGATCGTTTTGCAGTATCCCAAGGCGCAATGTATAATCCAGGGATCGTGGAACTGGTCTTTCGCGAGAAAAGACATGGAGGTTTATGGAACGAAAGGATATGCCGTTGCGGTTGACCCTACAACCATCAGAGAGCGTTTGCAGGATAAAGCGCCGGAAGAAAAAAAGAAAATCGATCCGCGCCCGGCTCCGTTTACTGATCCGTTTTCAGTTTTGGCTGACGTAGTGCAGGGAAGATTAAAAATGGATAAGAATGATTTGTATGAATTGCCTGTGAATGTAACTGTTGTTGAGATTTTAGAGGCTGCGAAAGCATCTGCAAAATCCGGCAAAACGGTTATTTTAAAATAATGTTTATTTAAAATTTGAAAACAAGTGCAAGAATCGCCTTCCCTTGACCCGAAACCCGTAAGTTTTTCGCAAACGACGCTAACCGAGCTTATGATTCCTTCCTATGCCAATTTTGGTGGGAAAATCCACGGAGGCATCCTGCTTTCGTTGATTGATAAGGTGGCTTATGCCTGTGCGTCGCGTCATGCGGCTACTTATTGCGTGACGGTTTCTGTGGACGGAGTAGATTTTTTGAAGCCGGTAGAAGTTGGAGATCTGGTGTCGCTGATGGCTTCTGTAAATTATGTTGGCAAAACATCCCTCGTGATCGGAATTCGTGTGATCGCAGAAAATGTCAGAAACGGCGTACAGCGTCATACCAATACGTCGTATGTGACCATGGTGGCTAAGGGCGAGGACGATCGTCCTGCGTTGGTCCCGCCGCTGTTGCTGGAAAGTGAAGAAGACGGACGAAGATTTCTGGAAGCAATGAAACGTCGCGAATTGAGAGAGCAATATCGTAACGCCTTCGATAGCGAAAAAGGAAGAATCGAAGTCGGTGAAAACCTGGACCAGCTTTCTCAGCAAAGATGCGTCATAGGCTGGTAACCATTTTTAATATTTTACCACCTAAGACATATGAGAAACACCTAAGGTGAAACCTCATATGTCTCAGGTGGTAGAAAAGAAAGAACTAATAGTTTCGCATTAGAAGCCGAATAAGCCTCCTTTTTTTGTTCTGGATGTTGATTTGCCGAACAGCATGCCGAATACGCCGCGCACTACTTCTCTTCCGATCTGTTTTGCGAGAGGCGATGCAAGTGCTTCTTCAAACATTCCTTTTTCCTGTTTGCCATTGCCTTTTGCAGCAGCGGCTTCTTCTTTAATTTCTGCTTCCTGACGGGTTTGCTCTTCCAGTCGTTTCGTCAGAATTTCATATGCACTTTCCGGATCGATCGGGTCTTTATATTTCAGATATACGTCGGACTGGCGAACCTGATTTTCGTAATCCGATTGCGTCATCGGTCCCATAATCGAGGTTGGAGGCAGCAAATGTGTCGCAGCAACTTCTGTCGGAATTCCTTTTTCATTCAAAACGGTGATCAAAGCCTGGCCTATACCAAGTGTCGTCAATATCTGGTCGATCGAATAATAATCCGACCGGGGATATGTTTTAACAGTCTGTTTTAAAGCATCGGCGTCCTGTGGGGTAAATGCGCGAAGAACGTGCTGAACCCGGTTTCCCAACTGCGCAAGTACGGATACAGGAATATCCTGCGCCATTTGTGTACAGAAGAAAATTCCGACACCTTTCGATCTAATCAAACGAACAACCTGTTCAATTTGATCCAAAAATGCTTTTGGCGCATCTTTAAATAATAAATGCGCTTCGTCAAGGAAGAAAACCAGTTTTGGTTTGTCAAGATCACCTGCCTCCGGTAATGTCTGGTATATTTCAGCCAATAGGCTTAACATGAACGTCGAAAATAATGCCGGTTTATCCTGCACATCTGAAATATTCAAAAGACTGATCACCCCCTGGCCATCGACTTTGTTGATCAGATCAGAAATGTCGAAAGATTTTTCTCCGAAAATGGTACCGACACCCTGTTGTTCCAGAGCGACGATCTTTCTGAGGATTGTGCCGGCAGTCGATGAAGAAATCGAGCCATAATCAGATTTTATTTCCGCCGCGCCCGGTCCCTCAGAAAGGTAACTTAAAACTTTTTTCAAGTCGTTCAAATCGACCATCGGCAGCTTTTTATCATCTGCGTATTTGAAAAGAATCGCTAAAACACCCGATTGTGTATCGTTAAGTTCAAATATTTTCGATAATAAAATAGGGCCAAATTCCAGGATTGTTGCACGCATTTGCGCACCTTTTTCTCCACTTAAAGAGTACAATTCAACTGGAAATCCTCTCGCTTCAAAAGGGGTTCCCAATATTGCCGAACGCTCTTCAATGGCGCCATTGGACGTTCCCGGTTTGGCAATACCGGATAAGTCACCTTTGATATCGGACATGAAAACAGCAACACCTGCCGCCGAAAGTTGTTCGGCCAATACCTGAAGTGTACGCGTTTTACCCGAGCCCGTTGCTCCGGCTACCAATCCATGGCGGTTCATCATGCGAAGAGGTAAATTTACTTTTGCCTCTGTTAAAATTTCTCCGTCGAGAATTGCCGATCCGAGATGTATGGTTGGTTTGTCAGTTTGATACGATTTCTGGATTGCAGCTATGAATTGATCTCTTTTTGACACGGGTGTATGTAGTTATCGTTAATAATGTTCTAATTTATCAAAATTATATCTTTTGTAAAGATTTCAAGCTTCGATCAGAATATTTAGAGGAGAATAATACTCTTTGAAGAACTTATGTTATTTTTCGTAGTATTTTGTTTTTGCGGAATATTATTAGGTATTTTGGCATTATCACTATGCTATTATTCTGAAATAATTTATTAAAATACAATTCATTGCCGCCTATGCTTAGTCGAGTTGCTAATTCAATCTATTGGATGAATCGTTATATGGAACGGGTTGAAAATTATGCCCGTTTCGTCGGAGTTAATTTTAATCTAGCACTTGACCTTCCTCCTGACGTGGATGAGCAATGGGAGCCGCTTCTTATTGCCACTGCCGACCACTTTTTGTTTTATAAATATTACGATAAACCAACAAAGGAGGACGTCATCCATTTCATGACTTTCGACAAGCGAAACCCTAATTCGATTGTGAGCTGTCTGTACGAAGCCCGGGAAAATGCCCGTACGATCCGTGAGACAATTTCGAAAGAAATGTGGGAAAGTATCAATACTTTTTATCTGACAATCCGCGGTACTTCTCCGGACGATTTCAGAAATATGGATCATATGCAGTCTTTTTTTACGGATATCCGCAAAAATTGCCAGCTTTTCCATGGTGTGGTTGATGCTTCGATTACGCGTAATGAGGCCTGGCATTTCGGTCGTTTGGGAAGACATATCGAACGTGCTGATAAATGTTCCAGATTTCTGGATGTGAAATATTTTACGCTTTTACAGGACACAGGAACCTCTGGCTCTACGCTCGACCTGATGATGTGGACCGCAGTTTTGAAATCGGTAAGTGCTTATAACATGTATCGTCAAACGCACCGTGCGCTGACCCCGATGAATATCGTGGCATTTTTAATCCTTGACAAATTGTTCCCGCGTTCGATCGCCTACTGCGTTCGTCAGGCTGAGTTGTCTTTGTACGCCATCGCCGGCTCGATTCCTGAACGTGGTCATACCAATCCTGCTGAACGGGCATTAAGTAAAATGCGCAGCGAACTGGAATTTACAGAGGTGGAGGATGTTTTTAAAATGGGACTTCACAAATATCTGGATCGCTTCCAGACGAACAATAACGAAATAGATAACGCGATTTTTGATATGTATTTTGGCTTGGAATCTGAGAAATCGCAAACTCAGTCGATGGGGCAGACTTCGGGGCATTTCAAAAGTCAGTGGATGAACTGACCTGCACGCGTGGTCATGGGTTTATAATATTTCATAGCACAAATTTTTGCTAAAACCCGTCAAATTCCATGAATCTAAAGGTACGTCATACGCTTGATTACAGTTACGATTTTCCCGTAGAACTGGATTCTCATACATTTTATTTATACCCAAAGTCATACCCGCATCAGCGGGTATTGCAATATTCTTTGGTAATTGATCCTGTTCCTTCCAACATTGTTAAAAATGTGGATGCAGAAGGAAATGTACAGCAGGTGGTTCATTTTTTTAACGGAGCTGTTACAAACTTCAAAGTGCAGGCTGAAATGACCGTATGTTCCGATCCTGTTAATGTTTTTGATTTTGTACTTTTCCCTTTTACTACCCAGTTTTTTCCTTTTTTGTACGATAACAGGATTTATAAATACCTGATCCCTTATCTGGACCGAAGTGATGTTACGGGTTACGTCGAGCAGTTTGCCAGACGGATTGCATCAGAGGTTAACTGGGGGACGGTTCCGTTTTTAGTGGAACTAAGTAAATATATCGCTGAAAATTTTTCTTACCAGAATCGCGAATTTGGAGTAGCCTATCCGCCGGATGATACGTTAAGGGATAAAACCGGTTCTTGCCGGGATTATTCGCGTTTGTTTATAGCTGCCTGCAGAAGTCTTGGTATTGCCGCCCGTTTTGTCAGCGGTTATTTATATGGGAATTTAATGCAGGCACACGAGCTTCATGCCTGGGTCGAGGTTTATTTGCCGGGTGCCGGCTGGAGAGGGTTTGATCCCACCGAAGGGAAAGTCATTGCAAATAATCACATTAGCCTGGGCGCTTCCGCTGACTTTGATCAGCTTGCACCGGTTATGGGATTTTTCAGAGGTTCTGCTCAGTCGTCACTTGTGACGCATGTTGACATCGCGCTGATCTGATTTCAGCGTAGCCTGTTACTCAATTCTTGGATTGTTTTATCAAATAATCCGATAGACCGCGGGAAATTTGTTATTTTTGTATCGTAACAAACAGAGGAATACTAGATCGTGACGTTAATCAAATCTATATCAGGAATCAGAGGGATAATAGGAGGGAAATCCGGTGATGCACTGACTCCAATTGATGTTGTTAAATTTGCTGCAGCCTATGGAACCTGGTTGCGGCGTACAAATCCACAAAACTTAAAGGTGGTGATAGGCCGTGATGCAAGGCTCTCGGGCGAGATGGTGAGCCGTCTTGTAGCCGGAACTTTGCAAGGAGTGGGCCTTCACGTGATTGATTTGGGGCTTTCTACGACGCCAACAGTGGAAATTGCAGTGACAGCGGAAGAAGCTGCCGGAGGAATTATCCTGACGGCGAGCCATAATCCTATCCAATGGAATGCTTTGAAATTGCTTAACCATGATGGGGAGTTTATTTCAGAAGAGGAGGGGACAGAAATCCTGAGGATTGCAGATGAAGAAGATTTTCTTTTTCCGGATGTGAAAAAACTGGGAAGTTACAGAACTGACGATACGTATCTGCAAAAACACATTGATCATATTCTTGCACTATCACTGGTAGATGTGGAGGCGATCAGGGCTGCGAATTTTAAAATCGTGGTCGATGCAGTGAATTCAACCGGTGGAATTGTGGTGCCGATGTTGCTGGAAGCACTGGGTGTTGAGTCGAAAAATATTAAAAAAATACACTGCGAGCCAACAGGTAATTTTGCACATAACCCAGAACCATTGCCGGAGCATTTAAGGGA
Source organism: Dyadobacter diqingensis (assembly GCF_024220585.1). Taxonomy (GTDB): domain Bacteria; phylum Bacteroidota; class Bacteroidia; order Cytophagales; family Spirosomataceae; genus Dyadobacter; species Dyadobacter diqingensis. The sequence continues at coordinate 66,918 of NZ_JAMXKF010000011.1, forward strand.
TATCAGCAAAGAATTGAAAGATGGTTCTTTCAATCTCGGTGTTGTGGTGGATCCTGATGTAGACCGTCTGGCTTTGATCTGTGAAGACGGAACGCCATTTGGAGAGGAATATACTCTGGTGGCCGTGGCTGATTATGTGTTGAAAAACACGCCTGGCAATACAGTTTCCAACTTGTCTTCTACCGCAGCTTTGAAGGATGTTACCATTAAAGCAGGTGGTGAATATTTTGCTTCTGCCGTGGGTGAGGTGAACGTGGTAACGGCGATGAAAGCCAATAACGCGGTAATCGGTGGAGAAGGAAACGGTGGTGTTATTTATCCTGAAAGTCATTATGGACGTGATGCCCTGGTTGGAATTGCTTTGTTTCTGACACATTTGGCCAAATTTGGAAAAACGGCATCGGTGCTTCGCAAGTCGTACCCGGGATATTATATTTCTAAAAATAAAATTGAACTAACGCCGGATATTAATGTTGATAATATTCTCAGCCGTATTCAGACCAAGTATTCAAAACAACCATTGAGTACGATTGACGGCGTAAGAATAGAATTTAACCGGGAATGGGTTCATTTACGTAAATCCAATACCGAGCCGATTATCAGGATATATTCAGAGTCTGAGACACTGACGACAGCTGATAATCTGGCCAATAAAATCATTTCCGATATCAAGGAAATTATTTCAGAACCGAAAAAATAATAATGAAAGCGTATTTTGATAACGCTGCGACGACGCGGTTGGATCAGGAAGTTTTGGAAACCATGATGCCTCTGATGACGGAGACATTTGGTAATCCTTCGTCCATCCATTCTTATGGTCGTGCAGTCCGTTCTGCGGTGGAGAGAGCGAGGAAAAGTGTAGCAGGCATATTAAATGCAGCTCCTGCCGAAATATTTTTTACATCCGGAGGTACGGAAGCGGATAACACTGCGATCCGTTCCAGTATCGAAACGTTTGGTCTTAAACATGCCATCACGTCGAAGATTGAACACCATGCGGTGCTTCATACCCTGGAACATCTTGCAAAAACGGGACAGATTGAACTGAGTTTTGTTAATCTGAACGAAAAAGGAGAAGTGGACCTGGGACATCTGGAAACACTTCTGAAAACACATTCCCGTTCGTTGGTTTCCTTGATGCATGGAAACAATGAAATAGGAAATTTGCTTGATCTTAATGCCGTCGGAGATTTGTGTGAACACTATGATGCGATATTTCATAGCGACACGGTGCAAACGATGGGACATTACAAACATGACCTGCAACAGCTGAAAACCAATTTTATCGTTGGTTCGGCACATAAATTCCACGGACCTAAGGGTATCGGGTTTTTATATGTAAAACCCGGAACGAAGATTTTTCCATTTGTACATGGTGGTGCGCAGGAGCGTAACATGCGTGGCGGTACGGAAAACGTGTACGGAATCGTTGGGTTGGCAAAAGCATTGGAATTGGCTTATCGCGATATGGATGCTCACCGCAGTCACATCGAAGGGCTGAAAACACGCATGATTCACCAGCTTCGTGAAAATATTGAAGGAGTTACGTTTAATGGTAAATCGGCGTCGCTTGACGAAAGTTTGTATACTGTGTTAAGCGTGAGTCTGCCTCCATCAGGACTGAACGACATGTTGCTTTTTAACATGGATATTGCAGGTGTTGCCGTTTCAGGAGGAAGTGCCTGTGCAAGCGGAACGGATGTGGGATCCCATGTCCTGACTGAAATTCAGATTAACCCCGACAGGGCGAATGTCCGTTTTTCTTTCGGGAAATATAACACCGCCGAGGAAGTTGATTTTGCTGTGAATACATTAGCAGAGCTTTATAGGAAAGAATCGGTAATGCTGTAACCAGCGACGAAAAAATAATTTTAGGCCAAAAACAAAAAGAAGTCAAGTTTTCAAAACTTGACTTCTTTGGCTTATAAGCTATTTTTTTTGAATGTCAGAAATTTCTAGCCTTGGCGATGAATGAAAATTCTCTGATCCGGAAAGCTATGCCTTCTTGACCATATCCTCCAAAGCCTCAATCCATATATCACTGTCATTAAGACTTTCCACGAGTTGCCAGTGCTGACCGCCTTCTTTCTCAAAAATCTCTTTATATTCTTCACCCACTTCGATCGTTGTTTCCAAACAGTCAGCCACAAAAGCCGGAGAAAATGCCAGGACACTTTTTACGCCTTTTTTAGCCAGTTCGGGAATAAGTTCGTCCGTGTAAGGTTTAATCCATGGTGTTTTACCAAGTCGCGACTGGAAAGCAACGGTATATTTCCCTTCCGGAATTCCCATTCCTTTTACAAAAAGCCTTGTTGTTTCGTAACACTGCGCACGATAACAATGCTGATTTTTCTCGTTCAAGGTATCGCAGCAACTTCCAAACTGGCAATGATTTGCAACATCCCCTTTTGTAATTTGCCTTTCCGGAATGCCATGATAACTGAATACAAAGTGATCATAATCTCGCTGTGCCATGTATTTTTTGCCAAGATTGACAAAACCTTCGACGAATTTCGGGTGATCCAGGAAGCGGTTAATGAATTTTATTTCAGGTAAAACTTCCCAGTCTTTCACCACTTCCATTACTTTTTTATAAACCGAACCGGTGGAAGCGGATGCATATTGCGGGAAAAACGGAACCACGATGATCTCGGACAGACAAAGTTTCCTTAGTTCGTTCAAGCCATTCTCAATGCTAGGGCTCTGATAGCGCATGGCCAGTTTTACCACGAAATCATCACCCAGCGCCTTTTGTAATTTCTTTTCAACTGACTGGCCGTATATCTTCAACGGAGAGCCGGCAGGCGTCCAAAGTTGCTGATAAATTTTAGCCGATTTGGGAGCGCGGAAAGGCGCGATGATGAGGTTAATCAGTAACCAGCGATTCAGATAAGGTATGTCAATAACGCGTTCGTCCATTAAAAATTCACGCAGATATTTTCTTACGTCAGGAACGGAAGGACTATCCGGTGTGCCCAGATTTACTATTAAAACGCCTGTCTTACCAACAGGTTTTTCTTTCAGTAAAGATGGATTTGTCAGCGTTTCGGTATTCATTACAAAAAATTAAAATTTACAACAGGACGTGTCACAATTATTATAACTCAACCCGATGTCTACAAAGTTCGTATGGTGAAAAGTTTTTATGCGTTTAATCCCAGCAGAATTTCCCTCAAAACGGCCTGCGCAGACCATTCTCTGTTCGCAGCCTGCTCAATAACCAGAGAACGTGGACCGTCCAGTACCTCGTCAGCCACTTTCATGTTACGTCTCAATGGAAGACAATGCATGAATTTTCCATTATCGGTCAAAGCCATTTTTGCTTCTGTGATTTTCCAGGAAGGATCTTGTGTCAGTACCTGGCCATAATGGTTGTAAGACGACCAGTTTTTACCATAAACAAAATCGGCTCCTTCCAGTGCTTTATCCTGGTCGTAAATTACCTGTCCTTTTCCAACAAATTTAGGATCCAGGTCATATCCTTCCGGATGGGTGATCACCAGTTCCACATTCATCGGATTCATCCATTCACAGAAAGAATTAGCCACGGCCTGAGGCAAAGCCTTAAAGTGAGGCAGCCAGGTCAATACCACTTTCGGACGTTCCTTTATCTTAAATTCTTCAATGGTGATACAATCGGCCAGAGATTGCAACGGGTGCCGGGTGGCAGATTCCAGGTTAACAATCGGAACTTCTGCATATTTTTTGAACTGCTGGAAAACCATTTCGGCATAATCCTTGTCGCGGTCTTCTAGCTCGGCAAAAGATCGGATGGCGATGATATTACAATAACGGCCCATGATCGCCGCTGCCTCTTTTACGTGCTCAGCCTTTGTGCCATTCATGATCACACCTTCTTCCATTTCAAGGCCCCAGCTGTCCTGCCCAACGTTCATGACAATCACATTTAGTCCCAGGTTTGTAGCAGCCTTCTGGGTACTGATGCGGGTACGTAAGCTGGAATTGAAAAACATCAACCCAATGGTCTTATGCTTGCCAAGTGTTTCGTCAGCAAAAGGATTACGCTTAGCATTAATCCCACTTGTAATAAGCTGATTAAGGTCTGAGACGTCTGCAAGTGAAAGAAAATGTTTCATTAATATTGTATTTAACCGCTATGGACGCAATGGTTTTCGCAATGGACGCTATAAAATCATAATCCGTTAGCCAATCGCTTGACACCGTTTTTTATTAACGCGACATTGAAATTAATCAATAGTCCAAGTTTGCAATTTGTTAATTTAAGATAAGTTAATAACTGGGCTGCATGCACATCGTTAAGCGCTTCAACGGCTTTTATCTCAACGATCACGCAATTCTCCACCAATAAATCTATTCTGTATCCAACTTCAAGCCGGATATCTTCATATATGAGAGGTAATGCTTTTTGCTTTTCAACCAAAAGTCCCTCTTTTTTTATTTCATAACACAGGCACTCTTCGTAAGCGGATTCTAGTAAACCGGGTCCTAACGTCTTATGTACTTTCAGAGCACAAAAATAGATTTGTTTTGCAATTCTATTCTCAAAAACATCCATCGCATCCATTGCGAAAACCTGTTGCAGTTTAACCAAAATTCGTCACTGGTATTTTTTGTTGCGTCCATAGCGAAATCCATCGCGTCTATTGCGGTTAAAAAGAAAGACTAAGTAAGGCTAGTAACTTCCGTTCTTAATGCTTCCAAAAATAAATCCGCTTCCTCTTTCCCTAATGCAAGAGAAGGTAACAATCGAATCGTATTAGCACCGGCGACGCCTGTAAACATCTTATGTTCAAACAACAATTTGTTGCGAAGGTCTTTCACAGGGAAATCGTATTCAATTCCGATCATCAGACCACGGCCGCGAAGTTCTTTATATCCGCCAATTTCTTTGATACCTTTCAGCAGATAGTCGCCGATTTCGGTCGCATTATCCAAAAGATTTTCGTTTTTCATGATATCCAGTACGGCAATCCCCGCTGCGCAAGCCATGTGGTTGCCCCCAAAAGTAGTGCCAAGCAAACCATAACTCGCCTTAAACTTAGGAGAAATTAAAACACCACCGATCGGAAAACCATTACCCATCCCTTTCGCCATAGTCATCAGGTCCGGATGTATTCCACTGAACTGATGCGAAAAGAATTTTCCGGTGCGGCCATATCCACACTGTACGCTATCCAGAATTAAGACTGCACCCGTTTCATCACATTTTTTACGCAATGCCTGAAGAAACTCGTCGCTGCTCACCTGGATGCCGCCAACACCCTGAATACCTTCCACAATTACGGCGCACACTTCGTCGGTAATACCCTCTTCAAGCGCGGTTATGTCATTAAACGGAAGAAAAGTAACGTGTTTGTTATAGTTAACCGGCGCAACAATCGATGGATTGTCGGTAGCCGCAACAGCGCCTGCTGTCCGCCCGTGGAATGCTTTTGTAAAAGCAACAACTTTCGAACGACCCGTGTGAAATGATGCCAGTTTCAAAGCGTTTTCATTGGCTTCCGCACCCGAGTTAACAAGGAAAAGTTTGTAGTCAGGATAACCCGACAGGTCTCCAAGTTTTTCAGCCAATTCTTCCTGCAACGATATTTTTACCGAATTGGAGTAAAAATTAATCGCGTGAAGCTGCTTGCCCAACATGTCCACATAATAGGGGTGACAATGTCCGACAGAAATTACAGCGTGGCCTCCATAAAGATCCAGATATTTTGTACCGTTAGAATCCCACAGATAGCTGCCCTCAGCCTTAACAGGTTCTATATCGTAAAGTGGATATACATCAAATAAATGTGACATAGTAATATTTTTTAAACGCAGAGGAAATGAGTTTTACGCAAAGTGCCGCAGAGAAAAAGTTTCAGCGTCCTCTGCGCTTAACTCGATTAACTCTGGGTTTAAACAAAAATCAGAATGATGGTGCTTTTAATCGTAATCCTGCATCTTCCGGTAGTCCAAAAACTAAATTCAGATTTTGAACCGCCTGGCCCGACGCACCTTTAGTCAGGTTATCGATGATGCTGCTGATCAGTAATTGTCCGTCGTGCACTTCCAGATGAATGAAACATTTATTGGTGTTCACAATCTGTTTAAGATCAATCGGCGTATCGCTTACATGCGTGAATGGATGTTCCGCGTAGTAAGTTTTATAGATCGTCTTTGCTTCTTCCAGTGTTCCCGAAAACGGAGTGTACACGTTGGCCATAATACCACGGGTGAAATCGCCGCGGTAGGGGACAAAATGAACAGCCTTATCAAAACCGGTCTGCAATTTTTTGAGGCTCATTTTGATTTCAGTCAAATGCTGGTGGCTGAAAGCCTTATAAATTGACAGGTTATTATTCCGCCATGAAAAATGTGTGGTAGCACTAAGCGACTGGCCTGCGCCGGTACTGCCGGTTACTGCACTTACATGCACATCATCCTTCAATAAACCAGCATTAGCCAAAGGCAAAATGGCCAGTTCAATACTCGTTGCAAAACAACCCGGATTGGCGATTTTGGATGAAGACTTGATTTTTTCCTTTTGAAGCTCAGGCAAACCGTAAGTAAAGCCGTTGGACTCATCGCGGAAATCAGTACTCAAATCGATGATTTTTACTGTTTCCGGAACGTCATATTCATCCAGAAATTTCTTCGATTCGCCGTGACCTGAACATAAGAAAATCGCATTCAGCTCTGCCTGATTTAATAAGGTTTGAATATCTTCTCCGGAGAAAGTCAATTCTGTATCACCCAATAAATCGGTATGCGTGGCGTAAACCGGTTTCCCGATCTGACTTTTACTATGTGCAAAGGCAATGTTTACATTCGGATGATTAATGACAATTCTCAATAATTCGCCACCCGTATAACCTGCGGCACCTATGATGCCTATATTAACTTTATTCATTTGAAATCCAATTTTCAATTTTTAGCCCCTCTACTCTATTAAATTCTTTTACGTTATTACTAACTAGAGTTAAGTCAAGACTAAGCGCGTGAGCGGCAATTAATAAATCGTTAGCACCAATTATTGTTCCTCTACCTTCCAGATTAACTCTGATATTAGCATAATATTCAGCAGCTACACTATCAAAGTCAACAATAAGGAGTGGCTCTAAAAAGCTTTGAAGAGCCAATCTGTTTTTATGCTTTTGTTGACTTTTTGCAACACCAAACCAAAGTTCGGCAACAACAATTGAAGATACAGCTATCTCATTCCAGGATATTGACTGAAATTTACTTAGAACTTCAACAGGTTTCTTGTTGATAATGTATGCGACAATATTTGTGTCCAACAAGTATTTCATTCGAACAACCGTTCAGATTTATCAAGAGGAGGCTGATTCCTTTCAGACATATAATCGTCAGAAAAGTTGGACAGATTCTCCCACCATGTATCCAATGTCTGATCATGGGAAGATGATCTCTTCCTTCTTTTTTCCAATACAAATTCCATGTAATCAAATACTTCCTGAAGTAAATCGGGAGGTAGTTCTTGCGCCTTACGCTGAATTTGATTTTGAAGCTCTGTTACTGTCATAATCAGAATAGTTTAATTCTAATAATCTGAACTTTACTTAACCCTTAATCATTGCTCTCGCTTACTTTCTGATAAATCATCACCTGGTTCGATGCTACTTTTGAGAACCCTCTTACGTCATCGCCAGTCCAGGCGTTGTTCATTTCTCCATAACTTCCGAATTTAGAAGACATCAGATCAAATGGAGACTCAATTCCTTCCACATAGAAACGGTATGGCGCAAGATGTACATGCACTTTTCCTGTTACATGTGATTGTGTATCAGACAAGAACGCCTCGATGTTACGCATAACCGGCTCAACAAACTGGCCTTTGTGCAGCAAACTTCCATACCAGTTAGAAAGCTGTTCTTTCCAGTAAAGCTGTTGCTCGCTCAAAACGTGTTTTTCTAATGTATGGTGCGCTTTGATAATGATCAACGGAGCCGCAGCTTCAAAACCAACACGTCCTTTGATACCAATAATGGTGTCGCCTACGTGAATGTCACGGCCGATGCCAAATGGCTGGGCAATGGCTGCCAGTTTCTGGATCGCCTGAACAGGGTTTTCGAAAGTTTCTCCGGCAACACTTTTCAATTCGCCTTCAACAAATTCCAAAGTGATGGTTTCTGCTTCTGTTTTGGAAACTTGTGTTGGCCATGCTTCTTCCGGAAGATATTTCTCGGAGGTCAAAGTTTCTTTGCCGCCGACTGATGTTCCCCAAAGTCCTTTGTTGATACTATATGCAGCCTTGGCCCACTCGCGACCAACACCTTTTTTTGTCAGATATTCAATTTCAGCCTCGCGTGAAAGTTTAAGATCGCGGATTGGTGTGATGATTTCAGCTTCCGGAATGATAATGCGGAATGCCATATCGAAACGAACCTGGTCGTTTCCTGCGCCTGTACTTCCGTGGGCGATAGCTGTTGCACCAATTTCTTTCGCATATTCAGCTACTGCAACTGCCTGGAAAACACGTTCAGCACTTACAGAAAGTGGATACGTGTTGTTTTTAAGTACATTACCAAAAATCAGATATTTGATACAATCATTATAATAATCTGCTGTTTTGGAAATAGTAGCGTGGTTCTTCACACCTAATGAATAGGCGTTTGCTTCGATTGTTTTAAGCTCTTCGTCTGAAAAACCACCTGTGTCCACTAAAACGGAGTGAACTTCATAGCCTTTATCTTCGGCCAGATATTTTACACAAAAAGAGGTATCCAATCCTCCACTAAACGCTAATACTACTTTGGGCTGTGACATTCTATGTTTTATTCTGGTGTTAATTAAAATGGAATTACAAAGTAACGAAAAAATACCTCGCATCGGAGTTTAAAAGCTGCCGGGCGAGGTATTTAGAATGATATAATAATCAATAATATGGTGCTGTACTTAGTGTACGAGCATCGCCTCGGCATTTTTCTTTTTAGCACGTTCTTCCCTTCGCAACAAAATACGTTGCTTAATACGCATCCAACGCTCATAAAGGCTGGACTCTTTCAGGAAATCCCATGTGTCTTTTTCTGCTTGTGCCTCGGTTTTTTTATGTTCCTCAGGATTGTACATCATACCGGTACATAAGCAATGCTTACGGTTGGTACGGGTAAGTACATCGTAGTTTACACAGCTCGCACAGCCTTTCCAGAAAGCGTCATCCGCAGGAAGTTCGCTGAAAGTAACAGGCTCATAACCAAGATCAGAGTTGATCTTCATAACGGGCAAGCTGGTGGTGATACCAATAATTTTGGCATCAGGATATTTCTGACGGGAAAGTTCAAAGGCTTTTTGCTTGATCGCTTTTGCCATACCGCTCTGACGGAAGTCAGGATGAACGATAAGGCCGGAATTGGCCACGAACTTTCCATGTTCCCAGGTTTCGATGTAACAAAAACCAACCCACACCCCGGTATCAGTTGTTGCAATAATCGCTTTCCCTTCTACCATTTTTTCCATGATATACACAGGAGAACGTTTTGCTATACCAGTACCACGTTTTTTGGCACTCTCTTCCATTTCTGCACAAATAGTATCTGCAAAATGGAAATGATTTTCATTGGCGGTTTGTATAATGAACTTACTGCCTACTACTTCGGTATTTTTCATTGATGAATTTACTGACGAAAAATTGTTCGAAACAAAAATTAAATTCCCAGAAAATTACGATGGGACGTTTCAAAAATTTAAAAAAAGATGGGGATAGAAGTTTTACCACATAGGTAAAAGAGAGTTAGACGGTCCTGGGGGACCTAAACCTGAAAGGTGTAGTATGAAGAACAGTATGTATGCCGTTGCTATTCATTTAACTTTGTTGGTCGTCTAAGAGGTTGCAAATTTTGCAAAAAAAAATGTTACTTGAAAGAAACATGCATTATATTTTTATAGTTCGTCTTACAGAAAAAAATATTCGGACATACTCGGTTTTTTTTTAGCTTGCACAAGTCTTTATTTATGTTGCATTAAAATTCAGAATGACGACCCTAACTGCCGACGATCTCTTGTACGGATATATCAATGGAATTTTCCCGATGGCCGAGCCGGACGGAACAATTTACTGGTATTCTCCGGATCCCAGGGCAATCATTCCAATAGACTCGTACAAATCACCAAAGTCACTCCGGCCGGTCATCAATAAAAAAACTTTTGAAATTCGCATAGACGGTGATTTTGAAGGTGTGATGCAGGGCTGTGCAGGTCCTCGTGCTCAGGAAGAAGGAACGTGGATATCAGAGGATATCATCGCGGCTTATACAAACCTGCATAAGCTTGGCTATGCGCACAGTGTGGAAGCTTACCGGGACAATAAACTGGTAGGAGGATTGTACGGTGTTGCTATTGGGGGCGTTTTTTTCGGTGAATCGATGTTTTTCAGAGAAAGCAATGCTTCCAAAGTCGCGTTTCATTTTCTTATTGAAACGTTACGGGCCAATAACTACATATTGCTGGATACTCAGTTTATCAATGACAATGTTTTAAGGTACGGTGCCATCGAAATACCCAGGACCGACTATATGGAAAGGCTGAAAAAAGCACTTCAGTTGAATCGGAAGTTTCTCTTAAATCCGCCGCAAACTGCTCCTCCCAAACATTCTGCTTTTTAATAATCAGGTAACTAAGTAATTTTGGCCTGAAATTTCATTCTGACAGTAAGAAGTATTTTAAGTTTTAATAAAGTGTCAAAACCAATCCTTGTTATCAAGTTCGGGACAGCGTCTATCACGCTGCCTTCGGGAGAGCCCGATGTTACGATTATTTCAGAAGTAGCCCGTCAGGTTTCTTTATTGCATCCCAGATACCGCATCATCATTGTTTCGTCGGGAGCGGTGGGTGCCGGTAAAGCTTATATCAACGATTATAAGGGAACGATGACACAGCGAAAGGCGGCTGCGTCGGTTGGAAATCCTTTATTGGTTGGTTTATACGCTAGTTATTTTGCTCCGAACGGTATTTTTATCGCCCAAAGTCTTTGTGAAAGACAGCACTTTGCAAACCGCAATAAGTTTCTGCAATTGAAAAATACTTTTGAAGAACTTTGGCAGAATAATATCATTCCTATTGTGAATGAAAATGACGTGGTGAGCGACCGGGAGTTGAAATTTTCAGATAATGACGAACTGGCTACATTGCTGGCCGTTGGCTTTGGAGCGGAAACGCTGATGTTCTGTACATCGGTCGGTGGCTTGCTGGATGAAGGCGGGAATATTATCGGGAACGTATCCAATGTAAATGAGGTTTTTAAATTTGTAAGAACGGATAAATCGTTCCTCGGATTGGGCGGTATGGCTTCCAAGCTGACCTTTGCCAAACTTGCAACCCGGATGGGAATCAAGGTTTTTATTTTCGGGATGAAGCAGCAGGACGAATTGCTAAAAGCGCTCGAAGGAAAAGCTGGTACAGAAATGAGCCCTGAAAAAAGTACGCTGTCTGCGCGGAATCGCTGGCTGGGGAGCGGAGGGCTGGTTTCGGGAAGATTGCACGTCGATGAAGGTGCCTCAAAAGCTTTGCTGAAACGTAAAAGTCTGCTGGCTGTGGGGGTGATCGAGGTAACCGGGGATTTTGAAGCCGGGGAAATTATTGAAATTTATGCTCCGGATGACGAAATGATTGCGGTTGCCCGTGCGAGGGAGACCTCCGGTGCGATAAAAGTGAATTTGAAAACATTGAATTTTGAAGTGGCGCACGCCAACGATATCGTTTTATTATAATGGAATTGGAATCTATAATACCTCTTTTAAAAGCAACCAAGGACGCTTCTCTTGCTGTTCGTAAATTATCTGATGCACAAAGAGCACGGTTGCTTAATTCTTTGGCAGACAAAGTTTTGGCGAATACCGCCAACATCATCACTGAAAACCAGAAAGACCTGGTGTTGATGGATGATGCGGACCCCAAAAAGGACCGCCTGCTTTTGACAGAAAAAAGAATTGTTGACCTGGCGCAAAGTTTACGTGACGTGGCGGCGCTGCCGGATCCGACGGGAGAGGTTTTATTGGAAAAAACGATAGAGCAGGGCATGTCGCTGCAAAAGCTGACTGTTCCGCTCGGCGTTGTGGGTGTTATTTATGAGTCACGACCTAACGTGACGCTGGATGTGGCTTCGCTTTGTCTGCGCTCCGGAAATGCCTGTGTGTTAAAAGGAGGTAAGGAAGCACATTTTTCCAATACCTATCTGGTCGGTCTGATTCACGAAAGTTTAATGGAAATCGGGATCGACTGGTCTGCGGTGATGCTGCTGCCAACGGATCGTAAATTTGTCAATGAACTTCTGATGGCCACCCAATATGTGGATATTATTATTCCTCGTGGATCGGAGGGGCTGATTCAATTTGTACGAAAAAATTCTCTGGTACCTACCATTGAAACCGGTGCAGGCGTTTGCCATACCTATGTTGAAAAAACAGCTGATCTTGAAAAGGCCAAAAATATCGTTGTGAATGCAAAGGTTTCGCGTCCTGCTGCATGCAATGCACTGGATACAGTAATCGTTGACGCAGCAGTTGCCGCTGAATTTTTGCCGACTTTAAAGGATGATTTTATCAAATGGAACGTGGAAGTTTTTGCTGATGAAGTTTCTTATGATATTCTTAAAAACGCTGAATATCCGTTTTTGCAAAAAGCTGAACCGGAAGATTTCGGGAGAGAATTTCTTGACTATAAATGCTCGATAAAGGTTGTCGAAGGGTTTGATGCGGCATTAAACCACATCCATAATTTTTCATCATGCCACTCGGAAGCGATTATTTCAAAAAATGCGGAAGCGATTGAAATCTTCTTGAATGAAGTGGATGCAGCTGCGGTTTATGCCAATGCTTCTACGCGCTTCACAGATGGTGGTGTGTTTGCATTAGGTGCGGAAATCGGTATTTCCACGCAGAAATTACACGCCCGCGGGCCTTTCGCTTTGGAAAAACTGGTGACCGAAAAATGGGTTGTCAGAGGTGATGGGCAGATTAGAGCTTAGAATTATTTCTTGTCACTACGCAATTTCCAATGTTCGTGGTGACAAGAAATGTTTTACTTCACTTTTATTTACTTTCTTATCTGCATGCCAGAGATCATAGTCCGATTGTAATTTTACCCAAAACTGAGGAGATGAGCCAAAGGCCTCAGATAACCGGATAGCCATTTCGGCACTTATTCCCTGACGTTCGTTCAAAATGGCTGAAACTGTGCTCCTTGTCACACCCAGTCCTTTTGCAACTGTGGTAATCGTTAAAGAATTGCCGGTTTCTTCTTTTATTCCTTCCATAATATCCCGAATCATGGATCCAGGATGTGGAGGTTTCATACCGCGATTTATCATAATTGTGAAATTAATGGTAATCAATATAGTCTAGGTCCAAGACTTGCCCGTTTTCCAGTCTGAATATAATTCTAAAATTTTTGTCAACTTTAACAGACCAGAATCCTTTCAGATCTCCTGTTAGCTGGTGAAGTCCCCAACCAATCTGATTCATATCTTCTATCACCAACGATTCATCCAGGCGATAAAGAATCCTTCTAATCTTTTCAACATGGTAAGGTTGCAGTTTCGAGGGATCATCTCTTTCATAAAATAACCTAAGACCTTTATGTCTAAAGTTTATTATCATAACACGAATATAGAATAGAACGTTTGGGATACAAAGAGATTTGACGCAGCCGTATGGGAAGGTCACTCTTGTGAATCCTTTTTTTATACCTTTGCCCAAAATATTGTTGTACCAGAAAGTCTAAATATGTCTTCATTAACTGACGCTGAAAATATTCAAATACTATCTGAGGAGGCTATTGTTCTCCTTAAAAAGCTGATTGAAACTTCTTCATTTAGTAAAGAAGAGGAAAACACGGCGGCATTGATCCAGGATTTTTTCAGGCAGAAGGGTATTCCTTTTCAGACAAAAAAGAATAATATCTGGGCTTACAACAAGTTTTTTGATGCCTCGAAGCCTACGGTTTTGTTGAACTCTCATCACGATACTGTAAAGCCAAATAAATCATGGACCCTAAATCCGTTTGAGGCTCTGGTTGAAAACGATAAACTTTTTGGTTTGGGAAGTAATGATGCGGGTGGCTGCCTGGTTTCTTTAATCGCTACTTTTTGTCATTTTTATCAGCGTGAAGATTTAAAGTTTAACATCGTTATTGCCACTACTGCCGAAGAGGAGATTTCAGGAAAGGAAGGTTTGGAAATCGTTGTTCCCGAGTTACCCGAGATTTCTTTTGCGATTGTGGGCGAACCGACCGAAATGCATCTCGCTGTGGCGGAAAAAGGGCTGTTGGTGCTGGATTGTACCGCCAAAGGCAAGTCAGGGCATGCGGCCAGGGAAGAAGGAGATAATGCGATTTACAAGGCTATTCAGGATATTGACTGGATCAGGAATTACAAATTCCCGAAGGTTTCCCCGACTTTGGGACCGATCAAAATGTCTGTCACCATTATTAACGCCGGAACGCAGCATAACGTCGTGCCTGATACCTGTGTTTTTACAATCGATGTGAGAGCAACGGACCAATATTCTTTGGAAGAGATTATCGAAATTATTCAGGCTAACATTCAGTCGGAAGTTAATGCACGTTCCATTCGTTTGCGCCCTTCTAGTATTCCAATGGATCATCCGATCGTGCAGGCTGGACTGAAACGGGGTCGGACGGCTTATGGCTCACCCACTACTTCGGATCAGGCGTTGCTTGATTGTCCGTCATTAAAAATGGGGCCGGGGCATTCTGAACGCTCACATACGGCTAACGAATTTATCTACCTGCATGAAATTGAGGCAGGTATCAGTCAATATATTAGTATGTTGGAAGAAGTGGTTGCCAAGTAGAGTCTTAACGCAAACCGATATTTTCTATGCCTTTTTTCAAAGAAGAAGATCTCCGGAACTTTGACACCGTTCGATTCCTGTATATCGAAACTTCTCTGAACGGACATGTGTTTGCGATAACACTTAACCGTCCGGAAAAAAGGAACGCGTTTACGCCAACCATGGCGAATGAAATTGCTTTTGCATTGGCCTATGCCAAGGTTCAGGATACCGTTCGCTGTGTCGAAATCAAGGCCAGAGGGCCGGTTTTCTGCGCAGGTGCCGATCTTAATGCCTTTCACGATCCGTCAGCCGATCAAAAAAACACAACACTGCCCGAGCCACTTCAGGAAGTCAGGTTAGGTGATGCTTTTTCAACGTTATGTAAGCCCTGTATTGCCCAGGTCGAAGGTTCTGTTTTTGCGGGAGGATTTCTAATTATTTGCGGATGTACTTTTGTTATGAGCATACCGGAAGCAAATTTCAGTTTGCCCGAAGTAAAAAGGGGAATCTGGCCGATGCAGGTTATGGCGTCATTACTCGACATTATCCCCAAAAGAAAAATACTTGAAATGTCGATAACCGGAAAAAGTTATTCGGCAGAAGAAGCGTTTCATTTAGGATTGGTCACCCAAATTGCAGGAAAAGAAGTTATTGAAGAAGAAGTTAACAAACTTGCAAATCTAATCTGCTCAAATGCTCCATACGCTATAAAATCAGGAATGGAGGCATTGCGAAATTTATCAGAAATAGAAGAAGGCAAACGCCATATTTATCTGAAATCTCAACTAGATAAACTCCTGGAATCCGAAGACGCCAAAGAAGGTACAGCCGCATTCAAAGAAAAGCGAACCCCAATCTGGAAAGGAAAATAAAGAAAATACAAACGAATTTCGGAACAAGCCATCCTAAAAGCTAAAACCTAACCGCTAACAGCCAAAAACTAGCTTCCCGGTACAATCTCAATTTCCTCCCCATACTTGTTATGGAATTTGAAATCAATCACGCCTAAGGAAGTATCCTTAATCAGTTTCACCCAGGTTCTGTATTGGAAGAACCATTTTACCTGTTCAGAAATCAATCCTTTCGTAAAATAGGCGTAGATAAACGGATGAAGCGCGATGGTAATACCACGTTCATTTTGTTTCGAGAGAATATAATCGAGATTAGACAAGATAATATCCGTCACCAGAATGCTTGCCTGTATTGTTCCCGTACCGCCACAAGTTGGGCAGGTTTCGCGGGTCACAATGTTCATTTCGGGTCTTACACGCTGACGTGTGATTTGCAGTAACCCGAATTTAGAAAGCGGAAGCACCGTATATTTTGAACGGTCCCCTTTCATTTCGTCACGCATCATGTCAAAAAGAACGCGTTTGTTTTCCGCTTTCTTCATGTCAATGAAATCGACAACGATAATACCACCCATATCACGCAAGCGCAACTGGCGGGCAATTTCTTTTGCTGCTTCAATGTTTACACTGAGCGCAGTAGCTTCCTGATCTTCTTCTGAATTGGACTTGTTTCCACTGTTCACGTCAATAACGTGCAAAGCTTCCGTATGTTCAATGATCAGATAACCACCATTTGGTAAACTCACCGAACGGCCGAAAAGAGATTTGATCTGTTTCTCTAAACCGAATTGTTCAAATATCTTATTCTTGCCGTTATGCAGTTTCAAGATATTTTCCTTATCCGGGGCAATGTTGTGGATATAGGCTTTAATGTCCTCATAAACTTCTTTCGAGTCCACAGTGATGCTGTCAAACGATTCGTTCAACATGTCACGGATAATGGAAGAAGCACGGTTCATTTCACCGATCACACGGTCGCGGGGTTTGGCATCACGAAGCATTTTGATACCATTTTCCCATTTGTCAAGACAATCCTGAAGGTCTTTATTCAGTTCGTCTACATCTTTTCCAGTGGCAACGGTACGGATAATAACACCGAAGTTGGCTGGTTTGATGGAAGACATCAGTCGCTGTAAACGCGTTCTTTCCTGTTTGTCAGTAATCTTTTTGGAAAGGTTTACCGAGTTTGAAAAAGGAACTAAAACGATGTAACGACCTGCTATGGAAATATCACACGATAGGCGGGGACCTTTTGTTGAAATTGGTTCTTTTACAATCTGAACCAGAATAGGTTGATTTTTTGAAAGTACTTTATCGATCTTGCCAAGTTTCTCGATTTCAGGCTCCATTTTGAAGTTACTCAACTTGCCTGAATTGACACGCTTGGAAATTACATCCTTGGTTAATTTATTGAGAGAGTTGATGTTAGGTCCTAAGTCCAGATAATGCAAAAAAGCATCCTTTTCAAATCCCACGTCTACAAATGCGGCATTAAGCCCAGGCACAAGTTTCCTAACTGTACCAAGGTAAATATCCCCAACGGTAAAGCTCTGATCCGGTGTTTCGACGTGATATTCTAACAGACGTTTATCCTGCAAAAGGGCTATACGTTCTCCCTTTTGAGTAGAATTTATTAGTAATTCGTTACTCAATGTTCAACCAACCAAATGGCTATATAAAGTTAATACTCAACCTCCTGCTTTACATTTAAAGCCAGGCAACATATATATCGTAAGAGATAATATGACCGGATTCATAATATATACAAATCCGGTCACATATCAATTATTTCTTCTTATGTCTATTTTTTCTAAGACGTTTCTTTCTCTTGTGAGTTGAAATCTTATGTCTCTTTCTTTTCTTTCCGCAAGGCATAAATTTATGTCGTTTATATAATAAAAAATAATTGTTTTACATTTTAATTATCAAGACGGGCTTGAAGCTCCACAATGGCCTGTTGGATCACCGGGTCTTTTTCCTCCTTCTTTACCTCTGCCAGTACTTTACGGGCCTCTTCCTTCTTGCCCAATTCCACAAGTGTAAGTCCTAAATAAAACTTAGCTTTTGTGTTGTTAGGGTTGTTGGTCAATATTTGTTTGAACCTGTCAGCAGCTTTCGAGTATTGGTTCGATCGCATGGACAAAATACCAAGGTTAAATAAAGCCAGCTCATTCGTAGGATCCGTATCCAACACTTCACGCAGCATCAAAATTCCCTGCATAGGGTTTTCTGTATTGACGTAAGTCATGGCCATATTGGCTTTCGCAGCTAGCAATCCTGGATTTTTTTCAATTGCTTTTCCGTAATATTCACGCGTTTTGCTGCCCAGGGTCTTAGCCTTGGCCTCATCAACGGCAAATCCGTACGCTTCATAATAGCGGTCACCGGCCTTTGTAACATTCTCAACAGAGGGCGATAACTGGGCTACCAGTTCAGCGTAACGTGCGGCGCTGTCAAACTTTTGAAGTTTGGCAAACGTGTCAGACAATTTTAATCCGGCAGCTATTTTTTCTTTTCCACTTGCCTGATTGAAGCCACTTCTCTGTTGTTCAACTTGTTTTTGTTGTTCAGGAGATAAAGTGGCTCCATCATGCATGTTTGAGGGAGTTTCGGGCGCCGGAGTAGCTGATGCCGAAGCACCGGGTGCTGCCGCTACCTCACTCTTCTCGGTGTCCACTTCTTTTGCTTTTGTATTCACAACAACCTTCGGAAGACTGTAAAGTGTTCCGACCAGTGCCAGTGCTAATACGCAAGAAAGAATTATAGACTTTTTCATACTGTTTTAATCAAACCTATTTAGGCAAATTATTTTTCAGCTAGATCTTTCAATTTGTCGCTCACTTTAACTTGCTCAACAAAAACTTTTGCTGGTTTAAAGCTAGGTACAAAATGCTCGTCAATGATCATTGAAGTTCCTTGAGAGATATTACGAGCTACTTTACGGGCACGCTTTTTATTGATAAAGCTACCGAAACCTCTAACATATAGATTTTCACCCTCTGCAAGCGAGTCTTTTACCACGGTGAAAAACGATTCTAGCGTTTGTTGAACATCGCCCTTGTCTACACCTGTTTTCTCGGAAATTTGTGCGATTACGTCTGCCTTAGTCACTTTGATTGTTTACTTTAAGTGGATATTATTTCGTTTATTTATTTCCTCCTCTAAATTTTGGGAACACAAAGGTAGGGTAATTTTACCATATTTTAAAAGGTTAGCATTTTCATTTTTTTTCTAATTCATTAAAAAACAGCGTACATAAGTCTAAACGTTATGCTACCCGATCATTTACAACTACTTGAATTTAACGCAAAACTCAAATCCTGGTACCTGGAAAACCATCGTCCGCTGTTGTGGAGACAGACAACTGATCCCTATAAGATATGGCTTTCGGAAATAATTTTGCAGCAAACGCGGGTCGCGCAGGGCACTCCCTACTACGAAAAATTCCTGCTCAATTACCCTACGGTTTTTGATTTGGCAGCTGCTGATGAGCGTGATGTGCTGCGGCTTTGGCAGGGATTGGGCTATTATTCGCGGGCCAGGAACATGCACCATACCGCCCGGCATATTGTGGAAGAGTGGGGAGGCAGCTTCCCGGAAAGTTCTGTTAAACTGGCAAAGCTCAAAGGGCTTGGTGCTTACACGGCAGCGGCGATCGCATCTTTTGCGTTCGGTGAGGCAGTACCGGCTATTGATGGAAATGTTTACAGGGTCATGTCCCGTTTGTTCGGAATTGATACGGATATTTTAAGTTCGGGAGCAAAAAAAGAATTTACAGATCTGGGCAAACAAATCATTTCGCGGGAGGATCCCGCGACCTACAACCAGGCGATGATCGAATTTGGCGCCTTGCAATGCGTACCCGTGTCGCCCAATTGTGCGGTTTGTCCTTTTACCTATATGTGTTATGCCTATGCATTTAATATGCAGAGCAAGCTTCCGGTCAAGATGAAAAAGAATGCTGTGAAGAACCGGTATTTTAATTATTTCATTTTGGAGAAAGGAGGCAAACTGGCGATGCACGAACGGTTGAAAAAAGACATATGGAAAGGATTATATGACTTTTATCTGGTTGAATCGGCCTCCGATATCAATAATCCGGACGATTTGCCTGAGGATAAATTTCTGAAAGACTGGCAACAAAAAGGACAGCTCCGGCAGGTGCTCAAAGAATATACCCATTTGCTCACACATCAGAGGCTGACGGTAAGATTCTGGTGGGTTACTGTTCCCGAAAATGAATCTGTTGAATTACCGGAAGATATGGCGTTTTATACCAAAAATGAGGTTGAAGTTCTCCCGAAACCGATTTTGATGGATACGGTACTAAAAGAAGAGTTTTTCCTTTAATACCGCATGATAAAAAAGAGGAAAGCTGCACACTAGTATTTGATGCCGTTACAATGCTTTTACCGGTAGGAATTAATTACTAAACCTTAGACTTTATTGTATGCAAAAAATAGCGATGCTGGGTTCCGGATTTATCGGACGGTTTTATGCTGAATCAATTCATGGCCAGCGGGGCCGGGATAGGGTTGTTGCCATTTATGCACGCAGGGAAGAAAGCGCCCGGAAATTTGCGGAGGATTATGGTTGTGATTTCTGGTCTGCGAATATGGAGGAAGTTATTTCACATCCGAGTGTGAATATGGTCTGCATCGCGCTGCCCAACAATATTCACGAAGAGGCGGTTATGCTTTGTGCCAAACACAAAAAGGCAGTTGTGTCGACAAAACCATTGGGAAGAAATGCGGACGAAGCGCTTCGGATGTTGAAAGCGGTGGAGGAAGCAGGCATTTTTGCAGGTTATCTGGAAGACCTTTGTTATACACCGAAATTTTTAAAGTCGCTCGAAAGTGTCAAAAACGGCGCGCTGGGAAGAATTATCTGGGCGAAATCGAGGGAGGCACATCCGGGACCGCATAGCGAATGGTTCTGGGATATTGAGCAGGCTGGCGGCGGCTGTATTCTGGATCTTGGCTGCCACTGTATCGAAATTTCGAGGAATTTTATCGGCAAGGATATTCGTCCGGTGGAGGTCATGTGCTGGGCAGATACGCAGGTAAAGCCGATTGATGCGGAAGATCATGCAATTGCGCTGGTGAAGTATGAAAACGGAGCCATCGGGCAATTTGAAGTCAGCTGGACGTTTCGTGGAGGAATGGACTTGCGCGACGAAGTGATGGGTACAGAAGGTACCATATGGATAAACAATTTCCTGAGAACCGGATTTGAAATGTATACCTCGGGAAGCGGCGGTGATTATGTTGCAGAAAAGGCTGAAAGTAAGAGCGGCTGGCTGTTTCCCGTCGGAGATGAAGTAAATGAATTGGGATATAACCATATGTTTACGGATATGTTCAATGCGGCGGAAGAGGGCCGTGAGTCAGCTGAAACTTTTTACGACGGATATGTAGTCAATGCCATTATCGACGCCGCGTACCGGTCAGCAAAGACCAAATTGTGGGAAAAAGTAGAACTTCCGGTTTGGCGCGGACAAGAGGGCGTTACCAAACCGTCAAACTACGTCGAATATGATGAAAGCCATTATCTGATCAAACAGGAAGTAACGCATGACGGCCGAAATAAATTAATTTTAAAGGATAAGGTGACGGGGAAAATCAGTGAAAGGGATATTTAAAGAGGAATGTGGGGTTATTCCGTTGCCAGATAGATTTATGCAAAATTTGAATTTGTTTATTTGAACTAATATCCGGTATATTGAATTTAATTATCCACAATCATCACAAGCGCACAAAATCATGGCAAGTGTTAACAAAGTAATTTTAATCGGAAACCTGGGAAGTGACCCGGAAGTACGATATCTGGAAAGCGGATCAGCCGTGGCAAAATTCAGTATTGCCACAACCGAAGCCTATACCAATAAGAATGGCGAAAGGGTAGAAAATACCGAATGGCACCGCATTGAACTGTGGGAAGGACTTGCGAAGGTCGCCGAGAAATATCTTAAAAAAGGAAATTCTGTATATATCGAAGGCAGACTTCGGACGGATAACTGGACGGACAAAGAAGGACAGCAGCGTTCCGGCGTGACCATTCGTGCGAACAGCATGACATTGCTGGGCGGGCCCAATACGGGCGGAGCGGGTGATAATTCCAGTAATCAGGGTTATAGTCAACCTTCTGCGGCACCAAGGCCTAATAATCAGGAGCCGAGATCAAACGATCCGATTCCGCCGTCTATGGCTGCCGGAAATGATGATGACGATCTGCCATTCTGATTTTCAAAGGAATTCTATCCGGAAAACATGTTTATTTCCACTGCGGTGCAAATAAGCAGCAAGATTTTTGGGTAGAATTCTTATCTTGGGTTTATTATGAACTTTTCTGACTTTTTGTGAAAGAAACTGCCGATAGTGACGATCCTTTGTCCCGAAAGCGTACGGGGATAATTTATCCTGTTAAAAGTGCGCTTCCTCTGCTGGCCGGGATGGTTATACCCATTGATCGTTTTGCCGTTTACGAATTAATTCTTGTCTTCATTCTTTTGGCTGTCTCTCTTTTTCTTTCCGGAATCAGAGCCTCTTACGCAACAGCCGGCGCGATGGAAAATCCCTGGGAACGAAAAAGTGTTTCTGAAGGAAATCTTCCAACCCGTATTCAACAGCTCGCACTTTCTATTATTCAGCGCGGAGTCACCCTGCTCGCACTTTTACTTGCTGCAAGATTTACCTGGTTACAGGTTCAGGATAACGATGAAACTATTTTTCAATGGATATCGCTGGCCGTACTTGCCTTCTGGATCTGGCTGGATGTAATGGTCAGGTTTTATTCGGCACGCAATGCAGCTGAGCTGATCCCGAAAATTGCCGGCACGACTCATCTTATTATCAAAATTTGTGAACCGCTCACCAAACCTATAACACGCCTGGGTTACTTTTTCGGGATACTGACGCCGGAGGGTTCCGAAATTTCTACGGAAAGATTCGAAGCAAAAGCGGAAAGTGAAGAGGAAACAGATCTTTTACGCGGTCTGGCAAATTTCAGACAGACCAACGCCAGAAAAGCAATGCAGCCGCGTGTCAATATCACGGCATTTGATATTGAGCTGGATTTTCATGAGTTAATGGACAAGATCAATAAGTCGGGATATTCGAGGGTTCCTGTTTATCGTGACACGCTCGACAGCGTGGAAGGAACGCTGAATGTAAAAGATTTGCTGCCTTATCTGCATCACAACGAGCATTTTAACTGGCAGAAATTACTTCGTGAGCCTTATCTTATTCCGGAAAGCAAGCGGCTGGACGACCTGATGAAGGAATTTCAGAACCGTCGCGTGCACATGGCGATTGTCATCGACGAATATGGTGGGACAAGCGGTTTAATCACGCTGGAAGATATCATCGAAGAGATTTTTGGTGATATTAACGACGAATATGATGAAGAGGAAGAAGTCAATTACACCAAGGTCGACGAGAACACGTATGTGTTCGAGGGAAAAGTTCTGATCAACGACCTGTGCAGAATACTCAATCTTGAATCGGATTATTTCGATGAAGTCCGTGGAAACAGTGAGTCGCTCGCAGGGCTCTTACTCGAACTTTTTTCAAGACTGCCGCGAACCGGCGAAATTGCCACGCATAGGGAAATCACCTTTAAGGTACAGTCTGCCGACAAGAAAAGGATCAAGAAAGTAAGGGTGCTGGTTGGTTAGCAATCGTTATTTTGAAATATCAACCGACCGAATGCCTCCTTTCGAATCGTGAATTTTTATCGCTGACAAATTATCTTTCCGGACAGTCAACACACCTGACGATTGCGACAGATATCCCGAGCCGTTGCTCCATTCATGTCGTCTTTTGCTTCCGTCTTTGAAAATAATTTCCGCCCAGTTGTCGGTTGCTGATGGCTGTACTTTTATCAATTTCTCAGTGGATTTCTCCGATGAAAAGACTTTAAGTAAATCATTATTCTGAGCCGCGAGAACCAGTCTTTTTCCATCGTTCAAATTTAAAACCGCGAGACTTTTTCCATCTCCTTCCACCAGAAAGCCACTTTTTGCAGCGGAAACAGGAGTGAAGCTACCTTTTCCATTTCCCTTTAGTAACAAACCGTTGAAGGCGTCCAGCCGGCCGCTGATCGATTCCGGCGCGTAGGAATTTCCGGTTATCAGTAAATCAAGGTGTCCGTCAAGATCGTAATCTGCGGCTGAAAGGCCGTACACAGGACCTAATTGAGCAGCGACGGGCAGTGGTTTGATCTTGAATTTCCCATGCCCCAGATTTTCCAGCAATACACTTTGCATTTGCTCGCATACCAGTTTGGTTACGTCTTTCAGCTCTTTTTTCGTGAAAACATCCTTCATTTCAGCTTTGGCGTAATCGGCATAGTAAACAAATCGTTTTTTGAGAAAATTCATCTGACTGGTCATCTCATCACGTGGGTGTACAGGGTATAAATTTTCTCCCAGGTACTGACAGATAACCGGATCCATCGTCCCGCTTTTATCAAAATCTTTCGCAAAAAGTGTTAGTGGTTTACCGGTTTGCGGGCGACCTTCTGTATTTAACCCAACATTTCCGGCAACATAATCAATATCTCCGTCCTCGTCAAAATCTCCGGCAATCATGCTGTTCCACCAGCCTTGTGTGTCAGTCAGGCCGGTTGAGGCCGTTACGTTGACAAATTTTCCGCTGCGATTTTTAAGAAAAGTAAGTGGCATCCATTCTCCTGCAATGATCAGGTCCGTCCATCCGTCCTCGTCGAAATCAGTCCAGAGCGAAGTGGTTATCATGCCCGCATTTTTGAGCTCAGGACAGGCTTGTGCCGTCATGTCCGTGAACTTTCCATGGTCATTTCTCAGCAGCGTGCTTTTAGGGGAAACCGGATATTGACCCGGCGTAAGCCGCCCGCCAACAAATAAATCAAGATCACCGTCTTTGTCAAAATCCGTTGCACTGACCGAGGATCCGCTTGTTGTATTAACGGGTAAAGCGGCCGGATCTAACCTGAAGTTTCCTTTGCCATCGTTGAGATAAAGGCGGTCCTGATAGTATTTAGAATCCGTTGGGAATTCACTGCTTCCGCTCACGACATACAAATCAAGATCCCCGTCCTGATCCGCATCGAAGAGGAGCGACCCCATATCTTCTTCGAATTTTTGGTCCTTCGTCAGCGGTTTTTGGATGAATTTTTGCTGCGCATTTTGCACAAAAAAGTTGCCGGAATGTTTGAAAGCGCCGCCTATGTAAAAATCTTCACGACCATCTCCGTTGATATCACCAACAGAAATACCCGGTCCGTTTTGGGATAAAAGATGCGGTAAAAGTGGCTGCACCTTAAAGTCAATGTATAACTCGTCAGTATGTTTGTAATGAATTCCGGTGATGTCGGCTGCTTCTTTAAAAAGCGTGGTGGGTAATGCCGGCCTTATCACTTTTTCGGCTTTGGCTTTTTCAAAATCCGCCGTTAACACCTGATCCGCAGGAACATTTTTTAGCGACAGCGTTTTTTGATCTGGCCAGACAATGCGAACCGAGTCCAGTTTTTTGTTTTTTCCTAAACCAAAATGCAGTGTATTTTCAACCGATGACTGATAACCCCGGTACGGAGAATGCTCGATAAACTGTTTTTCTGCACCGTAATAGATAGTCACTTTGGCACCAAAACCGTGAGGGTTTTCTTTCGGGCCTTTTAAATTGATGCGCAGATAATGATGGTCCGGAAGTTTTTCAGCATGGTTTTTATAAACAAACGCTTCCTGATCAATGTTGTTGATCACCAAATCAAGATCTCCGTCATTGTCGAGATCCGCATAGGCCGCGCCATTTGAGAATGATGGCTTGTCAAAACCCCACAATTCCGACTGATTTTTGAATGAGAGATCGCCGTTATTTTTAAACAGGTAATTGGCGACATGCGCGCCTTCTACCTCCTTTAAAGCATTTAGGGTGGGGGTGTTGTTCATATTCCCCGATTGCATCTGCTGCTGATATTGTGCCATTCTGTAAATGACAAAATCCCGGTTTGTGATGTCTTTCGGGTAACCGTTCGTGATTATGAGGTCACGCTGACCATCGTTATCGTAGTCGGCAAACAAGGCGCTCCAACTCCAATCAGTAGCCTGTATTCCTGAAAACCGTCCGATTTCACTGAAAAAAGGATGATTTGTTCCGGGACGATTGCCATTGTTATGTTGCAAGGTATTCCGCATAAACTGAGGCTGATAACCCATGCGTTGCTCGGACAGATAACGGTCATAATTCATGAGCCCGAACATGTTCTTCCGGCGTGTGTTCCCCTCCGGTAACATATCCAGTGTGACGAAATCTACCAGTCCGTCGTTATCGATATCGGCTGCGTCATTACCCATCGCCGAATAACTTTGATGGCGGAAATAATCGGTGATCTCATTTTTAAAAGTGCCGTTCTGCTGGTTGATGTAAAGCAGGTCATTGGACAAATAGTCGTTGGAAACGTATACATCCGGCCAGCCATCTTCATTGATATCTACGATGGAAACGCCGAGGCCAAAACCCTCGGTCAATATATTGGCTTCCCTGGAAACATTGGTAAAAACAGGCTTCCCTGAGATTTTACCATCATTCCGATACAGCTTGTCGGTGCTCAACGCAGAGCCATCCGTTCTTTTGGGTCTGATAACGTTCGGGCCTTTTCTCTCCATGACGTTGGTCAGCAGAAAAACATCCAGATCTCCATCGTGATCATAGTCAAAAAAAGCTGCCTGGGTGGTGTTGCCGTCGTAGTCCAGGCCATATTTTTTGGCTTCTTCGGTAAATTTGTTGTTGCCTTGGTTGATGTACAATAAATTGGGCCGGGCCGCGTTCGGTCGAGATTCAAAATCAGATCCTGTTGATCGCGGCCCAGCCAATCGTGGCCCGGCCCTGCAAACGTAGATGTCCAATAGGCCATCGGCGTTGATGTCGACCATGGAAATTCCCCGCGACCAGCTATCCGAAAGCGCAATGCCGGAAGAGGTTGTAATATCTTCAAATTTCAGATTACCACGATTCAGATACAACTTGCTTTCGGCCATGTTGCCGCCCAGGAAAATATCCTGCAAGCCGTCATTGTTAATATCCCCGATGCCTACGCCTCCGCCATTGTAAAAATATTCGTAGGTAAGGATATTGAGTTTTTCATCTTCTTTCAGATTGTTGGCAAAGCTGATTCCGGTTTCAGAAGAAGGCAATAATTCAAATAACGTATCCTGCTCTTTCTTTTTACATGCGAATAAAACGCTGCCTAGCGAAAGCAATAATATCAGTCGTTGGATCATTTTGAAGCAGAAGTATGATCGGGAAGAATTTTTGAAAAGAAGCGGACTTCGTAAAGTGTTTGATTTTTACCGGAAAGATAGGGTTTCTGTATTTTCTTTAAAACCAGTTGCTTATCATCCAGTTTAAGGATCTTATAACCTGACAAAAAATTTCCGGTAGAATCGAGGTAAACCAGTGAATCGGCAGCCAGAATTTTGTAGGTGTACTTTCTGAACTCTGTTTTTTTTCGCTCAAAAACCTCGCCTTTGCTATTGTACTCAAAATGCGACCAATGCTCATCCTGCGAATCGTTGGTATGTGTAAAGCCGTTCACAAACGTAGAAATGGAATCCGTCCGCCAGGTGCCCTGGATATTTTTTTCCCGGGATGCACATTGTGTCAGAAGACTTACAAGAATGATACAGGCTATTACTCTTTTCACGATTTGAGGAAATAATAAATTTAAAAATGTGGGCAGGTCTGAGCGAGAGCGAGAAAAAGAAGTCAAGTTTTCAAAACTTGACTTCTTTATGGAAACTTAACTTCTCTAATGGCTGAGAATCATTCGAGCCAATTTCAATAACAGTTAACGCTTAATAATTGCTATTCTGGATCAACACGCCATTACTCAAATCGACTTCACGTTGCGGAAGCGGGAAGTAATAATGTTTCGGTTTTACGAAATTACGGCTCGGTTTGTAAGGCCCGCGGGCAATCTTATAATGAGCGGAAATGTCGATCAAACCTGCTTTGTCCCAGCGCATCAGATCCTGATGTCTTTCATTTTCACCCGCAAGTTCCACCCGGCGCTCGTGCATGATATCCTTGATCGCTGCGTTCGTGATCGATTTCAAACCGGCACGTTTTCTTACCGTATTCAATTCCGTATCGCCATTTTGTCCTGACCGTATCTTCGCTTCTGCCACCAGAAGATATACATCGGCCGAGCGAAGGAAAGGCGAATTTAAACTCTGGTCCATATCCCCCGTAGCCGTAAACTGCGTGTATTTCCTGAATGCATAACCCGTCACACGCGTCATATCGGCTGTAAATTTGACATTTCCCTGAGAACCCTGCGTCACAGTATCACCCGGACTGAAAATAGAATAGGCTCGTCTTGGGTCACCTGCTTCAAATTCGTTGACCAGATCCTGGATCGGTTCATGAAAACCCCAGCCACCAAAAGCCTGTGGCGTGTGGTAATAAGCGGGGGAGTTATCGGTGGTCCACCCTGTTTCATATTGAAGTGAAAACAATGTCTCGGTGTTATTCTCGGTGACCAGTTCAAAGTTCTGATTATAGCCCGTTGCCAGTTTGTAGGCAGCATTTGACGTTACTTTGGTACCGGCTTCAACGGCTTTCGCCCAATTTTCCTGATAAACATATAGTTTGGTCAGGAAACCATAGGCAGCTCCCTGTGTTACACGGCCTCCTTCGGCAGCCTCATACGTTACCGGCAACAGTGATGCTGCTTTCTGGAAATCGGCCTCCGCCTGGGCGCGCACTTGCGCCAGCGTTGATTTTGGTTTGTTATAAGTCTGGTTAATGGCATCTTCTTCCAGTAAAATCGGGACTTCTCCGTAGATTAATGAAAGCCGCCAGTAGACGAATCCTCTCAAGAAATAAGCTTCGCCCATGCTGCGGTTACGCAGCGCATCATCCATCTTGACTTTCGGAGCGTTGATCAGCACTGCATTGGCTCTTGAAATAACTTCGTATTTGGTCGACCAGGTTGCCAGAATGTGTGAATTGGAAGCATCGAAGGTGAACATTTCCAGGGCAGTCTCATCAGCATGGTCACCCGCACGGTTCATATCATCCGAGCAGTTATCGAAGGTATATTCTGTATGCGCGAATCCGTCTTCGTTTAATAATGGGGCATAAATGGCGTTGGTAGCGGCCACAACGTCGTCGCCGTTGCGCCAGTATTGCTGTGATGTAACCTGTCCGTATGGCGTTGTTTCGAGTAAGTTATCCTGACAACTGATCAACGTTGCAAGAAAAATATAGCCGGCGAGTGTAGTTATCTTTTTCATAAATAGTAGAAATTCTGCTGGTATAAAATCTGAACGTTAGGATTAGAAAGATAGCGAAGCACCGATTGTCCATGTTCTGGCCAAAGGATATTGAGCATAATCAACATTAAGCTGGTTGTATTGCCCTGTACCGCCGCCAACATATCCGAGTTCAGGATTTAAGCCGGAGTATTTTGTAAACGTGATGATATTCTGACCCGTAACATAAATTCTCGCTTGCGACATTTTTAATTTACCGATCACCGATTTAGGAATGGTATAACCCAGTGTCATATTTTTCAGGCGTAAGAAATCACCTTTTTCAACGAAAAGATCCGAAGGACGGAAATTGCGGTTGGCGTTATCGATGCTTACGCGTGGAACCGTATTGCTCGTCCCGTCGCCATGCCAGCGGTTTTGTTCTTCGGCATAAAGATTAAAGGAATAACTCGCGTCAAGTCCCTGCATCCGGTCTGCGTTGTAAATGGAGACACCGCCCACACCGACAAAAAACAGGTTAAGGTCAAAACCTTTGTAATTAACGCCTGCTGAAAACCCGTAATTGATTTTAGGCTGAGGGCTGCCAATGATGGTTCTGTCCTGATCGTCAACGACACCGTCCTTATTCAAATCAACGAAGCGGACGTCGCCGGGATGGATTTGCCCGTCAGTGCGGCGGGAATCATTGGCGATATTGGCATCAGAATCAATCTGACCCTGGTTTTGATAAAGACCATCGGTTTTGTATCCATAAAAAGTGCCATAGGGATGCCCTTCATACGTGCGGACAATTTCCTGCTGCCCTCTTCCGTATAACTGCGTGGCGAGGAAACCGCCTGGAGTAGCCAGTTTGGTAATTCTGTTTTTGATGAACGTTGCGTTCCCGCTGAAATTGAAGGTGAAATCTCCAACGCTATGGCGATAAGAAGCTTCCAGTTCAAGTCCCTGATTTCTCAGCTGCCCAATGTTTTGATCAGGAATTGTAGAAGTTCCGATGGTTCCGATCGATGGAGGTGCCAGAAGCATCTTCTTCGTATCCTTCACAAAATAGTTTGCGGAGAAATAAAGACTGTTTTTCAACAACCCTGCTTCCAGACCGAAGTTGCTCATTTCGGCAGTTTCCCAGCCGATATGAACGTTGGCAAGTCTGCTTTGCGCAGCGCCGGCAATTTGATTTTGTACGCCTCCGTTGCCAAATGCATAACGGTATGACGAATTGATCAAAGCAAGATATTGCAGAGAAGCTACGTTTTGGTTACCCAATTGTCCCCAGCCACCGGTTAGCTTGAAGTTGCTGAAAATCGGAAGGGCATTTTTGAAAAAATCTTCCTCTGAAACTCTCCATCCTGCTGAAAACGCAGGGAAATAACCCCATTGGTTGCCGGGAGCAAACTTGGAAGAGCCATCACTGCGGACAGTCGCAGTGAACAAATAGCGGTCTTTGAACGAATAATTTACCCGGCCAAATACGGAAGCCAGTGCATCATAAGTGCGTCCGCCATTGCCTCCGTCGGAAAGGGGGATGGAAACAATGGTTCCTGCATATTGCATGTAGCGCAGGGACATATCTTCGCTGGCAAAATCACGCCCGCGCTGGTTGGAATAAATATCATTGAAAGTCTGGGAAGTATAACCACCAACCAGATTTAGCGAATGCTGACCAAATTTTTTGTCATAAGACAGGAAATACTCCTGAAGGAACGACCAGTTTTTATCGTGGCTCAAACTTAGCTGATTGTAGGAATTAGTCCTGAACTGATCGTTGATTTTAATGTCAAAAGTATGGCTTTCTCCAAAAGTAGCATCCATGGCCACGTTGGCACGAAGTTTAAGCCCTTCCAGAATTTCAAGTTCGCCGGTAACGCTGCCCAGGAAGCGGTTGCGGATATTGTCCGTATCCTGATTGTCAACCGTGAAAATCGGGTTGTTGATATCTCCGAAAGCACCAATCCCCTGCGTAGAGCTGTAAGATCCATCGGCATTTTTAACGGGCAATCCCGGATGAAAACGAATGGCACTCCAAAGCAAACCTGTTTGTGAGGATTTGGTATCGGGAGAGCTGTTATGGGTATTCGTAAACTGGAAATTCTGGCCAATTTTAATACGTGAGCCGATTTTGTGGTCCGAGTTTATACGAAAAGTAAGCCTTTTGTAATTTGAATTACCGATGATACCTTTTTCATTATAATAACCACCCGAAATGGCGAAAGAAGAATATTTTCCGCCACCTCTGATCGAGGCATCATAATTTCTCGTAATGCCTTGTTTCAACAACTCATCCTGCCAGTTGGTAAGCTGGGTCTGGTATTTTGGATCCTGCCAGATCGCCGGAACCGGCAGCCCGTCGTTGGTATAAGCTTCACGTTTTAAAGTAGCCAGCGAATTGGCATCCAGTACATCCAGTGTTTTGATCCGGTTGGTTACACCCAGGTATCCGTTTACCGTAAGCGCAATCGGATTATCGAATTTCCCGCGTTTGGTTGTGATGATGATCACTCCGTTGGCAGCCCGTGTTCCGTAAATCGCGGAAGCCGAAGCATCTTTTAAAATTTCAATGGATTCGATATCATTGGGATTGACATCGTTCATGGTGCCTGATGGCACCCCGTCAATCACAACAAGTGGAGTTGAATTGTTTACTGTTCCAAAACCACGGATCTGAATTGTTCCGGCATCTCCCGGAGCACCGCCATTTCTGACGATATTAACCCCGGCTGCGCGGCCCTGAAGGGCCTGCTGAGCACCGCCAGACGGCAGATTCTGGAAATCGGAACCTTTTACGGACGACACAGCGCCAGTCACATCTTTCTTTTCCTGGGTTCCATAACCTACAACTACCACCTCTTTCAGAGCGCTCACATCAGGCACGAGTGATATGTTGACGACATCACTTTTATCCAGCGCAATTTCCTGGCTGACATAACCTATAAATGAAAATTTCAGCGTTACAGCGCCATCTCCAACGGCTAACTGATAGTCGCCTTTTTCGTTGGTAGAAGTTCCCTGCTGCGTACCGAGTACGAGAATATTAACGCCAGGCAGTCCTTCGCCTTTCTCATCGATCACCTTGCCCGAGATTTTACGCTCGATCAGTTGATTAGGGAAAAGCAGTCCCTGGGATGGAATTGCGGTTCCCGATGGCTTTTTTCTCAGCAAAATCCGGGTGTTGCCGACCACTTCGTATGAAACATTCAACGGATTTAATATCTGGTCAAGTACCTTGTTCAGCGGTCCTCGCAATTCCTTTAAAGAAGTGCTTTGCGAGTTTTGTATGCTGCTCGTGCTATACACAAATTTCACATCCGCCTGTTTTTCGATAAGGTTAAGGATCTTTTTAATCTCCATCGATTCCACCTTCAGCGAGATTTCCTTGCTAAGCAACTCCTGGCCGCGCAGGGTATGGGCCATGGAAATACCACAGCATAAAATCGAAATAAACAGTTGCTTTACGGTAGTACGCATGACTTTGTAAACAACCCTTTTGAGGGGTATTTTTTTATTCATAATTTTAAAAGTTTTTGTGGTTAACGAAACGCAAAAACGTGGAAATATCCTGCTGATTTTCAGCAGGGGACTTTATCGGTGCCGGTTATGTTAGAGCATTCCGGCACCTTTTTATTGTTGTAAATTATTTGGTACATCCTTCGCCTCTTACAAAAAGCGTTGTTCCGCGCCGTTCGTAACTTGCGTTAACAGACTTGCAAATCAGATCCAGCTGCTCAAAAAGTGAAAGATCAGTCAGATCACCGGTGAACAAACAGGTTTCCACCGCATCATTTTCGATCACGATATCAATTCCGTAAGCCTTTTCAAGTAAAGAAAATGCGTCTTTTACCGGTGTTTC
This sequence comes from Dyadobacter diqingensis, assembly GCF_024220585.1. Classification (GTDB taxonomy): domain Bacteria; phylum Bacteroidota; class Bacteroidia; order Cytophagales; family Spirosomataceae; genus Dyadobacter; species Dyadobacter diqingensis. The sequence goes on from NZ_JAMXKF010000011.1 coordinate 99,639, forward strand.
CAGAAACGAAAACCCATGGGTAGATAGCAACTGGGAAGTCGTAATAACCGGGTTCTCGACGATAGCCAGTTCCATTTTTTTTGATTTTTTGTCAAAAACAATTTTTTGATTCCGTGTCAGAATCACCCCGTTACTGTTTGCGGAAACCTTATCGGCCACTTCATACACGGATACACGGCCGGAAGTAACCAAAACTTCAATTGAGCGCGCATCGTCGTAGGATTTAACGGTGAAACTTGTGCCCAGCACCTGCGTTGCCAGGTTCTCCGTAGATACCACAAATGGTTTAGCAGGATTTCTTTTTACCTGAAAAAATGCTTCACCATGTAAATAGACTAACCGGCGTTCCTCTCCGAAATGTTCGGGGAAACTGATGCTGCTCTTTTGTTTTAAAATGACTACGCTCCCATCCTCCAACGGAACACGCTGGGGACTGTTGGAAGTATTTTTCACTTCGATAACCCCGCGGTTTTCAATCGTTTCAATGCTGGCGGATTCTTTATTTTGGATTCTGTTGACGAGAAACCAACTGCCGGAAACCAGGAGGATCGAGGCGGCAATACCTTTAATCCACGGTAAAAAACGGATTTGCCAGGGCTCTCCAATTGTACTTTTATGAAGTTTTTGTTTTATCCGGTCACCGATCTGCTCTTTTTCAGATTCGAAAACGGGAGACGCCAGGGGAGGATTATTTTCCAGATATTCCAGGACATACTTTTCTTCCTCGGGTGTTTGCTCGCCCGACAGATATTTCTGCAACAGTATATCGAAGTCAAATTGATTCATCTTTTATGTTTCAGCGGAGTGATTTTAGTTTGGTGTGTGATAGATCCAAAGGTGGTCTTTCAATATTTTAAGCGACCTGGTAATATGATATTCGACAGCCTTTTCGGATAAATTCAGCTCTTTGGCGATATCCTTCACCGACTGATTCTCAAACCGGCTCAGCTGAAAAATTTTGCTCGTTTTCTCAGGAAGTTTTTTCAGAGCGGCATCCAGAGCCTGGGATAAATCTGTAAACTCAACATCATTATCGGTGATGGAAGCTTCCTGCATTTTTTGGAGGAGAATGTGTTCCTTGTACTTCCGCCAGGTAATTTTCGACTTGATGAAATTGGTTATCAGGTGTTTCATCGAAAGTACCAGATAGGAGCTGAGATGCCGGATATTACTCTGATCTCTCCGGTTCCAGAGGCTTTCAAATAAATCATGTACCAGCTCCTCGGCTTCTTCCCTCGTGCCGATCTGATGATAGGCGATACAAAAAAGTTTGTACCAGTAACGGTCGTAGATTTCCCCGAAAGCACGTTTATTGCTTTCATTGAGTTGAATAACCAGCTGTTCATCGGTTAATAACTTGATCATGGGGTTTCCGCTATGTGGATACAAATGTATAGTCAAACAAAGAATAAAAATCCCTAAACCTGTTTATGATTATTTTAATTATTTTTTTGTAACTGTCTCTCTAATTAATAAATTTAAAAAAGTGCGTAAAACTAAATTGTTGAAAATCGATACTTTGGGGAAATAATATTGGGTTGGGGAGGGATTTTGTTTGTCAGACTCCAAATTTCTTATTAGTTTTACCTGGCAAATAACAAATCGATTATTTGCTATGAGCACAAATCCCACCAAAGTCCTCTTCGAGGCGCTTACTTACGACGACGTTCTTTTAATGCCCGCCTATTCGGAAGTACTTCCGCGAGACACCAAAACTATTACCCAGCTTACGAGAAAAATTTCTCTGAACATACCGTTTATTTCTGCCGCGATGGATACCGTTACCGAGTATGAACTGGCTATTGCCATGGCTCAGGAAGGCGGGATCGGTATTATCCATAAAAACATGAGTCTCGAGGCGCAGGCTGAGCAGGTGCGCAAAGTAAAACGTTCGGAAAGCGGGATGATCCTCGACCCGATTACGCTGACCGAAGGCGCCACGCTGGGAGACGCGTATCAGATTATGGGCGAATTTAAAATTGGTGGTATTCCGGTTATTGATGCATCCCGAAAGCTGATCGGGATACTGACCAACAGGGATCTTCGTTTTCAGCGGGAAATGTCGAAACCTGTTACGGAAATCATGACCAGAGAGCGGTTGATTACTGCTTTGGAAGGAATTACACTGGAAGAGTCGGAAGCGATTCTGGAAGAATATAAAATTGAAAAACTCCCGATCGTCAACAAAGATTATCAGCTGACAGGGCTGATTACCTACCGCGACATTCTGAAAAGAAAATCCCACCCTAATGCGTGTAAGGATGAATACGGCCGGTTACGCGTTGGGGCGGCAGTCGGCGTCACGGCTGATCTGCACAAACGCGTGGAAGCGCTGGTAAAAGCGGGTGTGGATGTCGTGAGCCTGGATACGGCACATGGGCATCATGTCAATGTGATTGAATCTGTAAGGAAACTGAAAGCTGCATTCCCCAATTTACAGGTTATAGCCGGTAATGTGGCAACGGGCGATGCTGCAAAAGCCCTGGCTGATGCCGGTGCGGATGCCGTAAAAGTAGGCGTAGGACCTGGCAGTATTTGTACCACAAGGATCATTGCAGGTATCGGTGTTCCTCAGTTAACCGCAGTTATTTCAGCTGCCGAGGCTTTGGAAGGGACCGGTGTCCCGGTTATTGCGGACGGCGGAATTCGTTTTTCGGGGGATGTTACCAAAGCCATTGCCGGCGGGGCAAGTACGGTGATGATCGGTTCAATGCTTGCCGGCACCGATGAAGCACCGGGAGAAATCGTGATTTATGAAGGTCGTAAATTTAAACTTTACCGGGGAATGGGTTCTGTGGAGGCCATGGAAGAAGGCTCGAAAGACCGTTATTTTCAGGATGCGGAAGATGATATCAAAAAGCTGGTTCCGGAAGGAATTGTAGGACGTGTTCCTTTTAAAGGAAAAGTTTCCGAAATCATTTACCAGATGGTCGGTGGACTGAAAGCCGGGATGGGTTATTGCGGAGCTCCTGATATAACTGCATTACATCAGGCCCAGTTTGTAAAAATAACGACAGCGGGCTCCAAAGAAAGCCACCCGCATGATATCATGATTCAGAAGGAAGCACCGAATTATTCTTCGAAATAATTTTCTGATTTTAACCAGATAGTGAAACAAAAAATGCCCTGTTGATGAAACAGGGCATTTTTTGTTATATTAATGATCACTGAAAATTTTTGGCGATAAGCCAGAACTTATGCTACGTTCGTTTTTGCCATTTTGCTTTTAAGAAACTGATAGATCATTGGCAACACGGAGAACCCGATGATTCCAAAAATAACCAGCTCGAAGTTTTTCTTAACCACTTCCATATTTCCGAAGAAATAACCCAGAAGCGTTAAAGAAGGAACCCAAAGAAGAGCACCCAGGACACAATAGCCAATGTATTTCGAATAATTCATACTGCCCGCACCTGCAACAAAAGGAGCGACGGTACGAACGATAGGAATAAAACGCGCCATAATCACCGTGCTTCCACCATGTTTTTCGTAGAAAGCTTCGGTTTTTTCAAGGTATTCTCTTTTCAGGAATAATATTCTTTCCCGTTTTTTAATCTCGCCACCGAATTTTTTACCCATAAAATAATTGAGATTGTCGCCCAAAAGTGCTGCAACAATTAAAATTATAATAATAAGGAAAACGTTTAGTCCCGTTCCTTCATTGGCAGCGATTGCGCCAGCCGCAAAAAGAAGTGAGTCACCAGGCAGCAGTGGCATAATAACCAGGCCGGTTTCTGTGAAAACAATCAGAAACAGAATTACATAGGTGAGCGTACCATATTCCTGTACGATATCAAACAAATGCTTATCCAGGTGAAGGAAAAAGTCAATAAACTGCGTTAAAAATTCCATTGCTTTTTTTAAGTTTAACTTATTAGTTATAAATATGAAAGGTGAGTTTTAAAACAGTTATTTGGAATCAACTTTCCATTCTTTTTTTGTTTTGGCATTCAGGAAATGAGTGAAAGTATCTCCACGAAGGCCAAGACGAATGGTTTCCAGTGGAATAAGTTCGCTTGGTGCAATATTGCCCAGGTTGACATTGGCTCCCAAAAGTTTTACAAACCAAACCTGCTGCGACTTCTGCGGTGCTTCCCAAAGCATTTTTTCAAATGGGATCTGGGTTAAAATTTCTTCAACCAAACCCTGACGAACCTCGCCGCTCGCTCTGAAAAGACCCACATTTCCGGATTCTCTCGCTTCTCCGATCACTTTCCAGGCACCTGCTTCCAATTCCGACTGAATAAGCTGGATCCATTTGTAAGGCGGAATGATTTTATTCTCATCCTTTGAACCAACTTCAGATAGAACGGTAACCTGCTGCGCCAAAGTGCGAATATATCCACATTTTACATCCTGATGCATTTCTATTGATCCATCGGACACTTCCGCGTATTTCAGGTCGTATTTATCAAGTAGTTTGCGGTAGTCGTCAAACTGATTTCTTACAACAAAGGCTTCGAACAAGGTTCCTCCGAAGTATACTGGAATCCCGGCATTTTTATATACGGCCAGTTTTTCATTCAGGTTGGAGGTTACATAAGATGTGGCCCAGCCCAGCTTTACGATATCTATAAATGTGGAGGCACTGGAAAGCATATCTTCGGTTTCCCTGATACTGAGCCCTTTATCCATAACCATCGTAATTCCCTTTTCACGAGGCTTTTCAGAACGGGAAGGAACTTGTGATAACGTAAAATTCATATTTGGATACTCTTTTAAGTCTTCGAAAAACTCGGGCAAAGGTAGCAATTACCTTTGATACGTAGCAATAAAATCCATAGTATTGACGCAAAGGAATACCTAAATCTATGATAATTACTATTTTTCAAATGTATACCTGTGTATATTTACTTTCTTTAATCGATTTTTGAAAATGACTGAACCCGATAAATCCATCACAGATAAGGCAACGACACGACTGGAATATATGCAGGCCTTTATTGGCAAGTCGATGCAGGAAAGTTTTTCGCCGGTCGGCAGATGGCTGAACGGAAAGCTGCTGGATATTCAGGATGGAAGTATGCAGGTGGAATACGTGGTACGTGAGGATATGTCCAATCCAATGCGCGTGCTTCACGGTGGTATTGCGGCCACGATCCTTGATGATGTTGTGGGTACAATGGTTTTTGCCTTGGGACGTGAGTTTGCCTACACCTCTGTTAACCTGAATTGCGATTTTTTAAATGCTGCGAAAACGGGCGAGGTTGTCACGGCAAATGCCAAAGTAATCCGCGCGGGCAAGAATATAATTCACGTGGAAGGAGTGATTACAAATGCCGAGGGACTGATTATCGCCAAATGCAGCAGTAATCTTTTACAGACCAATCTGAAAATTCCGTTCTGATCAAAGATAACCCTGGGCCTGCAATTGAAAAAGTTCGGCATATTTCCCATCCAGACCGAGCAACTCTTTATGAGATCCGAATTCGATTAGCCTTCCTTTTTCCAGGAATAAAATGCGGTCAGCCATCCTCACCGTAGAAAAACGATGTGAAATGAGCACCGCCATTTTGCCATGAATCAATTCACTGAAGCGTTGAAAAACCTTGTGTTCAGCTCTTGCGTCAAGGGCTGAGGTAGGTTCGTCCAAAACAATAAGCTGAGCATCCCGCATGTAGGCGCGTGCCAGCGCTATTTTTTGCCATTGTCCGCCGGAAAGCTCTGTACCTTCCTTGAATCTTTTACCTAAAACCTGATCAAAACCGTGTGGTAACTGCGCAATAACCTCGCTGGCCATGCTCATATCAGAGGCAACAGAGATCGCTGCTTTGTCATCAATATTTTCAATATCTCCGACGGCAATATTGTCTGAAACTGTCATTTCGTAACGGATGTAATCCTGGAAGATAATCCCGATATTGGCCCTCAGATCCGCCAGCTGATAGTCCAGAATATCAATTCCGTCGATCAGGATTCGGCCTTCCGTCGGTTTGTACAAGCAGGCCAGCAGTTTGACCAAGGTTGTTTTTCCTGCTCCGTTTTCACCAACCAGTGCCAGTTTTTCGCCGGGATTCAGGTTAAACGAAAGATCTTTAATAGCCCAGAAATCGCTGTCGGGATATTTGAAGCTGACATTTTCAAAAGTTATGCCTTTTTTAATGGGGCGGGGTATGGATTTTCCATGCTCATTGGCCAGTATAGTCGGTTCAATCTCAAAAAAATCAAACAGGTCCTTAAGGTAGAGCGCATTCTCGGCAATCCCTGAAAAACGGCTCATTATACCCTGCAACATCCCATGCATGCGTTGGAAGGCTCCTGAAAGGAAAGTCATGGTTCCGATGGTGATCAGGCCGGCCAGTGTTTGCATCAGTACAAATAAATAAGCGGCGTAATAGGCCAAAGTACCGATTGCGGATAACAAATATCCCCAGCCCGCCCGGCTTATGGCGATTTTTCGGTTTGCCAGAAAATATTCCTCCGAAAGTTCTTTAAAACGTTTGGAAAGATAATTTTCAAGCCCGAATACCTTCACTTCTTTCGCTGTTTCTGCACTTGAACCGAGGTAACGCAGATAATCGAGCTCACGCCTTTCGGGTGTCCAGCTACGGGTCAATGAGTACGTTTTTTCATTAAAATGGGTTTCGCCAAGAAAAGAAGGGATAACGGCGATGATCAATATCAGGATAAGCCATGGATTGAAAACAATCAAACCCGCTCCAAGGGAAAGCAGCGTCACGATATCCTGCATTTGTGCCAGTGTCTGTGAAAGCAGGACAGTACGGCCGGAAGTCTGGCGACGGGCACGTTCCAGTTTGTCATAAAAAACCGGATTCTCAAATTGATACAGATCCAGTTTTGCTGCATGATGTACCAGGTCCACAGAAGTTTTGTTGGCTACCAGATCACCCAGAAGGCTATCAAAAAGATTAATACAGCGATTTAAAAGATCGGAGACGATGGTTAATGCAAGTTCAGCACCAACCAGCATCCATAAATACCGGTGCGAATCGGCACGGTGATCGGCAAGTCGGACTACTTCGTCAATAATTTCTTTACCAATGTAAAGCATTATCAGAGGAAGCCCGGATTTTATGAGCCGGAAAAGAACATTTCCAACGGTTAATAGTTTATTGGTTTCCCAGACGAGGCGAAAAAAACGGGGAAGGTTTTGCAAAGCGGAAAATCGCTTTTTGAAAGATTCTGACTTATCGGGAGATGACTTAAAGGAATTGGTTGCCGGCTTTTTTTTCAATAGATCGAATATGAATGATGACTTATTGTAAATCATTTTGTTATGAAAAAAGTTCGTTTTGAAAAAGTGCTGACTCACTTGACACTTTGTTGCGGTTCTTTGCCGACAGCGAAGTTTTCAAAACCGAAACATTACCTTTGTAACATGGAAAAACACTTCAATGAATTACCCGAAAGCCGCCAGCAGCAACTGATGGCATTTGACCGTTTGCTGACCATCATGGATGAGCTTCGTGAGCAGTGCCCCTGGGACCGGAAACAGACGATGGACAGCCTGAGACATCTAACCATAGAAGAAACATATGAGCTGTCGGACGCAATTCTTGAAAATGATTTGCCTGAAATAAAGAAGGAGCTCGGAGACGTTCTTTTACATATCGTGTTTTATGCAAAAATAGCGTCCGAAAATAACCCTGATCTTGCACCAGGATTTGATATAAAGGATGTGTTGCATGGCATCTGTGACAAACTGATTTCCCGTCATCCGCATATTTATGGAGACACCAAAGCTGATACGGAGGAGGAGGTAAAGCAAAATTGGGAGAAACTTAAATTGAAGGAAGGGAATAAGTCGGTATTGTCAGGAGTTCCGTCTTCGTTGCCGGCATTGGTAAAAGCGATGCGTATCCAGGAAAAAGCCAGAGGTGCAGGCTTTGACTGGGATGAGAAGCAGCAGGTTTGGGAAAAGGTTGAGGAAGAATTGCAGGAATTTAAAGAAAATTTCAACATTGAATCACAGGAAGTCATTGATCAAAATGAGGCGGAAGCTGAATTTGGCGATTTACTTTTTTCACTGGTGAATTATTCGAGATTCGTCGATATCAATCCGGAAACAGCTCTGGAAAGGACCAACAAGAAATTCATCCGTCGTTTCCAATACATGGAAGAAGCTTCCAAAGCCGACGGGAAATCGTTAACAGAAATGACGCTTACAGAGATGGATGAGTACTGGAATCAGGCGAAGGTGTTGAAGGTTTAGATTAAATTATTCATAATTTGATTAAGGTTTGTGTAGCAGAAATATGTTGCTGATATTGGATATAATTTGCGAAATGTATCAGTCAACACACTATGAACGGACATGAATTTACTTAAACGAGTGGAGCAATTGGAGAATATTTCTGTGGATCAGGGGAGGCAAATTGAGATCATTGCCGGTGGTTTGGCCAAGCTGACTACGGTGGTACACAAAGGTTTTGCTGATATCAAGAAACAGCAGACAGAAATAAGGAAGGACATAGCCGGCTTGCAGCGGGATATGTCTGGTGTGAAAACCGATATAAGTTCACTGAAACTTGATGTCAGCGGCCTTAAGTTGGATGTTAGTGTTTTGAAAATTGACGTTAGCGAGCTGAAAACCGATGTCAGTGTTTTGAAAATTGACGTTAGCGAGCTGAAAACTGATGTTAGTGTTTTGAAGGCTGATGTCAGCGAACTGAAAATTGATGTCAGTGTTTTGAAAGCCGACGTTAACGGTCTAAAAACGGATGTTGCGGAAATAAAACAAGACTTAAATAATTTGCGAGGAGAAGTAAATGAACGTTTCGACAAAATGGAACGTAAATTTGACGACAGATTCGATCTGCTCGTTTCTCTCATTAAAGCGAAATAAGAATAATTAATGTCTTCACATCATATCATTAGAGAAAAACAGGAGCCAGCACTGATCATTGCCAATGGCGAGGCGTGCAGCGAAGAGTTATTGGGGCAACTGCTGGAATGGAGTCCTTTGGTGCTTGTTTTGGATCATGCCATTTACAGGGTTCTCGAACTGGGGATTAAGGTGGATGTGTGGTTGGGAGATTTTGATCAAAATCACGACTTTGAAGAAATCAGTGCCCGTCAGCATCCTTTGAAGATTGTGCATACGCCGGACCAGGAAAAAACAGATCTCGAAAAGGCGATCGATTATCTGGTTGAAGAAGGTTTTCCGGCCGCCAATATTGTCTGGGCTACGGGGCGCCGTGCCGACCATTCCATTACCAATATTACCAATCTGGTCCGTTATAAGGAAACAATCCGTTTGGTGTTGTTTGATGACTATTCGAAAATTTTTCCGCTGTCGGGCGTTTTTGAAAAATGGTATGTGAAGGGAACACCCGTTTCGCTTATTCCTGTTGGTGTGGTTGAAGGGATTATTACTTCCGGTTTGAAATATAACCTTTACGATGAAACACTGACGCTAGGCCACCGGACGGGTAACAGCAATGAGGCGGAAACCGATGGTATGGTTCGAATTTCCGCCCGAAATGGAGATTTGTTAATTATGGAATGCTGGGATTAAACACCTTTGGATTCCACATAGAAGTTGCGGTCTACCACCAGCGTTTTTTCTCCCTTGGTCTTCAAAGTTTTCCATTCAGAAGTGGGAGAGATAAACTGATCTTTTCCTTCACCCAGTTTTATTTTAACAGGCATATCAAATCCGTTTACGACGTTGGTCCAGCGGTACTCCACCGTGTTGCCTTTAAATGAATATTCCAGAACCGGAATACGGGTGTCTCTTAAATACTGGTCAAAAACTTTGCTGATGTCACGTCCCGCATTTTTGCTGACATAACCCTCAATCTGAGCAGTTTCAACGGTTTGATGATAAAATGTTTTGTTGAGCCCTCTCAATATCTGGCGCCATTTTTCATCATCATTTACAACCTGACGGATCGTATGAAGCATATTGCCGCCCTTGTAATACATATCTCTCGATCCTTCCCGGTTTACATGGTAAGGGCCGATGATGGGTTTATCGTTCGCGATAAGAGCACGGGTCCCAATCACATAATCAGATCCGGCCTCTTTGCCAAAATAATATTCCGTGTAAAGGTTCTCTGAATAGTTGGTGAAACTTTCATGAATCCACATATCGGCAACGTCCTTGTACGTAATATTGTTGGCAAACCATTCGTGACCGCTTTCGTGGATGATGATAAAATCCCATTTTAATCCCCAGCCTGTTTTGGATAAGTCGCGGCCGAGATAACCCATTTTATAACCGTTTCCATATGTGACGGAGCTCTGGTGTTCCATGCCCAGGTAAGGTACTTCAACCAACTTGTATCCGTCTTCGTAAAAAGGGTATGGTCCAAACCAGTGTTCAAAAGCTTTGAGCATTTTGTTTGCCTGCTGAAATTGTACTTTCGCTTTTTCAAGATTTTCAGGATACACGTAAAAGCTCACCGGCAAATCACCTTTTTCACCCTTGTAAATTTCCTTCCAGCTTACATAATTTGCTACGTTCATATTCACGCCGTAATTATTGATCGGATTGACAACGGCCCAATTGAAAGTATGCGTATCATCGCTGTTCTCAACAATGCTTCGTAGTTTTCCATTGGATACATCCGTCATCTTTTTAGGCACTGTGACACTGACCATCATGCTGTCCGGTTCATCATACATATGATCTTTGCAGGGCCACCACACGCTTGATCCAAGACCCTGGCATGAAGTGGAAATGATGGTGTTTCCATTGCCATCAGGAACCCATTGCACGCCACCATCCCAGGGCGGGCGGCGGGCGAGGCGGGGACGTCCCGAGTAAAATACCTCGATCGATTCCAGTTTACCTTTCTCTTGTTTCTTGCTTAAATCAATAAAGAACGCATTTCCATCTCTTTTGAAAGCAAGTGTTTGTCCGTCCTGAGTTACCTTTTCAATTTTTAAAGGCTCCTGTAAGTCGACTTGCAGGGTTTGGTAAGGTTGCAAAACCTTGTAATTAATAACGGTGCTACCGGTAATGGTACTGTCCTGTGCATTGGGGCGCACTTTCAAATGGTAATAAGTAAGATCCCACCATACACGCTCCGGGGTAACCGATCCGCGAAGTGTATCGGCGTGGGTAAAAACAGTTTGTTCCTGGGCAACGGAAAGAAAAGGACTTATGAATAGACAAAAAGAAAAAAGGTTCTTTAACATTTACTGAACAGGTTAGGATAATTTATAGTCTGATTGTAGTTGATTATTCTTCCAGAACTTCCATGGTATTTAATTCGGGACCACCGCCACGGTTGGCTGAACCGGCTGCGATGTACACTTTTTTGTTCATCGAAACAGCTTGTGTACCATGCCGGCCCTGATGCATGGAAGGGTATTTTTCCCATTTTTGCGTTTGGGTATTGAAAGCCTCTACTTCGTTGTGTGCTTCTACGTGTGCATCACTTTCCCCGCCGATGACCAGAAGTTTTTTACCCAGGGCAATCGTTGTATTTCCGGCGCGTTTTGTAGGAATGTTGTTGGAGGCGTCAAGCGTGGTCCATTTACCCATTTTAAAATCGTAAACGTCCACTTCGGCAATAGTCGTATTAAGAACCTGGTTAATTCTGGCAGTCGACAACCGGCCGCCAGCTACATAAAGTTTGTTATTCACAACGGCGACTTGTACATGATCACGCGGGCGAGGTGCTTCTGCAAGCTGCTGCCAGGTATTGGTTGCCGGATTGTATTCATCAAACCAGGTTACCTGTCCGTCCCAATGCCCATCCTGGATACCGCAGACCAGGTATATTTTGTCATTTAATACAAAAGCGCCGGCTGCCCCGCGTCTCCGGTTTTCAGGTATTTCCGGCCCTTTGCGCCATTCGTTTTTAACAGGGTTGAAGATATAAATATTGGGAATCGGGGTTTCATGGGGATAACTGCCTGTAAAGGCGCCCAAAACGTAAATTTCATTTTTAAAAGACACGGCCTGAAAATGACTCATTTCCATAGGTGCTTTGCTAAGCGTAACCCAGGTGTCTTTTTTCGGATCATACTCATCGACAGATTTTAACCCACGACCGCCCAACAGGTACAGTTTTCCATTGGCATGGGACATCGCATTTTCGTGCCTTTTGTCGGGAAGGTTTTCGGGTTCTATGGCACGCCAGATTTGGGCTGTGGCGCTAACGGTCATTGCATTAATGACCAGAAGAAGTGCTCCGATTTTGTAGAATGCGTTCATCATAAATTGTCCAGGTATAAGTTCCTTCCGGGATTTTTTAAGATCCCGGAAGGCTGAGAAATACCATTAAGGTACAATTTATTTTATAAATTCGAAAGATCAGTATCGGCTTCTGATTCTTGCGAATATTGGGTAATGAATGATCAATTTTTGCTGATTGCTTTCAAAGCGGGGCTTTCGAAATTCAGCTTTTTTAAGCCGTTCTGTACGTCCGGATTACTCATAAATAATTTCCACAACAGACCCGTTCTGTAATTTTCAATCATGACAATGATCGGCCCCTGGTCAATCGCCAGATGGGATTTTGCATACCAGTTCTGAGATTCGTTGAAGGAATCAGTAAAGCCGTATTCGCTCCATATTTTATCACCCAGATCGTTGTAAAAATGCTTTAATGCTTTCATCGACTGTTCCGGTGTGTATGGGAAAGACGACAATGCTGCGGTTGGTGTGATCGTTCCAAAATCATTGGTTGGGGAAAAAGCGTTGTAACCATTGTAGGTATCGCTGGCTGTGAGTCCCCAGCTGTTTTCGCCATAACCTTTAAATTGACCTGGATTCGCCACGCAGTGTTTGTAGTTGATCATGGTGTGATTCACGTTTTGCTCCCAGTAGTTGGCGTACTGATCTTTGAGGTTTCGTGGATCCAGGCCGAGGAATGAGTAATGGGCAAAGAATAACGGTCCGCCAAAATCAAATCCCAAAGGAAGTTTAACGCCATAAAACTCTTTGCCGTTTCTGAAATGGTCGCTTTGTGCCCAGCATTTGTTGTAAACCTGCGCATTGATCGGATAACGTGGGGATGACGCCGCCAGGATGTATGTGATCAATGTTTCATTATACCCTCGTAATTCAAAGTTCATAGCCCAACCGTTGTTCGGGCTCCAGTGCCAGAAGAGCTGATCAGGATTTCCCCGCGTGTACCAATCCCATTCTGCTTCGTCCCAGATCCAGGTTATTCTGTTTCTAAGGTCGCGTTCGGTATCATTATCTCCATTGAAGTATTGTTTTGCAGTGAGTAATCCCTGAAATAGAAATGAAGATTCTACCAAATCGCCGCCGTCGTCCTTACGACCGAACGGGATAATTTTTCCGGTGCCTCCGTTAAGCCAGTGCGGGAATATACCGTGATAATGATCCGCTTTGGAAAGAAATTTCACCATCTTCAATAACCTGGCAGAGACAGAATCCCGGGGTACCCAACCGCGTTCGGCGGCCACGACCATGGCCATGATACCAAAGCCGGTTCCGCCGGTCGTCACTACCTCGTCGCCATAGTCAAATGCAACGTTACTCCTTTCGCGCGCCATGCCGCTCACAGGGTGGCCAAAATCCCAGAAATAACGAAATGTTTGCTTCTGCACGAGTTCAAGCAGCGCGGTATCGGATAAGTTTTTAGGCCTGTTGGCAGGATTGAAAGCAGGGGTAGGGCCTGCTGCTTTTTTCTTTTGGGCTAAACTTTCTGTCGTTGAAAATAGCAGGCAGAATAATACTGCTATGTTTAAAAGTATATATTTCATGATTGGTTAATTAATTTCTTTTTCAATAATTTTTCGTTGAGAAACTATATGCCGGAACTCTGAAAGTCCAGATTTTTTAGTCCGGTTTGGATTTCCGGACAACTCATAAATAAATTCCATAAGAGTTGGCTGCGATGGTTCTCAATCATGATGATGATCGGCCCCTGATCAATGGCCAGATAGGAATTGGCAAACCACGGCTGTTTCAGAGAGAACGCATCGTAAAAACCATATTCTCCCCAGATTTTATTGCCCAGTTTATAATAGAAAAACTTTAAAGCTTTCATCGACTCTACTGGCTTGTAGGGAAAGCTGGACAAGGCAGCCGTTGGCGCAATAACTCCCTGGTCATTGGTTGGTGAACTTGCTGCGTATCCATCCGGAATGTCACTGGCCGTCAGGCCCCAGCATTGATCACTATATCCATAATATTTCAAAGGATTGGTTTTACAGTAATTGTAGTTAATCAAAGCATGGCTCCGATTTTGATTGAAATAATTGGCGTATTTATCAATCAGCAGTTTTGGGTTGAGACCAAGGAAAGAATATTGGGAGAAAAACAGTGGTCCACCGTACGCATCTCCCAACGGAAGGGTGATACCATAATAATCTTTGCCGTTGACAAAGGAGCCATTTCTCGTCCAGCTATTGTCATAAACAATTTTTGGTATGGGATGTGTTGGTGAAGAAGCGGCAAGCGCATAAGTGATCAGACATTCGTTCCAGCCTTTGATGGGCAGATTCATGTCCCAGTTATAGGTTGGGCTCCAATGCCAGTACAGCACATTTTCGTTGTTTTTTCTGAACCAGTCCCACTCAACACCCTGCCAGATTGTGTTGATGTCATTTCTCAATGCTGTCTCGGCGGCATCTGTTCCGCTAAAATATTGTCGGGCGGTAAGCAAGCCCTGAATCAGATACGAAGTTTCGACCAGATCAGCCCCATCGTCTTTTGTGTTGAACGGGACAACGGCTCCAGTGCTTCCATTGATCCAGTGCGGGAATGCACCGTGGAATTTTTGCGTATTGGCTTTCAGGAATCCCGTGATTTTCTGAATCCTTTGCAATCCCTCTGCTCTTGTGATGAACCCTCGTTCAATTGCCACAGGAATGGTCATGATCCCAAACCCGCTGCCACCGGAAGTAACGACATCGCCGGAAGTATTTCTTTCCCGGGCCAACCCGCTGACCGGGTGAGCGAAGTCCCAGAAGTATTTAAAAGTTTGTTTTTGGACTAACGTGAGCAGCGCTTCGTCCGTAATGACCGGAAATTTGTCTGTTGAGTCTACCACGAAAGTGGAAGGCTTGATAACGTCGGGTGCGCTGACCTTTCCGCTATTACAGCCAACGGCTACAAAAGTCAGGAGTAGCAACAATAAAGAACAGTTTTTCACGGCAAGGCTGGTATTGGGAGTAAATCTCCGGATTTGGGCAAAAAAGAACCCGCAGAAGTGATTTCGGGAATATCAGAACATCTGATTTCTTTTATCACTGCCACGGGTCTTTTCAAATTTATAGTTAGGTTAATTTAATACCCTGTATTTTGGGTCAAGACACCACCACTCAGGTCGATTTCTGTTTGGGGTACGGGCCACACTTCGTTTTTATTTGCTTTCCATCCTTTTGGACCAAAAACTTCCGTTCCTCTTCCCTGGCGGATGACGTCGAAATAACGGTCATATTCCATTGCCAACTCAGACTGACGCTCTTTCCAGATCGCTTTTTGCAAAGTCGCTTTTTCTGTTGCCGTTACTTTTGGTAAAATCGTGGTACTTGCACCTCTGGCCCTTGCGCGGACCAATTCAAGAGATGCCAGGGCTTCTGCACTTTTTCCAAGTTCATTGGCAGCTTCGGCGTTCATCAGCAATACATCAGCATAGCGGATTACACGTATATTTTGCTGCGCTCCCTCATTAAATCCTGAAACAAACAGGCTGAAAGGAACGTATGATTTTTGGTTGTACATCGGGTTATCTCCTGTCGTAGGGATCACATCGCCTTCCGGTGTAGTTTCACCACGGAAAATAATGGTTGCGTCTCTTCTTGGGTCGCCGGTTTCATAACTTGCTGCCAGTTCTTTGGTTGGGACGTTAAAGCCCCAGCCTCCGCCAACAACACCTCTGGTTCCCTGAACCTGAGAATACTGTGAATTGGAAGCATCCTTGTTTTCAAGAACCAGTTCGTTTTGTATCTCAAAGACAGATTCCGAAGAATTTTCATTTTTGATTCTAAACAATTGATAGTAGTCAGCGAAAAGCGAATATTTTCCTGAATTGATCACCTGCGTTGTCAGGTCATATACCTGCTGCCATTTTTGCTGATACATCGATACTTTTGCATGCAAGGAAAGCGCTGCACCCTTGGTGGCACGGCCAAGATCTGATGCTCCGTAAGAAACGGGTAAAACCGCTGCGGCTTCCGTCAGATCCTTTTCAATGACAGCATAAATTTCAGCTTTTGCGGTACGTGGAATATTATATTCAGCAGTTCCGGCAGGCACTTTCAGACGTAATGGAACATCTCCGAAAGCGCGTACCAATCTGAAATAAGAATAAGCACGTACAAACTTTGCTTCTGCCAGATAACGGTCTTTTAATGCCGCAGTCATTTCAATCGCCGGAACATTATCCAGTACCTGATTGGCATAATTGATATTTTCATATTGTCCCTGCCAAAATCCTCCTAAGAGGCCGTCGGTTGAACCCACAGAAAAGTTATCATATGTATTAAAGAAAGTAGCATCTGATGCGGAACTTCCTTTTTCTGTTTCATCAGAGCCCACACTTTCGATCGCGATAGGAGCGAATGCCGTGTTGTTCCAGCTGCGAAGATTGGCATACATGGCATTAACCGCTTTTGTTGCATCTCCCTCATTTTGCCAGAAAACGTCGCCGGATTGCTTTCCTTGCGGATCGGTATCCAGAAAGCTATCCTGACAGGCTGATGGAAGCAGCAGCATTGAAGCCAGGCCGGCATAAAGCCCGAATCTTCCTAATTTCGTTTTCAAATTTATATTTTTCATAGTCTTATTCGTCTTAGAAAGTAACATTGATACCAAAGTTGTAGGTAGCTGATAACGGATACACGTTAGCATCAATACCTGCCTGAGTTGGCTTGTTCTCATTCGCTCTCACTTCCGGTGAAAGTCCTTTGTACTTGAAGAAATTAAGTGCATTCTGCGCGTTGGCATAGATTCTCAATTTTTTCAATTTCAGACGATCTGTAACTGCTGCCGGGAACGTATATCCCAGTTGCGCATTTCTCACACGGAAGTAACTTCCGCTTTGCACAAAGAACGAATTGGCAAGATAGTTGGAACCACCACCGATATTGGCTGACGGATAAGTATTGGAAGTTCCTTCGCCATGCCATCTGTTATCGAAATAATCCTTGGTGAAATTTTCATTTCCATAACGCCATCCCATGTTTGCATTGTAAATGTCAACTTTTGCAACGCCCTGGAAGTCGAGCATCAAATCAAACCATTTGTAATTCCAGCTCGTGTTGATACCGTAAGTATATTTTGGGTTAGGATTTCCAATTACCTGGCGATCCAATCCTGTGATGTTGCCATCAGGAGTACCATTGCTTCCACTGATATCGCGGTATTTAAAATCACCCGGCTTAGCTGTTTTCTGTGCCGATCCGTCGATTTCTGCCTGGTTTTGGAAAATGCCGTCAACGATGTATCCGTAGAATGAACCAATCGGATCTCCAACTCTTGTTCTTGTTGCAAGCGCACCACCTGTAAGTCCAACGCCTCCATCATAAATCGGGTTGGCACCGGTAGACACAGACAATACTTTGTTATTGTTAACGCTTCCGTTGACGCCAATGCTGTAAGAAAGATTTTCGCCGATATCATCTTTCCAGCTGATAGCTGCTTCAAAACCTTTATTCTGGAAATCGGCCTGGTTGCCGATGATTTTTCCGGAAGCTGTTCCAATTGAAGCCAGGATAGGAAGATCGAAAATCGCACGTTCTGTTTTCTTTGTGTAATAATCCAGTTCAACAGTAAGACGATTTTTCATTAAAGATGCTTCCAAACCGATATCCGTTCCTACACCACGTTCCCAGACAGTAACCGGCGGGATGATCGAGTTAATACTCGCACCTGTGTTAACCGTTCCGCCATAAATAGCAGCCAGATTTCCTCCGGTCGCAACTGTCAGGGTAGATAAGTTTGAAGGAACCGAAGCATTACCGATTTTACCCCAGCTTGCACGAAGTTTAAGGTTATCAAATATCTTTTGATCTTTCATGAAACTTTCATTGCTGATCACCCAGCCGGCTCCTACCGATGGGAAATAGCCCCATGCATTACCTCCCTGATAAAACTTGGATGATCCATCCGCTCTCAAAGATGCATTGATCAGGTAACGATCGGAAAACGAGTAGTTGACACGTCCGAAGTAAGATGAATACGTAGCAAGATCTCCTTCATCCGTTACGTTTCTTCCATCCACATTACCCAATGTAAGATATAAATCACCTTCGCTCGAATAAGGAACATCGCGGGCTGAGGCAGTTAGTTTGTACGACTGATCATGCTGTGCAGACTGGCCAAGAAGAGCCGTGAAGTTATGTTTACCGATCTCTTTGGTATACGTCAGTGTATTTTCAAAGATCCAGTAACGTGCCTGTGGACGCGTGAAAGTTAAAAGGCTGTTTGTGTTACGTTGTGCAACCGTAGCTGCGTACACCGGTACATAAGCCCGTGTTTCATCTTGTGAATAACGGCCGCCAAGACTGGTTTTGAAAGTGAAATCTTTCAGGAAAGACAATTCTGCGTAGGCATTCGCAGTCAGAAGCGTCTTTTTTGTGTTTTGATTGTAAACATCAACAGTAACCTGAGGGTTGAAATTGGCACCATCTCCAAGATTCAGTTTGGATGGATCGCCATAGGTCCCGTCAGCATTGTACACGGAAAGTGCAGGAGATGCAGCATACAATTGTCTGAAAATACCACCTGCTTCGTCCTGAGATTTGCTGAATGCACCGGTTGCTGTATAACCCACGCGAAGGTTTTTAGCTACCTGGAAATCATTTTGAAAACGGGCTGTGTAACGTTTAAAATTATTTTTTTCAACAATACCATCCTGTTTCAGATATCCCAGCGAGAAGTTGTAAGTAGATTTTTCGCCGCCGCCGCTCACAGAAATCTGGTGATTGGTGATAAACGCATCGCGTAGAATCTGCTTGTACCAGTCTGTACCTTCGCCATATTGGGTCGGATCCAAAATCTGCTTGCCGCCGTTGATATTGCTCAACTCATTAATAATCGTTGCATACTCGTTTGCATTGGCCATTTTGACCTGGTTGGTCACTTTTTGAACACCAACATAACCATTGTAATCAACAATTGCTTTGCCAGATTTTCCTTTTTTTGTTGTGATCAAAACCACGCCATTCGCTGCACGTACCCCATAAATGGATTGGCTGGATGCATCTTTCAGAATGTTCATGCTTTCAATATCAGCCGAGTTAAGAAAACTGATATCGTCAAACCACACACCGTCTACAACATAAAGAGGGTTTGGGCTGCCGTATGCCGTACCGACACCGCGGATACGGATTTGAGGTGCTTCGCCTGGTTTTCCGGAATTGTTTACCTGAACACCAGCTACTTTTCCCTGAAGACCGCTGACCGGGTTTATAGAAGATTGCTTGGCAATTTCCGCTCCCTTGATCGCCACCACAGATCCTGTCACATCTACTTTTCTTTGTGAGCCGTAACCAACGACAACTACTTCGTTTAGTGAGCGGGCGTCTTCCTGAAGTGCTACATTAATAACCGAATTTGAGCCAACTGTGATTTCCTGTGAAGTCATTCCAATCATTGAAATAACCAGAATTGAGCTCGAAGAAGGAACCTTGATATTAAAACTGCCGTCGGTATCAGTAGGAACTCCTGTTGTTGTTCCTTTTAGTAATACACTGGCTCCCGGAAGCGCTGAGCCGTCTGATGCTGAAGTGACCTTACCTGTTATGTTAATTTCCTGTGCGAACGCAAGTGTTGTGCTGCACGCCAGAAAGATCAACAAGTACAGTGATCGTACATATCCATTCATTGGTGATTAATTAGGTGTATTGAACTTTTAGAAGATTAAATTGTCTTCAAAACTAAGTACTAATCATACCTATTGTCAAAAATACCACTACATCACCACTACATCAATGAGAATAATGCAACAAAATATAGTATTTTATTGCATTAAAATTGGTTTTGTCTTATCCTTTCATATGTCCATCATATACTCGGTCAGGTTAAGATCGGCATCTAAATCCAGTTTTTTTCTGAGACGGTAACGCTTGATTTCAATTCCGCGGACAGAAATTCCCAGTACAGGAGCCATTTCCTTGCTGGAAAGATTCATGCGGAGACATGCCGCAAGTCGCAGTTCAGAGGGGGAGATTGCAGGACAAATTCTTTTCAGTCTTTTGAAAAATTCGTCATGTACTTCGTTGAAATTTTCTTCAAACAGCACCCAGTCATCCTTGCCTGCAACATTTCTTTCGATACTGTTCAGTAATTTCTGATAATGGATATTGGGGAGTTGTTGCCCGAGTTCCTGTTTCACCTGTTGCAGCTCATCACGGATCTCCTGAAGGATCTCGTTTTTGCGAACGACGTTGATAGCAACATTGCTCAGTTGCTGGCTTTTGTTTTTGATTTCGTTCTGAAGGTTTTCATTGGTGATTTCGATAATCCTTCTTTCATTGATCAGTTTTTGCTGCCGCAGTTTTTCTTCCTGTTCTTTTATCAATTTCTGGCGGTGACTCACGAGTCTTTTTTCCTGAAAAATGATAATGCCCGTTAAAGCCGCTGCCGCAAGCAAAACAAAGAGTAAACGGGCCCAGACGGTTTCGTACCAGTAAGGTTTCACAACAAAATGATATGCAGTAATCTGATTATTCAGGCTGCTCTTGATTTCAAAAATATACTTATCGGACGCGAGGTTGGTATAATCAACATAACTCTCCTCGGTCCATTCCGACCATTGTTCAGAAAGTCCTCGCAAACGATATTTATATTGTATATCCTGCCCGAAAATCGGCAGCGCGTACATGATTCTGATAGAACGGACATCGGCTGGTAACGCGGTGTTGTTGTTCGTGCCAAACATCTCCGACAAATTTCTCAGATTAATTACCTTCCGGATTGCCGGTTTCAAAGTAGCTGTGATCGGTTTCTCTCCGAATGTCCGGTCGTACAAGGCATAGCCGTTATCAAGACAAAAGAAATAATATCTTTTTGACAAAGGGATTACGGTTTCACTGTTTCGGATCAATGCAAGTTCCAATGGGCGCGGCTCGTTTTTGTGATAAAAAACGACCTGATTAAGATAGATTTTAAACCAATCGCTGTCACTGCCGGTCCGGATTTTAAACACGTTATCATCCAGGATGCCGAGATTTTTATAAGGCAGCAGTTTGTTGTTGCCGTCGGGCTGAAAAAAGTTGTTACCCGACCGCACCAATACGCTTTGTTTCCAGGGAGTAATTTCAACGGCATATTCACTGGGAATATCCTGCGGTGAGCGGTACTCTTTCCAGGAAAGTGCCGAGTCCAGCCCGGGCGTTAAAACAATATGATACAAACCTCTGTACGCATGAGCAATCCATAAAGAACCATCTTTTGTTCTGACGATCTGTTTGGCCGGAATTGGCGGAATACCTTTTACAGCAGCATTGTAAGTCCAGATTCCCTTCGGATCTCTTTTATAAATGTGCAGGCCAGTGTAGGAACCCTGTAACAGGAGTGTATCCTGGCCGGTTGCGATAGGCAGAAATACCCAGCCCCCGTTAATCGAAGATATTTTTTTTATCCCATTCTCTTCAATCCGGAAAGTAGCGTCGTTATGGCCGGCCAGCAATTGGTTGTTAAGTACTTTGAGGTTCCAGGTCTGTCCCTCCAATCCGCGGATCGGGCGGAAAGGCTCGGATGACAGCCATTTTTTTACAAACACACCATTGTTAGAGCCAATGTATAACTTGTCTTTCCAGATCGCTGCTGCATAGGTTGACCCCAGCGGATTGTCATTGGTTTGGTAGGAGATAATCGGTGAAGATAGCTTAATAAGGTCGATGCCCTGATCAAGCCCAAGCCATAAGTGTTTGCGATTATCCTCAAAGAGGGACAATATGGTATTGTTTTGCAGACCGTTTTCCTTTTTGATCTGATATTTTAAATTCCCGTTCTTGTCAACGACATACAATCCTTTTGAAATCGTGCCAAAAGCGAAGCTGCTGTCTGCACTTAAAACAACTGCTTTGTTGATGATATTCTGTTTAAGATCATCGGCAATTGCTATTTTCCACTCCGAGAATTTTCCGTTGTCCCAGATAAATAACCCGTGTTTGGAAGTTGTGATTAAAACACGATTGCCTGAAAATGGAAGGATACTTGTAACAACAGACGAGGCAAAAAAATCGCTTCCGGCCAGTTTGACAAACGTATTGCCTACCAACTCATATAACCCTTTGTTAAGAAACTGGATGAAAAGCCGGTTCCTGACATTTCGCATGAACATGAAGTTGTCCTTCGATAGCAGTTCGGTTATTTTTTTGCCGTCGTAGCGGTAGATGCGGGAAAAAGACTGGAAATAAATATTGTTTCCGGCTTTTAAAATGTGCCAGATTTCTTCGGTTTGTAAACTTTTAAAATTGGCTCCTTTACTTAATGAATGATAGACGAGCTGGCTCATTTCGTTCTTTTTCCAGTACCCGAATTCGGAGTATCCGCCAACGTAAATACGACCGTCGCCGTCAGGCGCCGTATCGCTTAAAACTGTCCTGACTATCTGCCGGTTGGGGAAAGGATATAACTTCCATACGGCACCATCGTATTCAAGAAGTCCGTCAGAATTGGCGGTGTAAATGACGTTGTCTTTGCTCTGGTCGATGGCCCAGTTCTGGTTGTGCGCTTTGTAAAGGGTATTCGGAAAATTGACAAGAGGAGGTGTCTCCTGTGCAGCCGCAGAAGAAAAAAACACAAATAAAAACAGTATAATGCCGTTTAAAATGTGCTTATGTTTGGCGCAACGGTTGTAAAAAGACATGTTTGAAGAACATTCTTTTCTCACTAAAAAAAACATTTTAACCTATTTTTTAATAACGTTCGACTCTTTATCAAGGGTAATATACGCTATTAGCATATGAAACAATATAACGTATGGGAATGAAAAAAGTACTTTGTTCAATTTTACTGGCTTCATCGGGAGTCATGGCGGAAATTAAGCCAACGGATGACAATAACAAAAGCGATATCCGGTATAGTCTTAACTCTTCGGGCTCGCATTATGTGAAATTTACATTTACCAATCAGGCCTGGTTCCGGTTCAATGAAAACAACCCGGGAACCACGGTTTTAAGCGATCCTGCTTCCAACACCTTTGATATTGGCTTGCGTCGTACGCGGATGCAGCTCTTTGGCCAGATTACTGATCGTGTCTTTTTTTATACACAGTTTGGACTGAACAATTTTAATAAAACAAATGGTTTCCCGGGTTATAACACAGCCGGAACGCCGAGCAACCGGAAAGTGGCCGCATTTTTCCACGACGCGCTTGGTGAATACGAGATTCAGCGTAAAGGCAACAGTTTTATCCGTTTTGGGGGAGGGCTGACGGTTGTGAACGGACTTTCCCGTTTCTCTCAGCCGAGCATAGGCACCATCATGACCATGGATGTTCCGATTTTTGCACAGGCCACAGTGGACCAAACCGACCAGTTTGCTCGTAAACTGGCGATTTACAGCCGGGGACAAGTAGGAAAGTTTAACTATCGGATAGCAGTTGCTGATCCTTTTCCGATTGAAACCAATGGGGCTGTTCCTCCGGTGTTGGGTGGTAACGCTGTTTTTGCCCAGAAGAAACACAAAAAACAACTGGACGGATTACTGATCTACAATATTTTTGATACAGAAGATAATACTACGCCGGGTTATATGACCGGAACTTACCTGGGGAAACGCAAAGTCTGGAATGTTGAAGCTGGATTTATCGCACAAAAAAATGCGACATGGAGAAGAGAAGGGGCTGATACCCTTTACAGCAATATGAATCTGTGGTCGGTGGCGTCATATCTTGATATGCCGCTTGACACAGAGAAAGGAACCGCAGTCTCCGGTTATCTTGGATTTTTCCATATGGATTATGGCAAGGGATATCTGCGTTATAACGGAAGCATGAATCCGGCAACCGGAACTACACTCCCGATAGCAGGTGCGAGCGGAACACATGGTAATGCTTACCCGATGTTCGGGACCGGTAATGTTACCTATGCGCAGGCCGGCTATAAATTCAAAGATGGATTGCTTGGCAGTCAGGGAACGCTGATGCCGTTTGCATCCGTTCAGCGTTCGGATTATGAACGGCTGAAAGATCCGATGAACCTTTATAATGTAGGTGTAAACTGGATCATCAAAGGAAACAACGCAAAACTGACTTTGAACTATGAGAACCGTCCTGTTTATAAAAACGGGGTCGTTGCGAATGAATTGGTGAAGGATGGTAGAAAAGGAGCCTGGATTCTCCAATACCAGGTTTCGATCTGATAAAAAATAGTAAGAGTAGTAAAGAAGTTAAAGTAGTAAAGAAGTCAACTTTTCAAAAGTTGACTTCTTTCATGATCGGCTTAGAGCGTCAAAGCACCATTCATCGCACGAACGGCTTCTGCTGATTTTTCGTAAGCAGCTTTTTCTGCATCACTCAAACGCAGGTTAATGATTTTTTCCCATCCATTGCGGCCCAAAACCACCGGAACGCCCATACAGATATCTTTCTGGCCGTATTCGCCGTTCAGATAAACACCGCAGGGAACAATGCGTTTCTGGTTGCGGACAATGCTTTCAACCATCATGGCTGCCGCTGCACCCGGAGCATACCAGGCCGAAGTGCCGATAAGTTTGGTAAGGGTAGCCCCACCAATCATCGTGTCGGCGGCAATCTGTTCCAGTTTTTCGGCTGAAAGGAAACGGCTTACCGGAATCCCGTTATAAGTGGCAAGTCGCGTTAAAGGAATCATGGTCGTATCTCCGTGGCCTCCGATCACCATGCCGTGGATATCACTTGGTGAAACCTCCATCGCCATTGCCAGATAGGTTTTGAAGCGCGCACTGTCCAGCGCACCACCCATACCGATAATTCGTTTCTTAGGGATATCCGCCTCTTTAAAAGCAAGATAGGTCATCGTATCCATCGGGTTGGAAACGACAATAAGAATGGCTTTTGGCGAATATTTTAAAATATTTTCAGTAACTGATTTTACAATTCCGGCATTGATTCCGATCAGCTCTTCGCGGGTCATACCGGGTTTGCGTGGAATACCGGAAGTGATGACAACTACGTCGGATCCTTTTGTTTTTTCATAGTCATTGGTAGAACCAACAGGCTTGGTATTGAAACCCAGCAACGCGGCGGTTTGGTACATATCCAATGATTTTCCTTCACTTACACCTTCTTTGATATCCAACAACACTAATTCTTCCGCCAATTCGCGACGAATGATATTGTCGGCTGTGGTTGCACCCACAGCGCCAGCGCCTACGACAGTAATCTTCATAAAAAAATGTATTTAATTGTGTAAAAATTAATGTTTTGAAATATACCCTAAAAATAGGTTACATAATTTGTTAAAACCACTAGCCGATTTAATTTTTGTGTGAAAAGTAGTACGCTTACATCCGTAATGCAATTTTTTACGTAAATAGATAGTTATATTGGCACAATAAACCACTTTTTCTTATTTTAAAGAATGAATGACGAGTCACTAATATCGAGAATATTACATTCCATTTTTTTTAGAAAAGCCACCGGTAAGGCGGGACGTTATGCCAGTAACACAAGCCGTTTATTTGAATTGATAAAAGACGTTGCCGGTAAATTACAGACAGTAGGGTTCAAAGGGAATATGACCGAGTTTCAAAGCAGTGTACAGTTGCTGATCAGAATGGTGAAAGCCTATTCTTCGGGAGCTTACAAGAATCTGCCATGGAAAAGTCTGGTTTCGATTGTGGCGGTTCTGATCTATTTTGTGTCGCCCATCGACCTTATCCCTGATTTTCTGCCGGTTATAGGAATTACGGATGACGTGGCCCTTGTTCTATGGCTAATCAAGACACTGGGGGACGATATTCGCAAATTCAGCGAGTGGGAAAAGAACGAAAAAACAATTAATATCGGATAAAGTGTCTGATTATTTTAGTTCTTTTCGAATTATTAAGTATTTTTGTAAACATATAATCAAAGAATAGATATGGAATCAGTAACTGTTTTAGGTGGAATTATGGGGTTGGGTGGACAAGAGATATTTTTGGTAGCCTTGTTCGTTTTGCTATTCTTCGGAGCGAAGAAAATTCCTGAGTTAATGCGTGGTTTAGGCCAGGGAATTAACGAATTCAAAAACGCTACCAAAGACGTAAAAGAGAATATTGAAAAAAGTATGGAAGATACTACCAAGTAATCTTTCCATCGTATTGAGTACATAACAGAGCCGTTTAGTAGACACTTAAATGGCTCTGATTCTTTATTTATTACCCGCCAAAAATAATTAAGTTGAAAGAGTACCCGACGCTGACCGAAATACAAAATGATTTGCGTGAAGGAGGTTTAACCTGCGTGCAGTTGGTGAATCATTATTTGGAAAGGATTGAGTCCAATGCCCATTTAAATGTTTTCGTTGATGTTTATTCAGAAGAAGCACTTCTTTTGGCTTCTGAGGTTGACACAAAAATAAAGAACGGAACCGCTGGCCGGCTTGCAGGTCTTGTTATTGGTTTGAAAGACGTTTTGGCTCACAAAGGTCATGGCGTTCAGGCAGGAAGCCGTATTCTGGATAACTATAAATCGCCATATACCGCTACGGCAGTTCAGCGTCTTCTGGACGAAGATGCGATCGTGATCGGCCGCCAGAACTGTGACGAATTCGCCATGGGGTCTTCCAATGAAAATTCTGCATTTGGTCCTGTATTGAATGCAGCGGATCCCTCCAAAGTTCCGGGTGGTTCGTCAGGAGGTTCGGCTGTGGCTGTGCAGGCAGGATTATGCCACGTTTCTTTGGGTAGCGATACCGGTGGATCGGTGCGTCAGCCGGCAGCTTTTTGTGGTGTAGTTGGTGTAAAACCTTCCTACGGCCGCGTTTCCCGCTGGGGACTTTTGGCTTATGCTTCTTCTTTTGACTGCATAGGACCTATTACCAAAAGCGTGGAAGATGCTGCGTTGATCCTGGAAATCATGGCGGGCGGAGATGAATTTGACAGTACAGTATCAGCCAAGGCAGTACCTGCCTATACAAAAAAACTGGAATGGAACGGAAAGGCCAGAATCGGCTATCTCCGGAATTCAGTTGAAAACGAAGCGATCGCTCCCGAAATAAGGGAGCAGACGCTTGATGTTTTAAATCGCCTGCGTGCTCAGGGACATGAGGTCACGCCGATTGAAATGCCGCTTCTCGATTTTTTATTACCGACTTATTATATTCTTACCACAGCCGAAGCCAGCTCAAATTTATCGAGATTTGATGGTGTGAGGTATGGAAGCAGATCAGCTGTTACCGGTGATCTGGACGCACTTTATAAGAACACCCGTACAGAAGGTTTTGGAGAAGAAGTGAGGAGAAGAATATTATTAGGTACTTTTGTTTTAAGTGCAAATTATTATGACGCATACTATACCAAGGCGCAACGCGTTAGAAGATTAGTGCGAGAAGAAACCGAACGCTTTTTTGAACAGTTCGACTTCCTGATTTCTCCGGTTACGCCGACTACCGCGTTTACAATTGGAGAGAAAACGGATGATCCTTTACAGATGTATCTTGCTGATATATTCACTGTTCAGGCCAACGTGGTGGGAAATCCCGCGATTTCTATTCCAAACGGCGTCGATAGAGACGGCATGCCGATCGGGATACAAATCATGGCGCCGTTCTTTGAGGAAGAAAAGATGCTTTCGTTTGCGAACCATCTTTCAACGACTTTAAAAGAGAATATTTTAGAAGCATAAGTAAGGCTTTGAAAAAATAATCAAAATTGTCGTAAATTTTTTTGAACAGATTAACCGTTTTAATTTCTGTTTACGACATCATAAATGCTAAAAAACCGTGCCTAAATAAATAATTTCCGGAAGTAATTGTAAAGGAAATTATAAATAGTATGTCATTTTATAAAAAAGTATTCATCATCAGACATTGACTATTTGATAACAGGAATTGATTAACCCATCAAAAAGCATTAATTAATGAAGATTTCAAAAAGAGTATTGTGGCTTGGAGCCGTGTGTGCAGGATTGTGGAATTCGCCGGTTATGGCGACAATACAAAGAGAGAAATTAGAAATTGGTCCGGATACCCTCGGAATCGCAGCCGAAGCTGACGAGAATTCTGAAATTCCGGCACTCCCAAATGTTGAGGAGATCGGTTTAACGCCAGCAATTCCGGAAGAGTTGCTCCGTGAACGTTTCGCCAAACTGGAAAAATCAATTCCCCTGACTTATCATAAGTCGTCTCACGAATTTGTTGAATACTTTATCTATAAAAAGACAAAGTTTACAATCAGTATGATGGAAAAGATGCCATTGTACTTCCCTTTGTTTGAAAAAACACTTCAAAAATACGGCCTTCCGACAGAGCTTAAATATTTGTCGATGATCGAATCAGGGCTGAATCCTACGGCATTATCAAGAGTAAGAGCGGGTGGCCTTTGGCAGTTTATGCCAGCGACGGGCCGTGAATTCGGATTGTATCAGGATAGCTACGTTGACGAACGCTTTGAGCCCGTAAAGGCTACCGAGGCGGCTTGTAAATATCTGAAACAGCTTTATAATATTTTTGGTGACTGGGAACTTGCACTGGCTTCTTATAACACAGGTCCGGGTAATGTAAAACGTGCCATGCGCCGCTCACACGGAACCACTTTCTGGACGATTTATAACGTACTTCCCAAAGAAACAAGATCTTACGTGCCGCAATATGTAGCGATGAACTACATGATGAATTATGGTAATGATCATGGGGTGTATGCACAAAACATGGAATATCAGATTCCAAATGATACAATTCATGTAAATGGATACATTAACCTGACCACTTTCTGCCAGCAAAGCGGAATTGATTTCGAAGAACTGACGAAGCTGAATCCACAGCTGACCAAAACCATGCTTCCGGATCAGACACGTGACTTTGTTTTGAGAGTACCAAGTGTGAAATACACTTATCTGGTTAGCAACAGGAATATTATCATGGATTCCTGCACCCGCAGATTCCTGCCATCCGGTTTGGTATTGGCAAAACTTGACAGCGCAAAAGCTGATTCGTTCAGAAACGGCGCATTCCCTTATGCCTATGTGGATGGAGATGGGGAAGAATTTGAGAACGCGGGTGTTACAAAAATTCAGTCCAAAAAATCATCACATACGGTTAAGAGAGGCGAGACACTGCAATCGATTTCCAGAAAATACGACGTCAGGGTTGCGGAGCTGAAAAAATGGAACCGTATTCGCAGAAATTCATTGCAAAGAGGTCAGCGACTGGTTGTTTACAAAAATGTTAAGGTGACTGTGAAGCCGGTTTTGGTAGCTTCGCGTAAAGCGGTCAAAGAACCTGTTACCAATGACTCGCTTGACAAAGTAGCTTTGACCAATGTCAGTGAAGAAACGGAAGAAGGGGGAGACGAAGCACAGGAAGTGGCGAGTGTGACAAAAATCAGATCAAAAAAATCTTCACATACTGTTAAAGGAGGGGAGACACTTGAATCGATTTCCAGAAAATATGATGTTGAGATTGCGGAGCTGAGAAAATGGAACCACATCCGCAGAAGCGCTATCCGTAAAGGACAAAAACTGGTAGTTTACAAAGATGTTAAGGTGACAGTGCCGGCTACCCTGGTTGCTTCTGCAAAAATCGACAAAGACGACCAGGCAAGAACTGAAAAAGAAGAACAAAGGAAATCAAGACATATCAAAATGCGTTACCACACCGTTCAGCATGGTGATACGCTATGGAATATCTCACAACGTTATGGATTGCCTATCGATTATCTGAAACGGGCAAACAAAATCAGAGGAAACGAGATCAAGCCAGGTATGAAACTAATCGTATCAAGCTAGACAAGTTGTAATTAACGCACATACTATAAACATATGATTGCCTACGTTGACGGAACAGTGACTTATAAAGATCCTGCATTTGCCGTTATTGATGTTCAGGGACTGGGTTATGAAGTTCGTATTTCATTACAGACATATACGGCAATGCCCGATGTCGGGAAGCGGTGTAAGTTGGTTACCTATCTGAATATACGCGAGGATGCTCATGTACTTTTTGGTTTTCTGGAAAGTGATGAAAAGAAATTATTTTTAGATTTGATAAGCATTTCAGGAGTGGGTCCTTCTACCGCTTTGGTTATGCTTTCCTCGCTCTCGTCGCCTGAGATCCGCCAGGGTATCATCGACGAGGATTTACGTTTAATCCAGTCTATTAAAGGTATAGGATTAAAAACAGCTCAAAGGGTTATTCTGGAATTAAGTGATAAGATGCGCAAAGATGCAATGCTTACTACCGGTGTGAAAACGCCTGGCAGTTCGAATGGTGCCTTGAAAAGCGAAGCTTTGGCTGCTTTGGTTACGCTGGGTATTCCAAAAGCCACAGCCGAAAAAAGCGTGGATGCTATTATCAAACGTGAGGGATATGCGATAACTGTCGAGCAATTGATTAAATTGGCACTTCGCTAGTCATAATTAAATAATGGTTGTTCAGGAATATGGAAAAGATCTATATTGTTTCGTTGGATATGTTGACAGTGATCATTGCAGGAACCCTCTATAAATAAAGTATTTAGCTTTGTCATCAACGGTTTACTCATCCCTCTTTAAGGCTATTACGATTTCATCCGGAGCATTGCTGCTGGCAACCGCTTCTGTGGATCAAAAAGAATCAACTGCGGAAGCTTTTGCAGACTGGGCGATTTTAGCAGATACGCTCGGCGATACAACACGTAAAAATGTTGATCGCTCCGGAAATCAGTTGATCATGCGTTGGAAAGATTATTATTCCAACAAATTTGCACAGCCCCGGCCCCGTTCTCCTTTTTACCTAAAGGATCCGGCCAATATTTCAACCAATATCTTATTGGACAGCAGCGGTAAAATTGCTGTTACAGAAGATATCCAGACACCCAACGGGAATCTGGATTTCCGTGCGCCTGAAACAATGGACATGGAAACCTATGACAAAGAATTGGAAGACCGCGCCTTCAAAAGTCTTCTGCGTGAATATTCATCCAGACAGGATGGCAAAAGTGCCATGGGGGCACGCGGGCTTCTTCCGAAACTGGATGTGCCGCCTGCTCTTTCGAAAATTCTTGGAGACAATTTCCTTGATTTTAAACCAACCGGTTTCGTCGCGCTTGATCTTGGTGTGATGCATCAGTTTATCGATAATCCGGCGCTTCCGATCCGTCAGAGAAGTAATACCAATTTCATTTTTAATGAGCAGATCAGCATAAACTTCAATGCGAACCTTGGCGACAGGCTGGGCTTTCTTACCAACTTTGATACGAAAGCAAGTTTTAACTTTGAAAATGCTTTAAAGCTTAATTATAAAAATCCGGAAGAGAGTTTTCTAAGAAAAGTGGAGGCCGGTAATATCAACTGGGCGATCAATAGCCAGCTTATCCCGGGTGTTCAAAACCTGTTCGGTCTAAAAACCGATTTTCAGTTCGGGCGTTTAAGCGCAACTTTTGTCGCTTCGCAGCAACGTTCAAGTAAGGAAAGGGTGACGTTGCGTGGCGGCGCTCAAAACCGGGAATTTGAAATACGGGTTGATAATTATGATGAAAACCGCAACTTCTTTCTTTCTCAGTATTTCCGCAGTAAATATGAAAGCGCTTTAAAAAATACGCCTCAGATTACATCCGGTGTTACGATTACGAGGATGGAAGTGTATGTAACAAACAGAACCACTACCACCGAATCTTTGCGTAACGTAGTTGGTTTTACCGATTTGGGTGAGCCAACGCCATACCAGGTTGGTAACCCAAGCCTTCAACCGATCCGATCCAATCAGCCTGCGGACAATGCCACGAATGGTTTGTATAAAAAGCTAACCGATAATCCTGGTTTTCGTCAAGTTGATAATACTAATTCTTCCGTTACGAGTTTTGGATTTGAAAAAACCGTGGATTATGAATTGTTGAGAGGAGCAAAAAAATTGGTGCAGGACCGGGAATATACCTATCATCCTCAACTGGGTTATATTTCTTTGACTACGCCTTTAAGAAATGATGAGATACTTGGGGTTGCTTACGAGTATACCTACAATGGAAGATCCTATAAAGTCGGTGAGCTAACGGAAGATTACCAAAACCGTAAAGACGATGAAGTGATCGCCCTGAAATTGATTAAATCATCCACGATCCGGAACAATACTAAGTTACCGATGTGGGATTTGATGATGAAAAACGTTTACTCGCTGGGTACAAGCTCCATTGATAAGACAGGTTTTCAACTGAGAGTCATTTATAAAGACGACCTTACCGGGATTGATAATCCTAATTTGCAGGAAAGTAACCTGGCCAATATTCCATTGATCAAAGTAATGGGTCTTGACCGGTTGAACCCGGTGAACGATTTGCAGCCTGATGGTAACTTTGACTTTGTTGAAAACGTAACCATTGATACCAAAAGCGGCCGTGTTTTCTTCCCGGTGCTTGAACCTTTTGGATCTAACCTTAACGCCCGGATTTCAGAAGATACCTATCGTAAAAAGTATGTATTTGATGAACTGTATCGCACCACGATGATCGATGCGCAGCAGGTAACCGAGCACAATAAATTTTATATCAAAGGCTCTTATCAGTCGAGTGGTGGAGCTGAGGTTTCATTACCCTACGGTGTTCTGGAGACGTCAGTTACAGTTACTTCCGGAGGTGTTCCTTTGGCGGCAGGTTCTGACTATATCGTGGAAGCGCAAATTGGCCGTGTCCGTATATTGAACAGCAGCGTAATAAATTCGGGGCGTGAAATCGTTATTGAGTATGAACGCCCGGATATGTTCCAGAACCAGATTCGTACACTCCTGGGGACACATTTGGATTACGTTGTAAACAGGGATATAAGTCTGGGATTGACGGCCATTCGTTATCATGAAAAACCGGCAGGATTTCTAACCCGTGTAGCATTGGGAAATGAACCCGTGAACAACACAATGCTTGGTTTTAATATCAACATTCGTAAGAATGTACCTTTCCTGACCAGGTGGCTGGATAAGTTACCATTTTTGCAAACGAAGGAAATGTCGAGCATTCAGTTTAAGGCTGAGTTCGCGAAATTAATTCCCGGCGTTTCAAAAGAGGTTAATAACAGATCGCTGATCGACGATTTTGAATCTACACGTACTGTATATGATCTGGCGCGGCAGCCGCAAAAATGGCGACTTTCTGCTGTGCCGGCAGCATATCGTCAGGGTTTTGATGGCAAGACCCTGGATTACGGTTTCAAGAGAGCTAAAATTTCAGCCTATGTGATTGATAACCTTTTTGGAGGGTCGGCAGGTTTGGGTGGAAGTGCTCAGGCGCCTGGCAATATCACAGATGAGGATCGCCAGAATGTCTACGAAAAGTTGTATCTGCCAAGAGATATTTTTCCGAACAGATCGGTTTCCGGGTTAATTAATTATCCGCAAAATGTATTGGATATTGCCTATTACCCTACTGAGCGTGGTATTTACAACTATAACACAGACCTTGATGTAAATGGACGTTTAAAAAATCCGAGACAGAATTTTGGTGGTTTGAGCAGAGCTATCACTTCGGATAATGATTTTGACAATGCCAATATAGAAAGTATCGAGTTCTGGATGCTTGATCCTTTTGTAAAAGGGAAAAACGGAATTGTCCGTGACGGCTCTGGTCCTGGAAATGAAACCAACAATACAACCGGTGGTAAACTGGTCTTCAATTTGGGAGATATTTCAGAAGATGTAATTCCGGATGAACGTTACAATTTTGAGAACGGATTGCCTCTGACAACTAAGGTTGTTGGCGAAAACGTTGAGCAGACAGTATGGGGACAGGTTACAAAGTCGCAATACCTGATCAATGCTTTCAGTAACGAAGCAGGAGCCCGCCAGAAGCAGGATGTTGGTTTGGACGGACTAAGCAATGAAGAAGAAAGAGCTTTCTTTAAAAGTTATCTTGACCGCTTGCCGGCTAATATGACAGCAGAGGCCAAAGCCAAAATCATGGCGGATCCGTCGGGAGATGATTTTAAATATTTCCTTGGAGAAGAGCAGGATCTTGCTGATCTGAAAATTCTTGCCCGTTACAAGGATTATATCGGGATGGAAAATAACTCTCCCGAAAGTGCAGGAAACTCGGCAACCGTGACCCCTGCGTCAAGCAGCATACCGGATGGGGAAGATATGAACGTTGACAATACCATCAACGACAATGAAGCGTATTATGAATATTCGATAGATCTGAAACCAGATCAGATGAAAGTTGGAAACGGTTTTGTCGTAGACCAGACTGTTACAAAAAGTGAGAACGGCGAAACCCAGAACTGGTATCTGTTCCGTGTTCCGATTAAGGAATTTACAGGACAGGTTGGAACAATCAACGGTTTCAAATCCATTCGTTTTATGCGTATGTATCTGGCAGATTTCCAACAGCCGGTAGTGCTTCGTTTTGCACAACTTCAGATGATTGGCCAGCAATATCGTAAATACACCTATAATCTGGATGCGGGTGGTTTGCAGGAAGTTCCTGAGCCCTATGATGCCAAATTTACAGTGGGAACGGTAAGTATTGAAGAAAACGGACAGGCAGCAAGCTCTCTTAACGCATCTGCGAAGAAATATGTCTATCAGCTACCTCCGGGTTGGGAGCGTGATCAGGATTTTACCCAGAGACCAAGTTTGCAGTTGAATGAGCAATCGATGAGCCTTTGCGTGACCAATCTTCGCGATGGTGATTCAAGAGCTGTTTATAAAAATGTTAACCTTGACCTTTTGTTCCGTAAACGCCTTCGTATGTATATCCACATGCAGAACGACGACAACGAAAACGGGTTGGTTGGTGCGTTTATGAGATTGGGTACGGATCTTACGCAAAACTATTATGAAATTGACATTTCAGGATTACAATCGACGAGAGAAAATGTTACGGTACGTGAAGAAATCTGGCCTGAAAGCAATGAATTGAATATTGCGCTGGCTGACTTAATTCGTGCAAAATCTGAAAGAAATAAAGCGATTGATAAAAATCAGAGTGTGCCATATACGATTACCACGGCTGATGGCAGGTATAAGATTACGGTTGTTGGTAACCCGGATTTAAGTGCGGTACGGGTGATGATGATCGGTATGCGTAACCCGAAATCTGCGGATGAACGTGCAAAAACTTTCTGTATCTGGACCGACGAAATGCATGCCGAAGGTTTTGACGAAACAGGCGGCTTTGCAGCGATTGCTCAGCTTAATGCAAAACTGGCGGATTTTGCTACGGTTACGGCCTCAGGGCGACTTGAAACTTTTGGGTTTGGAAGTGTACAGCAACGCATCGGAGAGCGTTCGAGAAACCTGACCACAGAATACGGTTTCTCCTCAAATATCGCGGTTGATAAGTTATTGCCGCAACAGTGGGGATTCAGCATTCCGTTGTTTGTAAGTTATGACCGACGCAATGTAAAACCACATTTCGACCCCCTTGATCCAGACACACCTTTGTCAACTTCTTTGAGCAATTTACGCTCTGATGAGGAACGGGATGGTTACCGGCGACTCGTTGAGGAGAATGCCGTAAGACGAGGGATTAATTTCTCCAATGTAAGGAAGATCAAGACCAAACCAGGAGCTCGGAATCATTTCTACGATTTTGAAAACTTCTCCTTTACCTATGCTTTCAGCGATGATACACGCCGAAATATTTTGACACAGGAATATTCTCAGCGGATGTATAAGGGCGGAATTTCCTACATATATAGTAGTCAGCCGAAGCCGTTTGAACCCTTCAAAAAGATGAAGGCAACAAACCGTTACGCTGAATTTATCAGAGACTTCAATCTGACGCTTCTGCCCAATATGGTGTCTGTGAGAGCCGATGTTGACCGCAGGTTTGCACGCACGCAGCTTCGTAACTCCGACCTTACGACGGAAGGAATGACGCCAATGTTTGAGAAATATTTCTGGTTTAACCGCTATTACGATTTTGGCTGGAATTTGACCAAAAATATGACCCTGATGTACAATGCATCCGCTAACGCCATCATTGATGAACCACAGGGCGATCTGAATACTGCACAAAAGAAAGACTCGCTTTGGAATAACTTCAAAAAGCTGGGACGTATCAAAAACTTCGATCAGAAGATCAAGCTTACATACCGCTTACCGTTGGACAAAATACCGGCTCTGGACTGGATGACGGCAGATTATTCGCATTCGATCGGGTATAATTATCAGGCAAATGCTTTCGGATTGATGGATGCTGATAGTCTGCCTTTTGGTGATATTATCCGGAACAGCAGGGAGAGAGGTATCACGGGTAAAGTCGATTTTGTGATGCTCTATAACAAACTGCGTTATCTGAAATTTGCCAATACACCTTCGGCGCAGCGCAAAAACTTTGCACGTAGCCCTGGTGATATTGAAGACATCGATATGCGTTCAACCGATATTTTGAAAAACATCACCCGTGTTCTGATGACTGTGCGTGGAATAAATGTCAGTTATTCAATTCAGGAAACAACGGCGCTTCCGGGGTATTTGCGGGCTCCAAAATATTTTGGACTTGATAATGCAAATGCACCTGGTTTGGGTTTTGTACTTGGACAACAAGACAGAAATTTCCAGACGAAAGCTGCTGCCAACGGATGGATAACAAAAAGCCAAGAGCAGAACCAGCCGTTCCAGCAGACAATTGCGAAGAATTTTGCGGCCAACACTTCTTTGGAACCCTTCAAAGATTTCAGGATGCAGATTGAGGTGAGGTTGACGAGGCAGGACGCGTATCAGGAATTTTACAGACCCGATTCATCGGGTAATTATGCACATCAGAATCCTCTGCGTAACGGCCAGTTCAGCATGTCTTTCATGTCATTCAGAACGGCATTTGCCAAAATCAGAAAGGATAACTCGTCTCCGGTTTTTGATAAGTTCAGATCTTATCGTGCGGTTCTGCGTGATCGCTTGAATGCTGAAAATGGCAGTGGCGGGGAGTATAATGAAAATTCTCAGGATGTTCTGATTTCTTCATTTTTTGCGGCGTATACCGGAAAAGATCCGAAGACGGTCCGTACCAATCCATTCCTGAAATTCCCAATGCCAAACTGGGATATCAATTATGATGGTTTGTCGAGAATTCCTGCATTTAAAAGATTATTTAGCAGTTTTACAGTGAAACATAGGTATATGTCGACCTACAGTGTTGGTAACTTTACGTCTAATCTGGATTATGAAGCATTGTATGTAAATCTTGCGGTGACCGGGTATCCATTATCTTCCAAAACAAACTATCTGGGTCAATATGTACCGGTGTTTGCCATGAGCACAATAACATTGTCGGAGAAATTTTCGCCTCTGGTCGGTGTGAATTTCCGGACGCAGAGCCGGATTACAGCAAGTATTGACTACAACCGCGACAGAACGGTTGCGCTGAATCTCTCGAACGCTCAGGTGGCTGAACTCTTTAATCAGGATTTGACGGTGAACATTGGTTTTACAAAAAATAATGTTCCGCTGCCGTTTAAGATTAATGGTGTGAAGAAAAAACTGAAAAATGATATGACGATGCAGCTAGGCTTGACTTTCCGTGATACGCGCCACATTCAGCGCAAGTTTGACGGCGAAAATATCCCTATCGCTGGTAACATCAACTTCCAGCTGCACCCGACGATCAACTATGTGGTCAACAACCGGCTAAGCTGCCAGTTCTACTTTGACAAAACATTTAACGACCCGCTGGTGTCCAACTCTTTTTATCGTTCGAGTACATCGGGAGGGGTTCAGTTGAAGTTCAATCTGGCAGAATAAAATTTCGATTTGGAAAATACAAAGTACATCCTGTAATTTGCGTCTGAAATACGTTTCGAAACTTACTCTAATTATATCATGAATTTCCCTTCAGAACTAAAGTACACAGAAGATCACGAATGGATCCGTATTGAAGGAGATACGGCATTTATCGGAATTACAGATCACGCTCAGAAAGAATTGGGTGATATCGTGTATGTAGATATTAATACAGTTGGGGATTCACTCGAAAAAGGGGAGGTCTTTGGCTCAGTTGAGGCTGTGAAGACAGTTTCTGATTTGTTTATTCCTGTTGCCGGAACGGTAACGGAGGTGAACGACGAGTTGGATAGCGAACCTGAATTGGTAAACTCTGATCCATACGGACGCGGTTGGATGGTTAAAATAACTTTGGCAAATCCTGACGATACGGAAGGATTACTTTCTGTCGAAGATTATAAACAATTCATCGGTGCCTGATGAAAGCATTAAAGCTCCGAAGGGAGCTTTTTTTTTGCTTGTTAAAAAAGATGATGTTTTAATAAAAATGAATGATTCGGATAAAGCGTGCGGTTTATTTCCTCCTGCTTATTTACTGAAAAAATTCATGTATTGCGGTCACAACAATTTATGAAAGTACTAATTCGATCAGTTCGAATCATCGATAAGAATTCGCCTTTCAATGGGCAGGTTAAAGACATATTGATCCGGGATGGAAAA
This sequence comes from Dyadobacter diqingensis, assembly GCF_024220585.1. Taxonomy (GTDB): domain Bacteria; phylum Bacteroidota; class Bacteroidia; order Cytophagales; family Spirosomataceae; genus Dyadobacter; species Dyadobacter diqingensis. Next base: position 138,009 of record NZ_JAMXKF010000011.1, read on the forward strand.
ATTGCTGAGATAGGCGATGGCCTGTCCGATGCCGACGCTCTGGTGAAGGAGGGAAACGGTTTATGTGTTTCGCCGGGATGGGTGGATATGCGGGTTGCTTCCCGTGATCCTGGTTTTGAGCATAAGGAAGATCTGGATTCGGTCCGGACGACGGCGGCTCACGGAGGGTTTACAGAAATTGTATTGCTTCCTAATTCTGAGCCGGTAGTGCATAGCAAAGACACGTTAAATTATATCAAAAATTCTGGCCGGGGAGGTTTGGTTACGTTACACGTCGCCGCTTCTGTTACCAGAAAAGCGCAGGGTGTTGATTTTACCGAAATGATCGACCTCCATACGGCAGGTGCTGTTGCTTTTACTGACGGGGAACATCCGGTACAGAACGCCGACCTTTTCCTGAAAACAATACTTTATTTGCAGCCGCTGAACGCGTTGCTGATGAATCGGCCGGAAGACAGACAGCTGACTGTTTTTGGCCAGATGCATGAGGGCATCACCAGTACGCTGATCGGTATGAAAGGAATGCCGTCGCTGGCGGAAGAAATGATGCTGAACCGTGATTTGAAATTGCTGGAATACGCACTGGAAAAATCTACATTTGCACTGACAGGGCAACCTATGCTGCACGTTTCGCTGGTTTCTACAACAGAAGCGGTTGAGCTGATTCGTGAGGCAAAGAGAAAAGGCCTTCCAGTTACCTGTGATGTTGCGGCGCATCAGCTTGCTTTTGAGGATAGGGACCTGATTGATTTTGATACAAACCTTAAAGTAAATCCACCTTTCCGTGCGTCTTCTGATCACGAGGCAATTCGTCGGGGCTTATTGGATGGAACGATTGATGCAATTGTGTCGGATCATAACCCGCATGACGAGGAATGCAAAAATCTGGAATTTGATCATGCTGACTTTGGTATCACCGGCCTGGAAACAGCATTTTCGCTGGCTGTGATGCATAGCGGGTTAAAGACGGAAGATATTGTTGAGAAACTTACCTCACAGCCGAGACATATTTTAAGGTTGGCGGAGATTAATATAAATGCGGGATCAGAGGCAAATCTTACATTCTTTGAACCGGAAACAGAATGGGTTTTCGATAAAACTTATTCAAAATCAAAAAACACACCATTCCTTGGAAAAACGTTGAAAGGTGCCGTACGCGGTGTTTTCAATAACGACCGTCTGGATTGGTATTAAGTTCATTTCTGAATGACAGATAAACTCACCGGGTCTCTGGTTTGTTAATCTGTCATTCTATCATTAATTATCATGAAATCAATATTAGCGTATTTTGACAAGCCACTTTTAAAGGTGTCGCTTGTTTTTGGATTTATTACCGGAATTCTTGCTTTTGCTTTTTTTCTCGGATTGTATGCAATCGGGATTGTACCGTTGGGAAATAATAAAGTGATGGATATCGGTATTCACGCGATTATGATCGCGGGCGCTTGCTGGTATTTCAGGAAAAAGATCGGGAATGGATTTCTGCATTTATGGGAAGCACTCACGATCGGATATGCCGTGAATACCATTGGTGCCTTTATTAACGGCTGGTTGATTTACCTGTTTATAACTTATATCGATCCGTCTGTTTTTACCAATTACCTTCAGGAAATGGGAGCGCTTCTGCAACAGGGAAAAGCGGAGCTGGTAAAAAATATAGGAAATGCGGAATATCTTAAAATGTATGCGAGCATCCAGGCCATGGAAACTTCGGAAATTATAACGGACGAGATCAGCAAGAAAACCGTAATGGCCATTATCCCGATTTTGATCATAGCGCTGATTTTGAGGAAACAGGACTATGGCGTATTTCATAATAAATCCTAAATTTGTCAATAACCAGTTTTAAACCCATACTAACCTAAACCTGTACACGAAATACCTATGGAAGAACAAGCTTCTAGCGCACGCACCGCACTTAAATACGGAATTCTCACCTCAGTAGCTGTTATCGTTTACACAACAATATTATATGTATCAGGACTGTCGCTAAACAAATGGCTGCCGATGTTGGCCTACGTGATTTTGATCATTGGTATTATACTGGCCATGAAAGAATTCCGGGATAACAACAAAGGATTTATGGGGTATGGTGAGGGGTTAGGGCTTGGAAGTTTGATGTCCGGTGTTTTGGGTTTTATCGCCTCCATGTTTTCTATGTTTTATGTGAAATTTATTGATACCACGATAACGGCCCAGATATTGGACAAAGCCCGTGCGGATATGGAAGCGCAAGGACTGGATGACGCACAAATTGATCATTACATGGAATTGTCTCAAAAATTCAGCTCTCCGGGCATCATGTTTGCCGGAGGAGTTTTTGTGTATATTCTGGCAGGATTTATATTTTCACTGATTATCGCAGCCGTTTTGCGCCGCGAAAAGCCGGTTTTTGAATAAGTTTTATAGAAACGATTTTCATAAAAAACTGGTAAAGATTCTTCATTTTACTTTTTCACAACAAAAAGGTGTTTGCAATTTTTCAAAAGGAGATAGGTAGTTTTTTTAATTCCCTCGTTGCCTACATGGTCATGGCAGTCTTTTTGATTGCAGTGGGACTTATCGTATGGGTTTTTCCGGATTCCAATGTACTGGATTACGGTTATGCCGACCTGAGCTCTTTTTTTAGTCTGGCGCCTTACGTATTGCTGTTTTTGATCCCTGCTATTACCATGCGTTCTCTTGCGGAAGAAAGCCGGACGGGAACGCTCGAATTATTGCTGACAAAACCAATCCGTAACTGGGAGCTGATCCTCGGGAAATTCTTTGCCAACTGGATACTGGTGTTATTGACCATCCTGCCCACGTTACTTTATTATTACAGTATCTACAAATTAGGAAACCCGGCAGGGAATATTGATTCTGCCGCTGTTTTTGGCTCCTACATCGGTTTATTCCTTTTTAGCGGGGTGCTTGTGTCCATGGGTATCTGGTCGTCGTCCCTGAACGAAAACCAGATCGTTGCTTTTATCCTCGGTGTTTTTCTTGCCTTCATCTGGTATGTCGGTTTTGGTTCCGTTTCTTCCCTGCTCGGAAGCGGGTTTGCGGCTGATATTTTTTCCTGGACCGCGCTGGACGAACAATACCGGGCGCTCGGCAAAGGGTTGGTCGATTCCCGCAATGTTATCTACTTATTCAGCCTGATGGTTTTCTTTCTTTATCTGACCTATCAGCGCGTGGCATTACTTCGGAAGTAATGATTTCTACCGCCGGTTTCTGGCTAAGTACCGGACTTTTTTACTGGTTTATCTGACTGGAATTGCTCCCAAAAGTGCTTATCAAGCCTGCACTGGCCTGTTTGATCCGTTATGCCAAAATGTTTTTTACATTCTGTTTATTCTTGAACTTTTGAATTGATCTAAGATTCTGCTTTTCACGTATATAATAAAAAGCACACTAAGATGATCAATTCACCAAGCTTATTGATTGGGGCCGCACCGCCCGGATCAGCAACTATTTCGCATTATGGTAAAAGGCAGGTAATTATATATTTGCCGGTTAACCAGATCTTGGGAAATTTTATTAGCTTGCCAATAAGAAATGTTAAATTAAATGTTAAGCGACTCTTGGCGACTAGCAAAGTAAAATATTCGGAAGAAGAACTGGTGGCGGCGCTCAAACGAAATGAGCGGGCTGCTTTTGAATTCCTCTACGATCACTACTCTGGGGCATTGTTTAATATCATATGCAAAACATTGCGTGATGAGGAACGGGCTGCTGATGTTATGCAGGAATCATTTTTGAAGATCTGGAAAAACATTGCCTCGTACAATCCGGAAAAGGGAAGGTTATTTACATGGATACTGAATATTGCCCGTAACGGTGCAATTGACGCTGCCCGTGTGGAAGGCAGGAAACCCATGATGGATGATATCGATGATCGGGCCGCTCTGAACGAGCGGGACACGAGTGAAGAATTAAGTACCACGAGTTCCGAAATAAAATCAATCGTAAATATGCTTCGGCCCGAGCGGAAGATTCTTATTGATATGGCCTATTTCCAGGGCTATACCCATGAAGAAATTTCCGATGAATTGAAGATTCCGCTAGGTACAGTGAAATCGCGAATCCGAACAGCATTACAAGAGTTAAAACAATACTTTGCAGTATGAATATCCAAGCCTACATAGAGTCCGGTATATTAGAGGAATATGTATTGGGCACCGTTTCTCCTCAGGAGAAGCAGGAAGTGGAGTGTATGTCTCATATTTATCCCGAGATAAAAGAGGAGTTGATGCGCACAGAAAGCGCTTTGGAGCAGTATGCGCTTAAACATCAGACACCACCGCCGGCTTCTTTAAAAGAGATGCTTTTTGCTCAGATGAATTTCGATGAGGTTACAGAAGAACCTGAATCTGCTGAATCTGATATTTCTGAACCGGTAACATTGGTTCAGGGAGATGACGATAATAAAATTAAGAAGTTGCCGGTTGAAACAGATTTCAAAGCTGAGGAAAACCAAACCGTTGTCGATGCAGGAGTTAATACAAATGCGGGCGCCACGGTGATATATCCTTCCTGGGCCAAATTTGCCGCTGCTGCTTCAATTCTCTTTGCTGTGTTATTTGGCTGGTCTGCCATGCAGAATTCAGGGCTGAAAAAAGAGAAGGAAGATTATGCGACGAGTATGGAAGCGATGAAGTCGGATATGGAAGTACTGAAAAAGGACGTTGAATATGGTCAGACCTTAGCCAGTCTTTACAGAGACCCAAGTTATAAGGTCGTAAGAATGGCCGGTTTGGAAAAGTCTCCCGAAAGCGCCGTAGCGGCCATATGGGATACAAAAACCAACGATGTTTTGCTGGATGTGCAAAAATTGCCGGCTGCACCGGAAGGTAAACAATACCAGTTGTGGACGATCGTTAACGGAAAGCCGGTAGATATGGGGGTACTGGATCAGGAATTTACCAAAAAGTTACTGAAAATGAAGCAGGCAAACCCGGGCGCAGTTGCCTTTGCAATCACGCTTGAAAAAACAGGCGGAAGCCCGAGTCCAACAATGGAAGATATGTATGTAATGGGTAAGGTTTGAAAATATCCGGATGTAATTTTAGAAACTTAATATTTTAAATAATAAAGTAAGGTTGCCCTTGTTGAAGTTAATCTTCAACAAGGGCATTTTTCGTTTCTGCCGGGATTATTTACCGTGTTTCTTTGTAATTGTAGTAGCATATTTCTGTATTTGTTAAAATTATAAAATATTATTAGGTCAAAAACTTGACTACTTAATAATTATTTACTTTTTTTACATCGAACAAAGTAAAATAAGATATCAAGTAAGCTTTATTTTAACAATACTCGATTACAATGCAGCCTGACGATTACATTCAACAATATAAAGACACACTCCTGGATAATGTAATACCGTTCTGGTTACAGCATTCAGGGGACGAAACATTTGGAGGATATTTTACGTGTCTTGATAAAGAAGGTAAGGTATTCGATACAGATAAATTTATCTGGCTGCAATGTCGCCAGGTCTGGTGTTTTTCCATGTTGTACAATAAGGTTGAGAAAAAACAGGAATGGCTCGACTTCGCCTTGCTGGGCGCTTCCTTTCTGGAAAAAAATGGCAGGGATGAAAACGGAAACTGGTATTTTTCAGTAAACCGTGAAGGTATTCCGTTGACTCAGCCACATAATATCTTTTCGGATTGTTTCGCTTCGATGGCCTTTGGGCAGTTATACAAGGCGACTCATGAACCGGCGCATGCTAAAATCGCGGTGGATACTTTTCACAGCATTTTGAAAAAAAAGGATAACTCAAAAGGTATCTACAATAAAAATTTCCCCGGAACACGTCCGTTGCAAGGGTTTGCACTGCCGATGATCCTTTGTAATCTCGTGTTGGAAATAGAACATTTACTGGACGCTGATCTGGTTGAAAACACGATTCAAAATGGGATTGATACCATCATGAACCAGTTTTACCGGCCTGAGCTGGGTATCATCCTGGAAAATGTAACACCTGACGGAAATTTCTCCGATTCCTTCGAAGGTCGTCTGGTGAACCCGGGCCATGGCATTGAAGCCATGTGGTTTTTGATGGATCTGGCAGAACGTTCGGATAACAAGGCATTGGCGCAAAAAGCGATGGAGATAACTTTGAACATTCTGGAATACGGTTGGGACAAGAAACATGGCGGAATATTCTATTTTCTCGATGTAAAAGGAGCTCCGCCACAGCAGCTGGAATGGGATCAGAAGTTATGGTGGGTGCATGTGGAGACTTTGATCAGCCTTTTGAAAGGTTATCTGCATACCGGTGACGAAAGGTGCTGGACCTGGTTTGAGAAAGTGCACGAATATACCTGGTCGCATTTTGCAGATCAGGAAAATCCGGAATGGTATGGTTACCTGAACCGGCAGGGTGAAGTATTGTTACCTTTGAAGGGTGGTAAATGGAAAGGCTGTTTCCACGTTCCACGCGGATTATATCAGTGCTGGAAAACGTTGGAAGCCATTGTAGCTAAAAAATCATCAGAAGTCCAATATTCGTAATATGGCCGGAATTCCAGTAAGCAATATGACCATTTCCGAACCGATTGGTCAGGGAAAACAAAATTATACACCGGCGCTGATCACGCTGGCTGTGTTGTATTTCATGATGGGTTTTATCACCTGCCTGAATGATACCCTGGTGCCTTTTTTCAAAAAAGGTTTTACACTGACTTATTCAGAATCTTCGCTGGTGCAGTTTTATTTCTTTTTAACTTATGGAATTGCATCCATTCCGGCAGGGAAAGTGGTGGAGCGCGTCGGGTATAAAAAAGGAATGGTACTTGGATTTTCGATTGCGGCCTGCGGAGCTTTGTTATTTTTTCCTGCTGCGGTGATGCATCAATATGCTTTGTTTTTGGCCGCTTTGTTTATCGTCGCGATCGGTATCGTGCTTTTACAGGTGGCCGCCAATCCTTATATCACCATTTTAGGTCCGGCCAAAACAGCCTCTTCGCGGTTAACCCTGATTCAGGGTGTTGGTTCTATCGGGACGACCGCAGCGCCGCTTTTTGGAGCCTATTATATTCTGGCACCGTTGCAAACATCCAGCGCTTCCAGTGACGCGGTGAAATACCCTTACCTGGGCATTGCTGCCGCACTGATCGTAATTGCACTCGTGGTGAGCAGGTTGTCATTGCCGGTTATAACAACAGAAGAGGAGGTGGTTGATAAATCCAATGACTCAAAAAAGGGCATTTTCTCATTCAGAAACCTTAACTACGGGATCATAGGGCTATTTGTCTATGTCGGCGCAGAGGTTTCGGTCGGCACTTTTCTGACCAACTATATTGCTGATTTATTGAAAATTACCGAAAGTGCGGCCAATAATTATGTGGCCTTTTACTGGGGCGGTATGCTTGTAGGACGTCTGATTGGTTCTGTTTTGCTTAAATCCATCAAGGCGTCAACGGTACTGAGTGTCTGTGCAGCGTTCGCGATTCTCCTGATCATCGTGTCGGTGAATACGTCGGGTTATCTGGCAGTATGGAGTATGATCGCGGTTGGTTTATGCAATTCAATCATGTTTGCGATCATTTTTTCACTGGCTGTAAACGGCTTGGGGAAATATACAACGCAGGCATCGGGATTGTTATCGACGGCCATCGCGGGTGGGGCTATGATATCGTTCTGTCAGGGTTTGCTGATCGACAATAGCACCTGGAAAATAGCTTTTATGCTCCCGATGGCTTGTTATGTCTATATCATGTTTTACGGTTTGAACGGTTATAAATCAAAATTTAGCAGTTTATGAAAAAGAAGATCGTTCTCATTTTGGTCTTACTAAGTTTTGTGATAAACGGTTTTGCTCAAAAAAAGGTAAAGCTATCGTCAAAGATTTTGTTTATCCCGTTGGATGCACGTCCGCCTTGCCTGAAAATGACGGAGAAAATGGGGCTGATTGGTGACGCCGAGGTGATTGCTCCGCCTTTGGCTTTACTGGGGAATTTTCAGGATCCGGGACAATCCGAAAAAATCAATGAATGGATTTTAAAACAGGATCTGAAATCGTTTGATGCAGCCATTATCGTGTTGGATATGATTGCTTACGGTGGTCTGGTTGCTTCCCGCAAACATAATGTGGAGTCTTCGGTTGCCTTATCCCGGGTTGATGTTTTGAAACAAATTCGCAGAAATGCGCCGAAATTGAAAATTTACGGGCAAAGCGTAATCATGCGTCTGGCTCCGAGCGCGGACGGAAAAAATGAGGCTTATCGTGAGAAACTGGCAACCTGGGCAAAAATATCGCCGGATACCGATGAAAAAACGAAAGCGGAAGTCGTAAAGCTGGAACGGGATATTCCTGCGTCAGTCCTGGCTGACTACAAACGAGCAAGAGAGCGCAATTATAAAACGAATGTGAAAGCGATCGATTTTGTAAAAAATGGTCTTATCGATTATCTGATCCTGTCTCAGGATGACGCTTCACCCAAAGGCGTCCATTTGGTAGACCGGCAGAACCTAATAAAAACACGTGATGCCCTCGGGTTGACGGAAAAAATTGCCATACAGCCTGGTGCAGACGAGGTTTCCATGCTTCTTTTAGCGAGGGCTCTGAATAAAAACTACCAGTTCGCTCCGAAGATCAAGGCGGTTTATTCGTCTGAAAAGCTGAGAAATACCGTTATGCCATTTGAAGACCGGACACTTGCAGAAACGGTAAGTCATCATATTAAGGCTACCGGAGCAGGTGAAGTTGAAACTGAAAATGCAGCTGATATCCTGTTTTATGTATTTCCTTCAAGACATGAGGCCGGGGTTGCAGAAAAATTTGCCGCTGAAATTGAGCAAAAAGTGAAGGCAGGCAAAAGAGTGATCGTGGCCGATATTGATCCGATCGGTAATGTACAGGGCGGTGATTCTGTGTTCACGGAGGCGCTGGAAAAGCGCAATGTTTTTTCATCCTTAAATGGATATGCTTCATGGAATACCGCGGGGAACACGATAGGAACTGCCCTTCCGCATGGAATTGTTTTCGGACTGGCGGAATCCCGCTTCCTGAAAAACAAAACGATCGCCAATCGTATCTGGACTGCACAAAATTGGTTTATGGTGAATCGGGTGATGGACGATTATTATTATCATAACCTGGTACGTGCCAAAGCAAATACCTATTTGTCGGGGAAGAAATTGCCGAGCGCAACCCTGATGAACGAGGTAGACAACCAGAAAGTAGAAGTTTATTGCCTGGGCCTGCTTCAACATTATATGGACTCGTTTCTGACGGGTTATTTCAAGAAAAACAATAGTTTACAGCAAAACATACAATGCAGCAAGCCGGCAAACCTGAGTTTTGATTTGCCATGGAACCGTACTTTTGAAGCGGACATTGATTTCAATATCAGCTGCCAGGTCCAATAAATACAGATTATTCCTAAACCCAATAAATTTTTAATACCTAATGCTGATTGCCTTGCCGGTCTTTTGACCGGTCGGGAAGACTATGTTCAATTAAACCCCCAATTATTTAACCAATGCAGAATTTTTCCAAGCAAAAACGGCGCATGGGCTGGTGGCTCGCCGTGCTCATTACGATTTGCCAGCAATATTATGCTGCTGCGCAAAGTCAGGATCTACGAGGTAAGGTAACGGAAAGTACAGGAGGAACGTTGCCGGGTGTAACTGTTTTGATTAAAGGTACTTCCGTCGGAACAACAACGGATGCAGAGGGGAATTATAAACTGACATTATCACAGAATTCCGGTACAGTCGTGTTCTCTTTTATGGGCATGGTAAGCCAGGAAATAGCTTTTAACGGGCCGGGGGAAATCAACGTGTCGTTGGTTTCGGATAGCAAAACGCTGAATGAACTCGTGGTCGTGGGTTATGGAACGCAGAAAAAAGTAAACTTAACGGGCTCGGTTTCTGTCATTGACGGGGAAAAATTGTCCAACCGGCAGGTGGCATCCACTTCGCTAGCTTTACAGGGCGCTGCACCGGGTGTTACCATCACGCAGCAATCGGGAGTTCCGGGTGGTGATGTCGGTACGATACGTATACGTGGTATCGGTTCAATTAATGCCGGACAAAATCCACTTGTTCTGATTGATAACGTAGAGATGAATCTGGATGCGATCGATCCAAACAATATTGAAAGCATTTCAGTCTTGAAAGATGCTGCTGCGGCTGCTGTTTATGGCTCACGCGCGGCCAACGGGGTGATTCTGATCACAACCAAACGTGGCGCGAATGGTATCAACATCAGTTATAATGCTTATGTGTCCGACCAGAAACCAACGGATCTTCCTGATAAGGTCAATGCGTTGGAGCATATGAAATACTGGGATATTGCACAGGTAAACAGCGGTTTGCCGGCAGCCTTCACTTCGCAGATTGCCGCTTATGAGAAAAACGGACCGGATAATTTCAGCCTTTTCAATACCGACTGGAAAAAACTCGTGCTGACCAATAGTGGCATGATGCAAAACCATAACCTGAATGTTTCAGGTGGAACGGACCGGATCAAGGTTTTCGCGTCAGGAAGCTTTCTGGATCAGAAGGGATTAACAGCCAACACAAATTACAAACGAGCCGATTTTCGTTTCAATACCGACATCGCGGTGACCAAAACATTGTCTGCATCGATGGATCTTGTTTTGAATAAATCCAACCGTTTGTGGCCGGGACAATCTACGCCACAGTCAATCATTCGTCAGATGCTGGGTTTTCCGGCAACAACACCGGGCCGTTATGATACGGGAGAATGGGGCGAGGGGTGGTCCAATGCCAATCCGGCTGCTCAGGCTGAGGACGGAGGATTTTCGAGAAGTATTACCAATTCAAGAATCATAAAGGGTACTTTGACCTATAAGCCGATCGAAGGGCTGGAAATTCTTGCCACTTACAGTTCGAATTATTATACAACCCACGGCAGAAACTTTACGGATCAATACAAAATTTACAACGCTGATCCTTCTACCAAAACCCTGGTCTTAGCTCGTCCGTGGCCTGCACTGAACTCGCTATCGGATAATAATTCCGAGAATACGCAAAATCTTTTCCGTGCACAGGCTACGTTCAATAAGGCGTTCGGAAAACATAATTTTACGGTTTTGGGCGGTTTTAGTACAGAGGATTTCAGTACTTCCAATGTCAACACATTCCGCCAAAACCTGTTGTCGCCGGACCGCCCATATCTTGATAGTGGTGATCCGCTCGGACAAACCATTAGTGGTGGTGCAAGCAAGTATTCGATGGTTTCGGCATATGGTCGTTTGAATTATAACTACAACGAAAAATACCTGCTGGAAGTCAATGGCCGGATGGATGCCTCTTCGCGTTTCAGAGAGGCCAACTGGTGGAAACTGTTCCCGTCAGTATCCGGAGGGTGGAGAATGTCGCAGGAAAATTTCTGGTCGGGGATCAGCCATATCGTGAACGATGCGAAACTACGTGCTTCCTACGGAACGCTTGGAAACCAGAATTTGATAAGAGGCGGCGCTTCTGATTATTACCCAAGCTATTCAACCTTCTATTCGGGAACGGCTTATAACTATTATTTCAACAATGTAGTAAACGCAGGTTATGCACTGACAACGGCTGCCAATCCGAATATCAAATGGGAAACGTCGAAAATCCTGGATATTGGTGCTGATTTTGGTTTGTTGCGTAATCGTCTGACAGTAACGGCTGACTATTTTCAGCGTGATATCAAGGATATGCTGCAACTCGTTCCGATTCCGGGTTACGTAGGGCTTGCTTCTCCTTTTGTGAATGTAGGTTCCATGCGTAATACGGGTTGGGAACTGGCGATTGGATGGAAAGACAAAATAAGTGATTTCAACTACCAGGTGCAGTTTAATATTTCCGACGTTAAAAATAAAGTGCTGAAAAACGGTGGTACGCCCATAATCAACGGGGCGAACATCCAGCAGGAGGGTTACGCACTGGATTCTTACTACGGTTATCAGGCCGATGGATTGTTCCAGACAGCCGAGGAGGTGAAAAATGCTCCTTTCCAGTATGGAAATACGGCGCCCGGCGACATTCGTTACAAAGATCTCAGCGGTCCGGATGGCGTTCCGGATAATAAAATTGACAGCTATGACCGTACGATTCTCGGAAATTATTTCCCTCGTTACGAATACAGCTTCAACCTGGCCGCTCAGTACAAAGGTTTTGACGTAACGGCGTTCTTTCAGGGGGTTGGTAAAAAAGATAACTATTTGTCGGGAACGGGTTCTCAGCCGTTTTATTCAGCCAGCTTTCAGGGATCTATGTTTAAATATCAGGAAGATTTCTGGACACCGCAAAATACCGGCGCAGCTTATCCGCGTCTGACGGCCAACAGCATTCCGAATAACTATGTGACGTCTTCATACTGGGTTAGATCGGCTTCTTATCTCCGCATCAAAAACGTAGTGCTGGGTTATACTTTGCCAAAAATGCTGACTGAAAAAGTAAAAATCAAGTCGGCCAGAATCTACCTGAGTGGGCAGAACCTGGTAACGTGGAGCAAGTTCTTCCCAGGATTTGACCCGGAACAAAAAGATACCGGCGGAGAGTTTTATCCGATCATGAAAACGTACACTGTGGGTATTAACATTAAGTTTTAAGAACATGAAAAAGAAATTCCTCTATACAATCGGTCTTTGCGTTTCATTACAAGTGTTTTCGGGCTGTAACGATTACCTTGAACAAGCGCCGCTGGACGCTCCCGCAACAGGCCAGTTTTTTAATAACCAGACGGAGATGAATGCAGCTTTAACGGCTGTGTACAAATCGGCTTACTGGAATACCGGTACGACCCCTTATCAGTCGATCATGGATGGCTGGACGGATATTGCCTTGCTCCGGGCGCCAGACATGGGTGAGGGTAACTTCGATGTTTTTAATGCCAACGCAAAATCAATCTGGACGCTGGCGTATACGACGATCCAGCGCGCCAATACGATGATTGATGGGATGGAAGTGGGTAAGGCCAATGTTCCTGCGGCGGCGTTTAACCGCATGCAGGCTGAGGCAAAAGGCTTGAGGGCATTTGCTTATTTCTTTTTGGTGAATCTATACGGCGATGTACCGTTGATTACCAAACCTCTGCTGCCTGCTGACTTTTACACCCAAACCCGAGCGCCAAAAGCCGAGGTGATCAAATTTATTTACAGTGACCTGGATGCGGCAGCGGCTACACTTGATTGGGCTCCAACGGACCGCGGACGTATGTCCAAAGCCATTGTTTTGGGAATAAAAGCCCGCACTGCACTTTACAATAAGGAATACAAAGTGGCGGCCGATGTTTCCAAGCAAGTTATCGACGGGGCAGGTTTAGGCTTGAATCCTAAATTTCAGGATCTTTTTACAAGGGCCGGACAGACACCGAATGCGGGAAAAGAGATTATGTTTGAAATTCTTTACACGGATGCTGATGCGAATTCGATTACGTACCTGCCTTTGGGAAGTATTTCCAGAACGGCCGGTGGACAGTCGGGACGTTTTCCGCAGCAGCGACTGGTGGATATGTTCGAGGCAAAAGATGGCAAGCGTATCGATGAATCAAAAGTGTATGATCCGAAAAATCCCCGTTTGAACCGAGACATGCGTTTGAAATATACCGTCGCAATTCCGGGAGACACGATTACGATGAACCAGACTACTTTTGTCTATGACATTTATAAAAATACTACATCGGTAAGAAACGCTGACGGAACGTGGAGTACCAAAGCCAACGCGGATTTTGACAATGCCTATGGACCATCAAAAAGCGGTGTCGGACTGTTGCACGCCAAGTACACTTTCACAGCTGAAAATGCGTTTACAGCTCGTGTGAACTTTATTTTGATGCGTTATGCAGAAATTTTGCTTACCTATGCAGAATCGAAAATCGAGCTTAACGAGATGGACGCATCGGTAGTGAATGCAATGAATCTGGTAAGAAGAAGAGCAGGGCAACCGGATGTGGAGACTGCGATTCAGGCGGATCAGAGTAAATTGCGCCAGCTTATCCGGCGTGAGCGGACTGTGGAATTGGCAATGGAGGGTTTCCGTTGGTTCGACATTCGTCGCTGGGGCATTGCCTCGATCGTGATGCCGCAAAAAGTAATGGGTATTGCCAAGGATCCTGCCATAACACCTGCTTCGCCTGATTTTAAGGCAACGGCAGCCAATGATCTGAATAATATTCCAACATACAGCGCCAGCGAAAGCACGAGGATGTTACGGGAGATTCGTTACTGGTATCCAAAACTAAACCTGCTGCCGGTTCCGCAGTCAGAGAGAGACATTAACCCCAAACTGACGCAGAATCCTGAGTGGTGATGAATTGTTGTCGGCAATCGGCCAGTTTTGGAAGGACGATGTTTGTTTCATAGCAATAGTCTGAAAGCCGATTGCCGACAGCATGCTAAACCTTTAAATTAGAATCATGAATAGAAGAAATTTTATTGAAAATATTGCTTTGAGCGGTGGCGCGTTGGCCACTGCTTCGGCTTTTGTACCAGCCGCAGCCAAGGCGGAAACAAAAGAAATTGTAAATGGGAAGACCAAGCTTAACGCCGATGTCGTGATTGCAGGCGGAGGATTGGGAGGCTGCGCTTCGGCGTTTGCGGCGTTGAGAAATAACTTGTCGGTTATCCTGACAGAAGAAACAGACTGGATTGGCGGACAATTAAGTCAGCAGGGCGTGCCGCCGGATGAGCATATCTGGATTGAAACCCACGGTGCAACACAGCTTTACCGGGATTTCAGAAATGGCGTCAGGGACTATTACAAAAGAAATTATCCATTAACGGACGAGGCGAAAGCACGTAAAAACCTGAACCCGGGCGATGGTTCGGTATCCAAATTATGTCATGAGCCAAGAGTTGCGGTGGCAGTTTTGAACAATATGTTCGCGCCTTACATCAGTACCGGAAAACTTACCCTTTTGCTGGAACACAAAATCACCAGTGCATCGGTAGCGGGAAATCAGGTGAAGGCACTGGAAGCAGTGAATTTGCGGAGTAATTCAAAACTGATTTTGTCGGCGCCGTATTTTGTTGACGCAACGGAAATGGGGGACTTGCTTCCTATGACTGGTACCGAGTTCGTAACGGGTGCAGAGGCAAAAAGCGAAACCAACGAACTGCACGCACCAGAGAAAGCTAATCCGGAGAATAATCAGGCCTTCACGGTTTGTTTCGCGATTGACTATGTTCCGGGAGAAAATCATGTTATTGAAAAGCCAAAGGATTATGATTTCTGGAAAAATTTTGTACCCAAAATGACCAAACCCTGGTCGGGCAAATTGCTGGACTTATCCTACTCCAATCCCAAAACCTTGGAACCGAAAGTACTGGGTTTTCATCCGGAAGGCGTGCTGATGGGTGACACGCTGAACCTGTGGAATTACCGGAAGATTATCAGCAAGGATAATTTTAAGAAAGGTACTTATCCGGGCGATATCACAATTGTGAACTGGCCTCAGAACGATTATTTTCTGGGAAACCTGATCGGAGCCAGCGAAAAGGATTTTAAAAAATATTTTGATGGAGGGAAACAGTTAAGTCTGTCACTTTTATACTGGCTTCAAACGGAGGCACCGCGACCAGATGGCGGGAAAGGCTGGCCGGGAATCAGGCTGAGAAAAGATATTATGGGAACGGAAGACGGGTTGGCCAAATATCCTTACATCCGCGAGTCGAGAAGAATCAAGGCGGTGTTTACGATTAAAGAAGAACATGTCGGAGCAGAAAATCGTGCACTAGTGACGGGAAAGAAGGAAAATACTGCCGCTGAATTTTACGATAGTGTCGGCGTAGGTTATTACCATATCGACGTGCATCCAAGTACGGCAGGCAATAATTATATCGATTTTGGCTCACTGCCTTTTCAGATTCCGTTAGGAGCATTGCTGCCCCAAAGAATGGAGAATTTGCTGCCTGCGAACAAGAATATTGGTACAACGCATATCACGAACGGCTGTTACAGGTTGCATCCCGTAGAATGGAGCATTGGAGAATCCGTCGGGCTGCTGATCAAATATGCCCTGGATAAAAAAGTGATTCCCCGGGAAGTTCGTGCCAAAAATAATTTGCTGAAAGAATTTCAGGGTTTTATTACAAAACAGGGGATAGAGACCCAATGGCCGAAAGCCTGAAAAAATTAATACCAGATTTTTAAATTGATTAAGTGGAGATACTTTCACCCGACTTACTAAAATATTAGCCTGAAATGAGTTTTCCTTTCGCTAATTCAGAGTGTAAAATGCAAATATTATTACTGAAAGTAAGTAAGTTTGGGAGAAAGTATCAGATGTAAATATATGAGTCGAACGATTCGATTAGTGGGTGTTGGAGGCAAAAAAGGCGATCCTAAAAAAATAATTCTTGGCTATTTCGCGAATAACGGAAACACCACGATTCCTGATCTGAGCAAAGATCTGGATGTGAGTGTTCCCAAAGTAACCTCTCTGGTCAATGAACTGATTCAGGAAGGATTGATCAAAGATTACGGAAAAATAGAATCAACCGGCGGAAGAAAGCCGAATTTGTATGGAATAGTGCCGGATTCGGCATTTTTCATTGGGGTGGACGTGAAACAAAGCCACATCAATATAGGCTTATCCGACCTTCAGAAAAATCTGGTAAAGGTTTCTGAAAAGCTTGACTACAAACTGGACAATACGCCCGAATCCCTTGAAGCGCTTTGCGGTTACATTCAGGATTTTATTGCCGGATTAAATGTACCCTCAGACCGCGTTTTAGGTATAGGTATCAACCTTTCGGGCAGGATAAATTATACCACCGGTCATAGTTACAGCTTTTTTCATTTTGACGAAAGCCCGCTGGCCGAAATTATTCAGGGACGGGTTGGTATCCCTGTCTTTCTCGAAAATGATTCCAGAGCAATGGCCTACGGGGAATTTTGCGCTGGGGCTGTCGAGGAAGAAAAGGACGTGCTTTTCCTGAATCTTGATTATGGCATTGGCGTCGGAATATTATTTGACGGACAGGTTTATTATGGTAAGTCGGGGTATGCCGGAGAAGTAGGCCATATGCCGTTTTTTGACAATGAACGCATTTGTCATTGCGGAAAAAAAGGGTGTCTGGAAACCGAAGCCTCAGGCTGGGCCCTGAAAAGAATGTTCCGAGAAAAACTCGCCGAAGGTTCTTCTTCCGTTCTGACTTCAACCAAAAAGATCAAACCGGAAGATATCACGATGGACGATATTATCGAAGCCGCGTTAAATGACGACGTTCTGGCGATCGAGCTGATTGCAAGGGTGGGAGAGAACCTGGGTCGAGGTATTGCCGCGTTGATTAATGTGCTTAATCCCGAACTGGTTGTTTTGGGCGGTAGTCTGATTAAAACCGGAGATTACCTTTACCTGCCGATCAAAACGGCCTTAAATAAATATTCATTAAGTCTGGTGAACAATGATTCTCAGCTTAAAATGTCGAAGTTGGGTGAACGCGCCGGGATTTTAGGAGCCTGCTTGTTGGTAAGGAATCGGTTGTTAGAGATCGGATAAATTGCGGAGACAAATAAACCCTGGCCGGTACTAATAAGGCTTGCAAAGCTCCTTTAGGAGCGCCCTGTTTATAGCAGAAAATGCTGCATCAGGAGGCGTGGCTCCTTTGGAGCCTCTTGTTATGAGTCCAAAACTTATTTTATGGGGTGAATCCGAAGGAGTCAGGATTCGTACTTTGGTAAATTTGATTGCTGCAAACAGGGAGCTCCTAAAGGAGCTAATATGATGTCTAAATTACTTAGACATCAAATATATCTCTTACCAATACCTCAAAACCCCCAATAACTTCTGATGTCAAAATTTCAGATTCAACGAAGGGTTTTAATCCGATGAACTTGCCAGCCTCGTTCAATTTATAAACCAAAACGACGTGATGATCCGGTTCAACGAGCCAATATTCTTTCACACCGTTTTCCTCATAAATCTCAAATTTTTCTTTCATTTCCTTATCGGTGTTACCCGGGGAAAGTACTTCCACAACAAGGTCAGGCGCACCTACACAGCCTTTTGCGTCAATTTTGTTTGGATCACAAACCACACAGACATCGGGCTGTACAACGGTGTAAATTTTGCTGGATTCTTGTTTTCTTAATGGTGTTAACCGCACGTCAAACGGAGAGATAAATACTTTACAAGGATTTCTTTTTAAATGACTCTTAAAAAGAAAGTAGATTTCGCCAGAAATCAACTGATGCCTTGTGGCGGGGGCCGGAGACATCTTGAATATTTTTCCCTTGATAAGCTCAATCCTTTCCTCAAAATGCCATTTTAAATAATCGGCATAGCTGTATGTTGCATTAAGATCTAGCTGATCGAGGCTGGTGATTTCCATACATGAATTGATTTGAATCTAAACAAATATAGGCAAATAAAGCTAAACCGCTGAAATTTAGGGGCAGGTCTTGCTCTCAAACAAAAAGCGATACAGAGTTGTGCTCCGTATCGCTTTGAAGTGATTGTAAATTCCCTGAACTTTTATTTACCTCCCTTCGCCTGCTTCAGCGCTTGCGTGGTTGTGTAATATTTAGAAATCATATTGGGCACTTCCCACTCCGGCAGTTTACCGGCTTTCAGGTACTCCATGTATTTATTGGCAACCTGTGCAAAGTGAGACTCATGGCCTGTATCGTATTTTGCAGGAATGCTGATTTCCCAGCCTTTGGCGTTTTTCTTCAATTCAATGCCAGGAAATTTATCCTGTACTGTTTTAAAGCTTTTCGCGACAGCCTCTTCATAACCTTTGTCTTTGCTAACCGTTTCAATGTAAAGCACAGGCTTGTACTTCTGGTCTTTCCCCTGACGAACGATCAGATTGGCTTTCGAGCCTTTCATGATCGAGTAATGCGTGTCGCCGGTTCCTTCCGGAGCCTGAAAATTCCAGATCACAGAAACTTTCGCATGAACGCCTTTAAGCGTGTAGTTGATCTCGCCGTTTGAATAAACATTCAAAGTACTGTCTTTTACATCCTTTTTCAGAAATTCAGGATAAGTATCACTTTTTGTAACCAGCTTGAACTGCGATGGTTTCAATTGCGTAGCCGATCTTTTTGTAGAAAGCAATTTTATGTCCTTTTGGTAATCCAACGTTACGTTGGGAAAACAGCTCCACTGAACCAGATCCACTAAATGTGTTGTTACGTCTACCATTCCTTCACCTTGCTGATTCACATCAAAAAACCAGGTTGGACGTACCAGCGGTTCTCCTGATATGTATTTGAAAAAGTGGTGAACACTTTCTTTGGCCACCGCAGGATCAGAAGGGGTTCCTTTTTGCAGCTCGCCGAAAATGTCAGGAAGTTCAGCCAGTTCACGTTGCAGTGTATTGGTGATTTCATAACGCTCCGTCATGATATCGTAAAGCAAAACTTTGTTTTTCTCGGCACTTGTGAACGCTTCTTTTAACAAATCAAAACCAGCCGCATCGATAGCCATCGGTTTGTCGGCCAGAACATTTAGGCCGGCATCAACAGATTTTTTAATGAAATCTGTCTTTTTCTGATTGTTTCCTGCCAAAACAACAACGTTCCCTTTTTTCTCAGACAACATTTTGTCAAGGAAATCAGGACCTGTGTATACTTTTTCCTCCCATTTCGTCGGGTCTTCGGCGCGCGTGTTATACTTTTCTACTTTATCCAGATATGCTTTTACATCCGGTCCTTCGGATGCATACACATGCACCAACGGATTAACATCGGCATACATCGATTTTTGTACCAAAGCGGCATGAAAATGTCCCGGTTCAACCACAATGAGGCTTAGCGGTTTGCTTGATTCTTCCTCCTTTTTTTCTTCTTTTTTTGTTGTGTTACATCCTTGGTTCAAAGCAAGAATACTGGTTAAAGCGATTGTCAAAAGTTTTCCCTTCATATAATGTTAATTGATAATTGACAAAGTACAGGTTCCTGCATTGGCGCAAGGCAGGCAAGATTTAACTTAAAGACGAAATTTCGGCTAATCTCCCCGCACTGTCTTTATCAATATATAAAATCGCACCCGGGTGATTGCGAAGAATCGTTGAAGGGAATTCCTCACTGATCTCATCTTCAAGGGTATGCTGAATGGCTTCCGCTTTCTTTGGCCCGGGAACTATGGCGTAGGCATACTGTGCTTTTAATAATGCCGGAATGGTAATGGTGAGGGCATACTGAGGCACTTCATCAAAAGAGTCAAAACAAGCGTCATTTACCTGTTGCTGTCTGCACGCATCGTCGAGGCTTACCTGTTTAACAATGAAAGGGTCGTCAAAAAAGGCAACATGCGGGTCATTGAAAGCAAGGTGACAGTTTTCGCCGATACCAAGGCAAACGATATCAGTTGGAAAATCGGTGAGTAATTTTGAGTAACGTACGCATTCGGCCTCGATATCGGTTGCATTCCCGTTGAGATAATGAACAGAATGTAAGGGGATTTTATCGAAAAGTCTGGTTTTGAGGAAATAACCAAAATTTTGAGGCGCGTCGTTGGCAAGACCTACATATTCGTCCATATGAAAGGCATTGATCCGCTCCCAGGCAATATTTTCCTCTTCTGAGAGAACGGCAAGAAACTCATTTTGAGAGGGAGCGGAAGCAAAAATGATGTTCAGGAATTCTTTCGTTTTTAATAATTCCCTGATCTTATCGGCTACTGTTTTCGCAGCATTTGCACCCATTTCCAGTCTCGTGTCAAATATCTTTACTTCTAAATTACCAGCTTTCATTTTTTTCTGTTTGTTAAGGTTTGGTTTAAACGCATTAAACGCAGTGTTATAGGAGGTTTTGCGCTGAGTTAAAAGAGTGTATTATTTACTTAGTCTATATTTCGGTCTGTTAAACGCAGTGTTATAGGAGGTTTTGCGCAGAGTTAAAAGAGTGTATATTATTTACTTAGTCTATATTTCGGTCTGTTAAACGCAGTGTTATAGGAGGTTTTGCGCAGAGTTAAAAGAGTGTATTATTTACTTAGTCTATATTTAGAGTTAATCAATCCGAGCAACTCCGCGAGAAACTCCCTCCCTCTGCGTTTAATACGTTTTAATAGTGAGAGCATCGTAAATGATACTTCCGTTTATTATGGTTTTTTCTATGTTAATATTTTCGTCAAAGATTACGATGTCGGCGTCTTTGCCTGCTACCAGAGATCCTTTCCTGTTGTCTACCTTCATAATTCTCGCCGGCGTGAGGGAGATCATTTTGACCGCATCCAGCAGTGATACATCGGCCATTTGAATCATATTTCTGACAAGTCGGTCCGCTGTCGCGACGCTTCCGGCAAAGGAGGATCTGTCGGGTAATTTGGCAACACCGTCTTCCACGATCACTTTCAATCCGGTTTTTAACGGACCTAATACGCTGTCTCCCTCCGGCATGCCGGCCGCGCGCATGGCATCGGTGATCAATGCGATTCTGTCGGCTCCTTTTATTTTCATAATCAGTTTCAACAGAGGAGCAGGCAAATGGATACCATCGGCAATAATTTCAACATCCATCGCATCAATGATAAATGCGCTTTCGATGACACCTGCATAGCGGAAAGCATTTTTACGCGTAACCCCTGACATGCCCGAGTATAAGTGTGTGGCTAGTGTATACCCGTTTTCAAAACCTTCCAAAACTTCTTCGTAGATGGCGTCGGTATGTGCCAAAGCTGCCAATACGCCTTTTGACTTTAAATATTTGGCAAATTCAATAGCGCCTTTTAGTTCGGGGGCTGCACTCCAACGGGTTATGGATGATGAATGAGCGAGTACTTCCTGATATTCAGCAGGATCAGGGTCGCGTATGTAACGTGGATCCTGCGCACCCCGCTGGCTCATCGCAAAATAGGGGCCTTCGAGGTGCATGCCTAAAAATTGTGCACCTTTTGTATTGTTTTTGTTTGCTATTTCATAAAGATCCAGCGTCTTTAACAAATCTTCTTTTTCGCTGGTCAGGGTTGTGGGAACCATGGCGGTCGTTCCGTATCGGGCATGGATTTCGGCAATCGTTAGAAATGCCTCCTCGGTTCCATCCATAAAATCCGCGCCCCCGCCTCCGTGAATGTGAAGATCTATAAAGCCAGGTGCAATGTATTTTCCGTGTGCGTCGATTTCTGTCGCACCGGGAACCTCAATATTTTTCTCGCTTACTTCACGGATGATACCATTTTCAATGATGACACAACCGCCTGAAATGATGCGGTGTGGCGTGAGTATTTTTCCGTTGAATATTTTGGTAAGGGTCATTTTGTTTTTTCGTTTAATCCGGTAGACATTTTGTGGCTACCGGAAATCAAATCTGTCACCCTTTCAGGGTTGCGGTTAGCGTTTGGTTTTTATTGTGCTATAATACTTCCACCCTTCAGGGTTGTAGTTAGCGTTTGGTTTTATTGTGCTACAACTGTCATCCCTTCGGGACTGATGTCCATTGCTTATCATAATCTCACAAGATTTTGCCTTATCCGGTTCCAGATCCCGACGGGATGAAATTATTATAGAAAATAGTCTTTCGAGCGGGGTGCAAACCCTGTGAGGGTGACATACCCCAATTCGGAATCGTATTTTTTTTCTCTACATCTTTCTCTAATACTGTCACAAGATTTTACCTTATCCGGTTCCAAATCCCGACGGGATGAAACTATTATAGAAAATAGTCTTTCGAGCGGGGTGCAAACCCTGAAAGGGTGGCATAATTGATTCGTGTTAAACAACCCACTTCCTGACTTTATGTCCTTGAACCGCGTAAAAAACCAGATATAGATAACAAGGAAACAAAACCCAATACGCTGTTCGTACATCATACAAATCGGCGACGTATCCGTAAAACAGCGGCATGATGGCATTTCCACACAAACCCATGATCATCACCGACGCGCCAAGTTTTGTAAAACGGCCAAGATCATCCAGCGCTAATGGCCAGATTCCGGCCCAGACCAGAGAATTTGCCAGCCCTAAAAGCACGACAAACCATATCGAAACATCCGTTGTATGGCCCAGGAAATTCAATTGCCCGTGGGTGAAAATAATGAGCAGCGTAAAAACGGTTCCCAAGAGTGTACAAATCCGAAGGGCATTTACCTGACTGATAAATTTTGGGATCAAAGATATCCCGATAAGGTATCCGCAGATGGTACAAAACAGCGTGTAGGAAGGAAATACCTTGGCTTCCAGCAAATCGATTCCCATGGAATTGGCATAACCGATGATCGTGTCGATGGCAATAACCTGCGTTCCGACATGTAAAAAGATGGCTAGTGCGCCCAGAATCAGGTGGGGGAACTGAAAAATACTCGTTTTGCCTGCGTTCGCCGTAGCAATTTCTTCGCTTTCATGTTCGGTGTCAATTTCGGGTAAAGGCGATTTATAGACGAGAAATCCTAACACAAAAAGAAATGTTCCCAGGCCGATATAAGGATTGATAACCCGGCGAATCAATTCATCCAAAGCGCCGCTCCGCTGCGTTTCGGTCATTGTACTTAACTGAGCGAACAGATCCGTATCAGTAGGACGAAGAATCACGGCTGCAAATACAATCGGAGACAAGATGCCGGCTGCTTTGTTGCAAATTCCCATCATACTGATCCGTTGCGCTGCTCTTTCTTTCGCGCCCAGAATGGTAATGTATGGGTTTGCGGCAGTTTGCAAAATGGCGAGGCCAATCCCGATTGTGAATAAACCAAGAAGGAAAATTTCATATGTCCGGGACATAGCAGCCGGGACAAAAATAAACGCGCCCGTGGCCATGCACCAGAAACCAATCATCATACCCTTTTTAAAACCCACTGCTTTTAACAGATAGGAGGAAGGTACAGACATGACAAAATAGGCGATGTAAAATGCAAAAGCCACCAGATACGCCTGAAAGCTCGTGAGTTCGCAGGCAATTTTAAAATAAGGTATAAGAATGGAATTGACCCAGGAAACAAAACCGAAAATGAAGAACATCAGACCGATGATCAGAATGGAGATCGTGGTGTCATTCTTGCTGAGCTGGTTTACCCGGATCGCGGTTGTTTGTGCACTCATTTCTTTGGGAAGTTGAAAGTGGAGAGTTGAGAATTGAAAGTATGGAGGTACACTAATTACCTTCATTATGGCTGAGGACTGGAAGTTATGCCTGCTCTTTTAAGGTATAACTTCCAGACTCAATCGTTAACTTTCAACTAGACAGTGGGTTCCCAACCCTTTGCGTATTCACGCTTCCAGAGTTTTTCGGCTTCCTTGTTATTTTTGATATGTCCGTTTTTGGGATCGATTTCAAGAGACCCACCCGAACGGACCGCTATGTTCCCAAGCTGGCAAAGTAAGGTGCTCTGGTGCCCGCCAACGATTTCGGCGTTGACAGTCGTTCCTTTTTTAATACCATCAAAGAAATTTTGAATGTGAATAGCATCCAGTGCCTGAGACGGATCCATTTTGTTTCTCGGATCTATTTTATAGTCGTTTTTAACGTCCTTTACCAATTTATTTTCCAGGTCATATACTTTGTAGGAATTGCCTGGTTCAATCTGGATCGAGCCGGTTTCACCATAAAATACAACACCAACACTCGCGCCTTCGATGGTTCGGCCATTGCAGCTTCGCCCTTCCCAGGTCATGCCTTTGTCGTTGCCAAAATCCCAGCTGATAACCTGTGTGTCGGGTGTTTGCCAGTCATCTTTGTAACGGTACCGTCCACCCGAAGAAGTTACATGCGTTGGATATTCCACGCCGAGTCCCCAGCGCATTAAATCTACCATGTGCGTGCCGTTATTAAGTGCTTCGCCCGTGCCCCAGTTCCATAACCAGTGCCAGTTGTAGTGAACCAGGTTGTCTTTGTAAGCGGTACGTGGCGCAGGGCCCTGCCATAATTCATAATCCAGCCAGGTTGGTACTGCCACTTCTTTCCCGATACCAATGGAAGCCCGGTTATTGGTATACCAGCCCTTCGCAAAGTAAGGTCTGCCGATGGTTCCGTTGATGACTTCTTTTACTCCGGCAGCAACATTCGGCCAGGACCGGCGCTGGTTGCCCATCTGGATTACGTTTTTATATTTTTTTGAAGCGGCTACCAAAAGCTCACCTTCGTTGGGATTGTGGCTGCATGGTTTTTCCAGATAAACATGTTTTCCTGCCTTGGAAGCCAGAATGGCAGCAGGCGCATGCCAGTGGTCGGGAGCAGCGACAACCAGCGCATCCATATTTTTGTCTTCCAGCGCCTTCCGGAAATCAGGCTGGTTTTTCGGTTTCGAACCCGAAAGCTCTTCCACTTTGGCGATACATTTAGCAGCGGCTCTGGAATCAACATCCGAAATGTAAACAACCTCACAATTGGGTTGTAAAGCATAGTTGCTAGCCAGCGCGAATCCACGGCTGTTGACACCCATGACACCCACGCGTACTTTTTCGTTCGCGCCAATAATTTTGGCATAACTTTTGGGACTGAAGCCCGGCAGGATTCCGCCAAATGACAACAAGGCTGTACCGGCCAGTGTTTTCTTAATGAAATCTCTTCTGGAATCTGCGCCTGGGGCGCCGTGATCTGCCGAGTTTTTATCTATGTGCTGCATAAAGTTAAGAGTTTAGTGCTTTTAATTTTATTATCAATGATGGCTCGAAATTCACAGGAGAATATGCCTGTAAAAGCCGGTGTTCGGAAAATATTACTGATTTCGGGTACGTACCCGAAAAATATAAACAATAATCTTAATTAACAAATGCAATGAGAAAATAAGGTTAAACTGGAATTTTTAAAAATATAATTTGCAATGGTCGGTCGGTAGATTAACCCATAAATTCAAATGTTTCCAGACCCCTGCAATGCGTATCGCCGATCATAAACAAACTTCCGGCATACGGCTGTTTGTTTAGTTGTTCGCCGGTTAATCCTGTTCTGGCCGAGGTTACATATAAATCCGTCAGGTCTTTTCCGCCGAAAGTGCAGGATGTGATTTGGGCGGTAGGCAGTTTGACCTCACTTATTTTTTTTCCGGTAAATGGATTGAACCGGGCTATCTTCCAGCCATTCCAGATTGCGATCCATAACATACCTTCTGAATCGATGGTCATCCCATCAGGATATCCTTCCTCTTTCGAAATCTGAATGACGATTTCCGGATTGGAAATATGGCCGGTCAAAGCTTCAAAATCGTATGCGACTACGTTTTGGGTTAATGTATCGATGTGGTAAAAAATTTTTTGGTCGGGGCTCCATGCAAGTCCGTTGGAGCAGCTTACATTTTCTATTTTAACAGTAACCGAAAGATCTTTTTCCAGAGCATATAACTTTCCTGCCCCTGGTTTGTCGCTCATCGACATCGTCCCGGCCCAGAATCTTCCTGTTGGATCACACTTTCCGTCGTTGAATCGGTTATCCGGCAGGTGTTTTTCCGGATTAGAAATCAGATTTTGGAGTCGGTTGTCGATATCTATTTCATAAAAACCATTTTCCAGTGCTGCAATGAGTCCTCCCGATTTCCTCAGTGCAATCGCCCCGGTTTTTTGTCCTGTCCTATCAGTATCGTGCCGGCCGGATTCCGGATAAAAATGGTGAATTTCTCCTGTCAGAATATCCACCCAAAGCACCCTGTTTTTATTTTTATCCCAAACAGGGCTTTCTCCAAGAGCACATCGATGCGTGCTGACTATGTCCCAGGTCATGCGTATTTCACGTAAAAGAAAAGTACAAGCGCAGTGATAATCGCCCACCAGATGAACGGATTGCGCAATCCGCGCTGCTGTTCCTGTTCTTCGGGAAGCAAGGAAAGACTTTCTTTATTCCATATCAGTCCTTCCAGTTCTGTTTCCGGTTTGGGTTTTGTAACTAAGCTAACGACAACGCAGAGCGCCATGCAAGTCCAGAAAACAATCCCTGTCCGGTTAAAAAATGGCATTTGCGGGAATACGAATTCAATAAGTAATGACAGTGGAATGGTCAGTATGCCGGCCGTCAGCGCACCGGCCTGGGTAGTCCGTTTCCATAAAATTCCCAACAAAAACATCGTGGCGATGCCGGGCGTGAATAATCCGTAGGCATTCATCAGGTAAATGAAAATGGGTTTATCGGAATAATTCATCAGAACGCCGGTACATAGAATCCCGACTACAATAATAAATGCTCCGGAAATTCTCCCGAACCGGACAGCCTGCGCTTCACTCGCTTTTTTTCCAAAATAGGGTAAATAGACATCGACGGTAAGGATTGTTGTGCAGGAATTGATGGCGCCTGATAGATGTGACATCACTGCCGCAATCAATCCGGCCATCACCAGCCCAACGAGACCCGAGGGCAGCAAGGTTCCAACGAGAGTCGGGAAAAGGAGATCCGGGTTGTCCAGATGAGGAATGAGTTTAGGGGCAACCAGTGCCGGAACGGTAATGATCAAGGGGATCAGGAATTTGAGATAATCTCCGAAAATAACACCCATTCGGGCATGCCACTCATTTTTGGCTGCCAGCACACGCTGTACGATAAACTGGTTGGTGGCGCAATAAAAAACACTGATACAAAGGGCACCGCCGAGGTACATCGTCCAGGGAAAATCGGGGTCATTGGCTGGTAGTATAAGTTCCCAGTCTTTGGTCGTTTCCAACACTGCAGATATGCCACCTGAGGCTTTTACGGTAGCAATGGTCAAAATAATTCCTCCGGTTACCAGTACACCGAGTTGTAACATTTCTGTCCAGATCACTGCCCGTAATCCTCCTGAAATCGTGTAAACACCTGTCAGCAAGGCAAGGATAAGGATGCTGGCAAGGACCGGAATATTCAGAAGTGAGTGTAGTGAAAGTGCGCCCAGATATAACACGGCGCTTATTTCTACAAAAATGTAAGTAAACAGGATAAGTCCGGCATACGTTGTACGTGTTGCTGTCCCGAAGCGCCGGTGCAGGAATTCAGGGATGGTATAAAATCCATTTCGGATATAAAAAGGCAGAAAAATCCATAATAGGGCATTAAACCCCATCAGAATGGCGCCCCATTCCATCGCGATGACAACAAATCCGCGGCTGTAAGCGGCGCCCATGGCACCCACCAAATGATGGCTGCTGATGTTGGAGGCGATAATGCTGCCGCCGATCATCCACCAGGGAAGCTTGTCGCCGGCCAAGAAATAATCACGTTTCGTTTGTTTTCCTTTCCGGGATGCATACAAACCGAGCGCGAGGACGCCCAGAATGTACACGCCGAAAATGGTTGCGTCCAGCGCTGTAAGGTTCAGGTTCATTTTAGATCATTCGTTGGGCTGCCTCAACGGCAGTGGCGATAAGTAATTCCAGCGAACCGGATGCAAAAGGGGTTTGCCAAACGGCATACATATCTTTTGGGTATAAATCTTTTGGCGGCAGATAACCGGCATAACCGTTCACGATGTTGATAGCAGCCACGGCATTGGGAGCAAGCTGTTCGCGCAGTTTTTGCTGAAATTCTGCGTAAGCTTCATTGGGCTGTCCGATCAAAAACGAATCGCCCAGCTGCCAGATCCATAGCGGCATTTTGGAGGTTTCACCTTCGCCGACGGTTTTTCTGATGCCCCGTTTTCGCCAAAGCCTTTCTTTTAAAACATTGTCCTGGCAATCGGCCCATTCTTTTTCAATTTCTGCCAGGGACGGGAGCGGTTTTAAGGGAAATTCCACCGCGATCATTTGGGCTGATAATTTCTTTGACGGATCGAAAGCCTTTTTTTTCCATATTCCCAAAGGTGCACCGGATTCCACTGCGCCGCTAAAATACAATTGAGATTTTGCAGGAAACATACCTTCCAGAACTGATAACACGGCAAAACCGAGCTGCCGGCCATAACTGTCTGCCAGTTTTAGGTCCCCTACATATTGCTCTTTCGGTGCCAGTTCTCCCGATGCACCCTGCAAAAACAGACAGGGAGCTTTTGTTTCAGACTCAATAACTTCGCGCATGGCGCCGATATAGTCCGGGGAAATCAGGCGGTTATCCCAGGCCAGGGTAGTTGGGTGACAGGCATAATTGACGATTGTCCCCATAATCCGATCTTCCGAATCAGTTATTCTTCCAACCAGTAAAGTGTCATCAGCCACTTCGTCTGGATTGAATGCAACAAGCAATCTGTCACTGGTTCTTTCCGGCAGGTCACGGTTGGTAGCCAGATCACATGTACCATAATGCCAGGCAAGCGTTGCCGGTACCGCTGTTGAAAGCGCGTTTTTAATAGCGGCTACGGCCCGTTCGATAACCTGTTCGAGATAGGGTCGGATCAAATTACCACCCGGTTTTTCCGCATCTTCCGTGAAAAGGCTTGGTCCGGCGTGTGTATGTGAAAGGCAAAACATCAGATTTGAAGGCTCCAAAGAAAGCGCTTTCAGGATACTGTGTCGCAGAAAATGTTCGTCTTCAGCACTTTTCCACCACCCGAGGTCCGCTCCGATTAACACCAGCGGCTGTTCATTTTCCGAAGACTGAAAGGTATGGCAGGTGAGCATCAGCGGTCGATGAATTCCTTCGGCGATTTCGTGTCTGGCCGCACCCCAGTTCCGTGCGTAAATTCCTACCGGCGGTGTGATATCTTCCTGTGAAACACCGATTAATCCCGAGAATGAAGGGTTTTTTATGGTGGGATAAGTTTTTGAATCCATTTAAGTAAGTATTGAAAGTCCGCCGTCCATTAATAAAGTGCTGCCGGTCATATGTTCGTTATCCGGATGGCATAAGTAAGCGACCTGTTTGGCCACAGCTTCCGCGCTGATCAGTTTTTTTACCGGGACCCGTTCGGCTGCCTGTTTGCTGAGCTCGGGTTTTTCCTTCCAGATACTCGCACTTAACCCGGCTTCAACAAACCCCGGCGCAATTTCGTTGACCAGAATATTGTGAGGGGCAAGTTCCAAAGCCATACACTGACAAAGCATTCTTATCCCTGCTTTTGAAACACAATAGGCCGGAAGGTTGGGGTGCACCGCATGCGCGGCCCAGCTTCCGATAAAGACAACCCGTCCCGGTAGTTTTTTAGCGAGCAACCTTGCAGTAGTATTTTGGGTCATAAAAAAAGCACCATTCAGGTTGACCCGCAATTCCTGCGACCATTGCTGTGGGGTAATGGCATGCACTCCACCTAACGTTACTGTTGCAGCGTTGGCGATGATGATGTCGGGCGTGCCCAGTTTATTTTCGACGTCGTCGATCCATTCGTCGACTGCTTGGGCATCGGAGACGTCTACCTGATGATAGACCGATGAAATATTGAAATGGCTGAGTGCAGCCATAAACCCGGACGCGTCAATCTCGTCTTTGATATCCCCCAACGCAATATTGGCGCCACGACCTGCAAATTCCAGAGCTATTGCCTTTCCGATATCTCCCAAACCTCCGCTGATCAGGACGGTTTTTGTTTTAAATAGTTGATCCATTCCCGTTAAAATCTGAATTGTTCAGGAATTAAGTTTTTAAAATAACCTGTGTCGCTAACCTAGTCAGAAACTTTGTCATTCGCGATAAATTCTTTTACCAATCGCCAACACTGCCATCTTTGTAAAATGTGCGTTGTAACACTTCCTGCTGAAATGGATGTTTTTTTACTTCTGTTTCGTTGATTTCGATGCCAAGTCCCGGACGTTGGTTTGGTCTGACAATCCTGCCCTCTTTCTCAACCGTGAAACCTTCGCTGACTACATCCACACGCCAGGGGACATCGTTATGGACACTTTCGCAAATACTGTATGAAGGTGTTGCAAAGCCAAATTCGATGGAAGCTGCGGTGCTCACCGGCCCCTGCGGATTATGCGGCGCAACGGCTACCTTGTAGGCTTCGGCCAATGCAGCAATGCGGCGCACTTCGCTCAGACCGCCGCAATGGGTAATATCGGGCTGGATAACGCTCACGGCACGTTTTTCCAGTAAATCACGAAAGGCGTGCAAGCCAATCAAACGTTCCCCGCTTGCAATCGGTGTGGTAACCGCACGCTGGATCAAAGCGATATCTTCCATGGATTCGGGCCAGCAAGGTTCTTCGAAAAAGTACAGTCCGTAAGGTTCCAGCGCTTTTGCAAACTGCATACCCATTCTGGGGGAAGGCCGCGCGTGGCAATCGACCATGATATCAATATGGTCGCCCACGGCCTCACGCATGGATTTTACGCACGCTTCCGCATAGTGGATCGGTTGTAAACCTTCCAAAGGCATCGTTTCGGGTACAGCCATCGATTTGAAAGCCGTAAAGCCATCTTCAACGGCCCGTTGTGCAAGTTCGCCGAAGCGGTTGGCGTCGTCAGGTTTTGTCTGATAGAAGTCTTCCATTTTTCCGCCGCCGAGGTGACAATATAGTCGGATGTAATCACGTACACGACCGCCCCACAGTTCGTGGCAGGGAACTCCGTGAATTTTTCCAAGAATGTCCCAAAGTGCAATATCAATGCCGCTAATGGCTGTTCCGCGGACAATTCCGTTGCCATGCCAGAAATGCTGACGATACATCATCTGCCATAAGTGCTCGATCCGGCGAGGATCTTCACCAATCAGTAACTGTGAAATATCTTCTATCGCTCCGACAACCGAGCGGGTATGCCATTCCAGTGTAGCTTCGCCCCAGCCCCACAATCCGGGCTGGTCCGTTATAATTTTGACAAAGATCCAGTTTCGCATGCGGGCATGGCAAACCTGGGTTTCTATGGCAGTGATTTTCATTTGAAGTAAATTTTTGAATAAAGGTTTAGGGCGCAGAGCACCGCGGTGTTGTATCTGAAACACCTGAGAATAAAAGACCGGTATTATGCCAGTGTCGTTTGTTTTACCAGTTCCTGAACAACATCCTGCGTTTTTTCCAGTGTCTCCTCAATGTCTTTTTCGGTATGAGCAAAGGAGATACTGCCTTGTTTGATCGGCAAGGGGAAGTTGAAAATACCTTTTTCGATCAGTTTTAGACGGTAATTTTTGTCAAAAGCGAAGTCGTGGTTTTTCATGATGTCGTGGAAATCGACAGGCGCGTGATCCATGAAATACAGACAATACGCTGATCCCTGGCGGGCAACATAATAGGGCTTGTCCAAAGGAGCGAATATGGTATTTAACCCATCTTCCATCATTTGTCCAAGTTTGTTGATATGCTCATAAACCTTATGTTCCGGTGAGCTTAGTTTTTCCAGTGTAGCAATGGCAGCGACCGTGGTCAGTGGAAATGCGTTATAGGTACCGGCAATAAGCGCACGTTTATTGCGGTCGGGATTGACAAAATAATCCATGTACTCTTTCTTTCCGCCGATCACGCCAAGCGGATACCCGTTTGCAACTGCTTTTCCAAAAGTGCTCAAATCGGGTGTGACACCACAAATGCTCTGATAGCCACCAATTGCGTGACGGAAACCTGTTTTTACTTCGTCAAAAATCAGCAGAAAACCATTTTCATCAGCCAGCTGGCGTAGTCCTTCCAGATATCCCGGCTGAGGTTTTACGATACCGATGTTTTGCAGGATCGGTTCAAGAATCAGGCAGGCCACCGGATAGCGTTTCAGCACATACCGAACCGAGTCCAGGTCATTGTAGTTGATGATGTGAACAAGGGATTTATGCTCATCAGGAATACCAGCTGAAAGGGAGTCGAATGGGTATTCGCCGGGACTCACGCGCTCACCCACGTCACTTAAGGCGCTGATCACGTTGCAAGCCACCTCGTTATGCCAGCCGTTGTATCCGCCCTGCATCACGATAATATGGTCCTTTTGGGTTACCGAACGGGCGATGCGAATGGCATGATACGTCGCTTCCGAGCCTGTCGTGGTGATCTGGATGCTGTCGACAGAGGGAACACTTTTACAGAATAATTCTGCAAAACGTCCTTCCTGATCGGTAGGGCCGGCTCCCATTAACACGGCATCCTGGCCTAATAAATCACGTACAGCATTGTTGATATCTGGGTCGTTATGTCCTAAAAAAGAAGCGGCGAATCCGGCCTGATAGTCGATGTACTCATTACCTTCGATATCCCAGACGCGGCTTCCTCTTCCTTTTGTAAAACAAATATTCGGATCCGATTTCCGGTTCAGTGACACCACGCCGCCAGGAATATATTGCTCGTTATTCTTTAAAAGTGCTAATGATTTTGGCCATGCATTCATAATCGATACTATTTAATTTTCGGAAGTGATATGTTTAAAATTTTGATTTTCAGTTGTTATTTGTTGATGTTGTTTATGCTGATCTCCGAGACGGATACATTTTTTAGCGTCGCTTTTCCGGCATCCCAGAAAAGGTTTCCGACAATATTTTTGTGTTTGATATTCACTTTGCTGATCACCAGCTTGTCTACGACTGTATTGTCGTCAAACACAAACTGCGGCGAGGCATACATGTTTTCAGTCCTGCTTACGTTGGTGATCGTCAGGTTATCGATATAGGAATCTTTGAAAGTGAAAATGCCGTAGGAAGCGTGAAGGTTGGGATGACTCGATCTCGAATAAATATTCGCCCCTTCCACATTACTAATTTTGACATTGGAAAAAGTGCCCTTTTTATTGAATAAACTGTAAAAGAGGATGGATGCAGCGGCGGTATTCCCTTTCACATTTTCAATGGTGATGTCTGAAACCTTGGTATTTTCAAAGGTGTAAAAAGCCACGGCTTTCAGTGCCGGAATCGAGTCGTAGATGTTTTGCGGGAAAATATTTCTGACCGTCACATTCTTGTAATCATAAGCCGGGAACGGCGACATCTTTCCCTGAAAACTAGCGCCGCCTGACGCAAAAGCGATCAGGTCGTCGTTGGTGAAGCCGGAGATGTTTTCGAGCAAAACGTTGTTTCCACCACCGGTCACTCCGTCGCCGTTGTGGTTTAATGCGCTCGTATACCGGTTATCTCTGAATGGGTTTTGTTGAAAATGAATGTCGTGGATGTGGACATCATTACATTCCATGTAGGCGATTCCCCAGCTTCTGGTGCTGTCGATCTGCATTTTGGCAACTTCCAGATTTTTTACCTTATAAAAGAAAAAGCCAAAACAGAAATCGGAATCTTCAACGGTTTTGCGGATTGTCCGGGTTTGTGTCCAGGCATTTCCATTCCATTTTCCGCCGGAAACTTTGATGTTTTCGTTACCGTTGATGAGATCTTTATTACGAAGCAGATATTGGTTCGACGATTTTTTAAGCTCTATGTATGCTTTTTCGTGGGCGGTCAAGGTGAAATTGGAGGGAATCAAAAGTGCCGAGGAAATCAGATAACGCCCTTCCGGAATCAGCGTTTTTCCTGAGCCATCTTTTATGGCCTTATCAATAGCGGCCTGAATGGCTTTTGTATCATCCGTTTTACCATCTGCCTTCGCACCAAATTTTTTTACGTTGGTACCTTCGTTTTTATCATCTTTTCTGATCTGCCATTTTCCTTTCCTCAGCGGTTCAGCTACGGCCGAGATTGAATTAACGGACAGGAGAATGACGATGAGCCATAACGTAACGCTGGCAAAAGCTGAGCGGTAAGTCAACTTCTCACAACTTTGTAGCCATTTCATAATGTAAATGTTTTAGTAATGTGCAATGCAAGCAGCTCTTTTAAGAGCATCCTGTTTATAGAAATGCCGACCAACTCGACGGCCCCGGCTCCTTCGGAGCCTCCCAGAACACAAATGATCAGACCTACAAAGTTTCCTGCCGCCTCTGTTGGAAACGGGCGGCAGGAATGCTCACTTAGTAACCCTCATTCTGAACCAGCACACCCGCGCCCGACAAATTAATCTGCTGTTGTGGGATCGGTAAGAACTTTTGGTAAGCCTGAGGCTTCAGCGTCACCACCACTGGTGTTTTGTTCGAATAATTATAATAGGTTTCTTCCTTTGTCAGTACGTTCAGGAACTTGTCTTTACGTACCAGATCAAACCAGCGTTCGTTTTCATAGGCAAATTCAAGCTGGCGCTCTGTCAGAAGTATATTGGTAAAAGCATCTTTTGTAGCGATATCGGCTGCTGTATAATTGTGTGTCGCATTGCCAAAAGCACGCTCACGGATTTTATTCAGCTGAAAAAGTGCCTGATCAGCCAGGTTTAGTTCATACAGTGTTTCAGCATAAAGCAAGACTATATCCGCATAACGCAACACTGGTAAATCCAATCCCGATGCGTTAAAAGTATGTTTGATGGCATACTTGCTGACATAAGGATACCAGGTCGCCGGGTCGTTTGGTTTGCTTGGTGCAACCCACCATTCGGTAATGGTTGCCGCTTTTCGGGTATCGGTTGCCTCGTATTTTTGCAGTAATGACCAGGAAGGCAAAGCCACTTCTGCACCGCGGTCAACGATATTAATAGCTCCTGAATTGGGAATGAAGGCTGTTGATAATGTTTGTCCATTGGTGCCATCGATGTATTTCATGGCAAACATCGTTTCGTCGTTGTCTTCGGTCACAACCTGCCACAACGATGCGAAATTGGGTACCAGTTTGAATTTAAACTCGGTGTTAACCTGTTCAAGATAGGTTTTGGCATTCGCCCAGTCTTTACGATAAACATATACCTTGGCCAGTAAACCTGCCGCAGCCCCTTTGTTCGCTCTTCCTTTTACAGCCTTGTCGGGCGCAGGGAGTTTGGTCAGTGCATCTTTGAGATCTTCGATGATGAATGCGTAAATATCATCTATCGAAGCACGTGAAAGTTTTGCAGCTTCTTCGATGGAAAGCTGCGAATCTACTTTTGGCACCGCGCCGAAAACACGGACCAGATCGAAGTAGAAAAGTGCCCGCATAAATTTTGCCTCGCCCGCGTACTGATCTTTGGTGCCGGCTGCGTAATCTGTCGGTTTGTCGATGTTTTTCAAAACCGCATTGGCATGAAAAATACCGTTATAACTCGCGTCCCAGAATGAGGCCGCAAGAGGATTATCAGATGTGATGGCTAACAAATCCATTTCCGATGCCCCTGCAACATTGGTGTTGGACGACATATACAGATTATCTGAGGGGGATTCCAGCAACAGATAATCGGTTTGTTTCCGTGTCTGAAGACGGTTATAAACCCCCAGCACGGCTGAATTCATATCCTTCGCATTGGTATAAAAATTGACATTGGTCAAAACCGATTCGGGTGTCAGATTCAAAAGTTTGTCTTCACAGCCTCCAAGTGCTATGGAAAGCGAAAGCAACGCACTGATATATAGTTTATTTCTTTTCATGATTTCAAAAATTAGAAGTTAAAAACTAACATTCACACCCAGCGTAATTACTCTGTTGATCGGCTCGGAACCATTGTTTAAACCCGGCTTGCTGCTAATCCCGGCAATTTCTCCGGCGGTATATCCTTCCGGGTTGTAGCCGTGGAAATCTTTGCTGGTGATCATGATCGGGTTGGCGAGCGAGGTGTAAATCCGGAGGTTGCTCATTTTTAACTTTTGTGCGATGGAAGCAGGAAGCGTATAACCCAGGTTAATGTTGCGGACTGCGAGGAATGAAGCGTTTTCAATGTACACATCCGAAGAGGACTGGAAACTCAATGTACTCAAAGCACTTGCCGGCATTTTGTTGTCTCCCGGTTCACTGGTCGACCACCATTGCGTTTCCACCAGCGAACGACGCATCGCGCCCAGGAGAGCACCCTGATAATATTCGTTCTCGAAGTTGTACATTTTGGCTCCTAGCGAAGCCTGCATCGCAATACTCAGATCGAAGTTTTTATAGGAGAAATTATTAATAAAGCCGAGAAATGCTTTGGGCTGGAAATTGCCCAGGATAACCTTGTCAGAAGCATTAATTTTACCATCGCCATTGGTATCCTGGTATTTTGGACTACCTAATTTAGACCCGGCCAAAACCGGAGAATTTGCGAGTTCTTCCTGTGTTTTGATCACACCGATGGTTTTGTAGCCGTAGTATGAGAACATCTTTTCTCCTTTGCGAAGCAGCCAGCTCATGCCGTAAGTGTCCGTGGTGATGCGTTCTTCCACCCCACCAAGGTCCAGAACTTTGTTAACATTTTTGGCCGCGTTGAATGACGCATCCCATTTGAATTCGCCCGTTAAAATTCGCCCGTTAATTTCCAGTTCTATTCCCTTGTTACTGATTTGTCCGATGTTGGAAATGGATGTTGCAAAACCCGTAATGGAAGGAATAGAAACGTTGTAAAGCAGTTTTGACGTTTTCTTGTCGTAATAATCGATAACCAGATTCAGGCGATTGTTGAAAAGTCCGATGTCAATGCCGGCGTCGTAACCATTTGTTTTTTCCCAGCTCAATTTGTTGTTGCCAAAAGAAGTCTGCGCCTGTCCTTTGGTCAACACACCGCCCGGCGAGTAATAAACGTCCCCGATTTTACCCAGATAATCAAAATCACCAATGTTGAAGTTACCCGTGGCACCGTAACTGGCCCGTATTTTAAGATCGCTGATCGCTTTCACATTTTGTAAAAACGGTTCCTGAGAAACTCTCCATGCTACCGAAGCTGATGGAAAATATCCCCAGCGATTATCCGGCCCGAAGCGGGAGCTGCCATCGGTACGGATCGATGCGGACAATAGGTATTTGTTTTTGTAACCATAATGAACACGGGTGAAATAGGAAATTAATCCCCACTGAGACTTTGAAGTACTGGTCAAAGCCGGGTTAATGATGGCATTGTTCAGGGTATGAATAATATCATTATTAAAAGAACCGGCTACGGCCGTCATGGATGACGAATTGGACTTGAACTGCTGATAGGAAGCACCGGCGATGGCGTTGAGCTCATGATTTTCTTTCAGTGTAGTCGAATAACTCAGAACGTTTTCATTCAGCAAACTAATGCCTCTTGAAGTCGCTTCCGACCCTGAGTTGGTGCCGGTGCTCGCCGCATAGGTTGCCTGAAACTGCTGTGTGGTATTATAGGCAATGTTACTCCCGATGGAAGACTTGAAGCGTAAACCAGGGGCGATATCAAAGTTGATATAAGCCTCTCCGATGTTGTTGAAGGTGTTTGCCTTGTAATCGGAGCCATTCAGAACGGCCATTGGATTAACTTGCCCCGACACAACAAATCCCCAGTAATCTCTGGATTTGGGATAGGTGCCGTCGGGATTCTGTACCGCTACGAAACTTGGATATTTTACCAGGCCGTTAATATCGATCGGTGCATAACGGCGGTTGGAGTAGGAGGGGTTAACCATCAATCCGACGCTCACAACTGAATTCACTTTCAGGTCAACGTTCGCACGTACACCGTAGTTTTTGTACCAGGTATTTTTTAGCGTTCCTTTTTCGTCTTTTAATGTAGTGGAAATATAATATTTCGCATTATCGGTGCCTCCCGAAACAGATAGGTTGTAGTTCTGAATCGCGGCGGTTTGTAATACCTGATCCTGCCAGTTTACATTGTTGCCATTTTTCAGGACATCACTCACCTGATACTGGTTGGGACGGCGGGAATCTCCCCAAACAGGAATGGAAACGTCTCCGCCAACCCAGGCGTATTCGCGGTTCTGGTAACGGACCGCATAGTCATAATACTCCTGGCCCGACAGCCAGTCGTCATGGCCTCTTGCTTTTGCCAAACCGGTGTAGGCGTTTACGCTGAACTTGGGTTTGCCACTCTTTCCTTTTTTCGTTGTGACGATAATTACGCCTCCGGCTGCTCTGGATCCATAAATGGCCGCGGAAGAAGCATCCTTCAAAACTTCAATGGATTGTACATCATTCATGTTGATGCTCCCAAGACTCCCTCCCGGAAAGCCGTCGATAACGACCAATGGCTCATTGCCTGCGTCAATAGAACCTGCTCCGCGGATTCGGATGAGTGGCGCCGAGCCTGGTGTACTGCGGGTTTGGGAAATATTTACACCTGCCAAACGTCCAACCAAAGCAGATTCGGGCCTACCGGCGGGTATCTGATCGAGAATTACATTTTCGATTTTACTGACCGCTGCGGTAACGGAACTTTTCTTCATCGTTCCATAACCCACCACAACGAGCTCATCGAGATTTGTGTTGCTTGGACTGAGCGAGACATTGAAAACGGACTGGTTTCCAACCGCTACCTCTTTTTTATTATAACCAATAAACGAAAAGACCAGCACTTCGTTGCTTGCTGCTTCGAGCGTGAAGTCGCCGTTTACATCCGTAGCTACACCGCGGCTCGTTCCCTTGATCATCACATTAACGCCTGGCAATGAGGATTTGGCCACACTGTCGATGATCGTTCCTTTGATGGCACGCACATTTTGAGCAAACGATAATCCGGTCCTGCATAATGACAATGCAATAACCATCATCAGGATAGGTCTCAGTTGGTAAAGTTTTCTTTTTTTCATTTCGTTAAAGTGTAAGAATGGTTTAGGAATACTTATTGAATCAACAATAACCTGTTTTTTAAAAAGGGTACGTACCCGCTTTGTCATCAAGAAATTATTTTGATCAATAAAAATAACCCGTAAAGCGGGTGCAATCAGAACGAAGGGTTTTAGTCATGTATGAAAGCGTTTGGATTGTCAATATTTTAAGATTCGACTATGATCAACAATATGTCTTCAGTATTCATCCTGCCACGAGCGGCCGTTATGTTGTTCTTTCATAACAGAAATGCTAATAGATATATATTCCGATTGTTTAGAAATCCGGGAGATTGTATAAACAATGTTACTTCACACTTTAACAGACTTGTAATTAATTTTGAATAATTAATGTTTACAAATATATATTATTATTGTTTACAAAAAAATCTAAATATAAAATTTTTAAATGTTGGCAATAGCCAACTAAAATGTATTTGTTCTCTATATTTTTTTGCGTTAATCCAGTGAAGAAATTTCGCCTCTTGATAGGTGCTTGCTCAATGTGGTCTCTGCAAGCGTAAGATCGTTCTTCTTTAATGCCTCTACAATTTTCCGATGTTCCATATCGGTTTGTTCGTAGTCGTTCATATGGGTTTGTGTGGTACCTAATTTCTGATGAAATAAAGGGATATTGCTTCCCTGGTATGCATCTTTAAGTTTCTCGTTATAGGCAGCATGTATGAGTGTTTCGTGAAATTTTATGTCAGCTTCCATTGCGCCGCCCAAATATCCCCGTTGTGCCATGGCTGTGAAGTCGTTGCATATTTCTTCCAGTTTCTGAATGCTTTCCTTGTCGTTTTTCTGAAAAGCGAGTCGTAGTGCGCCGAGTTCGAGAATTTCGCGTAGTTCTCTGATTTCCCGGATATCATCAGCATTCATGGATTTTACAAAGTAGCCGCTTTTTTCACCTAAGACGATGAGTTTTTCACCCAGTAGTCGGGTTAGTGCTTCTCGAACGGCCATTCTGCTGACTTCCATTTTCTTTGCCCATACATCTTCCTTTAATCTTGTTCCGGCAATCAGTTGGTTTGATAATATTTTTCTGCGTAATTCAATGTATACTTTGCTGGCTAGTGAATCTTCTTTCATTTGAATATTTGTAAACAAAAATTTGTTTAATTGGTAAACTTATATTGTTTGTAAATATAGCAAAAATAGTCAAATTGAAAGTGTTTAATTTGAACGTAATCAAAGGTTTATCGCATCTTACCAAACTTTCCTACGGAACGATGTTGGCTTTAACCAACTTTGTTGCTACCGACGAACCGTCCCTTTGGGACGTTGGCATGTGTGTGTAAATCTTTGGTTAATAACAATTCACCAAACGTTCCTACGGAACGATGTTGGCTTCTACTAACTTGGTTGCTACCGACGAATCGTCCCTTTGGGACGTTGGCATATTGGCATTTTTGTTTAAAGTCTTTGTTTATGACCATCCACCAGACGTTCCTACGGAACGATATTGGCTTCTGTTAACTTGGTTGCTACCGACGAATCGTCCTTTTGGGACGTTAGCATATGTTTGTAAAATCTTTGATTAATAACCATTTACCAAACGTTCCTACGGAATGATGTTGGCTTTAACCAACTTGGTTGCTACCAGCGAGTCGTCGATTTGGGACGTTAGCATATGTTTGTAAAATCTTTGATTAATAACCATTCACCAGACGTTCCTATGGAATGATGTTGGCTTTAACCGGCTTGGTTGCTACCAACGAGCCGTCCCTTTGGGACGTTGGCATATGTTTGTAAAATCTTTGATTAATAACCATTCACCAAACGTTCCTATGGAATGATGTTGGCTTTAACTGACTTGGTTGCTACCAACGAGTCGTCCCTTTGGGACGTTGGCATATGTTTGTAAAATCTTTGATTAATAACCATTCACCAAACGTTCCTACGGAACGATGTTGGCTTTGACCAACTTCGTTGCTACCGACGAGCCGTCCCTTTGGGACGTGGAAATTTGCTTTTTGTTTAAAATGTCTGGTTTGTGATCACCGACGAACCGTCCCTTTGGGACGTGGTTTTTTGGGTGCTTTGGGTTTAAAGAATTTTGCCGTAGACTCCTCATTCACGTCCTGTCAGGACGTTTGGTCGGTAGAAAATATGATTGAATGCCGTAAATTTCGTTCCGTAGGAACGTTTGGTGATTTGGCCTACCTAATTTCTTGCGGCAATCACTTCATCCACCGATACCTTGGCCGCTTCATTTCCGAAACTGGTCCGGATATAGGTGCTCACATCCGCAATATCCTGATTTTTAAGGAAGCCGAACGCTGGCATATGCTGATTATACGATTTCCCATTTACGTCTATCTTACCCGACAAACCTTTCAAAATGATTTTTAACAATACCGTTTTCTCTCCCAAAACCTGCTCTGCACCCTTCAAAGGCGGAAACGTTCCTTCGACCCCTGTCCCATCAACTTTATGACAAGCAGAACAATACTGTGTATAAATCCTTTTCCCATTGTCGCTGGTTAAGCTCCGATCTTCCGGTTGAGAAAGGGAAGCCTTTGCCAGCGTCATGCCTTTTTTGCTGCGAGAAATACGCAAAATCCGGTCGTCCGTTTCTTTGGGAAATCCCTTCGCCGGGTTCCAGTCCCGATTGCTCGTTGAGACATAAACATCACCGTTGGGTGCTACGCACAGATCACGCAGGCGTCCGTAGGTTTTGTCGAAATAAACCGTTTCCTGGATAACCTTTTTTCCGGTTTTGTCCAGTTTTAAAACCCTCAAGTCGCTGTCTTTCAATGTCGTCAGTAAGACTGAGTTTTTCCATTCGGGGATGGCGTCTGCGTTGTAATAATCTATTCCTGCTGGTGCAATGGTTGGCGTCCAGGCCTTTATGGGCTCCGTTATCTTTACAGAATCGCAGAAGGTTTTTTCTTTCGGCTGGTCGCAAAATCCTTCGACCCTGATCCAGCCATAGTTTCTCCCTTTTTGGATAATATTTAGTTCATCATCTGACGCGTCGCCGTGTTCGGATGCGTACAGGATATTATTTGGTCCGTAAACCAGTCCCTGAATATTCCGATGCCCCCAGGACCAAACCAGACTGCCTTTGATTGGGTTGTCAGCCGGAACGCTGCCGTCTAGATTTAACCTTAAAACTTTGCCATTTAACGAGTTAATATCCTGTGCGTTCGTCTCGGTGATCGCATCACCGGTGGCAAACATGATTTTTCTATCGGGCGAAATGACGATCCGAGATCCATTATGTCCTGTGTTTCCCGGTATTGCAAGCAATGTTTTGGGGTCGATCAATTTGTCATGGGCATAACGATACCGGACGAGTTTACAGACAATATGAATTGAATCTTTCCGGGTTGTATAATCGACGAATACGTACGGATATTTCTTGAAATCAGGATGAAAAGCCATACCCAGCAGTCCTAATGACCTTAATCTCAGTACCTCACTGATCCTGACTAATTCCTTTTTTTCTCCTGTCTGCGGATTTACCCTGCTGATTGTGCCGCTTTGCTCTGTAAACCATATCCAGTTGTCGGGTCCCCAACTTATTTCCCAGGGTACGTTCAATCCGGAGATCACGGTACTGACTGCTATTCTCGTGGAATCCGTAATGTTGACATCAACCTGCTTTTCGATGCTCACCAAATCGTCAGCCCTCTTTGTTTTCGATTTTGAAACAAAGAAAAAGGTGCTTAAAAACAGCAGGGAAGAAAAGATGAACTTCATTGTAAAGTTTGATGGGATACTTCTGTTTTTCCAATATTTAATTGGCTTCTTGTCCTAATAATCCTGCAACGAATTCGTCGTCAATCAGATGCGGATATGCGTTGCGAACCCGGTCAATTTCTTCTGCCTGACCTTCTGAAAGTACCTCATCCGGATTTAAACACCATATTCCTTCCAGTAACCCTTGTTTGAAAAGTACCTGATGTACACCCGGAATACAGCCATGAAAGGCGTGTGCAGGATCAAAAATTGCGGCGTTCATGTCGGTAACTTCTATATTTCTGACCAATAATTCTTCGAACGCATTGGTATCTGTTTTTACGGTCTCTTTGATTTCAACCAACAAATCAACTGCTTTTTTCGTCCATGCAGCCCAGTGTCCGAGTAAGCCGCCTACGAATCGTTTTTCAACAATTTGATTATTGATTTTAAACCGGTAAGGAGTAATCAGGTCTGCGACGATGTTATCGTCGTTGCCAGTATACAATGCCACTTCATCTTTTCGAGGCGAATTACAAAGCGCCCTGACCACATCCAATGTCTGGTAACGGTTAAATGCCGCCACCTTGATTGCGAGCACGTTAGGGATATTTACAAACTCCTTCCAGAATTCATAACTGTAAACCCGTCCGCCGATGGCCGCCTGAAGGTAAAATCCAAAAACAGGAATAATTTCAGATACTGTCCTGATATGTTCAAGTACTTCTGCCTCTGAACGATCTCCAAGGGCAGCCATACTAACCAACCCCATGTCGTAACCATATTGAACTGCAAGATTAGCCTCGGCAACGGCCTGCTCGGTCGGGCCGCATATACCGGCCACTTTAAGGAAAGGCCTCGTTAAACCCGCTTTCTCAATTTC
This sequence comes from Dyadobacter diqingensis, assembly GCF_024220585.1. Lineage (GTDB taxonomy): Bacteria > Bacteroidota > Bacteroidia > Cytophagales > Spirosomataceae > Dyadobacter > Dyadobacter diqingensis. The sequence continues at coordinate 181,695 of NZ_JAMXKF010000011.1, forward strand.
CTCTGCTGTGATCTTAAAAACGGCTTCCAGTAAATTGATTTCAGGTTTTCTTATTTCAAACTGCGTGGTGTGCACACCAATCGCGACACCGCCGGCGCCACTTTCAATATAATAACGGGTCAGCCCACGCTGTCTGTTCTCGTCTAATTTATAGTCTGCGTTTAATGCCAGCGGATGCGCCGGAATGACGGTTCCCTGAGACAGCAAGTCCCTTTTTTCGGAAGATAAATTTTTCATGTTTTGTGTTTTTATAGCCCGTACGGGCGACCCTCGTGGTCGCCCAATCCCAACCTATCAGCCTCAATACTGTCCCTTTCTTTCCTGAAAATGTGTTGGTTTATTTATTGTTTCTCCGCCTTCGAGCAACCAGTTGGCGGTAATCTCTATCATTTGTTTCAGCGTGACCTGCGGATACCCAAACAGCCTGAACGACTCAGCCGCATTGCTCAGTAAGGCCGTAGACTGCTCCTCATTGATAAACTCCGGTACTTTACCAAAATGTTTTCCAAACTCAGCGGCCAGCCACCGGACTGAAACTGTCTCAGGACCGGTTATATTTAAAATTTTTGAAGGCGATTCGCAATGCAACAACGAGCGTATCGCCATTTCATTTGCATCACTTTGCCAGATCACATTCACATACCCGGTCGACAAATCAACAGCCTTATCGGCCAATACCGCTTTTGCCACTTCCAGCAATACCCCGTACCGAAAATCGATGGCATAATTCAAACGGTATAGCACCAACGGTGTTCCATATACGGAAGAAAAATGCTGAAACATTCTTTCCCTCCCCAGGCATGATTGCCCGTATTCACCAACCGGTTCGGGTTTGGTTTCCTCCGTTGCTCCGCCCGAACCTATCTGTGTATACGGATAAACATTTCCCGTTGAATAAACCACGATCCGGCTGTCTTTATATTTTTCAGCAACCCGGCCCGGCAGATACGCATTCATCGCCCAGGTGTAGGGTTCATTATTTTTGGTCCCGAATTTTGTTCCCGCCAGATACAGAACATTTGGTGCAAGCGGCAAAGCCTGCAATTGAGCGTCGTCCAATATGTCGGCCGCGATGGTTTCGATGCCGTCGTTGTTTAATTCCTGCTGCAAACCTGCTTCGCTAAACCGGGAAACACCGATGACCCGGTTGGTCTTACCGGCCAGATCCAGTGCCTGCCGTGTTAACCGGGCTATGCTTGGGCCGATTTTTCCGCCGGCGCCAAGGATCAGGATATCTCCTTCCAGCTGCGCTACATCGCTGATCAAGGCCTCCGAAGGTTTTAAAAATTGTTCTTTTACTGTCATTTCTTTTAATGGAAAAGAGGATTATTAAATAATTCCCTGCAATTAATAATGGCGAGTGTGATGATAATGAACAACCCGAGTCCGCCGAAAAACTTCACCGTGTTACTGTTGACTTTATCTCCCATGATTTTTTTATCATTCCCTACGGTATACATGGCAATCCCGATAAATGGTACGATCAGGATTGTGACACTTTGGGCAAAAACGATAAGTTCAAGGGGTAATTTACCAAATTTGATGGCAATACTGGCGCCGATAACCATTACCGTGGCAACGAGATAACGAACTGGTTTTGAGTTAAAATTGCTCCCGAAACCCAACGCATCACCCAATAAAGTCCCGCCAACGGAGGCGTTTCCAATTAGGGACGAAAATGCTGCACCAAACAAACCGATCAGGAAAACGGTGGAAGCGTTGCTTCCAAATATGGGTTCAAGGGCTTTGGCCATATCGGTTGCGGAGTTTACCGGAATGCCTTTCGGATGCAAAACGGCTGCCGCACAGATGATAACAATGCTGCACATGAAACCCAGCAGGATAATGCCGGTGATGCTGTCGTTCTTACTGTTTCTCAGTTCAGGATTGATACGGATCCGTTCCTGGATCAGATAAGATTGATATAACGCACCGACAATGGAGAAGCAGGATGCTATAAAAGCGATGATCAGCCCCTGTGAACCTACTGGGAAAGTCGGAGTGACGTATCCTTTTGCTATTTCTACGACATCCGGTTTTGCATAAAACAGGGTGGTGAAGAACGAAAATAACTTCACAAAGATCAGCAATATCATTGTGCTTTCCAGTACTTTATAAAAGCTGCGGAAGAAAAGCAGGCTGATGCCAAAGAGGTTGAAAAAGATAATCCAGGGAACGGGTGAGGTTTTGAAGAGCTCTCCTGCTGCGATACCGACACCAATGGAATTGCCCGCCTGAAAGGAGGTTGTGACCAGAAAAACGCCGATTCCCATGGCAACGGAGGCAGGTTTTCCATATTTCTGTTTTACCGATGCCAGCAGGGACTGATTGGTTGCGATGCCAATCCGCGTCGACATCGACACAAAAACAGCCATAAAGAAAATAGCCACGATGACAACCCAGAGCAGCGAATAACCGTAAACGGCGCCCAGCTTGGAGGTGATGGTAAGCTTGCTTGGGCCAAACACCAGTGCTGCGGTGATCAGGCCAGGCCCCAGTGACTTAAGCCACCGGAGCACGAAATTTTGGGTGTTTTCCAAAGTCCGTTATTTATGAATGGAAAATAGAATAGGAGGTTGTGTTATTTTTTCTTCGCTTTTGCCATTACACTTTCCAGCGTAACAGTTTTTCCGCCCTGGCGCTTGCTTTCGTCGGCAGCTTCCATAAAGGCAAAAATTTCAATGGTTTCTTCGGGTGTCACAGGAACTTGTCCGGTTTTGAAATATTTGATAATATCTGCCAAAAGCGGTTCATATCCGGCGTAAGGCCCCAATACTTTATTTCCGTCCTTCGTAAAAACGGTTCCGCCGTAGTCGTGTTTGCCAGTCCGTGTACCCCGAAAAGTACCGGTCCTTCCGTCCCCCCAGATACCCACAACGATATCGGTATCAGGTGTGTTAACCCTTGTAACGCTTTTACAGCCTGTTCCCATCACGGTATACAATGTTTCCACACCGTGGATGCCGTACCAGAAAAAATCAGGATGCGTCTTTTCCAGCACCGCCGGACTGAACGTATCGGCACCGACCACTTTCGCTTTGTCGATGTTTTCCAGTCCCTTGATATATCGTAACGAAGAGGCTGAAAAAACGGGAATGTTATATTTTTTGGCAGCTTCATAAATCGCAATGGCGTCGGACAAAGTTCCGGCGACTGGCTTGTCGATAAACATCCTTTTACCAGCTTTCAGGACTTCCAGTGCTTGTTCCAGGTGCAGGCGTCCGTCGTTGGTTTCCAGCAAAACCACATCCACTTTTGACAGCAGCTCTTTAATCGAACCGGTTATTTCAACGCCGAGTTTTTTTACCTCTTCAGTATAACCCGGAATTCTTTTCACGCTGGACTCAATGTCTTTGCTTCCATGCGGGTAAGCGGCTACGACTTTGTAGCCATCGTAAACCGGATCCGGCGCGGCGGCGCCCGGCGCAACGGCGTTCAGTGCTTTCGTAAAGGCTACGCTGTGGGAAGTGTCCAGCCCGATGATGCCGACTCTTTTTCCATCGGACTGACGGGCCAGGGCAGGTAATCCATCCATCAGGTGCAGACCTACACCTGATACAACGGCCGCTTTAATGAATAATCTTCTGTTGTAAGAATCCATCAATTAATATGGTAACGGGTTTAGGAATAGCTTCGAAATTTACTGCTTTCGGGTACGTACCCGTAAATATACAAACAAATTTTAAATACTACGATTTTTTGAAAAATATATGAAAAATTCTGTCGAAACTATTCAATTGCCTTTCTTTTGACTAAAAAACCGATAAATAGCATTCAATTAATTCTATCAGCCTAATTCTGATAAAATTCGTAGTTTTCCTTGGTGATGATGTCTATTGGCATGTACTGGATTTTCTCGACGGAACTGCCTATGACCAGGGTTTGATACAAAGCCATCACCGCCCGGTATGCCTGCTCTTCCGGTTTATGGCAGATCAGGAAGTCGATAACGCCTGTATTTAAATGCTGGACGTTTTCTTTTATAAAATCATAACCTATTAATGAGATGTTTTTTCGGTGGCTGTTCTGAAGAAAGGACGCAACCGTGAAAACCCTTGAATTGGTCACGAAAATGGCTTCAATATCTTTATGCATATGAAAAACGTAAGTCATATGCCTGGCGACCGAGAGATAGTCCGTTTCCTTCATGTCAATCCGGACAATTTCATTATCCATATGATTGTCTTTGAAGTAAGTGCGGAAACCTTCTTCGATTTGCAGATAATTATAGTTTTCAATTTCCTTCGAAATATTGACAACCAGTACTTTGTTATTGCTTTTAACGCGGTAGGTCAGCAGTTTTGCTCCCACATAACCACTCTTGAAAAGGTGAGGGCCGATATAGGAAAGGCTGTGCTGCTCAGGAATATTGGAATCTATAAAAACGTAAGGGATCTTGCGTTTTTGGCATTCCTGAGTGAAAAGGATGGATTGTTCGATAAAAGACGGGGATAACAAAACGCCGTTCACGCCCTTTTCCAGGATCAGATTTGACTGTTTTATGAAGGAATCTTTATCGTTCAGATCGAAGAAATAGTTGATCGTCTGGATACCGTACTGCTTTATTTCTGCCTCTGCACGCTGAATACCACGTAAAGGTGCCTCCCAGAAATCCGTTTCCTCGGAAACTCTCGGAATCAATATGGCCAGGATGATGATATTTTTTGAGGCGAGACGGCTTGCGAGGATATTGGGCTGATAATCCAGTTCCTTGATGATCTCATTGATTTTTTTTCGAGTTTTTTCCGAAACGCCGGTGCGGTTGTGAATCACCCTGTCCACCGTCGCAATGGATACGTTGGCTCTGCGGGCAATTTCCTTCACACCAAAATACGTCGAATCTTTTTCCATTTAGTTAAAATTAACCTTCAATCGGCCGGAGCACGGCTTATAATTAGTAGATAATATCGAATGTAACGAGGCTTTTCTAAATAACAAAAAAAGATATTTTTTGTAACAATCTGAGAATGTACCCAAAATGATTTATCAGAAAGAAATTGAATATCATTTTTTGCTTTTTACATTTGCATATAAAATCTATCGTATAAGTATATTAATAAACTAATATTAACACTTCCACATAAATTTAAACCTATGACGCTCAATTACATGGCACTGGCCGTTCCGGTTTTCCTTTTTTTTATAGGACTGGAATATGTGATGTCCAAAAGATTAGGGAAGAATGTTTTTAATTTCAATAGTTCACTTGCCAATATGAATGTGGGTGTGGCCGAGCGGTTAATCGATTTGTTTACAGCCGGCGGATTTTATTTTTTTTACGATTATCTCCATCAGCATTTTGCCATTTTTGATATAAAACCCAGCATTTTGCTCTGGATTGCGCTGATGCTGGCAACGGACCTGTTATGGTATTGGTATCACCGCTTCGGGCATAAGGTTAATTTGTTCTGGGGGTTTCATGTGGTGCATCATCAAAGTGAAGAGTTTAATTACACAGCCGGAACGCGGATCACGATTTTCCAGTCGGTGGTCAGAACGGCTTTCTGGGCCATTTTACCGGTGATCGGTTTTCCCGCTCCGATGATCACCACCATGCTTATTATCCACGGTTTATATCCGTTTTTTACCCATACGCAGCTGATTGGCAAACTTGGGATTCTGGAATATATATTGGTGACGCCTTCGCATCATCGGGTACATCATGCGAGTAATGAGCAATATCTGGACAAGAATTTTGGCGATATGTTTATCATTTGGGACAAATTGTTCGGGACTTTCGCCGAAGAAAAAGAGGAGGCAGTTTATGGCCTAACCAAGCAGCTGGATAGTTACAGTTTTCTTTGGCAGCATTTCCATTATCTGGTTGAACTTCGTTATGCGGTAAAAAATCAGACGGGTTTTGTCAATAAAATAAAAATGATCTTTGGCAGTCCTGCTGATTTTGATCCGGCATTACGCGGCCTGGTCGAAAAGAAATTTTTATCTAAAAACAGGGTAAGGACGAGCTCTCAGAAATTCAGACATTATGTGCTGGGTCAGTTCATCGTCATGGTGACCGTACTGTTTTTTCTGTTATTGTTTGAACACCAGACCGATAACTTCCTCCAGACCATGGTGGCACTATTCATCTTAATAACGCTGATCAACTGTGGCGCCATTCTCGAACAGCGCCGCTGGGTTTTTTATCTTGAATTTGTCAGGGGCTGTCTGGTGATCATCACCACCTTTTACTATTACCCCCATCCGACGATTATTGCCTCTTTAATATTGTTAATTGTGGCGTCACTCGCTTATTTTTCATCTTTGCAGAAACAATATCTTCAGCTGGTTTACGGAAGATAGGTCAACGGAGTTGGAAAGTAATAGAAAGTACGCATGAAAAGGTTATTAAATGGAAAGTGGAATGGTCTGGCCATTGGCCTGATGGTTTTGCTGTCGGCCGGGGTAAAGGCACAGCATAAGACGTTGATTTATTCGGATTTTTTTGAAAAAGCATTGGATCCGGAAATCTGGAAAGCGGAAATTGCGCCTTTGTCGAATTCGTCCGTAACCGTTCAGAATGGAAAACTCGTTCTGGATACGCAGGGTGGGGTGACGGTTTGGTTCAATAGGAAGCTCGAAGGAAATATTGAAATAGAATACGACTGGACCGTGGTTGTAGACGGAGGAAAAAATGACCGGTTATCCGACCTGAACCAGTTCTGGATGGCGAGCGATCCCAAAAACAAAAATCTGTTTACCAGAAAAGGTGTGCTGGAAGAATACGATTCCCTGTCTTTGTACTACATTGGAATGGGCGGCAATACGAATACCACGACCCGATTCAGGAAATATCCTGGAAATGGCGAGCGTGTTCTGATTCAGGAATACCTCGATAAGGAACATTTGCTTATGGCAAACCATACCTATAAAATCAGAATTGTCGTTGAAAATGGCGCTACCGGCTTTTGGGTAGATGGCAGGCAATATTTCTTTTATAAGGATAAGAATCCGTTATCAGAGGGGTATTTTGGTTTCCGTTCGACAAAATCAAGACACCGTATCGATAATTTTAAAGTGTTTCAGCTGAAATAAATTTTATTAATTTATTTAGCCTATATAATTAATAGATTATTAAATTTGCCGCCTAATCCTTTTAATAAGTTGGCAGATCAGAATCAACATGAGCAGCATCTACTTTTCGCTTTATCACAAAGCGACGAATGTGCTTTTGCTGAAATCTACAAAACGTATTGGAAGTTACTTCACGACACGGCCTACAAACGGCTTGGAGATGAAGACCAGGCGAAGGATGTCGTTCAGGATATTTTTGTCAAACTCTGGGATCAGCGTGAAACCCTGGCCATCGATAATCTGAAAGCCTATTTACAGACTGCGGCGCGTTACCAGGTCTACAACCTGATTGCGCGGGAAAAGGTTAATGATACGTATTTCAAATATCTTGCTTCTTTTGAAACGTCACTTGGGGGTGCTGATCAGCATGTATTATACTCCGAATTGCAGGAAAGGTTTGGTGTCATTTTAAACAAAATGCCTCTGAAAAGACGTGAGGTTTTTGAACTGCGTTACGAGGAAGGACTTTCCACGCACGACATCGCCGAGAAACTGAACATCACGCAGAAAACAGTCCAGAACCAACTGATCAAGGCTGTTGATTCGATCAAGGAAGCGTTATTCATGCTTTTCCTCCTTCTTGCTTTTTTATTTAGATCGATCTGATTCCGGGAATTTTATTGCTACAATGATTACGGTGCGCTGCATCTGACTAACACGATCTGACTATCCTGCAAATATTCATACCTCAATTACCCGTAACAAAGAGCCCGTTGCAACGCACCGTAATAACTTATTGCTAAATGTCTAATACATTTTCTGTGTATTTCATTGATTTTCAATACCATTTGAAACAATATAAAAAAAATAAAACTTTTTTCACTTCCCGCGTAGGAGATTTCACTTTTTGATTGACTAGTTAGTATATAGACTAATAGTTAAATGAACAAGCGGTCACTTACGACATTGATTAAAAAGTTTTTGAACAACCGTTCGACGCAGGAGGAAAATGAATTTCTGAAAGCGTACGATGATGCGTTTGAAAATGAACCTGTACCTCAACTTTCCGAGTCACAGGAAACAAGGCTGGAAAATGAAATCTTTCAAAGGATCACTTCCCAAATCCGGCACGACAGAGAAGAAAAAGTGATCCGTCACATCCAGTTCAGAACCTTGCTGATGGCCGCTTCCGTGGTGCTGGCACTCGGGATAGGCTGGTTGTTTTATTCAAAATGGAACAGCATTCTGAATATCGTCTCTCCGGTTGAATACACCGAATTGCAGGTTCCGGCCGGAAAATTATCCAAAATCACGCTGGCCGATGGCACTCTGGTAACACTTAATGCCGGAAGCAAGCTGAAATATCCGAATCTTTTCAGGGGAGATATTCGGGAAGTACAGCTGGAAGGGGAAGGGTATTTTCAGGTAACGAAACGTCCCAAACAGCCTTTCATCGTGCGGACCGAAAAGCTTCATGTACAGGTGCTGGGCACAAGTTTCAATATACGCTCTTACAGGCAGGACGCCCTCATGGAAGTTTCCGTGGTCGAGGGTAAGGTGGCTGTGGATTCAAATGAAAAAGGCGCCGGCCGGTCTGTTTTGCTCACGCCACAACAAAAGGCCAGCTACACGGTTGCGACGGGTGTTTTGGAAAAAGGCATATGTGATAGTGCGGACGAGATTGCCTGGCAGAACGGTGTGCTGAATTTCAGGAATAACTCCATGAAGGAAGTGGCCAGAGTTTTGGAACGGAAGTTTGATATCACCATCCGCCTGAATGCCGCCATGGAAAATTGCAACGTATATGCTCAGATCGGAAACGAGCCGGTTGACCTTACACTCAAAGCGCTAACCCGTTTGATGGATGCAAAAATCAAAAAGGTTAATGATATCTACCACATTACCGGTGCAGGCTGCACTTCTATTTAACCCGCAAATGAAAAAACTCAATCCTCCATAACTGTGCTCGGCATGATAGGCTGATGTCGGAACACCAAAAACAACAGGTAACTAAAACTTAATTTAAAACGTATGAAATCAATATCGTTTACCAAACGATCCAGTCTCTTTGCAATAAAGTTGTCGGCAGTTTTTCTGTTGATAACCAGCATCGGGAGCGCGGTTGCGTTTTCGGACGTGGCACAGGCACAGAAGCTCCTGGAACAAAAAACCACTTTCTCGGTGCGGAACAAGTCGCTACCGGCGACGCTGGATCAGCTGTCTGCGCAAACGAAAGTCAAATTTATGTATGCCGCCGAAGTGCTGAAAAAGACCGGAAAAGTTTCTATCAATGCGAAGGACCAGACTGTCAAGTCAATTTTAACCAGCATTCTGAAGCCAAACCATCTGGATTATGAGGTGGAAGGTAGTTATGTGCTGATCAAGGTGGAAGCTCCCAAACCGGCGCCGGTGAAACAAGCCAGCGTCATTGAGCCCGCACAACCGGCCGCAGAGGATATTCTTATAAAGGGAAAGGTAACGGATGAAAAAGGAGAGTCGCTGCCAGGTGTGAACGTTCTGGTGAAAAGCAGCCGTGTAGGAACTTCAACCGATGTTAACGGTGATTTCCAGGTCAGAGCCCCGGAAAAAGGCACACTTGTTTTTTCGTTTGTAGGATATAAGGCGCAGGAAGTTGCGATCGGAAGCCGTGACAATATTACGGTTCAGCTGAAACCGGACCAGAGTTTGCTGGATGAGGTGGTCGTAGTTGGTTATGGAACGCAGAAGCGGAACAGTCTTACCAATGCCGTTTCGACCATTACGGGTGAAGACGTAGCCCGCCGACCGGTTTCCAATATTCAGCAGTCTTTTCAGGGACTTATGCCCGGTGTGGCAGTAAATGATTTGGGAGGTGCTCCGGGAAAATCCAATGCCACGATCCGTGTACGCGGGATCACGACTTTTAACATCAACGGCAGCAGCACCAGCGGTTATGACCTTGGTAAAAATGACGCACTGGTTATTGTGGATGGAATCGAACAGCAGCTGAGCGACATTAACCCGGATGATATTGAATCTGTTTCCATTTTGAAAGACGCTGCTTCAACAGCCATTTACGGTTCCAGAGCAACGAACGGTGTTGTTTTGATCACGACGAAAAGAGCTAAGGGAAGTAAAATTCAGGTTGATTACCACGGTTATTACGCGATTCAAAAATCGAATAATGTTCCGAAAATGATGGGATTGGAAGCTTACATGCGTGAGCAGGTGGCTGCTTATACCAATGCGGGATCGGCTGTTCCGGCCCGTTTTACAGAAGAATCGATTCAGGCATATGTAAATGCGACGGACCGCGAAAAATATCCCTTGCCCAATACCTGGTTTGAAACTTTGCTGCGTGCTGCACCTCAGCAAAATCACAGCTTGTCGATCGCTGGCGGAAATGATGTGTTGCGTACGCGTTTGAGTATTCGTTATCAGGATCAGGATGGGGTTATTAAAAACTTTGGTAACAAAATCGGGGAATTCAGATTGAACTCTGACTATGAAGTTTCGAAGAGAATCCGCGTCAGTGCTGATATCAACTATCGCTACAATGTGACCGAAAACCCGACTACTAACACGGATGCTTCGGTCGGGACGGTTGTTTCACCCCTAAATAACTTCTTCCATGGATCCTTGTGGGCAGTTCCTAAATATCCGGACGGCACTTACGGTTTGAGCACCCAGGGAAATAATCCGCTGATGTTTATCGAAATCGGTGGACAATCGAAACAACGGACGGATTATCTGGCGGGTTATGTAAAAGGTGAATTTGAAATTGCCGAAGGGTTGACTTTCTCTACTCAGATCGCGGGCAGAGGTCTTTTCACCCAGCAAAAAAATTACACGAATTCCTATATCAATACCGATAAGAATACCAACATTACCAAGACGATCGCCAACAACAGTTTGTACGAAATCCGGAATACACTCCGTGAGTATACCCTGAATAATTTGCTGACGTATGAAAAAACGTTTGGAAGCCACAATCTGAAAGCGCTGGTCGGTTATTCACAAATTGGCAATACCCAGACTTTTTTAACGGCTTACCGCGAGCGTTTTTACAACAATGATATTGGGTCAATCGGTCAGGGAGCTAATGACGGAACGAAAAGTAATTCAGGACGTGATGCCGTTTATGGCCTAAGATCGTTTTTCGGAAGGCTAAACTATGACTACAACGGAAAATACCTGGTTGAAGTAAACGGTCGTTATGACGGTTCGTCCAAATTTACCGGCTCGAAACAATACAGCTTTTTCCCTTCATTTTCTGCCGGATGGAGAATCTCAAAAGAAAAATTCTGGGAGGGACTTGAAACAACGGTTAACGACCTGAAATTCCGTGGATCATGGGGTAAGACGGGAAATCAGTCGGTTGATTTGTACAGTTATTACGCGGCTTTGACTGCAAACGGATACAGCTTTGGTGGAACGGCTGTGCAGGGATACCGTCAGAATACGCTTGCCAATACAAACCTTGGATGGGAGTCGACTACACAGCTGGATTTAGGTCTGGACGCAGCATTTTTTCACAAGAAGTTAAATCTGACTGTTGATTACTACAACAAGCAAACGGATAACATCCTCTTAAACCTGGATATTCCTGCGACAATCGGTCTTACGGCGCCTCCGCAAAATGCAGGTTCGGTGCAAAACAAAGGTTGGGAATTCAGCTTGAATTACCGGGGAACACCAACAGCTTCGGGCTTTCGTTATGGTGTCGGTGGTAATTTGAGCATTAACCAGAATTTGGTAACGGACCTGAAAGGCACGGGACCCTACATCACCGGTTCTGACATTGATCCGCGTTATATCATCAAAAAAGGCCTGCCGATCAACACGCTTTGGGGGTACAAAACGGATGGGTTGTTTCAGACGCAACAGGAAATTACAGAGTATGGGGCTACGTATGCAGCCAATACGAAACCCGGTGACGTTAAGTATGTTGACCTGAACCGCGATGGTAAAATTGATGCCAACGATATGACCAACATCGGAAATTCTTTCCCAAAATACACGTTCGGGGTGAATGCAGATTTCTCTTACAAGAATTTCGACCTGACAATCCTTTTTCAGGGGGCGGCAAAAGTAGATTCAAGACTTGCCGGTGCATTGGCCGAAATGGGTAACCAGGAAGGTTTTACACATGAGATTTATACCAATAATTACTGGACGCCGGAGCACACGGATGCCCGTTTCCCACGTCCGGTGAAATACGATTTGCGTAACGTAGCGACTTCCGACCGGTTGGTGTTGAACGGTTCTTACCTGCGTCTTAAAAATGTTCAGCTGGCTTATAATGTGCCGACTTCATTAAGCCAGAAAATCCATTTGAACAGGGTGCGCGTGTACATATCGGCGACAAACCTTTTCACGATCTCGAAACTGAACGAGTGGAATCTGGATCCCGAAGCACCGTCAGGGCGTGCGGTTTATTATCCGCAAACGGCTTTGTACACAGCTGGTTTGAACCTCCAATTCTGATCGAATCCATTACCATTAGCTTGAATGAACATGAGAAAATATAAATTAAAAAGTCTGATTTTGTCCCTGGCAGCCCTTTCAGCAGGCGCCCTGGTTTCCTGCGACAGTGATCTGTTGGAAACGGTTCCGAATGACCGTTTGTCGGTTGACGTGTTCTGGCGCACGGAAACGGATGCCAAACTTGCCGTGAACGGCCTGTATACGGACCTCGACAGTACCAATATAGTAACCTGGGATGCCCTGACGGACATTGCACACACGAATCAGAATTTCGATGTGCAGGCCTATATTGAACTTGGTGCTTATGACGGCACGAGTTCGAAGATTTATGGTGAATGGAAAAGAGCTTACCGGGGTATTCGCGCCACCAGTTATTTTCTGGAAAATGTGGATAAGGTGACTACCACCAATACGTCGCTGATTAACCAGCTGAAAGGTGAAGCGAAAACGTTACGTGCTTACCAGTACATCAAACTGGCCGGTTTTTACGGCGATGTACCCCTGGTAACTTCATCGATCACCATTGATGAAGGCAGGGTATTAAAAAGGACGCCGGTTGCCGAAATCTGGGATTTTATCGATAAGGAGCTTACCGAAGCGTCTGCGTTGCTTCCGACCACTTACCCGGCAACGGACAAAGGTCGCATTACGCAGGGCGCTGCTTTGGGTTTGCTGGCAAGGGCAAACCTTTATGCGGGGCGTTACCAGAAAGCGGCTGACGCAGCGGACAAGGTTATGAAGCTTGGTATCTATGGCGTGTATGAGTCTTATGAGAAACTGTTCAGCTACGCGGCTGAGAACAGCAAGGAGGTTTTGCTGGACAGACAGTTCATTAAGGATACATATAAAATTGACATTTTCCAGCTTCTGGGACCTTACAGCCAGAAAAACAGCAACAGCAGTTACGTCCCGACCAAAGCATTGGTGGATACGTATGAAACGTTGGACGGAAAGAAAATTACGGACGCGGGCAGCGGCTACAATCCCGCAACGCCGTATGCCAACAGGGATAGTCGTCTGAAATATTCTGTGTTTTTGGAAGGGGATATTCTGCCGGGGGGAAATGTTTTCAAACCGCAGCCCAATAGCGGAACCGCGGATGCAATCGGCAGCACTTATATCGCTTCAACAACCGGATTCAACATCAAAAAATATATTCTTGCCGACGATTTTGCCAATCCAAACAATAGCGGAATCAATATCATTTTGCTTCGTTACGCAGAGATTTTGCTGACTTATGCCGAAGCAAAAATCGAATTGGGACAGGCTGATGCGAGTGTGCTGGCTGCGATCAATACCGTAAGAAATGGCAGAACAGACGTGAAACAACCTTCTATAACGATTACTTCGCAGTCAGAACTGAGAGAAATTGTTCGCCGCGAAAGAACTGTTGAACTGGCTTTCGAAGGTCAGCATTTGTTTGATATCCGTCGTTGGAAAACGGCTGAAAAAGTGATTCCGGGACCTGTTTACGGGATCACATACAAAGATGCAAGCGGCGCTTTGGTGACCGTTCAGGTCGTTGCCGTGAACAAGGTATTTGATGTAAATCGTCATTACCTTTGGCCGGTTCCGCAAAAGGAAAGAGATCTAAATCCATCGTTAACACAAAATCCTGGTTGGTAGTATGTTGAAAATTAAAAAGTTGAAACTCGTTTTTTTGTCGGGTTTTGGATTATGCCTTACGTTGTTTATGGTAGCCATGGCGCCAAAACCAGCTTCCAAAACACCCAATATTGTTTTATTTTTTATCGATGACATGGGGTACGGCGACCTGTCCGTCAATGGAGCATTAGGTTATAAAACACCGAATATTGATAAAATGGCTGCCGAAGGAACACGTTTCACGAACTTCATGGCGGCTCAGGCGGTGTGTAGTGCGTCACGTGCTGCTTTGCTGACAGGTTGTTATCCAAACCGCGTTGGGGTTTCCGGTGCATTTGGACCAAAACAAGGCATTGGACTTCATCCGAAAGAAGAAACCATCGCTGATCTGTTAAAGGCCAATGGATATACAACCGGTATTTTTGGCAAATGGCACCTCGGCAGTGATTCTATATTTTTGCCGTTGCAGCAGGGTTTTGATGAATATTACGGCGTACCGTATTCACACGATATGTGGCCGCTGCATCCGTGGCAGGCTCAGGCGAAATATCCGCCACTTTTCTGGATTGAAGGCAGCAAGCAGGTGAAGGAAATCAAAAACCTTGACGATGCAAGTCTGATCACGCCGACAGTGACCGAACATGCCGTTTCTTTTATCAGAAAAAACAAGAAGAAACCATTTTTTCTGTATGTTCCGCACCCGATGCCGCACGTACCCTTGGCTGCCACAGACAAGTTTAAAGGAAAGAGTGACCGTGGAATTTTTGGTGATGTGTTGACCGAACTTGACTGGTCGGTTGGGCAGATCATGAAAGAACTGAAAGCGCAGGGGCTGGATGATAACACCATCGTCATTTTTACAAGTGATAACGGTCCATGGCTGAACTATGGCGATCATGCGGGTTCTTCGGGTGGTTTCAGAGAAGGAAAAGGAACTTCATTTGAAGGCGGGCAGCGCGTTCCGGCAATTATTCGCTGGCCGGGTGTTGTACCGGCAGGCCGGGTTTCGAACAAGTTATTGTCCAATATTGATATTCTTCCGACGTTGGTGAAATTGACCGGAGCGAAATCTCCGAAGGAAAAAATTGACGGTATTGAGTTTGCCGCATTGCTGAAAGGCGACGATACACAAACGCCGCGTGAAAACTTCCTTTATTATTACCGGAAAAACAGCCTTGAAGCGGTGAGGAAACACGACTGGAAGCTGGTTTTTGCGCATCCGGGACGTACATATGAAGGATCGCTGCCGGGTAAAAATGGTCAGCCGGGTCCGGCACCGGAAAATCATGATTTTCCGGGAGCACTTTATAACCTGGGCCGTGATCCGGGTGAGCGTTACAACGTGTATGAGCAAAATCCTGAAATTGTAGCCGAACTTGAAAAGATAGCTGAGGCGGCGAGAGAAGATTTGGGGGACGATTTACAGAAACGTACCGGGAAAAATGTAAGGCCGGTCGGCAAGCTGGATAAGTAACAAAACCGGCTGATATGAAGTATGAGTGATTGATAGCGTGAATAATTGATAGAGAAGTCAAGTTTTCAAAACTTGACTTCTCTTTTTTAAAACGGGGACACCCAGTCTTGACTTCTCTTTTTTAACACCAAAAACCTGAACCCATGAAATATCTTAAAATAACCTCTTTCGTTTTTTGTTTATCCTTACAGCTGCCGACCTCAAACGCAGTTTTTGCTCAAAAGCAGTTCCGAAAACCCAATATCATTTACATCTATGCCGATGATATGGGGTACGGTGAATTGGGATGTTACGGACAAAAGAAAATCAAAACGCCCAATCTGGATAAGCTGGCCGGAGAGGGGATACGTTTCACCAAACATTATACGAGTACACCCGTTTGCGCACCCGCCCGCTGTATGTTATTGACGGGCCGTCATGGTGGCCATTCCTTTATTCGGGGGAATTATGAAATGGGTGGTTTTTCGGACGATAAGGAAGGTGGACAAATGCCCTTGCCGGAAGGGACCGTCACCATTGCCAAAATCCTGAAAAACGCAGGTTATGTAACCGGTGCTTTTGGGAAGTGGGGCCTTGGCATGAATAACACGACAGGAGATCCAAACAAACAGGGATTTGATTATTTCTACGGCTACCTGGACCAGAAACAGGCCCACAACTATTATCCGACGCATTTATGGGAAAACGGCAAGCGGGATCAACTGAATAACCCGGTGATCGATGTGCATAGAAAATTATCCCCGGATGCCCCGGACAGTGCGTTTAATTACTTCAAAGGCAAAGATTATGCAATTGCTAAAATTGCCGACAAAGCGCAAAAATTCATTGCTGATCATCAGAAAGAGTCATTTTTTCTATATCTCCCGATGACGATCCCGCATGTTTCGCTGCAAGTGCCGGATGAGGCGGTGAAGGAATACATTGGCAAGTTTGACGAAAAACCCTACTATGGGACAAAGAATTATGCATCGGTAAAATATCCGCTTTCCACTTATGCAGCCATGATTACATATCTGGACAAGCAGGTAGGCAAGATCATGCAGCAGATTAAGGCGCTCGGACTGGATGAAAATACCATCATCATGTTTTCAAGTGATAACGGCGCAACGTTTAATGGAGGGGTGGATGCTGGTTTTTTCAACAGTGTAGCCGGGTTGCGCGGGCTGAAAATGGATATTTATGAAGGCGGGATCCGCGAGCCCTTCATTGCCCGATGGCCAGGGAAAATTAAAGCCGGTACAACAACAGACTTTGTGTCTGCGCAGTTTGATATGTTTGCTACCTTCTCGGATATCGCAGGCTTGCCCGCACCGGTTTCGGACGGAATTTCGCTGCTGCCTGTTTTCACCGGAAAAGGAAAACCCAAAGCAAGAGAATACCTGTACTTTGAATATGGTGAAAAGTCAGGCCAGATTGCGATCCGTTTCGAAAAGTTTAAAGCGGTCAAAAGTGATGTGAAGAATAACAAAAATGCCTCCTGGGAATTGTATGATATGATCGCTGATGAAAAAGAAACGCTGGATATCGCGTCAAAACATCCCGAAATTATTTCCAGGCTGGATGATATCGTGAGAAAGGAACATTTGAATGCCACTGTAAAAGAATGGGAATTTATTGATCCGAAATTTTAGCATGGTATCAAACCACAAGGAGCAGAAAAAGAGATTGTTGTATCCTTTGTGCCTGGTATAGTTTGATAGACAAAATAATTATTTTCTGAATCTCCTTGTTAGTATCAAAACAATATCATTACTTTGCCTATCAATTAAGTAGAGTATATTGAAATTTTACGATACTTATAACATTCAACGTTTTGAAAATCTTTCGATGAGATAAATATTTCCACTCCTGATACCCGAGAGACAGCGCAAACCGGACTTGCCGGATTTTCGGTGGTTGTCAATTCAAGCTAGCCCGGCTGGGCTGTCGCGGGGTATCAGGAGTGGTTAATTTTTTTGCCTGATATTATCTGACTTCGGAAATTGCTTCCTTTATATATCTTAACGACTACCGCGATGACAATAGTCTGAAAAGAATAAATTTTTTGATCAAAGCGAAGCGCAAATATACTACATACGGATAATATTTTTCGGGTTGAAATCCTGAAAGATGATTCCCGATCACCAAGAATTCGTCCTGAAATGAAGAAATACCTACTCCTTGCCTTTATCCTGACCGTTATTTCGCTAAACGATCTTTTTGCCCAGAATAAGAATGCCAAACGTCCCAATATTATTTTTATTCTGGCCGACGACCTGGGTTATGGCGATGTTGGATTTAACGGACAAAAATTAATCAAAACGCCCAATATCGATCGCCTTGCTGCCGAGGGTGTTAAATTTCCCCAGTTTTACGCCGGCACATCAGTGTGTGCGCCGTCTCGGTCGTCGCTGATGAGTGGGAAACATACCGGGCATACCTACATCCGCGGGAACAAGGGCGTAGATCCGGAAGGTCAGGAACCGATCGCCGATTCGGTGGTTACGGTTGCGGAAGTTTTGAAAAAGGCCGGATATGTTACAGGTGCTTTTGGCAAATGGGGTTTGGGCCCGGTAGGTTCTTACGGAGATCCCAACAAGCAGGGTTTCGATCAGTTTTATGGCTACAACTGCCAGAGTCTGGCGCACCGTTATTACCCCGATCATTTGTGGGATAACCAGAAAAAAGTTGTGCTGGAAGAAAATCAAAACCTGATTCACAACAAACAATATGCCCCCGATCTTATCCAGAAACAGGCATTGGATTTCGTCGATTCGAAAGATGGTAAGCAACCGTTCTTTTTATTTTTACCATACATTCTGCCTCATGCGGAGCTTATCGTACCGGAAGACAGTATCTTCCAATATTACAAGGGAAAGTTTGATGAGCAGCCTTTCAAAGGAGCAGATTATGGGCCGAAAGCGACCAACGGAGGGTATGCTTCGCAACAATATCCCCACGCCGCATTTGCTGCCATGGTAGCAAGGCTGGACCTTTATGTAGGTCAGATTCTGGATAAATTAAAAGAAAAAGGTCTCGATAAAAACACCCTGGTGATCTTTACCAGTGACAACGGACCGCATATTGAAGGCGGCGCAGATCCCAAATTTTTTCACAGCGGAGCTGGTCTGAAAGGCGTAAAGCGTGATTTGTACGAAGGCGGAATACGTGAACCGTTTGCGGCGCGCTGGCCCGGCGTGATCAAGCCCGGAACAAAAAATGATTTTATAGGTGCCTTCTGGGATATACTACCCACATTTGCCGAACTGGCAGGCGCCAAAGCTCCTCAGCATATTGACGGGATTTCCTTTGCTGCATCCATTACCGGAAAAGGTATCCAGAAAAAACATGATCACCTGTATTGGGAATTCCATGAACAAGGCGGGAGACAGGCGGTTCGTCAAGGAAACTGGAAAGCAGTGCGGCTAAAAGTGACAGAAAATCCTGACGCACCGGTGGAGCTTTATGATTTATCAAAAGATTCCGGTGAACGAATCAATGTAGCCGCGCAGTTTCCTGACAAAGCAAAAGAGCTCGGCCGCATTATGAAACAGTCTCACACGCCATCAGCGCTATTTCCATTTGGTAAGGAAGGGAAATAAGGCTTCTTTTTACCTCACTACTTTCGCGGATATTTTTCGGCAGATCATAAAAATGCTTCGACGTTATGGCTGGTTTAAGTTAATGGAATTATGCAATTTTAAGGATTGGTATATTTCGTTAAATATTGGTCATGATTGATTTTCGTTTCAACTACCCGGTTCTGCCTTCCCAGCATCCGTTACTGATTGACGCTTTATCGGCTTTGGAGCCGGATGAATCTTACATGAAAATGGCGGTACCCGGTGGTTATCCTGATGATAGACAAACGGGAGCTGAATGGCTTTCAACACCTGGATACAAGGTCGAAAGCGAAGCTGTTTTGATCGGATGTGGTGGGCATCATGCGTTGACCGTTATCATTTTGGCAACAGGTTTGTCGGGTGGAAAAGTCTTGGTAGATCCCGTAACGTACAACGGATTTATTGGGCTGGCCTCCATGTTTAACATCACGCTGATTCCCTGTGCGATTGATGAACACGGAATTATACCAGAAGCAATGGCTGAATTGTGTGCTGACCCGAGTATCAAAGCGGCCTACCTCATGCCAACCATCCATAACCCGCTATGTTATGTCATGCCGCTGCAAAGAAGAGAAGCCATTGTTGACGTAGCCCGTCGCTTCGACCTGATTTTAATTGACGATGACGCCTACGGTTTTCTTCAACCTGATATCCTGCCAAGTTTTGCGCATCTTGCCCCGGAACGTGGCTTTTTCATATACAGTTTTGCAAAAATACTCGCACCCGGTGTAAAAACTTCTTACATCCTGACACCGGAAAAATGGAGAACCCAGGTTACGAATGCGTTATGGATGACTGTCAGCGGATCGGTAACTTTGTACAACCGGCTCGTGAGTAACTGGATCAACGCAGGCGTTGTTGCGCAGATGATTGAGGAAAAACGGAAGGTAGCGGCTGAGAAGCAAAAAATCGTGGCACGCGTGTTAAGCGGCCTAAGTTATATTACACAACCGACCAGTTTTCATTTCTGGCTGCCTTTACCCGCGTTTGTTAATCCATGGGAATTTGGCAAAACATTATCGGAAAACGGTGTGGATGTAGTGACCAGTGCCGGTTATAACGTGGCAGGCGATCCTGGATTTAACGGAATAAGGGTGGCGCTGGGAAATGTTTCGGAGGAAAAAATCCTGATCGAAGGGTTGACGATCATCGATGATCTGTTAACCAGAATTTGAGTACCAAAATGATTAAATTAATCCCAATGTCGCGGAGACCTTAATCAGCGAGGCAGTATTTCCCACATCAAATTTCATGAGCAGATTAGCCCGATGGCTGTTTACGGTGGTTACGCTGATGAACAGTTTTTCTGCAATCTGTGGGTTTGTCATACCTTCGGCGATTAACACCAATACCTCCTTTTCCCGTCGGGTCAGAAAGGGAACTGCCTTGGGCGTAATGTCAGTGGCGGAATGCTGGTCGAAATTTACATTCATAAAATACCCTCCCTGCTGTACCTGTTTGATCGCTTCCAGGATGTCTTCTTTGGAAGAACTTTTGATCAGATAACCGCAGGCTCCGTTCTGGATCATTCTGGAAACATAAGCCCTTTCACTGAACGTACTCAATGCAAGCGATTTCACGGAGGGGAACTGCTCCTTTATTTTTTTACAGAGATCTATTCCATTGATATCCGGCAGGTTAATATCGAGGAAAGCGATGTCAACTTCATTGTTTTTCAAAAACGATATTGCGTCAAAGGCATTCGTGGCTGTGCCGGCCACAGTAATGCCCTCACAATCGGATAAAAGTGATTTTAAGCCTTCCAGAACCAGAAGATGATCGTCTACGATTAATATTCTTACAGCCATTATTCAATATTTTTGGCAAAAGTATGCGTTCATCCCTGAAAATTTAAAAACGAACGCCCCGGCATGCGGAAAAGATATTAAACGGTAATTTCAATCAGGATGGAAGTTCCTTCGGCTGGTTTTGACTGAATATCCAGTTTTCCGTTCAGATAATCTACCCGCGCCTGTACATTCTGTAAACCGGCCCCTTTGTTCGTTTTTATAATATCGACATCAAATCCTTTCCCGTTATCCTCCACGGTAACACTCACTTCGTTGCCGATACGTGCAAGCTGTACCTGTGCCTCGGTGGCGTCTGCATATTTGATGACGTTGTTCAATAACTCCTGAACGATCCGGTAAAGCGTAATTTCCACGGAAGATTCCAGTCTTTCAGAAAATCCAAAGGTTTGGATTTTTACTTTCAGCGATCCTGAATCACTTATGCCGTCGCAGAAATCACTGAGCGCATCCACAAGTCCGAACCTGACCAGCGTTTCGGGCATCATGCTGTGTGCGACACGGCGCATTTCGTTAATTGCGCCGTCGAGCTGACTGAGCGCCCGGGTGAATGCAATGGCACTCGATTCGGGCAAAATAACATTTCCTTTCACAGAATTTAACGTAAGTTTTATGCCGGATAGTAATCCTCCCAGACCGTCGTGCAGGTCGCGCGCCACCCGGGTTCGTTCTTCTTCCTGGCCTTTTAAAATTGAGTTTGTTGCTACCAATTGTTTTTCCTGTTGTAACTGCCGCACCTCATTCTCAGCGATTCGCTTGCGGATCATGATGTTTCTGTAAACCAGGGCAGCGATAATAATGCTGACAACCAGCCCGGCCAGCAGGCCATAAATCATTGTGTTTCTTGCTTCCTTGTCTTTTTCAAGCGAAAGAATCTGTTTTTCTTTTTGCGCGGTCTGATATTTTGCGTCCAGTTCCTGTAACTGATTTTGTACGTCCTTTCCCTGCACAGAATCATTCAGAATCTTGTATTTCATCAAATAATCATAAGCGCCTTTGTAATTGTTTTTTCTTGCCAGATCGGCCGCATAATCCTCATACAATTCCACCAGATGATCCTGCATCTCGTTTTCTTCCGCAATTTTTAAAGCCTGCGCCGTATATTTTGCCGATTCTTCGGTCCGGTCCTGATCTTCCGCGATAAACATCAACGCTCTGAGACACGACATTTCAAGAAATACATTACTACTTTTTCTCGCCAGCGCCAAACCTTTCTCTCCAAATTCCCGGGCCTTGTCCATCTGTTTTAAATTCCGGTACGAACTGCACAAGCCGCTGTATGCCTGGGTAATGAAAATGTCAGATTTGATCGCCTTGGCGATCGTAAGCCCTTCGTTAAAATAAGGAATGCTTTGTTCGTATTTTTTTAAGTTATAAAGACATAAACCCAGTGTTGTTAAAAGATCGGCAAGCTGCAAACTGTCGCCGAGCGGCCTGGCCAGGGCCAATGCTTTTTGCTTGTACACATACGATTTGCTGAAAAGATTGGCATGTTCGAAAGCCGTACCAATGTTGGAATACAGCTGGGGAGCATATTCTTTCCTCCCTTCCTTATCAAAAATGTCAGCAGCCTGCTGGTAATACTTAATCGATTCGGTGAACTTGCCAAGGTATGAATAACTGGTTCCGATGTTGGCAAGGCTTTTCCCGATATAAATCTGATCCTTAATACCTTTTGAAATATCCAGGCATTCCTCGTTGAGTTTCAGGGCCTGTGCAAATTTCCCCTGCAAATTTAAAATATACGTATAGTTCGTTCTGAACCGGATTTTTCCCGGCGCATAATTGATCTTGTCACTCAGAGCGCCTGCTTTTATATAGTACTTTCCGGCGCTGTCCAGGTTTTCACCTTCCCAAAGCTGCCCGTATTTAATGTAAGCCAATACCCGGTTGCTATCTCCCTTGCTTTGTTGGATCTGCCTCAAAACGGTTGCCTGGTCAACGTTGGGCAAAGTCGTTTGAGCCTGAATATCTATTCCGATAAAAAGTAAGAAAATGCTGCTTAAAACTGATTTCATTGAATCGGTTTGAATTTGTTCAGCCGGTAAATTACGAGCGTAAAGGTCTGAAACAAAACCTTTAAATAATATCCTCTAAAAGCATGATTTTTCAAAAATCGTGCTTTCGTACGATTGATTGCCGTCGGTTTGTGTAGCTACCTTTGTAACGTCGAAAGGCAAGTTAGTGAACTCATTTTTAAACAATTACAAATTAACACAATAACTTTTTACAGCCATGAAAAAATTACTTTTATTATTGACGCTTACCACTTTTATCTTTTCGTGCACAGACAAAGACAAGAAGGATCCTGAGCCGGCACCCGAACTGAGTACGCTCGTACAAGGTTCTTACAAAGCGACTAAACTGAAAATCGACGGAGAGAACAAACCGCTTGTCAATGGACGTTCGATCACGATGGTTTTTACAAAATCCACAGCGACCGAGGTGAACGGTATCATGAAATACACGACCGAAGATGGAGACAGTGGAGCGGAGGATCTTGGGGACGTGCTCCTGAAAGACAAAGGTGACAACGGTATCGATTTATACGACGGATCGGAAAAGGTTGGGAATGTAAGCAAGGACAATCTCCTGACCGTTTCGGTCTTCTCTGACGGTTCGCAAATTGATATTGTCGCTACTAAAAAATAACACTTCTCAACATAACGGATCATTTGTTTTGCCATCGGCTTTCGGCGGTTGGCAATCGGCTAAAAAGTTGTTTTTCGGACCGATCCGACAGCTGATTGCCGAAAGCCGATGGCAAATGCACCTACCATATATTCCCGGATAGATGAAAACGATATTTGAAAATTTTAGAATTGTTGCCTTTTTTGCTGCTATTGGTTTGATATTCAGCTGCACCAAATCCGATCCTGTTGTCGGCACATCCTGCGAAAGAAACGCGGAAAAAGTTTCGGAAGCTGCCCAGGCTTATACTGCGAATCCCACGAGCACTTCAAAATGTGAAGCCTATAAAACAGCCGTCAATAATTTTTTTAAGTCCTGCCCGACGTACTATTCGGGAGCTTCCAAGGATGCCCTGGACGAATTTTTGAAAACACCTTGTAATTAAAATATCCTGATTTCTATTAGCCATTGCCATGAAAAACTTAATTTCTTCCCTGCTTATTTATTGTGTCGCCCTTGCATTCCTGAATTTTAGGTTTGCCGATGATTTCTCAGAATTTGAAACGACTTCCCGTGATGTGCATGAGCGGTTGTGGAATGTGCTGCAACACAACGGGCTTAATGTTCCCTATGTAAGCAATAATATAAAAACTGCCTGCCGTGCTTTTCCAGGAGAACAACAGGCTGCTGCCGTCAAAAAGATTGGCGGCCTTTGCAAAGCATATTATGCTTCCGATGATTTTAAAAAGCGTTATCAGGATTGGCTCGCGAAAACATTTACGCAAACGACCGTTCAGCTTCCGGAGCGCCGGATCAAGCAGATCCGTGACGACAGACAGAAAAATGTGGATATGATGAAAGAACAGGATGTCGCTCCGGTGATCGATATGCAGATTTCAGCAAACCAGAGTTTTGCGGAAATGGGGAATATGTTAAACAGTTTGCCGGCCGACCAGCGAGCTGATTTTAAAAAGCAGGTCGATAACGGAAAACGAAATGTGGCTGAATACAAAAGATTGAAACAGCTTCTGAAAACAGACTACGCGGCATTTAAAAAACAATATGCAGAGCTTCAGGCGCAGGAACAAATTGATCAGGAACTCGATCAGCTGACGAGAAATAACAAGTCGAATGCTGCGGAATTTGAAAAATGGAAAGACCCTAAAAAAGTGCTTTCAGCCAAGTTGGGTGAATTCTTGGCGAAAACTCAGGGAGTTGATTTTGCTGCCCAGACGAAACTGGTTAACGGCAGGAAAAAATTTGTGAACGGAGCCTATGAAGGAAAAAGCGACCTCTGGAAATTTTGCTACCGGATGGGTCAGGCTCCCACCAATGCTGCACGTACTTTCGCCCAGCAATGGCAGACCGAATTGAAAAATAATATATAGTGAGTGGGATTAACAGGTTAGGTAGTTAGATAGTAAATAGGTCAGTTTTTCAGAAGCTGACCTATTTTGTTTTGAAAGCGATTTGCTGTTATCTTGTGTACAAATACACACTATAACATAAAAAGATGATGAATTTCGATTTATTGGTACACACCATTCATGATACGCATGCTACGCTTCAGCAAAGTGCGATCAAAGCGATCAACAAACATTTGACGATCAGAAACTGGCTCATCGGCTTTTACATCGTAGAATTTGAACAAAAAGGGGAGGATCGGGCGAGGTATGGGGAGCGATTGTTGGATGAGTTGGGGACGGCGCTTCAAATAAAAGGGCTCGGGTCCAGAAACTTAAAGCTCTTCAGACAGTTTTATTTTGCTTATCCTCAAATTGTGCAGACAGCGTCTGCACAATTGAAAAGAGCGGAAATTGGGGTTTCTGAAAAGTCCATCGGTATAAACAAGTTTGATGCTGAAATGTTACATTTGCTCGCCGCATCACCAACGGAGCAGACAGGGAAACCTGATAAGTTATCTTCGGATTTGCTGACAACAAAGCTGTCTTTTTCACATCTTACGTTGTTGTTACCAATCAAAAATCAAATTAAGCGCACTTTTTACGAAATCGCCTGCATCAAGGGCAACTGGAGTGTCAGCGAATTGAAGCGTCAGATTAATACGTTGTATTTCGAGCGCTCTGGAATGAGCCTGAATCCGGAGAAATTGAGTCTGGATGTTCAGGAAAATGCTGAGAAAGTCAGAGTGTCAGACATCATCAAATCTCCTTTTACCTTTGAATTTTTGGGATTGAAATCAAGGGACACTGTTTACGAAAATGACCTGGAGCAAGCCCTTGTAGATCACCTCGAAGAATTTTTGATTGAACTGGGTCATGGTTTTTGCTTTGAGGCCAAACAAAAACGTATAACCATAGGGGACGAATATTTCTTTATCGACCTCGTTTTTTACCACCGGGTTTTAAAATGTCACGTTCTGGTCGAACTCAAAACCGATGAGGTGAAACATGAACATATCGGGCAGCTCAAAACCTATATCAATTACTATAAAAAAGAGATTATGCTGGAAGGAGATAATCCTCCGGTTGGAATTCTTCTGGTAACCGATCAGAACAAAGCACTGGTCGAATATGCGGTAGCAGACACGGATATGGCCTTATTGTCAGCAAATACATTCTTGAATTGCCAAGTAAAGAGCAACTTGAAGTATTTATAAAAAACGAGTTGAATCAGCTTTAAACTTAGGAGACACGTTGGTACACTGTTTCCGTAGCTTTGTCTTCCTGGCCTTCGGGTGAGATATTGTAGGCGGTTATGATCAGATTATTTTCATCGATCAACTCGAAAACCGTTCGCCAGCCCCATGGTTCGGGAATATCCGGGCCGCCATAACTTCCCAAAACTGAAAAGCCACGATCGGTGATATTTCCTTCGGACAAAAGTATTCCGGTCCCCATATGAAAACTGTCGACCCATGAGCACTGGACCTTGTTGTTTGCAATATCAAAACCAAAGGTAGCAACGCCTTCAAAATAATTCCCGTTCAGGCTTCCCTGGTATGCATGAAGAAGAAAGCGGCCCTCCATGATCGGACGTATCGTTCCCTTCATGGGCGATTCATCGGCCAGCACATTGGGTTCGAACCAGGTTTTGGTTATTCCTTCCCATTGTCCCGCCAAAGTACCCAACTGTTTATGGACACCTGATTGCAATGAAATTTCAAACTTGTTTTCGCTCATGATTACTTACCGTTACCTTGTCCGGATTTAATTTTTCCTTTTTCGGATAATGCATGCTCCGATGTTCTTGTCATGGTTTTAATAAATTCCACTTTTTTAAAACGTAATGCACTCCAGTCTTCATCGATGGCTACCATGCGTACGGGTTCGAGATCATAGTTGCCCATGATTTGCCAGCCGGTATCACGGTTAAAGTCGCATTTGTATTTTTTTGAAGTGCCTTTTGGATAACACATCCAGAGAAGCGCGTCGCCTTTGAGAAGCGGGGCTATTGTCGGAATTAAATGATCAATTTCGCTTTGTCTGGTAACGAAAAGGAGGATAAATTCAATGTCAGATAATCCTTCCAGCGTATCGATAACCGTGGTTTCATCACGGATGCTGTCCAGATTTACCTGGAATGAATCCGGTCCGTTGACCACAACTACGGCTTTCTGGTTTTTCAGGTTTAGTTTTTTAAAAACGGCATCCATCTTATCAGTTTTTTTTCAAACGCTCATCTTCTTTGAGCAGGAGAACCACACCGGCAGGATCCGACATCCAGTTTCCCTTCATATCGTCAGGCAGTTTTTCAAGCTCTGGTCTGAAATTTACTCCATTTTCTGATAAATATGTTCTCGCCAGATGAATATCGTCTGTGTTTAATTCAAACCATATATCCGTCTGGCTAAAATGATCAACGCGGTCAAACCATAGCGTAAGAGTCCCAAAACGGCAATAATGACTTTGACCAGTATATTCATGGAAATAGGGTGTCAGTTCGAAACCAAGAACATCCCGGTAAAACGTGATGGTTTTATCATATCGGTCGAGCGGAATTTTGACGGCGACGTTTACACCTCCATCAAACACAGGTCTGCTACTCATATATTTTGATGATCATTGATGGCCCTCTGTCGTTTCTGAGGAAAGCCTGGTACGTGACAAGTTTCATAGCACTTATTTATCATGTTACAGGACAAAATTAAGTATATTGGCGAACTCAAATGCAGGCCTAAAAAGTCATTCGCAAGGGGTATTTGAGACAAAAATTAGATTAGTCATGATTTTAACGAAAATAAGATGGTACAACTAGCTCTTTTAATTACAAACAAACACCGTTTATTAAGCGTGGCTGCTATCCTGGATGTTTTTGAATCGGTAAACCGGTTTTATGAATCGAATGGAGAATCACGTTTTTTTGATATAAAATTATTCACCCTCGCCACGGAATCTCCGGGTGTAATGACTTTCGGTAACCATCAGCTTCAGCCCGTCCGCATGGCAGAACAGCAAGATCTGATATTGATTCCCGCATTTTCGGCAACAGATACCAATGAAGCCGTGCAGGAAAACAGATCCTTGATCCCATGGTTGCAGCAGCAATATCAGAAGGGGGCCGAAATTGCAAGTTTCTGTACCGGAGCCTTTTTGCTGGCTGCCACCGGACTTTTAAATGGAAAAAGTGCCACTACCCATGTTAATGCCACGGCGAATTTTGCAGCTGCTTTTCCCGCGGTTCGCCTCTATGGCGACGCGATTGTGACGGACGAGGCCGGGATATATACCAGTGGAGGAGCGACCAGCAGCTTTCACCTGATGCTGCACCTGATCAAACTGTACTGCGGTCGGGAAGTAACGATACACATTGCCAAATTGTTTGCCATTGATATGGACCGTGAGCAGCAGGCTTATTTCGGCACTTTTCAGCCTCCGCAAAACCATGGGGATAACCTCGTTACCATGGCTCAGAAACGGATCGAGGATGCATATCAGGAAGTAAGCACGATTGAGGAAATGATACAGGATATTCCGGCCAGCCGTCGGAACGTTGTCCGTAGGTTCAAGCTCGCGACCGGTGTTACCCCCATAGAATACCTTCAGAAAACCAGGATTGAAGCAGCCAAAAAACTATTGGAACAAACCGACCAGAGTGTGTTGGAAGTCATGTTGAATTCCGGATACAATGATTTGAAAGCTTTCCGGCAATTGTTCAAAAAGAGTGCCGGTATGACTCCGAAATCTTATCGCGAGAAGTTTAACGCCGGCAGAATGGAAAGCGTCGGATATGCCCGAAAGTAATAAAATATTGCTAATTTGGTTTAGCATTTCAAGCATTATCAATTCATCTCAACTATGTTAGCCACTTCAAGATCATTAAAGATTATCGTCATACTATGGAGCGTTCTGCTGGGAAAGCAGGTGTGCGCTCAGGACAGCTGGCCGAAAGAGTTATCGTTTTCGGGCGGAGGTGTCATAACGATTTACCAGCCACAGCCTGAAAAACTATCCGGGGATAACCTTGATTTCCGTGCAGCAGTGTCGGTCAGGAAGAAATCAGGCGACGAGCCGGTTTTTGGAGCGATGTGGGTCCAGGCACAACTGGATAGTCGCGGAAGTAATGCGACGGTAAAACAGGTTACGGTCAGGCAGTCCAAATTTGCGGATCAGGAAACGATATCGGCAGCTGATTTTAAAAGATCAGTAGAACAGGGTTTTCCCGGTCTTCGTGTACAGTTTTCAAAAGAAAACCTTCAGGCTTCCATTAATCAGCAACGGGGCGGAGAGAATTTGAAAAATGATCCGCCACTGATCATCTATCGTGACAAACCTACGACACTGATCGTGCTGGATGGTGAACCTTTGGAAGAAACCGACGAGGAGCTGAAAATGACGCGGGTTGTGAATACACCTTATCTGATCGTTAAAAATCCCGACGATAAGAAATATTATTTGTACGGAGGAAGTTTCTGGTACAGCTCCACGCGCATTAAAGACGGTTGGGTAAATGTAAAAAAACTGCCCTCGCGGATAAAAAAGGTGGATGCCAAAATGAAAGAGGAAGAAAAGAAAGCATCTAGTGAAAATGACCCAACGAGCAAGTTTACCACACCGACGGCCATTTTGGTTGTAACGGAGCCTGCTGAGCTTATTCAGACGGAGGGGAAACCAACGTATCAATCCGTGCAAGGTTCTACACTTTTGTATGTCAACAACTCGCTGGATGAGATTTTTAAAGATATTGACAGTCAGAAAAATTACATTCTTATTGCCGGGCGCTGGTATCGGAGCTCCTCTCTGAATGGCCCCTGGGAATATGTTTCTCAGGATGCGCTACCCAGTGCTTTCGCAGATATTCCGGCGGGGTCGGAAAAGGATGGCGTGCTGGCGAGCGTAGCAGGAACCGACGAAGCCTATGAAGCAGTAATGGATGCGCAAATTCCCCAAACCGCAAAAGTGGACCGCTCTACGGCGCGGGTTGAAGTGAACTATGACGGAAATCCAAGTTTTGCCCCCATTGAAAATACAAATCTGTCGATTGCCGAAAATAGTAATATCACCGTCATGCGGGCTGCCAACAACCGGTTTTATGCCCTTGATAACGGAATTTGGTATGTGAGCAATGATCCTTATGGCCCATGGCAGGTAGCCAATGAGCGCCCCGCCGATGTTGACAGAATTCCTCCAAGCAGCAGCGCCTACAATGCGAGGTATGTACAGATCTATGAAACGACACCGCAGTATGTCTACGTAGGATATACGCAAGGTTATATGGGGAATTACATTTATGGCCCGACCGTTGTGTGGGGAACCGGTTGGCATTACCGGCCATGGAGAGGCAGATATTACCGCCCGAGGCCGATTACCTGGGGTTTTGGCATGCACTATAATCCCTGGACAGGCTGGTCCATGAGTTTTGGACTGGGCTTCAATGTTGGCTGGTACCACTATGCATACAGCCGCCCTTACTACGGAGGAGGTTGGTTTGGACCGCCTGCTTACCGTCCTCCACATCGTCCATGGGGATGGAATGGTGGATATTATGGAAATCGGCCAGGTTATAACCGTCCGGGAGGAAACGACTATAACAATCGTCCAAGACCCAATGTTGCCGTTAACAGACCAAGGCCAGGTGGCGGGTATACCCGACCGGGAGGTGATTACACCCGACCTGGCAGTAACAATAATTTATATCGCGACCGCAAATACGTTGTTTCGACACGGGATAATGTTTTCAGACCGGTGACACGGCCTTCGACAGGCAGGCCATCAACTGGTGATAATTCAACAGGCAGGCCGCCTGTCACGAGACCGGGGACAGGTAATAATGACAACGGAAGACCGAATATCGGAAGGCCATCAACAGGGTCGGGAGGCGTTACCGTTCCGGACAGAACAAGGCCGTCCACTGGCGACAATTCGTCGGGCAGGCCTTCGGTTACAAGGCCGGGGACCGGAAATAACGATAACGCCAGACCTGATATCGGACGACCATCAACCGGCTCGGGAGGTGTGACTGTTCCTGACAGAACGAGACCATCCACGGGCGGCGGACAAACCACCCGTCCGGAAGTCACCCGACCAGAGGTTACCCGTCCGGTTACGAGACCGACCGAGTCGGGGCGCCAGCCAGCGGTGCAGCCTAACCGCGATCGCCCGCCTGTTACGCGCCCGTCGGTTAACCCGGGACAAAATACCCGTCCTCCACAAAGCCAGCAACCGGCAGTGAATCAGCCCAGACCGGCCACGAGATCTGGTGGAGAACAGTCGAGGCAGCCGTCACAAAGGTCAAATCCGAGAGGTCAGGAATAAACTGAAAATAAAAAAGGATGAATTCCAAACCGGAATTCATCCTTTTTTAGCAAATAGAGCCATATTTTATTCGAGACGCACGAGGCACAGCACCTCGTTATCGTTTTTATACCATTCCAGGCAGTAACCGTCGTGGGCGATACGTGGGTCTTCAAGAAGTTTCATGAATGTGCTGCCGATGATCTGTGGATTTTTCATCCAGTCGATTATGGTTTCACTGATATATTGTCCTTTGACGATCGTGAATGGGGTATAACCTGCTTTTTCGGCTTCCCCGTCATGAAGTTCCGTAACGGCTGCCTTGTAAATGATCACCCCTTTTTCATTAGGACTGGATAACCCGTACCAGGTTCTTTTTTCGCAATCGGGTAGGGTCGCCTGTAAAGTGTCAAACGCTTCCTTTATCCCATCGGGAAAAGACTTGGCTGTATTACAAATGACTTTCAGATCTTCCTTCAATTCAAATGTTTCCATAGCTTTCGGTTGTTTGTGCTTTGATTAACATAACACAAAGTAACGAGAAATTCAGGAAGTTATACGTCGGGGTTTGGGACAAGGACAGGGGGGAGGCAAGACAAATTTGTACTTTCTTGTGAACGGTTAATTCAGCTGATGTTTTTTAAAACCATTCGGTGTTACTCCGACCTCTTTCTTGAAAAGACGCGAAAAATAGGACATATTTTCAAAACCTAACGTATAAGCAACCTCGGTAACGGATTGCTCCGGCCCTATCAGCATATTTTTGGCTTCCGAAATGAGATAGATATGGATCAATTCCAGTGCTGTTTTACCGCTTTCCTGTTTTAACAGATCACTCAGATAACGTGGAGAAACGTTCATTTGTCCGGCCATGTAGTTGACAGTCGGTAACCCGAGGGTCTGAAGGTTATCGCCCGAGAAATATTTGGCCAAGGTGTCGTTGAACTTTGTTACTGTTTTACCGGATAGCTGGGAGCGGTTCAGAAACTGGCGTTTGTAAAAACGCTGAGCGTATTTCAGCATGGAGCTCACATTGGATAACATAATCTCCCGGCTGAATTCATCCTGATTATTGTTGTACTCGGCTTCCAGCGCATGATAAAACGACCAGATGATCTGCTCTTCTCTTGGTGACAGATGAAGCGCTTCATTGGTTTCGTAATCGAAGAAATGGTATTTTTTTATTTCATTATACAGCTCATGACCGTTCAGGAAATCTTCATGGATAAAAAGAAGGAAACCATCTTCGTCAAATTCCAGGTTTTTCATTTCGATTACCTGGCGCGGTTTAACAAACATCATAGACCCGCAATCATGATCGTATTTTGTGCGGCCATACATGATCACACCGGATTTTAATTTTTTAAAACCGATCATGTAAAAGTCGCTCGTGAATTCACGGTCACCAATGGAACAGGTTTTGTTACATTGGTACAGGCTGAACAGTGGATTTTCCGGTGGTGGAAATCCATTTTCGCGATGCAGGTCGCTCAGTTTTTTATAATGTTTCATATGCCTGATTTTTGCAGGGTTCAGGACTGTCGCTGAACCCTACAAAGTTATATTAAATTATCCATGTGCGGCTGCTGAAACCTCCTCCCATTCTTTAAAACTTTCCAGCCGTTGCCCGTAAACCTGTTTAATAAAAGGATAAGCAACTTTACCCAAAAGCAAACGTAAAGGAGGGTTTTCTGAGTCGATTACTTTTAAAACTGCGTCAACTGTGGCCTCCGGCTTGCCGAAAGAATCGGGATCGGCACTTTTTTTGAAGGCTTCTTTTACTTCATTATATTCATCCATATGTTCAGTCTGGAATGCCGAAGCTCCTGACCAGTCGGTTGTAAACCCGTTAGGTTCAATCAGCGTAATGTTGATCCCGAAGTCCTTGACTTCTGATGCAAGCGTTTCACTAAGGCCCTCAACCGCAAATTTGGACGCATTATACAGCCCTAAAACCGGTAAAGTGACCAATCCTAAAATGCTGGAAACCTGAATAATATGGCCACTTTTTTGCTGACGCATAACGGGTAAAACGGCCTGTGATAACCAAAGTAGTCCAAAAAAGTTGGTTTCCATTTGCGCCCTTGCTTCCTCTTCGGTCGTTTCTTCAACCGTACCGAATAAGCCATAACCTGCGTTATTAATCAACACATCAATACGGCCAAAGTGTTTTACCACTTTATCTATGGCCTCAAAAGAGGCCTGTCTGTCGTTCACGTCCAGCTTGATCGGCAATACGGCGTCGCCATATTTCGCTACCAGGTCGTCCAGCGTTTTGGTATCTCTTGCAGTAGCCGCTACTTTATCACCACGTTGTAAAAGGGCCTCTGCCCATAGTTTACCGAAGCCACGTGAAGCACCGGTAATTATTATTGTTTTTGACATTATTTTCGTTGTTTGTTACACAACAAAAGTACTATGTCCGGTGCCTGGCCATTTTATACAAAAGTGGGTATTACTAACACATTTTTACGGTTATCGTTTTCAAGGATCGTGACAATCCGGTTACGTTAAATTTTTATATGAATATAAAAAAATGCAGTCCTATCTTCCGATTAGGACTGCATAATAAACGGTTCCGTTTTAAAGCAAATGCCGACATGATCAGGATTGCCTGCTGCCGTCAGTTTGCATTTACTTTACTTTTAAGCTCGGGACGTTCTTCCTGAATCAGGCTGTTTACCTCGACCATAAACCCTCCGGGAGCGTTGAAATAAAAAGTGAGTCTTCCAAACTCTTCCCGGATGTCTTCTGGCGCGTATCCGTCGGCGGTTATTCTTTCATGTATTGCGTGGACCTGTTCTACGGTATCCTGCATAAAGCCAATGTGAAATATCTTTGGATAGATCACATCATCGCTTTTGAAAATTGTAATCAATGACCCATTGTCGTCCAGAACAAACGCCATTTTTGAGTTAAATGGAGTTCCGGGAGCGCGTAGCAGGCCGAAATAATTCTCAAACATTTCAACAGTTCCGATAACATCGGTTACCCCAAGTCCTAAGTGATTCAGTTTCATAAATATTTGTTCTAATGGTTAGAGAATTGATCTTTTGTTTACTGATAAAGAAGATTTGCCAGACACTGCAAGAGGCGCTTTGGAGGTGATTATTTTTTTAAAGCCTTTAGAATAAGGTCAAATGTTTGCCAGAGAATGATTTCCGTCATTTTGAATGGCGTAGCGCCTGGCCTGCTCCCTTCATAATGTGCGCGGATCAGCGACTGAAGAGGAGAAAATGCAACAGACCAGTACACTTCCAAAGGCATGGCTTCTACCTCGCCACGGCTGACGGCATTCTGCATAAAACGATCCAGGATTTTTTGATAATCGTCCTGAAAACCATTGTATACCTGATCCTGATAAGATGAAGACCGGAGTTGATCGAAGAATAACCCCAGTATCGGGTTCTCCATAAAATAGTCATATCGGTTCTTCCACTGCACGCGAAGCCCTTCTTCAAAACTGGTTTCCGGATCAAACCCCCGAAGTATAACCTGCCGCATCAGTTCAATTTGCTCCCGGGCAATTTTAATGATCAGGTCGTCCTTGTCTTTATAATAGATGTAAATCGTAGCAATTGAAATCTCGCAGACTTTTGCGAGTTTATTCACGGTAAAGCTTTCGAAACCGTGGTTGACCAGCTGTTCAATCGTTTTTTGCTTAACCAGTTGCTCCTTTTCTATATTTCTGTGTCTCATATATTTAAAATTGTTTTCAAATATAAGTGATTAATCACTTATTAATAAAATTACGGAGAAATTATTTGTTTTCGGGAAGTTGATGCCTGTATGATTTTTTCAAATTTATACTTTGGAAGACGTTCTGGCAGACTTCTTGCCCACTATTTTTTTCAAACCGATGACGCGTTCGGAGTAGTCTCCAGACTACGCCGAACGCTACTCCGAACACGGGTATACAGACCAGCAGGAATACGTCAGCGGTAGCATCACTAAATTTTTAAACCGTTAAAAAGCCTGATTAACCAATAATAAGCGTATTATTAAAGTTTGATACAGATTAGCGAACAGGATCAGTTATTAATGATAAGGAATGGACGAAAATTCGATTAATAGTTTAAAGGCGGCCCTCAGTTTTTCACCGGACAATATTCCTCTAAAACAGCATCTTGCTGAAACTTTGCTACACGCGAACCGGCTTGAAGAGGCAGAAAAGGAATATTCAGAGTTATTAAAGTTGTCAGGCGATACAAAATCTAAATTCGGGCTTGCCAGGATTTTCTTTTTGAAGGCAGAATATTCCAAATGTAATGTCATTCTGGAACATCTTATTGAAGATGAGCCGCGGAATTTCGATGTATTGGTACTGTATGCGAGGGCACTTTTGAGGGAGAAAAGTATTCATGCTGCCGTGGATATATACCAGAAAGCACTGGCGCTGAACCCGGGATATCAGGATGAGGAACTTGATAGAGAATTGAGAATAACAGGCATTCATCCGGATGAGGATGTATTTGAAGAGGAAACCGAAGTTGGATTTATGCAAAGGCCATCCATTAATTTTAATGATGTGGGCGGCATGGACCAGGTAAAAAAGGAGATTGACCTTAAAATCATCAAGCCTCTTTTACATCAGGATTTGTATAAGGCATATGGCAAAAAGACGGGCGGCGGCATTTTGTTGTATGGTCCTCCGGGATGTGGAAAAACTTTTATCGCCAAGGCGACAGCAGGTCAGGTTAACGCACGATTTATCAATGTCGGTCTGAATGATATTCTCGATATGTGGATCGGCAGCAGTGAAAAGAATCTGCACCAAATATTTGAACTAGCCAGACAAAATACCCCTTGTGTACTGTTTTTTGATGAAATAGATGCGTTGGGAGCGAGCCGCAGCGATATGAAACAATCAAGTGGAAGACATTTGATCAATCAGTTTTTGCAGGAGCTCGATGGGATCGGAAATAATAATGATGGGATCCTGATCATGGGCGCAACCAATACGCCATGGCACCAGGATCCTGCTTTCCGCAGACCTGGCCGTTTTGACCGGATTATTTTTGTACCGCCGCCAGACGATGCTGCGCGTGAATCCATTCTTGAGCTGAAACTCAAAAACAAACCTGTTGACGGGATAGATTATAAGCAGGTAGCCAAAAAGCTGGAACATTATTCGGGCGCGGATTTGGAAGCGGTGATTGATATTGCAATAGAAGAAAAAATAGAATCCTCGTTTATCGATGGTGTACCCAAGCCGCTGAAAACGCAGGATTTACTGAATGCTGGTAAAAAACATAAGGCAAGTACACAGGAGTGGTTCACTACGGCCAAGAACTTTGCTCTTTTTGCAAATGATTCGGGTTTGTATGATGATATTCTTACGCATTTAAAAATCAAAAAATAATGACCGGAATCCTTCTTCAGAGAGCAGAGATATTGATTCAGCAGCGCAGATATATTGAAGCAGAAAAAATTTTAAAGGATGTATTAAGCAGCGATCCGGGGGATTTGCATACGCTCGTTTTGCTTGCCGAGACTAGCATTCATCTTGAACAAACCGAAAAAGCGGAGCGTCTGATTGACACGGCCATCGGCATTGATCCGGGTTCGGGATATCTGTTTTATATGAAGGCGAGGATTTCTCTCCTGAAAAATGACTATGATGAAGCCGAGGCGAATTTTAAACAGGCGCTTGAACTTGATCCGGCTGAACCAGACTACTACGCATTTTGGGCTTCGATAAAATTGCTTCGGAAACAATATGAAAATGCTCTGGAGCTGGCGGATCAGGCACTGGAAATTGATCCTGAAAACATATTGGCGCTGAATACAAGGAGCACCGCTTTGTTAAAGCTGAATAATCATGAGGAGTCGTTTCAAACCATTGAAGGGGCACTGAGGGAAGATCCCAATAACGCTTATACGCATGCAAATTATGGATGGAACCTTTTAGAGCGGGGCGACCATAAGAAAGCGCTGGTGCATTTTGGAGAAGCTTTAAAAAATGATCCGGATAACTATCACGCTCAGGGTGGTATGGTGGAAGCGTTGAAGGCGAACAATCTGGTGTACCGGTTATTTTTGAAGTATGCATTCTGGATCGGGAATTTAACCGCCAATTATCAATGGGGCGTAATCATTGGACTCTATGCGGGATCAAAATTATTGAGGGTTATTGCCAACAGCAACGAAAGCCTGCGGCCGTTTCTTAATCCTTTGGTTACATTGTTGGCGATTATTGCATTTTCAACGTGGATCATTACGCCGGTAAGTAATCTTTTCCTGCGTTTTAACAAATACGGAAAACATCTGCTGGATAAAAAAGAGATTATGAGCTCCAATTTTGTTGCGGCAAGTTTCCTGGTGTTTCTGGTTGGGATGGCAGGGTTGTTAGCGAGCGGCGATGATAAATTTATTTCAATAGCGGCTTTCGGATTTGCCATGATGGTACCTTTCGGGTCCATGTTTTCAAAAACAAAATACAAACATGCGCTGGTTGTTTATACTGCCGTGCTCGGTTTGTTGGGAATTGCTGCGATAACCGTGACATTTAGGACGGGTGAGCTTTTCAATGAATTTACAACGCTGTTTGGTTTTGGGTTTATTGCTTTTCAGTTTGTCGCTAACTTTTTGGGAATAAAGGAGAATAATGTTTAGTGAGGTTTGGGGTTATTGGTCCGGTCGGAGACCGGTGGTGACTATGTCGAACCGGAGAACGGATGTTACGTTTAGGAATAGCAGATACGAGCCGTTCCGATGGAACGGAAATGGAGAAATTCAACATGTTCGCTACCAACGAAATGTTCCTGTCGAAACAAAACATGTGGATAATCTGATATCATCTCTTCGTCGGAACAAAAGGCTTAAATATCTCGATATCATTGTCCCATAGGGACATTTTGTAGGTAGAAAATGGAGCAGAACCATGTGGTTTTCGTTCCGTAGGAACGTTTCGTGATTTGGCGCATTTTAATTGTTGTTGAGGCTGGGTCATGTTCACATGTTTCCGGGGTTAGGTTTAGCAATAGCAAATACGAGCCGTTCCGATGGAACGGAAATCGAGCAATCCAACATGCTTTCTACCAACGAAATGTTCCTACCGGAACAAAATATGTGGATAATCTGATATCATCTCTCAGTCGGAACAAAAACGCTTTAATATCCCGATATCATTGTCCCATAGGGACATTTTGTAGGTAGAAAATGGAGCGGAACCATGTGGTTTTCGTTCCGTAGGAACGTTTCGTGATCCGGCACCTTTTAATTGTTGTTGAGGCTGGGTCATGTTCACATGTTTCCGGTGTTAGGTTTAGCAATAGCAAATACGAACCGTTCCGACGGAACGGAAATCGAGCAATTCAACGTGCTTTCTACCAACGAAATGTTCCTACCAGAACAAAACATGTGGATGTTCTGATGTCGTTGTCCCATGGAGAGATTTGGTTGGTAGGAAATAGAACGGGGTCGCGTACGCATGTTTTCCGGATTACGTTTAATAATCGCAAATACGAACCGTTCCGATGGAACGGAAATCGAGCAATTCAACGTGCTTTCTACCAACGAAATGTTCCTACCGGAACAAAATATGTGGATAATCTGATATCATCTCTCAGTCGGAACAAAAACACTTTAATATCCCGATATCATTGTCCCATAGGGACATTTTGTAGGTAGAAAATGGAGCGGAACCATGTGGTTTTCGTTCCGTAGGAACGTTTCGTGATTTGGTGCATTTGAATTGTTGTTGAGGCGGGTTCATTTTGACATGTTTTCGGAGTTACGTTTAGCAATAGCAAATACGAGCCGTTCTGATGGAACGGAAATGGAGAAATCCAACATGCTTTCTACCAACGGAATGTTCCTGCCGGAACAAAATATGTGGATAATCTGATATCATCTCTCAGTCGGAACAAAAACACTTAAATATCCCGATATCATTGTCCCATAGGGACATTTTGTAGGTAGAAAATGGAGCGGAACCATGTGGTTTTCGTTCCGTAGGAACGTTTCGTGATTTGGCGCATTTTAATTGTTGTTGAGGCTGGGTCATGTTCACATGTCTTTGGGGTTACGTTTAATAATAGCAGATACGAGCCGTTCCGATGGAACGGAAATGGAGAAATCCAACATGTTCGCTACCAACGAAATGTTCCTGCCGGAACAGAACATGTGGATGTTCTGATGTCGTTGTCCCATGGAGAGATTTGGTTGGTAGGAAATGGAACGGGGTCGTGTGCGCATGTTTTCCGGATTACGTTTAATAATAGCAAATACTAGCCGTTCCGATGGAACGGAAATCGAGCAATTCAACTCGCTTGCTACCAACGAAATGTTCCTACCGGAACAAAATATGTGATGTTCAGATATTATGTCCTTATCGGAACAAAAACATTTAAATATCCTGATATTATTGTCCCATAGGGACATTTTGTAGGTAGAAAATGCAGCGAAACCATGTGGTTTTCGTTCCGTAGGAACGTTTCGTGATCCGGCACCTTTTAATTATTGTTGGGTATAATGTTTAATGAAGATCTGCGCTATAACGAAGTCCGGTCCGAGACCGGTGACGCAACGACGTAGTCTGGAGACTACGCCGAACAGTGAACAGTAACTACGCCGAACAGTGGCTGCACCGAATAATGACCGCGCCGAACAATACCGAAAAGCATATCGTTTAACCATTGAATGAAACCCTTAAATAATTAGAATCGGGTCCACCAAAAGTATGGCAATGTTTTATTAAGTTTGATAGCTGATGCAATTTTGCAGATACTTCTATTACATTTAATTAGGGGCAACTTATGACCAGAGTACTTCGTTCAACCTTTTTTCTTTTTCTATTTACCCTTCAACATATTTCAGCTCAAACAACTGGCGCTTTAAAAGAGAAAATTGAACAAATTATTTCGGCAAAAAAGGCTGTTGTCGGCGTTTCAATCGTTGATGGCAATGAGAAGGAAATTTTATCCATAAACGGCGACAGGCATTTTCCGTTGCAGAGTGTATTTAAGTTTCATATTGCATTGGCAGTCCTATCTCAAATTGACCAGGGGAAATTTTCACTGGAGCAAAAAATTAAAATTGAAAAGAAAGACCTTCTACCAAATCTTTACAGTCCAATTCGGGACAAATATCCCAATGGAACGACATTGCAACT
Organism: Dyadobacter diqingensis; assembly: GCF_024220585.1. Lineage (GTDB taxonomy): Bacteria > Bacteroidota > Bacteroidia > Cytophagales > Spirosomataceae > Dyadobacter > Dyadobacter diqingensis. The sequence continues at coordinate 222,104 of NZ_JAMXKF010000011.1, forward strand.
TTCCGAAATTTTGGAGTACACCGTTTCCCAAAGTGACAATGTTGGATGCGACCTGTTGTTAAGACTACTTGGTGGTCCGCACGTCGTTGACGAATATTTCAGGAAAATCAATATTAAAGACGTTTCGATAAAAATAACCGAAGAAGTACAGCAGGCAAACTGGGATTTACAGTTTGAAAACTGGACGACACCAAAAGCGGCAAATGAAGTCCTGGTGAAATTTTATCATAACAAGAAAAAGCTACTGTCTCAAAAAAGCCACGACTTTATTTGGGAAACGATGAAAGGAACCAAAACAGGCAAAGCCCGGCTAAAAGGAGAGCTGCCGGGTAATACGATTGTTGCCCACAAAACCGGCTCGTCGGGAGCAAGTAAGGCAGGTATAACAGAAGCAGTAAATGACATCGGCGTAGTGTTTTTGCCAAATGGACAAAAGTATTTTATTAGTGTTTTTGTATCAAAATCGACTGAAAATAGTGATACCAACGAAAAAATAATTTCGGATATTTCAAAAGCAGCTTGGGACTATTTCATGAATCGGGTAAAGTAAGTTCTTATCTGAATCCTTGGAAGTTGTGATTAAAACGCTTCATAGAGTAGTTCGGCATAGTTTGAGGACTACGCCGAACCATTCTTTTTTTAGCAAACCGTCCACATAGCACTCATCGATGTAGGGTTGGTCGGGTCTGCTGATACGGAACCGTGTCCCCAGGCATGGTCGTTGAACGGATCTGCACCGGCACGACTGGCCCACATAGCACCCACATAAATGTTAGGACCATCAGGTGCTCCGTAGCCATTCGTGGATGGCTGTATTTCCTTGGCAGCTCTGAACCATGAATTGATCAGGGTGTTTCCCTGTTTGGCATATTGCGAAACACGTTTTCCCTCTTCGGTATTGTCAAAAGTTATACCTCCGTAACCCATCAGTATGTGAAGTCCGTCGAAGGCCCCATCCCACCGGGCTAATACGTCGCCGCCGCCGGCATATAGAATGTCATCCTGTAACGGTCCGCAAGCGGCGATGATAGCCCATTCCAGATCGTTTTGTCCCCAAAGATCACCGGGAGTTTGTGCTGCCGTACTTACTTCTGAGAAAGACAGGAACCCGTCATCCGGTTTTGACAAAACCCAGCCGTCCTTATTGGCATGACCGGTGTAAAACACAAAATCGGTCGCATCAACCCACACATCATCGTTTCTTCGCCAGTCTGATTCAAAAGCGTTCGCGTCGCCCCAGTTGAAATTGATATTCCAACCGTCGGCACGCCATGCATCAATAAAACCTTTTGCATTGGCCTGGCTTCCCGAAAGTCCGCCGCTTAGGCCAATCCATGAGGTACCCGCTTCAAAAGGATTAATTGCTGCGGCGAGCGCGTGGGTGCTGTATGAGCGACGCAGTTTATCTTTTTCTTCAATAACCTTTGGCGTAATACGGGGATTACGGGCTTTTTGAGGGATATTTCTTGCTGGCGTCGGCCCAAACTTCGTGGCGGGAATAACGATATTTCTCAACGCAATAATCCGGTCTCCCAACTTTGCAGACGATTTGTAAACATAAACCGGATATAAATAAGATTGTCCGCTGAATGCAGGCCCGGCATAATAAGCCAGATACGATTCAAATGAATGAATCCCCATAGATTTGGTAATTTCTCTGAACTGGCCATCCACTGTGCCTTTTTCAATCACTTCTACATTAAACGATTCCTTTGGCTGGTTCCAGCTGCCCGAAAAACCGGTTAGTTTTCCTTTGTCGCCGAGCGTCACCGTAAAATCTCCACCTCCACCAACAACAGGATAGCCATTCACCAAAACGGGAAATACGACTTGTGTGTCAAGCTGGTGATCGGTACGTTTCTTATTCTCAGTCTGAGCAAAGAAAGTGCCTCCCAGATGAGGCTCGCCAAATTTGAACTGTTTGTCCAGCTTTGGGAGTAATTTTTTTTCTGCTACAATCTTTTGGGCTTCCGCCAATGCCTCCCGGCCTTTTAAGAGTTGTGGACGAATGGAAGGATTCCACAATTGAGTGACGTCTGCCGCCCAGATATCCTGAGCGCCATTACCAAGTTCAACACTGTATTGATCATTTTGCAAATGGATTCCCGATGCTGATTTAGAAAACTTAAAGTCGTTTCTGTCTCCGAATAAACGTTTTGACAAGTCGATGGTTTGAGCATAATCTGATTCCGATTGCGAAAGGCGATAAACAGGAAGTAATTCTGACATGGTTAATAACATTTAGGTGAATGATATTGGCTACAACCGGATGGTTGGCCAGCCATTGATTAACAGCATGTTTTTAGTCGCAATAAGGTAACGCAAGGGAAACAGGCAGCACTGATTTTTTTTACATATCTATTCAGGAAACTGTTTTTAATGATCTTTCAACGAAGGAACGTTTAGTATCAGCCGGAAGGGATCATGAGTACAAAAACAGGCAATCCGTCGGGTGGATGATATGGGGTCGGTTTTATGCGGAAAATTCATAAAATATTTAGAATCAACGATCTATACGACAATATAATTTACTACTTTGGCATCTCGTTATCCCGAACTTATTCTTACATATCTATGAAAAAAATTCTACAAATTGTTTGTGCCGTTTTCCTGTGCGCAGAGGTATCTCAGGCACAGGATGCAGTCAAGGGAGAAATTGATGCATTTGCGGCCAAAACCGGTTCTGTTGCTACGATCGATAAAGCAACCAATTCGATCAGTTTTTTACGTTTCCCTGTTGCCAGAGCCTATCAGGCAGACGGGGGCGATGTGCAGCAAAAGTCTGCAAATTTTATGTCGGTCAATCCTAAAATATTTGGTTTAAGAGCTAATCAGGATGATTTCAGGTTTAGAGAAATTCGGACAGATAATTACGGATTGGAACATGTTACACTTCAGCAAACCTATAAGGGCGTTCCGGTATTTGACGGTATGTACAGGTTTCACTACAACAATAACAAAGAGCTGACCGCGCTCAATGGTAATTTTATTTCAGAAATAAAGGTCAATACAGCGCCTACACTGGCGCAGCATGAGGCAGAGGCACTGGCCATAAAATATGTTCAAAAGGGAGTATTACAAAAGGTTGAAAATCAGCTGAGAGTCAACAAGAGTAGCCTGTATATTTTTCAGAAAGGCCTGGCGCAAGGATATAACGGAGACAAATCACTGGTATATGAGGTGGAGGTTAGAAATGACGTTGATGTGCGCGAGTTTTTATACATCGATGCGCATACCGGCGTTTTGGTTGAGCAATTTACCGGTATTCATAGTGCTCTACACCGTACTTTGTATGAAACGTCTATCTCTCCTGCCAATAAGAAATGGGATGAGCTTGATGCCATACACGGACCACTGGATCAATGGCAGGAGTCAGAAGTTGAAACATCCGGGTTTATTTACAATCTGATGAAAAATGCTTTTGGTCGCATATCCTATAACGGAAGTGATGCACCCATGATCACCATCAACAACGCCCCGGGTATCAGTTGTCCAAACGCAAACTGGAATGGGGCGACCGCCAATTATTGTACCGGAACTGCCGCAGATGATGTAGTGGCACATGAATGGGCACACGCATATACCGAATACACAAGTAACCTCATTTACGCATGGCAGGCCGGCGCGATGAATGAAGCTTATTCTGATATCTGGGGAGAAACCGTTGATATGCTGGACAATTATATGGATGCGGGAGAAACCAGTACCCTTAGAAACGGATGTGCAAGTTCGACCCGTTGGCAGATGGGCGAAAAAGCTTCTGCTTTCGGCGGAGCGCTGCGGGATATGTGGGATCCGACCTGTAAGGGAGCACCAGGTAAAGTTTCTGATCCGCAGTATTGGTGCGCGGCCAACGATGAAGGTGGAGTGCATACCAATTCGGGAGTATTAAACCATGCGTATGCGTTATTGGTAGATGGTGGGACATATAATGGACAAACAATTAATGGCTTGGGTTTAATCAAAGCCGCACATATTTTCTGGCGTGCACAGTCGGTGTATATGACTGCAACCACTGATTTTGCGGCGCAGGCCGATTATCTCGAATCTTCACTGACGGATCTAGTTGGGATCAATCTCCAGGGACTTTCTACGGGAGCGGCGGTTGGCAATTCCGGACAGATTCTTACAGCGGCTGACGCCGTTGAACTTAATAAAGTACTGTTGGCAGTTGAGCTCCGGTCAGAGCCTGGTTGTGGTTTTCAGCCTATTTTGAAACCGGTTGCGGCTTTGTGCGCAGGTGCTAGTCCCGGACTGGCTTTGTTTAATGAAAATTTTGAATCAGGACTGGGCGCATTTTCGGTAAGCGCTCAGACATCGTCAGGTTCCTGGGTTGCGCGCCAGTGGATATCATCTACCGCTCCTGCCGGAAGACCTGGTAAAGTGGCTTTTGGTATTAACTATCCGGGTGGGAATTGTACTTCTTCCAATCAGGCGGGGCTCATTCGTTTGGAAAGCCCTTTGATCACCATTCCTGGTGGAACAGCAGGTAATCTCAATATGGCCTTTGATCATTATGTAAACACAGAAGCAGGCTGGGATGGCGGTAACATTAAATACTCTTTAAATGGCGGAGCATGGACAATATTACCTGCGACCGCCTTTACTGCGAATGGTTACAACAACGCGTTGAATACAAGCGGGGCAGCAAACACCAATCCATTACAAGGACAGCCTGCGTTTACAGGTGCTAATGAGGGAGCCTTAAAAGGCTCATGGGGGCAAAGTCAGATTGATCTTACGTCCATAGGTCTTTTAGCCGGTGGTAATATTAAATTCCGCTGGGAAGTGGGTACGGACGGGTGCGGGGGCACTGACGGCTGGTATATTGATGATGTCCGGGTATTTACCTGCGCTGTAACACCAACTGTACATTTTATTACCGACAAATCAACAATCAATGAAGGAGAAGCAACAACCATTTCGGGCTGTTTTAAATATATCGATAAGGTTGTTACCGTGCAGATTGACCAGGCTCCAACGCAACCGGTAACCGTTAATTTCAACGCGCCCACCGGTACTGCGAAATTGGGATCTACTGCCGATTATACGATCACACCTTCGACGGTGACGTTGCAGGCAGGCGCATTAACCCAAAATGTTACCATCAGGATTTTTAATGATGCATATGTTGAAGGCAACGAAACCATCAATCTTTCTTACAATATTAATGCAAACGGAGGAAATGGTTTTGTGGCGGCATCCTTACAAACGTATCAGCTGACCATTGTTGACGATGACCTTACGCCTGGAAATTATACAGAAGAATTACTTAATTCGCGCTTCAATGACGGTTCGGGCGGCTGGACCGTAAAAAATGGAGGCAATACGCTGGATACCTGGCAGCTTACAGAATATGGTAATGCGACTTTGGATGCAACCGGTCGTCCGTTCTTTTTTGTGAATAGCGATGCAACCGGAACTACCGCGATCACGATGGATGAAATTATAGAATCACCAGCTATCAATACGGTTGGGAAAAAGAACCTTGTACTTACTTATTCTCAGGATTGGTTTCCCTACAACGGCGGATTTGCGGAACAAGGTTTGGTTGATGTCTGGGATGGTAGCACATGGCATAATGTACAAACCCAAGCTCAGACATCGGGGCATTTGGGATCAATTTTTGGAGCTGCTAACCTGCAAACCATTAACATTCCGGACGCATATGCTAATGTTAATATGAAGATTCGTTTCCGTTATGTGGCTATCTATGATGGCTATTGGGGTGTGGACAACGTGAAACTCACCAGTTCTCATTCGACCGACATTTTAACGGCGGTAAATACGGGTAATGCAGATCAGCAGTATCTGGGGCCAAATGAAACGGCAGTGTTCTACGATCCGGCCACAGGAAATCTTATGGCGAAAATCAAAAACCTTACGGCACACGATTACGGATGTACTTCGGTTGAAATCGATCGGTCGGGTGTGGATGAAACGTCGTGGGTAGGAACTTATAAAATAACGAAGAAGACATTCAAGGTGACGCCAACGAATAACAATCCGGCTGGAAAGTATGAGATAACGCTGTATTACAAGACAGCGGAATTGCCAAACTTTAATGGCGGTGATATTACTTCGATGGGTAAAAGCGCAGGCAGTATCGGTGCAGGAAATGTTGCTTCTTCATCCTTTGCGGAAGTTCAGGGAAGTGCGGCTTTCAATACCGATCTGGCCTACACCGCCACTTTTGATTCCGGATTTTCTGGTTTTGGTTTATCGGATGCCCCACCAGTCGGCCCGCTTCCTGTTACGCTAACGACATTTGAAGGAAAAAATACGGTTGAAGGAAACCTACTAAACTGGGCAACTACGATGGAGGTTAACAATGAGTATTTTGCTGTTGAAAGAACGACAGACGGAAAGAATTTTGCCGAAATTGGCAAAGTATCCGGAATCGGAAACTCATCTGTACTGAATCGCTATAAATTCCTTGACAGCGCTAATCCGAAGGGAATAAGTTATTATCGTCTGAAACAGGTTGACAAAGGCGGAAAATATGCTTACAGCCGTATCATCGACATCAATTCGCTTCAAACGAAAGAGATTAAGTTTTTCCCCAACCCGGTTCAGTCTATGCTGACGCTGGAATTGCCTGATCCTGAAATTAAATCTGTTCAGGTTCAGATCATCAATTCTGCCGGACAAAGGGTATTTGTAAAAGATGCGGTGAAGATTGTCAATGGCAACTTCAATCTCGACGTTGCAAAATTACCGTCGGGTGTCTACCAGGTAATTTTATCGGGAGATAAGGAAACCTACAACGTATCCGTACTCAAACTTTAATCAATAACTGAGCTGTAAAAACAACAGGCTGTCCTTTCATAAGGGCAGCCTGTTGTTTTATAAGAAATCTGAAAGCAGGGATGATTAGCAAAAAAGAGCAGATCGACGCGTTTCTACATGATTTACGTGAATAAAATCAGGAAGAGAAACAGCCTATTGCCGAAAGCCCCTCTAATATACCTGATCAACCACTGTCGACAGCCAGGCTGCAACTTCAATCGCAGATTTATCTTTGTTATATGTTTCGATATCACCAGTCTGGCTAACCAAAATGGACTTATAAACCTGCGTTTCTTTGTCGTAGGTATAAACGTAATAGCTGGTTATTCCCCGGTCTGCGCCGCCGCTGACGGGTTTGGAAAAGGCAGAGTCGCTAATAGCAATGCTTTTTGAAACATAGTTTTTCAAATCCGCAGCAGCAATGGACGTTGATGCGAGCGTCGTGTTCAAAAGGTTTTCTTTGATCTGACCCGAAGTAAGCCCGTTTTTTCCATTGACCTGATTCCATTTAGCCGGCTTTTCGTAAAGCCTGATCTGCCCGTCCCGGTCAATAATGAAACCTTTAAACTGATTTCCCCAGGCGCTGTTGGAATAACTTACTTCGAAATAGATCTGCTGTTCCGTTGAGCCTTCCACAGTTCCTTCATCACATGCCACGAATGCGAAAAGTGAAAGCAGTAAAACAGTAGAAAATTTTAACAATTTGATTTTCATAGAGATAGTCAGCTTGGATTATTAAAATTAACGAAATTCGCTGAATTTTTATAATAGTTAAAACTTGCTGACTTCATTTTTTGGTTACAAATTTCCCTTTTTCATTTCCCGAACCGCGTAGTCAACCGCTCTCGCAGTCAAGGCCATATACGTCAGCGAAGGATTTTGCGTAGCAGTGGAAGTCATCGACGCGCCGTCGGTAACAAACACATTAGCACAGTGATGCATTTGATTCCATTTGTTGAGCATGGAGGTTTTTGGATCTTTCCCCATACGTACGCCGCCCATTTCATGATTTTCACTTCCGGGATTACGTTTGGTGTCGGATGTTTTGATATTGGTAAAACCCGATTTATCCAGCATTTCAGATAACTGCACGTAGAAATCCTGAACCATTTTCATGTCGTTATCATCAAAATCCACCGACATATGGAGTTTCGGTATCCCCCAGTTATCCTTTTGTTCGGAATCCAGTTTTATAAAATTGCTTTCTTTCATCAAAGTTTCGCCCATCATTTGCGCGTTGGCAATCCATCCACCGGATTCAGGTTTAAATAGGTTTGCTTTCAGCGATTCCCCCAGTCCATCCGTCGGATTGCCCATTTTTGAAGTGGAGAAAGATGTCGCATAACCGCGAAGAAAATCAGTTTCCTGCTTGAAAACGTTACGGAAACGTGGAATGTAAGCAGCATTTGGTCGTTTTCCATCGGTTGTGGAATCATGAAACCCATCAAATTCAGCAGTGACTCTGCCACGATAATTATGAAAACCGATGAATTTTCCCAAAACACCGCTGTCATTTCCCAGGCCATTGGGAAAACGATTCGATATTGAATTGAGCAAGATCAGGTTGGAGTTGATGGCCGAAGCATTTACAAAAATGATTTTTGCATAATATTCCGTCATTTCCTTCGTCAGCGTATCGACGACTCTTATTCCGGTCGCCTTATTTTGCTTTTCATCATAGATAATGGAATGCACCACCGAATTTGGGCGTAAGGTCATATTGCCTGTGCGTTCCGCCCAGGGAATGGTCGAAGCGTTGCTGCTGAAATATCCGCCAAACGGACAACCCCGCTGACAAATATTACGGTGCTGGCATTTGGCGCGTCCCTGCTGCGTGTGTATGGGTTGAGGAGCCGTGATGTGAGCGGCTCTTCCTATAATAACAGGACGTGCGTTTTTGTAATTTTTAGCTGTTTGTTCGCTGAAATGTTTTTCAACACAGGTTAATTCATGTGGTGGTAAAAATTCTCCATCCGGCAGTTGAGGCAAACCATCTTTGTTCCCCGAAATGCCGGCAAATTTTTCAACGTAACTATACCAGGGAGCAATGTCTGCATAGCGTATTGGCCAGTCTACGGCAAAACCATCCCGTGCCGGGCCTTCAAAATCATAATCCGACCAACGTTGCGTTTGCCTTGCCCATAACAAAGAACGTCCGCCCACCTGATATCCCCGCATCCAGTCGAAAGGTTTGTCCTGGATATAAGGGTGCTCAGCGTCTTTCACGACAAAGTGCATCGCATCTTCCTTGAATATATAATGTTTGCTGGCAATGGGATTCTGTTCACGGATGGCAAGGGAAGGTTGTCCCAAATGTGGAAATTCCCACGGCTGCATATTCGTGGTCGGATAGTCCTGGATGTGTTTGACATCCTTTCCCCGATCCAGAACGAGTGTTTTTAATCCTTTTTCAGTAAGTTCCTTGGCCGCCCAGCCGCCACTTATTCCTGTTCCGATTACAATCGCATCAAAAGTGCGGGCTTTGATTGAATCTATATTGAGGTTCGACATTTTAATAAATATTCACGGTGATGATAACCCTGGCAGATTTTGACGCAGGTTATTTATTTTTAAAAGTCGAAGAATGGCTGAGTTACTGTATGATTGTGTTAAAAGTCTCTTGGAAATCGTATTAATGTTAGTTGAAAAAGGAGCTGAATTTCTTGGATAGCTTGGGGAATTTATTTTTAAAATCTTTTAGCTCAGTATATGTTCTCGCCATTTTGTAGTTGCCCAGATCATAATCTACCATTCCGGATTGATCACGGGGAAAGACCAGGTTAGAGTTTTCTCCGTTTTTTAGTGCAAAAGCTTCATCGGTGATACCCATCCAAGACTCCCCATCTTCATTATACTCAGTAATTTCGGCAAGATCGTCAGTGCTTGTAAGCGCAGTTTCAAAATACTTCGAGCCATTGGAAATGATCCAGAATCGAAAATATAAAAATTCATCCGTTGAAATATAATCTCCGTAAATAATTTGATACAAAGACTTGATGTCATGATGTAAAAGTTCAATGATCTTTTCGCGCAGCGTCTTTTCGAATTGAACGATTTTTTCGTTTGGTAATTTCGATAAATGAAGTTTTAAGGCTTCCATCTGATGATTGAAATGATTGGGATGCTCTTCTTTTGATTTGTCGATTAACGCCCAGAACTCGGTATCGGACATTTTGGTTGAATCTGGAAAAAACCTTGGGGACTCTTTAAAATCTACTTCTTGTTTGTGCTGACTTTCCTGATATACGATAAACTTATGATTGAAGTATTTATATCCGGCAAGAACGGACAGGAACACAGTTGCGACGACAATCAGAATAATTTTCATTATTGAAATACTGCTGGGTTTAGGAAGTGGTCATATATGGATCGGAGTGAGAACCGCGATTAGATAACAGGAGTTCATCCTTTTTTTCAATTGTCTATTTTTTCTCGGCCTAAACCATTGCATCCGACCTAATTGCGAAGATCAAATATTAAGTCTTTCCAGTCAGTAGATTTCCATACCGTATTGTTTCTAAAAGAAAACTGCATCATCCAATGAAAAAATTATACTCTGTCGCTTTTTTGGTCTTTTTGAGTTTAATTTCCTTTGCACAAGTAACGGTGACAGGGTTGAAAACCGAAGGCCAGACTAACCCGGTTGGGCTGGATGTCGTCCTGCCAAGATTTAGCTGGGTGCTGGAATCTTCCAAAAGAAATGTCAGGCAAACGGCTTATGAAATAACAGTACGGCAGGAAAAAAGACAGGCTTGGTCGTCGGGAAAAGTGGCTTCGGAAAACTCGGTCCATATTCCCTATGCCGGAACTTCGTTGGAATCGGGGAAGAAATATAGCTGGCAGGTAAAAGTATGGGATAATCAGGGAAGCAAAGCAGCGATTTCCACCGAAGGTACTTTTTACACCGCGTTGTTCAAACCGGAATCAGAAATTACTGCTCAATGGATTGCCTCCGGGTTAAAAGGAGATACGGTTTATGGAATCGTCCCTCAGTTCAGAAAAACGTTTTCTACGAATAAAAAGATAAAATCTGCCACTGCATTCATTACAGCAAAAGGCCTTTATGAGGCACAAATCAATGGGAAACGTATCGGCGACGCGTTTTTGACACCCGGCTGGACGGCCTATGCGAAACGATTGCTATATCAGAGATATGACGTTACACCACTTTTGCTTTCCGGAAAAAATGCGGTTGGCGTTAGTCTTGCCAGCGGATGGTCCCGCGGAGAATTAGGCTGGGAGAAAAAAACAAATACCTATGGCAAAGAGACGGCCCTGTTGTTTCAGTTGCAGATCATTTATACGGATGGGAGCAAAGAAACTGTTATTTCGGATAACAGCTGGAAAGTTTCGCAGGGCCCCATGCTGAGTTCTGAAATCTATGACGGAGAAGTTTACGATGCTCGGCTTGAACAAAAAGGCTGGGCAACGGCTTCTTTTGATGACGGGAAATGGTCGCAGGCGGAGGTTAAGGATTTTGCCAAAAATATTCTGTTTGCGAGTAATCATGAACTTATTCAAAAACATGAAAGCATCAAACCGGTCAAAGTACTAACTACGCCGAAAGGAGAAACCGTGCTTGATTTTGGTCAGAATCTGGTTGGTTGGATTCAGATGAAGGTTTCAGGTGATGCCGGGAGTAGGATAACTTTGTCGCATGTGGAAATGCTGGATAAAACCGGAAATCTTTATTTTGATAACCTTCGCAATGCAAAAGCGCAGGATACTTATATAATGAAAGGTGGAGGTGTGGAAACATTTGAACCGCATTTTACATTTCACGGATTCAGGTATGTTCGTGTGGAAGGGCTTGCGGGCAAGGTGAACCCGGATCATTTCACAGCAATAGCGCTGTATTCGGGCATGAAACCGACAGGCAAGTTTGAATGTTCGAATGCGCTTGTTAACCAGCTTCAGAAAAACATCCAGTGGGGACAGCGGGGGAATTTCCTGGACGTGCCAACAGATTGCCCGCAGAGGGACGAGCGTCTAGGATGGACAGGGGATGCCGAGGTGTTTTCGAGAACAGCTGCCTATAACTTCAATGTCAATAATTTCTTTGCGAAATGGCTGAAAGATGTGGCTGCGGAACAATACCCCAATGGAGCAATTCCTTTTGTGATCCCTGATATTTTGAAAGGGTCATTTTTCGGCAGACCTGAAAGTGCGGCGGGCTGGTCGGATGCCGGTGTCATTATCCCATGGAATATGTACGTGGCCTATGGGGATAAGCGGATCGTTGAGGAACAGTATCCAAGTATGAAAGCTTATCTGGATTATATAAGGAAGGCGGCGAAAAATGATTTGTGGAATACAGGGTTTCAGTTTGGCGACTGGCTTTCTTACCGTGTTGATGACTCCAAAGGAATGATCGGGCAAAAATCCGCTGTTACGGACAATTATCTGGTGACCCAGTGTTTTTACGCCTATGTGGTGGACTTAATGGCAAAGTCGGCAAAGCTTTTGGGGAAAACGGATGATGTCAAAGATTATGAAGCATTGGCAGGCAGGATCAGAAAAGCCTTTCAGCAGGAATATGTAACGCCCGGCGGGAGACTAATTTCGGAAACACAAACGGCCTACGTTCTTGCATTACAATTTGATATGCTTCCCGAATCGGTGCGACCGGTTGCTGTGAAGCGATTGGTTGATAACATAAAGAGTTATAATTATCACCTTACCACTGGTTTTTTAGGAACGCCGTTTCTGACAAGTTCTCTAACCCGCTTTGGAGAAATTGAAACCGCTTATAAGTTATTGTTGCAGGAAACGTACCCGTCATGGTTGTATCCTGTGAAAATGGGAGCAACTACGATCTGGGAACGCTGGGATTCGCAAAAGCCGGACAGTACATTTCAGGATCCAAGTATGACTTCCTTTAATCACTACGCTTATGGCGCGGTGGGCGACTGGATGTATCGTTCCATTGCCGGGATCGATACCAAAGAAGAGGGAGCCGGATATAAGGATATTATTATTAAGCCAGTTCCGGGTGGTGGTTTGACCTCTGCTTCGGGCAGTATTGATACTTATTATGGAAAAGTCGCTTCCGATTGGAAAATAGACGGCGCGAAATTCAGCCTGAATGTGGAGGTTCCTGTTAATACATCTGCTACTATATATATACCTGTAAAAGGAAGTACTCAAAAAGTCACCGAAACCGGTACAGACATTGCAGCCTTAAATGGTGTACGGGTACAAAATGACGAGGATGGGTTTAAAGTGATCAGGGTGGGCTCAGGAAAATATCAGTTTCTGGTAGCCGAGTAGGGTATTTTGCTTTTGACTACCATTGTGAGGCCTGAAAGAACATGTATATATGGTGTACATGTTCTTTCAGGCTTTTTGTTTTGGTGGAATACCTGTTGTTGCCGGTCTCAGACCGCATTTAATGCCAACATTCTATATATAGTGTCACATTTCTCCAAAAGGAAAGCCTGTCCAGCCCCATCTCCAAGGTCTTCCTGCACAATCCCGACTCACCAAACCCCAAATCTGCGGCAACCCGCTACTGCGCACCCAGCCTTTTAAGGCTGTTTCCCTTGTCCCAACGATCCACCCCTGCAACAGCCAAAAAAACTTTCCTAAAAACGC
>NZ_JAMXKF010000012.1 GCF_024220585.1 Dyadobacter diqingensis
TTTTGTTTGTGGTAATCCCGAAAGATCCCACGTTATCTTCTTAAACGAACTATCTTGTTACTCTCTTCATCATGTCAAAGAACTCTGCTTCGCGTCTTCCGAAACTTGTTGCGGTGATCGTTTTCACTGCCGTTGTCCCCGATTGGGAGTGCAAAAGTCCTACATTTATTTTTAAGATGCAAGCCTCAATGCAAAGTATTTTCAAAAAAAGTTGAACAAAATGGGTAAGTCGCTGAAAGTCAAATTTATTAAAGTGAAACTTTTTCTAAACTTTTTTGGAGAAACCATTTTAAAACCTGGCTTCTGGCGAAAATCGGTATTTCAGTGGTCCTGATGGTGCTCAGCAAATCGTTGTATGGTTCATTAGGGAGCAGATCAGGGTCAGCCCGGATGGTGTGCCTGTTTTAAGACTATAAGTTATCGTTGNATTAGGGAGCAAAAACTACGGCTCGATATGTTTTAGAAAACAAAACATATTTGCGCCTCCATATTCAGACTCCGATAATGGAAAATTTCCTGTATCGAAAACCACTGCTCTCCAACCTGGTGACTGGCAGTTCGTGCTTTTTCTGGCCGTTATCATTCTTGTCGATACTGCTTCGGTATATTCAAAGCTTGGAAAAAGAAAACTTTGGAATCCCGAGCATAGACCAGACTATTCAAAAAGATCCTGATTTACGCCTGGATCCTAATCACCTCACACGTTCTGATCAGAATCGAAATTTTCGGGACTACAACCGGTCTTTTTTAATTGAGTGAACGATCTGCTTTACTGTATCATCATTGTTCTGGAAACGATGTCCATCTTTGAAAATGTCGGAAAAATCCGTCCGATCTACTCCATAAAAATATCCTGGCTATACTAAAAAGTTTGACGAATCGGGCGAATTTAAAGACTTAGTATAATGGAAATAGTTGTTTCAAGACGCTGGCTTGACGTCAACAGTACAGCAAGTTCCATAGTGGTGGACGGCCAGGCGTATTACTTTATTTTAGAGGACCGCGACCACGGACTAAAATAAGACATGCCTCTGGCTGATATCGCCAGGGAAAAGGTATACGGCAAAACGGCAATTCCAACCGGCCGTTACCAGGTTGCCCTCACGTATTCCAACCAGTTTAAAGGCTTTTACCTATCCTGATAAACGTGCCAGGCTTCGCGGGGATTCGGATATATCCGGGTAATTGACACAGAAGGGTGTTTGTTACCTGGTAAAACATTTTGGAAGGAAGATCAGGATTTTATGGTAGGTACTAGTCGGCCACGTACGAAGGTCTTCAAAATAAGATTACTGATACACTGAAACGAGGGGAGCAAGTTTGGTGTGAAATCGTTACAGCGTACACCTAATGCAATGATTTATATGAATAATGAGGGATTTCAGGCGTTGATCGTGGGATTTACCTCATTATTCACCAATCACTTTACACATTAAAATGGTGAGTATGAAATCCGGATTTATTAAAAAGGGAAAAACATATAGTTTGTTGATAAGAACAACGCCAGTGAAGCGATAATGTATAGCGACAAGATTATTAATCATTTCGCATCCTTACGCTCGCCGTCAACTTTCACATGATCAAAATTTACCAGTAGGTATGTAATTAACGGAATAGCGATTGCTACAATTAAAAAGACCAACACCCCAACGACGTAAAGTGAGGCAGTTTTGTCTTCAATAGGTTTTCGTAAGCTTGGAAACAAACTAAAAACATTAACGTATACTAATCCCGTCAATGCCATAATTGCATGTAAATGAGGTTTCTTCGTTCCTAGGAAATTTTTAAATAATAAGTAAATCTGAGAATAGAGGTAGGTAAACAGGTTCATAAAAAACGGCCTTTTGGTAGCCGCGCAAATTACGGATTTTCTCATCACTAAATTTTACAATCAAAAGCTATCAAAATCTATGAGTTTAAAAACTCCGATTACCTGCTACTGCGGTAAGCAAAATATGCTACCTTATATTCTCCCCAAAATACCACGACACTTACATGACATTGAACCGTTCTTTGGAGGCAGGGCTGTCTTCTGGGCAAAAGAGCCCTCCTTTTTCGAAGTTGTTAATAATATCAACAATAGGATCATGACCTTTTATAAGGTGCTCAAATACGACTTTGAAGAAATTGAAAAACTTGTCGACGAAACCTTTCACAGTAGGGCGCAGCACCGGGAGTCTGATGAGCTTTATATCTCTCAAAAAAACGAAGAGACTAAACAGATTGAGAGCGCCTGGTCTGTATGGGTGCAGAGCAACATGAGTTTTAGTAGTATGATAGGGGGCGGGTCGGTTACGACCGTGCTGGAAAATGTCCATTACGCCTTTCCAACAAAAAGAACCGGTTTACTGAGCAGTATAAAAATAGGCTGCAACGCGTTACGATTGAAAGTTATGATGTACTAAAAGTGATCCGGGCATATGACGGCCCAGACTCTTTCTTTTATCTTGACCCGCCGTATGTTTCTTCCGATCAAGGCCCGTACAAGGGTTATACAATGGATGACTTCAAAGCGTTGCTCGATGCTTGCGTAAACATGAAAGGGAAATTTCTATTAAGTAGCTACCCGGAAAAACTACTGATGAAATACCGAAATGCTTACGGCTGGAAAACAGAAAATCATGAAAAAACACTCGCCGTGGATGGACGTCGAAAAGAGTCCAAGACCAAAGTCGAGTGTCTAACCTGGAATTATTAAAGAAACCGGATTGCCCCCCGTCAATCCGGCAACTAAATATATTCTGCCATAAAAAACTTTAAATCAAAACGGAAACACTTGGTGCCGAACTTGGCGTTTTAATTTTGTCTTGGATATTCCGTATCATTGAACTCAGTTCTCTTATATCGGGTTAATATGCCTGTTTCTGCTTGGAGTTCTTGCACATATTTTTGTAGATCATAATTCCAACTACTGCAGTCGAAACAAATTAGATCTTCTGCTCTTTTGGATACATCAATTCCAGATTCCATGCCAATGCCAATTACATATTTGGCATCAGGTCGTATTAGCCTAAGCACGAGACAATAAGATTGCAGCAGATCAAGTCGGTAAGATCGATATTCCTTATAACTCTGTGTTTTCGGATTATGATGCGGTAGCGCTGCAAAAACGTAATATATACCCGTACCCAGTTGCGGGTCCATGATTCGAAAGAGTTGTTGTTTTCCTGATGTCTTTGTAAGAATATCTATAAAGCTTTTTGAAAGATATCTACGAGAAAATCGGGGCTCCCGAGCCATGAATCGGATTGCCCTCTCCGCATCTACAAACCCACCTTCACTAACATAATGCTGACTTCTATTAATTGCATGTTTACTAAATTCTTCAATCAGATTATCCCAAAAATAACTGATTTTATCGGCCTCTTGCTGAGCGTGCCGATGCGGACTGTTGACGAACTTCTCCCAAGAGCCTTCAATTAAAGAAACGCCGTCAAATTCAGGCTTTGGATAAGTGAAGTTGTGTTCTTTATCCACATCTAGTGTTTGCAAATAGTCAGCTAACAGTTCTTCTTCCCCTGCGGCTTGTACCAAAAAGCCAGATTTTAAGAATTTTTCCCGCTTATTTATATAGTTGACGAAGTCGGTTACTGTGTCGAGACAGGTTAGAATCAATTCAAAAGCAACATCGTCTAATATGTGTACGAAGGTTTTTCTACCTGATATATCCCCCATGATAAATGGGGTATCATGATCTTCTATCAATTTCAAACTTGTATCAATTATCGGGCTACCAATTCCACCCAAAGCATCTCTACAAGGTTGCTGCGTACCATGAGCCACAAGAATTAAATGGATTCGAGTTGATGGTGAAATCGAGATGTTGATTGGAAATTTGAGAGTGTTTTTCGGGTCTAAGTATATATCGGCTGGAAATTGTTTTATCCAGCTTTCTGCACCCCAAAGCTGTTTTGCAGATGCAATTACAGCACTTTTAAACCATCGTTTCCAATTAACTTCTGGCTTTTCGTGGTTTCCATAGACACAATGCTTATCCGAAAAAATGATGATGTCGTCACCAACTACAACCAACAAGTCGCACAGCTCACTCGCAGGCGTTCTTCGTCTAAAGACATTGGGATAGCTATAAAGTGATAAAAATGTCCTATCGCACATTTTTATCAGATATTTTTCGGACTCGTTATATCCAGTCATAGCATTCTTTATCCGATTTAATGATGATCACTTCCAGCTTCTGGAAATAAATCTAATGCATCTTCGTCCATAAATAGACCAAGATCTCTCAAATATTTGTCAGTTGTACTAATATCCTTATGGCGGTTCTGAGCCTGAACCAATTTAATGTCTTTTGTTGCTAGATACAATGCAATATTTCCTGTATGTTTCCACCCATACAAATCGTAATCCTGATCAGTAAACTCTGCCTGATCAAGAACCTTTTTGTTGTGCATATACATATATTTGTTTCCAACAGGCTTGATACCCGGTTCACCAAATAGAGTAAATATGTAAAAATGTCCCGGGAACGAACGTAGTTTATATTCTTCAATTAGCTTCTGTAAGCCCTTGGGAATACGAATATGTTCTGTCAAATCATTCTTTGCAATTTCGGCTGGAACAACAATTGTCTTTTTAAGGATATGTTTAATTTGAAGATTCTGAGCTTCTTCCGCAGGGCGCAAAAAACAGTAGTATATAAAGTTTACAAAAAGCCATAACTGCTTGTCTCCTATCTCATCCAGGCAAACTTTCTTAAATTTTCGAACTTGGCTAGGTGAATACGGGATATGTTGACCAGATCTACCTTTTCTTTTTACAACCTTTAAAAATGGGTTGTCTTTAAGAATCTCCCTGGTTGTAAAGACCGTCCACATCGTTCTAAGTGTACTTATGAAATTGCTAAATGTCTTTTTTGAGAACCCAACCTTTGTATTCGTTTCTTCCTCTCTGGTATACGCGTCTAGAAAATCAGAAAAAGCAAACACTTCTTTCGTTCCAATACTTTTAATTGGTTTTGAGATAAAGCCAGCCTTTTCAGCCCATTCTTCAAATACTTTTAGATCTTTTTTGTAGCCTTTGTAGGTGTTTTCGGAAGCAGTGGCTTTCTTCATGCGCAAAAAACTAGCCATTGCATCTTTGATAGATGTTTTTGCGGTTAATTCTGCGGTAGGGTCGTCAATTTCATCGGTGATAAGGCCATTGGCTAGCGCTTTATTGATTACCGCAATGAATTTTTTGGCGTGGTCATACCTTTCCTTTTTTGAAGGATGCGATAACTTACTTCTTTTCCTAACAAGCTTCCCCTCTATTTCTGACCAGACGTAGTAATTAACATACCAGGGTTTTGAAATATCACCTTTCCTATCTGCTAAAACCGCTTCTTTATATGGATATTTTGCCTGACTGGCACTCATAACTAACCCTTGTGATTCAATAATTAACTGGCACCCAATTGGCACCAAGCCACTTTCATCATCATAAAAAGAGCCGTAAGTTTCTGACTTACAGCTCTTTTCAAAAGTGGAGACGGAGGGATTCGAACCCTCGTCCAGAACAGGGAAACCCTGCGCCTTCTACATGCTTATCCGCGATTAGATTTTCGAGCCAGACAAGGTTCACGGCGGACCCGCGTCTTGGCCTTAGGTCCTAGGGTCTCGTTGGCTTTCCGTACCACTATGCCAACCAGCGCTGATTTGCGACACCCCGGAGCCCAACCATCAGCGCGTAGGTTGGAGGGATGATGGCATTTGCTAGATCCTCCGGATTAAGCAGCCATGGCGTAAGTATTTTCGCCAGTTATTGTTTGAAAGGTATTATTTACGGGAGGTACCCCCAGCTCCCGACATGCTTACACACAGAATCCCAACCCGCTGTCAATTCCAGTCGCCCCCAAAGCGGCGCAGAAACGAACCTGTGATAAATCACCCGGTTGGCTGCTGGTAGTAGACAATGATAAGTGCGGGATAGTTCCCCTTTATTTGAGATTATTTATAAACTATCATAATCCTAGTTAAACAAGAAACATACAAACTTCTTAATATCAACATGATACTATTAAAAAAACGGATCAGTTTTCTATACTATTTTTATTCATTTTACCCCGACAAACATTTTCGCACATGCCTTCACTCCTTTAACTGATGCAAAACCACTTCTTGATAATGTTGGAATTCGTTCCTATTTTTAACTTATGATATCCCGAAAAATAATCCTCTTCCTTTTGCTGTCGCCTGTTTTCACACGGGGTGCACAGCCTGATAACAAACCTGACTCGGTCCATATAAAAAAGATTTTTGAAATTGGGGAGACAGTTCGAAAAGAATACGCACCGGATAAACGTACTGCCATTTTTCAGGTTAATACCGATAGCACGGGCAACGTTACGGTTGAGACGACTGAGCCCAAAGCAGTCGAAAAGCTCTCGGCCCTAATGAAGGAGAAATTTATCAACGCTACGTTCAGCATCAATCTGCTCCCCGCCAAATCACTCGGGGAGCAGCTTTTCGGACTTGTCAATGTGTCTGTTGCCAATATCCGTTCAAACCCGAAAAACGCAGCCGAACTTGCCACACAAACGCTACTGGGAACGCCACTGGATATCCTGAAAAAGGATGGTTATTATTATCTCGTCCGTACACCCGACGGTTATATTTCCTGGCTTGATGCAGGTGCCATTATTTTCAAGACTGCTTTGGAAATGGAGGATTGGAAAAAGAAGGACAAATTGATTTTTGTAGACGACTATGGCCATGCTTTCATCAGTCCTGATACGAAGTCGCAAAGGATTTCCGACCTGGTAATGGGTGACATACTCGTCAATGCGGGCAAGGAAAAAGGATTTTTCAAAGTGACCTATCCCGATGGTAGAAAAGGTTTTGTTGCGCAAAACCAGGTTAAAGATTATGACAAATGGATTAAAAAACCTGCTCCAACCCCTCAACAGATGATAGAAATCGCCAAAACCATGATCGGTGTCCCGTATTTATGGGGAGGCACTTCTGTAAAAGGAGTCGATTGCAGCGGTTTTACCAAAACAGCTTTTTTCATGAACGGCGTTGTGATCCCACGTGACGCTTCCCAGCAGGTACTCGTTGGAGAGCCGGTAAGCGTTCTGAAAAGCGACACATTAAATCTTGACGCAGCGCTGAAAAACTTAAAACCGGGAGACCTGATCTTCTTTGCAGGTGGTAAAAACAGATCGCCTCATGCGAGGGTCACACATGTCGCCATGTACCTAGGCAACGGAGAATTTATCCACGCAGCCGGTCAGGTCCGGATCAACAGCATGAGACCGGAAGCCGCTAATTATGATGACTTCGAAACCCGCACCGTCGTCGCTGCACGGCGATACATTGGGAATATCGGCACGGCAGGAATAACCCCAATCGCCAAACACCCCGCCTATCAGCCAAACTAACTTTTCCACAAAACCACTAAAATTCCCACCGGTAACTCAGGACCGGGATCAGACCGAGCTGATCTTTGCGAACGATCTGTTTTTGATACGTGTCATAATAACTGTAAGCCTCATTTTTGGTAGCCGAAATATTCTGAATATCAAGTGCCAAAGTCCGGCTGTATTTTGCCTTGCTTTTTTTCCAGTAAATCCTCAGGTCAGGACGGAAATAATCTTGCATTTTGACCGAAAATGCACGGTTCGCATCATACACAGTCGTGTTTGCCGCGGTGGACGCCTCCGTATCAATAGGCGTTTCCCTAAACCCTCCTATCCACAGAATTTTCGTGTTGATCCCCCAGGTGCTTTCCCTGCCCGACTTAAATTCTTTTCCTCCTGTAAAGCTAAACGTATGCCTTCCGTCGAAACGGCTTTTCCTTCTGATCCCGTCAGAACCCACATAGGTGGCGTCATACAAAGAGCCCGATATCAAATAATAATATTGGCCGGTCAACAGCTTTTGAAAAGTTGCTTCAATACCATAATTACGTCCCTTGCCCGTTCCCGAAAGTTTTTGATCCACGAAAGTTTCAATCAGGTTGATTGCAGAAAATGATCCGGAGAGCGCATTCACGGGTATCTGATACAATTCCTGATCATAAACCTCTACTTTCAGGCTCGTACTGTTACCGAAATTCTTTTGATATCCCATCACAAAATGGTGTGATTTTGAGGGCCCCAGAAGCAAATTGGAATGCAGCGGCGACTGAACATTTTTCCCCGATATATAAACCTGCGGAAGCTGCAACTGGCTATGCAGCCCATAAGAAAAACTGATTTGCTGGGATGAATTGACCTGAAAACGCAAGGCTGCCCTCGGTTCCAGAGAGTTACTTTTTGAAGTGGTGTAGTACAAGTTGTGAATACCAATTTCGGAGGTCAACCGGGACGACAAATGATAATTCCAGCTGGCAAATGGCTGAATCACAAATCCGTCTATTTTACCGACTTGCGGTTTTTTGATATCCGGCGATGCAATCCCATCGGTCTGCCAGGTTGCATACATACCCGTTTTCAGCCGGCTTCTTTCGTTGAAACGATAAGTTAGTGTGCTGCTCAGCGACACGCGTCCTTTGGTCTGCTCATCACGTTCCCTTAAATTTTTGTCCTGCACATTTTCCGGGTTGACAACATAACCTTCCCTTGACATTTTCAAACCGGAAGCTACAATTGTCGAGTTTAACGAGGCACGACTGCTCAATCCCAGCATATGTGTGGCGCCCACAGCCCCCATTTTATTCTTATAGATAATATCCTGCCCGTCCTTTTCAAATTCCCAGGCTGTTGTGTCCTTATCCGCTTTAAACGTGTTACTACTCACACCGCCCAGTCCAAAAAATGTAAAAGTCCCGGCCTTTTCCGTGGGTAGACTGATATTGAACGAAAAGTCCTGAAAACGGATATCTTCACCGCCAAAATTCACGCCCATCGCACCCAGCAATCCTGTAAATGAATAACGGTAATTGGCCAGATAAGAAGCTTTCGATTTTTTGGAAAATGGCCCTTCCGCCGCCAGATCCAGACCGATCAATCCGGCCTGGGCCGTAAACTCTGTCTTTTCATCATTCCCTTTCCGCAGATTCATATCGAGTACGCCCGAAAGCGCGTTGCCATACTGGGCAGGAAAGGCTCCGTTCAGAAAATAAGAAGTACCCAGCAGCTGGGTGCTCAGAATATTAACTCCACCGCCCGTCTGCGTGGCCCGATCGCTGAACGTCCCGGCATTGGAAAGGTGGTTAGGATTTACAATCTCGACCCCTTCTAGCCTCCATTGCATGCTGTTCGGCGAGTTTCCTCGGATAACCAGGCCATTTGCCTGATCATTGGCTGCCGCTACACCGGCGAATGAGGTCGTGACTCGTGCCGGGTCCAGGTACGTAGCCGCATAACGCAGCGTTTGCTCGATGGTAATCGCCTGCACGCTGTTGAACGCAACCGGGCGGGACGACACCACCGTTGCCTCGGCAAGCTGACCCGCACGCACTCCTAATTTAATCTCCTGCACATTTTCCTTCCCCGATTCAAGCAGGATTTCCGGAATTGTTATTTTGTCATAACCTACAAACGAAACTGTTAATGAATATCTGCCTGCCGAGATCCCGGTAAAACGAAAGTTCCCCAAAACGTCGGTAACGCCGCCCGTTTCCGATGGCGATAACACCACATGGGCACCGGCAAGCGGAATCCCGGTATCGGCATCTTTCACCGTTCCCCTGATGGTGGAAGTTATATTCTGAGCTTTTGTAAAAAGTGTTGAGAGCAAAAATAAAAGCAGTAGACTAAATCGCATTTCGAATGGTTAAGGTGACAATTTCTCGCTTTAAATATAAGACGTTTACCATCGGATACTAATCGGATAGGCCGTTATTTTTCCTCTACCATCTGCAAATCACCCTTACGGTTTAAATATTTTAGAAAAACATTTGCTTGTGAAAATTTTAACTCTACATTTGTAGAGTTAAATCTAAAAACGTAGAATATGGAATTAACCAAAGCCGAAGAACAGCTCATGCATTACATCTGGAAGCTAAAAAAGGCTTTCATGAAAGACCTGATCGATTCCTTTCCGGATCCAAAACCGGCGGGAACAACCGTGGCAACGCTTCTGAAAAGAATGCAGGACAAAGGTTTTGTTGGTTATATCCTGTATGGCAATTCCCGGGAATATCATGCGCTGGTCTCGAAGACCGACTACTTCACGAAACATGTCAACGGCATAATCAAAACCTTTTTTAACGACTCTGTCTCACAATTCGGTTCCTTTTTCGCAAAAGATACCAATATGAGCACGCAAGAACTTGAAGATCTCAGAAAAGTGATAGACGAAGAAATCAAAAGAAAGAAAAATGACTAGCTATCTGATAAAGTCGGTTTTATGCTCGGGCTTGCTCCTGCTCTTCTATCATCTGTTTCTCGAAAGAGAAAAGATGTTTTTCTTCAACAGATTATATCTGCTGTTCTGCATCGTTTTCGCGCTGGGAATTCCATTGTTAAGCATTGAATTCAGTTCCGAAAAGTTACCGGACCCGATCATTGATTATGCGCAAACGGATTACCTGAAAACCGACAGGTTACCAGTCGAAATGCTGAAACAGACAACACTGAAAGAGGATCCAACCGACTGGACTCAGCACCTCCCTCTCGTCTTTTACGGTTTTATCACCTGCTTTTTATTGTTCCGATTTATCAAAAATCTACGTACTGTTCTGCTGCAAAAATCAGGCAAAGACATCATGGATTATAAAAAGGCGAAGCTGGTGTTAGTACCGGAAAATACAATTACGTACACCTTCCTCAACTATATTTTTGTCAATAAAGCTGAACTCTCTAATGGCTGCGTCCGGGAAGAAATTTTGGCACATGAGCACGCCCACGTAGCTCAAAAACATACCCTGGATGTACTTTTTACGGAGCTGGTCCAGATTTTCTTTTGGTTCAACCCATTCTTTTACTATTTCAAAAAAGCGATGCGCCTGAATCACGAGTTTCTTGCCGATGAAGCAGCGCTTGAAATTGCTTCTGATACCGGATCATACAAACTTTTGCTTCTCGATAAAATACTATCAGGCACCCTCGTAAACCTTACCAGCAGCTTTAATTACTCCATCACCAAAAAACGACTAGCCATGATGACCAGACCTTCCAATCCGTCGCAAAACCTGATTAAACAAACCGTTTCTTTCTTTCTCGTTCTAGGACTTGGCTTTACCTTCTGTCAGAAAATTTATTCACAAAAAAACGAAAAAGAACCCTCAGAAAAACCATCAAAAGCTACACCTGTTGTACAAAATGGTAAGGGTTTATCAGAGGAACTTATGTCTGAATTTACAGAAACGATAAAAAAACACACCAGATACACCAAGGAAGAACTACGTTACAACGAAATTTACGAGCTTAATATTGAACAGAAAAAACGTCTGTTTTATTTGTACAGCCGTATGAGTCCTGAGCAGCAAAAAGCATCCGGTGTTTTCGTATTCGAGAGCCCTGTACCTGTTAAAAAAACGCCCTCTCCCGAATTATTCGAAAAGTGGAAAAATTCAAAAGTATTTGGAGTCTGGATCAATGGAAAAAAAATTAACAACACAGAATTAGAAAACTATAAATACTCGGACATTGTAGAAACCGAGATCTTTAAGTTGTACGGCAAAGCAAGAACAAATGTGGCCTATAAATACCAACTGGAATTGACGACTAACGACCTTTTCGATAAAACCTACAACGAAAGGATGCGAGACCGGATATCCTTATGGCAGAGAATCGCGATGAAATAAGCAATCCTCATTAAATTTCACCGCGAAGAGTCTCCATTAAAGTGTCTGCTTTTAGATTTATCGTAATTTTGCCCCGTACAATTTCCGATTTATAATGAAGGTTGAAGATATAGAGTCGTTTTTCAAACAGTTACAGGATAATATTTGTGCTGCGATACAGGAAGCAGACGGCCAAAGCGAGTTTAAGGAAGACTTGTGGCAGCACCATTCCGGCGGCGGCGGACGCACACGGTTAATTCAAAATGGCGGTGTGATCGAAAAAGGCGGCGTTAATTTTTCAAGTGTAAAAGGCGAGGTACATCCAC
Source organism: Dyadobacter diqingensis (assembly GCF_024220585.1). GTDB lineage: Bacteria > Bacteroidota > Bacteroidia > Cytophagales > Spirosomataceae > Dyadobacter > Dyadobacter diqingensis. The sequence goes on from NZ_JAMXKF010000012.1 coordinate 11,997, forward strand.
GGCTTCGTCAGCAAATGCAGTTAAGTGACACCGATGACTTCCATTTCACGGCCACCGGCGTATCGATTGTCATGCATCCAAAAAACCCTCATGTGCCGATTATTCATATGAATGTGCGGTATTTTGAGCTAAGCAACGGAACCTGCTGGTTTGGCGGCGGTATTGACCTGACGCCGCACTATGTGATCGAAGAGGATGCGAAGACTTTTCACAATCATCTTAAAACCGCATGCGACAAACATCATCCTGATTTTTATCCCAAATTTAAAACCTGGGCCGATGATTACTTCTTTATACAGCACCGGAATGAAACAAGAGGAATCGGCGGAGTTTTCTTCGACTATTTGAAACCCGATGAAGCCGGATATGGAAACAACCTGTCCAAGGAAGAGTTGTTTGCTTTTGTAAAGGAAATCGGAGAGAGTTTTGCCCCCGTTTACACGCGTCTGATGGCCAAGTACAAAGACAAGCCATTTTCTGAAGAGCAAAAGCAGTGGCAATACCTGCGCCGTGGCAGATATGTGGAGTTTAATCTGGTCTGGGATCGTGGCACCAAATTCGGGTTGGAAACCAACGGCCGCACCGAATCGATTTTGATGAGCTTGCCTCCGCAGGCCAATTGGGAGTATAACTTTATACCCGAAGAAAATTCAGTAGAAGCCAAAACACTCGCCTGGTTAAGAAAGGGTGTTGAGTGGGTAGAATAACCTGAATAATTACATTTTTCACGATATCATGTCGTGAAAAATGTAATTATTCCTCATTTATGAGGTAGAAGGACATGAAATAGTGACTGCGTACTATATAGCTATATAGCGGCAGTTGCCATCGTTCATTAGTATCGTACCTTGCTTTTTACTTCCAGGCATTTTCATCCAGAGCGATGTTCCATTCCCGGCTCCTGTCATAAAACAGGTAACCATTCTCCGTTTTTAGCGGCGAGTCGAAGTTGTTATGATAAAGTGCTCCGGTCCCCAAACCCTGTGGCAGCTGGTTATCAAAAGAAGCGGTAAACTGCGCAATCGCATTGAGGCCAATATTGGATTCGAGCGCGGAAGTCACCCACCAGCCTATGGAAAGTCTGTTCGCTATTTCAATCCATTCCTTACAATGCTGGAAACCACCCAATAATGTTGGTTTCAGGATAATAAACGGCGGCTGTGTTTTTTTCAGAAGTGCAAATTTCTTGCGATAGTCAAAAATTCCGATCAGCTCTTCATCCAGCGCTACCGGTACCGATGAATTTGCACATAAATCTGCCAGTAAATCAAGCTGCCCCGCACGAACCGGCTGCTCAATGGAATGCAGCTCATATTGTGACAAACGTTTTAACTTATCTTCAACGTCTTCAGGCTGGAACGCGCCGTTGGCATCCACCCTTAACGTAATTTCAGACGCAGAAAACCTTGTACGGACTGATTCCAGTACACGGCACTCCTGGTCAAAGTCAATGGCGCCTACTTTCATTTTCAGCGTTGTGTACCCCTGTTCAAGTTTATCTTCGATCTGGCGGACCATATGATCATAAGAACCCATCCAGATCAGCCCGTTCATCGGGATACCCTTTTCACCTTTTGAAAACGGATTTTTGTAAGGCACTTTTTGCCCGCCGTTCATAAAGTCAAGCAGGGCCATTTCAATACCAAACCTGACCGACGGCAAATGTTCCGGGATCACCTGTTGTAAAATGATCGACAGGTTAAAAGGAAAAACTTCAAGATCCAGCTGATTGAACAACTCGCAAACCTCTGCCAGCTGCACATCAAAATCCGGGATATCATCCACACTGAGTCCGGGAAGAGGCCCGCACTCGCCATACCCTACGACACCCGGCTGTTCTTCATCCGTAACTTTAAGAATCCACGAAGTTTTTTGTGTCAGCACCCCGCGTGAAGTACCGGCCTCCATTCGAAAATGGAGCGTATAGGGTTGAAACACAATTCTTAAAGGCATATTTTGCGGTGTCAGTTTTTTTTCGGGGAACAATATTAACCAAAAAATATGTAATTATGCAGATAAGATGGCAGAACATAATTGGATAAAAGTAATACTGACACCATTTTCGTGGGTATACGGTTTGATAACCTTGCTCCGGAATTTCCTCTATGACACCGGTATCAGCACATCCGGAAAGTCACCACAATTCACAATTTCAGTAGGAAACCTCACCGTAGGAGGAACAGGAAAAACCCCTGTCGTTGAATATCTTACCAAACTTTTATCACAAAATAACCAGCCTGCCATTTTAAGCCGGGGTTATGGCAGAAAGACAAAAGGATTGCTGTTTGCAGACAATTCTTCAACGGCTTCTGACATCGGAGACGAGCCTTTACAATATTTTTCAAAATTTGGAAAAAACATTGTTGTCGCCGTCTGTGAAAAACGTATAAACGGGGCAATTGCGATTAAAGAACGATATCCTGAACGCAACATTCTGCTGCTCGATGACGCCTACCAGCACCGGGGCATTCAGCGCGATGTTAACATTTTGCTCAACGACTACAACCGTCCTTTTTACGAAGACCTTCCGTTTCCGGCTGGCCGCTTACGCGAAACCCGCAGCGGAGCAAGCCGGGCCGACGGTATTATCGTGACCAAGTCGCCCGACAATTTATCGGAAAACGAAAAAGACAAAATCCGGAAATCCATTCGTGTGTACAGCCGGCCGGAAACACCTGTCTTCTTCACTTCCATCTGTTATTCCAACCCGTTTGGTTATGATGGCGCGCCTGTTTTGTTAAAAAAAGTTATAATCGTAGCCGGTATAGCCAATCCACAGCCCTTTACTGCATACCTTCGGAGCCGGTATGACGTTATTGAGGAGATAATTTTTCCGGATCATCATAATTACACCCATACCGACCTGGAACATCTTATTAAGTACATAAAAAACGATACTTTTGTACTCACAACCGAAAAGGATATGGTCAAGCTAAAACCGCTTGCTGCCCAATCAGGAGTTATGGATCGTTTTGCCTATTTGCCCATGGAGATGAATTTCGGTGCCGATACCGAAACTTTTAATCAATGGATTACCCAAAATACCCTATGACTCCGGCTTTAAATCGGTGGAATTATTGAATCGTTTATGAGAATTTTATTAGCTGTTGTTTTTTGGGTTTCGTGTAGCTTCCTGCTTTTCCAACATGCTGCTGTTGCGCAGATCAAACTTCCCAGTGGTATGAATATGCCCGGAGGTGGAGGAGGCGGTTCCGGCGGCGGTGGCAAAGGTGGAGGTGCGATACTTGACGACAGCACAAAAACCATTTACGGCCCGAAGACTACACTGCATTTTTTTGAAAATGATATTATAAACAACCGCGATTCGGTCCGTTACCGCGTCGATACGCTTCTTCCCGATTTTAACCGTTGGACACCGGTGGATCGTTCCTACGGCAAACTGGTGGATCTGGGCAATGTCGGCACTGCATCCCGAAACCTGTTTTTTACTCCGCGCCAGGATATCGGGGCGCAACTGGGTATGCGTGCCTATGATCCCTACGCCATCCAGCAGGACGAAGTACAGTACATTGATACCAAGTCGCAGTACACCGACCTTACGTACCGGTCTGGTGGGAAAAAGACTACGCTGGGTCGTTTTGGTTATGCCCAGAATGTTAACCCGCGCTTCAATTTCGGGATCAGAGGCCAGCGCCTAACTTCCAACAAACAATATGGTACCTATGGCGTGGCTTCCGAAGCTTTACTTGGGCAAAACTGGACTTTTCTTCTGCACTCACATTATTTTTCAAAAGATAAAAAATACCTGATTCTTGCTCACTACCGCCATTTGAACCAAAAAGTGCGGGAACAGGGAGGTGTAATTCCTGATGAGGCTGTGGGTGGTGATGGTATTTACGCATACGATGGCCTTGCCCGGGCAAGCGACGATGCCAATTCCTGGGAAAGGCGCCACGTTTTTCACATTTATCAACAGTATAAACTGGTCAACGGCTTTCAGGTTTTCGCACAGACTGACTATCAAAGCATTATCAATCGTTATACCGACAAAGCGATTCAAAGAGGTATTAGTAATGGCCTGTATCCGGCATCCCGTTATGACTCGTTAAATACCAGACAGGATATTTTTTACAAACTGTTTGATAATAAGGTAGGTATCAAAGGTACTTTTTCCGGTTTTAATTACCGGGCTTATTTACGGCAGCGTTTTTATGGCTTGCGTTCCGGTAGCCAGGAGCCGAATACTGCCGGTTTTCTGACTACGGATTACAGAACAGGTTTAAAGCTTGAAAACATTGTCGGCCTTTGGCTTAGTTATTACCTGAAAGACTCTACGCAGCATTTAACCGCGGAAGGAGAACATTTACTCGGCAGGGATTTCAAACTGAAAGGCGAGCTCGATACCAAATGGGCCAAGGTTGGTTATCAGACCATTTTTACATCACCGGATCTGATCACTCAGAATTACATTGGCAACCATTTCGACTGGCAGAACAATTTTAAACTAACCGGAACCAATACCATTTACGGTTCTTTGCCGCTCAAAACTAAAAATATCCAGCTGACTCCCGAAGCGCAGTTTCATGTAGTCAACAATTATGTTTATTATGACACGGCGGCGCTTCCGAGGCAGCTCGGCAGCGCATTCACCATTGTTCGCATCGGAACTACCGCCAATATTCAGTTAAATCGCTGGAATATTTCAGGAATGGCTTATTATACGACCAATTCCAACAGCAATGTGGTGCGGATGCCAAAGTATTTTGCCAGCGGGCAAATTACCTATGACTTTACCTATTCGAAAGTATTGTTTATTCAGGCAGGCGTCTCGGCAATGTACCGTTCGTCTTATTTTGCAGATGCCTACATGCCAATTACGCAGCAATTCCATATCCAGAACAGTTTTGAAATCGACCAATATACCGTTGCCGATGTGTTTGCCAACGTCAGGATTAAACGTATCCGTCTGGCGTTTAAAATGGCCCACGTCAATCAGGGAATTGGTGTGCCGGGCTACTTTCAGACACCAGGATATCTCGGCTTGAAAAGGGCATTTTCATTTGGCGTAAACTGGCCGTTATTTGATTAGGACTTCGGCTGTCAGCTTTCGGCAATCGGCGGGCCGCCCCGGCCAGAAAATTTCCCGAGCGATAATTTTAAAACAGAAAACCTGTTTCTTACATCCATTTCCCTTAATTTTCCTGTAAAGAAATTAACAGCCGAAAGCAAATTGCCAGCAGCTGAAAGCCAACATCTATATGCCTTCCTTCCTCAACCAAGTAGCCAATCATATTTTAGAACAAAACGGCACCGAACTGGACCGTATCAGCATCGTTGTCCCTACCCGGCGCGCGGCATTTTTTGTCATGCAGGAATTGGCTAATAACACTACAAAGGCCATTATAAGCCCTAAGGTGGAAGCTGTGGATGATTTTGTGGAAGGAATTTGCACGCTGGAAATAGAAGATCCGGTTCACCTGTTTTTTGAGCTTTACGAGACATTCAAGGAAATAGATCCGGATGTTCAGTTTGACCGTTTTATGGGATGGGCTTCCGTACTGCTGAGTGACCTGGACAAAATTGATCAGTACCTTGTCAAAACCGACTATCTGTTCGATTATCTGTCTGAAGCAAAGGCAATTACACGATGGCAGGAGAATTTGCCGGAGGGTAAAACGCTCAAAAACAGCGGTGGCACCAAACAGTATTTTACGCTTTTTGAAAATATAAAAACGGTATACAGCACTTTCCGTCAACGGTTATTTGAAAAGGGAAAAGCATACCGCGGCATGGCTTACAGGCAGCTTGCAGAAGATGTCGACACGTTGCTGCTGCAAAGAACGGATAATGACAAAATCTATTTTGCCGGCTTTAATGCCTTTACCGAATCTGAAAAACGGATTGTAACGGCGTTGGTAAAAAAAGGCAGAGCTGAGGTTCTGTGGGACACCGACCGCTATTATATGTCGGAAAATACCGGCGTTGAGGCGGGTAAAAGTCTGCGGGAATATCAGGCGCAGAAAGTATTCGGAACGTGGAACTGGACGGACGACAATTTGCTGACGACCAAAAAGAATATCACAGTGTACGGCGTTCCGAACGCCACCTTGCAAACCAAAGTGGCAGGCCAGCTTTATGCCGCCATGAAGGCCCATGACATCCCCGATCAGCCCATTTCCACGGCAATTGTTCTGGCGGACGAAAACCTTTTAACACCGATGTTGTATTCGCTGGATGAAGAAATCAAAGATTTCAACATTACCATGGGACTTTCTCTGCGGAATTCGATGTTGTACACGCTGATCGACAGCGTTTTTGAGTTGCAGCAGAACGTTGTCGAATTTAGGAACAAAGACGGCCGCAATGTGCGCATTCCGAAGTTCAACCATAAGTCTATCAGCAAGGTACTGAACCATCCTTTTATCCGGCACTATGAGCATGCTGTGTTAAGGCCGGCCACAACCGAAATCAACACGATTATCCAGGAAACACTCTGGCAGATCACGGATGGAAACAGGGTTTTCCTGAGCTCGGAAGAACTGCTGGAACTGGGACAGGGAAATGTTTTGTTCGAAACTTTATTTAAACACTGGCCAAGAAATAACTCAAAGCTGGTCATCCAAACCTTTTATAACCTGATCGATATTCTACGGGAGGTTTACAAGGAATATAAAAATGCGCTTGAAACAGAGTATCTCTACCTTTTTTACACGCTGCTGAAACAATTTGAACAAACACTGGAAGACCGTCCCGAGATCATAACGCTGAAAACGCTCCGGTCTTTCATGTTTGAGCTGATCCGCCAGACGCGGATACCTTTCAGCGGTGAGCCTATAAGCTCTTTACAGATTCTGGGCATGCTCGAAACCCGGGCACTGGATTTTGAAAGAATCATTATCCTCTCTGTAAATGAGGGTACCATTCCGCAGGCCAAACGTCAGAATTCACTGATACCTTTTGATGCAGCACAGGCCGTGGGCTTGCCTACCCATCAGCATCAGGAAGCCGTGATGTCCTATCATTTTTACAGGTTATTGCAGCGTGCTTCCGAAATTCATATGCTTTACACGAGCACAAATGATGCACCGGGAGGCGGTGAAAAAAGTCGTTTTATCCAGCAGATCGAATTTGAACTGGCCCAGTACAATCCTGAAATCAGGATTCAGAACAAGACTGTTTCCTTTGCCAAAAAACCATCGGAAGAGTTAAGCGAAGATGTACCGAAAGATGCCGCCATGCTGGCTGCGATTCGCAGATATCTTTCAGGAAAAGGTATTTACCCGACACATTTAAATGAGCTGATCCGTTGCTCCATGCAGTTTTACCTCAAACATATTGTCGGGGTAAAAGAAGCAGAAGATGTAGAAGAGGAACTCGGCATGGATAAAATCGGGACGTGGATACATGCGAGCCTGGAAAAGCTGGACCAGGATTTCTTTTTACATGAAAAAGATCCCACGGAGGATCAGATCAAAATCATTTTACGTGACGAATTCGACAGGTTATTCCGTGGTTATATCACTGATCTTGGTTTAAATAAAATATACTATCACGTTGGTGAACAGCAGATTCTATCGTTTATCAGACATCAGATCAGCCAGCAGCCACGGCGTAAAATACTGGCAGCAGAACAGCCGCTACGTACCACGCTGACATTGAACCTGCAAAACGAGGATACGATAGTCCACGTTGGCGGAAAAATAGACCGAATTGAACTGAGCGGTGATCACACCCTTTATGTGATGGACTATAAAACCGGCAGTGTAGAACTTACCGGGAAACAGAAAGTTGCCGATCCGGAGCGACGAGAGGAAATTATTCGTACCGATCCGGACAGAAAGGCCGGATATGTGCGCCAGTTATGGCTTTACGAATACCTGATGTACCGCAAAATGCAGGACGAACAAGGGCTTACGATCGGTGGAAAAACCTATGAGTTTGGACAATATCTTGTCCGATCCGGCTTTTACTCTTTCCGTGACCCGACTAACCTGATTGCAAACCCGCTGGAATTGACCGAAGGCTTGGATGCAGCGCATTTTATTCAAAAATCGGAGCGGCTTCTCACTGAAATACTCGATAACTTACTTGACCCGGAAATCCCGTTCCGGAAAACAGACGATCTGAATGTCTGTACGTATTGTGATTTTACGGGAATTTGCGGTCGGTAGAAAGGATCAGGAAGATATCGCCTGATCGTTCAGGTGATATCTTCTTCTGATGTTATTGATAAGAAATTTCTTTTGTGCAGTAAAACTTTCCGGATGCATTGTCTTAAAAATATCCTCCCACTCTGCATATCTTCCATGATCTGCCTTTTGAAAAGCATCAGAATCTATTTTCTTCCCTTTGAGATATTCTTCAAATTCCATCCTGTAATTTTTATCCTGAATTTTAAATAAAACTATTTCGCGTTGAAAAAGCCGTATTTAAAAATACAATAAATTGCCCGAACTCCGTCTTTCCAGTTGATTTTTTTTCCTTCGGCATAAGTCCGCCCGTAGTAAGAAATACCAACTTCGTAGATTCTCAAACCCGGTACTCTGGCGATTTTAGCTGTTACTTCAGGTTCAAAACCAAATCTGGTTTCGGTCAGGTTAAGCTGTTGGATGGTATCCGTTTTGAAAAGTTTGTAACAAGTCTCCATGTCCGTAAGGTTCAGGTTCGTTGCCATATTCGACAGGAACGTGAGGACAAACTTATTACCAATGGTATGCCAGAAAAACAGAATACGGTGTGGTTTTCCTCCGATAAAACGGGATCCGAAAACGACGTCCGCATGGCCATCCCAGATCGGCTGTATTAAAATATTGTATTCTTCCGGATCGTATTCAAGATCGGCATCCTGAATAATCAGATATTCTCCCGAGGCATGTTTGATCCCTGTATGCAAAGCGGCTCCCTTGCCCTTGTTTACCTCGTGCTTCAGATAACGGATATTCAGTTCGGGATTGTTGGCTTTGTAATTCAGAATCGCCTCTTCGGTACCATCGGTTGAAAAATCGTTTACAATGATGACCTCTTTTTCAATATTATGGCTCAGCTCAACGTCCTTTATTTTATTGAGAATTAAATGAACTGTTCTTGCTTCATTGTAAGCGGGAATAATTATTGAGAGTTTGGTAAACGGATTACTGGTCATTTGATAAAGTTAAGATTCACAACGTTTCCTTGGAACGGATCGAAGATCGGACTTTTATGCGAAAAAATCATAGACCGGAGTACAAAATATTACTTTTCGGTATAAATTATTTCTATGTTATCGCCCTTAATACAATCACCTCCTTGCGATTGCCCGGGTCAAATTTCACCATGATCCTACTTCCTGAATGTAATGGCTCTTTTCCCGTATCCGGAATAACCTGCTGAACTTCTGCTACAAAATTCCTCCCTTTGTCGGGCTGAACCTGCATCTGTAACTTGATCTGTGGGAGATTGTTAATGTATAAGCCCGTCTCATTTGCATTCAGTACAATTGCTTCGGCCAACACTCCATTTTTTTCTATTTCCTGCACCGTCATTCTCTTCGGCTTCCCCAACATTTTGAGAAGCTTCCAGCCTGCAAAGAACATCACCACAATGATTGCCCCTTCCAGTATGCCCACGATCTGTATGACTATTAATTCCATAATATTTGCTTTGACAACACAAAGAAACAAACGGACTATCGGAGCTTCAATAAAAGTAATTTAACGGCTAGGCTAAACAAGCAAATGGTAAAATCAGCGGAAACTCAGCTGTTGCTGAACCTCATCCTTCTTCCTCCGCGAAATTTCAATCCTTGCGCCGTCAGACAATAACACCGACTCATGATTACTGCTCAATCTGACAATATGCGTTGAGTTGACGAGGTGTGATTTATGGGTTCGGATAAAGTTGAATTCATCCAGCATTTCTTCAAAATGTTTCAAAGTTTTACTCGCCACAAAAGGACGTTTGCCAACAAGGTGAATCACGGTATAATTACGGTCTGCTTCCAGCCTCAGTATTTCGTCCAGCGTGAAGAAAAACACGCCCTGACTTGATGGAACGGCCAAACGAAAATCTTTCACTTCCTTTTTCCCGATATTCTGAACCAGATTATCAAACAGCTCTTTCTTCTGTTTTGCCGGTTTTTGTTTGTCCAGATATCGCACAATAGCAGATTTCAATTCGTCAGGATCCACCGGTTTGAGCAGATAATCCAGCGCACTGAACCTGATCGCCTGAATCGCATATTGATTATAGGCCGTTGTAAAAATGATTTCAAATGTCGGTTCTTTTAAGGATAGCAGAAAATCAAAACCATTTTTGTGAGGCATTTCCACGTCAAGAAAAACGATTCCCGGCTGATACGTTTTAAGTAAATCCAACGCACCATCAACCGAATCGGCCTGCTGTACCTCTGTTATTTCCGGAATGAAATTCACAATATAATGATTCAGCACATTTCGTGCCTTTAACTCATCATCAATGATCAGAGCCTTTATCATAACTGTCGATTTATAGGTTTTTCAAATAAGTTGATAATTCGATTTCAATCAGTGTTCCGGTGGCCATGCCGTAGGCGTCGTATTTGTCTGTAATTTTCAAACTCGCGTGATTTCCCTGCCTTTGCAACAGATCAATCCGGTCTTTGGAAATCCGCAGCCCCTTCGATTCATGCCGTTTGGACTTGCTGTTTTGCTCTCTCAGTTCAAAGGATTTCCGCCTGCCTATGCCGTTATCTTCGATGCGGCACAGAAATACTTCTTCATCAATCTTGCGGAACTCTATGATCAGTTCCCGCTCACCGTTTTTATGCATCAAGCCGTGCCACAAGGCATTTTCTACGTATGGCTGCACCAGCATGGAAGGCAGACAGATCTGATCCTCCTCCAATTCATCATCCATCATGATGATGTAGGAAAAACTCTGTTCGAAACGCATCTGCTCCAATTCCAGGTACAATTCCAACACCTCCCGCTCCTCCTCTACCGTCACCAGATTTCGGCCCGAGTTATTAAGCACCATCCTGAAAAGTTTCGAGAATTTGTTCAGATATTTGCTCGCCTCTCCGTACTTCTCCGTGACGATACATTCCTGAATACTGTTCAGACAGTTGAAAACAAAATGCGGGTTCATCTGGGCCCGCAAAGCCATCAGTTGACTTTCTGCCAGCATTTTATTGATTTCAAGCAGCATAATTTCCTTTTCCTGCGCCTGTCCTTCGGCAATGGCTTCGGCGATTTTATTGGCACTTATGGAAGCAATAGTCGTCAGGGCTTTGGCGTGATCTTCCGTAAAAAAATACTTACGGCTATGTTCCGAGTCGATAACCCCGATCACCCTGCCGTCGTGCAGGATCGGAACTGCTATCTCTGACCGCCTGACTTCGTCGTCAACAATATACCTGTCGTCTTTTCTGGTGTCACCAATAATGAGTGGCTTGCCAACGGAAGCAGCTGTCCCCACAATTCCTTTCCCTACCTCTATTTCAATGGGGTTGATAATTTCATGCCCTTTTGGGTTTTTAGGACCATAGGCAGCTTTTTGTACCAGCCTGTTTTTTTCTGTATCCAGCAAATACACCACACAATCCTCAAACCTTAACTGAGAGATACAGTTACGGGCAATATCCCAGCAAATTTCATTCACCGAGTTTTCGCCATATACCGAATTGGCAAAATAATCGATCGTTTTTTCAATATTTCTTCTCTGTTTTCTGACCTGCAAGTTTTTATATACCAGAAACAAAAGCACCAGAGCAGTTAAAAAGCAAACAAAATAGAACCACCAGCTTTGCCACCAATGCGGTTTTACGAGGACGTTGAGCACGGTGATGTCTTTCATCCATTTCCCGTTTTCATCTGTACTCCTCACTTTGAAAATGTAGGTACCAGGTAAAAGATTGGTATAAGAAGCTGTAATCCCGCGTCCCGCATTAACCCAATCTTTATCAATACCTTCGAGCTGAAAACTGTATTGCAGCGAAGGAATATCACGGTGACTTAGAGATGCGTACTGAAAAGTCAGATAATCCTGATTGGGCTCAACTTCAAGAAAACCATTGTTTTCAAAGTCTGATTTTTCTTCCCCGAAAATTTTGACAGAGGTAAGATGCGGCGGCTTTTTCACGGGCATTCCTGCAAACCGGAAAGGGTCGATAACCACGATATGATCCAGCATAACGGCGTACACTTTCCCGTTCGCAATGGTCAGATTGTTCCAGTAATCCTGTAAAGTTTTGCCAAGATCAATTTCCACTTTCGTAACTGCCCTGGTATTCGGATTAAAAAACATAAGCCCCTCCCTGCTGGCAGCCCAAACGGCACCACGCGCATCGATACCAATACTGGAAATGTGGTCATAAAAAAGTCCGTTGCTGGTGTCAACACTATCGATTACAGCACCCTTTTTGTTCATTTTCAAAATGCCGCGACCCGCAGGGGCAGCCCATATGTTACCACCCTGATCTTCAACCAGTTTACTAACATAAAACTCATGCGGATTAAACACCGGTAGAATTGAAAACCGCTCGGTGGCATAGTCAAATTTCAACAGGCCGGTTCCATTCATTGAAAAGTAAATGGTGTTATCCCGGAGCTGCAAGAAACTCTGGAAGTTGTTATAGGTAAACAAACCACGGGAATTGTCCTTACCATCATATCGGTCGATCTTTTTTGTCTCCGGGTCATAGCGGTAAATGGCATCCTGCATGACATGAAACCATATTTTGCCCTTATGATCGACAAAAACAAAATTCACGAATTTATCCGCCAGATCGCCTTTGCCCAAATTCAGCCGTTCCAGCGAAGCCCCGCCTTTCTTCAAAGAGTACAAGCCATTTTCTCCCGCAAACCACCAGGTATCCTTATATTTGGCTGACATCATAAATCTGTTTCGCCGCAAACCCGGTACAATGTATCGTCTGTAATTTCCATCAGCCATATTGTAGACCACCACCCCTTCTTCCTTGCTTGCCATGATAATATCGCCGTCGACACTGATATGATTGGCCTGCGCAAAACCCGTCTCAAGGAAAAATCTGAAACTTGGCAGCTGATAAATAGACAGAAGCGGATATTGCGCCTGGCTCTTACTGACACCATTGATGGTGCCGATCCAGACGTTGTTTTCCTCATCCTCAATCACATCCCGAAAATGACCGTAACCAATGGTGTAGGTTTCGTTCTGGCTGTAGGGGATCTTTTTAATCGGTTTGCCCGGTTCTTTTATAAATGCTGAGAAAAGCCAGGTCGAAATCCATAACCGGTCTTTACTATCAATGAACAATCTGTTACAACCATCGTTGATAACAATCCCGGCCAGTTCCAGATATTTCTGAATTGTATTTTTCCGCCAATCCCAAAAATTAAGCGACGGATCATCGTCACAACCGTACCAGACATTTCCATGGCGATCCACCGCAAGGGCATGTACGTTACCAGATTTAAGAATCGGTAGATGCAGCGGGTTATTTTCTTTATTATAAACCCCTCCGGTCTTAAAATCGATAAAAAATGGCTTCGTGGCGGCAATCCAAAATCCGGTCCTTGCGGTATCCCAAACCATCGCCGACAGGGCATAGTCTTCTTTATCAAGGATCTTGGCCTCAGGAAAAAGGGCGGTGACCGGAAATATTTTCCCCGAGGTATAAATATAAATTTTCGATGAAGTCCCCAATCTTGTCCCAATCCAGATCCTGTCCCTGTTATCCTTCTGGATTGAGGCGACCACGTCTTCCTTTAAACTGTCAAAGCGATGGTCTGTTGAAAAACGTCCCGTCCGTTTACTAAATAACAAAACACCTTTCCGGGTGCCGATTAGCAGCGTATCGTCTCCGTTAAAAGGCTGGATGGCATTAATGTAAGGATTCTTGATACCGTTGCCACTCTTGTATTGCTGGATTACCGCGCCGTCATAACGGTTGAGTCCGTTTGTCGTGCCAATCCACAAAAAACCGTCGCTGTCCTTATAAAGTGCCCTGACTTGCTTGGCGCTTAGCCCATCCTGCCATCTGAGATTTTGAAATATGGTCTGCGCCGGTAAAAATAACGGTAAAAAACAAAACAATACAATTGTAAAAATCTTCCGATACATATTGTTGAGTTGATAAAACCTGCCTTTTAATACCCGTTCTTTGAACAATTTAAACGCTGGGATCAAAGAAAACCAATCTGATAGAATCAAAATATTATTATACAATTACCTAAATAGTACCATCATTATCAAATGCCATCATTTGAATTTCCAAACCGGCTGGCTGGAAATCAGGTCGTTCCCGATCTTGAATCAAACCATTGAAATTCGCCTGCAATATCCGTAATTAACCACGACCATGCTAACCGTTCGCTATTTCGTGCAACCGTTTGTTCATCATTTTTGGGAAAGCAATAACAACCTGCAAAATTCGTATCAAAATCAGATATCAACCTTTATATCAGCAGGATACTGCAACGCTGACAATGATATTTTACATAATTGCTGTAACCATTAACTGTATCGCCATCCTGCTTGTCATCGGCAATGCAGTTTACGATGCTTTCACGCTGGAATACTCCACCGGGCATAATGACATGGCGAACCTGGCAGGATTTGCGTTGGCAGCGATCGTCGGGCTTTCCTGGTATTTGAGAAACCACGACCAGCAGCTTATCGCTAACATACTGGTTGGGGTACCGGCAGTTCCGTTATTTTTAACCGGCCTGATGCTGCTCCTTTTGGTTGTTCTTAAACCTGACTGGAAGTAAATATTAACACAGCTATTTCAACATCGCAAACATAATCCCCAGACAATTTCTATTTAACCCCATCGCTCATAGCCAGACTTTACAGTCTGGCTTTTTTGAAGAAATATTAAACGAAACTTTGGATTAGGTCGGTCACAAAGGCTTGCGTTGATGGGAATTGCCCCGCTAACAGTTGAGTTCTGTCACGCAAAAAATGTACTATCAGCGATATACGTAAAGTAAGGAAAATTTAGGAAAGAAGGAAAATCTCAGCGTAAAAAAACGACCAGTTCCCTGCGTAATATTGCCATAGCGCGGGAAATCTGAGCTTCGACGGTTTTGATAGAAGTGCCCAATTCCTCAGCCACTCTACTATAAGTCAGTCCCTTTTCACGATTTAAAAAATAAGCTTCCTGTGTTCTGGGAGGCATTTTTGAAAGCGCAACATGATAGGCTTCAAGTAGCTCAGCCTGATCCAAATTCTCTGCCAGATTATTGTCAGCAACTTCATAATCCGACATCTGATCATTGAGAATGAGATGTAATTGTTTTTTCTTACCCAAAGCACGGATCGCATGATTTCGGGCACTCACGATAAGATACCCAGTGAAATTTTCAATCTCGTTCGCCTTGATCTGTTCGCGGTTTTCCCAAAGTTTAACATACACTTCCTGAATCCAGTCTTTGATCTGCTCAGCATCTTTGGAGTAACGCATCAGCACACGAACCAGGGTACTGTAATAATGATCAAATAATATTTCGAACGCTTCCCCACTGCCTTCTGAAAGAAGCATTAACAGTTCTTGGTCGGAAAGTATTGGTTTTTTCATATTTTTTACCGGCGTAATAAAAGAATATTCAAAATATTATTCGGCATTATTGACACGTATAAATATAATCAATAGATATAAAGAAACTAAACAATAGTTTTATTTTATTTTCCATCAACTATGCAGATTATTAGCATTATACAATTTAAAATTTCCGAATTAATAGCAACAAAAAAGAAGAGACGAAACGCCTCCCCTTTTTGCTGCTAAATCCGGAAAAGTATGTGAACCTAACTTAATTTTTATTCCTCGCCGTTGCCGCCGGAGTGACGCAAACCGGTATAGAGCTATTCATGGCAAGCTCCGTGGATTTGGCAGCTTTGGTTTTTATCGCCACTTTTTCTTCTTTCAAATCCGGCATTTTAACGGTCGGGTTCTGGTTGAAAAAACCGTAAGGCATCAGTGAGAACTTGATATAATGCGGTGCCATGATCGGCCATTCCTCAGGACGAACAATATGCGTTACACCGGCAACATACCAGACCACCAAGTCTTTGTTGACGATATCCCGGTTTTTGTCGGTCCAGGTTGGCAACCCGGCATTTTTGATATTACTGGCCGGATAATCGCCTGCCGGATAGATTTCCTTTTCATTCAAAGGTGTTACCCAAACATGATTTTTAAGAAATCCGGCCCTGCTCATCAAAGAGGCTTTTTCGTTTACTAGCGGTTTTATGCCCGCACTTGGCATCAGCATATAAGACGAATGGTGGCCATAGACATCGGTTTTATCATGATTCATAAATTTCCAATGCCGGGCACTTCCTGCATTGATGGATCGCTGTGCCTCTTTTTCCGTTTTAAAATCAACCATTTGCGTTACCATGGCATTATTGTAGGGATTAGAAGCACCAGACGGAAGCGCGATTGTATTCATTTCTCCCGCCGTGTTATTGGTTCCATCCACATCCATATCCATGCGAAATACAAAGAAATGCTGATGATTTACCGCTTCCACGTGCTCCTTAACGAGCGTCCCAAAATAACTTCCCTGAAAGGCTTCATCCTTAGAACCGGCCAGATCCGTCGTTCTGTGTACCCCACGAATATGCACGATCCCGTTTAGTTCTGTAACGACATCAATGGTTCCATCCTGCTTAAAGACCCATTTGAAAGCATAATCATAATTACCGATTGTCGTAAAATACTTAACTGCAAGGTTTGTAGCAGCAACACTTTTTTCATTGTGCCTCCACAACGGACCGTCACTTTCCTCATACACTGCTGCCGCGCGTTCAAAAGGCACCACTTTTCCGGTATCGTTCTGCACGACTGTGGAAAGGAAAGTCGAATTGGCCGGGGCGTCAGAACCCGGAATCATCGGACGTGCTTTGCTTTGCCCCAATCGATAAACTCCCACATCAAAAAAGTTATTAGAAGCCGTTTTCAAATCCGGAGAACCATAATTTACAACCATTTCAGGCATAGAACCACGGTACATCACAGATCTCCATTTCCCCTTATCCAGATAAGAAGCCTGATAAATAATCAAACCTTCCCGCGCGCTGATTCCATATCGAAATTTCCAGTTATTCCAGGTCACTTCATGTCCCTTAATCGAATAAGTTACGCCTTGCGGCTGTTCAATTTTGATCTGCTTTGTGGGTTCAATCGTTGCCACCGCAGAATCTTCCTTGAAATAATTGATATTGATGGGTTCATCAAAACCTTTGCCATCATCGACGATTTTAAGCACCTTCCGTTCTGTCAGATCTACGTATGCCGCAAGTCCTCCGATACCAAGACTACGGTATTTTTTATTTTTATAAGTCGCGGAAACAATTTCCTCCCGATTGCCCTTCGGCCCGATCCCCATATCACCAGCCGTATTACTTCGGTAGGTAACAGAGTCCAGTGGAATACCTCTTTTTTGCAACGCGGCAACCCATTCCTTATTGGCCGGCATAATTTGACTTAGCGCAATTGAATCCGCTTTAAAACCCAGAAGACCAACCGGCTGCATCCCTTTCATGGTGTCAATTTTCAGAATTGATTTGCCATTAAGATCGATTTTGATCTCTAACAATAAGTTTTTGGGAAAATCATAAACACTCGCCAAAGCTTCGCGACGGAACCCTTTTCCTGTCTGGTAAGCCAGAACCTCCGCTTTAGGCGGTTCAATCAAATTGATAAAAGAAAAATACCGATCCTTACCAAACATCTTCTTTTGAACCAGAATCTCTTTTACCAGTTTTATTTCGATGGAATCCAAAGGATCAAGCGGATGAGCGTATCTTGGATCAGAAGTAAAATTCTCTCCGGAAGCCTCGGACTTTTCACACTGCGTAAAAAAAACCGTAATCGACACAAGTGTCAGTACTGCGGCAAAAAGGCGTAATTTATTCATAGGAGTATAGGAGTGATGATTTAATTAGATGTTTTCCCGGGTGTAATGCATACCGGTATTTTGTTGAGCGCCACAGCCGTTTCAAGGCTAATACCCTTACTGAATGCGACAGGCTCAGCTTTCAGCGGCGGCATTTTAACCGTCGGATTTTGAGAGAAAAATCCATTGGGCATCAACGAAAATCTTACGAAATGTGGTGTCATAATCGGCCATTCTTCGGGTCTGACAATGTGCGTGATACCCGTTACGTACCATAGCACCACATCATTGTTACCAATATCCCTGTTTTTTGCAGTCCAGGATGGCAAGCCAGCTTTCACCAAATTACTGGCCGGATAATCCCCGGCGGGGTAAATTTCCTTTTCGTCGAGTTGTGTGATCCAGACATGATTTTTGAGGAAACCTGCCCGGTTTAACAATGAAGATCCTTCGTTGACAAATGGTTTTACACCCGCTCCCGGCATCAGCATGTAGGAAGAATGATGCCCCCATTTATCCATGACTCCGCCATTCATAACCATCCAGTTTCTGTTGCTTGCAACATTGGCGGAGCGCTGTGCTTCCATTTCTTTTCCAAAGTGGGTCATTTTGGTCACCATTGTATTTTTATACGGATTGTGCGGTCCGTCCGGCACGGCCATGGTATTCATTTCGGCTACCGAGTTCGTCGTTCCGTCCACATCCATATCTAAGCGGTACACAAAAAAATGCTGATGATTGACCGCCTCGGTATGATCGTTTACCAAAGTGCCGTAATAACTTCCTTCAAAATTATCGTCCCCCTCTCCCATACCTACCGCATCGCTGGTACGGTTAACGCCGTGTATATGCACAATCCCGTTAAGTTCGTTGATGATCTCAATTACACCATCTTCTTTAAAAACCCACTTGAAAGCATAATCGTAGTTTCCGATGGTAGTAAAATATTTGATGGCCAGGTTTGTGGATGGAACCCCTTTGGTATCATGTCTCCATAACGGCCCACTGAATTCTTCATAAACAGCTGCTGCGCGTTCAAAAGGGATTACTTTCCCGGTATCATCATGCATCACTGTTGATAGATAATGAGCATTTGTCGGAGCGTCTGCGCCTGGTGTCATTGGCCTGGCCTTGGTTTGAGCCAAACGATATACACCCACATCGAAATAGTTATTGGAGGCCATCATAACATCAGGCGAGCCATAATTCACGACCATTTCAGGCATCGATCCGCGATACATGATCGGCCGCCATTTGCCTTTGTCGTTGTAGGACACCTGATAAATGATAAGTCCCTCGCGACCGCTGATACCATACCGAAACTTCCAGTTGTTCCAGGTTATTTCATGGCCTTTGATTTTGTAATTAACACCGGCAGGCTGCTCCGTCTGAACCGGATTTAGCTTTTCAATGGTTGCAACAGCCGAATCCTGTTTAAAATAATTGATGTTCAACGGGCCCGTAAAATTTTTACCCTGATCCAGAATTTTAAGTATCTTCTTATCAGTCAGATCAACATAAGCGTACAACCCGCGCACACCCAGATTATTCATCTTTTTGTTCTTGTAGATCGCTGTCACAATCAGCTCACGATGACCTTTACTGGCAAGGCCCATATCAGCCGCGGGATTTCCCCAGTAAGTGACAGAATCAATGACGACACCCCGGTCTTTGAGCGCAGCGACCCATTCCGTACTTCCTTTCAAAACCTTGCTCAGCGTAACCGAGTCCGACTCCATGGTAAACAAACCCACTGGCTGCATGTTTTCCATCGTATCCACAGCAATAATCTGCTTCGTTTTCAGATCCAGTCTTATTTCTGTCAGCACATTTTTTTCAGGATTGTAAACGCTGGCAAGCGCCTCCCTTCTGAACGGCTGTCCCGGTTGATAAGCCAATATTTCGGCTTTTGGCGGTTCCTGCAATTTTATAAAAGAGAACAGATGCCCCTTAGTAAAAATCTTCTTTTCTTTAAGAACCTCTTTCACCAGTTTAATCTCCGAGGAATCCAGTTCATCCAGCGGATGGGTGTAAACCGGATCGAAAATTTCCGCCTTTACCACCGGCGCCTGCGGAGCTTGCCGACAGCTATATAATAAAACCGATAACAGTGCTGTCCTGAGGGCGAGCATAAACATTCCAGGTTTCGACATAGAAATAGAGTTAATTAACAATAAATGTTGTTTACAGATTATTTATCCCACCAAACATGGGTCTCCAGAACATCCGGTCCCTGGCTTGCGATGGCGGCAGCGTAATTCTCTTTGTTCAGACTTATTTCCAGAAGTGGATAACCCCGGCGTCTTGGAATTGCTCGTCCATTGGCGGCATCCGGTGCTGGCAACAGGGCCGGAAAGTCCAGCCGTCTCCACTCAGCCCATGCCTCGAGTCCCTGCATGTAAAAGGCAAGCCATTTCTGATCCCCAATGGATTTTCGGTAGTTTGCAACGTTATAACCCACGGCAGGTTTGGCCAGGTAAGCGTCTATATTTGCATCAGACACCCCCCAATACTGCATGGATGCCGTGATGGCTGCCTTGTAAAGCGTAGAAGCGTCTCCGCTTATCCAACCTCTTGCCGCAGCTTCTGCCTGGACAAACAAGATCTCGGCATAAGACATGATCACCATTTCCGCATCGGCCTTAAGAATCCGGAGACTAGGGAACGAGACATTTTTATTGTTGATACTTGCGGCCGTTGAAGCGGACACGCCATAAGGAATCCCTCTGTAATCGCCCCCATTTTCAGGGATTTTCGCATAAGCAGAAATGCGCGGATCACCCAGTTCCTTCAACCTGTCGATGAGCGTAGTAGCAACAGCCAGCGTTGGTGTCCCCACAAAATAGTAATGATACCAGGTGCTGTAATTAGGTTGCGCAGACTGATAGCTGAAAGCCGCGATGTGGTCATTGCTGGTAAATACACCCGAAGAAATTGCTTGTTTAACGGTTCTGGCCGAAAGTTCAGGATTAACTTCTGACAAACGCATTCCGATCCGCAGCTTCAACGACTGGGCAAATAACTTCCAGCTCGCCATATCGCCGTCATAGATAATATCTCCTTCAATATTGCCCGCACTGACATCGATTTGCGCAGTGGCCTCATCCAGTTCTTTGATCAGATCTGCATAAATCACCGATTGTTTATCATAAACCGGCGTCGGGTGGTTAAGTCCGGACAATGCCTGGCTATAAGGGACATCACCCCAAACATCGGTAATCTGCTGAAACGTCCATGCTTTCATGATCCTTGCCACGGCAATCTGGTTCTGATTCGGGCCCGACTTGGATGCAGCAATAGCAGTACTTTGATCCGTATTCAAACGGATTAATTCAATCAGATCTGCCAGTCCTCCCTGATAGATCGTATAAAAATCACTTTCGATGTCCACATATCTGTCTTCATCTGTATAAAGTGTTGAAGACCACATCTGCATGATACGCATACCCCCAACATCTTTACCGGTTGTGGTACCCATCCCGAATATTTCCTTCATCAGGTTTTGCTGGGCACTGCTCAACAGATAGGCCGTCGGAACCTGAACGGGATTATTGGGATCTTTGTTAATTTCTTCAAAATCGGATGTGCAGCTTCCAAAAGTCACCAGAAAAACGGTAAACCAAACAACCCGGGGCATCATATTCTTAATTTTTTGCATATCTCATTTCGGTTAAGGATTAATGGGAATCACCAATTCTGTTTTATTAACCTCGTTCATCATGGGCCTGACAACACTTTGTTCTCCAGACCCCATTATTTTATCAGAAGGAAACGTTCAGGTTAAATCCGAGCGAACGTGCGCTAGGTAACTGGGCCGACTCGATCCCCTGAATATTGCCAGAGCCCAGCGTTGTTTCCGGGTCAAAAATGTCGGTATTCCGAAGCAGCACAGCCAGATTACGTCCTACAAATGACAAAGTCAGCTTTTGGATCGGTAGCTTGCCAAACAATCTTTTAGGAAATGTATACCCCAAACGCACCTCACGCAGTTTGATAAAAGAACCATCAAAAATATTAGCCTCGTTAACCATGTCCATGTCCTTCCAATAAGCCTGTGCGTCAATGTAAGTGTTGTTGGGCTCTCCACTTTCCAGTACCCCGTCTGCACGTACGCCACCACCCGCGTTAACGGGATCACGCTGCGGAACACCCTTATCATTCAGGCCAGCCGTTTTGGCAAGCAAACCTGCATATCCCCCGGTGGCGCTGGTGACCGAGTAAATTTTTCCTCCTTTCCGGAAATCAATCAGCGTACTGAACGACAGGTTTTTATATTGTAGCGCATTATTAAGACCTCCCGTAAAAGCCGGAAGCGTGTTTCCGAGCACCTTGCCGCTTTCCTTAATGTAGTAGCCATTTTCGTCAACCAGCCTCTGCCCCTTATCGTTTAACTTATATCCCATCCCCACCATTACACCGTAAGTTTCCCCCACTCTGGCATTGATGCTAAGATTTGAATAAGCATTGGCCAGCTGATAATTTTCCTGACCGTCGGCCAGAAACTCAACTTTGTTTTTATTACGTGCCCAGTTTAAGGTTACGTCCCATTTCAGGCCATTTGGCAGTTCAACAGGAGTACCGGTCAACGAGAGCTCGATTCCATGGTTGCTGATTTTCCCCGCATTGACAATTGCAAAGCCATAACCTGTCGTACCCGATACCGGCAAATCAAGAATCTGATCCGTTGTGGCAACGCTATAATACGTAACATCAAGCCCCAGACGATTTTTGAAGAATCGTAAATCACCTCCAAATTCATAGGAAGTTGTCCTTTCCGGTTTCAGGACGGCATTGTTTAACACATCGGGCACGGAAAATATCTGCTTGCTGCCAAAGGCTGTGCCTGGCATATAGGTAATTCCCAGACGATAAGGATCCGTATCATTTCCAACCCGCGCCCATCCTGCCCTGACCTTGCCAAAAGAAAGAAAATCGAGCGAGCGGATCAATTCTGAAAATACAAAACTGGATGATACCGCAGGATAGAGATAGGAGTTATTGTTGATCGGTAAAGTGGATGACCAGTCGTTGCGCAACGAAGCATCCAGGTAAACGATATCCCTGAAACCAATCGTCGTGCTTCCGTAAACGCTATTCACCGAACGTTTGCTTGAATAATCAAGAATGTCGGGACGATCCACGGACGCCTGGAGGTTAAAGAAATTGGGAACATTCAAACCGCCATTGGTGCGTCCGTAATTCTGAAAATAGCTCTGGCGGCGTGCATTTGCTCCGGCGTTGATCGTCAGTGAAAAATCGTCGCCCAGTTTGGGATTATATTGCGCCAGAATTTCGTAGTTATTTTCTTTCACTTTCCGGTTATCCTCTACATACATACTCCCGTTGACGCTCCCTTCCGCAGTACGTTCCGAGATTCGCAGATCGTAAAAATCAGTACGCGCATAACCGGTAATGGTCAGATGCGAAATGGGTGCATAGGCCAGCGAAACATTACCGAATACCCGCTCACGTGTATCATCACTGTAATTCTCATACAATTCAAAATACGGGTTATTCCAGTAAAACCCATTCAAATCTTCCGGTCCCGACAGGTTCCAGTTTCTCAATGAACCGTCTGGAGCGCGATAATTTTTCAGGGCTTTTAAATCAATTTGTCGTTCAAACCAGGTATTGAATGAGGAAACCACGCTCATGGCACCCGTACCTACGTAGTCGCCTGCTACCGGGCGGCCGTGGACATAATTATTTACGTAATTGGCTTTGATCGAAGCCGTCAGTTTGGACGACAATTTTGCGCTCGCATTCACACTAATTGTATTTCTTTTGAGACGACTGTTGGGCAGCGTACCATTCTGGCTCACGTTGGTATAGGACAACCGCATATCGGCCTTGTCGTTACCACCCATCAATGAAATGCTGTTGCTGAATGTTTTGCCCGTTTCATAAAAATCCTTCACATTATCGGGATGGGCAATCCAAGGTGTCGTTTTACCGAAACTCTCCCCCGGAAAAAAGCTCTCCCATTGCCTCACCTGCCGGCCATCCAGCTTAGGCCCCCAACTCTCATCTGCGGAAAAATTAACTACCGGTTCACCTTTATACGTATCAAAAGATTGCTTAAATCCCCCGCCGTAATCATTCTGATATTTGGGCAGCATATATACCTTTTCAAAAGTGCTGCTTGAATTAAAACTTACACCGAGTCCTTTGACATTTTTACCACTTTTGGTTGTCACCAGAATAACCCCGTTTGATGCCCTGGACCCGTACAACGCGGCAGCGCTCGGCCCTTTCAATATCGAGATAGATTCAATGTCATCAGGATTGATATCCTGAGCGGCATTTCCATAATCACGCCCTCCGTTCCCTTTCTGGGTGTCTACCGAGTTCGGACTCGAATTGTCCAAAGGGGTACCGTCAACAACAAACAGCGGCTGGTTATTACCTGAAACCGAATTTGCACCTCTGATCACGACCCTTGATGAACCTCCGATATTGCCGGAAGCACCCGTAATCTGCACACCTGATACCTTCCCCTGTAAGGCGTTGACAAAATTCGTTTCGCGTGCCTGGTCCATTCCTTTGGTTTCGATATTCTGCACAGAATAACCAAGCGATTTCTCGGATCGCGCAATACCCAATGCTGTAACCACTACCTCCGAAAGTGCGTGTACATTCTCTGCCAGCTTCACGTCAATAACGGCCTGGCTTCCCACCGGAATTTCCTGCGTTACAAAGCCAATATACGAAAACACCAGCGTCCCCTCAGCAGCGGGAAGTTCAACCTTATAACCTCCGTCAGCAGCTGTGGCTGTCCCGATATTGGTCCCTTTCAAAAGCACATTCACGCCCGGAATTCCTTCTCCATTGATAACCTCGGTCACTCTCCCGGAAATGCTAACCATCTGAGCCGGTGTCTGGACAGGGAGCTTGCCGATGGTTTTAGAAATTAAACTGATAGGAACTGCACGGAGAGATGCTTCATCTTTGTTGTTGTCTTTGTAAAGAATATAAAAATTATCACTCGACTTTTTGTACTGAATTTTAAGGTCTTTCAATATTTTATCCAGGCTGTTTTCAATAGCGATTTCCTTTTTTGTTGCATTCACGAGTCTGGCGTCAACCTGGACATCTTTAACGAGTTCTGTCGGGTAGGCGATGGAGACCTTGTATTTCACTTCCAGCTCTTTAAGATACTCTTTTAAGAGAACATGATTCGGCTGTCGCCCCTCCTTACCATCCCACGCCTTCCTGACACTGATAACCGACGCTACCGTCTGCGCCCGGCCGGGTGCCTGCAGACATATGAGACCTAAAAGTGGATAAATTAAAATCTTCCGAGGTGTAGTCATGAGGTGAATAGTTGAAAAATAAGGAATAGAGATTTTCACATACATAAGATTGATTTGCCCACACAAGCGGACAGTCCTTTTTCAGTATGAAACAGTTTATGTTTCAAAGAAAACATTATAGAAAAACGCGTACAGATAGGAATTCTGACAGTATGATTCCGTTTGCGGCCCGGATTCAGCACTCTCTCCCGAAGATTTTTTTCCGGCCTAATTATTCAGCCAGCAATATTACATTGTCTTTTTTGATCACTTTTAAGTCAAATAAATTGGCGATGTTGCTGATCAGCATATCTCCGTTCCCTTCTTTTAAGGGAATGGAACCCGAGACTTCCCGTGCCAAAAGTTTTTGGTTTTCAACTTTTACGACCACGCCATAACTCTCTTCAAGTTTTTGCAGCATTTCATTCAGTGAGGTGGCGTCCAGTATCCATTTCCCCAAAATCCAGCCATAATACAATTCGGGATTAACCCTTGATCTCTTAACCTTATTGGTATTGCTTTCCTGCGCGGTAACTTCAACCAGATCTCCCGGTTTAAGATAAATATCCTCTTCCTCGATTTTTTCAGGTAATGTCAGTTTTATTTTCCCGGATTTTAATGAAATAAGACTTTTGTCTCCCCTTTCAGAAATATCGAACTCGGTGCCTAATACTTCCACCGTTTTGTTATTTGACAAATGAACCAGAAACCGGCCGTTGTTCCTTAAGTGTGTGATCTCAAAAAATGCCTCGCCTTTCAACCAGACCTCTCGTGTTCTCTGGTCATTCCACGATTTGGAATATGTCAGACTACTATTTCCGTTGAGGGTAATTTTCGAATTGTCAGGCAACACCAAATGTTTGATCTGACCATAACGTGTTGAATTTTCTATCAGCCTGTCATATTTCCACAAGTAAAGTGCAAAAGCCAATACGACGAAAATAAAACCGGCCGCTGTAACACGGTACCAGCCTTCAAGCGTCTTAATCCTGCCCGACTTATACTCCTGCAAACTTTTAACCGGATCTGTATTGGTACTTCGTAAATCCTGGCGAATCCTTTCTGACATTGTCCGCCACACTTCATTTCGCGACAGGCAAAGTTCTATAAACAGTTTTTCGTCCTGGTCTTCAACTTCCCCAATCCAGATCATCGCCTGTTGTGTGTTCAGGATATCACTTCTCAGCCAATTCTCAACCAAAGTGTCATCTTCGGGCAAGCACTGATCTTTGAAATACAGCATCACTAACTCTTTGGTCACTCCTGTCATCTTATCTGTATGATAATAAGCTGCACACAATTTATTTTCTTTGGCTAATCTATAAGTATTGAGTCAGTTTATTTCGCCATACCCTTATTAGACTTTCATTTTATTTTAAAAAAAATATATGAAACGATTGGGCGCCTGTGAAGAGATGGATAAAAAAACAAATATTCACACAAGAAAAATGCCCGATGAAACTGGTTTCACCGGGCATTTTTTAATGTATTTACAGAAATTACTTTTTCTTGAATTCCAGATAATCTTCTCCTGAGCCGCTGGTTGTGGTATTGGCCCACTTCAAAGTAACATTCAACTGAACGACACCGGAAGTGTTCGTCACTTTTGCGACAACACCGCTAAGTTTTTGTTTGAGAACGTCTCCACCTGTTCGTGTAACATCGACCACTTCGTCAATTGTAAAGCTATCCTCCGCAGTCACCTTTGCTTCCTGGATTTTCCTAATCTGAATGTCGGTAATTACTGTTCCGGATACCGACACCTTGATACTCTTTGTATAATTAATTGCTAAAACATTTTTGTTCGTATTGGTAATTTCCCAGTCCTGAACCGTCGTGGTACCACCGTCAACAGTAGTAGTAGAATAAGTTCCCACAAATGCCGGTGCGTAATCCGGTTCCACAGGCGCATCCTTTTCCTTATCCTTGCATGCAACAAGCAAAACAACGAGACACAAAACGATTAATTTTCTCATGCTTAAATTTAAAATGAAAGTTTGATGATGCAAATGTAAAAACACATTGAATATATTCCATTTATAACGGAAATAATATCAGAATTGCATAACCGCGTTAATATTTTTAATTGTTTAAAACTTTAATTTTCGGATCAGAAGGGTAATTTCCCCAGATCAACATTGCCTCCGGAAATAATTACACCTATTTTTTTACCCTGAAATATCTCCTTATTTTTCAAAACCGCCGCCAATACCACCGCGCCGGATGGCTCAACAACAATTTTCATCCGCTCCCACATCAGCCGCATGGCCGCAATAATTTCCTCGTCCGAAACTGTCAATATATCCTTTACATGTTTTCTTATTATTTCAAGATTTTTAGGACCGAGTGGTGTCAGTAAGCCATCAGCAATGGTTTTTACAAAAGGTGCTTTCTCTACCTTGCCGCTTTTAAAGGAGAGTATCGCGTCGGCGGCACCTTCGGGTTCGCCTGCAAAAACCTCTGTTCCGGGCGAGAAATAATGTGCAGACAATGACGTTCCGCTCAAAAGACCACCTCCACCGACCGGCGCGATGATCACATCTAGCTTAACGCCTGCATCTTCAATCAGCTCTTTGGCCGCAGTGCCTTGTCCGGCAATGACAGCGTAATTGTTAAAAGGGTGAACGAAAGCTGCACCCGTTTTTTCGACGATCTTATCCACTGCATTCTGGCGATCTTCTGGTGTATTCGGGCAAAATGTAATCTGGGCACCATAACTCTCCACTCCCTGCACTTTCACCTTTGCTGAGTTATCCGGCATCACAATGTATGCTTTGGCTCCCACTTTTGCTGCTGCGAAAGATATTGCCTGGGCATGGTTGCCCGATGAATGTGTCGTCACACCATTTTTCAATTGCTCTTCCGACAGCGACAAAACTGCGTTCAAACCGCCTCTCGCCTTAAATGCTCCAATCTTTTGGAAATTTTCACATTTGAAAAACAGCTCTGCTCCTGATAGTTGATTTATAAATTGTGAGGTCAGAATAGGCGTTCTGTGAATATATGGAGTAATAAGGGTGTGCGCTTTTTCAATAACCTCCTTATCGGGAATACTTTCGCTCATGATATAATTAATATTACGTTTTTTCTTTTATTTTTACAATTATCAACAATTTCTGAACCCAGATTTTACAACATACAAAAATCCGGTTTCCCAATCTATTTTTCCTGAACCAATAAACCAGCGAGTCAGAATTACAGCCTTAAAAGTACCACAATTATGATTCAAACCAGATTAATACCCAGAACTCCGTCTGCATACGATCCTCCGTTACTGATAAAATCTTTGCTGGCACAAACCTTCAAGTACAATCCGCAGCGGGAGATCATTTATCGGAATCTTTTCCGGATGGATTATTTTGAGTTTAATCGCCGTGTACGCAGACTCGGAAATCTGTTGGCGGCGTCGGGGATAAAACCAGGAGATATGGTCGGTGTGATGGATTGGGACAGCCACCGGTATCTGGAATGTTTTTTTGGGATTCCTTCCTATGGTGCTATCCTGCATACGATCAACGTCAGACTTTCTCCTGCCCAGATTTTGTATACGATCAATCACGCGGAGGATCAAATCATACTCATTCATGAAGATTTCGTTCCGATCATCGAAGCAATAAAAGATCAGATTACGACTGTAAAAAAATATATCATCATCAGCGACAAGGTGTATGCTGATTCCAAAGGAGAAGTGATTAAACCTTCATTTGAAATTGCCGGTGAATACGAATCTCTGCTGTCTCAGCAAAGTGATGTTTTCGAATTCCCAGACTTCGATGAAAATACATGGGCGACCAGCTTTTATACAACCGGTACCACCGGCGAACCCAAGGGAGTTTATTTCTCCCACCGACAGCTGTTTATGCACACCATGGGACTGATCTCTTATTTTTGCGGATACCGGGCACTGCCTTTTACAGACCAGGATGTCTATATGCCGCTTACGCCGCTGTTCCATGTCCATGCATGGGGTTTTCCCTTCGTAGCCACCATGCTCAATAACAAGCAGGTATATCCTGGCAGATACGAACCCGATATGCTGGCTGGCCTGCTGAAAGAACATAAAGTAACGCTATCGCATTGTGTACCAACTATTTTAAATATGGTTATTAACTGCGAAGCTGCTAAACAGACAGATTTGTCTAAATGGAAAGTTCTGATAGGCGGTTCGGCCCTGACGGTTGGTTTGGCAAAAGCCGCAAACGCGATGGGCATTACAGTTTCGGCGGGTTATGGCATGTCTGAAACGGCACCCGTTTTAGCCGTGGCTTATCTGGATGAAAAGCAACAGCATCTTTCACAGGAAGAAGCGCTGAGTTTTCGAATCAAAGCCGGTCGCGTTTCGCCATTTTCAGAATTACGAATTATTGATGAAGATGGAAATTTTCTGCCGCACGATGGAAAATCGGTCGGTGAAATCGTTGGCCGAAGCCCGTGGATGACGCAGGGGTATTTTAAAGATCCTGAAAACTCAGAAAAACTTTGGCGTAACGGTTGGTTACATACGGGAGACGTCGGATCTATTGATGAACAATATTATCTTACGATTTCAGACCGGGTGAAGGATGTTATCAAAACCGGTGGCGAGTGGGTTTCTTCTCTGGATATTGAAAATTTGCTATCGCAGATTGAAGGCGTCGGCGAGGTTGCTGTGGTAGGTTTACCAGACGTTCGCTGGGGAGAGCGTCCGCACGCACTGGTCGTACCGAAAACCGATTTTCAGGCATCGCTGACATCGGAGTTTATCCGGTCGCAATTACAAAAGGGTGTTGAAGCCGGCAAGATCAATAAATGGTATGTTCCGGATCAGATTCATCTGGTAAAAGAAATACCCAAAACCAGTGTTGGAAAAATTGATAAAAAAAAGATACGTAAGGAGTTAAGTGAGAAAGTTTAGCGGAGCAGATCCGCAGCAGAAATCGGAGCGCCCAGGGAAGTCAAGACTGGGCGTCTCCGTTTTGAAAACTTGACTTCCCTTATTCTACCCGCATATTCTTAATTTTTCATTCCTCATTCTTAATTGCCAATCGACTGATAGACCAGGACTTTAAATTTGTCCTGCATCTCACCCCAAACCGTATTAGGATATTTCTGAGTCATCAGCAAAGCGACAACTTTGTTTTCCGGATCAGCCCAGTATGTCGTCCCGAAAATTCCGCCCCATTCGAAAACATTTTCCGGAACAGGAATACGTGCCGCTTCTCTTTCAGAAGCAATAGAAAATCCAAGCCCAAATTTGTTCCTTCCCTGATTCAAATCTCCGATCTGATTACGTGTCATCAAATGAACCACAGCCGGGCTCAGAATGCGCTTTCCGTTATATTGCCCACCGTTTAGCAATGTTTGCAAAAAGATAGCATAGTCATAAGCGGTGGAAGTAAGCCCAGCGCCGCCAGCATAAAATGTGCCGTTTTGTTTGGGATATTCTCCCGAAAAACCCTTTCCGTTTTCTGACTTTATCGTTTTACCTTCCTTATCTTGTGTATACAATGTAGCCAACCTGTTAAACTTATTTTCAGGCAGATAAAAATAGGTATCTTTCATGCCCAGTGGTTCAAAAATCCGTTCTTTCATAAAGTCATTCAGCGATTTGCCGGATAAGACTTCTACCAGATAACCCAGCACATCGGTGTTCAGACCGTAGGTAAATCTTTCACCCGGCTCATGGATCAGCGGCATTTTACCTAACCTGTTCATGGCGTCCGAAAGTTTATAGTGAGGCGTTCCGATTCCGCTCGGAATATCATTTTTCGCATAAATCGCTTTGGCTTCTTTCGAACCGATTCCTGCATAACTGATACCGGAAGTATGGGTTAGAAGGTCCCGGACAGTAATTTCACGTTTGGCAGGTTTCACCGTATAACTTGAATCTGCCTCATTGAATTTATCGAGTATCTGCGGATTTTTGAAAGCCGGGATATACTTAGAAACCGGATCGTCGAGCAAAAATTTTCCTTCTTCAAAAAGAATCATGACCGCAGTGCTTGTGATTGCTTTGGTCTGTGACGCGATACGAAAAATAGCATCCTTTTTCAAAGGCGTTTTCGCGTCAACGTCGTCCAGACCAATACCTTTATGATAAACGATCTTACCATTTTTGATCACGAGCGCAACTGCGCCGGCAATATGTTGTTTGTCAATATAATCCTGTAAAACCTTGTCAATTCTTTTAAGCCTGTCGCTGCTTATCCCGACACTTTCCGGAGATGAATCAACAAGCGGCTGGGCAAAGAGCAGCCGCGACGAAAACACAAGCAGCAAAGCCATCATTCTAACAGCATTCCACTTTGAAAAATACAAAATCCGGGACATAAACTGAGATTAAGATTAATTGAAAAGAATAGCAAAATAGAACAAAAAATCTAAAATCGACACAAAGAAAGCCCGTCAGACTGGCTGACGGGCTTCCATATTTTCAAAACCGGTTTTCTTATTTACCTGCGTTTGGTGTATACAGATTAAAGAACTGATCCAATTTCGGCGTAATGATAATTTCAGTACGACGGTTCAGGCTACGGTTAGCAGGAGAATCGTTTGCAACCTTAGGAAGATATTCTCCACGGCCACCAGCGATCAAACGAACCGGCTCAACTCCATATTTCTTTTGAAGTGTACGAGCCACAGACGTAGCACGCAATACGCTCAAATCCCAGTTATCAGAAACTTTATCAGTAGCGATAGGTACATTATCCGTGTGACCTTCGATCAAAATTTCGATTTCTTTGTAGTCGTTCAGAATTTTGGCAACTTTCGCAAGAACAGTTTCAGCCTGTGCATTGATTACAGAGCTTCCTGATTTGAAAAGCATTTTGTCAGAAAGAGAAACGTAAACCACACCTTTCTTCACTTCAATCTGAACATCCTCGTCACTAACATCTGCCAATGAACGTTTCAGGTTCAGCACAAGCGCCATGTTAAGAGAATCTTTACGTTGGATGCTTGCGTTAAGGTCGCGAATCTGGCCACCTTGCACGTTCATCATTTCAAGAGATTTCTTGATGCTTTCAGAACCTTCTTTACTGATCACCGAAAGATCAGACATACGGTCAAGAAGACTGTTGTTGTTTTTCTTTAGGAAGTCAACCTGATCTTCCAACTCTTTAAGTTTGTTATTTTTTGCAGTAAGCTCATCATTTTTAAGCTTAATGTCATTATTCAAACTTGCAGTTCTGCTGTCGCAATCGTTCAAATCTGCTCTTGCTTTATCAAGCTGGATTTGAATTTCATTTGCCTTGTTAACAGCGGCAGTCATTTTTTTCTTGCTTGCACACGAGCCCAGTACAAACAACATAGCAACGGCTAAGAGCGTTTTTTTCATAAGTTATCAGGGTTATACTAAAAATAATACAATTTTAAGTTCGACATAGTTTATAGCAACGATATAAAGAAAATCGTGCCAGACCTCCTATTTCAATCCTTCATAAAGCACAGTATTATTACTTACGATATCAAAAAAGGGCCATCCGATCCTTTAATAAATAAAAAGCACTATCTCATTTTGAAAGAGATAATGCTGAGTATAGCAATCTGTTACATTCACTTTCAGACCGCAAAGGTACAAAAACTATAAATTAATTCGTACTTAATAATATCTTTTTCTTTTGTTAATAAATCCTAATGAACCATCACTCAACCCCTAATATGGTAACGCCCAAAAAGGATTTCGGTGCGCTTTTATACTGTCCCTGATATGGGTAGATAACAATTGATCGTATTGCTGGTTATTGATCTTCTTGCCTTTCAGTTTTTTGGGCACGCCAATATCTTCCGTATTTGTTTTCATTTCTACTTTTTTCGCTGTGACCGTAATATCGCCGTCATTGACATCCAGTTCCAGGATCATCCCCGGAAGGCCGCCGTAAAGCTCCGGCCCGCCAGGCACGGGAAGGTTATCCGCAAACCAGGCCGTAATCTTCTGTCCTTTGATAGTGTCCTCAGTTACAGCCATCATACACATATAACCCGCAATTTCCTTGATTTTATTCATCACCTTCCATTTAGGCGACTTGATGGAATCTTCAACGATGTAAGTCTTGCCGAGCATTTCGATAACGTCGGTCTTTTTTTCACTTTGCTGGTCACGATATATTCTAAAATCCGTTTCATTCCACGACCAGCCTCCATCATTTTCCTGATTTTTCGGGTAAGAATAGAACGTTTTATTTTCATTGAAATACAACTTCATATCCTTTTTATATTCGTCGTTTTTCCCCCAGGTCATTTTAAGCCTGTCCTTTTCTTCATTGCTCAAAAAAGTCAGTCTTGAATAAATTCTTGTCCAGTGATAAGTCTTTTCATAGGTAATTTCCCCCTCCATTTTCTGCGCCGAAACGGAAAGACAAACAGTACTTAATAATAGCAGTGTTACAACCAGTGATTTCATATAAAATCCTATTTTAATTTATGGCTTTATAAAACGGATCTCAGTTGCCCGAAAAGCAGCTGAGATCCGTCGAACGATTTTAGAAGTTATTATTACGTCTTACAGATGCCGACATTCCCCTCATATTGTAGGTAAAACTCAGCATAAAATAACGCGACAATGTCCGTGTTCTTGACTCTGTATAATAGTTGGACGTGGCAAACTGAGAAATACCCAGGTTCTTTTTAAATACATCATTCGCAGTTAAACGAACCTCTCCCCTTTTATTTTTCAGGACGATTTTATAAACCGACAAGTTAAGGATTGGCTGCCTCTGGCTAAAACCAAACTGGTTATTCGTATATGTGTTATAAGAAAAACGGCTGTTGAAATAAATCTCCTTCGGCATTTTTACGTTCATCTCGGCACCATAGGAAGCGCTCAAAACCTTCTGATTCTGGTTGGTATTGATCGAATATTTCGTGTTGGCAATATTCCAGTTTGCATTACTATAAAGCGTAAACACGTCACTCGGCGTCAGATCCAGTCTCAACCCAAAATTGTAACCATCCGTTTTTGTATCATTTTCAATGCTGTTAATATAGGTCAGGTTACTGCTGTAATTAAGACCCGTATTCAAATTCAGCGTGGCTTTTGTCTTTTTCAGAGGAAAACCAAAACCCAGATAAGTACCATAACGATAACCTCCCGAAATGTTCATCGGCTTTGTGGTTGTCACCAGGTTTTCATCAATCGTTTTGTTATAAACAATCTGATCCACATTATAGCTGTAATTCAGGCTCGCGTAAAAGTTGGTAAAACTCGAAGGGTTAAACATCTGATAACCTCCATAAACACTGTGGCTCGACTGAGGAATCAGATTCGGATTACCTTCAACAATATTCAGTGGATTACTGTTATCAACCACGGGCTGCAAGTCGGCAATGGACGGCTCCTGCACATTCAGGCCATACTGCATGTATAAGTACCGGTTCTTTTTCAGGTCATAATTCAAGGAGACATTAGGCACCACTTTGAAAAATGAGCGGTCAACCTTGGTGATCTGCGTGGAAGTCTGATCGGCGGCGAACTTCCCTTTTAAATCAAACTGCTGCCCCGCAACACCCACCGACAGGTTCAAACCTTTGTGCGAGTATCTTACACTTGTCCCCAGGCGGTTGTAAGTAAAGTCGTTGGTGTAATATCGCGTCAGGAATTTGTTAACTTCTTCCACATTATTTTCTCTGATGTCGAACACATTCCGGTCCACTTCATCTTTACGCAGACTGTAATTGTAGAACGTTTCCCAGTAAAACTTCTTGGCAAAAGGTTCGATATAAGACAAACTTCCCTTCAATTGTGTACGATTGCTTTCCGTATCATTCTTCTGATTGATCCGGCTGTTGCGGGAAGGATCAAGGAAAAATTCATTGATCGAATTCTGGAAAGAAGAACCATCCGAATTGTTGATGTTGTAACCCAGACTAGCTGCAAAATTCCGGCCTTTCTTTTTGAATTTGCGACGATATAAAAGCAGGTTTGACATCGCAAACGAGTTATACAAACTGCTGTTGTTAACCGTAGATCTATTGGATAAAGTATCTCCGCCCCTGTAATACTGCTGAAAACTATCGTAGTCGCCGTCTCCGTTATTGATCCTCGAATTACTGATCAGAATGATGGTATTCAATGAATCCAGTACTTTTTCCAGACGAAAACTTGGTCTGTGGTTCCCCGCAAAAGATCCCCTTCTGTTTTTGTCCGTCGAGCGATATGAGGCGTTATTGGAAAGGAAGTTCTCACGGCTCGACATAACATCGTTCACCGCGTCCGTCTGGTTGTAAAAATAACTGGTACTAAGTTTTGTTTTCTTGGTATCGAAGTTGTAGTTGGCGCCGCCGGCCCAGTTTTTTGTAAAACCCTGAGAGCCTCCGCCATAGTTTGGCTGAATGGTTATGGATTCATCTCCTCCGTCGCCAAAATACCGGAACCCGCTGGAAAACCCGAAGTCCCCATCGTCACCCCAGTTAAAGGACTGGCTGCCCTTGAAATCCTGATAATCATTTCTGGCGATACCGGACTGGTTTGTATTGTTCCCAAAACCAAGGACGGAAACCTGTTGTTTGTCATCAAACCGGTTGTAACTGACCTTCCCTTCAAGTCTTGAATCGGTACCGACACCAGCCACAGCCTTTCCAAAACCACCTTTTTTGTGACTGTCTTTCAGTTCCAGGTTAAGTGTTTTTTCTCGCTTGCCGTCGTCAACACCCGTCACTTTCGCCTGCTCGGTCTTACCGTTAAAAACCTGTACTTTATTGATGGCTTCTGCCGGGAGATTTTTCGTTGCCATTTTAGGGTCATCTCCAAAAAAACGCTTACCGTCTACCGTCACACGTTTGACGTCTTCCCCCTGCGCTTTAATATTTCCGTCGGCATCTACCTGCATACCGGGCAGTTTCCGGATCAGGTCTTCAACGGTGGATCCCGGTGGAACTTTGAATGCTCTTGGATCATATTCAACCGTATCACCTTTGATGCTTAAAGGCGCCCTGGCAGTCTTGATCACAACCTCATACAGGTCATTATTAAGAATCTTCATGCTCATTTTTCCGAGATTGGTCACATCACCATCATTAGGATTAACAAGCTGCTGATAAGGAAGGTAACCCACATAGGAAACCTTAAAAAGGTAGGAAATCCGTTTGAGGTTTCTAAATTCAAAAGAGCCGTCTTTGTTCGTTCTCCCAAAATTGACAAGGGATGAATCTTTTGGCAACAACAACATCACGGTTGCTTCGGGAAGACCAACGCCGGCGGTATCACCGACAATTCCTTTCATGGTAAAACGTCCCGTATTTTGCGCGAGCGAGGCAAAACCAATGAGACTACAACATAACAGAAGTAGGATTTTTTTCAAGGCTAATTACTAAATTTAGGTGAGCAGGAAAACGTGTGTACTGTTAAAAATAATGTTGCGCAATATTATAAAAACAAGAATGCAAATACAACTAAATTTTTAGTTTTAACATAAATTTGTATCCATTGGATAATTTTTTAACTTTTATTAAGAAACAGAAATTTTGCAAAGATACGTTTTTGCAACAATTGGTTACAAAAAAATTATTAAAATAATAATTACTTAATTTGCGGACTATTAGCGGCTGGGGAGATTCTATATTTCAAAAAGAACTTGACATAATCCAACTTTATTATACCGTTAGCTATATTTATTTTTTTAAGGCAAAACAAGACGCGTACCCATTGACAAACACGATAAATGAAAAGTATAGGTTTGCTTTCTGACACCCATGGATATCTTGATCCCCGTGTATTTGAACACTTCGCTAACTGCGATGAAATATGGCATGCGGGCGATATTGGTTCAGTAGCGATTATTGACCAATTGGAAGCATTTAAGCCGGTCCGTATTGTATTCGGAAACATCGACGAAAAGGCAATACAGGTACGTTCACATGAGAATTTACATTTCGAACTGGAAGGATTCCGTATCTGGATGACACATATCGGTGGTGCACCGCCACGTTATAACCCGATGGTAATGCCCACGTTAAAGTCTGAATTACCCGATATTTTCATATGCGGACATTCCCATATCCTGCGGGTGATCCGCGACAAGGACTTAAAAAATATGCTTTACATCAATCCTGGTGCTGCCGGGCGTGAGGGATTTCACAAGATCAGGACTTTGCTGCGCTTCAATCTGCACGAGGGGCTGATCAGTAAAATGGAAGTTATAGAGCTTGGGAAGCGAGGGGCTATTGAGGCGGAAATATTTTAGATACAGGAGGATCTGACGCGAGAGAAGTCAACTTTCCAAAAGTTGACTTCTCTATCCTACTATTCGTCACTCATTCAGTAATTGCAGCTTATCCTCTATCAGAAAGTAACCTTTACCACTTTTTTCTCGGCACCTCTCAGCAATTCAGCCTCAACCTGCTGCCCCTTTTCGTGTTCGGCCAGTATCTCCATATAATCATAAATCGTATTGATCGTTTTTCCGGCCAGCTTAGTAATCACATCACCCGCCAGGATGCCGGCAACATCCGCAGGACGCGCTTTGGACACGCCATCGATTTTAAGCCCCTTTCCCGAAAAACTATAATCAGGCATAACACCCAACGTTACTTTGAAATTGGAAGTAGTAGCACCTGAATGTGGGTTTCCAGCCGTCAAAAAAGCCGGCTCAGATTTTTCGTTATCCAGCTTTCCCAACAAAGCTACAATCAGGTTTAATATTTTAACCTCTCCATCGGCATTGACTTTATCCGCGTCATCGCTGATTTTATGATAATCGCTGTGCCCGCCTGTAAAGAATTGAAGGACCGGAATATTTTTCAGGTAAAACGAAGTATGATCCGAAGCGCCGACGCCGGAAGAATCGATCGTATATTTCATACTTTGTTTTTTGGCAAGATCCGGAATGATGGCTCCCCAGGCAGGACTTGTTCCCCACCCCGAAATAATAATTCCTTTTTCTTCATTAAATCTGCCGATCATGTCCATGTTGATCATGGCAGAAATGGATTTCAAAGGCACAGTCGGATTCTCGGTATAATACTTCGAGCCCAGCAAACCCAGCTCTTCTCCCGAAAAAGCAATGAAAAGAAAATTATGTTTTTCCTTCGCTTCGTTCGAGGAAAAATATTTTGCCAGTTCAAGTACACCAGCAGTTCCGGACGCGTTATCATCCGCACCGTTGTGAATGTAGTTTTTACTGTCCGGCGACAGCGAGCCGCTTTGATAACCTTTTCCCAAATGGTCAAAATGGCCACCAATCACGATTGTTTTTTCGCCCCCGTTATCAAGAAAACCTACCACGTTTCTGGCTGTCATCTGATGGGCTACACCGTCTATTCCGGCTGTAACCTGAAAAGGCTGAAAATACGTACCATTGGTCCCGGCCGGTTTTAGTCCCGATTTCTTGAATAAATCCGCGATGTAGTTTGCGGCCTTGATTTCACCTAAAGTTGCAGTCCCACGTCCTTCAAATTCATCCGAAGCAAGCAGGTCAACATGCTTTTTAACGTCAGCAGCTGTTATTTTTTGTGCAAAACCATACCCTGAGACACCCATCAAAAGTGCCGCTGAAAGAAGTACTTTTTTCATTTTATATCGTTAACTCAAATGCTGAACAATCCTTGTTATTATAAATTATCCCTCAATTCCGCAAGAAAATCCCTTACCCTTGTCAGTCTGTAAATCATCAGCTGCGACTCTTCCTTCCTGCGCATCTGCTCGCGCGCACCCTTGATCGTCCGGCCCTGCTTGTCCTTCTGATGCATGATTTTCCGGATCACCTCTATGTCCCGCTCCGTATAACGACGACGGTTTCTAGAATCTCTTTTGGGCGCCAGCTGCGGAAATTTCTTTTCCCAAAAACGCAAAGCGGAAGCCTCACAGCCAACCATCGCGGCTACTTCATTGGTATCGTAGTATAATTTTGTATTCGGTTCCATAGTCGTGATATCTGGTACTGGCAAATGTACTAAGCTATTTTCGTTAATTATAATTATTCTAAACAATTTGTTTTCCAGAAAAAATGCCGACAATTAAAATTCGGTTAACACAGGTTACATCATGTTTTTGTAACTTAACTTGAAAT
Source organism: Dyadobacter diqingensis (assembly GCF_024220585.1). Taxonomy (GTDB): domain Bacteria; phylum Bacteroidota; class Bacteroidia; order Cytophagales; family Spirosomataceae; genus Dyadobacter; species Dyadobacter diqingensis. Next base: position 51,078 of record NZ_JAMXKF010000012.1, read on the forward strand.
TCAAATCAATCGCCCTTTCTTCACTCCTGATTCAACATGAAAAATAGCTACATCGTTTTATTAATCCTCATTTTTCCGGCGCGTTCTTTTGCCCAGTCGTCACACCAGTTTGGTATCGTTTATGGTTTTGCAGCGAATGAGCTCGTGCGAAAAGATGAACTGACGGGCGCTGCGAGCCACGACGGAAAAGGTGCCAGCGTTATTGGATTGCGATATATTAAAACGCTGAAAAATAATTTTGCTTTCGAAACAGGTCTGGAATATTCGCGGTTTAAATTTTCAATAGCCCCGGCCCCACATCCCGCCGTGGAACATACCTCCCGCCCGGAAAACATTGAACTGCTCACCGTGCCGATTTATGGCAATTATACTTTCGGAAAATATTTCTTCCTAAACGGTGGTCTTATCGCTGATTTCGAGCTCAATAAAAAAGAAAACAGAAGCCTCGACGGACAATCAGGACTGGGCGCCGGACTCGGAATCGGCGGAAAATATGCGTTTAAAAGGATAACCCTTTCGGTCAGCCCTTACTTCCGGAAACACGCGATTTTTGCCGCAGACAAGGAACAGTATCAGGAAAGAATTATTGAAGCCGGCGTAAGATTTGGTGCAGGATACCGGTTTTGAGTGTAATTTGCCGTATGGAAGGCACAGTTAACATTTCAGGCATTTTTCTGTACACGATCATCCTCGCGCTGATTGTCAGCCTGCTGGTGATCATTTATCTGGTCATCCGTCTTAAAACGGAGACCACGCTCCGGGAAAAATCGGAAGAAAAAGCGGAAGAGTCCGACGTAAGGAAGGAAAATTTTGAGCTGGAAACAATCAAATCGAAACTCAATCCGCACCTTTTCAAAAATGTGCTCAACTCCATCCAGTCACACGCTTACCAGAGTTATTACGCGCTCGACAAATTATCCAATGTTCTCGACTACATACTCTACGAAAGTGACTGCGACTATGTGACGTTAAAGGAAGAAACCGATTTTGCGCTTAGCCTGATCGAGATCAATCGGCTAAAAGTCAGCCCGTTGTTCGACCTTAGAATAAAGAATAAAATTGATCCGGAAGATATCCTGTTGAATCAAAAACTGGTCGCTCCGTTAATCACGATCGACCTGATTGAAAATGCGTTTAAACATGCTGATATCCAAAGCCCTGACGCGTTTATAGCGATTGTTATGACCCTTACCGACTCAACTTTTTCGCTGGTCGTTTCCAATAAAATCAGTGTTAAACCAATACTAAAAAAAGAAAAAAGCGGTTTTGGTAAGGAGAATTTACGAAAACGGCTCGACCTGGTTTATGGCCCGCATTATACACTGGAACACACCACGGAAAACGATATTTACATTGCTCACCTGAAAATTAACCTGCTTGAACACAAAGCTCAGATGTCTTCTGCTGGATGATGAATTGCCCGGCTTAACCTACCTGCGCATGCTTTGCGAACAAATTCCGGATCTGGAAGTTGTCAAGGCATTTAACGACCCGTTGAAACTGATGCAGGCCAGCACCAGCCTGGATTTCGATTTGTGCATTCTCGATATTGAAATGCCCGGACTCAACGGGCTGGAAGTCGCACAATTGTTGCAGGGGAAACCGGTCATTTTCATTACAGCTTACAAAGAATTTGCGGCCGAAGCCTTTGACCTGGATGCCATCGATTACATTCGTAAACCGATCCAGAAAGAAAGGCTCGAAAAGGCAGTTGCCAAGGCTGCCAAGCTTATCGAGAAGGGAAAATCCGAGAAACAGTTTATGCAGCTCAATACCAACAAAGGCAAGGCGCTGCTTGGTTTTGAACAGCTTTTACTGATCACCTCCGCCGAAAAAGACAAGCGCGACAAAATCGCCTATCTGGAAAATGGTATCGAGATTATCCTTAAAAATATCTCCTTTGAACAACTTCTCTCGCAACTGCCGGAAGATAGTTTCTGCCGGATCAGTAAAAAAGATATCATTGCTTTAAAGGCGGTCCGGTTTTTCACACACCATGAAATCACCACCACAATCCAGCCCGAAGGTTATGAAAAAGAGCTTGTATTAACACTTGGAGACAATTTCCGTAAAGAATTTATGGATAAAGTTACAAGCTGATTCTTCACCAAAACCTTGTTATTCCTGCCCGTTTACAGGAAAATAAAGTGTAAAAACCGCTCCCGCTCCAAGCTCGGAATCAGCGGTGATAAACCCCTTGTGGTTCTCCATGATCTTTTTGCAGATCGCCAGTCCGATGCCTGTGCCCGGATATTTATGCGCAGGATGAAGCCGTTGAAAAACATCAAAAATCCGGTTCTGATATTCTTTCTCAAAGCCAATACCATTGTCGCGGACAGCAATTGCATAAAACAGACCGTCGGTCTGCGTCTTATTTTCCGGAATCAATTTCCCCTCGACGACGCTGGTATTAAGGGTTATGATGGCAGGGCCGTTTTCATCAGAAAACTTTAATGCATTGCTCAAAATATTGATAAATAACTGATTCAGCTGAAATGGTATCGCCCTCAGCACCGGCAGTGAGTCTGCCGCAATGCTTGCATTTTTCTCGGTAATATTGTCTTCGAGCTCCTGCAAAACACTTTGAAAAACAGCATTCAAATCTGTTTCTTCAAAAACCTTATCGATGCTGCCAGCCTTTGAGTAAGATAGAATATCTTCTATCAGCAGCTGCATCTTTCCGGCAGCAAAACGCATCCGTTCCACCGAATCTTTTACCTGCGCCGACAGATCCGGATTTTCCCGGTCAAGCACTTTGGAGGCAAAAATCTGAATTTTACGCAGAGGCTCTTTGAGGTCATGGGTGCTGATCCAGTTAAGATTGGCCAGCTCCTTGTTTGCCGCCTTGAGCTCGTCATTAAGTATCCGGTTTTTGTTCTCCTGATTTCTGACGTAGTGAAAATTGATGTGTTTTTGCAAAGCATAGGTGAAACTGGAAGCCGAATTGATCTCCGCCTTTCTCCATTTTTCACTTTTGTTTTTCACTTCCTCCATCCATAAAGCAAAAGATTTGCGGGGCGAAAGTCTTATGCCACCATCTTCGTTTACAACGACTGCTTTATGTGGGTTCCCTGCCCAGTTAATGGTTTCGCGGCGTTCTGCACGCAGCCAAAGCACCCCATCGGGACTCTCGGCCGCTATCGAATGATAAATGACACCCGCAGCATACTTCGAAAGATTTTCAAACTCCGGAAAAATATCAATAAGTTGTTCCGTATGCAGCCCCGTCTTCGGATATTTCTCCGACAACGATTCAAACAAGCTAATCAGCTCAGCATCCGAGGGTACGTTTCCGTTTTTATATAACCTCCCCTGGTGATAAATAACAAAACTATGCGCGTTGGCAAGCCTAAGCAGCGAAGGTGATGTGGCATAGTCATCTATAAAATTCTCATTTTCATGGAGCAGCGACAAAGATTCCAGCAAAGCCTGCTCCACCCCCTGACTAATTTCAAACTCTTCCGCCACTTCCCTTACCCTGATCTGGGAAGTCAGAAAGTGCCCCTGCAACAACGCCGCCAACCGTGTATAATGCGCCAGCACCTTGGCTGAATAATGATGACAGGCGATCAATCCCCAAAGCTTGTTATTCTGTAAAAGCGAGATCGTCAGTGTGGCCCCCACACCCATATTTTTCAGATATTCGACATGGATCGGCGACACGCTTCGTAACACGGAAAGGCTCAGATCGAGTGACTTATTACTTTTCTCGTCGCCATTATTGAGCGTCAAAAGCGGTACCGGCTGATAGTCCACGTCGGCAATAATCCTGAGCGGATTTTTGACATAAAGCGCTCTTGCCTGCGGCGGGATGTCCGTATGCGGATATTTTTGTCCTGAAAAAGATTCAAGATCATCTCTCTTGGCTTCGGCGATCACCTCTCCGTTATATTCCTCGTCAAACCGGTAAATCATTACGCGGTCATAACCTGTAATTCTGCGCGTCTCAATGGCAATATCGTTACATAATTCAATGAGCGAGTCATGCTGTTCCATCAACGAAACGAAACTGCGGGTTTGACTGTAAAGATTGGGGAGATCCAGTGCTTCGTCGGGAAATGGCTCAAATTCCAGAATGAGTGTCTGCTCACTTTGATGTACGGTCGTATTAAAAGATTCGCCATGAAAGCTGAAAACAAACGGACGTGCGCGATCATTAACATCCTCGCGGACATAGGAAATAAAATCGGCATACGGCACTTCCGAAAAAATAACAGACAAAGGTTTTCCCAGCAAAACTTCGGGTGGTAAACCAATGAAATCCTTGCTATTGGCACTGCAAAAATCAATAATATGATTCTCAGTTTTGAGCCCCAGTAAAAATCCGTGCGGTTGTATGGTTCCCGGAATATGAATTGGCTCACTTTCACAGTTGGTGAGATTTACAACATCCCTGTTAACGATATCGGTAATATTCATTTTACAAAGTTATCTCTGCTTCGCTAAGCCACTGATCGATGATGGAAAATGTGTGTTCGGCACTTGTTATAATTTCTTCCTCGCAGTTGTTTTCAACGGCATATGCGGTGAACGTGGAGATGAAATTTTTCCACAATATCCCCGTTTTGGATCCATAACCCCAAAAATAGGAAGCTCCATTTTTCTCCGTCAAGCCGAGTGTCTGGTTGATATGTTTGTACAAAACCCTTCCGCCCAGCGTTGAACCTTCCAGTACGTACATAACGCCCAATGCCTCTGCAATCGTTGAAAAACGGAATTGGTAAATGGGCAGAACCGCGATTTTTTCCTTTGAAATACCCGTTTCGAGAAGGTCCTTCGTGATTTGCTCTGTTTTATATCTTTCTTCCAAATCAGAAAAAACTGCACCCAGAGCCGGATAAACATCTCGTTCACAAGCCGTTGTAACTCCATATAATTTGGCAATATAAGTCTGATAGTCTGCCAGGGTTACAGCCGGATCCAGAATAACTTTAGAGTACCGGTTTTCTTCCAGTTGCTTGTGGTTCTTTCCTGTTCTTTCCCGGAGGTTTTTCAAAAACAGATCCAGCGCCTCTCTGGATTCGGTCAATTCATTCATATGTTTAAGTACTGTGTAACAATTATTAAAATTTCCCCTACAAAAATTATTCCATTCCCATCCAAGCGTTTACTCGGAAATCATTCCTACAAGTAAAACATAAAACACGTCCTGTACAACGCGCATGTAAAAAAAGGTCATGTCTCTTTTCCGGCGATTTTATTACGGACACACAAACAGGTTTCATTACAAAATTCTACCCGTTCGTTACATAATTAATCGATGACGTGTCGTACCGGGAAATAGCCGCAGGGGAATGAGATAAATTTGGTCCTAAATTCAAAACCCAGGTATGAAAAACATAAGAAATTTACTCTTTTATACACTTACCATAGGCGCCTTTTCCGTACTCATGTACCTGATCATTATTCAGGGCGAAAAACTGGAAGCCGGCAAAGTAACCATCGAAAAAGTCGCAGAAACAAGTTCGCACTGGTACCAGTTCATCGAAACTTACCGGCAGAATATAAGCAGTCCGCTTGCGATCCTTCTCTTACAGATCATCACGATCATCATTGTAGCACGAGCTTTTGGCTATATCTGCAAAAAAATCAAACAGCCGACCGTGATCGGTGAAATCGCCGCCGGTATTTTCCTTGGCCCCTCTTTCATCGGGATGTATTATCCGGAGTTTTCCGGTTTCCTGTTTCCGGTGAAATCGCTGGGAAATCTGCAATTCCTGAGCCAGATCGGACTAATCCTTTTCATGTTCGTCATTGGTATGGAACTGGATCTTAAAATACTTAAAAACAAGGCGCAGGAAGCTGTCGTAGTAAGTCACGCCAGTATTATTTTTCCCTTTGCCCTCGGTATCGGCCTTGCGTTTGTGATCTACGAACAGTTTGCCCCGAAAGAAGTGAACTTCCTTTCCTTCGCACTTTTTACCGGTATTGCATTAAGTATCACGGCTTTCCCTGTGTTGGCGAGAATCGTGCAGGAAAGAGGTTTATCCAAAACCAAACTGGGCACCATGGCCATCACCTGTGCCGCCACGGACGACATTACGGCCTGGTGTATTCTGGCTGCGGTTATTGCCATTGTCAAAGCGGGAACTTTCGTCAGCTCAGTATACACGATTCTGATGGCGGCAAGTTATGTGTTGATTATGCTGAAAGTGGTACAGCCTTTTTTGAAAAAACTGGGCGATGTTTATTCCTATAAAGAAGGGTTAACAAAACCAGTCGTGGCCGTATTTTTCATTACGCTGCTCGTCTCGTCCTATGCCACCGAAGTGATTGGTATCCATGCACTTTTTGGTGCATTCATGGCCGGGGTAATCATGCCGGCCAACCAGAATTTCAGAAATATTTTCATTGAAAAAGTGGAAGACGTAGCTCTCGTGCTGCTGCTCCCATTATTTTTTGTTTTCACAGGATTAAGAACCCAGATCGGACTGTTAAACGATCCTTATCTCTGGCAAATCACCGGTTTGATCATCGCTGCGGCCGTCATCGGTAAGTTTGCCGGAAGTGCCATCGCAGCAAAATTTGTAGGTCAAAACTGGCGCGACAGCCTTATTCTGGGCGCCTTGATGAATACACGTGGACTCATGGAGCTCGTCGTGCTCAATATCGGTTACGATCTTGGTGTTTTAACGCCTGAAATCTTTGCCATGATGGTGATTATGGCGCTTGTCACTACCTGCATGACCGGCCCGGCGCTTGATCTTGTCAACCGGTTCCTGCCCGAAAAAAATCCAGAGCTGCCAGAATCTGTGATCGAAACCGGTAAATATACTATTCTGGTATCTTTCGGCAGTCCGCAGCGCGGCAGATCAATGCTTCGTCTGGCACATAGTTTTATCAAAAAAGCACCGTCGAATGCAAGCATCACGGCTCTGCATTTGTCGCCGAGCAATGATCTGAACCAGTTTAATTCGGACGAATACGAACAGGAAAGTTTTGAACCGATCAAACAGGAGGCGAGCAAGCTGAATCTTCCGGTGGTCACGATGTTCAAACCTTCCCAGAATATCGACCGGGATATCATCGAAACAGCGAACGTGGGCAACTTCGATCTGCTGCTGGTCGGGATTGGGCACAACGTTTTTGAAGGGACCATTCTGGGCAAAGTACTTGGTTTCACTACCAAAATCATCAGCCCTGAAAGACTGTATGACACCATTACGGGTAAGGAAAGATTTTTTGATTACAGCGTTTTCGACGACCGTACCAAACATATCATCAAGTCGGTAAGAATTCCGGTTGGTATTTTTGTTGAAAAAGAGCTTACTAAAATTGAAAACATCTTCATCCCGATATTCTCCCTGAGCGATAGCTTCCTGCTGGTGTTTGCGCAGAAACTTATCCATCACAGCGAAGCCCGGGTGATTATTCTGGATGCAAGCGGGGTGATCCGGCAAAATCCCGAATTGAAAGAAACCATATCGGCCATTGAGCAGATTGCACCAAACCATATTGCCCTGTACCACGACAAAAAGATCGAAAAGGAATTCCTCGAACAGCAGGATCTGATGCTGATCAGCATGGACAGCTGGAAAAAAGCCGTTGAGACGCACAGTTTGTGGTTATCACATTCGCCGTCGGTGTTAATGATAAGATCCTGACATGAAGCCAAAAATCCATCCCGGCCGGGATGGATTTTTTTATTTGTAGTTTTTGAGAATGCCAATTTTTTCTACCGGCAAAGTTTGCCAGCCCGGAGGTGTCATCATTTGGGTGTCATCCGGAATAAAATGGCGACTGTCCATCATTTTCCAGTTATAGGGATAAACATCACCGACCCGATTGCTATCTGACCAGTTGTACCAGCTATCCTCCCCTTTTCGGGTTGTTTTCACTTTTACAAAAACGTTACTTTCAAAAAATAACCGCTTCGGCACCGACGGATACTGTTTCCAGTAGCTGGCAAGTTCGGGATACCGGGTTGCGTATGGCGGCTGATCAAATTTTACTGTATTTAACCGTTTTTCAATAATCCCATCTTTGGCAAGCGTAGCTCTCGACCAGTTCTGAAAACGGTTGTCTACGTGAATTCCCAGCGGACTGTCAATAAAGAGATTATTTCGGTAAACGATATCCTGGCCGCCCCCGATCAGCACCGGAATCGTACCGGCTTTGAAAAAAATATTGCCAAAAACCTCCATCCCGCAGGCACCATCGTCGTGGTATATGGCCGAAGTTCTGTGGTTATTTCCCAGGTGATGGAAATAGTTAAACCTCAGTTTGTGACCCCTTTCAGACGGATCACGGCCGTAATAAAACGCTCCCTGGTCATCAATTTCCCGGCAAACGTCATAGATATTATTGTATTCCAGCACATGATCATTCCCATGCAGCAAAATGGCCATGCTTGGCGCATTATAAATCTCGCAATTCAATATTTGGTTTCCAACCCCATCAATGCTCACCGCCGGCCTGTAAGATTTTTCGATACGGTTAAAATCATGAATCCGGCAATTTTCAACACTATTACCCGCAGGTGTTAATGTTTTTCTGTCTCCTCCTCCGAGACTGACGCCGCCTGCGCCGGTGTTGTAGATATGGCAGTTTACAATCCGGTTATTCCTGCCGCCCTGACGATTAAACGTAGTGTTTTCGTACAAATGCTGATCCAGACTTCCCAGCAGCCGGGATGCTTCCTGTCCGCTTCCTTCATGTTTCTGGCTTTCAAACGGTGTTATGCCTTTTCCAATAGAAACGGCAACAGAACCCAGGTTTCTGAAAACACAGTCCGAAATAAGGCAGCCTTCCGACCTTTCCAGATATACACCCATGCCGCGCGAAACCTCGAACGATATGTTTTTAATCGTGATATTCCTCGCGCCTTCAATGGCCACCATCGGCTCTTTCAGCAATGATAAATCCAGTTTTGTGATTAAAGACGGAAGGTAAAAAAACAGCAGGCCCAGTTCGCGATCCAGATAATATTCACCGTTCTGATCAATCTCTTCCTGCACATTGTAGGCATACCAGCGGTTCCAGGCTTTCCCCGATTCAAATCCGTAAAGGTGAGGTTGCACTGTTGTGAAAGTGCGGGCAATGGTATCAATTCCCGCCAGTTTAACGGCATCTTCCGCATAGCCATAATTGAAATATCCCGAGATCCAGATGTCATTGGAATGTTTCCAGGTGGCCGGCCTCGATACGCCGTAACCGAATTTTCCGCCGCGGTTGGTCTGGTCTCCGTTTCTCACAATGGACCCTTTATCGAGCACATTACCCATCATCACCGTCGAGTCATTCGGCCACCGGGCGAGCTGGCCAGGGTTATCGTTGATAAACAATTCCAGCCAGGAAGGGGCATAAGGTCTCGAAAAACCTACACTACGCAGGTCGCCGAAATCAGTGATACCGATCTCATTCAGATTTAAAACGCCTATTTTATTTTGCAAAAACTCGGGGAATTCATTTTTGTATTCCGTTCGCCCCAGTCTCAGCACCTTGGTAGGATTAACCGTGATGCCACCCGTAAAAACCACAGATTCTCCCTGCCAGGGCATAATGATCAGATCTTTATCACGCTCATTGAATTCCAGTGTCTGGCTAAAAACATAGGTCCCTCCTCTCAAATAAATAATGGTCGGCTGAGTTTTCGAGGCAAATTCCCTGGACGCATTTCTAGCACGGGCGATGGTAGCAAAGGGGCTTTCTTTTGTCCCGGCATTGTTATCGTTTCCATTTAATGACACAAAAAAGGTATCAGCAGCCCGGCTCGCTGAAAAAACGAGAACCAGCAAAAACATAAACACAATTTTATTACTCCCCGCACTGATACTTCTGTTCATAAAGGATTCTTTTGGACTTAAATCTTGTTAGGGTGTTCACACCTCGGGTACAAAATTCTATTACCCGGAGCGTTTCTGCAACTTTAAATTTTATTAACTACTCCGTGGTTCAATACTTATAACGATGTGCAGCAGCAAATGATACCGGATTTCAAAATTAAGTCAAACTTCTGAACAGATATGTCTAAGCTTTTTTCTCCGCTTGCAATTAAAAGTATTCAATTCAAAAATCGTATTACCGTTTCTCCCATGTGCCAGTACTCCTCCGTGGATGGCTTTGCTGACGACTGGCACCTCGTTCATCTGGGAAGCAGAGCCGTTGGAGGCGCTGGGCTTATTATCTCGGAAGCCACAGCGGTTTCACCCGAGGGACGCATTTCACCCGACGACCTGGGTATCTGGAAAGACGAACATATTGAAAAATTAAAACAGATAACCTCTTTCATCAACCAGCAGGGTGCCGTGCCCGGTATACAGCTCGCGCATGCCGGACGTAAAGCCAGTACTGCCGCAGCCTGGAAAGGACGTGGGAAAGTTGAGCCCGGGGATGGTGGCTGGACACCGGTTTCTGCTTCGGCGATTGCCTTTTCGGACACCTATCCCATGCCCGACGAGTTGGATCATTCCGGTATTGAAAAAATAATCCGGGATTTTACAGATGCTGCGAAACGCGCGCTGGCCGCCGGTTTTAAGGTGATCGAATTGCACGCGGCGCATGGCTACCTCATCCATCAGTTCCTGTCTCCGTTGAGTAATCAGCGGACCGATACATACGGCGGAAGCTTCGAAAACAGGACGCGTCTGTTAATGGAAATTATTGGTAATGTTAAAACGGTCTGGCCGTCAGATCTGCCAATTTTTGTTCGGATATCCGCCACGGACTGGGCGGATGGCGGTTGGAATCTCGACGACTCCGTCGAATTATCTCTACAACTTAAATCGGCAGGTATAGATCTAATTGATGTATCCACCGGCGGATTGGTTTCTTATGCTAAAATTCCGGTCGGCCCGGCCTATCAATTACCTTTTGCTTCGAGAATAAAAAAGGAAACGGGGATTTTGACCGGAACGGTGGGGATGATCACCAGTGCAACGCAGGCGGAAACCATTCTCGTAAACGAGGACGCCGATATGATCATTATGGCGCGTGAACTTTTAAGAAATCCCTACTTCCCGCTCCATGCAGCACATGAGCTGAGAGATCAGATCAACTGGCCAATCCAATACGACAGAGCAAAACACTAATTGACTTATTGCTAAGTAATTAAATTTATTTATGCTTCATCTTACAACCCAGACAGTTGCAAGATGAAGCATAAATATCCGATCAGTTATTTACATTCTTCTTCACAGCGGAATCTCCCTTCATACCCTGATCATTCTGGTAATAGAGGTAACCTTCCGTTTTATTTTCCGTGGTTTTAGCCTTTTTTGCCCTTCTTTCCATCTGCCGCGCGCACGACGAACACAGAAAACTCCCTGTTAATAAGGTCATTGCTAATATCAAAGTTATCTTTTTCATTGTGATATCAATTAAGAGTAAGTCTAAACACAGTAACCAAGCGTAGTCTTTACAGCAAAAAAGATACCATCACCATTTGCAGGGCGATTGGGGAAAACGGCCAGAAAAATTCCGGGAATAATTTTTTAACGGTTAAAATAAAAATTCAAAAACTTCATCAAAAAAAACCGTTATGTCTGAATTAATCACCTTTTTGCAGGTTATCGGAAACCTTTTTCTGGCGGCAATTATTTTTTCAGCGTTGATTTTTACCACATTCTACTACATAGTGGGATATGTGGTCAGGGAAATAAAAACGGCGCCATTTCATAAAAAAGGCGCCATTTTAAAAAGAAGATAACTGTTGCTCAAACATGCGCATTTCAATGGTAAGTGAGCCATTGAGCCGGTTGGACAATACCGTTTATGAAATCAGTTTTTGACGCAGCAAAAACTCAAGCTGATTGTTTGCATCGATCAGTTTTTCGAGTAAATCCCGGTTTTTCTCCCGCAAACTAAAAATTTCGTAAGCATTTTTGATGATAATCCGCAGCTGCTGCTCATCCCACGGTTTATTCAAATAGTAATAAATGTGGCCCTTGTTAACAGCGTCAATAACAGCGGTAATATCTGAGTATCCGGTCAATAGAATCCGGATCGGATCAGTGTATTCCTTTAATACTTCAATTAAGAAATCAACGCCGGTCATCTCCGGCATGCGTTGATCTGTGATAATGACATGTACCTTATTTGACTTAAGAACTTCCAGTCCCTCCTTGCCCGAAGTTACGGTTAGTACGTTAAAATCTCTTCTGAATGCTGCTTTAAAAGAATTCAAGTTATTTACTTCATCATCCACATAGAGGATACTTATTTTCTCGGGGCTTTCCATTTTTAAGGTTGTAAACTCTGAAATAAACTTATAAATTCATGTTTCTAAAAATACAAGATTATTTTCAAAATACGTAATAATATTTCTACGGTAATTTTAATGTATCCGTACAAATATATATGTTTGATTATAAATTAACATATTCTAAAAATAATAGAACTAAACAACGGTGCTATTGTTCTTAAAACAACATGATCCATTCTCTGAATCTTATTTGCACGATATGAAATACTTCACCAGCGGTTACCTTGCCGGGGTATTATTGGAATAACTTGTCCGCTAGATTATTGTTCTTCTAAAATTATGTTTAGATTGTCAGACCTAAGCGACTTTTTATGAAAATTTCCTGAAAATATAACTGCTCAACGCAAGCTTAAAAGATGTACCACGATTTAGAGTTAAGTAAAACCTATTTGCCTGTTTTGTTTGAATTGCGTCAGGAGGCTGATAAAGAAAAGTTCAACGAAATTATTTCAGCTAATACGGATAAGATAGTTCTTGATTTATTTTCTTCCCAAAAAAAAGAGTTATTTAAGATCAGAAACCCTAAACAAAGACTGAGCCCTGCGGATACTGATGCATTATATACCACATGGATTGAAGGAAAAGTAGCTGATCATGAAGGCGTTTGGGTTTACTACCCCTGGTTAAACCGCCTGATTCACATACTAAACAGGGAAGAGTTTATTGAGCTGAGAACCAGCCGTAATCAATTCAAAATAACACCGGCAGAGCAACAAAGCCTCTTCGGAAAAACCATCGGAATAATAGGACTTTCCGTAGGTCACGCCGTGGCGCTGAGTGTTGCCACGGAAAGAATATGCAGCAAGCTGAAACTTGCTGATTTTGACACGATTGAATTAAGTAACCTGAACCGGATCAAAACCGGAATTCAGAATATAGGATTAAACAAATGCGTGGTCACTGCGCGTGAAATCGCAGAAATTGACCCGTTCCTGGAAATCGAATGTTATCAGGAAGGGATTACGGATGATAACCTGGAAGCTTTCCTGCTCGAAGGCGGCAAACTGGATATCCTTGTTGACGAGTGCGACGGACTGGAAATAAAAATTGCCTGCCGCCAAATGGCAAAACATCACGGGATCCCGGTGGTTATGGAAACCAGCGACAAAGGCATGCTGGATGTAGAACGTTTTGATCTCGAAACAGACAGGCCTATCCTGCACGGATTTTTGAACGACATTCCGGCAGAAAAACTGAAAAATATTAGTCCCGAAGACCGAATACCACTGGTGCTGAAAATCATCGACGCCAGAAACAGTTCGCTCAGAGGACAGCTCTCGCTGATAGAATTAGGGCAAACGATAAGTACCTGGCCACAGCTGGCAAGCGCCGTGACACTCGGCGGTGGTGTGGTCACCGATGTTTGCAGAAGGATCCTCCTCGACCAGTACAATGAGTCGGGAAGATATTATGTAGACCTTGAAAAGATCATCGGCAACAAAAATACAGCCGGTAAATCTGACGAAAATGCCAATCCTTATGAGTCGTTTTCACTTGAAGAAGCGATCCAAGTCGCAGATTCCCTGCCTTCTCCTGACGACGCCTTCACGCCCGACACCAAAATCATCGCTGAAATTGTAGAAGCTGCCGGTTTGGCTCCTTCCTCGGCCAATGATCAGCCCTGGAAATGGTTGTTCAGAGGCAGCAGATTATATCTTTTTCACGATGCGCAGCGTTCCTTTTCATTTGCCAATTTCGGCGATATTCCCGCGCATATCTCGTTTGGGGCAGCGTATGAGAATCTTGTGTTGAAAACGCATCAGTACGGTCTGAAAATAAAAAGTGAGGTTTTCCCGCTGGAATCACACCAAAGCCTGATCGCGCTAATTGATTTTTATCAGGATGACGAGGATAAAAATTTCGCAACCGTGTACTCCCCGGAATCGGTTGCGTTTATAGCGGACAGGTCTTCAAACCGAAATGTATCCACACCAGTTGAAATTTCTCAAGAGGTTTTGAACAATCTGACAGAAGCGGTTCAAAGCGTAAACGGCAGTGAAATTCATTTCATTACAGACCGTGAGAAAATTAAAGCACTTGGGCAGATTATCGGCGAGAGTGAGCGATTGACGCTTCTGAACAGCGAAGGACATAAAGATTTTTACCAGCGGAATATCCGCTGGACACCTGATCATTCCGAAAAAACAGGCGATGGTCTCGATTTGCGGAACCTGGGCATGGCCCCCGCACAGATTGCAGCTTTTTCAATTATCAAAGACCCGAAAATTGCGGAAGTTCTGAAAACAATCGGAGGCGGTAATGCGTTGGTCGACGGGATGATCAGAACCACGAGCCTCGCCTCAGGAATAGGTTTGATCGCTTTCCCTGGTGCAAAACCAGCGGACTATTTTTCGGGCGGTGTGGCCATGCAGAGACTCTGGCTTATGGCCGAAAAATTAGGCTTTTCCATCCATCCGTTGAACGCTCCGCTGAATCTGTTTGCAAGATTAAGCGCCAATGGCAGTGGCGGACTTGACAGCCAGGAAATAGAAAATGTAAAAAAACTTCGGGAAAAATTCCTGGATATAATCCCGGTGGGAAGTAATATGGCAGAAACTTTTCTTTTTAAAATTGCCAAGGCTGATAAGCCGGCAATCAAATCAAAACGTCTACCATTATCTGAGATATTGTTTATTGAAAACAACAAATTGTAATGATAGCGAAAATCAGAGCTTTCAGGTCGCCGGATGATGTTGAAACAAGTCTCAAGTACGTAGACGGACATAGAAAAGTTTTAGAGTCATATGGTGTCAAAAAAGTGACATCAGCCAGTGTTGAATGGCTCCATGATCCGCAAACCTACGTTGTGCTGGTTGAATCGGAAGACGGCGAAAAAATATACGGAGGTGGCCGTATCCAAATCCGCACCCAGGAAATGAAAATGCCGATGGAAGACGCCATTGCCAAAATTGACAAGGGCATTTATCAGTACGTCGACAAAATCGGGAATGAAACGATCGCTGAATTTTGCGGACTTTTCAATTCAAAAGAGGTGGCAGGGTATGGCATCGGGAGTATTTTCCTTGGCCGTATCGGCGTAGCCATCGCAACGCAGGTCAATGTAAAGTATCTCATGGCGCTGTGTTCTCCCGCAACTTTAAGAAATTGTGCCCGTGTTGGCTTTGAAATTATAAGAGATTTGGGAAATAATGGTACCTTTTACTACCCAAAAGAAGGATTGATAGCAACAGCGCTCATTATCAAGGATATTCACAATTTACCCAGTGCGCACGAGGAGGAAAGGGAGCGGATCTTTGATCTTCGCCTGAATCCTGTCCAGGAAGCTATTGAAAAAGGTCCCAAAGGAGAAATGGATATTATTTATCATACTAAATTATAAAAGTCATTACGATGAATTTCATCAGAACCGTTTTTTTTACTTTTCTGCTCATTTCCTCTTTTCAGCTGAAAGCCGAGGAGGTGGATTTTCGGGGAAGAGATATTTTGATCGGTAGATACCTTGAAATTGCAGAAGATACTAAAAATGAATTTGTATTTCCCAACTTCCCTTCCTCAGCGAAATTTGAAAAAAGTAATGACGAAACACCCAATCTTGGGCTCAGCAAGTCAACTTACTGGATTCGTTTTACGGTAAAAAATCTAAGCGAAGAGTCCAAAGTATTTCTGGAACTCGCCTACCCCATGCTACATTCCAGCGAATTATATTCTCTGGATTCGGGGAAAATTGATAACAAATCGATTCTGGAAACTTATTCTTTCAACGAAAGAGAAGTCAACCATCAAAGCATTGTTTTCAAATTACAAATCGAGAAGGGCAGTTCTAAAACCTATTACCTTAAAATAAAAGGCGGCAGGCAAGTGGTGCTTCCGCTGATTCTGAGAACAGAAAACGGTTTCTTTCAGGCAGCGTTGCTGAGTGAAATTATTACAGGTATTTTCATTGGTATCATCCTTGTGATGATTCTTTACAACCTCTTTATTTACTTTTCAACGCGGGATAAAAGTTATCTTTATTACGTTTTATACATCTTTTTCATAGGTCTCGCGCAAACGACGCTAAACGGATATACTTTCAAATACCTGTGGCCGTCGGCACATTATTTCAATAATTCCGCGATTGTCTGGTTCTCGTCGCTGGCCGGGATTTCGGTTATTTACTTTATCCGGGAGTTTCTTCATATATCCGAACGTGCGCCGATATGGGGGAAACTTTTAAACGTTATCGTTGCGCTGTATGTGGTTGCAGTATGTCTGGTGGTCACAGGAAACGGAATATTAAGTTACCGCTTTCTCGATCTCGCTGGTTTCACGGGTGCTATTCTGACGTTCATTACCGCGTTGAAATTGTCATTGAAGGGATATCGTCCTGCAAAATTCTTCCTTCTGGCCTGGTCTATTTTCCTGCTGGGGCTGATCCTGTTTATCATGCGGAACCTCAACCTGCTTCAATATAATTTGTTCACGAATTATACGATGCAGTTTGGAACCGCCATTGAAGTTATTCTCTTTTCTTTCGCCCTTGCCGACAAGATCAATATCCTGAAAAAGGAACGGGAATTTTCTCAGGAACAGGCACTGCGTGTTTCTTTGGAAAACCAGAAAATTGTGAAAGAACAGAATGTCGTTCTTGAAAGAAGGGTTAATGAGAGAACCGTTGAATTAACACAGGCAAACACCGACCTGAACGATACGCTGAACAAGCTGAAAGATGCCCAGACACAATTGATCGAATCCGAAAAAATGGCTTCTTTAGGTCAGTTGACGGCCGGTATTGCGCATGAAATAAATAATCCGATTAACTTCGTGAGCTCAAACATCCGGCCATTGAGAAGAGATATCGACGATGTGATTGAAATTCTGGATGCTTATGATGAAATCCCCGGCATTGATTCCCTGGAAGGAGTGAAACAGAAAATGGTCCAGATCGAAAATCTGAAAAATGAGCTGGATTTGGAGTATATCAAAACAGAGCTTGGCCTTTTGCTGACGGGAATGGAAGATGGCGCGCGCCGTACAGTAGAAATAGTGAAAGGATTGAAAGTTTTTTCAAGAGTAGATGAATCAGACCTTAACTTTGTTAATATAAACGAAGGGATCGAGTCTACCCTGGTTATCCTGAATTATCAGATGGGAACGAATCTCACGCTGGTGAAAGATCTTGGCAGTATTCCGAACGTGGAATGTTACGGAGGTAAAATGAATCAGGTATTTATGAATATCCTTACCAATTCTATTTATGCCGTGCAAAAGGGTAACCTGACCGACAGAACACCGACGATCTGGGTAAGGACATTCCTGAAAGACAATGAACACGTAACCATCTCGATCAAGGATAACGGAATGGGAATGAGTGCCGCCGTTAAGGCAAAAATCTATGATCCTTTCTTCACTACAAAAGACGTAGGCGAAGGTACAGGATTAGGCTTATCAATCGTTTTCAAAATTATAGAAGTACATTACGGGACAATTGAAGTAATATCAGAAGTAAATCAGGGAACCGAATTTGTTATTACCCTTCCGATAACTAAAAAACTAGCCCTACCACAATCTCAATGAGTGATAGAAAAATACGCATATTATACATAGACGACGAAGAGCATAATCTGCAATCGTTTAAGGCATCATTCCGGAAACAATACGACATCACCACTACCATATCGGTTGTAGAGGCTGAGGAAATTATGGAGCAGCAGGAATTCCACGTGATTCTTGCCGACCAGCGGATGCCGGGTATGACGGGGGTTCAGTTTTTTGAAAAAATAAGAAGCAAATTTCCCGAATCAATCCGGATTTTGATCACCGGCCACACCGACATCAGTGCCGCCATTGACGCGATCAACAAGGGAGAAGTTTTCAGGTTTATCGACAAACCCTGGGATTACACGTATGTTGAGAATGCGATAACACACGCTTATGATATTTTCAAGACCAGAGCTGAATTAAAACAACGAAACCTCGACTTACAAAAAGCTTACGAGGAGCTGGATAAATTTGTGTACAGCGCCTCACACGACCTTCGCGCGCCGCTGATGTCGGTGCTTGGGATCGTTAACCTGGCCTTGATGGAAGACGACGTGCAGTCTCAGAATGAATATCTGGACCTGATCAAACAGTCTGTAAAAAAACTGGATACTTTCATTATCAACATCATAGATTATTACAAAAACGCCAGAGGTGTTCAGGCCATTGCCGAAATTAATTTCCAGCAACTGGTAAATGACGTAACCGAAGCGATTAAATTTTTACCGGAGTTCGGAAGAATTAACATGATCACCAATATCAACCAAACCGGCGTTTTTTATTCCGATGCCATGAAGTTGCGTATCATATTTAACAATCTGATTACGAATGCGGTTAAATTTCAGGATGTAAAAAAAGAAAACCCTTTTATCAAACTGACGATCAACGCAACACCCGAGCATACTAAAATCACTTTTGAGGACAACGGATTAGGAATCAAAAAAGATGATGTTGAAAAAATATTTAAAATGTTCTACCGCGCCGGCGCTACCAACAGCGGCTCAGGAATAGGACTATACATTGTTCATGAAGCGATCACGAAACTTGAAGGAACAATAAATGTGACATCGACACTTGGCGAGGGCAGTATTTTTCAAATAGATATTCCTTCAGTAAATAAATAGAAATTATGACTAATCAATTTGATTTTATCTTAATTGATGATAGCGCTTTTGATTTATTTATTTACGAGAAATTAATTTTAAAAAGTGGTATCGGCAATTCTGTAAAGCCTTTTAATGCAGCGCAGGATGCTTTGGATTTTCTTGTTGGCGAAGGTGACAACCTTCCTGAGACCGTTATTTTACTTGATCTCCAAATGCCGGGAATGAACGGTTTTGAATTTATTGACCAGTTCGATCTTTTACCCGAATCGTTAAAAAATAAAATCAGGATCTACATGCTTTCTTCTACAATCGATACACGCGATATAGAAAAAGCCAAAGCGAGCATCCATATTATAGATTTACTTTCGAAACCATTGGAAATCGGCTTGTTAAAGTCTATCTTGCAGGAGTAAAATCTCCGGCACGGTAGACTTTTGCAAAGTCTTACTGCTCACGCGCACACTTTCTCAACGCTTCCATATACACACAACGTTGTTATCTGGTAACTGCCGTATACGTTTTTAAACGGCAGAACTCCCGGTTTTTCCCAATTTGTAACTTAATGCAACACACCAGAGATACACTCTGATTATGTCCGGTTACATCGTTTTCCGTTTTATAACTAAACCACGTTTATTTATAAATAATTTCAAAAAGCAAATACATCCTCTTTATCAGGTATATTTTTAATAAGAGAATACTCTAATTAACATAAACCTTTAATTATTCATAACCCCGCATGAAAACTGACAGTCAAACCTTAACAGAGATTAAAAAATTACATGATCAGTACGTTCAGGAAGTAGAATTTAGTGGTATTAAACCCTTATCTATTGAGATTTACAAATCTCATTCCAAGAATTTTGTCAGGTGGATCGGAGGCGAATTTGTGCCCGGTTCTAAGTTAAAAAAGACGGCAGCCGGGATTGAAGCCCAGTCGGTGGACGGCCTTATTTAATGCAAATCTGACTAAAAGCTGGATTCTTAAAATCCGGTTTCTTCGTCATCCCGATTAATAGCTTACCGCGAGTAGAAATTATCAATTTCTTTACTTAGCTTTGAATAAGGATCTGATTTTACCTTATATCAGCGTTTAAAGACAAATTCAATACCAGGACCATGATACTCGCATTGCTTAACTTTTTTAAAGGACGTTTTGACAAAGAATCCGTTCAAGCTGCAAAATCCAGCGAAAAACGTATGTCGCGCCAGGAAGCATTCCAGCAAATGAGGGAACTTGCTAAAAAATCCGGCAAAAAATAATGGTTAATTATAGATCGTTAATGTACACCATCAACAATTTATAATTAACCATTATCAGTTAAAATATCAGCACCCCTGCCCGTAATAGGCATCCTTCCCGTGTTTACGGAAAAAGTGTTTATCAATCAGACTTTGTTTGATTCTCGTTACTGCCGGATTTATCTGCAAGGTCAGATATGCCATTTTGGCAATTTCCTCTAAAACAATCGCATTGTATACGGCCTTGGCAGGATCCTTCCCCCAGGTAAACGGTCCGTGGCAAGCCACCAGCACCATTTCAACTTCCTCCGGACTTAATGCTTCTTTCGTAAAAAGATCCAGGATCTGGTTGCCGGTTTCATGTTCATAATCTCCCTGAATCATCTCATCTGTCATTACCTCCGTCACCGGAACCGGTGATACCAGGTGGTCTGCATGCGTTGTGCCGAGGTTCGGGATCGCACGGTGAGCCTGTGCCCAGGCAACTGCATAGGTAGAATGTGTATGGCAAACCCCTCCGATCGATGGAAAATTTTTGTACAGCAATGTATGCGTTTTCGTATCCGATGATGGCCGCATGGAGCCTTCCACCAGCACATTATCCAGGTCGACGATTACAATATCTTCCACTTTAAGCCTGTGATAAGGCACTCCGCTGGGTTTGATGGCGATAACGCCGGCAGTACGGTCTATCCCGCTCACATTGCCAAAGGTGACGATAGCGAGCTCCTCCCTTGGAATTTCCATGTTGGCCTCATAGACCAGCTCTTTCAAATAAGTATATGACATTTTCTGTTTATTTGCCTTAGTCCGGTATCCGTTTCACTTGTAATACGCTTCACTCCACCGCAATTCATTTTTGAACTGACGGAGTTTTGTATCCTTGTCAATCACCACCAGCTCAACACCCACCATCTCGGCAAATGCCTCCATATGCTCAGTCGTCAGGTTTTGGCTGTACACCGTATGATGCGCCCCACCGGCATAAATCCAGGCAGCACAGCCCGTTTTCATATCCGGCGCAGGTTTCCAAAGTGCTCTTGCCACGGGCAGCTTAGGCAACGATTCTTCCACGGAAACGGCTTCCACCTCATTGACAAGAATCCGGAAACGATTGCCCATGTCAATAAGCGAAACATTGATTGCCGGTCCCGCTGGCGCATTAAACACCAGACGTACAGGATCGTCCTTACCTCCAATACCGAGTGCATGGATTTCACAGGAAGGTTTACCCGCTGCAATACTTGGGCAAATTTCCAGCATGTGTGAGCCCAGAACCAGGTTATTGGCCGGGTTAAAATGATAGGTATAGTCTTCCATGAAAGAGTTTCCACCTGGCAGTCCGCTGCCCATCACTTTTAGCGCGCGCACCATCGCGGAAGTTTTCCAGTCGCCCTCACCCGCATAACCATAACCCGCTGCCATAAGGCGCTGCGAGCCGATGCCAGGTAACTGTTTCATACCATACAAATCTTCAAAAGTGTTGGTATAACCTTTAAAACCACCTTCTTCGAGAAAGTACTTCATGCCCAGCTCAATGCGTGCAGCATCACGTAAGGCCGTATGTTTTTCACCCCCTTTGTGCAGCGATGCTACCAGATTGTAACTGTTTTCGTATTCTTCCGTAAGCAGATTAACGGCTTCATCCGAAACCTGATTGATAACCGAAACGAGATCGCCAACGGCATAGGTATTTACCGAAAATCCAAAAGCCATTTCAGCGGCGACCTTATCGCCGTCCGTCACGGCAACCTGGCGCATATTATCGCCGAACCGCGCAAATTTTGCACCTTTCATATCGTGTCTTGCCGCAGCCACCCTCGACCAGTCCGCGATTGCATCAATCACGTCATTTTGCTGCCAGTGGCCTACCACCACTTTTCTGTTGAGCCGCATCCGCGTCATGATAAAACCAAACTCACGGTCGCCATGCGCCGACTGGTTCAGGTTCATGAAATCCATGTCGATATCCGCCCACGGAATATCCCTGTTATACTGTGTATGCAGGTGCAGCAATGGTTTTTGCAGGATCTGCAAACCGCGAATCCACATTTTAGCCGGAGAAAACGTGTGCATCCAGGTAACAATCCCGATACAGTTTTCCGCCACGTTCGCTTCCTGACAAATCCGGTGTATTTCATCAGATGACTTTACCACCGGCTTAAAAATTACGCGAACCGGTATTTCAGCTTTCTGATCAAAAAACTCGCTGATGATCTTTGAATGTTCATCGACCTGACGAAGCGTTTCTTCCCCGTATAAATCCTGGCTGCCTGTGACAAACCAAATTTCAAACTGTTTTAAATCCAACATTGATAAGAAATATATATT
Organism: Dyadobacter diqingensis; assembly: GCF_024220585.1. Taxonomy (GTDB): domain Bacteria; phylum Bacteroidota; class Bacteroidia; order Cytophagales; family Spirosomataceae; genus Dyadobacter; species Dyadobacter diqingensis. The sequence continues at coordinate 73,440 of NZ_JAMXKF010000012.1, forward strand.
TTAATAATCTGGAATGGAAAAGCTCCATTTATGCTGTTTTCAAATCGAGTACCTTTCGGGTTTTGGTTTCATTTTCAATGAATCCGCCAGCCAAAAGGTATTTTTTATACAACTTCTGATAAACTTCCGCAACCGCTGGTCGTGGGTGATATTCAGCATCAAACCCTGAGCTCATAGCCTGCTGAGCTTCCGGCAAAGTCGCATGAACACCGGATGCCACGGCAGCAAACATGGCCGCGCCCAAAGCACAGGCCTGATCCGAGGATGCTACCTTGATCGGCATATTCAGGACATCGGAAAGGGTCTGCATCACAAAAGCAGATTTTTTGGCAACGCCTCCAATGGCAATAACTTCATGGATGGGCACACCTTCGCTACGGAAACGGTCTACAATATTTTTTGAGCCATAGGCTGTTGCCTCCACCAGCGCCTTGAAAACACGTGTGCTGTCGCTCGCCAGATTCAACCCAAGGATGGCTCCTTTCAGCGTGTGATTGGCATCAGGCGTACGTCTGCCGTTCAGCCAGTCGATGGCGATGATATCATTTTCAGTAACCGGCAAAAGTGCGGCCTGCTCTGCCAGGTGCGGAAGCAGTTTGCCGGACAGTTCTTTGGAAGCCTCATCGCCTAAAAGCTGAGCGACCGGGGCAATGATCAGTTTGGAAAACCAGGCATAAATGTCGCCGAACGCTGATTGGCCTGCCTCCATCCCCAGCATACCCGGAACAATAGAACCATCCACCTGTCCGCAGATACCATGGATTAATAAGTGGCCGATCTCTTCGTTAGGCGCCACCAGCATATCACAGGTCGAAGTACCGATTACTTTACACAGCGAATACGGTTCAATCAACGCACCAACTGCGCCCATATGACAATCGAAAGCGCCCACCCCGATAACCACATCAGCCGGAATTCCTAACTTTTCAGCCCATTGAGTCGAAATCGTGCCCATTGCTTTATCGGAAGTTTCGGTTTGCGAGAATAACCGTCCGCGCAATCCGCCCAAAAGCGGATCTAGCGCGACAAAGAAATCCTCAGCGGGAAGTCCGTCAAAATCATTGTGCCATAGTGCCTTATGTCCGGCTGCGCATCGGGACCTGCGTATCGTTAAAGGATCCGTTTGCCCTGTAAGCTCTGCCGAAATCCAGTCACAATGCTCAACCCAGGAAAACGCTCTTTCCCGTACCGCCTCGTCCACGCGAAGCGTTTTCAATATCTTGGCCCAGAACCATTCCGAAGAATATATTCCGCCGACATACTTGGTATAATCGGTTTCCCAGCTGTGTGCAAGCTCATTAATTTCTTCGGCCTCGGCGTTCGCGGTATGGTCTTTCCAAAGGATAAACATCCCGTTGGGGTTCTCCGAAAATTCCGGCAGCATGGCCAAAGGCGTTCCCTGCTCATTCACAGCCACCGGCGTTGAACCCGTGGTATCAATGGAAATGCCGGTTATATTTTCCCGAACCTCGGCGCTTACATTTTTCAGTGCTTCCGTCACCGATGATTCCAGCCCTTCCAGATAGTCAAGCGGATGTTGTCTGAAAAGCGAGATCGAAGGATCACAGTATTTGCCCGCTTTCCAGCGGGGGTATTCAAAAACTGCGGTCCCGGCAGTTTCACCGGTCTGTGCATTGACGACCAACGCTCTTACGGAATCCGTACCGTAATCAATTCCAATTACATATTTATTTTTCATATCGAGCCACTGACCGCGAAATAAGGTTTATACAAAAACGATACGTTAAAACTTCCTGAGTGCTTTCCGGCAAGAGCCCCAAATTCGAAACACCGGCGCACTTTATAAAGCATAAAAGCTTTTATAAATAATCAGTTCGTAAATATAATATATTTTATTTATAGTGTATTATTGACACAATTAAAATTATTCTTTATCTAAAAAGCTAAAACGGTTTTTCAAACTATTAAAAAATAGCGTTTTCAGCAGAATCAGGATTGGGCCGGTTTCATGGAATCCGGCATAAAATTCCAGAAAGCGTGAAATTTCTCTTTGTAACGAACCGTATCAAGCTTGTACAACGTCGCTTTTTTAGTGGTCGAATTACTGTTTTTATGCCCTGTATCAATCAGCAAACCGGTAGAAAGCAGTTTACGGCTAAAATTACGTCGGTCGAGCGGTGTGTTGTAAATAGCTTCATACAGTTTCTGTAACTGAGGGATCGAAAAATATTCAGGCAAAAGCTCAAAACCAATCGGGTGCAACGCGGCCTTATAACGCAGGTGCTCGATGGCCCGCATAACCATTTGCTCGTGGTCAAAAATAAGCTGAGGCCGTTTATCCAGACTAATCCAGGAAGCATTGTGACTTCTGACAGCTTCTGCATCGTGCTCTTCAATCTGAATTAAAGCAAAAAACACAACGGAAACCGTACGCTCAGCCGGGTCACGGTTCACTTTCCCGAAAACTTCCAGCTGCTCCACATAAATGTCTTTCAGGCCGGTCAGGTCATACAGGATCCTGGAGGCACCTGCTTCCAGATCTTCTTCTTCTTTCAAAAAACCGCCCATCAACGACCATTTCCCCAATTCAGGTTCAAAATTCCTTTTGATAAGGAGCAATTTTATATCTTTCCCATCAAACCCGAAAATGATGCAGTCAATCGCCAGTAAGATTCTGGACGACAGAGGATAACTATACATATAATTCAAAACTTAAATCCGGACACATTATCCGGGCAAATTAAAAAGTAAATACCAGACTTACGAAATTGAACCAAAAAATTAAGCTTTATTAACCGAAAGTTATCCGATGACATAAAAACAAACCGATTTGTTAATACAAAATTTACCCGGGAGAAGATTATAACATTGATTTTTGCAAAAAATTTTGTCCGCTGACAATTCCTGTTGTTTTAATACCTGAATTTTAATTATTCTTACCGTCAAATCCTGACGCCTTTTTATTTATGAAATCCATTCGTTTATCTGTTCTGGCCTTATTTTTCACCAGCGCGGTTTTTGCACAGAGTCCGGTCCGTTATACCACCGCACAGGCGCATTCGCACAATGACTACGAGCAGAACATTCCTTTTTTACGTGCTTATTACCAGCAATTCGGCTCGATTGAAGCCGATATTTTTTTGAGAAACGACAGTATTTTCGTCGCACATGATCAAAAATATATCACGTTCAAAAATACCCTTGGCAACCTTTATTTAAAGCCACTGCTCGCACAGGTTGAAAAGAACAACGGACAAATTTATCCGGATAAAAAACTGAATCTGCAATTGCTCATCGATCTAAAAACGCCTGGTAAAGAAACCATTCCGGTCTTGATCAGGGAGCTGCAACCTTATTTGAAAGTATTCGCACCAACGGGTCCTGTCAGAATTGTTTTGAGCGGCGATGTTCCCACACCGCAGGAATTCAGCCAGTATCCTGATTATTTGTCGTTCGACGGAAGGCCTGAAATCGATTATTCCAAAACACAGCTTGAAAGGGTTGGCCTGATCAGCCAGTCTTTTGCCAATTATACCAAATGGAATGGCAAAGGAATACTGGTAAAAAAAGAAAAGGAAGCACTGGAAGCTGTCATCAGGCAGGTACATGACCAGGGTAAAAAAATCCGTTTCTGGGGAACGCCGGACAACATTAATGCCTGGAAAATGCTGATGAACATGGGCATCGACTATCTGAACACAGATAAAGTGGAAGAGCTTGGCCCCTATCTGCGAAACCGTGCCGACGCAGAATATATTTCGCCGACAGTCCAGCCCGTTTATAAACCTACCTATCGCAACAATGATAAACTTTCCAAAGTAAAAAACATCATTTTGCTGATTGGCGACGGCATGGGACTAACCCAGATTTATTCGGGGCTGACTGCAAATCATGGCGAGCTTAATCTTTCACAATTTCTCAACATTGGATTTTCAAAAACCAGTGCCGCCGACAGTTATATTACCGATTCTGCTGCCGGAGCCACCGCGATGGCTACCGGTAAAAAAGCCAGAAACCGGGCAATTGGCGTCGATACGAACAATATTCCATTGAAAAACCTGCCCGACATCATCAGACCGCTGGGTATTAAAACAGGATTGATCTCTGCCGGAAGTATTACCGATGCAACACCGGCGGCGTTTTATGCGCATCAGCCGGAGAGAAGTCTGGACAGTCTGATCGCTCATGATTATTTGAAATCTTCGGTAGAAATCATGATCGGCGGAGGAGCTGATATGTTCAACAAGGAAAAGGTTTCCGACTCGCTTCGTGCCAAAGGTTTTCAGGTTTCCAACCACTGGCAGGATCTGGCGTCGTTAAAAGCGCCCTTTGTATTGCTCGACGATGCCAAAACCGTGTCGATGCTGAAAGGCCGGGGTAATTTCCTGACCGAGGCATTTACCAAAACCCAGCAAACGTTATCTAAAAACCCAAAAGGATTTTTCATGATGGCGGAGGGCGCACAGATCGACTACGGCGGACACGTCAATAAGGTACCGTATGTGGTGACCGAAATGCTGGATTTTGATCAGTTGATCGGGGAAGCACTGCGCTTTGCAGACAGCAACGGGGAAACACTCGTGATTGTAACGGCTGACCACGAAACAGGCGGTTTGACCCTGCTGGACGGTGATTTGAAAAAAGGTTATGTGGACGGACATTTCAGCACTAACGACCACACGGCTGTGATGGTGCCGGTTTTCGCCTATGGTCCACACGCATTGGATTTCCGGGGCGTTTACGAAAACACCGAAATTTTCAACAAGATTCTTGCCATTTTTAATAAATACAATAAAAAGTAATACCCGCCCAAATTTCCAAAATTACAGAAGAGGATGTTTCGCTGAGAGACATCCTCTTTTGTTTACCACGGAATATCACCAGTTTTAATCTCGTCAAAATATTTACATTATTTCACTATTTATAGACTATACATAAAGCTAAAACGATTTATTAATTAAAATTATCTTTCTGTTAAATTTCGGAGGTTTCTTAATAAAATCATAATACGAATAAGCAGTTGGGACGGGGTTGGTCAAAATACCTTTGATGAAAATTTATTTTATCAATACCAACCTATGTTAACATCATTACGTAACAAGCCAATCCAGTGGGATAAAATGACCCGGATCGGTTTGATGCATTTATTGTCAACGGCTCTTATAACCGGGGCCGGTTACGCTAACGCTTCGCCTTTTTCTACCAAAAAGGATTTCACGCAAAATTCATCAGAGAGTATCCGACAGTCGGTTGACCGCGGACAGGAAATAAGAATACAGGGTAAAGTTGTTGCCTCCGATGGCAGCGGCGCATTACCGGGAGTCAGTGTCGTTGTTAAAGGAACTGCACAAGGTACTACAACCGACGGCGAGGGGGTTTTCCAGATATCTGTCCCGTCTCCCGAATCTCTGCTGATATTTAGTTTTGTTGGCTATGAACCGCAGGAAGTAATGGTCGGAAATCGTTCTTCTGTTGACATTACCTTAAAACCGGATACCAAAGCGCTTAATGAAATTGTTGTCGTTGGCTACGGCACACAGAAAAAAGCAAACCTGACAGGAGCTGTTGATCAGGTGACGAGCAAAGTGCTGGAAAACCGTGCATTGCCCAACCTTTCACAGGGTTTGCAAGGGGTTATTCCAAACCTTAACCTGACCATGGGTGACGGAAAGCCGACGCAATCTCCGGCATTTAACATCCGCGGTACCACTTCGATCGGACAAGGCGGAAGTGCTTTGGTACTGATTGATGGCGTGGAAGGCGATCCAAGCCGTATCAACCCAAATGACGTGGCCAGCGTTTCTGTCCTTAAAGATGCGGCCTCGGCAGCGATTTATGGAGCAAGAGGTGCGTTTGGTGTGGTTTTGATCACGACCAAAACTCCGCAAAAGGATAGAACAACGGTTAATTACTCGTTCAATCACGCGGTTAAAAGTCCGATTACCGTACCGGATTTCGTGACCGACGGATACACATTTGCCAAAATGTTCAACGAGAGCTGGAGTGCCTGGAATGACTATTCGCAGACTCCCCAGAACGTTAATAAAACAGTAAAGTTCTCTCCGGCTTATCTGGCCGAGTTTGAGAAACGTTCGAAAGATCCAAGTCTGCCGAAAACAGATATTGACCCGGCAACCGGCGAGTATGTTTATTACGGAAATACCGACTGGTACAGCGAGCTTTACAAGAAAAATACCAGCGCGACCGAACACAATTTATCGGTATCCGGTGGGACTGATAAGGCTGACTTTCTGGTAACAGGCCGTTATTTCGGTCAGGATGGGCTTTTCAAGTACAACTCCGATGATTACAAAATCATGAGTTTACGTGTGAAAGGTTCGGTTCAGCTTTACAAATGGCTTAACGTGGCCAACAACGCCGACTTTTCTTCGATGAAATATCACAATCCGCTGAACGTTGGTGAAGGTGGCTCGATCTGGAGAAACATTTCGGACGAAGGCCATACCATGGCGCCGATGTTTAACCCGGACGGAACCCTTACCTATTCCGCAGCTTACACGGTTGGTGATTTCTGGTATGGCAAAAACGGAATTGACATGGATAAGCGTGTTTTCAGAAACACGACCAGTTTTGCCTCCCAGTTTTTCAATGATATATTGAGGATCAAAGGAAATTTCACGTATCAGAATACGGACAATAACGAATACCGCCGTCGTGTTCCCGTTCCTTACAGCCGCAAACCGGGCGTAATCGAATACGTTGGAACCAACTATAATGACCTTCAAAACCTGTTGCGCAATACGCAATACACCGCAACGAATATTTACGCCGAGTTTGAACCAAAAGTGGGTGCGGATCATTACTTCAAAGTTCTGGCAGGTTTTAACCAGGAACAGTCGAAATACCGCGGTTTGCAGGTTGTTCGTAACGGACTTATTTATGAAGATGCGAGCGACATTAACCTGGCACTTGGCCAGTCGATCACAACGGGTGGTGGTTACGAAAAATGGGCTATTGCCGGTGGTTTCTATCGTTTGAACTATTCTTACAAAGAAAGATATCTGGTAGAATTCAATGGCCGGTACGACGGTTCCTCAAAATTCCCGTCCAGCCAGCGTTACGCATTTTTCCCTTCCGTTTCGGCAGGTTGGAGAATCTCCAACGAATCGTTCTGGAAAGCTTCTCCTAAGTTGATTTCTGAACTGAAACTTCGCGGATCCTACGGCTCGCTTGGAAACGGGAATATTGCTTCGTACGCATTCCAGGAGAAATTCGGGATATCGCAATCGGGCAGAATTCTGAACGGCGTTCGCCCTCAGCAGTCAGGGCAGCCAAACGTATTACCAGACGGGCTTACCTGGGAAACTTCCAGCACGGCTGATTTCGGTCTGGATTTATCGATGCTTTCCAACCGTTTGACCTTGAACGCAGATGCCTACCAGAGAAAAACAACGGGCATGTTTACGCAGGGAATGACGCTGCCGGCCGTTTTCGGTACCGATGTACCAAAAGGAAATTATGCCGACCTGACAACACGAGGGTGGGAAGCAGCTATTACCTGGAAAGACCAGTTTACAGTAGGCGCCAAACCATTGAACTACTCTGTTCGTTTGACAGTGGCCGATTACACGGCGAAAATTGACAAGTTTAACAACATCGACAGAAAACTTACCAATTACTACGCAGGTCAGAAAGTAGGAGAAATCTGGGGTTTTGTTACTGACCGATATTTCACCTCAGCAGACGACATCACAAACTCTCCTAAACAGATTTTGTACAAGGCTTCCACAACCGGCAAGCTGCTTCCGGGTGATATCAAATTCCAGGATCTAAACGGCGATGGAGTTATTGACAATGGTGACAACACGGTTGACAAGCCGGGCGACCGGAAAGTGATCGGAAACTCGCTGCCACGTTATACTTATGGCGTGACGCTTGCTGCGGACTGGAATAACTTCTTCATCTCGGCATTTTTCCAGGGTGTTGGCAAGCAGGACTGGTTCCCTGGCTCGGAAGCGGGTAATTTCTGGGGACAGTATAACCGTCCTTATAACAAGATTCCTACCTGGCAGCTTGGAAATATCTGGTCCGAGGAAAATCCTAATGCTTATCTGCCTCGCTACCGTGGTTACACGGCTCAGAATGGTTCGGGAGAACTTGCCCAGGCGCAGACGAAATACCTTCAGAACGTGGCTTACATCCGTATGAAGAATATCCAGATCGGCTATAACCTGCCACAGACTTTGATCAGCAAACTGAAAATGTCCAGTGCGCGCGTTTATGTTTCCGGAGATAACCTCTTTACCTGGTCGCCGCTTTACAAAATCACGAAGGATATTGACGTAGAAAATATCGGCAGATCCGACGCTGTTCTGAACCCCTCAGACGATCCTTCTGACCCGAACAAAGGAAACAGTGGTAACGGTAATAACTACCCGATTTTAAAAGGTTTCACGATGGGATTGTCTGTGACATTCTGATCAGGAGCCGACTTTAAGAATACTATTAAAAACAAATGACAATGAAATTTAAAATTATAGGACTGTTATTCGCGATCGGCCTTCTGGCTGGCGGATGTCAGGAACTGGACCAGGTTCCCCAGTCTACTGCTGATAACAATGCTGTTTTCGGAAGTGAAAAAGGTTTGGATCTGTACAGCAATTCATTTTATGATATCCTGCCTACTGGCAATGACATTATTCGTTCAGACGAAATGAGTGATTTTGGCGCGCGCTCTTCTGTACCTGATTTCCTTCGTGAAGGTGCATATGGCCCACGTCAAAGTACCGGGTGGACGTGGACTGCTTTACGTAACATCAACTATTTCATCGAAAACAATAACCGCCAAACGGTTCCTGCTGATGCAAGAAAACACTACACAGCGCTTGCACGTTTTTTCAGGGCCTTGTTTTATTTTGAAAAAGTAAAACGTTTCGGTGATGTGCCCTGGATTAACAAAGCCGCTGCGGTGGACGATCCTTCTCTTTTCAACGGCCGTGATCCACGTACGATGGTGATGGATTCCGTTCTTGCCGACCTTAACTATGCCTGTGAGAACATCCGTACTACTTCGGACGCAACCAGAAGTCTGATCACAAAATCGGTTGCCTATGGTTACAAATCACGGATCTGTCTTTTTGAAGGTACATTCAGAAAATACCAGACAACGTACAATCTGCAATCAACGTCTGACAAATGGCTGAATGAATCCATTTCTGCATCCGAAAAAGTGATGAAGGAAGGTGGTTTTTCTTTAAATGAAACAGGAGGAAATGAAAAATCTTACCGCCAGATTTTCACCAACAATACGCCTGTGACCAACGAGGTCATGTTGTCCTTTATCTGCGATCCTGCCCTGAGCGTTTACAATGACGCCAACTGGTGGTGGACAAGTGCTACTTATGGTGCGCGTCTGAGCTTTACCCGTACGTTTGTCAATACGTATCTGAATGCGGACGGAACACCTTTCACGAACAAAGCAGGATATCAGACGATCACGTTTGCCGACGAGGTAAAAGGTCGCGATAAACGCCTTCAGCAGACGATCCGTATGGGAAGTTACAAAAGGATTAATGGAGGAAAAGAAGAAGCCGCGCCGCCTGTTTTCTCTTATACCTACACAGGATACCAGCCAATCAAATGGTGCCTTGACGATACTTATTATGACGGCGGAACAAGAAATATCAACTCGATTTCGATCATGCGTTATGCCGAAATCCTGCTGAACTATGCAGAAGCAAAGGCTGAATTAAACAAACTGACGGATCAGGACTGGGCTTCTACCGTGGGGGCCTTACGCAAAAGAGCAGGTATTACCGGTGGTGTCTCGGCGGTTCCAACCGTCGTAGACCCTTATCTGCAAACAAATTATTTCCCAGGCATTTCAGATGCCGCTATTTTGGAAGTTCGTCGTGAGAGAGCGACTGAATTGTGTCTGGAAGGTTTCCGTTTTTACGATATCGTGCGCTGGAAACGCGGCCCGTTGATGGAGCAGAAATGGAATGGATTTTATGTTCCGGCGTTAAATCAGCCGATGGACCTTAATGAGGACGGTAAAATGGACGTTGCGTTTGTAAAAGGTACACCCGCAAATCCGGTTGCCGGCGTAACGTACATCAATGTTGCCGAAACGATCAGTGCCGGTGCCAATCCACAGCGGTTATCCAATGACACATCAGGCGAAATTACCTGGCTGAACACTGTACCGCGCAAATGGGAAGAGAAACATTACCTCTATCCTATTCCCGAGTCCGATCGTTTGTTCAATACTAAATTGGGACAAAACCCAGGCTGGTAATTTTTGAGCTGTCAATTGGCATTTTCCAAGCGACTGAGCTGAAAAGTGTTAGGTAATTCCAATTTTGACATTTACAGCCAACTCAAAAAAATACTGAGTAAAGAGTAATAAAATTTTACTCTTTACTCAGTACCCGTTTAAATTTGTACCGTTTTCAATACTAAATATTAATCAATGAAAAACACATTCCTAACCCTGATCGCTGTTGCGCTTATCGCCACGGCTGGTTTTGCACAAAAAACTTCCACCATTAATATCGCTTCCTATAACCTGCGTTACAACACTCCGAACGACGGAATTAATGCCTGGCCAAACCGTAAGGAAAATGTAAAAGGACTGATACGTTTCCATGAGTTCGATATTTTCGGAACACAGGAAGTGCTGATCGGACAGCTGCGTGATGTAGCCGAACTTAACGAATTTGCTTTCCTGGGAAAAGGTCGCGATGACGGAAAAGAAGGTGGGGAACACTCGGCTATTTTTTATAAAAAAGACCGTTTTAAAGTACTGAAATCCGGTGATTTCTGGTTGAGCGAAACACCTGACAAACCTGGCTTAGGCTGGGATGCAACCTGCTGCAACCGCATTTGCTCCTGGGCGAAATTTCAGGACCTGAACACCAAAAAAGAATTTTACTTCTTTAACGTACACTTTGATCACCAGGGCGTAGAAGCACGTCGCCAGTCGGGACATTTGATGGTAAAGAAAATGAAGGAAATCGCTGGGAACGCTCCAACAATCTTAACGGGCGATTTTAACTCTACACCTGAAACAGAGCAAATCAAAACCATCCAGACTTTGTTAAACGATTCGCACGAGGTAACTGAACAGCCTGCCTATGGCCCGGAAGGAACTTTCAACAGCTTCAAATTTGACGCAGCAATGGACAAACGTATTGACTACATTTTTGTCAGCAAACCAATCAAAGTTCTAAAATACGGTGTGTTGACGGATGCGAAAGAGCAGCGTTACCCATCGGATCACCAGCCGGTTGTGATTAAGGCGGTTATCAATTAATGCAATTCCCGCTTATTTAGTAAGTAGCAAAAGCAGTTAAAATCCTTGTGATGATTGAGACGGTCTCAATTATTACAAGGATTTTTTCATAACATGACATTAAGAAGAGATTTTTTGAAAAAAGCAGCGCTGGGCGGTGCGGTGGGTTTGTTAACACCGGATATCTTATCCGCGGCAGCTTCCTCCGATCCTGTTACCTCCCAAAACGAAAAGAAAGGATACACCTTCCTGTTTCAGGGCGATTCCATTACGGACGGCAACCGGACGCGCAACACCGACTGGAACCACGTGATGGGCCATGGCTTTGCTTACCTGATCGCGAGCCGGTTATGGTTTGATTTCCCCGAAAAAGAATTCCATTTTTTCAACCGGGGAATCAGCGGTAATAAAATTACGGATCTGGCTGCGCGCTGGCAAGCCGATACGCTGGATCTAAAACCTGATCTTCTTAATATACTCGTTGGCGTTAACGACACGGAAGCTACCGTAAAAGGCAATAAAGAAGCTACGCCGCAACAATTTGAAACCGACTACCGTGCGCTTCTCGAAAAGACCCGACAAACGCTTCCGGATATCCAGCTTGTTCTTTGTATTCCCTTTTTACTACCCGTGGGCAGGGTGAAAGACAAGTGGGAAAGTTATCAGGAAGCATTAAAACCAAGACAGGAAATTGTCCGGCGCCTTGCGAAAGATTTCAACGCCATTGCCATCGATTTTCAGCAGGGTTTTGATGAAGCATTAAAAAAAGCACCGGCAGATTACTGGATCTGGGACGGCATCCACCCGATGCCGGCTGGCCACGAGCTAATAACCCGGATCTGGATTAAAGAAGTACACAAAAAACTGAAATTTGTGAGGTCATAAAAAACGATAGCCGGGTATTTCCCGGCTATCGTTTTTTCATATGTATTGAAACCTGTTTTATCTGCTGATCCAGCTGAATTCATATTCCAGCTCTGGAATACGGGTACGGTCAGCGATACGGCGCAAACGCGCGGGCAAGGCCATCAAATAATCACGTGCTTTTTCCGCACCTGAATTAATATCTCTTATGGCTCCGATTTCCCACTCTGCAAGCAAAGATTCAAGGATTTCGATATAATCCATTGTTGTGTAAACCCCCAGACGCTGGGCAGCATCTGAGAAGTGAGAGAATGTATCACCCATTTTAACTCCGGTTTCACGAAGGAAGTGGGCAGGCATTACAATTTTTTTCTTCATCATATCTTCCAAAGCAAGCAAAAGCTCGGATGGATCCACAGCCAGAATACGGCTTACAAAAGCTTTATAAGCTTTGGCATGACGCATCTCATCCGCAGCGATCACACCGCAGATTTTAGACAAATGCGGGTTTCCAAATTGTTTCGCCAGCGTGGCAGTACGACGGTGGGAAACATTCGTAGCCAATTCCTGAAAAGATGTATAAATGAAGTTGCGGTAAGGATCACGGTCGGTACCGATATCAAAACCATCCGCAATCAGATACTGCGTGGAAACTTCCATCGCACGCATGTTCACACGACCGGAAAGATATAAATACTTGTTTAAAAGGTCACCATGGCGGTTTTCTTCCGCTGTCCAGGCTCTTACCCAACGGGACCAGCCAGAAGGATTATCAACCTGATCCACACCAATTACATCCATCAACCAGGACTCATAGGTTGGAAGTGCCTCCTCGGTAATTGTATCCCCAATCAATACTGCTATATAATCGTACGGTAAATCCCTGCAACTTTCCTGCAATAATTTCACTTCACTGAAAAAGTTCTCCTTACTGGAATCCGGTAAAAAATCTGTTGGCTGCCAATTCTGGTCAATCGGTTTCAGGTATTCTGCTATCAGGGCATCGAGGTCCTTTCCTACATGTTGCATGACTTCAAGCCGTGCTGCTGAAAGTGCGGTTTCCATTGTTAATTCAATTTAATCTCACATTATTATTTCACAAAGTACGTGAATTTAATGTAAGTTCTACATGACAAATCTCATTTCCTGCTTTACAAATTTTCACAATCGGTGTACATTTGGGTTATTATTGTGTAAAAAAGGGAATGAAAAAAATTATAGACTACCTCCTAAGCATCGTTTACCTCATTCATTTCGGACTGACTTTACTTGTTTTCCATGCGCTGCAAGTGGTGGCACTCAACATTTTCGGTAAAAAGGCACACGAAAAAGTAGTCGATTATCTCAATTTCTTTCTTACCTACGGCCTGTACCTCACCGGTTCAAGTGTAACCCTCAAAAATCGCGCCATAATCCCCGATGACCGCCCTATCATTTTTGTGGCCAACCACCAAAGTACGTTTGACATACCGGCGCTGATCTGGTTTTTGAGAAAACGTCATCCACTATTTGTTTCCAAAATCGAACTTGCCAAAGGCATTCCAAGTATTTCATATAACCTGCGTAAAAGCGGGGCGGCACTTATCAACCGGAAAGATGGCAAACAGGCTGTCAGTGAAATTTTACGTTTAGGCAAGCTGATCCATGACACGACAGGTGCTGCCATTATTTTCCCGGAAGGAACGCGGACAGCCAGTGGAATTATGAAGCCTTTTATCCCCGGCGGTGTTGCTACTTTGTTAAAGAAAGCACCCGATGCCCTGATCGTGCCTGTGGCCGTAGACGGAACCGGAGCCTTTAACCCCAAAGGAATTTTCCCGTTAAAATCTTTCTCAAAATTGTCGTGGACGGCATTGCCTCCAATCGAACCCGCAGGAAGAAAAGTAGAAGAAATTTTAGCAGAAGCGCAAGAGGCGATCCGAATAGAATTGGGGTAAGGTTTATAGTTGATCGAATCTATCCGTTTGCTATAATACCTGGCAACCTTTCAGGCTTGATGAACCCGGATTTCTAGAAATCGCTGCAATCCCGAAGGGATGATAGTATTATAGAAAAACCAATAACCCAGCATCCCGTAACCCGGAACGGGTGACACAACGCGCCCAACAAATTTATGAATCGAGCGATCGCTACAAGATACGTCGCCCTTTCAGGGCTTCAATGACTGCCTTAACACGTCCTTTGCTATAATACTATCAGCCTTTCAGGCTTGAATAAAACCGGATCCATAGAAAATCTCGCCAATCCCGAAGGAATGATAGTATTATAGAAAAACCAATAACCCACCATCCCGTAACCCGGAACGGGTGACACAACATGCACAACAAATTTATGAATCGAGCGATCCCTACAAGATACGTCGCCCTTTCAGGGCTTAAATAACTGGCTTAACACATCCTTTGTTATAATACTGTCAGCCTTTCAGGCTTGATTAAATCGAGATCCTTTGAAAATCGCTGCAATCCCGAAGGGATGATAGTATTATAGAAAAACCAATAACCCAGCATCCCGTAACCCCGAACGGGTGACACAACATGCACAACAAATTAATGAATCGAGCGATCGCTACAAGATACGCCGCCCTTTCAGGGCTTAAATAACTGGCTTAACTTATCCTTTGTTATAATTCTGTCTGACTTTCTGGCTTGATTAATTCGAGATCATTTGAAAATCGCTGCAATCCCGAAGGGATGATAGTATTATAGAAAAACCAATAACCCAGCATCCCGTAACCCCGAACGGGTGACACAACATGCACAACAAATTAATGAATCGAGCGATCGCTACAAGATACGCCGCCCTTTCAGGGCTTAAATAACTGGGCTTAACCCATCTTTTGCTATAATACTGTCAGCCTTTCAGGCTTGAATAAAACCGGATCCATAGAAAATCTCGCCAATCCCGAAGGGATAATAGTATTATAGAAAAACCAATAACCCAGCATCCCGTAACCCCGAACGGGTGACACAACATGCACAACAAATTTATGAATCGAGCGATCGCTACAAGATACGCTGCCCTTTCAGGGCTTAAATAACTGGCTTAACCCATCTTTTGCTATAATACTGCCAGCCTTTCAGGCTTGACTAAATAGAGATCCCTTGAAAATTGCGGCAATCCCGAAGGGATGAAAGTGTTATAGAAAAGTTAACATCCCTCATATCGGATAACCCGGAACGGGTGACACAAGACCGCCTAAACAACTGCAATGCCGACGACAATCAGGCACGAGGCCAATCACGAAATAAATTCTAAAATATTTTCTCTTCCGCATTTCGCGGCCATTCTTCTCATAATAAACCTGTTACAAAACTTCAAAAACTCCAACTTAATCTACTTTAATTCACTTAACAATCGTTAACATATCCCAATTAAACCTATGTCGGCGATATGCCTCTAACCTACGAAACTTAAAAAACTACTACCATGAAAAAGATACTTTTTGTAGCCGCAATTTTAGCACTTGGTTTTACTAACGCATCAGCGCAATACGGAGGACGTGACCGCGATTACCGCGACGATAACTACCGGAACAACCCACGGGAATACCGTGATTATGGAATCAACGGTTTACAGCGGGAGGCACGTGAGCAGATCTCAATGGGTATTCGTCGTGGAACCTTAAACTCCCGTGAGGCAGCCATTCTTATGAACGAATATGACCGCATTGCCGAACGCGAAAGAAGATACAGCGCTCATGGACGTCTTTCTAACAGAGAAGCACGAAAATTGACCGAAGATCTTGAAAGATTAATGGCCGACACCCGCAACATGAGCCACAGACGTGGTGGCGATGGCTGGGCAAGAAATCCAAGAGGAAGATATTAAAAATCAGTTGAAGGTTTAGGTAATGTAAAAAAGCATTTCTCGGTTTGAGAAATGCTTTTTTTATATACAATCAAAAATATCTGACAAGCTTCACGTGTGATTTCTTAAACCCTTCTTTCTGATAAAACCTATGTGCATTTTCCCTGACATTATTGGACGTAACCTCAATCTGCTGCGCTGACTTACTTTTTGCAAAAACAACCAGTTGTTCCACCAGCGCCTTGCCTATTTCCTTTGAACGATGTTCTGGTCTGACATACATTTCCTGGATCTCGGCCACCATGCAAACATGATGCAGCAAAGGCTGCACATGACAACTTCCCATACCAACAGCTTCACCATCAAGATCGGCAATCAGATAACAGATATGGTCATTTGCCAAATTCCGATGGAAAACGTAGTTGAAGTCCTGTCTGTTTAGTGATTTGCTTTCGAGATCACAGATCATATGATAGACAGTTTGTTCATCATAAAGGGTTGCCAGACGAATATGAAGTGCTGCGGAGACCATCAATAATGATTTAGAACTGCTGCAATTCAGCAGAATCATGAACAAATAAACCTTTTTGCGGAAGCCGGGCCAGATTCACCATAGCATTGGCCACTTTTCCGGCCTCAATAGCAGCATATTTTTTCAACGGCCCGATCATAATCGGGTTAACAATCCGCGACAAAACTTCGCCGATTTTTTCTCCCAAACGTGTTTCGCCTCTATCACCCAGCAATAACGAAGGCCGTAAGATATGAAGCGTATTAAATTGCAGATCGGTCAGCTCCTTTTCTACTTCTCCTTTTACACGGTTATAAAAAATCATCGATTTGGAGTCCGCGCCCATGGAAGTCACAATAAGATATTTATCGGAACCATTAAGCTTGCCCGCCCTGCCAACCTGCACGGGATAAAGAAAATCAACTTTTCGGAAACCTTCTTCCGATCCGGCCTTCTTGATTGTCGTTCCGAGACAGCAGAAAATGTCATCCGCTTTGACCAGCGACGCATCCGGATTATCGAAATCGAAGAAAATTTCGGTGAGTTTTTTGTGCTGAATTCCTGTTGCTTTCCGGGTCAAAATTTTAACCTCTTTATATACATCCGAATTCAGTAAATTTTGAAGTACTTGTTTACCGACAAGCCCGGTTGCTCCTGTTAATAATGCAGTTTTAAGTGTTGGGTTAGTCATAGCATAACGTTTAGAAAATGCAATTTAAAAGGATAGCGTCAAGTTGACAACTATCTCGCTAAATCTATTCTTAACGCTTAAAAATGAATGAACAGCATATCACAAGTGCGACGGCATAAAATTATTCCGGCCAGATCACTTTTCTTTTGCCACCAGTCCCCCAGATGTTGTCCTGATATTCCCGAAGTTCTTCCTGAGAATAACTGCTCATGTCAAGCCGGGAGCCATCGCAGAAATAACTTATGCAACCGATGCACGACATATAACTGACATAATAATTAAAAACAGGCCGACCTTTTACTTCCACGAGCGTGATGGTGGTGATGTTTTGCTCTTTTTTAGCTTTCACATCCTCAATGATTTTTTTCAGCCAGGGCAATTCGTTAACCGGGTCTTTGATATCACAGACATCAACTTTTGCTCCTTTTGCCTCGTCCTTGCTGTCCGCGTTGACGCTATCTTTTTTGCAGGAAAAAGCAAAGAGCACTACAATTAAAATCAGAAAAGCTCTCATCGTATTTTTGTTTAGGGATAATTATATGACACCAGTTTTATATAAAGCGTTGGAAAGCAGTATATAAATAATTTACACGAACGCACTTTCACCCGTTATCGCCCTTCCGACAATCAGAGAATTTATTTCCTTTGTGCCTTCATAAGAATAAATCGCCTCTGCATCGGCAACAAAACGGGCGATATCGTATTCAAGCAAAATACCATTTCCGCCAAAAAGTTCGCGCGCGTGATCTACTATCGAACGCATCCTTAACGTACAGAATACCTTCGCCAGCGAAGCATGTTCGTCGGTAAGCTGTCCGCCATCCTGCAATTGCGAGAGACGGTAAACCATCGTCTGCATCGCTGTAAGATCGCCAAGCATAGTGACCAGTAAGTCCTGAACCAGCTGAAAACCGGCGATTGGGCGGCCAAACTGTTTTCTTTCCATAGTATATTTCAGAGCCAGCTCATAGGCCCCGCGTCCGCAGCCCACGGCCTGCCAGGCAACACCGGCACGTGTCATTCGCAATACATTGGCGGTGTCTTTGAAAGAATTGGCATTTTGTAAACGGTCAGATTCCGGCACTTTACAATCCGTTAAGGTGATCAAGGCGTTCTGCACCGTTCTCAGCGCCATTTTATCCTCCATCTTTTTAGCTTCGAAGCCCGGATTATCTTTTCTTACGATGAATCCTTTCACCTGATTATCATCCAGATTGCGTGCCCAGATTATTGTAATGTCAGAAAAAGTAGCATTTCCAATCCATTTTTTCTGTCCGTTCAAAACCCATTCGCCATCGATTTTCTTACACGTCGTAGTTAATCCTCCGGCAACTCCTGAGCCCACCTCGGGCTCCGTTAATCCAAAAGCACCGATAACTTCCATTTTTTGCATGATCGGAAGCCAGTATTGCTTTTGTTCCTCGGAGCCGCAGAGGTAAATGGAACCCATCGCGAGCCCGCTGTGAACCCCGAAAAATGTAGAGATTGAAGAATCTACCCGCGCCATTTCCATGGCCAGAAAACCTTCCAGCAACGCTGACTTACCTCCGCAACCGTATCCGTGATAAGTAAGTCCGCAAATATTGAGTTTGGCCATCAACGAAATGATGTGCATTGGAAAATGTGCTTTGTTCCAATACTCATTTGCAATAGGGCGAATTTCGGTTTCCATGAAATCCCTCACTTTTAGCAAAATTTCCCTTTCCTCGGCTGTCAGCGTTTTGTCCAGTTCATAAAAATCGCCGTTAACGGGTGGTTTTTCTTTCTTCTTTCCACTGCCGGCCTGAAGTAGTTTCAGCATCTTTCCCAGATCCTCATCATCCATTTTGGAAACGGTTGCCATCAATTTGTTCAGGTCCACTTTCTTCGAAAGTTTGATCACTGCATTTAAATCAATGGTTTTTAAAAGTGTTCGTATCTGTGAAAGTGATTCTAATAAACCCATAAGATTAGCTTTTTAGTTGCTGCATGATGACTTATGTAAAAGGAGAAGCGACATCAAATCTATTCCCCTTCGTGAAATGAATATCGTCAGCAGATAAGTTGCGGTATCTTAGGTTAATAACTTTCCCCAAACTTTTTAACGATTCGTCCCTCCATCCAAAGTGTAGAATTTTATAACCATCCCGTGTTATCCCCTCCCTTTTTCTTCGAAAATCATAACGGTATACATTTTGAACAGGATTTCAAAAAAGCACTTCCGTCATGAGCAAGGAAAACAAAAATAAAAACGTGGAAGGCGGGTCCCCTTCCCGATCGGGGCCTGACGACGATACTCTTCAAAGCGATGACAGCAAAAAACCGTCGAAGCAGATCAAGCAGGAAGCCATACGGCAATCTGAAAGCGAGAATATGACGCACAAAAGGGGTTATAATGAAACCGATCCCAAAGTACCGGTAAAGTAGGTCAGGAAGTAATCACATGAGTTCAAACCACCAGGACAAAAATGGCGCTTTTTGAGGCGCCATTTTTGTTAATCTTCTTATATTTCACTTCCCCGACAAAGCTTCCACAGCTACCGCGAGATAGACAAACGGCGCGTTCCAGTTAATCGCGATTTCATTGGATGCGTAGGAACAGTCCGCATCGACAAAAGATTCGTCTGCAAATTTATTCGGATAACCTTCGCATTTGTCCTGCTGTCCCGGATTGGGGCCGCCGGATAAAAGTCCGGGCACAGGTTCCGCAATGCCGTCCGCAATGGAAGGACGGTGGTGCGGATGCAAAACCTGTTTGGACCCAAAACCTGTCAAAAAGGAATAACCGGTTGCATTTCTTCCGAGCAGATAATCCAGGTTTCCCAGTGCTCCGTTCAAATATTTTTTGTCCTTCGTCAGCTTGTAAGCCTGTATCAGAGCAATTCCCTGATTAGCTGCAACCGCACTGCTTCCCCACGCGTAATCCCTGGCCGTTTTCCCCATAACCGTATGATAAGGCTGAGTATTCAGGTCGGCCAGCAAATCATCCGAAAAATTAATCACATTCTTTTTGATCGACCGCAGATACTGCTGATCCACGGGCCCCAGCAGATTTTCATTTCTCAATATCGTGTAATAGGCCAGCGCTTTCACCTGGCTCCACGACGGCAGCGGCATGGGTTTATGCGTTTCAAAAGATAAATTTTTAAGGTAATCCTCGTTCTTCGTAGTGATATACATTTCAGCCGCCGCCCATATCCACTCGTCCGTTCCGTCTTTGTCCTCATACCCACCCGTGACCACATCCGGATCCAGGTTTTTATTCATTTCATTCTGTCGATATTCCAGCGTCGGATTTCGTTTGGCCCAGGCCCATCCCTTCAAGGCCGCAGTTTTGCAGGAGTCAGACAAGCCCGGCAGTTCCCTTTCAAATCCCTTAAAAACCCTGCTCGCCTGCGCCATTACAGCAACAAAATCAAGGGTGGCTATTGTGTTTTTTTGTACAACGTAACGTGGATTTTTACAGGCATCCGGCATAATCATACCATCAAACCGCGGATTGGTTAATTTATGATAAACACCGCCGTCATTCGGATCTTGCATGGTAAGCATCCAGCGAAGGTTCCACAAAACCTCATCAAGCAGATCAGGAATGGCATTTCCACTCTCCGGAATATTGGTATTCAGCGTTTTGAAATACCCTGGAAAATCCTCGTAAACAGAGAGCAGCGTCGCCATCGTAATCCCCGAATTCACAATGTATTTGTTATAGTCACCCGCATCGTACCAGCCACGCGGCGAACTGATTACCGTCATTTCGGGTCGTTCGGGAGAGGCAGCAGAAGGATGTATTAAAATTTTGTCATCAGGATGTCCCGCCGCACGTGCCCATTTCCCGGCAAATTTTTCCGGCAAGGCAATCGAAGCGCGTTGATAATAGTAACCGCGAATGGCCGCAACCGCAACATTTTTATGTACCTCAGGTTTTATCTCAAAAGGGTATGAAGTCTCGATCGTCGTTACTTCAAGGACATAATTTCCTTTTTTTTGAAAGGAAGAAAAATCCGCAATCCGGCCTTCCTTACCCGAATACTGGCTTTTCCTGCTTTCTCCCAATTTCCCTTTAAAAACAACTTTTTTGGATTTAACGTCTTTCAGTACAAATTCCTGTCCGCCGTTTCCCAGAACCACTGCCCTTTTTTCTGCCTCAGGATAAAATCCTACCTGATTCAAACGTATCGGTTCAGATGCTGTTTGAGCCAAAGTCAGCCTGGCGAATAAAAGCAGGGCGAACGAACTGTAAAATAATTTTTTCAATACAATCATGTTTAATCGTTAATAAACCTGTATGATAAATTTCAGATCCCTTTTATTTTGAAGTCGACTGATCGTTTCCGGTAATAACTCCTTGCTTCCCAACCCCATCGCAATCAGGATAGGAATTTTCCACTTTCCGCTCACGACGTCCAGTGCATCACGCACCGGCAGAATCATTTCCCGGCACTCAGGATGGTCGTTAATTTTTAACATGTCACTAACACCAAGTATAGCGCTATACTATTGTATACTACTTACGATTGTATAGTTATTATTCCGAAATTTGTATTGTCAATTTGGAAAGAGACAAACATACGGGTTGTCAACACTGAACAAAGTAGAGTTGCAGAAATCCTTACTCATATCCAACTGACCTTAAAAGCTAAAACACAAAACCATGAAAAGCAGGGAAATATCGAAAGTCGTATTCGCAAGTGAACACGCCATGGGAGAAATCATGGTAAGACAGCCGCTTCCATCGCAGAAAGTAGATTATCTGGATCCATTTGTATTGTTGCACCACGCAGAAAATGATGTACCGGAAGACCTTAATCTCAGACATTCAGGCGTTGGCCCTCACCCACACCGGGGATTTGCTCCTGTTACCTTTGTTTTCGAGGGAGGAATTTACCATCAGGACAGCCGCGGGAACACCGGGACTGTTTTCACCGGCGGCGTGCAGTGGATGCATGCCGGCATGGGAATTATTCATAGCGAGCGGCCATCCGTGAGCGGGCACCAGGAATTTATTCAGATGTGGATCAATTCGCCTGCAAAACATAAAATGGATCAGCCAACCTATTATCCACTGACCGCCGAAAATACGCCGCAGGTATGGAGCGATGATAAAAAAATTAGGCTATCCGTCGTGAGCGGGAATATTCTGGGAGCAAAAGGTCCGATACCCACATTAAGCCCGATTAACTCAGCGATGATATGGGGCGAAAAGACCGGGAAGGTTTTTATTCCATTTAAAGCCAGCCATAACGCTTTTATTTACGTGCTGACCGGGAAAGTAAAAATTGGAGATCAGGAAGTTTCGGCTCAAAACATGATTGTACTCGATCATGACGGCGAAGGTGTTCAGCTGGAAATACTGGAAGATACCAAAGTGCTTTTCATGAGCGGCGAACCTATTGGCGAGGCCATCATCGCACAAGGACCTTTTGTAGTCAATCACGAGATCCAGATCACAGAAGCTTACCGGGACTACCGGATGGGCAAAATGGGGATTCTGATTGAAGAATAAAAGCTTAGCTATCGTTTCATATGATAAAAAACCGGCGGAATAACCGGGTTGATACAGTTATGGGCTTCGAACCCAAAACTGCGTCAACCGGGTAATTCTGCCGGTTTTATTGTCTTGATTAACTAAACTTTTTTCGGTCCCACAGAATCATAAATGACCACCTTTTCCCAAAGATGCGCGTAATTGTTCCTGAATTCATCGTGAATCGGATGTGTCTGGTATAACTCCTCCTCGATGATATTATCGAAAAAACACATCCATGAAAAACTATAATCTTTAACGATTACCGAACGGCTTGTGGGCGCGGGTTTGCCGATGTTCACATATTTGATATGCGGAACTTTGGCCAGTTTTTTTAGCCCTTCCAGCAATTTCGCTTCGTCCTGCGCATTGTTTGGATCTTTCAGATAAAAAAGGACATGGTGTATAAAAACTTCCTTTACCCTTTCCGGTTCGGCAGCCACCGGTGCCACTGCAACCAAGGAAGCCAGTCCGGCATTTTGCAAAAATTTACGTCTCGATGAATCTTCCATAATTTGGGTGTAAACGAATTGATAATGGTATGGGTATTAGCCCCTGATATTCAAAAAGCTTTGGGGAGTTAAGACCGCAATAGTACTTGATTTGTAATCTTTAACATTCCGGGTAATCACGGCATTGATTCCTCCGTAATCAACGGCTGCAAAGTTTTGCAAAGAATCTTCAAAATCCGAAAAAGTGGAGTTGAGGGCCTGTAAAACAACAGCCTTGTCCATCGCCAGAACATCCGTTATATAAAATAGCTGTTTTAACTGATCTACCACAAATTGATGGCTGGCGGTTTTTCTCAGGATATCATATGCATTGCTGTAAATAACCGGAGTGACAAATCCTTTAATTTCCCCTGATTCACATAATGCCAGTATTTTAGCAGCGTCCTCTGAAAAAGGCTGACGATCAAAGAAAAAATCTAAAATGACATCGGTATCAATTAATACGTTTTCCACGTTACTGATATTTTTCTGTCAAACTTTTTTTCAGTTCCTCTTTATAGTCAGTTCCGTTTCATCGTGCGGAGAAGCCGCTGTCACCGCTTTTAAGTAGTTTTCGACAAGATCTGACAGACTTCGACCTTCCTGCCGGGCATATTGTTTTGCCTTATCGACAATAGCGTCATCAATTGTTAATGTCAGTTTCGTATTCATCGTTTTCCGGGTCTGATGTATATGCAATTTACAATTTTACACGTATAAAAACATCCTCTAAAATACGTGTAACATACTCAGGCATCCGGTGTTACCATCCTCACCAGCTCATTAACCGTTTTCCAGTTTCGCGTCGTCGCTGTTACTTTCAGTTTCTTTTCGAAAAAGTTGTTGTTGAGTTTTGTGTTTCCGTAACCCGTGGGACAAAAAAGATATATGGCCTTCCCCTCCACGCTCCATTCATCGGGCAAAAACTCGCCAGTTTCCTTTAATTTGTCCACAAGAACTTTTTCCGGCTCCTCGCCCAGAAAAGTAACATGAAGTTTCAACACATCTTCACTCCTGTTTTTCAAAAACGGGTTATGCTGTTGAATCCGGGTAAGTTCCATTTCATCAAGGACAATGACGGGTACATCAAAGGAAAATGTTTTTTGAATTGCGTTATGAATTCGTTCTTGCAGCGCTTTATCGTTTTCCGGTTTCGTGCTGAACGCCACATTTCCGCTCTGTATATAGGTTTTCACATTTTCGAAATGAAGGTCCTCAAACATTTTTTTGAGCTCAGTCATTTTGATCAGGTTCCGGCCACTCACGTTGATTCCCCGTAAAATTGCCACGTATGTTTTCATAAGCTTTTTCAAAATTTTGCAGGAAAGTATAAAGGCTAAAAGTTTGTCTTCTAAGTACTTTACGAACCGACTTATCAGATCCCAATACGATGATAACGAAAAGAGACCTTTCTGTTGCAGCCATTACGATGGGCCTGACATTAACCTTCGTCATTGCAAATTCAAAAATCAACAATCTCGATTCCTCCATTTATGACTGGAACGATATTGCTGTCAAAGAAACCAAAGTCGGTGCAGTACGAACATTCTTTCGTTCCCCAACTGCAACCCTCGACGAGCTCGAATGCCACGTCACAACGCTAAACCCGAATGAAACCTCCCATCCTCCGCACAAACATCAGGAAGAAGAAGTGATCATCATCAAGGAAGGTACGCTGGAAGCTTTGGTCAATGGCACGATGAAACGTGTCGGGCCGGGATCGGTCATTTTTCAGGCGTCAAACCAGATGCATTCCATCCGTAATGTTGGTGCCACGCCGGCAACTTATCACGTGTTCAGCTGGCATTCACCGGGAACGATGAAATCCGTTAAATAATTATTAAAACCGGAAACCGAAGTTAAAAGCAAACTCGCCTGTTACCCGCATTCCATCGTTATAATAATTGGAAGACGAACTTGCCCGGTCCAGATAACGCATTCCCAGTCCACCATTTAAGCCGAGGTTTATTTTGGACGTGATCTGGAAATTCAGGTAATTGTTGATGATCAGCCCGAGACGAAAACTATTTCGTTCCTCATAATCATAATACCCGCTAGTGCCGGTTGGAACATACCGGCTATCTCTGTCCTTGTTAAAACCGAGCATAATATTTGGCCCCACGGCATAAGTAACTTTCCGCTGCCCGAATGGATAAATTTTCACCCCGGGCGATACGTAGAAATTAGTATAATAATGATTGCTCAGGTCAATGCTTGAACTGTAAACACTGTACTCTTTAAAGATAAAAGCCACGGGTAAGATAATACCAATATACTGGTTTTCGCCAACCAGCCTTTCATAGCTAAAACCAAGACCCGGACCGGAATCAAGTGCTTTAAAGGGCGAAATTGTTAAAATATTTCTACCATAATCCGTGCCATAACTTCGTCTGGCAGGCTCTTCTTTTTTAACCGAAGCGCGTTCAGAAATTACAAAAACCTCTCCGTTTGCAAATTCTATACGTTCCAGTTCTGCCTTGCGGATTACAAATTTGGCACTGTTTGGATCCTGACTGGTTTGATAGCGTATCTCCTTAACACCCACTTCCGTAACCTTACCTTCAAGGATACGCCCGTTTCGCTTGATCAGTTTATCCTGCGCATGTGAAGACAACACAAAGACCAATAATAATATCAGAGACAATAAAATCCTTTTCATGACTGTCGGTTTTAAATGGCTAATGTTACGCAAAGCTATGACAAATCGGTGACATCGAATGTAAAACATAATGAACGATAAAAATAGTATCTCTGTTATCCGTACAACCTGAAAAGGTTTCTTAATACTATTTCGGCTCTGTTTATACTTAAAGCTATACACATGGGCAGCTTAAAACAACCAAATGACATTTCAAGAATTAAACCTCATTGAGCCGATTAGAAAGGCTCTGACAGAAGAAGGATACACCACTCCCACCCCAATCCAGGCAAAAGCAATCCCTATTATATTGCAACACAGAGATTTGCTGGGTTGTGCGCAAACAGGTACCGGAAAAACAGCAGCTTTTGCTATTCCGATGCTTCAGATATTAGAAGAAAAGGCGAAGACAAGACATGAAAAAGGCCCGATCAGAGCACTTATTCTGACACCAACGCGTGAATTGGCTATCCAGATCGGAGAAAGCTTTGCAGCTTATGGCCGGTTTACCAATATCACACATACCGTTATTTTTGGTGGTGTTGGTCAAAAACCGCAGACAGATGCGTTGAGAAAAGGTGTCGATATCCTTATCGCAACACCAGGCCGTTTATTGGACCTTATCAATCAGGGTTTTGTACATTTAAAACAACTTGAACTTTTTGTTTTGGATGAAGCAGACCGTATGCTGGATATGGGTTTTGTGCATGATGTAAAAAAGATCCTGCGCTTGCTTCCTGCAAAACGTCAGTCGTTGTTTTTCTCTGCAACGATGCCGCCTGTTATCATGACGCTTGCCGATACGATCCTGACAAATCCTGCAAAAGTTGAAGTGACACCCGTTTCTTCAACCGCCGATACGATTAAACAATCGGTGTTTTTTGTTGATAAATCAGACAAGAACAGCTTGCTGCTGCATATTCTGAAAGATGATAACATTGCTACGGCGCTTGTTTTTACGAGAACAAAACATGGTGCTGATAAAGTGGTAAAAGTTTTGCGTAAGGCTGGTGTGACATCAGAAGCCATCCACGGCAACAAATCGCAGAATGCACGTCAGAATGCATTGAAAAATTTCAAAAGTCAGGTGACCCGTGTACTTGTCGCAACGGATATTGCCGCGCGTGGTATCGATGTGGACGACCTGACGCACGTGATCAACTACGAAATCCCGAATATCCCCGAAACTTATGTACACCGCATCGGTCGTACAGGTCGTGCGGGAGCCAAAGGAACAGCTTTTTCTTTCTGTGATTTAGACGAAAAAGCATATCTGAGAGATATTCATAAACTGATCGCCAAAAACATTCCGGTTGTTAAGGATCATCCTTACTCCAACGGACGGTAATTTCAGTTGAGCCGACTTATGTACAAAAATACATATTCCGATATAAGCATGGCCCAGATGAATGAACTTCGTCAGCAACCCGATTCTGTGGTCGTTGACGTGCGTGAAACCTGGGAATTTGAGGAGTTTAACGAAGGTGGAATCAATATTCCCCTGGCAGAAATAAGACAGCAGAGAGATCTGCTGTCACCTTATAAAAACATTATTGTGCTTTGTACAAATGGTGTACGAAGCAAAGTAGCAGCACTGGACTTTTGCAGGGTGCCCGAATGGCATGAAAAGAAAATCTTTCATTTGCATGGTGGGATTCTGGAAACGGAGTAGCTAACGGTTGACACGGATTGCAAATCGGTGTTAACGTCGCATCAAACAACAAAAGGCTGCCCTTTCGGACAGCCTTTTGTTGTTTTTAAATTCTATCGTTACTAGTTGAAGATATAACGGATACCAATTTGTGCCTGCCAAACGTCGTTGATTGTTTGTGATTTCACAAACGAATCCGTCAGCAATACAGGAACATTGTTCACCGTTTGATATCCCATCCTGTAACTTGGCACACCGTCTTTAACGCCTGCAAAATTCAGGGCGTTTGAAGTTGTTGTGGTGGTAGAACCTGTCACAAGATTTGCAACACCCCATTTGTTATTGATCAGGTTGCCTATGTTAAAAATATCAGCTCTCAGACGGATGATATTTCTCTTGTTTTTGGCTCCCACTTTTACGTAGAAATCTTGTTCGACCGTAAAGTCAAAACGTGTCAGCCATGGATAAGCGGCAGCATTACGTTCTGCAAATTTACCTCTGCGTTTCGACAGGTATGGATTGTTATCAATAAACTTATCCAGTGCAGCGGCCTGTGTTGCGGCGTCAAAGGTGTACGTTTTAGTAGTACCATCAGTCTGTTTGATAGGCACACTAAGTGTCGCAAAAGATAACTCAGAAGCGCTTTTTGGTACATACATCAAGTCATTGACCTGATTGTCGCCATTCATATCAGTCGACGATACATACGAAATCTTCGAACCCAGACCACCACTGTTGGAAACACCACCCAGCGTAAACATGGTAGCTCCACCGAACTTGCCACCATATTCTTTACGGTATGACACATAACCTACAAAACGGTGGCGCAAATCATTTCCTGAATAAGCCAGATCCAAACGGTTCAAACCATTAATACCAGGTACATTGGCTTCTACCGTACTGGATACCGAAGAAAGGTCCTTCGCCATACCATAGGTATAACCGATCATTCCACCGAAACCTTTGGTAGCCGCTTTTTCCAGTTTACCCGTAAATGTGTAAGAATACCCTTTATTCGTATTGGTCAAAACGTAAACACTTGAAACTCTTGAATTGATCAAACGTGCCGCAGTGGCTGCGTCTCCGCTAAGGCCCGCCGCCGGGTAAAGGTCACGTCCGTCCGGTGCTGCAAAATCTGCTGTCGGTGCTTTCAGGTTAACATCAATGTAACGCAAAGCATTAAAGTTCTTGTTAAAGATTGCCTCTACCGTTGCTACAACACCCCATGGCAACTGTCGGTCAATACCGATATTGCTTTTCCAGATCTGTGGAAATTTCAGATTTTCATCCGAAGCATTTACCGTATAACCAGGAATCGGCACTGGTGTTGTAGGGTTGTAAACAGACGGATCCAAGGTGAAAGGATATTTCGTTGAGTTATTCGCTGAAATCGTTGCCGAGTTAACTCCATTGTTACCAAGCTGGTTCGAAATCAACACATAAGGTATGCGGGACAAGAACAAACCTGTTCCACCACGAACCTGTGTAGTACGGTCACCTTTTACATCCCAGTTAAAGCCCAGACGTGGTGATAGATAAACCCGTCCGCCTGGCACATGTCCTGTATTCACATGGTAATCTGCCCCTTTATTGTCTTTAAAAGTCAGACCCGCAACTTCCGCGTTATAATATTGTTCTGATGTGTTAGGTATCGTGATATAATCAGCACGCAGACCGGCAGTAACTTTAAAGTTTTTAGTGGCCTGGAACTCATCTTGCAAATACAAACTGATATTCTGAGTCTTGAACGTCTGCCATGGCGCAGCACCACCCGGAAGTAACGAATAACGATAGTTGAAACGAGCCAGCTCCACCGGAGAAGTTGTCAGATTCGGGTTGTCCAGATAAGCCTGCGCAGCTGTTTTGAAATCGGCAATGGATTTGAAAACATAAACACCATTCGATGTTGGGAAGAAAAGGTTGTTCGATTTGAAATACTCATACGATGCACCCAGTGTGAAAGTATGCTTTCCTGCAAAATAGGTCAGGTTATTCGTAAAGTTTAAAGTAGAATAATCCAGACGGTTATTAGGCGTAAAAGGATCAGAACCGATTGTCGTGTAGGTAGATCCATCTTTCTGAATTTCAATCGTTGGGAAAATCGGAGCCTTATACTTTCTGTCTTCGATCTGTTTGTTGAACGTCCCAATGAAATTATTGGCGAATTTTCCGCCAAAATTTGAGTTAAGTTCTGCAACCAGCGAGCGGGTATTGTCCTGAATAATATAACCTGTATTCTCAGGAGAAATAGCGCTTCCCGAATTTGTCCGGTTACCAAATCCCGCCGTTGCGCTACTGTTGCTGTTACTGATGATAACATCCGACTGAGAATCGTGATGCGAGTAACGAACCGTTAATTTATGGTTGTCATTGATGTTGTAGTCGATACGACCAAGAAACTTATTACTCTTGTTTTTATTGTTAAACCCATCGATCGATCCAACATTATAGTTGAATTTATCTTTCATAAACTGGCTAAGATCTTCCAGATCTGCTGCTGTTGTACGGGATTCGTTTGATTTCCCCAATCCGCGGTTTGCTACGTAGTCAAGAGCCGGAGCCGTACGTTTTACAAATTCACCGTTAACGAAGAAGAAAAGTTTATTCTTGATAATGGGTCCACCCAGACGGAAACCAGTCGTTTTTTCACTAAAATCGTTAAAAACAACCTTATTTCCATTCGGTTTTGAACCAGCCAGATTCTGATTTTTGAAAAAATGAAAAACAGATCCCGACAATTCATTCGTACCCGAACGGGTCACCGCGTTGATACCGGCACCTGCAAAACCTGACTGGCGTACGTCATAAGGCGCAATGTTAATCTGTACCTCTTCGATGGCATCCAGCGAAATAGCCGACGATCCTGTACGTCCGCCAGCGGCCGCCTCCGTTCCTAATCCAAAACCGTTGTTAAATACCGAGCCGTCAATCGTGAAGTTATTGTAACGGCTATCCTGCCCTCCGAACGATTTTCCGTTGCTGTATGCGTTATACTTTGTGATATCATTCAGCGTACGGCCAAGCGTAGGTAAACTCGTAATGAGTCCTTTGTTGAAGGTTGTAGCAGCACCTGTACGGTCCGAGCTGAAAATATCGTTTCCCGATCCGGTGACCACCACTTCCTGAAGCTGGGTACCACCGTCTTTCAATACGAAATCAACGTTGGCCACTGTCCCCAGGTTGGCATAAACATTCTCTTTTGCCTGATCTGAAAAACCGATAAAAGTTACTGTTACCGTATAAGGACCGCCAACGCGTACAGCCGGGATATTATAAAATCCTTTTTCATTGGTAATAGAGCCATAACGCGATCCTGATGATACGTGAACCGCTACCACAGTGGCGCCCGGCAAAACCTCGCCTTTGCTGTCTGTTACCTGCCCACTAATGGCAGACGACGTCACCTGAGCTTGTACCTGCCTGCTCACTAAAGACAATAAAATTACGAGCAGCGTACAACACGCTGACCTGAAAAGTAGACTTTTCAATTGCATAAATTTTCGGGGATTTAAGTAATGGAGTTAGATGAGTCATTCAGCTTTTTGAATGAATATTTACGTAAAATAAAAGGTTTTTTAATTCTAAAACAAAGTACCATTTCCTACTAAAATGCTATACTAAATTTCACAACTGACTGATTTATAGAAATAATACATTTTATTAAATCAATAATGAAATAACAGACACACTACATGAACTTATCGTTAAGATTAGTACAAAAAAGCATTTTCCCGTTTTTAAAAATCCTTCCCAAAAAGAAAAATCCGGGCCCATACAGACCCGGATCTTTACCACAAAAAACTATTTCCTGAAAACTTAGAATGAGTAACGCACCCCAAGCTGTGACTGCCAGCGAGAAGAGAAATCACTTACACTGTAAGGTCTTCTTGTTCCTTTGATATCAGTCATGCTGTTAACATTGAATTGAAAAGCAGGTGTTGCTGCTGTTGGATTGGCAACTGCTGTTCCATTCTGAGTTTGCGCACCCGAATTAACAACAGTGAACAAAAGAACATTCTGATTGGCTGGCGATTGATTAGACGCAACATAACTTCTGCCCCAATCGCTGTTTAAAAGATTTCCTACGTTAAGAACGTCAAAGAAAACCTGTAATTTGTTTCTACCCAGGATGAAATCCTGAGCGATACGCAAATCAAAGTGATGCTCAAAGGGAGCTCTGTCCTCATTACGTTTTGTAACCTTACCCAGATTATCACCAATGTATTTATTGTTGTTAGCAAATGCCTCGAAGTCCTTCCATTGCTGAGCCGCAGTAGCGCCATTTCTGATGTCTACAAAATTTGCCTCAGCTGCGGTTGTCGGAAGATAAACCATGGTATTAATTCCCGCTGACAAATCATCTCCGGTAATGGTTCTGCTGTACAGATAAGATAGTCTTTGACCAGATTGACCTGTATAAATCAGTGTGAAAGTCGTAGCAAGGTTTTTCGAATATCTGATTTCCTTACTGATTGTACCAACAATACGAGAACCCATATCGAAATTAGAGTTAGCCAGATCCAGGCGGTTCAATCCGTTGGTCGTATAAGCAAAACGCCAGTTTGAAGCAGCCGTAGAGCTGGTTAAGTCAGTTAGGGATTTCGATCTACCGTACGTGTAAGCTATAAATCCTGACCATCCGCGGCTATATGGTTTTTGTAGTTGAGCAGTCAGGTTATAACTGTATCCTTTATTAGTATTTGTCAACATCAATACATCCGCAAATGCTGTGCTCACTCTTTTTGTCCACAAAGGCCTTGTCGTAGAACCAATTTTCACAGTTGATTCGCCATCTTCACTGATATTGATGTTCTGGTAATTGGCATTATTCACAGTCTTTGTAAAAATACCTTCCAGACTACCCACCAAACCCCAAATTCCCAGCTTTTGATCAACAGCCAAATTAGCCCGGAACACCTGAGGAAATTTAAAATTCTTGTCTGTTACGTTAATAGCAGAAACTGACTTGCTAGCCGTAGCTGGTCTGTATGCACCGGCATGCGCATCATTCGGATCGAAGTTAAACTTGATATTAGCAAGCTCAGCAGCACCCGTTGCAGGGAAATAACCTACGTTCGTAACACCCGTATTGGATACCTGATTTGAAATCCACACAAAAGGAACACGTCCCGTAAACAATCCTGCGCCCCCGCGAAGCTGCGTGGTCGCATCTCCTTTCACATCCCAGTTGAAACCAACACGTGGTGAGAACAGAAGTTTCGATTTTGGCATGTTCTGAGTTTGTACATCGTACGCTGCAAAAGCAGGATCTGTGTTAAATGTCGCATTCTCAGCAGGCGTATTGAAGAAAACAGGCAAGTCTAACCTTAAACCATAAGTCAGTTTAAAGTTTGGTTTCACAGACCACACATCCTGACCATAGACACTAAATTGCGCTGCACTTAAATCTGCCTGAGCTTTGTCAGTTGGATCAGAGCTCGTCGAATAGTTTGTGGAATATTGCGATAAACCCCTGTTAAGTTTAAAATTCGCTATGTTGTTCGCATTTGTATTTCCAGCTGTACCATAAACGTAGTTTCCGTAAAAACCTTGAAGAAACAGGTTTTCACTGCTAAAAAATTCATTATTGGTACCAAACGTCAGAGTATGCTTTCCTTTGTACAACGTGAAGTTATCCGTGATGGTAAGAATATCCTGATTAAGACCATTTACCTGCGAAGAGTTATCAGAACCGAGGTTATATTGAATTGTCCTCCCTTTCGCTACATCATAATTATTGATCGTCAAAGCGGGGAACAAAGCGCTGGTTCTCTTATCGCGAACCGTGTTGTACGTCACGCGTAAAACGTTCGAAGAATTTGCAGAGAAACTACTGTTTAATTCAAGAACCGTAGAATTTTGTTTACTTAGAAACTTGTAGCCTCCGTTTGAAAAAACAACAGCATCTACATTTCTTGACCTGATATCATTACTCCCGTCAACGTAGTTATGTCGAAGCGTCAAAGTATGTTTCTCGTTAATATTCCAGTCAAGACGGCCAAATAAGGAAACCGATTTGTTTTCATTATTGATTGCTCCGAAACTACCCGGATCGAAACCGTAAGTCTCCGTAAGGAAATTTCTCAGCGATTGAAGCGTATCAACATTTGCATTGGAACCCGATCCTGCGATCGTCGGATCAAAGGGCAAAGGTGTTGATTTAATATATCTTTCAGCATTCAGGAAGAAGAACAGCTTGTTTTTAACGATCGGTCCGCTAAGGCTGGCTCCGAATGTTTTATTACTGAAATCAGGATATTTATTTCTTGTTACCACATCGTTGTAAGCAGGACTTTTACCAATGAAACCTTCATTTTGTAATTGTCCGTAAACCGAACCATGGAACTGGTTCGCACCACTTTTCGTAACCGCGTTAATACCACCACCTGTAAAACCACCTTGTGTTACATCGTAAGGTGATAACACAATCTGCATTTCCTGAATCGTTTCAATCGAGATCGGGTTAACGTTCGCCTGGCCACCGTTGGTACCGCTTGAACCAAGACCGAAACCGTCCGTTGCATTAGCACCATCAATGGTAAACTGGTTGTAACGGTTGTTCTGCCCGCCGAAAGAAACACCACTGCCTGCTGTATTGGCCTGTGGTGTCAAACGTGCAAAATCCGAAACGCTTCTGCTGATCGTAGGCACACTTTGCATCAGTCTGGATGAGATGAAAGTCGAAGCACCGTTTCTTGAAGTACTGATCAGGTTTCCTTTGCCACCAGAAATCACGACTTCATTTAAAGTTTGTGACGCATCTTCAAGCGCTACGTTGACAGTCAGTGGAGAACCCAAAGTCGTTACGACGTCAGCGATTTCCTTTGTAATCAATCCAATGAAAGTAACCGTGATTTTGTAAGGACCACCTACACGTAAGTTGGGCAGGGTGTATTGTCCGTTGTCTGATGAAATTGTGGAATAGACCGTTCCGGTTGGTTCGTGAAGCGCCTTGATGGTTGCACCTGGTAATGTTTCACCTTTGGTGTCTGTGATCCGGCCGCTGATTAATGATGAAGTAACCTGGGCTTGTACTTTTCCGCTTAGGAAAGACAAGGAAAATACGAACAGCATAAGACTTGCTGCTCGGAAAAGTAAACTTTTCCTGTTCATGGAATTGGGGGATTTGATGAATTTTAGTAGTAGGTTCACTAAAAAGTGATTGCTGATATTGACCGTAAAATAAAAGTTTTTTTATTTGTAAAACAATATTTGTAGTCCTACCAAAGTACTATACTTCATATCGCAACTGCCTGATTTGTTGAAAACATGCAGATTAACATCTAAAAATTAGCACATTTTCAATATTAAGATTTTGTTAACATTTCGGCGCTTTTATTTTTTTCTGTCAAAGAAATCCTGACGATCTTTGCAATATCATACGAATAAGGAAGAAATGGTGACATTCGGTTACTACTTCGTATATTATCTAATTCACTATCTTCGGTAAAATTCTTAAAAAATAGATTTTTTCAATTTTTGTAAAAAAAATGCAGCTTAATTATAAAAAGATTGGCGAAACCGGGAAACCGCTCGTTATCCTGCACGGTGTTTTCGGTTTTTTGGATAACTGGCTTACCATTGGCAAAACAATTTCTGAGCAGGGCTTTATCGTGTATCTGGTCGATCAGCGGCATCATGGCCGTTCGCCGCATGAGGGCACACTCGACTTCCCTACCCTGGCTGCCGATTTGAAAGAATTTCTGGATCAGCAAAACCTGGAATCTCCGATTCTGATCGGGCATTCGATGGGTGGCAAAACGGTTATGGAATATGCCGTCCATTATCCGGATACTTTCGAAAAACTGGTGGTGGTTGACATCGGCCCCAAGCAATATCCTATTCATCACACCAGAATCCTGAAGGGGCTCAATGCTTTGCCCGTGGAAGAGATTGAAAACCGCCAGCAGGCTGATGACTTTTTAAGCACTTACGAACCGATTCTTTCTGTTCGGCAGTTTCTTCTGAAAAACCTTTACAGAAAAGAGGAAGGCGGATTTGACTGGCGTTTCAATTTAACGGTGTTAACCCGGGATATGGCAAAGGTGGGGGCACCCATCGAGGCAACAAAACTCGTTGAGACCTCTACCCTTTTTATTCGTGGAGAAAAATCGGATTATATTCTGGATGAAGACTGGGATGGCATTTTGAAAATATTCCCGAACGCAGAACTGGAAACCATAGCCAATGCGGGACACTGGGTTCAGGCGGAACAGCCGAAAGCTTTTGTGGAGCATTTGCTGGCATATCTTAATGCCTGAGGAGATATTAAAACGAATTGAAATTGCAGCTTTTCGGGAGTAGGTTAAAAATCAACTTATTCCCGAAATAATGCCAGGTAAAAGATGATATTTCTTGCCTTTCGGCAGATCGGTATAAAATTTACGATTTCACATCCTTACTTATTTCCGCACATATTTAGCCCTTGGCGTCTGGCATTTTGAGATAACCATGACGTCCCCTTTCAGCTCGATATCCCAAACCGGACAAGACCCGCAAAATATCTGGGAACAATCCTGAGTGTAATTGACCGGCTGCTGCGGTTTGATCTCAAATGCCTTGTTGTTGACATTCAGGATCTGCGGCGAACAACAGCTTGCCTCTTCTTTTTCATTCAGAATCACGCCGTCGGAACGAAAAATAATGTATTCCGGCTGCACGACATTCGCCGACTGCCAAACCTGTTTTCCATTGACTGTCTGCTCCGTCTCCGTCAGGAGCCATTTCCCCGGCACCGACTGCGTTGCAAAGTCCATAGGCACCGCATCAGTATCATTCTTGCAGTTCGACAGAAATAACAGGATTACGGAAAAGTAAAGTAATCGTTTCATAATGCTTCTTTTAAAAATTACTTCATCCACCCAATGCGTGCTTAACACATACCTACGCCGTTTACGTAACATCATTATAAATCAAAAATTTGGTCAGTTTCTTACATATTTAACTCTTTGTCCACCAGAAAAAATCATTACATTTTCGCTTACATCGACATTCAAAGGAGGAACCTCGCCGCAAAGAATCGCCGGGCATGGACGTGTACTGGCGGCAGTAAATTTGATATTGAACAAGACCCCATTAACTATCATAGCCGATGAAGGACAACAACCCGGTTCGCTATCCATATTTAGCGTTTTCCCGTCAAAACCAAATGAGATCTCCAACTGATCTTTAACAGCTACCGGTCGCCACTTTTTCTCCTCCAATATCGTCTCCTCAATCTCGATCAAACGCCACTTCCCGATGATCTGTGATAAAATTTCACTTTCATCAGCCTTATTATTCTTACAATTCGACAGAAAAAGCAGAAATAAAGAAAAGTAAAGTAGTTGTTTCATAACGCTTCCAATCAAACTGCGGTCAGTTTCTTACGTATTTAAGTCTCCTTCCATTGGTAATAATCATTACATCTTCATTTAAGTCAACAAGTAAGGGCGGGACATTTCCGCAGCGAACCGCCAGACAAGAGTAAGCATTGGCGCTTGTCGACTTAACATTGAACAACGTTCCGTTAACCTCTATGGCTGATGGAGGACAACAAACGGGTTCACGTCCCATGTCTAGCGTTTTCCCGTCAAAACCAAATGAGATCTCCACCTGATCTTTAACAGCTACCGGCCGCCGCTTTTTCTCCTCCAATATCGTCTCCTCAATCTCGATCAAACGCCACTTCCCGATGATCTGTGATAAAATTTCACTTTCATCAGCCTTATTATTCTTACAATTCGACAGAAAAAGCAGAAATAAAGAAAAGTAAAGTAGTCGTTTCATAGCTTTGCTTTTTTATTTATAGATTCACTTTTCCGGCAAATGGTTGGAAAGGGACCAAAAAACAACTTATGAGCCAATCTGACATAACCCTGTACCTCATTCCGACCGTACTTGCAGAAGGAACCAACGACCAGGTGTTGACACCGCAGATTAAAGATGTGATTGCAAATGTTGACGTCTTTTTTGTGGAAAATATAAGAACCGCACGCCGCTTCATCAGCAGTCTCAAATTGGGTAAAGTGATCGATAACATCACTTTTTACGAGTTGCACAAAGACACGCCGCGTGGCGAGACACGGGAGCAGATCAAAGGGCTGACACAAAATGCCGGTGTCATTTCAGAAGCCGGATGTCCGGGTGTTGCCGATCCGGGATCGGTCGCGGTTGACTTTGCGCATCAAATCGGTTTAAAAGTGGTACCGCTTGTAGGGCCGTCCTCTATTTTACTGGCACTGATGGGATCGGGCATGAGCGGACAGTCCTTTGTATTTCACGGATATCTCCCCATCGATAAGGCTGAAAGGAAAGCGACGATCAAACAGCTGGAAATTGACGTCATTCAGAAAAACCAGACGCAGATTTTTATGGAAACACCTTTCCGGAACAACTCCTTTCTGGACGCCCTACTGGATATTTGTCAGATCGATACCCTGCTTTGCATCGCTGCAAACATTACCTCTGAAGACGAGTTTATTGAAACACATCCGGTGAAATACTGGAAAAAGAACAAGCCTGACCTTCATAAGCAGCCCACGATATTTCTTATCGGATAATTTTAATTCTGAACGCATTAACAGTCAGCTTAAAAGCGCAGCTTAAAAAAAACTTCGCACCGTTTTTCCAACCAACGGCCGGGAACATGAATCTTGATGAGCAGTAGTCAATTAATTTTCAATGTACCAAAAGTTGTTTTAAGCTATGAAAAAATGGATGATTTTAGGCGGGTTAGCCCTGTCTGCGGGTTTAAGTTTGGTTTCTTGCGATGATAACAATGAAATCGTCAGATCGGGTCTTGTCATCACCTCCGATTTCGAAAGAGATGCAGATGGCTGGGCTGGTGAACTGGCCGAGTATAGCAAGGATACCGATACTTCCATTATCGAATTCAGGTTCAGACGCGCGGCATTGCCAGCTCCGCTTGACAGGAAAAGAAACGGTTTGCTGCTGCAAAGCCACAACCGGAGCGACGATATGTTTATGTTTTTGAAAAAGAAAGTGACCGGATTAATACCAAATCAGACTTACAACGTTGTATTTGATATTGATCTGGGAACCAACGCACCCATCAAGGGCATTGGCATAGGCGGATCACCCGGCAGCTCGGTATATCTGAAAGCCGGTGCATCGCCTAACGAACCGGTTAAAAGGCTTGAAAATAATTTTTACACTTTCAATCTTGACAAAGGTGCACAGTCAGAAGGAGGCAAGGAGCTATTTGTGCTGGGAAATATCGAAAACGGACTTGAAAAAGATGATTACAAAATTGTCAAACGCGATAACCTGGCCAAACCGGTGGAAGTGAAAGCGAATGCAAGCGGTGAAATCTGGCTCTGCGTGGGAACCGATTCGGGTTACGAAGGATTAACGGCACTTTATTACGACAGAATTAAAACTTCAATTACTGAAAAGGTAATCAATTAGTCAGTCGTCTCCATAATTTCGACTAGTTTTGTCTACTCAAAGCAATTTAATTTTGATGAAGAAATATTTGAAGTGGGCAAAACTAGTCGTATTGATAGGCCTGTCAGCCTGCAACAGTGAGGAAAGAAACAATGTGGACCCTGTGCGGACGATGATTTCTGAATTCGAAACGGGCACAGAAGGCTGGACGGCAGATTACGCCCTGTACAACCGGGCCGATACCACTAAAATTGCATTTAAAATGGAACGCGACTCCCTCCCGGCCGTTATCGATTCGTTGAAATGGAGCCTGAGAATGGAGGGAAATAACGTAGGAGACAGCATTTTCATGTTTCTGAAAAAGAAAATTGTCGGCCTGAATCCCGACAAAACCTACAATGTTTCCTTTGACATCAATCTGGCAACCAACTATCCCGACCTGCCGAGCGGATCCGGCAAGACAATCAACCTGAAAGCCGGAGCTTCTCCCACGGAGCCGGTTAAAACTCCTACCGACAAATTCTATTATAATTTATCGATCAAAAAAGGACTTTGGGATCAGGATGGAGCAGAAATGTCTGTTTTGGGTGATTTTACCAATACCGCCACAAGGTCGGTTTATGCACTGATCAACCGTAACAGCAACGCAAAAAACATTACCGTTAAACCCAATTCGAAGGGAATTATCTGGGTTTGCATAGGAGAAGATACCCGTTATAAAGGAAAAACCGTTTTCTATTACGACAATATCAAGGTCACGTTAACGGAGCAATAAATTAAGTAAGCCAAAAGGGAATTGCAATAGATGAAAAATTGGATATTATTCGGATGTTTGATCATGACGGTTTATCTCGCTGCCTGCAAAAAAGCAGCGGATCCACTGCCCATCCTATTTTTCGACAGCACTTTTCAAACCGGAACGGACGACTGGACGGGTGATTTTGCATTTTACAAAAGCGGACAGGATAGTGCGGTCAAGTTTTTGGTCAAACAGGACAAAATTCCTGAACGAACCGACAGCACAGCGCTCGGATTACGCGTAGAAGGCGTGAATACCGGCGACAGCCTTTTCTGGTTTATCAAAAGAAAAATTACCGGACTCAACCCGGCGCTAACCTACAAGGTTGCCTATCGGATCAATCTGACGACGAGTTATACCGACACCGTTGGCGGGGCCGGACAAATTACCTATATCAAAGCGGGTGCCTCCACCGAGGAGCCTAAAAAAATCCTTGCTTCGAATTTCTATAATGTTTCCATAAAAAAGGGATCATTGGGCAAAAGCGGAACCGAAATGTTATATCTCGGCGATGCCGGAAATAATATCGACTCGGTTGCTTACAGGGCCATCGTACGGGACAATGCCAATCTGGCAGTAGAAGTAAAACCAAACGCTGCCGGTGAAATCTGGCTTTGTGTGGGTACCGAAACAACTTATAAGGGAAGGATCCAGCTTTTCTTTGACAGGATATATGCCGCCGTTAGCGAAAAGAAGACGCTGTAAGCCCACTTTACAATCTGTTTCGTAACTTAGCGATTATATATCGCGGGAGCATGCTCCTATTTTTACGTTTGAAATAATGATACAGATTAAATCTTTTGTCTTCAATCCTTTTTCTGAAAATACCTATCTGTTGTACGATGAGACCGGCGAGGCAGTTATTATCGATCCGGGTTGTTATGACAAGGCTGAGTATAAACAACTTTACGACTTCATTGAAAGTAATGCGTTAAAGCCCGTCCGCATCATCAATACACATGCGCACATTGACCATGTGCTGGGTGTGGCGGCTGTCAAAACGAAATATAATATTCCTTTTTCCCTGCATAAAATTGATGAACAGCTTCTTAAAGCCGTCAAATCGTATGCCTCCAACTACGGTTTTTCAGGTTTTGATGAACCTGAAATAGACGCCTATTTTGACGAAGGCGATACAGTAACTTTCGGAAATTCATCGCTAAGGATACTTTTTGTACCGGGTCACGCGCCAGGGCATGTTGCTTTTGTCAATGATGAGCAACAGTTTGTTATCGGCGGCGACGTGCTTTTCAGACAAAGTATCGGGCGCACCGACTTGCCCGGCGGCGATTTCGAAACACTTATTACCAGCATCAAAACCAAACTTTTTACACTGGCTGATGGTTACACTGTTTACGCTGGTCATATGCAGCCAACCACGATTGGTTTTGAGAAAAAGAACAATCCCTTTTTGAAATAAAGTTTACCGCAAAAAGGCAAAAACGGTCGTACTGATTCTGCTTTTTTGAAAAGTACCCAAACCCTGTATTGAAAATTAAAATGTTTCTTCGACATATTCCTAATGCACTTACCTGTCTTAATCTGCTCTGCGGATGTGTGGGCGTGGTGGAGGCGTTTCACAATAATCTCATCATTTCCTGCGGACTGATCGGCATTGCCCTTATTTTCGATTTTTTTGACGGATTTGCTGCCAGACTTTTAAAAGTCAGTTCCCCGATCGGGCGCGACCTGGATTCCCTGGCCGATATGGTTACGTTCGGACTTCTGCCGTCCATCATCATTTATCAGCTGCTGATGCAGAGCATCCCTGACCTGATGGGTATCTGGAAAGCGTACGGAGCCTTCCTGATTGCCATTTTCTCCGCAATCCGTCTGGCAAAATTCAATAATGACCCGAGGCAAAGTGATTCCTTCATTGGTGTCCCGACGCCTGCCAATGCACTGCTGATCGCGTCGCTGCCGGTGATTGTTTTTCAGGACGAAAGCTGGAAACCGCTGATCGTCAACACCACCAATCTCATGATACTGACAGTCGTCATGTCATACCTCCTCGTGGCCGAAATAAAACTGCTTGCGTTGAAGTTTAAATCGTTTGGCTGGCAGGGAAATGAAATACGTTACTCCTTCATCATCGTGACGGTGCTGCTGCTGGCATTCTTCAAAATTCTGGCTATACCGCTGATACTGATCGTCTATATCGGTTTATCGGTTACGGCAAATTTGGTTAAAAAGGATGCCTGAATTGGTAACAAGAACTTTTTGTTGCAAATTTGCGCCAATCCCAACGGATTTATCGTTTGACAAGTAAACTGACGTACAGTCTTTTGGGATAACAAACAGTTAAATTTTGCCTGATTAAACCGGGCTTTTGTACAAAATAAATTCTGCATGACATTTTCGCGTATTACCGGCCTTGGCTATTATGTTCCTGAAAACATTATCACCAATAATGATCTGACAAAATGGATGGACACATCCGACGAATGGATACAGGAACGGACCGGTATTAAAGAGCGCCGTTATTTCGAATACGGAAAAGATACAAATTACAGCATGGCGGCCGCCGCTTCCAGGCAGGCACTGGAAAGAGCCGGATTGACGCCGGACGACGTGGACGTTATTGTTTACGCGACCATAACACCGGATTACTTTTTTCCCGGATCTGCATTTTTAATGCAGCGTGAGCTGGGAATGGACGGCAAACCGGTTTTTGATATTCGCCAGCAATGCTCAGGTTTTGTGTATGCGCTATCGATCGCCGATCAGTTTATCAAATCGGGGATGTATAAGACAGCACTGGTGGTAGGTTCAGAAATCCAGTCGTCCTGGATTGACAAGAGCACGGCCGGCAGAAATACGGCCGTTATTTTCGGCGACGGAGCCGGCGCGGCAGTCATCCAGGCTACCAATGACCCGAATCATCGCATTTTGTCCACCCACCTGCACGCAGACGGGCGGTTTGCCGAAGATTTGTTTGTACGTGAGCCGGGCAGCAGCCGGGCAGGCAGGACAGCAACGACCGAAATGATTGACGAAGGCGGCTTCAACGTGCACATGAACGGAAATACTGTTTTCAAACACGCTATCGTGCGTTTTGGTGAAGTGATCAATGAGGCGCTGGAGGCAAACGGATTTCAGTCTTCGGATGTGAACATACTGGTGCCGCATCAGGCCAATATCCGAATCAGCG
The DNA here is from genome assembly GCF_024220585.1 of Dyadobacter diqingensis. Classification (GTDB taxonomy): domain Bacteria; phylum Bacteroidota; class Bacteroidia; order Cytophagales; family Spirosomataceae; genus Dyadobacter; species Dyadobacter diqingensis. The sequence continues at coordinate 116,152 of NZ_JAMXKF010000012.1, forward strand.
ATTACGTAAGACAGCAAATGGGGTTATCCGAAGAACAGGTTGTCAACAACATTCAACGTTTTGGGAATACGACGGCAGCTTCAATTCCTATCGCCATGGCTGAGGCCTGGGAAGAAGGAAGGATAAAAGAGGGTGATCTGGTGTGTTTGGCGGCTTTTGGCAGTGGTTTTACCTGGGGTTCGGCCCTGATCAGGTGGTAAATACCGTCAGAGGTTAAAAAAGGAAAGTTTTTTTATAAAAATAAGGAAATAGAAAAGTACATTTGTATAAGGGAAATGGACTGAAACATATCCATTTTTTCCTCTGCCACTCTCCTCCTGAATATTAATACTGTCCCGTTGTAAGCATGACTAACGTGCAAGCTTCAACTGGTACGATATTTTTAGCAATTAAAATGTTTTCAAATTCGCGATTTTCTGTACCAGGATTGAAAATTACGCGTTTTGGTTTTAGCGAAACAATATAATCGTAATAAGCTGTTTGAATTCCTGGATTGATATATAAGGTAACCGTGTCAATATTTTCCCATGCTAAAGGTTGAATATGGATTTCCTGCCCTGCTGCAAGCCCTTTTCTGCGGCCTAGTAGTAAAACAGAATGTCCCTTCGCTTTTAGTTTCTGGGCTGCCAGAAACGAATATCTTGCCGGATTATCAGACGCGCCGATGATGAGTGTATGTTTCAATGGATAGTTTTAATTATAAAAGAAAATAATAAACCTTTTTGTTTTTAAAACGTTCACTATTAGTATTAAGTCTTCAACGTTATAGTATTACTTAACAGTAACAATAAATTTTAAAAAGTTTCCAATTCAATAATCGAATGTCAAACAATGAATGAGCCAACGATAAGCCGGAGTTTTTGGAATGAGAAATGGGCTAAAATAAAATTCGATGAAATCGAAAATGCGCCCCACTATGAAGTTTCTAATTATGGAAGACTTAAGAGTTTTCAAAATAATCCCAAGGATGGTGCAATAATAAAGGGGTCCGTAATTCAGGGTTATCGTTCTTTAAATATCCGTGCAGCCGGAGGCAAGACGATCAACAGATATGTACACAAACTGGTAGCAGAGCATTTTGTAGATAAAGCAAGCGATGATCACGCTTTTGTAATCCACACAGATTTTGAAAAGCAAAACAACTACTACGAGAATTTAAGATGGGTTACAAAAACGGAAATGATCGATCACAACCGTGAAAACCCTGCGTTCATCAATCGTGTTATCCCTCGCAGAACCAAAAATTACAAACTGACAGAAAGCAAGGTTAGAATCATCAAAAAATTGCTTAAAAATGACAATAACCGTCTGAAAATGATTGCAAAGCAGTTTGGGATCACACATACCCAATTGAACAGAATCCGGTCAGGAGAAAACTGGAAACATGTAACCATTGAGGATTAATTGTAAATTAAGCATACGGTTATTCTATTTCTTCTCAAGGGAAGAAACCGTATAACCGCTCCCGTTCATACCCTCTTCGTAATCTACCAAAACGCCAAGAACGTACATTAAATGCCGTTTGTCAATAATCACTTTAATACCATCGATTTTATAGATCTGATCAAAGTCAGACGCAGTATCAAAACCAAGTAAAAACGTACCACTACACCCTCCTCCGCGCAAGCCTACCCGAAGACCGTAGGTGTCAGGAATTTTATTGGCTTCTAACGTCGTAACAATTTCAAGCTTTGCCTTGTCTGTAATCCGTATTGGGTTCTCCATGAATTCTTGCAAAAAATTCCCTCTTAGAAGTGCTCTGTCAAACGGTTGCAGAGTATGCATTCGGAGGAATAAAAAATAAACAAAAGCAGACCTTTATAATCTTAAAACAACAGCGCTGATAAAGGTTTGCTAGAAGCTAACAGCAAATCGGCTTTTTCAATTCGCAATTAATTCAATTTCTTCCTTCTAATTTTCAGTTATCTTGTATTTTTGCGTTTCTTTCCGCAATCTAATACCCTTACCAAAGCTATGGAGTTTTATTCGTTTATTACCGTCATGATACTGGGAGCTATTGTTACCTATGGCATGTATCTGACCATCACAACTGTTGCCGATAAAGTTTTTGAAAAACAGAAATTTGATATACACAGCAAAAACACTGAAATAACGTTACCGCTTCGTTTGCAGGCTTATGAACGTATGTGCCTGTTTTTAGAACGAATTACACCCAATAATCTGTTGCTAAGACTGGCACCATCGGCGTCCAGCGCATTGGAACTGCAACAAATACTGCTCCACGAAATCCGTGAGGAATTTAACCACAATCTGGCGCAACAAATTTATATCAGCAACGAAGCCTGGGGACATATTGTGAACGCAATGAACGAAATTGTTTCGGTGATTAACCAGGCAGCGGCGGAAGTAGAGTCAGAAGCACCGGCATCAGAATTGGCAAAGAAAATTTTTGCACAGGTTATTCAAAAAGAAATTCAGCCGACCACCCATGCGCTTGTTTTTCTGAAACAGGAGATTCAGGGTGTATTTAAATAAAAATTATAATCCGGCCGGGGTTAAAGTGGATGAAGAAAAATCCGCATTGAAATAACCTGCTAGGGCCGTCCCAAAATTCGAAATACCAGAAATGTTATACCCCAATACAATTGAACAAAAATTAGGTTTTGACAAACTGCGCGAACTGCTCAAAGAAGCATGTATCAGTCCGTTAGGGCGTGGTTATGTTGAAAAAATCCGATTCTCGGACAATTTCGGCATGGTTGAAAAACTTGTCAGCCAAACTGCTGAAATGAAAAGAGTGATGGAAATTGGTGAGGATTTTCCTTCTCAGAATTACCTCGATGCAACGCCCTATTTAAAACGTGCCGCAATCGAAGGCATGTTATTGACGCTGGCTGAGTTCTCAGACCTGAAAGCTTCTTTGCAAACGATCAGGTTATGCCTTCGCTTTTTTGCGAATCAGGAGCCTGAGGCATTTCCATTGCTGAGTGAATATGCCAAAACAGTAAAAGTTGATAAGGCAATTACGGACGCGATTGATAAGATTATCGACGACCGCGGACAGATACGCGATACGGCTTCACCCGAACTGGCACGCATCCGCAGACGGTTGATTTCAGAACAGGCGGGGATTCGCAAGAAACTCGACGCCATGCTGCGGACTGCGAAAAACAGCGGATGGATCAGCGAAGATGTTTCCTTGACTGTTAGAAACGGGCGTATGGTTATTCCACTGGCGGCCGAGCACAAGCGCAAACTGAAAGGTTTTGTGCACGATGAGTCGTCAACAGGACAAACGGTTTTCATTGAACCTACGGATGTTTTTGAATCAAACAATGAAATCCGCGAGCTGGAATATGAGGAACGCCGCGAAATCAACCGCATCCTGATGCATCTGACCGACCAGCTTCGTCCTTTTGTTCCTGATTTGCAAAAAGCATACGGATTTCTGGGACTGATGGATTTTCTGAGGGCAAAAGCAAAAATTGCGATTCAGATGAATGCGACCAACCCGACTTTTGTCAATAAGCAGATCGTCGAATGGAAGGACGCCAGGCATCCGCTGCTGCACTTATCCTTTCAAAAACAAGGAAAAAAAGTCGTTCCGCTTAATATCGAATTGCAGGAAAAACAACGAATCCTGATTGTTTCCGGCCCCAACGCGGGAGGAAAATCGGTTTCCCTGAAAACAGTCGGACTGATCCAGTATATGCATCAATGCGGATTGCTGGTCCCGATGGCGGATGGCTCAACCATTGGTTTTTTCCAGAATATTTTTATTGACATCGGTGACGAGCAGTCGCTGGAAAATGATTTGAGTACGTATAGCTCGCATTTGACCAACATGCGTCATTTTCTTACGCTTTCCAATAAAAGAACCCTTTTCCTGATCGATGAATTTGGAACAGGGACAGAACCGGGCCTAGGCGGTGCTATTGCAGAAGCGATTCTGGAAGACCTGACAAAATCGGGAGCTTATGGCGTGATCAACACCCATTATACCAACCTTAAAGTGCTGGCCGACAAAACCGACGGTCTTGTTAACGGTGCCATGCGTTTCGACGGCGAACACCTCGAACCGATTTACCAATTGGAAATTGGCCGTCCGGGAAGTTCTTTTGCCTTTGAAATTGCTTCAAAAATCGGCCTGCCCAATGCTGTGATTAACCGAGCGAAAGATAAGCTTGGTAAACAGCAGGTAAATTTTGAAAAATTACTGAAAGAACTGGATATCGAAAGAAAGGTTTTTGCGGAGAAAAATATCGAGTTGGGTATCAAGGAGCGGAAGCTGGCACAACAGCTTTCAGAATACACCAAACTCAAATCCAATCTCGAAAATAACGAGAAAAAACTGGTTAACGAGGCAAAACAGAAAGCCAAGAATCTGCTGTCTGATGCGAACCAGTTGATTGAAAATACCATCCGGGAGATCAAGGAAAATAAAGCTGAAAAGGAAAAAACCAAAACGGTCCGGACTGAGCTTGAAAAGTTTGGCAAAAAAAATCTGGTCATTGAGGAAGTTGAAGAGCAACCATCCGAAGACAATATTTTTGAACCCGAAGACGGCGCCATAACCGTGGGAAGTTATGTCCGCATTGTCGGACAGACAGCCATTGGTGAAGTGTTGGCGTTAAAAGGAAAAGATGTGGAGATTCGCATCGGTGACCTGAAATCCAATATTAAACTCAATCGCCTGGAAAAAGTCTCCAACAAAACTTATAAAGCCGCGACCGGTGAGAAAAAGTTGAAAACAACTTCCAAAGGCGTGGATCTTAATGAGCGGATGATGAATTTCAGTTTTAATCTGGATATCCGGGGGAAACGCGGTGAAGAAGCTTTGGGTGTACTGGATTCATTTATGGATAATGCCATCATGTTAGGCTACGACGAACTTCGTGTCGTACATGGCAAGGGAGACGGCATTTTGAGGACGCTGGTCCGGAATCATCTGCGTGGTTATTCCCACGTTTCCAATATGCAGGACGAACATCCTGATCGTGGCGGAGCGGGCGTAACGATTGTGAAATTGAAGTAATTTCTTAGGTTACACAGAGGTTAACAGAGAAAAATAAAAGAGGGCCACAGAGAAATAAAACTCTGTGGCCCTCTTTTTAACTCCTTTAATCTCTGTGTAACCTAAAAATTACAACTGAGTCTGTTGTGCCAGTTGCGCTTCGTCAACATGCCCGCCGGATTTTGGATTGCCTTTCCAGGCCCATAACGCGATGAATGCTACGATTAGTATAAGAGGGAATGTCAACATGGTTGCCAAAGTAGACTGACCAGCCGCAAGTTCCAATGCAGATCCTGTAAGCCCTTTTGCAGCATTTTCAGCATGTGCTTCATCAATCCATGAACCAATAAAAGGTTGGAAGATCGAAGTTGACAACATCCCTACTCCACCAATAATGGACATACCCAAAGCGCCGCTCAATGGTACGCGCTGTGCCACGAAACCGATCATGATCGGCCAGTTGAAACATACGCCAAGACCGAAGATCACAGCTGCCACGTAGGCAATTGGCCCTGTTACAGTACTAAACATATAAATCCCGATCGCCGCCAGAATTGAACCTCCGAACAAAACGCCCGTTTGACCCAATTGCGCTACAACAGGTCCTGTGAAAAGTCTTCCTAATGTCATTACACCAAACGTTAATGCCAATACCAGCATCGCATCTGCTCCACTGCTGCTCAAAACAACCGTCACCCACTGGTTAGGTCCAAATTCTGTAATGGCAGTCATTGCCATGCAGCAGAATATGAAACCATAAAGGGGAGTAAGCATCGCCTGGAAATTTTTTGCAATTGAGGTAACGCCTTCTACTTTTGGTCTAGGGAAAGCCTGACCGAAAAACAAGAATGCGTAAACCACAGTTGGAAGCATAAGCACCCAAATCTGTGTCTGCCAGGAGAAACCTGCGCTCGTCATAAATTTGGATATTAAACTACCGATCACAATACCACCCGGGAACCACATGTGAAACCGGCCCAACATTTTATTCAGTTTGCTGGTAGAGTACATATCAGCAATCATAGGATTACACGCCGCTTCCGTACAGCCGTTTCCAAAACCTATAAAAAACGTCGAAACCAAAAGACCAACGTATCCGCCGGCATAAATCGTAAGCAAAATCCCCAGCGTGTGGGCAACAACCGCTACCTGCATAATTATTTTCGGCCCCACAGAGTGGTAAACAATCCCCCCAATAATCATTGAAATCGGGAAGCCAAAAAAGAACATGGAATTGATAAAGCCTAATTGCTCTGCGGTCAGGCCAAATTCAGTTCCCAATTGAGGAAGAATACCAGCCCTGATACTGAATGAAAAGGCCGTTGTAATGATGGCAAGACAGCTTGCGTTAAAAAGCCGTGAGCTATTAATTGGTTGAGACATGCTTTTGTAAAAGTTAAAATATTTGAGAGTGATTCATTACTAGTTCCGGGGTAACAATATTATTTAAGATTTTCACAGAAAAAACAAATATTAAACAAATCTACTGATCTATCTACCTTTTGAGACACATTTTTTCTACGTTAAATATATCTTTGTAAGAAGTAAGAGTCATAGATACTACTCTTTATAAGTATAAAATCTTTTAAAAACTTTAAACCCAGAGGAATGTCACGAAAGATAAGGATGGGTATGGTGGGAGGAACACTTGACGCTTTTATTGGAGGTGTTCACCGCCGTGCGGCTATCATGGACGGAGAAATTGAACTTGTTTGCGGTGCTTTCAGTTCGTCTCCCGAGAAATCAAAGGAAACAGGAAAAGCTCTTTACTTACCCGAAGACCGCGTTTATGCCAATTTCGAAGAGATGATTCTCAAAGAAAAACAGCTTCCGGAAGGAGAACGGATGGACTTTGTTTCTATCGTTACCCCAAACCACATGCATGCTGCACCAACCAAACTGGCGCTTGAAAATGGGTTTCACGTGGTATGTGACAAGCCTATCACGCTGACGATCGAAGAAGCCGAAGAAATTGTTGCGCTGGTTGAGAAAACAGGACTGGTTTTCTGCCTTACCCATAACTACACGGGATATCCGATGGTGAAGGAAGCGAAAGAAATGATCGCTTCGGGTGCAATCGGAAAAGTTCGTAAAGTCATTGTTGAGTATCCTCAGGGCTGGCTTTCGACACTCGTTGAAGTGACAGGCAACAAACAGGCTGCATGGCGTACGGACCCGAGCAAGTCAGGCGCTGGCGGCGGGTTGGGCGACATCGGTACGCATGCCGAAAACCTGGCTGAATATATTACCGGATTAAAAATCACACAACTTTGCGCAGACCTGACGATTTTCGTAGAAGGCCGTCAGCTGGATGATGATGCAAACATTTTGTTACGTTTCAATAACGGTGCCAAAGGAATTTTGCAAAACAGCCAGATTGCAAACGGAGAAGAAAACGACTTGAATATCCGTGTTTATGGAGAAACAGGCGGTTTGCAATGGAAACAAATGGAGCCAAACACGCTGATCCATAAAACACAGCAAGGTGTGAGACTGATCCGTACCGGCGTTGGCAATCTGTCAAAAGCGGCTCAGGTGCATACCCGCATACCGGCCGGTCACCCGGAAGGATATTTTGAGGCCTTTGCCAATCTGTATCGCAATTTCGCGATCCACGTACGCGCCCATTGGGAGGGTAAAAAAGCCGATCCGGTTTATGATTTCCCTTCTGCTCAGGATGGTTTACGCGGCATGAAATTCGTAAATACCGTTATCGCCTCTGATAAATCTGACACAAAGTGGACTACTTTTGAGTAGATATCAGAAAAAAACCTGTTTGAGGATCGGAACTTGTTCCGGTCTTCACGCTATATTTTTGTATATCCACAATCTTTTTTTAATATTTTTCACATTCCTTTTACCTTGTTTATGACTAAAATAAAAGTTGGTGTAGTAGGTACCGGTTTTATTGGCCCTGCCCATATCGAAGCGTTAAGACGCCTTCCTAATGTTGAAGTAGCTGCTCTTTGTGAAGTAACTGCCGAGTTGGCCAAACAAAAGGCTGACGGATTGGGAATCGCCCGCTCTTACACATTTGATGAGTTGCTTAAGCAGGACGATATTCAGGCAATCCACATTTGTACACCTAACTTCCTTCACTACTCACAGTCAAAAGCGGCTTTGTTGGCCGGGAAACACGTTATCTGTGAAAAGCCACTGGCAAAGGATCTTGCAGAAGCCGAAGAGCTTGTTGAGCTTGCAGCTAAAACAGGACTTGTCAATGCGGTTCACTTTAACCTGCGTTATTACCCGCTTGCCCGTCAGATGAAATCGATGCGTGAACGTGGTGAACTTGGTGAAATTTATTCTTTCATCGGATCGTACCTTCAGGACTGGCTGTTTTACGAAACAGATTACAACTGGCGTCTTGAGCCGGATAAATCTGGTGACTCGCGCGCAATTGCCGATATCGGTTCTCACCTGATGGATATTCTTGAATACATCACAGGTTTGAAAACGGTGGAAGTACTTGCTGACTTTAACACCATCCATAAGACACGTAAGAAGCCATTGAAACCGGTGGAAACGTATTCAGGAAAAATGCTTCAGCCGGAAGATTATGCTGATGTGCCTATCACAACTGAAGATCATGCAAACGTGCTTCTTCGCTTTGACAATGGCAGCAAAGGTGTCATCACTGTTTCTCAGGTGTCTGCAGGCCGTAAAAACCGCATGACGCTGGAAATCTCAGGTTCTAAGAAAACTTTCAACTGGACTTCGGAAGCGCCAAACGAAATGTGGGTTGGTAACCGCGACAAGAGCAACGAAATTTTGATGCGCGATCCCTCGCTTGTCAACGACGATGTTCGTTCCCTGATCACTTTCCCGGGTGGCCACAACGAAGGCTTCCCTGATACATCAAAACAAATGTTTAAGGAGGTTTACGCGGCGATCGCAGAAGGTAAGCAACCTGAAAACCCTACATTCCCAACTTTCGCTGACGGATATCGCGAGCTGTTGATTTGCGAAAGAATTTTGGAAAGTAATAAAAAGCAGGCTTGGGTGGCCGTTTAATTTTGAATGAGTGAATGATGGAATGAGTGAATGGTTGGCTCATTCGGTTTTCATTCCTATGAGTAACCGGGTCGAATAAACTTCCATTAAGTTTGTATTACCCATTCTATCATTCACTCAATCCATCATTCAAAATTCACCAAGATGACACACACTAAAGAGGAATTTATCAATGCTTTAAAAGACAGAACCAAACAATTTGTTTTAAGAAGTATTAAGTTGTTTAGAGCTTTGCCTTCTTCCGAAGAAGCGAGGATTATTGGGAAGCAATTTCTAAGATCAGCATCTTCGGTAGGCGCAAATTACCGGGCAGTATGCAGAGCCAGAAGTAATAAAGAGTTTTTTGCTAAACTAAGTATAACAGTAGAAGAAGCGGATGAATCATTATTTTGGCTGGAAATAATTTCCGAATCCGGAATTTTACCCTTAGAAAAGCTAAATAGCTTAATGAAAGAAGGGGAAGAAATTCTAAAAATTCTCTCCAAAGCAAGAGGCAGTTCAAGCCATTAAGTTTGTTTCCGCCATTCTATCATTCACTCATTCGATCATCCAACATTAAAAAAAACTATGAAAACTATAAAAGGACCTGGCATTTTCTTAGCTCAATTTTTGGGTGATGAGGCTCCATTCAATACCCTTGACGGACTAACAACCTATATGGCTGATCTTGGCTACAAGGGTGTTCAGCTACCAATTTGGGATCCGAGAGTTATTGATATCAAACTTGCCGCTGAATCTCAGACGTACGCTGATGAACTTAAAGGTAAGTTAAAAGATAAAGGTCTGGAAATTACGGAACTTGCATCTCATATTATCGGACAACTTGTGGCGTCACACCCGGTTTACGACGAAATGTATGATGGTTTCGCGGCTCCGGAAGTGCGTAAAAATCCAAAGGCAAGAGCTGAATGGGCTACACAGCAGCTTAAATACACGGCCGTTGCCAGTAAAAACCTTGGGCTGACTGCCAGTGCAACATTCTCTGGTGCTTTGGCCTGGCCGTTCCTTTATCCGTGGCCTCAGCGTCCGGCTGGTCTGGTAGAAACTGCTTTCAAAGAACTGGCGGCACGCTGGAAGCCAATTTTAGATGTTTATGACGAGAACGGTGTGGACGTTTGTTACGAACTTCACCCGGGCGAGGATCTTTTTGACGGTGCTACTTTCGAAATGTTTGTCGATTATCTTGACGGACATTCAAGAGCGAATATCAACTACGATCCAAGTCACTTTGTGTTGCAGCAGCTTGACTACCTGCAATTCATCGACCTTTACCACGACCGCATCAAAGCGTTCCACGTAAAGGATGCTGAGTTTAACCCGACCGGAAAACAAGGTGTTTACAGTGGATTTGCAGGATGGGCTGATCGCGCGGGACGATTCCGTTCACTGGGCGACGGACAGGTTGATTTCCCAAGCATTTTCTCAAAACTTTCTCAGTACGACTACGATAGCTGGGCAGTTCTGGAGTGGGAATGCTGCATAAAATCACCAGAACAAGGTGCTGCCGAAGGTGCTCCTTTTATTGCAAACCACATCATTGATGTAACGACAAAAGCTTTTGACGATTTTGCAGGTACAGGTGCCGACGAGGCGTTTAACCGCAGAATTCTAGGACTTTAATTAAATAATTGTCCACATAACAAGTATAATGAAAACCTATCGTTCTTATGACTGATAGGTTTTTTTATACATTTACTTGTACCCTGCGGGTAATACATGGTAATAGAAGTAAAAAGCTGTTTAAATAAACCCCTGATCTGTTACTGAAACTCAATTAAAAACAATAATGAAGTATCCTTCTTTCAAAAAACCCCTGAAATATCTGGGCGTATTTTGCCTTGCTCTATGCGCTTCTTTTATCTCCATTGCCCAAACCGTAACCCCTGAAAAACGAGTACTTGTATTTTCAAAGACAGCAGGTTTCCGCCATGCGTCTATCCCCGCGGGAAGAACTGCGATCATTAAACTCGGCCAGGAAGTTGGTTTCGGCGTTGACACAACCGAAAACGCCACCGCTTTTACCGAAAAAAATCTGCACAGATATAGTGCCGTTATCTTTTTAAACACAACCGGCAATATCCTTGATGAAAGTCAGCAGGAAGCTTTCGAACATTATATCCAGGCTGGTGGTGGGTATGTGGGTATCCACGCTGCCACAGACACAGAATACGACTGGCAATGGTACAACAAACTGGCGGGAGCCTATTTTGCGAGCCACCCGGGCAATCCTAATGTACAAAACGGAGAAGCTTATGCAGTCAACAAGCAACATCCGTCAATGGAAGGTTTTCCGGATCGCTGGCCAATCAAAGATGAATTTTATGATTTCAAAAACTTCAATCCACAGGTAACTGTTCTTGTCAAGATTGATGAAAAAACATATAAAGATGGCAAAATGGGTGATAACCATCCGATGTCATGGTATCACGAGTATGACGGAGGAAAAGCGTTTTACACCAACTTTGGCCACGAAGACGCAACTTTCGTCAATCCTGTATTTTTGAAACACCTTACCGGTGGTTTGAAATATGTGATGGCTTCGTCACTCGACTATTCAAAAGCACGTCCGGAAGAAAATCGTTTTACGAAAAAAGTGCTGGTAAGCAAACTGGATGAACCTACTGAACTGGTGGTTCTTGACGATCACCGCGTTCTGCTGGCAGAAAGAAAAGGAAAACTTAAACTTTACAATCCCAAAACGGGAAAAGTTAAAGTTGTAGCGGAAGTTCCGGTTTATATCAAACAGGAATATGGGTTGATGGGTTTGAACATTGACCCGAATTTTAAAACGAACAAACTCGTATACCTGTATTATTCTCCCCCATCGAGCGAAGCTGACACGGCCCAGCACTTGTCACGCTTTAAATATGATGACATCAAGGACACGCTTTTATTATCTACGGAAGAAAATCTTTTAAAAGTACCTGTAAAAAGGACGGATTGCTGCCATACCGGTGGTTCTATTGCGTGGGATCCGCAAGGAAATCTATACTTGTCGACCGGTGATGATGTCAATCCTTTCCAGTCCGACGGATATGGGCCGATTGACGGCCGTCCCGGACGTGAAGGTTGGGATGGCCGCCATTCTTCTTCCAATACCAATTCTTTAAGAGGAAAAATCCTGCGTATTAAACCTCGTTACGGCGATCGTCGCGCGAATATGCCTGGCGGAACCAACCTTTACGATATTCCGGAAGGTAACCTGTTCCCGGTCGGTACTGACAAAACCCGTCCTGAAATTTATGTCATGGGAACGCGTAACCCGTACCGTATCTCCGTAGATCAGCACACCGGTTATGTGTACTGGGGTGACGTGGGACCTGACGCTTCCAACGACAACCCGAAACGCGGGCCACGCGGTTATGATGAGGTGAACCAGGCAAGAAAGCCGGGTTATTTCGGTTATCCTTTGTTTATCGGTGACAACAAACCCTATATTTCTTACAACTTTGCCGACAGCACTTCAGGAAAACCTTTCGATCCTGCTGCACCGATCAATGATTCTCCGCACAATACGGGTATTACCCAACTGCCTCCTGCGCAGCCTGCGTTTATCTGGTATCCATATGCCGATTCGCCTGACTTTGGCGCTATCGTAGGTAAAGGAGGACGTAACGCCATGGCCGGACCGGTATATTACTATAACGATTATCAGGAGAGTAAAAGCAAGTTCCCGAATTACTACAACGGCAAATTCTTCGCTTATGACTGGATCCGTGATTACATCAATATTGTAACCATGAACAAGGAAGGCGATCTGGTTAACATCGAGCGTTTCATGCCAAAAGGTAAATTCAGCCACCCGATCGATATGCAGTTTGCAAACGATGGGTCGTTATATACCCTGGAATATGGTCCAAACTGGTTCGCTCAAAATGATGAAGCAAGTCTTTCGCATATCACTTACAATGCAGGGAACCGCGTTCCGCTAGCCGCGGCCAAAGCCACCAATACAACCGGCGCAGTTCCGTTGAAGGTAGCTTTTTCGTCAAAAGGATCGCTTGATTATGATGGTGATGCGATCAAATACGAGTGGTCATTTGGGAAAGGTTTGGGAAAAAGCAATTTGCCAAACCCAACTTTTACCTACACAAAAGCTGGCGAGTACACCGCAATTCTTAAAGTGACGGACAGTGCCGGCAACAGCAATACCTCAGAAGTAACGGTTAAAGCCGGGAACGCCATTCCGCAGGTTGACGTGGCGATCAAAGGAAACAAAACCTTTTATTGGAACGACAAACCGGTTAATTACGAAGTTTCGGTTACTGACAAGGAAGATGGCAGCGTCGTTAAGAAGACTATTCCGGAAGATGAAGTAACACTTACCATTAACTATCTGGAAGGATTCGACAAGACTGTTTTGGCACAAGGGCACCAAGCCAATACCGGTTTTGATACCGGCAAGCGTTTGATCGAATTAAGCGATTGCAAAGCATGTCACTCGGTAGATAAAAAATCAATCGGGCCAGCTTATATCGAAGTAGCCAAACGTTATGAAAATCAACGTAACTCTTTGAAAACGCTGACTGACAAAGTAATCAAAGGTGGCGGTGGTGTTTGGGGCGAACAGGCTATGGCCGCGCACCCGCAGCACAAGCCGGAAGAGGTGGAAGAAATGATTAAGTATATTCTTTCATTGGCTAAAAAACAGGTTGTTGACAAGAAGCCTCTGAAAAGTAGCTATGTAACACAAGCCAAGAAAAAAGAAGGTTCTTACATTTTCACGGCTGCTTATACGGATAAAGGCAATGGTTTGATGGGCCCGCTGACAGGCACAAAAACGGTCGCATTACGCCCTGCAAAAGTTCAGGCCAACACGATGGACGAAGGAAAAGGTTTTGTAAAATTCAAAACACCGGCAGGTCCCGAAGTTGTTTTAGGCTCTGCAAACGGAAGTTTTATCGCCTTTGACGATATCGATCTAACAGGAATTTCAGCACTCGCAGTATCGGTTATCAGCAGTGACAAAACGGCTGGCGGAATCCTGGAAGCACGTCTGGATTCGCCAACGGGATTGAAAATCGGAGAGACAAAAGTCGAATCATCGACAATCGTAAACCTGGCAACCACAGCACCGGCAGATAACAAAAAACACAGGATCGTTTTTGTTTATAAAAATCCGGATGCCAATGGCAAACCGCTTTTCGCGATTGATTCGATTGAATTCAAAGGAAGTACGATGTAAATCGTTATGAAAATGTATAACACAAAAAATCCCCTGTCGTGTTTCGACAAGGGATTTTTTGTGTTATACCGGATGATGTTCATTTAGAAGCTTACCAATTATCGGTCACCCCTACGGGGTTAAGAGAGGGATGTGTGTCTATGTTTGCTATAATACTGCCAACCCTTCGGGTTTATTTTCAAGGAGATCGTTGTTGAGATAGTCCGACTATATGAATTTCTTTCTCGGGGCCAAATCCCGAAGGGATGAAAGTACTATAGCAAAGAAACAGCGACAGGCGAGGGTAACCCTGAAAGGGTGACACAAACAAAATGAAGGATATTATTTTAAATAGCTACATTCAAAATGCAAATCCCGAAGGGATGAAAGTATTATAGCAAAGAAACAGCAACAGGCAATGACAAAACCCTGAAAGGGTGACACAGCACCTGCCACTATCCTCGTTTTAAATCAAAAACTCCTCTTTTGCGAAACCTTCAATACCCAATCCAAATAATGCGAAATCGTACAAAACGGGATCATTTGGATTTAACATACGCAAAGACGCCGTTAACTCCGTTGCGGTTCTCCAATCGGTTACCGGCCTTTGAATTAATCCCAGTTTACGGGCAATACGATCGACATGGACGTCACAAGGGCAAACCAGTTGCGCAGGACTTATCGTGTTCCAGATGCCAAAATCAACACCTTTATTGTCCTTCCTGACCATCCATCTCAAAAACATATTCAACCGCTTACACGACGATTTTCTAACCGGCGTTGCGATATGTTTTTTTGTTCTTGAAGGAAAATTTTCAGAATTGCTGAACAGATCGTAAAAACCAATCAAACCGTTCTCAATCGTCACATCAGACGCAGACATATGGCTGCTGAAAGCATATTCCAACGAATCGTGCTGATGATAGAAATTTTGAAAGAAATGGAGAAAATAAAGCGTGTCCGTCGCATTGAAGGTGCGGTGCTTAAATCCCAGGAATTTTTTAAGATCGCTTTCCTGGTGGTTTTTAACAAAGTCATAAGGGGCATCGTCCATCAGCGCAGACAATTCCAGGCATTTGTTAATGATCGTCTTTCGCTGTCCCCAGGCAAGCACGGCAGCCCAGAAACCCATGATTTCGATGTCTTGTTTTTTCGAAAAGCGGTGCGGAATACTGATCGGATCGTAAGGGATGAAATCCGGCTGATTGTATTGTTCAGCTTTGGCTTCCAGTAAATCGGTAATGGATTGTGATATCGGTATTAACTCAACTTCAATGTTCTGCATGACCTTTTCCTAACACATAAGCCAAAGCTCTCGAAATCCCCGAAAAGAACATTACGATACAAGAAAAAACAAACGTAAAAACGGCTATAAACGGATACATGATTGTAAACAGCACGCTCCACATTTTATAACCGGTTGTCTTTTTCAACGCCGCTCTTTCTTCCTCTCTTTTAGACCTGAACTCGGGTGAATGCTTCATTATGTTATTTTTCAGAATTTAGTTTTGTGATGAGAGACCAAAGATATCTGATTACCAAACCAATCCTGTCTCATTTAAATTTCCTTGACTGCTATTAATTACTTTCCAGGTAGCTGATTACCGCCCTGAAACGCTTGCTGTTAGGAGAAACTTTTTCAAAAGCGCGTGACGATAACTTGATAATGATATCATCATTCACACTGGTTTCCGGAATACGTCCGATAACCCTTACTATGATTTTTTCCTGATTGTACTCGTTCAAAACCTCCACCAAAGCCCCTATCGGCGCCGTACGGTGCAAGGCCAGAAATTTGCTGGTACTTTCATCCGTTTCAATCACCTCCGCCAATCCGGATTCCGATTTACGTTTTCCTGTCACCACCTTAGGAGGCGCAACTTCCTCTACCGGTTTCATTACTTTCTCGGCAACCGCAGCCTTCGCTCTCACAGAATCCTTTACAACATTGGTCACTACCTTTTTCGGCTCTGCAATCACAGGTTTTGCTTTCTCAGCACCTTTTTCGCTTACGATCAGTTCCTGTCCTTCGGTCAGGTTATCGTCTTTAAGGTTATTCCATTTACGGATATCCGCCATCAAAACACCATATTTTACAGCAACCCGGTAGAGCGTTTGTCCCGCTTCAACTTTATGAACCCCATTGGGGGCTACGGCTACTTTCGCATCAGCGGTTGGAGGCGCAGTGGTAGTCGGCGGTGGAGGAAGTGGCTTAGCATCCTTAACGGCCGCTTTTACCTCTTCTTTTTTAGGTTCTTCTTTTTTTAATTCCTCCTTTTTGGGTTCTTTTTTACTCACTCTGGGTGTGTAAGGCACACGCAAAGTCTGTCCCAGCTGAACATTGTCACTAATGCCCGGATTAGCTTCCCGCAGCGACTGGATCGTTGTTCCATACTGTCTCACAACAGCGAACATTGTTTGTCCTTGATTTACTTTATGTAAAACATAAATTTTACCCCCCACTTTTTCAAACCCTATTGAATCTACTGCAACTGTTCCATTCGCACGGGCACTTTCCGCTCCTGTTAAAAAACCTGCCAAAATGGCTAGGTAAACTATGTATTTCATTCAGTAAGAAAATGTTAAACTCGAAAATTCATTATTATTTTTAAGATATACCAATATTCCGTTTTTCAGCAACATTGTCGACTGGCCAACGCCGTCCCTCCCTTCCGAGAGTTGTTCGTGAAATACGATTTCCTTTTTATCTGTAACGATAAGAAGATATTGTGCTATCTTTTCCTGCTCGTAAATATAATAAGAAAACATCATATAGGGCCTTTCATCCAAATAATCAATGCAAATGGGTTTTGAAATACCCAATGTTTCTGATAAAAAGGACGAAAGTTTCTCAAAATAGATATTTCTCTCCTTGTAACGAACAGGTTGTTTTAAAATTATTTCCGGTGAAGGTTGTTTCACATCCTCCGAAGCCGCAGACAAGGTTGCCGTATGCACGTTACAATTGGCATACTGAAACTTCTCCCCTTTCTGGGTTGCCACCTCCACCTCGTCTCCTTCTAACGTGCGCACTAATACGTAGTTAGGCAGTGCCCACAATAATCCGCCGTCGCTGGCCGAAACAGCCAATAAATCCGTCGGCTGAGGCATATCCGGATAACGATAATTATGCAAAAAAATGTGTTGGTGAGAAAATGCTGTCAGGGATGTCCACCAATCTGCTCCTTCTGGCGTAACTTGCCAGCGTAATTCAGGAACAGAAAGGTCAATAATCGCAAATGACACATTCTTTTCCGAACTTTCCCGCAATTCGATAGCCCATTCATTAATATCCGTATCCGGGTGAGGAAGTATACGCCAGATATTTTGTGAAAACGTATGTGAAAAAACTTTTTGCAAATTTTTAGCTTTATTTTGAAACAAAATTTGAAATAATATCATTCAAACTATAAACACGTGCAAATACTAGGCATAATACCAGCGCGCTACGCATCAACCCGTTTTCCTGCCAAAGCATTGGTCGATATCGGTGGAAAATCGATGATACAGCGTGTCTATGAACAATCTTCCAAAGCTACACAACTCAGCCAGGTTATCGTAGCAACCGACGATGAAAGAATTTTTGACCACGTACATAATTTTGGCGGAAAGGCCGTAATGACTTCTTCCGACCATCAGAGCGGCACCGACAGATGTTACGAAGCGCTGAGCAAAACGGAAGGAAAATACGACTATGTCATTAATATCCAGGGTGATGAGCCTTTTATAAGTCCTGAACCGATCAACAACCTTGCCGAGGTACTTGACGGAACCATTGAACTGGCAACACTGGTAAAAATAATCGATAGCGACGAAATTCTTTTCAACGTTAATGTACCAAAAGCCGTATTGAATAAACGGCACGAAGTCTTATATTTCAGCAGGCAAACAATCCCCTATTTACGCGGTATAGAAACCGATAAATGGCTTAAATCCAATACTTTTTACAAACATATCGGAATTTACGCATATCGGGTCGATGTCCTCGCGGAAATTACAAAACTGGAAGTTTCGTCTCTGGAAAAGGCGGAAGCACTTGAACAGCTTCGCTGGCTTGAAAACGGATATTCGATCAAAGCCGTGATCACTTCTGACGATTCGCACGGGGTGGATACACCGGATGATCTTGACCGGGTGACGCGTAAGTTTTTGTCGTAAAGGCGACGGCTTAAGGTAATGAATTTAACAAAAACAGTTACACAGACAAGCGCAGATTTACTCTTAATTTATGTTAAAAGGCTGTTTTTTTAATACCAGATCAGTCTTTGGCACGTTAATTTTCTTTGTTTTAACCATTACTAATTGAAAAACCAGCTTATGCAATATAACATTCTTTGGGCGGATGATGAAATAGATCTGCTTAAACCCCATATCATGTTTTTGACTAACAAAGGGTACAACGTAACGCCTGTAAACAGTGGAGCCGATGCCCTTGACCGAATTGAAAATGAACGATTTGATATAGTTTTCTTAGATGAAATGATGCCGGGTATGACCGGTTTGGAAACCCTCGGGCAAATCAAACAAATGCAGCCAAACCTTCCTGTGGTAATGATTACCAAAAGTGAGGAAGAACATATCATGGAAGATGCCATCGGTTCCAAAATCGATGATTATCTGATCAAACCATTAAACCCGAATCAGATTTTATTGTCTGTCAAGAAAATTCTGGACAACAAAAGACTGGTCACTGAAAAAACGACACTGAGTTATCAGCAGGAATTCAGAAACCTGGCGATGCAGTATCAGGACCGGATCGGCCATGAAGAGTGGGCTGATATTTATAAAAAACTAATTTACTGGGAACTTGAACTTGAAAGCTCCGACGACCAGGGGATGTCCGAGGTGTTCAGTATGCAGAAGAGCGACGCCAATGCAAATTTCTGCAAATTTATCGAACAGGAATATGAAGGCTGGCTGAACGATCCAAAAGCAGACCGACCGATTTTGTCTCATCAATTGATGAAACAAAAGGTATTTCCATATCTGAAACAATCTACCGAACCTGTCTTTTTCCTTTTGATCGATAACTTCCGTTATGATCAGTGGAAAATGATTCAGCCGATTTTACAGGAATATTTCAATATCGAAGAGGAGACGTCTTATTATTCAATTCTTCCGACGACAACGGGTTATGCAAGAAACGCGATTTTCTCTGGTATGATGCCAAGCGAAATGGAACGCAAGCATCCGCAGTGGTGGGTAAGTGACGAAAACACGCCCGACGGTGAAGAAGGTTTGAACAACCATGAATTTGATTTTCTTCAAAAACAGCTGGAAACAAACCATTTCAATATCAAATCGTCTTACAACAAGATTTTAAATACAAATCAGGGAAAATCACTGATTGATAACTTCAACAATTTACTGAACAATCAGCTGAATGTGGTTGTCTACAACTTTGTCGATATGTTGTCTCATGCGCGTACCGATGTTCAGATGATCAAGGAACTTGCGCCTGACGAAGCAGCTTACCGGTCGATCACTAAATCATGGTTCCAGCATTCCCCACTTTTGGATTTTATCAAAAAGGTAGCGGAAAAGAAATGCAGACTGATCTTAACAACTGACCACGGCATGATCCGCGTGCAGAAACCTGTTAAAATTATCGGTTACCGTGAAACAAACACCAACCTGCGTTACAAACACGGCAAAAACCTTGGATTTGACGATAACCACCTGATGGTTTGCCGCAAACCGGAAAGAATATTCCTACCAAAACCGCATGTATCTACTTCGTATGTATTTACAAAAGAGGATTATTTCTTTGCTTATCCAAACAACTACAACCAATACGTGAACCTTTACCGGGATACTTTCCAGCATGGAGGTGTTTCCCTTGAAGAGGTAATCATTCCTTTTATTGATTTAACGGCGAAATAATTTCAGCTCAATTCAATATAAAAGCGGCTTAAAGAAAATCAGATTTCTTTAAGCCGCTTTTTCGTTCGTCAGAAACAAATTTATTTTATCCTTCGGAAACACTGCCGTTTTCGCATTTCAAAACGCGTGCCGGAAATTTTTTAAGAAAGTCGTAGTTATGTGTTGCCATCAGAATGGCTGTACCTGCGTTATTAATGGTTCTGAACACCTGCATGATCTGATCCCCTACTTCCGGGTCAAGATTCCCTGTGGGTTCGTCTGCGATGAGTATTCGTGGTTCATTGAGCATAGCCCGGGCAATCACCACACGCTGCTGCTCTCCACCCGAAAGCTGATGCGGCATTCTTTTTTGCGATGTCCCCAGTCCCACCTGCATTAACACTTCTGCAATACGTTTGGAAATTTTCGCCTGCTGGTCCCATCCGGTTGCACGCAGTACAAAAGAAAGGTTATCCTCAACCGACCGGTCAGAAAGCAACTGGAAATCCTGAAAAACAATCCCAATTCTGCGACGTAAAAACGGAATATCTACTCTTTTGATGTTGTGTAGCTCATAGCCTACCACCTTCGCAGAACCCGTATGCAGCCACAAATCACCATAAAGCGTTTTCATCAGTGAGCTTTTTCCGCTCCCCGTACGACCGATCAGATATACAAACTCACCATTTTTTATCTCAAAATGGACATCATTTAAAACAGGCCGGTCACCCTGATAGATATCTGCCCGTTCCAATCTTACAATAGGCTCTGTTGATTCAGTCATAAATTGAGAAATGAGATAATCAGATTTTGAGAAAAGAGGTTAGACATTTAGTTTTCCTAAACACCTAACCTCTCATATAGTCTAAATTCTTATTAAGCGTTTCCTTTGTTGTAGTCAGCAAGGAATTTTTCAAGACCGATATCCGTAAGCGGGTGTTTCAACAATGCTTCCATCGCGCTCAATGGACCTGTCATAACGTCTGCTCCAACTTCTGCACACTGGATAATGTGCATTGGGTGACGTACAGAAGCTGCAAGAACCTGCGTTTCGAAACCATAGTTACGGTAGATCGTAAGGATCTGCTCGATCAAACCGATACCATCTGTTGAAATATCGTCAAGACGGCCAACAAACGGAGAAACGTAAGTTGCACCAGCTTTTGCTGCTAATAGCGCCTGTCCGGCAGAGAAAATAAGTGTACAGTTGGTACGAACACCTTTCAATGAAAAATATTTCAAAGCTTTAACCCCTTCTTTTGTCATCGGGATCTTCACCACAATTTTATCATCAATCTCGATCAATTCTTCTCCTTCGCGAATCATTCCTTCAAGATCAAGAGAAATTACTTCCGCACTTACATCACCATCCACAATATCACAGATCGCTTTGTAATGTCTCATGATATTATCCTTTCCGGTAATTCCCTCTTTTGCCATAAGTGACGGGTTGGTTGTAACACCATCAAGTACACCTAAAGCCTGAGCTTCTTTAATTTCTTTTAGATTCGCAGTGTCAATAAAAAATTTCATATCAAGAATTAAATAGTTAATTGTTCCACAAAAGTAGAAAACCCTGATTAAAAGCAAAAAAAAGATGTGGAATGGAAGCGAAAGGGCATAAAAAAAGGCAAACCGAGAATCTCACCGCATCGACCACCTACCCTTGCTTCCGTCAGGACCTGGGGGATTCGGAAGGAGCTGGTAGTTCCGATTTGCCGGTGCAAAGATAAAGACATTTATTTGACAAAAAGAAATCATTCGTTTCATCTTTCGTCTTACTTTTGTGCGAAACAACTCTAAACGCGTGATTATGTGCCGAATATTTTTTTTATTTTTTTTACTATTTCTTAATTCCTGTTCCCAATCCAGTGATGCTTTCCTGCAAAAAGGCAAAGATTTAATGCGTGAAGGCAAAACCAAAGAAGCCATCGAATACCTGAACAAAGCCATTGAAAAAAATACTTCAAACGCCGAAGCGCTCAACACCCGCGGCGTTGCTTATTACGAACTGAAGGAATATCCGAGTGCGCTTATGGATTTCAACCAGGCCATAAGAATTCAGCCTAAATCTTACCGCCCTTATTTTAACCGCGCACTTTTATATACCGCCGATAACCATCTTGACTCGGCGCTGACGGATTATAACCGTGCTGCCAATCTTGCACCTGACACCTCGGACGTCTTTTTAAACAGAGGACAACTTTATGTTTTGCTTGATAAGGCCGAACCTGCCATTCTGGATTTCGAAAAAGCGACGCAGCTGAATCAGGACAACAAACAGGCATGGTATAATCTGGGCAACACTTATTATCGTCAGGGTGATTTCAAAAAATCAACATTGGCCTTCCGTCAAACTGTCAAACTGGACTCCCAATATGGTAAGGCGTTTTATGGCCTTGGTTTGGCGCAATGGTATGACGGTGAAAAAGATCTGGGTTGTACAAGTCTGAAACAGGCGCAAAATCTGGGCTATGAAGACGCAACGGCTGCGCTAAGTCAGTTTTGTAAATGATCAAAATTATATGGCTGAAATAGTAATAAAAAGCCCAAATCAGCTTTATATTAGACAACAGAACCCACTAAACAAGAAGAATCATGAAATTTTTCAAGATCATATTTGGGCTGATATTTATGCTTTTCGCTTATTTTCAGTTCAATGACCCCGACGCAACCGTCTGGATCTTTACGTACAGCGCAGCCGCGCTTGCCTGCTACATGAGCATCAATCACCTTTGGCCTTCCTGGGTGTTTTATGCACTGGCCGCCGGTTATCTGGTTGCCGCAGTGTTACAATGGCCACCACATTTTGAAGGCATATTCTTTGGAGAAGCAAAAATGAGAAGCATCAACATCGAAGAAGCCCGTGAATCGCTGGGATTGCTCATTTGCTGCCTGGCTATGGTAGTATTAGGAAAATGGGGTGGTAAACCTGTTGATTAATTATCCCATATCCATTCAATTTCTTTGAGGCCCAGTTCCGTGATATCGGTATGGCCTTCAAATCTGATACATAATTTACCATAATCAGTTATGCCGGTTACCGTTCCCGAAACAATTTCGTTCTGATAACGGAATCTGCATAGCTGATTAAATCCAAATAAGTATTTCAGGTACTCGCGGCGGATTTCTTCCTGGTGACCGGATTTGAGTTTAAAATACCAAACGTCCAGATGATGCACCAGCTTGGAAAATTCCTCGTTCATTGAAAATTCTTTTCCGGTGTGGCTCGCCAGAGAAGTTGCCCTACCCCCGACAAACCGGGTTTGGTTGACATTGACACCAATTCCGGCGATTGAACTGGCCAACCGAGCGCCTTGAATCGAGTTTTCGATGAGTGTTCCGCATATTTTTTTATCTCCGAGATAGATGTCATTTGGCCACTTTATCTTAACTTTATCAGAATAGGTACTCAGATAAGTCGTTACCCCCAACGCAATAGACTGGCTGATAAGAAATTGATCCGGTATCGGCAAGAATACCGGCGTAAGTACAACCGACATGGTGAGATTCATTCGGGGTTCAGTTACCCAGGTTGTCCCTCTTTGTCCACGACCTTTCGTTTGGTCGTCAGTAATGACAACGGCTCCTTCCATACTTGAATCACTACGCACTAATTCAGCCGCTATGTCGTTTGTTGAATGACAAGATGGCAGATAAATAACTTTTTTACCTATAATTAAGGTATCGTATATAGAGTTGTACAATTTTTTTACTTTACTTTAGGGTTTATAGAAATGGGAATCAACTACGCATGAAACAACGCAAAAATAAAGAACTATCATCAAAAGATTTATCCGAGCTAATAGCTAAAGGGATGTCAGAGAAGAAAGGTGAGGATATAACTATTCTTGATCTTCGGAAAGTAAAAAATTCAATAACAGATTTTTTTGTAATTTGCTCGGGTAATTCCGACACTCAAATAGATGCTTTGGCCAATTCGGTGGAAGACGAAGTTTACAAAATATCAAAAACCGACCCATGGCAGAAAGAAGGAAAGGCCAACGGCGAGTGGATATTAATTGACTATGTGGATGTAGTGGCTCACATTTTTAATAAAGAACGTCGCAAACACTATGATTTGGAAGAGCTTTGGGGAGACGCGGTCGTAACGCACTTTGAAGATTCGGTCCTGTAAATGTCGTAGCAGATGAACATTCATCGGGTGCGAAATGTTGTTTATTAAATTTCCTCTTAATTATTATAAAGAATGTCTGAAAACGATAACAAAAGAGGTCCACTTAATCCTAAAAGTCCACAAAAAGGGTATCAGGGATGGATCATAGCTGCTTTGATTGCTACTATCTTGGGGATAACTTACCTGAACAGGACATCAACCATTCGCGACACGACTCAAAAACGTTTCGAGAAAATGGTGGCCGATAAGGAAGTTTCTCGTGTTACGATAGTAAACGACAAGACAGTTGAGGTAACATTGAAGCCGGACGCGCTCAAGCTTGATAAATATAAAGTTCTTACTACCGAAAACGGCGGTAATTATTTCGGAGGTGAACCTGTTTCTCATTATCAGTTTCAGGTAACATCTGCGGAAACGTTTAAAAAAGACCTTGATAAGATTCAGGAAGGTGTACCGGACGATGACAAAATTGAGCTGGTTGTAGATACGCGAAATGACTGGACAAGTTTTCTTGGTACATGGGGCTTCTTCATTATCATGATTCTTGTTATGTACTTCATCCTTGGCAGAATGTCAGGTGGTGTTGGACCTGGTGGTCAGATTTTCAATATCGGCCGTTCAAGAGCTACGCTTTTTGACGCTGAAAACAAGGTTAAGATTACATTTAATGATGTTGCCGGCCTTGACGAAGCGAAAGAAGAAATCAAGGAAATTGTAGAATATCTGCAATTCCCTGATAAATTCAAGAAACTGGGTGCGAAAATCCCTAAGGGTGCCTTATTGGTTGGCCCTCCGGGTACCGGTAAAACTTTATTGGCGAAAGCTGTGGCAGGTGAAGCAGGTGTTCCTTTCTTCTCTCTGTCCGGTTCTGATTTCGTTGAAATGTTTGTCGGTGTAGGTGCGGCACGTGTTCGTGACCTTTTCAAACAAGCAAAGGAAAAAGCACCTTGTATCATCTTTATTGATGAGATTGATGCAGTAGGCCGTTCTCGTGGACGTGGCGCCATGCCAGGTTCTAACGACGAGCGTGAAAACACTTTGAACTCACTTCTTGTTGAAATGGATGGTTTTGCTACCGACTCCGGTATCATTATCGTAGCGGCTACTAACCGTCCTGACGTACTGGATCCTGCTTTGTTGCGCCCGGGACGTTTTGACAGACAAATCTCGATCGACAAGCCAGATGTAATCGGTCGTGAAGCTATTTTCAAAGTACATTTGAAACCGCTGAAATTGTCACTGGATGTTGATATTCAGAAGTTATCTTCACAAACACCAGGTTTTGCAGGTGCAGAAATCGCCAACGTATGTAACGAAGCTGCGCTTATTGCTGCACGTCGTGACAGAGAAGAGGTGACGATGCAGGATTTCCAGGATGCAATGGACAGAGTAATCGGTGGTTTGGAAAAGAAAAACAAACTGATCTCGCCAGAAGAAAAACAAATTGTTGCTTATCATGAAGCTGGTCACGCAGTAGCTGGCTGGTTCCTTGAACACGCAGATCCATTGGTAAAAGTATCGATTGTACCTCGTGGGGTTGCGGCGCTTGGTTATGCACAATATCTGCCAAGAGAGCAGTATTTGTATCGCACAGAGCAGCTGTTTGACGAAATGTGTATGACATTGGGTGGCCGTGCGGCAGAAGATGTTATTTTCGGTAAAATTTCAACCGGTGCATTAAGTGACCTTGAACGTGTGACAAAAGTTGCATACAGCATGGTAACGATGTACGGTATGAACGATCGTATCGGAAACGTTTCTTATTACGATTCAAAACAAAGCGATTATAACTTTACCAAACCTTACTCAGAAGCTACTTCACAGGCTATTGACGAGGAAGTACGCAAGTTAATCGACCAGGCATATCAGTTTGTAAAAAATATGCTTTTTGAAAAACGTGATGCTTTGGAGATATTAGCAAAGGAATTGTTGGAAAAAGAGATCTTGTTCCAAAGCGATTTGGAAAAACTGATCGGCAAACGTCCTTACGAAAAGGAAACCAGCTATCAGGCATATATCAATCGTCGTTCCAACGAGGAAGCTGCTATTCATGAAGAAGTTGTGAAACAAACAGAGAAAGAAAAAGCAGAAATGGTAGCAGATGACAAAGATTCATCCGCTGCATAATTTCCAGAAGTTTTAATAGATCAGATAGTAAAACCGGGCAGCGAAAACTGTCCGGTTTTATTTTTAGATTACATTTGCACCCATATTTTGCATCAATCCTAAAACTTATACCTATGTCTTTTGAAATACTAAAACAGCAATACGGTGAACTGACCGAATACGTCATTCAGGAAACCGCCACATCCAACCGTTGCGTGGTTGTGCCGGAACTTGGAGGAATTACCCGGCAGCTTTCCCTGCGAAAAGGCGTGACGCTTTTTTCATTGCTAAAAACACCGGCGACGCCCAGTGCACTCGTTGAAGACACCCAAAGTGCAAGTGAGCTGCTTTTCCCCTTTGCAAGCCGCATCCCTGATGGTCAATACAAGTTTCTTGGCAAACATTACCAGCTAGCAAAAAATAGCGGAGACAGTGCCATACATGGCCTGGTGCGCAAGCATAAATTCCATTTGGTTGAACAGGTTGTTGCTGCCGACCATGCCTATCTGAAACTTTCTTATGAGCTGCGCGAAGCAGAAGGATATCCTTTTTCTGTTGACTTCACAGTAAAGTACAAGCTGAGTGCCAACGGCGTCTTTACGCTTACTTACAAGGCAAAAAACGTTGGTTCCCAGCCCTGCCCTACGATGTTTGGATGGCATCCTTATTTCCAACTGGGGAATGAATTGGTTGATGCCTGGAAAATAAACATTCCGTCTGATACGATTGTGGTTTTCGATAACCGTATGAGCCCGACTGGAATTGCTCCTTTCGCTATTGAAGGGTCGATGCCTTTGTTCAAAAAGGCACTGGACAATGCTTTTATTGTAAAGAATACAGGAGAGTCAGCGATAACACAACTAATTTCTGAGAATCAGGATGTAACACTGCGGATTGAGCAGGAAACTGGTGAAGGCAAATTTAACTATCTGGTTGTGTACACGCCGCCGGCAAGAGATTGTGTAGCAATAGAACCGCTAACAGCCAATGTCAACGCATTTAACAATGGGGAAGGTTTAACTACGCTTGCGCCGGGAAATACGGTTTCAGGAACGATAAAAATAAATCTGGTTTAGGATTTTCTCTGATACCAGCGTGCTTTGGGAATGATCAGTCTCCATTCCAGAAGATAGGCTAAGTGACTAAACAAAATCGAAAGTTTATCGCTTAGCCTGTCACGATAAATCATATTGAAGTAGAAGATACGCCATGACTTAGTGACCGGTTTTGTCCGGGTATTTTCCCAGTGGCTTATAACCTTATTGTAAAATCCCTCCGTAGGATATTGATTATCAATATTTTCACCAATGAAGTGAAGATAATTTTCTCCGCTAAACATACGCACCAGTCCCAGCGATTCCAATAAAATCTCATAAAATCCTTTTTTCCTGGCTACAGCAATAACGTATTCCCAATTGAGCTGCCCACTGAATTTCCTCAGAAGCCTTACCAGATCGGCCATATATTTCAGCTTATCCCATTGCTCCACACCTCCATGGTGAATAAGCATCATTAAAAGTTGGTTTTCCGGCGAAGGGACCCGTAATGTCGTGCCAGACACAGAAAAATTCATCATTTGACTTGTGAGTTCATTCCAGGTCAATGAATAATGGTATCTTGGATAAGTCGTATTCCACTGTACCTCAATAGAATGTATAACGTCTGTGGTTATGGGCGTGAGAGGAAGCTGATAATCTGTATCAAAATACAACCGGGCTACCTTATTTTCTTCCAGAAGATACTTTCTGTAAATGTCGGGTTCGAAGTTATTTCTGGCGAGCACTTTCAAGCCATTTGTGATCTGCTCTTTTCGCAGAAAAAAATCAATATCACCAAACTCCCTTAACCCCGGATTTTCATACAACATCCAAGCCCATAGCGCGCCTTTCATCAAAAATGCATCGACATTTTCCGAAGCCAGATCATTACTGATTTCAATGGAACGCCTTAAAAACAACATATTAAACACGGCCTGATTCTGGCTGTGTTCTTTCAGTTTATCAAAACAGGATGAAGAAATTTTCCTATTTGGATCCGCCTGCTGCGCATCAAACAATAGAGCGCTGACCTGATGCCATTCTGCAAGTTCATATAGCTGCTCCCAATCTAAAATATTGACATTCGGTGGTAAAATCGCTGCATCAGCATTTCCGCCGAGGCTTGACTTCACCAAAAATGACAACTGCGGAGAAAGCTGATTAAGAGACATACTCGATTGAATCTGTTGACAGCGCAATGCTCTCGTCTACCCATTTCTCTAATTTAGAAAAACCTGCCGGCCTTCTTTTACGCCACATTCCGGAAGATTTTGCACATAGAAAACTTTGTGTAAAATGACTTTCCATTAACTTTTTCTTCAAAAATGCTATCGGCAACGGGAAATTCTTAAGGGTTTCAATAGGGATTTCCGAGGGTTTCAGCGCCTGTAAAGCCGGGCGATTATTTGCTTTATGTAAAAAGAAAATATCACTCAACGGAACTGCCTCCTGACTGAATACTCCTTCCGGTTTGTAGGAAAACTTATTCACCCCTTCACTAACAGGTTCCAGCACCGCCCGGTCGTAGGACAATCCGTTAACGGTGTTATCCCAGATTTTCAGTTGCGGATATCCCGGAATAATATAGGCCTTTCCTTTGTCATCAAATTTGATTGCCGTCAGATCGTCACTCAAAAGCGTACAACCGGCTTTTATAAATGCCGCGGCAGTAGTGGATTTTCCAGCACCCGGATTTCCCATAAAACACCAGGCCTCATTACCGATTTTCACTGCGCTTGCGTGCAACAGGAAATATCCCTTTTGAAATAAAATCATTGCCAGTGCTTCACTGACTACAAAAAGGCTTAACAGATTTTTATCCTCCGTATGCGCTGAAACAATAAGTTTTTCACCCTTGACCGCTTTAAAGTCAGCAACTCCGTCCCAGTGCAGGATCAGATTTTCTTCTTCGTCCTGACCAAATAAGGCTCTAATGCCTCTTCGGTGTATGGGTGCCTTTTTTAACTTTGGAAGTATAACTTCTCCCTTTATTATTGCAAGATCTATTTCGGCAGTTTTTTGCCCCGGCGTGAGTTCGGGTAATTCTATTTCAGAGGAAATGGTTAATCCGTAAGCTTTGTAAAAAGGCATGTGTGTGATTTAATGTAAATTATTCCCAAACCCATAAACGTTGATAAGAGACAGATCCTGACCAGTCTCCAATAATAACTTTCCCCTCTTTTTCAACCCAGGCGTGTGCTTCGAAAGCTTTGTGAGGATTAATTTCAATGCCGATTTCTAAACTTAATGAAGGTACTTTACGAAGAAGATATTTTGTAGCCAATGCCCTGGGGAGGCATAAAAGCGCAAAGGGTAATACATTTGCTGCCATATTAACAGCTTTAACCGTCTCTTCAATCTTAACCGAAGACATCTCCTGCATCGCTTTCGTATCCGTAATCCAGTGAAATAACTTTCGGAAAGTCTGGAAGGGCAAAACTGTCAGGCCTGTTTTAACAAGCAAAAGTGTAACAGCGGCATGCAAAAACCTAAATTTCGCATACCCTGATAAATTCTGCCATTTAAACCAGTAGGTTTTCAGTTTTTCCACCAGTGATTATTGGGTTACTTCTACCAACTTTTCAGAAATAAGATCATTCAAAAGTACTTCAACGTCTTCCAGACATGTTTTTTCATCAATATCGTATTCTCCAAGCACCGTTTCGCAAAGTGCCTCGAGTGTCCGAGGTTCTTCCTCCAATGAATTCCAGACCAACGCGCCTACTTCGTCAAGACCGTAGTAAGCCCCTTTGTTGTGGTTAAGAATAACGATTTCCCCTCCTACTTTTGATGCAATTTGCTGAGATGTCAGTTTGTATTTCATATTGGTATTAAGTCAATAATTTTCGTGTGTATGTGTTTTTATCGAATACAAAGTTAGAAATAATAACTATTCGATTTCAAATTTTATTCCTTGTGCCAATGGCAAAACAGCGCTGTAATTGATCGTTGTTGTTTGTCTGCGCATATAAGCTTTCCACGCGTCGGACCCGGACTCACGTCCGCCGCCCGTTTCCTTCTCGCCGCCAAAGGCTCCACCGATCTCCGCGCCTGAGGTTCCGATGTTGACATTGGCAATACCGCAGTCGGAACCAGCCTGTGACAAAAATTGCTCCGATTCCCGGATATTCAAAGTAAAAATGGCAGAAGATAATCCTTGCGGGACAGAATTCTGAATTTCTATCGCCTCTTCCAGATCACGATATTGAATAACATAAAGAATTGGCGCAAATGTTTCTGTCTGCACAATCGTGGAATCAGCCGTCACCTCTGCAATGCATGGAGCAACATAACATCCTGAATTGTAAACATCTCCTTTCAAAACTTCCGGCTCTACGATAAAACGACCACCCTCCTTCCTGATTTTTTCGATCGCGCTCTTATACTGTTCAACTGCAATTTTGTCAATAAGCGGCCCCACATGATTATTTTCATCCAGCGGATTTCCAATCCTTAGTTGTCCGTAGGCCTTAACCAGCCGCTGTTTAACCGTTTCATAAATATCCGAATGGATAATTAATCTTCTTGTAGAAGTGCATCTTTGTCCGGCAGTACCCACGGCTCCGAACACTATACCCGGGATTGCCACGTTCAGATCAGCACTTGGTGCAAGAATAATGGCATTGTTACCGCCTAGCTCCAACAAACTTTTCCCTAAACGTTTCGCCACGGTTTCACCTACTGCCCGGCCCATTCTGGTGCTTCCTGTTGCAGAAATCAACGCGATACGTTCATCTTCTGCCAAAAGCTGCCCGATTTCCCTATCACCTGTTATGATCGAAGAAATGCCTTCCGGTAGGTTGTTTTCTTTTAAAACATCGTGGATGATATTCTGACAAGCGATGGCCGTAAGCGGTGTTTTCTCCGAAGGCTTCCAAATGCAAACATCACCACATACCCAGGCCAGCATGGCGTTCCAGGACCAAACGGCGACAGGAAAATTAAATGCCGAAATAATTCCGACGATGCCCAGCGGATGCCACTGTTCGTACATACGGTGTTGCGGGCGCTCACTATGCATGCTCAAACCGTACAGTTGCCGTGATAATCCCACTGCGAAATCACAGATATCGATCATTTCCTGCACTTCGCCCAAGCCTTCCTGCAAGCTTTTACCCATTTCATAACTGACCAGCATCCCCAGGGATTGTTTATTCGTCCGTAATCGCTCCCCCATCTGCCGTATAATTTCTCCACGTTTTGGTGCCGGAATCAGCCGCCAAACCTTGAAAGCACTATTGGCGGCCTTCACAACCTTTTCGTAATCCCCTTTATTCGCAGACGATACTATGGCTATCAATTTTCCGTCAACCGGAGAAAAGGATTCAATTACGACACCACCGCCCTCCCAGGCTTGCAGACCGGTCGTTACACCGTCATTAACAGGTTTAATATCAAGTTTGCCGAGAATTTCTTTTATATCGATCATAGTTTTTTTGATTGCCGGATTATATTCATGAATCAAGTGAAGGGAAATTTGATTGTTAAAAAGTCCACGCTGGGTATCCCTGTTTCTAAAACCTCACTTCTGGGTAACCTGACTTTCTCCCTAAAATCAATCTTTCCTTAATCAAACAAATTGCCGGTACTGGTTTTCAAAAAAGCTTCCAGGGTTATCTCCTCCTGTTTGATAAATCCCTTGTTCGGCAAAGCCCCATCGGCCACCATCTCGACCACAGAAACAATCGACGCTGCCGTAGTCCACGAAATGGCCCGCCAGTGTTGTCCGTCAATCTTAATCGGGTGATAGGCGCGGTAAAACTCTTCCCGTTCCAGCAATTTGCCTTTCCAGCCTTCCACCACGGCATAAACGTAAACTACATCCTGCTGAACAGCTGGTTTAGCTTCCGTCAGGATTTGCTCAACCAGCTCGCGTTTCTCCTTTAGGATCAATTCATACAATAAAAACCGCATCAGACTGCAATGACCGGGATATCGAATGGTCTTGTAATTCAGCGTATCCAGCTTTCCTTCAAAAGTTTCACACATGGTGCCCAAACCACCCGACGTACTAAACGCTTCAAATTCCTGACCCTCAATATTGATCATTTCGATTCCTTCCAACGAAGGCACCATTTTCCTTACACCGTTGTGAATTACTTCTGCGTCATTAAGATATTCGTTCACGACACCGGCCGGCGACCAGGTAAAGGAATAACCCATGAGTCCGTTCGGGTAACGGGGCAGCGCCCCTACCCGCAATTCAATATCCCGGATCTTGGTAAACCGCTTTGCCAGATCAGTCCCTACAATACCGATAAAACCAGGAGCCAGTCCGCATTGCGGTACCATTACAGCCTTGCTGTCCTTAGCCATCTCGCGAATCGCAGCCGTTGTTCCTACATCTTCGGTCAGATCAAAATAATGGATACCTTTTCGGTTGGCCAGCTGTGCAATGGGTAAATTCAGGTTGTAAGGCATGCACGAAACCACGGCATCGGCATGCAGAAGAATTTCTTCCAGAAAGGAATTTTGGGAAATGTCACCAGCCTTGAACGAAAAAGGAATTTCAACAGGTGGTTTCACCTTATCAATTCCTGTGACCTGAAAACGCTTACTTAATAAAGTCGCGACGAGTGATCCGACTTTTCCCAGACCTATTACAACTACATTTTTCATAAACCGATGATTTGTGATGAAGTGTAAAATTCAAACTGATCAAGTAAATTCTGTCCGGCATAGGCCCTGATCCGCTAAGCCCCGAAACAAAACCCGAACTATTTACCTGGAAAAGATTTTAATGAAAGATAGGAAAAGAAATTGCAGTTTTATAAAACTTACAAGCCATTTTTGTAAGTTTTTCAACGATTCATTGTATGCAGATTGTGATTATAGGAGGAGGTGCTTCGGGATTTATGGCTGCCATAACTGCCGCAGAAACTTATCCTGATGCCCGGATTATTATTTTAGAAAAAAACAAAACCGTACTGAATAAAGTAAGAGTGTCGGGCGGCGGGCGCTGCAATGTTACGCACAAACCTTCCGACCTTCGTTTTTTCATAAAAAATTATCCACGCGGCGAAAAGTTTTTAAGAAAACTTCTGGCACAATTTGATGCACAATCCACAGTCGACTGGTTTGAAAACCGTGGTGTAAAACTGAAAACAGAAAATGACGGCAGGATGTTTCCTGTCACAGACTCGTCCCAGACCATCATCGAATGCCTGACACGGGCTGCAAAAATGTCCAATATTGACGTCCGAACCAGTACCGCAGTGAAATCCTTTGCCTGGACTGAGGGAGAAAACGGTTCCCGGTTTTCGATTTTACTGGATTCGGAAGACGCGCTTTCTGCTGACAGACTAGTGATCGCAACGGGCGGACATCCGAAGTCCAGCGGTTTCAAATGGCTTAGCGATCATGCTCACACGATTATCGAGCCTTTCCCATCACTCTTCACTTTTAATGTGCCAAACGGATATCTGCTTCCGCTTGCGGGGGTGGCTGTTCAGGATGCACATGTCAAAATTATCGGTACCAAACACGAATGGCGGGGTCCCGTTTTACTGACGCATTGGGGATTCAGCGGTCCCGCGATTTTGAAATTATCTGCCTGGGGAGCACGTGATCTGGCGTCTCTCGACTATCATTTCACCTTCAAAATAAACTGGCTGCCGGATATGAATGAACAGCAGGTTCGGGAGTTTTTGATCGCAGAAAAAACCAATACGCCAAAACAGCAGGTCACTTCGCACGCGCGGTTCGGCTTGCCATCACGTTTATGGAAAGCTTTTACTGAAAAGGCCGAAGTCAGTGAAAATTTACGCTGGTCGGAAGCGACAAACAAAGTCCTTAACCGGATGGCGGAACTCCTGACCAATAGCCAGTTTGATGTAAAAGGCAAAAGCACGTATAAGGAAGAATTTGTTACCTGCGGTGGTATCGCACTTTCTGACATTGACCAGAGTACCCTTGAAAGCAAGAAGGTTCCTGGCCTATTTTTTGCAGGAGAAGTGCTGGATGTTGATGGGATAACGGGCGGATTTAATTTCCAAAATGCCTGGACAACGGGATTTGTGGTCGGTAAAGAAATTGGAAAAATTGGCTAAAGCTGCATGTCGCCTCAACATTGTTCCACCAGGCGACTTCGAAGGAGTCTTTCATCGATATTAGCCATACCCTTTCTATAAACAGGATGCTCCTAAAGGAGCGGTCGTGTTATAAACAGGCGGTTATGTCATTTTAAATCTGGTTCCTTTGAGAACTGTCGGGTTACAAGCGAGCGATTAGGGTACTCTAATCTGGCTCCTTTAGGAGCTCTCTGTTTATAGCAATCAGGATTTATCGGCAATAGTCTGGCTCCTTCGGAGCCTCCTGCCTTTAACGTGCTTTTCGCTCCGCAAGGAGATTTCGAAGGAGCGATATTTTCTAATGCGCCATCGCATCGAAATAAGATCTTACCTTTTTGGCCCTATCCAACCCGATTAAGGGTGTCAGTGTTTCAAGCGAGCTTTCCCGAATGGCGCGGACCGATCCGAAATGTTTTAATAGCTTGGTTGCCGTAACTTTTCCGACACCTTCCACGCCTTCCAGCTCACTCACCAGACTGGCTTTACTCCTCTTATCGCGGTGAAAAGTGATGGCAAACCTGTGTGCCTCATCGCGAATCTGCTGGATAAGTTTTAATGATTCAGATCTTTTGTCAATATAAAGCGGCAGAGAATCTTCCGGAAAATAAATTTCTTCCAGTCGCTTGGCGATACCGACAATAGGCACCTGTCCATACAAACCCAGGCTTTTCAGAGCATCGCAAGCCGCACTTAACTGTCCTTTTCCACCGTCAATCACGATCAGGTCCGGTAGCTGTTCATTTTCAGCGATCATCCTCAGATATCTTCTGCCAACGATTTCATTCATCGAAGCAAAGTCATTGGGACCAACCACCGTTTTTATGTTGAAATGGCGGTAATCCTTTTTCGAAGCTTTTCCTTCCTTAAAACACACCATCGATGCGACGGGATTCGTACCCTGGATGTTGGAGTTATCAAAACATTCGATGTGTCTTGGAAGCGTTTTGAGTTGCAAATCCGTTTTCAGCTTGATTAAAACACGATCCTTTTTGGAAGAACTTGCCGAATTTTCCACTTCCCTCCGTTCCGCTTTTTCACGACGGAAATACATCACATTTTTCATGGACATATCCAGCAATTTCTTCTTATCGCCAATCTGGGGAACCACCAGATCCAGTTTTAATTCCAGGTCAGGTTTAAGATTCGAAATAAGCTCCTTCGCGGCAGTACCGTATTTCTCACGCATCTCCACAATCATCATCGCCAGCAAGTCTTCGTCACTTTCGTCCAGTTTCTTTTTAACTTCAAATGTTTGCGTGGCCACCATATACCCCTCCGTAATTTTCATAAAATTCAGATAGGCCGCCTCTTCATCAGATACAATGGTCAATACGTCGATATTACCAATTTTGGGATTGATAACCGTTGCCTTACTTTGAAAATTGGAAAGATGCTCAATCTTCGTTTTCCAGGCATGCGCCTGCTCAAAAGCCATTTGCTCGGCAGCGGCAAGCATTTTTTCTTTAAAATATTGCTGCGGCAGCGACAGATTACCTTTCAGCATGTGATGGATCTGCTCAATCTCGATGTTATAATCATCTTCCGGCTGCAATCCCTCGCAAGGTCCTTTGCAATTGCCAATATGATATTCCAGACAAACTTTAAATTTGCCCGCTTCCACATTTCCTTTCGATAAAAACAAGTTGCAGGAACGGATCGTGTAAAGTGCCTTGAACATGTCCAGAAGCGTGTGCATCGAGCGTAAGTTAGCGAAAGGCCCATAATAAGTCCCCTTTTTTTTGTCCAGCTCACGGGTTACGTAAACACGCGGAAAACGCTCATCCGTTATGCAAATAAACGGGTAAGTTTTATCATCTTTTAAGAGAATATTAAACTTCGGCTGAAACTGCTTGATTAACTGGTTTTCAAGCAATAAAGCATCCCATTCCGTATGTACGATGGTATATTCGATACGCCGGATCTGGCTCACGAGCCGCTTGGTCTTGCGGTCGTGCTGGTTTGATTTCAGGAAATAACTGGAAACCCTGTTTCTAAGACTTTTTGCTTTTCCGACATAAATCACCTCGCCCGTTTCGTCAAAATACCGGTATACACCCGGATCAAAAGGAATTTTGGAAAGCTCGTCTTTATAATTGAATTCGGGCATGTATTTTCAGTACGTTGTTTTAAGCTAATAAATAATCAGTGTCATCTGGTGTGCTTATGAAAAAACAACCGGACCAAATGAAAAGTTGCGTCACGGACTAGCGAATAAGCTTCTGCTTCTGCCAGCTGCAAAGACATCGGGCGATTGAGTACCGAGACCGCATACGTAATCCCTGCTTTCTTAGCTTCATCCGGCGTAATCATCAGCGTCCCGCACACGACAGCCAGCGGAACATGATTGCTCTGACACAGCGAAGCCAGGCCATTCACCACTTTTCCGCTTAATGTCTGTTCATCCACCTTACCTTCACCGGTAATCACCAGGTCTGCTTTTTTGACATGTGCCTCGATATGGGTTTCTTCCATGACAATACCCACACCTTCCTGAAGAGTCGCATGCAGAAACCATAAAGCGCCGGCACCAAGCCCGCCCGCAGCACCCGTTCCTGGCACCTCGCTGATATCCTCGTCAAATGTTGCCGCTGCTACTTTTGCTATATTTCGCAAGCCATGATCCAATTGTGACACCATCATTTTATCGGCCCCTTTCTGCGGACCGTATACAAAGGCAGCGCCTGATTCTCCGTAAAGCGGATTGGTAACATCACATGCGACGACAATATTGGTCTGTTTAATACGGGCGTCGACACCATCCGTTTTGATGGATCGGATCCTCACCAGATTTTCACCGGCAGGGGTGATCATTTCATTGTTTTCATCAAAAAACTGATAACCCAAAGCAGTAGCCATTCCGAAGCCTGCGTCTGTTGTTGCACTCCCACCGATACCGAGAATTATCTTTTTAACGCCGGCATTTAAAGCATGAACGATCAATTCTCCCGTTCCAAGAGTATGTGTCAGCAAGGGATTTTGCTCCCATGGTTTCAGCAGACTGAGTCCCGAAGCTGCTGCCATTTCAATAAATGCCGTGGTCCCGTCTCCCGAAACTCCATACTCTGCTTCGATGTATCTTCCCAACGGATCATGCACGATCGCCGTAATAAATTTCCCTTTCGACTGCTCTGTTAAAATTCTGGTGGTGCCTTCTCCGCCATCCGCCAGCGGAATAGAAACAATTTCCGCATCGGGATAAGCCTTCCGGATTCCCTCTGTGACAGACTGGCACACCTCGGAAGCTTCGAGCGAGCCACGAAATTTATCAGGAGCGATTAGGATATACACGGTTCGAGTGGTTGAATGAATAAATTACTTTTGGCTGTCAGTCTTCAATCTAATAAAGATATTACTTCGTGCGGTCAAAATAAAAAATCTCCTGCATTGTAAATTTTCAGATTCACAATGCAGGAGATTTTTCTGTCTTTTAATTAAAACAATACGCCTTCGTCATCTGAGGAAGATGCTGGCGGAACATAAGTATCCGTGCTGTCGGAGGCCACCTTGCCACAGTCCAGCGAATAGTTTTCAGGTTTAATAAACGGACCTCTTCGATATTGCAGAAGTGTCTGATCGTCGTACACCTTTTTCATATAAAGTCCCCAGGCTGGCATCGCGGCACGCCCGCCCTGTCCCAGGTCAATGGTCCGAAAGTGTATCGACATATCTTCGCCGCCTACCCAGATTCCTGAAACCAGATTTTGTGTCATACCCATAAACCAGCTATCCGAATGGTTATCTGTCGTACCTGTTTTGGCCGCAATTTCATTCCCGCTGGTAACCCCGTAAGAATGTAAACGCCCGGCAGTCCCACCCGGATCCTCCACGGCACCACGCATCAGATAGAGCATATTGTACGC
This sequence comes from Dyadobacter diqingensis, assembly GCF_024220585.1. GTDB lineage: Bacteria > Bacteroidota > Bacteroidia > Cytophagales > Spirosomataceae > Dyadobacter > Dyadobacter diqingensis. The sequence goes on from NZ_JAMXKF010000012.1 coordinate 154,378, forward strand.
TACATCGGCATTTAATTCCTGATTCTGTTTTTGGTGGAATTCCTGCAAAACATTGCCATAACGGTCTTCAATCCGTAAAACCGTCATCGGTTCGGTGCGATAACCTCCGTTCGCAAAAGCGCAATAAGCGTTCACCATTTCATAAACCGAAACCGAGCTTACGCCCAGACAAAGCGCCGGAACTGCATCCAGTTTACTCGTTATCCCCAAATTATGTGCATACTCCACAACCGTTTCCGGCTTAACCATCTGAATAATCGCCGCGCTGACCGAGTTCACTGATTTACCAAGTGCCTGTCTTAATGTCAATGGCTGCTCCGAATATTTCCCGTTTGAATTTTTTGGCGTCCACTGCCCTTCAACCGGGGCATCAACAATTTTGTCGCAAGGCGTCAGAAAGTTTTTATACAACGCAGCCACATACACAAACGGCTTGAATGTCGAACCAGGCTGGCGGGTTCCCTGTTTTACGTGATCGTATTTAAAATACTTGAAATTCACACCACCGACCCAGGCCTTAATTTCGCCGCTCCGGGGATCCATGGACATCATCCCGGCATGCAAAAATCTTTTATAATAGCGGATCGAATCCATCGGACTCATCGTCATTTCCTTTTCACCGTCATAAGAAAACACCTTCATTTTGTATGGACGGCGCATCACTTTCCAGGCCTCTTCTTCGCCAACTTCTCTTTTCAAAACATTAAAGTAAGGCAAGGAGCGAACGGCTTTTTCAATAAATCCGGGAATTTCCTTTCCATTTTCGTCAGCCCATGGATTTCTTCCTTTCCAGTGCGCATCGAAAAGTTTTTGCTGCTGACGCATATGCTCATTCATAGCCTCTTCCTGATAAGCCTGCATCCGGGAATCGATCGTTGTATAGATCCGAAGTCCGCTGGTGTACAAATCCAGGTCTGTGCCGTTTTCTTCATTGTATCGCTTCACCCATGCCCGCATATACCCGCGCATCGATTCACGGAAATAGGGTGCAGGGCCGGTGTTATGACCGTCAACCGTAAATTTCAAACCCAGCGATTTTTCCTTATAAGTTTCAAATTCGTCTTCCGGCAGATAATTGTACTTCACCATCTGCGCCAAAACCGTATTCCTGCGGTTGGTCGCATTGGTAGGAAATCGCAGCGGATTGTACAAAGTCGGGTTTTGAAGCATACCTACCAGCAGTGCGGCTTCATTAACTTCAAGATCCCGCGGCTCCCTGTTAAAATAAGTTTTCGCAGCAACTTTGATCCCGAATGTATTATTACCAAAAGAAACCGTGTTCAGGTACATCATCATGATTTCTTTCTTGGTATACTTTCTTTCCAATGTTACAGAAAGGATCCATTCTTTCGTTTTCGCGATAACCGTGCGGACAAAAGGTATTTTACCCAGTAAACCTTCATATTTTTCCGAACGTGTTTCGAAAAGGTTTTTGGCAACCTGCTGTGTCAGTGTACTTCCTCCACCTGAACTGGAACTGACCAGCAAAATCCCTTTTGCTACCCGAAGCATGCTCCGCGGGTCGATCCCCGAATGATTTGTAAAGCGTGCATCCTCGGTTGCAACCAGTGCATCCGTGACATTCTTTGATATCTGATCAAACTCTACCGGTGTCCGGTTTTCAAAGAAATATTTCCCCAACGACTTTCCGTCCTGAGAAATCAGTTCGGAAGCCAGCTCACTTTTTGGGTTTTCAAGTGTTATCAGATCGGGCATTCCGCCGAAAAGCCAAAAGAAATTATAACTTACGGCTACGATATAAAGTACAAAAAGTCCCAGACCTATTGCGGTAAATAACCACACACGTATAATGCTGCGGCGGTATTTCCCAGGCTGCAGTTCAATCATAAATTAGAAATTTCCTTGGTTGTTGATTTAAAATAATGCCCCTTCATCATCGGAGCGAGAGGGCGGAATGTAGGTGTCCGCGCTGTCAGAGCGCACGCCACCACAATCCAGCGCGAAATTTTCGGGCTTGTTAAAAGGTCCTTTTCTATATTGTAATAACGTTGGATCATCATAAACTTTTTTCATATACAATCCCCATGCCGGCATCGCCACGTGGCCGCCCTGCCCAAGCTGCATGGTCCGGAAATGGATTTGCATGTCCTCTCCTCCTACCCAGATTCCCGAAACCAGATGTTGGGTCATTCCCATAAACCAACCATCAGAATAATTTTGAGATGTTCCGGTTTTGGCAGCAATCTCATTGCCTTCCGTCACCCCGAATGTTCTCAGACGGCTCGCTGTTCCACCTGGATCTTCCACTGCTCCGCGCATCAGATACAGCATACTGTATGCCATATTTTCACTCAACTCCTGGTTTTGCTTTTGATAAAACTGCTGCAAAACATTACCATAACGGTCTTCTATCCGCAAAATTGTCATGGCTTCGGTGCGGTGCCCTCCGTTGGCAAATGCACAGTAGGCGTTAACCATCTCAAAAACAGAGACTGAGCTGATCCCCAGACATAAGGACGGTTTTGGATTTAATTCGCTGGTGATACCCAGTTTATGCGCATATTCGACAACGGTATTGGGCTTCACCATTTTGATGATATTCGCGCTTACCGAGTTGACAGATTTTCCCAGCGCCTGCCGTAACGACAGCGGACGGTAAGAGAATTTGTTACCCGAGTTATGCGGGGTCCAACCACCAGGGACACCATCAGACAGTCCGAAATGTACCGGAGCATCCATAATACGGTCGCAGGGTGTAAGGAAATTCTTGTCAAGTGCTGAAACGTATACAAACGGTTTGAAGGTCGAACCCGGCTGGCGCGCCCCTTGTTTTACGTGATCATATTTGAAGTATTTGAAATTAACCCCACCTACCCAGGCTTTTATCTGTCCGTTACGAGGATCCATGGACATCATACCGGCGTGTAAAAACCGCTTGTAATAACGCAGTGAGTCAATCGGACTCATCGTCATTTCTTTTTCTCCGTCATATGAAAAAACCTTCATTTTGTAGGGACGGTTCATTACTTTCCATGCTTCTTTCTCACCCACTTCCTTCTTCAAAACATTGAAATAAGGCAATGCCCGAACCGCCTTTTCAATAAAACCAGGCACTTCCTTTCCGTCGGGATAAGCCCACGGATTTCTGTCTTTCCAGTGCGCATCAAAAAGTCGTTGCTGGGTTCTCATGTGCTCATTCAGCGCTTCTTCCTGATAACGTTGCATACGCGAATCGATGGTCGTATAAATACGAAGGCCGCTGGTGTACAAATCCAGGTCTTCACCATTTTCCTCGTTATACTTCTTCACCCAGGCTTTAAGATATCCCCGCATCGACTCCCGGAAATAAGGAGCAAGCCCCGTATTATGTCCGTCGACCGTGAATTTCATTCCCAGCGATTTCTCTTTCAAATTATCAAATTTCTCTTCCGGCAAATACTTGTACTTCACCATCTGGGCCAATACCGTATTGCGTCGGTTTAATGCGTTGGTCGGGAATCTTAGCGGATTATATAAAGTAGGATTTTGCAGCATACCCACCAAAAGCGCGGCCTCACTGACCGTCAGATCCCAGGCATCTTTATCAAAATAAGTCTTGGCCGCCACCTTAATACCATAGGTGTTATTACCGAATGACACCGTATTCAGGTACATCATCATGATTTCCCTCTTGGTATATTTCCTTTCCAGAACCACAGAAAGTATCCATTCCTTCGTTTTGGCAATGACCGTACGTACCAGCGGGATTTTGCTGAGCAACCCGCCATATTTTTCAGAACGCGTTTGAAAAAGGTTTTTGGCAACCTGTTGTGTCAGCGTACTACCTCCCCCGGAACTTGAATTCCCAGAAACCACACCTTTAAATACACGGGCAAGACTTCGCGGGTCAATACCCGAATGGTTTACAAAACGGGCATCTTCTGTCGCCAGCAGCGCCTCTATTAAATTGGGAGAAATCTGGTCAAATTCAATCGGGGTACGATTCTCAAAGAAGTATTTACCTAGCGATTTTCCATCTTCCGAAATCAGTTCGGAAGCAAGTTCACTCTTGGGATTTTCAAGTGTTTTCAAATCCGGCATTCCACCGAAAAGCCAAAGCAGGTTAATGCTTACGGCAAAAATATAGAATATTATAAGACCCAGGCCAATAGCAGCAAACCGCCAGACGCGGATGATGCTGCGACGGTATTTTCCTGGCTGCAATTCAATCATATAATGGGGGTATTTATTGGTGAATCGTATGAAAACGGATCAATCACATCTGCAAAGATACACTTTCCATGAATTATCTTTTTCCAACGGATATTTCCCGCAATTCCTGCATTTCTTTCAGGCGGGGTAAATATATACTGTTTGGATATAAACGAACAAATTCATTAATCGCTTGCAAATAAGCCTCCCTTCCACGGGTTTTCCCAACTAAAAATACCCGAAGCAACGCAAATTTGTCTTCAAGCATACTGCCCTTGTAAGCGGGCAAATTCGATTCAATATCGTCAAGCGCTTTGGTGAAATTTCCATCGGCATACAGTTTATAAGCACTCTCATATGCCTTCACAGGATTATTTCTGTCCTTGTCGCCGGTTGTCCCGTCATCAGCAGTACGGTTGAGCAGGCGTGCATAAGTTGAGTTCGGAAATTCAGACATCAACTTATCCTTCCAAACCAGACGGTCTTTGTCGCTTTCCGGCAACGTCAGGTACATCAGGTAAAAAATCTCCTCCTTATATTGCGTTTGCGGATATTCATTCAAAACACGATTAAAGGCAGCCACCGATCGTTCCGGCTCTTTCAGGTCAAACCGATAGATCTTTCCAAGGTTATATAAAGCGTCCTCCTTTTTCTTTTGTGAAACAGCAAAACTCGAATCAGTCAGCGGAACGTTCTTTTTCAAATTTGCATGTCTTTCCTTCCAAACCGGGCTTTCCTTAGTCAGCACGGTTTCGGCGGCCGCAACGACAGCCGCTGCACTATCTGCTTTGCTGCTAAAATTATTTCCCGCTAATGAACGATTTTGTTTGGTACTTCTGCGCCAGTCATCCTCCAAAACCCTGTTTCCCCAGATCCTGCGGAATTCAATCTTACCCTGGTTAATCATGGACGGATCGTAAAGCTCCCATCTGCGGTCATTTCCGCTTACCATCGATGGAAGTCCATTCTGCACGCCACCCTGTGTTGCCGCCAGTGCGAGCGCTTCTTTCGCTTTCTTTTCATCCTCTATTCTTTTCTTCTCCTGAGCCTCAATAATGCCATCAATTTTGTCATCCAGTGCCTTAGGATTCATTTTCGCCAAAATCTGAAGACTGTCTTCCATTTTGACAATCGTCTGCTGGGTTACAAAATTATCCAGGGCGTTTTTGCGGTCTGAAACAACTCGATATTCCGCCGCATCTTTGGGTAGAATCGTTAACGCACTGTCGTAATAGGCTTTCGCAAATTCGTATTTTTCAAGCGCATCATAGTGTATACGCGCCAGCTGAAGATAAGTATACGCCTTTTGAACGTTATTGCCGCCAGTAGCCAGCGACGCCGATTTTTGCAAGTATTCAACAGCTTCGGGCAATTGCTTTCTGTGCTCGGCCAGCAAACCCATCGTAAAATAAACCCGGTCGCGCAGGTCATTATTTTTGCGATCACGAAGCATTTTATCAAAACCTACGGAAGAAACGTCTGTTTTAGGATCAATAATAACCTGATTTTGTAACGAATTCATCGAAGAATAAAACCCAAGATCGTAATCTGGCCGATTCTTTGTTACACTTTTATAGTGTTTGTTGGCAAGTACATACTGACCGAGGCGATCGTACATTTGCGCAGCTGCAAAATGAAGTCTTGCCGTTTCAGTGGATTTGTCCAGTAGAGGAAATGTTTCTTCAAGAATAGCAACCGAGGTAAGATATTCGCCATTTTGCTGATGCAGATATGCTTTTGTGAGGTAAAATTCCTTTGTGGCGTCTTTTGTTAACGGTTGCTGGCTGAGGTATTCTGCCACACCCAGCGCATTCGAATAATCTTTCCGGCTTACATAAGCCCGCATCAAAACAACGAGTGCCTTATTTTTATCATTTTCATCTTTTCCGTTGGCATACACATAACGTAACGCTTCCAGACCATCAGCCCACTGACCAAGATACAAACGCGATTTCCCAAGGATCACATAACTATTATCAACCCATTTACTGTTCTGATGTTTTTCAGCCACGATGGAGGCTTTTTTCACAGCATCAAGCAATTGCGGTTTTACAGGTAATGCCAAAACAGAATCAAGTGGCAGCAAAATCGGCAACAGCTGGTTGTAATCTTCCTTATAAGCGGCCTTCATCGCAAATTCGGCCTCCTGCATATCCTGCTCGGCTATGAAATAAGCGTTGTAGTGCGAAGAAATATTATGAAAATTCACCGCAGCAGGCCTCGTGCTATATTGGGAACAGCCAATAAGCGCACCTGTTAACAGCAAACAAACGGTAATGATGTTTATAGAACGTGTAAGTGTATGGGTCACAAATAAAGACTTTTGGGGTGATTTTTTAACTTGTCCGGGCAAAACTAAAACGGTAATTTCGGTAATAACGTATCGAAGATAATGCCATTTGCAAAATTTGAAGCAACTTTACCTCGAAATTCTACAAAACGGCAATGGAAGACGACAAAAATGGTACTGAAAAGGGAGCAGCAAGGCCCGATTCCACGAAAGGAATTTCAGGAAAAACGCCTTCAAAGTTCCTGAGATTTTCGGGCATGGCAACCCAAATGCTGGGAACGATCCTGGTTTTTACATACGGCGGCTACCGGCTCGACCAATGGCAAATGAATAAAAAACCGGTCTGGACACTGGTGCTCTCTCTGACTTCGATCGCCGCTTCCTTGTATATGTTAATACGCAGCATTTCGAAATTAAAGTGATTTTGTCACCATTTATATACCAATTATCATATTATTAAATAACGACTTTCAGCCCACATGTTACGAAGCATTATTGCGTCCATAATTTTAGCAATTGTATTATTTCTAGTCCAGCAATTTCACTACGACGCCTGGATACATCCTTATATATGGTACATCCTTGCGTTCTTTGTGATGCTCTCATTTCTTATTCATCGCCTGATGGAATACGGACTTAGAAACAATCGGGAAAAATTTGTCACGTTTTACCTTTCCACCATCGTTGGACGGCTTATCCTGAGTATTATTTTTATTGGAATATTTTTATATTCAGGGCTAACTGATTCATTTACATTTGTTCTTAACTTTTTTGCACTCTATTTATTTTATACATGCTTTGAAATATATGGTTTGTATTGTAACTTGCGCCGCGATTGACAAAGCATAGTATTTCAAGCATTTATGTATACGCCTTTACGACTGTTTATAACCACTGCCCTTGTTGCGGCAACTTGCTTTTTTAGCCTTCCGGCTTCGGCCCAGGAATCAGGTCATGATGACCATAATAAGGTTGCTGAAAGTGTTAATAAAGCCGAGCACGAAATTGAACATAATCTGGAAGAGTCAGAAGAAAAGTTCAATATCGGCCAAATGATCATGCACCACATTGCGGATTCTCATGAATGGGAGTTCTCTCACGGTGTAGCGATCCCCCTACCTGTTATTTTATACTCGGCAGATCGTGGTATAGAAGTTTTCTCTTCAAGTAATTTCCACAATGATCACCATGAGTACAATGGTTATCATCTGGTTCACGGAGATTCTGAGAAAATTGTTCCGGTTGATGAAGCCCGTGTAATTTACGATTTCTCGATTACGAAAAACGTAGCTTCCATGATGCTTAGCGCCATTATCCTTGTCCTGATTTTTACCAGCATTGGTAAGGCTTATCAGAACAACAAAGGAAAAGCGCCAAAAGGATTTCAGTCTGCAATGGAAATCGTTATTCTGTTTATTCGTGACGACGTTGTTAAACCTAACGTAGGTCCTAACTACGAGAAGTATCTTCCTTACTTGCTGACATTGTTCTTCTTTATCCTTGTCAATAACATTTTAGGTCTTCTTCCGGGTGCAGCCAACGTTACAGGTAACATCGCGGTGACGATGACACTTGCTGTGATCACTTTCATTATTGTTCACATCAATGCCAACAAACACTATTACCTTCACCTTGTGAAGCCAACAGGTGTACCTGCTCCATTGTTGCTTATCATGATCCCTGTTGAGATCGTGGGTGTGTTCATGAAGCCGTTCTCATTAATGGTTCGTCTTTTTGCAAACATGACAGCTGGTCACATCATCCTTTTAAGTTTATTCGGATTGATCTTCATATTCCAGAGCATGTTCATCGCTCCTGTAATATCACTATTTGCCTTGTTCCTTAACTTCATCGAAATCATGGTGGCGTTTATCCAGGCATTTATCTTTACCCTTTTATCGTCCATGTACATTGGCAGCGCGATTGAAGACCATCATCACGCCGACCACGGACACTGATTTTTTTAATCTCTTTTTTTATTAATTATATTTTAAAACAAACACAATTATGTTGCTTCAAATTTTGCTTCAGGCTACAGAACAAGGTGGTGCAGGTCTAGCTGTTTTCGGTGCTGCTATCGGTGCTGGTCTTGCTGCTATCGGTGCTGGTCTTGGTATCGGTAAAATTGGTGGTTCTGCAATGGAAGGTATCGCTCGTCAGCCAGAAGCTGCTGGTGCTATCCAAACTGCAATGCTTATCATTGCTGCTCTTATCGAAGCGGTAGCGTTGTTCGCAGCGGTTATCTGTCTGCTTATCTCGTTCAAGCTTTAGTAACGAATTTGAGATTTCGGTCTCATGCTTTATCTCTTTCGCATTAGGCCTGGAGACTGGCAAAAAAACTTACCGTGGAAGCATTAGGCTTCCACGGCTTTTAATAAAAGAGAGTGTCCGGAAGTATTAGTTACCAAAACTTACACTTCGCATTTAAAGATTTTACAACTCAAAAACATTAAATATTATGTCATTGCTTACTCCTAACCCAGGTCTTATTTTCTGGATGCTGGTGGTATTTTTAATGGTTGTTTTCATTCTTGCCAAATTTGCATGGAAACCTATCATTAAAGGCTTAAAAGATCGTGAAAACGAAATTCAGGGTGCTCTTGATCTTGCTGAAAGAACTAAGGCTGAAATGATCAAATTGAAGTCTGATAACGAAAAGCTGATTGCAGAAGCTAACGCTGTACGCGATCGTATCCTTCGTGATGCAAAAGAAGCTTCTGACCGCATGATCGCTGAGTCGAAAGACAGAGCAGTTGTAGAAGGACAGAAAATGATTGACAGTGCACGTGACACAATCCGTAACGAGCAGCATGCTGCAATCGCTAAAATGCGTAAAGAAGTAGCTACTTTATCTCTTGAAATCGCTGAGCAGGTATTGCACCGTGAATTGAAAGATAAAGAGTCTCAGGAAAAACTGATTGCAGATCTTGCTTCTTCAGCACGTATGAACTAAGGTTCGGCGACGCTGTGATGTTCTTTCATTCAAAAAATTAATTGATTCCCTATGTCAGTAGGTATAGTTGCCGCCAGATACGCTAAATCTCTTATCGAACTGGCTAAAGAAAAAAATGTTATTGAAGCGGTATACGAGGACATGAAATTGTTCAAGGATACAGCGGAAAAAAATCGTGGTCTGTTACTGGCACTGAAAAGTCCGGTAGTACGTCACGAAAAGAAACTGGCTATTTTGAAAGCGATTTTCCAGGATAAAGTAAATCCGGTTTCTTTCTCAATATTTACGATCATCACAAAAAAGAACCGTGAGTCAATCCTTGATGCGATTGCTGACGAGTTTATAACGGCTTACAATGAATACCAGGGTATTCAGAAAGCAACTGTAATTACTTCGACTCCGTTGACTGAGGAGCTTCGCAAGCAGTTCAACAATATTGTTGCAAGCGCTACGGGCAAAACAGTAGAACTGGAAGAGAAAGTAGATCCTAGCTTAATCGGTGGTTATTTGCTTCGTGTAAACGACCGCCAGATCGATGCGTCTCTTCGCAGCCGTCTGAATGAGCTTAAATTACAGCTTGCCAACTAAGATTTTTTTATCTGCATAATGTGGAAAGACCCGGCTGCTATGCGGCCGGGTCTTCTTTTTTATCCTGATATCTGAAATCAAAAGACTAAACCTTCATCTTCACCAGATTGCCATAACTTATTGCAATGGCTTCCAAAGGAGGTCTTTTACAAACATCCTGCTCAACGAAGAAATGTGTCATACCCGCAGTTTTTCTGGCAGCAAAGATTTTCGCGAAATCGATGGCGCCTGTCCCTACCTCCGCAAACGCTTTATCCGGCCCTTTTTCCATGTCTTTAACATGCCATAAGGGGAAACGGCCAGGATGTTGTTTGAAAAGCTCCACAGGATCTAAACCGGCCCTAACAGCCCAGTACAAATCCAGTTCAAGTTTTACCAACGATGCATCTGTATTCTTTGTGATGATATCGTACGGAAGTTCTCTGTCAAGTTTCTGGAATTCGAAATCGTGGTTGTGGTATCCAAACTGGATTCCTGCCGCCTTACAGATCTCTCCCGACTTATTGAAAAGCACAGCGTACTTTTTATAGTCGTCGATTGACTTACGCTCGTCAGGAGTCAGGTAAGCACACATCATGTATTTCTGGCCTAGTTCAGCGGAATCATCCACTGCACGTTTCCAGTCGTTTGACAACGTTCCTTTTCTGTCAGGTGCTGCAATGCCGGCACCATAGTGACCACTCACCGGATTTAACCCCAAGCCGTTCAGAAGAGATTTGAATTCCTTAACAGTTTTACCAAAGAATTTTCCGTCGGTATAGCCAAATGTTTCCACTTCCTTATATCCGATCGCCGCCACTTTTTTAAGGGTTCCTTCAAGATCTTTGCTTAGGTCATCTCTTAAAGTATAAAGCTGCAAACCAATTTTAGACGTTCCTTTCGCCATCGAAGGAATGCGTGAAAGCAAAGGGATTGATAGTGCCACTGCACTGGTACGGAGAAAAGATTTCCGCGAGATTTTCTGGTTAAAGTCCATTTGACCTGGTGACAAGAGATAAATAAAAATACTACTTTGTTATTGTTACAACGCCTGAACTGTTCATAAGCGTCAGCACCGATTCCGGTAATTTCCAATCCTGGGTAAAATATCCGTCGGTTATGATGTTCTTAAATGAATCTTTGAAAAATAAAAGATCTTTAAATTCCGGTAAACTTCTGTGTGTAGCCGGCACAAAGGGGAAACCTTTATCCTCTGCCCCTGCCCACCATGGTAATCCGGAGCTTACCGTCACATAGTGTCCGCCAACCGGGAACACGTAAAGCAATCCATAATTGGATGCGGAAGTACTTAAATGAACTGGCAGTTTATCGGCATATTTATTGATTACGGCATTGGTTTCTTTCGTTCCAAAAAGTATAAGATTTGCGCTTGCATGATCACTTTCCCGCACCTCCTTATCTGATACAATCCGGGGGAAAAACATAATCCTGCCTAAAAACGGACCACGATAAGCTGACCAGTCAGCCGCTGCATTGGCGATATCAAGACGCTTTTTCAATTCCTCCTGTGAAGGATTATCCGCTGTGCCATAAACATAGATATGACGGGTTGAGAAAGCATCAAAAACCGGACCTTCCGAACCTTTTCCTTTCAGTCCGGCATTTGCTGGCTGTTGTTTAACAATCGTCCAGGCATTGCCTTTTTTTGCGAAAGAAAACGTACTGTCTGCCTTGCCTGACAACGTGGTCCCGTCAATAACAACAGTATAGTTTTGTCCCGCACTGAACCGCGGATGCCCTTTTAATTTAAGCGAAAAGGCTTCAAGATTCTTCGTTTTAACATCAATGTTATTACCCTTTTTGAAACCTGCATCGATTTCTGCAAGCAAACCGCTTTTGATCCCATCAAGCTGCACCCAATAAGCTTTATTGTATTTGTAAAACTTGCTGGCAAATTTTACAGCGTTCGGATATTGATTTCTGACCTGGTTAAACCAACCGAAAATAAACTCTTCGTCATAGGCATTCACCCAGCTGTCGTGTTTGACATCGACAAATTCCTTATAAGTAACTTCTACCCCCATATCCTGCATTTTGGAAACCCATGCTCTGGTTCCTTCTACGGGTACAACAGGATCTTTATCGCCATGGAAAAAATGAACAGCCAAATTTGACGCATTACCAGCCAGGTCAATCGTGCCAGCCGGTGGTGCCGGGCAAACCGGTGCGATCGCAGCCCAGATATCCGGACGCGTGAGCCCGATCCAGAGCGTTCCGCCGCCGCCCATCGACAAGCCGGTCAGATATGTCCTGTCTTCATCAACACTAAATCTCCTTTTTACATCGGCAAGCACATCGTAAACATCCTGCTCCGGGATTCCCTGGTAACCGGCAGTTCCGCGTGCATAAGGCGAGGCCACAATAAAATCAACATCGTCCCAGCTTGGGAAATGGCGCGTAGCTTCCACATCCGTCTCGCCTTCTGCATTGCTCTTTCCGAAAACGCGGCGTAAAGCAAGCCTATGGTTGGAACCTGCACCGTGTAGCATCATCACCAGTGGGTATTTTTTAGAAGCATCATAATTTTTGGGAAGGTACAGTCCATACGGTTGCTCCGTGTCATCCGCCGCTGAAAAGAATGTCAGAACCTGAGGCCCTTCGGATAATTTCTGCCCGAAAGACAGCACAGGACTTATTAATATTAACACAAGTGTGCAAAATATACCGAACCGGGAATTTCCTCTCATATACAAATATTAAAACTTCCAAAGTTTAAATATAATCTAAATCATAACGTTCTCCGTCGCTTTTTCCCAATTGATTCTCTGATTCTTTAAATATTGCAAATCGGGGTACAAAAAAAGGCCTGATTCGAAAATCAGGCCTTTCATTTAGTAACCAGCATCTATTTTCTCGTCACATTGATCGCGATCCGGCGGTTTTTAGCCCTTCCTTCTTCGGTATCATTGCTCTCTATCGGATGGTCAATTCCATAACCTTCCGACTGAACACGACTGGCCTTTATATTCTTTTTGGCAATACCTTTTTTCACAGCATCCGCACGATTTTTTGACAAGCTTAGATTTGCAGCCGCATCGCCGGTGTTGTCAGTATAACCTCCGATCTTGATATTGACATTGGGATAAGCCCGCATGATTTCGGCAATATTGTTGACCTGCTCCTCTGATTCTGTATTGAGCTCAGCCATATTCGGCTCAAAAACAATTCTGTCAAAATCGATCCATACGTTCTTATCTACCGTCCGGCTCGAATCCTGTATAAAGTTGAGCAATTTTGCCTCTGTGCCATGTTCTGGAATATTCAGTTCGATGTCTTTTGGAAGCTTCCGCGTTACCAGTCTTCCTGGGCTACTATCCGCAGGTCCTTTCCCGCTCTTCTTAGCTCCCTCAGCTTCTACTGGAAAATCTTCGACAACCACTGTTTCTTCTCCTCGGTTCAGTTTCTTGTATCCCCAGATTATCGCCGCCAGAAACAAGACAGCCACCAAAAGATAACCGAGTTTCTTTTTACCGGAAACCGGCTTATTTTCCAGATGATGTTCGCTTAAAGGGTTACGCTGAAGATTTTTATTCAACTCTTCGAGCCCTTTGAAATCCCAGAGAGCGGAAAGATCTTTTGGCAAATATTTGAGGATATGTTCTTTCTGAGCGACCAGAAGGGTAGTGAGTTTTAAAGGGTCTATTGATTTTTCCTTCACCTGTTTCCCCACCACACTCAAAACGATCGGGGCAGATATGCTGAGAATGTTGGAAACCGAGTAACTTTTCAGACCTGTTGAAGCTGAAATAGAGTCGGTCACAATCTTAAGGTCCGTGTCCAGCAACATCGGAAGCAATGACAGCCCCATGGTGATCAAATCTTTCGATTTGACAGGATCTGACAAAACGCCGGCAAGATCCTTTAAAACGTAATCTTCATTGTTGAGATTCATCAGACCAATCAGCTCATGAACGCCGCCAGAAGTGGAAGCTTTATTCATGATCGCTCCAATAAGCCCCGGAAGGGTTCCTAATAAAGCGGTCTGGACGTCTCCTGTACTCTCTTCGGTTAAAGCAGAAATGATGTAACCGACTTCTTTTGTAATATATCCCTTTGTTAACTCCAGTAAATTGACAGCCATAATGGTTGGTATTCTTTGTCTTGTTTAAGTTTTAAATCAACGTTCATAATTTATCTGGAGGATATGCAAATTAATAATATTTTAATCATATAATTCTTATCAATTTACCACTAAAATTAATAAGAAAGTTTTTAAACGGTGGTGATAATCATTAAATATAATAAGCTGGTTACTTGACCTCTTCGAACATGATTGGCCACCCGAGGTAACCACCTTATTTACAGAGACTAAAAAAGTAAAGAGGCAGAATCAAAAGACCTGCCTCTTTAACTATATCCATTGCTAACTGATCTTAAATCAATTTGCTACTTCTTCTTCTTTTTTTCTAACCGTAATGGTCAGTTCTTCGCTGTTTTCAACATGCGTCGCTACCAAAACATCACCTTCTCTTAAATCTCCTTTTAGAATTTCCTCTGCAACCGGATCTTCAAGGTATTTCTGAATCGCTCTGTTTAATGGGCGGGCTCCATATTGCGGATCATATCCTTTTTCAGATAAGAAATCTTTTGCTTCAGTTGTAAGCTCGATTTCATAACCCAGACCTTTCACGCGGCTGAACAGTTTACCAAGTGAGATATCGATGATACGGTGCAAATCTTCGCGTTGAAGCGAGTTGAACACGATCACGTCATCCAGACGGTTAAGGAACTCCGGAGAGAATGCCTTACGAAGTGCGCTCTGAATAGTGCCTTTCATAATTTCATCCTGGTTATCAGATTTCGCTTTTGTAGAGAAACCGATTCCAGTTCCAAAGTCTTTCAGGTCACGGGCACCGATGTTGGAAGTCATGATGATGATCGTATTACGGAAATCAACACGGCGACCTAACCCGTCTGTCAGAATACCATCGTCAAGCACCTGAAGCAGGATGTTGAAAACATCCGGATGCGCTTTTTCGATTTCATCCAGCAAAACAACGCTGTACGGTTTACGACGAATTTTTTCAGTTAACTGACCGCCTTCTTCGTAACCAACATAACCCGGAGGTGCTCCAACCAAACGAGATACGCTGAATTTCTCCATGTACTCGCTCATATCGATACGCACCAGAGCATCGTCTTTATCGAACAAATAAGTGGCTAGAACTTTCGCTAATTCAGTTTTACCTACACCTGTTGGTCCAAGGAAGATGAAAGAACCGATTGGTTTCTTAGGATCTTTCAAACCTACACGTGTACGCTGAATCGCTTTTACCAATTTTTCAATCGGCGGGTTCTGACCAATTACTTTCGCTTTAAGCTCATCTGCCATGTTAAGCAATTTCTTTCCTTCGTCCATGGACACGTTTGTCACAGGAATTCCGGTCATCATCGCTACAACTTCCGCAACGTTATGCTCAGTAACAGTATATCTTTTTTGCTTGGTTTCTTCTTCCCAAGCAAGTTTCGCACGGTCAAGCTGATCGATCAATTTCTTTTCACGATCGCGTAACTGAGCTGCTTCTTCGTATTTCTGACTTTTAACAACTCTGTTTTTTTCCTGTTTGATATTCTCAATTTGTTCTTCCAAATGAAGGATATCCTCAGGGACAGTGATGTTACTGATATGAACTCTTGCACCAACCTCATCCAACACGTCAATCGCTTTATCCGGAAGGAAACGGTCTGTAATGTAACGTTCTGACAATTTCACAGCCGTGCTGATCGATTCAGGTGTGTAACTTACATGGTGGTGATCTTCATATTTGTCCTTGATATTTTCAAGGATCTGAATTGTTTCTTCGATTGAAGTGGCGTCAACCATTACCATCTGGAAACGACGGGCAAGTGCACCATCTTTCTCGATATACTGGCGATATTCATCCAATGTCGTCGCACCGATACACTGAATTTCTCCACGTGACAAGGCCGGTTTGAACATGTTTGAAGCATCCAGAGAACCGGAAGCACCACCGGCACCTACGATCGTATGAAGCTCATCGATGAAAAGGATCACATCCGGAGATTTTTCCAATTCATTCATCACCGCTTTCATTCTCTCTTCAAACTGACCGCGGTATTTTGTTCCCGCAACAAGCGAAGCAAGATCCAGTGTTACGACTCTTTTACCAAAAAGAACACGTGACACTTTTTTCTGAACAATTCTTAAAGCCAAACCTTCTGCGATGGCCGTTTTACCAACACCAGGCTCGCCGATAAGGATCGGGTTATTCTTTTTACGACGGCTAAGTATTTGAGCTACACGTTCAATTTCTTTTTCACGTCCAACAATCGGATCAAGTTTTCCAACCTCAGCCATTTTCGTCAGATCGCGTCCGAAGTTATCCAGTACAGGCGTGCGGGATTTCTCCGCACCCTTTGATTCTTTTCCGGAAGCTGCGCCTCCGCCTCCACCGCCGAACATGCCTCCTCTCGCTTCATCGTCTCCGTCTTCGGTTTCCGGACCCATATGGGGTTTTGTTCCTGATGATTGATATTCTAACATCTCCTTAATGACTTCGTAGTTAACATTAAATTTATGCAGGATCTGTGTGCCAACATTGTCCTCGTCACGTAAAATAGACAAGAGCAAATGTTCAGTTCCTATCAGGGGGCTCTTGAAAATCTTCGCCTCGAGATATGTAATTTTCAACACCTTTTCAGACTGCCTGGTAAGAGGGATATTCTGCAGATTTTTAACATTATTAGTTGCCGCACCCTTTGTAGCCTGTTCGATCGTCTGTCGAACATCATCAAGGGATACGCCCAGCTTTTTCAGTAAACCAATAGCAACACCATCACCCTCACGAATCATTCCAAGTAACAGATGTTCGGCACCGATATAATCGTGGCCAAGTCGCAAAGCTTCTTCCCGACTCAGAGAGATTACTTCTTTTACTCTATTTGAAAATTTTGCTTCCATGTGTAGCAATAAAAATGTGTCTTAATATTCTAAACGCTACTTGATACATCTTTGTTCAAAATAGCAGATTTATTGTTGCTTACAAGATCTTAGCAAAATACTCCTCGCTTCGGACCCCATATTAAATAATAAATCGACAATACTTAGATTACTTACAAAATCATTCCCGAAAGTCTGATAGTACGCAATTGGCTGATAATATTTATTTAAATTCTTATTCTTTTTATCATTTATGGAAGATAACGCATCAATTATGCCTTTATTCTCTTCCTGAGGCACTGACAAATTGTACCGGATATCCTTCCTTATGCCCAACAATCTAAGACAAATTGTCAATAATTCATAATTTAGGTCGACAAGAAATTCAGGTTTTTTCAAATAAACCGCCTGAAGTTCGTCCGCATAAAACTCGTAATAGGGCGACTTTCCATAAGCCGATTTAAAACATCCCCAGTGACGCCTTATCCAATGCTGACTATGATCGATTTTTATATCTTTTGTTGGGGTATTCTGGCTATATCCCTGAACCGGAACGGTTAAAGTGTCAACTTTATTGGTCGTTAAAACACTGCAACGATTCCGATAGGTCTGCTTCACGTACTTTTCCTCTATATCTATCCAAATCAAATCGTTACTTAAAATGCAAGCAAAATATTCCAGACAAGGAAGATACTGTAATTCAAACCGTACTGCTTTTTCAGGTTGAATAATATTATTAAATTCTGACACTATCAAATATGAGAAAGGCGGATGATATTATCAAAAAAATGATAATAATTATTTAACGGAATCTTTTTAATGCAATCATAACTAAAATAGTTACAATTAATATCACAAAAACAGACTGGTATCGCCTAGCCCTTCCCTGATAATTTCAAATTCGTCGTTAACTGCGAGTACAATTGTCGATCCTACGTTGCCTCCGTAGCCACCATCCACCACGATATCAACCTGGTGCTGGAACTTCTCGTAAATCAATTCAGGATCTGTGGAATATTCTATGATCTCGTCATCATCTTTTATGGAGGTTGTCACAATCGGATTTCCAAGTTCCTTAACGATTAACCTTGGGATAAGATTGTCAGGAACACGAATACCCACTGTTTTTTTATTGGTATTCAGCAACTTAGGAACCTGATTATTGGCATCCAGAATGAAGGTGTAAGGTCCCGGCAGCACTTTTTTCATCAGCTTGAAAGCAGAATTTCCCACCCGGGCAAAGTCTGCAATGTGGCTGAGGTCATAACAGATAAACGAAAAATCGTTTTTCTGCGGTTTGATCCCTTTAATCCGTGCTATTTTTTCCACGGCCCTGCTATTAAAAATATCACAACCTAACCCGTAAACCGTATCGGTTGGATAAATCACCAGACCTCCGTCACGAAGGCAATCAACGACCTGACGGATTCGTCTTTCATCAGGATTTTCAGGATATATTCGAATTAATTCAGCTGGCATAGATTGTACTATTTACTGAACTAACAATTCAAAAGGCTAAATCCTTCCTGCACGGAACTCTTTTTTTGCAAATTATTAAGATAAAACCTGTACAAACCATTTATCGGTAAATGCAAACGGCACATCACCACGATCATTTCTGTACCCAAACCAGGATTTTCGATGTAGTTAAGTAACCGCCTAAAACGAACTGCAAGCTCAAATTCCTGAGCGTAAAAACATTTTCTGATAAATGTACGAATTCTGGCCGCCAACAGATCAAATTCCTCCTGGTCCCGGTTAAGATCGTAAGCCTTGTTGCACACGATATAGCAGGTTTCAAGCAACCGGTTGCCCTTTTTGTAAATCTGTTTGCTTAACGAATCCGGTACGTTCCTTTTCCATGTCAGCACCTTGTCCAGATAAAAATATTTGTAATGCACCGAAGAGCGTACCCAAAAATCGAAATCCTCAAAAAACAATGATTCGTCATAACCGCCCATTTCCGTGAGCATTTTCGTGCGCATCATCATGGTTGGCGTGCAGATAAAATAGTTTTCCAGGACACTTTTATAAACATCACCGGAAGGGATCACTTTATCAGCCTTATCCTCATTATTGACAGGGTAATGGTAATTCGCAAGACGTCCGCCCGCTTCCATATACCGGGCATTTGTAAAAACGACCCCGTATTCCTCATCCAGATTTTCAAAAGCTTCAACCTGAAACTTTATCCGATCCGGCAGCATAATGTCATCACCGGCCAGGTCAATAATATATTTACCTTCCGCCAATGCCAGTCCCTGGTTAAATGCCCTGCACAAACCCAGATTGGACAGATTTTTAATCAGACAGAATTGTGAAGCATTCCAGTCCGACTTCTCGATTATCGACAGTGTGTTATCCGTGCTTGCATTATCAATTACGATAACCTGAATATTGGGATATGTCTGCGCAAAAATTGAATTCAACGTCTCGCCCACATATTTTTCATGGTTAAAGGCAGTTAGAACCACAGTCACCAAAGGTTTTTCAGTCTCTCTCATTTAATACCCTTTTGTACAACTTCAACCTCATTTCTATGACTTTATACGAACTAGTTTGCCAAAAGTCACTAAATTAAAAGAGATTAAAAAGTATATTGACGGGTACTTAGTTTTCGGTAATTCAGGAGTTCTTCGGAGCCACTTTCTTGCGTGCGGAGGCGATGCCCGCGTTAACCTCAAAACCAAAAATCAGCAATAAAGCCAGCAGATAAAACCAGATCATCAGGGCGATCATCGTGCCAATGGAACCGTACAGTTTGTTGTAGGAAGTAAACCTTGATAAATAAAATGAGAAGCCGTAGGTAGATAACAAAATCAAAACCGAAGAAATAATGGAACCCGTATTGACAAAGGCATACCGGCTTCCTTTTGACGGAGCGAACCTGTAAATGATGGAAATGGCCAGCATCAGCGCTCCAAAACTGACCAGATAACGGGTAATGCTCAATGAAGATACGATCCAGTTGTCGTTGACAATATGCCATTCGCTTACAATGCCTTTGACGGCATCCCCCACAATCAGCAGTACGATCAGTAAAAACATCACAACCACCAATACGATCGTCAGTAATGTGGCGACCCCTCTTTTCTGAAGAAAACCTCTGGTTTCCTCATCTTCATAAACCATATCAAAGGACCGCATCAGCGACAACATCCCGTTGGTGGAAGCAACCAGGGCAAAAATAAAACCGAACGAAAGAACACTGTTTCGTGGCCGGCTAATGATATCAGCGATGGTATTTTTGGCATCCTGATAAATCCCGCGTGGCATCAGCTCGCGCAGGATACCCATAATCTGGTCGTCAAGGTTGTCGATGGGAATGTACGGAACCAGCGTAAAAAGGAAGATAATGGCAGGAAAACAGGCAAGTGTAAGACTGTATGCCACGGCAGAAGCCCGCTGATCGATATCGTAGCGGTGGTTGTTCTTACGGATATTGGCCAGAATATCATACAAGGAAACCGACTCCCGAAAAAGCATGGTCGTGCGCAACCATTCTACCAACAGTTTCACCTGACGGTTTTGTAAGATTTTTTCAAGCATAGTACTTCTTTTAAATTACGATGTCTGAAAATATGGATTCAATTTTTCCAAAAGCCTTTCAGGCGCCACACAAAGTTTTGCCGTATCCCGCCTCTGAAACACCAAAGTCGTTTCTCCTACATTCAAAAGAACATTATCCTGATTTCTGATCTCATATTCAAAAACTACCCGTGTGCCCGGCATACGCTGCAAAATAACCTTTATGGTCAGTTCGTCATCGTAACGAGCAGGTTTCATATACCGTGAGCGGTTTTCGTAGACGGGCATCATTACGCCCGCCTCTTCCATTTCCTTATAACTAAATCCGACACTGCGCAACGCCTCTACACGGCCGATTTCATAATACCTTGCGTAATTTCCATAATACACGTAACCCATCTGGTCCGTGTCCGCATACCGCACTCTTATCCCCTTAACTTCGTAGGTAAACATTTTCAATTAATTAGTGGAAGCCAAACCCGAAAATTACTTCATGATTTTGCGCTTGTTCAATTCTGCCTGATACATGCGAGCATTGTTCAAATGATCAGGATATGTTTTTGCAAAAGCATGATAACCCGAAAAATCGGCTTTGGCACACATGTACAAATAATCATGTTTATCGTAATTCAGCACCGCATCCAGCGAATTAAAGTCGGCTACGCGGATTGGCCCCGGAGGCAATCCCGTATTCACATAGGTATTGTAAGGTGATTTTACCCTCAGCTGATCGTTTAAAATCCTTTTGATGGCAAAATCCTGCAAGGCAAATTTGATTGTTGGATCGGCCTGTAAAGGCATCAGCGCGTTCAGACGGTTGATATACATTCCGGCTACTTTCGGTCTTTCATCCACTTTCTGAGCCTGCTCCTCTTCCACGATCGAAGCCAGAATGGAAACCTGTATCGGTGTTAAACCAATGGCTTTTGCATTTGCAACCTTCTCGTTGCTCCAATATTTTTTGTATTCACTGTGCATACGGTCCAGGAATTTTTCCGTCCCTGTTGTCCAGAAAATATCATAGGTATTCGGTAAAAACATGGATACGATCGTCAGCGTGTCCAGTCCGTATTTCTTACATACTTCCTGGCTGTTTAACGCCTCGCGAAATTTCGTCTCGCCAAATTCAAAGCGGCTCCCGATCCTT
This sequence comes from Dyadobacter diqingensis, assembly GCF_024220585.1. Classification (GTDB taxonomy): domain Bacteria; phylum Bacteroidota; class Bacteroidia; order Cytophagales; family Spirosomataceae; genus Dyadobacter; species Dyadobacter diqingensis. The sequence goes on from NZ_JAMXKF010000012.1 coordinate 175,937, forward strand.
TTGATCAAATCCTCTTTTAAACGGATGTTGTTAAAAGTAAGTTTTACAGGATCCTGTGCCCCTGAAAGCAGCTTTTTAATCGCTTTGTAATTGCCTGTTTCCGGTTTGATCACATAACGCCCCGGTTTTACATTTTCAGTATATTTCAGCAATTTGGCCAAAAACCTGAAAGAGATATTGTCGTTGATAACCTCGTGTTTGTCAAGTGAATCAAGAACGGCCTGATAAGTTGCGCCTTCCGGAATCAGCAGGGCAAAACTTTCTTTCCTATCTACCTGCAAATTCGGTGTTTTGAATATCTGCCAGAAATAAAAGGTAAATGTGGTGGTAAGAATTGCAATGACTAAAAACAATCCTACTTTAAAATTACGAGACATATTGTTATAGTTATCAGCTTTCGGCGGAGCCGCCCAGGCTGTGTTTTTTATTTTTATAAATTGATTTCAAATGGTATTCCAAATCTTTTGGCCAGTGTGTCCAATGACAAAACAACCGGTTCTAAAAGTTCGATACCTTCCACGCTGCGTTGCGCTTCCGTTTCGCGTTCAGGGTCTCCGGGGATAATCACCTGCTTGCCCTCAACCGCCCGCGCTCCACGGAAGGCACGGATCCATTTGTCCATATCCTTTTTAAAATCATCCGCCGGACGGAACCCGTCTACACGCATGGCTCCCAAAAAGTGACCGGTACCTAATCCGACGCCCTCATTGGCCGACATAAACCCTGCCGTAGCAAAAGGCGGCACCCAGGGACCGAAATTAGCACCGGAAAGTACACCGGAAAAAATGTCCACAATCGCACCTAATCCATATCCCTTATGACTTCCGTGCTCACGGTCCGAGCCGAGTGGCAGAAGGCCGCCGCCGCTTTTTACCGCGTTAGAGTCCGTCGTAGGATTTCCGTCAGCATCCTGCGCCCATCCTAAAGGAGCCGGCAGACCTTTTCTTTGTAAAATTTCAAATTTGCCGTAAGCCACTGCCGTTGATGCAAAATCAGCGACAAAAGCGGGTTCTTCAAAGGCAGGGACTGCTACCGCAACCGGATTGGTTCCCAAAAGTTTATCCAGGGAAAACGTGGGAGCAACCAGCGGAGCCGCATTGGTCATGGTCCAGCCGATCATATCTTTTTCCAAAGCCAGCATTGCATGATAACCGGCGATCCCGAAGTGGTTTGAGTTCCGCACAGATATCCAGCCCGATCCGACTTTATCAGCCTTCTCCATCGCAATTTCCATCGCTTTGGGCGCTACCACCAACCCCAGTCCTCGGTCACCGTCCACAACAGCCGTACTTGGTGTTTCATAAACTACTTTGACCTCCGGTGCCGGATTTAACCTGCCATTGTCATACAAGCGCACATAACCCGCCAAACGGGCGATACCATGCGAATCCACTCCCCTTAAATCAGCACTAACCAATACATTCGATGCCAAAACTGCCTCTTCGGCCGGGCAACCTATCGCCAGAAATACCTCCTCAGTGAAATGCTTTAAATAATCAGCCTGGTACATATACGTTTACTAAATGAATTGCTTAAAATTTCTGAATGCCTTATAAATATCGAACCTTTGCAGCATTTGAGGGTGCAAATATCTGCATTCAGGAGGCAGGTTACAATACTTCCTGAGCAGGATCAGAATTTTATGAATGAAATGACTGTAAAAATCCCGGATATCGTACCACAAATTTGAACTTTAAAGCGTCAAAAACCGTAGTTTCAGTAGGTATTGGGGAGATTTGATTTTCGAGAAAATAAAAAGGCCTGTTTGAATAAATTTTTAATGGAAATAAAAAATACTTTCCTGAAGCGCATACTAAGCTACTTTATCCGGGGCTTGGTTTTGGTTGCTCCGCTATATGTTACAGTGATCATTATCTGGACCGGCGTGGAGTTTCTGGACAACATTATCCCGATCAATATCCCTATATCCAACAATCAGACCGTTTATCTTCCCGGTCTGGGCGTCCTGATTATTCTGTCGGGAATCATCATGCTGGGGTTTGTATTTTCAACGATTATCCCTCAATCATTTTTTAAGTTTACGGAAAGCATCATGCGGCGGATCCCGCTCGTGAGCCTGATCTATTACTCGATAAAAGACCTCGTGCTTGCGTTTGTCGGGGATAAAAAGAAATTTAATCAACCCGTTCTGGTGACCATGTACAAAGAAACGGGGATCAAAAAAATCGGGTTCATAACCCAGACTGACCTGAGTCACCTGCACATTCACGACCACGTGGCCGTTTACATGCCTTTATCCTATGCGCTTTCCGGTGAATTATTTATTGTCCCCACCGAAAATGTGACCATTCTGGAAGCCACCTCCACCGACGTCATGAAAATGCTGGTTTCCGGAGGTGTTTCTGTGAAGGTGCCGCCACATGAAGAAATAACAGAAGAAGCCTGATTCCGGTCAGGAAAACGGAACAACAATGCAATCGTTTTACCCGTTTAAAGAATGATTCCCTATCTTTGGACCTTTCTATTTGCTTTATGAGACCAGTTCTGACATTACTACTTCTATTTATTCTGGGAAATGTCCCTGCGTGGGCACAGGACAATTACGACCCCAGAAAAGCGCTTTCCAGCGAAGAACTGTTTCTTAAACAAGGCAACGATAATCGCGTAATTGGGGCTCCGGGCCAGAAATACCTGATTCTGGACGCTTCTCCGAACCTTGGAGGCTTTCACCGCTACCGCTATTTTCCGGGCGATAACATCAAATTCCGGATGAAAAATGAGAGCATCCGTTTCAACGAAACCATCGCCAGTGTCTCCGATTCTTCTTTCAGTATCGCCGTGATCAATGAAGCTTTGGGGCAAATGACCTATCAGGAGATCCCTTTGAAAGAAATTAAGCTGATCAAGACCAGCAGACGCATTCCTTTCATTTCTCAGGCCGCACCTTTACTTCCACTGGCCGGACTTATCTATATTGGCGCTGATTTTTTCAACAAAGGTGTTGATAATAAACGATATACAACGGACGCATCCTCACTTGTAGTGGGCGGAGCGTTTATGGTAACAGGTTTAATCTGTTATAAACTGACTTTTTCAACACTGAAAATAAATGGGAAAAATAAGTTGAAAGTATTAGAAACTTATTAAAATTTAAGGCTGTCATCCAGCTGCCTAACGCTGATTTACAGCTCAAATTCTGAAATCTGAAATAAATAATACCGTGAAATCCATTCTTGTACATCCACCCCAACAAGCAATCCGTGCCGAGATAAAATTGGCAGCGTCAAAAAGCGAATGCAACCGTGCCCTTATCATCAATGCGCTGACAGGTTTTAAAAGCGAGCTTTCCAATATATCCGAAGCACGTGATTCCCAAACCATGTTAAGATTGCTGCAATCCGAAGACGCTGTTGCGGATGTGATTGATGCAGGAACAACCATGCGTTTTCTGACGGCTTATTTTACAGTAACCAATCAGCATAAACTGATGACGGGAACGCCTCGTATGTGCGAACGCCCGATCGGGATTCTTGTGGATGCACTTCGTATTCTGGGTGCGGATATTGAGTACAAAAATGTGGCGGGTTACCCGCCCATGCAGCTGAACGGGTTTACCTATTCAGGTAAGAACGAATTGAATATCCGTGGAGACGTGAGCAGCCAGTATATTTCTGCTTTGCTTCTGATTGCTCCTGCCCTGCCGGAAGGAATCACGATAAGGCTGGAAGGTGAAGTGGGATCGCGTCCTTACATCGAAATGACATTGAAACAAATGGAACATTTCGGTATCCAGTATACAGCCGATTGGGAAGCAAATATCCTGACGGTGGCACCAGGCAGTTACCAGGCTCAGCCTTACGCAATCGAATCAGACTGGTCGGGTGCAAGCTACTGGTACAGCATTGTAGCCCTGGCAGAAGATGCAGAAGTGGAATTGCTTGGACTCAAACAAAACTCACTGCAGGGCGACAGCGCCATCGTGGATATCATGGCCCAGCTTGGCGTAGCCAGCACCTATACCGACCGTGGCGTACTTTTGAAAAAAATACCGGCAGCGAGTGCGATCGCCTGGGATTTCACCAATTGCCCGGATCTTGCGCAGACTGTTGCGGTATGCTGCGCAGTGAAAAATATCCACCTCACACTTACGGGTATCGAAAGCTTAAAAATTAAGGAAACTGACCGTGTTTTCGCCCTTCAGGAAGAACTTAAAAAGCTTGGTGCAGAACTGAATGAAATTGAAAAGGATCAAAAATATGAAGTAGTGCGGAAGGCGGACTGGCAAGCCACGTCAACTCCCTCTATTTTCACCTACGACGACCACCGTATGGCACTTGCTTTTGCCCCGGTTGGTATGGTTCAGGACATTATTATAGAAGAACCAGGCGTGGTTGTAAAGTCTTATCCAGGTTACTGGAAAGATCTGGCCACGATTACTACCTGGGAAGAAATGCAACTATCCTGACCTTTAAGGGGCCGGTTTGCCGTGTAAAAACAGCAGAAGGCCCCAAACCCTTCATCAATATTCTTTCGTTTTATGATGACTGCAATTAATTTCCTGTCTGCAATTCCTGTCTGGGCCTACATACTTGTCATCCTTGTAATTTTTGCCCTTCGGGATATTTTACAGAAAAAACACACCATCCAGCATAACTTCCCGCTCCTGGGTCATTTCCGGTATATGATCGAGCAAATCGGTCCTGAACTGCGCCAGTATATCGTGGCGAATAACCGTGAAGAACTACCCTTTAACCGTCGTCAGCGATCGTGGATTTATGCATCTTCCAAAAAAGAAAATAATTACCAGGGTTTTGGCTCTGACCAGGATATGAACGAGGCTGGTTTTGTCTTTATCAAACCTGCTATGCTGCCGCATAAACTTCCGTTAAACCACCCCCATCACGCAGCCAACGGTAAGGATCCTAATCATTATGCCATTCCCTGTGCCAAGGTGATTGGTGAATATCACAAACGCCGCCGCCCTTACAGACCACATTCCGTGGTTAATATCAGCGCGATGAGTTATGGATCGTTGTCAGCCAGGGCGATCGAATCCCTGAATAAAGGTTCTGTCCAGTTTGGGAATTACCATAATACCGGCGAAGGCGGGTTGTCTCCCTATCACCGGTTTGGCGCCGATGTGGTTTTTAATATGGGTACTTCCTATTTTGGTGTGCGGGACGACGAAGGAAATTTCGTAATGGAAAAGCTGGTCAAAATGACGCAGAATAATCCTTTCGTCCGGATGATCGAACTGAAATTATCGCAGGGTGCAAAACCTGGAAAAGGTGGTGTGTTACCCGGCAGCAAGATTACAGCCGAAATTGCCGAGATCCGGCAGGTTCCGATGGGGAAAGATGTGGTATCGCCCGCTTATCACAGTGCCTTTTCGGATGTGAAAGGAATGGTCGATTTTATCGAACAGATGGCCGAAGCAACCGGACTTCCTATTGGTATTAAGGCCGCCATTGGAAAAACGGATATGTGGGAACAACTTGCTGACCTGATGGTAGAAACAGGCAAAGGTCCGGATTTCATAACCATCGATGGCGGTGAAGGCGGAACAGGAGCTGCTCCCCCGTCTTTTGCCGACCACGTAGCCCTTCCCTGGGTTTACGGATTCAGCACGGTTTACAAAATATTCCAGAAAAGAAATCTTACTGACAAAATTACCTTTATCGCATCCGGCAAACTGGGACTCCCGGCACAGGCCGTTATGGCTTTTTGCATGGGCGCCGATGTGATCAATGTGGCCAGAGAGGCGATGTTGTCCATTGGCTGCATTCAGGCACAAACCTGCCATACCAACCGTTGCCCTACCGGTATTGCTACAAACAATAAATGGCTTGAATCCGGTATTGACCCGGCACTTAAAAGCGAACGTTTTCACAATTATATGAAAACACTGGCCAAGGAAATCATCGAAATCACGAACGCGGCGGGTTATGAACACCCTTGCCAGTTTGGCATGAATGACATCGATATCTCCATGGGCGACAATAATAAAACCCTTGCGCTTGCCGATAATTACGGTTATCTGAAAACGCCTGTGCCGTACAAAAGCATTCAGGACCTGCTCGATTGCTCAAATTTGGGAGGAAAAAATGCTCCGGTGGAAAGTATTGCTTAAATTGGCAACACTTCTTATCAATCATGAGTAATATTGATAGAAGCGGTTCCAATTAAAGCTATGAAAAAATGAAATTAAGATTTTTACTTTTCACACTTCTATCGTTCGGTTTTTTCTCCAATTTCTGTCAGGCGCAGACCAATCCCCGATATCTTATACTTTTTAAAGACAAAGCCGGTTCGCCTTATTCTGTTGGCAAACCGGCTGAATATCTTTCGGCCAAAGCGATAGCAAGAAGAAGCAAACAAAATATTGCCATCACCGAAAACGACTTCCCGGTCAATCCTGCCTATGTGACGGCGGTGAAACAAACCGGAGCCGCGGTTATTTATTCTTCCCGCTGGTTCAACGGCACGCTCGTAGAAGCTTCCGCAGCGCAGCTGGCGAGTATAAAAGCTTTGTCTTTTTACAAAGGAATTGAGCAAAATCATGCGCTTGCCAATATATCCAAACCTTCCTCCGGACTTGCCCGGACTGCCAACACCGAAACCACTGCGTCCACAGAAGAGGACCTTGACTATGGCCTCATGAAGGAACAACTTACCTTAATGGGTACGGATGTGCTGCATAAGAAAGGTTTTCACGGCGAAAATATGCTGATTGCGGTACTTGATGCCGGGTTTAGCCGTGCCAATGAGCTGCAATTTCTGAAACCACTTTTTGACGAAAAACGGATCGTAGATACCCACGATTTTATAAGTCGTAACAGTAATGTGTACGACGATGATTCCCACGGTCTCCACGTACTTTCAACCATTGCTGCAAATCAGCCGGGTACGATGATCGGCGCGGCGTACAAAGCCAATTTTGCGTTGTACCGCACTGAAAATGTGTTGATGGAAACGCCGTATGAAGAAGTAACCTGGTTACTGGCAGCCGAGCGTGCAGACAGTGCCGGTGTTGACGTGATCAATTCTTCGCTGGGTTACAATACTTTTGATGATGAATTTGATACCGCGGAATACAATTATACCTATGAAGACCTGGATGGTAAAACGACCATCATTTCCCGTGCTGCAAGATTTGCCACACGCAAGGGTATTCTGGTTGTCAATTCGGCCGGAAACGAGGGAAATAAGGCCTGGCGTTACATCACTGCGCCGGCCGACGTCGACTCGGTACTCAGTGTCGGTGCGACAACACTGGATAAAAGTTATGCGGCTTTCAGCTCTGTGGGGCCTAATGCCATCGGACAAATCAAACCGGATATCTCGGCGGTCGGGTCAGGAACCGTTTTGGGAAGCAGTGTTGGAACAGGCACGGTAACAACCGGAAATGGCACCTCCTATTCCGCCCCGCTCATTGCAGGGTTATCGACGATTTTGTGGCAGGCATATCCTAATCTGACCGCGCAGCAAATTATTCTCGCGTTAAAAAAATCGGGTCACCAGGCATCCAATCCTGATAACAAACTTGGCTACGGTGTGCCAAGCATCACACTGGCAGAAGAAATTATCAAAAACAATTTCCTGATCCTGGGTACCGAACCGGATATTCTGGACGCGATCGTACTTTCGCCCAATCCTGTACAGGATGATTTGACCTTAACCTTCCCATCGACTTTAACTGGAAAGAAATCAACCATCAGTTTGATAGCGCAAAGCGGAGCATTGTTATGGAAAAAACAAGTCACACTGAGTAATATACTGGCTCTTCCCACTACTACATTAAGCACGGGATTGTATTTGATTAAGATCGATTTGCTTAACCGCTCCAAGACACTTAAATTTATAAAACGCTAGTTTACACAGGTCATTAACGAAATCTTATCCCGAATGATGAGAAAGCTACTTTTGCTTGTTCTGTTTTTCGCTGCATTTTATGCAAGCGGTCAAATCGTACAGCCACAGTCTCCGAAAAAAAAGCCTGCGTATTTTCTGGATTCTAAAAGGTTGCCCGGAATGCCGATCATGGGACCTGATAAAATTAAAGATATTTACATTTCGTATAAGATCGACTCTATTCCGAATACAAGCGGTGCCATGTTTATCATCACAAAGAATCCCTCCGAGAATAAATTTTTGACAGCGCAGGATATAGCCCAAAACAATGGAATCGACCCAACAAGTCAGGTTATCTACATGGTAGACAATGAATTAAAGAAAGACATCTCCACTTTCGTCATCGATTCTTCGTACATTTTTAAAACCATAATCACCAAAGGGACTGAATTCGAAAATTTAAAGGAACAACTCCCCAACCTGACCATTTTACATATTCTTACCAAAACAAAAGAAAATATCGATAAGGTAAATACAATAAGAATCCGGGGGAGTGTTGAAACAGCCCTGAAATAAAACCTAAACCATTTTCCGCACCATCCGCATCAGTGATTCCGAATCGTTGTGAAGTTTCACTTCTTGCATCGGTATCCAGCGCACGTCTTTTGATTCGATGTTAATAACCAGCTCGTCTTCGGGATTGGCTTCAAACAACAAACGGATATCGTAGTGGTAATGAGCCGGATCTTTGCTGTTGGCCGGTATCAAATGTACGTCCACATCAAAAATCCCGTCCTGAGCCAGCTTAAAATTCCTGACACCAGTTTCTTCCTCCACTTCTTTGGAGGCTACATGGATAACGTCAGCATCGCCGTCACAATGCCCGCCCGGCTGAAACCAGCGATCAAGTTTCCGGTGATGCATCAGCAAAACCTGGCTTCTGTCCTCAGAAACGACCCAGCCCGAAGCTGTCACATGACCAATTTGCAATGTTCTTTCAAAGCAATCGGGATTGTCATTTACGAATTTTTTAGTTTTAAGATACATTTCTGTTTCCAGCGCATCGGCCGGAACATAAGCTTCGAGCAAAGAAAGTAAACCGCTTCTTTTCATTTAATAGGCTATCTGATTATTTCATTCTAATTTCACCACAAGTTTAACAGATCAATAAACAAACAGCATTATTAAAATGAAAAAGTATTTCCTATCCTTCTCGTTTGCAGTTATTGTTGCCACCGCTTCCGTTGCCCAGCGTACTCCGCAGGCAAGTCCCGGATCGAGCATCGTCCAAACGGTGGGAATCACAGATTTTACTGTTAAATATTCGCGCCCCGGTATCAAGGGAAGAAGTGTTTTTGGAGAAAATACGCCATTGGCTCCAATAGGACAACTTTGGCGTACAGGTGCCAACCAATCAACGATACTTGAAGCGTCAACTGACTTTACTTTTGGCGACAAAATTGTCGCAGCTGGAAAATATGCCCTGTTCTCCATTCCCAATAAAGCAAAATGGGTGGTTATCCTGAATAAAAATCTGACAGGCGGAACCGAAGGTTACAAAGAATCCGATGATGCAGCCAGAGTGGAAATAGCACCTTTGGCGGGTGAATTCAAGGAAACATTTGAAATCAATTTCTCCAACGTATCGGACAGCACAACGCTTTTAAATATTGAGTGGGGCGCCGTAACTGTGCCGGTAAAACTTTCCGTTGCCACACACGCTTTAACCCTGGCATCGCTCGACAAAGCGGTTCAGGACAAACCGGAAGACGTGCAGACTTTACAAAGTGCAGCCGGATATCTGTTGCTTAAAAATCAGGATTTACCGAAAGCACTGGCCCTGGCCGACAAAGCCATCGGACTGAAAGAGAACTGGTCAAACCAGTGGATCAAAGCACAGATTCTTGACAAACTAGGCAAAACAACCGAAGCGCTTCCTGCCGCTCAGAAAGCAATAACATTGGGTACTGCCGCACCGGATGGCGCATTTAATTTCTATAAAACACAGATCGCAAAAAGCATCACAGATATGCAGGCAAAAATTCCGGCAATCGATGTAAAAGCAAAAGGTAAAAAGAAGAAAAAATAATTTATAGCCTTCAAAAGCAAACGGGGCGGTTCTGTAAAAGAACTGCCCCGTTTGCTTTTGAATATGAACATTTCAACGAAAAAATCTGGGAACGCTCCAATGATTGCGGACTGCCAGTATCCTGATCACAATGATCACAAGTGACGCCACAATAAAGGAAATATTCCGTTCAGCGCCCACTTTATCCAGAATCAGATAACAACATGCACCTGCCAGACAAGCCGTTGCATAGACCTCTTTTCGGTAGATAATCGGAATTTCGTTGTTCATCATATCTCGGACCACACCGCCCATGATGGCTGTAAAAACGCCCATGATCGCGGCAATTTCAGGTCTTACGCCCAGGTGCAAAGCCTTTTCCGTGCCTACAATCGTAAACAGTGCGATACCACAGGTATCAAAAAGAAACAACGTTTTACGCAAACCGATAAGGTATTTGTAAAAAATGAAGGTGGTAATAATCCCTGCCAATATGGCATAAAGAATGGTTATATCACTAATCCAGACCAACGGATAACTTCCCAGCAGAACATCACGCATGGTACCACCGCCGATCGAACAAAGAAAAGCAGTAAAACTTGCGCCAAACCAGTCCTGATGTTGTTCATCCTTTACGGAAAGAGCACCGGAAATTGCGAACGCAAAGGTTCCGGTAATCTCTAAAATATACTGGATACTCATTTGTCTAATCCTTTATACAGCTACCGGGGCTTTGATGCCTGGCCATGGATTATAATTTTCAAGCTTAAAATCCTCAAATTCGAAGTCGAAAACACTTGTCACTGCCGGATTAATTACCATTTGAGGCAATGGACGAAGTTCACGGCTCAGCTGTAATTCTACTTGTTCCAGATGATTGACATAAATATGCGTATCCCCGCCCGTCCATACAAAATCACCGAGATCAAGATCACATTCCTGCGCGATCATCATCGTAAGCAAAGCATAACTGGCAATGTTAAACGGTACGCCCAAAAATACGTCCGCACTTCTCTGGTATAACTGACAGGATAATTTCCCTCTCGTTTCACCCGCTTCCAGATCAGGCGGCGCCACGTAAAACTGAAACAAAGCGTGACAGGGTTGCAGCTTCATCTGCGAAAGCTCGGAAGGGTTCCATGCAGAAACAATGATCCGGCGTGAATCCGGACTGTTTTTCAACAGGTTAAGAATTTCCTTCAACTGATCAAAAGATTTTCCGTTTGCACCTTCCCAGCTTCTCCACTGTTTTCCATATACAGGACCCAGATCACCGCGCTCGTCAGCCCACTCGTCCCAGATGGAAACACCGTGATCTTTCAGATATTTGATATTGGTATCGCCCTTCAAAAACCACAACAGTTCATAAATAATGGACTTGGTATGGACTTTCTTGGTTGTCACCAAAGGAAATCCGTCTTTCAGATTAAAACGCATCTGGTAACCAAACACGCTGATTGTGCCCGTTCCTGTGCGGTCGGTTTTCCGTACTCCGTTTTCAAGAATATGACGAAGTAAATCGTGGTATTGCTGCATGCCTTTATGTATTGTCCGGAGCCTTTAAGCTCCGGATTATTTATCCGTTATTTATACCGACGCAATTTCAACACTGTGTGTTATCGTTGCCAAAGCTTCCAGCTGGGCCGTAGCAGAGCAATATTTTTCCATTGAAAGTGCAATTGCACGGTCGATTTTCTTCTCATCCAGATCATTCCCTGTAAACTTGAAAACGAGATGTATGTTACGGAACGGACTGCGCTTGGTATCTTCTTCCTGCACGCGGTCACCTTCGGCCACAACACGAAAATCGGTAATATCCTGCTTTTGTTTTTTAAGAATAAGCACCACGTCGATCGCACTGCAGCTCGCCAATCCCATCAACAATAGCTCCATTGGTCTTACACCAGCGTTATGTCCTCCAATTTCAGGAGATCCGTCGGTATGTACTTTTACTTCTGATGATCCTGTGCCTTCAAAATGAAATGCATCATTCACGCGAACCAGTTCTACTTTCATAATTATTTTTATTGATTCTCTGCTGCTTAGTCAGATTCTGATAATCCGACGGTTATTACGCTTAAAAGTGCAAATATACTTGATCCCCGCCGAAACGGCTATTTCCCTGAAAAATTTAAAATCAGGCCGTTACCTAGTATATTCGTTTACTCAATGATTTTTATATCCGTTATGGACAGAACAAACTTTATACTGCTTTTCGTTTTCCTGTTGATCATATCTTGTAAAAGTGATAAAGAAACAGCAACGACAGACCCTAACAACGGACTGACAAACAACGATTTAACAGGATCCTACGACGGTTATAAAACTTTGAATAAATCGAAAACCGACTCCGTCGCGGTATCATTAAAAGTAGAAAAAAACACGGAAACAAAATTTACGGTCATCGAAATAACACCCTTTGCGCATACGATCAGCATTGATATATCGGAATTAAATTTCACTTATGATCGCGGGATCGGCGAAAGCACGTGCGGCGCAACTCGGATGACCGGGAATGGTTATTTTAAGGGACGTAATCTATATTTCATTGAAACCACAAAATGCGTAAAAGCGAACGCTCCCGACGAATATGTGGAGTATCGGGTTTCAAAAAAATGAAAAGTCACTCAAAAACTAAACTGCCAGGACCATGTGGAAAGAAGAAGATGACAAATTAAAACGTACTTTCGTTTTCCGGGATTTCAAATCGGCTTTTGCCTTTATGACAAAAGTTGCCGGCGCAGCAGACCGACTGGATCATCATCCCTGGTGGGCCAATTCCTACAACAAGGTAGATTTTGAGCTATCAACCCACGACGCCGGCGATAAAGTAACTGACAAAGACAGACACCTGGCCGATACCATCGATGCCATTTACGCCGATATGGCACCGTAGGGGCAACCCTCGTGGTTGCCCAAAGCAGAATACAATAAAATACAATAAATGAAACTTTACATAGTACCAACGCCAATTGGCAACCTTGAAGATATTACCCTGCGTGCGATCAATGTTTTAAAAAGCGTCGATGTGGTGCTTGCCGAAGACACGCGTACGTCCGGCTCGCTGCTGAAACACCTGGGCATCAGCAAACCCATGCACAGCTACCACATTCACAACGAACATCAAAGCATAACCCGCATTATTGAACGCATCCTGAAAGGCGAGACCATGGCACTGGTATCCGATGCCGGCACTCCTGCCGTTTCTGACCCGGGTTTTCTGCTCATTCGGGAATGTATCAAATACGGTATCACGATCGAATGTTTGCCTGGCCCTACTGCCTTCGTTCCGGCACTGGTCAACTCCGGTTTGCCAAGCGACCGGTTTACATTTGAAGGATTTTTACCTCATAAAAAAGGACGCCAGACAAGATTACAAAATCTGGTCAATGAAGACCGTACGATGATTTTCTACGAATCTCCGCACCGGTTGTTAAAGGCGCTGCAACAATTTTCAGAATATTTCGGAGCCGACCGGCAGGCCTGCGTTTCGAGAGAGCTCACGAAGATCTATGAAGAAAACGTGAGAGGTACAGTTCAGGAAATAATTGCCTATTTTTCAGAAAAAACGGTCAAAGGCGAAATTGTCATCATCGTTGCCGGCAAAGCGGATGAAAAGAAAAAACAGGTTGATTACAGTGATGAGGATTAACATGATAAATTATTTGAAACCCTACTCTTATAAAAATTCCGGAACGATGTTTCTCAAAGCTTTGGTTACACCCAAAAACCTGTCCATAAAAAAAGCGGGTCTTGGTGCCTTATTGTTTGTGCTGACATTGCTTATCAACACTTCTGCCTTCGCGCAATTTGGCACTTTAAGTCCGCAGGCAAAGGTAAGTCTGGTAACGATCGGGCCCGGCGATGAGCTGTATTCCGGTTTTGGTCACAGCGTTTTGTGGATTTATGATCCCGTGAGCGGTTTGGATAATGCCTACAACTACGGAACTTTCAGTTTTGCAGAAGGAAATTTTTATGTCAAATTTTTAAGAGGTACCCTGCCCTACACGCTTTCCGTGGCTCCACTTACGCTGCAAGCACCACATTGGCAGGCAGAAAACCGGTCTATTAAAGAACAGATCCTGAATTTGTCGCCAAGCCAAAAGCAAAAGCTTTACAATGTACTGGAAACCAATTACCTGCCTCAAAACAGAAAATACCAGTATAAATTTTTCTACGACAACTGCTCAACCCGCATGGTTGATGTGCTCAAAGCGGCAGTCGGCGACAGTTTGACGTTTCCGGGTTATACCAAGGACACTTTAAGCTTCCGCCAGTGGATTGACCAGTATGCTTACAAACAAAAACCCTGGTCAGATTTTGGCATGGACCTGGCCATCGGGGCGCCATCGGATGATATTGCGACACCCGCCCAGGCCACATTTTTACCAGACAACCTGAGCAGCGCTTTTGATGATTCAAAAATCAAGGTCGGTAATCAGACGCTGCCGCTTGTAGCCTCCACGAAAGATCTTTTTGTAGCGGCCCCCGTTGTGGATTCCGAATGGCTTACACCCAAGGTTTTCTTCTGGACACTGGCGGTGCTGGTATTAGCTTTCACGTACTTCCAGACAAAAAAAGAGGTCGTCAACTTTACATTCGATAAAATTCTTTTTACTATTGTCGGGCTGGTTGGCTGGCTGATTCTGGCACTTTGGTTTGGAACGAATCACGGCGTTACCACCTGGAATTATGATATCCTCTGGGCATTCCCGCTGTGGCTGCCGCTGATCTGGTATATTTCCAAAACCAAAAAACCGGTCTGGTTTCAGTTTGTACTGATCCTGTATGCAGTGCTGGTCATGGCTGCTACCGCCAATCTCGTTAAACATAATCTTGTAGTTATCCCGATCCTGTTGATGATCATCACCCGGGTTTACTACATTAATAATTCACTTTCTAAAATCCCGCAAAAAGGATAGTATACGCATGGATCTGGAATTGCTGACGAAACAAACCATTGAAATTGTAAAACAGGCCTCGGCATTTATTCAGCAGGAAGCCAAACTTTTTTCACGAGATAAGATTGAATACAAGGACCTTAACAATCTGGTTTCCTATGTTGACAAGGAAGCAGAAAAATTATTGGTTGCAGGTTTAAGCAAAATATTACCGGAGGCGAGTTATATCACCGAAGAGGGCACCACAGGCCAGGAACCTGATCCGGAAGCGCTGAACTGGATCATTGATCCGCTGGATGGCACAACCAATTTTATCCATGGCATACCCGTTTATTGTGTAAGTGTCGGGCTTGCAAGAGGAAAAGAATTGTTGGTCGGAGTGATTCATGAGCCTAGTCTGGATGAGGTTTTTTACGGCTGGAAAGATGGCGGCGCATGGTGTAACGGCCGTCAGATTCATGTGTCAAAGGTACAGTCTTTACAGGAAAGCCTGATTGCAACGGGTTTCCCCTATTATAAATTTGAGAAGCAGAAACGTTACATGTACATTCTCGAATTGCTGATGCAAAAAACGCATGGCATCAGAAGAATGGGCGCAGCGGCGGTGGATCTGGCCTACGTGGCGGCCGGTCGTTTTGATGGATTTTATGAGTATAATCTCAACTCATGGGATATGGCGGCAGGCGTTCTTTTGATCAAAGAAGCCGGCGGAACGGTTACCGATTTTAACGGAGGAGACAATTATCTTTTCGGTGGTGATATCATCGCCGGAGCAGGCGGACACGCAGAGCTGGTGACAGCCATCAAAGATAATTTCTGAAATAAAGGATTGTCAAAATACCGGTAAAGGATAAATTCCTGCATCATTCACTACTTCTTAATGATATAACCATGGAACTGGAACAATTACGATTTCCAATCGGAAGATTTACGCCACAAGAAAGTTACACGCCTGCGGAAATAAAAACGAATATTCAGATTATCAGTGCATTGCCATCAAAATTCATTAATCTTTTGGGTGGCTGGGACAATGAAAAATACAACACTCCCTATCGTCCTGATGGCTGGACAATCCGACAGCTGATCCACCATGTGGCCGACAGCCACATGAATGCCTATACAAGATTTCGGCTGGCTTTGACAGAGGATAATCCCGTGATAAAACCTTATGAAGAAGACTTATGGGCTGAACTTCCGGATGCCAAAGAAGGGCCGGTAGAATTGTCTTTGCAGCTTTTACGATACATTCACCTGCGTTGGGTTTTATTGTTAAATTCCCTGAGTGAGGCGGATCTGGCACGGACCTATGTCCACCCTGCCAATCAGAGCGTGAACCGCCTGGATGCTGTCATTGCAAGTTATGCCTGGCATAGCGAACATCATTATCAGCATGCATTTCAATTGGCAGCCAGGAACAATTGGCCGTTGTAAACTGTTTGCCTGATATGGTACAGCAAATAATCGTATTAATTCTTTTCTTGGGTGCGGCCGGTTATATCGGCCGGAAAATCTGGAAATCATTTGACAGCAGCAGTGGCTGTGGAAAAGGTTGCGGATGCAGTACAGACAAGAAAATGGCTTAAATAGAAATGGCCGGAAATCATTTCAGATTTCCGGCCATTTGTTATTTGGATTAGTCTTAAAGCGCTCCTGCTTTTATGTCTTCCACGACACCCGGATCAAGCAAGGTTGAGGTATCTCCCAAACTTCCCATTTCCCCTTCGGCGACTTTACGCAGAATACGGCGCATGATTTTTCCCGACCGCGTTTTTGGCAGTCCCGCCACGAACTGAATCTTGTCAGGTTTTGCAATAGGACCGATCAGTCGTGATACGGTGGCAGCGATATCCTTGCGCATCATTTCAGGATCATCCGGTTTGTTTTCCGTGATGATGTAGGCATATATCCCCTGCCCCTTGATGTCGTGCGGATAACCTACCACAGCAGATTCCACAACCCCAAGGTGCATGTTAATGGCGTTTTCAACCTCGGCAGTACCAATCCTGTGACCTGAAACGTTCATAACGTCGTCAACCCGACCGGTGATTCTGTAATTACCGTTTTCATCGCGCAAACATCCGTCGCCGGTGAAATACATCCCCGGGTAAGTTGAGAAATAAGTTTGTTTGCAACGCTCGTGATCTCCGTAAGTGGTTCTGATGATACCCGGCCACGGGAATTTTATACAAAGATTTCCGCTGACATCATTGCCTTCGATAATTTCCCCTTTTTCATCCACAAGCACCGGCTGAATACCAGGTAACGGCAAAGTGGCATAAGTAGGCTTTTCAGGTGTAACACCCGCAAGAGATGAAATCATGATACCGCCGGTTTCGGTCTGCCACCAGGTGTCCACCAACGGACACAGTCCTTTTCCGATATTCTGCTTAAACCATTGCCATGCCTCTTCGTTGATAGGCTCTCCAACCGACCCAAGTTTTTTCAGAGAAGATAAATCGTAATCTTTTACATACGACAAGCCAAAGCTCATCAAAGACCTGATCGCCGTAGGGGCGGTATATAAAATATTAACCTTATGTTTTCCTACAATTTGCCAGAAACGGCCAGCATCCGGATAAGTCGGCACACCTTCAAAAATAAGAGAAGTAGCGCCATAACAAAGCGGTCCGTAAACAATATAACTGTGACCGGTGATCCAGCCGATATCAGCTGTACAGAAATGTACTTCTCCCGGCTCATACTGGAAAACGTTGGCAAAAGTATAGGTTGCAAAAACCATATATCCACCAATGGTATGTACCACACCCTTTGGCTTTCCTGTTGACCCCGAAGTATACAAAATGAAAAGTGTATCTTCCGCGTCCATCGGCTCGGCCGGACACACAGAATCTACCGTTTTTTCCTCTTCTTCCCACCACAGGTCTCTGCCTTTCAGCATCGAAACCGGTGTGCGGGTACGTGTCATTACGATAACGTTTTTAACCGTTTTACATAAATCCAGCGCGTTATCTACTGTTTCTTTCATCGGGATCACTTTCGGACCACGATAAGACCCATCAGAGGTGATCACCATCGTACATTCTGCATCATTGATACGATCAGCGATGGACTTGGCAGAAAACCCGCCAAAAACCACCGAGTGAACCGCGCCGATACGGGCACAGGCAAGCACCGCGATCGTAAGCTCAGGCACCATTGGAAGATAGATACAAACCCTGTCGCCCTTTTTTACGCCATGTTTTTTCAAAACATTGGCAAAACGGCATACGCGGTCGTATAAAACGTGGTATGTGATGGTCACCGCCCGGTCGTCCGGATCATTCGGCTCCCATATAATCGCAGGCTGATCTCCCTTATCTGCAAGGTGCCGGTCAAGCGCATTTTCGGTGATATTCAGCACACCGCCTTCATACCATTTTACACTTGCCTGGGAGAAGTCTCCGCTTAAAACTTTTTTCCATGGTTTACGCCATTGAAACTGTTGGCCAACTTCGGCCCAATAACCTTCGGGATCGTCCACACTTTGCTGGTAGGCAACCTGATACTCTTCAAAGGTTTTAATTCTCATGATTAAAAAAGGTTAACTTAGGAAATTGCTATAATAACCGACAATTTATAATTTTCATTTGGTTCGTCCAACTTAAAACAAAACAGAATCTTTTTCCGGTATTCTATAAATAAACGCAGAAACAGCATATATTGCTCTGATTCAAAGGAATCTATATATTTGCAACGTTATGAGGAATTTTTATAAATAAAAAAAGAGTACTTTCGGTTAAAAAAACAGGATTACAAACCTGTGAATGACCGGAAGAAATGGACGAGATTACGACAAATAAGAATTTACCTGATATTGGTTTTACAGAAACCGAACTTGATTTTATACAAAAAAACAAGGACGAAGATGTAACCAGACTGGTCCTGAAATCTTCCCAATTCAAGGGGCTGGATGTAAAAAAACTGGCCGCCCAAATTCTCTCACGTCAGAAAGCATCGAAAAAATTGCCGGAATGGTCGTCCGTTGAAAAACTGATTTTCCCACCTGCCTTATCCGTTGAACAATGTTCCTCGGAAGCAACCGCAAAATATAAATCGACACTGATCCGGGGAAAAACCCTGATCGATATTACCGGTGGTATGGGGGTTGATTCTTATTACCTGAGCCGGAATTTTGACGAGGCACATTATTACGAACAACAGGAGGTAGTCGCTGAAACTGCCCGTTATAATTTTGCATTATTAAAGGCAAAAAATATCTCCGTCCATAACGACGATTCGATTGCTTCACTGGCAAGTACAAACGCACAGGCCGACTGGATTTATGCAGATCCGGCCCGAAGGGATGCCAACAAGCAAAAAGTCGTGCTGCTTTCCGACTGTGCGCCGGATGTGAAATTTCATCTTCCCGAGTTATTTAAACATGCGCCCAATGTCTTGCTAAAAACATCTCCGCTGCTGGATATCGATCTGGCAGTTCAGGAACTGAAGGCTGTCAAGGAAATTCATGTGATGGGTTATGAACAGGAATGTAAAGAATTACTTTTCAGCCTGAATAAAGATTCATTTGATGAAGAATTACAGATCAAAGCACGTGTCGTTGATTCAGAAGGGCGTATCGTGCATCAGCTTGACTTTACACGCGCCCAGGAACGGGATGCCGAAATGGAGTTCAGCGAGCCGCTCGCCTACTTATATGAGCCTCATCCTGCCGTTTTAAAAGCAGGCGGTTTCAAATCGGTTTGTGCCGCTTTTCATGTAAAAAAACTGGCCGTTCACAGCCATCTCTATACCTCGAAAGATCCGGTGGCAGACTTCCCCGGCCGTGGTTTTGAGATCATCGCCGTTTGCAAACCCGATGCCCGGGAAATCGCTGAGTACGTGCCGGATAACAAGGCAAATCTGACGATAAGAAATTTTCCTGCAAAAATTGATGACCTGAGAAAAAAATGGCGTCTTAAAGAAGGTGGTAATCTTTACCTCTTTGCTACTACGCTATCCAATCAGAAAAAGATCGTAGTGGTAACTAAAAAACTATAATCTTTTAATCAAAACAACAAGAAAATGAAACTTCACACTAATTCGTTCCTATTTGCGGTTATTTTGTCATTAACGGCTGTATCCCTTCGTGCACAAAGTGTTTCTCCCGGAAAACAAACCATCGATAAGCAGGAATATTTCGGACTAAATCTTAATCAGAATATCTCTGAAAAATATCTGAGCAAATATTGGGAATCTTATCTTGACAAGTTCGGGAAAGTTAAAAGCAAGCGCGGTGTTTACACCATTGAAAAAGCATCAGTGCCTGCGGTTTCCAGTGCGCCGGTTCAAATTACCAGCCAGATTAATTCAGGAAAAGACCTTTCTCAGGTTTTCCTGGCACTTTATGTAAATGGCCAGTACGTGACCAATGCCTCTGATGATTCGTATAAAAGTGCTGAAACGATCCTGAAAGATTTTGCTGACTATGCCAGCGTTCGCGAAGAAGCGCGAGTGGCTGACGAAATTTTTGTCTCTTCCGAAAAAAGCTATCAAAAACAGACGAAGGAAAATGACAATACAGCAAAGGAAATTGAAAAAGCAGAAAAGAAACTTACCGAACTCCGCGCTGAATTAGAGAGAAAGAAACTGGAAGCGGGTAATTCGCTGATCGATTTGCAAAACAAACAAAAGGCTCTGGAAGTAGCCAAAGGTCGCGTAAAATAAAAACCATTCTGACACCTGAAAAAAGTGAGCCTCAACAGCTCACTTTTTTTGTTTCCGGCAATTCAGATCAGGTCAAATGCCCGGGCATATTGGGTAAAATCGTAATGAGAACTAATGGATAATTTCTTTTTTATATTCTTCCGGTGTGCATCTACGGTTGCAGAGGCGATATAGAGTTCATCGCCAATATCAGGTGAACTTTTCCCGAGTGCGACCATCTTTAAAATCTCCTTTTCACGCTTGCCAAGCGTCGAAAATTTTTGATAGTTGTTTCGCAAAAACGTATTCTCTTCCAGCAGCCTTTCCGCTTTCAATGACAAATGTTTCATGTCGCCTATGGATGTTGCGGTCGTAATGGTCAGTATCGGATCACCAGCCTCATTTTGCATAAAAAGTCGGGTAGCGCTCATATACCATTCCCATTTGTCATGCGCGGCAAGTTTTACCTGCTGCAAATAGGTTATACTCTCATTCATGTCATTTGCGACAAGCAGCTTTTTAATTTTCGGGGCATAATCATCCCAATCATCAATATTGAAAAAACGTGCCCGATACTCTGCTTTCATTTCTCGGATTTCTTCAAGCGTGATCCCAAGCAATTCCAACCCCTGGGGAGACATATAAACCACAGAAAAATCCGTAATTCTATGAACGATGACGATGACCGGAAGCCGTTCTGCAATTGCATCAATCGAATTAATACGATCGATGATCCTGTTCTCAATAAGTTCGTCATGCATAGGTTAAAAATTTGCGCTGAAATGAATATGAGAAATTTATCAAAAACTATGCTATGTCATCTGATGTGAACAAAAGTTAACACAAAAAATTAGCGGACAGCAATTTACCGTCCGCTAATTTTCAAAATCAATAAATTTTATCTCTGTTACAGAAACGCTTCTTCGTATTCTTTTTCAGAAAAGCCCAGTGCAACGGCCTTTCCGGAAGCATCTTCGATCAAAGGTCTTTTGATCACCGAATTTTTGGCGATCATTAAGTCTGAAGCTGAACTTTCATCTTTAACCGCCGCTTTCTCCTCGTCTGACAATTGTTTCCAGGTCGTGCCAGCCTTGTTAACCAGCTTTTCCCACGGATAGTATTGAAACCAGCCGGATATTTTCTCCGCGGTTATCCCTTTCTTTTTGTAATCATGAAAAGTGTAAGCGATACCCTTTTCATCCAGCCACGTCCTGGCTTTTTTCACCGTGTTGCAATTCGGAATTCCGTATACAGTAAACATAAATTTTGACGCTATTGGCCGCCGGATATAACCCGACCGCTGTTTTAATAAATATAAATTTTAAGCCGAAACGACTTCTTCCGCTAACACTTTATCGGACAACTGCATTTTCTCATCGTCCAGCTCCCCTTCCCAACGTGCGATAACAGCCGTTGCAAGGCAGTTTCCTGTCACATTGACAGAAGTACGGGCCATGTCCATCAATTCATCAATACCCATCAAAAGCAATACCGGCCACTCGGGCATTCCGAAATTGGCGATCGCACCAAGCAGAATCACCAAAGTTGCACGAGGAATACCGGCAACACCTTTACTGGTAAGCATTAACAAAAACACCATGGAAAGCTGCTGTCCGATGGACATCTCAGTTCCCGTAGCCTGCGCAACAAAAACCGTCGCCAGGGCCAGATACAATGTTGACCCGTCGAGGTTGAAGCTATAACCGGTTGGCATAACAAATGAAACAATCTGGCGTGGAACACCAAACTTTTCCATTTTCTCCATAGCCTTAGGCAACGCTGACTCCGAACTCGTTGTAGCAAATGCGATAGAAACCGGCTCAAAGATATTTTTCACAAATTTGACAATCGGAATTTTTGCGATAAACATGATCGGCACAAACACGAGAAGCATAAACGCGAGCAGTGCACAATACAATGTTGCGAGCATCAGCGCCAGATTTTTAAGTACATCAATACCCATATGACCCACCGTTTCAGCAATTGCAGCACCTACACCAATCGGAGCAAAAAGCATGATAATCTTCGTGAATTTGAACATTACCTCTGCCAGTGTTTCTATACCAGCCACAAATTTCTCCTTTTTTGCCGCCGGGATCATCGCAAGACTTATACCAAAAAGAACACTAAAAACAACAATCTGAAGAACCTCTCCATGATAAACTGACTTCGCAAGGTTTTCAGGAAATGAATGCAGTACGATATCCTGCCAGGTCTGGTCAGCAACTTTTGGCAGGGCCGCATTCAGGTTTGCAGGAGGAATAATTCCCGCGCCCGGCTTAAACCAGTTGGCAAAAAACAGGCCTATTAATAATGCAAACGTTGTTACAACCTCAAAATAAAGCAGAGATTTCCATCCCATGCGTCCCACCTGTTTCAGATCCGAATGACCGGCGATACCTGTTACCAAAGTCGCAAAAAGAAGCGGCGCAATAACAGTTTTGATCATCTGAAGGAAAATCTGTCTCAAAAAATGAAGGCTCGTCCCCAGTTCAGGAAAATCATACCCAATCTCCGTTCCCACCAACATCGAAATCAGGATGGAAGTGGTCAGGTTTCTTTTCAGGAATGCAAAAATAATGAGCCCCGCCAAAGCGGTCCACCGAAGTCCGACCAACACGTCCGTTGAAATCGAGATGACGTGATAAGCATTAAGTACTGTGGCAAGCGCAGCAATGGTAATAAGAGCCAGATTTACAATGGTAATTTTGTTCTTCATACAAGGATTTTGGAGATGAGGTAACAGTTTGGATCAGTAAACTTAGCTAAATTCGGGTAAAGGGTTGCATTAATGCCCAGCCCAAATTCAACCTTTTACGAAATAAACTCTATACATTGGACGATTTTATTGAATATTTGCACTATTTTTTCTAGCTTTCTAAAAATAATCAATTGTTTCTCAACTTTTCAAACATCTACTGTTAATGGAATCCAGACTTATCCTTGAAAACGAATTAGAACCAATTTTTTTAGGGAAATTCCCTCCTTTTCCTGACAACGTCAAAGAACTTCTGGTCCAGTACGGACCGTATTTAATCCTTATTGGCGCTGTTTTAGGACTACTGGGTTTATTAACCGCTTTTGGTGTCGGCACCGCAGCCATCGGCATCGGAGTGGCCTCTTATGGCGGCGGGTTTAGTTTTTATGTCGGTATAGTTCTGGCAACCGTGATGATGATCATGTACCTGATGGCATTTTCACCCTTACGCGCCCGCAAAAGAGCTGGCTGGAATCTTATGTATTACGCATTATTGTTAAGTCTGGTCAGCAACCTTCTTCAGTTGGCGATTCTTGCTGTGATTATCGGAGGAGTACTTGGCTTTTGGGTATTGTTTCAAATTCGCGATAAATACGTAGTATAATTTTATAGCTTTCGCAGTAATTTTTTCTAAGAGTAAACAGAAATTCTGTTTACTCTTTCTTTTTTACCACTAATCCGGCTATTTGTACATTTGTCAGGTTACGTTTTTGTAAAGGTTGTGATACTTTGCATATTTGACGTGCAGATTAAAATAGTCTGGCTAACTTCATCCGTTATTGTGAAAACAATTCGCAAAACAGGCCATTACCCTACATACGAATGAATATCATAGAAGTACAAAACATTACAAAAGATTACTCCAATCATCGTGCACTCGATGATGTCAGTATAAATATTCCCAAGGGCTGCATCTTCGGACTTCTTGGACCAAACGGTGCCGGCAAAACCTCATTGATCCGGATCATAAACCAGATTACGGGACCGGATTCCGGGCATGTGTTATTTGACGGACAGCCACTTGCTCCAAAACATATTTCGAGAATAGGTTATCTGCCCGAAGAACGTGGCTTGTATAAAAAGATGAAAGTAGGTGATCAGCTGCTTTATCTTGCCCAGTTGAAAGGCCTCAGCCAAAAGGAGGCTATGGAAAAACTGAAAATCTGGTTTATCAAGTTTGACATCAAAACCTGGTGGGACAAAAGCGTTTCAGACCTTTCGAAAGGTATGCAGCAAAAAGTACAGTTTGTTTCCACGGTCTTGCATGAACCGGATCTGATTATTCTGGATGAGCCTTTTTCCGGCTTTGACCCGATTAATGCAAATCTGATCCGTGATGAAATTCTGGAATTAAAACAAAAGGGCAGCACCATCATTTTCTCCACACACCGCATGGAAACGGTTGAGGAACTTTGCGACAATATCGCACTGATCCATCGTGCGAAAAAAGTTCTCGATGGACCAAAGTCGGTTATTAAAGAACAGTTCAAAACCAACACTTTCTTTGTGGAATACAAAGGAAATCTGGATGGTTTTGAAAATAAGTACCAATTGGAGAAAACTTCCGTTCTGGAAAACGATTATCTCCGTACCAACATTCACCTGCCGTCTCACATCAGTGCCAATGAACTTTTGACTGATTTGCTTCCGAAAATCGAAATTCGGGGATTCGGAGAAAATATTCCTTCCATGAGCGATATTTTCATGCGTGCCGTTAACGAAGTACCCGAGGCCTGACCTTTGGCGGGAATACCTTCATCTACTCTCTAAATTTTGATAAAAATGCGGAATATATTACTTGTTATTAAAAGGGAATACATGGTCCGGGTGAAGAAAAAGTCATTTCTGATCATGACTATTCTTGCGCCGGTACTTTTTGTCGGCGGATATGCACTTGTTATCTGGATGGCGATCAGCTCCGTGGATAGCAAACTGGTTCAGGTTGTTGATGAAAGCGGACTTTTTACCAATGAATTCAAAGATTCTGAATCATTGAAATTCTCGTTTGTAAACTCCTCCATCGATTCTGCGAAAGCTCATTTTACGGATAGCCATGCCAATGCGCTGGTTTACATTCCTAAAAATGTGATCAATTCTCCGAAAAGCGTACGTATTTATGCCCCGAAAAACGTCAGTATGGAGCTAAAATCTGATATCGAAAAAGTCATCGAAAAACAGATCGAAAATATAAAACTGTCGGAGGCGGGGATCACCCATAAAATTCTGGAAGATTCGCGTGTTAACGTAAGTTCAGAAACCATCAGCCTGAGCGAGGAAGGCGAAAAAACAAGCAGTTCCGGCGCCGCGACTATCATCGGTGGTATCTGTGCCTTTTTGATTTATATGTCTGTTTTCATTTACGGCACGCAGGTGATGCGCGGGGTGACAGAAGAAAAAACAAGCCGGATTGTAGAAGTCATTATTTCTTCTGTGAAACCTTATCAGCTGATGATGGGGAAAATTATCGGTGTGGCGCTCGTGGGATTAACCCAGTTTGTGCTCTGGATTTTCCTGACCGTATCATTGACATCCGCCGCTTCTGCGGTTCTTTCCTCTAAAATGCCAAAAGATTCGCAGCAGATTCAGCAGGAAATGGGCAAAATGCAAAAAGGAATGCCGGCTTCCAATATGCCCGGTGCGGGTGTTGACAATCCGGTGGCTGAGGTGTTGGGCGCAGTCAATAGCCTGAACATTCCGCTGATCATTTCTTGTTTTCTGTTTTATTATCTGGGCGGTTATTTATTTTACAGCGCACTTTTTGGCGCAGTTGGTGCCGCGGTTGATAATGATGCCGATACGCAGCAATTCATGCTTCCGATCACTTTACCCATTATATTTTCATTCATTTTTGCTCAGCTTGTCCTCCGGGACCCCGACGGAAATCTCGCATTCTGGACATCGATGATCCCTTTTACTTCGCCCATTATCATGATGGTCCGGATTCCTTTTGGCGTGCCGGCCTGGCAAATTGCGCTTTCCATGACCCTTTTGGTTTTAGGTTTTATGGGCACAATCTGGCTTGCATCCCGTATTTACCGCGTCGGCATTCTGATGTACGGCAAAAAGGTAACCTACAAGGAGCTGGCCAAATGGATTTTCTACAAAGTTTAACAAAATTATAATCAAGGATCAGGCCCTGTTCACCAGTCGCCTGATCCTGTTTTATAACAAAAAATCACCCGCGACAAAGCCTTTAACACTTTTTAAGACTTCCTAACCCTTGCCGTTGAGGTTATTTTGCTAATTTTGAGGCACCGATTAAATATGCAGTTATATTTTGGGGCATTGCGGCCATGTTAACCTGGCCTCTGACTTCCGAATCTTAACTGTAAACTTATAACCTTAAACTATTATAATGACCCGTTTCAACCGTTCCAACAACCTTACGGGTTGGATTGTTTTCGCGATTGCATTTCTGACATACGCCCTCACCGTTGAACGAACGGCCAGCTTTTGGGATTGCGGCGAATTTATTGCCTGTGCATTTAAATTGCAGGTACCTCACCCTCCGGGAGCTCCATTTTTCCTTTTAGTCGGAAGATTATTCTCGATGTTTGCTTTTGGTGATCTTACCAACGTTGCCTATTGGGTCAATATGGTTTCGGTATTAAGCAGCGCGTTTACCATTCTTTTCCTTTTCTGGACGATCACATTGTTGTCACGCAAACTGATCGGAAGCAAAACAGACGCAGAACTGACTCAGGGAGATATTATCCTTTTAATGGGCTCTGGTATTGTTGGTGCTTTGGCTTACACCTGGTCGGATTCATTCTGGTTTTCGGCTGTTGAAGCGGAAGTTTACGGTATGTCTTCATTCTTTACAGCCATCGTTATCTGGGCTGTTTTCAAATGGGAACGTATTGAAGATCCTGCTGCGGAAAATCGCTGGTTGATTTTCACAGCTTATCTGGTAGGTCTTTCCATTGGCGTCCATTTGCTTAACCTCGTTACCATTCCTGCACTTGCACTGGTTTATTATTTCAAAAAATACGACAAACCGAGTGTTTTTGGTGGTATTCTTGCTTTCATTGGCGGACTTGTTATTCTGGGGATCATTAACTCAGGTATCATCCCGGGCCTTCCAAGCATTGCAGGTAAATTCGAAATTTTCTTTGTCAACTCACTGGGTTTACCTTACAAATCTGGTGTAATATTCTTTATCATTATTTTCCTGGGATCGCTGATCTGGGGAATTATTTATTCGCAGAAAAAAGCAAAGGTGTTATTGAACACAGGTTTGCTTTCCCTGGCATTTATTTTGGTAGGTTATGCATGTTATCTGATGGTTTTGGTACGTGCAGAATACAATCCGCCAATCAATGAAAATAACCCGAACGATGTTTTAAGTTTCGTTTCTTATCTGAAAAGAGAGCAGTACGGAAGCCGTCCGTTATTGTACGGACCATCATTCGTTTCCCGTCCAATTAACCAGAAACGTGGTGCGCCGATGTACCGCAAGCAGGATGGAAAATATTCTATCTACGATTACCGTCCCGAATATGAATACGAACCGGGAAGCAGCATGCTCTTACCTCGTATGTACAGCACGCAGGCGGGACATCCACAGCTTTATCAGCAAATGACGGGATTGGCGGAAGGCCAGAAACCAACCATGGGGCATAACCTGTCATTCATGTTCTCGTATCAGATCGGGCATATGTACTGGCGTTATTTCCTTTGGAATTTTGTTGGTCGCGAAAGTGACGAAGAAGGCGCAGGAAACTTGCTTCCATGGGATGCTTTCAAGACTTTCCCGTCCATCATTCAAAACAATAAGGCACATGACAACTTCTTCATGCTGCCATTTATTCTCGGTCTTTTTGGTGTTGTGATAATGTATTTCCGCCGCCAGCGCGATCTTTTGGTATTGGGATTATTATTCCTTCTTACCGGTGTGGCATTGGTGGTTTATCTTAACTCCCCTCCTACCGAGCCTCGTGAGCGTGATTATATCTACGTGGGATCTTTCTACATTTTCTGTATGTGGATCGGTTTTGGAGTAATTGCTTTGGCAGACGGACTGAATAAATTTGTAAAAAGCCCAACTACCCGTGCAGGTGTTGCCACAGGTTTGAGTTTGATCGTACCTGTGATTATGGGTGCAAAAGGCTGGGACAACCACAACCGTAACCACCGTTATCACTCGGTTGACTTTGCTAAAAACCTGCTTAATTCCTGTGCTCCAAACGCCATTTTATTTACAGGCGGGGATAACGATACCTTCCCTTTATGGTACGTTCAGGAAGTGGAAGGATTCAGAACGGACGTTCGGGTTTGTAACCTGAGCTTATTGGGCACCGACTGGTACATCGATCAGATGAAACGCAAAACGTACCTTTCAGAAGCACTTCCGATTTCATTGGATAAAAACAACTACGCTTTCGGTAAGAACGATATCGTTCCTTTCTACGAGATTCCAAGCGTGAAAGGCGGTATTAACCTGAAAGAATATATCGGCCTGGTAAAACAGGAGAATAAAGCAATTCAGGTTCCGCTTACGAGTGGCGACATGACTTCTATCCTGCCTTCTTCGGTGTTATTTTTACCGGTTGATACAGAGGCTGTGAAGAAAATGAATATCATCAAAAGTGATCTTGTTCCTTACCTGAGCGATTCGATCAGCTGGACAATCGGTAAAGGTGATTTGTACAAATCTGATTTGATGATGCTTGATATGATCGCGACCAACGACTGGAAGAGACCGATCTACTTCTCATCAACATTGGGCGGATCAAGTTATCTGAACCTGAAAGAATATATGCAGCTGGAAGGATATGCCTACCGCCTGCTTCCGGTAAAAGTGCCGGGAGCTTCTGACGGGTATGTAAATTCAACGGTGATGTATGATAACCTAATGAACAAAATGTTCTGGAGAGAATTGGACAATGCCAATACGTATTACGATAACACGTACCTGGGTTCTCCAATATTCACAGCCCGTATTGCATTCCTTCGTCTGGCCGGACAGCTGATCGCCGACAACAAACTGGCAGAAGCTAAAAAGGCAATGGACAAAGCACTTACGGTAATGCCAGACAAGAGTATCCCTTACGATCAGATATCTTCAAACTTTATCGGTACGCTTTTCGATTTGGGTGAAAATAAGAAGGCGCTTGAAATTGCCGAAACCATGGCATCACGTTCGGATGAAAACCTGACCTGGTCAAAAGCCAACCCGACTACAAAACGTCGTGACAGCCAGGTTGACCTGTATATTTTGCAAACCATCGTCCACGAATGCCGCGAGGCAAAACAGGAAGCTGCTGCAAAAAAATATGAGGCAATTTTCCAGAAACATCTGGCCGCATTTAACATGTATGGCAACGGTGCACAGTAAAAAAAATACAGTTTAAAAACAAAAGAGGGCTGATAATCAGCCCTCTTTTGTTTTATGGTGAAGTAATAATATTTTTTTTCTGTAAAAATTCGTAAATTTAAACTCAACGGTATGAAAATCAATTAACAGGTATTTCTTGAAAAGTTTAATTTTCATGCCGACCTATGCACAAAATATTCTCGTTACTCTGTAACTACAATATAATTTCTGAAAGAACTTATGAAGCTGTTCTTCAGAAATTGATTATCTCTGAATACCCGGAAAAAACAATCCTAATATCTCCTGAACATCCTCAGGAAATGGTCTATTTCATAGCCGAAGGAACAACCCGCAATTTTTACAGCCGCCTTGGGCAGCAATGGACCAATGGTTTTGACACAGCAGGTGATTGCATTATGACGTCGTCAAACTTCATATACGACCAGCCTTCCATCGATTACGTAGAAACCTGCACACCGGTTACCTTATTTTGTATTTCGCGAAAGAATTTCCTTTCGCTGATCCTGCATTATCCTGATATGGAAAAAGTATATCAGGAGATAATGGAACGAAGATTAATACGGCTTGAAAAACGTATGCAGGATTTGTATATGCTTTCCGAAGAAGAACTTTTCCAGAAGTTTGAGCGGGACTATCCCCATATCCACGGCCATGTGGAGGATCAGTATATAGCGAGTTATCTCCGGATGAACCTGGCTACGTTTCTCAAAGTCAAAAAAAAAGTAGAGTCTGAAAAACGGGCTAAAATGGTCATGTAAGTTCTTGCATTGGCTACTTGTTCGTGTAAATAATTAAATATAAAACAGTAATAATCCACCAAAACGCATCCCGGTCAGTAATTATGATATACTGCCCGCTTAAATTTCTGTGACTTGTTGTTAGCTTTGAGTGTGAATTAATACTCAGTTTATGATTAGCCATAGAAAAGAAGCAGGTAATGTACGATCGCTGTTACTCTTTGCTGCCCTGATATCTTCTGTATCGCTCATCACGGCATGCAGTGATTCGGAACCGGCTGCGTCCATGGTCCAGTATTTTGTGACCAACAGATCTTCTGATAAGATAAACCGCCTGACGGTATTTTTGGAAACAAAGGGAGCGGGCGGAACCAGCTTAACGGATTCCGTTTTCATTACCAATCTCCCCGAAAATCTGGCGGTACGATTAACTTATGACATCAATAACAACACTTCGACAAGCGGAACATACAGACTTGTTGCCCTTGGGAATAAGAAAAAGTGGAGTAATACTTTCGGCAAATTTACCGGAAACACAGACAACGATCCGGACCATATCTACCATCTGGAAATTCAGGAAGATTCAATTGTTGTAACCCCATAATAAAAAAAGAGGCTGTCTCAAAAAGGCGGCCTCTTTCCATATATACCTCTCATGAAATTTTGATTTATAACTATATTTTCGACTAC
>NZ_JAMXKF010000013.1 GCF_024220585.1 Dyadobacter diqingensis
GCCAATTCAGCAGCGTTCAATTCAACCAATTCCGTGTTTTTGTCGTTTACGTTTTCCATTGTAGTGTTTGTTTAGAAGTTTGATTAAAGTTTTTTTAGAAAATTAGTTGTGAGAAGAACCGAATTCGATTGCGCCCCAAAGCAGAGATACGTACCATCCGCCGTCAACGTTTGCCAATTCAGCAGCGTTCAATTCAACCAGTTCTGTGGTTTTGTCGTTTTGGATTTCCATTGTAGTGTTTGTTTAGAAGTTTGAAAAAAGATGTCTTAGAGAAATTAGTTGTGAGAAGAACCGAATTCGATTGCGCCCCAAAGCAGAGATACGTACCATCCGCCGTCAACGTTTGCCAATTCAGCAGCGTTCAATTCAACCAATTCTGTGTTTTTGTCGTTTACGATTTCCATTGTAGTGTTTGTTTATAAGTTTGATTAAAGTTTTTTTAGAAAATTAGTTGTGAGAAGAACCGAATTCGATCGCGCCCCACAGCAGAGATACGTACCATCCGCCGTCAACGTTTGCCAATTCAGCAGCGTTCAATTCAACCAGTTCTGTTGTTTTTTCGTTTGTGATTTCCATTGTAGTGTTTGTTTAATGATTTGAGATGTAATTTTTTATTCGATAAAGATGTGTTGTAAGCGTTACTCGTTTAAAGGTCTCCCGGGAGCTCATGAATGAATTTTCATGGCTAATGCCCCCATTGTAAGTGCTTGTTACAGCGTCAAAATGTCTTTGGTTGNGATTTCCATTGTAGTGTTTGTTTAATGATTTGAGATGTAATTTTTTATTCGATAAAGATGTGTTGTAAGCGTTACTCGTTTAAAGGTCTCCCGGGAGCTCATGAATGAATTTTCATGGCTAATGCCCCCATTGTAAGTGCTTGTTACAGCGTCAAAATGTCTTTGGTTGGAATATACAACCCGAAAACTGCGCCGGGAAAGGATATGCCGCCATCAATTTTGGCTAGTGCTTCGTCGGAGATTTCACCGGTTTCCATTTGTGCAAGTTTGCGCATGAAATCTTCTTTTGAAGTAGCAGAACCTTTCAGGCCCGATACCGTCTCTTGTGTTTTGTTTGTCATTTGATGAAAAGTTAGCGGTGAACTGTTTTGGGTATACGTTATGGTTTGTTGATGAAGTGATATGGGCTTAGTAGGATACTACGACTTCCGGCTTAGCGGGCTTGGGAGATGTCGGATCACCTGGTTTCAATGGTTTGTCCGTGTCGACTTCTGTGAAATTTGCCGGTTGGGAAACAATTTTTGTTTCAGGGCTTATGTCCTCTTTTTGGCAGGACACCATTGCGATGCCCAGCAGGGACGCAAAAATTAATCGCTGTTTCATTTTAATGATTGTTTTGGTTGAAAAAATGTCACTCTTCAATGAAATGTTCCTGGTTAACCAGATGAATATCCTGTTCTTCCAAAGGTTTACCGGAAGTGGTATCGGTTGCGGTGCGCACGTCTAATATTCCTTTCGAATTTTGGATCATGGCAACCGGCTCAATGTTTTCTTTTTGGCATGATGACAGCACGGTAATTGCCAAAAGAGCGCTTATCCCTAGATTTTTCATGCGGTTTGTTTTGTTAGAAATTAACCTGATCCATTCAGTTTTGTTATTACAAATTGCGTTTTCAAGCGATTCTGTATCAAAAACTTAAAGTTGTAATCTTTAACTTTTAGTTATAAACCGGGTAACTGATTGCGGGTGCTTTTTTACTCCTTCTCAGTACCCTCGCTTCGTTTTTAACTTCCTTACAAATTTCGTTTTCAAGCGATTCTGTATCAAAAACTTAAAGTTGTAATTGTTAACTTTTGGTTATAAACCGGGTAACTGATTGCGGGTGCTTTTTTACTCCTTCTCAGTACCTTCGTTTCACTTTTAACTTCCTTACAAATTTCGTTTTCAAGCCTCTGAGAATCAAAAACGTAAAGTTGTACTTTATTCCGTTTGGTTATCAGGCGGCGATTTCAAGTCTTTCCTTTTCCACGCTCCGAACAATTTCGTTACAATTGGCGCAGGCTAAGGCGCCCTGTTGAGCGTACCAGCGGCAATTGGTCCGGATGGCGCATGGTGCCAGCAGATCCTCGCGTTCGGCTTTTTTATTCATCGCTTCGATCACCCGTCCTACCAAACTGCACGATGCGTGTGCATGGCTCCACTGGCTGCAACCGCCCTGAATACATTTGCCGGAAAACCGGAAGCGTTCTTCGGCCGCTTTTCCCGTTTCTTCTTCATGGGCTTTGGCAGCGTCAACAAATGTTTTATCAATTTTCACAGGTTCGTCCAGATAAGCTACTTTACCATCCGGGTTAACAATCCCAAACAAATCAGCGCCTGGTTTGGCGATATAACTGGGACACTGGAGTGATTTTTCGTTTTCCATAAGTTCGTTTATTCCCTTTGTTCGGTTTTAAACCTGCGATACAAAGTTGCAGGCTTTTAAGGTTCTCATCAATAATTGAAAACTATAGTCTATTCCTTTTGGTAATAAGTGCTGATTGGTCGGACCGGAATGAGATCAGGCAATCAGTTTTGAATCTGCCTTGATTATTTTCAAAAGCAGCTCCTGTGTGCTGACACTGATTAAATCAATGATAGTCAGGTGATAGATCTCCGCGATTTTGTTTAAACAGGAGAGTGAAAGATCCGTGCGGCCCGATTCCTTTTTACTGTAAGCGGCCTGGCTGATATTCATTTGAAAAGCAACATACTCTTGTGAGTATCCATATATCTCACGTAACTTACGAACTTTCGTACCCATAACCTGCATGGAGAACAGATTGGAATTACTAACCGAATTGATTGAATTGACAGTGTTCATAACAGTAAGTGTTTAAATTTGAGTTGTTTACCGACTTTGATGGCAACAAAGTAAATTTGTAAATGGCGGCATCTAAAACTATTTCGACTGATTTATAACTCTTTTCGATCAATAGCGGTAAAATTGTAGGTGAATACACAAAATCAAGCCATGAATAAAACCATACAGTGCTTTATCATTGACGACGAACCGGATGCCCGGGAGCTTATCAAAAAATTTGTTGCACGCGTACCGTTTCTTGAAATAGCCGGTGAATTTGGTAATGCCGTGGATGCACTCTTTCAGGTTCAGCATGTTAAACCCGATCTGATTTTCCTGGATGTTGAAATGCCTGAAATGAATGGTTTTGAATTTATCAGAACTTTGCAGGGACACCGTCCAAAAATTATCATGGTTACGGCTTATCCGCAATACGCGGTCGAGGGGTTTGAACACCAGGTGCTCGATTATTTGCTTAAACCAGCCTCATTCGAGCGGTTTATGCGGGCCATCAACAAGGTGATCGAAGTATTTCCTGTGACGGGAAAGGCTGATCCTGTCGCTTCCCTATCTCCGGCAACGGCTCCAAAACCGGAAGGGAAAGCTGCCGAGGATAAGAAAGTAACAAATCATGACGGAGCCGATTTTCTTTTGATCAAGGAAGATAAAAAACTGGTGCGGGTTGTGCCGGACGATATCGTGCTCATTGAAGCGATGAAAGATTATATCAAGATCCATCTGGTTGGGAGGACAATCGTGACGCATAATACCATGGCCAAAATGGAAAGTATGCTGCCTGAAAACCGCTTTTTGCGGGTAAACAGGTCGTATATCATCAGAATAAATGCCATCAATGAAATTGACGGCAACCAGATTACAACAACCGACGGCAGGAAAGTGGATATCGGAGTGACTTACAGGGAGGCTGTGCTGGATGTCATGAAAAGAACGAGATCATAACCAATCATACGTCTGTTTTATGGGAGTAAAAAACTTCACGCTTGGTGTGTCGTCTGAAAACGCAAACCTGAAAAAGAATATATCTCATTTTCTGTTAGTCGTCCTGACCTGGGTTATTGTCAAGTACGTTGCCATTGGGCCTTACTTGCGGGATAACGAATTGATTGTCAATTTTTTTTGCTTGCTTATTTTTTTTCAGACCTTATTCCTGTATTACTTTTTTAGCCTCTTTATTTTTCCCAAATACCTGTACAAGAAGCAAATACCAACTTTTGTTTTTTATTCACTGGTAAGTTTTCTGGTTATTTACTGGACCAATTATATCTCAATCGACCAGTTACTTCCGTACAGCGATGCCGCTAAACCCAACGGTTCGCCGGATATATGGATCAGGAAGATGAACGAGCTGCTCGTTGGTACAGCCGGTTGGTTTGGATGTTTTACAAATCCGAAAGTTGCTTACTGGAATTTCGGGTTCAGTTTCGAAATTGTGACAATTTATCTGTGCATTAAGTATTTCAGGGATATTTTATCGTTACAGAAAAGAAACATGTCGCTAGAAACCGACAAACTTGCCCTGGAACGCGATAACCTGGCGTTGGAGCGGGATAACCTGTCTCTGGAACTCGGCTTTTTGAAATCACAGATCAATCCTCATTTCCTGTTTAATACGCTCAACAGCATTTACGCACGTACCGTGGATGTGGACGAACAAGCCTCTGACCTGGTTTTAAAACTGTCTGACCTCATGCGTTACAGCTTGTATGGCGCCAATGAAGAGAAGGTGCCGCTGCAAGAGGAGATGGAATATATCAACAATTATCTGGACCTCGAAAAATACAGACATTCTCAGAACCTCGTTGATATTTCATTTGCTACCGACGGTGTCATGAAAGGATATAATATCGCACCGCTGCTGCTGATTTCCCTGGTCGAAAATGCTTTTAAACATGGGGTTAACCTGAGCAGGAAATCTTCCTACGTTCACGTTTCCTCCGTCATCGAAAATGGTGTGTTGTATTTTACGGTTCAGAATAGCCTGCCCGAACAAATGACACCGCTGATACCATCCGCCGATATTAAAAAATCCGGTGGGATAGGGCTTATCAACACGCGAAAACGCCTAAATCTTATTTATCCTGACCGCCACGATCTTACTTTCACCCAAACGGCGACGGAATATGAAGTGATGGTCAGCATCAAACTCGACTAACTTCGTTTTTCGATGAATGATTCGGCGTGCTTATTTTGGCATTCGTCGAAACACGCTCCCCTGCCTGTCTAAATAAATTTCAAACCGCTTTCTCCTCCGATACCTTCGTTTCATCATAAAGCAAACAACGGCTCTGTGAATTAATATTTTATTTCTTAACATTCAACCTTTAGAAATGATGCAAACGAAATCTACAATTTCCGCCACTACTTCTTCTCGCCTGGTTTTGAAAAAAGAAAGAATTGTCACATTGAGCACAAACAGTTATGGCCAGAACGGTGCCCCTGTTACCACGATGGTAACAACATCGTTTTTATAATACCCTTTAAAAGGAAGTATTTACAAAATAACCTGCCATTTGCATGTATAGCTGCATACTTATCAACCGATCGTGGCTGGCGGAGAGTTTTATAGAAAATTACATCCACCGGACCGGCTTTCTGGACCTCACCTGGTCCGGGGCATATTCAGAAGAAGCGCTTGAAATGCTTCAGACAAAAAATTACGACCTGGTTTTTGCAAGCCTTCCATCCCCTGATCAGATTATCCCTGAGGATATTTTGTCGGAACTTCGTAAGCAGGAAGCTTTGATCATTACAGCCCCATACCCGGAATATGTTTTTTCCGGGTATGAGCTACATCCGGCTTCTTTTTTGAAAGAACCGTTTTCGATGGCCAATTTTCAGTTGACCATTGAAAAGGTCATAAGTCACGATGTCTAATTTATTGTTAGTTATCGGTAGAATTTTAACTACAAATCGTATGAGAAAGCAGTAATATATCTGTTACTTAGGGGTTATAAACTTCATCCCTAATATGATACGGCATTCTGATTTCTATTTGTTACGCCGCCCAACGGTGTCTATTGAGCAATTAAATGAGTTTCATGACCAGCTTTCGGAAACATCTCCGGAGTTATTACTAAAAACCTATTATCAGGATCTGCTCGCGCAGGAATCTATTTTTGTAGCCTCGCCGGCTTTGTACGGGCGTTTTCAGCTTTGGTTATCCGGCGAAACGTTATCTGAAAAACAGAAACTACTGACTACTTTATACAAATATCTGGTAAGAACGAGCACCAGGAGCACGCCTTATGGTTTGTTTTCGGGCTGTGCGCTGGGGGAAATAGGCGCTGAAACCAGATTTGAAATTCCTTCGCCGGAAAAAATCGACCGGCATACCAGAATTGATTTTGAATGCCTGATCGCTGTCAAGGAATGGCTGGTGGAGCAGCCGGTTATTCAGGAACAGCTTCAATTGTACCCCAATACTTCCCTGTATATGGTGGGGGATAATTACCGCTATATTGAGGAGTTCCGAAATCAGGCGCAGCGAAACTATTTTATCAGTTCCATCGAAGGCAATGAATATTTGTCGCTGATTTTTGATCTCGCCAGCCGGGGTGCCACGGTCCGGGATCTGGGCGATTTACTGGTCAGCCACGGTATCGACCCCGATGAATCACTGGATTTTATCCAACAGCTTATTGCCAATAAAATTCTCATTTTTGATCTTGAAACGGTCATTACCGGTCCGGATTTTCTCGATGTGCTGATTTCAAGACTTTCTTCATTAAGCGAAACGTCCGAAATAACGGAACGGTTAAAAGAATTCCGGCTCATGTTAAGTCAGACGGAGAACCGGATTGATATGTACCGCCAGCTTCGCAGCGCGATGGAAAGACTGACACTTTTGCCAGCTAAACAGGACATTATTCAGGTAGATACCTTCTTTCCTTACACACAAAACCGGTTAAAAGAAGACAGCATCCAGCACATACAGCGACTGCTCACCAAGCTGATGGTATTAAATCAGCACAACACAAGCACTGATCTGGATGAATTCCGGCAACGTTTCAGGAACCGCTATGAGGATGAGGAGGTGCCGCTGGTGATGGCGCTGGATCAGGAAATCGGGATCGGTTATGGGTCTTTCTCGTCGTTGGGTGCGAGTTATACGCCTATGATTGATGAACTGTCGCTGCCGTCTGCGGGATATTCGAATAAAACGCAATCGGACGGATGGTGGCAAAAATTTGTCCTGGAAAAATACACCAATACCTTACGTGATAAATCTCCGGTAGTTGAGCTGACAGACAAGGATCTGGCAAATATTGCCCATAATCAGCCGCAGAGTAAACAGCCCCTGGCTTACAGTTTTTATGCGTTTGGAAATTTGCTTTCCGGCTCACCGGAGTCGGTCGATAAAGGTGAATTTATCTTCAATTTGCTGGCGTGTAATGGTCCTTCCGCAGTAAATATCATCAGCCGGTTTTACGAAGGCAGTGCAAAACTGCACGATCATTTGAAACGCTGCGCGAGGGAGGAGGAACTTCATAGTCCGGATGTCATTTTTGCTGAAATTATTTATTGCCCTGATTCCCGGGCGGGTAATATTATGGCGCGGCCATCTCTGTATCAGTATGAAATTCCCTACATGGGAAAATCCTCGGTTGAGGAAAACTTCCAGATTCCTATTCAGGATATCATGGTTTCGGTACGGTCCGGACATGTGGTGCTGAGGTCCAAACGGCTGAACAAACGTATTATTCCACGTCTTTCCAATGCACATAACTACCAGACCGGCCTGCCCATTTACCGGTTTTTATGCGATTTACAACATCAGGATTCGTATTTGAATATCCGTTTTGACTGGGATTTATTGAAAGACCAGCACTATCTGCCGCAGGTCCGGTATAAAAATATCATTCTGAGCCGGGCAAGCTGGTTGTTGCAATCAGCGGAGTTCCGTACGATGGATCCACAATCGCTGGCTGGAAAATTAAAGGATATGGAAATTCCCGGGCAATTTGTTATTGTTTCCGGGGATAATGAATTGTTCGTCGATGCTGGTATTACTTATTCGCTGCAGTTGTTGTGGCAGGCATTGCAAAAGGAAACGACGGTCAGGATCAAAGAATTTTTATCAACTCCGGAGAACTGTTTACTAAAACATGACGGAAAAAAATACGCCAGTGAGATGGTAATTCCTTTCAGAAATACCTCCGTAGTTCCGATTCCCGGCCTGTCGGTAAATTCAGCGAGCATTCCGAAACGACGTTTTTCGATCGGGAGCGAATGGTTATACCTGAAAATTTATACCGGCGAAAAGTCGTCAGATACAATCCTGATCCAAAGTTTATATCCCATCATCCGGCAGCTTCTGGAAGATCAGGTTATTAACAAATTTTTCTTTGTCCGTTACAACGACCCTGATCCGCATCTGAGATTACGTTTTCGTGGCAATCAGCGACTTGATTTTTACCACCACGTTATTCGGGCGATTGAAGATGTGCTTCAGCATAATATCCATACGGGCATCGTGCATAAAATTCAGGTGGACACGTATCATCGGGAGCTGGAACGTTATGGCATGGAACAAATTGAGTTATGCGAAACACTTTTTCATTATGATAGTCTTTCGATAC
Organism: Dyadobacter diqingensis; assembly: GCF_024220585.1. Taxonomy (GTDB): domain Bacteria; phylum Bacteroidota; class Bacteroidia; order Cytophagales; family Spirosomataceae; genus Dyadobacter; species Dyadobacter diqingensis. The sequence continues at coordinate 8,401 of NZ_JAMXKF010000013.1, forward strand.
TCAATTTTTTACATCACACCGGAGAGACTTGTGACGAAACCCAGCGTTTCGCATTCGCGGTCAGGTTGATCAATAAACTGTTGTCGAGTGCCGACATTTCCTTTACCGACCGTCACGAACTTTTGGAGCGTTTAAAAGAAGGTTTTTTTGCGGAATTCAATGGGAATAGCGCCTTACGAAAACAGCTCAGCGAGAAATACAGATTTTTCAAGCCGATGATGGACCAGGTGTTGCAGATCAGCGAACCGGAGACGGATTCGGATGCTTATGTTAAAAAGCTGACAACCTGTTTAACGGATAAAATGCAACTTTTTTCTGTATTGAGCAGCCTCGTACACATGACGGTCAATCGTATATTTCCATCCAAACAAAGGGCTTATGAGCTGATCATCTACCACTGCCTGGCCAAACAATATGCCTCTGAAAAGGTGAGGCTGAAAGGAGGGGTGTTGATGGTTGACCGTTGAGGATTGATGGCTGACCATTGACCATTGACCATTGACCGTTGACGATGATGGACTGTCGATGGCCGATTGTCAATGGGCGATCGTCAATGGTCAACAAAATCTATCGTCCCCAAAAGAAACAGCTTAAATCTCATAAATTATTGTCCAAAACGGGTTACATCGATTAATTTTACAAATCGGCTTTTACCAGGAGCCGTCGCATTATTAATCCGGTTTTTTTAATAAATAACATTTCGATGATCACTAAACTCAGACCGAAAAGTGCTGCGCATATAGGCAGCATGATGATATTATTATTCGTTTTTCTGACGGGCAGTATTTCGGCTAAGGCCGGTGTTTTGGCTGCAACAGATACGCTCCGATTGTTTTTGATTGGAAACAGCTTTTCGCAGAATGCCACAAGATATCTCCCGCAGCTCGCGGCCGAAGGCGGGCACCCATTAAAAATCGGGCGTGCGGAGTTGGGTGGATGCTCCTTGCAGCGTCATTGGGAAATCGCGGAAGCTGCCGAAAAAAATCCCGAAGATCCAAAGGGAAAGGCGTATAACGGGAAGTCACTACGGGAATTATTGTCGGCCGGAACCTGGGATGTAGTCACCATCCAACAGAATTCCATGAATTCAGGTGATGTTACGACTTATTCTCCCTATGCCAAAAAACTTGTTGATCTTGTGAAATCCATTCAGCCGAAGGCCAGGATTGTAATGCAGCAGACCTGGGCTTACCGGGTTGATGCGAAGCAGTTTACGCAGGTTGCTGACAAGCAGTTTGCTTCGAGTGCCCAGGAAATGTGGGAAAAATCGAGAGCTTCGTACCATACCATTGCCGGCCAACTTGGTATTCCGCTTTTCCCGGTTGGTGACGCTTTCTGGAAAATAAATTCAGATCAGAAAACCGCTTACAAACCGGATACCGGCTTTAACGTGGACAATGCGCAAAGCCCGTCGTTACCGGATCAGACCAATTCTTTGCACGTAGGTTATCATTACAACAATAGCCAGAAACTTGCCTTTGATGCAAACCACGCCAATGAAGCGGGTTGTTATCTGGGTGGATTGGTGTGGTATGCAGTCTTGTTTCATGAGTCGCCGGGCAAGCTACAATTCCGGCCTGATAAAGTCCCGGAAGCATTTGCTGCCAAATTGAAAGTTGCAGCGCATGACGTGACCCACGGTGGTAAGAAAACGAAATAGTGTTGTTCATACAAGCAAAAGGGATTCCGGTTCAACCGGAATCCCTTTTGCTTGTCAATAGCATATCTTATCAGTTAGCGTTATTTTTCTTCTTTTTGGCGTGATCAACAATCGCACCGGTACCTGCGCCAATACCAGCGCCGACCAAGCTTCCAACGAGAGCGCCCTGAGCGTGTTTTTTATTAATTATTGCACCGGTTATGGCTCCTGTTCCGGCCCCTACAACGGCACCCTTGGCCGTATGGCTCCATCCTTTTTTCTTCCGGGTAGCGGCTGGTGCTGCTGCAATGTTGTTATTTGCCACAACCTGACTGTTTTTTTCCTCACGTTCTGCCGCCAGTTTTTCCTCACGTTCGTTGGCGAGCTTCGCTTCACGATCCGCTACTATGGCATTCATTGAATCAATTACGGCCTGTTTGGCTATAACTGCCTTCATAGAGTCGATCGTCACTTGCTTCGCTTTCAGTGCTTCCGCTTCTTTGTTCGGGCCACTGTTACAGGCTGTTAAAAACGAAACAGCACAAATTATTAAGATTAGCGATTTCATAGTTTAGATTTTAGGTTATTCAATAATATATATTAAGTCCTAAAACCGTGCCAATCCGGATAGTTTATTGTAAAATCAGTCGCGGAATAATTCATTATAGTAACCGTCGAACAAATTATTTCGTCCTAGGCATTTTTAAGTTTATCGATGTCCAGCTTTTTCATTCCCATAATAGCCTGCATGACCCTCTGCCCTTTTGCCGGATCTGACATAAGCTGCCCGATCATGGAAGGGACGATTTGCCAGGAAAAACCAAATTTGTCTTTCAGCCAGCCACACATACTTTCCTGTCCGCCATCGGCAGTGAATTTTTCCCAGTAATAATCGATCTCTTCCTGCGTGTCGCAATTGACGACAAAAGACAGTGCTTCGTTAAATTTAAAATGCGGCCCGCCGTTCAGGCCCATTACTTTGTTACCATTCAGTTCGAACATGACCACCATCGGATTTTCATCCAGGATCTTTGAATTCTTGAAAACGGAGCAATAGAAATCGGCTGCGGCTTTGGCATTGCCGTCAAACCACATGCATGGGAAAATCTGGTTGTTCATCTGTCAGGCGTTCTAAGGTTTAACAATTAATTTACGATACAATTTTAGACAGATTTTATCAATTGCAAGGGGGGATAAAACGACATTTTCAGGGTAAATCGGGACAGGTTATTGTCAGTTCCCCATAATTGCGTTGTTTGCTGATATTAAAACGATTATCGATGACAAGTAAGATCTACCTCCTGGCTTTTTTTAGAATAACATCGGCTAGGGCTATCTGATGCTGTGCTTTTTTCTTACCATATTTATTTCTTCTTCTGATAAATCCATTTTTCTTAGCAAGTCACTGCATTCGCTTGACTTTAATGAGTCGTTCATAAAGTCAGCGAGCTCTATAAGTATGGCCAATGCCTCAGCCACGTCTATTCGGATTTCATTGTCAGCACGCTTCAAGGCTGCGTCAAGAATTGCTGCGGCTGCCTTGTCATCATTTTTGTAATCCCGAAACCGTACGGCAGCGGCGATCGACTTTTGCAGCGGGGTTTGGTTTTTGTTTTCCGCCCTTTCCCAGGTTTTTTGGTCTTTCTCTCCGTAATGGATAAATATGATGGAATTGCCGGCCGGGTCGGTCAGCGTGAACCGGGTTGTTCCTGGTTTCATTCGTGAAATCCTGGGTATCCCCGTATTTGGAATTTTTCCAAAACCGGCCTTTAACTTTTGGGTAAATTCCTGATATACTTTTTCCGCATCGGGCACCGTGACAAGGCAACCCGTAAATGATTGATTCATTTCTTTACCTTGTTTGGCGGCTGTAAAGTGCAGTTGGGAGCCTGCCCGCTCTACAACCCCATAGGGGTAAGGGCGGGTCTGTTTGTAGGTAACCCTAAATCCAAGCAACTCCCAAAAATCCAAGGTCTTCTCTATCGACAGACAGGATAAAACCGGAATAGTAATCCACGCTCTCTGAGTCATTTTTTCTGAATTGTGTTCGCTGCAAACCTAAAAACTTTGCTTTGGACCGCCATCTTTATATACTTTTTTGTATATAAAGCAGTGTGAAGATCGCGATGGCAAAATCGTTGGTTTCTGAATTCAGGAGTTTTACAAGTATGTTCTTAATTAAGGCCTTCTTCTTCTATTAAAAAAAGTCCATAGTCTGTCAGCTGGTCGATAACAGGAAGCGCTTTTAAAGCTCTTTCGGTCAATTGATATTCTACTCTGGGGGGCTTCTCCAAAAAGGAATGCCGGGTTAGCATATTTTTGTCTTCCAGTTCGCGTAATTGAGTTATCAGCATTTTATCTGAAATATGGTTTATTGATTTTTTTAGATCACCATATCTTACCGGGCCATTACGGAGACATATCAAAATGGGAATTTTCCATATTCCACCGATATGTGCCATTGCAAACTCGACGGGGTTATAGTATACTCTGTTTTTGTATAAGAACTCTTTCATGGGTAAATGTTCAGAAGATTTCTCATGTTCTTTTCCAGGATGCCGACAGCTTTATTTATTTTTCTCCCTCTTGCTGCGAAGGATACAATAACCGCAACGCATTAAAAACAGCCTGATGGGTAATGGTTGCGTGATCTTCTGCTGGCAGATAGTCAAAATGTACCGATGAATTTTTCACTTTTCTTAACTTCTCGGCCAGTAAATTGGCATCGACCTCCATAACGCGTGGAGTGTCGCCGGGAGTGAGCCCCTCTTTGCCAACACCAATATAAATACCGGTTTTCTGGTCGACATTAGCAGGCGACAAGCTCAGTAACGAGCCGTTATCCCACCATAAGCTTGGACTGATAATGATGTATTTGTTAAACAGCGCCGGTTTTTTCAACAGGATTTCTGTCGCCAGTAATCCGGCCAGCGACTGTCCGATCAGCATTTTGGCGGAGTTTGTCTTATACTTTTTTTCTATAAACGGCTGTAACTCCGTTTCCAGAAAGCTAATGAATTTGTCGGAATGGCCTGCGGTGGGATATCTTTTTTTGTCCGCTTCGAGGGTGGTTGGGTAAGTGAAGTCCCGCTTCCTGTCCACATTGGCAATCCCTACAATAATTGATTTGGGAACCCGGTCGATCCAGGAAAAATTGTTGAACTGAAAAAGCCCCGTGACATGAATGAAATCTTCGTCCGCCGAACCGTCGAGCAGGTATACAACCGGATATTTTGTCGTGTCCGTTTTACTGTAACCTTCGGGGAGGTAAATGTTCAAAATTCTTTTTTCTGATAATACAGAAGAGTGAATTTCGTCAATGACGCCGAGAACGAATGGTTTGGGATGATCTGCCTGGGAAGGAGTATTTTTCTGGGCGAAAGTTAATGTTGTGAAAAAAGTAAGTACAAGAATGGGGGCTAAGAGCTTCATTATTTTTGTCAAGGATTTATATATGCGTCAAAAATATGAAATTCTTTTTTGGCGGGTTAAATCGTGCATTTGAATTCAGTAGATTTTGCTATTACAAGTAGAATTCATTTTATTTAAATATGAGATAATTCAGATCCATTAACCATGAATTCTGATAATAAAAGTAGGTTAACAGTCAGACTTTGCACAATTCTTCCAATTGGAAAGGTGCGTGTAAATATTAAATTATTTCATTTTCCCTTATCCTCATCAAATCGGCTTAATTAATGCACTATGGAGAAGATAATAGTTGATAGTGTAACCCTCACAAAGTATCCTGAAATTCTAAGAATCAAAAAAAAACATACTATGATTATAATCCCAATTCATGTAATGACTGAGTTGGAACAGAATCTCGAGTCTCAGTTGTTCCATAATATTTTAACTCTTGTTAATAAAAGTGAGCGAATTAGATTAGTAGACAGCAATAATAGCAAATATAAGATATCTGAGGATATGTTCTCGTTTATTGATCTTCCAGATAAACGTCTGTTCAAGATTGGTTATGGCGAAATTGATAAAATTCCAGATAAGTCGGTTAAGATTGCAACAATCGATCACGATGTGTGCAGAAATACTGTAGAGAGCTATTTAGGATGTTTAAATGAATCTCAAATTCAAGAGCTCATTAGAGTTTTCTTCAAAAAAAGAAATCCAGTCGAGAGATGGTTATTTTATGATGCAAATAAGAATAAACTAATAGAGATAGCTAGTCTAGTCTTTTCCACAATTGTATTGGTATCAATATATTTTGTATTATTTGATACAGATTTTCAAAATTATATTTTTTATCATTTTAGAAGTAATGAGTTAATCTACGTTATGATTGGGGTTACCTTGACTGTCTCCATGTATATATTCAAAGAGGAAAAGATTATATATTATGGTTCTGTTGAAGTCATTATAGGATTGCTTGCATGTAGAGTAGCATTTGAAAAATACGATTCAAATTTCATTATAAAATTGTTCGGTGGATTGTATATCATGGTGAGAGGATTGGATAATATTAGTAAAGATGGTAAAGTCAAGGAATTTTACAGACGCAAAAAGCAAGAAATAAAACTGCGATTCTTAGGATTATTGTGATTGAATTAACTAATCAATACTGGAAATATGAGGCATATGTATGCTGATAGTTTAATTTTACTTTATTAGCGTTGGTATAGTAAGTTAATCAGCTAATTTCACCCACTTAATCCCACAATCATACTCCGTGTAATGCAGATACTTCCGGTTTTGCATCCATAACAACACATTCTGATCTCCTTTCTTTTTGTATCTCGGAATCACCGGGCGTACGTTGTCCAGTTTTGAATTTCGGGTAATTGGGGTGATTTGCCAGGTTTTGCCGAGGTCTTTGGTCTGACCTTTGGAGATTTCAAAGACGTTGTTAACTTCATGTGAAAAGTAAACGATGGAGGGATCCAGCGGGTCGATCGTGAGGCCGCCGGAATAGTTTTGCTCACGCTCCTTTTTACCTTCCGGTGTTTGCGGAAACCACTTCCCTGAATCGATCAGATGATGGTCGTTCCACTTTTTGCCGTCATAAACGGTGTAATGATACTGATGTTTTTCATTGGTCGGGTAACGCGTATAGGCGACAACCGGCCTTCCTTTTTTGTCGATAACGATGTCAAATATCCATGCTTTTCCGGTCTCCGGCGTTGCTTGGTAAATGACCGACGCATCTGACGGGTGGAAAGGAAGCTGATCGATATTGGCAATTTTGGAGCCGTCAACCCGCCAGAAAGCTCCCTTTTCGTAATAACAGTAATAAACAGAATTCAGCGGTTCTGCATTGGGGTGTCCGTCGGTGAAAATGAGATGGATTTTCGATTTTCCGTCTGAATAATACTTGACATAGGGCCGGTTATTTGTATTCAGTTCTTTGGAAGTGATCACCACTACCGGATCCGACCAGGTTTTGCCATTGTCGGTGGAGGTAATAAAGTTGGGTTTAAAACCGACCCAACGGCCGAAGCTGTAAACTTTGTTGTTCTCACTGCTCAGGATAAACGGGTTGGCATAGGTATAGGTTTCACGTTTAAACTTCTCCAAAAGCGCGGGCGTCTGTGGTTTGAAAACAAGCGAATCTGAAAAAGTGCTGATGTCAATGGATTTTGACGTGGTATTTTGAATAACCCCCATCCCGTTTTTAGTCCCGCCATGCCAGGTGTATTGGGTAAGGATCCGCTGATCGGGCAACTGCAAAAATGCAGGATTGTCGTGATCATCAATTTCGAGTTTGGTGTATAGTCTTTTTTGAGCAACCTTCCCTGATTTCAGGTCCAGCGAGGCAGCTACAATATCACCCGATTTGGTCACCCAGCCGGTGATAACCGATCCGTTTTTATCATGGGTGTAAATCGCACGCGGATCGCTAAACCAGCACCAGGCCCCGTCGTTGGTGAGGGTAGAAACAGTTTGGGCGGAAAGGCTGATCGTGAGACTTAGGAAGGTGATAAGGAGAAGGGGGGTTCGTGACATAAGACGGAATATTATCAAAAATGACCAAACTTATTCTGCATTGCGAAGACAGAATAGGTTCGGCCATTTCATTTTAAAGTTTATTTATACCAGAAGATGGCTAAAATGATTATTTAACCCCCTTCCCGGTAGCAGCCCAGTAAATTCCTCCGTAAAGGTGATCTAAAAACGACTGATCCGAGTAAACCAATCCGATGTGGCCCAGGCCTGTGTAAAATGCACGGCCGCCGTCATATTTGTGGTACCAGGCGATCGGGTGAAAATCTCCCATACCTTTGCCTTCGTTATCTCCCCATTTGGTTTTTGGGTCGTAGCTTTTTTCGTCAATACCGATCAAAAATTTCAGATCGTTCGATTTGTATGGTTTCTGGTATTCGTACCACTCATCAGTCCATAACATTCTTTTAGGAAAACGCTCCAATCCCGGGAAATTGCTGTCCACAACATCCAGATAGGCCGTCTGTTGTGCAGGGTGAATTTTGAACATCATACCCACCATTTTGGTATACCATGGCCATTCGTATTCGGTATCGGCAGCGGCGTGGATACCCACCCATCCTTTACCCGACTGGATGTATTTTTCAAAGGCAGCTTGCTGCTCATCGTTCAGTACATCGCCGGTTGTGTTCAGGAAAATGACTGCCGCGTAATCTTTCAATTGTTTTTCATTAAAAACAGATGCGTTTTCCTGCCAGTCCACCGTGAAATTGTGTCTTGCAGCAAGGTGTCTCAGGCCATCAACACCTTCGTGAATGGACTGGTGGTGAAAACCGGCTGTTTTTGTAAACAGCAAAACTTTGAATTGCTGCGCGTTGGCAAAAGCCGCACTCATGATCACAAGAAGCAGGGCTAGCGATTTTTTTAGCATTGGAATTTGAAATTAAATTGTGTTTTAATATTCGGGATTTAAAAGTATTATTTTCGGTTTGTAATTAAACGCTGAGTAAAGGGAGCGGCCTCCGCCCGTTTATACACTGAGTTTTACGGTTGTTTAAAAGTGCTTAATATCAATGATTTGAAATTAAGATACCCTCGGATGTTTAACTCCTTTCCCGAAATTAAAAAAACCTCTGGAAACTCTGCGCTTAACCTCGTTTACGCTGCATTTAATTTTTTTCTTCGCCGGATTATTTGCCCATTACAAGCCTTGTTTGTGCGCCGCCATTTTCACCGTCGAGCAACTGGATATTCAGCGCCGGATTTTTGAATGCATCACGGTCAACAGCGAGTGTTATCGTGTGGATGCCCTGTGCAAGATCAGCGGCCAGGTTATGCTCTGTTAGTTTTCCGGGTTTCCCGTTTACCCAGGCGGTAAGTCCCGTTGTGGTGTTCAGGGAAAGATTGACATTTCCTTTTGTCACGACTTCAATTTCAAAACGGATAAAACTGTACCGTTTGCCTGGATTGAGTTCAATAACCGGAAGCTCAGCCAAAGGAAGATCTCCTGCAACTTTGCTGTAAATCGGTTCAAACGATACTTTGGCATTATCCCGTGCCACGTATCCCGGTCCGTCTGCGAGAATCTTTTTGATAAGATCTTTGCTGGAAGTTACCGTGTTCCAGCGACGCACAAATCGGGCGGTAGGCACCCGGAACTTACCGGATTCGCCCAGTTTCGACAAGAAACCAATCAGGTTGATAAACTCTTCCTTGTCCAGACTCGCCGTCAATCCCGGAGGCATCAGCGAGCCGGGTACTTTTTCCAGCAGTTCGAGCTGATTTTTAGGAATGGCCACTTCTTTCCCGGTAACATCCCGGATAACAATTTCAGAAGCGCCGTCGCTGGCCAGATATCCCATGAGTTCGCTGCCATCCTTTTTTACCACACGTTTCAGGTCGTAACCTTCCTTAATGGACAGGTTGGGATAAAGTACAGAACGGATAATGGTTTCAGCCGGGGAGCTCGTACCCAGACTACTCAAATCGGGTCCGATACGCCCGCCCGCGCCACCTATGGCATGGCAGGTCGTGCAGTTCACATCCGCCCTGCGGAAAATCAGTTCGCCTTTTTCAGGATCAGCTTTGTCGGCGATAACCTTGGCCAAACCTGCGATGTCTTTGTCATTAAGCTCCTGAGCCATTTTTTCGGCAGGCATTTTTCCTCCCGATTCTTCCAGTGCAGCTTTCAGGGCAAGCACGTCGGTTTGTCTTTGTCGCGTCCACATCACCCGGGTTTGTACAAGCTGTCTGCCGGTTTTGGCAATGGCTTCCGGTATTTTTTTAGCGGTAATGGCGTCCGTCAATGCGACAGTACCCGGCTTGTTGGAAATCAGTGCCAGGAAAATATCGGACATATCTGTGCCGGCGGGTAATGTCCGCATCAGGTCTGTGCCAATACGTGCTGCTTCAACAGGATTAAACGCTGCCAGCTGAGCCGTGGATATTACACGTACTTCGGCAGTATTTTTCGGACCCGTCATATCGGCCATTAAAGCAATGGCCTTGTCTTTATCAATGGATGCCAGGGCTCCCAACGCCGCTTTTTTAGTTGCCGGCGTTCCGGTTTTGATCAGCGTTGTGAGCCGGTCACTTAGTTGTTCGAGTTTCCATAAGCCTACGAGCCTGATGGCGGTCAGGTTGATTGTCTCATCCTCGTTGCCGATAAAACCGGCAATACGTTCCGGATTTTTGGCAGGTTTCATTTTCCGCTGACGTGCCGCATCTTCGAGCGCGTTAAGCTGTGGAATAAGTGTTTTTCCCTTGTTTTCAATAGCCAGATCCAGCAGCGTGTTCAGGTCGGTCACCTGTCCTGATTTAGCGATGGCGCTCAGTACGTCTTTCTGATATTCTTCCGGAACCTGTCCTTTTTCGTAAATTTTTATAAGTTGGGAAACGGCTTCCGGCGTACTGACGGATTTCAAGGCGAAAACCGTTTTCTTGGCGTCTCCAAAGTAGTTGGCGTCTGTTTTCAAACTTGCCATCCACAAAGGCTGCAATTCGCGGGTAGTTTGCCAGAGGGCATAATCCAGGAATTCGTCCATTTGAAAATCCAATGCATTCAATGCGGTCTTGGCGGCTTCGGCCGTTTTGGTTTTTCTAAGCGCGATAACCGCTTCCATCCGCACCTGTGCATGTTTGTCGGTAACTGCCTTGGCAAGAATTGCCGGCACATTGGCTATTTTGGTGTGCCAGAATTCCAGCGCCCTTAACGCAGACGACCGTGCGTTATGACTTTCTGCGTTGATAAGGCTTAGCAAAAGCGGTTCATTTACCGTATCAAGAGCCTGGAAAACCCAAAGTGCTTCCAGTAAATGATGCTCATAGTTTGCATCTTTTTTATCCAAAGCACTGACCCATTTTTGCAGTACTGGAATTACTTCCCTGGCGCCACGTTCTTTCAAAACCTGTTTCGCATTGGAACGGGTCAGATCTTCGGGTAATTTCAGTGCTTCCAGTAATTCAGGAATCGAGGCATTGTTTAATTTGGGTGTTTTGACAAGCGGACGATTTTTGGCGACTACGCGCCAGATACGTCCGTGTTCCTGATCACGGCGCGGATCAAAAAAATCCACTTCGCCATGCTGAATAATCGGGTTATACCAGTCGGCCACATAAATTGCGCCATCGGGTCCCACATTGATATCGACCGGACGAAACGCTACATTATCCGTCCACATCAGATCTTCCATTTGTTTGGAAGCATACCCTGCGCCCTGTTCTTCCAGTTTGAAACTATTGATCCGGTTTGCGCGGAAATCATTGGTAATCATTCTGCCCTGCCAGGCATCGGGTAAATGCCTTCCCGAAATGACGTCAAGTCCGCTGTGTTTCGGTTGTCCTGGATTCAGACCCCGGATGATTCTTTCGGCGCCCTGCGTAGCGGCAAAGGCTGCACCCGGAAAAGCATAGTTAATACCCTCGCCACCGGCACCATCGGTAAGGAATGATTGTCCCCAACGGTCAAACTGCAACCCCCAGAAGTTAATACCACCGCGGGCATAGACATCCAGTTCCAGGGTTTTAGGATTCAACTGCCAGACACCGCCCGCTTCGAGACGTTTGGTGCCAAACGGTGTTTCAACGTGGCTGAAAATGTATATCGACTGGTTAAAATACATTTTTCCCTCTGGCCCCCAACGGAAAGTATGGATCAGGTGATGCGCATCACCCGTGCCGAAACCATTAAGTACACGACGTTTTTTATCGGCTTTTCCGTCCCCGTCTGTATCAGAAAAATGGAGGATTTCTGTTGAATTCGCAACGTAGACACCGCCGTCACCCGGCAAAATTCCTGTCGGTGTTAGTAACCCTTCTGCAAAAATGGTGGTTTTATCAGCCTTGCCGTCATTATCAGTATCCTCAATGACGAAGATTTTGTCATTGGCTTCTTCGCCGGTTTTCAGGTGCGGATAGGCGGTGCTGCTGACAACCCACAACCGGCCGTCTGCATCCCAGTTCATCTGGATCGGTTTTGCTACCAAAGGTTCAGCGGCCCATAGCGTTACCTCAAAACCTTCGGCCACATGAAACGACTCCAGTTCCTTTTGTACATCCGGGTCCTGATTCTCTTTTCTGTTGTCCGGATGCCCGGAAGATGTAATCAGCAGAACCATGGGAATGATCATGATTCCGTAAAATGCCTTTTTATAGTTTAATGCGTTCATGTTTTAGCTATCTGCTTTCAGTCGGTTAGCGGACGGCAATCGGCTGTCGACTTGGTTAATGTTGGAATTTATGGTTTGAGCGGGTTATCGTTGAGGTTATTGCGGACCGCCAACTTGCGATAGCCGGTATTGATGAACTTTCGGCGTACGTTCCAGGGCAATCTGGCTTTCCAGAAATTTGATCAGAATACTCTGGTCATCCAGATCTTTTACGTGTTTACCCTGCTCGTAGGCTCTGAACCCGATGATATAAGTCTCGTTAATAGGACGGTATTGGAAAAAGAACAAGTCATTTTTCTTCACAATCATCTGGCGCAGCAGGTTCACCTGATTGGTGGAAACCCCGCGTTTGATGCTTACACCTTGTTCCCACTCTTTTGCCGAAGCCGTTATTAAATCAGAATCGTCGGCTTTCAGCGTATAAAATCCTTTTTTCAAACCGGTAACCTTTATAACCTGAGCGTCATTAAAGGTGCCGGCGTATTGCTTGGGATACGGAAGCGGCAGATAATCTTCCTGAATTGTAAATTTCAGATCAGCGAGATCAGTGCCTTTTCCAAGCTTTTTAGCATTTGCGGAAAGATCGATTCCCTGTTTTGAAATACTGATCGTTACGGGTTCGATGCCCGATTTCAGGCCCAGACCTTTTTCCAGAATCCCGGCCAAACGGTAATAACCCGTTTCATTCAGATGTATACCGTTTTCCGTAATTGTCTCCTTCTTGCTGAGTTCCTGAACAGGCTTATAAATATCAATAAACTGCTTCCCACGCGCGGATGCGATTTGAGAAATGGCAGAAGCATAAAGTTCAATATTTGCGTTGCGTTTGTCAAGGTTCGAAGTTGAATCACCGCCAATAACCGGAATGGGCGAAAGCAGGATGGTTTTAGCACCCAGAGAATCAATTTTATGAAGCAAATTGTTTAGTCCTGCCTTAAAACGGGGCAAACCTTCCTCGCCCTCCTGGGCCTCCACACCGCCATAAGCCAGGAAAACCACGGTCGGCTGTGCCTTGATAATATTCTGTATAAGGTGCTCGTAAGCGGTTGGCGGATTGGTGAAAGTGCTTCGCGCATCACCGAAAACGTTATCGCCTGTCCAGCCCAAATTTCGGAAAGTCACATGCCGGTCGGGAAATCGTGTAGTCAGTGCAAATTCGAGATAACCGTACTGGAAATCGTTCTCGAAAACAGAATTTCCAAGAAAAACCACTCTGTCGCCGTCTTTCAGCTCAAAAGCTTTTTCGGGTTGATTCTGAGCAATAGCTGTTTTATAAAATAGGGAAATGAACAGTAATAAAATATAACCAATGCTGGTCGATATCTTAATCTTTCTCATGCAAATTGGGATTAGGTAATTTCCGGAAAACAAGGCACAGCGCAAATAACATTGTGCTGAGGAATAAAGATGTGCTGGTGATAATTCCTACTCAAAAAAGTGCATATGTTTTGTGTCTGCGCTGATTTTTCGGGTTATTGGGCGTTTGCAGGAGGTATTTGCCTTTCAATGGGGTATGGGAAGTAGTCTCGTTTTTCGGTGCTGGCATAATTATTGATAAACTGCTGATTTAATAATAATTTCAAAAAACGTAAGCCTTTTTCTTGACTGAAAACTCTTATTTAAATGCACATCAATTATTCTCAAAATCCGCACAAACCCCTAAAATTGCTGCCGAAATCGCCAACCGGTATCATTGGGCTCGATCAAATAACTGAGGGAGGAATCCCGGAAGGGCGCCCGACGTTGATCTGTGGCGGGGCAGGTTGTGGAAAAACTTTGTTCTCCATGGAATTCATCGTTCGGGGGGCAATGGAATTTAATGAACCGGGGGTGTTTATGGCGTTTGAGGAAAAAGCCGACGAACTTACCATGAATGTGGCATCCCTTGGTTTTGATCTTGAAAAATTACAGGCTGACAAACTGGTCAAACTGGATCACGTTTATATAGAAAGAAGTGAGATTGAAGAGACCGGAGAGTACGATCTCGACGGGATTTTTATTAGGCTCGGGCATGCGATCGATAGTATCGGTGCAAAAAGAGTGGTGTTGGATACGATCGAAAATCTTTTTTCAAGTCTCAATAACGAAGCGATTATCAGAGCTGAATTGAGACGGCTTTTTCAGTGGCTTAAAGGGAAAAAGGTGACAACCATTATTACCGGTGAGAAAGGCGATGGTATTTTCACCCGTCATGGGCTGGAAGAATATGTTTCGGACTGTGTTATTTTACTTGATCACAGGGTGATGAATCAGATTTCGACACGACTGCTGCGGATTGTGAAATACAGGGGATCTATGCATGGTACCAATGAATATCCATTTTTAATTGACGAAAAAGGGATTTCTGTACTTCCTGTTACTGCACTGACGCTCGACCACGATGTTTCTACCGAGCGCGTGTCATCAGGTATTCCATCACTGGACAAAATGCTCGGCGGTAAAGGTTTTTATAAAGGCAGCAGCGTGCTGGTTTCAGGAACGGCCGGTACGGGCAAAACGAGCATTGCAGGGTATTTTGCCAATGAAACCTGTAAGGGAAACAAGCGATGCATTTACTTCGCATTTGAAGAATCGCCGAAGCAGATTATAAGGAATATGATGTCGATCGGTATCCATTTGCAGGAATATGTCGATTCTGGCTTGTTAAAATTCCATGCTTCCAGACCAACCTTAAATGGGCTGGAAATGCACCTGGTTGCCATTCATAAACTTGTGCAGGAATTTAAACCGCAGGTAGTAATACTCGATCCGATCACCAACCTTATTACTGTAGGCTCGGTGAGTGAAGTTAAAACCATGCTGATACGCCTGATTGATTTTCTGCAATCGGAACAAATTACCGTCATGTTTACGGCACTGACGTTGAATAACATTGTCAATGAACAAACGGATGAAGGGGTTTCTTCGCTGGTAGATGCCTGGCTTCTGGTCAGGGATATTGAATTTAACGGCGAGCGTAACCGCGGAATGTATGTAATGAAATCGAGAGGGATGAAACATTCGAACCAGGTGCGTGAATTTGTGATTTCTGACGAAGGTTTAAATCTTGTAGATGTTTATCTGGGACCGGAAGGAGTACTAACCGGATCGGCCAGAGAAGCACAGCGCTTGCAGGAGGAGACGGGTGATGTGCTGCGCAAACATGCGCTGACGATGAAAGATATGGAAATAGGCAGGAAAAGAAAGGTATTGGAATCTAAAATTGCGAGCTTAAAAGAAGAGTTCGAATCCATGCAGGACCAGCTCAATAAAAGTTACATTGAAGATACCCTGCGCAAAGAAGTGATCGAGAAAAACAGGGAAGAACTCACACGCAACCGACATAACGATTAATCTGGAACCAAAGCAACACTTATGAAAGTAGAAGAGGAAATTTGGGAACTGCGACTATACGTAGCCGGGAAAACGACAAAATCTGTTACGGCGCTTAGTAACCTGAAAAAATATTGCGAGGAGCATTTAAAAGATAAATATGTGATCGAGGTTATTGATCTTCTGGTGCAGCCGCAACTGGCTGAGGGAGATCAGATCCTGGCTATTCCTACCCTTGTTAAAAAGGTGCCTGAACCTATCCGGAAAATTATCGGAGATCTTTCCAATGAAGAAAAGGTGCTCGTAGGGTTGAATATTCGCCCGGCGAAGAAAACAGAATGAGTAATTTTCTAAGCCCACCAGATATGGACGACACTATACAGGAAGACGAAAGATATGTTTTACGACTGTTTGTAACAGGCGCGTCGGTTAATTCCGTGCGGGCAATCAGCAACCTGAAGCATATTTGTGAAACTTACGTACACGATAATTATTCTCTTGAAATAATCGACGTTTATCAGGAGAAAACCATCGCTGAAAAAGAACAGATTATTGCATTACCGCTGTTGATCAAAAGCTTTCCCTTACCTGAGAGGAGGCTCATCGGCGATATGTCGGATACAAACAGGGTGCTTAAAGGATTAGGAATTTCATAATTATATTGATGAATCCAGCAAAAACGTACGATCAGCTTGTAAAAGAAAATGAGCGCTTACTCTGGCAATTGGAGGAGGCGACTGATATCATTCATGCCATACGTACAGGCCAGATTGACGCGCTGGTAGTAAAAGGAGAAAATGGACACGAGTTATATACGCTTAAAACGGCTGATCAGACTTACAGGGTTTTCATTGAAAAGATGAATGAAGGCGCCGTAACGCTGAACGCCGAAGGGATTATTTTATATTGTAATTCCATGTTTGCGTCCATGGTCAACATGTCGTTGTCAAAAGTGATCGGTTTGGCTTTCCAGACTTTTATAGCTCCTCATTGTGTTGAAGACTTTAAACATATCTTTGAAAGAGGCTGGTCGCAGGATGGTAAATATGAAATTTCGATCAGCAGCAACGATAGCCTGATTCCGTGTCAGCTTTCCGTAACGACGCTTGAACTGGACGAAGGTGTCTCTTTAAGCATTATTATCACCGATCTGACCTATCAAAAAGAAATTCAACGGCTGCTGAAGCTGAATAATGAAAGACTTGAAACGGCAAATTCAGCCCTGGAAATGAGTAATCACGATCTTCAGCAATTTGCTTCCGTGGCTTCGCATGATTTGCAGGAGCCGTTGCGTAAAATTCTTATTTTCTCAGGATTGTTGAAAAGCAGGCATTTGAAGGAATTACCGGAAGAAAGTGTTCAGTATCTTGAAAAAATTATCGCTTCGTCGAGCCGGATGAAAACGATGATCATTGATATTCTTACTTATTCGGGTTTGTCTGTACATGACAATCATTTCGAGTTAACTGATCTGAACACGGTAATACGGGAAGTGCTGGAAGATTTTGAAATTCTTGTTGAAGAGAAAAATGCTGAATTCATCATCGGTCAGCTTCCCTCGATTGAAGCCAATAAAGGTCAGATGAGACAGGTATTCCAAAACCTTATCGGAAACGCCTTGAAATTTTGTAAACCAGACGAGAAACCGGTTATCAGCATACAAAATTTGACCAACGGATCGGTTTCCATTGCCGATGCACCAGGTTATTGCAGGATTTCAGTGAAGGATAACGGGATCGGTTTTGATGAAAAGTACGGGGATAAAATTTTCTCTTTATTCCAGAGATTAAACACGAAGGATAAATATGAAGGCTCGGGTATTGGTTTGGCCATTACCAAAAAAATACTCGACAAACACAACGGAACGATTGCAGCCAATAGCCAGGAAAATGTCGGGTCCGAGTTTGTTGTGAATCTGCCTTTACGACAAAAAGTAGAAATGAAATGATCTAATCCCGCCTGACAAAATCCGGAGATATCCGTCAAACAGGATTAGATGGAATTGAACTATCGGTTGATCAGAAATGTAAATGATTTTATTTTTCGACCATCATCTACGGACAAGTAATACATCTGGTCATGAAACTGATGAAGTGGTAGATTATAGTATTTTTCATTTACTGTAATGTTCTGAATTACCCTTCCTTTCACATCAACGATTTTGATTTTTGAACCGGGCATCAAATCCATAAGATGAATCTCGTTATCGGCGGGGTTTGGATATAACACGGGCGTCAGTTCATTCGTCTTGAATTCTATTCCCTTGATTCTTGTCAGCTCCGATGTCCCATCACGGTCAACCTGATTGATTCTGTAATAGTTGATACCAGACAACGGATTGTCATCTGTGAATTCATATTTTACCAGACTGGTCGACTCTCCACGGCCTTCGATCATGCCAATTTTAGAAAATTTCATAGCATCTCCACTCCGCTGTATTTCAAAATAGCCATTGTTTTGCTCAGCGGTTGTCGACCAGGAAACAAGCACTTTGTTATCATTTTTGTTTACTTCAAATGAATTGTAAGTTACCGGCAGCGGTGCGCAGGTGAGGCTGCTGATGGTAGCAATGTCAGAGTCCATCCAGGCTAGGTGCTGCTGAATCCAGGTTTTTAAGTAATCTACCTCTTTGTCGTGGGTATTGCCAGCCAGCGTATAATGCTCGTTATACATAATACCTGTGGTGAGGATATTCCATTTGGTGAAATTTCTGGTAATGGCATTATTGCTTTTTAGCGTAGTTCTCTGTGCTTCGATGAAGGCCAGAACATTGGCGTCGCTCCACTGATTAAGGCGCAGTTGTTTATAACGGGCAATTACTCTTTGTACGAAATAGCAATCATTTAACACTTTTTCCGGCCACGAAACGGTTAATGGCGGTCTGTCGGGACAATAAGTGTTGAACTTCCAGGCCCAGGTACCGGTCGGTAAAACGGAGGGTTCATAACACCATTGCTGATTTCCCATGGATTTATCAAAATCCCAGGGGCCGCCAAGGTTTAATAGTCCGCCTTCATCATCCCGCTGTTTGTAGAAAAAAGTACTGGCACGCCAGTTATCCGAGTTCTTGGTAAATTCCTGAAGCAGGAGATAGTCAACCATAGAATCCACATTAAGGTATTTTCGGTATCCGATTAAGGGATCGTTGGCATTGGCACCGTTCAGGGCCGCTTCAAAATTGTTTACAAAATTTTTGATGTAATTAAACTGAGCATCTCTGTTGGTGATGTTGGTGTACTTTTCCAGCTTGGGATATTCTACGTGGAATATCGGCTTGGGATTGGAGGCATTGTTGTTGGGGGAAATGTTGGAATTCCATTTCATATCTTCATTTTCTCCAACCTGTAAAAGATAACCGCCAGATATTTTTAAAGCATCCGTGTCGGTTTCTCCCAGTTTCTTCATATCCAGCCTGTCTTTCCCCCGTTTGACTTTTTCCATGAAAATATACACACCCATGTAGCGCAGAGAGCCACCGGTGTTCAGGAATAACTCGACATATTTGGTGCGCGAGGCATACCGGCCCGTTTGTCTGAACATTTCCTGGGCGAGTACTTCGCGGATAAAAGACTTGTCGCCATAACAGGCATTAAGTACCCAGTCCGACTCTGCCGGAAACCCCAGCAACGATACATCGATGCTGGCAGAAGTTACCGGATCCTGAGTTTCGAAACCATAGGATTTTTTCGGCCATTCGGCAGAAGTATTTCCTCTGATTTCAATACCGATTTTACCATCGTACTGATACGTGTTGGTTCCTCCGATGGTATAACTGTATGATCCGGCCACTTCTGCGGCAATCCTGAAAGTTGCGGGTATTTTAGGGTCATTGGGTATCTCCGGGCCTCCGGGATCAATAATAAATATGGGTATATTGGATGTGACGGACGTTTGTGCGATGCAGGAACAGGATAAAAGCAGAAATAGAATTAATGCGGTGGTTTTCTGAAGACCAAACATTTTGGCCCTCTGATGAGGTTGTAAAAAAGTTTCCATAAACGTGTAGAGTTAAATTGCATGAATTCACTGGGTTAATGTCATACTAAATTTACACTTTTTATGGGATGAATTTTTCCTTTTACGCTTGTTTTTTATAGTAATTATTTAAAGGTTATTTATGTGTCACTTTTCTAATATTCAAGGTCTTATAATAAAAAATGAGAGACTGCCTCACGGTGCAATCCCTCATTTTTTTAGTCTTTGAAGACGATCGGTTATTTGACGATATTGGTAGGAGTTCCTCCGATAAAAGCACCCAGATTATCGGTTACCATTTGTAACAATCTTTTTCGGGCTTCAAAAGATGCCCAGGCGATATGCGGGGTGATCACACAGTTGGGAGCCGATAGTAATGGGTTGTCTGCTGCGGGTGGTTCGGAGGAAAGTACGTCGAGGCCGGCTCCGGCAATGGTTTTGTTTTTTAAAGCTTCCGCCAGGTCTTCCTCGTGAATCAGAGGGCCGCGCCCGGTGTTCAGGAGGTAGGAGGTAGGTTTCATCCACGACAATCTTTCGTTGTTGATAAGATGTTTGGTGTCTGGTGTTAAAGGACAATGCAGGCTCACGACGTCACTTTGTCTGAACAACTCTTCTAAAGAAACCATGGTTATATCCTGGTTTTGTGTCTGTCCTGTATTTTTTCGGTAAGCGACGACTTTCATACCAAACGCCAAAGCAATTTGTGCAACCTGTGAGCCAATGTCCCCCAAACCGACCAGCCCCATGGTTTTTCCCGCCAGTTCTACCAGCGGAGTTTTCCAATAGCAAAAATCAGCCGAGGCAGACCAGTCTCCGTTTGACACACTCTGGCTGTGCAGCTCGATGTGGTTGACCAGCGCCAGAAGCAATGCAAAAGTGTGCTGAGCCACAGAAGCAGGTCCGTAAGCTTTTACATTGGTGACGATAATGCCATGTTTTTGGGTGGAGACCGTATCGATATTATTATAGCCCGTCGCGCAGACACCGATGTATCTGAGTTTGGGTAACTGACTTAATATGGTTTCATTGAGTAATACCTTATTCACAAGAACGGCATCGGCGTCACGTGCTCTTTCCACGATCTGTTCGGGCGCGGAGCGGTCGTAAATGGTTACGTTTCCCAATGCATGAATAGGAGACCAGTCCTGGTCGCCGGGGTTTAAGGTATAGCCGTCGAGGATGACAATGTTCATATGTTAAATGGTTATAATGCTTATTGTAAATACGGACTTTCTTGAATAAAGGGTAGATGTTCAGGGATAAATATTTAGCAATAGTTGCCAGAAAAACGATTTACAATCTACCAATTTTGAAATTACATAGATACAATTTTGAAAATACATAACTTTAATTTTGAAATTACATAAAAAATCCCTCCCGGTTTGATCAGTACCAGGAGGGATTTTTTTATAGCTTTTTTGGGTTTTAAACCTAGTTTTTAGGTTCGCCGCCTACTTTTCCTGCACCTGTTCCCTGCTGTTGCATTGGATTTTGCGGACGGCGCATTTGCGATTGTTTGAATATCTGGAAACGCGTTGGTTTGGCTACACGTGGATACGAGTTGTTCTCGGTATCAATATCAGCAATCTGATAGTACGGATCCAACGTCCACTGAACCACTTTTTTTGATGTAGAAACTACTTTTGAAATCTGTTGGTCGTTGAAACGCCAGATTTCGGCTGGATAGGTTACCAACGAGTCTGTCCCGTCTTCGAAGCCCATTTTAATGATGACAGGCATTGGTAAACCTCCTTTATTTTTTATTGAAAGGGTGTAGAAGTTGGTGTGATTTTGAACCAGATCTTTCTCGCCTGGCGACAAACTTGCAAGATATTGCTCGTACTTCTGTTTGTCGGCGTCCGTAACTTTGTATGGATCATACGTGTTGTAAAAATCCGCCATGGTAGAATCCTCAGCCACCACCGTTTTAGATTTATCCGCCGCATCACGGATTTTGCTGATCGTTTTTGATTTCGCAGCAGCCTCTTTACGCGCCAGTTCTTTTTCTATCGCAGGATTTTGCGTGTCAATGCTGAACCAGTTAACGGTTACCAAATCCTGATCAACAGGCTCGACGCCATAGAACCAGCCTTTCCAGAACCAGTCAAGATCTACACCTGACGCATCTTCCATAGTGCGGAAAAAGTCGGATGGGGTCGGGCTCTTGAATCTCCATCTTGTGGCGTATTCTTTAAAGGCATGGTCGAATAATTCACGGCCCATCACGGTTTCGCGCAGGATATTCAAGGCTGTTGCTGGTTTTGCATAAGCATTAGGTCCGAGCCCGATTACATTTTCAGCCGATGACATGATCGGAGATAATACCGATTTGTCGGAAGACATATAATCCGTGATGAACATAGGTTCTCCGCGGCGTGTAGGATAGTTGTAATCCCATTCTTTTTCGGCAAGATACTGGCAGAAAGTATTCAAACCTTCGTCCATCCATGCCCACTGGCGTTCGTCAGAATTGACGATCATCGGGAAAAAGTTGTGACCAACTTCGTGAATGATTACGCCAATCATACCGTATTTCACCTGTTCGCTGTAAGTTCCGTCTTCTTCCGGACGACCGCCGTTGAAGCTGATCATCGGATATTCCATACCGCCACCAGAAGTTGCGTGGCAGGAAATGGCAACCGGATAAGGATATTCGAAAGTACGGTTACCATAAGATTTCAAAGTATGGGCAACAGCGCGCGTTGAATACTGCTCCCAAAGCGGGTTCCCTTCTTTTGGATAAAATGACATGCACCAAATCTTGCGACCGTTTTTGTAAACGTCACTTTGCATCGCATCCCAGATAAATTTACGGCTGCTTGAAAATGCAAAGTCACGCACATTATCCGCTTTGTATAGCCATGTTTTTTTACCCACTGATTTGTTTTCACGTTTTTCGGCTTTCTCAGCTTCGGCCTGTGTAACAATAATCACCGGCGTTTTTGAGGTTTCTGCTTGTTTCAGGCGTTGTTTTTGGGTGGCGGTTAATACCTGTGCATAGTTCTGGCATTCGCCCGAAGCGGCAACAACATGGTCAGCCGGTGCGGTGATCGCCACTTTGTAGTTACCAAAGATCAGCGCAAATTCACCTTGTCCGAGGAACTGTTTGTGGTTCCATCCGTTTACGTCGTCATAAGGCGCCAGGCGAGGGAACCAATGTGCGATGAAATAGTTTGAGTTACCATCTTTCGGGAAAAACTCATAACCGCTGCGACCGTAATATTCTGTGATATTGTAAGCCCAGTCAACCCCGAAAACAACGCTTGTGCCTGGTTTCAAAGGCGTTGGCAAATCAATACGCATCATGGTGTTGTTGACGGTATAATGCAACGGGTTACCTGCTTTGTCTTTTACCTTGGCAATTTCATAACCGTACTCCACTTTTGGGTCAAGGTTTGAGCCACGACCGTTGTTCAGGCCCTGAAGCTGCGTAGTACTCATACCTTTTTCATTGATGGTTCCGGTACGGCTTGTTGCGCCGATACCATCTTTTTTGAAAAGGTTTTGCTCCAATTGCAGCCAGATGTATTTCAGTTCATCCGGAGAATTGTTAAAAAAGGTAATGATTTCAGAACCGATGATACGACGTTTTTCGTCATCCAGTTCTACTTTGATGTCATAGTCGGCACGCATCTGCCAGTACTCCTTGCCGGGAGCGCCGGATGCCGTCCGGTAGGTATTAGGTGTAGGAAGTACAGTTCCTAACTGCTCAAAGCGGTCATTGGCTTTGAAATTCGGTGAAGTGGGGAGCTGCTGGGCTTTAATAGCCATCGATAAAAGCAGCAAAAAAGGTAATAAGAGGTTTCTCATAGGTAATCGGGAGTGTTGTTCAATAAACGCGGCTTTAATTTACAGATAATCCGAAGATTTCTCTAAAAAGCTGATTGTTAATGATAAGAGATATTGCCATACCAACAATTATTCCCGACAAAATATCATTCCATCTCAATTTCGATAACCGGAATAACTCAACGGCGGCGAAAGCAACGCTCAGTACCACAAAAACGATGATAAGCTGCCCTAACTCCAGCCCGACATTGAAGCCTAACAAAGGTTCGACAATGTCCGCCTCTTTACCCAGCAACGCGCGTAAGTAATTGGAAAAGCCCAATCCGTGAATCAACCCGAAAGTAAGTGCCAATGGATAGCGAGGACTGAAAGATTTTTCCCTGATGTATGAGCTTTTTGGTGTTGTATGGAAAAAATTGAGAATTGCCGTGATCAGGATGGTAATCGGAATCAGCAGTTCGATGACATCAGGATTAACGGAAACAATTCCCAGCGTGGCGAGGGCAAGAGTGATGGAGTGCCCGATGGTAAAGGCAGTCACCAGGATGATTACTTTTTTCCAATCAATCAGCGTGTAAATCGTACAAAGCGCTATAATGAAAAGAATGTGATCATAACCATTGGAATCCGTAATGTGATCGAAACCCAATTGAAGATAAGCTTGAAATTCGGACATGAAAAGGTAATTAATTGAAGTGGGTTAGTTGAGCAGGTTTGTGATGACGGGTTACTTGTCAAAACAAAGTTCCGAATATATTCCATTCGGAGAAGGAAAGCAATGTTTGAGGAGAAATGAGGTTTATTTTAAGGAAACTGTCTGCAAACAACAAAAAAGACCGGAAGCATGTGCTCCCGGCCTTTTCAAATTCTGACACCAATTATATAAGATTATTATTACGTATTACTTGTAAATCGTGTTTTGTGGATCCCAGTTAGTCCATGTTTTGGTCCAGTCTGTGGTTCCGAATGCTCCTCTGAAAGTTTCTTTTGTAAAGAAAGCATCAGATCCTTTGCCTTCCCATGTTGCACCAGTCAACAAAGGAGAAGTAGCCTGAGGAAGGAAGCCAGGGGTGGTTAACGTAAAGTTTGCTGTGTTCAACAAAAGTGAAGCAAGGTCTTTAGTTTCATTTTTACGGGCAGCAGCATTGAAATAAGCAATTGCCTGATCGTTTGTAATCGCAGCAGCTCCGCGAACCGGGATTGTATTGTTAGCAAAAACGATACCTTTCAAATCCAAAGCACCACTCGTAGCATTTGCATAAGTACCGGTTAAAGAACCATCCAAACGAAGTCCTTCAGGATATCCAACAAGTAATGAGTTAAAAATGCTGATAGAAGTATTTCTGCGCAAGTGCATTGCCGACTGGTAAGGACCACTTCCTTTAATTTGAATAGAAGAAGGAGTTCCAGAAGTAACAAAATGACTTACGTTAGCAAAGATCGGAGCAGTCAAAGGAAGTCCCTCGTTTGGACCTGTTGCAGGCTCTCCTGAGTTAAAGTTATCAGATTCGAAACCGTTTGAACCAGACTGATCGGCATATTCAGGATCACGAAGAGAAAGTGCGTATTGTACTTTTCCTGTGAAACCCCAGTCTGTATCGAAATCATCATCAAAACCACGGTAAGCAACCAGATATTTGGCATTTACAGTTCCACCAAACCATTCGTACGAATCGTCACCGCTGTAAGAAACCTGAATGTGATCAATTGTTGTTCCTGATCCGACAGCATAAAGGGTCAAACCATTAATTTCGCTGTTGGCTGCATTACTAAGTGCAATACCACCAAACTCAATTCTTACATATTGCAAAGTTCCTGAATTGTCAGCGGCAATATTATCAGTACCCATTGTTCCTGTGATACCACCTTCCAAAGGCGTACTGCCAGGACGGTTATGAACAGACTTACCAATAAGAACTACACCACCCCAGTCACCGTAATTACGTTTTCCAGGATCGTTTGCTGATGTGAACACGATTGGTGCAGCAGCAGTACCGATGGCAATTAATTTAGCGCCTGGAAGGATAATCAAAGTTCCGCCTTTACCAGAAGCAGTCGGGTCTGCATCTTTTCCAGCTCCTTTGATAAGTGTTCCAGCTTCGATTGTCAAAGTATTTCCAGAAGTTACGTTAACAAAACCTTTGATAAGATAAATTTTATCTTTTGTCCAGGTAGTGCTTGTTGTAATGTCGCCTTTCACTTCAACTGTAACGCGGTCAGATATTGCAAAACTTGCAGTGCTTTTTGCAGTTACACCACCTGATGTTACTGTGATTACGCCAGCGGTAGCTCCGGCAGGAACGGTAACTTCAAGAGAAGTAGCCGTAGCAGCAGTTACTGTGGCAGGTGTTGTGTTGAATAAAACTGTATTATTAGCTGGTGTTGGGTCAAATTTTGTTCCTGTAATAACGATTTTAGTACCCACCGGACCGGAAGTTGGTGCAAATGATGAGACAGTTAACACAGGAGTTGGTGTAACTGCTGGCTCATCATCATTTTTACAAGCCGACACGGCCGCGAAAAGACCTAGCAGGAGGAGTAAAAAATACAGTCGATTTTTCAAAATACTCATAGCGAATTAAAGTTGGTTTGCAAATGGATGGTTAACTTATAAAATGAAAATTCTGATAAGTGCTTTTTGAAATTGCTATTTATGGTATTACAACTCTTTTACCGAAAGTGTAAGCAGCGGTAAGTGTGAAGTAGCTGCCTCTTTTGAATTTACGTACATCCTGATCGGCAGTAGCTGATTGTGATGTTACGTCGCTTCCGATTTTTCCGTCACGATTGAAATCCTGAGAGAAGCGAACGTTCTGGTTTAACAGATCCTGGATTCCCAGACGGATTTCAAGATTGTTCTTGAATTTTTTGCTGATATTCAAATCAACTACGTTACGCGGCATTTCATATACTGTTGGGTTATTCACGTTACCCACTGCGAAAATCCGCTTACCAAAGATGTTGTAAAGGACATTCCACTGCCATCCTGAATTAGGTTCAGCGTAATAGATACCCGCATTAACCAGATAAGGTGACTGATTTTGCATTGGGCGTTTTTTATCTGCGATACCTGTCAGATCATAATTTTGAGTTGCACCACTTAAATCAGGACCTTTTACTGATTCGCCAAGGTTCACACTGCTTTTGATAAAAGAAGCATTGGCAACCAACGTAAGGTTTTGGAAAAACGGACTTGTTGATTCCTGGAAGCCTTTACGCATCTCCAATTCAACTCCATAGTTCTTAGCAGAACCAGCATTGATAAAGGTATAAGCCAGACCATTTCCTGTTGGAAGAAGGAATGTTTCAATAGGATCTTTGAAGTGCTTGTAGAAAGCAGTTACCGAGATAAGCTCATTTGTCGATGGGTAAAATTCCCACTTGGCATCAAGGTTTTGAATTTTGGCTGTTTTTAGTGCAGTGTTACCACGGATATCAGCCAGCAAGTTGAAATCAAAATATGAGAAAGGAGCAATTTCACGGAACTCGGCTCTGTTCAAAGTTGAAGAGTATGCAAGGCGAAGATTTTGCTTTTCTGAAATTTTGTAAGTGAAGTTCAAGGATGGCAGCGGGATGAAAACGATGTTGTTAACCAACTCTTTCTTCTCATTCACAACGGTCGAATGAAGCTGCTGATTGTTGTATTCCCCACGGAAACCTAATGTCAGGATTGCTTTTGATCCGAAATTAACATCACCGCTTAAATAGGCTGCATAGTAATTGTTGATACCGTTGTAAGAATCCAGGTCTTTCGTACCATCTTTGATCGTTAATCCGCCATCAAGTCCTGTTACATTTTGAGGAGTGAAAATTGATCCGATACTACCTTGCAATATGTTGGAAGCATTACCAATATTGGTATATCCATAAAAACGTGCTGAATAGTCGCGGTCTTTGCGTTCTCCATAAATACCGAACCTGATCTTGTTAGGTTCACGGTCCGTAGGGTTTCCGAAAGCATGCTCACCATTTACAGCCAGTGTTAATACGCGCTCATTAAGTTTAGAATAGAAACGGCCAAGGTTAAGTGGATTTGGATCTACCGGGGCGATTGCCTGGAACGGAACCAACTGTCCGTCTGCACCTGTTGCTCCGGTCACACGCTGATAACTGATACGCTTCCAATCCGGCTCCCAACGACCCGTATATCCAAAACCTGTAATCCAGTTAAGTTTTGTCAGATCGCCTAATTTGTGGTCCCCTGAAACTTGTGTTGTAACAATGCTGCGATTTTCAAAACGTTGTGAATAGTTACGAACGTCATAGCCATCGACAACTTTTTGACCATCACGAATGACTGTTTCCGTGTTTCCCATCTGGTTGAACAAAGTCTTCCATTCTAAATTGAAAACGGGAGAGAAGCGGAAAGTCCAGTTATGAAGTAAGCCGATACGTGACTGGCGTGAATAATTAGAGTCGTTATATTTTTCAAAAAGATCGTTCGCTGTTAAACCGTTTTGGTATAGTTTAAGACCGATTTCTGAATATTGGTTTGTCAACGAATAATTGATGTTTGTGATATTACTTACATCTACGTTTCCAATCTCAAAACGTCTTCCCATGTTCAATGCGAAACGCATGTCAGGGTTGATCGTGTGATCTTTCAGCGCCCATGAATTTGGAAGCAGATTAGCATATCCGGCTCTTTCCTGAGAACTAAGTGTGTTAAAATCTGCTGAACGCTTCGGGAAACTGCTTGATAAAGTCTGATCTTTGTTCCAAAGACCAAGGAAGTTTAGGCCGCTGCGCTCATGTGTTTGAACTTTCTGGAAAGTTGTATTTCCACGGTATCCGATTGTTACAGCTGCGTCGGTGAAGTTCTGATCCGGACGACGTTTTGTGTAAATTTTGATAATACCGCCTGCGAAATCCCCTGGAGACTCAGCAGAACCGGATTTGTAAACAATCATCCGGTCGATGATATTACTTGGAACAAGGTCAAATGAAAACGAACGCGTATCAACTTCTGATGAAGGTGTGATCACATCATTGATCAAAACAGCATTGTATCGTGAACCTAAACCACGGATCATCACGAAGCGGTTATCGACAATACTTACGCCTGGAACGCGACGGATGGCTGCTGCTGCATCACGGTCCTGTGATTTTTGAATTTGCTGTGCTGAGATACCTACCGCGATAGGTTTAAGTTGCTTGATTTCGCTGATTACGGCTACTTCTGTATTGGTAGCTTTGGCGCCGCGGATTACAACCTCTTGTAGTGCAGTTCCTTCTTCATCCATTTCTGTGTCAATAACCGTGGTATTTCCGGACTCAACACGAACGTTTGGAATTTCTTTGGTTTTGTAAGAAACAAAGGAAATAATGATTTTGTGACTTCCCGCAGGAACATTTGCGATGGTAAAGCTTCCGTCTACTTCTGCGGCCGCGCCAAGCTGCGTTCCTTCAATCATGATGGTTGCACCAATAAGGGCTTCTTTTGATTTGGCGTCTTTAACAACACCACGGATCGAACCGGGACCGGCAAAGGCTGTTGATACAGCGAAGAAAAATAAACAGAGGGTAAATAGTTTGGTTTTCATATTAAGGTGTCAAATTTTCGACAGCAAAAGTAGACTCCCAATATTACCTCAGTGTTAACTCAATATTATGGCTTGGTTATTTAAGATTAGCGATTGTTGCTGTAAATCAATAAATTACAATGTGTGTGGTATTTATTCGACAAAATGTAATGCGTTTAGCAGAACAGACCGCTTTTGTCGCGCGACTGGCTCATTCGGCTATGCCGTTTCCTTTGCTTGTTTTGAAATTTTCAAGATCATAAACACAGCCGTTGATCACGGCATATTTCACAAAATTGTTTTTCTTTAATAAAAACGTACCCGGGCTTCCCAGCTCTGGCGTGCTTACCGACGGTGTTTTGCCGTTCTTTAAAAGGTGAAACGGCTGTTCATAAACGATGGACAGCGATTGTGGGTCATTTTCCGAAGAGTTGAATTTTATGTAGGTATATCCCTGCTTCATCAGGTCTTTCGCATTGAGCTTTTTCAGCTCCTGAGCGCTGGATATAGCTGTCGGGTAAACCTTGCCGTTTTCAATAACCAGCCCAGAAGCATTGATCTCTTCCGTTCCAAAAACGGTCGATAAGTCGCCGTATTCTTCAACTTTGGCTGAGTAAAAGAATCGGGTGGCGTTGGCATAGTTAACTTCATTCCGGTTCATACCCAGATCAGAAAGATAACTTTTCCCGTCCTTGTTGACCGTGACACCACGTACGATCAGGTCATACAGCGACCTCCCGTTTTCAGGAATGGCTTCGTAATTGTCTTTGTTCTCCCTCGCATAACTCCGCTCCGCAATGGCTTCGAAAGCTGTTAACAATGACATGAAATTCAGTTTCCGGATGTATTGTTTTTCCGGATCACCGGCATACCCGCCAGACTCAATCAGTATCAGGGTCGTTCCCCATTTTTGAAAATTGTCGCCAAATGCACGGGGCTCGTGGTCGTCGGCGTATCTGCCAACTTGTCCCGAAATAAATTTTTGCAGGTTGCGGTTCATTCCAACGATCAGCTGCATCGATTTCTCTCTGACGGTATTAATAGATCTTGGATAATCATAAGCCGTAGCCAGAAAGGAAACGGTTGCTTTTTTCGCTGACCGGCCAGCAGAATATCTTGGGCTTTGGTCGTGGAGATTAAAACCAAATTCCGGCTTTATCGTGTTTTGCAGTGCTTTCAGGATTTTTGCTTCCGGCGCCTGAAGAAATACGGCATCCCGGTTCAAATCAAAGCCCTGGGCGTTTCTACGCTGGTATTTTTCGGCGCCATCGGGATTGAGCATCGGAACAAAATAAATCGTGGTGCTGTCGAGAATGGTTTTTCTCAGTTCTTCAAAACCGTCGTTTTTGGCATCCAGAAAGTTGAAAATATCAAAAATCGCCATGGTTGCGGTCGGCTCGTCACCGTGCATCTGCGACCAGGCCATGATCTTGCGCGGGCCATTTCCCACTTTGATCATCGTAATACTGCGCCCTTCAAAGGATTCTGCTACTTTGGAAATTTCATAGGTTTTGTTGCTGCCTCTTCTGGTGATCAGCGGCTGAATATCTTTATGCTTAAAACGCCGGTTCGTCAGTGTCGTTTCCCTGTATTTGTCGTGCGATTTCATCAGTTTTTCTGCGAGATCGGTCGATTGGGAGAAGGTCTGAGAAGAAAGGAAAAGGCTGATAAATAGTATGGACAGATATTTCATAATGCCGTAGTTTTTTCACGCAAAGCAAAAAAGGTTTACACAAAGCATAGTAAGATTCACAATTTAAAGGATTTTATTCCACAATACCGTTATGGAAAGCAGGCTCTTCGGATGATAGGTCATATATAAATCCGTTCACCACGGCAAATTTCACTTCTCCGTTTTTAGTCAGAATAAAAGTGGCTGTGTCTTCAAAAGTGGGTGCAGCAACGGGTTCAGGCTTATTTCTCAATATATGAAGAGGAAGCTCGGAGGCTGAAACTCCTGATAACGAGGTATCGGGTTCCATTTTTATAAAGGTATAACCTTCTTTAAGCAACGCCCACGGATCCACTTTATCAAGGTCGCTTACATCCTGATAAGAAACAGCCAGAACTTTTCCTTTTTCGATGGTATACCCTGTGGCGTCAAATTCTTCGCTGCCAAAAAAGATAGAAAGATCTCCATACTCCTCGATCTTGCTGTGATAGAAAAAATTCGTGGCGTTCTCAGTGTTCACCTCGCTTCGGTCAATACCCAGATCGGCCTGAAATGTTTTTTCGTCCTGCGTTATGGTCGCATTTTTGATCAGCAGATCATAGATGTAACGGCTGTTTTCCATTAGTGCATAATAGTCTTCCCGGCCCTCCTTTACATATGAATTTTCAGCAATGGAGTATAAGCCCGACAGAATTGACATGAAATTCAGCTTCCGGATGTATTGTTTTTCAGTGTCGCCGACATAGCCGCCGGATTCGATCAGGATGAGCGTCGTTCCCCATTTTTGAATGTTATCTCCGAAAGCTCTTGGTTCAAAATCTTCGTTCCAGCGGCCAACCTGATTTGGGATATAATTTTGCAGCATCCGGTTCATTCCCGCAATCACCTGGATCGCCTTTTCACGCACCGCATTTACGTTTCTTTCCTGATCATAGGCAGTCGCCAGGAATGAAATTGTTGCCAGTTTTGATGTGCTGCCAACCGAGTAACGTGGGTTTTTATCGTGTAAATTAAAACCAAACTCAGGCTGCAATGTCTGTTGTAATGTTTTGAGAATCCTGGACTCAGGAGCCTGTAAATGCAAAGCATCACGGTTTATATCAATATTCTGGGCATTTCTTCTCTGGAAACGATGGGCGCCATCGGGATTTAACATAGGCACGAAATAGAGCGTCGTTTCTGACAAGATCAGCTTTCTGGCTTCATCAAAACCATCATTTTCTCCTTCGAGAAAATTAAGAATGTCGAAGCTGGCCATGGTAGCAGTGGCCTCATCGCCGTGCATTTGTGTCCACAGCAAAATCTTGCGCTTACCGGTACCTGTTTTTATGTAATGAATAGGCCGGCCCTCAAATGATTCTCCGATCTGTTTGATTTCATAAACGGGATTTCCCCTTCTTTGATCAATCAAATCATTTACGGAATCTTGTTTAAAGCGTCTTTTCGTCAAGGAAGCTTCCCTGAAAAGCGGATAAGAAGTATACAGATTATTTTCGAAAGCAGTTTTCAAATTCATGAATCAGGATTGGGCAAACCTGTAAAATTAAATATATCAGGCAGTTGAAAAAATATTTTGTATTGTTGAAACAAATGTAAACACATTCGGGAAAACCGGTCGTACAATTTCTTCATGTTTAATGCAGATTATTTGCAAAAATTGTTCCATTCTCTAACAAAGTTTTCTTATCTTTGCCGCATGTTAAGAGCTGAAACATATCATCATTTTCATCAAAACCATTTGGTTTCCGGGCGTCTTGGGTGATGTGTTTTTGCAAGTAGTGTTGTAATAAGGTTGAATACATAGTATCCCAGAAGCCCGATTCCGTAAACGAATCGGGCTTTGTTTTTTCTGGTGTATCAGATTTTAGCTTTATCAGTTCTCATATTTTAAAATTTTAACAGTCTTCCGGCTAAAATCTAAATCCGAAACGAATGAAAACCGTTATTATCAAGTACAATGCGGGAAATGTGCAGTCGGTGATGTATGCGCTCGACCGAATTGGCGTTGATTATTTATACACAGATGACGAAGCAGAAATACGTTCTGCGGATAAAGTGATTTTTCCGGGAGTAGGTGAAGCGAGTACCACCATGAGTTATCTGCGGGAAAAAGGACTGGACAAAATTATCCCTTCCCTGAAACAGCCGGTATTGGGCACCTGTGTCGGGATGCAGCTGATGTGTCGTTTTTCAGAAGAAAATAACACGACCTGTATGGGTATTTTTGATGTGGATGTAAAACGTTTTCCTGCCACGCCGGGAATCAAGGTGCCGCATATGGGCTGGAATAATATCACCAACTACAAGTCGGACCTGACAAAAGACCTGATCGACAACGCTTACGTTTATTTTGTTCACAGTTATGCTGCGCCAGTGTGTGAATACACGGTTGCCACCTGCGACTACATAAATCCATTTAGTGCGATGCTGCATAAAGATAATTTCCACGCAGCCCAGTTCCACTGCGAAATCAGTGGTGACGTTGGACAAAAAATATTAGAAAATTTCCTGAAACTTTAACGAACCAGGCCTGAAAGGCCGATGTATCTCAACCCGGGCCAGCGGCCTGGGGCGCCGGGATACGATACCATATGAAAACCAATATGATCCAGATAATTCCAGCCATAGACATGATCGACGGAAAGTGTGTCCGTCTGACTCAGGGAGATTACGGTAAAAAAACCATATACAATGAAAACCCTCTGGAAGTAGCCCTTGAATTCCAGGATGCAGGCTTAACCCGATTACATTTGGTAGACCTTGACGGAGCGAAAGCGAAAAAAGTCGTCAATTGGAAAGTACTTGAAAAAATAGCAACCCAAACCTCACTGCATATTGATTTTGGCGGTGGCGTGCAATCCGAAGAAGATATTCGCGTAGTGTTTGAAAGCGGAGCAAAACAGGTAACCGGAGGAAGTGTGGCAGTGAAACAACCCGCATTGTTTAAAAACTGGCTGGAAGTATATGGCGGGGATAAAATCATCTTAGGAGCTGACGCCAAAAACGAAAAAGTTGCGGTAAGTGGCTGGGAAGAAGGAACCGAACTTTGGGTTTACGATTTTGTGGAAGAATATGTAGACAAGGGTGTGAAATACACGATTAGCACCGACGTTGCCAAAGACGGACTTTTACAAGGCCCTTCTTTTGATCTTTATAAAAACTTGCAGGATAAATGTCCTGATCTGCATATCATTGCCAGCGGTGGCATCAGCGGCCTGGAAGATGTGGAAAAACTTGCTGAGATGAATATTTACGGTGTTATTATAGGCAAAGCGATCTACGAAAACCGGATCAGTCTGGCCGATTTACAACGATTTTTAGCCTAAAATTATGCTGACAAAACGCATTATACCTTGTCTGGATGTAAAAGACGGACGAACCGTTAAAGGAGTCAACTTTGTAAACCTTCGTGATGCCGGTGATGCCGTAGAACTTGGAGCGCTTTATGCGGCACAGGGAGCGGATGAACTCGTTTATCTCGATATCGCAGCGACAGTTGAAGGCCGGTCAACTTTTATTGATCTGGTTCGGCGGGTAGCACACACCATTAATATTCCTTTTACTGTCGGTGGTGGGATTTCCTCGATCGCTGATGTGTCGGCATTGTTGCATGCAGGCGCCGATAAGGTTTCTATCAACTCTTCGGCAGTGCGTAATCCGGACCTGATCAACGAACTGGCACTCGAATTTGGAAGCCAGTGCATCGTGGTTGCCATCGATACCAGATACGTGGAAACCAGCGCAGGTGTTTTTGAGCATATCGTTCATACGCACGGTGGAAGAAAACCCACTGAGCTCCGGACAATTCCCTGGGCGAAAGAAGTAGAAGAACGTGGCGCAGGCGAGCTTTTGCTGACATCGATGGATACGGACGGCACTAAAAACGGTTTTGCTCTTGAACTGACTTCGACGATTTCGGCCAATGCCAATATTCCCGTCATCGCGTCGGGAGGTGCAGGAAATATGGAGCATTTTTATGATGTGTTCACCGAAGGCAAGGCAGATGCGGGACTGGCAGCGAGTATTTTTCACTTCCGTGAAATAGATATTCCTGATTTGAAGCAATATTTACAAAATAAAGCGCTTCCGATGCGCATGACAAAATAAATTCACTGTCGTTGATGACGGCCCAAATTTTACTTACAACCTTATACAATGAGTAACGAACTTTCAACCATAGATTTTACCAAGTCGTCCGACGGACTCGTGCCGACTGTTGTCCAGGATGCCAATACCTCCGTTGTCCTGATGCTGGGGTACATGAACAAAGAGGCTTTTGAAAAAACACAGGCAGAAGGTAAAGTAACCTTTTTCAGCCGCAGCAAGCAACGTCTCTGGACGAAAGGCGAGACATCGGATAATTTTCTATTCGTAAAGGAAATACTGGCTGATTGTGACGGAGATACCATCCTGATCAAAGCTGAACCTGCAGGACCAACCTGCCATACCGGCGATGATACCTGTTTTGGGGAAAAAAATAACCGCAATACCCGGATCGGGGAAGCTGCGTTCCTTAATTATCTTCAGAAAGACATTATCCGCGACCGAAAACTTAATCCTTCCGACGACTCTTACACAAGCAGTTTGTTTAAAAGAGGTGTGAATAAAATTGCACAGAAAGTAGGGGAAGAAGCCGTTGAGGTTGTTATTGAAGCAAAAGATAACGACGACGGGCTCTTTAAAGGAGAAGTGAGCGACTTGCTTTTTCACCTTCTGGTGCTTTTGGAACAAAAAAACATTGACTTAGACGAGGTAATTAGCGTACTTCGTAGCCGTCACTCATAAAAACCAAAGCCATATGAATTTATTAATACGCCTTCTAATCAGTACATTGGCAATTGTTGTTGCGTCCAAGGTCGTTCCGGGAGTTTTCGTGGATAGCTGGACTACCGCCGCAGTCGTTGCCATTGTTTTGGGGATTCTCAATACATTTCTTAAGCCGGTGCTTCAAATTCTTGCACTGCCCATCACCATTCTGACGCTTGGGATTTTCTATTTTGTAATCAACGTATTCATTATTTATCTGGCTACTTATCTTGTTGACGGTTTCGCCGTGAGCGGATTTATATCAGCCCTTATTTTTGGTTTAGTAGTTTCAGTAGTTTCTGCCGTCCTTGGTATGTTTTTAGATTAGTATTTTGTTTTAATACTAATTTCAGATCAAACCACATGCATTGCAAACTACACGCCTATGTTTAGCCAACTTGAAGAAATTAAGGATACTCTTTTTAAATATTTCGAAACACGGATAGATCTGTTTAAAATTGAGACAAGAGATAAAATAGAACGCATGGTTGTAATGGCCGTGTACGCTTTGCTCGTGCTGAGCGTCGGCCTTGTCGTTTTTATCCTGATCGTCATTTTACTGGGGACTTTTTTGAACAAATGGCTGAAAAGCGATTATCTGGGTTACCTGATATTATTGGGTATTTTTATAATCAAGTTAATCCTGACAATCAGTTTCAGAAAACAACTGGTAGGTTTTATTCGTAATATAATCATTCGTTTTGTTCAGATAAAAGAGGATTAAGCCAGGGAAGGTTACCCGCGGAAAAGATAGTTTCCCCGGGAATTACTATTTTTGGGTATCTTGATGGTTACTTGTGAACAATACTTTAATATAGATTAATGATATGAGTAGTTCTCCGATAGATTTATCTGTAAAGTTGTCTAAACCATTCTCATCCGATACGGATGCTGAAAAAGAAGATTTGCTGAAGGAGGCACATCTTTATCGTGACAAGCTTGAACTGCAATGGGACGACCTTAAAAAGGATGCAACCGACTACGGCAAGCAGGCTTTGATCATTGGCGGTGTGATCGCAACCACTTATCTGGTGATGGAAGCGGTGCTTCCGGATGCCAAAAAGAAAGAAAAAGGAATAATTGAGCCTGAAAAGCCGGAGGTGCAACGTGCAGTTCGCGAAAAGAAAAGTAATTTTGCGATAGGCGAAGTCGTGCAGAGCTTAGTATGGACATTGGCAGTGGGATGGGCGCGCCAAAAGCTAAAGAATTTTATTGCAGATGATCAAGAAGCGGATGAAAATATCGAATCATAAAATAGCAGACCTACTTACAGCCAGAAAAGAAGAGAAAAGGAAATCTTTCGCTGTCTTACTGGATCCTGATAAAGTGGACTTTAATACTTTTCCGGAGTTTCTCAGCCGGGCAGTTGAAAATGAGGTTGACTTTTTTTTCGTAGGTGGCAGCCTGATTACAAACTATGCCATTGATCAGCTGATATCAGCTATTCAGGAACAAACCAATATTCCAACGATACTTTTTCCGGGAAACAGTCTGCATATTGACCCTTCTGCGGACGCCATTTTATTATTGTCTCTCATTTCGGGAAGAAACCCTGATTTTCTGATCGGCCAGCATGTGATTGCTGCGCCCATGTTAAAGAAAAGTGGTATTGAAGTGTTGCCAACGGGGTATATGCTCGTTGAAAGCGGTAAACTTACTACGGTATCCTACATCAGCAATACCACCCCGATTCCCCACGATAAAGCCGCTATTGCCGCTTGTACAGCAATGGCCGGTGAAATGTTAGGTCTTCGAAATATATTTCTGGATGCAGGAAGCGGTGCGCAAATACCCGTTTCAGCAGAAATGATCGCGGCTGTTCGCGCAGCCGTTGATACCCCGATTATTGTAGGCGGAGGTATTGATTCGAGTGAGAAAGCCTTGCTTGCTATGCAGGCCGGTGCGGATGTGATCGTAGTAGGTAATGGAATAGAACAAAACCAAAATCTGCTTCCCGAGGTTGCAGCCTCTGTAAAAATGTTTAACCTCCAATTGGAAAAGGTTTACTAGACTTAGGGGATAATATATTGTACTAAAGAAAGGGGTTTCATTATTTTCTAAGGAAATTTTAAGTTCTTGGAAAAATACAATCCAAAATGTTGGGATAATTGAAACTTATCATGCTATCTTTGTAGCGAACCTTAATTACACCCAAGAAATGAAAAAATTCGTAGCATTTGCGTTTGTTGCCGGAATGGTAGCTTTCGCTTCTTGTACAAGCAAGCCAAAAGAAGAAGCAGCTGATTCTACTGCTGTAACTGTTGAGACTCCAATCGTTGATACTGTTGCTGTTGATTCTGTTGCAACAGATTCAGTTAAAGCTGATTCAGTGAAATAATCATTGAGCTCTTGTTGAAAATTACTGAAAAGCCTTATTTATAAGGCTTTTCTTTTTTTATTTAGGGTATGGAAAAGAAAATATCCCTGGAAGACTACGTTCCTGAGCTGGCATACGCGTATTGCGATCAACTGCACAAAACTTATAAATTTGATTTTTTCCTTTCGCGCCCACGGAATACCCGTCTGGGCGATTTTACTATAAAACCGGGGTTTGTTCCGCGGATCACGGTAAACAGGAATCTTAATCCCTATAACTTTCTGATTACCTACCTGCACGAGGTGGCCCATTGCGTGGTGTACACGCAGACAAAAAACAGATTAAGAAAGCGGGTTGCGCCGCATGGAGTAGAATGGAAAAGAGAATTTGGCATTTTGCTGGCACCGGTAATGAATGAACAGATTTTTCCTGAGGACATTCTGATACCTCTTTTGAAGTACGCAAAAAATCCGAAAGCATCCACCAGCGGTGACCAGATCCTGTATAATGCAATCAAGAAATACGATGACCAATCGTTAAATGCTAATAAAGTTGCCCTGGTCCATCTAATGGAAGGCAGCAATTTCGTTTTCCATAACAGACAGTTTGTTAGAGGTACTTTAAGGCGTACACGTGTTCTTTGTACGGATAAAATCTCGCAGCGTCGTTATACTATCCCTGCTCATGCACTGGTTGAAGCGTGTTAAAAATGTAAAATTTTTATTCTATCCGGTATTCTTACGCTGGATTTTTCTCTTGTTGCCCCTGTCATCATGGGGCCAGGAATCTTCGGTATTGGCCTCCGGAAACTGGCTGAAACTTGGCGTGATACAAAGCGGGGTCCATAAAATAGACGCTGCGCTGCTAAAAGAAATGGGCGTTGATATCGCTTCAATAACTCCGTCACAGATAAAAATATATGGAAACGGTGGCGCCATGCTGCCGCAAAACCTGGGTGCCGGCCGCACGAGAGATCTTAAGCAAAACGCCATTATGGTAAGAGGGGAAGAGGATGGCCGTTTCGATAACGGAGACGCCATTTATTTCTATGCTGATGGCCCGCATCAGATTAGTTATGATTCTCTTAAAGCTAGCTTTTTTCATCAGATCAATTTTTACACAGATACCAGTTATTATTTCCTGCGCCTGGCAGGTGATAAGGGTTTGAGAATTGGTAATAAGGCAAGCCTGAATCCTTCCGAAACGGTTATCAATCAATTTGATGACTACTGGTTTCACGAGCAGGAATCCGTTAATTTATTAAGGTCGGGGCGTGACTGGTGGGGAGAATACATTGGCAACGCCGGTGTATTTAATGTACAGGCTGCAATCTCCGATGTTGTGCCCTCTTCTGACATCATTTTGCGTACTTCTGCAATTGGTTCGGCCCAGGTTCCAACCAGTTTTCAATGGCAGCTGAACGGGCAGGCGGCCGGTAATGCATCCATTGGCGTTGTCGGTGCAGGGCAATATGATGTAAAGGCTCGGAAATCGGAAAGTAGATTTGTCCTGAAAGCAGCGGGGAGTCCTCCAACTGTTTATACGGTCGGTGTGAGTTATAATAAAAATGGCCAGAGTTCGGCGCAGGCATATCTGGATTATGCAGGATTACAAACCAGACGAAATCTTAAAGCATTTGATAAACAGCAGATTTACAGATTTGCACCGGGAACAACAGATATTACAACTTTTCAACTGCAAAATGTCCCGGCAGACTGGCTCTGGTGGAATATTTCTGATCCTGCCGGAATCACTGCGGCGTCATTAAAAACCAGTGGAAATAATACTTATAACTTTACGGATAATCGTGGAAAGTCGCTAAGGCAGTACATCGGTTTTACTCCTGCACAGGCAATTGCTCCGGTTTCCTGGCAAAAGGTATCCAATCAGAATTTGCAAAAATCGACTACGCCGGATCTGTTAATCGTGACGGCAAGTCCTTATGAAGCGCAAGCCAAAAGATTGGCGGCTTTTCGGGAGGAGCATGATAACCTGGAAACTTTAATTGTAACAGCAAACCAGATATACAACGAATTCTCGGGCGGAAAACCCGACGTTTCGGCAGTCCGTGATTTTGTCAGACAGTTGTCTCAGAATAATCCGGGGAAATTAAAATACCTGCTGTTGTTTGGGGACGCGACCTACGATTACAGGAATCTTTTGCAAAGTCAGTCACTCAGTCAAAGAAATAGCTGGGTTCCTGTGTATGAAAGCAGGGAGTCTCTCGATCCGGTTTATACCTATTCCTCGGATGATTATTTCGGATTTCTTGAAGATGGGGAAGGGGAATGGATTGAAAATGCCGCGGGAGATTATTCCATGGAAATCGGGGTGGGACGGCTTCCCGTTAAATCGGTTTCAGATGCGCAGATTATTGTAGACAAGCTGATTCATTATGCTTCCTCTCCCAAATCCCGTGGACGCTGGCAAAATACGATCAGTTTTGTTGCTGATGATGGTGACGGAACGGTACACCAGGAACATGCAGACTCATTGGCAAGAATAACACAAACGGAATTTTTGTCCAGCCGGATATTTGTCGACGCATATCAGCAGACAACAACCAGTCTGGGGCAGAAAGCACCCGCGGTGAATGCTGCCATTAAAAAAAGCATCAACGACGGGACACTGATTTTGAATTATACCGGTCACGGAGGAACGAGCGGCTGGGCGGAAGAACAAATTCTTACATTAACGGAAATGCAGACGGCCCGGGGTTACAATAACCTTCCGCTGCTGATTACTGCAACCTGCGATTTCGGGCGATATGATGATCCGGGACTTGTATCCGGTGCCGAACTGATGGTTTTAAGTCCGCGCGGCGCGGCTATTGGTGCCGTCAGTACCACAAGGCCGGTTTATTCCAGTACGAATTTTGCAATCAACAAGGCATTTTATGAGTCGCTGATCCAGCTGGGGAAAGATGCAAAAATGGGTGATGTGTTCCGTCTGACAAAAAATAAAAGTCTGGCGGGCAGCCTTAACCGGAATTTTACATTTCTCGGAGATCCTTCGATGCGGCTGGCGCGGGCAGAAAAAGAGGTGAGATGGCGTATCAGGCCCGACACGTTGCGTGCTTTACAAAGAGTGAGCCTGTTTGGCGAAGTTTTGGACGGAGGCAATGCTGATAAACAATTTCAGGGGACAGGCAGGATTACGATTTATGACAAACAGACCACTTTTCGTACACTGGGAAATGAGGGAACAATCCAGACTTATAATGAATTTAGAAATAAACTTTTTGACGGCATTGTACAGGTGAAGGATGGGCAGTTTACCTGTGAGTTTGTAATGCCCAAGGATATTGATTACCGGACCGGATTGGGGCGTGCCAGTGTATATGTTTTAAGCCAGGACAGTTTATCGGACGCTTCCGGGCAATTGAATGTACTGGTCGGCGGGAGCGCAACGCCTGCGGAAGACAAAATCCCGCCAAAAATCACAGCCTATCTTAATACCCCTGATTTCAGAGATGGAGATAAAGTTGACGGTTCTTCGGTTTTATT
Source organism: Dyadobacter diqingensis (assembly GCF_024220585.1). Lineage (GTDB taxonomy): Bacteria > Bacteroidota > Bacteroidia > Cytophagales > Spirosomataceae > Dyadobacter > Dyadobacter diqingensis. Next base: position 49,501 of record NZ_JAMXKF010000013.1, read on the forward strand.
TTTAAATTTAAGTGACGAAAATGGTATTAACGTGTCCAAATCCGGAATTGGTCATGATATAACGCTGACACTGAACGATACGCTGACGATTGTTTTAAACGATTATTACACCGCCGAGACTGACTATCGGAAGGGAGTTGTAGCTTATCCGTTTGAAAATTTACCTGCCGGAAACTATGTAGCACGTATTAAAGTATGGGATACGTATACTAACTCCTCGGAAATATCGTTCGGATTTCAAGTAGGTTTGCCTACGGGCATAAAGCTTGGCAGCTTGACTGTTTTTCCAAACCCTTTTGATCAGGACCTTTCGTTTGAAGTGAATCATAACAGAGCCGATGATGATGTGGAAATTGTTTTTAGTATATTGCTGAGCTCCGGACAAAAATTGGGTACTTTTCAGTGGCAATATTATAATAGTCAGTCTATTATCAGGGAAACAATTCCACCAATACGTTTGAGCGGATTCACTTCCGGAGTTAATTCATATTTATATGTGATGAAAATTCGTTCACTAAAAGACAATTCTGTTGATACACGCTCGGGGAAACTTCTGCGTTTGCGTTAACGAATAATAAATCTTGTAATTTTATTATAGTATTAAATATCTTTCATTGTATTTTTGACCCTTTAAAAGAAGTCGACTAACACCACTTCCTATCGCAAATCCAATAAATATGAGACTATTTTTTGTAAGTTTATCTTCATTATTCATTTTGTCAACGAGTAGTTTGTTTGCTCAATCCACGGCATTAGACACTATCCGCAGAATACCAAGTTCCCCTCTATCTTTCTTGACTTTTGCACCTGATGCACGTAGTGCAGGTATGGGTGAAGCGGGTGTTGCGCTAAGCCCCGATGCTAACTCAACGTATTGGAATGCGGCAAAACTTCCTTATAACCAAAAGGATTTTGGAGTTTCGGCTTCCTACACGCCATGGTTACGTAATTTGGTTGACGATATGTGGTTAGGTTATCTTACTGCTTACAAGAAAATTGGTAAAGGGCAGGCAGTTGCTGCTTCTATTAACTTTTTCAATAACGGAGAGTTGGATTTGCGTGATGCGGTAGGAACACATACAGGATTTTTCAATTCAAGAGAACTGGCGATCAGCGGTACCTATTCTCAACAACTTGGTAAAAATTTCTCGATGGGTTTGACGCTTAAATATGTTTCGTCTAACCTGGCCGGAAATGCCGTTATCAACAACGTATCACTTAAGCCAGCGCGTACAGTAGCCGGTGACATCAGTGCGTTTTATAGAAAGCAGGTTAAAAATGAAGATACAGGCAGCGAGCTTACCTGGTCTCTTGGTGCTGTTTTATCTAACCTTGGAGGTAAGATCAATTACGGTTCTAATACGGATACGGAAAGCTTCATTCCAACGAATTTGAAATTGGGTGGTGGTCTTTCTTTTACTGCTGACGGAAGAAACCGTTTCAACTTTATTGTTGATGCAAGCAAACTGATGGTGCCAACGCCAGGTGCAACGGCGGCGGCTCAGCAAAAGATCAATGGTTATGGTTCTTTGAAAGGTGCATTTGGCTCTTTCTCTGATGCACCGGATGGTTTCAAAGAAGAAATTCAGGAAGTGGCTATCGCAGTGGGTGCTGAATACTGGTACAATGATATCTTCGCACTTCGTGCCGGATATTTTGGAGAAAACAAAAACAAAGGCGACCGCAGATTTTTCACAGCCGGTGTAGGTGCCAAGTTCCTGGAACGTTACAATGTTGACTTTGCCTACATGTTCCCAACAACACAGGGAAGTCCATTGGCACAAACATTACGTATCACACTTGGTTTGAGCCTGAACAAAGCAGAAAAACTTGATGTTGGCGATACTGAAAACTAATCGTTTCAATAATATAATTTAATGAAAAGCGAATGATGTTTGTAAGAACATCATTCGCTTTTTTATCAATATGACTATGACACTCGACCGTACGGAAGCACCAGCTTATAAGATCATTAATACCATTCATTTGCCGGAACCCACCTCTACTACTTTGGATAACGGGATTCCGCTACATGTAATCAACATCGGCGAACAGCCTGTGGTTAGGTTTGAATGTATTTTTGAATCGGGTAACTGGCATGAAAAACATACAGGTGCGTCCTTTTTTGCTGTGAAGATGCTTCCCGAAGGGACAACATCGTTAACTTCTTCGGAAATCAGTGAGGCGTTTGACAAGGTCGGTGCTTTTATCGATATGTCGCATTCGTCGGATCGTTCGGGAATTGTCGTGTATTGCCTATCGAGATTTTTGCCGGAAGTATTAACGCTGGTAAAAGACCTGCTGGAAGATCCTGCTTTTCCTGAAAAAGAGCTGGACGAATTAAGGAATATCACCCTGCAAAACCTTAGGGTCAATAAAGAGAAAACGGCTTATCTGGCGACAACCGAATTTCGCAGACAGCTTTTTGGAAGTGATCATCCCTATGGTCAAAGCCAGGAAGAAAAGAATATCCAGGAACTTCCTCTGGCTGAAATCCGCGCGCATTTTGAGCAGCACATAAAAAACGGTCAACGGAAAATTATTCTTGCAGGTCAGATCAGTGACACGGACGTCAGTCTTGTTAATGACTATTTTGGACAAGGAAATTACGGCCGGGAGCTTGATGAAATTACCCGTGTGGTTAACACAGACTATCTGGGTAAGGAAGTAATCGTAGAGAAAGCGGATAGCGTGCAGTCGACAATCCGGATCGGCAGAAGGTTATTTACGAGACAACATCCTGATTATTTCAAGATGCTGGTGACGAATGAGATTCTTGGAGGTTATTTTGGATCACGGCTCATGAAAAATATTCGTGAAGAGAAGGGGCTAACCTATGGTATTTCTTCGCATATGGTTACGCTTGGCCGTGAAGGCTATTTCATGATCGGAACAGATGTGAAAAAGGAATTTACACAACAGACGATCGATGAGATCAAAAAGGAAATTCACCGTCTGCAAACCGAGCTTGTGGAAGATGATGAACTTCAGACGGTCAAGAATTTTATGGCCGGGGAATTTGCAGGTTCATTGAACACGGCTTTTGAGGTTGCAGACCGCCAGAAAATATTATTACTGGATCAGTTGCCGGCGGACTTTTTTAGTCGTTATATCGATCAGATACATGCAACCACATCGGAGGATATCCGGTTAATGGCGGCAACTTACCTGAATCCTGAGGAAATGGTTGAAGTGGTAGTAGGAGGCAAATAATTGTTAATCATTATTCAAAGCTTCTTTATATACTTTCAAACAACGTTCGCGCGCGAATTTATGATCAACAATGGGTGCCGGGTAATTCAGACTATTGAGTTCCGGGACCCATTTTTTTATATATACGCCTTTCGGATCAAACTTTTCAGCCTGTGCTGTCGGGTTGAAAATTCGGAAATAAGGCGCTGCATCGGTACCGGATCCTGCCGCCCATTGCCAGCCGCCGTTATTGGCCGCCAGATCGTAATCAAGCAATTTTTCGGCAAAGTAAGCCTCTCCCCAGCGCCAGTCGATTAATAGGTGTTTCGTGAGAAAGCTGGCCGTTACCATCCTCACGCGGTTGTGCATAAAGCCGGTTTCGTTTAGCTCATGCATCCCCGCATCTACCAGCGGATATCCCGTTTTACCCTGGCACCAAAGCGCAAATTCATTTTCGTTATTACGCCAGCGGATATTATCATACGCCGGACGAAAAGCTTTGCCTTTGCCCACATGCGGGAAATTCCAGAGAATCTGATGGTAAAAGTCCCGCCAGATTAATTCGTTCAGCCATGTGTCACTTTTTTCTAATGCTGTTCTTGCCAGATCACGGATACTTACCGTTCCAAAACGAAGGTGAATACCAAGACGTGTGGTACCGTGAATGGCCGGGTAATTTCTGGTTTCATCGTAGTTTTCGATTAGCTCAGATTTTACATGATCTGCCGGGAACTCCGGTTTGGTTTCGACAAAGCCTATTTCTTTATAGGTGAGCAGACTGGTTGTTTTGGTTTTCAAAAAGCCGGAAAAATACTTTTCGTTCGGATAAGAAGACAAAAAGAACGTATTACATTTTGCTTTCCAGGCTTTGCTATACGGTGTAAATACGGTGTAGACCGTGTTTTGACCGGTTAATACCTCCTGTTTTTCAAAAATAACCTGATCCTTGTAAGTTCTGAAAACGATATCCTGCTTTTGTAAAAGAGACTTAATTTCTCCATCCCGTTCGCTTGCGTAAGGTTCGTAATCATGGTTGGTAAATACCTCAGCAATATCATATTGTTCCAGCAGATCTTTCCATACATCAGCCGGTGATCCGTAATGCACCGCTATATCGGAGCCAAGATTTTGAAGTTCTTTCTTTAAACCGGATATAGCCTGATAAATAAAGGTTACCCGCTGATCTTCTTTATTGTCAAGCTGATCAAGAATGGTTTTGTCAAATATGAAAAGAGGAAGCACTGGCAGGCCGGATTTCAATGCGTAGTACAAACCGGCATTGTCGTGAAGGCGTAAATCCCTGCGAAACCAAAAGACTGCTATTTTCTCCTTTTTCATATATTTAAACAAAGACTCAGGATTGATTATGGATATCTATAACGGTTTGGTCGCCGAAATGACGTACATCATGGCACCACCCGCCGAATGGTATTTGTTGGCATCAATATTACGGAGCATCCGTTCGCCAAGATGCGCATATTTCCTTTTATATTTTTCAAAAAAATCAAGATTTTCCTGTCCCATCGCTCTGAAATAGTCATAATCTGAAAATTCTTCATTGCTCCAGGTATTACCGTTTTGCCACTGCCGCATTGTGGCAATCTGTTCGTCGGTGGTGTAGGGGGGGTACATCGCAATGGCCTTATCTGAAAGCCTTACTTCAACCTGGTTAAACCCGGCCTGCACCAAAAAACCGGGTACAAGATCGCCCAGTGAATTATCCCCCAGTCCAAGCTTTTTCTTCCCTTTTTCGAAAAGCAGCGCGTATTTTACATGGTCGAGAACCTCGTCAATCGGATCATTCATTGAAACCGAACTTTGTGTAAGACTTTGAACCAGATTATTGGGTTCCACACAAAGAATTGTGCCTCCCGGTTTTAAAACCCGTTTCATTTCATCGATAACAACCTTGGGATGCTGGACGTGTATCAGTAATGTTTGGCAGGTTACGATATCAAATGATTCGTCGTCATAAGGCAACTTATGGGCATCGCCCTTTTTTAAGTCAAATTCAACACCTTTGGACTCAAAATACTGGTGTAATTCTCCCTCTCCCTTTGCCCACTTCCGGTCGTTATCTATTCCGCAAACCTTAGCCGGCGCACCAAGATAATCCACCAGTAGCCGGCTCCAGTGACACTGTCCACAGCCAACATCCAGCAAACTAAAATGGGTATGCAGTTGCAGCCTTTTGGCCAGTAAATTCAGGAATCCTTCATTCCACCAAAAGTCACGGTATTCACCAAAAAAATCTTCCGAATGTCCTTTACGCTTTATATTTTTAGTTCTCATAGTATATTTACGGAACAGAGACCACGAAGTAGCAATCCGTATCCCGCTTTAAAACAACAGGATTATTGAAAGGATAATTCGAATCCGTGTAGTATATCTTGTTTTTGCCTGACCATTAACTCTTTATAAACTTTATTTAATCAACTAAGTATGAAATTACAGCTAAGTATTTTATTCACTTTTTTCAGTCTGATTGCTTTTGGACAAAAAGGCTCTGCAAAAGAAGAATGGAAACAACTTTTTAACGGAAAAAATCTTGACGGTTGGGATATTAAAATCCGTGGTAATGATTTGAACGACAATTTTGGAAATACATTTCGTGTGGAAGACGGAAAGATGGTTGTCCGTTACGACAAGTATGATGATTTCAAGCAAAAATACGGACATATTTTTTACAAAGAAGATTTCTCCTATTACCGCGTTGCCGTGGAATATCGTTTTGTAGGCGAGCAGGCTCCGAAGGGTGAGGGCTGGGCGTGGAGAAACAGTGGTATTATGGTGCAGGGGCAGCCAGCGGCGACGATGGGGAAAGATCAGGATTTTCCGATTTCCATTGAAGTGCAGTTGCTTGGAGGTGATGGAAAAAAACGTACGACCTGCAACTTATGTACGCCTGGAACCAACGTGGAAATGAATGGTAAACTGGTTACGCAGCACTGTGTCAATTCTACTTCGAAAACTTTTGACGGCGATCAGTGGGTTCGCGCGGAAGTACTTGTTTTGGGTGATTCACTGATTCAGCATTTTGCGAACGGCGAGAAAGTTCTGGAATACAATAAGCCTCAGATCGGTGGTGGAAATGTAAGCGGAAATGACGCAGCGTTGATGATCAATGGCAAATTGCTTGATCACGGATCTATTTCTTTACAGAGCGAAAGCCATCCGGTTGAATTCAGAAAGGTTGAAATTTTGAACCTGAAAGGCTGCACGGATCCAAAGGCAACAAATTATAAGTCGTATTATGTAAAATCGGACAACTCGGCTTGTACTTATAAGAAGAGCAAATAACTTCCGATTTGTTGGAAACGAAGGAAGGCGCCTGAATGGGCGCCTTCCTTCGTTATGAATATGTTTTTATTGAATTACAATCTTACAATTTCTGCTCCGATTGCATTCAGACGCGTATCGATATTCTGATATCCGCGGTCGATTTGTTCGATATTGTCGATGATACTCACACCTTTTGCAGACATAGCAGCGATAAGCAATGCAACACCTGCACGAATATCCGGTGAAGTCATGCGGATACCTCTCAGCTGCGTTTCGCGGTTATGGCCGATAACGGTAGCACGGTGCGGATCACAAAGAATAATCTGGGCACCCATTTCGATCAGTTTATCCACAAAGAACAAGCGGCTTTCAAACATCTTCTGATGAATAAGAACCGTTCCCTGTGCCTGCGTAGCCGTTACGAGCACAATGCTTAGCAAGTCAGGTGTGAAACCTGGCCACGGAGCATCCGCAACAGATAAGGTGGAGCCGTCAAGATAGTTTTCCATCCGGTATTTTTCCTGTGCAGGGATGAAAATATCGTCTCCACGGAATTCCATTTGAATACCCAGTTTCTGGAAAACCTCAGGAATGATTCCCAATTGCGGAATCTGACAGTTTTTGATCGTAATTTCCGACTGTGTCATCGCCGCCAAACCGATAAAGCTACCGATTTCAATCATATCAGGCAGCATGGTATGTTCAGTACCGGTTAACTCGCTAACACCTTCGATAATTAGTAAGTTGGAAGATATACCCGAGATTTTGGCACCCATGCGGTTCAGCATTTTACAAAGCTGCTGCAAATAAGGTTCGCAGGCGGCATTGTAAAGTGTTGTCGTTCCTTCCGCCATAACGGCAGCCATCAAAATATTTGCAGTTCCTGTTACCGAAGCTTCATCCAAAAGCATGTAAGCGCCTTTCAGGTTCGCTGCGTCAACACGGTAAAATCCTCCGTCTTCTTCGTCATAGCTGAATGTAGCACCCAGTTTTTCAAAACCGATAAAGTGCGTATCCAGTCGTCTTCTTCCGATTTTATCACCACCCGGACGAGGAATTCTTCCTTTACGGAAACGCGCCAGCATCGGCCCAAGCAACATCACCGAGCCACGTAAGGCAGCCGCTTTTTGACGGAACGAATCAGATTCAAGATAATCCAGATTGATATCATTCGCTTCAAAACGAATGGATGATTCACTTAAACGGGTTCTGCGAACGCCCAGATCTCCCAAAAGATCGATAAGCTGGTTGACGTCGCGGATGTTTGGAATGTTATGTATAGTAACCGGTTCGCTTGTAAGAAGTACGGCACAAATAATTTGCAATGCTTCGTTTTTGGCACCCTGAGGTACTATTTCACCTTTCAGGCGTCTGTCTCCTGTTATTTTAAATGAAGCCATATGTAGTTGCAGGCGGTAGTATGGAAGTTAAACCGGTTGAGAAAAATAGCCGGATATCAGATTCCAGGCTTTTTGCGATTATTATTGTTGTTATTACGATTGTTATTATTGTTGTTGTTATTCCTGCCTGCGAATTTATTATTAGGCCTGTTCCGGTTGTTATTGTTGTTCTGATTGTTAGGTCCCTGACGATCCTGATTAGGCTGTGCCTTGAAACCTCCGGAATGATTTCCGCGGTTACGCTCCTGATTACTGTTACGATCTTTTGGCGCAGCATCAACCGGTCCGTTTTTACGGATATAATCGATTTCTTCTTTCAGTTGCCCCTTTGTCAAAAGTTCAAGCTGGCCGATCAGTACGTGATCCTCAGGATTATCCTTGTTCCAGGTATTGAAAAACGAGCGCATCAGTCTGAAAACGTAAGACACAAAAGCCAGACGATCTTCTGAATTTTCAGTCTGCACGGCTTTCTGAATCAAAAGGTCAATGTTCCGGCCATAGTGACGGTACATCAGGTTATGCTGATTATAGCCAACTTTAAGCGGTTTTTTACCAAGAGACTCCGGAGACGGAGGCGGATACGGGCTATCAACATCAAGTTTAAATCCGGACATGATGTAAAGATCATCCCAGAGTTTGTTTGTATAGTCCTGATTATCCCTCATGTTCGGATGGATCTGACGCATGAGTTCAACCAATATGTGCGCGTAGAGATTGCGTTTTGCCTTATCCTCCATCTTTACGATGTGGTCGGCAAGTTTTTGTACGTTGCTACCGTATTCTTTCAAGAGCTTCGAAGATTTTTAGATGACAAAAATAAGAAGTTTTTATGGAAAGTAAAGGTCGGTGTAAATAGAAGTCGGGATTGAAAAATCGTAAATCATCAAATAAACACAGGAATTACGAAATATATCACGACTTAGCGCTTCAAATCCGAAATAACGACGCAGTATCTTACTCCTGTACTTAACGAACAACTGACCGGGATTCGTCAGTAAAACGTCACAAATTATACGTGTTATCATTTTAGATGAATTGTCAATAGACGATCAAAAGCGGCATATTTTTATGGTAAACGACTGTTTTAGAATCTCAATTTTAAAATCCCGATGCGGAAGAAGGTCAACCCAGGAGAATATAATCAGCACCGCCAAGAGGTATTTTAACAGACTCGTCATTTTTTCTGTACGTATTGATAAAAGAAGGCCATTTAAAATCAGGAAAGAAAATGGCGCAAGCAGGCGATAACCCGGTTCGTCAAAAGGACTGAAAATACGCACCGTGAAAAGGAAAAAAAGGTAAGTAATGCCGATGATTAGAAAATGAGAAGTAATGCTGGCTGGCTGTTTCGGGTATGTGCGGTGCCTGATAACCTGTTTTATTATGAAAATAAATAACAGGCCCTGAATTATCAAACCCGACAAAAATAGCATATCAATACTCAGGAAATTGGTATCCCTGATCATCAATAGTTCGTTCAGTAACCCTTTAACAAAAACGATCAGGTTTTCAGTGAAGTTAATTGTTGTTCCAAAACGCTCTCCGCCAAACCATTCACCGCTCAGCTTCATGTTAATCCATAAATAACCTGCAAAGAAACCTGCCCAGCCGGAGGCAAGAGCTGCGAAGGTTAGCGCTCTTGATTTTTCTTTTTTCAAAAAACAGATTAAGCCGTAAAGGAAAGTAAACGGGACGATGAAAATGCCTGCGTAGCGGGTAAAAATCAGCAATAATCCAAGGCTGAAAATTTTAAAAACTCTGCTTTTCGATAGATTTTCGCCCGTATATAACTGGCAGAAATGATAAGTCCAGCAAAATAGTGTGATGATAAATAAGGGCTCCGACCAGCTATGTGACCATAATTTTAAAAATGATCCTGTCAATAATGTGGATGCGAGGAGTGTTGTTCGAATATTTCCAAACCACCGTTTCAGACAGATGATCCAGGTCGCCAATGAAATAATGTTGACCAGTTTGGAAGCAATCAGAACGTTTGTTTGGGTAAGAAATGAAACCATAACAATCGCCAGCGGATAGGCGGGAGGAAAGGTGCTATTCCAGATATGTTGTTTGTTTTGGAAAACAGAATAACCATTGCCAGATAAAATATTATGTGCTGATTCAAGATAGTAGTGCGAATCGGTCGTGGTATAATGATTTGGGTTAATACATACCAGCATTACGACCAGGCTGCTATGGAGAAGCCAGATCAGTGCTGGAAAATAGCGGGAGATTTTGGCTGAATTACCCATGTTAATGTATCCAGATTATTTTTCCACGCAATCTGTTTTGAACATCCTGTGACGATGTTTTAAATTTTTTATCCGGTTCGATCCGATAAACGTAAAGTCCGGATGGTATCGTCACAGGTAGCCAGATGTGCTCATTTCTGCCCAAATGAGACCGGATTTTTTGCTGATACACCATTGTTCCCTGGTTATTAAAGACAGAAACGGTCCATTGGTCAGGGAGAATCAATCCGTCGATATTCAGGAAAAAACGAAATTGGTGATTTGATGGATTGGGAGAAACACCGGCATCGGTGATTTGTGCCGGTTCGGAATCATTGCTTTCGGGTAAGATGAATTCTGTTTTTAAAGTGTTATTCTCTTTGTTTTCTTCCTTTGACAGTTGATCTGGATCGATATTGAAAAGCCATTGTTCTGTTCCTGGTTTCAAACCTGAATTTGGTAAAGTCATTACCAAGGTATCGCGGTAGGAAGTTGCCGGGCGGAGAAATGTATATTCATAAGTCCTGTTATCATTAACCCGCCGGACGGAAATTTTATATTTTTCATCCCTGAATCTTCCCAGATTCCGGATGCCGATTTTGATGGTTACAGAATCACTTTGCGTGGTAAGGGCCTTCCCGGTTGGGTCGGAAAATTGTAAGAAATTCTGGTTCCAGGTATAATCCGGCAACCGCGCCGGGAAAATGCGAATGGCGGGATCACCAAGCAGGTTCATTTGCTGGGCAGTTATGCCATCCGACAGCGTAGGATATTTTGTCATATTTCTCCGAATGGCTTCCCGCTGAATAACGCCAAAGGGTTCACTTACAAAAAGACTGTCGGCAAGCACGTCATAAAATGCATCGGAATAATGTTTGAGTGAAGAGGTGATGCCATTGTGGGTATGCGCCAAAAAGAGAATAGCACCTTTATCAGGAGCAAGAATCCAGTCGTTGCTGATGGCTGGTGTTGCATAATAAATATTGCCCATCGCGCAGCCATTGACGAGAATCGCCGGGTAAAATGGAGCATTTTTATAATTCCGGTTTTTGCCGGAAGGTGTGCCAATGTCGATATCATTGGCTGTCAGGCCGGAATGCCCGTACAGCGTGATAAGCGCTATCCCTTGATTGACAATCGTGTCAATGGGAAATAACTCAACAAGCTCACCTGTTGTCTTTGATAGGGTGCTGACATGAGCACCCAATGATGATAACCTGATCTTTTTTTCAAAAGACTCCACATATTCACGGAAAACCTCTCGCTCTGCAATGCTATGACCGCCACTCAGGTGAAGTATGTTTTTTCGCCATTCGGCTACACTGGATTGTGCTTCAAAAACTTTTACTTTTTGTAAATAATCAAACACGTTTTGTGCGGTAGCGGCGTTAACGCGTCCGACAGGCACGAGCGGGATGTAAACGGAGGAGTCTTCCAGTCCCATCGAGAGCGCAACATCGGAACCGGGCCAGCCAGCATTTGGAATCATATCATTTTGCCGGGCTTTGGACTGGTGACGGGCGGTTTGTGGGTCAATGGATTTTCCGAGTAAAAGGACAAACTGCAAAGCTGCGTTTTTGTGCAAAAAGGCTATTGCATTTCGGATGCCTAACGGGCCGGGTTCGCCATAGTTGAACTGGTCGAAAATTTCTTCGCTGTTAAAAATCACTGGGTGAAAACGCCCGCCGGCTGTCGAAGCACGGTAATCAGCATAATCATGGACAGGATCCGAGCTACCATTAATGGCAGCTCGAACCAACGGATGGCTTATGATCAGATAATTGGTTTTTGGGTTAACCGGCTTGAACTGAACCAGGCGAAGAGCGGGAATCGGGAGGAAGTCTTTATTGGCAATAACCTGGCTTGCTCCGTTCAGTGGGAGTAGGGTGTCCCTGAGAGGGATTTTTTTCAGATTATATGAATCGGAGCAATCATAAAACTGCCAGTTTTGTCCATTTTTAATGATTGCAGTTTGTGTGGACGGCGTTTTATCAAAGGAAAATATTTTTTGAGAGCCCGTTGCCGGCAATGAAATTTGCTGAGGATAACGCCATTGAGCATAGGAAACTGAAATTGACCCGGTATTGCTAATGGGGGTGACGGTTATGGTCAGTTTTCCATCGGTCGAAATATCTTTTGGGCTTAATGGTATTTTGAACAAATCCGACTGATAATCCGATAACATCAGGGTATCAGGTTTTCTGCCGCTTGTTTTTGGATCACCGATAAAAATAGTGACCCGGTGCTCTCCCGCGGAGCGTCCCACCAGTAATAATGTTACTTCGGCTTGTTCAAATTTTCGGGCATCCGGATTTTCGAGGTTAAGCCTTAATGTTTCTGACTGATTATTGAACAACGCTTTCCCTGTCCATCCTTCTCCTGTATCATAGGTGGTGAGGGCTGTGCCATTGTCGTAATTGCTTCCCATCGGATATAAATTACCGGCAGGATATTCGTCGGTTAGCAGCTGTAAAACTTTATGGAAATGATAGGATATGAAATCGTTCGAAGTTTTTGAATCAGAAATTTGTATTCTTTTGCCAGCGTTCCCGTCTTTTTGATAGGTCAGAAAATAGGCAGCTGTATCAGAATAAAGGCTGTAATAAGGATGCGGCATAGCCTCAGGCGTTACATAAAGTAACGAATCCAGGGCGCCGTCATTTCTTTCTCCATAAAAGCAGATATCAATTTCCGGACCGGATTTTTCGTCTTTGCTATTTACTTCAATCGCTACTTCTTTCCCTCTTCTAAATAATTGCAGTGAGCTAAATGCAGCCGGATCAATCGGAAATCCCGCTTTCCGAAGGTCGTTGGAAGTGATCTTGTAAAAACCGGTATGGGCTACCGGAATTCGCAGATAGGTTTGGGCGGTATCAATCCATTCGTTGCCATACTTTTTTTGTGCAAAAGCACAGGTCGTCGACAGCAGGAGCAGCAGGACGATTTTACCGAAATAGTGTGTGGTACATTTATCCATTTTTCCAACAGAAAAATCAGGAAGCGCACCACTGGTTATTTTTTCAATGTATCCTTTCTGACATAAAGATTCATCGAAAATGCGTACGCGTGATGTTCATCCGTTTCGTGATAATCGGAAGAAATCAGCTCCCATTCGTCCCAGTTTACGTTTGGGAAAAAGGCATCTCCGTCAACCGTCGTATGGACGATGGTCAGGTAGAGTCTTTCAACCAAAGGCAGAGCCTGTTCAAAAACGGAAGCGCCTCCTAACACAAATACTTCGTTTTCGTCTTTAAGTAACGCAATACCTTCATGTAAATCATCAGCAAGTTCAGTATCAGCTGATTTGTCAAGATTTTTGTTTCTTGTCAATACCACATTCCGATAGGATGAATGCAGCGCATCGGGCGCTTCGAAGCTTTTGCGGCCTGTCAGAAATGCTTTGCGATCGGTTACTTTTCTAAAATGTTTCCATTCATCAGGAAGATGCCAGGGCAGCCGGTTGTCTTGTCCAATGACATGGTTTTCGCTCATGGCGGCAATGATATATAAGTGCGGTTGGTATGACAAACGTATTGGATTTTTAAGATAAATATTTTCAAAATACGTCTATAAAAATCAAACCCAAAAAAACAGGGTACTTTTTTACCGATCAAACCGGAATCTTACCACTCATCAAATGCATGAAAAAATTTTCACATAGTACCTTGCATAGCAAAGTACCTGTGCATACCTTTGTTATTATGGAAGGTGCAAATCCTGTCTGTTAGCCATGAAATACATTTCATTAAGTAAAACATGAAACCGATATGAATATCGAAAATGCCCAAGTGCAGATGCGGAAAGGAATTTTGGAGTTCTGTATCCTGCACATCATATCCCGGGGGGAAGTATATGCCTCGGATATGCTGGATGAACTGACTTCCGCCCGGATGATGGTGGTGGAAGGTACCCTTTATCCGCTTTTGACACGACTGAAAAATTCAGGCTGGCTGGATTATAAGTGGGTGGAGTCATCTTCGGGCCCGCCGAGGAAATACTATGTTTTGACAGAAGAGGGGAAGATATTCCTGGATGCAATGCAGGAAACGTGGTTTGAACTGGCCGATTCGGTGCAGACAGTCATTCATCGCACCGAAGAATTAAGTAAGGGCGATACGTCAAAATCTTCCTAATCTAACTGATCATTTAAAGACCTTCGATTATTTCAATCATGAAAAAGACAATCAGTATTAATATAGGCGGTGTCATCTTCCACATCGAGGAGGACGGATACGAAAAGCTGAAAAGCTATCTTAATTCCATACAGAAGTACTTTTCTGCCTTCGCTGACAGCAAAGAAATTCTTTCGGATATTGAGGGACGGATTGCAGAGCGTTTTTTAAACAAACAAAAAGCGGAAAACAAACAGGTTATTTCCCTTGCAGATGTAGATGAACTGATCGCTGCGATGGGTACTGTTGCAGACTTTGAAGCGATCGAGCAGTCGGAAGATATCTTCGCCGATCCGCTTGAAACCGCTCAGCCAAAAACAGAGAGCCCAAAACAGGAAACTTATACAGCAGCTTCGGGGGCTCCGAAAGCTGAAAACAAAACATCAGTAAATCCGAGAAAATTATACAGAGATCTTCGCCGCAAACTTGTGGGCGGTGTTGCAGCAGGGTTAGGCCATTATTTCACAATCGATCCGCTTTGGGTAAGGCTGGCGTTTTTGTTCGCCGTGATTGGTTTGCCTGCCGGTTCGGGTATGATGGATCTTAACCTAGAAGACGAACTTGGTCCGTTATCCGGATTTATGGTCGTGGTTTACATCGCGATGTGGATTGCATTTCCGGGATCAACCACGCTGGAAGAGGATACGAAAATCAAGAAATTTTACCGTAACCCCGACCGTAAGGTTGTAGGTGGTGTAGCTTCCGGTGTAGCTTCTTATTTCGGTGTGGATCTGGGTGTGGTGCGTTTTCTTTGGGTACTTTCCATATTTCTTTTTGGAACAGGGGTTTTGATCTATATCGTATTGTGGATCATAGCTCCGGCGGCCAATACGCTTACCGAAAAGATGGAAATGCAGGGGGAGCCTATCACGCTTTCCAATATCGAATCCAACATTAAGCAAAGTCTTAATCTGGATGATAAGGGAGGCGAAGAAAATCCCGTGACTAAAATTTTACTTTTCCCTTTCCGTGCGATCGCGTTGATCATCGGGGCGTTGGGGAAGTTGTTACAAGGTCTTGGGCCGGTGCTTAGGATCATGATCGGTGTGCTTTTGGTTGCTATTGCAGTACTTTCATTGTTTGCCCTGGTAGTTTGCGGGGCTGCATTGTTTGGGTTCACGACCGTATCCACGTTTGATGGTATGCCATTGCCATTCCGTATTTTTAGAGAAATTCCTTCCAGTCTTGTTCTGTCCGGGTTATTGGTGTCGGCAATCCCGTTGATCACCTTCCTTTTATTGGGATTAACACTTTTGTCAAACAAGAAAATAGTTGGCAGCACTGTCTGGCTCACTTTGTTAGGATTATGGATTGTAGGTATTGTCGTGGCGACGGTTCAGGGTGTAGCTTATCAGCAGAACTTTGCCAGACGCGGTGAATTTTCTCAATCCGTTTATTACGCAATGCCAGCCGGGACACTTACACTGGACGAAACGGATTACGACGAAGATGAAAATATCGATATAGACATCAGACTGGCCGGTTATAACGGTGCCGATAGCCTGAAGCTTGACAAAAAGATGATGTCGAGAGGCCGGACAAAGGAAATTGCGCGGCAGCTTGCGTCGGAGATCAATTATGACCTGACGATTAAAGATTCGGTGGTGCTTTTCCATGAAGGCCCGTCTATAACCAAAGATGGCCCGTTCCGTGATCAGCAAATTGATCTGACCCTGAATATTCCGTACGGCAAGCAGTTTATCATCACCCGTGGTTTATGGTATTCTATTTCGCACTGGTATGGCAACAACCATCATTTGGATAAATATGATTTCAATGACGATAATGTGAACTGGGATCAGCTGCGTTGGACGATCAAACGTGATTCGGGATTGGTTTGTATCAATATTCCTGAAAAATATATACGCAAGGAAGACGAGAATAATAACAACAATTCCTATTCTTACGATGATGAGAACAGCGATCTGGATCTTGGCGAGCGTGGTACTTATATCAAACAATTCCCGGTTAAAGATTTCAAGAAAATAGACATTGGCGGTGCTTATTCGGTCATTGTGAAGCAGGGCGCGGAGTTTAATGTGTCAGCCGATGGTGAAGAAAAAGATGTGGACGATCTGAAAATTTATGAAGAAGGTGGTGTTTTAAGAGTAAAACGCAGTTCTCCCTTCCGCCTTTTCAACAACGACTGGAAAAGAATAGGAATCGTGATCACCATGCCAACCATTGAAGGAGTTTCCTTGTCGGGGGCCAATAAAACGCGGATATCAGGTTTTACAGGACTTTCGAAACTTGATGTGGATGTTTCCGGTGCTTCCAAAACTGAGATTGATGTTGAAACGAATGAGTTGACACTGGGACTTTCAGGAGCATCCAAAGCCACTTTAAAGGGAACCGCAAAGTCAGTAGAGGCAGATTTATCAGGTGCCTGCAAGGTTGAGGGTACGGGCATGAACATTCAGAATGTGGATATACATGCCTCGGGAGCTTCAAAGGCAGATTTTGGAAGGGTGGCTAATATCAAAAAAGATCTTAGCGGTGCAAGTGAAGTGAATGTTCAGCAATAATGTAACGATGGATGCAACCTCTGAAACAGATTTAGCATCATTCATTCACATTAACCAAAACATAAACGAATAGAGGTCATGAAAAAATTATTTTTGTTTGGAATCGCATGTTTATTATCAACAGCAATAGCTTTTGCCCAGGAAAACCGGACTTTCAATCTTTCCGGTTTTAATAAACTGGCCATGGGAAGCTCATTTAAAATCGATGTAAAACAGGGGAATCAGTTTAGCGTAACCGCCTCCGGACAAAGCGATGATGTAAAAGAGCTGGAAGCAAAAGTTGTTTCGGGTGTTCTGAAAATTGGATATCGCGGAAATAACTGGAACAAAAACCGTAAAACAGTCAACATCAATATCACGATGCCAACGCTTGAAGCGGTCGATTTTTCTGGCGCTTCAAAAGCGCAGGTAGGGAATTTCCCGGATTCGAAGACTATGGCGATTGAAGTTTCCGGAGCGTCAAGTGTAAACATGAATTTTTCTGCTCCAAAGGTCTCTTTCGAATTGTCGGGTGCATCTTCACTGACGATTGTTGGTAAGACTGATATTTTAAACGGCGAAGTTTCAGGCGCTTCTTCTTTCAAAGGAGAAAATTTCCCTGCCAAAGAAGTTAATATCGATGCTTCGGGAGCGAGCAGTGCCTATGTAATGGCAAATTCATCCATCCATGCCGATGCAAGCGGTGCCAGCAGAATCCGTTATGGCGGAAGTGTGAAGGATATTCATTCCAATACCTCAGGAGCCAGTTCTGTGAAGAGGGATTGAGAAAAATATTTGTTGTCAAGTAAACAGAATAAGCCGGCCTCGTCCGGCTTATTCTGTTTTATAGCCTTAATGAAAATCAGGAGCAACAAATTGATAGGAATATATTTATGGACATGCTTAACTTAGCAGCCTGATTTAAAATATTTAGAAAAATTGTCCGCCTGATGTTTTACATCCAGGCATTTCACAATTTTTAACTTTGATGATGAGTTATCTATATTCGATGAGACGTGCGTTACTTTGTTTGATTTTTCTTCCCTTGTTTTTTGCCGGGTCAGTCAAGGCGCAATCCGTTAAACGTTATATGCCGCCATTTGGCGTTTTCAGCGTGACTGGCGGAGCTGGTATTGCATATTACATGGGCGATTTACGAGGCGGTAAGATCAACCGGCATTTGGGACTGGGGCCGTCTGTTTCGATCGGAGCCTTATACAGATTAACCGAACATTTCAGCGCCCGGGGAGAGCTTAGGTTTTACCAGGTTTCTGCCGACCAGAAATATACACCCAAATACCAGCAAAATCTTTCGTTCAAAGCCACTAACCCTGATTTGAATATAGGATTTCAGGCAGACCTGTTTGAGTATAACCAGCACGCGAAGATCAATCCTTATCTTTTTGGAGGCGTAGGTGTTACCTACATGACACCGACAGCCAAGCTTGATGGCCGAAGAGGAAGTCTTGCCCCTTTGCGTACAGAGGGCGTAAAATATAACCGGTTACCACTGGTTTTTATGGCCGGAATAGGGATTTCCATGCAGGTTGCGGACCGGTGGAGTATCGGAGGAGAGTTGTGTAACAATTTCGTAAATTCTGATTATCTGGATGATGTCAGCACAGTTTATCCAGATCCGGCAACTTTGTCAAGTGATATCGCACGACGACTTTCGGACCGTTCTTCGGAAATTGGAGCGCCCAGGCAGGAAGCAGGATGGCATCGCGGCAATCCGGGTAACAATGATAAATATTTGTTTTTACAGCTTCGCGTCAATTATCTGATTGGCACAAAAAAGGAGGCCCACGAGCGCAGGAATGTCCGTACGCCACGACTTAAATAAAATGTATTTTTGAAAATAAATCTGATGTTAAAAGCCAAGACCCCTCAGCAATCGGAGGTAACCATGACAGAAATGGTTCTTCCCAACGATACCAATACGCTCAATAATCTGATGGGAGGGCGCTTGCTTCACTGGATGGATATTTGTGCGGCCATCTCGGCTCAAAAACATTCAAACCGTATCGTGGTAACGGCTTCTGTGGACAATGTTTCGTTTACGGAACCCATTCGTTTAGGGAATATTGTGACGATGCACGCCCGTGTTACCCGCGCTTTTAACTCTTCGATGGAAGTGTATCTGGAAGTGTGGGCGGAAGATATCCCTGCCGGGCTACGTGTGAGTACAAACCGCGCCTTTTACACATTTGTTGCGGTTGATCAAAACGGCCGGCCGATCGAAGTGCCGCCGCTTTTGCCGGAGTCTAAGGAAGATGAAGAATTGTTCGTCAGTGCTTTGCGTCGCCGCCAGTTGAGGCTTGTTTTGGCAGGTCGTATGAAGCCCGCCGATGCTACCGAGCTAAAAGCATTATTTGAATTAGGGGAAGAAAAGCCATAACCGATCTTTTTTTGGTAATTTTGCCAAATCTTAAGCAACCGGCAGTTGTTGGTAAAAAGTCCGGGTATCAGCTGCGACTTTACAAAGCGCTTAAAAGAGAATTATTTTTCAAAAAGCTCTCATTCTTTATCATAATATGGCAAAAGAGATTATTTTTTCGGACAAAGCTCCGGCTCCAATCGGCCCGTACAGCCAGGCTGTAAAAGTGAACAACACTTTATATGTTTCAGGACAAATCGCTTTTGAAGCTTCTCAGTCGGGAAGTATCAAAGTAGAAACGGGGAAAGTGATGGAAAACATCGGACACATTCTTAAAGCAGCCGGCTTTGGTTACGAGAACGTTGTGAAATCGAATATCTTTTTAAAAGATATGAACGACTTTACGGTAGTGAACGAAGTATACGGCCAGTTTTTTACCAGTGATCCTCCTGCCCGCGAAACAGTTCAGGTTGCACGTTTGCCAAAAGATGTGAATGTTGAAATCTCGGTGATTGCAGTAGAGTTGTAATCAATTGTGGTCGGGGAATTATCAAAAAGGTAGTCAGGAGTAGTTAAGGTTTGTCAGGTTTTGCTGACAATAAATGACGACGAATGGCAATGAATGACCAGTTCACGACCGATATATTTTTAAGTTAATGTTGAAATAATGACTAAGTTACCAGTTCGGGTGAGATTCGCCCCAAGCCCAACAGGCCCGCTCCACGCCGGAGGTGTCCGCACGGCATTATATAATTATCTGTTTGCCCGCCAGCAAGGTGGTCAGATGTTGCTTCGTATTGAAGATACAGACCAAACCCGTTATGTGCCGGGTGCGGAAGCATATATTTTGGAGGCACTCGCATGGCTTGGCATCGAGATTGATGAAGGACCTCAGACAGGAGGGCCGCATGCACCTTACCGCCAGTCGGAAAGAAAACCAATGTACCTTGAATATGCAGAAAAGCTGATTGCTGACGGCAAGGCTTATTATGCATTTGATACCCCCGAAGAACTTGACGCCATGCGCAAGCGCCTGGAAGAAGCGAAAGTGGCGGCGATCCAGTACAATGCAATTACGCGTCTGGAAATGAAAAATTCTCTGACGCTTTCTCCGGAAGAAACGAAGGCACGTCTTGAAAGCGGTGATCCTTACGTGATCCGGATGAAGATCATGCCAAAGGAAGATATCCGTTTCAATGACCTGATCCGTGGTTGGGTTGTGGTTCATTCGTCGCAGATTGATGATAAGGTGTTGCTTAAATCGGATGGGATGCCGACGTATCACCTGGCCAATATTGTCGATGACCATCTGATGGGAATCACGCATGTAATCCGCGGGGAAGAATGGCTTCCGTCTGCTCCCCTGCACGTTTTGCTTTACAGATATTTGGGCTGGGAAAGTACGATGCCGCAGTTTGCACACTTGCCGTTGCTATTGAAACCTGACGGAAATGGAAAACTTTCAAAACGTGATGCAGATCTTGGCGGTTTCCCGATTTTTCCATTGCAATGGACGGATCCGGTAACGGGTGATATCGCGAAAGGATTCCGTGAAGAGGGGTATTCACCTGAGGCAACCGCCAATTTCCTTGCGCTCTTGGGCTGGAATGCTGGAACTGAACAGGAAATTTTCAGTATGGATGAACTGATCAAATCTTTTAGTTTTGAGCGTGTTCACAAGGCGGGTGCAAGATTTGATATCCAGAAAGCAAACTGGTTTAACCAGCAATATCTGAAACAAAAAGACGATGCTTCGATTGTTGCTGAAATCAAACCGCTTTATGCTGCAAAGGGTATTGCTGTGAGTGATGAGCAGGTGCTTCAGATTGTGCATTTGCTGAAAGACCGCGTACATTTTACCAAAGAGATTGTGGCAGAATCGGTGTTCCTTTTCAGTGCACCGGAAGTTTATGATCAGGATGTAGCTGTGAAAAAATGGAATGAGGAAGCTGTTAACGCAATTTCCGGTTTCAAAGATGCTCTTGAAGGATTTGAAGGTGATTTTCTTGCAGATCATATCAAACATGTGCTTGCCGATAAAATGGAGGCATCAGGGATTAAGATGGGGAAAATCATGCAGGCGTTGCGCCTTGCCGTAACCGGTGCAGGGGCTGGCCCTGATCTGATGGTGATCATGGAGATTTTGGGCAAAGAGGAAGTTATAGGCAGGCTAACCCAGGCACTAGACCGTTTGCCTGCCCAAATTCGCCTGGCATAACTGTAAAATAACCGTTCGATCAATTTGCTTTGGCAATCGATATGCGGTGATATAATTTCGTAACAGTAATTTATTTTACTGGCCCTGAAACCGAAAGGAAGGGCCGATAGCCAATAAAAATTATGGCCAAAAAGAAACAACCTGACGCTGCGAAGCCTGCAAACGAGAAACCTCGCGTGCACAAAGATCTGGACGGTTTCGATATCCAAATCAATTCATTTGGTGAGATCACGACCAGTTTCGATATGGATCGTATCAACCAGTTTTTGAATAAAAATGTGGATGATAAGAAACTTCGTGACCGGGAGGATATTCCGGGAAGGAAAACGAAAAAATCCAAGGCTAAGAAAACCGAGGAGGAGGAAGAAGAGGAATAGGGAAGTAATGGTTGTTTACGGCATACCTGCGTGATTTACTTACAACATATAAACTTTTAAAGCTAAATGATCTCACACGAAATTGATTACAAGATTATCGGCGACGATATCCAAATCGTGGAAATAGAACTCGATCCAAATGAAACCGTGATCGCCGAAGCCGGTGCGATGCTTTTTATGGAAGATGGTATTCAGTTTGAAACCAAGATGGGGGATGGATCTGAGGCCAATCAAAGTATTATGGGTAAGATTTTTCAGGCAGGAACCCGCGTTCTTACCGGTGAATCTCTTTTCATGACGCATTTTACGAACCGTGGTGTAGGCAAGAAAAAGGTTGCTTTCTCAGCGCCATATCCGGGAACGGTCATGCCGATTGATCTTTCTAAAATTTATGGTAATGAACTGATCGTGCAAAAAGACGGATTTTTGTGTGCAGCATTGGGCACAAGCATGAAGATTCACTTTAACCAGCGTTTTGGCTCGGGTCTTTTTGGTGGTGAAGGATTTATTCTTCAAAAACTCAAAGGCGATGGGATGGCTTTCGTTCACGCTGGCGGTGTGGTTATTGAGCGTCAGCTTAACAATGAAACACTTCGCGTGGATACGGGTTGTGTCGTTGCGTTTGAACAGTCGCTGAGTTTCGATATCCAACGTTCAGGTAGTCTGAAATCGATGGTTTTTGGTGGTGAAGGTATGTTTTTGGCAACGCTTCGCGGAACCGGACGTGTGTGGATACAATCCATGCCGATCTCTAAATTGATTCAGCGACTGGCTGTGGGCGGACCTAACTCACGAAAAGAAAGCGGTTCGGTCATCGGCGGTCTGGGAAGTTTGTTTGAAGGCCAGTAGGGTTGATCTAACATCACCACTGATATAAGCAAAAGAGCTGCTCTGATTTGATTCGGAGCAGCTCTTTTTACGTAACCGGCAGGAGCTGACTCCTACCGGTGTTTTTGATTTAAATATTAATAACCAGGGTTCTGAGGTTTCAGGTTCGGGTTATTAAGCATCTCCTGGATTCCAAGAGGGAATAACAAGTGTTTTTCTTTCAAAGCCACACCGGATCCTACGTTCAGGTTAAGGTGACCTACGAAATCATCAAATCCTTTTGTTTTTTCATTGAACACTTTGCGTAAGCGAACCATGTCAAACCAGGTGATTCCTTCATAGCAGAATTCGTACCAGCGTTCTCTCAATACCGCATCGCGGAATGAAGCCTGGGTAAATGTTCCCAAACCAGGTGTTGTCAAAGTAGATCTGTCACGTACCTTTTTGTAAGCATCGTAAGCAGCCTGCGTTGGTGCGCCTAATTCGTTCTGAGCTTCTGCAAAAATAAGTAACACCTCTGCGTAACGAATCAAAGGCACGTTCAGGTTATTGTTTTTAGTACCTGGCACGCCTTGTGAGCCATTTGCAGTCTGGTTGAAATGTTTGAAAACGTAAGGAGCGCCAAGTTGGAAAGGAGCACCATCTCCGTTTGTAAAGTAAGACGTGTAGAAATATCCTTCCTGATCTTTTGCACGCAAGTCACCTGTTTCATAAGAATCATAAAATGTGCGCGTTGGTACCGTGCTGCCCGTTCCACCTGGTCCTGAGAAAGTAACAGGTTTAAAGTTCGGATAGTAATCTCCCAGCGGGTTACCAGCTACTGCGATATTGTACTGGATCTGGAAGATATGCTCCATGCGGTTTTTCAGGTTTTCCTGATGCACTTGCTTGTATGTTGTAAACAGATTTACAAGCGTTGGATTGGCAGTCGCGTAAGTGATAACTTCCTGTGCTTTATCGGCAGCAAGCTTGTAATGCGTTGCTCCTTTTTTAAGCGGGAAACCAGCCATTGTCAGGTATACTTTTGACAACAAAGATTTCACTGCAATTTGGGTAGCGCGTCCGCTTGTTTCATTAAGAGGCAAACCGGCAGCTTCTGCTGCAAGCAAATCTTCAACAATCAGTTTGTAAACTTCTTCCTGAGATGTACGTGTTGGGCTGAAATCTTCTGAGGTTGCAGTCTGAGGTTTTGTTACCAAAGGAACATCACCCCAAAGTCTTACCGCATTAAAATAAGCCCACGCACGTAAGAAACGAGCTTCGCCGATAAGTTTTGTTTTCTGTGCATCCGTAGCCGGAGCAAGGAACGGGATGGTTGGGATTTTTTCCAAGGCAAGGTTTGCATTGGCGATCATTCTGTACAATCCGTTCCACCAGTTTACGATATGTGCCGTGTTTCCATCGTACGTCAATGAATACAGGTTATTCAAATCTGAATTCTGTCCTGTTTCCGTCGTAGCTGTTCCTGTAACAGCTTCCAGCATCTGCCAGTTAGCCGAGAAAATACCAGCTCCGTCACCATAGAAACGCATCCCTGCATAGATTGAAGCAACTGCCGCCTCTGCGTGATCAGGAATCGTGTAGAAACTTTCCGGCGTTAAGTTTGACGGATCGGATTCGTCAAGGAAGTCAGAGCAACTCGTAGGGCCAAGCAAAATGGATCCACAAAGAAGTATCTTGGCTACATTTTTTAAATTATATAACTTCATAATCAATGTTGTTTTGATTTAATAAATTAATCCGCTTGTTAAAATGCAATCTGCAAACCAGCCATGTAAGTAGTTGGTTTTGGATAGCCATGCCAGATCATACCTTGTGAAAACACGTTACTGTTTTGGTCACCGTTTGTTGGAGTAACCTCAGGATCGCCGTGTGGGTATTTTGTCAGCAAGAAGAAGTTCTGAGCAGAAAGATAAAGTCTAAGTTTGCTAAGTTTCAATTTGCTAATCACATCTGATGGGAAATTGTAGCCCAAAAGAAGGTTTCTACCTCTTAGGAATGATCCGTCAAAAACCCAGTGCGAATCTACGTTTGTAACATAACCTGCTCTTGTTTCACGAATTTCAGCAACCGGTGTATTTTGGTTTGTTGGTGTCCAGGCGTTCAATACGGTTGTATAACTATTTGCGATAGAAACGCGGTCTTCACTTGGGTGAAGCGTCATATCCAATACATCGTTTCCGTAAGAGTAAGCAAGGTCAACAGTCAAATCAAAGCTTTTGAAACGAACTGTGTTCGAGAATGAACCCCATCCTTTTGGACTACCATTTCCGATAATGCTCCGGTCAGCATCTGTAATGGCGCCGTCTCCGTTAACATCTTTGTATTTGATATCACCAGGAAGCATGGTAAGGTTGTTACGATAGCTGGTAAATTTAGCAGCCTGATCTCTTTCCGCTTCGCTCCATGTACCCAAACGTGTCAATCCCCAGAAAGAACCTACCGGCTGTCCGATACGGATGATACCTGTCTGGTTTGTAAAGTTAGGACCACCTACTCCGAAGATATCCGATGGTGTTGCCAAAGAAAGCACTTTATTTCTGTTTAAAGAAATATTGAAGCTGGTTGTCCATGTGAAGTCATTTCTCTCAATGTTGGTTGTATTAAGAGTGAATTCAAACCCTTTGTTTTGCATAGAACCAATGTTCTTTCTGATTACAGCGTAACCACTGGTACGAGGTACTGGTGCATCCAAAAGCATGTCGGTTGTTTTTCTGTAATAATAATCTGCTTCAACAGAAATTCTGCCTTTCAGGAAGCTGATTTCAACACCTGCATCGGTTTGGGCTGTTTTTTCCCATTTCAAATCAGGGTTAGCCAATCTGTTGATACCCGTTCCACTCACCTTTGCATCGTTGTAAACAGTAGCATAAGTAGAGCTTAGCAGCGAAAGAGAAGAATATGGCGGGATTTCCGAGTTACCTGTCAAACCATAACTGGTACGGATTTTCAGGTTAGAAATGATCGGATTCGCTTTCAGGAATTCTTCGTCAGATACTTTCCAAGCCAAGGCAGCTGATGGGAAGAATGCAAACTTGTGGTTTTTCCCGAATTTAGAAGAACCATCCGCACGTCCTGTTACGGTAAACAGGTATTTTTCTTTCAATGTATAGTTAACACGACCGAAGTACGAGTTAAATGCAAAACGTGATGCGCCAGATCCAACACCTGGTAAAGTTGCGCCAGCACCAAGGTTTTCATAACTGAAATAATCCGTTGCAAAATTACGAACACTTGCACCTGAAGTGTTTACGTTCGTTTCCTGCCATGAAATACCGGCAAGTGCGTTAATTGCATGGATACCGTTAAACGTTTTGTTGTAAGTCAGGTAGTTTTCCCATGACCAGAAAGTTTCTTTTCTGTTATCCTTGCTTGCAGTACCTGATTCTGAAATAGCCAGTGTACGTGTCTGCGACTGATTAACTTCCTGGTTAACGATGTTGATACCCAGAATAGAACGCAATTCAAGTCCTTTTGCAAGTGTAAGGTTACCGTACAAACTTCCAAGTGTAGTTTGTGTGTTAACGTTGTATCTGCGACCGTTCAATCTGTGAATTGAGCTAAAAGAACCTTCAGCCTGATCGTAGTCACGGTTGTTAGCGAATTTTCCGTCAGGGTATTTAACAGGCAGGAAAGGGAAATCCTCTACCATCTGGCGTGCCACAGCATCGTTGATATCTACGATGTTTTCAGCCTGGTTGTTGTAGCTAAGTGTTGCACCAACTTTTAGCCAGCTTTTCACCTGATCGTCTATGCTGAAACGTGTTGCATAACGTTTCAGGAATGATTTCTGGATCAAACCTAAATCGTCACGATAATTAAGAGAAAGCGAGTAGGTTGTTTTATTATTACCACCGCTGAAACCTAACTGATGGTTTTGAGAGATTTTGTTTTGAGTTGCCTCTTTAAACCAGTCTGTGTCATACATCGGGTTTAAGTTTGCATCAAAAACATCCGGATGCTCATTTCTTAGTTTTGTTCTGCGGGTTACAGGGTTAAGGTTGGTGTATTTACCAGCAGCCCATCCGGCAGGATCGTATTTTGCAATGTTCTTATAGGCAAGATCTTCAACAGCAAGATATTCTTTCGCGTTTAAAACGTGAGGTCTTTTTGGACCAATCGTAGGAATACTGATATCTACGTTATAGGTCACGATGCCTTCTCCTGATCTTCCTTTTTTCGTTGTAACCAAAATTACACCGTTAGCACCTCTTGCTCCATAAATTGCAGTTGACGATGCATCTTTCAAAACTTCAACCGATACGATATCGTTTGGGTTGATGTAGTCAATTGCAGAGCTGTACTGGTTTTGTGTTCCTTGTGGTAGCATAACTCCGTCAACAACATACAATGGGTTGTTTGAAGAGTTGATAGAACTGAAACCACGGATACGTACATTACTTCTACCACCCGGACGACCTGAGTTCACGTTTACCTGAACCCCTGATACTTTTCCTGATAATGCCTGGTTAAGCGATGGAGAAGGGCGTTCTTTCAATTGCTCTTCTTTTACAGAACCAACTGAACCTGTTAAATCTGATTTCTTGGCAGTACCGTAACCGATAACAACCACTTCGCTCAATGCTTTTGTATCAGATTCGATGGAAATATCAAGTACTGAACGGTTTCCTACCGCCATTTCCTGACTAACGTATCCCACAAAGCTGAATACAAGAACAGCTCCGCTTTCAGGTACAGACAGGGTGTAGTTACCGCTTCCGTCAGTTGTAGTACCAGTGCTTGTTCCTTTCACAACCACGTTTACACCAGGAAGGCCTTCACCTTTTTCCTTGTCTGTAACTTTTCCTTTTACGGTTCTGTCAGCATTTCTGGCTGCCAGCGCATTAATGTTTATCTTTTCTGCCAAAATTGTGTTCATACCAACTTTGTTGCCCTGATATAACACAACCTGGTTTTCCATCACTTTGTACAGAATGCCGTGCGGCGCAAGCATTTCGTCCAAAACTTCTGACAACGCTTTTGCTTTGGCATTAATAGTCACTTTCATTTCGTTCTTTACCACTTTGCTGCTGAAAATGAAACGCACTTTTGTGGTTGTTTCCAGTTGCAACAATGCACTTCTCAACGTTGCGTCTTTAAGTGCAAGTTCTGTTTTCTGACTTAACAGATTTTGTTCAAGGCTGTCCTTGGCGTAGGTTCCAAAGGAACACAATAACGCTAGAAGCATTAGTAAGGTTTTTTGCATCGTTCCGATCGGAGACGTGCTTTTTCTGGTATTGTTACTTTTCATACGGTTGGTTGCTTTAATTATGAAAATGTTGTTACTCAATCCAATGCACATTAATTAGTGGAGATGAGCCAGGGCGAAAACCTGCTTGTGGCAGGAGCAAATAGTACAGGTAGGGATTTTGGTCATACGTTAGATTTAGAGGTTAATAAAAGACGGTAATTAGTTATAGGGTAAGCTTTTTATTCACAGCCTGCTCCGGAAAGGCGGATGGTTCCATTGCTGATGGTATAGGTTGCACCAGTAGATTGGCACAAAAGATCCATGATGACGGGTAATCTCAGGTTGGTGAAATCTGCGCGGAGGAAGCAGTTTTGCATGGCTTCATTCTCGAATTCGACCTGAATGGCAAACATTTCTTCGAGTGTGCTCGTAACCTGCTTGACAGAGGCCCAGTCGAAATTGATTGTAACGGGTTCCCAAATCTGGAATGGAGCAGTTGAAGCGCGTTTGAATTCATTTAACTTTCCTGACAGACAATCAAACTCAACCTGTTGTTTTGCTTTGATAATCCGTTTCTCTTCCGGTCCGCTCACGGCAACAGTTCCACTGACAACTGATACTTCGAAGTGTTTGCTGCCTTTTTTTGCCTGAACGTTGAAGCTTGTTCCCAAAACTTCTGTCGTCATTTTTCCTGTGTGGATTATAAAAGGTTTGGCAGTATTTCTGGTAACGTCGAAAAAAGCTTCCCCGTCGAGGACTATTTCGCGGATCTTCTCGCCGTAGCTGATGGTGTAAGAAACCCGGGATCCCGGATTTAGCCATACTTTGCTGCTGTCGGGTAGCCGCCGGAGCAAAATCTGGTCTGTTTTATTTTCGAGATATTTTGTCGTGTTTTCGGCAAGTGGTGCTTGCTGAGGTTTTTCTGATAATGGGTTATTACGAAAGAAAAAAGAGATTCCGAGGCCCAGCATTACCGTTGCTGCCACGTACCAATGCCACTGGCGGAAGATATTGATGTTCCAGCTTCGCTTGCTTTCGCTTTCACTCAGTTTTATCTGGGACTTGATCTTTTCAAAAACTGAGCGCGAATAATTTCCCGTTTTTGTTTCGGGGAAAACCGTATCAAGATCTGGGGTATTCTCAAATGACTGGTACCATTTTTCAACTTCCTCACGCTCCTCCGGTGTGCAGGTGCCATTCAGATATTTATCCAATACGTCAGATGAAATAGAAGTTCTTTTCATAGATGAATTTGTTTTGGATAATAATAAATTGATTTAGTACAAAATATGGGCTTTTGTACAAGGACGTGCGAGAGGGGTCAACACCTTAGTTGAATTATAAAAAAAGATTAAATTTTTTTATTTGATAATATTGGGTCCGTTAAATCAGGTCAATATATTCCTCGAAGGCTGTCAGAAAAAAGGAAATACAGGAAATAGAATAATCGCGAAGCTGGTGACGGATCGTATTCCGTGCTTTTAAAAGATGACTTTCGATCGTCTTGGGCGAAACGTTGGTTTCATTGGCAATTTGCTGGATGGATAATCCGCTTTCGAATAACTCATAAACGTTCCGGCATTTCTCAGGCAGGTCAGATACGCTCTGCTCATAAGCAGTTTTCAGGTCGTTGTAAGCAATCTCTTCGTAAGTCGCATGGCCGGCTTCTTTTTCAGCATAGTCTGCCGGATATTCGGCCACCTTATTATTCTTGCGGAAAAACGAGATCACGGCATTGCGCAAAGACGTGTGAATGTACGCATCAAACGTTTTAGCAACTGTAATTTGATGTCTTTTTAGCCATATAGCCACAAAAAGCTCCTGCACTAATTCTTCCGATTGATCACGGTCACGAAGTCTTTTGTAGGCATCATTAAGAACCCTGTAAAAATACCGGCGGTACAGTTCTTCGAAGGCAAGGTGGTTATCCAGTTTAATTTCGGAGAACAATTCCTCGTCATTAAATTCCATAAACTGAATCCTATTTGTGCTCATAGATTTTACAGTTGTTAGTCAGGATAGGGCAACAAAACTTTAACACGCGGGCGTCCAAGTTTTATTCCGCATGGCAATATTATAATAAATAAATAGAATATTTAAATAGTATTTTAATTTTAAGATTAAAACGGCAATGCAAACGTTTGCAAAAAAAATCAGCCAGCCTTTTAGTAACCGTTATCTGATTTTGTTTTTGTAAGTAACTCAAAAACACATAGTAATCTCTTCTGTAACTTTGGATAAGATACCTGAATATTATATTATTGATATTCAAAAGGTAAGCTTTTTGGGAAAGAAAATTTTAATGAATTATACCGTATGTTTGTTATCGGCTACAAAATGCTGATACTGCTTTAAATGCTGTTTTTCATTCTGACTAAAAAAGGAGAAAAACGGTCGTATTTATTTTTACAGGTTTTGTAATTATTTTTTTGAATCAGCCGGTTTGGTATCAAAACAGATTGGTGCAGATCTAAAACTCAACTTATGATTTATCAACTTTAACCCTCATTTATGAAACGTGTTGTCGATTCTGTTACTCATGTTAAACGTAGGCTCTTCTTAAATTTTAAAAATTCCTGTTCGATATTTCTGCTGGCTGCAATTGTGCTGATTGCGGGAAAGAGTTACGGTCAGGGTTTCACGGACGTGACAGCTGACCGGTTTGAAAATTTGCCGGGTTTCACTTTCAACGCAACGGCCTGGGGTGATTATGACAACGATGGCCGGCTGGATCTGATGGTGACCGGAAGTACTGATTTGGGAACGAAAAGTATCCTTTACCGCAATACACCGGAAGGTTTTGTTGATCAGTCGACCTTATTCACCAATTTACCGAATGTACAATTTGGTTCGGTGGCCTGGGGAGATTATGATAATGATGGTCTGCTCGATCTGATGCTTACCGGAGCCGATGTTTCAGGGTTTGTAAGCAAGCTGTATCGGAACACACCCGGGGGCTTTGTTGATGAGTCGGCAATCTTGCCGGATTTGCCGGGATTGGCATTTGGCACGATCGACTGGGTAGATTATGATAACGACGGACGGCTGGATCTGATGCTGACAGGTTTTGGACTTCCTTTGCAGGTCAATAAATTATACCGCAATACCCCGACAGGTTTTGTAGATGAATTTAGTAAACTTCCAACTCTTACAGCATTGCAATATACCGCAACAGCCTGGGGTGATTTTGATAATGACGGTCGTCAGGACCTAATCATAACCGGTAACACAAATACGACAGGGCCTTTTAGCAAACTTTTTCAAAATGGCGATGCTGGATTTGTCGAAGTCACCAGTCTGTTACCCGGCCTTCCCGGACTTAATGTAGCATCGGTGGCCTGGGGAGATTATGATAATGACGGCAGGCTGGATCTTATTGCCACCGGGCAGAACGAGAATGCAGAAGGTTTTACGGCGCTTTATCACAATACAACTGCCGGTTTTGTTGATGTGACAAACGAATTAATCCCGAACGTAACCGGGCAGGCTTATACCAAAGCACTTTGGGGAGACTATAATAACGATGGTCGCAGCGATCTTTTACTGGTTGGATCGAGCACATCTGTGAGCACCTTATACGGTAACGAAATCACAGGTTTTGTTAGCAAACCGGAACTACCTTCCTATTTGGCAACATTAACCGATTTTATACCGTCCTGGGTTGACTTTGACAACGACGGGAAACTGGATTTATTTACGGCAGGTGGTTTAGGCAGTTTAGGGCAGGACAGCAAGCTTTACAATAATCAGAGTCTATTGGCAAATACTCCTCCTGACGCTCCGACTGGCTTATTCGCTACTGTGACTGATGTAAGTGCCAAATTAAACTGGCAACTGGCATTCGATACCCAGACGATATCAGGATTAAGCTATAACTTGTATGTAAGTGATACACCTGGCGGGCAGAATGTCGTCGGGCCGATGGCTGACCAGAGCAACGGCTTCAGAAAGATTGTCAAAGCGGGTGCAGAGCAAACCCTTGTAGCAGATTTGACAGGATTGACGCCCGACAAAACTTATTATTGGAGCGTACAGGCTATTGATCCGGGATTTTCAGGTTCTCCTTTTTCGACAGAACAGTCTTTCAAAACATTATCCACATTACCAGTAACATTGATCAGTTTTGCAGCTGAAAATACGGAAAACCTGGTCGCGCTGAAATGGAAAACAACTTCTGAGATCAATAGCAGTTTTTTTGAAATACAGCGCAGTCAGAATGCCAAAGACTGGACTAAAATCGGGCAGATCGCAGCCTCGGGTGAAAGCAGCAGCGTTCGTGACTATTCTTTTCAGGATGAAAAACCGCTTTCAGGCAACAATTATTACCGCCTGAAAATGATTGATAAGGATCAGACCTATGCTTTCAGCGGGATTCGTAATGTGCGGTTTGCCGGCAATTCGGATATATCTTTTTATCCTAATCCGGTAATGGGGCAACTGACGATCAAAACCAAAGGCGGAGAACAAATCAAAAATATTCAGATTGTAAATGCCAATGGTCAGAATGTATATTATTCTGAATTGAAGTCTGACGATCCGATTTTGGTGAACAAATTTCAAAACGGACTTTACGCCGTGAAAGTAACCAAAGCGGACGGAGAGATAATAACGCACAAAATTGTGGTCAATAACTAGTAAACAAAAAACGGGTGCTCATTACTGAACACCCGTTTTTTGTTCCTTTTAAAGTTTATACCGGAAAATCATCCGGAGATTTCTTAGTCAAGGTCAATTACTCTTCCGCCGCTGCGAACAGATTCGTCACAGGCAAAAGCAATTTGTAAACTCGTTACAGCATCCTGAAGGTGATCGGTAAGATCGATATCCTCTTTAACCGCTTTCAGGAAATAGGCCTGCTCGCGGTTGCAAAGTTCCTGATGGTCTGGCTCATCTTCCAGGTTAATCCATGAATCTTCCTGAACAAACTCGTCGTTTTCATTCAAAGCCGCATGGTGCACACGAATTGATTCTGTTTTGGTATGTGCTTCCACAGAAGACGATTTTCCGGCTCCACCAGCATCTTTCGCAACAATGGAAACGGAGCCTTTCGGTCCGATCACATCTTTTACAAAAAATGCAGTTTCACTGATCATCGGTCCCCAGCCAGCTTCGTACCAGCCCACAGACCCATCTTCAAACCAGATCTGAAGCTGTCCGTAGTTATAGTTATCAGCCGGGATAGCGTCGGTCAGGCGCGCACCAATCGCATTAACACGGATTGGTTTCGAACGCGTCATCTGGCACATGACATCAATATAATGTACGCCGCAGTCCACAATCGGGCTAAGGCTTTTCATGAGGTTACGGTGAACCGTCCACATGTAGCCGTGGCTTTGCTGGTTCAGGTTCATACGCATCACGAGAGGTTTTCCGATATTTTGCGCTTCCTGCACAAAACGTTCCCACGATGGATGATGGCGAAGAATATAACCCACTACCACTTTTTTGCCAGCCTCTTTGGCAGCAGCCACAACTCGTCTG
Source organism: Dyadobacter diqingensis (assembly GCF_024220585.1). Classification (GTDB taxonomy): domain Bacteria; phylum Bacteroidota; class Bacteroidia; order Cytophagales; family Spirosomataceae; genus Dyadobacter; species Dyadobacter diqingensis. The sequence goes on from NZ_JAMXKF010000013.1 coordinate 82,754, forward strand.
GCACCCTCAACCGAAGCCGCCAATGGTTTTTCTATGAATACATGGGCGCCCTGCTGCAAAGCCTGAATGGCAAATGTTTCGTGCGTATCCGGATAAGTGGAAATGCAGACAGCATCAGGTTTTGTTTCTTTCAATGCAGTTTCGTAATCACTGAAAAGTGCATAACCGCCACCAAGTTTTTCATTTAAAACTTCTTTACTTTTTCCTGTTGAGACGATACCGCAAATTTCGAAACCGTCGGATAACTGGTAAGCAATTGCATGGGATGCACCCATATTACCACAGCCGACAACAAGGACGCGCAATGGATTTTCATTAACTGAAGCAGACATACGAAATGTTAATGTTTAATGGAATTGGGTTGATTAGGAATATGAACGCCAAAATTAGCGATTTAAATCCGTTTAGGGAAAAAATGCTGATTCAGACAAGTGAGTGTGTTTTGTTGGGTTTGTGAATAAAGTATAGAAAAATTAGACTAAACGTTTTTTTAAATGAACTAAAGGTTGCATACTGCATCAAAATTACTCCCTCTTTCAGATGTTTTATTATAGTAAGAAGTTGATTTTTCCCATTACCATGGGAGCTAAGGTGCTCTTATGCATTTTTCTAGTACAAAACTTTTTTTTTAGCGGTACCAGGGTCCACGCTCAGAAAGCTGCTGCGACTGGCCGGGTCGATTTTAAGCCCAAACTTGGTGTCGTTGAACGTGCTGCACTGGATATGACGGCTGACTCGGGCGATAGTACTGCCGAGGCGGTCTCGCTTTATGATTACGGCGAAGTACATTTCAGTTATTCGGAACGTGTTGGTCTTGTAATGACCATGAAATACTGGACCCGGATAAAAATCCTTAAAGAATCGGCACTGAGCCGTGCCTCTGTTTCCATTCCATGTGGTGACGGCGGCAGTTATGATGTTGAGGAATCCATCACCGACATTTCAGGATATACCTACAATCTGGTTGGCAACAATATCGAGACGATTCAGCTGCCTAGAAAATCGGTAGTCAGAGAAAAGGTTTCTGATAAAGTCTGGAACTACAAATTTAATCTTCAGAACGTCAGGAAAGGCTCCATCATCGAGTATTGTTACACCAAAACAACGCCGCTTAAATATCAGGACAAACCGGATGCCTGGAGTTTTCAGGGAAGTATTCCTTTTAAGTGGAGCGAGTATAAAATCACGATTCCTTATTCGCTGTACTACAAAATTACGATGAATGGTTATGTGCCGCTTTACATCACCGATAAGGAAGAAGTGGCGGTAAGTATGGGACTGTCTAAACTGGATGGCCATGGAATGTCGTATCGTTTTGTGATGAAGGATGCGCCCGCGTTCTCCCGTGAATCGTTTATAACAACACCTTCGGATTATCTGTCGAAGATCAGTTTCGAGTTATCGAGCGTGCGCATACCCGGAGAAATTGTCCAAACTTATTCTCACAAATGGGAAGATGTCGATAAAACTCTTTTGATGAGTTCTGGTTTTGGCGGACAGTTAAAAAGATATTCTTTTATAAAAGAGATCAAGGAAGAAATCAGCAGGAAGACTTCTGATCCTGCCGAAAAACTGGAAATGGCTTATGCTTATATCCAGCAAAACATAAAATGGGACGAAAATGGAGGTGTGGTATCAAAGGACGGTGTAAAAAAGGCTTTTGAAAATAAAAAAGGAAATGCAAGCGATATAAATCTGATGCTGACCTGTCTGCTGAGAGAGCTTGACCTGGACTGCGATCCGGTGGCGTTAAGCACACGTTCTCATGGCCAGATTAATGAGGCTATACCTTTGCTGGAAGGTTTTAACTATGTTGTTTGCCAAGCGAAAATCGGAGAGAAGGCATATTTGCTGGATGCGACGCAGCGGTATGGCTATCCGGGAATATTGCCAGAGCATGCACTGAATGGAATAGGCCGTGTTGTACCCGACAAAGGAAATGGATATTTCGTGGACCTGAGCACAAAAACGACGCTTTCAAGACTGGAAATGATCGATGCAGAGCTGTCGCCCGCAGATGGTACACTGAAAGGTAGCTACATGATTTCTTTGGCGGGGTATGAGGCGCTGAGATGGCGTGAGAAATACCTTTCAGAAGCTGAAAATGCCTATCCGGATCAATTGAAAAAGCAATTTTCGGAGTGGGAAATTAACGGTGTGAAGATTGTGAACAAAAAGGAAAAATTACGCGAGGCTGTTGAAGTGCATTGTGCGTTCGAAGTTGACAACGAAAGTTCTTCTCCTGATATTCTTTACTTCAACCCCTTGCTGGTGGGAAGAGTAGGTGAAAATCCTTTTAAAGCCATCACCCGCATTTATCCGATTGATTTTACAAGCGGGTATTCAACATCCTTTATCGGAAATTATAAACTACCTGAGGGTTATTATCTGGAAGAAGTGCCTAAAATTGAAATTATTACCTTACCGGAAAAAGCCGGGAAATTTACCTATCAGGTAAAACAGGTTGACAATGAAATTAAAGTCAACAGTATGATCATGGTCAACAGAGCAAAATTTGCTGCCGAAGAGTATGATATTCTTCGTGAATTTTATGACCGGATTGTGCAGAAACATACGCAGACACTGGTGATTAAGAAAAAGAAATAATCGAATTAATTATGATCAGTAGTGTTTTAAAACGGTTGGTTTGTCCGTTTTTGTTATTTTCCATTTTTGCCAGTCAGGTACGCGCGCAAAATGATTTCAGTTTTGGCAGGATTAACCCTGTGCTTTTAACAGACGCCAATGTGGTGATCAGGGTTGATGAGGATTATTTTGAAATCCTTTCGAAAAGTGAAGCCAAGTCGCATCACCATTTTGTGGTTACGATCCTTAATGAAAAAGGGGAGGACGAGCACAATGAAATGTATGTGGGTTATGACAAATTCACGAAAATAACCGATATGTCCGGTGCGATTTATGACGCTTCAGGCAAGCAGGTGAAAAAGTTGAAAGGATCGGATATTCAGGATTTCGGGTATGGTGCGGCTGGTGACGATATTTCTGATGCACGGATCAAGATCGCAAATTTTGGCAAGAAAAGTTACGCATATCCGTACACCATCGAGTTCAGTTATGATATCCGCGACCGGAATATGATGTTTTACCCGAAATGGAAACCCCGGGCGAAGGAAAATGCCTCCGTTGAGTACTCCTCGTACAAAATCAAGACGCCGGTCGGTTTTACTTTTAGATACAAAGAATACAACGGAGTGCCAACAGTTGTGAAGTCGGCTGATACGGATGGCTCACCGATATACCAGTGGACGCTTAAAAACCAACCTGTTGTTTCAGCTGTGTCTTACCCGTTGCCGGATAATGAATTTTTACCCATGGTTCTGACGGCTCCTTCCGATTTTGAGATTCAGGAATATACCGGGAATTTTAACCGGTGGGAAGATTTGAGTAAGTTTTATTACACCCTGAACAAGGACCGCGATGCTTTACCGGCCGCCACGATTGCCGAGATCAAATCAATTATCAAGGACGCGAAGTCAGATCGTGAAAAAGTATTATTGCTCTATAAATGGATGCAGTCAAGAAGCCGTTATGTGAGTATTCAGCTTGGTATTGGCGGATGGCAGACCATTGACGCAACCACCGTAGCGAATAAAGGTTATGGCGATTGCAAAGCACTCACCAATTTTATGATCGCGTCTCTGAAACAGGCGGGGATAACAGCTCATGCAGCATTGATCAGGGCCGGGGACGAACCTGAAATGAATCTTGACTTTCCGAGCAGTCAGTTCAACCACGTGATAGCTTGTGTGGTGCTTCAAAAAGATACCATGTGGCTTGAATGCACAAGTCAGACGACTGCGGCCAATTTTATGGGCTCTTTCACCGGTAATCGGCAAGCGTTACTTGTTATGCCGGAAGGTGGAAAATTGGTAAAAACCCATTATTATGATTCGCCTCAGAATATCCGGAATCGTAACATTAAAGTGAAAATGGAGGCCAGTGGAAATGGGTATTTGCAGGTCAAAACGGTTTATGGAGGCTTGCAGCAGGAAACCCGCGAAAACCTTTTGCATAACTACAACCATGAGGAACAGCGGAAATGGCTGTTGAGCCATCTTGAATTGCCGGATATGGAACTGGAAAAGTTTGAATATGAAAAAGGGAAAGATAATGTCCCGGTAATTTCGGAAAAGATTGATTTGAAGGTTCGTAACTGTGCAACACGAACAGGTACCAGACTGTTTGTTAAGCCGAATTTATTGACCCGATCGATTGAGCTTCCCACCAACACAGAGGAAAGAAAAGAGGATTTTTATTTACCGCTTACAAATTTTAACCTGACAGATTCCGACAGTGTAACTTTTGACATTCCCAAGGAAATGAAGCAGGAATCATCTCTTCCGTCCTTTCAGGTGGAATCCGTTTTTGGTTCTTACAGTGTAAAAACGGTTTACGAAAACAACACCCTTTTTTACACCCGAAAATTATCAATGAAAGGCGGTCGCTTCCCCGCAGCCGACTATCCGAAATGGATCGATTTTGTCAAAAAGATCAGAAAGGCTGACCGTGCGCAGGTTGTTTTTGTTGAAAACAAAATGTAGACCGCTGTTGTGATAAGAATCCGGATTTAACCGGAATCATTTATTGTATTTGGTTAAAAAAAACGAATATATATTTACCGAAAAGAGCTTTTGCAGTTGATTCATTGTTTTCGGATGGTGGGTCAGCTGCATTTATGTTAAAATCTGTTTATTATTGATTAATACCTGAAATGTTTCGGGGGAATTCAGCATTTACCTTTGTTGAAAATCAGATTCATTTATTTTATCAATACATATATTATGGACAAGGCATCATGGCAGGGTATATTTCCTGCGCTCGTAACACCATTTACTGCGGACGATACAATCGACTTTGATCTTTTTGAAAAGAACCTGCTGGCTCAGGTGGAAGCCGGGATCACAGGGGTTATTGTAGCAGGTTCACTTGGCGAAGCAAGTACTTTGACAAGAGCTGAGAAAAATGAACTGGTAAAATTCGCAAGAAAAACATTGGATAAAAGTCTTCCTGTTGTTTTGTGTATTGCCGAGCAATCTACTGCGGAAGCGGTTAGCATCGCAAAAGAGGCCGAGTCGATCGGTGCGGACGGATTGATGGTATTACCTCCGATGCGTTACAAAGCTGACGACAACGAAACGGTTGTTTATTTTTCAACGATCGCCAAGAATACCTCGTTGCCGCTGATGATTTATAACAATCCGGTTGATTATAAAATTGAAGTAACGCTTGACATGTTCGAGCAATTGTCGGCATATCCGAACATTCAGGCGATCAAGGAATCGACACGGGATGTCAGCAATGTGACACGTATTTTCAACCGCTTTGGAGATCGCTTCAAGGTTTTCTGCGGAGTAGATACGTTGATCATGGAAGAGGTTATGCTGGGTGCTGACGGTGTAGTTGGCGGCTTGGTGGATGCTTTCCCGAAAGAAACGGTTGCTATTTTTAACCTGGTTAATGCAGGACGTTATCAGGAAGCACTGGCTATTTACAGGTGGTATCTGCCGCTTCTGGAACTGGATATTCATCCGAAACTGGTCCAGAACATTAAACTTGCCGCCACGCTGATGGGCATCGGGTCGGAGTTTGTAAGAGCGCCACGTTTGCTACTGGAAGGTGCAGAAAGAGAAAGCGTTTTGGCCGTTATCAACAAAGCAATCGAAACACAGCCTGTTTTGCCTGATTATTTGAATCTTATCGTTGATTCGTCGGTTGCATAACCCGTTGAATCACTACAGATAAAACCTGTTCATGAGTAACAGGCCAAAAGTGAATTTCTGACTCCATCAAAGTATCCCTTTCTGGGAGATATTGGTGGAGTCGAACGTGAAATTTAACGTTGTGATTTTCTGTAAACAGAAGGCTGGGAACGGCCTTAATGAAATTTAGAATAAACAGACTGAAAAATAATTCTTTAATTGCTGATAGCTAACCACTAAAAGCTGCAAAATATGAATGTTTCAAAAGAAGAATTAGATAATCTGGTAGAGAAAGCACAGGAGGCTTTTTTGATCATTAAAAATTTACCGCTTGCCAGACGAATCGCTTTCATGCGAACCGTTGCTGACGAAATTGAGGCGCTTGGTCCGGAACTGATCGAAACGGGCCAGGCGGAATCTCATTTACCTGAAGCCCGTTTGATCGGGGAAAAAGGCAGAACGATTTTCCAATGGAGAAGTTATGCCGATGCTGTTGAGCGAGGCGATTCGCTGGATGCCAGCATTGATACAGCCAATGCAGAGCGCACTCCTCCCAAACCTGATTTGAGAAAAACATCCGTTCCCCTGGGGCCGGTTGCCGTTTTTGGGGCGAGCAATTTCCCTTTTGCATTTTCAACAGCCGGTGGTGACACGGCCAGTGCCATTGCTGCGGGTTGTCCGGTTATTGTAAAGGCACACGAAGGCCATCCGAAAACCTCGGGAATTATGGCGGACGCAATAAGTCGTGCCGTGGTGAAAAGCGGTATGCCAGAGGGCACCTTCGCACACGTATATAGTTCGGGTTATGAAACCGGACAGCAGCTTGTCAGTCATCCATTGGTGAAAGCGGTTGGTTTTACGGGCTCTTACCGCGGTGGAAAAGCGCTGGTTGATCTGGCCAATGAACGTGCAGAACCGATACCGGTATTTGCTGAAATGGGTAGTGTGAATCCGTTGTTCTTGTTGCCAAAAAAGCTGGTCAGCGCCCCTCAGGAACTGGCCAAACAATATGCAGGATCCCTGACCCTGGGTGTTGGACAGTTTTGTACTAATCCGGGATTGGTCATCGGTATTGCCGGCGATGAACTGAATAAGTTCATTGAAGCTTTAAAAGAAGAGATTGTTAAAATCGCTCCCGGCTCCATGCTGAATGAAAAAATTGCAGCAGGTTATGCGGAAAGCCGTGAAAAAGTAATCGGGCAGTCGGGCGTGGAAGTGTTGGCAGTTTCTGCGACGGAGGCTGGTCAGGGGCAGGGTTTGCCAACTGTTGCTTCGGTAGCAGGTGTCGAATTGCTTGTTAATCCGGCGTTATTGCATGAGGTATTCGGACCGTTTGCGTTGATCGTTCAATGCAAGGATGCGTCCGAAGTGCTGGCCGTGACTGAAAAACTGGAAGGACAGCTGACGATTTCACTTTTTGCAACAAACGAAGATCTCGCTGCGCACGAAGAAATCGTTTCACTGGTACAAACCAAATGTGGAAGGATATTATTTAACAATTTCCCGACTGGCGTTGAAGTTGCCAAATCCATGCATCATGGAGGCCCGTTCCCGTCATCCAGCAATGGAGCTTATACTTCTGTTGGTGCGGATGCTATCAAGCGTTTTGTAAGACCGCTGAGTTTTCAGAACTGGCCTGATGCGTTTTTACCAGATGAATTGAAAAATGCCAATCCGTTAAATATCTGGCGGACGGTGAATAACGAAAAAACGAAGGGGGCCGTCGGTGATCAGCTCTAGGCCATCGGTTCACGTGTTTTTCACCAGCATTTTAAAGTATTTAAAAATATTAAAGCCGGAGGCACCAAGCCGACAGCTGATTGCCGACGGCCGAAAGCCAATACTATATGCGTAAGACTTTTTTCTGTATAGATGCCCATACATGCGGCAACCCGGTCAGAGTGGTTGCCGGAGGCGGGCCGTTATTGCAAGGTAACAGTATGATGGAGCGCAGGCTTCATTTTTTAAAGGAATTTGACTGGATCAGAAAAGGGCTCATGTTCGAACCACGCGGACATGACATGATGAGCGGGAGTATCCTTTATCCACCCGTTGATCCGGAAAATGACATCGGCGTTTTGTACATCGAAACAAGCGGCTGCCTTCCGATGTGCGGACATGGAACGATTGGAACCGTAACCATTGCCATCGAAGAAGGGCTGGTTACACCGAAAATTCCCGGAAAACTGAGGCTGGAAACACCGGCAGGATTGGTGCTGGTCGAATATGTGCAGGAAGGCAAAAAGGTAAAATCGGTAAAACTGGTTAATATAAAATCATTTTTAGCTGCTGAAAAACTGACGGTTGAATGTCCTGACTTGGGAACCTTGACGGTGGATGTATCTTACGGTGGAAATTTCTATGCGATTGTGGATCCACAGGAAAACTTCAAAGGGCTGGAACATTACACCGCAGACCAGCTGATCAGTTGGAGCCGTGTTTGCCGGAAACGTATGAATGAGCAATACACTTTTGTTCATCCTGAAAACGAGCATATCAACGGATTAAGCCATTTCTTATGGGCCGGCGCTGTGTTAGATCCAACATCCACCGCCAGAAATGCCGTTTTTTATGGTGATAAGGCGATTGACCGTTCACCATGCGGAACAGGAACTTCGGCGCGGATGGCGCAATGGCATGCCCAAGGTAAGCTCAAAAAAGGCGATCAGTTTATTCACGAAAGTATCATCGGATCCAAGTTTATCGGCACGGTCGAAGACGAAGTTTCGATTGGCGATAAGCCGGCAATTATCCCGGGCATTGAAGGCTGGGCGATGGTGACAGGATATAACACCATCATCATCGATGACGAGGATCCGTATGCGTACGGCTTCCAGGTAATTTAGGAAGCTTTTTGGCTGTTAGTTGTTGGGTTTTAGCTTTCGTAATCATCCGATTCACTTTACAACAATAACTGTACAATTAATAATTAACAACCAACCATTAACAATTAAACCGGTAGCCAAAGCGTGATGCTAACGGCTATTAGCTAAACGCTATGGACAAACAAAAAGGAAAAGTTGTAATCATCGGTGGAGGTATTATGGGATTGGCCTCCGCCTATTATCTTTTGAAGAGCGGGTGGAAAGTGACGGTTTTGGATAAGGGTGATATGACAAACAACTGTTCTTACGGAAACGCCGGAATGATTGTTCCCAGTCACTTTATTCCCCTGGCGGCTCCGGGTATGATTTCGAAAGGAATCAAATGGATGTTCAACAGCCGCAGCCCGTTTTATGTAAAACCCTCACTGGATTTCTCGTTGATTTCCTGGGGTTTGAAATTCATGAAAAGTGCCACTGCCAGTCATGTGGAACACTCGGCCCCATACCTTCGCGACTATCATTTGTTCAGCCGGCAGCTGTACCAGGATCTGGCGCAAGATCCTGGTTTTGATTTTGGCCTGGAAACCAAAGGGATCCTGATGCTTTACAAAACGGAAAAAGCCGGAGAAGAAGAAATCCATGTGGGACGTGATGCGCAGAAATTGGGGCTGGATGTCGATATTCTTGATAAGGAACAAGTTCAGGCACTGGAACCGCATGCGAATCTTGATGTGATCGGAGCGGTACATTATCGTTGTGATGCACATTTATATCCTAATGCATTGATCCCGCAGCTGATCAGATATATCCAAAAAAATGGCGGTGAGATTAAAACCAATAGCGGCGTAACCGGTTTTGATATCCAGAACGGGGAGGTTAAGGCCGTTAAAACATCAACCGGTGATGTACAAGGCGATCTTGTGGTAATGACCGGGGGAACCTGGCTTCCTGAGCTTGCGAAGCTGGCCGGGCTGACCATTCCGGTGATGCCCGGAAAAGGTTATTCATTTATGGAGCCGAACGATACACATAAAATCATCCATCCTTCCCTGCTGATTGAGGCAAGGGTGGCCGTAACGCCAATGAACGGGCAGGTGCGCTTTGGCGGAACCATGGAGATTGCGCCGGTAAATGACAAAGTTAACATGAACCGTGTGGAGGGGATTGTAAATTCAATACCTGAATATTATTCTGATTTAAAAACTGCGCTGCCAAAAGTGAAGGATATCTGGTACGGGTTCAGGCCCTGCTCGCCGGATGGACTGCCTTATCTGGGTTACAGCCAAAAACTAAAAAACCTGATCGTGGCTGGTGGACATGGTATGATGGGCGTAAGTCTTGGGCCTGCCACAGGTAAAATTGTCGCGGAGCTGGCTGACCGAAGCAACACTTCGGTGGACATCTCGATTTATGATCCGCAGCGTTATAACTAACGGCAATAGGGTAACTCTAAAAGTGTGTTAATAACTCATTTGTCTTTTAGGGTTACTTATTGTACAATAGAAAGATACTTGCGGAAAGTTTCATGAAATGGGTGTTAATTGAAACATTATTCTGATAAAAATTAATAGTTAGAATTTTATTAATACCGGTCGTGGCGCTTTTTAAAAGAAATTGAAGTTTTAAAGTTCTGAAATAATATTGTAGCTTTCACCTGTTAAACATGCCTAAGTAAATCTAACCCTTATATGTCACAAGAAAGTACGTCGGAAAATACTTCTTTTAAACCTTCCCTGGGCCTTGTAGATGCCACCATGTTAGTAGCTGGTAGTATGATCGGCTCAGGGATTTTTATTGTCAGCGCGGACATAACCCGAAACACCGGAAGTGTGGGCTGGCTGATGTTTGTATGGCTTATTACAGGGTTCATGACCCTGACGGCTGCATTAAGTTATGGTGAGCTCAGTGCGATGTTTCCAAAGGCAGGCGGACAATATGTTTATCTGAAAGAGGCTTATAACCCACTGATCAGCTTTTTATACGGATGGAGCTTTTTTACGGTAATTCAGACAGCCACCATTGCGGCAGTTGCCGTGGCGTTTGCGAAGTTTACGGCCTATCTGTTGCCTGTTTTCAGTGAAGATCTTGTCGCGATTGACCTCGGATTTCTTCAGATAACGCCGGCGCAGTTGCTCTCTATTGTCATCATTGTTTTTCTGACGTTTATCAATACACGTGGTGTCAATAGTGGTAAAATCATTCAGACGACTTTCACACTTGCAAAACTGTTAAGTTTGCTTGGACTTATCGTTTTTGGCTTGCTTTTCATGAAGCCGGAAATATGGAGCGTCAATTGGGATGCTGCGTCGATGTGGGATTTGCATAAACTTAGTATCGACGGAAGTATAGAATCTTACACAACATTTGCTGCGTTCGGTGCGATTGCCGCTTCGATGGTGGGTTCGATTTTTAGCAGTGATTCCTGGAATAATGTAACTTTTATCGCAGGGGAAATTAAAAATCCACAGCGTAATATCGGATTAAGTCTGGCGTTGGGAACAATCATTGTTACGGTCATCTATGTGATGACAAACGTGATGTATACAGGTGTTTTGTCATTACCTGAAATTGCATCAGCCGATAAAGACCGTGTGGCGGTAGCAGCATCTCACGTAATTTTTGGAAATTCAGGAACAATCATCATCGCCATTATGATCATGGTTTCGACCTTTGGCTGCAACAATGGGTTGATTATGTCCGGTGCCCGTGTTTATTATTCCATGGCCAAGGATGGTTTGTTCTTCAAAAAAGTGGGACAGCTCAACAAAAATTCTGTACCGGAATTTGGTCTTTGGATCCAGTGTATCATTGCCTCGCTTTGGAGTTTGAGCGGGAAATATGGAAATCTTCTGGATATGATTTCGTTTGTTGTCGTAGTGTTTTATATGCTCACGATCATCGGAATTTTTATATTACGCAAAAAGAGACCCGATGCAGACAGACCTTACAAAGCCTTCGGTTATCCATTTTTACCGATTATTTACATCGTTATGGGAATCGCGTTTTGCGTGTTGCTCATCATTTTTAAACCTGAATATACCTGGCCCGGACTGATCATCGTGTTATTGGGTATTCCGGTTTACTACCTGATCGCGAAAAAGGAAATTGTAACTGCGGATAACTAATTTAGTTAACAAGGAAGATCCTGACAGGATTGACAATAGCAAAAGCCTCGCTATCGTCAATCCTGTCTTTTTTTGTGATAACGGGTTGAAAATCTTGAATGTAATAGAATAAATTCTTGTGTCTCAAATCTTGCCGGAAAATAACTTTACGATAAAAACCGGGTACTGACCTGACTGATATATATACCGAATGTGCTTTTTTTGTAAGATTTGTACGTTTTTTAGGTAACTTTCACACACCGAACTTGAAAAAGCGTAATTAAAACCAACAGATACAACCGGTAATTCATGAACTTTTTTCTACCCCTGATTTCTGTTTTTTTATTTTTTGTTCTCTTTTTTCTTACCTCCCCACGGAAAGGTTTATTCTCTGACATTCGTACATCATTTATACTTTCGCTCATTGCCAACGGTATTGTGGTGTTTATTTATAACGAGTCGTTTTCTTACTTCAACGCGATTAATTCAACATCTGCTTTGCTATTTTGGCTGGTGGAAGTGATCGGTTTATCAGGCTTGTTGGTGTATTGGAACACAACCGGAAGAATTTCGTTTGTGAGGCTGAATAACGACTTAACAGATGTCGTTCAACTCAAAGGTCTGAGCAAAAGCAATAAAACGATGATCTTTATTGCTTTGATATTTTTTGTCTTACCGCTTTTATTTTTGGCTGTTTATCCGCCTCCTAACAATTTCGATGCCCACAGTTATCACCTCAACAGAATTCTCTTTTGGGTAAGCAACGGTAATCTGGATCATTTTCCTACCCAGCATATTCAGCAGCTTTATCTGAATGTATTCGCCGAATACCTTGTGCTGCATAGCGTACTGTTATCGGGCTCTGATGCCTACGCGGGATTGGTGCAGTTTGGTGCATTTATCGGCTCTCTGGCCGGGATCAGTTTACTGGCAAAAAAAGTCGGTATGAGGGCTGACGGGCAGTTATTAGCCGCTGCTTTTCTCCTGACTTTGCCCATCGGGATTTTTGAAAGTACGAGTGCCCAGGTTGATTATGTTGCCTGCTTTTTCTTTATTTCTTACGTGTATTTCGGTTTTGAACTGCTTGGGGAAAGATCGGCCGTTACGCTGGTAGCATTTTTGTTATCGCTTTCCTTTGGCGGATCTTCAAAGTATACAGTCTTTATTTTCGGCATTCCTTTTACGATTTACTTCGCCGTTCGCATTCTGGCGCAGTATGGCATTGTTTATTCCGCAAAAGTTTTGACACTGGCGCTGGTATTTATGGTCGTAACTTTCGGGCCGTTTTTTTACCGGAACTATGAATTATTTGGCAAAGTGATGAGCCCGCCTCAGGACTCCCGTTTTTTCTCTGAAAAAATACCCATTGATGAACATTCCCTTGCCTTTGCGGCATCTGGCATTGTCAAAAATGTTGGATTGCATCTTGGACTTCCGAACAATGGATTTAATCAGTTTCTTGATACTAAAATCCGGAATTTCCATGACTGGCTCGGTGTTGACGTGAACGACCTCAGGTTAAGGCTGGATCCGTTTTCTGTCCGGTATTCGGTACATGAAGATATGATGCCCAATACAATACACCTGTGGCTGATCGCACTGGCCTGTTTGCCTTTGTTTTTCCTTAAAAACCGATGGAAAGTGAAGTGGCTCTGGATTTGTGCTTTGACGGGTTTTATCCTTTTTTGTACCATGATGAAGTTCCAGTTATGGAGTTCAAGGACGCATATGCCGTTTTTCGCGATGGGAGGAATATTGGTCGCTTACATTTATTGCGAGGTTTTGAGGTGGAAAATCCCTTACCTGATCATCCCGCTGTTGCTGGTTTCTTCCGTTTTTGTGTATGGTAACCCCAATAAGTCGTTAATTCCGCTGGGATATTTTACCAAAAAGGCATTGGGGCATATTCCTGTTGCCATTTGTGCGGCAGACAGCGTGCAGGAAGAAGTTTTTAAAAAGGCACTGTCGGCGTATTATGTATTTCCGGGCAAGGACCGTTGCCATCCGATAAAAAACTGGCCTGCTTACGGACAACGGGCTGAAATTTTCGGGGTTTTGGAAAATCTGGGTTATTACGACGATGATAAATCGTCCACAGTATTTACAACCGATCGTGAAAAAGGATACTTTTTAAGTCATCTGGATAACTATTATAGTGTTAAACCTCTGCTGGATCATGTCGAAGGAGAGGGCAAGAATGTGGGAATTTTGTTCAGAAAGGAACTCGGTTTTTATAATTACTGGAGTGCGCTCGCGACCCGTAAAAAAAATCCGGGCATGATGGAATATATCTATTACAAGAAGGAATTTATGGTGCTGAAAAATGCCCAAAAAGATTTCTGCTACGATTATATTCTGGGTGATGATCCTGAGTTGTTGAAAGGGTTTGTTCCTGCTGACAACATTGAGGCCATTTACCACGCTCCGTTATTTTATCTTGTTAAACTGAAAAAAACGAGTTGTGAGCGGAAGTTGTTTTAAGCCGGTTTTTCAAAATAACTTCACGCTCAATCCGAATAAAACCAGCACGACCAGCCAGCCTGCAATTTGCAGTAAAAGCGGATGTTTATAACTCCCCATTAAGCGGGATTTCCGGCTTGCGATTAATAAAATGATTAACGCAACCGGTAAAACAAATCCGTTTAAAGTCCCGACAAAAATCAGCACTTTTACAGGCTTGCCGACGAGCAGGAAAATACTTGTTGATATGAGAATGAACAGAATGGTGAGATAGGTCTGATATTTTTCCAGCAACGGATGAAAAGATTTTAGGAATGATATCGATGTGTAAGCTGCTCCGACGACCGAAGTTATTGCCGCCGACCAGATCATCAGTCCAAACATTTGCCGGCCGAGTTGCCCGCCTGCGTTTTCGAAAACCGATGCCGTGGGGTTTTCAGGATTGATTTGTGCGCCTGTCAGAATGATTCCTAAAGTGGCCAGGAATAAAAAATAACGGATAACTGCCGTTAACAAAATACCCGTGGCAGCACCACGGTTGACCTGTGGTAAGGCAGTTTCTCCTTTAAATCCGGAATCGAGCAGACGGTGTGCACCCGCAAATGAAATATAGCCGCCAACAGTCCCGCCAACGAGCGTCAGGGTTGAAACCGGATCGAACTTTTCAGGAATAAAAGTATGGTGAATTGCCTCTGCAAACGGTGGATTAGATGTGAAGGCGATGTAGAGTATCAGCCCGATCATAATCAATCCCAGTATTTTAGAAAAACTGTCCATGGCTTTTCCGGCTTCTTTAAAAAGGAAAATGCCAATCGCCATCGCTGCACTGATTACGGCACCGGTTGCCACCGGAATACCCGTCATGGCTTCGATACCCAATCCTGCACCTGCCACGTTTCCAATGTTAAATGCAAGTCCGCCAATGACGATCAGCAATGCCAGCAAATAACCCAGTCCTGGAAAAAGCTCATTGGCGAGATCCTGTGCATGTTTCCCGGAAACAGTTACGATCTGCCAGATGTTAAACTGAACGCAAAGATCTATGACAACCGAGATTAAAATGATAAAGCCAAAGCTGGTGGCGAGCTGCTGCGTAAAAACCGTGGTCTGGGTCAAAAAACCGGGGCCGACGGCTGATGTTGCCATTAAAAATGCAGCACCAAGCAGTGCTTTGGACGATTTATTCGAAGCCATTTATTTCTAATTTATTGGCGTGAAAAAGAAGGTTGCACAGAGAACCACAGCGCGGCGTCCGCTCTGTGAACCTCTATGTAATTTAAACAAATCAAATTACTCCATGACGCCATATCCGCCGCCGCCAGGGGTTTCGATGGTCAATATATCACCTTTATGAACTTCGAAACTACATATTCCGGGTAATTTGGTGACAACATGACTGGCCGTGGTTAAGGTATGTTCGCCGGGTTTTCCATCCTGGCCGCCATTTAATCCATACGGTGCATACTTACGGTGCTGCCCGAGTATGGTAACCTGCAAGGATTCAAGGAATTCGACCTTCCTGACAATGCCGTCGCCGCCATCAAATTTCCCGTCGCCGCCGGAATTTTTACGAATGCCAAATTCGAGTAGACGGACAGGGTATTTCCTTTCGAGTTGCTCAGGATCGGTGATCCGGGTATTGGTCATGTGCTGATGCACAGCTGCTCTCCCCTTAAATCCCGGACCGGCTCCAACGCCGCCGCCGATGGTTTCATAGTACCCGAATTTTTCGTTTCCGAATAAAAAGTTGTTCATCGTACCCTGGCTGCACGCGGCAAGACCAAATGCTTTCAACAACGTATCAACCAACCGCTGGCTTACCTCCGTGTTGCCTCCAACAACCGCTGGACACTGGAAAGGATCATCGGAAAAGTCAGGATTGAGGAAGCTGTTTTCAGGTAAAATGATGTCAACATTTTTCATCAAACCATCATTCAAAGGAATTTCTTTGTTGACCAGCAACCTTAAAACGTACAGAATCGCGCTGTAAAGAATAGAGATATTGGCGTTCAGATTGTTTGGATGTACGTCAGAAGTACCCGTGAAGTCAAAAATTTGTTTTTCTGCTGATATTGAAACGGAAACCTGGATGCGATGGTCGTCATCGAGATATTCTGTGGCTACAAATGTATTGCCTTCAAGAGGCTGTAAGGCATTTTTTAATTGCAAAATGGCACTTTCTTTCAGCAAATTCATGTATTTCCTGACCGTTGCAACACCGTGGATTTCAACCAGTTTAAGCAGTTGCTGACTTCCTTTTCGAAGGGCTGACAAAGCAGCGGCAATATCAGCTTCGTTAGACAGGAAATTGCGTGTCGGATACTCGCAGGCTGTGAAAAGTTCATGTATGGTATCCCATTGAAATACACCATTCTTTACCAGATATTGAGGGAAAATAACGACACCTTCTTCCATGAGACAGGTGGCATCAGGAGGCATAGAACCAGGTGTTTTTCCACCGATCTCGGCATGGTGTGCCCGGTTGATCACATAACCTAGACACTCTCCGGCATCTGTAAAGACGCCGGCTAACAACGTGATATCAGGCAAATGTGAGCCGCCGTATCGGGGATGATTGGTAATAATCACATCGCCGGGGCCAATTTTTACCGCATCCCTTACCAGCCTGCCGCAAATTCCCATACTGCCCAGATGCACGGGAATATGTTGGGCATTAACAAGTAGATCGCCATCGGGATCAAGAAGGGCACAAGAGAAATCCAGCCGTTCTTTAACATTTACTGAAAATGCTGTACGTTGAAGCTGGACCCCCATTTCTTCGGCGATGGCTTTGAAACGGTTGGTAAAAAGCTGCAAGGCAACTTCTTCACTATGAGCCTCCGACGTAATATTTTCGCCAGCCGTTTTGAAGGCAACCGCATCTTTATTTTCCTGAATGACCAGTTTCCAGCTTTTGGGAATATAGGCTGTCGAAGTACGATTGAGCAGAATCGCAGGACCTGAAATTTCATCACCTGCTTTTAGTAAATCCCATTCGTAAAGACCGGTAAATGTGTTTTGTGTGTTAAATAATGAAGAAACTTCCCGTAAAGGAGCCGCGTATTTACCATCTTTTTGAACGGTTTTGGCTACGGCAGGCTCGGTTTTTTCCTGCACTTTCAGTTTGATACTTTCGAGTTCAACCGTGATGTTTTCGGGATAATAGCCAAATTGCGCGATGTATATTTTTTGAAAATTGTCAATCGTGTTATGGTCGTCCAGTGGAACTTCAATCGTATTTTCCTGTCCGGCGAAACGGAGAAAAACCGAACAGAAAGATACATCGAAAGCATTTACTCCCTGTACTTTTAACTCAATCCCCGCTTTGCTCAAAAGCTCGTTTTTCCAGAAATCGATTTTTGCTTCGGCCGTTTCCCAGGGTAGTAGTATCTGTTTTGAAACGATGGTGCTGATCAGGGCTTCGCCAATCCCGACTGCGCTGAAAAGTCCGGCATCATATGGGATAATAACGTTTTCAATTTCCAAAAGATCGGCCAATTGGCAGCTATGCAGTCCGCCCGCGCCGCCAAAGGTCATCAGCGCATAATCTGCGGGACTGATACCTTTTTCAACGGAAATTTTCCGGATTGCATCAGCCATTTTTTCGTTGGCAATACGTTCCAGTCCGGTTAAAATTTCCGCATTGGAAAGCGTATTTCCATTCCGTTCAAAAATAGTTTCACGCAGCTTATCAATAGCAGCCCGCGCCGCTTCCTGCCTGATTGGAATTCCGAATTTGGCAGGATCGAGTTTTCCCAGGAGTAAATTTACGTCCGTGATTGTTAGCGGTCCGCCTGCTCCATAACATGCCGGACCTGGGGAAGCGCCTGCACTTTCCGGGCCGACCTGCAATGTGAAACCGTCAAACCAGCACACAGAACCGCCACCCGCCGCAACGGTCTCAATCGCCAGCGTAGGATTATGGAACTCGATTCCGTCAATTTCTGTGATATATTTTAGTTCGGGAAGTCCGTCAATCCTTGCGACATCCGTGCTGGTACCACCCATATCAAATGTCAGCACTTTGGGGAAACCCATTTGTTGGGCTGCGTTGGTAGCAGCGACCATACCGCCCGCGGGGCCGCTCAACAAACTGTCCTTAGCCCGGAAACCGTTCAGTTCGGAAAGGCTGCCGGTACTGGTCATGATTTTCAGACTTCCTTCGTTGAGGGCGTTTTTAATACTGGAAAGATACTGATCCAGAACGGGAGCAAGGTATGCATTGACGACGGCCGTCTGGGTGCGTCTCAGGTAATGTGAAAAAGGGAAAAGTGCCGATGATGCCGAAACGTAATTTGCGCCGTTCTGTTCAAAAGCCGCAGTTATGGCCTTTTCATGCTCGTCATTTTGATAAGAATGGAGCAGAGAAATGGCGATAGATTCAAAATGCATTCCCGGAAAAAGGCTAAAATCGGTACTGTTCAACTCCTTGATTATATTGCCTTCCGCATCGATCCGTTCATGCAGCTCAATCACATCCGAATACAGTAAATCAGGTTCGGGAATGTTAAGCTGAAAAAGAGACGGACGCTGCTGATTGCCGATGTAGAGCAAATCTTTAAAGCCTTTGGTGACGACAAGTAGTGTTTTTGCCCCCTTTCTTTCCAATAGCGCATTGGTGCCTCTGGTTGTTCCCAGCCGCATGTCAATAGGAGGTAACGGGTCTTTTAAAGCGGTTTCTGTAAGTAACCGGGCTGCCAGAATGGGAGCCTCCTCGCCACTGAATAATTCAAAATCCGTATTGTCGGGTATTGACAGATCGGTATCCAGCAGAAGTGTTCGGGCTGTATGATTTAAGGAAACAACCCGGCCTGTTTTTTCTGTATTGCCAATCCTGAGTGTATAACCTTCGAGTAAGTGCGCAGCATATTCCCACGGAGACGAAAATTTATACGTGTTGTCAGTGACTTTTCGATTGATTCTGCCTCTTAAACGAGAGGAACTTAGAACTTTAATTCTGGTTTTTGTTCCTGCCGGGCTAATGGCAAGGCAGTCGGTAAATGTACCGCCGGTATCAATACTGATTTTCCAGACTGGCGTTTTTGAAGTATTCAAAATGATTGGTTTAGCGCAAAATAATGATTACCAAATTACACGGTATTTTGCATAAAACCATTCAAGGGAATAGATATAATCTTAAATTTGATAAGGAAATTGAAAAATTAACCGAGAAACGAAAGAGTATGGGGATCAGAGAATTGGTACTTGATTTGGCTAGAAAGGAAGGATTGGAACAAGGTAAAATAGAGGTTGTTAAAAACCTGCTTTCTGCCGAAAGATTTACTGTTGCGGAAATAGCCAACTTCGCAAATGTTAAAGAGAATTTTGTGCTTGATGTGCAGAAGACTTTAAAGTAAAATTATTTTATACACACCTGAAAAAATCAAGGCTCCTTACGGAGCTTTTTGTTTTTTATTGCTATCTTAACAATTGTATTTTTTCGCTTTTCGCCGTTGAATTTATTATCACCCTTTTACTACAATCATGAAGAGAAACGCTCCTTTTTACTGGCTTTTCATTGCTATCCTTTTATTTAAATCGGTCGTAAGTTTTGGACAAACCCAGGATCCTGTCAGATTTTCTGTGACGATGGCCAATCCCGGGAATCACACCTTTCATGTTGTCATGGAATATAAAACCGGGCCACATGAAACATCTATATTGAAAATGCCGGCATGGTCGCCGGGATATTACCAGATCATGGATTTTGCAGACGGTGTTGCCAATTTCGTTGCCAAAGATGAGGAAGGAAAAACACTTGAATTTAAGAAAAAAGGTAAAAATGCCTGGCAGATCGAAAAAGGTAAGGCCAAGGTTGTGAAAGTAGCATATGATGTAATAACCTCCCGTGAATTTGTGGGAACCAGTTTTCTGGATGCGGAACATGGTTATATTATTCCGGCGAGTGTGTGCCTTTACCCTGAAAATGAGATTAAAAGACCGGCAGAAATCGCGATAAAACCAATTGATAATTGGAAAAATGTGGCAACAGGTCTTGATTTGATTCCGGGGAAAGATTTTACGTATACCGCCCCGGATTTTGATATTCTGTACGACAGCCCCATACTGATCGGGAATCTGGAAGAATTGCCTGCTTTTGAAGTGAAGGGGATTCCACATCGTTTCATTGGTTATAAAATGGGCGATTTTGACCGGGTTGGGTTCATGCAGGATCTGAAAAAAATGGTGGAAGAAGCTTCTGCTGTTATCGGTGACATTCCTTACAAACATTATACATTTCTGGCGATAGGGCCGGGGAGAGGTGGTATTGAACATCTTAACTCAACAGCGGTAAGTTTTGGAGGCGCTGAACTGGGAGATCCGGCGGGTAAAATCAGACTGTTAAGTTTTTTGACCCATGAATATTTTCATCATTATAATGTGAAACGGATCCGTCCGGTTGAGCTCGGACCTTTTAATTATGACCGTGGGAGTAAAACCAATTTGCTTTGGGTATCAGAGGGTTTGACAGTTTATTATGAATATCCGATTCTGGATCGTGCAGGACTTATGACGGAGGCGGAAATGCTGACCGCTTTTAAATCTCTCATTTTATCTTTGGAAACGCAGCCCGGCAGATTGTACCAGTCTCTGGCACAGGCCAGTGCGGAAACCTGGTCAGACGGACCGAGCGGAAGGGTTAATGACGAATTTAATAAAACGATTTCTTACTACATTAAAGGTCCAATTGTGGGTTTGTTCCTTGATTTTAAGATCAGGCATGAAACGAAAAACAAGAAATCGCTGGATGATGTCATGCGGACGTTATACGAGGAGTTTTATCAAAAGCAGCAGCGCGGATTTACCGAAGCGGAGTTTCGGAAGGTTTGTGAAAAAATAGCAGGGACTTCACTGGATGAAATTTTTCATTACGTATATACTACTAAGGAATTGGATTATGTAAAATATTTTAACTACGCCGGACTTGATATTGATGTGAAACCAAAACAGGTTTCGGGAGCTTATCTGGGCGTAAAGACAAAGCTGCAAAATGACAGTTTGATTGTTACCAGTGTTGACTGGGACTCGCCGGCCTGGAAGGCGGGCGTTCGCAGAGGAAATGTTGTGCTGGATGTTGACGGGGTAACGGCGAGTAACCAAAATATTTCCTACCTGTTTGCAGAAAAGAAAGCCGGCGATAAATTGCACTTGAATCTCATCAAAAATGATACGAAAATATCCATTCCCGTTGTGCTGGGAACGAAATCGGAAAGGTCGTTTGACATAAAACCGGTGGCTAACCCGGATAAATTACAGGCAGCAATCCTGAAAGACTGGGGCAGATAAAAAGTTAGTAATTGACAAGCTGACAAAAAAAGCGCGTGCATCGATCCGATGCACGCGCCTTTTTTGTCTCAATAATTAATCGCACCGGCGACCCGGCCTTAACAATTAATTAACTCCCGTTCTCGTATCCCACCACATTTTCTTGCCCCACAAATTGTCTTTTACATCGGCTATGGAAGCGGCGCTGTTTGCACCGTTAAGAGTAGTTTCTTCCGCCGGATATGGGTAACGGAACGGTGGGCGCGTGTGGCCAGGGAAAGGAGAACCACTCGCCGCCGGAAGTAAAGGAACGTCCGTTCTTCTCGACTCGGCCCAGGCTTCATGACCATCTTTAAACAAGGAAAGCCATTTTTGTGTGTACAACTTTGTCGTTGCGCCATCCCATTTTACACCAGTGCCGCTCAGATATTTGGTAATTACGGCGGCGTCGGTGATCCCATTTTCCTGCAACGAGGCAGTGATTGCATTTTCATAAAGTTTTTCGGCAGTTAGGCTACCTACATTCCAGCCTTTTAAGGCTGCTTCGGACAGGATGAAAAGAACTTCTGAATAACGCATGAACGGAGAAAATCCTGCCGCGTTTTCACGGAACCTTACACCGATTCTTGAAAACTGAGAAATCGTTGGTGAACTTATCGGGCCAATTTCAACACCTCTGTATACACCGTCGCTTGGAGCAGGTTTAGCATAAACAGGCAAACGTGGGTCATTCAACTGTGTCAAAGTATTAACTAACGGTGCACTTGGTCCGTGGTCGTCACGTGAGCGGAAGTCGCTGTTCCATGGTTCGATGTAGGGACTTGTGCCAACCCAGTTGAAAAACGCATTATCTTCATTGCTGCTGAAAACAGGATATTTTGCCGGATTCGCTGCAATTTCTTCGATAATCGATTTCGACAAAGCCGGATTGACACCAGAGATACGGATAGCCACCCGAAGACGTAATGAATTACAGAATTTTTGCCATTTCGCCACTTTTCCGGCATACAACAAATCACCTTCTCCAAGCGGATCGGTCCCGCCTGCGGCGAAAAGATCAGCCGCTGTTTTCAACTGGTTGATCAGCAAAGGATAAATATCTTCCTGCTTGTCATATTTTGGTGTGATAAATCCTTCATCACCTTTGATCGCTTCCGAGTAAGGCATATCTCTCCAGCGATCCGTTGCGATCTGTCCAATGTAAGCCTGGATCGTCATGGCGGTCGCCTTCATATTGGTCGCCTGTGTTTTGTCGGCCTGAGCAATAATAGCCTGTGCATTTTTCAGGTCACGATATGCTTTTTTCCAAAGGTCGCTGATGGTGCCGCTGCGATACATGTATCTGGCTTCGTCCACATATTGAATTTTTCCAAGATGACCGCTGTATGTTTCGGGTTCGTTCATGTTGCCCCATGCATCAAAATAATTCGCTGCAAAATCCTGAAGAACATACGCCAATACGTTGGTGATCGGTGCTTCAACAGGGCTGTTTGGGTTTGTATTGATATCCTCAAACTCGTTGGTGCACGACTGGGCAGAAAAACCCAAAAGTCCGATGCACAATATATAGGATGTTATTTTTTTCATGTCGCTATTAGAATTTAACATTAAGTTTTACACCGATGCTTCTGTTGGAAGGAATCTGATATTGTTCAATACCCAATCCATCATTACCAACACCGAACCCTGTTTCAGGATCAATGTGAGCCACATTACTTTTGTGGGTGTAAAGCAAAGCCACGTTATGTGCGAAAAACGAAACACCTGCTCCTTTTAACCAGGTCACTTTGTTTGTCAATGATGAAGGCAACGTGTAACCAAGTTCAATCTGGCGGAGTTTAATGAAGCTCCCGTCGATGATACCAGTTTCTTTACCGCCCCAAAGGCTCTGGAAATAATCTCTTGCGCCAACACGAATGTTGTTAGGCTCGCCATTTTCAAGCATTACTTTCTCACCTTTCAAAACATCCTGTCCAACGACAAGTCCGTTTTCACGAATGCCACCTGCCACCGTTGGTTCCAATACACCCGACTGGAGGCCGAACCACTGTGTCACACTGAAAACATCACCACCTTTACGCATGTCGAGCAAGAAGCTTAGTCTTACGTTTTTGTAAGAAAAACTGTTGGTAATACCACCAACCCAGTCAGGCATTACATTGCCAACCACTTTCGGTGCTGAGGTATATTTTGGCAAACCGTCACTTCCGATGATGATCGCATTGGTGGCTTCGTCACGTAAAAACGCATTGCCACGCATTACGCCATAAGCCTGTCCGGGAATAGCATCCACAGTTAAGCTCCATGCACTTGTGATGTTGTAGGCTTCCAGTTTTTGCTTCGTAACCGGATCTTCGTATAGTTTATTAACCTTGCTGCTGTTTTTTGCCCAGTTCACGTTCATATCCCAGTTGAAGCCTTCAGGCTTGCGGATGATGCCCAGGTTCAGCTGAATCTCCACACCTTTGTTTTCAATTTCACCGGCGTTCAGTTGCAATTTTTCAAATCCTGTTGAGTTCGAAATGTTAACCTGCATAATCTGGTTGGTCGTTACTTTTTTGTAATAAGTCGCATCCAATCCAAGACGGCCGTTTAAGAACTGCAATTCCGTTCCGATTTCCGTGCTGTTTGCCTTTTCAGGTTTCAGGTTCAGCGGAGGTAATGTGCTTGAAATACTGTATAGTGTTGTTCCGTTAAATCCGGAAGCGTTGGCTACATAGGGAGCTTGTAACAAATACGGGCTTCCGCCATTTCCTACACTTGCCCAGCTTGCTCTCAATTTACCAAAACGCAGGATCGACGGGTTGATGTCAAGCATGTTGGTGAATACCCAGCTCGCACTGGCGGATGGATAGAAGTAAGACCAGTTGTCGCTCGGTAATGTTGAATTCCAGTCGTTACGTGCGGTCAGATCTAGGAAAAGTGATTCTTTGTAGCCAAGTGAAGCTTGTCCGAAGATACTGTTTGAGCGTAATTCCGTCGTTTTCATACTCGAAACGATAGAACCTTTGGTGTTGCTGATTGTGAAAAGATTCGGCACGGTAAGCTGGTCGGCGCCCAGAGAGCTGTTAATCTGTTGGTTGTTGCGATAGTTGGCACCGGCTGTATAGTGTAAAGACAGGTCTTTGGTCAGGTTACCGCCACCGGTTAAAATAAGGTCGGCGTTAAATTCGCTCAGACTGTATTGCCATTCCTTGAATTTTCCACCACCCCAGGTTTTGTCGGCCATGCTGGTAAGTGTCGAATTCGATTTGTTGTACGTTAACTCCTTACGACGCTCGCTGGACCAATCCTGCCCAACACGTACCATCGCTGTCAGCCAGTCATGGAACTTGTAAGTCGCGCTTACATTGCCATACATCCTGTCTTTTTTACGGGAGTGCGTACTCTTGTTTACGTTAAAAAACGGGTTGTCGTGGAAGTTGTTGTTCCAGTTGTAAGGCATCCCGTTCGCAAATGTTTTTTCATAGTTTGCTTTCAGATCGTTCATATCAACCTGACGGCCAAACCAGCCACCGATCGACTGCATCGGGTTATTGCTGTTATAACCTTGTCCAACCAGGTTGTCATTTTCTGTACGAACGTAGTTGATCAACGCGTTGGTTTTTAGTCGTTTTGTTAATTGCTGCGTCGTGTTTAACTGGATGGTATATCTTTTCTGATCCGTGTTTGGTATAGTCCCAACCTGTTTCTGATTGCTGAAAGACAGACGTGTATCGCCATGATCGGTCGCGTTGGTAACTGCAATGGAGTTATCGATGGTATAACCCGTTCTGAAAAAGTCTTTTACGTTATTTGGATGTGATACCCATGGTGTCGCGATGCGGTTTCCATTGGCATCAAGCGGGCTGTTGTATTGTGGGATGTTCAGGCCGGCGTCCAAACGTGGTCCCCAGCTTTCGTCCACACCGTCGTTGACACCGTTTCCAAGTCCGTCTTTGTAAGAAAAACCAATCTGCTGTGCCCAGTCCTGATAACTGCCCGGCTTCAAAGATTCATCGGCGCCGATATCGCTCAGGCTGATCGCCCCCGATTGATATTGTTTCCACATGTATTCTTCGCCGTATTTTCCCTGGCCGTATGAGTTCTGATATTTAGGCAGGATATAAGGTTTTTCAGTTGAAAAACCACCGGAATAGGAAATGGACATTTTGTTTCCAGAGCCCTTACCGTTTTTTGTTGTAATCAAAATAACCCCGTTTGCAGCCTGATAACCGTACAAAGCCGCCGCATTTGCCCCTTTCAAAACCGACATCGAGGCGATGTTGTTCGGGTCAATCTCCGAGATGGCACTACCATAATCGACTGAACCACCTGAGCCAACATCTGTGGAGAAATTGCTGACAGGAACACCGTCTACAACGAACAGAGGCTGATTATTGCCAAACGAGTTATTACCTCTCAGTACTATACGTGAACCCGATCCTACGGCACCACTCGCAGAGGTGATCTGCACACCCGCTACTTTTCCGGAAAGTGAGTTCAATACGTTTTGCTCATTGCTCTGAACCAGGTCATTCCCCTTCACTTCCTGGATGGAATAACCCAATGATTTTTTCTGTCTTGTCATACCCAGGGCCGTCACGACAACTTCGTTAAGCTGTTTCAAATCCGAGACCAAAGTAATGTCCAGAAGCTTGCGTCCGTTTACCGGTACTTCCTGCGAAGTAAAACCGATAAAACTTACGACCAATACGCTGTTTTCAGGAACGCTGAGACGAAACTTACCTTCGGCATCAGTGGTCGTACCATTGTTGGAGCTCCCTTTTACTAAAATAGAAGCACCCGGCAGCGCACTGCCATCATCCTTGGAGGTAATCGTACCGGAAATTTCAATGTCAGCAGTTTTTGAAAATTGCTTTACCGGTGCTGCTCTGACTATATCTGCCGGCAGGCAAAAAAATGCAATGAGCGCAACTAAACAGACGCGCATGGGTAAAATTAAGTTAGGTTGTTTCATTTAGGTTGCGTTAGGTAAAAATGATCGTAAAATTACCCCTCGCAGTTTGCAAATTCTTCTTGTTAATTGCCAAATTATTTACCGATATTAACTTGGTGTTGGTGTTTATTTTGTGATGTATGTATTATGTAGTGAATTATATGGAATATTTAATAAAATGGCAAATTATAATACATAGTTTAACGTTTACTCATTAAATGTCTCAGATTGTGTATTCTGTAAGAAAAGAAAAAGGCCACAAACACAGGCTTTTAGCGGTGATGTGACCTTTTGGACAAAGTATAAAACAGGAATATCGGTAAAGATATTTATAATAAAACAAGGAGATTAAAGCAGCTTCTTGAAAAAATCGCGGTGGTATTCACGGGGCGATTTGCCAATGGTTTTCTTGAAGACACGATTAAAATTGGTAACATTATCAAATCCTGTCTGATAAGACACATCAGAAAAGCTGTCGAACTTACCTGAAACGACAATCTTGCAGGCTTCATTTACGCGGACTTCATTGAGGAAACTGACAAACGTTTTATCAGTATGTTTTTTAAAATAGCGGCAAAAAGCCTGTGGCGTCAGATTGGCTACCGAGGCGATTTCCGTTAATGTGATGTGATTTTTGTAATTGCCCACAACGTACTGGAAAATCTGGTCCATCCGGATCCCTTCCACATCAGAAATAATCTGTTCGTTATTATTTGTAGATAAGGGTTTGACGTTTTTAAGTGTTGAAAACGAATGCAGTAAATGGATAAATGAAGCAATCCGTAAGCTATCCGCACTGCTCATGATCTCCGTCATAATCTTTTTGATCATGTCATAAGAGCTTTCAGGAAGCTGCAAACCGTTATGTACTCCCTCGACAAATTTTCGGATAACACCCATTTCTGGCAGCCGTAAGATGTTCTGAAAAAGGTGGTCAGGATTAAAGAAAAAAGAAATTTCGTGAACGTCCTTATTCTGCTCCGGATCGTAATAAACCTCGTCACTTTTAAAAACATGTGATTGGTTTGCGCCGATAATGTAAACATCCCCCGCTTTGAAACGCTGCATGTAATTCCCAGCAATGAGCATACCTTCACCTTCCTTGATCCAGGTAATCTGAATTTCAGGGTGCCTGTGCAGGTGATTGTAAAAATGTGGAATAATATTATCCTGAACCACAATGGTACTTTCTTTTGCAACGGGAATGGTGAACTGTACTACTTTCATGCAGGTGGGATTATCTCGGTGTCGAAGGTAAATTTAGCAAATGGTCGGACATGGTTTTCTTAAAGACAGGTTTTTTATGTGAGAAGCAATGAAATGTCCTGTCACAAAATGTTTTATTTCAATTAAGGCTGATATGCCATTTCTGATGGTTGGGATACTACTTACTTTTTACACTTGGCCAGTTACTTGTGTCCCAGGTCAGCTCCTCAATCCGTAGTTTAGAACGTCCCTTGTCGCTGGCATCGTATCCGTGGAAAATCAAAAAATCTTTCCCGTCAAAAGTGCAGACAGCGTTATGTCCAACCCCATACCATTGGGTATCACCTTCCAAAATCAGCGAACCGCCACCTTTTGTCATGGGTTTCTGATCCTTGTCCAGATAGGGGCCGGTGAGTTGTTCCGAACGTCCCACACGCATTTTGTAAGTACTTTTTTCTGCTTTACAACAATAATCATACGATGCGAAAAGGTAATAGTAATTTCCTTTTTTGAAGATAAAGGGTGCTTCAATGGCTTTGTTCGTAGCGGCTGGTTCATCGCCCGGCTGATGCTGGGGAGCACTGGCGATGGTGTACCAGCGCTGCGGATACTGAGCAATTTCCTGTGCGTTATCCGATAATTTTACCAGTTTCAGTCCATTCCAGAACGAACCGAAAGTGAGCCAGGGCTGCTGATTTTCATCCAGGACCAGGTTTGGGTCAATGGCATTCCATTCATCTCTTCCCGGCACGGATTCAATAATTTTGCCATGATCTGTCCATTGATAATCAGGACTTGCGGGGTGTAAGGTCTTATTGGTCGCCAGTCCGATACAGGACCGGTTTTTTCCAAACGTTGAAATTGAATAATAGAGATGGTATAACCCGTTAAAATAGAAAATATCGGGAGCCCAGATGTGCCCCTTAAATCCCGGAACAGCCTGAACCGCCCAAGCGGGCGGAGCACTGAATACCGGTTTTTCCTTTTTCCAGTTTTTCATGTCTTTGGAAGACCAGCAACTGATTCCATTTCCGGTGGCAAAAAGGTAGTAAATCCCGTCTTGCCGTGTCATGACGGGATCATGTACAGGAATGTCCTGTTGCAAGGAATCCTGAGCACCGCAAATACCGGCGCTCAGGATCAGCATGAAGAAAAAAGCGATATGCTTTTTCATATTTTATTTCAATTGGATTTTTTGCGGTGCTCCGAAAAGCATCTCTCCTACACCGGCCGTTTTTACACCCAGTCTGACAAAGACATATTCCCGGCTCGCGAGGGCTGCTGAAAGCGGAGCAGTGAGTGTAACAGGTTTCGTCAGGTCCGTCAGGTCTGCTGCTATCTTTTGCACATTTCCTGCATTGTTGTTTGCGTCAACAATGGTGGTGGTGCCTACATATAAATTTACCCGTTCAATCTGGCGGGAAGTATTCACCTGCTGCAAATTGAAGGTAGCCGAAACTGCCTTTTCTCCTTTTTGATAGGTATCATTTTTGAAAACAAAATAGGGGGTTACAGGGACGTCCAGTTCCATGGATCCTTTAAGCTGGATATCGATTGAGTCGGAATTGTCGATCCATGGCCCGTTTCCTCTGAGTCTTACCAGTTTGTAATTTCCGTCAAAAAGACTTGCAGAAAAAGTACCGTCCTGTTGAATGTAAACCGGGATTTTGGTAAATAACTGATAACCATGCTGCCACAATTCCAGCTGTACACCATTGGATCTTAGTCCGATAATCTGCCCGTCGTGGACAATTCGACCTTTCAAAACGGATTTGGGCTGCTGATAGTTGTCTTTTTCGCAGCCGGTTAGCATGACCCAGCTGGCCAGTACTAAAAAAGCTAATATTTTAGTTTTCATATCGTATCAATGGAATGGATTACGGACGATTTTTGGATTGTTGTCGATAACGGACTGGGCGATGGCAGAATAATAATTTCCCATCTGGAAGAACCGTGGTGCGCGGAAACGCGGTGCGACGATCTTGTCAAAAACATATTTGCCATGCGTTGCATGTCCGGGACGCACGACGCGGTATGGATATAATGCGTAAATCATCGCATCAGGATTTGATGCGTTTCCATTCCATACTTCATGGGCGATTCTCCATCTTTTCAAATCCCAAACGCGGTGATCTTCAAAAGCCAGCTCAACACGGCGTTCGTTCTGAAGTTTTTCCAGCGTGAGGGTTTTCAGGCTGCTTACACCGAAACCTGCTCTTTCACGTACAACATTCACGTATTTTATCGCATCGGCCGTTTTTCCAAGTTCCAGGGCTGCTTCACTGGCGTTCAAATAAATTTCACCCAAACGGAAGCGTACCCACCACATATCACTGCGGATACCACGCGTACTGGACATAGCAGTCTGATCGACGTATTTTCTTAGATAAAAACCAGAGTTGGTTACTTCCGTCTGAGAACGCTGAGGGCCGGATGAACCGGTTAACAAACCACCGTCGTCATAAGTTGAGCCAAGGGTATTGGATTCAACATTCTGGAAACTGTTGGTGGTTGCATTCCATAATTTCACACCAGCCTGAATTTGCACAGGCGTTCCTCTGAATGATGTTCCCGGATAAATAATGGTGCCGTAAAGACGGGCGTCTTTGTTCGCAAAAATATCCTGTGGGTTGTCATAATAAACGTAATCAGAACCACCAGTATTTTTTGTACGAAGTTCGCCGGAAGTTCCGTCCAGATATTCATAATCTTCTACCAGATTTAAAGAAGGCGTGATAGACGACGACGAAAGGTTATCTTCTCGCACGTTCCGGGCAATATTATCATAGGTAAAACCGTGTCTTTTGTCCTTGCTTACGAGGAAATCCTGCGCAAGAATGATTTCCTGATTCGCCGATTTTTTCGTGATCGCGTCATAGAAGTTTTCACCCAGATTTGGGTTTGTTTTATAAAGCCGGTAGTTGCCGCTGTTGATAACTTCTTCCGATGCGGCCAGGGCTTTTGCATAGTAGTCGTTCGCGCGTGCCGCTGGAATTCCAACTTCGCCACCCGGTGTTGAGATCGGTGAAGCCATTTTTCCGTTGTATTTTGCGATAGATGCAGCATAAAGCATCGCACGGCTTTTCAGTGCCATCGCCGTAAATTTATTGGCGCGGGTGTTGCTTCCTGCATTTCCCAATAGTTCTTTGACTGCATCCAATTCAGCGCCGATGAAGTCATATACTTCTTCTTCCTTGTTGCGTGGCTGCTGTAAATACGACGGATCTCCGTTAAAATCATAGATCAATTGTTTGGTCACGATTGGTACACCGCCCATTCTTTTCACAAGATCGAAGTAGACAAATGCTCTCACAAAACGAAGTTCGGCTGAAAACTGGCTTTTTTGCGTAGCAGATAGCGATGTGCCAAATTTCTCAATATTTTCGATCGCAAGGTTTATGTCACGGACCAGGCCATAATCCCAGTACTGCCAGAGAGAGAACTGGTATGAGACAATGTTGTTTCTCGCGTCATCATTATTCGACCACATGGCTTCATCGTAGTTGGCAAAGTCAGCCCAACCGGTTGTCAGGGAAGTGTGGGCCGGTAAGCGATCGTAATAGTTTGCGAGCAAACCCGTGATCATTTTCGGATCGTTCCAGACCTGTTCTTCCAGAATTAGGTTCTGCGGCTGTCTGTCCAGCCAGTTCTCTGCACATCCCGAAAGGAATAACAGCACAAGAACAAAAAGGATATGTTTTGATAATCGTTGCATAGGAATTCAGATTAAAAGGTAAGATTGAAACCGATATTCAACAGGCGCTGCTGTGGGTATACCAAAGCATTTCCCGAGGAAATTTCCGGGTCGATTTCATATTTCTTCACGTTGTCGATGGAGAACAAATTGGTCGCATTCACATAAACCCGAAGCGCTGACAATCCGATTTTTTTGGAAAGTTTCGGATCAAAATTGTAGCCAAGTTCGATGTTACGAAGACGGATATAACGTACGTTGGTGATCCAGAAATCACTTTTACGGAAATTGACGTGGCTCGTGTTATCTTTTCTCAGAGCAGGGTAAGTTCCGGAAATCCATTTGCTGTTCGGATCGAACGGATCTTCACGATGCCAGCGGTCTTCCAACATAAAGTGTGGTGAGGTTCCGTTGTTCTGATATGGGATTTTCAACTCCCAGTTACGCTGGAAACTCTGCAATGAAGCGCCTGCAAAATCGAAAAACAGCGAAAAGCCTTTGTAAGCCAAACTTCCGTTGAAGGCAAAACTCATATAAGGGTTTGCACCTTCTGCAAAACCGATCGGTCTTTCATCCAAATTGTTGATAACTCCGTCACCGTTGATATCCTTGTAAATAAAGTCACCAGGCAATTGTGTTCTGTTACCTTGTCCGTCGTTATCGATTTTATGGTTTTCAATTTGTTGCTGCGACTGGAACTGGCCTTCAACCTGATATCCCCAGTTGATATTTCCCCAACGGTCAACAAAGGAATCGCGGTATTCGTTGTAAGAGTTTCCGAAACGCGGTTTGTAAAAATCAAGATCCTTACGACGTGATAAAGTAGCGTTGGCGCTGAAAGTGTAATCAACCTGACCAACCGAGCTTTTATAAGTCAATACGGCTTCGATACCTTTGTTCACATCCGAGTTCAGGTTTTCGTTAGGTAAGGAATAACCCACCTCGGAAGGAAGTAAAACGTCATAACGGGCGGCAGGCAGTCCCTCGCGTTTACGTTGGAAAAGATCGACCTGTCCGGTAAGTTTTCCGCCAATTAAGCCGAAATCAATACCGATGTTAGTCGAAACGTTTGTGATCCAGGATAACGTTGTAACGGGTAATCCACGTGGACGAACACCAATGTTGTAGGTTCCGTTAAAAATCGCGCTTCCCTGTAAGAAATTATATCCAGACAAATAACTGAACGGGTCGACAACAAAAGGATCGTTAGGCAGGTGCGTCAGGCGGTCGCTACCGGTGCGGCCATAAGAAGCTCTGATTTTTAAGTTACTGAAAACATTTTCCAGTTTTCCTTTGAAGAAATCTTCCTCAGAAATACGCCATCCGGCAGATACACCCGGGAAAAATCCGAAACGTTTTCCGGGTGCATATAAAAACGAACCATCATAACGGCCAACAGCTTCCACCAGGTATTTTTGTTTGAACGCGTAGTTAACACGGCCAATGTATCCTGCACGGGCCTCCGTGTTCCATTCGTCCAAAAGATAATCCTGATTGGCAAATGACATCAGCGGGATGTAGTTGTTGGGCGGAACGGTATGCACAATCATGTAGTTGTTGACGTTATCCGACTGCTCATAGGCTGCCACTGCGGAGATATCATGATTGCCAAACTGCTTGTTGTAACTCAACTGAAACTGGGCAAAACGGTCAACAATATTACGCTTACGACGTTCTCTCCAGGGATTTTGGTTACCGCCTCCCACAACGACATCGTAGGTGTCTTTTTCAGTATTGTATTTATACGCGTCGTAAGTATATTCAAAACCGTCAAAATCGAAATTGGTGAAGCCATAAGAATAGGTTCCTTTTGCTTTCAGACCAAAATCAAAGTCATATTCCGCATAAAAATTACCTTTGACAACGCGGGTCAGTTCATCGATGTATCCGGTAATATCCTTTTTGTAAGTAGCCGGATTGACGTTCACATTATGCGTTTGGTTGATGTATTTCGGATTATCGTTTGCATAGGGGCGTTCGGTAGGCCACATGGTGAAAATACTCAGGAAAGGATTGAAGTAATCGTCCAGACCGGGTACACCCACCTGAAAACGTTTCTCAATCCGCCCGCTGATCTGGGAGCCTACTTTCAACCTTTTAGTAACGTGAGATTCAATGTTGGCCTGGATATTGGTTCGTTTAAAGTTATAATCTTTGATTAAAGCATCCTGGTTCAAATGTCCAAAGGAAAGATAGTAGCTGATTTTTTCTGTTCCTCCCGATACGTTTGCGCTGCCGTAATACTGTGGCACATTCGGGCGCATCACCATTTTGTAATAGTCAAAACTCTGATATCCCTTTTCGGTTCCGGCTTTCCATTTCGCAAGTTCTTCCGGTGTGATGGAAGGCGTACGCCCCTGGTTCACGTCAGATTCGACAAGGCCCCGCATGTGCTGGTAGGCATTGGCCGGTTTGGGATAACGCGTAAAATTCTGCAAACCATAGTAACCGGAAAGGCTGATCTTGGCCGGTCCGTCACCTGCTTTTCCTCTTTTTGTCGTAACCAGAATAACCCCGTTGGCAGCACGTAATCCATAAATAGCTGCCGAGGCATCTTTCAGGATGGAAATGCTCTCGATATCATTTTGGCCAAGGTTGTTAAAGTTGGCAGCATCCGATGGGATCCCGTCAATGACATAAAGCGGTGTTCCCATGTTCCGGATCTGGATGGAAGTTGAATTCCCCGGGCGTGCATCTGCTTTACGAGCCGTTATACCCTGAACTCTGCCAAC
Source organism: Dyadobacter diqingensis (assembly GCF_024220585.1). Taxonomy (GTDB): domain Bacteria; phylum Bacteroidota; class Bacteroidia; order Cytophagales; family Spirosomataceae; genus Dyadobacter; species Dyadobacter diqingensis. The sequence goes on from NZ_JAMXKF010000013.1 coordinate 116,700, forward strand.
AAGTGCATCGGAGGTACCGATGGATGGAGTCCTGACCAAATCTTTTGCCTGAATATTACTAACGGCACCGGTTACGGTCGCGGCGGACTGGGTGCCATAACCTACTACAATTACCTCGCGCAACTCCTCATTGCTTGGCAAGAGGATAACGTTGACGGAAGTCTGGTTACCGATGGCGACGTCTTGGGAGGTATAACCGATGAACGAAAATGTCAGTGTTTGTGCATCGTTGGCTACGTTAAGAGAAAATGTTCCGTCGGCACTGGTGCTTGTTCCTACCTGAGTACCTTTTACAATAATACTGACGCCGGGTAACGGATTACTGTTTTCATCAATGACCTTTCCTGAAATTGTTTTTTCGAGGTAATTTTTAGAAGCATAAGCGATGGAGCTTTTGTGTAATAAATCGGTATGTCTGCGCGCCAGCGTTTCCTGCGGGCACAGACAGGCGGCAGCTAATAAAACGCCAAGGGTTTTGGAAATACCCCATTCCGGATATCCGTTACGTTTTTCCATTGTGTAAAAATTAAATTAGAGATGAGATAGTAAGCAGTGTTCTTGTTGATATTTATTTGTATTGATCAAATAAATATTGTTATAATCATATTTAAAATCGGCAGTACTTTTCCCATTACAATATCCCGACGGAATGTTGTTCTGAGGCTTTCTTAGTACGTTTCTAGGGTGTGAATGAGATTCGCTTTTGGAACGTTAATGTATAAACGTCATTTGCGTTGCTGGTTTATGATATTTTCATAGGCAATTAGCGTTGATGTGAAATTATGATCGTAAATCTGTTCCAGATGCTATGTAAAAAAGGCCGTTGCCGTTGAGCAACGGCCTTTTGAATGTTATTCTTTTACTACTTTCATAACTCCCGTCATCAAACGCCAGTGACCTGGGAATGTGCAGACGTAAGGATAATCACCCACTTCTTTCGGTACCACGAATTTCAAACGATACGTTTGTTCAGGGTTAACCAGTGGTGTCGCCGCAATGATCTGCGGGATATTGGGTACGTAATTTTTCTCAGCACCATCTTTTGCTGTGATCATTTTATCAGCAGCAGCACCGATAATGGCTGTGGTTTTTGGTTTTCCAACCACAATGTTGTGCTGCATGGCATCAGGATTTTCAAAAATAATTTCAACTGTTTTTCCTGCCACCGCTGTAAATTCTGTAACGCTGAATTTCATCTCCTCACGGATCGCTTTGATGCGAACGATCTGAACATTAGGATCCGAAGCAACCTCGTCCTTAATGCCATAAGATTCCATTAATGTCGTGAACTTCGCACTCAGGTCATCCTGAATATTACCTTTTACCGATGCCAGTAAAGTACGGTCTGCATCCGTAGCCGTTTCTTTGCGTTTAGGGTTCCAGGCACCAAGTACACCTTTCAAGACAGCATTTCTGCCTTGTGGATCAAGAGATTCCGCTGTTTTGATCAGTTCAATAACCTCGTTACCAGAAGCATAAGATGTAAACCCGCGCGTGGCCCTTTCCAACGCAAAGTCTGATAAACGATCAAGACGTTTTACTTCAAATGATTTGCTTAACGTGTTGTTTTTGTTCTCGTCTTTTTCAGGAACCACGTTATCCACATCTACTGTCGCGGTTACGGTTACCTTTCCGGCTTCATCGGAAGTAAATCCGAATGTGCTTCTCCATGGCCCGTTATTGCCTTCTGTCAGTTTAATGGTTTCGCCAGGAGCGATACCATTCGTAAGCTGACGGCTAACATAATTGCTGTTCAAAGAACGGCTTCTGATCCCTACGTTGACAACCGGAACAAGTTCTTTTGGAACGGCAACGCTTCCCTGGTTTGTAATTTCAATAACCACCTTGGCATATTCACGTACATAAGGCGTGGCCGGCTCGATGGAGATATTGGTGATCGCAAGTTCCGCAGAACCCTGAACTGTTACTTTGCTGGCGGTGTGGTTATCATGGTTCATCGATGAATGATCCATGGCCGCTTTTTTAGAATTGTCGCCAGTCGCTTTTTGAGAACCCGCTTTATTTACACGGTCAGCCAGATATTTCTTACGAAGTTTGCCATCATGTGCATTCAGAATAGCAGCGAAGGCATCCGGCATCCAGCGGTCATCCGCTTGTGCATAAGTATCTAAAAGTCCTAAAACAGCTGTTTCAACTTCCGGCGTCAATGGAATTTCACTGAAAGCCAATAGGGCGTTTAATATCACCAACGGTTCTTTATCGTGTAGTGCATCAACAGCAAGTAATGTTTTGGCTGTTGCAGCGTTGCGTGGTAATACCTGAACCGCTGTTTTACGCACTGCATTACTTGGATGTTTCAAAGCAGCCGTTACAGCCGCCAGAACTTGTGGATCTTCAATCGCATTAAGTCCTTGCAGTGTCCACAAAGCATGAATGGCAGGCGTGTTCAGTCCAACTTCGTCAACCGATTTGTCGTTTACCAAGGCGATCAACTGAGGAACGACATCCTTTTGTCCACGTTCAACCAATAATCTTTGTGCATGGCGTCTCCATAACATATTGGTATTTTTCAAAGTAGCCACCAATTCTTCCGGACGACTTTTGCTTAAAGAAACCGGCGTATAAGCAGGTGCTTTTTTGTAGGCAATACGGTATAAACGGCCATGCGTAAAATCTCTCAAAGGCGTTTCGTAAGCATTACCGGCACCGTTGTCAGATCCTTTTGGTGTAGGGTTATGCTGGATGATGTAGCTATACCAGTCGGCAACCCAAACGGCTCCGTCCGGACCTACTTCTGCAAACACAGGAGCAACCCATTCATCAGCTCCGGCAAGAAGGTTGAAGCCAAGGTTATCCTCATAATCTGTACCTTTTTTCGCCATGAAATTCTGGTGCAGAATATGTCCTGTCGGTTCAGAAACGAAGGCAACATTATTCCAGTATTTCTTAGGGAATGCACGGGCAGTGTAAAAATTGTGTCCCGCAGCAGCAGTAAAGCCGCCAAATACGTCAACCTGACGAACTTTTGGGGTGATCGGCTGCATATCTTTATGTGTATCGGTGCTGCGGCTTCCGTTATCCACTTTGCTCGCTCCGAAATAACGGTTTGGAATGGCACTGTACCATCCGTGCGAGTTATTGGCGGTAGAACCAAACAAATCACCTGCTTCGTTGAAACCTAATCCCCAGGTATTGTTGGATGTTTTTGCAACCACTTCCATATCCGAACCGTCTGGTTTGAAACGGAAAAGAGCCTGCCCGAAATCAAGCTGCTCGCTTTTGCCAACCTTTCCTTTGAATCCTGAATAACCTACCGATCCATAAACCCAGTTATCAAACCCATAATGCAGGTTGGATGGTCCTGCATGCGTGTCTCCCGTTCCAAAACCGCTGAAAAGGACTTTCTTCACGTCAGCTTTGTCGTCACCATTGGTATCCTGAAGGAACAACATATGGGGTGCCTGAGAAACGATCAAACCGCCATTGGCAAATACAAGGCCGGTCGGGATACTCAAATCATCCGAAAACTTAGTGAATTTATCCGCTTTTCCATCTTTATCCGTGTCTTCGCAGATCAGAATATAGTCACTGCCGCCGGTATCCTTTCTTTCGTTCGGATAATCTTTGGTGATCAACACGAATAATCTGCCGCGCTCATCCCATGTCATTGCGATCGGGTGCATTACGTCAGGCTCATGTGCAAAGACATCCAGCGTGAAATCAACAGGAATCTGGATATGTTTTACCGACTCCTCAGGAGAAAGCGGCAATTGCTGGAGTTGCGGGCCAGGGCGTTGCTCATAGTTTGGAAGTTTAGCCTCTCTGTATTCAAAAGGTTTCGGTGCCAAAGCCGCGAAAGCCTTCCTGGTGTCGTCGTTTACAGCCCAAAGAATTCCTTTTTCGATCAGGTCATGAAAGCCTGGAAGTGCCCAGGTGCGTTCGTCATGTCCATAAGCGGTGTAAAAAACACGTCCTTTTCCGTGGGTACGAACCCAGGTATAAGGCTCTTTCTCTACGCCCGGCTTATCTTTCGCCTGATCTTTCTGGATAATACGTTCAGTAAGAACGATATTGTCGGGTTGCAACAAGGTGTGTAAATACGTTTCGTCAACCGTTTTGAAAGGTTTTACACCCGCAATCGCAGGATGATCCGGTTTAGTCCAGACAGGCTGGATGGTATCCCAGGTGTGTCTCCAGAACTGTCCGCCCATCAGTTTTACAACCTCAGGATTGTTGCGGAAACAGTAGGAAGCACAGTGTACCGGAATAAATCCTTTTCCGCTGGCTACATAGTCAAGTAATGCTTTTGCCTGCTGAGGCGCAATGGAGTCCCAGTTTGCATAAAGCATTAACGCATCGTATTTGTTCAGTGTTTCAGGATTAAGGTCATTCAAATCATCCGTGTAGGTGAAATTGATGCCCTTCGGTCCCAAAGCAGCCATAATCTGAGGTGCACGCTCGGCGGACTTATGATGTCCGTGATCTCCAAGGAAAAGCACCTCAATCCTGCGGCCTTTGACGGCCTCGGTTTTACTCACAGCATTTTGTGAGGATTGGTGAACGGCACACCCCAAAAGGATAATGCCAAGTAAAAAGGATAAGGCTTTGGTTTTCATTTAGTTATTTAAAATTGTTTGTAAGCTTTTAAATATTATGGTGTCCGGTACCTTGTTTTCGGTGCCAGGCACCCTAATATTTGGAACACCAAAAATCAATATTTTACGCGTTCTTAAAATCAGGCAGCTGAATCAAAGCGCCGCCTTGCAAAGCAGATTCGTGAGCCAAAATCCCGACGCTTGTCCAGTTTGCCGACTGCCATGCATTCGGGAAAGGATCGCGTCCTTCAACCAAAGCCGTAAGGAATTCGTGGGCCAAATGCGGGTGAGAGCCTCCGTGGCCGCCACCTTGTACGAATGACAAGTGCGAGTTATCATCCAGGTCATAAACACCGTGACCTGTAAATTGCTGGATTTCTTCTGGCAACAAATGCGCGTAATCCGGTGTTTTTACATGTTCAGCGATTTCATGCTCAGGTTTTTTAGCCGTGTGGATCACCGGATCTTCGCCTTCGATCAATGGCCATTCAAAAGATTTTTTACTTCCGTACACCTCAAAACTTTCACGATACTGGCGTGCCACGTCGAAAAGAGAACGATATACATAAGCTGACAAGTCGCTGTCTTTGAATTTGATATGTGCAGACTCAACCGCGAACGGCGAGTTATGGATTTTAGCAAGGTCTTCACTGATGGTACCGGATCCGAAACAAGAAACATATTCTGCTTCCAGTTTAAGCAAACCTGCCACAGGTCCTACGCAGTGCGTTGCATAGTGCATCGGAGGCAAACCTGGCCAGTAGTCAGGCCATCCTTCCATATCCTGCTGGTGACTTGCTTTCAGGAACTGTACTTTTCCAAGTTCTCCTTTTTCGTAAAGTTCTTTCACAAACAGGAATTCACGTGCATAAACCACGGTTTCCATCATCATGTACTTTTTGCCGGTTTCTTTACAAGCCTTCACAATTTCCAGACAATCCTCAACGCTGGTAGCCATGGGAACCGTACAAGCTACGTGTTTACCGGCGCGTAGTGCTTTCAAAGTCTGTTCCGCGTGATTTGGGATAGGCGAGTTGATGTGAACCGCATCTACTTTTGGGTCATTCAAAAGGTCGTCGTAACTTGTGTAACGAACATCGATACCATATTGATCGCCCACAGCGTTTAATTTTGACTCTGTACGCTGACAAATCGCATACATATTCGCATTGGGGTGACGCTGATAGATAGGGATAAATTCAGCTCCGAAGCCGAGACCAACAATAGCAATGTTAATTTTTTGTGACATATTAAAGTAAAGGATTAAAGATTCGGATTGTAAGCTTTTATGGTTTTAAATACTGAGCGTTTGCATGAAGTTTTGATGCGTTTTGCGCTACAACTCGCGTTGCAAATTGTATTATGCTGGGCTCTTTTATTAACAATACAATTTTACAGCAAAATAATGCTAAAAACTTTACGTCTTTTGATTAGTACTGGCTGTATTTTGACTTGTTTTTGTATGTCTGTCTCCTTTTTGGCAAAATAAAGCTATAAGAGAATGTCGGACTCAGTATTATTTTAAATAAATTTAGTAACTTATAAAGTATGATCAGACCGGCTAAACCCGAGGATGCGGCCGCTGTGGCGCCCTTGATGATTCTGGCAATGGGGCATATTGCAGGCATATTTGCACGATCGGAAAACCATGAAGATGCCATTCCGTTTTTTGATGCATTTTTCAGACAGGATAACAATCAGTATAGTTATGTTAACACGCTGGTATTCGAAAATGAAGCCGGCGTTGTGGGTTCTGTAACGGGTTACGACGGGAAGCTACTTCGCTCATTACGGCAGCCGATCCTGGATGAACTGCATAAATCAGACCCTGATTTTTCACCCAATGATGAAACGGAAGCCGGTGAATATTATCTGGATTGTGTCAATGTTCATGCAAATCATCAGGGAAAGGGAATTGGGAAATTGCTGATCAATGCTTTTTGTGCACATGCCCGTCAACTCGGTTACCACCGCGTAGGTTTGATCGTAGATTTAGAGAATCCCGCTGCCAAAAGACTTTATGAAAATTTGGGATTCGCGGCGGCAGGCGAGAAAGATTTCATGGGGCATCAGTATTATCACATGGTCAGGGAAATGAATTGATGATTATTTTAGTCAGCTAAATAGATTTAGCTTCGTTTTTGATACTGCATTTCAAAAACAGTAACTTGTGTCTTCCTAAACCTCATAAAAGTTTTTTTGAATGAAACCTCGTCTTATTTCTCTGGATGTCCTTCGCGGACTCACCATTATTCTCATGACGATCGTCAATAATCCCGGAGATTGGGGGCATGTGTATTCGCCGCTGTTACATGCGGAGTGGCACGGTTGCACGCCGACGGATCTGGTATTTCCTACTTTCCTTTTTATTGTCGGTGTTTCGGTGGTGCTGGCTACTCCTGGTAAAAATCTGAATATTCATACACTGCAAAAGATTATAACCCGAACGTTAAGGATTTTCTGCCTTGGTCTGTTTTTAAGTTTTTTCTCAAAAATCAATGCTTTTGGGTTGGAAGGTTTACCGCTTCTCGGCATCAGGCTGACCATCACAGCCGTTGTGGTCGTGGCCTTGTTCAGTGACTATGACCGGAAACTTCAATTTTATGCAGCTGTTATTGCTTTTCTGACGATGATGATTCTTGCATTCGGAGGTTTTGCTGATTATGAAACGGTACGTATTCCGGGTGTTTTGCAGCGCATTGCCATTGTTTACCTGATCGTGTCCTTATTATATCTGAAAACGACCTGGAAAACACAGGCGATTATCGGTGTTGTGGTGTTGTTGGCATATTGGGCTTTGATGACGTTAATTCCTGTTCCCGGCATTGGGACGCCAAATTTTGAAAAAGGTACTAATCTGGCGGCCTGGCTGGATAACTACCTGCTCCCGGGACATTTGTGGGCTACTTCCGAGACCTGGGATCCGGAAGGAATTCTCAGTACGCTTCCGGCGATTGGAACGGGTATTGCCGGACTTTTGGTCGGGACTTTGTTGACAAACTCTTTTTCCAAGGACAAAAAAGCATCGTATCTGTTGATCGCAGCCGTGTCCGCTATCGTTGTCGGGCAGCTTTGGAATATTGTTTTTCCTATCAATAAGGCGCTTTGGACGAGTTCCTATGTGTTGTACGCGGCAGGACTCGCCTCGCTTTGCCTGGTTGTTCTGTATTACCTGATCGATGTTTTGGGGATTTCCGGCTGGACGAAATTTTTTGTCATTTTTGGTGTAAACCCGATGGTGGTTTTTTTCTTCTCCGGGATTATTCCGCGGGTTCTGAGCAGCATTAAAGTGGGGCATCCCGCTGATCCGGGGAATGAACCGATCGGTTTACAGGCTTATTTTTATGAGTTTCAGTTATCTCCGCTTTTTTCGGACCCGATTAATGCCTCACTCGCTTATGCGCTCCTATACCTTACCCTGTGGTTTGTGATTTTGTATATTCTTTACAGGAATAAACTGGTGTTTAAGGTTTAGAAAATAGTGTCCGTATTTTTTACCTAAATTGCTTCTTTAAAATTTTTTAAGAATTCAGAGTACGATTAATTTCAGAATGATAGAACGTAGAACATTTTTAAAAACAGGTGCACTGGCTGCGGCGGGAGCTGCTGTTGGCAACTGGTCATTTGCGATGGGAAGTGCGGCGGATTTTCCGGTAGTGAGAATTCCAGCAGATCAGCGCAGCTTCAAAAGCACCGCTGTGGAAGCGACCATAACGAGAATGAAAAAGGTGATCAAAGATCCTGAATTAGCCTGGTTGTTTGAAAACTGTTTCCCTAATACCATTGACACGACGGTACATTTTAAGCCTGTTGACGGAAAACCGGATACTTTTGTAATCACCGGCGATATTGACGCCATGTGGCTTCGCGACAGTTCTGCGCAGGTTTGGCCGTATCTGCCTTTGATGAAAGATGATTCCCAGCTCCAGGAAATGGTGGCGGGGCTTATCAACCGTCAAACCAAATGTATCCTGATTGATCCGTATGCCAACGCATTCTACGACAGGCCGAAGGAAAGCGAATGGACTACCGATAAAACCGAGATGAAGCCGATGCTGCACGAGCGGAAATGGGAGCTTGATTCGTTGTGTTATACGATCCGTCTGTCTTACAATTACTGGAAAACGACGGGTGATACCAAACCTTTTGATGCAGACTGGCTGAAAGCGGTGCAGTTGATTCTAAAAACCTGTAAAGAGCAGCAACGTAAGGAAAACCAGGGACCTTACAAATTTGGTCGTGTGACGGCATGGTCGACAGACACCGTTCCGGGTAACGGTTTTGGTAATCCGATCAAGCCAGTTGGGCTTATTGCAAGTACTTTCCGCCCTTCCGATGATGCGGCAGTTTATCCGTTTTTCATTCCGTCCAATTTCTTTGCCGTGGTTTCTTTCCGTGAAGTAGCAGAAATACTGGAAAAAGTTGCGAAGGAAACAAAACTGGCTTCTGAATTCAAGGCACTTGCGACGGAAGTGGAAAATGCTTTGAAAAAATATGCAGTATATCCACATCCGAAATTCAGCAAAATTTATGCCTTTGAAGTGGATGGATTTGGCAACTATTTGCTGATGGACGACGCCGGTATTCCGGGTTTGATCAGTATGCCTTATCTGAATACGGTTTCTACAAAAGATCCGATTTATGTTAACACACGTAAATTTGTTCTGAGTGACTCGAATCCGTATTATTTTAAAGGCAAAGCAGGGGAAGGCTTAGGGAGTCCGCATACGCTGATTGACCAGATCTGGCCTATGGGTATCATCGCGCGTGCCATCACTTCTACGGATGACAAGGAAATTGAAGCACAATTGAAGCTGCTTAAAAACACGCATAACAATACTGGTTTTATGCACGAATCGTTTGACAAAGACGATCAGTCAAAATTCACACGCAAATGGTTTGCATGGGTTAATACCTTGTTTGGAGAATTGATATTAAAACTTGAAAAAGAAAGGCCTCATTTGCTGGCGAAAGTGTATTAATTTTTTTCGAAAAGAGGTTGAAAAAATATTTGCCCGGATACGTCATCATGAAGTACCCGGGCAAAATGTTATAAATCGAAATCCTTAAAATACGACCGGTTTAGCGATCTGTGGATTTTCGATATTTGATTTGATGAATGACAGGCCGTCACGCATCAGCTGTTCCTCAGATTCAAACATTTTGCGCCAGATATTGGCCACTGGTAACTTCGGACTGAATGCCTCCATACTGATCCATCCATCGTATTTCAGGTCGCGGATCGCACCAAATATTCCATCCCAGTCGACATTTCCCTTGCCCGGTGTCGAGCGGTCATTTTCAGAAAGCTGGATGAAAGATATCCTGTCACCCATTTTTCGCATGGTATCTCCAATATTTTTTTCTTCAATATTAGCATGAAAAGTATCGAACATGATTTTGCAGTTTGGATGGTTAACGTCATCCACAAATCGGATCAGCTCGTCTCCGCAGCTTGTCAGGTAGAGCTCAAAACGGTTCAGATATTCAAGTCCGAGCGTAATATCGAGTGATTCTGCATAGTCAGCCAGTTCACGAATCGCATCCACGCCCCATTTCCATTCATCCGAAGTTGCCGGCTGCCCGGTGAAAACGCCCAAAGCAGAGTGGTATGGCCCCATTAATTTGGTCGCCCCTAAAACCAGAGAGCAATCCAGTGCACGTTTAAGGTGTTCCAAAGTGGATTTGCGCATGGCCGGATCCTGGCTGATCAAATGGTTGTCAGGCCCGCAAATGGTATCGGTTTCGCAGGATAACCCAATGTCGTCCAGTTTTTTACGAAATTTGAACCAGTGCTCAGGATTGGTATTGAATATGGGTACCTCTACGCCATCAAATCCTATTTCTTTAATCAGTTCGAGGGTTGGAAAAAGAGTATCGTCAATTTGATTTCCCCATAAGAGGAGATTCATGCTGTACTTCATGCGGTGTTATTTTTTTTAATACAATTTTACAACAACAAAATACTAAATACTTTCCGTCATTTGATTAGAACTGGCTGTATTTTGACTTTTGTTTAAATATGTTCATTAATTTTGGCAAAATTCAGATAAGTCAATATTCCTATGAAAGCGCCGATCCATAAAAATGTCGAGAGCCAGGTACGTTCTGTGACCGTGCATGAGTTAAGAGAATCCCATTTTGATCCAAACTGGCATTTTCACCCGCATTACCAGCTTTTTACTGTACTGGAAGGCACAGGTAAACGTCTGATCGGCGATTCCATTCAGACTTTTGAACCGGGAGATACCGTTTTTCTCGGGCCGGATATCCCGCATTTATGGCGCAGTGACCCGGCTTATTTTGGCGGTAGTCCAGAGCTTTTTACGCATGGCGTTGTGCTTTATTTTCAGGAGGATTTTTTAGGAAAAGATTTTTTTGAAAAGCCGGAAATGCTCCATCTGAAACAGCTTTTGATTGATTCTAAACGCGGCATTGAATACAAAGGTGTCATGCGCGACCATATCCGGGAGGAGCTTTTGGAGCTGAGAAATTCGGAAGGGTTTCACGGAATATTAAGATTGCTGACACTTTTGGACAAACTTGCCCACGGTACCGGCGGCTCACCGATTGCCAGTTATGGTTATGTCAATACCTACAAAGTTTCGGAGACGGAGCGTATGCAGAAGGTGCATAACTACGTTCTTCAGCATTTTGCACAGGAGATTCGGCTTGGTGATGTGGCATCGCTGGCCGGTATGAGTGAGGCCGCTTTCTGCCGTTATTTCAAAGCCCGTTCGAATAAAACTTTTATCGATTTTGTAAACGAAATACGCGTTGGGCATGCCTGCAAACTGCTTTTGGAAGATCAATGGACCATAGCTCAAATTGCTTATGACAGCGGTTTTGATTCGCTATCCAATTTTAACAGGAATTTTAAGCGATATATCGGGCATACGCCGCGGGAGTATAAGGGGAATTATGAGTGAGTGGAGTTTCATTTAGTTGTTGTTTGTTACAAAAAGTAGGATTTCACGTCAATAGGTTAAGCATGTGTTTTGGTCACGACACAATTACCTAAACTATACTGACATGGAATTAAATAAAAGTCTGATTCGGGAAATCAAACTGCTCATCCTGGAAAGTCGTGAATCAGCTATCCGCGCAGTTGATCATGCCAGGGTATTAATGTACTGGCACATCGGAAAACGTATTTTTGAAGAGGAACAGCAGGGGAGAAGTAGAGCGGAATATGGTACATACCTTTTAAAATCTTTGGCTAACGTACTCCAACCAGAATTTGGAAGTGGATTTTCAATCAGACAACTGGAAAGATATCGACAATTTTACAGACTTTTTCCAATTGCGTCCGCACTGCGGACACAATTCAGCTGGACTCATTACAAGTTGCTTTTACCCATTGAAAATGAGGACCGGAGAGAATATTATATTCTAGAGAGCGCAAAAAATACCTGGACATCCCGTCAACTTGAAAGACAAATAAATAGCCAGTTGTATGAAAGACTACTTTTAAGTAATGACAAAGAAAGTGTGCTTGCCGTAGCACGAGGTGAAAAGCAGCAATTTGAAGCAAAAGATATCATCAAAGATCCTATTGTTCTTGAATTTTTGGGATTAAAGCAGAAAGCTTCCTATTATGAAAAGGATCTGGAATCGACTTTGATAAGCCATTTGCAGGATTTTATGTTGGAATTGGGTAATGGATTTTCCTTTGTTGCCAGGCAAAAGAGGATTCATATCGACGGTGATGAGTTTTTTGTAGATCTTGTTTTTTACAATCGCCTGTTGCAATGTTTTGTTCTTTTCGAGATAAAGACCCATAAATTAACCCATCAGGATCTGGGACAGTTGCAGATGTATGTCAATTATTATGACCGGTTTGAAAAACAGGATTTTGAAAATCCGGCCATTGGCATTCTCTTGTGCACCGATAAAAATGACACTGTTGTTAAAATCTCACTTCCGGAGAATAACCAAACGATTCTGGCTAGCAAGTATCAGCTGTACTTGCCTTCTGAGGAGGTTTTATTGCGGGAGTTGAAAGAGGAAATGAACAAAATCAATACGACAGATTCAAAATAAAAGAAGCACCCCGTCAGGAATGAATTTCCAAAACGGGATGCTTATCAGTTATCTGTTATTAAATATTTCAGCCTTTCACTTTTGTTGTTCCATAAGGCCCGCGCTGTGGTCTTGATAATGTTGCGCTGGCTTCTTTATCACCAATGAAATCTTCTTTTTTTGGATCCCATTTCAGTTTTCTGCCAAGTTTCATTGCCGTGTGCGCCAGCAGACAGGCTGTGCAGGAACGCTGGGCTATTTCGGCGTGGCTTATGGTTTGTTTGCCGCTTTGGATACTTTCTATCCAGTTTTGGTGCTGTTCAGGGCTTTCGTATAAATGAACTTCATTTTTACCGATCACCGATCCGAGAATTTTCGGATCGCTTGCATAAAAAGCCTTGTTTTCTTTGGCTGAGGCCGCAGCGCCAGGGTCTGAGGCTGTGACACCAACATTACCCCGGGAAACGAAAATCCAGCCTTCGGTCCCTTCAAATTTCACACCGTTTGGATTGGTTCCGCCAATTTCCATTTCAACGCCGTTGGCATATTTTGAATTTACCAGAAAGTCGCCATGAACGTCCCACAGTCCTGAGCCCTGGGCAGGGAATGTCGCCTTTCCTTCAATTTCGATAGGGCCGGTTAACTCGGTATCCATTCCCCAATGGGCAATGTCAATATGGTGAGAGCCCCAGCCCGTGATCATTCCTGCGCCAAACTGTTCCAGGCGCAGCCATCCCGGACGCTGATTCAGCATATCAGTTTGGGAGTGGACGCGGTCGAGCGTGTAATAAATGTCAGGGGTCGAGCCCAGCCACATGTCATAATTTAAATTGGAAGGAACCGGCATTTTTGCAGGATTTCCTCCAGAAGGATCACCCGGCAAACCAACATAAACTTTTTTCAGCTTGCCAATTCTCCCGTTACGTACCAGTTCGCAGGTTCTTTTAAACTGAGGCCATGGATTCATGGAGCGTTGCTGGCTTCCGAGCTGGAAAATCACCTTTTTCTTAATAACCATATCGGCCATTTGTCTGCCTTCCCGGATGGTAAGAGAAGTAGGTTTTTGCATGTAAATATGTTTTCCGGCGACTGCTGCTTCCATGGCTGGCTGGGCATGCCAATGGTCAGGTGTACTGATGATCACGGCGTCTATATCTTTTCTGGCCAGGATTTCGTGGTAATCATCGTAAGTTTTTACGTCCAGATATTTTTCTTTTCCTGTGCGCTCCGCATATTTTTTTTCAATCCAGATTTTTCCTTGCGCCAAACGGTTTTTATCCAGATCCGCCACGGCAATTACGTGTGCCGCTTCGTTTTTAATAACCTCCGGCAAATCGTGTGATGAGCCGATACGCCCGAATCCGATCTGGCCAATGTTAATTTTGTTGCTCGGTGCATTTTTACCAAATACACTCGCCGGTACAATTGTCGGGAACACGGAAGCCGCGATGATACCGGCGGTGCCGGTTCCTGCGGTTTTCAGGAAGGATCTTCTGCTTTGATTTTTTTCTTCTGAGTTATGCATTGGATTCAGGGATTATGGTGATTCATAGGACGCTGCCCTATGGTAAGATAGGACGGCCTTTCAGGCCTTTACCGTGCCTGGACTTCATCGCTTGGGGTTTTAGCATAAGCTTTGGCATAGTTGCGTGGCTTTTGCGTTCCTATCGCCCATTCAATGCCTCCCAGGATGTGTTTGCGTAAATCGTCTTTTAGATAGTCCTCTTTTTCGTGGCCGACAGACGTGTAAAATGCCCGGCCGCCGTCGTATTCATGCCACCATACCGAAGGGAAAACGATTCCGAACGTGTCCAGCGCCTTTCCGGCAGGTTTCTGGATCGTCGTATGGTCGTTGACCGCGAGCACGTTAAGGTTAACGCTCATTTCTTTCAGAAAATAAAATTCATCTTTTTCACGATCCCATTTTTTTGGTAAATGGGCAAGTGAAGGATTTTTTGAATCCAGCACTTTTACAGAAAAACTCTGTCCGGGTTCGTGCCAGAAGAAAGTGCCGCCCAATAAGTTCTTAAACCATCGCCAGCCGCGCTCTGTCCCACAGGCAGAATGCAGCCCTACGAAATTACCGCCAGCCTGAATGTACCGCATGAAGGCAACACGCTGCCCATCGGTATCAAAAACATCATTATTGGTATTTGAAAAAACAAGCACATCGTATTGTTTGAGGTTTTCATCGGTAAATTTGGAAGGATCATCGCTCGCATCCACAGCAAAACCGTTTTCTTTCCCCAGTGCCCGGATCGCTTCCACAGAGTTTGCTATATTATCGTGGACATAACCTTTCCCGTTTTTGGTATAAACGAGCACTTTTACTTTGTTCCATTTTATTTTCTGAGCATAGGCCGGCACGGTAAAAAAGACCGCAGCCAACAGCATTGCGAGGCATATTAATTGTTTAAGAGCTGTTTTTTTCATTGTTAGGAATTTACTTTTATGAAGGAAAAGGGGAATTGAATAGTTAAAATCCGATGGAATTTCCTCCATCCACAGGGAGCGAAACACCCGTAATAAATTTGGCTGCCTGTGAAGCCAAAAAAACAGCCGCCCAGCCAATATCATCCGGTTTGCCCCAGGTCCCCATCGGCGTCCTGTCCATGGCCTTATCCCGGCGGGAGATATCTCCGTTCATGGCTGTCAGCATCATGGGCGTTTCTATAAATCCGGGAGCAACCGCGTTTATTCTCACGTTGTAAGGTGAAAATTCTGTCGTCAAAGCTTTCACCATGCCGGCAACCGCAGATTTGGAAGCCGTGTAGGCCACAACCCGGTCGATTCCATAAAGCGCCGCCATGGAAGTGATCATGATAATGGATCCCTGTTTACGCTCGATCATCCGCTTGCCACATTCCCGTGTCATGGAAAATACGGCATGTAAATTGGTCTGGATGACTTTGTCGAAATCTTCGTCCGTTACCTCCACAGCAAATTTTTTCATATTGATACCTGCATTATTGACGAGTATATCAATGGGGCCGCATTTGTTTTCGATTGCTTCAACAAGGGCGGGAATTGTCGTTAGCTGGGTAATATCATTGACGAAATAAGAGGCCTTTGCCCCTAATGTGTTTGCCGCTTCCTGTAACACCGATTCGCGACGACCGGTCAGGACAACCCTGGCTCCGGCCTGGACCATACATTGCGCAATGTAAAACCCGATGCCGCTGCCGCCGCCCGTAATAAGTGCAAGTTTTCCTTCCAGTGAAAAAACAGGAGAGGTTAAGATTTCTTTATTAACTGAATCAGACATTTTGTTAAAACAGTGAGTTGAATGTGCTGGAATGGTTGCTTTTTCGGGACAAGATTTAGGGTAACTGATATATACTCGTCGCGTTTTTTAATTCACTTCTATTCCTGTCCGGCTTTGAAGGTGAAGCAAATAATACAAAGAGGCATAACAAAGTAAGTGGCAGCGAACGGGAAATGGCTAATTCCAGCCCTCTTAACTCTGCCAAGGCCTTCAAGCGGCCGATAGCTGAATAACCCGGATAAGTTTTTTTCTGTAAATCGTCGAGCATCTGAAAACCGTGGTCCGGACGCATCGGTAAAGCCTGGTCATTATACCCGGCTGCCTTCCGTCGTTTTTCCTCTTTCAGCAATGCCCTGACTACCTCATACATATCTACATCACCAGCTAAATGCGGCGCTTCGTGAAAATTCCTGGTACCTTCTTCCCGTTTGGTAGTACGCAGGTGTACAAAATGTATGCGGTCGCCAAACCGTTCAATCATACCCGGCAAATCATTATCTGCCCGCACTCCCAAGGAACCGGTGCAAAATGTGATCCCATTGGCTCTTACGTCGCAGGCCGACATCAGGTGCTCAAAATCGGATTCGGTACTGACTACGCGCGGTAATCCCAGCAGCGAACGTGGCGGATCGTCGGGGTGGATACAGAGGTTAACTCCAAGCTCCTGCGCGAGAGGAGCAACCTTCGAAATGAAGTAATATAAATTGTTCCGCAATTCCAGATCGCCAATATTTTTGTATTGATCCAGTAAGGATTGGAAAATATTGAGATCAAAGGCTTCTTCCGAGCCGGGAAGTCCCAATAAAATCGTATTGGTCAGCACCGAAAGCTGATAGGAAGACATGCTCTGGTATTTACTTTCCGCAGCAATTCTTATTTCCGGCTCGTAATCGACTTCTGCATTTGGCCTTTTTAAGATAAATAAATCAAAAATAGCAAAGTCGACCCATACGAAACGGAGCGTTCTGGAACCCTCCGGCATTGGATAGTCAAGCGCCGTTCGAGACCAGTCCAGTACGGGCATGAAATTGTAACAAACGGTTTTGATACCGTTTTCTGCCAGATTTCGCAATGATTCCCTGTAATTTTCAATATACAAATCACGCGCAGGTAAACCTTTTTTTATGTCTTCATGAACAGGCAGGCTTTCTACGACCGTCCAATGCAACGGAGAATACTTGTGATTTTTTTCTTCGATCAGCGCCTTCCGTTCTTTTATCGCTGAGGCACTCCAGACATCGCCAACGGGAATCTGATGTAAAGCGCTCACGACGCCACTGCAACCGGCCTGACGAATATCCATTAACGAAACCGGGTCATTCGGGCCGAACCAACGCATGGTATGTATCATACTGTGTCGTAGAAGTTTTTTATGCTATATTTTTTTGCAAGTCAATACCGGATTGACAAGTAGCTTTTTAACAAAATTGTTTTAATGGTATAAATATCTGAATATTAATTTGGATTGCAACCGATTGCATAAATTTTTTGTAAAACATTCAATTGTTGTTATCTTTCAATTTAAATTGGAATAACCCTGCCGGAAAATGGAAAAAGAAGTTACTATATATGATATTGCTAAAATCCTGGATATTTCGCCGGCAACTGTGAGCAGGGCCTTGAATGATCATCCGGCGATTAACAGCAAAACGAAAATTTCGATTCGGGCGAAGGCAAACGAAATGGGTTATCGGTCCAATACATTCGCCAGTAATTTACGCAGGCGAAGCACCAACACGCTGGGCGTGATTGTGCCTCGTTTAAACAGTCATTTTATGTCGGCCGTCCTGGCAGGGATGGAAGAAGAGGCCAATGCTTCGGGTTATAATCTTTTGATAAGTCAGTCGCTGGAATCTGCTAAAAAGGAGATTGCCAATGCAAGAACAATGTTCAATAGCCGTGTAGACGGGTTACTGGCCTCTGTGGCTTATGATACAGAGACTTTTGACCACTTTGATATTTTTATCAAAAAAAACGTCCCGATTTTATTTTTCGACAGGATTATCGATCATCCGAAATGCAGCGGCGTTGTTATCGATAACATGCTTGCCGGATTTAAAGCTACTTCACATTTAATTGAACAGGGTTGTAAGCGGATTATGCACGTAACAGGAAATTTGAAACGAAATGTTTATTCCGGACGTCTTCAGGGATATCGCGAGGCACTGGTAAGCAATGGTTTGAATGCATCTGATGAACTGGTACTGATAACAGATCTGAGTCAGGATGCAGGAAAATTTGCCGCGCAGCGAATTGATGAGATGGACGACCGGCCGGATGGAATTTTTATTTCAAATGATATTTGTGCAGCTAGCTGTATCAAGTCGCTGAAAGAAAAAGGGTATTACGTTCCAAAAGATATCGCGATTGTTGGTTTTAACAACGATCCGGTGTCGCAGGTGATTGAACCAAACCTAACGACGGTGTATTATCCCGGGCAACAGATGGGAGAAGTGGCTGTCAGGAGTATGATCGATCATCTTAAAGGAAAGCAGCTGATCGATGTATCGAATACAATTATTCTGGAATCCGAGTTAATAATCCGAGGTTCTTCGTTAAAAAAGCAGCGAAGCCATCTTGAAGCTTATTGATTGTTTCTCATTTGTTCAATCTTTAATAGTTAAAATTTATTACCAGTCTCGTTTACAAAACTTTATGAATTATTCGCTTAAAATGCGCTTTATGGAAATACCTGTTTAGGACTTTTAATTTAAAGGTGTATTTTTGATGAAAAAGAAATCTGTATGGAAGCGGTAGCCGAAAAACTTCACAGTCTGGAAAAGTACTTTGACTTTTGCGAAACGCACGAAGGACGTTTCGAATTTGTAAACGGGGAAATTATAGAGATGTCTGGAGAATCGGTTACAGCAAATCAGATTGCTGGGAATATTCATTTTTACATAAGGGGTCTTTTACAAGACCAACCGTTCATATTTATTCAAAATTCTGTCAAAATTCAGGTTAGGGAAGGAGCAGTTTTTCGGATTCCGGACTTTTTTCTATTTAAAGAATCCGGCAATCAGATCAAGTACGCCACGGAACCACTGTTAATCGTAGAAGTAATTTCAGAAGGCACGGAGAAGATCGACCGCATTATCAAACTTAACGAATACCGGTCATTGCAGTCTTTACAGTACTATCTGATTGTTGAACAGGACAACTATTTCGTAGAAATTTATATCCGCGAGGGAGACCGCTGGTATGTCGAGTTCTATGAAAAAATGGATGATGTGATCACACTCACCCATTTCAACATTGAATTACCGTTAAGTGCTGTTTACAAGAAAATAAGCTTCCCGAAAGAACCTTAGTCTTCCGCTTCGTAGTTTTTAATAAATATCTGCACCGTAGATGTTTTGCCATCCGGCGATTTTACGGCTCTGTTAAAAGCAAATGTCTTTCCATCGTGTGCCCAAACGACATTGGTCGGAGCAACTTTTGTTTCCCTGGTTAATGTTTTAAAACGTTGCCGAAAAGGAGTGTTTCCGGTTTTACATAACAGTATACTGCCATTCCAAATGTAACTTACCTGTTTTCCGTCGGGATGCCAGCGCAAATTGCCGGATACGTCGGATTCGTGCTCGGTCAGCTGTGTGGGTTTGCCACCGGTGGGTCCGATAAGGAATACCTGTTCAATTCCTTTTTCATCCTTTGCTAAAAACGCCAATGTGCTGCCGTCAGGTGAAGAACGGACAATCCCCGAACAACCCGGGTATTTGTTATCGGCTGTATAAGTCAGCCTGCGTTGCATGGTGCCTTTCGGAGGCATTGGAAAATCCGTTTGCGTTCCTTCCAACGGACCGTATTCTCCTGGCTGCGTAATAGTATCGGGTATATCGACGACAAAAACTTCGGGTATCTGTTTGCCATTTTTGTCAGTAACGGTTCCCAGGAATGCCCGTGCGATTTGCATTTTTCCATCCTGACGCTGGTAACCGTTTGTGCCAATCCAGCTATCGCTGGCGGCGTGACTTATTTCATCACTGCCCGGCTTAGGTTCAGGCACTACGCGAACCACCAGTGCACTGAACCACTGACCGGAAACATTTTCAGAATTTTTATCGACGATAACGGGACTTATCTTTTTTGAAACACCAATCGTACGCAAATTTCTTTTTATACCCGTGACATCTTCAAGTGACTTTAAAATGGCGTCGTTGTAGGTAAATCCGATCCATTGCCCGTCTCCGCTCCATTCGTGGCGATGTGTTCCGCCACGCAAAGCACCTGGCGTGAATGGAAACGTAATGTCGCGCGCATCCATATAGATGGGAACGTTAGGTTTTGAATCGTCAATAATCACTCCCGTGCGGCGCCATTGCTGATAAGGATTTTCTTGGGTGCTGTTTTCCAGTCCATGGATAAAAACAACTGCGTTTTCCTTCGGGCTGTAACTGACGGCACCTGCACCAGGTCCCCAGGTGCCGTTATTTTTAATATCGAAAAGCACCTTAACTTCACCCGTCCTGATATTTACTTTTTCTATCCTGGCAGATTCTGCAATGCCGCCGTCATCGGTGCGCGTATCATAAACCAGCCATTCACCGTCAGGAGAGAAATTGTCGTTATTATCCAGATCGTGATTGTAGGTCAGGTCATGGGTAATTTGTTTTTCTTCGATTTCCTTTTCCGGTTGACAGGATTGCATGGATAAAAATATTAGCGTGAAAAATACGGGCAAAGATAGATGGTTCATCGGTTTAGTTATTTGGCCGGGTCGCAGAGCCCGGGGCGCTGATTACTCCTAAATATCGTCCCATCCAGTAAGGCAGAAGCCAGATATCCCCGGCACTTTCTTCGGATGTACCGCCCACGCCGTTACGGTCCAGGTCAAAAGTATTGCTGTTGTGCCGTTTAACGGGCCGCTCATCTGGTGGTAAAACTTCTTTGGTTGTCTGCTTGCGGAAATTTGGTTCGATCAGGTCAATATCTTTGCGGTGGCTATTTTTGATCGACCAGTTGATCATGTCCAGCGGATATTCCTGCAAGTACCATACCGCTTCTTTGAGATCAAATTCGTCCACGCCGGTTATGGCGGTGAAAATATTCCAGGCACCTTCTTTCTCAGGCCTCTCGGCTTTCCAGTGATCCAGGATCTGATTTTTGTAAGCAGCTTTCAAAGTGTCATTAAGCGCATAACGATACAGTCCCCAATAGCCAATAAAATACATCTCATCATCTGAGTGGTTCCATCCATCCGACATATGTTTTGCATGCTCGTCAGCGTCGGCCGGTGCTTTTCCGATCTCAGTCATCGACCGCATCATGTTTTCGTAATAGCCGAATTTATTCATCAGCTCGAATGCCTTGGTCTTATATTTTTCCTTTTTTGTGAAATGATAAGCCGTCTGAAGCATGGAAATGATGTTGGAGGAATTCAGTTTTCTGTCACCAACATTTGTCGGGAATGAATTCACATATTTAGGATTCCATTTTCCCCACATCGTAGGCTTCCCGTCAAAATCGATCAGGTACATATCATTTTTTAAAATATGCGACATCAGGGTATCCATCAGCACAATGGCTTTTGCTTTCATCGGTTGGTCGTCGATAAGCTCGGCAATGGCGCCAAATGCAAACATATGCCCAATGACTTCATCACTGCTGGTGGTCGATTTCCAATCCCATTCTTTTTCTTTTGAATGCTGCCAGCGTTCCGGGTCAGCCAGGTTTTCAATATGTCCGCTGCGTTCGAAAGACCGCGCGGGGAAGCCAGGGACAGGGTTTACGGTGTATAATCTTTCCATGGCATCCAGTGACTCACGGCAGTTTTGCAACGCTACGGAGTCTTTGGTGGCAGCATAGCGAAAAATTTCTCCACCCAGATACATGGTCGTCCAAAGTCCGTCATTATCCGAGTCTGACATATACCCCGTGGCCAGATTTCCTCTTTCCATACCGTCCAGAGCCGCGTTGAATCCATTGCGGATATGTCTCAAACGAACCTGCTCTTCATAATAAACCGCTTTATCATGAAGCGTCATTTTTTTAAAATCGATTTTGCCCAAACCGGCAGTCGTTAATACCAAAACTGAATTTTGAGGCCCCTGTGAAATATGGATCACTTTATTGCCGGGCAGCCAGCGCTCACCATAGTAATAGTCAAATTTACCGTCGGTACGCAGCGCAAAGGCACCTTCGTTCGAACCAAACCAAACATTGTTATGGACTTCCTTTACATACGTGATGTTCGTTACGGGAAGCCTTTTGTTGATAGCGCCGATTTGTTTTTTAGCGGCAGGATCAAATTCAAAATAACCGTCAGAGGTACCTATTACTATTTTCTGTCCCTTATTGGTTAAATCGAATGAGGTGAACTGAACACCTTCAAAGACTTTGGTCAATTGATTTTCAGCCGACAAAACACTCAGGGTCTTTTTGCCAAGTATCCAGAACTGATTGGAATTTGGCTGATAACGAATGCCCAAAACTTCATCGTCCGTTAAAGTACCATTCCAGATACTTTTTGAATCTTTAACCAGTTGCAGCGCTTTTCCGTCAGAGATCAGGAATGTGAAATCTTTCCCGCCTTCAAAGATTTTTGCCGCCGGAAGCGTATGTTTTGAAAACAAAGTACCCGCCCAGGCATTACTGAAAACCACCGAATCGCTCAGATAAACGAACTGCTGATCATAAACACCGATGGCAGCAATTTTTTTGAATTGCATAAACCGGTAAGAGTTATCCGGCATGATGGTGCCGTGATACAAAAGTTTACCATCGAAGGGATGTTGTAAACCTTCCTTTGCGAGTAATTGAACAACGCCGTTGCGGTCGGAAAAGGCCTGAAGAAGATGCAGCTTTGTGGTATCAGCATAATATTTAATACTGTAATCCTGAACGAAAGGCTTGTCTTCATGAACGGGCTGCTTTCCCGAATTTTTGCTGCACGAATAAAAACAGATCGCGAAGCAAAGTAAGAGGAGTGAATAAAGAAATGTCTTATGCATAAAAATTGAAGTAAGGGTTTTAAGACTAACGGGTTTAGTTCTGAATATCAGTTCGTGATTTTTTTAGGATCAACGACAACGTATTTTATCGATTTTTTCTGTTTTTCGGGGTGATAGGAATAGGTCATATGCAGCAAACCATCCTTGGTCTGGATCAGCGATGGGTAGGAGTAACCACCTTTTTTCGACAAATCATTTTCGATAAAAGTTTTCCATTTCCAGGTTTTCCCCTCATCGTCAGATAACCGGAGGCTGAGCTGATACCTGCCGTCGTTAATGTCGTTGCCCAGGAATGCCCATTTTCCGTCCTGAAGAACAAGCAGCTCCACGCTTGCGGTGTTGGGAATGTCGGTTTTGACGGTCGCTTTCCAGCTTTCTCCCCGGTCCGTTGATTCACTGATGTGAACCCGCGTTGGGCCATCGCCGCTATCGCGCATCAGCGCCACGATATCCCCGTTTTTCTTTCGGGCAAGTGCCGGCTGAATCGGACCACGGCCGATAACCGGTAAGCCGGGGTGCCAGGTTTCTCCGTTATCATCCGAAATAGCCATCAGGGAAAAATTAAAACCATCTGAATAAAGCGGCAGCACAATTCTTCCATTTTCATATAACAGCGGTTTGATGCGCGTCATCCAGCCAATGCTTCTTTTGGTAGCGTCCTTGCTGGCTTCCACAATCATTTCGTCATATTTTGGCGCATAACCTGCCCAGCCAATGGTCGATTCCGGCATGGATTTGAATTTCGCAGCCGTTTCTTCTTCGAAATTCTTGCCGGGTTTCAATAAAATATTGTCCTGCCAGTTCCAGACCGGCGCACCTGGTTTATTATAATCAACGGAAGTTTTAAACCGGATGATCGATTGCTCCCAAAGGTTGGCCTGCACGGCTATCCACGTTAAAAAAAGTTTGCCCTGATTATTTAAAAACAATACAGGATTACAATCGGGAATGAGCGGTGTATCGGCCATCAGAAAGGGTTCACTCCATGTTTTTTCTCCCTTTTTTAAGCGGGCACCCATGATTTTTACATCGTCGGCGGTTCGTTCACCACTTCCCTGAAACCAGGCAACGAGGAAATCACCGTTGGGTAGACTGACAATGCTGCTGCCATGAACGTGTTTTTCCTGCTGGGGAAAAATAATGGTTTGCTGTAAAACAGGGGAGGTTTGAGCCTGAGCAATATGAATTGATAGGAACAGGAAAAGAAAGGATAACTTGAATTTCATTTTAGAAAACTGGATTACTCAATAAAAACTACTTCACTTGCTTGCGCCTCGCCAGCATTTCGGTCCAGGTTGTCAAAATAACTCCTTCCGATTTGATAAATGCTTTCAGATCCGGGTCGAGCATCGACAACATATCTGCATATCGCGAGCCGCCGGAATTGCTGATATGCCTGAACGCATCGGTAATATCGCTGCTGTGAACGATCATCATGGCCACACCCGGCTGCATTCTGGTAATTGTTTCGCGAAATTTTTGGGCTTTGAATTTTCCCCATTGCGCTGGTGATACGTTATCCCCATCGGGTTTCCAGTCGCCGCTAATCGTATGCAGGTCGTCGAGAACCGGCAATCCGGCGTTCCAGATTTTTTCACCAACTGATTTGGATTGCTTGACAATAGCCGGCTCTGGAAGTTGCGTGCCTTCTTTCCACTTTCCTTCTGCCTTTAACTTTTTGACAAGCGGATTATTCAGGCATTCAATCAGGAGTTTGTTGTTTCCTCCCGGGAACATCACTGGTATGCCATATTCAATCCCTACCTTGATATATCGTTCCAGAAAAGGTGGATGGGCGAAAAGTGTTCCCATGTGAGAATCCATATGCGAGGGCTTTAAACCCATTTTTAATGCTCTTTCAACCTGAGCGCGGATTTCCTGTTCGACGATATCAGCATCCGCATTTTTAACTACCGATTCTACGTCATGCCACATACAACCTTCGTCGTCAACCAATCCCGGAGAGTGTCTGATACCCCCCAGCGGCGGCCAGCGATATTCCTGCCATTCAGAGGTTAATGTCAGATGCAGACCGGCATCCATCTTTGGATTTTTTACAGCGTATTTGGTAAAACTGGCGGCCCATGGGCATGGCATCATGATACTGCATGACGTAGCAATGCCATTTTCTATGGATTTAATGGCTCCCTGGTTGGATGAATAGGACATCCCCGCATCATCGACGTGGAAAATGATCACTTTCGCACCTTTGGGCCAGCCAAGTTTTTCTGCGTAGGTTTCGGACGACTGTGCCATCGGTTTTGTCAATGTTGCCAGAATAACCAGGAAAGATAAAAATGTGTGTTTTTTATATTTTCGATTTCAAAGGAAATTCATAACAACAATACTGTCCCAATCGCAGATCGTACCAGACAAACGGTCATTTATTTTATCATCTGGAAATATTTTAATCCCTCAGAGAGGTATGGGAGTGAGTATCAAATTTCTCAGCATTAATTCTTACAACTCCGCGAAAAACCGGGTGGCGACCGCTCCCAAAACTCAGCGTTTAACATTATTAGGAAGCGTAATCCACGTTTTCCTGAAACAGCAGTGAAATCAGTTTTTTATGCTGTGAAAAATCTGGGATCAGTAATTGTGCTCCGGCACGCACCAGACGTGGCCGTTTGGCCGGGTTATGCCCAAAGCGTTGTAATTCGTTGCTGGTAATACCCACGGATACTCCACCAGCGCGGCGGCCTTCCCGGATTTCGTCGGGACCATCACCGAAAACAGCCAGTTCGTTTCCGTTGAGGTTATTTTCCCGGATGATTTTCTCAATGATCATCTTTTTTGAAAACTTGGTATAATCCTTTAATGCACCATAAATACCGCCATCAAAAAGATCGGCATAACCGAGCAGTTTTGCTTCATTCACAACGTCATCGACATCGGTACCACTGGCCAGATACATGGTCACACCACGTTCTTTCAATTGATAAAGGAAAGCAACGGCACCTTTCATGGTGTAATCCGCCTGCCCAAGTTCGCCTGCTTCCAGCTTTTGCATGCGTTTGTTGACCATTTCCATCAGGCCATCGTTGTAAAGCTCTTTGTACTGAAATTTATCCAGAATCTCGTTTTCCGGTACAAATCCAAACTCTTTTACCAACGCAACCAATCCCTCCATCTGGAAAATTGTCTGAATACCGGTGGTTTTGTGAATAAAATCCTTAACCCTTTCCTGTACTTTGTGATAAGTTCCTGAATCGACTGTGTCGTAGTGGTTGCCAAGAATGGATTTCATCATAACGGGCTCCATAATTTCTTCCCAACCCTGGCGCAGAGAGCTGATGGTACCATCATGATCGAAAACGGCGTAACGGATATGTCCTAAACGGTCGAGGATCTCGGGACTGCAAAGTTCGAATTCTGTTTCAGGAACATATACGGCCAGGCGTTCATTTTCGGCCAGGTCTGCATTGTAAACAAAATCGGGTTCATGGCTTAAGTTTAGAATCTCTTCGCCGGTTGCGGTGCCTGTCGTATATAATTTCTGAACCGTTACCGCGGCGGCGAAATTGGCAAATCGAGCAGCCTCTCCGGCGGAAATGCCCGCTGCCAGGCATAACGTGATCGCACTGATGGTGGTGTCGCCTGCGCCTACGGTGTCCAGTTTTCCTTTTAACTGCAAACCGGGTACTTCGTGATAGCCATGCGCATCAAAAGCCAGAATACCGCGTTCCCCGCAGGTAACGAAAACAGGTTTCTGTGTCTTTGCAAAAACTTCCGCTCCGTATTTTTTGACATCATTGGTCGTAATGGTTTCATCCGGACTTGTACTGATGCCCAGCAAAGATGCCGTTTCTTTGTCGTTGGCCTTGCGATAGGTATTTTCGAAACGGTGATTATAATACCGAGAGTCCAGCATCACAATTTTGTTGCTGTATTTTTTAAAAAGCAGATTCGCTTCCTTGATAAACGATTCGTTATTGATACTGCCCAACACCTGCTGGTTGAAGATCAGTGCATCATATTCTTGTAAGGTCGCTTCGATTGCGTCCAGGATTTTTCGGTCTGTTTCGGTTGTGCGTTCATTGAAAAGTCCAAAATCAATCCGGGGTTCTTCCTTTCCGTCAATGTGTCTTTTCAGATAACTGTACGTATTGAAATTATCCTGCTGAATGTAAAGTGACGTAGTGTCGGCACCCAATGTCTGCAATTGGCGGGTCAACTCCCGGCCATGAATATCGTTGCCTCTCACGCCGATGACCTTTATTTTTGCAGGATTGAGCGCAGCCAGATTGGCCACAACATTCCCTGCTCCCCCGGGCGTGTAATAATGATCTGATACCGCTTCGGCCTGAAGGCCGGTTTCGATTGAGATTTCGGAACCCCGCTTATCCATGATCCAGTAGGAATCAAGACAAAAGTCGCCATACACGGCAATTTTTACTGCTGAGATTTTATTCAGAATACTTTCGATACGATTTTGGTCCATTGCATTAACTGGCTCTAAAGGTTCAGGAATTTAATTTTTCAAATATATTATATCACCGCTTTCGCTTTGCAATATATACGCTGCATTGAATAAGGTAGGCTATCTGCAGGGTTTTCATTTTTTGGAATCCGTGCAGGAAATACAACTTTTGACTTCACCGGAGTTGGTAGCGGACCGTCTTTTAAATCAT
This sequence comes from Dyadobacter diqingensis, assembly GCF_024220585.1. Taxonomy (GTDB): domain Bacteria; phylum Bacteroidota; class Bacteroidia; order Cytophagales; family Spirosomataceae; genus Dyadobacter; species Dyadobacter diqingensis. Next base: position 144,124 of record NZ_JAMXKF010000013.1, read on the forward strand.
GTTTTTATTGGCTGAAACAGCCTGAGCGGGAGGATTTAAGAGCTAAATGAGAAATAATCATTATCAATTTATTAAATAAAACCGATTTGCGCAAAATGACGATCTTTTTACGCAAGTTGCGATATGTTTTTCAATAACGCCCCGTAAATTTATAATTACAAATCTACTGGCATCGATCAAAATAAAACATTGTATAGATAATCCAAAGCGGAATATACTATTGACTATATAATGTTTCATCATATTTTATTTCAAAGTACAAGGCTTATTGCTAAATAATGAAGGTTTAGATTGTCGAATTTTTGATGTAGTTGTATTGGACTAATTTTCGAAAAAATGATAATTAATTCGAATGCGTTATTTGGAGATATTATTTAAATCAAACCCTGTTCACTTGACATAACCATTACTATCGTGGCCCATCCTGATCAAAATATCCTGCAAAAAGTTACGCAAGGCGACGAAGCCGCTTTTGCGACGCTCTACAATTATTATAAGGTGCCGGCACTTAGGTTTGCCATTTCTCTGCTAAAAGACGAGGAAGAATCGGAGAATATGGTACAGGACGTTTTCCTGAAAATCTGGATGAAAAGGGAGCATATTAAACCAGACCATAACTTCAATTCATATCTTTTTACCTGTTTGCGTAACATGGCGTTTGATCATTTCAAAAAAATTGAGAAGAATGATTATCTGCGCAGACAATACATGGAACTGATCAAGATTGCAGCTGATGATGAAAAAGAGGAAAAAGAACGGCGGATTTATTTGGTACAAACTGCGATCGACTCGTTGTCGCTGAAAAGAAAGCAAATCCTAAGACTGAATATTGAAGAGGGGAAATCGTATCAGGAAATTGCAGAATTTCTTAGAATTTCGAAGAATACGGTAAAAAATCAGCTGGTGAAAGCAAAACAGATATTGAGAGAAAAAGTAGATTTTGCCACGGCCTGAGCGTGCGTGTTCAAAGATATTAATGCCCCGATAACTCTACACAAAGATCCCTAAACCCTGAAAAAGGAGCCGAAAGGCTCCTTTTTTATTGGTCGATATTGTCAGACAATTTATTTCAAATCAGATAATTTGTCCAGGTCAATGTCTGCAAGAATACTTTTAAGCTGGTCCATAGTCAGGTTGTCTCCGTTCACATTGACTACAAAACGATCTGCAACCAGTACATTGATTTCCCCTGATTTACTTTCGTTATTGTATTTTTCGAAGCCCTTGTACCCTTCAATTTTTGTCGTTTTTTCGTAGCCGTTTTCTGTTTCCTTATCAATATCGGCCATTGTCCAGGCTGCGAGGGCCATTGTGGCCACACCTGCAACGCCACCGGTATCGAAAATCTCCACGTGGACGGAGGTGTTTGATTCATCCGAGTACCTGGCTTCGGCTCTCGAAATGGTAAAACCCATTGCTCCGTTTTTTTCTCCGGAAGCCTCTTTTCTGGATAATCCTGCTGCCTTTTCCGGTAACAGCTCTTTCAGTTTACGAAAGTCAACCGGGTCAACAGGCTCCTTATTTTGCATGTCCTTCGCCTTGTCTGCAAATTGCTGCAAGGCTTCAACGGCGTTTTTAGGTTCTTCTTTTGCTTCCTCTTCCTCCTTTTTTGAACCACAGCCCGACAGTAAGAAAACAGAAGCAAACGTGACCGTTAAAATAAATCTTTTTTTCATACAGATAGGTTATAGATATTACTGGATAAATGCAATTTAACTAAAAAACTATTCTGTATTGCTATCATGATCTGACGAGGTTCAGCGCAGTGTTAAATGAGTTCAACGCTAAGTTACAATGAGTTTTTTATTAATATTATTTCTGCGAACTCAACGTAAAACCGGGAGACGTCGGCTCCTGTTAACTCAGCGTTTAACAACAATCCGGTTCTCGGAATTAACTGATTTTCTGGATGGCGTTGTTTCTCGACTGGATGATAAAATACAAGCCTAAAATAACCACAGGAATACTCAGTATCTGCCCCATATTCAGCGCATAATTGGCTTCAAAAGCCTCCTGGTTTTCCTTTAAAAATTCATAAAGGAAACGTAAGGTGAAGACCCAGACGAAGAATACGCCAAGCAATAAGCCACGCGGCGTTTTTTCTTTGAATTTATTCCATAAACCCAGCAGGACGAAAAAGAGGACAAAGCAGGAAATTGATTCGTATAGCTGTGCCGGATGTCTTGGTATCTGAAGAAATTCAGTGTTTTTCATAAAAATAAAACCCCATGGAACGTCTGTCGGGCGGCCGACGATTTCGGAGTTCATAAGGTTTCCCAGTCGGATAAAGGATCCTGCCAGGGCAATGACGATAACCATGCGGTCGGCGACCCATAAGAAAGTTTGGCCGGTCAGTTTTCTGCTTTTGGAATACAGAAAGAGCCCTATGATGATACCTACGACGGCGCCGTGGCTTGCCAAACCTGCGTAAGGAGGCAAAATAACTTCAAGTGGATTTTTGAATAGTACTTCCGGCTCGTAAAATAAAAAGTGGCCCACGCGCGCACCTACTACGGTGGATATCACCATATATAATGTTAGGGCATCAATATCTTCCAGCGGTTTTTTCTCGTTTTTAAAAACGCGGATCATGATTTGTTGTCCGATCAGGAAACCGGCCGCGAACAGAAGACCATACCAGCGAACAGGAAAGGGGCCGTAACCCAATAGTTGAGGGATTGTAAAGATTTCGGGATTTACGTCCCAAATTATATAGGAAATCATGCGTTTATGATGTTAATTGTCAAAGATAATACTTTACACAACGAAGCAAAATGAAATTTTTACTCATTGGATTGGTACGAATTTATCAGGGCGTTTTATCGCCTTATCTGCCAAATTCATGCCGTTATACGCCCACCTGTTCGCAGTACATGATCCAGGCGATTCAAAAGTATGGTGTTTTGAAAGGGGTGCCTATGGGTTTGAAACGGTTTTCCAGATGCCATCCCTGGGGCGGGCACGGACATGACCCCGTGCCATGAGAAAAACTATCCGATTGCTACTTTTCTAAGAATTGAATCGATAATGGTGGTTGTTTTTACCCCATCCGCTTCTGCTTCATAATTCAGCATGATCCTGTGGTTCATGATATCGGGAGCCAGTGCTTTGATATCCTCAGGCAAGACATAGTCCCGGCCTTCCAGATAAGCCAGCGCTTTTGCCGCACGGTTCAGATATATGGTCGCACGTGGTGACACACCAAACTGAATGTAACGGGCCTCGTCCCTTAAACCATAATCCAGCGGCCGTCTTGTCGCAAAAACCAGTTCGATGATATAGCGTTCGAGCGTTTCGGAAATATTTACTTTATTGACATTTTCACGGATTGCAAAAATATCCTGCTTGTTCAGGATCGGTTTGATCTGATAATCAAAAGTAATGTCGGACATCCGGCGCATCACTTCAAGCTCCTCCTGTTTGTTAAGGTAATCCACATAGACCTTCATCATAAAACGGTCGATCTGAGCCTCCGGAAGTGGATAAGTTCCTTCCTGCTCTACCGGATTCTGGGTTGCGAGCACTACAAAAGGTTTGTCGAGAAGATAAGTATGGTCGCCGATGGTTACCTGCTTTTCCTGCATCGCTTCCAGCAAGGCGGATTGTACTTTGGCGGGAGAACGGTTTACCTCATCGGCCAGAATGATATTGGAGAAGATCGGTCCTTTTTTTACTTCGTAGTCGCCAATTTTTGGTTTGTAGATCATCGTTCCGATCAAATCGGCCGGCAACAAATCGGGCGTAAACTGAATCCGGCGGAAGTCAAGCTGTAACACCTTGGCCATCACATTGATGGTGAGCGTTTTTGCAAGACCGGGTACACCTTCCAGAAGTATATGCCCGCCGGTGAAAAGACCGATAAGCAGCCTGTTGAGCAGACGATCCTGCCCCACAACTACCTTGCCCATTTCGTCGAGTACTTCTTTTATTTTTTCTAAATACATGTGGTGTTAATTTTTAACACGGAGTATATTGGTTTTAAGTCTTGAATTTCCGAATAGGCGGATTGAAATTTAATCAATCATGCCTTGGTTATAGTCGGCAAATAGGATTATTTCTTCCAAACGGCTCTTACAAACCTGTCTTTTCCGTGGATATCACGTAAGATTTCGACCTGTTTATAATTACGTTCTTCAAAAACCTGCTTGGTGCCCGTGCCGAAGTGTTCGTTGATTTCCACGTAACATTTTCCGCCTTCTTTCAGGTGATGAACTCCAAAATCAGCAATGGCCTTGTAGAATAATAAAGGGTCACTGTCTTCCACGAAAAGTGCTTCATGTGGCTCAAAGCGCAATACATTCGGCCGCATATGTTCTGCTTCGGAATACGTCACGTAAGGTGGGTTACTTACAAGGCAGTCAAACTTGATGACGTTGCCCGGTAAGGGGAAGGTCACATTCAGCATATCCTGTTTTGCAAACTGAACGTCTGCGATAAGCTGACGGGCATTTTCGCGTGCTACGGAAAGTGCTTCATCAGAAACGTCCCAGGCGTGGACGGATACATGCGGAAGGAAACGGGCAAGAACAATGGCAATACAGCCACTCCCTGTCCCGATATCCAGAATAGCTACGTCTTTATCAGGTTCTGCGTAATCTCTTGTCACCATCTGAACCAGCTCTTCTGTTTCCGGCCTTGGAATGAGGACCGAAGAAGAAACACGAAATTCCAGTCCGCAAAATTCGGTGGTACCGATAATATGTTGGACGGGTTCGTTGTTGTTCAGCCGGGAAATAATATTTCCCCAATCCGGCTGAGCCGTATTCTCCGGCACCGGCCTGTCAACCAGCACATCTATATTTCTCAACCGCATGTAATGTTCCAGGAGCATGAACGCAATGGCCTGGGATTCTTTGGGCGGATAAACATTAATTCCACTAACAATATGTTGATATAACTGACGAGCCGAAGTCATTTTTGAGTTGATTTTTTATTCTGATGTCGGAAAGTTAGCAAATTATAAGAACTCACGAAAGTTGAGATTGAAAGGAGGTTTGTATTTTTACCAAATGAACAAGGATATACATTGGATGCAGCGGGCTTTACAGCTTGCAGAATACGGGCGGGGGAATGTCAGTCCCAACCCTATGGTGGGCTGTGTGATTGTGCATAACGACCGGATTATCGGCGAAGGCTGGCACCGTCAGTATGGCGGTCCGCATGCGGAAGTTCGGGCTGTTGAAGATGTTGAGAAAAGAAATAACGGCCATCTTTTTTCAGAAGCAACTGCTTATGTGACACTTGAACCCTGTTCTCATACCGGGAAAACGCCTCCTTGCGCGGACTTGCTGGTGAGCAAAGGCATTAAAAAAGTCGTGGTTTGTAACGACGATCCTAATCCGCTGGTTTCGGGCAGGGGTATTGAGCGTTTAAAGGCTGCCGGGATCGAAGTGCTCTGCGGCGTACTGGCGGAGGAAGGCAAAAAACTGAACAGACGTTTTTTTTTCAGTTTCACCGAAAAACTTCCCTATGTTATTTTAAAATGGGCTGAGACCGCGGATGGTTACATCGCTGCTGAAAATGGAAAAACCGTACAAATCAGCGGACAGTTTTCGGGTGTCAGGGTGCATAAATGGCGGTCGGAAGAAGATGCTATTCTGGTCGGCTATCATACGGCGCTCAACGACAATCCGAAACTTGACGTTCGCCACTGGAAAGGTAGAAACCCCGTGAGGGTTGTGCTCGACAGACATCTGCGCCTTCCCGAATCGTTAAATTTATTTGATACTTCGCAGCCGACCTTTATTGTCAACTATGATCGTCAGACTAGTTTTGACAATAATTCAGGAAGGTATGCAGGGCAGGGAAGCAATACTTACATCCGGGTGAATCCGGGAAATGATGAAATTTTGCAGCTTTTGCAGCAGCTTTCTAAACGAGGAATCCAGTCGGTAATGGTGGAAGGTGGTGCGCAGGTTTTAGCATCCTTTCTGAAAGCCGGGTTATGGAATGAAATTCGAAGGTGCCAGAGTTTAAAAACAATCGGCAGCGGCGTCAAAGCACCACTGCCGGAAGGAGTATTAACAGGCTCGGAATTAATCCAGGATGATTTTTGGACGTATTATGTCAAAAATTAAACACTCCACAAATCTTCCTCCGACGTCCAGATATCCCAGGCTTTTTCAGCCTGCATTTCGAGCATTTTTAAGCCGTTATGAACGGCTGCGCCCTGATCAAAACCTTTTTGCATAAATAGGGTCGTCGTCGGATTATACACCAGGTCATACAGGAAGTGGCCCTTTGAAATCCATTGATAAGGTATTTCAGGGCATGTTTCTACATTGGGGTAAGTTCCAAGCGGTGTGGTATTGATGATCAGAAGATGCGACTCCATAATTTCCTGCGTCAGCTCTTCATACAAAAGTGAGTCGTTGCTTTTTTGGCGGGATACAATTTTGTATTCCGTTTTCATATCTTCCAATGCTGTTTTTACAGCCTGTGCCGCTCCGCCATTACCCAAAACCAATGCTTTAAAATTGCAGCAGGCCTCTCCACGGCGGTCCATCCATTCCGAAATCGATTGGCGAAATCCGTAGTAATCCGTGTTGTAACCCTTTGTGCTTCCATCAGCAAAAATTTTGATGGTATTCACGGCACCAATGCGTTCGGCTGACGTATCATCCAGATCGTCCAGGTAAGTAATCACATCCTGTTTGTACGGGATTGTAACATTAATCCCTTTCAAATCAGGGTGTTTCTTCAATAACTCAGGCAATTTTTCCAGCGTCTGCATTTCGAACAGGTCATAACTGCTGTTTGCAATACCTTCCCGTGCAAATTTTTCAGAAAAGTAACGTTTCGAAAAAGAGTGGGTTAAAGGAAAACCTATCAAACCATATAAGTTCATAAAAGTCATATTAAGGATTACAGGCCTGTTTTTTAAACATAAATGCCTGTAAAGTGGAAAACCAAGAGTCGTTCGTACGAAAACCTGTATGAGTTGGCGAAGTTACTTTACTCTTCTTTTAATAACAAAACGAAAAAATAAGGAATCGTTATCAGTTGCAGTACAATCTATTGCAAATTTGAATACAAACTAATTCATATTTTGTAGAAAAGATTCAGTATAAATTATTGTATTTGTGAAAGGATTTTTGGGATTTTGCTCGATTTTTAATTATACTTAGAACTAATTCTCTTTACTTGAAGAAACTAGTTCGACCCGGTAATTACATGAAATTGAAAAACCTCTACCTCCTTATCTCGTTTTTTGCTATCTCCCTCACTGTCACCTTTGGACAGTATAGGATTTTGTTAAAAAATGAATCTTTTACGCCTGAGAAAAATATTTCGGCGGAAAAAATTGTCGAATTTAACCGGAAAATAACCTCACTAAACCGGAAATCATTTGTCGTTATCCAGTTTGAAGAGATCCCTGACGAGGCGGAGAAAAAACAGTTGCAGGCTGAAGGTATCGAGCTTCTGGACTATATTCCTAACAACGCATATTCAGCGACGTTAACGCGTGCGCTTTCCTCTGCTGCTTTACAAAAAATTAAAGTCCGGTCTGTATTGGAATTATCGGCGAATCAAAAAATGCATGCTTCTCTGGCAAACGGAAGTTTTCCATCCCACGCGGTGAAAACCAACGGAACAGTCGATGTTTGGATTAGTTTTCCAAAGACGTTTTCGTTTAAGGAAGTGAGCGAGGAGTTGCAAAACAAGAATTTTAATCTAACATCCGATCTGTATCAGGCCTATGGCGTATTGGAAATCCGGGTAGCAAAAAGCCGCGTAAAAGAACTGGCTCTACTTCCCTTTGTCCAATATGTGCAGGCTGTTCCGGGACCGGATCAGGCTTTTAATGACCATAGTGAAGAAAATTCAAGAGCTAATGTTTTAAGTTCTACCGTGTCGGGAAACAGAAATCTGCATGGAGAAGGTATTGTCGTGGGGATTGGCGATAACGCCAATCCGATGACCCACATCGATTTTAATAACCGGATCATCAATCGCTTCGCTTCTGAAACAAGTTCTGCACATGGCATGCATGTGATGGGGACGCTAGGTGGAGCCGGGATCATTGATGAGCGTTACAAGGGCTATGCGCCCAAGGCGACAATTGTATCGCACTACTTTTCAAATCTTCTGGCCAATTTGCCGAATTATGTAAAGGATTACGGGATGGTGGTTACCAATAACTCGTATGGTAATGACGTAACCAGCTGTTCTTCGTTTGGGACTTACGACCTTTATTCACAGATACTTGATCAACAGGCTTTTCAAATGCCTTATCTTCAGAACGTTTTTGCTTCGGGCAACAGCGGTGCTAATACCTGCAGTCCATTTCCGGCGGGTTTTGCAAATGTTTTGGGCGGATATCAGTCGGCTAAGAATATTTTGACGGTTGGGAACACGACATTAGAGGGCGTTATATCTGAAAGTTCAAGCCGGGGACCGGTAAAAGATGGCCGCATTAAACCAGAAATTGTTGTTCAGGGAACTTCCATTCGATCAACCATGCCTGACAACACTTATGGTAATGGCACCGGAACAAGCATGGCCTCACCGGCGGTTGCTGGCAGCGTGGCCTTGTTGTATCAGCAATATCGAAAACTGAATGGTGGCGCAAATCCAAAGAGTGCCCTGATCAAAGCACTGATCTGCAACAGTGGGATCGATAAAGGTAATGCCGGGCCGGATTACAAGTATGGATTTGGTTGGTTAAACCTGGTGCGTTCTGCTAAAATGCTTGAAAGCAACAGTTATATCAATGCCTCCGTCGCCAACAAAGGATCTAAAACACATACGATCACTGTTCCTGCCAATACGGCTCAACTGAAAGTGATGCTTTACTGGAATGATCCGGCGGCTGCTGTACTTGCCAGTCAGACGTTGGTGAATGACCTGGATTTGGTCGTTACCACATCTGGTCAGGCAAAAGTACTTCCCAAATTACTGGATGGCGCACCGCTGAATGTGAACATTCCGGCAACCACGGGAGCTGATCATGTCAACAATATCGAACAGGTTGTTATTGATAGTCCGACACAAGGAAGCTACAAGATTGAAATAACAGGCACCGCCATCAATCAGAACCCGGATCAGGAATACTTTGTAGTTTATGACGCTATTCCCGTAGAAACTTCCATTACGTATCCGATCGGAACGGAGCGAGTAAAGCAGGGTGAGGTGATGTACATCAGCTGGGATTCCTTCGGGAATGAATCGAATGGTTTTACAATACAATATTCCACCGATAACGGAGGGGCCTGGATCGATATCAATACTGCCGTGGCGGCAGATCTACGTCAGCTAAGCTGGACCATTCCGGCTGTTACTTCGTCACAGGTGAGAATCAAGATCAGTCAGAATGGTACCGATAAAGTTAGTATCAGTGAGCCGTTCACCATTGTGGGAGTGCCTGTTTTGACATTGGCGCCGGTTCAGTGTGAAGGCTACATTGCCTTGCAATGGGATGCCGTAGCGGGAGCCAGTGATTATGAAGTGATGATCCTGCAAGGTGATGAGATGGTTTCGGCCGGCACAACGTCGTCGACCAACTATTCTTTTTCGGGTTTATCAAAAGATATAACCTACTGGGTTTCGGTAAGGGCCAGAGTGAATGGAAATCCCGGACGCAGGGCTGTTGCTGTTTCAAGAAAGCCTGACAGCGGGAATTGCAGTGGTGCGATTTCAGATAATGATTTAAAACTGGATGCAATTTTGTCGCCGGCTTTGTCGGGACGGAAGTTTACTTCATCAGAATTATCCGCCAGTGCAAAGATCACGATCAGGATAAAAAATCTGGATGATGTGACATCTTCCGGAGATTTTAAAGTAAAGTACTACATTGATAATGTTCTGAAGGGGGAGCAAACCATCACGACGGCGATACCATCGGGAGCAACACTGGATCATACATTTGCCAATCTGGCGGATCTTTCCGCAATTCGGTCCTACAACCTTAAAGTAGAAATAGAAAAAACCGGCGATACGGTTCCTAAGAACAATACCATTGTTCAAACGATCACGCAGCTAAATAATACAGCCATATCGATGCCGTTTTCTGATGACATGGAATCTTTGCCGGAGCAGGAGTTTTTTACAAACAAAATGGGGCTTACCGGTTCCGATCGATATGATTTAATAGCCAGCTCGACAGTCGGCCGTATCAGAACTTTTGTCAATACGGGTCTGGCGCATTCTGGTTCCAAGTCGCTGATTCTGGATGCCGACAGGTACATCGTCGGCGGAAATACAAATTATCTCATTGCTACTTATAATCTGTCTGCTTTTAACGCAGCATCCGATGAGATCCGGATGAATTTCAGGTATAAAAATCACGGTCAATCGAGTAATGCAAACAATAAAGTCTGGATCAGAGGAAAGGATACTGATGAGTGGATTGAGGTATACAACCTTTTCACAAACCAGAATGCAGTTGGCACGCCCTATAAATTATCTGCGGATATTGAACTTAGTCGTATCCTCACCGCCAATGGAAAGAGTTTTTCATCAAGCTTTCAAATTCGCTGGGGACAAAATGGTACACTGATGGTTGGGGATGATTACAGTGGTGCAGGTTATAGTTTCGATGATATCCGGTTATTCCAGATCGCCAATGATATTCAGGTTGTCAGCCTCAACAGTCCGATCAGTTCCGGATGTGGTTTGGGAAATGCAGAGCAGGTAAAAATAACGGTGAAAAACAATTCTCCGAACCTTATTTTGGCTATTCCGGTAAAATTTCAGGTAGACAACGGCACCGTTTTTACCGAAGCCATCATAACGCTTGCGGGTAATACTTCTGTCGAGTATACCTTCCTGGCCCGTGCGGATTTATCTGCGCCGGGAAATCACGTTGTGAAAGCATGGGTTGATCTATCCTCGGACTCGAACCGTTCCAACGATCTTGCTTCGGCCGAATTGTTCAACTCACCTTTGATCGCATCTTTCCCTTATCTGGAAGATTTTGAAAGCGGCAGCGGGTTCTGGTACACTAACGGGGCGAATAACTCATGGAAATATGGCAGTCCGTCATCCGCGAAAGTAAGCAGAGCAGCCAGTGGCAGTAAAGCCTGGAAAACCAATTTGACGGGTAATTATAATATGAACGAAATCTCCTATCTGTATTCTCCCTGTTTTGATTTGAGAGGAATGCTGGTGCCAACAGTGAGTTTCAATATTGCCCTGGATATAGAAGACTGCGGCTCTTCTGCCTGCGACGTTGGGTACATGGAATATTCAACGGATGGCTCAACCTGGAAACGCCTGGGTTCTAACGGACAAGGGACAAACTGGTACAATAAAAATTATAGCAACAATAACGCGTGGAGTGTTTTGCAGTATACACGCTGGCACGTTGCGACGATGGCATTGCCGGCTGGTAGCGCAAGTATTCGTCTGAGATTTGTACTGGTGACGGATGCCACGGAATCGAAAGAGGGGATAGCGATTGATGATATTCACGTATATGATAACCGTAACGGAATTTATGACGGTTCGAGTGCATCATCCGTTGCATTACCGACAACGGGCGAAAAGGGATGGGTTAATTATCTGAACAACGGGACTTTGGTGGCAGCTATACATGCCAATAACCAGGATCTTGGTACAACGGATGTCCGGATGTATGTCAATAACGGGGCTGTCAGGAATGTAAACAATCAATATTATCTCAACAGAAATATCACGGTTAAGCCAACAAATTATAATCTGGCTGATTCGATCAGTATTCGTTTTTACTTCCTTGATTCGGATGTTGAGAAATTGATCAGTGCGTCCGGATGCAGCGGATGCGGGAAACCTTCGTCGATTAATGAACTGGGAGTTTCTAAATACAGTGACGGTAATGATAATAATGAAGACGGCAGCGTTGCCAACAATAATGCTCCGGGATGGTTGTTTATTACGGCCGCCAGAACCAAAAAGGTACCTTTTGATAAAGGATATTTTGCAGAGTTTAAAGTGAAAAATTTATCGGAATTCTGGCTCAGTAAAGACGCCATGGGTACCAGTACGCCTCTTCCGGTTGAGCTGATCAGTTTTACAGCCAAAAGAAAAGAGGGCGCCGATGCCTCTCAGGATGTGGTTACCGAATGGGTTACTTCGTCGGAAGTTAATTTCAGCCACTTCGAGCTTGAAGTAGCCCGTGGAAATGATGCTTTGAAATCGGGGCAATTTACCAAGGTTGGACAAATACTGGCAGAGGGAACGCCGAGGGCGGGGCAGCGCTATTCTTTTATCGACTATGAGCCTAATAAATCGGACGTGCGGTACTACCGGCTAAAAATGGTGGACTTGGATGAAACATTTAAATATTCGGCGATTCGTCCGGTGGTTATTCATGAAAAAATTGACTGGCAGGTTTATCCGAATCCATCCAAAGATGTTATCAACATTGTGTACCAGGCTGATGCAGGGGAAGAAGTGCGGGTGAGTGTAACGGATTTGACTGGCAGATCATCGCTCAAAGGCAATTGGGCGGCGAGTGGGTCGGTACAAAAATATCAGATCAATATGGGAAGCTCAGAATTTGCTCCGGGGCTTTACATGGTGGAGGTCGTGGCCGGGAAGAAAAAAGAAGTTTTCAGGGTAGTCAGGTTGTAAAGCCTTTCTCATAAATTACTAACACAGATCAGCCAATCCGGTTAACACGGGTTGGCTGATTTGTGTTAAGGCAGCTAGATACTTTTGATGAATTTAGGTGCTCTTCGTTTCTTTGAAGATTGTTCAAAGTCGTAGGAAATGGTTAACAGCCCGCCTTCGTCATAAGACCGTCCCAGAAAGGAAATCCCGACAGGGATTTCGCTGATAAAGCCCATCGGGAGTGTTATGGAGGGATAACCAGCCATCGCGGCCGGCCCATAAGATCCATAGCCCGTCCAGAAATCTCCGTTGACGGGATCAATGCACCAGGATGCGCCGGTTGCAGGCCCGCACAAGGCATCGAGGTTTTGCTCTGTCAGTAAATTATCAATCAGTTTTCGTACTCCGGTAACTTTCCCATAGGCTTCCAGGTAACCCGGACTTTTCAGGTCTCCTTTCTTCTGGGAGCTTTCAAGCGTTTCCTGCTGGAAAATAGGCATTGCTTTTCCCTGATTATCGGTGTTGAATTTGATAAGTTCTTCCAGCGATTTTACCTTACCGTTTGCCTTGCTCAGATAGGCGTTCAGTCCATCCTTGAATTCGTATTCCAATAATTCTCCTTCGCCGTTGCCTACGTTTTTAAATTTAATAAACTCGACTTCCACGATCGTGGCACCTTTGGTTTTCATGAGTTCAATGGCTTCCCTGAACAGGGCGTCCATGGCCTCATGTTTTTTCAGGAAACTCTTTTCAATGCCAATTCTTTTTCCTTTCAGCCCATCAGTTTTAAGAAATTGCGTGTAATCCGTCTGTGCTTTTTCCTTGCTGGTTAATGTGACATCGTCATCCGGATCTACACCTGCCATGGCACCTAGTAAGAGCGCAGCGTCTCTGACGGTCCTGCCAAAAGGCCCGGCGGTATCCTGTGTTTTTGAAATCGGAATGATGCCTGATCTACTGATGAGCCCGACAGTCGGTTTAATGCCCACGACGTTATTCATCGAAGCAGGACAGGCAATGGAGCCATTCGTTTCTGTACCCACGGAAACTGCACATAAATTGGCCGCCACAGCCACGGCGGATCCCGAGCTTGATCCGCATGGGGAACGGTCGAGTACATAAGGGTTATGGGTTTGTCCGCCTCGGCTGCTCCAGCCGCTGGACGACCGGGTCGACCGGAAATTTGCCCATTCGCTCAGATTCGTCTTTCCCAGGATCACGGCACCTGCCTTACGCAATTGTTTCACCACGAAGGCGTCATTTTTTGCAATGTTTCCTTCCAGTGCTATGGAGCCGGCGGTCGTCTGCATTTTGTCGGCCGTATCAATGTTATCCTTAATGAGTACGGGAATGCCGTGCAAGGGGCCACGGATTTTTCCGGCAGCTCTTTCCTTGTCCAGTTCCGCTGCAATTTTCATGGCATCGGGGTTAATCTCGATAACTGCGTTGATATGTGGGCCTTTTTTATCAATTTCAGCAATGCGGTCAAGATAAAGCTTAACCAGTTTTTGTGCGTTGATTTCACCTTTTGCCATCATTTTTCTTAAATCATCCACACTTAGTTCATCCAGACTAAAACCATTCCCCGAAACTTTACGCTTGTTTTTTGTTTCGTTCTGAAAATCAGAAGCTGCTAATCCAAATAGAGACAAACCGGCGATGGATCCGGTGTGGATAAATTTTCTGCGTTTCATAAATATCGATGGCATTTTTTGAGTGAACCTAAATATAAGTTTTCGCTGGTTTATGTCCATAGTTTCAGGCCGAATATTTGCCTCAAACAGAAGGTATTCAGTCAATTTCCGTAGTTGCGCGTATAGGATGGAAATTTTAATGAAACTTGCAACGAAATTTCTTTGTATTTCGAAGGTATAAGTAGCTGTATTTTCTTTTTTTACAATGGGTGAATTTTCACGAATCCGAAACAAATTCAGTGCACATATGAAGTATTTATTATCTGTCCTTTCTCTTTTCATAAGTCTGTATACCTCCGCTCAGATTTCCCGTGTTCAAAAAGTTTCGCTTATTCTTGACACCGACATTGGCCCGGATTATGATGATGTGGGAGCCATGGCGCTCATGCACGCGCTCGCGGATCGGGGTGAGGTAAAACCACTGGCGGTGATCGCAAGTAATAAAAATGTTTTGGTAGCCCCTACGATTGAAATTATCAACAATTATTTTGGCAGACCGGAAATTCCTGTCGCTGCGCCGAAAGGTAAAGCACCGGATATGGGCGCACCACAGAAATGGCCTGAAATGCTGCTTGCAAAATATCCGCATAAGATCAAATCCACCGATGAGGTACCGGATGCAGTGGAAACATATCGTAAAATTCTGGCGGCGCAGCCAGATCAGAGTGTGACCATCGTGACGATCGGTTTTCTTACCAATCTGTCCAATTTACTGGAATCCGGTCCTGATAAATTTTCAACCTTATCCGGAACAGATCTGGTAAAACGAAAAGTAAAAGAGGTGGTTTCGATGGCGGGCGCGTTTCCAAAAGGAAGAGAATTTAATGTGATGATCGATTCTGTGGCCTCGGAAAATGTATTTGCAAAATGGCCCACACAAATTACGTTCAGCGGAGTGGAGATCGGTAACGGTATTAAAACAGGATTGCAACTGATCGCGAATGAAAGCCTGGATAGTCCCGTAAAGGATGTTTATGCACTGGCCATTCCTTTGA
Organism: Dyadobacter diqingensis; assembly: GCF_024220585.1. GTDB lineage: Bacteria > Bacteroidota > Bacteroidia > Cytophagales > Spirosomataceae > Dyadobacter > Dyadobacter diqingensis. Next base: position 159,344 of record NZ_JAMXKF010000013.1, read on the forward strand.
GCAAAAATGACAGCGAAGGACGGATGAGCTGGGACCAGACAGCGGTGCTGGTAGCCATTCGCGGCGCACAACATTACTTTGACATAAAACGCGGCAAGATCGTTATCAACGGAGGAAGCAACGAATGGCGTGACGACCCGATGGGGCCGCACGCTTATCTGACCCAGGAAATGGGGTTTAAAGAACTCGGTATGGTGATAGAATCACTGATGATGCAAAAAGGAAGCGGGAAATAATTTTCGATAACCGGGCCGGGCCAGATCAAACAACCATGGCGGTATGGTCTTCCGGCCCGGTTTGATCACCGACAGCTTCTTTGATCAGCCCGATATCGTGGCGCAAACGCTGGGTGAAAAGTGCTATATCAAAGCTATGCACGACAATATTTGCTCCTTCTTTTATCCAGCGTATCTGCCGCTCCGGTTCCAGAGAAAAATGAATGCCGATTGAAAGTCCCCTGGCCCTGGTTTTATGAATGATCGTTGTAACGGCTTTTTCGAATTCCGGATGGTCATATTGTTCAGGCAAACCCAGACTGACGGACAAGTCGTGCGGGCCGATAAAAACTGCATCCAGTCCTTCAACGGCTAAGAGGTCGTCAAGTTTTTCAAGTGCCGGAACACTTTCAATATTGGCAATGCAGATATTTTCGGCGTTATAGCGTGCAACATAGCTTTTTACTTCGTCCGGGATCGGTTCGGTTCCGTTCAGGTATCGTGTAAGCAACGCTCCCTTTAACGGTCGGAATTTGGTGGCGCCCACAAGTTCGAGTACCTGTTCTGTGGATTCGAGATAGGGCGCTACAATACCAAGGGCACCGCCATCAATCGCCTGACAGGCCAGAAAGGGATCGGGACATGGGATTCTTACAATGGGCGTGATCGCCAATGCCTGGAATTGCTGACATAAGGCAGCCAGTTCGTTTCTGCCCAATGGAATATGTTCGGTATCAATAAAAACGAAATCAACACCGGTTCGTTTGATCGCTGCCGGCCACATGGGGCCCGTTGACGTGATACAGGTTCCGTAAACGTTTTCTCCGTTCTGCAATTTTTGTAAAAATCCCATTTTCGTTTGCCTTAAAATGCTGTTTATTTTCTTATTAACCAGATTTCTGTAACCTGTGAACCTCTTTCACCCTCCCCGCAGGTCCAGATGAACGTAACTTTGCCGTCGGTGATGGCTGTTTTGGGTAAGTCAAATTCAAAAACCGGTGTTTCTCCCGTTTTGATAAAATCGTGAATAACCTGACCGTCGTCCGTTGTCATTTTCATGCGCGAACGAAACCTGCCGGTATAAGCAATGCGAATGCGGTAATCCGCTTTCGGGTCAAGCTCATCGTAATGGATTTTAAGCGGCTGGTCGTAGAGCGTTTTTGCCTGCTTCATCCACACCCGCGGCGTCACCTGCCCTTTAAATCCCGTGGCCTGAATTTCGTCTACCCATTCTTCTCCCACCAAACCCACACCGAACCCGATTCTCGGAGATTGCAAACTTCCCGGATCTTCTTCCCATGATAAGTTCTGTACAACCCGGTGCCAGCTTTCGGGATCGCCGAAATGATCATAAAAACCACCTGGTCCCGGATCAGTTCTATGGAGTATTTCCTGTATTTTTTTTAGTCGTCCTGGCTCATCGGCTATTTTTTCGGTCTCGCTAAGCTGATCCAAAAGCCAGGGAGAATCGTTCAGGGGCATGTTGATCAGGTCAATAAAATTACCCCTGCCCGACATAGCGCCATGTTTTTTAATGGTTAACTGGGCGCCGATACTTTTGAAAAGCGAATCGGCCAGGGCCTGGCACTTGGCCTGGTACTCGGGCAGAATCGGCTTTTTCCAGGCACTTTCCAAAATGGTTCTGGCTTCTTTTAGCGACTCCGTTGAACCCCCGGTTTTTGTATTTTGCAGTAACGCTTTCGCCTGCTGTTCAATACGGGTTTCATAAATCAATCGTTGCCGCGTGTACGCATCGAAATAGGCACGGATCAGTCCCATCTGAAAACGGGCAGTTTGCTGGACTTTTAAAGGAGCCTGCCTTTCAATCTGTTGCCATTGTAATAAAGTCCTGTCAACGCTTTCATTGGTAAGCAGTTCACCTTTCCAGTTATTTTCCAGTGCAAAAATTCCCTGCGTGAAAGTTTCTGTAAAATCCGGGCCGATAAACAAACGTGAATATTCACGGAGTGTTTCGATGACGGGCCTTTCCGGATCCCAGTCCTGATCGCTCCAGACAAATTTATTGACATCGTCATTGGTGCCTTCGGAATAACTGATGCTGCCGACACCGTACTGATCAAACGCATTATGGATAGTCTTTTCGTCGTGCGGACGTGGATTTATACTTTCCCGTCCCGAAGTCATGGCATAGGCCAGGTCCCAATGCGGTACCGGGTACTGTGAGCTGTAATTATGGGTGATGTCGGGATAATGTCGGATCGGAATGGATGGTTTTACTATTTCCCTGATTTTTTGTACCGGTAATTTTATCCAGGGTCCAAAAACTACACCACCAAACCAGGAGTATTCTTTATTGACATGGGCAAAGAATGCATCAAACCATTTTTGCGTAGGACGAAATACCTGCGGAGAAACCCAGATTTTAGCGGTCGGATGATATTTATGCAATAACACCGCTTCTTTTTCAAGCCATGCGAAGAGCACATCCGGTTCGAGATCACCCGGGTCGCCGGCAGGTACAAATACGGCGTTCAGTTTTGGAAGGATCGAGAAAATCTCCTCTCTTTCTTTCAATTCCTTTTGAATCGAATCAGGGTGAGCGTAGTCTTTTCCCAGATTCGGGTACCACATCGAAACATCAAGACCATATTCCTTACAGATCCGGGATTGTTCCACGATCATTTTGATAGCCGGTAGTTTCATATGCCGACTTGTGAAATCGTCGTCCGTGCGGGGAGGCATGATTTCGATGCTGTTTGCTCCGAATATGGCGAGATCGCGGATATACTGATCAAACTGAGCCACGGAAAATGCATCGTAGGCATTTGTTTTGGGACGGTACCCCAACTGATGGCCACGAATGGGATAACGCGGGCTGGTTGACAGGGCAAGCTGGGCCGGGATTTGTACAGAACCGTCCCGCATTTCGGCGTTTCGTAAAAAACGGCCGACCCCATAAAGTATTCCACGTGCATCTTTTCCGACAATAACTACGGTTTTTTCAGAAGGCAATGTCACAAGTTTGAACCCTTCATTTTTAATTTCGGGTAATGTGTGGATCGCTGTCTGGTATGCTACCGGCAGTTTCGTTACCTCATTTTCCAAAACGATCAGGATGGCTGGCTGCCCGGATTTTGGCAGTTTTTTTACTACCTGCCACCGTATTCCGCTACGTTTTTCTGTTTCATTTTGTAATACTTCGATGCTTCTTAGGAGTATCTTCTGGTCAGAAATGGTTGTGACTACCTGTGCCTTCGATAGGTCCAGCGTTTGTGATTCGGCAGGCGGAGCACAAATGACCAGGGATATTAATAACAACAGACTGTAAATGGATTTTGACATAATTCGATGAATTGAGGGCTGGGGTGCCCTTTTGTTCGGTTAAAGTTTTATGAATATCTTTTTTCGGTAGAGAAAAAATGCCGGAATAAAATTGATTGAAACAAAGACCAGAGCATAGATGAGACTTGCCAGTTTGGAAGCAAAACCAACCGCAACGAGCAGATCAACGGCGTGATGGTTCAGCGTTTTTTCTCCGAAAGGCAGCAGATAGAAAAAGAGCGCGAAAATATCTGCCAGCACATAAACCATAATCGCGTTGGCTCCGAAGATAATGCCCGGTTTTGTGCCGTTTTGATAACCTGAAATGTCAATGAGGAAATACAAGGCACCCAGCAACATCGCAGCAAAACCGGAGGTGACGAGTACAAAGGAACTTGTCCAGATGTTTTCATTGACCGGAAAGGTAAGCCCCCAGAAATAACCCGCCGTCGCGGTGAACAGCCCAATTGTCATCAGATAATTTGCCTTTTCGTTTGGTGTGAAATGGCTTAGTATCAGTCTGCCTGCAAGCATGCCGGTAATACCTGTGACGACAGACGGAAATGTACTTAAAATACCTTCCGGATCCCAGGTTCCCTGCCACATTTTTCCCGGTAAATACTGCTGGTCGACCCAGGCCGCGAGATTCAGACCGCGTTCCAAAACCACTTTTCCAACGCCCGGTGTCGGGATTAAAGTCATTGCCAGCCAGTAAATCACGAGTATTAAGATGCCGGTGAATGCCTGCTGTTTCCAGTTCGTATGAAGGAACAGAAGGGCACAGACAAGGAAAACAATGGCGATCCGATGCAAAGTACCCGTCCAGCGCAGATTTCCGAGATCAAAATCAGGCAGCATATTCAGAAACATGCCCACGGCGAATATTTTCAGGGAGCGGGTGATGATTTTTTTGTGCAAATCATTTTTAGGTCCTCCTGTTTCCAGTTTTTTAGAAAAAGCAAAAACAGTAGAAACCCCCACAATAAACAGGAAAAATGGCGCTACAAGGTCCGTAAAAGTGAGCCCGTTCCACTGTGAATGCCTTAACGTATTATAAACAAATTCTTCGTTTCCTGGAAAATTTACGACGATCATCACAGCGATTGTAAAACCACGCATGGCGTCAAGCGAAATAAGACGAGGTGATTCTGCTGCGAGGTTTCCCATGATACTTTCCGTTTAAGATTAGATACGCGGATGGATGGGTTAAGGGCTACTGGGTATTTTAAATTATCATTTTTGTCAGAAGAAATTGTCCTGCCAAATTCATTCTGATTTAAAAGCTTTCGTTAAATGGTATGTTTTGATCATCTTGCAGTACTATCAATGCGATGATCAGGAGATTTAAAACTTTAAAAATTGACCAGTACCCATGAGGAAATCTTATTTATTTTTTATCATCTCGATGTTGTGGCTGGCTGGTTGCAGCCCGTCAGGTAAATTCTCCAAAGAAGAAGCACAAAAAATCGGTGTTTCCTGGAAGCTCATCACAAATTTCACCGAGGTGGATGGTACTTTCAAAGCCAAATTCACGCTTAAAAACGGCGGGGATATTGCGCTGAACGATAAGAACTGGACCTTGTTTTTCAGCATGATGCCGAGGCCGATCCAGGCTAATAAAACGCCGGAGCCGGCAACCGTTGAACATATCAATGGCGACTGGTATAAAATGATTCCCGGAAAAGATTTTAAACTGAATCCGGGCGACTCCATAACGATTAACTACACGGGAACAGAAGGAATAATTAAAGAAACGGATGCACCGCTGGGGCTGTATTTTGTTTTTTACGATAACGAAGGCAAAGAAAAAGACATCGTGCAGGTAGCTGATTATACCATCGAACCCTTTACAACAAAAGAGCAGATTTTACGTGGTAAAAAAGACTTGGAGCCTATTCAGACTGCCGAGCTGCGGTATAACCAGAACCTGGCCATGACAACGCTGGGTGTGGAGCAGCTTCAGAAAATCATTCCGGCTCCCGTGAAAATAACCAATAGTGCCGGGACTTTTACCCTAAATAATGAAACGGCTATTTATTACGAGGCTGGGCTGGAGGGTGAAGCCAACTATTTGAGTGAGAAACTTAAAACGGTTACAGATAAAAATTACCAGCCTAAAAGCGGTTTGCCTACGACACCGGTAACGAACGGAATTATACTAAAATCCGGAACGGTGCAGGCAAATAATGTATCCCGCGAGGCGTACAATCTGGTTATCAACGGCAGTGGCGTCACCATTACGGGAACGGACGCATCGGGTGTTTTCTACGGTGTTCAGAGTTTGCTTGCGCTGGTTCCGCTTGAAGCCTATCAGAAACCCTCTGCTGCTATTGCTCTTGGTTTTACGAAAATTGAAGATGCGCCGAGATTTTACTTCCGTGGGCTGCACCTGGATGTAAGCCGGAATTTCCAGACCAAAGAGTCGGTAAAACGTATCCTGGATTTGCTGGCTACGTATAAAATTAACCACCTGCTTTTTTACACCACGGAGGATGAAGGCTGGCGTGTGGAAATTGACGGTCTGCCGGAATTGACCAAGGTTGGAGCGCAACGTCAGCATACTACCGGGATGAATACATCTGTATTACACCCATCTTATGGCTCAGGTCCGGTTGCCGGAGAAGAGGGTAAATATGGCAGCGGATATTACACCAAGGCTGATTTTGTAGAGATTTTAAAATACGCCAAAGAACGGCATATCAATGTAATACCTGAGCTGAATTTCCCGGGGCACGCACGTGCAGCGATCAAGTCGATGGAGGCGCGTTATGAGCGTTTGATGAAAGAGGGGAAAGAAAAAGAAGCCAATGAATACCGTCTGATCGATCCGGATGACAAGTCCGTGTACATTTCTGCGCAGGGTTATAAGGATAATGTCGTGAGTGTAGCACGAGAATCGACCTACCATTTCTTTGAAAAAGTGGTGGATGAAATGGCCAAAATGTACAAAGAAGCCGGCCTTACAATGGACACGTTCCACACTGGCGGTGATGAAGTGGCGGAAGGTGTCTGGGAGAAATCTCCGATGGCTGCCAAGCTGATCAAAGAAAACCCGGAAATTAAAAGTCCAAGAAATTTACAGGCCTACTTTTTCAGAAAGCTGGTTCCAAGGCTGGAAAAACGCAATCTGAAAATCCATGGATGGGAAGAAGTGGCGCTCACTAAAACACCGGAAGGAAAGTATTTATCGAATCCTGAATTTATCGGAAAACAGGTGGTGCCTTATATCTGGAACAATGTATTTGATGTGGATTTGGGCAACAGACTGGCGAATGCCGGATATCAGGTTATTCTCTGCAACGTTACCAATTTCTATTTTGATATGTCCTACAACAACGACCCGAAAGAGCCGGGATTGTACTGGGGAGGGTTTGTCAATACATGGGATAACTGGGCGTTTGCACCTTTTGATATGTTTAAAACGACCTATACTACGGCTATGGGCAAACCGATGGCGGAGGAATTTGTAGGGAAGGAAAAACTGAAACCCGAAGCCAGAAAGAACATTCTCGGGCTGGAAGCAGAGCTTTGGAGTGAAACGATCAAGGGAAGAGATATGATGGAATATTCAATTCTGCCGAAATTATTCGGGTTTTCCGAAAGTGCCTGGTCGGCGCAGCGAAGCTGGGAGCTGATAGAGGATAAAACGGCAAGAGACAAATCCATTGCAACTGGCTGGAATATCTTCGCCAACTCGATCGCGCAAAAAGAGATTCCGAGACTGCGTTATCTGAATGGAGGTTATAACTACCGCTTGCCGCTGCCGGGAGCTATAATCGAAAATGGAATGCTGAAAGCAAATGTCGATTTGCCAGGCCTTGCCATCCGGTATACAACGGACGGTTCCGAACCTACGGCGCAGTCTGCGATATACAGCGCGCCGGTGAAAGTTTCGGGAACGGTTAAACTGAAAAGTTTTGATAAAGCCGGTAAGTCTAGCCGGACCAGTATTGTTTCGTCTAAATAGCATGAAACCCGCATAAGCAATTATTCAAATTACATAATAATCAATTTCTTAACTTTTAATGAACATAGGCGTAGATATCGGAGGGACCAACATGCGGGCCGGGATAGAGTTGGGCGGATCCATTACGCGGCAAAGTAATGTTTTGCTGGAAAACAAGGAATCGCTTTCTTCTACATTGACACAACTCATGGATCTGATCCGCCCTTTCACCCAGTATCCGGTTAAGGGAATAGGGATTGGCGTGCCCTCGGTGGTAAATGTCGACAAGGGGATTGTTTATAATGTGATGAATATTCCTTCCTGGGAGGAGGTTGCTTTGCGGGACATCGTTGAAAAGGAATTCAATCTGCCTGTTTCGATCAATAATGATGTGAATTGTTTTACGCTGGGCGAGCATCGTTTTGGTCTGGCGAAAAAGTATAAGTCGGTGGTTGGGATGGCCATCGGGACAGGAATTGGTTCCGGGATTATTATCAACAATGAACTATATCCCGGCAACAACTGCGGGGCCGGTGAAATCGGGATGCTGCCTTATAAAGATTCGATCCTGGAAAATTATGTATGCAACCGTTTCTTTGAAGATAATCTGGGCTGTGACGCCTACGAAGCTCACGAAGCCGCGATAAAGGGAGATGCCAAAGTCATCAGGATTTGGGAAGAGTTTGGTGTTCATCTGGGTGTTGTTGTCAAAACCGTGTTATATACTTATGACCCCGAGGCCATCATTTTGGGCGGCTCGCTTGCCAAGGCACATCAGTTTTTCAGAGCCAGCATGCTCGACAGCCTGAAAGATTTTGCCTATCCCGAATCCGTCAAACGATTGACGCTGTTACTTTCCGAAAATGAAAATATCGCCCTTCTGGGTGCCGCTGCGTTAATGGATAGATAATCCTGTGAGCTTTTCATACAGTAGAATTGGCGTTTTACTGTATGAAAGCTCTTTTTTATAATTCTCCGTTTAGCGTATCTTGTAATTCTGAAACCCACCGATCTGAACTCTGCTCCATGAAACGAAATGCATTTATCGTTATCCTGATATTATTGATCTTCTTCGTGATATCGTTCCTCACCAACATTCTTGGTCCGATTATCCCCGATATTGTTGAAAGTTTCGATCTGAGCATAGGGCTGGCCGGTTTTCTTCCTTTTGCATTTTTTGTGGCCTACGGGGTTATGTCCATTCCGGCAGGTTTGATGGTTGAGAAATATGGTGAGAAAACAGTTTTACTCATCGCTTTTATGCTAGCCTTTGCGGGGGCTTTGCTTTTTGCCGTCAACCCCGGATTTTCCATCGCTTTGTTATCCCTGTTCTTAATCGGTGTCGGTATGGCGATGCTTCAGGTTGTGATCAATCCGCTGCTGCGGGTAGCTGGGGGAGAAGAGAAATTTGCATTTAACTCAGTTCTGGCGCAGTTGTTTTTTGGTGCAGCCTCGTTTTTAAGTCCGTTGCTGTATAGTTATCTGGTATTAAATGTACACTCGCAACAGTCAGGGTTTTTGATTGATACTTTAAATCAGCTGGTTCCTGCAAACCTGAAATGGGTTTCCCTGTACTGGGTTTTTGCCGTGATCTCGCTGCTGATGGTTGTCATTATCGCTGTCATTAAGTTTCCAAAAGTAGAACTTAAAGAAGATGAAAGAATAGATGTTGGCAGTGCTTTTAAAGAGTTGCTGGCCAATAAATCCGTGTTGCTGTTTTTCCTTGGCATATTTGCTTACGTTGGCACGGAGCAGGGGATTGCCAACTGGATTTCCAAATTTTTGCAAACCTACCATAACGTCGATCCTGCCACCACGGGTGCTTCGGTGATCTCTTACTTTTGGGGACTGCTTACCGTCGGTTGCTTTCTTGGTCTTATACTTTTAAAGCTGATGGACAGCCGGAAAGTTCTGATCGTTTTTACGGTCGGAGCGATTTTGGCATTGTTCGTGGCGTTGTTTGGGACAAAGGAGATGAGTCTTTACGCATTTCCGCTGACTGGTTTTTTTGCCTCGGTCATGTATTCCGTTATTTTCTCGCTTGCGCTTAATTCTGTACCGCATCATCATGGCACGTTTTCGGGGATTTTGTGTGCCGGTATTGCCGGGGGAGCGGTTGTGCCGTTAATTATCGGCGGGCTGGGCGAGTTGGTAGGGTTGAAACTGGCTATGCTTTTTTTACTCGTTACCCTGGGTTATATTCTTAGCATCGGCGTCTGGGCAAAACCTTTGGTCAATAACGATACGGTAAAAAACCTGAAAGAATTATTTGCATAAGATTAGGGCTTTGACAGACTTGCGTATTTCTAAAATTTATTATCGGGCAGTCAGTTATGTATAAAATTATTTTGCTGATCGATTTTGCTGAGGAATACAGCAAGGCCCTTTTAAAGGGTATTGCCAAGTACTCCAGAGAACACGGACCCTGGATTTTTTGCCGGATGCCGCTGTTTCACCGCGAGACGGTAGGTATTGAAGGTATTTTGAAATGGGCACTGGAATGGGGCGCGGACGGTATTATCGGACAGTTTTACAATGATCCGAATATTGGCAAAATAATCGATGCCGGTATACCGGTTATTGCTCAGGATTTTAAAAAACGTTTTGACGAGATTCCCAACATAACCGGTGCCCATCATGAGGCGGGAGAAATGGGGGCCGATTATTTTCTGAAAAAGGGATTTAAAAATTTCGCCTTTTATGGTTTTAAGGATATTGTCTGGTCACAGGAAAGAGCAGAGGGATTTGAGGAACGGGTGACACGGGCAGGGTATAAGGTTCACTACTTTGAACATAAAATGGCTCGTCCGTCCGAGCTATGGTATTACAAACCGAGTTCCCTTGGGAAATGGCTCAAATCACTTCCAAAGCCTATCGCATTGATGGCCTGTGATGACAATCAGGGCCAGCATATAACGGAGGCGTGCCGTCTCTATGGAATCCGTATCCCCGAAGACATGGCGGTGCTGGGTGTCGATAATGACGAGATGATCTGTGATTTTTCGGATCCGCCGCTTTCCAGTGTAGGACAGGATGCAGAAAAAGGAGGGTATGATGCGGCAAAATTGCTGGATCATCTGATAAAACATGGCATGCGGGATTTTTATGATATCGTCGTAAAACCCACGCAGGTGATCACCCGGCATTCCACGGATATTTATGCAACGAATGACGATCATATTGCTTCGTCCTTAAAATACATTCACCAGAATATTGATAAAAATCTTCATGTGGATGAAGTGGTAAAACAGGTGCCGTTGTCACGCAGGGCACTGGAAAAACGCTTTATCGAAGTGATGGGTTATCCGATCTATAAATACATTTACAACCTTCGGATAGAAAAATTTACGCAGAAACTGCTCGATACCGATATGTCGGTTTTTGAAATTGCGCTGGATATGGGGTTGTCTGATAGCAAAAATATTGCACGGCAATTCCGGCAGGTGAAGGGGTGTAATCCCAGTGAATACCGGAATAAACATTTGGCGGGGAAGTGAGTTTAGGGGAGGTTGTCAGGAGAAAGGAGAGAATGAGAAGAGAGGGGATTATAGAAGTCAAGTTTTCAAAACTTGACTTCTATAATCCCCTCTAAAAACTACCAGATAACCACTCTCGCAGTTTCCGGCAATACCATTTTACTGCCAGCCCCACAACTCCATGCACTCTGGAATTCTTTCAAATGCGGAAGCGGACCATTGATACGGCTTTTGGCCGGCGAATGCGGGTCCGTTTGAACCTGATTGCGCAACGCCTCATCCGTCGTGTTCATGTGCCATACCTGAGCCCATCCCAGGAAGAAACGCTGTTTCCAGTTGAAACCATCAATCGGTGCAGGTTCAGCCTTGCCTTTCAGTGATTTTTCCAATGCGTAGTAGGCCAGAGTAAGTCCGCCCAAATCCGCAACGTTTTCTCCGATTGTCAAAGCACCGTTGATTTTGAAGCCGGGTAATGCTTCGATGCCACTGAAATAATCAATATATTTTTTCGTCAGCTTGTCAAAGTTGGCACGGTCCGAAGCTGTCCACCAGTTTTTCAGGTTTCCTTCTTCGTCAAATTGTGAACCCTGATCATCGAATCCGTGTGTAAACTCATGACCGATTACCGCAATAATCCCTCCGTAGTTAATCGCGTCATCTGCGTCACGGTTGTAGAATGGCGGTTGTAAAATACCGGCCGGGAACACCACTTCATTGTTCAAAGGATTGTAATAAGCATTCACCGTTTGCGGTGTCATATGCCATTCGCTCTTGTCAACCGGCTTGCCGATTTTTTTAACGTTTTCGTCATTTTGATACAAAGAAGCAGCGATTACATTTTCAAACAACTTATCTGCTTCGATCTTGATCGACGAATAATCCTTCCATTTGTCCGGATATCCGATTTTGTATGTAAACGCTTTCAGTTTTTTGTGCGCCCGTGCTTTTGTCGAATCGCTCATCCAGGTAAGTTTGTCAATTCTCTCGCCATAAACGGTCCGTACGTTTTCAATCATTTCGGATACCTTTTTCTTATCATCCTCAGGGAAATATTTTTTAGAGAAAAGTTTTCCCAAAGGCATACCCAGCAAACCGTCCGTCGAACGAATGGCTCTCTCTACACGCGCTCTTTGCTGTTTTGTTCCACGCATGACCGTATTGAAGAACCGGAAATCTTCTTTGTCGAAACTCTTGGGAAGATATCCTGCAAAGTTTGAAAGCAATTGCCAGCGCGTATATAGTTTAAGCGTTGCCAGCGGCGTCGCTTTCAAAAGTGCGTTTGCATTTTTGACGTAAGGGATATTCTGGACAATAACCGTATCCGTTTTTATGTCCTGCTTGTCGGCGAATGCCTTCAGGTCAAAATCAGGCGCCAGTTTTGTGAAATCCGCAAAAGAGGTTTTATTATACGTTTTAATTGGATCGCGAAGCTCAACGTTTGTCAATTGAAGTTTGGCAAGTTTCGTTTCGAAATCAAGGATTGTTTTTCCCGGATTCGGATCTTTAAAACCGGCAAAACCGAACATGGTGTCCACGTGTTTTACAAATTCGCTGCGTACCTTAACCGTGCTGGAATCTGTTCTTTCGTAATAACTTTTTTCACCAAGGCTCAGGCCATCCTGTCCCTGATATAACACATTCATTTTGCTGTTGCGCAAATCACCTTCAACCCCAAAGCCAAGTATTGTAGAAACACCCACTTTCTGCAATTCTCCTGTCACGGAGGCAAGGTCTTTCAGCGACTGTACGGATTCAATTTTGTCAAGATAAGGTTTCAGAGGTTCCAACCCGCGTTTTTCAACCGTAACGGTATCCAGGAACGACTGGTAATAATCGGCAATCTGCTGCTCTTCACTTCCTTTTTTGCGGTCTTTCTGACTGGTGATTTCTTCAATAATTCCTTTCAGACGTACTTCTTTATTCTCTTTGTCAAGGATCCCGAATGCACCCCAACGGCTTTCTGTACCTGGGATCGGATTTTTCTTTTTCCATCCTCCGTTTGCATAACTATCGAAGTCATCGCAGGCTTTTTGGGTAGAATCAAGAGAACTGAGATCATATCCCGGGACTTTTTCCGCGGCAGAACTGCCGTCCTTTTCGCGGTTACAGGAAGTGATCACAACAACGGATGCCATCAGAGACCACTTTAAAAAAGCTGATTTCATAAGTAAAGATTATTTGGTGTTAGTTATTCTATATAAACAAATGTAATTATTTCGTCAAATAAGTTTATTAAGATAGTGACGATCGGTTTATCTTTATCTTATTGGAGTCTTGCACCCGATTACCGTATTCATAAAGATAGATTTAGTGTTAACCTTTTCACTTTCAAAATGAAAATAAAAAAATCCATTTACACTATTGCCATGGCTGGGCTTGCATTTGCCGCCTGTACAAAATCCGAAAAGGCGGAGTCACCTTCTGATATTGACGGTAAAATATTTGCCAAACAAATTGCGGTGCTTGCTTCTGATTCGCTGGAAGGCAGAAAGCCGTTTTCTGCCGGGGAGGAAAAGACCATCCAGTATCTGAAAACAGAATTTGAAAAACTGGGACTGAAACCCGGCAACGGCGACAGCTATTTTCAAAAAGTGCCGATGGTGGATATACTTTCGAAACCCGCGGGACAGTTAGTAATTAAAAATGACAAAGGTGCTGTCGCTTTTAATTACCTGGATGATTTTGTAGCTGCTTCACGGCATGTTCAGGATCAGGTAAAACTGACAGATTCGGAACTGATATTTGCAGGTTATGGAATTGTGGCACCAGAATATGGCTGGAATGATTACCAGGGTTTGGACGTGAGAGGCAAAACGGTGGTGGTATTGGTGAACGATCCGGGTTTTGGCGACAGTACTTTGTTTAAAGGAAAAACGATGACCTATTATGGCCGGTGGACTTACAAATTTGAAGAAGCTGCCCGGCAGGGAGCAGCTGGCGTGTTGATTGTCCACGATACAAAACCGGCGAGTTATGGCTGGGCGGTCGTGCGCAGCGGCTGGTCTAAGTCAAAATTGTATCTTAATTCGGATGACAACAACATGTCCCGCGCGGCTGTGGAAGGGTGGATTTCGATGGAGTCTGCGAAGAAGTTGTTTAAGCTTGCCAAAGTTTCAGATACCCTGCTGACTGCTGCGGGTAAAAAAGGATTTAAACCCGTCCCGTTAAAAGTCCGGACTTCGCTGGTTATTAACAATATGATTAAAAAATCAACATCCAACAATGTACTGGCTCTCTTACCCGGAACGGACAGGAAGGATGAATATATTATTTACACGGCGCACTGGGATCATTTTGGAAAAGGAGAGGCCATTAAAGGCGACTCGATATATAACGGTGCGGCAGACAATGCCTCCGGAACCGCAGCTTTGCTGGAAATTGCCAGTGCTTTTACCAAACTTGAAAAGAAACCGTCAAGATCCATATTATTCCTGTCGGTAACGGCGGAGGAACAGGGGCTGCTGGGTTCTGATTATTATACTTCGCATCCGGTTTACCCGATCAACAAAACGGTGGCGGATATCAATATGGATGTTTTGCAGCCATTCGGGAAAATGAAAGATATTATTATTGTGGGTAAGGGACAGTCGGATCTGGATGAATATGCAGATGAAGCGGCCGGCAAACAAGGACGTACTACGAGAGGTGAACCCGACCCATCGGGTGGCTGGTATTTCCGTTCCGACCATTTCAATTTTGCCAAGGTGGGTATTCCGTCTTTATATATTGAAAACGGATCGGTGTCGGTAACCCACGGGGAGGCCTGGGGCGAGGCGCAGAAGAAAGATTATAATGATAACCGTTATCACTCGCCCGCTGACGAGTATTCGTCATCCTGGGATTTGTCGGGGATCATTGAAGATATGCAGCTGGTGTTCGAGGTAGGGAAGAAATTAAGTTACGAGTCAACTTTCCCGGGTTGGAAAAAAGGATCTGAATTCAAATCCATACGTGATAAGTCGATGGGTAAGTAATGAACATTATAGCTGGTAAACAAAGAAGTCAAGTTTTTAAAACTTGACTTCTTTAATAAACCGTTACTGAATACCTCCCATCCAGTTTTTCACCGGCTTCCAGAATATTAACAGTAATAATCCAAAACCAATAGAGAACAGCGTTACCTGTTGGAACAAAGCAGGCATCTGCTGTAAATTTTCTTCATCGAAGCCGCCCGCGAACAAACCTGCAATCAGGTTTCCAAGCGATGCAGCGACAAACCAGATACCCATCAGCTGGCTCACATAACGTTTTGGAGCCAGTTTGGTATAAGAACTTAATCCAACCGGACTCAGGCATAGCTCTCCGATGGTATGGACCATATAGGTAAAGGTCAGGAACAGGGGAGAAGCAAGTTGTCCGGTTACTGCTACTTTTGATCCCATTTCCATGATGAAGAAACCTGCGCCTACCAGAAGCAAGGCAATCCCAAATTTCACGGGTGTGGGTGGATTAATCCCCTTCGAGGACAAGAATATCCAGAGACTAGCCATGATGGGTGCAAAGATCAGGATGAAAGTTCCGTTGAAATTCTGGAACCAGCTCGATGGCATTTCCCAGCCACCAAAGGTTCTTTGGGTATATCGTTCGGCAAATATTTGTAAAGATGAACCGGCTTGTTCGAAGCCCGACCAGAAAATTGCAGCAGCCAGGAAGAACACGATCAATACAAGAACACGTTTTTTCTCAACAGATGTTAAACCTCCGGCGATTAAAATATACAGGAAATAAAAGAGGGATACACTGACAATAATAACCCCTGCACCTTGGGCCAGTCCCTGGGCGGTGGTCATGTCGATGGTGCCAGTCCATTGTAAAATACTGAGGAAAGCAACCAGTGTTGCCACAATAGCATAACCAAGCTTTTTATTAGCACCTGATTTAGCGTCGGATTCTGCAGTTCGGATTTTCACCGGAGGTACATCACCAAGGCCTTTTAAGTATTTTCTACTTCCAAAACGAAACACGATCAAACCAATTAACATCCCTATCGCCGCTGCGCCAAAGCCCATATGCCAGTTGATTTTTTGGCCAAGATACCCAACAATGGTAATCCCCAGTACCGATCCCAGGTTGATTCCCATATAGAATATTGAAAAAGCAGCATCGCGTCTTGCGCCTCCTTCCGGATACAATTCTCCTACAATAGAACTGATATTGGGTTTTAATAATCCTGTCCCAAGGGCAACAGTAGCCAGTCCGATAAAAAACAGGATATTACCACCGGGAACCGCCAGTATAATATGGCCGGCCATGATGATGATCCCGCCATACCAGATCGCTTTTTTCTGACCTAAATAATTATCTGCCAGCCAGCCTCCAGGCAGGGTAAGCAAATAAACAGATGCAGTATAAAGTCCGTATATCGCAGCACCTTCGGCAGCAGGAAGACCGATCCCTCCCCGTATATTGTCTAAAAGAAAAAGTAGAAGGATTGCCCGCATACCATAATAGCTGAAACGCTCCCACATTTCAGCGAAAAACAAAACATAAAGACCGCGCGGGTGCTTCTGGGATATTGTCGGATTCATAAAAACAAAAGAGGTGTTTTATTTGGCAATAACGTTCCTGCCAGGTGGTTTTAATGGCGCAAGATAGGATAATATAGCTAAATTTTAAATAATTCTTTGTTTAAACAATCATTTCTGAAATAAAGTAAACTTTTTATTATCCGGTTGAAAAAATGCCCGGCCACCGGATGATATGGATACAAAGTAAAAGCCGGAAAGACAGCTTTTTATACTGTCCCACCGGCTTTGCCTTACAGCTATTTTTAGCTTATTTTACTGAAAACGAACCTTCTCCAACTTTAAATCCTTCGGAATATAATTCAATGCTGTAAGTCCCTGACTTGAAAGCACTGTTTTTATCGTAAAGGATACTCACACCCTGGTTGCTGTTACTATATAAAACATCCTGGCTGATTGTGTAACCCTGTTCCTGACCCTCGTACTGGAATTTACCTGATCCTGTTGCATCATCGGAAATTGTTGCTCCGCTTGGGTCAATAACCCGCATGTAAACAGTTTTATTATCTGTCTGGGTTAACGGGTTTTTCTCTAAGATGAAATCGACCCTTACTTTATCAATTCTTTTTGCTTTTACGTTTTCACCTTCTCTTATTTTTCCTTTGGATGAAATCGCGTATACTTTCACATTACGAGCCCGCAACGCCGCAGCCACAGTAACTTTTGATTCAAGTTCGGCATTTTTTGAAACTACACCTGAAAGTGAATCGGAGACTGCTTTTTTGCTGGTTTCCAGTTCAGTTTTTTCCTGTGTAAGTGTTTCTGTTTTACTGATCAACTGCTGGTTTTCTTCACGCAGCTGAGCAATTTCTTCATCCTTTTTCGTCAGGAAGCTTTCGTATTCTTTTATTTTGTTTCCTAATGTAATTGTACCTTTTCTTAAAGCCGCGCGGTCTCTTACCAGATCTGCTTTGGCTTTTTCAAGTTCTTCGATATTTCCACCCAGGCCTTTTACTTCAATAATTTTGGCATCTAATTGTTTAGATATGGAATCGAGCTTAATTTCATTCATTGCGAGTTCATTGACGCGCACTTCCAAATCAGCTTCTTGCTTTGTGGTGATGTTACGTTCCTGATAATAAAGATATCCAAAAACAGCTGCTACTACGGTCATAATGATTAAACCGATCACCAAACCTGTATTATTCTTATTTTCCATAAAATTTAATTTAGGTTAAACTTAATCTTGTTTAAATTCTATAAATAACTGTGCCAGCATATACGCAGGTCAGTTTCCCCATAAATGAAGAAAACCCATCGGAAAGCACCTGCTTTCGGATGGGTTTTCTTCATTTATGCCCCAAATAAGGGGAAATATGGTGTTTTGCTTTAACCAGATTGGCGAATAATTCCGCAGTTAGTAATCTCCGCCAGCACCGCCTCCGCCGAAACTACCGCCTCCAAAACCTCCGAATCCGCCGCTGTCACCTCCGCCGAAACTACCGCCCCAGCCTGAGCTTCCCCCGCTTGAATAAGTCGTTGGCCAGAATATCGGCCCGCCGCCTGCGCTGCGATAACCTCCTCCGCCACCTCCGCCTTTGTTACGGGAGATGATAATGAGGATAACGACGAATACTATGATAAAAATAAGCAGGGGTGAGATACCTCCGCCATCTTCCTGTTCCTTTGGATCTGCTTTGTATTCTCCGGTGGCATATTTGAAAATGACATCAACACCCCGGTCGAGGCCCCGGTAGTACATGCCGTTTTTAAATTCGGGCGTGATTACCTGGGTAATGATCCTTTTGGCAATAGCATCCGGTATTGCTCCCTCCATACCGTAACCGGTACTGATAAATATTTTCCGGTCTGTTGAAGCCCAAAGAATAACAATTCCGTTGTTTTTACCTTTACCGCCCACGCCCCATTCTCTGCCCAGTTTTAATGCGTAGTCAGCGATAGGGTATTCTCCTGTTGTGGGTACTACGACAATGGCAATTTGTGAAGACGTCGAATCGCTGTAAGCAACCAGTTTTTGCTCCAGGGCACTCACTTCGGTTGGGTTAAGCTGCTTCGCGAAATCATTGACCAGACGTGCGGGATTAGGCTTAGCGGGAATATCCTGTGCCGAAACCCGGCAAAGGATAAAAAGAAACATTAAAGAAAAAATAAGGTATTTTTTCATAGGTATATTTACCCGAACGAAATGTCGTCGGGAAGTTCATTAACATCGTCGGAACGATATGGGAAATGAGTTTTTAATTGAATTCCGGCTTCTTCAATGCCTGCGCAAAGACCTTCTGCATATTTGCTCTGAGAGAAATAAGTACGCATAAGATCTTTTGTGCTGTTCCAGAAATCAGCTGGTACTTTTTCATTAATACCTTTATCACCGATCACGGCAAACTTACGGTCTTCGTATGCGAGGTAAAAAAGGACGCCATTTTGCTCCTGGGTAACATACATTTTCAAAAGACCGAAAACTTCTTTTGCTCTTTCCAAAGCATCCCCGGAAGCACACTTTTTCTCAATGTGGACCTTGATCTCGCCGGAAGTTTGCTTTTCGGCTTCCCGGATAGCAGCAATGATCTGCTTTTGTTCCTCTTCTCCGAAAAAAATGGAATCGGTGGGCATAAGGGGAGTTGAAAGTTGAGAGTGGAAAGTGGATACCAGTATTGCAATTATTGCATCAGGACAACCCCGATGCAATAATTGCAATATTGATTAGAATTGTACGGTCGGGGCTTTTTCTGAACCTGCTGTGGCAGTGAAATAACCTTTCTGAGCAAATCCGAAGATTCCTGCAAACAGATTCGTAGGGAACGTTCTAACTTCCTGGTTGTAATCTTTTACAACAGCGTTAAAGTCGTTACGTGCAACCGTGATACGGTTTTCTGTTCCTTCCAGCTGCGCCTGAAGTTCAAGGAAGTTCTGGTTTGCCTTTAACTCAGGATATCTTTCAACAGAAACCAAAAGACGGGAGAGTGCTCCGCTTAACTGGTCTTGTGCACCCTGGAATTTTGCTATGTTTTCAGGTGTAAGCTGATCTGCGTTTATGGTTGTAGACGTTGCCTTTGCACGGGCTTCGATCACACCTGTTAATGTACTTTTTTCGAAATCAGCCGCACCTTTTACAGTACTTACCAGGTTTGGAATAAGGTCGGCACGACGTTGGTACTGGCTTTCTACTTTTGCCCACGATTCTTTTACGATCTCATCTTTGCCTACCAGGCCATTATATTTGCCACATCCAACAAATCCGAAAATCAGGAGAATGACAACAACTGCGATAAGTCCTTTTGACATTGTATTATTTGATTTAGAGTTAATGATTGGGTTCAAAGTTGACCAAAGCTAGTAAAATCTTTAAGAAAAACTACATAACCGGTAACCGGACATTATATAGCGTTGCCAGCGGTGATGACAGGATTTATTTACTGCCTACTCCGGAGACGTTATTCCAGCGGAACCAGTTGCCGGCTACGTTATAATCGACCAGGAAACTTTCGTAGAACATGGCGCCCCAGGTCCAGTTTATGCCAAGTTCATTGGCCAGATAGTCGGCGGCTATGATTCTTTCTGCAATGGTCAGGCTGCCTGTTGAAAGCAGTTTTGTAATCACTTTATTGACTGCCTCATTTTCAGTTTTAGCAGTGGTCCATTTTTCAAATGCCGGAAGATCGTTCAGCCAGCGTTTATTGATTTCATGTTTGATTCCGCCAGGCTTAAAAAGTCTGGAACCGTGGCGGAGCAGTGTCCAGTGCGCAAAATCTCTTTTCAGCAGATCGAAGATCACTTTTTCTACCTCTTTGCTGTCGGCGTAAGGCAGCAATGATTCGTAAATGTATTTTGGCGACAAACAGCCGAGCGATAGCCAGGTTGATAATCCGTAGTCAATGATTGGCGTATCGGAAATAAGGGTGTCACCCGACTTGATGGTCGTTTCGATAAACGCCTTTAGTTTAAGCAATCCCACTGTTTCTCCGCCTTTTTGCAGAGCACTCGTGTCGGTCTTACTGCTATCAACTTCCATCGGGTCAATCGACAGCATGGGCAGGGATGGGATCAGCCCTGCTTCGTAACCTTGCGGCAAAATAACTTTTTCAGGTTCTGGTACAGTAGCTTTGACTTTGATATTTCCTTTGATCTGGTCGTAAAAGTCAGGAAAATCAAAGGGCAGTTTGGATATTGGAAAAGGAAGATCAAGGACGTTTCCCAAAGTTGACATCCAGAATAACTTGATATCAACATTAACAACTTTCAGGTTTTTGCTTAAACTGGTTTCTACACTGGTTTCATCAGGAGCAATTTCTTTACTGGTGTAAATGTATTGGGCGCCATATTGCTCAGCCAGCTCGGCAACGATTTCTTCTGGCTTGCCTACACGGATCAACAGATCTCCCCCTTTTTCTCTCAGACGATTCCTCAGATCCAAAACGGATTCCAAAAGAAATTGTGCTCTTAATGCGCCGGCGCGGCGAAAGCCGAACTTTGTTTTTTCAAATTGACGGGGATCAAAAACATAAACCGGAACAACTTCCCGGGCGATTTGAGTGGCGGCAAGAAAGGCTTCGTTATCGTGAAGTCTAAGATCGTTACGGAACCAATAGATAATACGGTGAATCATTGAAGGAGTTAATAGAAGGAAAATTTTGATTGTTGCTCGTGCAAGTATACTAAAAAATGCAATCGTGGGCAGCTAATGACCAAAAGAATCAGCTTGCAGGCCAAACGCAACAAAACAACGAATCCAACAAAATAGTCGTTCAAAAACTATCTTATTGGATTCGGAAAATTTCTAAAAACAGAATTTTTAGTAACTCAGGATGGTAAATTCGGTACGACGGTTACGCTGGTGTTCTTCCTCTGTTTTAGCATTTGGAATAATCAGCTGGCGCTCTCCATAGCCACGGGCCGTCATACGATCGGCATCAATACCTTTCAGATTTAAGTAGTTCACCGCTGACTCGGCCCTGTTTTGCGATAGTGTCATGTTATAGGCATCCGTAGCACGCGCATCCGTGTGTGAGCTGAGCTCAATTTTCATCGTCGGATTATCCTTTAAGATCTGAACCAGCTTGTCGAGCTCTATCGCTGCATCAGGACGGATATTGTATTTATTCAAATCGTAATAAATGTTATCCAGAACGAAGGTTTTGTTCAGTTCCAGTCTGTCTAGTTTGATAGATACCTGAAAAGTGGTGTCTGTCAGTACTTTGGTCAGGAAAATTGGCGGAATACTCCGTCCATTCATCGAGAATGGCTCTCTTTTACTGATAAAACCTTTACGTTCAACCAACAATACATAGGATCTGCCTTCTTCAACCGGCTGCGTTCCGAACTTACCGGCTGCGTTGGTTTTTAGCTGGGCAATTTGCGTATCAGAAGTATCTGGTAAAATGTGGACAGTTGCGGAGTCAATAGGGGATGGGTTATTTGAATTATCATAAACGTCACCTGCCAGGAAGTAACGCACCGATTTCAATTTTCCCTCGATGTAATTCGGATTGTTCGGATTCAGAGGATCCATCGGATCTCTTTGGGCGATGGTCGTATCCGGTGCTTTCGGTGTGTAGAAATAATAAATATCGTCATCACCTTTTCCGCCTTCACGATTGGAAGCAAAAAAGCCCTGATCCTTATCTTTAAAAAATACCAGTCCGAAATCATCCTGAGGGCTGTTAAAAGGCAGCCCCAGGTTTTCAATCGTAATCACGCCTTGCGAACGCGTGGCTGAAAACAAGTCGAGTTTACCCAGACCAGGATGTCCGTCCGAAGCAAAGTACAATTTTCCACCCTCAGCAACATACGGGAACATATCATCGCCGGCAGTATTGATATCGCGCCCCATATTGACCGGTTTACTGAAACGCCCTGATGCGTCGATATTGGTTCTGTACAAATCGATACCACCTGCGCCACCGGCACGGTTTGAAGCGAAGTATAAAGTTTTTCCATCCCTTGAAAAAGACGGAGAGCCATCCCAGGCCAGAGAATCGTTAATTGGCAAAATAGCTGGCGGCGTCCACTGGCCGTTTACATTGCGGCTCAGATAAAGATCCACATCGGCAGTTCCTTTTTTCTTTCCGGTATTACCACGTGCAAAAATCAGTGTTTTCCCATCGGGACTGAAAGCAGGAGAGCCTTCATTGGCTTCCGGATCCAATATATCTTTGCTGAATAACTCGGTGGTTCCTTGTGAATCACCCGCATCTTTTGCCAGTGCAATTTTATACAGCCCCAGCATCGACTGGCCATTGTTTTTATAGATCTTTTCTTTCTTGGAGGAAGAGAAGACCAGTTCGTTACCCAGTGGATATGGTGAAAATTCTGACCCGGTGGTGTTGAAAGGCAGGTTTTTCAATTTCACATCCGGCATTTTTTCAATGCGAAGCTTATCGGTGATTTTCAGGATCTCAATTTCACGCAAAGCTCTTTCCTGTAAATTTTTCGGGCTGTTTGGTGCTTTTGCAAACAGCGAAAACTGATTCGCTGCTTCCTGATATTGTCCTGCCGTTTTCAATGCGTAGGCATATTGAAATTGTGCTTCCGGATTTGTAACACCGGCATCGAGCGCTTTTTTATAATAAGGAATCGCTTCTTTAAAGCGATTGGAAAGGCGATAAGATTCCGCAATCAGGAAAGTTGTCTGTACCGGCTCGTAGTTAGCCGCTTCTGCTTTCTGCAAACCTTTAATAGCGAGGTCATATTCCCCGTTATCAAATTTCTTCACGCCGTCTTTATAGGCCTGCATGGCAGAATTACAGCCAGTCAGGAACGTGCCTAGTACCAGGATACTAATAACGAGGGTAAAATAACACCGCAATATTTTCATATGGTTATGTATAAATGCTAACGAATTGATAGGCGTTTATGGGTTACAAAAGACAATACTACTAAAACAACGTTTGGAAATAAAATTCTGGATATGCCGGACAAAATTTTTTATTCAAAATTTCATAAGTGCTCCCAAAATAGTCATTCGTTGTCATAAAATAGTTATGAGTTCGTAATTATTACGCGACGATTATTTGAAATTAATGATTCCTTAAAATTTATTTTATCAGGTGTCATCAAGGAATACTGAAATTTTCTGACGTCCGTGGCGTCATTTTTCTGATTTTTATTGTTGGCCGCCCCAGAAAATAAAATGTTGTCCAGCACCTTGTCAGAAGGGAAAGTTGTTTGAAAAATAGAGCACGGATAAAGTTTTTTGCATAAAGTGAAACAAATTTACCCGTGTTGCTGATAAAAAATATTATTAACATTTTGTAAATCAGTCTAAGTCTGTTACTTTTGCAGTCCGATTTTTCGGGAAAACTGTTTTTAAAACAATCGATTAGTTGATTAACTAGATCAAAATCAATTTATTAAATGCCAACTATTTCACAATTAGTCCGTAAAGGTAGAGAGACCATTACATGGAAATCCAAGTCACCGGCTTTGGATTCTTGCCCTCAGCGTCGTGGAGTATGTACTCGTGTATATACCACAACGCCAAAGAAACCGAACTCAGCACTTCGTAAAGTTGCGCGTGTTCGTCTTTCTAACAACAAAGAAGTGAATGCCTATATCCCTGGAGAAGGCCACAACTTGCAAGAGCACTCGATCGTTTTGATCCGTGGTGGTCGTGTTAAAGATTTACCGGGTGTTCGTTACCACATTATCCGTGGTGCATTGGATACGGCTGGTGTTAATGGACGTAAACAACGTCGTTCTAAATACGGTGCAAAACGCCCTAAACCAGGACAAGTTGCAGCAGCACCAACAAAAGGTAAGAAAAAATAAAAAGTAACTCTCTCTGCTTTTATTAAAGAACTATTCTGATAAATAAAAGGGAAGTAATCCTGGATTCTGTTCAGGGTGAATAAGTTGCAAAACGAAACCTCGTGTAAAACAAAAGTACAAAAATGAGAAAGTCCAAACCAAAGAAAAGATATATCCTGCCTGATCCTAAGTTCAGAGATGTACAGGTTACAAAATTTGTAAACAACCTGATGCTTCAAGGCAAGAAAAGCATTGCTTTCACAATTTTTTATGACGCACTGGAATTGGTTGAGAAAAAAACCAGCGAAAGTGGTCTTGAAACTTGGAAAAAAGCATTGAACAATGTAACTCCATCTGTTGAAGTAAAAAGCCGTCGTGTTGGTGGTGCTACTTTCCAGGTTCCAACTGAAGTACGTCCGGAACGTAAGCAGGCTTTGGGTATGAAATGGTTGATCAACTACGCTCGTAAGCGTGGAGAGAAAACTATGGTAGACCGTTTGGCTGGCGAAATCGTTGCTGCTGCTAAAGGTGAAGGAGCTGCTGTTAAGAAAAAAGACGATACGCACCGTATGGCGGATGCGAACAAAGCATTCTCGCATTTCCGTTTCTAGGAAATCTCCTCTGGGAGGAATGTTTGAAAAGGGTTCTGGTTTTAAGCCGGAACCCTTTTTCTTGTTTAGTCATGTACATTTGTGTTTTTCGGATAAGTGTGTTTTGAATTCTTTTAAAAATGTGAGATCTAAAGGAATTTCAGGTCTGGTTTGAGTACAATTCTACTAGCTCGCTTTCCCTGTTGTTTTTTCAGACCAGGCGTAAGGTTACAGGCAAGAACGTATTAAATGTAACTGATCCTCAAAAAATTATCCGCTTTTCAAATTGATTTAACAGAAAGCAGACGGCTTTTGGCTTTTTTGTTATTTCTTAAAAAAATAACTTTCCTATTCATTGTTTTTATAATCAACTATTTATACTTTTGCACTCTGAATTTTTTGCAGTGGTGTGAAAATGCCCTTTCAAAAGTTCAGAAATTGCTTCAAGTATTGAATTGCACAACGAAATAAATAACATCACCATTTGCCATGGCACGTGATCTAAGATTAACAAGAAATATTGGTATTGCTGCGCACATCGATGCGGGTAAAACTACCACCACCGAGCGTATCCTTTATTACGCTGGAGTAAGCCACAAAATTGGAGAAGTACACGATGGTGCTGCTACAATGGACTGGATGGAGCAAGAGCAGGAGCGTGGTATTACCATTACTTCGGCGGCTACAACAGTAGACTGGAACTACCGCGGTGAAAAATATCACATCAACATTATCGATACTCCGGGTCACGTTGACTTTACTGTTGAGGTAAACCGTTCTCTTCGTGTATTGGATGGATTGGTTTTCTTATTCAGCGCTGTTGATGGTGTTGAGCCTCAGTCAGAAACTAACTGGCGTTTGGCTA
This sequence comes from Dyadobacter diqingensis, assembly GCF_024220585.1. Taxonomy (GTDB): domain Bacteria; phylum Bacteroidota; class Bacteroidia; order Cytophagales; family Spirosomataceae; genus Dyadobacter; species Dyadobacter diqingensis. The sequence continues at coordinate 184,950 of NZ_JAMXKF010000013.1, forward strand.
ATAACTATAACGTAGCACGTATCGGTTTCGTTAACAAAATGGACCGTTCTGGTGCAGACTTCCTTAAAGTTTGTGCACAGGTGAAAGATATGCTTGGTAGCTACGCTGTTCCTCTTCAATTGCCGATCGGTGCTGAAGATACGTTCAGAGGTGTGGTTGACTTGGTTAACTTCCGTGGTATCGAGTGGAATGAAGAAGATAAAGGAATGACTTTCAAAGAAGTTCCAATTCCTGAAGATATGGTTGAAGAAGCAACGGAGTGGAGAGAAAAACTTCTTGAAGCTGTTGCCGAATTCGACGATACTTTGATGGAAAAATATTTTGAAGATCCTACTTCAATCTCAGAAGACGAAATTCTTGCAGCTTTGCGCGCAGCGACAATCAGCATGAAAATCGTTCCTATGGTTTGTGGTTCTTCTTTCAAAAACAAAGGTGTTCAAACGATGCTTGATTACGTGATGGCTATTTTGCCTTCTCCACAAGATCGTGAAAGCATCATCGGAACAGATCCACGTACAGGTGACGAAATTTCTCGTCAGCCAACGGACAAAGATCCTTTCTGTGCATTAGCGTTTAAAATCGCAACTGACCCTTATGTAGGACGTCTTTGCTTTATCCGCTCTTACTCAGGATTTTTGGATTCAGGTTCTTATGTATTGAACAACCGTTCAGGAAATAAAGAGCGTATCTCCCGTATTTTCCAAATGCACGCTAACAAGCAAAATCAAATTGATCGTCTTGAAGCGGGTGATATTGGAGCGGTAGTAGGTTTCAAAGATATTAAAACTGGTGATACTTTATCTGACGAAAAGAACCCAATCGTTCTTGAATCAATGGTATTCCCTGAGCCTGTAATTGGTTACGCAATCGAGCCTAAGAAAGCTGCTGATAGCGATAACTTCTCTAAGGCAATCACCAAGTTGATCGAAGAAGATCCAACGTTACAAGTTGAAAGTAACGAAGAGACTGGTCAGACGATCATCAAAGGAATGGGAGAGCTTCACCTTGAAATTATCATCGACCGTATGCGTCGTGAATTTAAAGTGGAAGTAAACCAGGGTGCACCTCAGGTTGCTTACAAAGAGATTCTTACGAAGAACTTTGAGCACCGTGAAGTTTACAAGAAACAAACAGGTGGTCGTGGTAAATTTGCCGATATTCTTTTCGAAATCGGACCAAGAGACGACAACGAAGAAGGACAAGAGCCAAAAACTGGTTTGCAGTTCGTTAACCAGATTGTAGGTGGTACTATTCCTCGTGAATTTATCGCTCCGATCCAGAAAGGTTTCGAAGCATCTATGTCAAATGGTGCCCTTGCAGGATATCCTTTGGATTCGATGAAAGTGCGTTTGTACCACGGTTCATTCCACGATGTCGATTCAGATGCACTATCTTTCGAATTGGCAGCTAAGATTGGTTTCAGAGAATCTGCACGTCACGCTGGTTCTAAATTGATGGAGCCTATCATGCACGTTGAAGTACTTACGCCGGATGACTACACAGGACCTATCACTGGTGACCTTAACCGTCGTCGTGGTATCATGAGAGGTATGGATTCACGTAATGGTGCTCAGGTTATCAAAGCAGACGTTCCATTGTCAGAATTGTTCGGTTACGTAACTGACCTTCGTACCATGTCATCAGGACGTGCTACTGCTTCGTTAACGTTCGCTTACTACGAAGTTGTTCCTCAGCATATCTCTGATACTGTTATTGAGAAAGCAAAAGGCTTGATTAAAGCTTAATAAAAATACTGGCCTCTGTCCTGAAAAGGGCAGAGGCTTAATAATTTAAACCAACGAAGTAAATGGTTCTTTCGTTGGCGGATTGCCGGAACTTGTTCCGGTTTAATTTTTCTAAGAACCGGAAATAAGCAAATAAGATGAATCAAAAAATTCGTATCAAATTGCGGTCATTCGATCACAACTTAGTTGACAAATCAGCTGAGAAGATTGTTAAGGCTGTAAAGGCAACAGGAGCCGTTGTTAGCGGTCCAATCCCTTTGCCAACTAAAACAGAGAAGTTCACTGTTTTACGTTCTCCTCACGTTAACAAAAAGTCTCGTGAACAGTTCCAGCTTTGTACTTACAAACGTCTGGTTGACATTTTCTCTACAAGTGCAAAAACTGTTGATGCACTCATGAAGCTTGAATTGCCAAGCGGTGTTGACGTAGAGATCAAAGTTTAGTGATTCTTGCAGACTTATTAAATTAAGTCTTATACATAATTGGATGAAGGTCCGGAATAATTGGAAACCACATCTGAGCTCATTCAGGTAACTATTCGAATGTTTTTTTGTGTTCGATTTATGCCAGAAATTAACTGAGGTCAGATGTTTAGTACATCTGACCTTTTTTGCTGATTATCAGTGAGAAATAATAAAAAACCGCTTTGATATAAAAATTCAAATTTCTATCTTTGCAGTCCGTTTTAAAGAATAGGGTTTTACCTGCTAATTTAAATTAATTACGATGTCTGGTTTAATAGGTAAAAAAATCGGAATGACTAGTTTGTACAATGCTGACGGGCAGGCTCTGGCATGTACTGTGATTCAAGCTGGTCCTTGTGTTGTTACACAAGTTAGGTCCGAGGAAAAGGATGGGTATAAGGCCCTCCAATTAGGTTTTGGCGAGAGAAAGGAGAAAAACTCTACTCAGCCGTTAATAGGTCACTTCAAAAAGGCCGGTACAACTCCAAAGCACAAGCTTGTTGAGTTCAAGGAATTTGAAGTGGAGCATGAACTTGGAACTTCACTATCAGTGCAAGATATCTTTGCAGAAGGTGAATTCGTTGATGTAGTAGGTTCTGCCAAAGGCCGCGGTTTCCAGGGTGTTGTAAAACGTCATGGTTTCGGTGGGGTAGGCGGACAAACACACGGTCAGCATAACCGTGCACGTCACCCAGGTTCGATTGGTGCTTGTTCGTTCCCTTCACGCGTATTTAAAGGCATTCGTATGGGTGGGCGCATGGGTAACAATCGTGTAAAAATTCAGAATTTGCGTATTCTGAAAGTGATACCTGAGCAAAACTTGCTAGTTGTAAGTGGCTCAGTACCGGGTTCAAAGAATTCATTTCTAATCATTGAGAAATAGTACCATGGAACTGTCCGTATTAAATATAAAAGGAGAAGATACCGGCAAGAAGGTAAGTGTGTCTGAAGAAATTTTCGGAATCGAACCTAACGAGCATGCGATCTATCTCGATGTGAAATTGTACTTGGCCAATCAGCGTCAGGGTACACACAAGTCAAAAGAACGTGCTGAGATCAATCACTCAACACGCAAGATCAAGAAACAAAAAGGTACAGGTGGAGCACGTGCAGGTAGCATTAAATCTCCGGTATTCGTAGGTGGTGGTCGTATATTCGGTCCTCGTCCTCGTAACTATACTTTCAAGATCAACAGAAAAGTGAAAACGCTAGCGCGTATTTCTGCTCTTTCTGCGAAAGCGAAAATTGACGCAATATCTGTTTTGGAAGCATTCACATTTGATGCACCAAAAACGAAGTCATATCTGACTGTACTTAATTCACTTTCTTTGGTGAACACAAAAACATTGTTGATCCTTCCTGAGGTTGATAGCAATGTTTACCTGTCAAGCAGAAACATTCCGAAAGCGAAAGTTACTACTGTTGATTTGGTAAATACATATGATCTGATGAATGCAGACCGCCTTTTAATAAGTGAATCTGCTCTGTCTAATTTGGAAACCCTATTAAACAAATAGTGATGAGTGTACTGAAACGACCGATTATAACAGAAAAGGTAACGGCTCAGGGTGGTCAGGGAAAGTATGCCTTTGAAGTAACATTGACTTCTAACAAGGTTGAAATCAAAAAGGCTATCGAGAAACTGTTTGGGGTTACCGTAGAGAGCGTTCATACAATGCGTAGCATTGGTAAAAGCAAATCCCGCACTTCGGGAGGAAAGTTTGTAAGTGGAAAAACGTCAACCATCAAAAAAGCTATCGTTACGGTAGCTGAAGGCGAGGTCATCGACATTTACGGTGAAGCTTAGAATTTTGGTTGATCTATTCAAATCTTAGAAGAGTTTAAGTATAGCAATGGCAGTTAAAAAATTAAAACCGACAAGTGCTGGTCAACGTTTTCGCATGGCTCCTGCTTTTGAGGAGATCACAGCGTCAAAACCTGAAAAGAGCCTATTAGAGCCTGTTAAAAGAACAGGTGGTCGTAATAGCTCCGGACATCGTACCATGCGTCATATAGGTGGTGGTCACAAACGCAGATACCGTGTTATCGATTTCAAAAGAAATCGTTTTGATGCACCAGCAACAGTTCTTACAATTGAATACGATCCAAACCGCTCAGCACGTATCGCACTGGTACAATATGCTGATGACGAAAAAAGATACGTAATCGCTCCAAACGGATTGAAAGTAGGACAAGTAATTGTTTCAGGAAGTTCAGTAGCACCAGAAATGGGAAATGCGCTTCCACTAGGTTCAATGCCAATTGGTACAATTGTTCACAATATTGAATTGACACCTGGTAAAGGTGGTCAGTTTGCAAGAAGCGCAGGAGCTTATGCTCAGCTTGTAGCGCGTGAAGGTAAGTACGCAGTAATTAAAATGCCATCTGGCGAAATGCGTATGATTCTTTCAACTTGTATCGCAACGGTTGGAACAGTTTCCAATTCAAGTCACATGAATGTGAATTACGGTAAAGCAGGCCGTAAACGTTGGTTAGGTCGTCGCCCAAGAGTTCGTGGTGTTGCTATGAACCCAGTCGATCACCCAATGGGTGGTGGTGAAGGCCGCTCATCAGGAGGCCAGCCTAGATCAAGAAACGGACAGTTCTCGAAAGGACTTAAGACTCGTGATCGTAATAAGCATTCTGAGAAATTGATTATCAGCCGTCGTAAAAAATAATAGAATAATATGGCACGCTCATTAAAAAAAGGACCATACATCGACTTTCGTCTGGACATCAAGATTCAGGCGATGAACAGCGCAGCTCGTAAGTCGGTAATAAAGACATGGTCAAGACGCTCAATGATCTCTCCGGATTTTATTGGACATACATTCGCAGTTCACAACGGTAACAAATTTATACCGGTTTATGTAACTGAAAACATGGTAGGACACAAATTAGGAGAATTCTCGCCAACGCGTAATTTCCGTGGTCACACCGCCAAAAAAGATAAAGGTAGAAAATAATTAGTCGACGATAGCTGGGTTTCGTACATCGGAACCAGCCTATATCTGAAAGAACATGGAAGCAAGAGCTATATTAAGAAATGTGCCTACTTCTCCTCGTAAGATGAGATTAGTAGCCGACATGATTCGCGGACAAAAGGTCAGCAAAGCGTTGGCGCTGTTAAAGTTTCAACCAAGAGCTTCTTCACCAATTTTGCACAAAGTTTTACTTTCTGCGGTTGCTAACTGGCAACAATTGAATGAAGATGCAAAGCTGGAAGACGCTGATCTTTATGTTAAAACCGTATTTATTGACGGTGGACGTATGTTGAAGCGTTTGCGCCCTGCACCGCAAGGAAGAGCACACAGAATCCGTAAGCGTTCAAACCACATTACACTTGTGGTTGATGACAAAGCGGAAGTTGCCGCAAGCGTGGAAAACAAAGTAATCACCGAATCATAAGTAAACGATCTATTTCGAATGGGACAAAAGGTTAATCCTATAGGTCTGAGACTAGGAATTGTTAGAGGCTGGGACTCTAGCTGGTATGGAGGAAAAGATTTTTCTGACAAACTTGTTGAAGACGAAAAAATTCGTAACTATATAAAAGCACGTATCCCAAAAGGATCAATCTCTAAAGTAGTTATCGAGCGTACACTGAAACGTATCACGCTTACAATTCACACGGCTCGTCCGGGTATCGTAATTGGTAAAGGTGGTAGTGAAGTTGACAAGATCAAAGAAGAGCTTAAAAAAATCACAGGAAAAGACGTTCAGATTAACATCTACGAAATCAAACGTCCTGAGATTGATGCAAAATTAGTTGGAGAAGCAATCGCACAACAACTACAGGCTCGTATCTCTTACCGTCGTGCAATGAAGCAATCAATCGCTTCTGCTATGCGTGTAGGAACTCAAGGTATCAAAATCCGTCTTGCGGGACGTTTGGGTGGAGCTGAAATGGCTCGTACTGAAGAGTATAAAGAAGGACGTATTCCTCTACATACATTGAGAGCGGATATCGACTATGCAATCTCAGAAGCACAAACTATCTATGGTAAAATAGGTATCAAAGTTTGGATCTTCAAAGGCGAATTGTACGGAAAGCGTGATTTGACTCCAAGTGCTGCAACAGCTGCTGCTGACAGAAGCGACAGAGGAACAGGATCAGGCGGCGGAAACGACCGTAACAAGGATAGAAGAGGCGGACGTGGCGGAAACGAAGGTAACCGTGGCGGAAGTGAAGGCGGCGGAAGCGAAGCGGATCGTCGTAAGAGAAGTAGAAATAAGAAGAAGTAATCAGACATTTTCCGATTTTGTTAAATCGGTTCAAATAGATTAGAATCATGTTACAGCCGAAAAGAACAAAATTTCGCAAGCAACAAAAAAACAAAGGTTCAGAAAAGGGACTAGCCACTCGTGGTGCTGAAATCGCTTTCGGATCTTTCGCAATCAAGTCGCTTGAGCCAGGCTGGCTAACAGCACGTCAGATAGAAGCAGCGCGTATTTCAGTTACACGCGCTATGAAACGTGAAGGCCAGGTGTGGATTCGTGTGTTCCCTGACAAGCCTATTACAAAGAAACCTGCTGAGGTTCGTATGGGTAAAGGAAAAGGAGCTCCTGAGTATTGGGTAGCACCAATCAAGCCGGGAACAATCATCTTCGAAGCAACCGGTGTTCCACTGGAAACTGCTAACGAAGCATTGCGTTTGGCTGCACAAAAGTTGCCAATTAAAACAAAGTTCGTGGTACGTCGGGATTATCAAGAATAGACCAACCCCGAACGTATCTAAGAACGCTAATTATTAAAAGCAATGACTAGTAAAGAAATACAAGACCTGTCGCAGGATCAGCTGAAAGAACAGATCGCACAAGAAAGAGAGCGCTTACTACGATTGAAATTCGCGCACGCTATTTCACCGATCGAAAACCCTTTGCGTATTCGCGCCTCGCGTAAGGAAATTGCAAAACTATTGACCGAACTGTCGGCTAAATCTAACCAACAGTAAATCAGTTTAAGAAATTATGGAGGCAACAGAAAGAAATTTACGGAAAGAAAGAGTCGGTAAAGTAGTGAGCAACAAAATGGAGAAATCCTGTGTGATCACTGTTGAACGTAAAGTTAAGCACGAGAAATACGGTAAGTTTATGACTAAAACTACCAAATTGATGGTGCATGACGAAAATAACCAGGTAGGTATCGGTGATACTATCAAAGTTATGGAAACCCGTCCGCTTAGTAAGAATAAGCGTTGGAGATTAATTGAAATCCTTGAAAAAGCTAAGTAACAAATGGTACAGCAAGAATCAAGACTGTCGGTAGCAGACAACAGTGGAGCGAAGGAAGTACTCGTAATTCGTGTACTTGGCGGAACTGGCAAACGCTATGCTTCAGTAGGCGATAAGATCGTCGTAACAGTAAAATCTGCTCTTTCTTCGAGCAGCATGAAAAAAGGAACGGTTTCAAAAGCCGTGGTTGTACGGACTAAAAAGGAAGTACGCCGCAAGGATGGTACATACATTCGCTTTGAAGATAATGCAGCCGTTTTACTTAACAACAACGACGAACCACGTGGCTCACGTATCTTCGGTCCAGTAGCGCGTGAATTGCGTGAAAAACAATTTATGAAGATTGTTTCCCTGGCACCGGAAGTGTTGTAAGAAATAAAAACAAAAGTATTTCTTTAGAACCGATAAGAGAATACCTCAAATGGAAAGCAAAAATAAAAACCTACCCGCTAAATTGCACATACGCAAAGGAGATACTGTTAAAGTAATTTCTGGTAATGCGAAAGGTGAAACAGGGGTTATTAAAAGTGTGCTTATTGAGAAATCAAGAGCAACTGTGGAAGGTGTTAATTTGATTACGAAACACGTAAAACCAAATGCACAAAACCCACAGGGAAGCATCGAAAAACGTGAAGGCGCTATTCATATCAGCAACCTGATGGTTATCGATCCTAAGACTGGCGAAGCGACCCGTACAGGCCGTAAAGCAAACGATAAAGGAAAGTTACAGCGGTTCTCTAAAAAATCAGGAGACTTTATATAAGTCTTCTGGTTTCAGGACCATCTGTTAGTTTTATATACGAAGCGCGTGGGTCGGTAATCCACATAATTAACTCAGAAAAATGGCACAGCCAAGATTAAAAGAAAAGTACGTTGGTGAAGTAGTTTCCCAACTGAAAGAAAAGTTCGAGTACAAGTCAGTAATGCAAGTACCTCGCTTGACAAAAATCGTGATCAACAAAGGTATCGGCGCAGCTGTATCTGACAAGAAATTGGTTGATACAGGAGTTGAAGAGCTAGGATTGATTACTGGACAGAAAGCAATTGCTACCATTTCTAAAAAGGCGGTTTCCAACTTTAAGTTGCGTGAAAACATGCCGATTGGTGCAAAAGTTACACTACGCGGAGATCGTATGTACGAATTCCTTGACCGTTTGACTTCTATCGCGATGCCTCGTGTACGTGATTTCAAAGGAATCAGCGACAAAGGTTTCGACGGTCGTGGAAATTATACTTTTGGTGTGAAGGAACAAATCATCTTCCCTGAAATCTCTATCGAAAAGGTAAACAAGATTACAGGTATGGATATCACATTTGTTACATCAACAAATTCTGACGAAGAAAGTTATGAATTGTTGAAAGCACTGGGTATGCCTTTCACAAATGCGAACAATAAAGGATAATTCTTAAGATTAAGATATTTACCGACAATGGCAAAAGAATCAGTAAAAGCACGGGAAAGAAAAAGACAAGCATTAGTAGCTCGTTATGCTGAAAAGCGTAAAACGTTAAAAGCTGCTGAGGATTGGGTTGGCCTAGATAAATTACCCCGTAACTCATCGCCTGTACGTTTGCACAATCGTTGCAAAATCACAGGAAGACCTCGTGGATATATGCGCAAATTCGGAATCTCAAGAGTTCTGTTCCGGGAAATGGCCTCAGATGGTAAAATTCCGGGTGTTACAAAATCAAGTTGGTAGGAATACTTTCAATTCTGATTTCAATTACTTAACTTTGCACTCCCGTTTTAAGGGAGTGTTTAAACTAGGCATAAAAAATGTTAACGGATCCCATAGCAGATTATCTGACGAGACTCAGAAACGCCATCAAAGCGAAGCACAGGGTTGTTGAGATACCTGCATCCAACATAAAAAAAGAAATAACGAAGGTACTTTTTGATAAAGGGTATATCCAGAGTTATAAATTTGACGAAGTCGGCCCACAGGGTGTAATCAAGATAGCCTTGAAATACAATCCTGTTACTAAACAAAATGCAATTGTTAAATTGCAGAGAGTTAGTAAGCCTGGGTTACGCAAGTACTCCGGGACATCTACACTACCTCGCGTTTTGGGTGGTCTTGGAACTGTAATTATCTCTACATCGAAAGGTGTTATGACAGATAAGGAAGCCAAAACACTTAATGTAGGTGGAGAGGTGTTATGTTTCGTGTACTAATATTTTAAAGTTATTCAGGAAATGTCACGAATAGGAAATAAATTAATCACTATACCAGCAGGAGTAACGATCTCAGTATCGGACGACAACCTGGTATCAGTTAAAGGTCCAAAAGGAACACTTACCCAAGCTGTTGACTCCGATATCGCAATCGAAATCGAAGGAACTGAATTGAAAGTAGTGCGCCCTAGCGAACAAAAACGCCACAAGGCTTTGCACGGATTGTACCGCTCCCTAATTAACAACATGGTAATTGGTGTTGAGACAGGTTACAAGAAGGAAATGGAAATCATCGGTGTAGGTTACAAAGCCAGTGCCGTTGGTAATGTTTTAGAATTGCAATTGGGTTATTCACATAATATCTTTATGTCGATCCCTGAGGAACTAAAACTTACAACCACTTCCGAAAAGGGTCAGAATCCAAAAGTAATTTTGGAGGGAATTGACAAGGAATTGATAGGTTCTGTTGCTGCTAAAATTAAGTCTCTACGTAAAGTAGAACCTTATAAAGGTAAGGGTATTCGTTTTGTTGGTGAAATCGTTCGCCGCAAAGCTGGTAAGTCTGCTAAGAAATAGTGCGTAGCCACAGGATGATTTTGTTAACTAAGTTTAGATAAGATTTAAAATGGCTACCTCAAAAGTAGATAGAAGACAACGCCTTAAATATCACATCCGTAAGAAAGTGAAAGGTAGTGCTGAACGTCCCCGTCTTTCGGTTTTCCGTTCAAACACTAGCATCTATGCTCAAATCATTGATGATATTCAAGGAGTAACCCTGGTAAGTGCTTCGACGCTTGACCTTGGTGAAAGAAAAGAAAGCTCTAACGTAGAGGCAGCTCTGCAGGTTGGAAAGAAGATTGCCGAAAAGGCGCAGGCAGCAGGTATTCTTGCGGTGGTATTTGACCGTAACGGATATTTGTACCATGGTAAAGTTAAAGCATTGGCCGAAGGAGCTCGCGAGGGTGGCCTGAAATTCTAAGAATAAGCAAAGACTATGTCTACAAATACAAAACCTTCAAAGGTTAACGAATCGGATCTGAAAGAACGCGTTGTAGCGATCAATCGGGTTGCAAAAGTAGTAAAAGGCGGTCGTCGTTTTAGTTTCTCTGCCATCGTGGTTGTGGGTGACGGAAAAGGTGTGGTAGGTCATGGACTAGGTAAAGCAAATGAAGTAACAGATGCTATTGCCAAAGGAATTGACGATGCTAAAAAGAATTTGATTCAAATTCCTATGTTGAAAAACACTGTTCCTCATGCGATGGAAGGTAAATTCAGCGGCGGGTTTGTTTTGATCAAGCCAGCAGCTCCTGGTACAGGAGTACTTGCAGGTGGTCCTATGCGCGCCGTTCTTGAAAGTGCCGGTATCAAAGACGTACTTGCTAAGTCAAAAGGTTCTTCGAATCCGCACAACGTTATTAAAGCGACAATTGACGCTCTTCTGAAAATGAGAGCACCTCATCAGGTTGCTTTCCAACGTGGAGTTAAATTGGACAAAGTATTCAACGGATAATCCTTTAGGGGATTATCCTTTATCTGAGAGTAATTATGTCAAGAGTACGTATTACACAAGTTAAAAGTGTTATCGATCGTCCGGAGAGACAAAAGTTAACTATCAAGGCTCTAGGCTTAGGTAAGATTAACCGTTCGGTTGAGCAGGAAAATACCGACGCCATCGCGGGTATGATCCGTAAGGTGAGTCACTTAGTTACAGTTGAAGAAATTTAATAAATACGAAAAGTATGAATCTTAGTTCATTAAAACCGGCAGCTGGATCCGTTAAGATCGGAAAACGTGTCGGACGTGGTCAGGGATCCGGATTAGGCGGAACTTCTGCACGTGGACATAAAGGAGCCCAGTCTCGTTCTGGTTATAGCCGTAAGGTAGGTTTTGAAGGTGGTCAGATGCCTCTTCAACGTCGTTTGCCTAAATTCGGTTTTAACAACATTAACAGAGTTGAGTATAAAGCATTGAATCTTGATGCGATACAGGCTCTTGTTGAAAAAACGAATGCTACTGTTGTAACACTTGACTTGATCCGTGAAAACGGACTTTGCGCGAAAAAAGACCTTGTTAAGATCCTTAACCGCGGCGAAATTAAAGCTGCTGTTGAAGTTCAGGCAAATGGTTTTTCTTCCTCTGCAATCGAGGCAATTGAGAAAGCAGGTGGTAAAGCCGTTAAATTGTAACCTTGTTGGTTCAGTTCTAAACCGTGTATGTTTGATTATCGAACAGATAATGTAAGCCCCATAACATGAAACGATTTTTTGAGACGATAAAACATATATTTTCGATTGAGGAGTTGAGAACAAGAATTCTCAACACTCTTTTGTTTATAACAATATTCCGTTTAGGGTCTTATGTAGCTTTGCCTGGTGTAGAACCGGATCAGATGAATTTTTCGTCTCAGGGTTTATTAGGTCTTCTTGATACCTTCTTAGGTGGAGCTTTTAGTAAAGCCTCCATCTTTGCTTTGGGTATCATGCCTTACATTTCTGCTTCCATTGCTATCCAACTTCTGACAATGGCACTGCCATATTTCCAGAAGATGCAAAAAGAAGGAGAATCAGGGCGCAAGAAGTTAAATCAAATTACAAGGGTTCTAACGATTGTTGTTACATTAGTTCAGGGAACTGCTTATTTGAATACCACTGTGCCTGATGAAGCTTTATTGGTTTCTCGGAGCCTGTTCTCAGTATCCTCTGTTTTCGTTCTTGCAGCCGGAACAATGTTCTGTATGTGGCTTGGGGAGCGTATCACGGATAAAGGAGTTGGAAACGGTATCTCAATGTTGATTATGATTGGTATTGTATCCCGTTTCCCGGGTGCGATTCTTAAAGAATTTTCTTCAAGAGGAAGTGGAGGGATATTGCTTTTCGTTTTGGAAATTGTAGCCTTGTATTTTGTAATTATGGGTGCTGTAATGTTAACGCAGGCAGTACGCCGTATACCTATACAATATGCAAAACAGGTAGTTGGTAACCGGGTTATGGGTGGCCAGCGTCAATACCTGCCATTGAAGCTGAATGCAGCGGGTGTTATGCCGATTATCTTCGCACAGGCACTTATGTTTATTCCTTCTTTGGGCGCTTCGTATTTTGCAGAAAAAAGCGACTTTGCAAGCAACGTTGCTACGATTTTTGCGAACTATACAACGTGGCAATACAATCTGTTGTTTGCTTTCCTTATTATCGTTTTCACATTCTTCTACACTGCAATCTCGGTTAACCCGCAGCAAATTGCAGATGATATGAAAAGAGGAGGCGGTTTTATCCCGGGTGTTAAACCTGGTCAGCAGACTTCGGAATATATCAGTTCTGTATTAGACCGTATTACTTTCCCAGGTGCAATTATGCTTGCCATTGTTGCTACGCTACCAGCGTTCGCAAGTCTTGCAGGTGTATCTACCGACTTCGCTCACTTCTTCGGAGGAACATCATTACTGATTATGGTTGGTGTTGTTTTGGATACGTTGCAGCAGGTTGAAAGTTACCTTCTGATGCGTAGGTATGAAGGTCTTATGAAATCGGGACGTGTAAAAGGTAGAACTGAAAGTGTTGCTATCTGATTTGTAAATGATCTATTTGAAAACAGAGGAGGAAATAAACCTCATCAAGCAAAGTGCCCAGGTTTTGGGTAAGGCACATGCCGAAGTTGCCCAATGGGTAAAGCCAGGTATCACCACCAAGAAACTGGATATTATTGCTGAGGATTATATCAGAAGCTACGGAGGTATCCCCTCGTTTAAAGGTTTTAATAATTTCCCTGCTTCTCTTTGTATGTCTGTTAATGAAGTTGTAGTACACGGAATTCCGGGCAACTATGAACTAAAAGACGGAGACATTGTTTCAATTGATTGTGGTGTTAAGCTAAACGGATTTCACAGCGACAGTGCTTACACTTATCCTGTGGGTGAAGTATCCAAAGAGGTAATGGATCTTTTAACTGCTACCAAGAAGTCTCTTTATAAAGGCATCGAGCAGGCAGTTGACGGATTAAGAATAGGTGATATCGGTTACGCGGTACAGCATTATTGTGAAGAAAGAGGTTACACCGTTGTTCGCGAACTTGTAGGCCATGGCGTTGGAAGAGAACTACATGAAAGCCCGGAGGTTCCTAACTACGGAAAACGAGGTAAAGGATTGCGGTTAAAAGAAGGGATGGTTTTGGCTATCGAACCGATGATTAACTTAGGAACTAAGTCTGTCATGCAGGAAAAAGATGGTTGGACGATCAGGACGACAGACCGCAAGTACTCAGCTCACTTTGAACACACAGTTGTAGTACGTAAAGGAAAAGCCGAAATTCTTACCACTTTTGATTATATAGAACAAGTCACGGCGAATACCAGCCTAATGGTTGAAGTAAAGTAATAAAAGCTACGAATGGCAAAACAAGCATCAATTGAACAAGACGGAGTAATTTTAGAAGCGCTCTCTAATGCAATGTTTCGTGTAGTATTGGAAAATAAGCACGAGGTTATCGCACACATTTCAGGTAAAATGAGGATGCACTATATTAAAATTTTACCTGGTGACCGTGTAAAGCTTGAAATGTCTCCATACGACTTATCGAAAGCTAGAATTGTATATCGATACAAATAAGCTAAGAGTTTGAATAGATTGGTTTAGGAAATAACTAATAAGTAAGATGAAAGTTAAAGCATCAGTTAAAAAACGCAGTGTAGACTGCAAAGTCATACGCCGGAAGGGTAAGGTCTACGTAATAAATAAGAAGAACCCACGGTATAAACAAAGACAAGGTTAATAAATTATGGCACGTATTTCAGGAGTTGATATCCCCGACCGTAAAAGAGGCGAAATTGCCTTAACTTACATTTTTGGAATTGGTCGCAGTACTGCGAAGAAAATTCTGGACAAAGCAGGTGTGGATCTGGATAAAAAGGTACTTGACTGGACAGATGAAGAGTCAGGGGCTATTCGTTCTGTGATTGCAGGCGAATATAAAGTTGAGGGAGCACTAAAGTCGGAGGTTCAATTGAGTATCAAACGCTTAATGGATATTGCTTGTTACCGTGGCCTTCGTCATCGTAAAGGATTGCCATTGCGCGGACAAAGAACGAAGAATAACTCTCGTACTCGTAAGGGTAAACGCAAGACAATCGCGAACAAGAAAAAGGCTACTAAATAAACAATGAGTGTGGTGTAACAGCCACATCTTATTCCATAAGCAATGGCACAAAATAAAAGAAAAGACAAGGCAAAAAAGAGAGTGGTTGTAGTAGAGTCGGTGGGTCAGGTACACATCAGAGCTTCTTTCAACAACATCATTATCTCTATCACTAACAGCAATGGACAGGTGATCTCATGGGCTTCGGCCGGTAAAATGGGATTCCGTGGTTCTAAGAAGAACACTCCTTACGCAGCTCAGACTGCGGCACAAAACTGTGCTCAGGTAGCGTTTGACCTTGGAATGCGTAAAGCTGAAATTTTTGTTAAAGGACCTGGTTCAGGTCGTGAGTCGGCAATTCGTACGATTCAAAATGCAGGAATTGAAGTAACCACAATCCGTGATATTACTCCACTTCCTCACAACGGATGTCGTCCTCCGAAAAGAAGAAGAGTTTAGTTTATTTTTTATATCAATGATTCCTTCATTCGTAATTTGGACACTGGGGTTACAGAATGGTTATCATTAACTTTACAAACAATTAGTATCAAATGGCTCGTTACACAGGTCCCAAATCCAAGATTGCAAGACGCTACGGAGAACCTATCTTAGGCCCAAGTAAGGCACTTGCAAAGAAAAATTACCCTCCCGGAGTACACGGAAAGGGTCGTCGTTCCAAAAAATCGGAATACGCTTTACAGTTAATGGAAAAGCAAAAAGTTAAGTTCATCTACGGTATTCTTGAAAGACAGTTTCGTAATCTATTCGAAAAAGCGTCTGTAAAAGAAGGTCTTACCGGTGAAAACTTACTTCGTTTCTGCGAAGCCCGTCTTGATAACACTGTTTATCGTTTAGGTATTGCTCCTACAAGACGTGCAGCTCGTCAGTTGGTTTCTCACAAACACATCCTTGTTGACGGAGAACTAGTTAATATTCCTTCGTATTCTTTGCGTCCTGGACAAGTTGTTACAGTTCGTGAAAAATCTAAATCTCTTGAAGCTGTTACGGATAGCTTGGCTGGCCACAGTTCTAAAGGTTTCAACTGGTTGGAATGGAATGGACAAGAGCTTTCAGGTAAGTTTGTAACTTTCCCTGACCGCGAACAAATTCCTGAAAATATCAACGAGCAACTTATCGTTGAGTTGTACTCGAAATAATAATAATCTTCAAAATTTTATGAGCACGCTTCATTTTTGGAGCGTGCTTGTAGCCGAAAAACGGCAATATTTGCGATCGCAAAGGTAACGGTAGCGTGATCAACTATCATTTACTACTATAAAAGGAGCAAGGACTATGTCAATATTAGCTTTCCAAATGCCTGATAAGGTCGTCATGGAAAAAGCAGACGACTTTCACGGGTTGTTTGAGTTTAAGCCTTTAGAGAAAGGGTATGGCGTAACAATCGGTAATGCGTTACGCAGGATTCTACTTTCATCTTTGGAAGGCTATGCCATCACGAGCGTGAAGTTCCCTGGGGTGCTTCATGAATTTTCGTCCATTGAAGGTATTGTTGAGGATGTAACAGAAATCATCCTGAACCTTAAAATGGTTCGATTTAAAAAAGTATCGGATTTAAACGAAAGCAGAATTGTTGTTAACCTTAAAAATGTTTCGGTGATTACTGCCGGTGACATCAGCAAGTTTACCAGCGCTTTCGAAGTTTTAAATCCTGATCAAGTAATTTGTCACATTGACGACAACAAGGAGTTCGAAATGGAACTTTTGTTGGATAAAGGAAGAGGATACGTTCCTGCGGATGAGCCAAGAGCAAATGAATTGCCTTTCGGATACATTGCAATGGACTCGATCTATACGCCGATTAAAAACGTAAAATACAGCGTTGAAAACACCCGTGTTGAACAACGTACCGATTACGAACGCCTTTTGATAGATATTCAGACTGACGGGTCAATCCACCCTGAAGATGCTCTTAAAGGAGCTGCGAATATCTTGATTCAACACTTTATGCTATTCTCTGATCAGACGATGACGTTTGAGAAACAGAAGGCTGAAGAAGATAACCAGGTTGATGAAGAAATGTTGCGTATGAGGAAATTGCTTAAAACTTCATTGTCTGAATTGGATCTTTCAGTTCGTGCATACAACTGTTTGAAATCAGCAGACGTGAAATCTTTGGGTGATCTAGTGAGACTTGAAATTTCGGACATGATGAAGTTCCGTAACTTCGGTAAAAAATCGCTAACAGAGTTGGAGCAACTTGTTGCTGACAAACAACTCGTATTTGGAATGGATGTTGCCAAATATCGTTTGGACGAAGAATAAAATAAATTCCATAATAAGTCTGTATTCTGTAGCGCGTAGCAATGCGCAGCTCGAAGCAACTAAACAAAAACAAAATGAGACACGGAAGAAAAGTAAATCACCTGGGAAGAACGCATTCACACAGAAAAGCAATGCTTTCGAATATGGCTTCCTCGTTGATTCTTCACAAGAGAATTGAAACAACGCTTGCAAAAGCGAAAGAACTTAAAAAGTTTGTTGAGCCTTTGTTGACTCGTGCAAAAGAAGATACTACACACAATCGTCGTATCGCTTTTGGTTATTTGAACGACAAAGAATCAGTTAAAGAACTTTTCGGAACTGTTTCAGACAAGATTGCAGATCGTCCAGGTGGTTATACTCGTATCATCAAATTGGGAAACCGTTTGGGTGATGCTGCTGAGGTAGCTTTAATGGAGCTTGTAGATTTCAACGACGCATTACTTCTTGCTAACGCAGATAAGCCTGTGAAAACTCGTCGTAGCCGTCGTGGTGGTAAAAAAGAAGGATCGGAAGAAACTGCTAAGCCTGTGGCAGCTGCTGCAAGCAAAGAGGCTCCGGTTGCTGAAGGTGATGATCTTGCTAAAATTGAAGGTATCGGCCCGAAAATTGCTGATGTTCTTAACGCAGCCGGAATCACAACCTTTGCTCTTTTGGCATCTTCTACATCAGAAGCTATCCGCGAAATCCTTGATAACGCAGGTAACCAATATGCAATTCATAACCCAGAAACATGGCCTGCACAAGCACAACTTGCTGCTGACGGTAAATGGGATGAATTAAAGACTTTGCAAGATGAATTAATCGGAGGTCGCGACAGTGAATAAGATTACGTTCATATTGTAATAAGTTTATTGAAAAAGGGTTGAACGTTTTCGTTTAACCCTTTTTTATGACTGAAATTATATAATTTTGCAGCGCGGAATTTTAAAACATAAACAGCTGCCTATTTCTCACTGTTAGAATTGAACTGGTTTAACCGTGAGAATGTTACAAATAGCAAATCGATTTAACCATATATGAATCAAAAAAAAGAGGCTTTATTACTGCTGGAAGACGGAACAGCATATAGAGGGTTAGCTTTGGGGATAGACGGCACAACCGGTGGCGAGATCTGCTTTAACACCGGAATGACGGGGTATCAGGAAATTTATACTGACCCTTCCTATTTTGGACAAATCATAGTGAACACCAATTCTCATATTGGAAATTACGGTGTTCAGCTGGAAGACGAGGAAGAATCAAGTTCGGTTAAGATCAGAGGGATGGTGTGTAACACTTTCTCAACAATTTACTCTCGCAGCACTGCGGATTTCTCTTTGCAGGAGTATTTCGAAAGAGCCAAGATCGTAGGGGTAAGCAATGTAGATACAAGACACATTGTGCGCCACGTACGTGAAAAAGGAGTTATGAATGCCATTATTTCATCTCAGATTCTGGATGAAAAAGAGTTGATGGATGAATTACATAAAGTGCCTTCTATGGACGGACTGGAATTATCTTCGCAGGTGACGACAGATAGCCCATACTTTATGGGTGCTGAAACCGGCAGCAAGTGGAGAATTGCAGTAATGGATTACGGTATCAAAAAGAGCATTTTGAATAACCTTACGCAGCGCGGATGTTATTGCAAAGTGTTCCCTGCTAAAACTTCTTTCAAAGAAGTGATGGACTGGAACCCTGACGGATTCTTTATCTCGAACGGTCCGGGCGATCCTTCTGCGATGCCTTATGCTGTGGAAACAGTAAGTGAAATGGTGAAAACAGGCAAGCCGTTGTTCGGTATCTGCCTTGGTCACCAGTTGCTGGCATTGTCAAGCGGTATCAATACGTATAAAATGCACCACGGACACCGCGGCTTGAACCACCCTGTTAAAAACCTGATCACAGGTTTGTGCGAGGTGACTTCTCAAAACCACGGCTTTGCTGTAAATCCGGATGAAATTGAAAACCATCCTGACGTGGAGATTACGCACGTGAACCTGAATGATAAAACGATTGAAGGAATTCGTCGTAAGGATTATCCGGCATTCTCGGTGCAGTATCACCCGGAAGCATCGCCAGGTCCGCACGATTCACGGTACTTGTTCGATGATTTTACGAAGCTATTGGCGGAAGTATAGGTCGGAGTATATAGACAACAAGAAGAGGGTGTCTCAAAACTATGGTGAGGCACCCTCTTTATTTTATGTGAATAATTTCTGGAAAAGTGAGTTTGGGTTTAT
>NZ_JAMXKF010000014.1 GCF_024220585.1 Dyadobacter diqingensis
CTGAATTGGCAAACGTTGACGGCGGATGGTATGTATCTCTGCTTTGGGGCGCAATCGAATTCGGTTCTTCTCACAACTAATTTTCTCTAAGACATCTTTTTTCAAACTTCTAAACAAACACTACAATGGAAAACGTAAACGACAAAAACACGGAATTGGTTGAATTGAACGCTGCTGAATTGGCAAACGTTGACGGCGGATGGTACGTATCTCTGCTTTGGGGCGCAATCGAATTCGGTTCTTCTCACAACTAATTTCTCTAAGACATCTTTTTTCAAACTTCTAAACAAACACTACAATGGAAATCGTAAACGACAAAAACACGGAACTGGTTGAATTGAACGCTGCTGAATTGGCAAACGTTGACGGCGGATGGTATGTATCTCTGCTTTGGGGCGCAATCGAATTCGGTTCTTCTCACAACTAATTTTCTCTAAGACATCTTTTTTCAAACTTCTAAACAAACACTACAATGGAAAACGTAAACGACAAAAACACGGAATTGGTTGAATTGAACGCTGCTGAATTGGCAAACGTTGACGGCGGATGGTACGTATCTCTGCTTTGGGGCGCAATCGAATTCGGTTCTTCTCACAACTAATTTCTCAAAGACATCTTTTTTCAAACTTCTAAACAAACACTACAATGGAAATCGTAAACGACAAAAACACGGAACTGGTTGAATTGAACGCTGCTGAATTGGCAAACGTTGACGGCGGATGGTACGTATCTCTGCTGTGGGGCGCAATCGAATTCGGTTCTTCTCACAACTATTTTCTCAAAGACATCTTTTTTCAAACTTCTAAACAAACACTACAATGGAAATCGTAAACGACAAAAACACGGAACTGGTTGAATTGAACGCTGCTGAATTGGCAAACGTTGACGGCGGATGGTACGTATCATTGCTTTGGGGCGCGATCGAATTCGGTTCTTCTCACAACTAATACGCAACATCAGGACAGGCGATCATCCGGTCACCTGTCCTCTTTTATTTACGCCAAATCATAACACGGAGCCTCAAACCCGTGATTATGGCATATCTTACATTGGAGATTAAACTGACAAAAAAAAATGAAACTGATTCTTCTTGGATTATTTATAGCCGCAATAAGTTGTTTTTTCATCTTCAGGGGAGCTTCCGGAAAAGAAGTATCCAATGATCTGACGGTGAAAACGAAACATCAGACTATTATCTTTTTAAACAAGGATAACGGTTATAACTATCTATCGGACAGTCCGTTTTTTCACAACTGGTCTCCTTTCATCGATGCTTCATTGCGGCTGGAAAAAGATTTGACAACAGGAACCAAAGAAAGTAACCTTACAGAATACAAGCAATACCTCAAAGCGCAATGCTTAAACTGGGGAGAAAACGACATTGAGAAGATCACCTCTATTTTGGAAAACGCACAGGCCAAAATACGTGACGTTTCCGGCTCGCTGATGCTGGACACGCTGTTCCTCGTAAAAACAACCGGAAAGGAAGAATTTAATGCTTATTACACCAATCAAAAAGCCATTGTGATCCCTAAGCAGGAACTGGAATTTTTATCCATTAAAGCAAGAAGGGCGAAGGTCGAGCAAACGCTTGTTCATGAGTACTGTCACATTTACACACGCTACAATACGCCCAAACGCGAAGAATTATATAAAGTAATAGGATTTTCGAGGCTGGATACTCTGGAAATTCCGGATTCGGTTGAAAAAATAAGGGTAACGAATCCCGATTTTTATCATCAGAATTACAAAATTGACATTACGATGAAGGACAATACCACCCAGCCGGTGGTGATGTTACTCACCAGCAAATACGATAAGTATGACGGAATAAGAGGTTTCATCGGTATATTCTCTGTTTTGTTTGACTATGTGGATAACAGCTTCTACACAATCAAAACGGAGGAGAACAACACATCCGTTATAAACAAAAAGGTCGACTCCGCTACTTTCAAAAATTTCAACGAGCAAATTGGTAGTAACACAGACTATATTTTAGGTCCGGATGAAATCATCGCTGAGAATATCAAGGTGCTGATCTGCGACCGTAACGATAAAGAAAAATCCGCGAAAAGATCTGCCCGTAACAACGAGATACTGGCTCAAATAGAAAAAATTATAAAGTAACTATTGGCATGTGATTTTGGCGAAAGCTGCCGTTCAAGGGTTATGGGCAGTGTCACGGATGGCTTCCGCCATTCGTGATGCTTTACTTACTGCCCGAGCTGATATTTAAGTTCCCCGGGTGATGCGTACAGTGCTTTCTCATAATTTTTTGACGGGTCATCCGGAAAAAAAGTACTGACCGTTTTCAGCCATCATACCTTTAACAACGGCATATTCACTTTGGTTATAAAGTAAAACTCCCTGTTGTTGAGCCCCCAGGCTATCTATCCGAACTTTGACATAGAATTTAAAATCAAGTCAAAACATCGGAACAATGAGCGAGCAACTACATCCCGCCGAGGTAATCGAAAATACTACCGAGGCTTATCTTCCCCAGGTTTCTGTCAAAGGACAGATCATTTACATTGCCGTCGTGCTTGCAGCCCTGGCAG
The DNA here is from genome assembly GCF_024220585.1 of Dyadobacter diqingensis. GTDB lineage: Bacteria > Bacteroidota > Bacteroidia > Cytophagales > Spirosomataceae > Dyadobacter > Dyadobacter diqingensis. Next base: position 2,559 of record NZ_JAMXKF010000014.1, read on the forward strand.
CACTGGTTTCCCTCCCGTTTATCCGAACGGAGGTGTCGGTACAAAGCTCCGGTATTGTAAGGTCCAAGGCTGAACGTAATGAGCTTCGTCCCTTGCTCGGTGGTACGATTTCAAAAGTGTTTGTCCATGAAAATCAGCCGGTAACGGCAGGTCAGCCTCTTTTTCAGCTGCAAACCGATATTACAGATAGTAAACTTCGGTTGGTAAGAGCTCAACAGACAGAAAAAAAGCTCTACATCAACGACCTCGTATTACTTGTTTCTGCCCGCACCGCAGACCGTAATATTTCCGGTCTTAAATCTTCGCTATACCGTCAGCAATACGAGCAATATATTTTCCAGCAGGCCGAACTTGCGGAAACCCAACGCAAGAGAAAACGTGAACTGGATGTCAACCAAAAGCTATTTGCTGAAAAAGTCATAGCACAACAGGAATTGGAAGACAAAGAATTTGCATCCAATACCGCGCAGGCGCAGTATCGTTCCTTAATCGAACGCCAGATAAGCGACTGGCAAACGGCACTATCTCAGTATCGCATGGCACTGGATGAACTTCAGGCTCAGGAACAGCAGCTCATGAAAGAAAAGGAGCAGTCTACCATAAAGGCGCCTGTGGCCGGAAGTTTCGGCCAGTTGACCGGGAAATATGCCGGCAGTTATGTCCAGGCCGGCGAAGTACTCGGCGTCATTTCTCCCGACTCGAATTTACTTGTGGAGTGTTACATTTCACCCAAGGATATAGGTCTGCTCCGCCCCGGTATGAAATCCAGAATGCAGGTTGATGCCTATAACTATAACCAGTGGGGAATGGCCGAAGGTACGATCACGAGTATTTCCAATGACATAACCATCACCGACCAGCAGCAGTCGTTTTTTATCGTTAAATGCCTGCTGAGCAAAAACAGCTTGTCGCTCAAACAAGGCATCAAAGGTTATCTGAAAAAAGGAATGACCCTGCGCGCACATTTTGTAATAACCGAGCGCAGCTTGTTTGACTTGCTCTACGATAAGGCAGACGACTGGTTAAACCCAAAAAATATGCCTGCAAGTGCAGATAAAGTCGCAGTCAGGTAACTCCAAAAGTCCTCATTTCCATCATTAAAAAATTCAGTCATGTTTAATAAAAAAATATGTATTAAGCAGCACGACGTTACCGACTGCGGAGCTGCCTGCCTGGCATCGATTTCTGCCCATTACAAATTGATGATGCCTATCGCCCGTATACGTCAGCTGGCATCTACGGATAAAAAAGGCACCAATGTTTTGGGAATGATTGAAGCGGCCCAAAAGCTTGGTTTTCAGGCAAAAGGGGTGAGAGGCAATTTTGACAGTCTGTCCAAAATACCAAAACCCGCTATTGCCCACGTGATCATCAAAGAAGTGCTCCACCACTTTGTTGTGATTTATGACGTTACCGAAACACACGTTTCCGTGATGGATCCCGCTGTCGGGAAGTTGGAAAAACATACGCTGGAAGAATTCAAAAAGATATGGACCGGTGTTCTGGTCATCTTGCTCCCGGACGAGCAATTCGAAACAGGAAACAACAAACAATCCATAACCAGTCGCTTCTGGAACCTGATCAAACCTCACCGTTCGGTTATGACCCAGGCGCTTTTCGGAGCGATTATGTACACCGTACTGGGCTTATCCACATCCATTTACGTTCAGAAAATCGTTGACAATGTTCTGGTTGAAGGGAACCGAAACCTGCTGAATCTGCTCAGTGTGGGCATGGTCCTGATCCTGGGATTACAGCTTTTTATAGGATCCATGAAAAGCGTATTTGCTCTGAAAACCGGTCAGCAAATAGATGCCAGATTGATTCTGGGTTATTACAAACACCTGCTCAGGTTACCTCAGCAATTTTTTGACACCATGCGTGTCGGCGAGATTATCTCACGTATAAACGACGCCGTCAAAATCCGTGCTTTTATCAATGATACAGCCTTGTCGCTGGTGGTGAACCTTTTTATTGTCCTGTTTTCTTTTGGTATGATGTTCTCGTACGACTGGAAACTGGCCATGATTATGCTGGCGGTTATTCCGTTTTATGCCCTCATTTATTACATCGTAAACCGGATTAATAAAACAGGGCAACGAACACTCATGGAGAATTCGGCCGATCTTGAATCCCAACTGGTGGAATCACTTAATGCCATGGGAACGATCAAAAGATTTGGCCTTGAATCGTTTGCGAACGTGAAAACCGAGACACGGTTTGTAAAAGTGCTAAAAAGTATTTTCACGTCGGCTTCAGTGTCCATCTGGGCAAGTAACGGATCTGAACTTATTTCAAGGCTCTTCACAATTATTTTACTTTGGGTAGGCTCAGGTTTCGTTTTGGACAATACCTTAACGCCGGGTGAATTGTTATCGTTTTATGCGCTCATAGGCTATTTCACCACACCAGCCAGCAACCTGATCGGAGCCAACAAAGTGATCCAGGATGCATTAATCGCCGCTGACCGCCTTTTTGAAATCATGGATCTTGAACGGGAGGCCACTGAAAATAAAATTGAACTGACACCGCAGATGATCGGCGATATAACCTTTCGCCAGATGTCGTTCCGCTACGGTTCAAGGGTACAGGTTTTTGAAAATCTCAGCCTGACCATTCCCAAGGGAAAGGTGACCGCGGTCGTCGGGGAAAGCGGATCGGGAAAATCTACGCTCCTGTCCTTACTGCAAAATATGTATCCGCTGCAAAACGGATCCATTCACATCGGAGACTATGATATCAAACACATCAGCAATGAAAGCCTGCGGCAGCTGGTAAGTGTGGTGCCGCAACAGGTTGATCTGTTTGCAGGAAATGTTATTGATAACATAGCCGTTGGAGAATATCAGCCTGATATGCAGCGTGTGGTAGGAATATGCCATTTGCTCGGTATCGCCGAATTTATAGAAAAACTGCCTAACGGATTTCACACGTATCTGGGTGAAAACGGAGCAAGTTTGTCTGGCGGTCAGAAGCAGAGGCTGGCCATAGCCCGTGCGCTGTACAGAAACCCGCAAATTATTATTCTTGACGAAGCCACTTCTTCGCTCGATTCACTCTCAGAAAGAGCCGTGCAGCATACCATCGAAAAGCTGCGAAACGCCGGAAAAACCATTATCATCATTGCGCACAGACTGAGTACGATCATGAACGCTGATAAAATTATGGTGATCGAAGAGGGAAAACTGATTGAGGAAGGCAATCACCAAACACTGCTGGCGAATCACAATGCCTACTACCGGTTGTGGGCCTCGCAATATCTGGTGAGCCCTCAGCCAGATCCTCTGGATCCTGCCAGTTTGATGCAGGTAAGTGCAAACGGCACAACGATGCCCCTTGATTCATCCATCACCAACAACGTTTCCGGCCATGCTTCTTTCTAAAAATAAAACAATATTCCGGGCCATGCTGGCGGTTTTGCTAGCTGGCCCGGCCGTAGCGCAGGACGAATTGTCTTTGTCGGAATGTATTGAAATAGCGATTGCGCAAAACCTTAAAATCAAAGAGTCTGAATTGGGCCTGCAATCCACGATCAATGCACATCAACAAAGCAAACGCGACCTTTTGCCTGCCGTAACGGGGGTTTTCAACCCCGGTTATTCTCTGGGAAGAAGTATTGACCCTTATACCAACTCGATCACCAACAATCAGATCGGGACCAACAGCCTCGGTATCCGCGCCGACTGGCTGATCTTCAATGGGTATCAACGCAAGAATACGCAGGAGCAGGCCGCGCTTAATTTGTCGGCGAGCCAGCTGGATGTGCAATCTTCGAAAAATAACATTACTCTGAATACCCTGCAGGCTTACATGCAGGTGCTCATGTCGCAGGAATTGCTCAATGTTGCGTTGAAACAGGCTGAATCAACCCAGCTGCAATTGGACAGAATAACAAAACAGGTGAAACTGCTGGTTGTTCCCGAATCTGCTTTGTACAATTTGCAGGCCCAACTGGCGAACGACGAAATTCAGATCACCAATGCCAAAAATGATATCAAGATCGCCCGCATGACGTTAAGCCAGTTATTGAACCGACGAATTGATCAGGCAGAATATCAGTTGGATCCCATGGAAGTGAATACTGTAACCTTAACCGACGGAACCTGGCAGGACATTTATCAGACTTCATTGACATTGTTGCCGGAAGTAAAAGCGATAAAAATCCGTATGCAGTCTGCCGAGAAAGGACTGGATATCGCCAGAGGATTAAAGCATCCGACATTGTCCCTGAGCAGTTCTTTCGGAACCGCTTTTTCTTCGGCTGCCAAAAGAGCCTTTATCAGCGACAGTTTTACAGAAACACCAATTAATGCCTTCGTAAATGTGGATGGAAAAACGTATCAGGCGACGTCGGTAAGCCAGTCGGTAGAACAACGCAATATCGGATACTTTAATCAACTGGGACTTAACAGGGCATTTTCGGTTAACCTTTCTGTCAGAATCCCGATTTTTAACGCGACGCAATCTTCGTATAAAATCCAGGAGGCCAAAATTCAAAAAATGATGGTTTCAAATCAGCAATTGCAGATTGAGCAGCAACTGAGACAACAGACCGAACAGGCATTTGTTACCCTGCAAAACGCTGCCGAAAGATATAAAACACTCGAAAAACAGGTATACGTGCTCGACAAGGCTTTACATGTTTCAGAAGTAAAACTGGCAAACGGGGTTACAGACCTACTAGAATATACGATGGCGAAAACAAATCTTGATCGTGTAAAAGCAAGCCTGGTCCAAACAAAATACGAGTATACCGTCCGAAAAAAAGTGCTGGAATTTTATGCAACTGGTTTGACGAAGTAATACCTACAAGACAGAGAACATCACATCATTTTACACGCTGCACAGACAAGTTCCCGGGCAGACAAAGGCGACACCAGGCTGGTCATCTTTGTCTGCCCGGGAATATTACTATATGACTATTTCATTATACCCTACTCATCGTAATGGCTAATCACATTTACATTTTCACCAATAAGCCGAATTAAAAATAGCACAAAATTTGACCATAAATAGTACTATTTAAATAACAACACTAAGGATTTAAAGATTTTTAATATTTTTTAATAATTAACTAAACTATTGAAATACAATCGACGTTTATAAATAAAGAGGTAACTACATAACCTAAATTAAAATTTAAAATTTACCGAACTAACATAACTATTTAAAGAATAAAACCAATAAGAACATTATCAGAAAATAACAAAAAACAGGAACAGATCAACCCGACGAATACGAGACATAATTGTACTATAACAATTTAACTCAACCAACAATCACCGGCCCCTGAAACAACAAATTCCTTCATTTTCTGAAAATACTTATTCATCAAACAGAAAAAATTATGGCACAAATACAAAAATATACAAGTCCGTTAGCGGACCTCAGAAGCTCTTTCCAGCATTTTGTTTCAGCATATGCTGACAAGTATTCAGATGCATTAACGGCTTTATCACGACGTGCATTACCTTTTGGAAAAAGTACATCAGATACAAATGCGCCAAAGCTGTCAAAAAATAAAAATCAGGAAGTATCAGAGAATCGCTATTCGGTTTTGTACACGATCAATGGACAATATCACCACGTTGGCTGTTCTTCTCAGGCAGAAGCGCAATCTGCGTTAGGTATCCTGATGACCGACGGCAATCGTATTCCCGTAGGGATTTATGATGCCAAAACAGATTTATTTGAGTGGGAAATTATCGGACAATATTTCCACAGCCAGGATCCAATCAGCGACCAACGTAACCGTCTGAATGAGGTGCTTACCATCTCCCGCGCTTTACGCCGCAGAGATTCAAGCTGGCAGCCTGGCTATTTGCAGAAACCTGGCTTTTTTGCATAATCGTTAAGAAGCGTACTTATTAGTTGGCCGCCAACATCGACAAACATCGGTGTTGGCGGCTTTTTAATTGTCCTTCCTGATCAAATATTAGTATGTCAAAACGCAAACCCGATCGTAAGGTTTCCTTTAATCTTAAAAGACGTTTCAGTAGAATTTGCATACCCCTGAAAATTATAGGAAGTATTAAAATCCACATATCCATGACTGAACAATCTTTGCTGAAAACCCAAAAGCGGTCCGGCTCTAAAAATATGATCATTCATTTTGAACATCTCCCGACTTTGGAGATAATTATGTTTACCAAGATATAGGTTATATTCAGTATTTACCCCCGTGTATATTCCTGAGAATCCGTTGCCGGCCTTTCCTCTTAACTGTTGCCTCTTTTGGAGGAAATAATATCTTGGCTGGATGGAAAAGGCCGCGTTTATTTCTCTGGAACGTGCATTACGATACTTGCCGTTAAAGCCACCGGGCTTACGATGTTCAAATCTCATATAATTATACCCGTTATTTAATCCGACATCAAATTGAACATTGAGTGAAAATGGTGATGATTTTATTTTTCTTTCGTAAGCCATTCCCAATTTAATCCTGGATAAATAAACGCCAATGGTCAACTCTGGCAGTTTTATTTTCCATTGATCCGTGAGATATTCATCACAAAGCAATAAATCACAGAGCGGTATCCTGCCCGACTTTTTCCAGTCGCCAAACGCCAGTCCAAAACTTACCTGGGAGGAAAACGACCAGTTATACAGCAAACCGTAATGAAACAATGGCGTTTCCTGCTGCAATGCAATAGAAAAATCCATGAACCCGGCATTGAGAAAACGCTGCCGAAACCCCAGCTTCAACCCAATGGTGGGCGTAAAATCCAAGGTGCCTGGTAAAGTATAGTTCATTGCCAAATAGTTTCCGCTAAAATTACTGGCACCCCTTCCGGACCTGACTCTATTAACCATATTGAAGAACCATCTGAGCTGTGCATCCATAACCGTATTTTGCCAGGCATATCTTATGGGAACATCAGTACCATAAAAAGGCATATGCCCGGAAAGGGCAATTGAAAATGCCGGTAAAAACTTGAATTCATATCCAAGCTGAAGAGATGAATTATTCCAGATATGATCTTCCTTTAATGGAAAAACACGGGCTTGGCTATATTGCGAAAATCCTATTTTAAACATATGCCTGGTTGGCACTTTGGTCATAAAAACATTTTCGTAACGATCAATAAAACGCTGTTTAACAAGCGTGTCCAATTCCTGAGAAAAAACAATTCCTGTTGTATCCTGCCCGTTGATCAGCAGCGGCATTAATGACAATACTAAAATCAGACACTTTCTATATTTCATTAAATCCGCCCATTATTAAAGGTCTCATTTTCGTTTAGATCAGTATGTCATACAAACACTTTTGCCCCTGTTATAAAATAACAGGGTGCACTAAGGAGGCATAAAATGTAAAAATGGTTGTATGAAAGATCAATTGTTTAACTTAATTACGACACGCGCAACCCAACAAGCTGTAATTCAAAATGTTAAAAGTTTAAAATATCGCAATTAGAAATATAGTTTCAAACCTATATCCCCATAACTATCTGTGAGCAGATCCAAGCCTTTCCTCATTTGCGGTTGTTGGCTTGCCCGTCCCGTTTGGCTGACCTATGCCAGTCGTGATCAGGTTAAACAAGCTTTGATGCAGGTATTGGGTCCATGAATTTTGGCAGATCTCGAAGCACTCATATTCCGGAACCAAACCCTTGTGGGTAAAGCTGACTTGCGTTTTGTTATCTTTCTCAGAAATCTCAAAAATGATTTTTGTATCCTGCCATTCACTTTTATCTTTTGTGAAACTAAAATAGTTCTCCACCACATACCAAACGACTTTCTTATCAGGTATGACTTCTATCAGCCTCATCCGGCACTTATGAACATCTTCGTAATGATAAATAAACTCGTCGTTGAGTTGGGTAGTACCGCCCTCAATTTCTTCCGACCACCACCCGCTAACATGATTGATGGCATTAAATACCTCCTTTGGGCTTTTGTCTACCAGAATAGTTGTTGTAAAATCTGACGCTGTCATTTTAGATATGTTTTTGATTATGAAATCGTTCCATCAAATTTATTATCTAAACATCATTTAATCAGGGGGTAAAATGGACTTTCGGGCGGGGCGATCAGGACAAAATACATGTGTTGCCTGATCTCAGGAATTAAAACCGTACAGAGTCAGCCGTTACGGCAATTGATACATTCCAAAGCCGGGTAAATATCTGTCAGACATCCAAATTAACAAGTAGAAGCCAAAATTTTTCACTTATAATACAAATTAATAGCAAAATATTCAAAAGTGAGACGGAGCCTAACCTTTATTGAGGGAACCATGTACGCTGGTGGGCGCGTGCCTGTAAACGTGGTCGCCGGGGTTAAAATACTGGGAAATATCAGTGAAGAAAATTTACACCATGCGCTAGCCAAGGTTCAGGACAGACATCCCATGCTTAAAACGAATGTTCTGGAAGACGAAACAAATATCCCCTATTTCGTAACGCAAAAGCTTATCCGTAAAATCCCTGTTCGCGTACTGCCCAGAGGCAACGATGAAGACTGGAAAAAAGAATATACAAACGAATGCCTGACAGCCTTCGACTGTAAAAATGGCCCGTTGGTCAGGCTTGTCTGGTTAAAATCCGATCATGTTTCTGATCTCATTTTTGTTGGTCATCACTGTATTTGTGATGGAAAAACCGTGTTGAACATTATTGATGAAACGCTTCGCTTACTGGAACAGCCTGATATAGAAATTGGCACTTATGACACATTCTCCTCCATTTCAGATTTTATTCCGGACACTATAAAAAACAATAAGATCAATAGATTAACGGCAGCGGTTATCGCCCGTTTGGCCAGACTGGCCTTGATGGTAGTTTCCTTGAAAAAGGAGGTAAAAAGAGAAAACCCATACCTGATACACTGGAAATTAAACAAGGAAGAGTCCGCCGCCCTTCTCGAAAAATGCAAATCCGAAGGCAGCACCATTCACTCGGCGCTGTGCGTTGCATTTCTGAAAGCCTACCAAAGTGTGGAAACAATCAAAACCCATTCCAGGCTTTACTGCGCGGTAGACATGCGAAAGTTCATTCCTGATATCAAAAATGATATGACATTTGCGTTTCCCGCTATGATTGGATTGGATCTCAAAAACGACAAATCAATAGATTTCCGGATGCAGGCACGCCAGTTTAAAGAAGAGCTATTGACGAAAATGGAGAAGATGGAAATAAACAAAGTACTGATGTACAGCGAGTCGCTTTTGTCGTCCCTGCCGCAAATGACAAAATATGCCAAAGCTGACCGCGGGACACATGATTTTACACTTTCCAACATGGGTAGGGTGACCTTGAAAGAAGCATATTCCACATTTACAATCGAAAGCCTGTATACTCCCGGCACCATTTTCCCTTTCGGCAATCCCTCGACATTATTTTCTACCGCTTTTAAAGGAGAAATTGATTTTATATTTTCCTCTGATGAAGAGTTCGTGAAATACCAGGACGCGCTCGTCATCAAAAGTAATGCGATGAGGATGTTGCTTCATGCTGCTGAGCCTGTTGTTGTACCAAATTAATGTATGATTTTCGACTGATACAACACACACAAATATTATGATATTTATTAAATTGTAAATTATCAGTCCACCTGTACATAATCAAGTGGTTATACACTATCTAACAACTTATGGACCAATCTGTTCTTGTTCGTCAAGCCACGCAGGATGATCTCCTCTCAATTTTGCAGCTGGCGAATCAACTCAGCGACACGATAAATGTATCAGAATCATATCTAACAAGCAACTTCTCTAAATTTATTGATAATGACCGCCACTGCCTGGTTGTTGCTGTAAAAAATGAAGTCGTTGTGGGTTACGTATCTGGCTATTTCCACGACACCATTTATGCCTGCGGGTTGGTAGCATATGTCGACGAAATTGTAGTGGATGTTAACCACAGAGCAATGAAAATCGGAGCGGCTTTAATGACCGTGTTTGAAAAGACCAGTAAAGAAAAAGGCTGTGTAATTGTTTCCCTGGCAACTTACGGAGCGAAAAGCTTCTATGAAGCGCTTGGCTACAAGTCCAATGCCGGCTACTTCAAAAAATATTTGTAAAAGCCTGATTTAAATCAATTACTTTTGGAGAAACCCTGCATAATCGTTTATATATAACTTGAATAGTGCCGTCCGTAAACCTAATCACACATAAAATTGCCTGGAAACTTTCAAATCAAATCAGCTCCTATAATTTCCCCACAGTAACTTTTACACCTATCTAGCTTTTAAGTTAGAGCGCTTTCCAAATTAAGCTTCCCCTGTGAACAACGATAACGGATGCTCATTGCCTTTCGGACTCTTCGAGTCAGTTCTTAATTTTCTTTAAAATTGCTTTTTTACTTTTTCCAAATACCATTTCTGTACTGATTTTTAAGCGATAACCTTATGTTGTATGAAATATTTCCTCAAATCAGTGCTCGTTGTTGCATGGGGATTGTTGATCGCAAATAGCTGCAAATCCAAAGAAGACGCGCTGCCAGCTCCGACGACAGAAGGTCGCAATACATTCGGTTGCAAAATCAATGGCAAAGTTTGGATTGCGAATGGCGTTACTAATGAACAGGGGCCATCAGCCAAACCAATAGAGGTAGAATTCAGGCAATTAAGCACAAACACTTTTTATCTGTTCATTCATACCAATGCAAACACAAAAGACCGCGTTCAGTTGTCTTTGCCAGCAGGCAAAATCGGATCCAACATCCTGACAAACCGGTACAATGAACCCTTCGGCATTTACTATGATAACCAGTTCAGGCTCTTTAACTCGATGGAGGCAAACCCGGGCAAAGTAGTAATCACACGCCTGGATACCATCAATCGTATCGTGTCAGGAACCTTCGAGTTTGACGCTCAATTTATTGTAAACAAAGAGATTACACGAATCACAGAGGGTCGATTTGACATTGATATGGATACTCTTTAACCAGTTCTTCGCTCAAACGTTCTGCATAATCCAACCATGAGAAAGCTAAAATTACAAGTGCAAATATCTATCGACGGATATGTTGCGGGACCAAATGGTGAAGAAGACTGGGTTGTAAGGGCCTCAGATGAAAAACTTTGGCAGCTCATCAACGAATTGCCCGACAATTCAGATACCCTTCTGCTTGGCCGAAAAATGGCAGAAGCCTTCATACCTCATTTTGAAGAATTTGCATCCGACAGCACGAAAATCACTTTCGCTCAGAAAATGGTCAATATTCCGAAAATTATTTTTTCCAGGACACTGGACAAGCCATTCGGCAAAAATACCTCGCTTGCAAAAGGAACTCTGGCAGACGAAATCGCAGCACTGAAAAATCAAAACGGCAGGGATATTTTAGTTTACGGAGGTGCCGGTTTCGTGTCTTCCCTCATTGCCGGCGGGCACATTGACGAATTCTTCTTCTTTGTTAATCCCGTGATGATCAATAAAGGAATGAGAATTTTTGACCTGCTCGACAAGCGACAAAAACTTTCTTTGATCAGTGCTACGCCATACGAATGCGGCGTAACCGTAATTCACTATAAATTAAACAATGTTGATCAATAAGTCTCAGCTACGTTGCTGAATACTTCTTTGGCTTCATGCCCAGATGCTGTTCAAAAACTCTCGAAAAATGACTCAGATTGGTAAATCCGAGCTGATAGCCAACTTCCGAAACGGTCAATCGTTTTTCCCTCAGTAATCGCGCTGCTTCCTGCATCCGCATTGACTGGTAATATTCAAAAACACCTTTGCCGAAAGTTTGCTTAAACAGTTTCCGCATTTTAGGTTCGCTCATGCCGGCTTCCTTCGCCAGTGAAGCAATATCGGGTGCCTCATTCAAATGCGACTGCAAACGGAGCTTAATCGCATAAATGGCCTTGATATCGTCCATGTGCATCTTACTCAGGGGCACGGCGTCCCGCTGCATCAGCAAAGCAAACGTATGGCAAAGCAGCTCTTCACATTTCAATTTGTAATAATGGCTTTCTATACTTTCAGGAACAGACTGATGCAGCATTTCACTGGCAATATTAATTATCTGGGAAGAAATACCGGTTTCAAGTATAAAATTATCCTCAGCTTCTAAAACGCTTGCCACCACCGGGTGATCTATATGTCCGAAGAGCTGTTGCAAATATTGTCGTGACGCGCCAATGGTAACACTTCCAAAAACCGTATTGGAAGGCATTGTAATAATAGAGGAAACTAGCTGCCTGCAAATCAGCACATTCGCCTGCTCGGGTAATAATTGTTCATCGGGCTTTGTCAGAGAAGGAAAAATACCGCTCAAAAGAAAGGCAATATGTTCCTGTTTTTCCATCGACTCATTGGTCCATTCCACAAAAACATCTTCTTTCAGATAATAATTGCGGATCATCATACGCATATCATTTCCCCAGTTAAACCCGGTGATATAACCCGCCCCTTTGCTTTCCGGTATATGAATAAAGCGCCCCTGGATCGTTGCACCTATGGCCTTCGTAAAATCTGCCATAATACCCGGGCCAATCGCAGATATTTTCATTTACGACTATTTTATTAATAGTTGCAGCTATTTTAATTATAAATGTAGCCATAATTTTGCAGGTATAAAAACAAGAGATATGTTACTGGAAGATAAAAACATAGCGATTATTGGTGGCGGACCGGGCGGACTGACACTTGCCCGGCTTTTACAAATCAGTGGAGCCAATGTAAAAGTGTATGAAAGAGATGAAGACAGAAATGTAAGAGTGCAGGGTGCAACACTTGACTTGCATTTTGAATCGGGATTAAAGGCACTTGAGGCAGCAGGTTTGATGGATGCCTTCAAAGCGAATTACAGACCAGGGAACGACCGGTACCGTGTTGTCGATAAAAATGCAACCATTTTCTATGACGATCATAGCAAAGAATCAACCGGCAACTTTGGCGACGAATGGTTCCGCCCCGAAATTGATCGTGGACCATTAAGAGATATTTTACTGGATTCGCTGCAACCGGGCACCGTTATTTGGAACAGCCATATTGTTTCCCTTGAGAACATTGACAACACCTGGAAGATCATTTTTGAAAACGGCAATACCGCTGCTGCCGATATTGTAATCGGAGCAGATGGAGCTAATTCCAAAATCCGCCCGGTCGTTACGCCAATCAAACCGCTTTATTCAGGCGCGACCTATTTGGTAGGCAATATTCCTGATTCCGAAAAAAATACCCCAAAACTTCACAACCTGCTGAAGGGTGGAAAAATCTCTGCTATGGGTGATTCAAAAGCAATATTTTTAAGTGCCAAAGGAGATGATAGTCTGGATTTTTATATCAGCTGGAAAGCAGATGTTAATTGGGCGAAAGAAAGCGGGATTGACTTTAAGAATAGTAAACAAGTTTCGGAATGGTTTAAAAAAGAGTATGCCAACTGGGATAACATTTGGCTTGAAATGTTTGAACACGAAAACACTCATTTTATTCCAAGGCCCTTATACGCGATGCCACAAGACCAATATTGGGAGGCCCGGCCTACTATCACATTGCTTGGTGATGCCGCACACTTATTGCCTCCCAATGGAGAGGGCGTAAATATGGCAATGCTTGATGCCCTGGAATTAAGTGAAAGCCTGACCGGTGGAAAATTTGCAGATTTAAAATCAGCAATAACCCATTATGAAAAAGAAATGTTTGCACGATTTGTCGAAGAAGGGAAAGTAACAGCCGATTTCATAAATTGGACATACTCGCCAGACGGACTAAAAATAATGGTAGAAATGTTTGATGAACTGCCAAACCAAACACAGCTGCCAACCGATTAGTACTCTTATCAAACTGTAAGCACAAAGCCGAGCCGTACAGACAAGTTATTTGAGCCGTACAGGAAATTCAGGAAGAAGAACATCAGCCATCTTTGTATCGTTAAATCACAAAAACTTAAAGCGATGACAACGATCACAAAAATAAATCTTGGAAAAAATGGACCACTCGTTTCCAAACTCGGGTTGGGGTGTATGCGCATGTCGCCGATATGGGGTGGCCCGGTAAATGACGAAAATGAAAGTATTGCCACCATTCAGGCGGCGCTGGACAACGGTATCAATTTTCTGAATACAGGAGATTTTTATGGCAGCGGTCACAACGAGCTGCTGGTAGGGAAAGCCATTAAAGGCAGGCGTGACGATGCTTTCATCAGTGTTAAATTCGGGGCCATTTTTTACAACAATCAATGGATCGGACTAGACCTGAGGCCCATAGCTATCAAAAACTTCATCAATTATTCTCTGGTGCGCCTGGGCATTGACACCATTGATCTTTATCAGCCGTGCAGACTCGATAACAGTGTTCCGGTGGAAGATGTGATCGGAACGATTGCCGATTTGATCAAAGAAGGAAAGGTCCGGCATCTGGGAGTTTCTGAAATAACAGCAGACCAACTACGCAAGGCGAACGACGTTTATCCGGTCACTGCACTGGAAATCGGTTATTCATTGGCCGATCGCCAGATAGAAAACGACCTGCTTCCTACGGCCAAAGAGCTGGGTATAGGCGTTGTGGCATTTGCCAATACTGCCGAAGGATTACTCACCGGCGAGATGAAAGCCCCGCTTCCGGCTGGCGACTACCATAATCACTTCTCGCGCTTTCAGGGAGATAATCTGATAAAGAATCTTGAAAAAGTCGATGTGTTAAAACAAATGGCGACAGCAAAAGGATATACACCGACACAACTGGCGATTGCCTGGGTAAATGCGCAAGGCGACCATGTTATGCCACTGGTCAGCATGAGCAAAAGATCACGCCTTCCGGAAAATACAGCGGCGATGCAGCACCAATTCACTGCTGATGAGCTGAGTACCCTCGACAAACATTTTGCACAAGGCGCGATTCTTGGCGGCACCTATCTTCAACGCTAGTGCTTCGCATAAGTTCTTCTTTTTGATATCTTTACTTTATGACGAATCCAGCTGAAATAATCCCGGGAGTGATTTTCTTTTCTTACCTCTCAAAAATGAGAAAAGAGAAAGTGGCATTTCTGGAACACAACACCCTTGTATTGCAGGTTTCAGGGCGCTTTTCGATGGAAACTGCGAGCGAGAAGATTTCTATGGAACGCGGTCAGATGTTATTGATACAAAAAAACCAACTGGCAGAAATCACCAAGATCCCTCTGGAAGACAATGAATATCAAACCATTGTTATCCGTCTGAAAGAAGATCTGCTCAGACAGATTGTTCTGGAAGAGCAAATTGAGATGGGTCAAAAATATATGGGTCCATCCAACATTATTATTCCTCCAAACGAGTTTTTGCGTGCTTTCTTTCAGTCCGTGATTCCTTATATCCGTAATCCGGAGGAAAAAATCACCCATTCGCTGGGCATGCTGAAAGTAAAGGAGGCGGTACTTCTCCTCCTTTACTCCATGCCTGGGCTGGAAGAGTTTTTATTCGACTTTTCAGAACCCTACAAAATGGATCTGGAAAAATTTATGCTCAGCAATTTCCATTACAACGTTCCCGTCGAAAAATTCGCCATTCTTACCGGGAGAAGCCTGGCCGGATTTAAACGTGACTTCCAAAAAATATTCGGAATGGCTCCCCGTCATTGGTTACAGGAAAGAAGACTTACGGAGGCGCGGCACCTCATAGAAAGCAAGAACAGGAAACCATCTGCCATTTACCTCGACCTGGGATTTGAAAGCCTCTCACATTTTTCGCACGCTTTTAAGAAAAAATTTGGAAAAGCTCCGACGGAATGGTCTGTTTAAGCCACCAACAGATTGGGGTCAAAAAGTTATAAACCATCGCTTAACTTATTGATAAAACCTAAGGAAAGAAAAACCCGGCTTACACATTTCTATTTCGTTCTTCCTTGTCGCAAGTTGAGCTTCTGACGCATAGACAAGCATTTTGTCTTCATAGTCCTTTATCGCAGATGTTATGGTTTCAAATTTTCCATTAGTCAGGTTGTCCGATAAAATCAGGGCATCCCTCAGCCCGGTATTCACACCCTGCCCTGCAAAAGGTGGCATAATATGTGCAGCATCGCCAATGAGCGTTACAGGTAAGGGGCGGTTGATCTTCCAGGGTTGATCTAACGGAATTTCCCGGGTTGGCCAGATAAGAAAAGATGATGTTGAGCGGAATAGCTGTTTGAACGACTCATCCCAATCTGAAAACCTGTTTAACAAGAATGTAATGAGGCTCTGCGTATCCTGAGGTTTAAATCCATTTTCCTGACCCCACCCCTCCGGCTTTTTAAAAATTACGTTATAAGTTAACATCCCGCCATTGCTGGGGTTTGCAACCAATAAACTGCCATCGCCAGAGGTCATTAGTATATCGTCGCCGCATAACCCGTAGAAATCCGAACATTTAGTCTCCGGCTCCAATACTTCACCCTGTAAGATCAGCGTTCCGGTGTACCGGATTTTAGCATCCGTCACTACTTTTCTTACCTGAGACATGCCTCCGTTGGCTCCAATGACAATATCTGCGGTTGCATTTAAATCATTTTCAAAATGCAACAGCCATTTTCCATCATGGGTTTGAAGTCCTGTAAGTTTTCTATCCCAAACAACCGTATCCCCGGTTAAGCTGTTCAGTAGTATTTTCCTTAAATCATTCCGGTTGATCTCCGGATTATCATACTGATCTTCCTGGCTAGGCTTTTTAGAAAACAATACTTTGCCCTGCTGGTCAGCCACCGTTCTTCCCATGGGTGCTGCCATTTCATAATATCGCTGCAACAGCCCCGCTTTTTTCATAGCGTCCTGCCCCGAACCTTTATGCAGGTCAAGGGTGCCACCCGATATTCTTGTGAATGCGTCTTGGTCTCGTTCGTAAACAGTAACATCCACTCCTTTTTGTTGCAATAGTGTGGCCATTGTCAGCCCTACGGGTCCTGCGCCGATGATGGCAACTTTTTTATTTTTAAGTAACATGATTTTGCATTGTTTGTTGACGATGCAAAATTCAGGAATACAGTTGTGTCAGGCTTGTATAAACACGACAAAATCAAATCGCTCCGGGCATTTTACCGCGAAGGTTCCCACAGTTCAATCTTGTTGCCTTCGTTATCCATAATATGTACAAATTTTCCGAAGTCGTAAGTCGCGATGCTGTCGAGTATGGTCACTCCGTTTTCTTTTAATTTATCAACAAGTCCCTCAATATTCTGAATCTGGTAATTAATCATAAATTCCTTTTTGGATGGCGAAAAATATTCATCGCCCTTTTTGAAAGGCGTCCATTGAAGCGAATTTACTTCATCAGGATTATTAAGACTTCTGGATTCAAAACTCGACGAACCCCAATCATTGATTTCAAGCCCCAAATTTTTGGTGTACCACTCTTTCATCTCTTTCGGATTGTCGGAAGAAAAGAAAATACCACCGATTCCTGTCACCTTTGGTGTTGTATCACCAGGTAAAGCCGGGTTTCCTGTTTGATCTTTTTGCTCGTCCATATTCTTTATTCTTTATTTTTTAGTTTTAGAATCACAGCCTGCAAAAAGTTTCACAAGCGAAGTTATTGTCAATAAGTGTTTCATCCGGCAAGCCTTAGCTTTTAAATTAGACTGGAATCCCCAAATTCTCACTAAACCTTTTTCATCTGTCCGATCCCACTCCATCCTTCCGGTGTGATGCTCTTAATATTTTACGCCAATACGAAAGCGATTCATGACGATCTGAAAAAAAAATTCTAAAACCTTCTGTGTTTCTTTTCCGGATAGCTTCTTCGGTTCTCGGAATAAAATTTTCTCTCACATTTAATTCGGCTGTGGCCTGAACTTCTTCAATAAACGGACGTAAATTTTTGTTGTAATCCTGAAACGCCAAGTTAAAATTTCCGTTGTGTTTTTCCAAAGCATCAGCCAACGCCGCCGCCCCATTCATGGACAATGATGCACCCATTCCCGCAGCAGGCGAAGCGCAATAACCGGCATCGCCCACCAACGCTACCCGACCTTTGGTCCACGATGGCATTTTGATCTGACAGAATTTATCGAAATAAAAAGTTTTCGAATCCTGAACTTCTTTCAGGAGTTCAGAGGTTCGCCAGTTTTGTCCGGCAAATTGTTCCAAAATAATTTTTCTTTGTTGTTCAGTATCACGGTAATCGTAGGGAATTTCTTTTTCTGAGTAGAAACAAAAAATGATGTCAGTCTTACCGTTATATGCATTCAGTGTAATAGCCTTGTCAGGCACATTGAACATTTGCATCGTTTTTTGTTTGATCAGCAATTTGTTAACAATCGTGATAGAAAAGTAAGCTTCCAGGAAATATGAGTATTCAGCCTCATGACCAAACCAGATTTTCCTTACAACGGAATGTATGCCGTCACAGCCAAAAACCAGATCAAATGAGCGTTGCGGACCAATTTTAAATTTAACTTGTATATTATCCTCGGTCTCTTTTAACGATGTAATGCTGTTATTGAAAATAAATTCAACATCATTTTTCAGCCTTTCAAATATAATCCCCAGAAATTTATCACGTTCAATTTCTATCCCATCGTCAGTATCTTCTGAGTTTTCTTCATTGAGAAGGACCGAGCCCTCGGTAACATCGTCGGCATTCTTAAATTCGATCAGGTCCACGTGCAATCGCTCTGATTTTAATTGCTCGTAAATTCCCATACGCTTAGCGATCTCAACGGTATCACCACGTAAATCAATGGCGGCACCGGCAGTTCGGGGTTCATTTGCAATTTCAATAACGGTCACTTTATAACCCAGCCTGTTCAGCCAAAAAGCGGTTGAAAGTCCGGCTATGCTAGCACCGGAAACCAGTGCGGTACGCCGCCCGACAGTACGCCGTCCGACGGTACGATCGATATTTTTTTCGTTTGTCAATTCCATGGTATACGATTTATTTGGTGGTACAAAGGACCATCGTATAGCCAGGATAAAAAACAGCAATACAAAGCAAGTATTGGACTAATCGCGGTTTTTGTTTCGGAAAGATAAGGCCGTCATTCCTGCAACCTTGGTAAACAGTCGTGAGAAATAAGGATAATCGTCATAACCCAACTCCGTTGCTATTTCTTTTACCGATTTACTGGAATAAAAAAGCAGACGTTTTGCTTCTAAAATTACCCGTTGCTGTATGTGATGTGAAACGGAAAGACCGGTGGTGTTTTTAACACACTCGTTCAGGTAGGGTGTCGATATATTTAGTTTTTCGGCATATTCCGTTGGACGTTTCGCTTTGATAAAGTCACGTTCCAAAATATCGTTGAAAGCTTTGGTAACAATTTCAAATCTTGAAAGTTTTTCAACCCGTTTAGACTGATCAAGATATTGTGAAATAACCAAAGCGACTAATGCGTTGCAGCTATCTTTGAGTAATGAACGATGCAGTTTGTCACTTTTTCGCTCAGAAAATTTTATGGAAAGTGATACTGCTTCGTACATAATGGAGAATGTTTCTTTGCTTAATCCCAAAGGTTTTGCGGGCGTAATTTCTTCCAGTAATTTTAAATACTCAGGATTCAGATTTTCGTTATTGATTGCCCAACTACTCACCAGCACATCTTCAAACGCCAGTATACGATGCACCTGATTCGGATGCAAATAAATGACAGACGGAGGTTCAATCTCATACTGTTGAAAATCGATTTCAATAGAAACCGTTCCGCTTTCAAGCAAGAAAAACGAATGCCGGTCGTGCCGATGTGACTGCTCTGAATCTCCGGGGCTGCCGAAATCTTTAACAGATATTTTCTCGATAGAAATACCCGAATCGTGCTCGTCACCAAAATAATTTACCGGTATGGATTTGGTATTTTTAGTCATTATCGGCTTTGTTCAAGATATTAAGTATTCTGCAATACGCTTGCATCAGGCTGGCACAAACGCAACAAAATCATTGCCTGCAACCTGTTTCCCACGCTTTGCTTTTCGCGCGAATGCCGCTGGCGTCGTGCCACTATAACGCTTAAACTCCCTGCTAAGATGGGATTGATCCGTGTAGCCAAACTCATGCGCCAAGCCGGCAAAATTAGAGTCAGGATCAAGCCATAACTGGTTTCGAACGCACTCAAAGCGCATCAGACCGGACACGTCTTTGACAGTATAACCGGAGGATTGTCTGAACTTTCTTTCCAACGTACGGACCGTCGCATGAGCCGCCTCCGCTACCTGGCTTACCGGCATGGTGCCGTTTGCTTCACTCATAGCAACTCCGGCTTTGAATAACAGACTGTTTGTAACAATCCCCGACTGCGCATTCAGGAAATACTCTTTTAGCTCCGTCACTGCTTCTTCTATCTTGCCAGCTTGAATACAGCCACCGAGGATTGATTGAAGGCGGGCGATAGGATGTTCAAATATGCGCACTCCACCTTTTCCTGACGGCAGTCCCAGCAAATCGAACACAGTCCAGGGAAAACACCTGATACCTATAATCTCTAAACGGTTTTTGGTGTAGAAAACGGCAGGCTGGTTCAGCAGCCCCATCATAAACGGCGATGGTAAAGACTGCAAGTTGCCATTGACAGAAATCGCACAACCGCTTCCGAAATGAAAAATAATTTCAGCGTAGCCATCCGGCACCACCTCAAAACTCGATTGTTGTGCTCCAAAATCTCTCCTGTCATACCAAAAGCACTTTATGGCATCTTGTAGCGCTTTCGGAGGTTCAAATTCTTGGTGCTGCATTTTTGAAAGATGGCCTATTTGGGTTGAATTTTGTAGATATATGAAGGAAATTAATGGTGTAATATGCTCCTTGTATTCAGAATACCCAACTTTTATTATGGGCATACATTCTTCACGCAAAAAAGCTCTCAGGATTACCATATCCGATCAAAATCGATTCGGCATCGTGCTTTAAAAACCCCTAAAATAACTCATTTCAAACCTTCCAGACAACCTGATAGCTCCAAAATAAATTTACAGTTACCCGCTTTGATAAATCAGAAATGCATTAATTTGAATAGATGCTTCTTTGGTCGTTATTTAAGATTTAACGAGCCAGAGAGAGTCGCAATCAAACTTCTCCATTTACCGATAAGCTATAATATTTATGTTTATCTAAATTAATTTTGACATTAAAATAGCAATCTCCACCGTCATCCGCTTCTATCAATCGGTATTTATATCCGTTCGGATCATATTTCCATTTGCATCCACAATTCACCCAAACCTCTTTTTCCTTTTGCTGATTTATTACTGCTACATACTGTTTATCATAAGAGCTCATGTCCATTGTGAGCCGATCTTTATTTTCCTGAATACATAGCCTCACCAGATCGTCAATTTCCATAAGATCTTCATTATTTAAATCATAATGTATTGCGTTAGGAAGTACATTATGATAAAATTTTGGCATATAAGTAAAAATCGAAACATCCGATACTTTCAAAGAATCAGCCCTCCCTTTTTTGACTATATCTTGTTTTAATATTTGTAACTTGAACGGCATTGTCGAATCAAGAAATTCTAAAAAACCATTTTTAACAATTGCCGTACTTCCAAAAATAGGGTAAGTTGGACTAGGGAAGATAACAGTATCATTTTTTAGAAAAAACTTTCCGGTACAACGTGTTATACTGTCGTTCTTTAGAGCTTGGTTCATGGAAAAATGAAAGACAGAATCTGAATATAACTCCAGTCTATAAATTACTCCTAAATCATAATGATTCTCGGCTATGAGGATTTCGTGTTTGTGAGTACATTGAGAATAAAGAAATCCAAGTATAATGATAAGTATAATTTTATCCATAATTCGTTTCTTGCGACAATAGCTATTCATACCACATTAATCATAAACTGGTCAGACATCGAATTATTTATGCCCAAAAACAAAACGAATTTCTGAGGATAGTTGATCAAAAATATGCTCTAACACTCCCTTCTTATTTTGCCACATATCATACGCCGGATTTGAGATAAAATCATTTGGAATCGTAAATCCAGGCATGACCCTTATTCTGCAACATACCAAAACGGTATGTTCGCTATTTCGACAAGCTCCCCACCTTTCGGAGGCTGAATAGTAATCCTGAGGGTATTTCTGCCGGTTTTAAGGTTTTTTGGAAGCAGCAATGTCTGCCAGCCCTGTTGTCTGGGTTTTTCTCTTATCGTAAAGAGTAACCCCGCATCCTTGTATACAGAGTCATTGACACTGACCTGAATCAATGAATTGATTTGCGCATTGCTCCATGTAGCATAATTGCGCCGCTTTTCAGCGACGGGCTTGTTATCGTCCCCAACCGGTTCTTTACTTATTGCGGTCAGAAGCATATCAAGGGATTTGGGATAGGCTACATACAAACGTACAAAAGGCTCACGAATAACGTCGGACTGAATGGATGCGGTTTCTATATATTCCCCCTCTGAACGCAGGTTATCGTAAGTGTCAGCCGTTACAAAAAGGCTGTCAACACTTGACGAAAACAAATGCCGGCTGTTAATAACAGTGTATATCCGTTCATTTTGGCGAGACAGGTCAGTTAAAAAGCTTATGGTCATAGTCACGATAAAAAGCATGGCCATTAACCCGGTCATCCGCACCATTTTCTTAGCTGGTATATGGCTATAAAAAGTGTTAAGGATAAAACTGGACGGTCTGGATAAACCCCAGTACAGACGCTGCAAAAGGGTGCTGAACTTATATTGGAGGCGCGCTCCCCGGGGATTAGCCCGCACAGCAGGCAAACTGAGCATGATGGCAGTTACAAAATAACCGATAACCGGCAGCAGCGCCAACACTTTGACCACAGACATATGTTCATCCGGAATGAGAGGTCGGATAAAAGAATAGCCAATGATACTCACCGTGTAGGCCATGGCGACGGTAATGAGAAAAAAGACAAACAGAAAAGATACAGCAAAGACAATGTTGCATCGGCGATCCAGCCTTATAATATAGTTCTGAAGAGACCCCGACTCATCCGACATTTGCTCCTGGGCATACTTGGAGACGAAAGGGATTCTGTTGTAGTGGATGCCGGTAGGGTATACACTTAACAGGCCCACCAGTCCTACCCAAAAAGCCCGCATCACAAAGTTTGTCAGAAATGCCGCGAACAGTACGTAGCAGGAAGCTTTCATCATGCTGTAAACCAGTGACGGGAGTAGTGCCAGCATACCTGTGGTGTGGCTTAGCAAATTAAACCGAAAGTAATCGAAAACTACATCGAGCAAATCCGGCAACTGAAGAATAGCAAACATCGCTGCCCCGGAAATCACCAGTTCAAGATTCCAGCTTTGGGACGTGAGCTCGCGCAGTTTTTCTTCTGGTCGCGTGTACTTGGGTTCTTCGGGCAGCGGTACTTCTGTCACGGTGAGATGTATGTTAAAAGTGGAAGTGACAAAAATAGAATTTAAAAGGATACTATCTCAAAAACTCTTTGAATCCCCTTATCTGCCCACCCACAAAAAACTCCATATCAAACAGGCAGAAAACCCGTACCCCTTAAGCAACGTTACGTGGCAGTCTCCTGTCACGTAACGTTGTTTATCGAGCGTTTTTAAAGCTTGCTTCTTCCCTTCACCGCGTGTCTAATAACTATACCATTTTCCGTTACAGGTTGGGATTATTATTGATCTCGTTTAACGGAATCGGAAAGAGGTAATATTTACTGTTGGGAACCAGGGCAGTTCCATCCGGGAATTTGGTGATCCAGTGCCCCAAAACACTAACCGTAGCACCTTTGGTATCCACAAATTTCTCTGTTGTTTCCTTTCTTACCGGTGCGGTTTGTGTTCTCAAAATATCGTACAAACGGAAACCTTCTCCCCATAACTCCTTACGACGTTCCAGTAAAATCTCATCGATTAAAGCGTTTTTGTCGAGTCCAGCTGTCAAATCAGCCAGGTTTCGTTTACGTCTCAGTTCATTTAAAGTTTCGATGGCAGCCGGCAGATTATTCAGTCTTGCTTTACTTTCGGCTTCAATCAGCAGTTGCTCCGACGAACGCATTAATACAATATGTCCCTCATGATTAGGATACTTATTCCTGAATTTTTTATAGCGATAACCTCTGTAAAGAGCCTCTGCCGGCTGTTTGGCAATTTCGAATAACGTTTTGCGGATATCGTTCTGATTAAACAAAGCGATAAAATTCGGATCCGGCATTATGCTGTTATAACCATAATAGAGGTTAGTACCGGCTGCATCCGTTGCATATGGAGTTGTTTCGATATAGGCAAGATACGACGCCCCGCCCAAATTCTGCGTTACCGTTTGCGGATGCCCCCAGATCCATTCAGGATTACTTACATCACTGAATCCCTGTGTGTACTGTTCCGCGGTCATAATCGGATAGCCGGCACGAGCTTTGACGGCATAATCCCGGGCCAGTTCCCATTTTTCCTGTGTAAGATAGGTGCGCGCAAACAGCCCGTATACGACGTTAAGGTCGGGACGATTTTTGACGGTGCGGGTGTATCCGGTCAGCAACTTTTCAGCTTCTGTTAAATCACTGATCACCAGATTGTAGATCTCCTCGACCGTTGCGCGCGGTTTGGGCACTGTGCTCGGGGTAGTAGGATCTGTGTAAATAGGAACAGCCTTCGCCTTTGCATCTTTGGCATATGTAAATTGATACTGCCGCACTAAATTCAGGTAGTTGTTGGCACGTAACGCATAAGCTTGTCCTTTGAGGTATTTCAAACTGGGCTTGCTGGTATCGTCGATTTTAATATTTGCAATAATATTGTTGGTATGATCAATCGATGTGTATTGCAACGTCCAGAAAAACAGTGCGCGCCTCGTTGTGTTGTCAAACGGATCGCGGTAAGGATACGAGTCCCTGAACCCATACCGGCCGTCCCTTGCAAACGCATCCTCTCCCATGACGTCGTGTGTCAAGAAAATTGTAGGCAGCCCCGGATTGTCCTGAGAAGTGCTGTTTTCCAGAAGAAAACGGATCGAACCATTTACAAAAGCATCAATATTGGCCTCAGAGGAAAATACCTCCGGAGTGGTGATCTGTGTTGCGGGAGCGGTATCGAAGAAATCGTCGCTGCACGATGTAAACAAAGCCAGGGCAACGAGTAAATAACTGAATTTACGTATCATAGTTTGATAAGTGTTGTAGTTAAAATGATACATTTAAAACTGCTGAAAATGATTTTTGCGCAGGATAGCGATAGTACGTAGATCCCGAGATGGTCTGTTCCGGGTCTAATCCTTTATGCCCGTAAAAGGTCAGGAGGTTATCCCCTACCAAACGTATTTTAACGTCCGTTAAAGAAAGTCGGGACACCAGGCTACGAGGCAATGAATACGCAATGGAGATATTTTTCAATCGTGCATACGTGGCATCATACAAGAATCGGGTCGAAGGAATGGTATTCCATGCGTCCGAAACGTAGGTGAGACGAGGATAATCCGTATTTGTATTTTCCGGTGTCCAGCGGTTAAGCGCTTCCTTCGACCAGGCACGACCTGGTGCATTACCAAGATGTGTGATCATCGGCTGGTCTCCGTCGAAAATTTTCCCGCCAATGCTGTACGATAACAGAAAGGAGAACTCAAAATTTTTGTAGGAAACGTTGTTGTTCAACCCACCGTACACATCCGGAAGAGAACTTCCCTGAAAATAAGGAGTGGCTTCGGTCTGATTTTCGGTAGTGGTCCTGCTCGTCACATTTTTGTTTCCGTCCAAAACATCCTTATACCAGGTGGCTTTGCCATTTTGCGGATTTACACCTGCCCATTCCTTTATGTAAAAATCATAAACAGATCCGCCTTCAACCATCTTTTTTGTATTCCCGTACTGGCCGATAGCACCCGTCAGTATTTCCTTCTGCGGCAATTTTGTGATCTTGTTGGTATAGTGCCCGAAATTCAAAGTGACATTCCATCTGAAATCCTTGGTGCGGATCGGTACACCGGTAATTTGTCCGTCAATCCCCCGATTACTTAATGAGCCAATGTTGGCATCAATCCCGCTATAACCGGTTGATGGTGAAAGCGGCCTGTTGAACAATAAGTCTTTTGACCGGCGGTCGAAAACGTCCAACTGGGCCGAGATCCGGTTGTTAAACAAGGAAATGTCAACACCGAAATTGAGATTCAGGTTGGTCTCCCATTTTAAATTCGGTGTAGGAAGAGCAGAGGGCCTTAACCCCAGTTTATCCAGACTGTTGTAAATAGAGTAGAATCCACCATAAGCGTAATCGCCTACTTTATCGTTCCCTTGTGCCCCGTAGCTGGCACGCAGATTAAGATTATCCAGACGGGATATGTTTTTCAGGAATGCTTCCTCTTTGATATTCCAGGCGGCGCCCACCGACCAAAAATTGCCCCATCTACTTTCTTTACTAAATCGGGATGAGCCGTCACGGCGATAACTTGTGGAAAAATGATAACGTCCCAGATAGTCATAATCCAGTTTGGCTAGTCCACTCCCTAACCTGTAATCCGATGAAGTTCCATTAAATACACCACTGAGCGTGCCGGCAGATGGCTCGGTTTTTTCTAAAACCTGAAAACCGGTACGACTTCCGGATAAAGAAGAAATATTATTTACATAAATCTCAGGACCCGCAAGCAGGTTCAGTGAGTGATTCGCACCCAGGTTGACTGAGTAATTCAGGAAGCTGTTGACAGTATAGTTAAGTTCACGGCTTGAACTTCTGGATGCGGATCCTGCACCGTCGGTTATTACGCCTGTACTGTAATAGGAATGTGAATAGGTATGCGAAGAAATCCCGCGATAATCCACGTTCGCAGTCGTTTTTAAAAACAGCCCTTTCAGAAATGTAATCGTGAAATTGGTTCCGAGCAATACGGCGTCTGTCTGCTCACCCGATATCGCATTCTCGGCCGAGCCCAGAATATTTGAACCACTCGCTGCGGTAGTCGGGCGATATCTTCCGTAATCCCATTTTTTATTACCAGCCTCATCCAACAGATAAGATCCGTCCGGGTTACGTTCGTAAACAGGATAAATATTCGATATGAGCCGCTGAAAATTGGCAAAGTTACCGGTATTGCTGTCACTTTGTGTAGGCGTCTTTTGAAATCCTGACGACAACGAGACATTGGCGCCTGCTTCAAACCAGCTATTGACTTTCGATTGTATGTTGGTACGAAGATTAAAACGTCTGAAATCAGAGGTTCTGATCCAGCCTTGTTCGTTCAGATATCCAGCTGAAAGAAAATACTTGGTGTTAGCACTCCCACCGCCGATGCTCAGGTCATACTGCTGCCGGATCCCCCGACGGGAGATGGCTTTCCCCCAATCGTCATTCCAGAGGGCAGTCGCGCCAGGAGCTAACTTGCCGTCCAGGCCAACCGGCTTAGGGTACTTCGGCCCGAAGATATTGACTTTCAATGAGCCATCGACCAGATAATCCGTCGCATACTGAGCTGCCACGTCCGCTGTTTTGCCCTGATCCACCTGCGTGTTACGGATGGCTTCCCACTGTAATTCATAATAATCCTTCGCTGACAAATACTCGTAATCTTTCACAGCACGACCCGTATATCCGTAGTTGACTGAAAAATTGAAAGTGGGTTTGGAATTCAATGATCCGGATTTTGTGGTAATAACAATCACACCATTAGCACCCCGTGAACCATATAGTGCGCTTGCCGTCGCATCTTTCAATACGGAGATGGACTGAATATCTCTGGGATTTAAATTATTGGCATTCGCTCCGGGTATACCATCGACCACATAAAGCGGAGCCGTTGACGCATTGACAGAACCCACACCCCGCACAAACAGGTCGGCATCGGCACCCGGCTGACCGGCAGACGCAATGGATTGAAGCCCCGGCACAGTGCCCTGCAAAGCCTTACCGATGGAAGTGATTTGCAGATTTTCAATGTCACGTGCATTGACCACCGATACAGATCCCGTATAACTCGACCTTTTGGCTGTTGTGTAACCCACGACGACGGTCTCGTCCAGCTGGTTTGTTGTTTCAGCCAATTCGATACTGAATGACTCCTGGCTAAGGCCTGTTGATATTTCCTGGGTTTTATACCCCAAAAAACTTACTACGAGGGTCAACGGCAAAGGTTTATTGGTCGATATGCTAAACTTCCCGTTTGCATCAGAAATCGTCCCGATATCCGTTGATTTAATGATAACGGTGGCGCCTACTATCACCTGTTTCTTGTCGTCGAGGACCGTCCCGCGGATCACGCTTTGTCCATAACTGCTAAGACAGCAGGCAATAAGGAACAAAAATGTGTACTGTGTTTTTTTGAAGAACGAGCGCTTGTAATGGCTCTCAAATGCTGGTAATTTATTTTTCATAAGTCAGGAGTGATTTTGCTTAGGATGGTTTTCATGGCACATTTTCGGATTAATCATTAGGGTTTGATCTAAAAAATTGTAAATGATTTAATGCTGTTTCTTTGTCTGTCGTTACATATGCAATTCGTTTGGTTTATAAAAGGTCAGCTCCGAAATGATCTGATATTCAAATGTGTAGGCACCAAAATGAATCATACTGGTTAGCATTTGACTTTTTCCAGATTTGAATACCAGTTGGATCTACTATCTTAAGGTGCTGCTCGTAGAAGCTAGGATGATTTCGCCGTTAGTACCGGGTTATCTAAATGCGCGCGAGAAAAATCCGACGGTCAACGAACCGCGGATTTATTTAATCCATTTTTCAATTAAGAATATATAGCCTATAAATTTAATAGACAAAAAAAGTTGATTTGGATTGTTTTTCAGACGAAAAGCAGAATTGTTTTTTTATTGTACCACAAACCGCATTAGGGAAAGGGTAAGGTATAGGTCACTAAAAATTCTGAAAGTCGGACGATCACGCGAGAAAAACGCTTTGGATCAGTTGAAGATAATTGTTCTGAAAATTGAACAGATTTCAGAACAGTTTGGAACAGAGCTGCGACTGTTAATACGTACGCCACAAGCATTTTGAAAAATGGAAAGATTAAGCCCTCGGCAGATGTTTCTACATTGGAATTACCGCGTAATGCCAATGTGCATCCGAAGCCAGGAACTTTTAACGCCTAATTATCTGTCTAGTTCTAAAATGACTCACAAGAAAGCTTTATGAAGAAAATAGGATTTCTATCGTTCGGACATTGGTCTAACCATCCGGCTTATAAAGCCCAGACAGCGAGCGACACATTGCTTCAATCCATTGATTTGGCTGTTGCTGCCGAAGAGATCGGTTTAGACGGCGCTTATTTTCGCGTTCACCATTTTGCATCGCAGTTAGCATCGCCATTTCCTTTACTTTCCGCTATTGGTGCCAAAACGAGTAAAATAGAGATCGGGACGGGCGTGATTGATATGCGTTATGAAAATCCACTCTATATGGTGGAAGATGCCGGCGCTGCGGATTTAATTTCAGAAGGCCGATTGCAGCTGGGTATTAGCAGGGGATCGCCGGAACAGGTTATTGATGGGTGGCGTTATTTTGGGTACGAACCGGAGACGGGAGAAACCGACGCAGATATGGGACGTCGTAAAGCACTGGAGTTTCTGGAAAGACTAAAAGGTGTAGGATTTGCACAGCCTAATCCATACCCGATGTTTCCGAACCCGCCTGGCTTGCTTCGTCTGGAGCCCCATTCAGAAGAATTGCGGGAACGTATTTGGTGGGGCGCGGCCTCCAATGCTACTGCGGTTTGGGCTGCCGAAAACGGAATGTATCTTCAAAGTTCTACTTTGAAATACGATGAAAGCGGCAAACCCTTTCATGTGCAGCAAGCCGAGCAGATCAGATTGTACAAAGAAGCCTGGAAAAAAGCGGGACATCAGCGCGAACCAAGGGTTTCCGTGAGCCGGTCTATTTTCGCCCTGGTAAACGATCAGGACCGCTATTACTTTGGACAGGAAGCTGATCGGAGGGATAAGATCGGAATGATTGAACAGGACAAACGCGCGATTTTCGGTAGAAGTTACGCCGCGGAACCAGATCAACTCATAAAAGAACTGGCGCAGGACGAAGCTATTCAGGAAGCTGATACAATTCTTTTGACAATACCCAATACACTCGGCGTTGACTACAACGTGCATGTGCTTTCTTCTATTTTAGAGCACGTAGCACCCGGACTGGGGTGGCGTTGATTTAGAAGAAAACGCTGGTTCAGTATATTTTTCGCGTGGCAATAACCGGTTTAACCGATTGTTGCCACGATTTTTAAGGCTTGTGTTTTACTTTCCGATGGTTAATTTGATCATTACAACTACAAAATTCTGTCTGGAACCCCGCAATGAGCTGCCTGAACAACGGGAAACGATAAGTATTTGTCTGGATCATGGGTAAAATGGATAATTGGGCTGGGGAAAAGATCTAAGGGCTATTATTGAGTTTTCCCTCAAATTTTAATTATTGTAGGCCAATTTAGAGTGCGGTATGCTAGTTTTAGCCTTATATATCAATTTTCATATCGAGCTGGAATCATTCCTGTGCGCGATCGAACGAGGCTGAGACTCTGCTCAATCGCACACAAGACAAATTTAACGGGGCAACAAACTAGTCAAATGCCTTTTCCCGAAGCAAACGTACTGGGCCAAGAAGACCTGACGGAGTCAGTTGCCAAGTTTCCAACACTTTAATGTTAGTTTTTGTCAGGCGCTTTTCTGTCGGTTTTAGCCTGTCGCCAATCAATCGGTTACGCCATGTATTGACAACTTCTATTTTTAAATCATTGCCAGCCTCTTTCAGCATTCCGGTTACAGATACCCGGAAGGGCGGTGCCCAGACAATACCCAGATCCTTTTCATTCAAAACAACCCTGGCAATCCCTATATCTTTCACTTCTCCAAGATCAAGGTAAACAGGTTCGCCCTTTGTCAAATCCTGATCCGCATCAAATTGCTTATGATACACGGCTGTGCCTGAATAGTACTTTATTCCCTCCTCATTTTTATCAGTCCAGCTGATAAGCTCATCAAATACTGTACTGACCGGGCCTCCCCATTTTGGGTCAAACGACACGTTCCAACTCCCATGTAGAGTGGCTTGGTGCTCAAGATGAATACGTTTTGATTTCTTATCTCCATTTTTTTCAGGAGAAATCTCATCTTTAAATATAATAAAGGCCGATCCAAATGGATCAAAATTCAATGTTAGATAAGTTCTGCCGTTTTTCTGGTAAAATGCATTTACTGACTTTGTCTCTCCCGTTACAGGGTTCCAAAGTTCTGGTTGCTTTCCGGTGATGCGAAAAGCGGCAGTCATTTCCGAAGATGCTTTGTTTTGACTACTGATAAAATAGAGATCAACATCTTGTTCTCTCCTGTGAATGTAATCATATTTACTACCTGTTTCTTGTTGTTCAACCTCCATATCGGGATCAATCCCTTCCGACATCAGGTACTCCGCCGCCGTCTTACCCCAAATCAATTTACCTTTCCCCACACTTCTTACACCTGTTGGCTCAGAACTCATACCCCAAAGTTCATCCGCTATTTCCCTGATTTTTTTCTCAGAAGATGGATACCCCACCAAACTGGCAGTTGTAACGGGTTTGAAGCCGATAATAGATGCGCCTGCTTGGATCAGCGACTGCACTTTCACTAGTGCGGCAAGTGACAGCGTTTTATGATCCGGCAAAGCAAGTACCTTGTATGATACTCCGTGAGGCAAAAAAATGTTTCCATTTTTCACTTCCAGTTGCAGTAGCCGCTGCTCGTCGATTAAGTCATAATCAAAACCGGGAAGTGCTTTGGCAGGATCATCTTCTTTTAGTCTTCCGATATTGGGAGAATGGTCCCCGTAGTAGTAGAGGACATCTGCTATCGAACGTCCTTTCTGCAACAGATACTGGCAACGGGTCAGGTATTTGATGAATTCCGTCGAATAATTCCACCATGTAACATTAGGATTAAAGTGCGTTCCGGCAAAGTATTCCTGTCCTGGCAGTCCCATGGATTTAGGAGATGCCGTAAATGTATGTAGATAGACAAGATTTAACCCTGCGCAGAATTCGTGATCAACGCTGGGTTTCATATCCGACCACATCACGTCGTTCCAGTGAGGTCCAATCGTTGTGAATGATTCGGCCCCAACCAATTGTTTATTATGAATTTTAGCCGCGCTACCAGCCTGTTTAACGAAGAATCGGTCAATGGGTCTGGAACGATGGGGAGAGGGGGACCAGAACTCGCTCATCATAATTTCGCTGTATGCATAATTTTTCAACCCGTCGAAAGGGCCAGCATGTGGGCCGGCAGACTCGGGTTGAATTCCAATTCCATACTGACCGGCTCTTTTAGCAAATGTTCCATAATGCTTGTCTGCAATCAGATCTCCAAGAGTTTTTCTCAAATCAGAAAGAAAACGGTTACTTATCTCCCGGCTGTCAATGATCTTACCAGCCATCACCGGAAGATAGGGTATCGGATCGTAGCCTCTGTATTTGAGAAAATCCTTTTCAAAGCCTTCAGTCCAGTTAAGCCCGCCTGCCTCAAAACTATCTGTCTGCAGATATCGAAGCGTCTTACCAGCCAATGGACCAATTGCTTTTAAAAGTGGCTCTATATTGGTATCCCAATAACGGTTAAAGTTTTTTTCACTCAAATAATCTATTACATGCCCCTGCCATGCTCCGCTGGAAGTGGACACCTCAGCATCAGTCGGAGTATACCCGAAACGTAGTATCGTCCATTCCCCTGCTGGTACTTTCCATTCAAGTTTGTCTCCTTTCAGGTATCTTGTAATATTTAATACTTGTTTTTTACTGGCGTCCTCTTCCCCCGGAGTACCGGCCATATCAGTAAGCAGAGAACGTGTTTCGGGCGCAGATCCCCCAACTTCGCGGGTAGCAGCTTTATTTTTAAAATCACGTATAGGAACCCGATTCTTAAATGTTTTGCTGGGGATAGCCAGAACAACAATATCATGGTAATAATTGTATCGTACTTCGGGCTTAGGCAGTGCGATAGGTACTTTTATGCCGCCTTTAACCTTTGTTTCTGAAAATACCACCTGTTTCGCGGTTTCGGCAGGAGTTACATCCGGTCCTCCCAGGTTCCATCCACTTTGAATACTCATAGACATCACCAGCCCCAGGCGATCGGCTTCTTTCATAGCGTGAACATATAGGTCGCTCCATTCCGATGATCCGAACATCGGCCCGGCTGGAACTTGTCCATTCCCTCGTTGCTCAGCTCCTCCGGCATCAAAAAGACATGCGCCACTGAACCCCTTGGCCTTCATTTCTTCGAGATCTCTCGTAATGACCTCCTTATCAACATTTCCGTTAAGCCACCACCACCAGCAGCGTATACCATATTCTGACGATGGATTTTTAAACACTGATTCAGAAACTATAGCAGTGCTTTTCTGAGCAGATACCCTTAGACATAGGAGAAGCCCTGCCAAAAAGTAAATCGAACGTAATTTGAGAAGCATGAGAAATAATGGTTTTAGCCCGGCAAATAATTTTCATTGAAAGCCGGGATGTTGGGTGTAAATAAATTACCCGGTTTTTTATGACCGGGTAAAAAAATGTCAATAACGATCTGACAGTTAAACTATCGCTGCCATCCAGGATTTTGCTCAATCACCACATCTTTATTCGTATCAATGATGGTTTGCGGAATAGGCCAAAGATTGTAGTCAAACGTCAAGGTTGCTTTTGCTTCAGGCCAGTAAGCATATTTTCTAATTCTTTCCACCGCAATTGTGCCGCCCATTCTCAGGAGCGTATTCCATCTGGCTTCTTCGTATACGAGCTCACGGGCACGCTCATCCAGAATCATATTAAATTTATCGTCTATGTCAGCAGCTGTTACCATATAACTGGCATTAGCCCGTGCTCTCAATAAGTTGATATCCGAAGCTGCCCCCGCTTTGTTTCCACTCCTCTGTTTCGCCTCGGCACGTAGTAGAATAGTTTCCGGAAGTCTGATAAAATAGTCATCCCTGAAAAGATTACTCATATTCTCCCCGTCTGCGATTCCGGTATACTTGTCTGTCGCGATTTTACACGATATTGGATATACCAGACTTTTGTTGTTGGTATTGGTATTTGCATCGGCGCTGCCATTGTACAATACCTCCCATGGAACTGGCTTGCCAAAATACGGAGAGCTGGAAACATTGCCGTTGAATATGCGGCGGAACACTATATCTGAATTACGCATATCGGAAGCATATTTATCCGCGTAAATGTCATCTCTAGTATACATGGTTGGTATCATTTGAGCAATACCACGGCCACCAACGTCTTCCAGTGTACCTGTAAGATGGTCTTTTGCACCATCTCTGAACACAGCGCCGTAAGTACGTGAATAAGGTAACTTTGATTTACCATCTTCAGCGCGATAGGCCGCATAGTCAATCTGTAAAGCCCAGATACTTTCTTTATTACCGTTCTGGTAATTTACGTTGTTTTCCTGAAACAAATCCCAGTAAACGTTACCCTTTGTCTCACTACTTCTGGCTCCGAAACGAGACGTCATCAGGGCATACGTGCCTCCGTCAATCACCTTGCTGGCGAATGATATTGACTGGGTGAAGGCAGCCTGAGCTTCCGACGCTTTATTTTCGATAGCGAGCTGTGTTCCCAGGGCCAGGTACAACTCTGCCAGATAGTGCTGTGCGGCACCTTTTACGACACGTCCACCGCTTACAGTCGTTTCTGGAAGATCTTTTTCTGCTGCCAAAAGGTCGTCAATTGCAAATTGATAGGTTTCTGCTCTTGTAGCTCTCTTGAAATCGTACTGAGGTATTTTAGAAACTGTTGTTACTAAAGGTACTCCACCAAATAGCTCCCCCAAATTGCGGTATGCATATGCACGGAAAAATCTCGCCTGAGCGATAATATTTGCTTTCTCTGCTTCGGATGCAAAAGAAATATGTGGAAGCTGCGCTGCTTCCAATGCCAGATTCGCCTTTGCAATCATTTGGTAGTAGGTACCATAGATATTATAGAACGTACCGTTATCCACATTGATCAGTCCGTAATTATTAAAAGTCGCTCCACGCCGTATACTCGCTACGTCGTACATGTCCGTGCCATTGCCGCGTAAAACGAAAATCCAACCTTCTTCTGAGGGGTTAGCCCAAAGATCTCTTATTTGAGAATAGATGGCAACAAGTGCCTGATCAATCTGTGCAGAGGTCGAAAAAGCATTGTCGACTGTATAAAATGTTTCTGGATTTTCTTTCAGAAAGTCATCATTTGACTTACAACCTGCCACATTCATGAGCAAAATCAAAGCCCAGAATGTCTTCTTTGATAATATATTTTTCATAAAATGATATTTTAGAAACTGATGTTTGCGCCGATTGAATAGGTGGAAGGAACAGGGAAAGTATTTTCACGGACAGGCGTTCCTGTTTCGGGATCTCCACCAAACCATTTGGTAAACGTGGCTATATTTCTGGCACTCACAAATATCTTAGCAGAGTTCACCCTTATTTTTGACAACAGCTGTGGTTTCACGCGATATGAAAGTGTTGCATCCTGCACCCTGACAAAAGTTCTTGACTGCAAGCCAAGAAAGCGTCCGTCACCTGCAAAAAATGCCGAAGGAAACTCATTACTCTGGTTTTCAGGGGTCCAGTAAGGTTTGGAAGTCATGTTATCATTAAATCTTCCTGTACCCGCAGTAAGGTAAGCCGCAGCATTACTCTTCTGATACCATTTGCCCCCTCCGAAATTTCCAGCCACCAATACATAGAGGTCAAAATTCTTATAGCTCACTGTATTGCTCATATTTAAGCGGAAATTTGTCTGTGAATATCCCAGGATCTTTCTATCAGCTACTGTGATACCAGGAACCCCATCAATATCTCTGTATTTTGGAGCTCCGGCAGCGGCACCGGTTTGCGCAATGTATTCAGTATCGCTAGTCTGTACGATTCCAATTTGTTCATAACCATAGATAACGCCAAGCGGCTGACCGATGAACAGGTTATTGGCTATGTCATCGTCTTCGATGCCATCTCCATCCTTATCCTCTCCATACAGCTTAACAAGCTTGTTTCGGTTTTGCCAGAAGGTAAAAGACGTCCCCCACGTAAAATCCTTGTTCTGAATATTGGTCGTTCTTAACGTAATTTCAATCCCCTTGTTATTGACCTGCCCCATGGACGTTTTAATCGTTTTAAAACCAGTCATCACAGGTATGTTTCTCGTAAAGATCTGATCTGTGGTCGCACCGAGATATGTATCAACATCCAGAAAGATTCGGTTATTTAACCATGACGATTCAAAACCGGCATTCCAGGAAGTAGTTTTTTCCCATCCCAGATCAGAATTCCCTAACGCGCTCTGATAAAGGCCATAATTAATCGCCCCTGGAGTATTGGACCATTCATACCTGACACCCCCACTGGCAGCATTGGCTACTGTTGATAATGTCCCATAAGGATCTACTCCCTGATTACCGTTCTGCCCGAAGGAAAATTTCACTTTCAGGTTGTTAAGCGGAGCAAAGCTTTTTAAAAATTCCTCGTTACTCACTTTCCAGGCTACACCAGCTGCTGCAAAGTTGGCAAACTTGTTATTGGCGCCGAAAACGGATGCCCCATCACGACGATAGGATCCTGTAAAGAAGTATTTATCATCAAATGAATAGCTTAGACGCCCAAGGTAACCCACATTGGAACGCTGATTTGCATCAAGGTTAACCCTTTGGACAGTAGCTTTGTGTAATCCCCAAAGTCCAAGTGTCGTATTGCCATTGGCTGCAAAATTATTGCCTGTGGTATTAATATAAGTATATTTTTGATTGTCACGGGTGGCGACTAATGTTACATCTATTCCGTGTTTGCCAAAAGTGTTTTTGTAGTTGATGATGTTATCAAATACATAACTCGAAGTACTACTTCTTTCGAGATTGCCATTCGCATTCGTCAGGAAACCTTGTATAACGGAAGGGGAGTATCTGCTCGCACTTTCACCTTCCTGTATGTAGTAATTTTCGTTGGTAAAAGTGCCTCTCTCGTTTTTGGTTACGTTATTCAGAAAGTTCACGCGGTAGGTTAATCCCTCAATCCACGGAATCGTAAAAAGAGCGTTGGTGTTCAACCGATAACTGTTCAGGACATCTGTATTGGTTCGGGTGTTGTCGTCCACCCCCCATAAAGGGTTTACGCCGGACTGGGTATAAGGGTATTTTTCAAGGTTGCCCAATTCATCCCGGAACATTACTCCATATGGCGACATCGTTTGTGCTTCTCCGATATTAGCGGGAAGTCCTGAATAATTTCTTTTCGAGTAACTACCATCTACACCAATTTCGAGCCATTTAGTAATTTCAGTTTTCACTTTTCCAAATACGGAGATACGATTGAACTGGTCTCCTTTTACAATTGCCTTATTGTCGTCATAAGAGGTGGACAAATAATAGTTAACTTTTTCACTCGCTCCTGATACTGCTGCCTGATGAGTTTGTATCACACCGGTACGTGTAACCTCATCAAGCCAGTTTGTCTCTCTGCCTGCATCACGATTAGCGATCTCACCTGGTTTTAACCAATTTGTTGAACCTTCGGTATACTTGTTACGCGCATTCACTACGCTAAGCCATTCTTCCCCCTTCATCATAACAGGCCTTCTTTGCCAGGTCTGAAAACCAGTGGATGAGTTTAAGGTAATGATTGGCTTACCAACCTTTCCTCTCTTTGTAGTAATAGCGATTACTCCATTAGCAGAACGAGACCCATAGGCTGCCGCCGATGTAGCATCTTTGAGTACATCAAAGCTGGCTATATCGCTTGAATTAATATCCGCAAGGCTGCCCAGAAAAATTACGCCATCCAAAACAATCAAGGGATCGTTGTTGCCGCTTATGGAATTTTGCCCACGTATCTGAATAGAGGGTTGGCCGCCGGCACTATTTGTTGCTCCAACGTCAAGACCGGGGAGGTTTCCTTTGAGTGTTTCCAGCGCATTCATACTTGGAAGTAATGCCACAGCAGAACCTTCGAGCTTTAAAGAGCTAACCGATCCTGTAAAATCCTGACGCTTGGTCGTACCATAACCAATTACGACAACCTCATCCAGTGCCTTTGTATCAGGTTTTAGTGATATTTGAAGAGAAGTCTGAACCCCGGGCTGAATCTCCTGAGCGATGTATCCTACAAATGAGAAAACTAATGTGACATTGTCATCAGGTATTGACAATGAAAAGCGTCCGTCTATATCAGTAGATGTACCGGAAGTGGTACCTTTGATTGATATATTCACCCCTGGCAGACCAACTCCGGTATCATCCTTTACAGTGCCCGTAATATTCTTGTCAATATTTTTACTCGTGGATTCAAATTTCTGAACAGGTTCAAGCATGTTCATTGCATCTATATTGGGAGCGATTTTTTTTAGCACAACCTTATTTCTAATAAGTTTGTAGGATATATTATCAGGTTGAAACATAGCTTCCAATACTTCACTTAACCTTTTATTCTCCACCTTAAGAGTTATCTTACGGTTCACAGGCAATAACTGTAAGCTATATACGAATTTTAAATTGGTGCTCGATTCCAGCGAGGTAAGTACCTCTCGTATCTCCTTTTGTTCCACTTGAATCGATACGCGCTGCGTAAGCAATTCCTGTGCTCCCGAACTATGTGCATAGCCATAGGCAGTTGCAGCAAAAACCAAGAACAACTGTAAACTCGAAATCTTCATAATTGTCCATAAAGGATTTATGATCTTATGTCTTTTTTTCATTGATTTGTAATTGTTAGATCTCTTAACACGATGATTTACAACTCCCATCGCCATTTTCCAGATGTGCGACCGCTTTTTACAAATCGGATAGGGAGAAGGTCGAAGTATGTTTCCAGCATCTTCGGCCTTTTTTAATGTTATAACAGTAACTTATTGCATAGGCGAAATGGGTTTAGAGTATAAAAATTATCTTGGGACATCACATCCTTTTCCGGTCAGCGTAACCGAATCTCCCGTCAGTTGATATTTTGCATCCATACTTTCACAAAGGATCTCTAGTTGTGTAAAAAGCGTATTTTCCTGAGACAAATCTGCGGTGATAATGCAATTTCTGAGTGGATCATTCCCTATATTAATCTGCACTCCATAAGCTTGTTCCAAAATTTTAACAATATCCGGGAGCGGTTTTTCAGAGTAATTAAAGTTTGCCGTGGTCACCTCGGCCACCTTGCTTTTTAGAATTTTGGGTTTCTCGACAATGCCGGTAATCAGCTGTTCATCCTCTGGATAAAATGTAACCGTTTTGTTCTGAGTAAGGATCACTTTTTTATTCACTTTTTCGCCAAATACTTCACTATTATGCTCCTGCACTTCTACAACACCGGTTATTACGGCAACCTCAATACTGTTTTTCAGCTTGTTCTCACGGATTGTAAAGCTTGTTCCCAGAACCTTGGTTACGATGTTATTGGCATGAACATAAAAAGGACGGGTTGTATCATGCGCGATTTCGAAAAAAACGTCCCCTTTTAGATACACTCTTCTTTCATTTCCTGCAAAAACCTTCGGATAGTACAATGTAGCTCCCGGATCTAATGTCGCATGGCTTCCATCCGGAAGATTTAATATTTTAGATGCAGATGTTTCGTTGGTAAAACTGTTCATTTTTTCAACAACCTCATTCTGAATACCTGCAATTATTGGTGTGTCGTCAAAAGCGTAATGGTACCCGATAAATCCGGCTACAAAAAGTAAACAGCCTGCTGCCAGTCTGATATAAAAATTACGTTTCCAAAAACTTAGCGCTATAATTTTCCCCTGAGCCGACTCCTGAGTGATTCCGTTACTAATTGCCGCCCACATCATCTTGTCAGCCCGCTGCTCATCGAGCTTATTTTGCTTTGCATCAGTATGGTCAATAGAGTTGTACCATAAATCCATAATTTTCTTCTCATCAGCGGTTACCTTCTTTTTCTGATAACGATCCAGCAGTTTCAAAAAAGCTTTAATGTTCATCATGTATTTGTTAGAGGTATAGAAATTTTCTCACTTTAGCGAGGTACGACTTGGTTTTGTTAACCAAGCGTAATAGAAAAATCCCTGCCTTTATATATTAAGTAGAGGCCAACAGATTTTACCGCAAATCATTTTATAAATTATTAGAAAATTTATAAAAAATTAACCGTTTTAAGGATAAATTATTGGATTTGTTATTGTCCTGATTAGTCTCAGAAATGAGTTGCTATAAACAGAAGAAGGAGGATCAGATAATCTTTAAGGCTGACACGCAAAGCCTTAAGACCTTGTGTTATATGGTATTCAACAGTACGCAATGGTACACTAAGAAGCTGGGAAATTTCATCGGCAGACTTACATTCAATTCTATTCAACTCAAAGATG
Source organism: Dyadobacter diqingensis (assembly GCF_024220585.1). GTDB lineage: Bacteria > Bacteroidota > Bacteroidia > Cytophagales > Spirosomataceae > Dyadobacter > Dyadobacter diqingensis. The sequence goes on from NZ_JAMXKF010000014.1 coordinate 42,663, forward strand.
GTTTTGGTTTTTTTCGGTAGCTTTTCAATACATAACGAGATGGATTGAGACAGCTCTTTGTATGCTAACTCCTCCTCTGTTTCCCGCGACTCATCAAGAGACCCTAGTTGTACAGATTCTGCATAACGCTTCCGTTGTAATTCTTTTTTGTAAAAATCGAGAACCTTATACTTAACTGCACCGTAAAGATATCTTTCCATATCATCTATCATAACCTGTTCCCGGCGAAGCCATAGATCAAGGAAAATTTCCTGAACAATTTCCATGGCATTTTCTTCTGATTGCACCTTACTGATGGCATACCGATACAATTTTAACCTGAATTGATGGTAAATTTGCTCAAATCCAGCTTTGTCACCTGCTCTTAAAAGTTGCAGTTGTTTAGCCTCATCTGTTAAAATTCCTTCCATTATAAATCAGTGTCTGAGCGCAGGTTTGGAGAAAAACAAATATCTGCTTTTTTTTTAAATATTTACACGAATGTTACCATTCTTACAAATATCTGGTTTAGATCACGTACGATTTATGTCTGACCAAGTGGTATACGTACATCTCAAAGAGAGAAGCCAGAATTTGCATGAACTGAGCATCTGGCCAATATTTCTAGGCAGAACAATCGAACGATAAAAATAGTTGGAACTATTTAGTGCAGGACTTAGCGTTAGCAATTATTCAGGATGCCTTTCAGATCAGCATTAGAATTACAACTATAAAGAGGACAAAATATCAAGCTTCAATTTTCCGTTGAATCAAAAATCTTCAAATTCTTTGGAAAAAAAATATCCTGAGGCAGAATACCCTGTCTTCAATTTGTCAACACAGCGCCAGAACTTGGGTAGCGTTAATGTCCTAACAGGCATTGATTCAGATAAGAAACTCTCCAAAACAAACCTAGAGAAATCCTATCAGCTCCACAAGTCTTAGATTTTATACCCAATTTTCAGAATGATCTCCAATTTTTGCATACTTCGGGATAGCCTTTAAAGAAAAAAATGCCTATAAATCAATGATTTACAGAACTTTCTTACCTTAAACTTCTAAATGGGAGGGAGACGGATTTTGAACCCAGTACACCTAAATATTTCAATTAAACCTATTCATTTTCTATATACAGTAATTTGTTTTGTCGTACCGCTAAGCTGTAATTTTAACAATATGAATTTGAAGTTTTTTTCAAAAAAATCAATGGAAAATCGTCATGTTCGAAAGTACACTTTAACTACCGGTTTATTTCTTGGCAGACATTGATAGACAAAATCTATAAAGTTGGGGTAAGCAACCATTAGCATGATGTCGAGCAGTTTTGTATTTTTATCAACTTGCACTTCAGGCCAATTATTTCAAGATGAACTTCTAAAAAGTGGTATAGAATTAAAAATGTAAGGGGATTACGAAGTTATTGGCAATGAATCACGTAAAGTGCTGCTCAATAAAGAGGGGAAAGGTAAATGAATATCAGCCCAATATTTAGGCTCTGAATTTATAACTAACGGTGTATCCAGGAAAATAAAATGCACAGGTTGAGCAGGATCGTTAAGCTACTGCAAAATCCAAAATTGTTTATGAAACAACCGCAGCAAAGAGTTTTATACATCATAAAGGCAGTGCCACTGAATTTTCGAAATACCTGAAAAGTCTACAACCTGATGATATTGAATAAATTAGCAAAATACTTAGGCAGGAACAAGGGAAAATTGGGGTCGAGTATATCCTACATCGGCTGCAAGCCGATATTGGTAAAAGTGAATTGCAGTTAGCAGGTGACCGGGATAAACTCCGGAGAGAAGGGTATGATGTAGGAAGAAAACCTGGAAATAATTTAAAGATGTAGAGAATGCTTAGTTAACAGCAATCTATAAATACAATTTATGAGATTTTTACTTTTATTGACAGCTCTTTGTATCCTATCGTGCGAACAGCGGCAGAAAAAGATGAAGGAATTCCCTTTGCTAATAGAGATGTTTAGCCCCAAATCAAATCTCTCACTTGATTTGAATAAGGGGAAGTTTTCTCTAGAAAAAAATGAGTTTATTGGAAATGATGTGATTTTGTCAGATAAAATTACTACCGGTTCGTATTCGATAAAAAACGATATTGTCATTTTAAAAGGCGTTAATGGCAAAAAATACACTCTAAAAATTGAAAGCGAAGAAATACTTCAACCAATTGATTTTGACACATTAAAGAAATCGCATAAATTTTTAGCTTGGATAACCCGTTACGCCAACGGACAACCTAAACAGTCCGGTGGGTGGACTGAAAACAATGAAAAAGAAGGTGTGTGGACTTTCAGTGACGAAAAAGGGGAAATTAAAAATCAAAAACTATATGAGAAAGGGAAACTCGTTAATGACAATTTCAAATTTGACATTGATAAATAACTTTCGTTAACATGAGTTTGTACATTGGATAGTTGAAGGACAGCGATATTATTAGCAACGCATTTGAAAAATACAACATGCTGCACTTGCTTACAGAGCAATTAACCAGGACAAAACCGAGAAATCCTTTCTCTTGTTTTTATAACTCATTTATGTTAAGTGATTATTACGGGAACAAGCGGGGAACAGACCGTTGGTAAAAGTTCTTGATATAGTACAAGGAGAGCTTACTATTTATGAGTTCCGAGCCGTCAGCAGATATAAAAAGCACAGATTACTTTATGAGTAGTACCTTTAATCAAGATAAGGCGAATCCTAAAATGTAGTAAAATACCTTAATATTTACCTTAATCAGTAAGTGCCTAGGATCTTTGCTTATCAGATAGTAAACGTGAGGTATCCATGCAGCTGGATTTAGCCATTCCCTTGCTTATCATGATAAAACCGTTCAATAATGATGCCATTTTCTTCCTAGGTCTTTCCGTGGGAATGGGCATCTTCCACTGCTTACTATATTTCACAGTTGGCGCGGACCTGCTGACACAGGACTCGTTTGCCAATTTCTTTTTGCTAGCTAATGTAATTTCTTCCTTTGCTAGCGCATTTATATTGCGGTCTTACTATGACCAGCATTTTAAGATAGCTTTTGTAACGGGTTTGATCGCTTTTTTTACCACCTTGTTACGTGTGGTGTTGGTTTATTGTATACTGGTTCCGCTTACAAAGGCGTTTCAACGCTACTATCCCCTGATTTTAATATTTGATCTTGCTGCCACTCTTTTAGCTGCCGGAAGCCTGGTGCTTTCACGCGCGGGGAAAAATGGATGGTTAAAGACCGCCGGCGTATCAAGCTTCCTGATAGCGTGCATTACCTTGACCTTACTAATCTGGTCGATGCAGGTGCATGGCGGTCGGAGTACACCATCGCTCGAGAGGTGGCAACTATGCCTGTCTTTTGTCGCCAGTTTACAGCCGTTGCTTTTCATTGGCTACTTTCGGCAGCTTCCTGCGGTCCAATCAAAATCCTCAGATTCGTCCCAGTCTTCACAGCAAACAACCCTGCTCATCACAGCCCGGCTACTTGGCGTAACCATGTTCCTATTCCTAGGTATAAGCCTGATGGGCGAAGGAATGAGGGCTATTCGTCCGCAGCCGGAGGCTATTGCACAAGCTCAATTTTTTAAGGCCCGGACTTTTAAGGGCCAGCATGGCGACACGCTCTCCTATCGGCTGCTGATGCCAGAGGGTTATGATCCTGACCAACGCTATCCACTGGTGGTTAGCCTACATGGTGGAGCGGGTTATGGGACAGACAATGTCCGGCAACTGGCTAGTTGGGAAATCCAACAACTGACCGAGCCCAAAAGTCGAAAAAAATACCCAGCCTTTATCCTTGCCCCTCAGATCTTCCATGGAACCAGCTGGGGCGGATTGCCGCACCTGGTTACCCGCGACACTATTGTTTTTGACTTGCTGCGCGCCCTGAAAGCAGAATTTAGTATTGATCCTAACCGCGTCTACGTGGTTGGTCATTCGCTTGGCGGATATGGAACCTGGCACTTCATTGGAACACGTCCTGGTGTGTTTGCTGCTGCTATTCCATTAAGTGGAGCCGGTGACCCATCCTTGGCTAAAAACATGGTGGATGTCTCTGTCTGGGCATTCCATGGAGAAACAGACAGGAACGTATTAGTTGACGGATCAAGGAAAGTTATCAAAGCAATGCAACAAGCAGGAGGGCATCCACGATACACAGAGTTTGCAGACGTTGGACACTATCTTAACCCAAGCTTAAATACCACACCTGGAATATTAGATTGGCTGTTTGCTCAGAAACGAGTGAGCCCACCGTAACGAGTTGATATGAATAAAGTTTTAGTTATGTTGGTCTTACAAAACGTCCATTTTCTGAGACCAGTGCCGACCGTGATCTGACTGCCTAAAAATGGCTCAAAAAGTGTATCAATTCGTCGTCTCACAAATCAAAGTATCATTTTGATAGCTGCCGTGAGTTAGTGAGAAACAGGGTTTACTTTCCCATTTGTTTTAGATCTGTTGCGTACCAGGTGATGCGATTCTTTTCCTTTTAACTCTAACCTTCCATGGCAGCCTTACCGACCCCAAACCGCAATATTTTACCTAGTCCCGGATTTCTTTTCCCTTCAATTGCCAGTGATAAAGCAGCTTGTTCGAAGCTTTCATTCCGATCGCTTGTGCGTAATGGATAATGTTTGATTACAACAGTTCAACGTCTCATAAAACGACCTAGCTATTTAGGAGTGCTTGGTACAAAGTAACCTGTATTGCCGGTATTAACAGTACTGTGTTAGCGTTCTTGTTACGCACGGGCTATAAAACAGGATTTGAGTAAAATTACGTTTTAACCACTGCTTAAACGAACCTATCATTGCAAAATATCTCTGTTAAACCAGTGTAAAATAATTCTAAAATTCACAATTCTAACGAGGGGAACATAAGTGAAACTCCAAACTTATTCGCTACGTAAGCTCTCGACGGGATTCATCAGCGCTGCTTTGACACTTTGAAAACTTACGGTTACCAAGGCAATTCCTATTGCCAGCACACCAGCAACCAAAAATGTCCATAACTTGATGTCTGTTTTATACGCGAAGTCCTGTAACCACCAGGCCATAGCGCACCAAGCAAGGGGCGAAGCTAATAGAATAGCCAGACCCACCGGCCTGAGAAAATCCCTTGACAGTAGCATAACGACGCTGCCAACGCTGGCTCCCAACACTTTTCGAATACCAATTTCCTTTGTGCGATTTTTAGCCGTGAACATCGCCAAACCCAAAAGACCTAAACAGGCAATACTAATTGCTACTAGCGCGAAGCAACTAAACAGATCGACTACTCGTTCATCCGATTCGTACTGTTGCTGAAAATGATCATCCAAGAAAAAAAATTCAAACGCATTGCCCGGAAATACTTCCTGGTAGTCTTTTTGAAGCATCGCTACTGATTGCCCCGGATGACCGCTTCGTAATGCAATCGTCAAAAAGCTACTATTCCAGGGTATATGCTGAAAAATAATAGGACGATTTGCCGTTTTTAGGGATTGCTGATGGAAGTCATTGACGACGCCGACAATCTTCTTAGGTATCACGTTGCCAATTTCTTGATTAATTGCCTGTTCAGCGGATGCAAAGCCAAAAGCCTTTAAGGCACTTTTGTTAACAATAACCGATTCGTTATCAAGCACCAAATCCTTACTAAAATTTCGTCCCGCCAACAGCTTAATGTTATACGTCGGTATAAAATCTTCATCGACAGCCAACATACTGCACAGTTTAAAATCGGCGGCAGCCTGATGAAATCGTTGCCATTCTACAGTCCAGAAAATTTCCTGCCCCGGAACTTCGGAGGAAGCGGTTACTTGGCGGACACCGGTATGCGATAACATCCGATCCTTAAAAAAGCGAATATCATTGGTAAAGCTGTCTGTTCGTAATATTTTGGGGGCTTTAACTATAAGCTGCTGGTTGATGTTCATCCCCAAATCCTGTTGCTGCATGAAAGTAAGCTGCTGATTAATGACAAGTGTGGCAATAATTAGGAAAATCGAAGCTGTAAACTGAAACACTACTAAGGATTTACGGAACGATTCGCCACCAGTTTGCTTTGGCAAATGCCCCTTTAAAATTGTAATCGGTTTAAACGAGGAAAGGACAAAAGCAGGGTAAAATGCGGAAAGAAAAAACCCGAGAAAAATCACAGTCAAGGATACGATCCAAAATAAGGGATTCAGAAGCATAGAAAAGCCATTGGTAGTCCGAATCCAATCAGAAAAGATCATCAGCGCGAGTAAAAAAAGACAAATTCCGATGAAGACCGATAACAAGTTAAAACCTAGAGACTCAACAAAAAATTGCTGAATCAATTGTCGTTTTTCACAGCCCAGTGCTTTACGGAGACCTACCTCCTTAGCTCGTTCAATACCTCTGGCCGTAGATAGGTTTATATAATTTAGCCAGCCTATGGCTAAAATCAGAAAAGCAACCAGAATAAGCATATAAACGACGCCAATTTTTCCGTTCGGTTCTATTTCTGATGCTGTTTGAGAGTAAAGGTGAATGGAACGCAGAGGCTGTAAAACGAACGTTTGCCTGACCTTATACTTCCTTAGTTGTTTACCGATATGCTTTTCGATTACACCAGACAGCCTACTCTCTAATGCTTTTGGTAAGGTACCTGGTTTAAGTAGAAGATAGGTATAGAAATTGGTCCAGTACCAGCCTCCAATGGCAAATTGCTGATTTTTAAGCAGATTCTGGATGGCAAAAACAAAATCGAAATGGATATGACTGTTCCTTGGAATATCAGCAAACACCCCTTCCACGATGTAGTCACCTCCCTGCCAATCTGAACTTAACGAAAGCGTTTTGCCAATCGGATTTTGCCGACCAAAATACTTCTGGGCTATCGTTTTTGAAATTACAACGGACTCTGGCCGACGTAGTACCTGATTGGCAGAACCTTGTAACAACGGGAATGAAAATACATCAAATAAAGAAGAGTCGGCATAAAATGCGTTTTTCTCGTGATGGCTGATCAATTCTCCCGATGGTTTCCGGTAACTGATCATACCATCTGCCCGGTGCAGTCGAACAAAATTCTCAACCTCAGGAAAGGCTTCTTTTATTGCCGGAGCTTCTGCGTGGTAGCTGACTGTACTGCTGTTAGTCAGAATGCCCTGTTTATAATCATCGAGTCGAATACGATAAATGTTATCTGCACTGGTATGGAATTCATCGTAGCTAAACTCAGAGAATACGTATTGAGTAATCAAGAGAAAGGCAGCTATACTAGCAGCCAACCCAAAAATCATAATAAACGATATTGCCTTATTCTTCAACATACTACGCCAGGCAACTTTAATGTAATTTTGTATCATAGCAACGTGAATTTAATCAGACAATAAGCTTGTGTTCTTTCTAAATCACAAAAACTTAAATATATAACTTATTAATTAGTTATTAAACTAATTAATAAGTTATATTGATGTTATTCTATCTTTACCAAATTAAAAATTTACATTTTTTACTTTTACAAATCAGTACTTCAACCTCCAAAGACATCTTGTGCATCGTCCTAAAAAAAACCTTGCAGTAGTTTAAAATTACGGCTCATATATCAACGAAGATGACTCCCACCAGCTGTTAAACCCTATCCCCGAAGAAGCTCAAATTAAAAGGGAATTATAATGCCTTTTTTATAGAAATTTCATGAATTGTAAGAACTTATTCTCCATTTCGGAATTTTACTGCCGTTTTCCTTGTATAACTATTAATATAAAGTGTATTTTATCTAAAACGGCAGTTTAATTCCCATTTAGTTATGGATATAGAAACGCAGCAAAAAGAGAATATTGGAAGGATTATTCAAAAAAGACGTAAATCCAGGCATATCATCCAGGGAGACCTGGCGGATATTGCCGGAATTTCGCCCAGAACCCTGCGAAACATAGAAAAAGGCCTGGCCAATCCTGAACTTGAAACCCTCATGCGCATTTGTAATGTTCTTGGAATGGTCATTAAATTAGAAATAGTTAAGTGATGGGAAGAAAGGCCGAAATCTACAACAACGGAATACTGGCAGGCACTCTTGAGAGAACCGATTCTCAGCAATATGTTTTTACATATGACAACGCCTACTTCGAGGATTCCAACCAATTCGCTATAAGTCTATCGCTACCAAAAACACATCAGCAATATTATTCTGATATTCTCTTTCCTTTCTTCTACGGATTGCTTTCAGAAGGGGTCAACAAACAGACTCAATGCCGCTTACTACGTATCGATGAAAATGACCATTTCGGTCTTTTATTAGCAACAGCAAAATCAGATACAATAGGATCAATAATAGTTAACGAAATTTTATCATGAATTGCTCTGGATGTTTTAAAGAGGTAGCAGTTGATGGGTACTGTAAAAAGTGCCTTAAGGAATTATTTGACGGCGAGAAGGTGAGTCACATTTTACCGTTCCAATCCCCTTACACGGAAGATTCAGACCTTTTCAACGATTTGACAAAAAAAATGTCGATATCAGGAGTTCAGGTGAAATACTCACTGAAACTGGCAAAAAGCCAACTGGCTCTCACGGACACAGGGGGTCAATTTTTACTGAAGCCTATTCCCATAGGTCAGTTTAAAAATCTGGATCAAGCCCCTGCCAATGAGCATTTGACGATGCAACTAGCAAGGCAACTTTTCAGGATCGCAGTCCCGCCCAATGCGATTATTTATTTCAAGGATCGAACACCAGCTTATCTGGTAAAAAGATTTGACGTTAAGCAGGACGGCAGCAAGTTCCAACAAGAAGACTTCGCACAAATCGCCCAAGTTACAGAGATTACACATGGAAGAAATTTCAAATATGATCTTTCCTATGAAGAAATAGGCGCATTAATGAAAATCCATGTTTCATTATATCCGGTAGAAATTGAAAAATTCTTCCGATTGATACTGTTCAACTATATCTTTTCAAACGGCGATGCACACGTCAAGAATTTTTCTGTTATTCAAATTGAAACAGGTGACTACGTTTTAACACCGGCCTACGATTTGCTTTGCACCCGCATACATTCGCCCAGTGAGTCAGACATGGCGCTCATGCTTTTGAAAGATCGCTTTTCGGACGCCTATGATGCCCAAGGCTTTTATACTTACGATGACTTTTTACAGTTTGGGAAGGTCTTAGGAATCAAGGAGAGCCGGATTATTAAAATTATTTCGGAGTTTAACGGAAAAGAAGAAAAAATCGATTTCCTAATTGATAGTTCTTATTTAAACGAACCAATAAAGGCTGAATACAAATCATACTATAAAGACAAAATTAAACGAATTAATATGGAATGGCCGCGGAAATCATGATATGGTAAAACCCGCGTATGGGAAAATAGGATTGGAAGCCACGTGTAAATATATCCTGCCAGTATTGAGATAGCTATCTCAATTTGATACATTGCGCAACTCAAATCCTGACACAGTTCATCGAACACTCCCAATCCTTCTACCAGAGACAATTAAAAGTTAGGCTTAAAAGGCGATCCCTTAAATCATAGTGCAATTAAAGTGTGTCACAATCATGCAAACCGTACCATAAAGTGTGATAGCCAACAATAGATCTGACAGTTGAGTTTTTTTAGGGATTACTCAAAAACTGAATTTGAGAAGGGGCCAGAGGATTCTCAGCCCCTTTTTCATTGACGTCGTTTATGAGTTTTTGTCTTTACCGTTTATATTATGTAATCAATCTGAATCTATATCTGAAACATCGGACATAATAAATTGAAATTAGGTTTAATAATTCCTATTAAGCACACCAATAATTAACTTCTTAACCGTCTCCATTTCCTCAGGTTTATTTGCAGCAGCAAAAAGGGTCAAACTTGCAAGCACTTCATTGCTTATGACCAAGGCTCCGGATTTTGTTTTCAAAATATTGTTGCTTTCTAAAAAAAGTAAAAAGCAGGCAGTAGCGATTCAATTATTCCCATCAACAAAGGAATGGTTTTTGATAATCAAATAGATTTTGATTGATACTGTTATCCGAGACAATAAAGCTCAACAGGCTTATCTGGGGTGATCAAGTGATTCTGTTTCAAAAAAATTGAATGATATCATAGTTCGCAATCGTCTCTGCCAACTCGACAGGACTGATCCCAGAATTATTTTTGTTACCAATGTCAGCTCCAAATTCTAGTAATAACTTGATAATGTCGCCTTTACCTTTAGATTCAAAGACAGCTCGCAACAAAGGAGTATTTCCATAGTCATCCTTAATTTCTAGATCAACACCACTTTGTAGCAGCAAATGAGTCGCTGGCACATTGTACCGCTGAACCGCGTGATGCAGAGTAGTGCACCCTAGCTTATCTTGCTGATTGATATCTGCTCCCGCTAGTATCAATTTATTTAATAAATCAGTCTTTTCTAAGAGAAGGCTGTAAAATAGCGGAGAGCGCCCATCCCTATCCAAGCTGTTCAAATGCAATATAGCAGCATTTTGGTCTCCGTCTAACAGCGACTGAATTACTTCGGGAGACATTCTTAATGGTTTATTTTTTTTCATGTTGACGACTTCTATTGTGTGCTTCAATTGCCTGGGCTCCATAGTACCCTGCCGTTCTTCCTGCATTGTAAGCTCCCGGATACCCTGGACTTGCCATAATTGGACTGGCGGCACCGACAATATCCTCTGTAAGTGCATTTGCAACACCGATAAAGAAATCTCCTAAACCCTTACAGCATTCGGGGAATTTTGCATCGGGATCTGAGAACCATATCGGGTTATTTAACGAGAATGATACGAAGAAAAATTGTCTTATCCTTCGGTCTCCGGATTCACCACCATGAACCTGCCAATCGTCGGGTCATAAAACCTGGCTTGAAGATCTATCCAGTTGGTTTCCGCTTGACGTTCCTTACCTAAGAAAGTGTACTTATTTGTTCCCGCCGTTCTGGGTATCGCTCACCCGAAGGGATAGTAATTTCAATGAATTTTTCGACGTTCCCCAAGTTTCTTAACCTAGTTCTGATCTGGAACTCGACAAGCCGAACCTGGACCGGATGCAGGAGGTTTCTAAAATGCCCGATGCTGACCGTAAACAGATTTTTATGGTCATCGATGCGCTGATACGTGATTTTAATGCCAAAAGGCATTATTCTGTAAACAGGCTCCGGAACCGGAGCCTGTTTTGTTAGTTTAATAACTTTCTTGATTATAAAGCATCAATGCCAATAATAGGCTCTCTACTACGTAGGCTTTCGATTAAAGCATCTGTAACCTTATTAAGATCTATTACTAAAAGTCTCTCAATTAATTGACATTGACGCCGCTTTTCCCTGATCATAAGAGGATCAGCAGCGATTCGGGCTTCAATATTTGGATCACTGCTATTAAAATCATCACGGATCTGAACATACATATCAACTGTATCTCTCGCATAAGTAGCCACTTCAACGATACAATCTAAATTTGATTCAGTGATAAATCTTAAAGTACTCAAAACAGCAGTACAAGCATCCAACGCATAGGAACTTGTAATTTCAGGAAAATCTTCTGTATCGGGTGTTATTAAATCAACCGAGTCAATCCATACCTGAATATCATTCGAAGTATATAAGTCGCCATTAATAAGATATTGATAGATGGTATCAATTGCCTCTCTGAGTGTCTCAGGATCACCCCAACCAGTTGTTTCTTGAAAATGAACGTAGTTAGGATAAAGATGATCACAAGTCAATGCAGCAAAAAATAGTTTTGCCTTATCTGATAGCCTGCCCAAGTCTTTTTTTATTTCTAATGGGTATTTATCCATTTTTACTCCTTAAAATTATTATTCTTTTTTAGATTTTAGAAGACTTGCCGGTGCTACATCTGTACTCTGAAGAGCCAATGCGCAACTTGCGCATATTGGCCTACTTGCACCAACACTTTGAATACTAACTCCATTGTTTTGACCGTAGTTCATTATGGTGACTTCGACAGTCCTTTTGCTTCTACTTCCCCGATTGTAACATAGCCCTCTGAGCAGGTCGTAACCTGTTTGACAATTTTTATAAGGAGGAACAACCTGATAAGTAGATTGGTCTTACTGGGTATCTGTGACGGGGTCGATTGTTACCCAACAAACCTTCTCAAAAGCGATCAACCTCATATTACTCCGCCTTACTCTTCCGATTCTCCAAGCTAGAAGCTAGCGTTATTTTAATATGACAGATCCACACCTTTAACTAGTTGATTTCTTTTACAAAGAGAATTTGTCTCAGTTTTTTTTTATTCTATTATAATCGGGGTTTGATTTTGCATACTCCACCTCAACACTATCACCCACGGCGTATTTGCTATTCTCCGTATTGCCCTTATAGATTTTACCGTCAACACGAAATTCATAGGAATAGTAAAAAGTCTGATTCACAGGACTGTGTCCAGTAAATTTTTTTTCGTCAATGACAACACCCTTTATTGTTTGGCTATCTGATGATAACTTATGACTTGCCACGCCACTTCTAATTAGAAAATATATTGGATAGCCGATTAGCAAAAAAATTAATGCCAGACCGAAATAAAATTTTATCGGAGCTTTTTTCTCTTTACTCGTTTGTTCTCTTCTTGATTTCATCTATTGTTGGGGCGGTTATAGCTTTTGTTGCATTTTCGGCATAATTACCAAATTTTTCAGGTACCACTGTAACTAAATTTTTTGCTGTTTGTTTAATTTGCTTTCCTGTGATTTGCTCTCCTTTATCTCTAAGTGCGTTTTTAACGCCTTTTGCTAATATATTCCCGTTTTCACCTGCAAGTGTTTTAGCAACATTACTTGCCAGACCTTTGGCCGATTTATTTATTATTCCTCCCGTAGTTAGATCAGAAATTGCATCTATTGAAGCGTTTTTCACCACATTCGATGCCCTTGTCTCCAATTTCCCACTTACAGAACCTTCTCCATCTACGCTGACTTCAGCAACATTGTTTGCAAGCGTCACGGCCGTTTTTACCAACAATTTTCGTCCCACACTTGCTCCTTGAGTTACGGCTCCCTCCACAAAAGCCAGTCCAACAGAAGATAAGTTAAGTTAATGTTTTGGTAAATGAATCGGACGTTAACCTACCGCTATTGAATGCATTGGTTGCTACTTGGGTACCATATTCCACTGCTGCCCCAACAAGTCCTCCAAATAAACAACTAGGACAATCTCCGTTGGGGTCACTCCGCAAGATAGGATTATTCCAGCCATACTGATAGGTAGAGTAGTTTTCCTGATCGGCAGTGACCGGATCGACTTGCGTGAATCTACCAATAGTTGGATCATAAAACCGCTTCATTAGATCCATGTATCCCGTTTCTAGTTGCTTTTCACGGCCTAAGAAAGTGTAACGGTTGCTTCCGGATGTTCTGGTTATTTCCAATCCAAAGGCATCGTAATTTCAGTGGATTTTTCATCATATTCCAGGTTTTCAACCTAGCTCTGATCTGGAACTCGACAAGCCAACCCTGGACCGGATGTAGCAGATCTCAAAATACCTGAATGCTGACCGAATACAAAATCTGTATAGTCATCGACGCGCTGATCCGCGATTTTAATACCAGAAGGCAGTATGTTGTGAGGTTTTCGACGGCTGCTCTTGCACGTGTCAGTGTATGGATGTTGACATTTTTGTAATAGGTCCCCCCGCTTTCAGTATCAACTTAACCCAGCAGTCCTGTGCTTGCTGATAAGCGACTTACCTCGTAGTAGATCAGAAACGCATACATTGACGCGTTTAAAACGCCGAACCAAGCTAATCCTGATTACCAATCAGGGTTAGCTTGGTTAAAAAGTATACCTTAAGAATTCAGTTCAAGATACTGTTTACCTAACCCGGTAATATCGATCCTATCTATTTCACCAGGTATTTTCTCAATGGAAATTAATTTCTGGTTCTCCATATATTGAATTGTGTCTTCCAGATTTTCGAGAACAGCTACATATTGCGAATCACCTGAATATTTTCGATGAATTTTATACCAGTTACTATGCCCGGTAATTTTATTTAAATAGCTAAGAATTACATTGGTCTTATTCATATAGATAATTTAAAAATATGATCCTGAATCCTTTACGGCATCTGGATGATAAAGTTAAAATTTTGCTGCTTGGTCATATGGAATCCCATAGTCTAATAATGTCGCCGCGTGTTGAGATGAATAAAAATCATATGAATCCACGTCATTCAATTTGTACAGGATATGTAATATTTGCTTTTCGGTTTAATATAATAACAGAACAGGCCCCGGTTCAAGAGCCTGTGTGTTTAATCATATTCTCGAATATACTTATCCTCTTTGGTAAGACAAAAACGATCAGGATCTAATTTGGAATCTAATTGGCGTTCCATCCGATAAGTTGTGGATCTGCTTTGCCAGTTCCGAATTATAAGAGAGGTTCTTTACGATCCCTAGTGCAGACAGATTTTCTATTTGGTATTCTCCACCAACTACAAAGGGCTTCTTTGGGCAAAGTCTATCGTCTATACTCAAATAACCGTTTTCACTTTCCCAGGCTGCCAATAAACTTTCACCTGTTAGATAATCTCCATCTTCATGCAATAATTGGAGCCAATCATAAAAACTGTTACCATTGGCTTCAAAATCACCTGTCTCAATATTGAATAGAACTACAAGATTATCTAGGAATCCAAATTGATTACCAAATAGGTCTTGCCCGAAGAAAAAGGCATTTTTAGTCAGATCTCCAAATTCGTCCTTTATAATCTTATTTAACTGGACAATATCATGCTCCGTGTCACGGGCTACATATGAGTACATGTGCAAAGATTTACCGTAAAAGAAACCTCCATTTGACGCTTTAATAAACTCAATATAAAGCGAATCGTAATCATATATGACGAATTCTTGGGTAAAATGTGGTGCAACTTCTATGTCGCACTTTTTGCTTAAAATACTCTGTATCATGGATTCTCATTTATTGGAAGTACTCTTACTCTTGTGCCGTCAGGCAATTTTCTTATTTGCTGTCCAATACTAGCACCGGCACCCCTATTGTCCGATGATGGGATATGCCTAACACTAGATGAGCCACCTGTATTAATCACTGCCGGGGGAACTTCGTCTCTATCCATACCACTTTGCGTATTTGTCCCCTTAAGGTTCTCCCGTCTTCTTGCACTTGCCCCAGCTCTATCAATAACACCTTCACTACTCGTGCCGTTTTGGATCGCCTCGGAGAGGTGTTTTGCCGATTCTGGATGCTTACTCCCATCTACAAATATATCTACTATCGCCTTAACTGCCGGAATTTCCGCAATACTTTCTCCTATTTTCTTTAAAGTGCTACCAGCTACTAATGGTAGTAGAGCACCGCCAGCTGCCATAACTTTATCCGTTGTGGTTGCTTTTGTCCCATCCAGATTAACAGCATTCCCGTGACGGGTAATTGTAGTAGCTAATACTGCCGCATCGTTTGCATCCGTATAGCTTAAAGCCTTACCCAATCCTTGTTCGATATTTCTCCCCAATTCCCGTGTGTTAGACTTAACAGCTTCCCATTGAGATTTTGCTGCGGTTAGCAACATTGAACCGGGACCACCGCAACACGCAAATCTTCCATCCGGATCAGAGAAACGTATTGGGTTATTGAACGAGTAATGATACGGAGAAAAAGTGTCTTGTCCTTCGGTTTCAGGATCAACCACCATGAACCTGCCAATCGTCGGGTCATAAAACCTGGCTTGAAGATCTATCCAATTGGTCTCCGCTTGACGCTCCTTACCTAAGAAAGTGTACTTATTTGTTCCCGCTGCCCTAGGAATCGCCAACCCAAAAGGAAAATAATCCGTCTCTTGTAAAAGCGTTCCTGTCTCGTTTACTACTTGTCGGGTATTGCCAAGGTGATCTTTCAGATAATATTCAAAGGAATAATCAGTGGTACTAGCACCGTTGTTGGTGATTGTGATCTGGCCCTCTTCCGTTCCAATACGGGTAAGGTAATTACTGCTATTATATTCGAAGATACCGGCATATTTGATGTTATCCGTTCCACGCTGCATCCGTAGCTTCGAACCGGTTGCATCATAGTGATACTGCATGGTGAGGCCATTGATAGCCACTTCCCTGGGCAGGTTCAGCATATTGTACCGGATGCCACCATCCGCGATACCCCGGTTTTTATCCTGAACCGTGTTGCCGTTGCCGTCATACTTGTAATCCTCAGAGTCAGCCGAAGAACCATTGTTAAAACCTTCTGTCGAGCCGGCATCGGTCACCTTGGTCAGGCGGTTACCATTATCGTATATATAGGTAAGGTCATCCCAGGTAGCTGCACTCTTTTTTCGCTGCAACGCCTTGATATTCCCATTAAGGTCATAGGCCGAAATTGTTTCACTGTATTCGTAGTTAGACCCTTCACCCTTTGTCAGACGATTGGCTTTGTCATAGGTAAATTTGTATCCGGCCCAGGCGCTGCCCTGCCTCCAGAGCATCTCGCCGATGTTGCCATTGTATTGAGGGGTGGTCGCGTTTGCATATTTAAGTTCAACGCCAAAGTTATCTCCAGCACTTGTCTTACCAACTGTTTTGCTCATCCAGCCCCTAGGGACATAGTTGTAGTCCAGTTGCTCCCGGAAATTACTGGCATCCGTTGAATTCAGAAATTTCTTTTTCAACTGCCCGAGTGCATCGTAACGGTTGGCAGCCACCACAATGTTCTTCCTCTCAGTGGTACCGCTTTTGACAATATAACGGGTACTGAGCAGCCGGTCGGCGTGATCGTATGTATACTGCTTCTCAACCGTGTTATCTCCGGTGCTTACCTTTTGCTTGACAAGTTCCTTCTCCACACGACCGTCGAAACGGAGCTGCCTCACCACATGTTCATAGTTGCCACCGCCAAGATCAAATAGGCTTCTGATCGTTTCTATTACGTTGAAGAGATCATCATAATACGTCGTAGTATAAAGCCATCCGGTACTCGCATCGCTATAACTGCCATCCGGATTCAATATGCGTGTGGCGGTTACGGTTACCTTCCCCTTTACATTGGACCTGGAAGTTGTTGGATAACCGTTGCCGTAATTGTTTACAAATGCCTGCGTTCCCCCAAAAGGAGGCGAATAATTGTCGTAATGTGTTTTCACCAGCGGCCGATACTCAGTACCAGATTTTTCGCCTGTTTCAATCACGCGGTCCAGTTCATCATACTTAAAATAGGTGATTTTACCATTGCCGTCTGTACTTTCGGTTAACCGGTCACGGCTGTCATAGATCATCGTGGTCGTCCCTCCTCCGGGCACATATTTACTGCTTATCAGCCCGCGATCATTATACATATACTTAAATGCATATTTGCCGACGCTGGCCTCCCTTTGATACTCGGGCTGCAGGACAAATCTGAGCCGGGAAAGATCATCATAGACATAATACGTGTTCAGCCAGGTATCCTGTGCAGCCTGCACTGCTTTCAGCACCAATCTGCCATCCTTGTCTTTAAATTCTCTGAATATGTTCCCATTTTCATCGGCAGTGCTTGTTTTCGATAACTGACCTGCTCCATAGAAGGCATTATCATCCATCAGGTTATTGTCTGCTGAGACCTTATACAATCTGACTTCATTGGCATTGCCTCCATACTCGAGAGTAACGGAACGATCTGAACCAACAGCAAACTGTTTGCTCACGCGGTTCAAAGGGGAAGGCTCGTACTCAGTCAAGGCATAACCCCGGTTATTTTGTTCATTGAAGTTTGCGGCATTGTTATAATACGCCACCGACTTCGTAGCCGCGTCGCCGGCATATTTTCCGTTGCCGGCGGCAGGGTTGGACACATATTCTGCCGGATAGGGTGCATATACTTTCGACACCCGGCCCACCGCATCGTATTCGGTGTGACTCACCAGGTCGGAAGGACGTGTGCCCGAAAGCAACGGGCTCGCCTGGGCTGAGACACTCTGCAAGGGACGCCCCAGGCCGTCCAGATAAGCAACCTCCTGGGTTGCATCTTTGATATTACCGCTGACGGTAGTGCGCGCACCTTTGTAGGTACGGGCCAACACAAAGTTCTTATCCGTGCTCTGCCCGAAAAGGCCTTGTGAATAAAGAACTGCCGCGAAAAGCAGGTAGCGAAAATAGGAAACCGATGTCATCATTACTTTTGAAAAGTGATATTTTTGAATAAAAAAATGCCTCTAACCAACGCGTTCGTTACTTCCAATCAATCCAAGTCTCCTATGTACAGAGGATAGCTCTGCTTTGCCAGTTTATAAGAAATCCCTTATAAATCGTTTGAATCGTTATACCAGATGTTGACCTTGTTACTATCCGTTCTTTCAATACTTATTCCGATGACATTGTAAGGTGTTTTGCCATTTGGGGGCGTTTACGAGTACGCGGGGTTAATCGATGCCCGGTGTGGTCGTATAGTTTGAGGTCCCCCAGGCAGTTGTGTATTTACCCTACCGGCTGTCTGATGCCAGTCCCTGAGAGGTGTAATTATAAAACTTTTCCGAAGTAACCAGAGCAACTACCGCCGATGCATTTACCTTGTTATTGATCATAGAAAAACTGACTGATATTTTTTAAAAAGCGGGAAGTGAAAAATCATTTTCACTTCCCGCTTTTTAAAATAATTTTCTATGGGGCTGTTAAAGTAATTGTATTATAGCCCGTGGTGAACGAAGCCGTCCCGGTATTTACGATTGCATAAAAGCGGTAAGTGCCAGGGCCAAGGTAAGGTGTAGGCCACTGTCCGTTGGCACTACCCTCCACAGAGGACAACTTGTAAACACCTGGTTGACTCGCGTCCGCTACGGCATAACCCATCCGGTTAGGCCATCCGCCATCGCTGGTTGCTGCCCAGACCTCCACACTGCTGATGATGGAACCAGCAGGAACACAGGTCGTGACACTAATGGCTGTCGTCACACGATTAGCCGTAGTAGTACTGGCTGTACCCACTACACTGGCGTTGTTGGCTGGTGAAAGCACACTGCCCGTCAAAGCAGGACAACTCGTGCCAGCCGGAGCAGTCAGCGTAATTGTATTGTAGCCCGTGGTGAACGAAGCTGCCCCGGTGTTGACCACAGCATAAAAGCGGTAAGTGCCCGGGCCAAGATAAGGTGTAGGCCACTGTCCGTTGGCACTGCCTTCCACAGATGACAATTTGTAAACACCTGGTTGACTGGCATCCGCCACGGCATAACCCATACGGTTTGGCCATCCGCCATCGCTGGTTGCTGCCCAGATCTCCACGCTGCTGATGGTGGAGCCAGCAGGAACACAAGTCATGACACTGATGGCTGTCGTCACGCGGTTAGCGGTAGTTGTACTGGCTGTACCCACTACACTGGCGTTGTTGGCTGGTGAAAGCACACTGCCCGTTAAAGCAGGACAACTCGTGCCAGCCGGAGCTGTCAGCGTAATTGTATTATAGCCCGTGGTGAACGAAGCTGTCCCGGTGTTGACCACAGCATAAAAGCGGTAAGTGCCCGGGCCAAGGTAAGGTGTAGGCCATTGTCCGTTGGCACTACCCTCCACAGAGGACAGCTTATAGACACCTGGTTGACTGGCGTCCGCCACGGCATAACCCATACGGTTAGGCCATCCGCCATCGCTGGTTGCTGCCCAGATCTCCACGCTACTGATGGTAGAGCCAGCAGGAACGCAGGTCATGACACTAATGGCCGTTGTCACACGATTAGCTGTAGTTGTACTGGCTGTACCCACCACACTGGCATTGTTGGCTGGCGAGAGAACACTCGCCGTCAGAGCAGGACAACCTGTGACTGGGGGCGCAGTAAGCGTAACAGTGATGTAGTCCGTAGTCACCGTAGATGTCGCCGTTTTTACGATGGCATAAAAGCGGTAAGTGCCTGGGCCAAGGTAAGGTATAGGCCACTGTCCGTTGGCGCTGCCTTCCACAGATGACAATTTGTAAATACCTGGTTGACCAGCCTCAGCTACGGCATAACCCATACGGTTTGGAAAACCGCCATCGCTGGTTGTCGCCCAGATCTCCACACTATTGATGGTAGAACCTGTTGGAACACAGGTAGTGACACTAATGGCTGTCGTCACACGATTAGCAGTAGTTGTGCTCGCGGTACCCACCACACTGGCGTTGTTGGCTGGCGAGAGAACACTCGCCGTCAGAGCAGGACAACCTGTGACAGGGGGCGCGGTAAGCGTAACGGTTATGTAGTCAGTCGTGACCGTAGAAGTCGCCGTTTTTACAATTGCATAAAAGCGGTAAGTGCCAGGACCAAGGTAAGGTATTGGCCACTGTCCGTTGGCACTACCTTCCACAGAGGACAATTTGTAAACACCCGGTTGACCAGCATCAGCTACGGCATAACCCATCCGGTTTGGGAAACCGCCATCGATGGTTGTCGCCCAGATCTCCACACTGTTGATCGTCGAACCCGTAGGAACACAGGTCGTGACGCTGATGGCTGTCGTTACACGATTAGCCGTAGTTGTACTGGCTGTACCCACCACACTGGCGTTGTTGGCCGGCGAGAGAACACTCGCCGTCAGAACAGGACAACCTGTGACTGGGGGTGCCGTGAGCGTAACGGTTATGTAGTCAGTGGTGACCGTAGAAGTCGCAGTTTTTACGATGGCATAAAAGCGGTAAGTACCCGGGCCAAGGTAAGGTGTAGGCCACTGGCCGTTGGCGCTGCCCTCCACAGATGACAGCTTGTAAACGCCTGTTTGACTGGCATCCGCTACGGCATAGCCCATCCGGTTAGGCCATCCGCCATCGCTGGTTGCTGCCCAGATCTCCACACTATTGATGGTGGTGCCGGTTGGAACACAGGTCGTGACGCTGATGGCAGTCGTCACACGATTAGCAGTAGTTGTGCTCGCGGTACCCACTACACTGGCGTTGTTGGTTGGTGAAAGAACACTCGCCGTCAAAGCCGAGCAACCTACACCCAAATCAAGTCCTGCATAGTTCTGAGGACCGGGAGCCGTCCCCTGCCAAAAATTTATCATTTGACCATCAAAAACTACGCCATAGCCGGCAGATCCAAATGTTGCCCCGGTTAGTTTTGAACTTCCATTGTAGAATTCCAGTTCAATTAATTCTCCGCTGCAATTGGGACCAGCTAAGAAACGTAGATATCGCCAGGCTGTAGTTGTTCGAATAAAGTATTCATTCCATCCGGAAGTTGGCATTTTATTAATCGTAGCCAGTGTAGTCCACCCGTTGGCATTTGAGATGTCATTTGATCCCTGGATAACGCTACCGACAATATGATCCATACAGCAATCGGTACGAGGGTAAAAGCGAACCTTACTAACATTACCGCCAATATTTGATGCTAATTCAACATTTCTAACTTTACTCCAAATTCGATCCGCAATCTCTAACATCCCGGCATCACCTGGATGCGTATCACCCGTATTGTTAGGGAATGCAGCCATAGAAACCGGATCTTTTCCTGCCTTATAAACTTCGTTTGCAGACATGTCGCTCAGATCTACAAAAGGCAAGTTGCGTTCAGCTGCGACCTCCTGTATTTTGGTATTGGCAAGCGGTTGATCCGGCCACATCGAGTTAGTCACAATTACCTTGGCACCCGGCGTACTCACTGCCAGGATCTTATCAATTAACGTCTTAAATGCTTCTTTAAAATTTTGTGGGTTGACGTCAGAATTATTAACATTTTCTCCCAATCGGATAATTATTAAGTCGGGTTTGTTTCCTGATCCACCAAAGCCACTGATAATACGATTTTGAAAATCTGTATAATTGAAGGTAAGCCACCCAGCAATGCCACCACTTGGATAATTCCGTTCAAAGGGTGCCTCCCATAAGGGTAAAACCTGCACATCAGGATTTATATCCCTGAAACGCTTTTCGAGAATATGGACAAAATCTTTTTCTTTCGTCGAGGAAGCCCGCCCCCATCCGCCGGCAGCAGTAAGCTCAGGTGATTGCCAGCCATCCGTACCGGACTGGGCTATTAATTTTGTAATGCTATTCCCTACAATAAGTACCCGGCTATATTTCTCAGAGACTAGTCCAGGGCTAGATGGGACATCTACCGCCGGATCATCCGTAATACCGTTACTCCACCCAGGCTGGTTAGCATAGTTATAGTGGAAGCTCTTGAGCAAATTACCACCGCTATTGTTTTCGCGGATGTCGGAGAGACGGCTAAAATTGTCGTAGTTGTACCAAGTGACCTTGCCAGAAGGGTCTGTTATGGATTCGACACCAACGAGCGATTTATAGTTGTAGGTAGTCGTTGCAGTAACCGTTGTCCCGTCAGCCTCTGTCTTCGCTTTAAGCAAGTCGGTTTTACCTACATCGGTTAATCCATAATATTCAAGTTTGGTAGTTGCACCTCCCTTTTCTTTAAAAGTTAACAGATTTCCGCGGTCGTCATAAGTCAAAAACTCCACAAGGTTAAATGCGGGGCCCTGCCCTATCTTGGTATCCACCTTCTTTGGTAAATACAAACTGCCACCCGGGTTAAAATATTCAGTGTTAACCCAAGTCAATGTTGCTCCATTTTCTATACTCCTTGTTTCCTCTATAATGGGACTCACCATATTTTTCGTTACCATCGCAGGATATACCCCAGTGGAATAGTCGAAAGGGTATTTATAAGATGTAACAATATTACGCCCCCTGCTATCCGAGGCCTTGCTTTGACTAAGCTGGGTAAAATTTGGATTATTATAAAAATACTCCTTTATGGTTTCAATCGGTGTGCCAGGGTTATTCAGATCGTAAACTTTCGTTTTTTCGCTCTTTAAGTAATTCCAATTCTTTATCATTGCCGGATAAAAGAACCCATGGTTTTTTTTATTAAAAATGGCTCCACCTGCCGGAAAAGGAATGTCCCTTACTTCGGCTGCATACTGATAAGTAGGCGTACTTAAATAATAATCATATTCTGCCTCTTTAACCTTTACAAAAACAGAACCTGATTTTACAAAATCTTCCTGCTTCAATAAGTTACCATTTGATTTAAATGGCTTACTGGAAATGAGAGGAGGCCTGTAATAGGAAAAATTGTTGACAACATCAGATTGATTATCATAGTAAAAAATAGATTGCCCATTTTCACCACCAGCACCATAGCTTACAACCACCTGATCATAACCGACAACCGACCCGCCAGCAGAAGCGCTCAGAGGAATGATGCTGTTAGAAGTACGAAGTATCAATATAGAATTTTTTGTATCCGTTCCACCTGGGCCACTAACAAGACACTTTCTGTCTTCCGCATAGGTGTATTGCGGTTTTGTCATCAATCTCCCTGTTGACTTCTCGATGCTTTGCCCATTGGAGCCTGTCTGGGTAAGTCTATATTTAAATGTCTTAACGTTGCTCTTCACTCCGTCGTTGACGGTAATGGTTTTCAGGCGTAAGCCGCCACCATTTTTCATAGCTCCCTCGGTTGCTTCCAAAGGCTCAAACCAGGAGAAATTGATTCCGAAATCAGCAATTAAGACCCCGTTTTCGTTACTGGCTATGGCACGCCAGATATACTTACCAGGCATAATGTTATAGATTGTATTGTCGTGACTAATCCCCCCCGTTGTTCCCTGAGGACTGCAACCTTTTTTGATGCAGGGAGAAGTCGAACCGTCCGAATTTGCCGTACATTCCTGCATGGTAAACATATCATATGTTCCCCGGGAAATCCCTGTTGCCTTGTCAATTAACTCAAAGTACACCTTACCGGACTGGCCTGATATTGTGCTACATGCCGTCGGATTATTTAGCCTTACGAATGCGCTTAATTTTAAGGTTGTGGTCAGCCCACCCTCTGCCGTCACCGCACGGGAAAAATCAACCTCAAAATCCTGAGATACCCCTGGCTGGTTCTTATTATATAGTAGGTTAACATTCTTCGCTACCGGGGTCCCCATATTATTGCCCGCAAATGAATGATCGTTTTTATTGGAGTTATTAACATCATAATCATGGGCTTCAAAATCAAATTCCGTATTCCCTCCCGTAGGATAGGTGATCTTTTTCAGGCTGAATGCCTTAATATAATCCGGGCCGGTATCCCTTTCGGTGCCAGTTAGTTGCCCGAAAATTTCCTTGATGTTAGCTGAGGAAGAAGAGAAAGGTGAAAAAGTAGGAATCAAACTCGTAGTACCCTGCTTTCCATTGTAGTAGCCCCAATGATCCTGAGCGAATGAAGTTTTCGCAGGCAAATCAGAGTATCCGGTGCTGCTTTCAAAATAGTCAAAAACATGCGGCATTAGAGCACTCCCACTAGCGGACTTTTCTGTTACTGACAACAATTTCAGCCTTTTCGATACCGAACCGCTTCCATCGCTGGTGGCTGGCACATCGGCATCCGCCGTTCCATCAAAATAAGCGTAGCTAAAATCAAATGCTTTTAAAAGGGTCTTTACACCACCGGGCTTATTGTAAATTTCAACAGTTTTAAGCTTTTTATCGTACGATAGATCTTCCCGGTTTTCAAAAATAAATTTCACAGAACCATTCTGAAACGTGATCTCATTCAAATAAACCGTTGAAATATATCTAGGTGGGATACGGCCAATCGTATGAGTAAGAACAGGTGTCGGGTTTTCTCCCGTATTACAAGTTTCTCCAATAGAATGTATCCCTAGTGTTTCAGTGATTGCACCCTGGGGATAATTAAAAGCATCATTTATTGTATTATAGCTAAGGCTGATAGCAGATCCTTCCGGGGAAGTTATCTGGGTGAGATACCACGACGAAACCGAGTTTCCACCGCTGGCATTTCTGAATGTTTCCTTCTGATTAAATAAATAGGCAGTTCCGTCTGGTGTCTTTATTTCCCAGGAAATATCAGCTCCATTATTTGCTTCAATCATCTTGATACGAATGTCGCTCTTTTCGTTCATGATGATTTCCCTGGTCCTGCTTATGATAAATTTACCTGAATACCCCGCGAAATTAAAGTTATAAATATCCGGCTGGTATTCATTGTTAGTGCTTTCTTCCACCTTCAATGACACAGTCTTCGGGCCGCCATCCTGTTGCGAGTAAAAATTGAAGTTAAATGCACTTTGGTTGTTAGCTATGTCGGCTCCCATTTGCATATTTGCAGTAGGGAAATAATTTGTTGGCAGATTATCCGCAGGACTAAAATATCTGCTCAGGGTAAAGTCGTCTTCACCCATCACCGTTCTGGAAATCACTCCTCCGGCATTCAATGCCCAGCCCAAACCGACCTGGCTAGCCTCGTCGGCTACTTTAATACCCGAAGGGTGGTAGCTGATGGAGATAGGCAGACTTACCTTGCCTTCCTGCGCAGTATAAATCGGAACAGATATATTGGCAGTACCTGTATAGTAACTGACAGGTATGTCAACGTACCTGGTTAAACTGGCAGCCTGAGGGGATGGTGGGACGATCTTAGGTATGTAACTATCCGTTGTTTGACCATACGCTCCCACGCATAATATAAGAAGAAATAAAAGGGCAGATTTAAAAGTCTTCATGTAGTGAAATTTATTTTACCGTGGCAATAACTCAATAATGTAACCGTCCAAATCATTTTAAATCATCGCTTTGGCTTGGCAGTACCATTGTTCGATTTTTCTTTAGTGTCTATTTTTTCGTCACTCAAACTGGCCCGATACTTTTCCAACGAACTAGCTGTAATGTTGCCGTTATATGAGCCGTGTTCCATGAATCCGGGCTGTATTATTAGCTAGTATGCTTCCAAAGTCACATGTGATGTCCAAATCGATGATGTAAAATCGAAGCATTAGAATCTTGGAGACTTTTGCTGTCAAAAAATCTTCTATTCGTTGCATAAAACGCCAGCAATCATTCGGGCTGCTTTATCACGACAGTACTTCGAATCACACCGCTTTCTTCGACACTTATAATGTAATTCCCAGTTGTTAGGTCAGTCGTATCTAAAGTTGTTCTGTAAAGCCCTTTTTCGGGTCTTAGTTGATGAACCTGAAGTTCCCTTCCCAACAAATCGACAAGCCTCAACGTTGCAGAATTGCCATACGCAGGCATAGTCACTTCTAAATTTGTGATAACCGGATTAGGATATGCGATCAGTTTTCCGTCCTCAGATGTTACCCTATTATCAGCTTTTATGTTTTCAGGCAGGAACCCGAAATCCAGGTCATGGATATTGACGCCGGCCGCCCCGGTTTGGAAGGCAATCACCGCATGGTTACCAACCTTTATAGCGTCGTTGTCGATTTCCTTGTCGTCTCTTTGCCTGACACGGCTTGGTTTAAGCTTCCCATCATTCAAGCCGATCCGTATCTCATAGGCCGTTCCGGGTTTAAGCCCCTTGCTTACGTTCGCTTCACTAAACAGGTACATCCCGTTTGTATCCGATCTGGTGTTTGCTATCTTAGCTCCTGCCTCATATAAATCCAACGGCATATCAGCAAGAGCGGGCTCCTCTGGATCCTGGATCCCGTCACCGTTGGTATCCGACCATACGCGGTTGCCGACCGCTATCGGGGGCAACCCTGTGATCAACGCCAGACCGCCTACTCCGTTCGCCTTGCCAAATGTGCCCTGCTGCGCATTCCCGTAAAGCAACCAGCCACGACTGGTCCTCCCATCTGCAATAAAAAATGATTTGATCCCTCCTGAATTGAATTCCTGGGTTGGCTCGTGCGCTGTCATAAATACCTCCCCGGTCGCCGGGATCGCCAATATCCCTCCAGCCCCGGTTTCTTCGTGTATGATACGGTTGTCCCGTTTTTCATCCCGGAACTTAAAATCATCCTGAAAAAAGAATTCACCACCCTTGGGACCCTGCGTGTTATCTCTTCCTTCCGTTGAAAAATCGCCGGCTACGGCATTATCTTCCAGACTGAACTTCACATTCTTATTTCCTGGTCTACGGGGAAATACGCGTAGAATATCACCCGCCGCCACAGCAGCATAGCTGGCTTTTCCCGTAGGGTCAGGTTGGCCGGTACCCGACTGATGACCAAACCTGTCCATAAAACCAAGTATCATCACTCCTTGCTGATCAAATGCAATCGAGGACAGGATTGGCTGTGGTCTGGCCACCGTAGAAGGCAGAGCGCTCTGTAAAGCTTTACTAAAATCATCGGTCCATGGATTCCAGCTCTTTAGCCCCAGTTCTGCCACTGCTGTACCACGAGGATAGTCCAGCGATGTACTGAATACTTCATTAAATTTTTTTGTGGATGGGTCCAGTGCGTATACGGTCGCCCTCAAATCAGCGACTGACTGGGACCCGGCCGCATCGCATACCGCACCTACATATACGTAACTCCCCTGTACCTTCACAGCAAAAGGTCTGCTGGTACCTCCGGGGCACCCCGACAAAGGAACTTTATACGTAGTAATATCAGCAGAGGTAGGTCTTGCTGCCGTGTCCGCCGGAATCCTGATGCTATACAATGTCCGATCGAACAAATTCATGATATAGAGAAATTGACCGTCGTCGGAAATGTCCATCCCGCCCAAACTTACTTTACCTACATCGCTCATAAACTTACCGTCAACATAACTGCTGTCAACAGCACGCCTTAATCCTTCGTGGTGATCGTCGCCAGTTGGCACACCAAGGGTTTTAAGATCCAGCCAGCTAATGGTATGGTGCGTCAGCCAATCTGTACGATAGATCCCTCCTGTTCCAAGAGGGCCGTAACCGACGTGCCGCTTGGCCAAGGCAGCAGAATACAAATGTTGTGAAGCCCTGTTGAATGCCACTCCCCACAATGCTCCAACCTGCCGCGAATTAGCCAGGCTCACTGCTGAGCTATCTTCTAATGCTAAGGCATTTAACGCTGAAAAACTGTTGTTACCGCTGCCATTGATGTAAACAGGAGATACCAGAAATGGCCTGGGTGAAACATAATATTCTGGTCGGTACCCGCTCCAGTTCACTTCTGTCGCAGGGCTTCTGACAAAACGTACCGAGGGGGTTAACCCACTGCTCTGTAGTGCTTTTGACTCTTCCTCGAAAATAAGCTTTACATACTTACCTTCCGGGACATCCAGAAAATAATCGCCCGATTTATCGCTCAATGTTTGCGCAATAACTTCGTATTTACCAGATTGTGAAAACCCATACGCTTTAATGCGAACATTGTGGATATTTTGTCCTGGATTGAAAGCTGACGTACTAACACCTGAATTAGTACTATAAGATACATTTCCGCTAATTTGGGCTATTGACAAACACGGTGAACTTAAAATTGAAGTAAAGAAAAGGTGAAGCCAAATACGCTTTTGCATAGACCATAAAGTTATTCCTGGTACTGCTTTCCTGTTTTGTTCCATAAAACAAATGTTTAGTTGTCGGGGCAATAATAAAATTCACTGACAGCACGATACAAAATGTACCGCGTTGATGAGGTAAATAACATTCTTCAATAAAAGCTGATATTGGCAGGACAGTAAGTCGCGATCGTACTGTTACCTACGAACATATATAATAAAGACAGTTAAGATTAATTTCGGCATGTCGCCATTGCTAGCCAACCTTACCCCTTCGGTCAAGTTTTACTCCGATTATACTGAAATAATTTTCTACTCTCTTTGTGGCAAGAAAGAGTCTAACCGCTATTTCCAAATTTCCTTTGTGGTCGCCGAACACCAGCTTTGACGTCGACTTTACGCTTCAAACGAGAATGATTGTAAGATATCTGTGTCTACGCATCGGTTGTGGATTTACTCACACTGGTACGGTTATAGTATGAAACGCCCATCGACACAACGACAGTTTACTTTGATCTTTGAAAATTAGATCATTTTTCCTGAAGGTATATGTGTCGCATATAGCTCTCTGCGTCTTCTTAAATATTTTCTATTGAAGATTAAGCTTTTCTACAAATTGTTTAAAATATTGTTCACCAGCATATTGATATGCGATCAACCTTGTAGGTGTTAAATCTATTCACCATAATAGACTTTTGATGGTTATTGATCGTTTATATGTAATCTGAAAATCCAACGCTTTTTAACCTGTACATTATGGGATGGTCTCTGGTGTGTTTCCATTTTCAAAAAAGCATATATGAGGGGGTTTAAATCTTTTCATAAATCTATAATGTTTATTAGTAAAGAAACCGGGCAAAGCACCGCACCAGCAGCAAACTCGTACAGGGCTTTATGATGTAAATGTACGATGAACAAAAGTAACCGACAATTGACTTTTTGCAATAAATGCATTGACTTTTGACAAGTACTATCATAATTTCTCTTTCGCATTTTTCTTCCTGAACCTTGATATGGATTCGGCATTTGTCCCTAGATAACTTGCCAGTTGTTGCCCTTGTACACGATCTGTAACGTACTTGTGATGGCTTACAAATTCTTTATATCGTTCAGATGCAGACATATGGCTCAGGTTATAGATTCTGTCCTTACCTTGTCGAATTATGTTTTGTGTTAAATAATCAACTATCATTTTTAATTCTGCGTGTTTTTCCAGAAGGCGATAATAATCTTTTTTGGAAATGGATATTAAGACCGTTGGACAGCAGGTTTCGAGGTATTCAATCGATTTATTGTCGAAAATGAAGCTATCAGGCAAAACTGCAAATTCTCCTTTGGAAAAAAACCAGTTTGTCCACTCATACTCATCCATAACTGAGTATGCTCTGATCACACCCTCCTGTATAAAATAAATATTTTCCTGAATTTCACCCGGCGACAAAATCGTAGCTCCCGATTTATAGTGCCGGCTATGAGATACTTCACTGACGAATTCTTGTAAATTGGAATTTAACCTGAAATGCGATTGAAGGAATTCTAAAAAAAATTGCATCGGATACTGACTAAGATATGATTAGTTGTTTCGAAATGTAACTAGACAGAATCAGAACCGCCTATGAAGCGTGATTCTGACCGTCTGATTCTGCAAATGAGTTGGAGAAGTTATGTGGCCAGAGCTTTGGTAATCCGTATTTGATAAATGCCAATGAATGCTATTTCTTATCTGGCGGATCGGTTATTTGCAAAAAAGCTTAATACACATACTACAATTGAACATTGAAAAACGTCTTCGGCCTATGTAACACGGAAGACCCCAGTAGTTTCCATAGGGAACTTCGCTTAGCTAATGTATTAGAGCCGCTATTTTGCGAAAAGCTCTGGTATATTTATTTGCTACTTCATTTTAATTAACAAGCGCACAGTAGATATTTAATTTAGATACGACGATTATATTTTAGTTTCTTTATTGAATAAGAATTGTATTAAGCGGGCAAATATCTAAAACCTGCTTTTTATAAAAAATTAGACAAAATCATAATTTCTTGTATTAACTAACAACT
Organism: Dyadobacter diqingensis; assembly: GCF_024220585.1. GTDB lineage: Bacteria > Bacteroidota > Bacteroidia > Cytophagales > Spirosomataceae > Dyadobacter > Dyadobacter diqingensis. The sequence continues at coordinate 72,830 of NZ_JAMXKF010000014.1, forward strand.
CAGTATTGGAGCGAATCTATTTGATAGAATTTAATTCAGTCCATTCCTGATAGTCAAATTAAATAAATTAAGGTAACTATGTTTAATTACTATACCGAACTACATTTAATCTCAATGTAGTATTATTACGGCATAAAGGTAAGGATTCCCTTATGTTATATCAACCCACAAAAAACAGGAACGAAACCGGCTTTTGCGGGTTGTATAAATTCTTAAATATTCCTTCCTCGAATTCTTGATAAAGAATCGGGTTTCATCCCAAGAAAACTAGCCAAATGCTTTACCTGAACATTGAGAGTAATGTGTCTGTAAAGTTCATCAAATTCTTCGTATCGCTCTTGGCCACGCCGTGCACTCAGAATATACTGATGAAAATCTCGTTTTTTCGAGTAATCGAAAAGTAATAGATCGGTCAGATGTTTAAAAGTTGGATGTTTCTCAGATAAAAAAAAGAAGTCTTTTTTTTTATCTCAATAATTTGGGATGTGCAAGAAGCTTCCCAAAGTAATCCTGATTCCTTATCGAGGTAAAAACTTTCCGCTGCAATCATCATATCACCCTTACCATAAAACCAATTTGTGAACTCAATCTGCGCTTTCTTTAAGGAGCTTCGTATTACGCCGTTTTTTACGAAATAAACACTTTGTAAGGACTGTCTAGGTTGCAAAAGAGTGTGTCCTTCATCAAGTTCCAATACTATACTCATCTTTTGTAAGTCTTCCTCTAGTTCTTGACTAATAAATAATTCAGGAAAAGCTTTTCTTGCAAATTCAATCATAGGACGGTTTCTAATTAATTAATGAATCAATTATCAGTTGCCCATAAGTGAGTACCGGGTTAAAGTATGTGGGTTAAAAATTGAGATAAGAGTTAAATTGAAAGAAAGAAGAAGATATAATGCCCTTACGTATATGACATAAAGTGGCCCCAATCTGCCCTATCCAGACTTCTTGCAATAAGATTTAATTGGAAAAGAAACTTCGCATTACGCAAGGCCTTAAATCAATTGCATTTTTTAGCCGTAGTAGCCTACTTCCTTCAGCAACAGGTCTGTTTGCACAATTTTAGGTTTAATTAAAAGAAAGGAAAGAAACGGGCTAAATGAAAATTTAGTACAAAAAGCCCCATTGGAAATGTGCAGTGAAAAAATTTATTGATCCTACTTATTGAACCTTCGTTTTGGAAGTGGAAATAACGCTTTAAGTCAAAATTGATTCGCCTGGAAAGTTATGACGTGTTGGGCCTATTCAGGTGTTGGAAACAGATAAAGAAATTTAATTTGTCAACTCAATTAAATAATACACTCAGTTGGAAAGGTGATAGAAAATTAAACACTTTACCTAAATTTTCGAAAAGAACTGATTCAAGTCTCCAAGCAGAATATTAATAAATCATTGCCTTTTTCCTATGGTTAGGAATGTCATTCTATTAAGTGAATATTTATTCCAAAAAGTGAAAAATTCTTCCCAAAATGAGCAATATGTCAAGCTATGGCTTCGAAGTTCAAGTAAATGGAGAACAGCTGTGCAAAGCAGGTATTGATACCGATCGCCACGTCGTTACGTGCATGCTTGATGCATTGCGTCGGCTAAACGAACCTGATGAACTACGTCTGACAGTCTCCGGACTTAATTCGGTGACGGGCGAATATCCTGAGTGGGTAAAAAGGAGTTGAAGGATCGGGACACGATTACGATTAAAGTGATCACCCAGGATTTTGCCCCCCGCACAGGATTCGACCAACCATTTCAAAAGAGAAGATGCTTGATAATAAGTTGCAGTATTATTACCAATTGAGAGAGGAATTGAAAGAGTATCTAGAGTAAAACCCTACAAAAGACTTATAGATACTACTTTGTAACGGTTGTCGAGAAGTTTAGCGTGTAGTTAATATAATGCAAAAACATGCAAATTGAACTATTTAATGAAAGAGCTATTGATAAAACGCTCAGCTACTTGTATCGCCTCGTTTTTATCATTCCCCGAGAATGTTTCGGACGCAGTACGAGGCTGACTTTGTATCAATAATGCTCCATTGGAAGCTGGCATTTTCTAGATACAGGCTCATGTATTGATCCAAGGGACCAGCCATACAATATTATTAGCAGCCTTTAACTTTTAAAACTAGGCTGCAAATTTACCAAGGCCAAGCATTTAAAAGTTTATGTTCCCAAGTCCTTTTATGAGAGCTATTTTAAAAACCAGCGAAATACTTCCTGCCTAAGGGCGGCAGACTTCAGGGAGATATTGATCAAGTAATTTCATCAATTACTCGCATGTCCACTTAATGCCAGAATATTGATAAGTATCGGTAGTGATATTTCCGCTCGGATCGTAGACCAGATTAAATGCTTGGTCGCGAAAGGTTTTGCTGTCATAGGTGACCCTTAGCCTGTTCATGTTGTTGGTTGAAAATACTAGTGGGGCAGATTCCATACCAGAAAAAAAGAAGTTGTGCAATGACCTTCGCGTGTTTGGTTTTTCGTCGTAAAAATATTCGTAGAGATAATCTGCTTCAAAGACGTTTTGTCGTGCGAAGACGTGCATTCTCTCACGCACCAGATTGCCATTTGAATCGTATTCAAAGACACTTTCATGACTCTTGTAAAGTTGGCGTTTTTCGTCAGAAAACCAACGTGTTAGTCCGGTCGGTTTATTGCCGGAAGTGTATCGAAAGTCAATGCTTTCATTTAGTGTGACATTGATGGTCGTGCTGGTATAATCTGTGAGGTAAGCGTCAAAATTCTGAACGCGGCTTAGATTGTTATTTTGATATTCAAATTTGGTCTTCGGATATTTATTTCCGTTTATCTCAACGAAAATTACCCGCAGTTTTTCGTCTTTATATTCGAAGAATAACGTAGGGTATCCCGGCCCTCCGCCGCGAACACGTGACATGGTGGTTGGTCGGTTTCCAGAATCGTATTTAAAGGCGTAGGATATGCCAAAATGTGTAAATTCTTCCAACTTACAACTTATCGATAATATCTCATCACCAGGTGTTCGCTTTTTGCAAGAAAAGGTGGAGAAGACTGCGAACACAACACCGAAAAGGATATTGCATGCACGCATTACAGGAACATTCATGGTATTTAATAAGTTACATCTATCCAAAACTAGATAAAATATTCGTGTCTGGCTAAAAATAACTGTCCCTGTGCTTCAGCTTCGTAAGTTGATTCCAATATTTTTCATTACTTCTAAGATTGTCACTTTCTATGGTCCCATGACCGAAGAGTTTAGACTACTGATTTTGAAAGGACCAGCAGGCATACGCTAGTCGACGGGACGTTGGGACACTCATTAACTTACGGCCACTCATCTTTATACGTTAATGGGGGTTTCGATTTACTCCTGGTGACCAGAGAGATGTATTAATATTTCTTTCCCTCCAATTCATTAAATTGACCGAATATCGGTACTGATAAAGGTAAGGAAAACGCAATGGAATTATTTGTCTCGTACTTTGGGCAAAAATTAAAGCACCAATGTAAGTATCCCTAAACCACAAACAGTTTGCAATTTGCAAATAACGAACAAGACCGTATATTAGCTTATGAGGGTATATAATGGAATGTGTCTTTTGGATATAGTAATTTTGTGAAGATCATCACTCTAGGCGACATTGTATGGCGATATCTAGATCAGTTGGCTAAACTCCATATTGTTATTTCAATAGTTTCTGAATACGTTCGAATGGTTTCATAGATTTATACAATTCGGCCTTTCATATGGATTCACAGTCGTATCTTGCCAAATTGTTACGATGTCCCCACTACTCATTAACACCCGATTTATTGAATATGCTTCGTAGAATCCCTCCAATTCCTGCACGACCTGCAGCAAAAAGGATTGTGGGGATTCATACAGATGATATGCCAAGCCGGAAATACCGCACGTGGAAAACAACCTCCTGTTGATCGATGGAAGTCAATTCAAAATTTTCGAGGATGAACTCTGGCAGCAGAAATTCAATAATGGGCAGGAAGCTCTCCAAAAAGAACTGATTTGATTAACAATACAAACCAAGATAAATCCTATACACTCCACAAGTTTTCGACTTGATCTCCAATTTTTGCATACTTTGGGATACCCTCAAAAGCAAAAAATCCTATAAATCAATGATTTACAGGATTTCTTACCTTAAACTTCTAAATGGGAGGGAGACGGGTCTCGAACCCGCGACCTCTAGAACCACAATCTAGCGCTCTAACCGACTGAGCTACAACCTCCGTTTGAGGACACAAAATTAGTAAAAGGTTTACAGCTTCCAAGAGAATTTCAAGATTTTTTTCAAAAAAGCTGTAAACCTTTTTTATCAGCTGCTGCTTATTTCGCTGCAACATAAAGAGCATCAGCGGCTTTCCAGTCCACTACGTTCCAATATGCGTCGATATAATCAGGACGTTTATTTTGATATTTCAGGTAATATGCGTGCTCCCACACGTCCAAACCGATAACAGGCGTACCTTTTGTTTCAGCGATATCCATCAATGGATTGTCCTGGTTTGGAGATGAAGTGATTGCAATTTCACCATCCGCTTTCACGATTAACCATGCCCAGCCCGATCCAAAACGACCGATCGAAGCTTTTTTGAACTCATCTTTGAAAGCTGAGAAAGAACCGAATTTAGCCGTGATCGCTTTTCCCAATTCGCCTGTTGGTTCTCCACCGCCAGTCGCAGAAAGAGATTTCCAGAAAAACGTGTGGTTCCAGTGTCCGCCACCATTGTTACGAACCGGTGCCGGTGCTTTGCTGATGTTTGCAATGATTTCTTCTATTGTTTTACCTTCCAGCTCAGTTCCTGCTACTGCTGCGTTCAAATTGGTAACATATGCCTGGTGGTGACGATCGTGGTGAATCTCCATGGTAAGCGCGTCAAAATGCGGTTCTAACGCATTGTTTGCGTATGGTAAAGGAGCAAGTGTAAAAGCCATTATGAATAAGGTTTATTGGTTATTAAATATGATTTATAACTTGATTAACAGCAGAAAACTTCTTTATGTTCTTAATCGTTTAAAAAACTTAAGTATCAGCGCCTGGCTTTCGTCTGCCAAAATGCCGTTTTTCAGCTGTGTTTTAGGGTGTAAAACGTTTTTTCCTAATCTTGAAAACCCTCTCTTCTCATCGGAAGCTCCATAAACAACACGTTTCATTTGTGTCCAGTACAGCGCTCCCGCGCACATAACGCAGGGTTCAAGGGTTACATACAGCGTGCAATCCTGCAAATACTTCCCTCCCAGATATTCAGACGCGGCCGTTATCGCCAGCATTTCTGCATGGGCCGTCACATCGTGCAATCGTTCGGTTTGATTATATCCCTTGCCAATGATTCTTTCTCCTGCTACAACAATCGCGCCAACGGGGATCTCCCCTTCTTCATAAGCTAATTGTGCCATGCGTAAAGCCTCAGCCATGAAATAATTGTCCAGAAAATCAGCAGTCATGTGGCAATCAAAATTGGAAAACAACACCTAAAACAAAAGCGGGAAGCAATATACTCCCCGCTTTTCAATATTTCACTAATAATATTAAGGTTTAAAAATTCGCTGCACCGAAATACGGTCGCCATTCTGAACTTTTAACAGATACATTCCGGATGGTTTTTGAGAAAAATCAACCTCCGTAATTTTCTGTCGGATTGCCTTCTTCGACAAAGACCGGCCTCCCAGATCGAAGATTTCAACAACGGCTTCCTTCGCAGAAAGTGTCGATGTAATCTCTACCGTACATTTGTTTTCGATCATAGTCGGATAAATTTTCAGCCAGTCAGCTGCTGCAACAGGCGGCTCCGTACCTAATACGGGATCAACCTGTACCCGGAAAGTGCCCGTAGCCCTACCCACACCGCAGGCATTAGAGATCGTTGTGATCTTGTAAATGCTGGTCGTTTTAGGCGAAATTTTAACCGTTAACGGCGTATTGCTGGTTGATATCAGCGTATCTTTTGCACCGTCGTTCAGATTCAATGTCCATGGTGCATCACCCGTCAGATCAATTTTCAATGACGCAATTTCACCCATGTAAATCGTAGAAGGACCACTGATCGTCGCTACCGGCAAAGGAGTAACCATCACTTTGACAGAACTCACGCTGCCGGGTACAACCTCTCCTTGTCCCTGACTAACAATCCGGATGAAATAATTACCTCCTTTGGTCGTATCAGGTAAAGTCGCCGTTAATATACTTCCATTCACTACGGATGGAACCGATACAAATTTGGTCACGTCGTTTACCGTCGATATTTGTGCAGCAAAGTTATTACCCGCCGGGAAATCGCCTGATTGCTGGAATGGAACCGTAAATGATTTTCCTGCACACAACTGCGATACCGAAGGAATACCGGTTGTGATCGTCGGGATCAACACTGTTACGAGCGCAACACCGTTTGGAATACCCTTTCCGCAAGCGTTGGAAACCTCCGTAACCACATAACTTGTAGTAACGGTAGGACTAACCGAAATCTGCAAATTTGCATCGCTCGTGCTCGCCGTCTGGCCGCTTGATAAAATGTATTTCCACGGCGCATCGCCTGTAAAATTCACCTGGATTGTCGCTGTTTGTCCCAGTGCAATAGAGCTGTTTCCGGAGATTGTTGCAGACGGAAGTGGCTTGATATGTATTTTAATTTCCGCTTTTGCACTCTCGCAGGTATTTGTTCCCGTTTGTGTAACGTAAAACGAATAGTCATCAACCTTCTCAGTAAATGGCGTCAATGGCGAAGTACGCGGGTTCGTATCATTCAGAGTTAAATACCATTTCAGGCTATTGCCAGTGGCTGAAAGTGGAGAAGCAGTTGCTCCCAGACAGTATTCAACCGAAGGAGTTAAAACCACCGGTTTTGGAGTAACGTTAATTTTAACATCAATTTTCGCTCTATCGCTCGCACAACCGTCTAATGTTTGCCCAACGTAATAAGAAGTTATTCCTTCATTATCTGTGGATGGTGTCGGTGCAGTTGCCGAAGCAGTTCCACCGGTTGCATTTGTTCCATACCAGTTTAAAATTCCTGTTGCGGATGGCGTCGCAGATAAAGGTGAAGCAGTTACACTCTGGCAATATTCTACCAATGATTTCGCAATGGTTGGCGCTGCTGGTACTGGCTTGATAGTTACATCCAATTTAGCTCTTGGCCCTTCACAACCGGCTGCATCCGTTTGAGAAACATAATATGCAGTCGTTGCAGAAGTTGGTGGTACGGGTGCGGTAGCAGAGGCTGTTCCACCGGTTGCAGCAGTACCATACCAATTTAATTTTGATCCGGCAGCAGGCGTAGCTACAAGTGCGACAGCCGTAACATCCTTGCAATAACTAACGTCGACAACTGCGGGGGCAGCAGGAAGCGCTTTCACAGTAACAACGATTGCCACTCTTGGGCCTTCACAGCCATTTGCGTTCGTTTGGCTTACATAATAAGATACGGATCCAACAGTGGTCGTTGGCGGAACAGGTGCCGTTGCGGAGGCAATTCCTCCTGTTGCGTTTGTCCCATACCAGTTTAAAGTATTTCCGGTCAAAGCAGTCGCTGTTAATGCCACAGCCGTAACGTCTTTACAATAACTCAAAGCCGCAACAACCGGAGCAACTGGCAACGCCTCAGTTACTACATCTAATTTTGCACGTGGGCCTTCACAGCCATTTAGTGTCTGACTAACATAATAAGAAACAGTTCCAGCTGTGGCGGTTGAAGGAATTGGTGCAGAAGCAAGAGCCGTACCATTCGTCGCAACGGTATACCATTTTAAGGCTGTACCCGTTGCAGTTAAAGCAACCGCAGTTTCTCCTACACAATATTTAACAGGTGTAACCACCGTAGGAGCAGCGGTAGCGCAGGTAACCACAACATCTATTTTCGCACGCGGGCCTTCACAACCTCCAACTGTTTGACTAACGTAATAAGGAGTTGTACCCACAGCAGCAGTCGAGGGAACGGGGGCAGAAGCAAGAGCAGTACCATCCGTAGCAACGGTATACCATTTCAAAGCAGTGCCCGTTGCGGTCAAAGCAACTGCGGTCGCACCAACCGTATAATTTACGGGGCTTACTACCGTAGGTGCAACAGTTGTACAAGCGCTAACCACAACATCAATCTTAGCACGCGGGCCTTCACAACCTCCAACTGTTTGACTAACGTAATAAGGAGTTGTGCCCACAGCAGCAGTCGAGGGAACTGGCGCCGAAGCAAGTGCGGTACCATTGGTCGCAACAGTATACCATTTTAAAGCAGTACCCGTGGCAGTCAGAGCAACTGCGGTCGCACCCACTGTATAATTGACAGGCGTGGTGACTGTTGGTGCTATCGTGGTACAAGCGCCAACCACAACATCAATCTTCGCACGGGGACCTTCACAACCGCCAACTGTTTGGCTAACATAATAAGGAGTGGTACCCACAGCAGCAGTCGAGGGAACGGGGGCAGAAGCAAGAGCAGTACCATCCGTAGCAACGGTATACCATTTCAAAGCAGTGCCCGTTGCGGTCAAAGCAACTGCGGTCGCACCAACCGTATAATTTACGGGGCTTACTACCGTAGGTGCAACAGTTGTACAAGCGCTAACCACAACATCAATCTTAGCACGCGGGCCTTCACAACCTCCAACTGTTTGACTAACGTAATAAGGAGTTGTGCCCACAGCAGCAGTCGAGGGAACTGGCGCCGAAGCAAGTGCGGTACCATTGGTCGCAACAGTATACCATTTTAAAGCAGTACCCGTGGCAGTCAGAGCAACTGCGGTCGCACCCACTGTATAATTGACAGGCGTGGTGACTGTTGGTGCTATCGTGGTACAAGCGCCAACCACAACATCAATCTTCGCACGGGGACCTTCACAACCGCCAACTGTTTGGCTAACATAATAAGGAGTGGTACCCACAGCAGCAGTCGAGGGAACGGGGGCAGAAGCAAGAGCAGTACCATCCGTAGCAACGGTATACCATTTCAAAGCAGTGCCCGTTGCCGTTAAAGCAACCGCTGTCGCACCTACCGTATAATTAACAGGCGTGGTGACTGTCGGCGCCACCGTAGTACAAGGTGCAGCACTAACCACTACATCGATTTTTGCACGGGGACCTTCACAACCGCCAACTGTTTGGCTAACATAATAAGGAGTGGTGCCCACTGCAGCCGTCGAGGGAACGGGTGCAGAAGCAAGAGCAGTACCATCCGTAGCGACGGTATACCATTTTAAAGCAGTACCCGTTGCCGTTAAAGCAACCGCTGTGGCACCTACCGTATAATTAACAGGCGTGGTGACTGTCGGCGCTACCGTAGTACAAGGCGCAGCGCTAACCACCACATCGATTTTTGCACGAGGACCTTCACAACCGCCAACCGTTTGGCTGACATAATAAGGAGTGGTACCCACAGCAGCCGTCGAGGGAACGGGTGCAGATGCAAGTGCCGTACCATTCGTTTCAACTGTATACCATTTTAAAGCAGTACCTGTTGCCGTTAAAGCAACAGCTGTCGCACCTACTGTATAGTTTACTGGTGTTGTTACTGTTGGTGCTACCGTAGTACAAGGCGCAGCGCTAACCACTACATCGATTTTTGCACGGGGACCTTCACAACCGCCAACTGTTTGACTAACATAATAAGAAGTGGTACCCACAGCAGCCGTCGAGGGAACGGGTGCAGATGCAAGTGCCGGACCATTCGTTTCAACTGTATACCATTGTACAGCAGTACCTGTTGCCGTTAAAGCAACAGCTGTCGCACCTACTGTATAGTTTACTGGTGTTGTTACTGTTGGTGCTACCGTAGTACAAGGCGCAGCGCTAACCACTACATCGATTTTTGCACGGGGACCTTCACAACCGCCAACTGTTTGACTAACATAATAAGAAGTGGTACCCACAGCAGCCGTCGAGGGAACGGGTGCAGATGCAAGGGCAGTACCATTCGTTTCAACGGTATACCATTTCAAAGCAGTACCTGTTGCCGTTAAAGCAACAGCTGTCGCACCTACTGTATAGTTTACTGGTGTTGTTACTGTTGGTGCTACCGTAGTACAAGGCGCAGCGCTAACCACCACATCGATTTTTGCACGGGGACCTTCACAACCGCCAACTGTTTGGCTAACATAATAAGGAGTGGTACCCACAGCAGCCGTCAAGGGAACGGGGGCAGAAGCAAGAGCGGTGCCATCCGTAGCGACCGTATACCATTTCAAAGCAGTGCCCGTTGCTGTTAAAGCAACCGCTGTCGCACCCACGGTATAATTAACAGGTGTGGTGACTGTTGGAGCCACCGTAGTACAAGGCGCGGCGCTAACCACTACATCGATTTTTGCACGAGGGCCTTCACAACCGCCAACTGTTTGGCTAACATAATAAGGAGTTGTACCCACAGCAGCCGTCGAGGGAACAGGTGCAGAAGCAAGAGCAGTACCATCCGTAGCGACTGTATACCATTTCAAAGCAGTGCCCGTTGCCGTTAAAGCAACCGCTGTCGCACCCACTGTATAATTAACAGGTGTGGTGACTGTTGGAGCCACCGTAGTACAAGGTGCAGCACTAACCACTACATCGATTTTTGCACGAGGGCCTTCACAACCGCCAACTGTTTGGCTAACATAATAAGGAGTTGTACCCACAGCAGCCGTCGAGGGAACAGGTGCAGAAGCAAGAGCAGTACCATCCGTAGCGACTGTATACCATTTCAAAGCAGTGCCCGTTGCCGTTAAAGCAACCGCTGTCGCACCCACTGTATAATTAACAGGTGTGGTGACTGTTGGAGCCACCGTAGTACAAGGTGCAGCACTAACCACTACATCGATTTTTGCACGAGGACCTTCACAACCGCCAACCGTTTGGCTAACATAATAAGGAGTGGTGCCCACAGCAGCCGTCGAGGGAACAGGTGCTGAAGCAAGGGCCGTACCATCCGTAGCAACCGTATACCATTTCAAAGCAGTACCCGTTGCCGTTAAAGCAACCGCTGTCGCACCCACGGTATAATTAACAGGCGTGGTGACAGTCGGTGCTACCGTTGCGCAAGTAACTATAACATCAATTTTCGCACGAGGACTTTCACAACTACCAACGGTCTGACTAACATAATAAGAATCAGTACCGGCAGTCGTTGTTGGAGGGACAGGTGCAGAGGCAAGTGCTGTTCCATTTGTAGCCACATCATACCATTTCAAAGCAGTTCCAGTAGCTGTCAGGGCAACAGCGGACGCACCAACTGCATAGTTTACAGGAGATACAACCGCGGGAGCCGCTGGTACCGCATTGACAGTAAAATCAGCACTTGCAGTCCCAAGCGTTAAAGGCGTAGGCGCAGATACCCTCACTTTATATCCCGTACCCGCGGCAGAGCCAGACGGAATAACGGCAGTTAAAGGGCTCACAGTGCCGCTTCCAATCACATTCGGAGTAGCCGGAAAAACGCCGGTCGCATTGGATAATTCAACGGAGAAAGTGGTTCCTGCTGTAACGATTCCAACAGTGGTATACGCCACTGTGACAGATCCGCCCGCGCAGACAGAAGCCGGGCTAACGGCTCCTGTGTTTATGACAGTTTGAGCAAATGAAGAAGCTATTCCAATAATAGCGGCAATGCATGCAAAAATTCCTTTTTTAATAAATGTTTTTTTCATGTATATCTCTAAATATCTTTTCACTGACCTTTTATTGAAAGGTAAAGTTAGAGATATTTTTCAAATACATTTGTAACTCCTTAATGAAGAATACTTTTCCTTTCGGTGAGCGAGGAGTACACGACATCATGAATTTTCCGGCGGGTACGCTGTGCGGTTATAGCCGTATTTTCAGCATCCGGATTGATGCGATTGGATAAAAACACGAAAATAAGATCCTCGTCCGGGTCCACCCACACGATAGCTCCTGTAAAACCTGTATGCCCAAAAGAGTTGATTGAAGCCTGCGGCGACACATAAGAGCTGTTGCCATCTGCCGGAATTTTATCCCAGCCAAGGCCTCTGTGATGTGCCTCGTCATACATTCTTGAAAACAGTGGAACCGTGCCCGGCTGAAAAAATTGCTTGCCTCCGTATTTACCTTTCCACAGATCCATCTGAAACAAAACCGCCAGATCTGTGGCCGTAGAGAATAACCCGGCATGTCCTGAAACACCTCCCACGACGGCGGCCATCTGGTCGTGAACGGTTCCCTGGATCAGCTGACTGCGGAAACGATAATCCTGTTCTGTCGGGGCAATTTGTTTTTCCGAAAAGCGGCGCAACGGGTTAAAACCCGTGTAACTCAACCCCAGCGGTTCATAAATATTGGCAGTAATAAAGTTATCAAGCGACTGCCCTGTTATTCTTTCAACAACTTTTTGCAGCGTTAAAAAACCCAGGTCACTATATAAATATCCGTATTTGCCAGACTTATCACGCGCATTGTTCATCGGCGATTTCACAATCCATTTCCAGACGGAATCCCTTAACGCAGGTTTTGCAAACAAACGGGGAGCCACCTGAAGGTTATAGGCGCTGTCTGCCTTGGAGCTGTAATATTCCGGCAACAAACCACCCGCACTGGTTTTGGTTCTGTCCCACAAAGTCGGATAAAACGATAACAGGCCGGAGCGATGCATCAACAGATCACGGATCGTGAAATTCTGTTTGTTGGTAGCGACAAGTTCCGGCAGATAATGCGAAGCACGTTCGTCAAGATCAATTAGTTTTTTGTCATATAGCAGCATCACCGATTGCAGTGTCGCGGCCACTTTGGTTACCGAAGCAACGTCATAAATGGTTTCAGCATTGACCCGATCCAGCGTCCGGTAACTAAGTCCGCCAAAAGATTTGTCATAAATGATCTTGCCTCTTCTGGCCACCACAACCTGGCATCCCGGAAAAACATGGTCGTTAACGGCAGCATTCGCAATCTCGTCGATCTTTTTCAACATCGTACCATTCACACCAACACTTTCCGGCGTCCCAAAACTAATGCGGTCCATCGGCTCCGTCATGATACCGTCACCCGCCTTATAGGCAAGCACGGAAACCGGCAATTTGCCCCGCGAGGCAATAGCACCAAAAATAATCTGCGGTACAATTTCCTGCTGATCCGTCCCGTCCTGATTGGCGCAAATCAGCGCATCCGTTTCAGGAAAAAACTGAATACTGTACGGGGTTCCAAACAGACAAAGAATCACTTTCTTACCCTGCTGTTTCAGCTGTCTCACAAAATCCGCACTTCCGGTTGATACTCCATAGTTGCGTCTTGGATTGGACGCGATACCGTGAATTCCCACCACCACGGTTTCATAGGACTGAAGGTAGTTGAGCATTTCGGTGATCTGCTCCTGGGAAGTAGGTTCTTCATAAAAAGTAAAAGGACGAATCGGTTTGTAATTCGCCAGCATTTTTTGAAATGCCGAACTCGTTCCCTCTCCTATCGTCACGGCGGCCATATTGGAACCCGTTACAGAGGTAACCGGCAGAATATTATTTTCATTTCTGACAACGGTCACCGAAGCTTCGCAAAGTTCACGGTAAAGCTCTTTACTGTCTTCGCGGTTCAAATCGTTGTACAGATTATTGATATCGATCGGCTTATACTGATTTAAACCCGACCAGTATTTAGCCTGCAAAATCCGTTTCACCTTATCATCAAGAAATTTCTGACTGATCGTCCCTTGTCTTAAAGCATCCTTTATTTTGGTAATGGTTTCTGCAACGTTTTCCGGATAAAGCAGTACATCATTCCCCGCCATCAACGCTTTTAGGTTAACCTCCGCCGCGCGACCCGTCTTTAATACGCCACGCATATTCATCGCATCCGTAAATACGAGCCCGCGGAAACCCATCTGGTTTCTCAGCAAACCGTTTATTACCTTATCAGAAAGTGAACTTGCAAGTTGAGGCGTATTATCCAGCGCCGGAATAAACAAATGTCCGCTCAAAACGCCCATCAAACTATCCGCGATCAACTGACGGTACGGATACAAATCCACATTGGTCAGCTGCTCAACAGAATGGGTTAAAACCGGCAGGGTGTAATGAGAATCGGCGTCGGTATCGCCATGGCCCGGAAAATGTTTTGCAGTCGCGATGATGCCGTTATGCTGCAAACCTTTCATGTAGGCTACCGCTTTACGGGTAACGTTTTCACGGTCTTCACCAAACGAACGTATGCCTATGACAGGGTTATTTGAATTGCTGTTGATATCAGAAACCGGGGCGAAATTAATCTGTATACCCAACCGGCGGCACTGTCTGCCAATGTCGCTCCCCATCCGATAAATCAGTTCATCATCCTGGATTGCACCCAAAACCATTTGCTTGGGAAAAGAAATCGTGCTGTCCAGACGCATGCCGAGCCCCCACTCACCGTCTATACCGATAAAAAGAGGAACTTTTGAACGTGCCTGATAATGATTGGTCAGCTGAGCCTGCCGCACCGGCCCGCCCTGAAAAAATATCAATCCGCCTAAATGAAAATCATCGATCAACCGGTCAATAAACCGGGTTGTGGATTCTTCTCGGTTTGAAAAAGTGGCCACCATGAATAACTGACCTATTTTTTCTTCTAATGTAAGTGAAGCAAGCGTGCTGTCGACCCACTGATGTTCGGGCAGCACAACAACCGGACCACTGCGCTTTTTCGGCGCGTGATGAACCTTCTTTTCCACAACACGCTGAACAACAACCTCTGCCACCGGCTCACTGGATTTAATCAATTTCCAGGCAACAGCAGCGGTACTTAAAACCACAAGAATTACTACACCCGCAACAACACGAAGATGGCTTCCCAACCTTTTTTCCATTTCTATTTTCTCTGACTTTAAGAGGAAGTACTATTCAATTTGATCCGGTCGTTGAGCCAAAATATCTTTTTTGTAATTACAATGATAACAATTTTCAACAATAAAAAATCCGGTTTAAACACGTTTTAAGGCAATTCTAATAAATGATTAAATAAATTGTTAATGGTTAATTATCAATGGTTAATCTCCCAAAACCTGGCTTCACTATCCAAAACCAACTTATCTATCCCTTCGAAAACCTGTGGAATGTTCAAAAAAATCCGATCAAGCCGCCATTCATAATTAACAACTAACGGCACCGGCCGTCCGGCATTACCAATTAAACCGTCAGACTTCGGAATGTCTCTTCCAGTGTTTTACCTGTTTTTCTCAATTCTTCCAATGAACTGTCACTCACTACACGTCCTTTGTTGATGATAATCACGCGGTCACATAATGCCTCTACTTCCTGCATGATATGTGTTGAAAAAAGTACGGTTTTATTATGACCGGCCGTCCTGATCAGCTCGCGGATTTCCTGAATCTGGTTTGGGTCCAGTCCGGTGGTAGGCTCGTCGAGAATAAGCACGGAGGGATCATGTAAAAAGGATTGCGCCAATCCTACCCGCTGGCGATATCCTTTCGACAACTGCCCGATCTTTTTCTTCTTTTCCACTTCCAGTCCGCAAAGGGCTATCATTTCTTCGACTTTTGCTTTCAAGGCTGCACCGCTCATGCCGTACAGTTTTCCAGAAAACAACAGAAATTCTCGCACGTACATATCCAGGTATAAGGGATTGTGCTCTGGTAAATAGCCGATCGCCCGGCGTGCAGGCATGGGTTGTTGGGTTACGTCAAAATCAGCAACTGTCGCCGTTCCCGACGATGGGTTCAGATAACCCGTAAGAATCTTCATCGTCGTTGACTTCCCCGCACCGTTGGGTCCAAGAAAACCGACGATCTCACCGGGTTTCAGTGAAAAAGAAATCCCATCGACCGCCCGCTGCGACCCGTATATCTTGGTAAGATTCGTAACCTGAATTGACATGTATGCTGTTGTACGTGATGACTTTCCTGCAAAATTAATGATTTACGGGGAAATATTGTGGCGGGCAACTTTTTGGGTTGCCCGGGTGGATTGTCGTCAATTCGGATGTGGGCTATGCTCGGGATGGTTTTGGGCCACCACGAGGGTGGCCCCTACACTTTTAAAAATAATTTGTTGCGGTACAATAGATACATAAATGACCATTGTATCATAATGAACGCCAGCACGCCTCCTACGGCTCTTACCGGATCCGGGAAAAACTCCAATGCTCCGCCAAATAATGCTTCGGCAGTATATTCAAAATTGATGTAACGGCCAACCATGTAAATAACGATCGAATTCATTCCTATCACCACGAAAAATAATGTCCAGCGGCGATAATTCATCACGTCAACTACCCAGTAGAACAGTGCCAGCAACAATGTGCTGAACCCGCCTGCACAAAGCACAAACGAGCTGGTCCATAAATTTTTGTTGATCGGAAAAACCATATCCCAAAGCTGTGAGATGATCAGACTGACAACGCCGCCACCGATCAGGTAGAGCACTTTTTTGTTTTGAGAAAGTTTAGACGCGTCGGTGCGCAGGATCTCTCCTGAAAATATTCCCATCAAACCGGTTGCAATCGCGGGAATAGTCGATACCAGTCCTTCGGGATCATGAATTTTTAGGTGCAGTCTGCCTGGTAATATCATCCGGTCGAAATAACTGGCCGGGTTACATTCCATGGTCATCAAACCTGCTTCGCACCCGGGAACCGGGAACCACATCATAAATGCCCAATAACCCAATAACAAACCGGCAAACCATATCCAACGGCTGGTTTTTCCGCTATACAGATAAATAATCTGCGCAAACATTCCCGCAAGCCCTATGCGCCCCAAAACACTTGGATAACGCATGTCATGCCATTCCGTGTGGAAAATACCGTTGTTGTATATGATACCGAGGAAAACAAGAATAAGTCCGCGCTGAATAACCTTTCTGATCAACGCAGAAGCCGGTACACCTTTCTCAAGACGGCTCCCCAGTGAAAACGGAGTGGATACACCCGCCATAAACAGAAACGTAGGGAAAATAAGATCATAAGCCCGGAAGCCATTCCAGTCGGGATGGGTAAGCTGGTGTGCGATCAGTACCGCCCACGACCAACCGGTAACTTTGGCCAAAACAGCAAAGATATCTTCGCCACCGGAAATCCAAAACATGTCAAAACCACGCAGCGTATCCAGAGATAACAGCCGGTGCGAAGTAGAACTTTCTTTCATTGAAAAATCAGGGTATAGGAGAATTAAATTTGGTAAATACAGCGCAGTCTGAAACGTTATTACACATTACAGGAAAACTCAACTACAATTACTGGATTCTATCTCAAAAATACTATCGAAGGTATTCAGCGGCGGTGATTTTATTTAAATAACCATATTGGACTGGTCCATAATGAAAAAAGTGCCCATTCCCGGCTTATTTTTCTCAAGGTGCTTTATATGCTTTCTAAAACAATCTTCGTTAGTACCAACAACATTTCATTCCAACAAAATACCATCCATGAAAAAACTCATTTTTTTGTTTCTGGCCGTTACAGGATTGCTGTTTACAGGCTGCGCAACGTCAAACTCTCCGTCGTCAAAAGATTCGGAAGACTATGAAGAAACGACCACGATAAACAACAAGCTGAACAACAAACGGCTTGAAAAAAATCTGGAAAAGTTTGCCGCAGATCTTGATCTGTCGAAAAGACAGGTGAAGCAAATCAAAAAGATCGAAAGACGTTATGCGCGTAAAGACAGAAAGCTGTCGAGAAATGACGAAGCCAAACGCCGTGATCACAAACAACTGGCTGCACAGAAACGGGAGGAAATTCTATATGTGCTCACCAACGACCAGCAGCAAAAACTGGAAACCCTTTCGAAGAAAAACAGGTTTAGCTTTGACCGGATTTTTGGGAAATGACGTTACAACGCATTTTAGTCGCCACCACGGTGTATTTCGCTACAACACATTAATATATAACCTATTAGATCATAAATATTTGAATTACGAAGCTTATTATTTAATATTGATATAATAGAAATCGTATTTCAATCGAGGCAAAAAATTATGATTAATATTCATCCCCAATATATTGTCGATCCCTCAGGTAAAAAACTCGTCGTTCTCCCCCAAAACGAATTTGAAACCCTTATGGAGGCATTCGACGACCAGAACGACATCAGACTATATGATGAGGCTAAAAAGGAAGACGACGGCACAAGGATATTATTGGCAGACTATCTAAAAAACCGACTGTCATAAAATGCCTGATTACGCCGTTTATCTTTCCAGAAAAGCTCAAAAACAACTGGATGATCTTCCCGATAAAGTTGTGTCAACCCTGATTCCTGCAATAACCGATCTTGGGGGTAATCCCGCGTCCCAATGGATGTAAGAAATTAAAAGGTCGGGATGGTTATCGCATCAGAATTGGCAACTATCGTGTGATTTATGAAATATTTGATAGCGAACTTATCATCGATGTCATTACACTTGGCCACAGAAAAGACATTTACGAGTAGTGACAGGGAAGTTATATTTCAAAGATACGAAATATGCTTCCCGACAAAATCTACTTCACCAACGTATGGGAATATCGGTATAGTCTGAGCCCCCCTACTGCAACCGCTCCAGCCAGGCCTGTACCGTAGGACCGGTGATGTTAAAAAGCAGCCCTGGCAAAATACCTAACAAGACCGAAAGAATAGCAAGCGGAAGCAACAGTCCGGTTTCACGGGCCGTCAGATCTTCGAGCACGATGCCGCTGTCTTTCTTATACCAGAATGATCCGAAAAACATGCGCTGATAAGTCCAAAGGAAATAAGCCGCGGCCAGTACAATTCCCAGCGTCGAAAGTGCAGGAATCCAAACAGGCAAAGCACCCGCCTGGAAAGCGCCCATCAGGGTAAATAACTCCCCTACAAAACCTGAAAAACCAGGCAGACCAAGTGATGCAAAAAACGCAATACCCGTTAAAATCGTGTATTTCGGCATTGGCCCGATCAGTCCTCGGTAATTGTCAATATTACGGTCATGGGTACGGTCGTAGATCACGCCGGCCAAAAGGAACAACATCGCTGAAAGTATTCCGTGACTTACCATCTGATAAATCGCTCCATTGATCCCTTCCGCTGTAAAAGCAGCAACACCCAGCAGCACAAAACCCATGTGTGATACGGAAGAATAGGCGATCATCTTTTTCAGATCCGTCTGTCCCAAAGCGTTGAAACCACCATAAACGATCGAAATCATCCCCAGGATGGCCAGTGGCACCATGCTGTATTGCGCTTCGCCAGGGAAAAATCCGTCAACGATACGGATAAAACCATATCCCCCGATCTTCAAAAGGATACCCGCCAGCACCACCGAAATCGGTGTTGGCGCTTCCACGTGCGCGTCGGGTAACCAGGTATGAACCGGCACAACCGGTAATTTCACAGCAAAACCGATAAACAAAAACCAGAAGGCAAGTAAACGCACCGGTATGCCCAATAAAGAAAACTCGGTTTCAGGACTTAAAATCGAATTGGGAATGTAATTTCCGGCATCTGTCAGGTATGCAAAACGGAAGGTATGAACCAGTTGATCCGTGCCGATTCTGCCTTCGGCCAGCCATTGCTGAATTTGTAATACAATATCCGTTTGTACCACATCTTCCGGCCCCATGATACCAACGGCACGTGCCGTTTCTACGGGATCGATCACCGACAGGTACAATCCGATCATTACGATCAGGATTAACAAAGAACCAAAAAACGTATAAATGAAAAATTTCAGCGCGGCATATTCTCTTCTCGGCCCTCCCCATAAACCGATCAGGAAGTACATCGGCAATAGCATAAACTCAAAAAAGAGGTAGAAAAGGAAAAAATCCTGGGCAAGAAAACAGCCGATCACGCTACCACTCAACACCAGATACAATGCAAAATAGGCTCTTGTTTTCTGGTTTATACTCCATGAACTGACCATTCCCACAAACAGCACCACGACAGCCAGTAATACCAACGGAAAACTGATTCCGTCCACGGCGAGCGCATAATCAATAGAAACCGTGCCCAACGAACCCACAGGAAGCGTGATCCAGTCCACCGTTTCGCTTAACTGATAACCTGTGTTTTGATTTTCAAACAACAGAAACAGGGTCATTCCCACCAGAAATTCCAAAAGCAGAACCGAGAGCGCAATCAATCTGAAATCACCCGGGCGCTGGGATGGCCATACAGCAACGGCAACGGCTCCGAATAAGGGAATGGCTATCAGCAGAGAAAGTATATGGTCAATCATTAGTATAAAAACTGAGACAAAATATATGAGATAATAGAACCAACGGGCTCCGAAATTATTTTCCTACAAAACAATCAGCCACAATATCAGCAGGAATACCCCCAATGCTGTGACCAGATAATAGGATTGTATTTTTCCATTTTGAAAACCACGGACACCCTGTCCGGCCGATTTAATTGTAAAAACCGTCAGCTTTACCCCTCCGTCCACAATATTCCTGTCTCCCCAGCTAACGATATGCGCAAGTACCACGCTCCATTTGGCAAAACCATCTACAAAGGCGTCGATAAGCCGTGCTTCAAATCGTTTCAATCCATTGGAAAGCAATTGAAATGACTTGATAAAAAACACATCTCTTGAAAACTCATTAAGTCCGGCCAGCTTCTGCAATAAAGGAATCGCATTTTTGGAATTACCCGCATAAATTGAAAAAGGATCTTCCGCCTTCGTTTCTCTGAACGCGAGGAAAATCGCAATAAGAGTCACACCTGTGGCAACGAAAGGTACCCAAATGATATGACCGAATTCTTCCGCACCGACCAGCTCCAAAAACCAGCCATACGACGCATCGAAAGGATTCCAGGAAAACCAGATAAAAACCGAAAGTGCAGCAAGCAAAGCCATCGGCCCCCACATCATCACAGGCGATTCGTGTGGATGAACGGATTTGAAGATCTGATATCTTTTTTCTCCCAAAAATATAAGCCAAACCTGACGCGTCATGTAATACGCGGTGAGTCCGGCCGACAGCATGATAATAACCGGGAACAAATAGGCCCAGATTCCATGTGCCTCTGCCCAGAAAAATGCTTCTACGATGATGGCATCCTTTGACAAAAATCCTGAGAAAAACGGAAGACCAGCCAACGCCGCAGAGCAGATGACAAAACAAATGAATGTGATCGGCAAATATTTTCTCAGCCCGCCCATGGTACGCATGTCCTGCGGATCAAACGTTTCATCCGTATCAGCAGGGGTCACCGCATGAATAACAGAACCTGCCGAAAGGAATAATCCGGCTTTGAAAAATGCGTGGGTAGCCAGGTGAAAAAGGGCTGTACGCCAGCTTCCAAGGCCAACCGCAATTACCATTAACCCTAACTGAGACATGGTTGAATACGCCAACACCCTTTTAATATCCCAAACCTGCGTGGCTTTGACCGCGCCAATGACCATCGTAATGGCTCCAATACAGGCAATGACGATTTGAGCTTCGGGTGTTAAAAGAAAGGAAATCCGTGCAATAAGGAAAATTCCAGCCGCCACCATGGTTGCCGCGTGGATCAGTGCCGATACCGGCGTAGGCCCTTCCATCGCATCAGGCAGCCAGCCGGACAACGGGAACTGGGCCGATTTCCCCATACATCCGCCAAACAGGCATAACCCGATGGCTGTCAAAACGCCGGGATCCAGTGAAGTGACAGAAGTGACAAGCACCTCAAAGTCGGTAGAACCAATATAGTAAAACAGCATTAAAATTCCTGTCAGGAAAGCTGCGTCCCCAATTCTGTTTAAAACAAATGCCTTTTGTGCTGCCCAAACTGCTCTCGGTTTAAAATACCAGAAACCAATCAGCAGATAAGACGAAAGCCCCACCAGTTCCCAGAAAATATACATTACCAAAAGACTTCCGGCAAGTACGATCCCCACCATGGAGAAAAGAAAAAGCTGTATAAAGGCAAAATAACGGTGTAAATTCTGGTCATCGTGCAGGTACGACATAGAATAAATCTGAACCAGCAGTGCGACAAAATGAACGATGATCAGCATGATGGCCGTGAGCTCATCAAACCGGAAAGAAAGCACGATTTTGGTCTGCCCGATAACCAGCCAGTCGAATTTTACAATATGAAGCGTTTCAAGATCGGCATAGATTATGCTGACAGCCAACCCGATTGCCGTTACAAAAGCACCTATCCAGCCCGCTGGCTTATTCAGTTTTTTCCCGCCAAGCCACAAAATAAAAAATGCCAGAATCGGTAAACCCAGAAGAAGTGAAGCAGGTACAGTATAAGCAGTTTCTGACATTGAGGTGAGTATTCGTTAAGTCCGGCAAATATCCTGAATTAGCCGCCGATTTCAAACTATGCTAAAGGTCTTTCTCGATATCTTCCAGTTTACCGCTGTCACCACCGTGCAGCACCTGCAGTAATTCCTTGATATCGTAAATATTTCTGTTGTATGAATTTCCTAAAATAATAATAACCGCTTCATCTTCCGGACAAATCCAGAACATGGAATTATATCCTTTCCACCAGCCTCCGTGATAAATAAACCTCGTGGAATGATCCGGTTTTACGTGCATTCTGAACCCGTAACCGTAATTCCGGATGCCTTCGCGCTCAAAACTCCTCGGTGTCCAGGCTTCGGTCAGCAGGTTTTTATTAAGCAATAAACCCGACGTCAGGCCGGCATAAAACCGGTAAATATCACCTGTGGTAGCATACAAACCCTTGTCTCCGACAACTTCATCGTAATAATCCTTGGCAACAAACCGCCCGTACTGATGGCCTACGGTGCGGTAGGACATTGCAGCTTCGGATGTGTCCGTCACCAAAACGGTATTTTTCATTCCAAGCGGTGTGAAAATTTCGTTGTGCAGGTACTGATCAAAAGAACTGCCGCTAACCTTTTCCACAATCGCCGCAAGCACGCAATAGTTGGTATTACAATAGTTAAAAGAACGTCCCGGACGGTTATAAGCCTGCGGAGTCGGAACCACTTTGGCATACCAGTCCATAATCGTCATGTTGGTCGGGTATTTCCTGCCGTGACGGACGCTGTCAGGGAAAGAATAAATATAGTTTGGCAAACCACTTCTGTGACTCAACAGCATATTCACCTTCACACCATGGTATGGAAAATCAGGAAAAAACCGTTGTATCGAATCTTCCAGACTTACCTTTCCTTCCTGCACCAGTTTTAAAACCGCAACAGCGGTAAATGGTTTGGACAAAGAAGCCAGCTGAAATTTGGAATGACTTTGAAGCGAATCCTTGTCTTTCAGGTGTGCATAACCAAAGGAATTCTGGTAAAGTATCTCGCCTTTCTGAACGACAAGCACGTTTCCATTAAATCCGGCATTCCTTTTTCTTCTAAATATATCCTCTATTTGTGATATTTTCAGGGTCGTTTTGGCATCAGGATTTTTAATTTCCGTAGGATCAAGATTTGGATTAGACCTCGCATTTCTTTTGAAATTAACAAGATCGTCAGAGTTACTCTTCCTCACCAATCCCCACGAGATCACTATTACTAATACGGCCAGCAACGCCGCCCACCACATTTTCGGCTGCACTTTTTTCAACATAGGCTTTTGGCCATTAAGTTTTCAAACGTAATATACTAACGATAATCTGTCAGCATTTTTATAATTTATCTAATGTATTTCAATGTATCCGCAACCATGGAATCCGTTATCTTCGTACTTCATTGTAAACGAAAACAATATACAAACCGAAATTTCCCAGGCTTACAAAGATATAAATTAGAAAGTAATGACCCTAACGCTCATTTAGATTGATTCCAAAATAACTTAGTATCCTACATAATTAGTACAACAATATGATGACTCCATTAGAACAAAAATCATCTACCAGAGAAATCCAGCAGAGGTTTGACAATGATGTAGAGCGGTTTAGCAAACTGGAAACAGGCCAACAGGCTACTATTGATGCCCCATTGGTTCTTGACCTGGTTGCAGAAACGGCTGCGTTGCATTTAAGACGTAATGACGTAATCCTCGATCTGGGCTGCGGAGCCGGTAATTTCACCTTGCGTGTTTTGCAGGAAGTACACCCGCTCGAATGCCATTTGGTAGACCTTAGCCAACCCATGCTGACACGTGCCAGCCAGCGTGTGGAAGCATCCGGCGTGAAGTATGTACAAACCTATCATTCGGATCTTCGCGAACTGGATTTTGAAGAAAACTCTTTTGATTGTATTCTGGCAGGAGCGGTTTTGCATCACCTGCGCGACGACGAAGATTGGGAGGAAACCTTCGAGAAACTTTATAAGTGGCTAAAACCGGGAGGACGGATTTACGTTTCGGATCTGGTTTCCTTCGACCAGCGTGGCGTGCATGACGTGATGTGGAAGCGTTATGGCGATTATCTTGAATCCATCGGCGGACCGGATTATAAAGAAAAAGTCTTCGCTTATATCGATAAGGAAGACTCTCCGAGGTCGTTGCCATTTCAGCTTGGTTTGCTGAGATATGCCGGTTTTTCTCATTATGATATTCTCCACCGCAACAGCGTTTTTGCCTGCTATTACGGTGAAAAATAGTTTTCAAAAAGCGCTGATTAAAACTCAGCGCTTTTTGGATATCTTGGGAAAGGAATCACGTCGCGAATGTTGCTCATACCCGTTACAAACAATACCAGACGCTCAAAACCAAGTCCAAACCCGGAGTGAGGCGCCGTACCAAATTTACGCGTTTCCAGATACCACCAGATCACTTCCGGATCGATTCCTACTTCATGGACACGTTCCAGTAATTTTTCATAATTATCCTCGCGCTGACTTCCGCCGATAATTTCACCGATACCCGGGAAAAGAACGTCCATCGCACGTACCGTTTTTCCATCGTCATCCAGTTTCATGTAAAACGATTTGATCTCGCGTGGATAGTTCGTCAGGATCACGGGCTTTTTGAAATGTTTTTCAACCAGGTAACGCTCGTGCTCGCTGGATAAGTCAATTCCCCAACCCACAGGATACTGGAATTTCTTTTCCTTATGCGGTTTTGATTTTAACAGAATATCGATCGCTTCTGTGTAAGTCAGACGCTCAAATGCATTTTCAACAACAAAATTCAGTTTTTCCAAAAGTGGAATTGAACGTTCGTTTTGTGGTTTGTTTTTATCTTCTTCTGCCAAACGGTTTTCAAGGAAAGCCAGATCATCTTTGCAGTTTTCAAGCGCATAACGGATCACGTATTTCACAAAATCCTCTGCAAGCTCCATGTTATCTTCCAGCTCGAAAAACGCCATTTCAGGCTCAATCATCCAGAACTCTGCCAAATGGCGTGTTGTGTTTGAATTTTCAGCACGGAACGTAGGGCCAAAAGTATATATTTTGGAAAGGGCCATAGCACCCAGCTCTCCTTCCAGCTGCCCGGAAACAGTCAGGTTTGCCTCTCTTCCAAAAAAGTCTTCTTTGAAATTAATCACTCCTTCGTCTGTTCTTGGAAGTTTGTCAAGATCCAAAGTCGTTACACGGAACATTTCACCCGCACCTTCCGCATCCGAAGCGGTGATAATTGGTGTATGCAGGTAGAAAAATCCTTTTTCATTAAAATATTGATGCACCGCAAAAGCCAGGGAATGACGGATACGCAGGATTGCACCGAACGTATTGGTCCGTGGACGCAAATGCGCGATTTCACGTAAAAATTCAAGCGAATGTCTTTTAGGCTGTAACGGATACGAATCCACATCTGCCGTTCCATAAACAAATATATCATCAATTTTAACCTCCACAGCCTGGCCAGAACCCTGAGATGCTACAAGCTGGCCCGTTATTTTTAGACAAGAACCTGTTGTAACCGTAAGCAAAAGTTCAGCAGAGAATTGGCCCGGTGCTGCAACCGCCTGTATATTATGGATGGTCGATCCGTCGTTAAGCGCTATGAAGATAGCATTTTTACTTTCACGTTTCGTACGTACCCAACCTTTCAGGGTAACGGATTTTGCATCCGGAGTCTGTTGTAATAATTCTTTGATCTGCAAAGGTCCCATCTTAATATAAATTCAATCCTTATATAAACTCAACTATAAACTTCCTTTTCATTCTAATGAGGCGCAAAATTACAAAATACCCTACGAAAACCTATTCTAAAAACCCAACTTACTTTTATGTACCAAAAGACTATTGTCTGAACTGGTTTATGGCTTAATTTTGTTTCTTGCAAACGATGACTAACGTATTTTCTGTTTTGAATAACCGCACCGCCACAATATTATCCGTAGTGTTCCACCCATTGATCATCACTACGTATCTTTTTGGACTTCTCTTTTTTATAGTTCCTGATCTTATGGGCGTTAGTGCGTTGGAATTACCTGCTATCGGCAGCTTATTACTCCTGATATTTCTGAATACATTTATAGCACCCACGATTGTTGTCTATTACTTTTACCGGCTCGGTATTATCAGCACTTTACATGTAGATTCTTTACGTGAAAGGCGCCTGCCCTACCTCGCCTGTGCAATCATTTATGCGATCGCTACATATCTGTTTGGCTGGCAGTTGCAGCCCATCGGAGAACTGGCGCCTCAGATAGCCATTTTGCTTGGCAGTGTAACGGTGTCCATGATCCTGATCGCCCTGATCAGTTTATCATGGAAAATCAGTGCGCACGCAACCGGAATGGGGGGAGCTATGGGTGTACTTACTGCTATGCTCATCCGTTTCGACGAACCCTTGTTACTGGCCCCGTTACTGATCGTCGTTTTGATCACCGGTTTTTTACTAAGTGCGCGGCTTTATCTGAATGCGCATACACCAGGACAAATCGTTGCAGGGGTCGCCTGCGGATTGGCGGTCAGCAGTGCAACGGTATATTTTTTATTTTAAGCGTTAATCGCATCGGGACAGCAACTTAGCGACTTAATTTTTCCTATATTAAGTCCCTGATTTCATATCTTCATCCCAATGCTATAACCATGTACCAACATCTTCTTTTTCAGCATAACGACGGGGTTGTCAGGATAAACCTGAACCGGACGAATGTACACCATGCCCTAAATTCGGCACTGATCCGGGAAATTACCCAAGCCATTACCGAAGCCCAAAACGATCCGAAGGCTCGTGTCATTGTTTTGACCGGTGAAGGCGATAAGGCATTTTGCTCAGGTTCCGATTTAAAAGCTGCCATGGAATCGGGAAAGACTGCGGGAGAAATGTTGCGGGAAGATTTTAATCCCATGATCCAGGCCATCCGA
Source organism: Dyadobacter diqingensis (assembly GCF_024220585.1). Lineage (GTDB taxonomy): Bacteria > Bacteroidota > Bacteroidia > Cytophagales > Spirosomataceae > Dyadobacter > Dyadobacter diqingensis. Next base: position 99,863 of record NZ_JAMXKF010000014.1, read on the forward strand.
AATATTCCCAAACCGGTTATTTGCCGGCTCAACGGTCTGGCTACCGGTGCTGGCTGCTCCCTCGCTCTGGCCTGCGATCTGGTTATAGCCAGTGAAGACGCGTACCTCAGCCAGATTTTTGTGCAAATTGGTCTGATGCCTGATGCCGGCTCCTGTTTCTTTTTACCAAGACTGATCGGCATGGCCAGGACATTTGAACTGGCTTCGACCGGCCGTAAGGTTTATGCACCGGAAGCAGCACAGATGGGGCTGATCAACAAATCTGTTCCCAGAGAAAACCTTGATGCAGCGATCGAACAAGCTGTCGCTTATTACCGGCAGGCGCCAACACTGGCAATCGGTTTGATGAAACAGGTTTTTAACAAATCGTATGAATCAAATCTTGCCGAAATCCTGAACCTTGAAGCAGAAAGCCAGGAAAAGCTGTATCACAGCCGGGATGCCGCGGAAGGTATCTCATCTTTTTTACAAAAGAAACGACCTGATTATCAAGGCAACTAATAAATAATTTGAAAAATATTAAAATTTTTCCCTCTTTTACTTGCATACAAAAAATCCATCATCTACCTTTGCAGTCCAATTCAAGGAATGGATTTGTAGCTCAATTGGATAGAGCATCTCACTACGGATGAGAAGGTTTGGGGTTCGAATCCCTACAAGTCCACAAAAAAGCACTTATCAAACCGATAAGTGCTTTTTACTGAAAAGAAAAATTCTTGATTCGGGGAGTGGCGCAGCCCGGTAGCGCATCTGGTTTGGGACCAGAGGGTCGCAGGTTCGAATCCTGTCTCCCCGACAAAAATGAAGCACTTAATTTTCTCAGAATAAAAAAATTAAGGCTAATGAGAAAACAAAAAGAGGTTAATCAAGAAATTTGATTGACCTCTTTTTGTTTTTTTATCATTCGAAAATCCTCCCACATCCCATTATCTTCCCCCTCAGATAATGTCTTAATTTCTTACTCGCATTTGTTACTAACAACAGTTAATTAGTATTGTCAGCCAAGGATAGCAAAAAAATCTTAGAACCGCTCTTTAGTTGTTTTTTTATTCAATTGACCGTTGTGATCGTGACGGGAATATATAACACATTTATATAAAACAACTTACCTTATTTATTTCAGTTAAGGTATCAAATTGGCATCAGATGTGTTACATTTAAATCTTTTTATCTATTAATCCGTTATGTGATTGAGAGTCGATTTATTAAACTAAAATCAGATATTTTAATCGGTGGTTATTGAAATAACTTATAAATATATAGATTCAATAGCAACATTTAATCCCCCCATTAAATGTCCCTTAAAAAAATAAATAATATTTATAAGTAGATAAATATTAGTTTTATCTCTGCTACATAAAACACTTTCAAAATTATGTTTAAGGTTAAGGCATTTGAGTACCTCATAGACGGATTTGTCACTTGGTACACAAGAGAGAAGCCTAATTCTGACTATACCTCGGACTTCACCAAGTTGAAGCTAATCAAACTTCTATTTTTTGTATCTGCAGTTAACGCAGACACAGACAACGATGGCTTGTTGGATGTGTTTAACAATTTTTATGCCTTACCTTTCGGTCACGTGGAAAGTGACGTTTATGACAACCTTGGCCAGAGCGTTAAGTATACTCTCGCGAGAAGTGGAATATCAAGAAATATTGTACCCGAAGGCTACTACGATGAAATTGATCATTTAAAAGCTAGATTGGACGAATCATTAAAATCCTTAATTTTAAAAAATAGATCTTTGGTTTCTTATTCTGCCTCCGACCTAGTAGAGCTGAGTCATCAGTGGTATTCATGGAAAAGCACCTTTAGCCTAGCGAGAAGTATCAACAAGTTTTCTTTACCCATTGATCCGCTGATTATAAAGAAAGAAAGTAAGATATATAGACTAAGATACCAGTCGTAATGTATTTAAGTGCTATCCAATCCTCCTTTAGTGATCCATTTTCTTCTGGCTTAGACCCTTTAACCAACAGCCAAAACACTGAAAACAAGATCGTTGCAACCACAAACTTACTACTTTCATTCTCGGAGGATTTTTATAAAAATTTAAATCTTTCTTTGATTTCGGGGGAATATATTCGAGAGCCTGAATTTCTGAATAATTTAGAAAGTACTCTGCAATTGTTTTCCCCAAGTTATTACTTTGATCAATCAGTTACAGATGACGAAAGTGTAAATCAACTCAACAATCTAATAATATCAGCATTTAAAATATACAGCTATTCTTTAAGAAATTATAAGCACTTTCATTCGAACGTTACGCGAGACTATAATTCAATTGATACTTCAATTCGATTCAATGCAATAAAAAGCATGCGGTTTGACAACATGCCAGCCTCACTGGCATCAGTGGTTGATCAGGCTCACGAATTTCGGACGATTAATATAAAACTCGCCGAATACGATCATCATATTTCGGCTAGGCCCAACATCTTAAAAGAGCTAGTCTTATTATCTCACAATCTGAAGGAGCGATCTCAAGAAAGTAATATAATCTATTCGATACTACTTGATAAATGTGTCTTCCTTTTGCAAAAAATAAGCTATCGTTATAAGCAAAGCGAACAAAATTTTTTATACGCAATTGACTTTGTCGAAAGAGAATTGAATGATGAAAATCTTGATCAATACTTTTTCCAAGATTTTAGCGTAATTACGAAATTACATTATGATGTGGATAACGGTGTTTCATCAAGGGATTTTACAAGCACCTTAAATACAGCGCTTAGGAACTACCAAAATAATCAAAACCTAACTTATGAGAACTTTCATTGTATTGTAAAAAAGTACAAGATCCTTAATGTTAGTGAAAGTAAACTTATCGAAATTTCGGACAAGTTCACATCTCATTTTTCTTTCCAAAGTGAAGAAATAAATGATTTTGACAAAAGGGCTTATGAGATTACTAAAAATTACATATTCAATAATAGATTTTCAGTCCTAACGAATATCGATCACATACCTTTCAGTGAATTATTGAAAGAAATCAATAACATAGATTTTTTACAGCAGGAAACGAAAGTTTTTAACTATTTCCCGTATTTAAAAATTTGTCAACACCTAACTAAACAATTAGATTCACTTCTTGAGCCCGGCAGACAATCTAAGTATGATGAGAATTTCGAAAAAATAATTTACTATTTTAAATATCTCAGACAATTTCAGGAAATACTTAAGAAAAACTTTGATTGGTGTAAGGATCGTAATTTCTCTCCTTATCAAATGCCAATATCTGAATGTACAAGAACGGTTGAGCGTGATGAACATCAAGTGCAGGTATTTTTAGCTTCTTCGATTGTTTTACCTATTGATTACGAACGTGTTCAAAAAGATGTGGCAACTGTAACTTCTGATTATATTAAATTAGAGACAATTTCAAAGGTTCAAAGCAGTATCTTAGTTGACATTAAAAAAATTCAAGATATCAAGGAAACGATTGAGAAGACAGATAAAAAACATATTGAGATTTTAAGTGTTTTTGCAGCAATTGTGCTTTTTGTTTCGTCAAATATTCAAGTGTTTAACAAAACAGAAACTATTGAAGATGCATTAAGATTTATGTTAATTTTCGCCTATGTTATGATCCTTTTTATTATCATAATCTGGATGATTACTCGGGAAAGTTCATTTGCAATAAAAAAAATTCCATGGATTCACTGGATTTTAATAGCTGGATTGGCCATTTCTACTATCTATGCATTGGTTATTTCTACGCCAACTATTAACAGTAAGGCTATAAACTCGCGAGTAGATTCACTAGTTAATGTAAGATTAAAAAATAAAGAGGTACTAATTAAAAAACACTCTCAAGTAAAATAGGTAGGCTTCAGATTAAGTCTCAACTAATACAGAAAACATGGATTGACTCCCAAAGCTAAGTTTTAATAGTTATCTGCTTCAGTTCTCCATCCTGATCACGATACCATTCCGTTTTGTGAAGGAAATACTACTTTTAACCTCGCGATCCGGATCTTCCATTTGATTCTTTTTCTTAAGTAACTTTTTGTAAGCCCCAAAATATGGATGATACCCGTATTCTTCTTCATTCAAATTCCCAAACGCGTTGTGCGATTAAAAAAATTGACTTAATAATTGTCGAAATGTAAACCGGCTCGTTTTTCATAAATAGTGCACTTTGCGTCTTACAAATGACCATCATCACAGTGCTTTTTGCTTGAAAGCATTACCGTATCAACAAAACCGTCCCCTTACCGGTAATCCGCTCGCCATCCTCAGTTACTGCTTCAAGTTTCCAGACATAGGTCCCGCTTGCTGCTTCAATCCCTTTTATCCGGCCATCCCAACCTTCGCTCAGCTGACTGCCAAAATATACGACTTCGCCCCAACGGTTGTAAACGTTCAGATATTTCAGGGAAGATATTCCTTTCGCAACGGGCAGAAGTATTTCATTCTTACCGTCTCCGTTGGGCGTAAACACGTCGGGCAGTACGATCCAGGCGGGCGGAATGACTGTTAAATTTACTTTTCCCTGCCCTTTGCAGCCTTGTGGGGTACTTAACTCCACGGTATAAGCCTGACTACTCTTTAATGTTGCCCGGGGATTTGCCACGGCCGGATCATCCAGACCGGTCGCTGGAAGCCAACTATATTTTACACCTGATATCCCGTTTAGCTGAGCCGAAGAAGCAAAAAGCTGATAGGGTTTGTCATAAGGGATCAAGGCATCCGGTGAAACTGAAACCTCAATGGCCGGGATAACCGTAACCAAAACGGTGTCCTGCCGGGAACAGTTACCTTTTACCGCCTTCACAATGTATTCCATGGTCTGTACCGGTGACGCAAACGGGTCTTTCGCCGATGGATTATCGAGGCCATCGGCCGGTGCCCAGCTATAATCTGTAACATTGCCGGTTGTCAGTAACTGCACTTTTTGTCCCAGGCAAATGATCGTGTCTGCAAGGGTTCTCAGCTGAATTGCACCAGTAGAGGGCACATCCACCGAAGTTTCCTTGATACAACCATTGGCATCTTTTACAAAAATCCTGAAACTACCCGAAGCGACTTTAAACGTACCTGACGCCTGAAACTTGACCGAGTCCAGCGAATATTGAAATGGTGATGTACCGTTGGAAGCATTTATTACCAGGTCAGCCCCGATCTGGCATTCATCCTGCTTTACGGATACCGATACATCCGGAAAAGTTACCGTCGTCTTTTTAATATTGATGATCGCATTGCCGCAGGTTTCATTAATGATCCTAAGACTTACACTTTTTGTTCCCGTTGTAGTCCATCGCAGCGCATAAGGCCCCCTTCCGCTACCATTGAGGATGGTTGCTCCATCGAAATCCCATTCAAAAGTGTAACCTGATCCCGCAGGCAAAACACCGGTATACGCTACTTTGATATTCCCGTTGCCACAGGAAGGATTGGGATTGATCAGAAAGTCGGCCGTGACGTTGATACTGGAAACCGCACAGATATCCTGATAGGTTTTAGACACTGCTGACTGGTCGGAAAAATAGTTGGCGAACGACAAATAGGCAAAATTAGCCTCGCCCGACTCACAGGTCACCTGCCCATCGTCCCTGTAAACGTAAACCGGTGTCCCCGTCTTCCCTACATACCGCTTATCAGCGTCATTGTAAGTAACAAAAAGCGTATTATTAACGTACACATCCATCTTTCCGCTTTGTCCGTTACGTGTGAACGTCAGTAAATAATACGTGTTTGCGTTAAAAAAAGGACATGGTCCTGCCCCGCCGCCCGGATAAAAATCAAGGCAACGGTCGGGAGAACCTGCAAGGTCCTTAAAATAAATTCCCTGGTCCGACTGCCCGTTTGAAAAATCAATGATACGGGTCCTGATCTTACCCCAGCTTACATTTTTCACATACATCTGGATCGTATAAGTATCGGTAATCGTCCCCTCATTGTTGGCATACATCAACCCGCCATGCAGATTATTGTGGTATAACTTTCGCTGCAAACCACAGGACAAAACATCCTCTGTGAAATTGCCGGCATTACCCGCAACGGCACAACTACCCGGCGCATTCACAGCGACCAGATCAGGCCCGCAGGTTGGCTGAGCTACCTCGAGGTTATTATCAAAACGATATACGTGTGCAACGGTCTGTGCCCGGGAATTGGTGATCAGCAGGAAGAAGGTTATTACTTGTAAAAATCCCAGCTTCATCATGAGGGCACAAAGAGTCTGATTACAACTAACGCGAGTAAAGCACCGAAATATTCTTTCGAACTATTTCTACTTTTAAATTTACGAGGAAACCTTACATTTCAATCTTAAGTGCAGAAGAAATTATTTAATGCAGCGTGGTAATTCCGGGACTTCCTGTGCAGGAAAGGATTTTATACAGAGTAAGGGAGAATATCCGGCAAAAAAATGAAATTCAAAGTGTAAGGCAGCGATCAAAAATGACCCCTCACACTTTGAAAAATACCGGTTTAATTGAATTCGCGATCCGCGATGGCCCGGACAGCCCGTTTCAGAATCTCGTCATCGTCGGTGATTCTTTTAACCATTTTCGCAGCTTCAAAATAAACACTCATCGGATATTGCCCCACGAAATCCTTATCCATTTCCACCATCGGCACTTTCAGCCTGGCATGTTTGATACTTTCGAGGTGTTCGATGGAGACATAACTTAACTCTGGCGTACCCTGTCCAAGGTCGCACAGACCGTAAGCAATATTATTAACGGAATCAAGCTCTGATAATAACCAGATCGCTTTACCGTATTGAGAATGTAATTTAACTACCGGGGCATGATCTTTCCCAAGTTCATTTTGAACTTCGAAAGCATTCTGGATCATGATCGCTCTGAAATCTTCTGTAATCATTTTTGACATGATCCAAAGATAGTAGCTATATGAATATTTGACAATTAATAGCGGGACTAATGCACGTGTTGCCCACAAATGACTGCTTCCAGCCAACCGCGCTCCTACGACAAAATGTTGATCGGATGGTACTGAATTATTTCATCGCTGAAACGATCGGAGTTTCTGATCCACCACGCGACCAGCTTTTTATAAGCCTTTTTTCGCTGTCTTTTTTTCATTTGTCCTCTGGTTAAGTGTGTGTTATGCAAAATAAATACTCAGCAATAAGACTTTTTCAACGCCAGTCGGTCACAAACAAAATAATAATATTATAATATCAAAAAATACAAAAAAATATTATTCTTAAAACGCATAAAAAACTCGGATATTCAGCCCTTAATCATCTGATTTTCTGCACAAAAAAATTCCTGAATTGATATCGATCCGCTTCACACAACGAAGCCGGAAATATCAATTCAGGAATTTTTGTTCCGTATTAATTCAAATAAAAAAGAAACTAGTGCTTAATCATCCCAATCAGAAACTGGGCCAGCTTTTCAACCTGTTTCTTGTCCCGTGACAAAATGTATGTCTGCCACAGCCCTGTAAAATTCGCTGCGATAAACTCCGCCAGCAACCTTGGATCCTTATCGGATGAAATTTCTCCAACCTTTTTTGCATCCGTTAAGAGCTGCTCAAAAAAGTTGACGATATCCTTCCAGTTGTTATTAATGATGGAATGAACACTCTGGTCAACCGTTGCAAGCTCAAACGTGGAGTTAACCGCCATACAGCATTTACCCGTATTGACAGTCGCTTCCACAACACTGAGGATCATATTTTCCACCTTTTCCATGGGTGAAGTTCCCAGTGCCGCTTCTTTATGCTCTCTTAATTTTTCCGCAGCGTAGTTTCCCAAGCACTGCAGATAAAGACTATGCTTATCGCCATAAGTATCGTATATACTACCCCGATTCAGTCCCATGGTCTGTACGAGGTCCTCCATGGAAGTCGCATTGTAACCTTTTTCCCAAAAAAGATCACGCGCTTTTTCCATCCTTTCTTCCGGATCAAACTCTTTTTTACGTGCCATACTGCAAATTTACTATTTAGAACGTTTGTTCCAAAATATTTCACGATTAAATCTCCATTAGGCAACAATAGTTATTCATGATTAGTGCAAATCACCGGCTTTTTAAAACTATCCTCAGGTATAGTGACTTATAGCTTAACCTGGTTACTTAAAATCCAAAAGAAAATCCGGCATCAGTGTAAGTGATGCCGGATTTTTGTGTTTTCCAAAAAGTGGATTTACAGATAAAAGTCAGGGGTAGGAATAGTTTGTATTTTAAAATTCATGGCTAACGATAAGAGCCGGTTTAGGGGAAAAGGTTTAATGGCTGTCAAAAATTTAGTTGCCTAGCCCCCATGTTTTATTTGGTTTTGGTCCCATTTCCAGTTCCAGCGTTCCGCCTGCCGTTAGCTGATCATGTGTGAAGGATGGCACATTTAATACTTTCCCATCCAGTTTGGCACTTTGGATATACTTGTTGGTCACCGAACAATTGTTGGCGATCATTCTGAATTTTTTACCGTTTGGAAGATCAATTGTCACCTTTTCAAAAACGGGGCTACCAATCGTGTACTCAGGTTTTCCGGGTGTTATCGGATAAAAACCCATGGAAGAAAAAACGACAAACGCTGTCATACCACCACCATCCTCGTCTCCGGGGATACCAAAAATGTTATCCTTGAACCATACATCGAGTAGAAAACGAATTCTTTTTTGCGTTTTCCAGGGCGCATCGGTGTAATTATACAGGTAAGGAATATGAAAACTAGGTTCATTCCCCATGGAATACTGCCCCACCAGACCGGTTGCATCCGGGAATTTACTCCAGAATTCATATTTACTGCGCCCCAGCCCTTCCCGGTAAAGCTGATCCAGCTCGTTTTCAAAACCTTTCTTGCCACCCATCAGACCGATCAGCCCGCTGATATCATGCTGAACCTGCCATTTGTAGGTATAACCATTATTTTCGTCATAATAATCACGGCCACCCATGCCGCCGTCAAATTTCGGATCAATTGAAACCCATTCTCCTTTATCGTCCTTCGGAAGGAACATGCTTTTGTCCTTATTCCAAAGGTTTTTGTAGTTTAAACCACGGGCGTTAAAAGTTTTAAAATCTTCCGTCTTGCCAAGATCTTTCGCCAATTCACCAACCGCCCAGTCGTCATAACTTCCACCCAGCGTAACCGCAACGGCCTGACGTTTTTCAAAAGGGTCAACCAGTTTCACATTTTCTTTTTCGTTCAGTCGCAGCGCCGGGAAATAACCTTTGGTACGATAAATATCATCCAGTTCGCATTTAGCCCCGTTTCTCCACGGAAGCATTGTCGCCTGTGTGGCGTTTTTATACATGCCCGCATACGCCTTTGAGACATCGAAATTCCTCAGCCCTTTTCTGTAACCATCCAGAAACGTAACCGAAGAATGAAAACCATTCATACAGGCATGATCTCCGAAAAGTACCGGAAACGTCGGCATCCAGCCGCTTTGCTCGTACATGTTCACAAACGAATTCAACATATCTTCTTCCTTCGCCGGGTTCAGGATAATCCGCAAAGGATGGTGCGCCAGGTAGGTATCCCAGGTCCAGTCATCCGTATAAAACGGGCGTGTGCTGTTGTGGATTTTTTTATCAAAACCGCTGTAATACTGGTTGTCTTCCGAGATATCAACCATACGCTCATACGTTCTGTACAGCGAAGAATAAAAACTGCGTTTCTGCGCTTCTGTACCGCCTTCAACCTGAATCTGGTTGATTACCTCGCCCCAGGTTTTTTCGCCGCTTTTCTTCAAATCCTCGAACCCGGCTGATTGTAACTCCTTGTCAAAATTCTTTTTGGCCTGTTCCGGGCTGATGTAAGAAATCGCATATTTAAAGTCGATTTTTCCCGATTTATTATCCGGAAAACTGATCCAGGCCTTTACCTTTTTCCCTTTGGCACTTTTCTCGGTCAATGCCTTGTCACCGTCGATCAGTCCGGTCGTTCCTTTTTCGCTGAAAACACCGTACATGTACACGGGAATGTCGCCATGGTAGGTTTCAGTAGCTACAATTTCATGATCCGAAATAAATTTCCAGGATCCTTCTCCCCCGTTGTATAAATTGAATAGAAGGCTTTTCGAAGCTTTCCCTGTAAAATCGAAGCGATAAATACCTGTTTTTTTACCCGGCGTAAATTCTACCTGCACTTCGTCGTCGATCAGGTATGTTGAGTAATACCAGGGCTGGGTAATTTCCAGGTCATGGTCATAAGCCAGTTTTTCCTTGTAATTAACCGACGAGATCGGTTTAACAAATGGCTTGATTGAAAAGGCCTGCCCAAGACGGTGCGAAACGACGATAAGGGGAAAACTCGTGATCTGATCGTCAAGATAATCTTTGCGTTCCGGAAACATCCGAACCATCTGGTTAGGAAGCTGGATCGTCGGGCGGGTCGGTTCCAAAAGCTGGCCAACATTTCCTACGCGTAAATCAACATATTTAAGATTGCCGGAAACCTCGTTTTTTTGTGCTTCCGAATTGAAATTAATGCAACAACTAAGTACTATTAAACTGGAAATTTTTAATGTTTTAAAGGATTGGATCATGCTTTACTGAAATTTTATTTACTGTAATGGTGCTTATAATTTTAACGATTTTCTCTTTGTCTGGTATAGATAGCACATTTGCCTCTAAACTTTTTAATCCGTCCCGATAGCTATTAAAAACACTAACAATTGTTTAACTTTAAATCAATAATGTCATATTTGGACTAGAGGAACAGAAATGCCAAATAAACATTGACCAATTAAAAAAGGATTAATAATTGATTAACAAAACCCTTAATGACTGCCTGAGGGAAATTTTATTTCATTTCTCTCCATCTTATTCTTATGAAATTTAAAATCCTGTTACTTTTTTTAGTTTTTCAAATGATTCCCGGCGCAATTAATTTTTGCCAGGCGCAATCCTATGGTCTTGGTTTTGACAGCTACGAAGTGGTTCAGGACAAAAGAACGGGACTGGATTTAAGCCCCGACAATACTTTTTGCTTCAAAAAAGATTTCGCGTTATCGTTCGAGCTTTCCTTTTTATCCGACAAAAAAACATATTTCGGATACATCGTCCGGCTGATCGAAAATGACAAACAGAACATCGACCTGATCTACGATAATAGCTCCGACAATCAGCATTTCAAACTGGTGATCGGAGATAAATTCTCCCGCGTTTCTTTCGATTTTCCAAACGGGGACTTATACAAAAAATGGAATAAGGTTACGCTGAAATTCAATAAGGCAACGAGTAATATCCAGGTTATTTATGGCGACAAAAGTTTTTCTCAGCCTGTAAAACTTTCCGGGGAAGGCTGCTTCAAAATCCTTTTTGGTGCCAATCAGTATAAGGATTTCAAATCGACGGACGTCCCGCCAATGAAAATCCGGAATGTCGTCATCTCGGAAGATGCCAAAATAAAATTCCGGTGGGCGCTTGATGAAACTGACGGGGCAAAAGCCATTGAGGAAATTCAGGGAAAGGATGCTGTTGCTGCAAACCCGGTCTGGATAAAAAAACTGCATTATGAATGGCAACTGGCCAAAACCATCACCTTAAAAGATTATATCAGGGTCGGATTCGATGAAAACAAGGGCATTTTGCATATTGTTGGCAAAGATTCACTGATCAGTTATAAGGTTGCGACCAATAAGTCTGTTTCAGTAAAACATGAAGCCGGCGCACAGCCCGTGTATGTCGATAACCAGTTGCTGTTTGACAAGTTAAACGAGAAGCTTTATCACATTTATATTGATGAAAAACAGGTTTCCACTTTCGATTTCAAAACAAGCAGCTGGGATAAAAACGGGGTAAAACCAGTGGATAAAACGCACTTTATCCATGCCAACAAGTTTTATTCTCCTTCCGATTCTGCCATTTATTTGCTGGGAGGTTATGGCCATTTATCCTACAAAAAGAATATCCAACGTTACCATGTGCCTTCCAAAACCTGGACCGACCTGAATTTGAAAGATTCGCTGTTCACGCCACGTTATCTGGCGGCGCTGGGTCCGGCGAAGGACGGCGCGTATATACTGGGAGGATATGGCAGTTCAACGGGACAACAAATGCTGAACCCGCGCAACTGGTATGACCTGCTTTTTTTTAATACCAAAACGAAGACTTTCCAGAAACGTTACGAGCTAAAATTGCCGAAAGAAGATTTCGTTTTCAGTAATTCGATGATCATCAATGAAAAAGAAAACTCTTTTTACACCCTGATTTTCCCTAAGGATAAGTTCAATTCTGAATTGCAGCTCATCAAAGGTTCGCTTACGGACCCGGACTTTAAAATGGTTGGATCTAAAATCCCTTACCAGTTTGTTGATATACAGTCGTACGCTGACCTGTTTTTTGATTATTCCAGTAACCGGTTTGTCGCCGTGACGCTGTACCTGGGTGAAAACAACCAGACAAAAGTTTCCATTTATTCGCTGAATGCACCGCCCCTGCAATCCGTTCCGCCCGTTACCGTAGCAACAGCTGGTAATGATAAAACTTTCTGGCTGATTGGCGGTTTGCTTCTCTCAGGTCTGCTGGCTTATGTTTATTTCAATTATTATAAAAAGAGGAAACCGGGAAATTCTGCCCTTTCGCCTGGTACGGTGCCTGCTGTTTCGGTAAATTCTTCTGATACGGAATCTGTTTCGGCAATGGATGACCATTCTGAGATAACGAGTGAGGCGCTTCACAGCAGCATCTTCTTGTTTGGAAACCTTCAACTGTTTGATGAAGAAGGCAATGAAATTACAAAACAGTTCAGTCCGCTGGTGAAGGAGCTTTTCCTCGTGATTTTGCTTTATTCTATTCGTTGGGAAGGGATCAGTTCTGAAAAATTAAAGGAGTTGCTCTGGTTCGATAAACCGTCGGAAAGTGCGCGTAACAACCGCTCGGTGAATATCGCCAAGCTGAAAGGAATATTGGACAAAATGAAATATTGCCAGGTTTCAAAGGAAACCGGCTACTGGAAAATAAAGATCGATTTCGAAAAAATCCATGTCGATTACACGCATTATCTGACGCTGATCCGGAATAAAAAGGCACTCAACAAGCAGAATATTATGGAGCTGGCCAACATTACCAAACGCGGAAATTTTCTTTCCAACGTGGAATATGAATGGCTTGATACTTTTAAATCCGAGATTTCCAATGAAATCGTAGACACCTATCTGCGCTTTGCCGCCACAATGAAAATTGCCGACGATCCCGAGTTTCTGATTAAACTGGCCAACTATATTTTTTACTTTGATCCGGTGAACGAGGAGGCGATGATTATCAAATGCAAGGCCTTGGCACATTTGGGAAAACATTCTCTGGCAAAAACTACGTACGAGAATTTTGCCAGAGAATATAACCGGATTTATGGTGAAGATTTTCAGAAGGATATGCCGGAAGTTTTACATTCCTGAAAAGTTTAGTCGTACTTCATCTGAATCGCACGAACATCACCCTTCCCTGATTTATCCCCGGAAACATTGATTCCTACGCGCGGGGCTCTGTCCCAGCGTGGGAGCCATGGTGTTTCTATTTTAACGGTACTGGTCAGCGAGTCAATTTTTTGTCCTTTTACATCCCAGCTGAATTCGTAAAAACGTCCATATCTGCTTTCCAGTTTAAGCCTGATGCCTTTATATTTTTCAGGAATCTGCTGCTGTTTGAGGATTTCATGCACGCCGTCCTTTACCTGCCATAATTCTATAACATTTTTACGAATGCCATAACCAACAGCATTACTGGCATCGCCATAAACGACAATATTCTGCATAAGATCGTCTTTCGTGACAACTTCGGCACTGAATGTGTAGTTACCCTTTTTGACCACCAGACCAAGAAAATTCCCTGTCGGGTTATGATTGCTGTTTTCGATTTGAAGTCCGCCATTTTCGATCCGGTATTCCGGTTTTGGAAAACTCACGTCGAAAACCCATGGTGCTTTCAGGGTATCCTTATCGTAGTTAATCAACAGGTTTGCGCTAATCAGCGCGCTCGCGCCCATTGGCGATTCTGCCTGTGCGGGAGGTGTTTTGCCATATCGGAACGCTGGCCATTTGGAAGTCTCGTCCCAAACCAGTTCACTAAGAATTCCCTGCCGGCCAGCAAATGTAAAATCAACACCGTTATAAGCATGGTGCAAATAAAAATATCGGTTATCCGGTGTCACCACGACTGTTCCGTGCCCGGGACATTTCCAGGTATCATCGCCAAAAAGAGCCGGGTTTCCCGTATACTTTGTCCAGGGGCCCTGCAATTTCTCCGCTCTGGCAAATCCAACCTGATAATCACATTTATCACCACAGCAGGCATTACCGGAGTACAGCATGTACCAAAAATTTCCTTTTTTGAAAATAGCCTGGCCTTCGGCACCGCCGGATTCCCAGCCTGTCGGATCTGCCTTGATCAGGCTGAATTCCTTGCCGATGACTTTTAGCCCATCCGGAGAAAGCTCGGCGCCAAGAATTTCTATGCCCCGGTCCTTGTCCAGTCCGTATGCTTTCCAGGTTATAAACAATTTCCCTTTATCCTCAACCACAAAAGCGTCAATCGCTTCCTTCGTCCATTCTATGATCAGGCCGTGGTCTGTAAAACCTTTTTTCAGATCCTTCGTGCTGGCCACGCCAATAAACGACTGCTTATCGGATTTCCTTCGTGCCGTGTAGTAAACAAAAAAAGTACCATTCCTAAAAAACAGCTCAGGTGCCCAGTAACTTCCCATTGTCCATTCCGGCAGCTCGGCAAATACCGGCCCGACATATTGCCAGTCGACCAGATTTTTAGAGCTGTAAATCGGATAAGCCGGTCCCCATTCCGAAGAAGTGCCGACGGCATAATAAGTATCTCCTACCCGGATTACCGACGGGTCAGCAAAATCACCGGCAATAACCGGATTCCGGTAAGTGATAACCGGGCCCGGATTGAGCTTTTGAGCAAATGTATTTCCGGCAAAAAGCAATATCAGAATAAAGACGGCAGGGATAAATTTCATTCGCTAGCAGATTGATTGGCCGGCTAAGAAAACGATTTATTTCTATATAAGAAACCAATTTTGATTCCTATTTAGCCCGCACCGGTTTTTGCACACCATAACCGCTGGCTCCATGAAACCATTTTGCGCCTTCACCTGTAAGCCATAAATAAAAATCAGAATCCAGGTCCGCTTCAATGCCGACAAATTTACCGTCACCATTTAAAGGTAATTCTCCGATCTTTTTTGTCTTGAAAATGGCTGTCCCTTCGTCTACCTCGTCAAACATGGCCACGTACAATGCCTCTGCGCCCGACATTTTTGCACCGGCAATTTGCTGCCAGAGAAAATCGCCTTTTGCCCTTGGGATCTGGTTATAAAGGGATTTGTCGTTCTTTAAATTCCCCCAGCTGAATCCCGGAAAAACCAGCGGCGCGTAGTCGATTTTGTTCGTTTTGCACCAGGTGATGTCACCCGGCAAAGTCGTTCCGGCAACGCTGATATAGGTGGATGCGTCATACCGGCCAACTGCCCAGGGCATAATAACATCGGCCGTTTTGATCAGCGCATGCAGTGAAGTCGAATTTTCGGTATCCTTTGTCAGTGTGCGCCAGTAATAAGGAACGCCCAGTAAAATCGAAGCTTTTTTGGTGGGTCCCTTGATAGCGTCAACCAGTTTTTGAATATCGGCAATCGTGTATTTTCTGCCATCATTGAATCCCACACCCCATATTGCCAGCAGCGGCCGACCGTTGTGACGCAGATAAGTCGGATTCTCTTTGTTATCGTACAGGTTGAAAAGTTTTTGCAGTTCTTCCCAGTCTTTAACGATAAAATCCATATCCGCAGAAGTAGCACCGCTCAGATCGTACATGACACTGATGGCCCTGTCGTATTTTTTGGAAGCTTTTAGTGCATTGGCCAGGACTTTGTTAAAATGCCTTTTACCGCTCTCTCCCCTTACTTCACTCACAAAACGCTGCATGTACACGCCGTCGATATTGTGCTCCTTCATCCATTTGAAATGCAGCTCCACGCTTTCTTCGTCATAAGGACTGTATACCTTAGCAGGTTCTCCGTTCTGATATTTGAAAGCCGTTGAATACGTTTTGGTATATTCGGTAACGTCCGGCCAGAAATCAATCGATGTAAAACCCGGCTCAAACTTCCCTGATTTTTGGTAATGATGCCAGCCACGGCCTGCTCCGTCGCCTTCCGCCGTAAACCAGCCCTGATATCCTGCCATGACGAGCCCCTTATAACTCGGAAACAATACGCCGGTCTGATCATACTTCACCTCCTCAACAGGTTTGGGGACATCCGTCTTTTTTTCATCATCAACCTTGCAGCTCATGGAAACAATCGAAATGAGGCAAAGAATTTTTAGAATTTTCATTAATCCGAAACTGGTTTTAATTGATTTACTAAGGTTTGCTATACGAAAATCGCCGGATCAAACATTTGCTGATCCGGCGATTTGGTCTTTTACAAGGTCAGTCTTACTGCCTTTGCATAATTAAACTTGGACTCCGGCGCATCAATGATAGCGCCAACCCGGAAAAAGTACTGGCTTCCTGTTTTCAGATTGCTGCTGTTTGAAGGCAAATCAATTTCCAGCTTATACACCTTGTTCGGATCAATGACCGCATTGATTTCCTGATCCGCGAGCACAGTCCGCATAGGCTCACCAACGGCAGGTTCCGGATGGGCGTACAACCCGATTTTTTTTACATTATTGATCACAGTCTGCTGCAATTTGAACGTAGCCACCACTTTTGTTCCTACCTTTTCAATCTTGGCTTCTTTCACGCGGATGTAAGGTTGTACTTTAAAATCAAGCTGCGTTTCGCCTTTTACGGTAACTTCCTGAGGTTGCGTTGGCACAAAATTTCCGCGAACCGGTGTGATCGTATAGGTATTTGCAAAAATCAGATTGTTGCGATAAGTACCATCATTTTTGACAATCATGACCTGTTTGGTCTGTGACGCATATCCTTGCTCGATGTACTCAATCGTGCTGCCACGAATGATATCCTGCTCCACAGGTTCGTTCGTTTCGATATCAAGAAATGTTCCGTGCAGTTGCGAATCAGGCGCGGGATAGTTATCGATTTTACATGCATTTGCAGCAAAAAGCAATAACAGCGCCGGTATATACAGTTTTATCTTTTTCATATTTTTATAACTTTTAAGAATGGTCGACTGGGCTTAATACTGTGGATTCTGAACCAAACCGTTTGAACCGACACCCGGGATATACCGGTAATATTGCTTGTAATCGAAAGTAGACGGATTCAAACGCTGGATGGTCTGACGAATAAAAATGTACTTCGCCGGCGAAACGCGTAAATCCAGAACGGGAATCAGCGCGTGACGAACCGAGTTATTGAACAGCGTATGATATTCCCGTCTTCTCACCAGATCCCAGAAACGTTTGTTTTCAAAAGCCAGCTCGACTCTCCGTTCACGGATCACGTTGTCGATGGTCAACGGAATATCCTTGGTATGGCCTGCTCTGCGACGAATGTCATTTAATGCCTTAGCCCCTTTGTCAGCTGCACCGGTACCGCTTTCCACGATGGCCTCGGCATAAATCAGCAGAATTTCAGCATAACGAAAATCAGCCCAATCCGATACCGTTTGGTTCCAGCCCGGTGCCACATTGACCCCTTCATTCAGGAATTTCTTAAAACTTACTCCCGTGCGGGTGTTATTACCGCCCCAGGTGTCAAAACCCGAATATTGCGTACGATCAGCGGCGCCGTAAGGATAATAGGTTTTTCCGTTGGTCGTAACAGGTTCTCCACCGAAAAGCTGAGCGTTTCCATCCGGTTTGATAAATCCGGCCTGGATAATGATCTTCTGGCCTTTCCAGGATGTTCCCGGCAAAACCGCCGTTGCCCAAAGCCGTGCGTCCTTATCTTTGTAAATACCCGCCGGATCATCGAAACGTTTGTAGGTTTTCGAAGCGTTGAAACCATTGTAATCATTCAGATCATTGCCTGCGTCACTGGTAACAACCGGTGCGCTTTTTCCCGGATCGGTGTAACTTTCATAAGCGTCGATCAGATCCAGCGTCGGGTTCATACGACCCGGATGCGGCCAGCCGTTTGCAGTCTGGTTTGGCTGATACCAGATTCCGTAGTTATGTCCCGTTCCCGAGCCCGGTCTTGCAAAACCTTTGATAAAAATGGCTTCGTTCGGTGCAATATTCGGATCTTCAAAAAGCTTTCTGTAATTGTCAGCTGCCTCTTCCGGCGATGCCGGCGCAGGCTTATAGAGCGAAAACTTGCCAGAATTGATAAGTGCCTCAGAAGCTTCCATAGCAGCTTTATAATAACCTGCCGCAGCCGACTTATCCAGTCCTACCAGCTTTTGGTCAACCGCCGTTCCGGAAATCGGAGCCCTATCTCCGTATTTCGCCAGAGAGGCCGCGTGTAATGCAACTCTTGATTTCAGCGCATAAGCCACCCATTTTGTAGCTCTCCGCTCACCTCCCGGCCAG
Organism: Dyadobacter diqingensis; assembly: GCF_024220585.1. GTDB lineage: Bacteria > Bacteroidota > Bacteroidia > Cytophagales > Spirosomataceae > Dyadobacter > Dyadobacter diqingensis. The sequence continues at coordinate 118,251 of NZ_JAMXKF010000014.1, forward strand.
GATTCTGCCAGGTTTTGAATCGCTACGTCACATTCTTTTAAAACAAAGTCCCAGGTTTCTTTTTCCGTACTTCTTGGTACTTTCAGTGCCTCCACACTACCTTCATACTTCTGCACGGACGTGATCAATGGCACACCGCCATATCTTTTCGCCAGAGCAAAATAGGCATAGGCGCGAATGAACGCACTTTCTCCGACAAGTGCCTGGGTTTCTTCCGCGGTTACGGTCAGTGTCGGGATAATGTCAATAAGAATATTTGTGTCACGGATCAGTTTGTATCCCTGATCCCACCACTGAAAATCATCATTGCCTATAAAATCGCCAAATTCGGTATGAACTGCTTCATCAGTAACCATCGCAGGTGCGAAACCTCCGTTGTTCGGGTCACCCGTGTTCCAGTTAAAACCCTGTCTGAAAAAGGTAAAATCTTCAATGGGCAGCTGGTAGTAAAGATTTGCCATGTAAAGTTTCACACCTTCCGGGTTGGAGAAAAGATTCTCACCCTGCAATTTGTCCAAAGGCTGTTTGTCCAGCACGTCTCCGCAGCTCAGCGAAAACAGGATGGGCAGCAATATTATATATCTGATTAATTTCATGTTTCGCGTACTTAAAATTTAACGTTAATACCAAAGTTGTAGCTTCTCGTTACCGGATAGGTCAATCCGGCACCAAACAGGCCTTCGATTTTTTCCGGGTCAAATGGCTTTACGAAAGGATCGGCCCAGGTGAAAATATTATGTGCATTTCCATAAATCCGCACATCCTCGATACCGATCTTTTTCAGCCAGCCCAGTTTGAAGGTATATCCCAGCTGTGCACTTTTGAATCGCAGATAAGAAGCATCTTTCCGCCACGCCGAACTTTCAGCGTACATCGCGCCCACATTATAGTTGAAACGAGAAGCCGGCCATTTACCCGGAATCCATTGATTATCCTCTGATAAATGCCATCTGTCGTGGAAATACTCCGGCGTGTTTCCTCGGAACGCGAAGACCTCCGCATACACTTCACGAAAACGAACGCTGTATTTTCCCGATCCCTGAAACAACGCGGTAAAATCGAAACCTTTGTACGAAGCATTTAACGTGACACCATAATACATTTTAGGATCGCCCCCGAAAAATAATGGCATGGCATCGTTACCGTCAATCACGCCGTTTCCGTCAACGTCTTTGTATTTAAAATCTCCCGGAAGCTCGCGCGTGTTACCGAGGTCGCCGTTCTGGATCGGCGCATAAATAACTTCGTCTTTGGTTTGAAACTGGCCTTCCAGCTGATATGCCCAAACGACGTCATTCCAGCGGTTTGCTCCACCGTTACGCCATTTATCCGTGCTGCTCAGAAAATCTCCTCTTTCGATATAGCGGTTCATCGTCCGCGCGAAATTGAAGTTTCCGGAAATACCATATTTAAAATCACGGATCTGGCCGCTGTATCCGGCTGTAAATTCGATCCCTCTCACGCGGTCGCTGTTCAGGTTCTCATCGGGCAGGGTTCCTCCAAAAGTATTGGGCAGAGACACATTCCGTCGGGCTAACAATCCTCTTCGGTCCCTTTGATAGATGTCAAAGGTCAGGTCAATCTTGTTGTCCCAAAGTCCGACATCAATACCAACATCCTGAATTTTCGATTTAAACCAGGTAAGTTTTTCATTGACAATCGCCGGCGAAGCCGCTCCTGTGGTATAATTTCCATTCGTGAATTCATATCCACCGCCTCCGCTCAAAGAAAATCCGGGCACATACTGGAACGGAGCTCCGGCATCCGCTCCTACCAGGCCATAAGAACCTCTTAGTTTAAGCGTTGAAATGAAAGGAATATTTTTCATGAAACCTTCCTCGGTTACACGCCATCCGGCAGAAACAACCGGGAACAATCCCCAGCGACGATCCGGATGATAACGGTAAGATCCATCGTAGCGGGCGGCTACTTCCAGCAGATATTTTTCCTTAAAATCATAATTCAGACGGCCGACATAAGACTGGCTTGCATATTCACTTTCGGATCCGCTGGTGGTCTGGTTATTCAAACCGGCCTGGTCGATCTGGTCGTTGGTAAAAAAGGCATATTCCCTTCCCAGTCCTGCCCAGCGATTTTTTGATTCCTGCTGTTCATAAACCAGCGTGGCACCGATGTTATGGTTTTTCGCGATAACCGTGTTGTAAAGCAATTGTCCCTGAAAGGTAATCCGGTTGTTATCGGAAAAATTGTTACCGATTCTCGACGGATTCCGCTGCGCATGTGCCGTGTACTTATCCGTTGCGGCATCGTAGGTATAAAGATTGTAGCTTTTTGAAACCGATTTCGCGCGGTAATTATTGCTGTCATAAGCAACGAGACCTTTCACTTTAAGTCCGGGAACAAACGGAACGGTATAAGTCAAAGCGAAAGTCGACTGGAAGAATTTATTAGCTTCTTCGTTATAACCTGTCAAAGCACCGTCTGCCAGGGCAACCGGGTTATAACCACCGCTGAGCAAGGCCGGATATTTCGGATTGTCGTTGGCATAGGGTCTTTCGGTTGGCAAAGCGATACGTGTTCCTTTATAAATATTAAAGAAGTTGTCACCGGGCTGTGTTCTTTTATCAAAAAGTCCAGATAAAATCAGATCCGCTTTCAGGTTTTTGGTCAGATCAATACCCACATTGGTACGGAAAGTATATTTCTTGTACCCCATGTCATTGCTTTTCAAAAGCCCGTTCTCATTCTGATATCCGAAACTTGTGAAATAAGTCGCAGCACCCTCACCGCCCGAGGCCGAAATAAAATGCTGCTGCTGGGAAGCAGATTTATTCAAAACCTCCTTGTACCAATCCGTGTTCTGATAACCCGGCGCACCAACCCTGAATTTTTCAATTTCCTCCGCTGAGTAAACGGGTTTCTCACCCAGGTTTTTCGCTGCGTCATTACGCATTTCCGCCCATTGCAAAGCGCTGGTCATATTGGGCACGTCGGTGGGACTTTGGCGACCATATACCGCGTTGTAGCTGAACTTTGGTTTTCCTTTTGTTCCTTTTTTGGTGGTAACGATTACCACACCGTTTCCGGCCCGAATCCCGAAAATAGCCGCAGAAGCATCTTTCAGTACGGAAATGCTTTCGATATCGTCCGGGTTGATCTTCTGGAATTCATATCCGCCATCCCGCGCCACACCATCTACCACATAAAGCGGCTCGCCAAATCCACGGATGTTGATGCTAGTACTGAACGAACCCGGCTCGCCTGAATTTTGGCGAATTTGTACCCCGGCAACTTTCCCCTGAAGACTTTGTGCCAAACTGGTGTGGGTTGTGGTTTTGATCGCCTCCGATACAATGTTGGAAATCGCGCCGGTTAGTGTTTGCTTGCGCTGCGTACCATAACCCACCACGACAACTTCCTGAAGTTCGTCCGTGCTGAGTTCCAGTTTTATCTGGAAAGAGGTTTTATTGCCGGTTTCTATTTCCTGTTTTTTATAACCCAGAAAACTGATCACCAGCGTTGAACCCGACTTGGGAATACTTAACGAAAACTTTCCGTTGACATCCGTTGTGGTTCCTTTTACCGAGCCTTTCAGCACAACGCTCGCACCGGGAACCGGCTGATTTTTCTCGTCATCCACTTCGCCGGAAATTATGATTTCATCGGCACCGGCTGACTGGGTTTGGGCATAGGCCTGAGAAGAAAGTAACACAGCCAACGCCATCATGACTTGCTGTAAAACTTTCACACAGACCTTTATTCTCTTTTTTAATAAAGGTTGATTTTCCATATAAATAAATTGGTGAGTAATTATCCGACTGAACGAATGGTAAAAGTGGGTTTCGTGGAATGGGATTTGTAATCTTATTTTGTCATAGGCAAGGATTTGTTAAGCGTTAAAACAGACGAAGGCCCGGTTAAAATCGTGCACAGCCTGGCTGTCGGAAGTCATCACGGTCGTCTGATTTTTTTGATAATAAGTAAGCTTGTGTTAATCGGTTTTGGCCAAACCATGGGGTCAAAATAAGGCGGGAGCTATTAAGAAATAGTTAATAAATGATTAATAGCAGTACTGAAACAATATAATTTTTAATTATATCTATAAATATTCGCGAGGTTGGGGCTTTTGTATCCCAAGTTTTGAAAGTATAATCTTATGGAAGAAGATGATTTGCAGTATGATAACCTGAATCTGGCAGAAGCCAAGGCCATTCAGTCTGAACTGCGCGACAGAATTCAAATAACGCCGTTAGCGAAACCTATACTGACGATTGCAGGGGCCGATATTTCACTGAACCGATTCAGTGAAACTATTTTCGCCGGCATTGTCGTACTTCGGTATACGGATTTACAACCGGTGGCGTATTCGCTCGTTCAAAGTAAAACGACGTTCCCTTATGTACCGGGTTTCCTCGCTTTCCGGGAAGTGCCGGCTTTGGTGCAGGCACTGGCACAAATGCCCGTCCGGCCCGACGTGATGATGATTGACGGTCACGGCATCGCACACCCGAGAAGAATGGGGATTGCCGCCCACTTCGGCGCATTGACGGGTATTGCCTCGATGGGTTGTGCAAAAAACATCCTATATGGGAAATGGCTTGAACCGGGAATTCAGAAGGGGAATTTTTCGCCCATTATGGCGAAGGAAGAAATGATTGGTTATGCGTTTCGCTCGAAGTTCAAGACCAATCCTGTTTTTATTTCTCCGGGAAACAAAATGAGCTTGCAGGACAGTCTGGATATTGCCCGCCGCTGCGTCGGGAGTTATCGCTTGCCGGAACCGACGCGGAGAGCGCATGAGTTTGTGAATTTGTTCCGGACAGGCAAGTTGAAGGAGGGTTACCATGAGCTGCCTCCTTCCTTGTTATTCTAATTTTTAGCCAGCGTTTTGCGGTTGCTTTTGGCTGCTCCTGAAATCTTGATCTTGAATAAAGTAGGCCAGTTTTTGCCCGTAATGTAAAAGGCGTCTTCCAGTGGCTGGTAAGCAATTCCGTTCAAAACACTTGATCCCGTTTGATCTACCTCAGCAGGAATGATTTTCTTCATATCCATGCTGCCAACAACCTTCCCGGTTTTCAGGTCGATCTGAACGATCCGATCGGTTTCCCAGACATTGGCAAAAACATAACCGTTTACATATTCCAGCTCATTGATTTTGATCACAGGGCCTTTGTCATCGTACACTTCAATTTCACCTGTTTTTTGAAAGTCAGCGTTGAAAAAGTAAAGTTTATTCGACCCGTCACCCATGATGATCGTCGAATCGTTGTGCGTCATTCCCCAGCCCTGTGTATAATAGGTGAAGGTTTTATCCAGCGTAAAATCCATATTATAACGGAAACCTACGCCGGTTGTCCAGGTCAGCTGATAAATTTTATCATTAAAAATCGTCAGGCCTTCCCCAAAATACTGATCAGTCAACGGTACTGATTTAATTGTCGCACCCGTTTTTAAATCTATTTTCAATAAAAGCGATTTCCCGTTTTCTCCTGTGCTTTCGTATAATTCGCCTTTATAAAATTCCAGTCCTTCGGTAAAACTCGTCTTCTGATGCGGATAAGATGACAAAACGTTATAAGTCATTTCTTTCGGTGCAACATCTGAGACGAGCTCTACGGACAACGTATCCGCGAACGGCTCTTTCGTCTTGGTTGTCCCGCTTACAATCAGTTTTTTCCAGCCCGGTTTTTCGGAGTCCGCTTTAATAAAAATAGAATCAGAAACCTGTTTAGCTTCTGCCACTACCGCACCATTCCACTGCACTTCAAATTTGTCGACAGCCTGCGAAAAACCCACCGCAACAGAATCCCCGATTTTAAATCTGCTTTTGGTAATAACAGCCACCGGAATTTTCTGAGGCACCTCAGGATTTGATTCCGTTTTTTTTTCCTGCTTGCAAGAAAACACAGCCAGGCCTATCAATATAACAAGAAGAAAATGTGTGTTACGCGGATTCATAAAAGGTGTTTTACAATTTGGCTGCAATATGGGTTAAATTAAAAGTTAGTGCAAAAAACGCCACGGCTTTTGTGTAGCGAAATATCTGATCGACATTTCGTCTTTCTGATTTTAAGCATAATTTACAGGCATATTTAGAAAATAGTACGGCATGATAAATGGCAACGCCTGTCTACCTTGTCGTATTAGACCAATTAACTATTTCCAATGGTTATAATAAGTTGGAGCATAAATGTCGGAATAATGCGTAAGAATTCGATACGCCGCGGCTTACGAAACAAAACCAATCACCACGGTTTTTCTCCTTTTTTTATTTAACCCGAGTGGTATCTAAGCACGGCGCTATCTCGTCGCTGTTGTGTTGCTTTTTAGGTAGCTGTTAAAATGTGAAATAGTAAGCGTAGAGATCGTGTGATATACCTCGGGAACAGAACATTTACCCGACGACCTGACAACGGATGCCAACGAAGAAAAATCTTGGTGACCAGCAGAGTCAATTTTCACAACCTGTTTTATAGCATTGACCTTGCTCAAAAAATTATAGGTAGAATCCTTCTTTGAGGTTTTAGGTTGTGGGTTACTCTCTAAACGTAAGTAAGGTACAGTTAAGGCTTCTTTTTTGAAGAAAGGTGTATTGATGGTCTCCTCAAAATCTCGATCCTCTGATTTCGAATAGCCATAATGATGGACTTCGGAGCCATCCAGTGAGACAATAGCATCTACCTCGTCCCGCTGCATAGCCCATAGTACTCCAGCCAGACCTCCCCAACTATAACCTAATACGCCTATTTTAGTTATGTCTATTCTATTATCATGACTTAACAGGTTCAAAATTTGATCGGCGTCTTTAACCTGTTCCATCAAGTCAGCATTCTTCATCGTCATATCGCCAGGATACCGGCCAATTGAATTAATGCATGCAATGATGTAGCCTTGGCGTGCCAGCGATTCAAACAATAAGTAATTTTCATACCCCATCGAGCCAAAACTTGCAAAGTATAGGATTAAAGGAAATCGTTTAGATACTGACTTAGCCTGATTAAATGTATAGGTAGGATTTTGTAAAAGAAGGTTTGGCCGTGAGCAGCCAAACCCATCACAAAATGATTTAGCTATGGTCATTGGTAAACTGTCAAACTTCTGAGGCGCACCGTAGAAATTAGCCCGGTGTTGTAGCAATTGCAAAAAATACCCAAATCGCAGCGTCGAATCAGAAGAAACCGGTTGAGCAGGATACCACAGATCAATATCAATCGGTCGAAAATACAAACGATCGCTTTGCTCAACGTTTGGTCTGTAGGTTCTCGCACTATCAACAAATGAGATAACCCGGTATCCTACTTGGTAAACTATTGTACTGTCTGTGGATCTTTGATGGCTATTGTTGTCGGCACCGCAACTTGCCATCATTAGTAGGAGCAACCATAGAGGAAGGCAAAGAATTTTCAACATAAAGGTTTATCTAACTGATTGACATTAAGTCGAAGTTATGTAAAATACTGCCATGGAATTGCCATTTTAACAAACTTTAATAGAGTGGTACGGAAACTCGTTGCTTTTTCACACAACATCCGCAGAATCGTTAAAATGACTTGCTCTTTCTTCGGATATTTAAATATCAGCAGATTACACAGGACCGATTTCACAAGCTGTCTTATAACAAAAAATCCTGCCGTAAAAGTATTCATACGACAGGATTTCAGTAAAAATATATAACAGTTAAGCTTCTCCGCCAGGTCCTCCGAAACTGATCGGAAAGTTAAAGGATGGATCGCTGTCGTGATTGCTCTGGATCGGCCCGTACTGATCTTCGTACTTTTCGATATTATCCTTTAAAGCGGCAACCAAACGTTTTGCATGCTCCGGTGTGATGATGATACGCGCCTTTACCTTTGCACGGGGAACACCTGGCATCAGACGGATAAAGTCTAGTATAAATTCGCTGTTGGAATGAGCGATCATCGCAAGGTTTGAGTAAACTCCCTCGGCCATTTCTTCCGAAAGTTCTACATTAATCTGCTGTTCGTTTTCTTTGTTGTTGTCTTCCATCGTCAAGGTTTTCGATATTTACTCAGGTGCTGGATAATTACTTGTAGTTATTCGTGCTTTTCGAAAGTGAAAATTACTAAAATTATACAGCATCTAAAAACAAAGAGTCGGTTCCGCTTGCGCAGAACCGACTCTTTTATCTTATTAGAATTCCTACTAAACTAATTCACGTTTTTTACGTGACTGTTTTTCGCGGGATTCTGCCAAAGCATCATATTCTTCTTTCGAACCAACAATGATGTCTATGTATTTACGCATACCTGTACCGGCCGGGATCAAGTGACCTACGATCACGTTTTCTTTCAGACCTTTCAATTCGTCGCGTTTTCCACGTACAGCTGCCTCAGACAATACTTTGGTTGTTTCCTGGAACGAAGCCGCAGAAACGAAACTTTCAGTACCCAATGAAGCTTGTGTGATACCCATCAAAGTAGGTTTCGCAACAGCTGCCTGTGCATCACGTGCTACAACAAGTTTCAAGTCACGACGTTTCAGACTTGAATTCTCGTCACGCAGACGGCGTACAGAGATAATCATACCTGGCTTAAGTGTTTCTGAGCTACCAGCGTCTTCAACCACTTTCATGTCAAGAATCTTATCATTTTCTTCGCGGAACACAACGCGGTCAACCGCTTGCATTTCCAGGAAGTTGGTATCACCTGCATCAAGTATTTCTACTTTCTGCATCATCTGGCGTACGATACACTCGATATGCTTGTCATTGATCTTCACACCTTGCAGACGGTATACCTCCTGAATTTCATTCACAAGATATTCCTGAACTGCTGTTGGTCCTTTGATAGACAAGATATCAGCTGGTGTGATCGCTCCATCCGATAACGGATCACCTGCCTTAACGAAGTCACCATCCTGAACAAGAATGTGTTTCGAAAGCGCAACCATGTAGCGGCGTTGTGTACCATCTCTTGATTCGATATGAATCTCGCGGTTACCACGTTTAACACCACCATAAGATACAACACCGTCGATTTCAGAAACAGTTGCAGGGTTCGATGGGTTACGTGCTTCGAATAATTCCGTTACACGTGGCAGACCTCCCGTAATATCGCGGGTTTTTCCAACCACACGTGGGATTTTCGCCAAAGGCTGACCAGATTTGATGCTGGTTCCTGCCTTCACTACCAAACGAGCTCCAACCGGAAGGTTATAACCTTTCTCAGTCTGATCTTTCAACAACGTGCTCTTACCTTTCACCACGATCGCCGGGTTTTTGGTTTTATCACGTGTTTCAATGATCACTGATTCCTGGAAACCTGTTTGCTCATCAAATTCTTCACGGTAAGTAATACCTTCTTCAATAGCATCGAATGAAACGGTACCAGTGAATTCAGAAAGGATTACTGCGTGATATGGATCCCAGGTACAAAGTTCCTGTCCTTTGGTAACTTTTTCGCCTTCTTTAACCAAAAGCTGAGCACCGTAAGGAACGTTGTTTGAGATCAAAAGCTGACCTGTTTCTACATTTACAATTTTCACTTCACCCGAACGACCCATTACAACTGTGATTGGATCGCCTTCTGAGTTCACCGATTCCACAAGACGAAGTTCTTCAAACTGAATTGTTCCGTCGAATTTCGCTTTGATGTTGGCATCAACAGAAATGTTGGATGCCGTACCACCCACGTGGAATGTACGAAGTGTAAGCTGCGTACCTGGCTCACCAATTGACTGCGATGCAATAACACCAACAGCTTCACCGATGTTAACCATGTGCGCCGAAGCAAGAGAACGGCCGTAACATTTTGCACAAACACCATTACGTGTTTCGCAAGTAAGTACAGAACGGATTTCTACGCTTTCGATGCTTGTTTCATCAATATAAGCAGCGATTTCTTCTGTGATTTCCTGACCTGATGTAAGGATAATTTCTCCTGACAAAGGATCAAAAACATCATGAACACTTACACGGCCCAGGATACGCTCAGATAGAGGCTCAACGATATCTTCGTTGTCTTTCAAAGCTGAGATCTGGATACCACGAAGAGAACCACAGTCGTTTTCTACTACTACTACATCTTGCGCTACGTCATGCAAACGACGGGTCAGGTAACCTGCATCCGCTGTTTTCAAGGCCGTATCCGCAAGACCTTTACGTGCACCGTGTGTTGAGATAAAGTACTCAAGAACGTCAAGACCTTCCTTAAAGTTAGAAAGAATCGGGTTTTCGATGATCTCACCTGCTCCACCAGCCATGTTTTTCTGAGGTTTAGCCATAAGACCCCTCATTCCACCCAGCTGACGAATCTGTTCACGGGAACCACGCGCACCTGAGTGCATCATCATATAGATGGAGTTAAATCCACCCTGATCCGTTTCCAATTGCTTCATCAACGTTTCTGTGATACGTGAGTTAACACGTGTCCAGATATCGATAACCTGGTTGTAACGTTCGTTTTCAGTGATAAGACCCATCAAGTAGTTACTCCAGACGTTTTCTACGTCCACTTTCGCCTGCTCGATCAGTTTAACTTTTTCATCCGGTACCATTACATCATTAAGCCCCATTGACAAACCACCTTTGAAGGCCATTTGGAAACCGAGTTCTTTGATTTCATCCAGGAATTGGGCGCAACGCGCAACACCTGCAAGTTTGAATACCAGACCAATGATCTGCTGTAACTTTTTCTTGGTAAGCAACTCATTAATATAACCTACCTCAGCTGGAACCGCCTGGTTGAACAGGATACGGCCGGCAACTGTTTCGACTAATTTAATTTCAAATGTTCCGTCATCGTTACGTACACGCAGACGGCATTTGATGTTGGCATGCTTAGACAGTTTGCCTTCATTGATCGCAATGATTACTTCATCCGGTCCGTAGAAAGTCATTCCTTCTCCAATGATCGGATACTGAGGCGTACTTACACGGCCTTTTGTTACATAATACAGACCCAAAACCATGTCTTGTGATGGTACCGTAATCGGTGCACCATTCGCAGGGTTAAGGATGTTATGTGAAGAAAGCATCAACATAGAAGCTTCCAAAACGGCTTCCTGACCCAATGGCACGTGAACGGCCATCTGGTCACCGTCAAAGTCAGCGTTGAATGCAGTACACACAAGTGGGTGCAACTGGATTGCTTTTCCTTCGATCAGCTTTGGTTGGAACGCCTGGATACCTAAACGGTGAAGCGTTGGAGCACGGTTTAGAAGAACAGGGTGTCCTTTCAAAACGTTTTCCAAAATATCCCAAATCACAGGATCTTTACGATCTACGATTTTCTTAGCTGATTTTACAGTTTTAACGATTCCGCGCTCGATAAGCTTGCGAATGATAAACGGCTTGAATAATTCAGCAGCCATATCTTTCGGCAAACCGCACTCGTGCAGTTTCAATTCAGGTCCTACTACAATTACAGAACGACCAGAATAATCGACACGCTTACCAAGCAAGTTTTGACGGAAACGTCCTTGCTTACCTTTAAGCATATCAGAAAGTGATTTCAAAGCACGGTTCCCTTCAGAACGTACCGCGTTCACTTTACGGCTGTTATCAAAAAGCGAATCAACCGCTTCCTGCAACATACGTTTTTCGTTACGCAAGATTACCTCAGGAGCTTTGATCTCGATCAAACGTTTCAGACGGTTGTTACGAATGATAACGCGGCGATACAAGTCATTTAAATCAGAAGTCGCAAAACGACCACCATCAAGAGGTACAAGCGGACGAAGTTCTGGTGGAATTACCGGAACCATTTTGATCACCATCCACTCAGGGCGGTTTTCAACACGCGTATTTGCATCACGGAAAGCTTCAACAACTTTCAGACGTTTAAGCGCTTCCGCTTTACGTTGCTGAGAAGTATCTGTTGCAGCCTGGTGACGAAGTTCGTATGAAAGCTCATCCAGTTTGATACGGTTCAAAAGCATTTCAAGCGCATCAGCACCCATCTTCGCGATAAACTTGTTTGGATCCGTGTCAGGAAGCAATTGGTTTTCACGAGGAAGTTTGTCGATGATGTCAAGATATTCGTCTTCTGTAAGGAAGTCAAGGTAGCTAACGCCATCTTCTTCTTTAACACCAGCCTGTACTACGGCATATCGCTCGTAGTAGATGATTTGATCCAGTTTTTTGGTAGACAATCCCAGCAAATAACCGATTTTGTTCGGTAAGCTACGGAAGTACCAGATGTGTGCAACAGGAACCACAAGCTCAATGTGTCCCATACGCTCACGACGTACCTTTTTCTCAGTAACTTCCACACCGCAACGGTCGCAGATGATACCTTTGTAACGGATACGTTTGTATTTTCCACAATGACATTCCCAATCCTTTACAGGACCGAAAATACGCTCACAGAACAAACCACCCATTTCCGGCTTATAAGTCCGGTAGTTGATAGTTTCAGGCTGGGTTACTTCACCGAATGAACTTTCCAGTATCGATTCAGGTGAGGCCAGACTGATTGTCATTCTGGAAAAATCACTATTTAGTTTTTTGTTCTTTTTGAAAGACATAATTAAAGAGTCGTTTGTCTGTTAGTCGAAACTCAATTTGTATTGCATTTCTAAGCAGAGCAGCATTTCTGCCGCTCTGCTTACGACTAAAAATTAGTCCAGCGTAATTTCCAATGCCAATCCACGAAGTTCGTGAACAAGTACATTGAATGACTCCGGAATATTTGGTTTCGGAAGGTTTTCACCTTTTACGATAGCTTCGTATGCTTTGGCACGGCCCACTACATCATCCGATTTTACGGTAAGGATTTCCTGAAGGATATGAGATGCACCGAATGCTTCAAGTGCCCACACTTCCATCTCTCCAAAACGCTGACCCCCAAACTGTGCTTTACCACCCAACGGCTGTTGTGTAATAAGCGAGTATGGTCCAATCGAACGAGCGTGCATTTTATCGTCAACCAAGTGACCCAGCTTCATCATGTACATAAGTCCGACTGTAACTGGTTGGTCAAAACGCTCTCCGCTAAGTCCGTTGTATAGATAAGTACGTCCCCAATCCGGCAAACCAGCTTCTTTCAATTCAGCTGCAACTTCTGCTTCCGTAGCTCCATCGAAGATCGGAGTAGCATAGCGACGACCAAGTTTAAGACCTGCCCATGCAAGGATGGTTTCATAAATCTGACCGATGTTCATACGTGAAGGTACCCCAAGTGGGTTCAACACGATGTTCATTGGTGTTCCGTCTTCAAGGAATGGCATATCTTCATCACGTACAATACGGGCAACAACCCCTTTGTTACCGTGACGACCCGCCATTTTATCCCCTACTTTCAATTTACGTTTCTTAGCGATATATACTTTCGCAAGTTTCACGATACCTGCCGGAAGTTCATCTCCAACTTCAAGAGCGAAACGGTCACGTTTGAAACGGCCCATCAACTCGCTGCGAGCGTTAAGATAATTCTTCAATGCAAGAGAAACCTGGCGGTTTGTATGCGCATCTTCAGTCCATGAATCTGTCAATACGTCACCGATCAAGTTTACTTCCTCAACCACTGCGTACTGGCTTTCGTCACGGTATGGGTTGTTTGCAGGGAATAAATTCTCAGAGATATTTCTCACGTTGAATTTAACCGCTTTTGAAATCAACTCATCACCGAATTTGTGCTTAACACCCTGACTTGTTTTGCCGTCTGTAAGAGAAACTAATTTCTCGATAATACGTCCGCGAAGTGCTGTCAAGTCACGGCCATATTTCTTCATAAGCAACTTCAGTTCGTCTTTGTGTTTCGCACGCTCTTCTTTCGTAGGACGAGAGAAAAGTTTGGTATCGATAACTACACCTTTCATCGATGGTGGTGCTTTTTTCGAAGCATCCTTCACATCACCGGCTTTGTCACCAAAGATTGCACGAAGAAGTTTTTCTTCCGGAGTCGGATCAGACTCACCTTTTGGTGTGATCTTACCGATAAGAATATCTCCTTCTTTTACTTCTGTACCAACTTGTACGATACCGTTTTCATCAAGGTTTTTAACAGTTTCCTCGCTTACGTTAGGAATCTCAGCAGTAAGTTCTTCTTCTCCACGTTTCGTATCACGAACTTCCAGTTCAAATTCTTCAATGTGAATAGAAGTAAAGATATCGTCACGAACCACTTTCTCAGAGATTACAATCGCATCCTCAAAGTTGTATCCCTGCCAAGGCATGAACGCAACCAAAAGGTTACGACCCAATGCAAGTTCTCCACCTTCTGTACCGTATCCCTGGCATAATGCTTCTCCCTTAGAAACTTTCTGGCCTTTAAGAACCATTGGTTGCAGGTTTAAGCAAGTATCCTGGTTGGTACGACGGAACTTAACAAGGTCGTAAGAAACGCTGTCTTCAATAAAGCTAACAAGACGCTCTTCATCTGTTCTTTCGTAGCGAACAACAATCTTCGTTGCATCCACATACTCAATCACACCATCACCCTCAGCTACTACCAGTGCACGTGAATCCATCGCAACACGCTTTTCAAGGCCCGTTCCAACGATTGGCGCTTGTGGGCGCAACAATGGAACACCCTGACGCTGCATGTTCGATCCCATCAAAGCACGGTTAGCATCATCGTGTTCAAGGAAAGGAATAAGAGAAGCTGCTACCGATACGATCTGGTTAGCGGCAACGTCCATATAAGAAGCCTGAGAAGGATCAACCATTGGGAAGTCACCTTCAAAACGCGTCTTGATTTTTTCTACCGTAAAGTTTCCGTCTGTATCCACAGAGGCGTTAGCCTGAGCAATATATTTGGAATCTTCTTCTTCGGCAGTCATGTATATAATATCATCTGTCAGCTTTCCGCCGCCATCGATCACACGGTAAGGAGTTTCAATGAAACCCATTCCGTTAACTTTGGCAAATACGCAAAGAGAAGAAATCAAACCAATGTTAGGTCCTTCAGGCGTTTCGATTGTACACAGACGACCGTAGTGCGTGTAGTGAACGTCACGAACCTCAAAACCTGCTCTTTCACGGGAAAGACCACCAGGCCCAAGCGCAGACATACGTCTTTTGTGGGTAATCTCAGCCAATGGATTCGTTTGATCCATGAACTGTGACAACTGGTTGGTACCAAAGAAAGAGTTAATAACAGAAGAAAGCGTACGCGCATTGATCAAATCAACAGGCTTGAAATCTTCGTTATCACGAACGTTCATACGTTCTTTGATGGTACGAGCCATACGAGCCAAACCTACACCGAACTGTGCGTAAAGTTGTTCACCAACGGTACGAACACGACGGTTTGACAAGTGGTCAATATCATCGACAACTGCTTTCGCATTGATAAGACCGATCAGATACTTAACGATCGAAACGATATCACCTGTTGTCAGAACGCGAACGTCAAGACTTGTGTCAGAACCCAATTTTTTGTTGATACGGTAACGACCAACATCACCAAGGTCATAACGTTTATCACTGAAGAACAAGCTTTGGATTACATCTCTTGCCGTTTGTTCATCCGGTGCTTCTGCGTTACGAAGCTGGCGGTAAATTTGCTCAACAGCTTCCTTGTCGGAGTTTGAGCTATCTTTTTGCAGCGTATTATAAATGATGTTATAATCCGCAACATTCATGTCTTCTTTGTGAAGGATTACTGACTTCTGGCCAGATTCCACGATCACTTCGATATCGTCAGGAGTGATAGTTGAATCACGTTCCAGCAATACTTCGTTACGCTGGATAGAAACTACCTCACCGGTATCTTCATCCACGAAATCTTCTGTCCAGGTGCGAAGAACCCTCGCAGCCAAACGACGGCCAACAGCTTTTTTCAAGTTTGTCGGTGTCGCTCCGATTTCCTCAGAAAGTCCGAAGAGATCAAGGATATCCTTATCAGAACCAAAACCGATGGCTCTTAAAAGCGTAGTAACCGGGAATTTCTTCTTACGGTCGATATATGCATACATGACATTATTCACGTCAGTAGAGAATTCAATCCATGAACCCTTAAACGGAATAATACGTGCCGAATATAATTTAGAACCGTTTGTGTGCTTGCTCATTGAGAAGAACACACCCGGCGAACGGTGTAACTGAGAAACAATAACACGTTCAGCACCATTGATTACAAATGAACCGCGGTCGGTCATGTAAGGGATATTCCCTAAGAATACCTCTTGTTCAATGGTTTCAAATTCTTCATGATCTGCATCATTACATATCAAACGTAATTTTGCTTTCAGTGGAACTGCATAAGTTAACCCACGATCAATTGATTCGTCGACAGAATACTTTGGTGGCTCTAATAAATAATCGATAAATTCGAGCACGAAGTTGTCGCGAGAATCGGCAATAGGAAAGTTTTCAGCGAAAACTTTGTACAATCCTTCATCAGAACGATCTTCTACTGATGTATCAAGACTGAAGAAATCCCGGAACGATTGTACCTGGATTCCCAACAGATCCGGATAATCAATGATTTGATTGATCCTGGAGAAATTTATTCTGGGAGTTGCTTTAATTGTAGCCAAGGCTATGTCTGATTTTGGGTTAGTAGAACGAAAACAAAGCGACGGTGTAACTCTTTACAACACGCAATCGTACTAATTAGTTTAAAACCTTAATCGTTTGCCTCGTAGAGAAAAATAGAATAATGGCCCCTTTTCTTCTTTTCTACGAGTAAAGAAGTGTTTCAGACCAATTATCCGGAAGGAGAATTAGTTAACCGAAGTATAAAATTTTACTTTCGGCCATATATACCAAACGTAAGGAAGTACATTTTGTTTGGTTTATATGCAAAATAGGAAAAGACCTGACGTAAGTCAGGCCTTGTTCCCAAGATATTATTGATGATTGGTATAAAGCAAATTACTTCACTTCAACTTCTGCACCAGCTTCTTCAAGTTGTTTTTTCAAAGCTTCTGCTTCGTCTTTAGCAACTCCTTCTTTAACTGGTTTCGGTGCACCGTCAACAAGTTCTTTTGCTTCTTTAAGTCCAAGACCTGTAAGATCTTTAACCAATTTCACAACAGCTAGTTTACTAGCACCTGCTGATTTCAAAATTACATCAAAAGACGTTTTTTCTTCTACTGCCGGAGCGTCACCGCCACCTGCTGGACCTGCAACCACAACTGCACCTGCAGCAGCTGGTTCGATTCCGTATTCGTCTTTAAGAATTGTAGCCAATTCGTTAACTTCTTTAACCGTTAGGTTAACAAGCTGTTCCGCGAAAGCTTTCAAATCTGCCATTTTTATTTTTGATTTTGTGATTATACAATAAGATGATTTTAAAAGCTCGATTTATTATAAACCCGGAGAGCTCAGCCTGGCTATTTATATTAGTCTTCTTTCTCAGATAAAGTCTTAAGAATACCAGCCAATTTGTTTCCACCGCTTTGAAGAGCGCCGATAACGTTTTTGGCAGGAGATTGCAACAGACCGATAATCTCTCCAACCATCTCTTGTTTAGATTTAAGAGCGATCAGAACGTCAAGCTGGCTTTCACCAACAAAAACAGATGAATCAACAGAAGCTCCTTTAAATTTAAGCTTGTCGCTACCTCCTTTTTTCTTGAATTCTTTAATCAGCTGTGCAGGAACTTTACCTGACTCCGGGTGAAACATTACACCGGAAAAACCTTTCAAAACTGTGTCGAAAGAAGAATAATCCGTATCTAGTGTTTCTAATGCTTTCTTAATCAGTGTATTCTTAACAACACGATACTCAATACCACGCTCGAAGCAAAGGCCTCTAAGAATGTTAACCTCGCTTACGGACATGCCGGCAGCACTGGTAATATAGAAGTATGGCGTGTTCGAGAATTTCTGACTTAGCTCGTCAATAATTACTGCTTTCTCTTCCCGTGTCATATTATAATCCTGGAATCGTGTTTTTGTCAATAGTCACACCCGGGCTCATCGTAGAAGATAAGTGAATGCTTTTTACGTAAGTACCTTTTGCCGAAGATGGCTTAAGGCGGATCAAGGTGTTGATAACCTCAGTCGCGTTCTGTGCAAGCTGGTCTGGTCCAAAAGAAACCTTTCCTACGCTGGTATGGATGATTCCTGATTTGTCAACCTTGAAATCGATCTTACCTGCTTTCACTTCTTTCACAGCTTTAGCTACATCTGGTGTAACTGTACCTGATTTAGGGTTTGGCATAAGACCACGAGGTCCTAATACTTTACCTAACTTACCCACTTTTGCCATTACACTAGGCATTGTGATGATCACGTCGATGTCAGTCCAGCCTTGTTCTATCTTTGTGATAAACTCGTCAAGACCAACGAAATCTGCTCCTGCTTCTTTCGCTTCAGCCTCCTTATCAGGAGTACACAAAACCAATACACGAACATCCTTTCCGGTTCCGTGTGGCAATGTTACCACGCCACGTACCATTTGATCAGCTTTACGAGGATCAACGCCCAAACGAACGTCGATATCAACAGAAGAATCAAATTTAGTATAAGAAATCGTCTTTAGGACTTCCGCTGCTTGTTCCAAGGTATAAGCCTGGGTTGCGTCGTATTTCGAAAGAGCTTCTTTTTGCTTTTTGGTCAATTTTCCCATGTTCTTTGTTTCTTTGGCGTAATTAAACTACGCTCAGTTGTTTTCTTCCCACGGGGCTTTGCCAGCTACGGTAATACCCATACTACGAGCCGTTCCCGCTATCATTTTCATAGCTGAATCAATTGTAAAACAGTTAAGGTCAGGCATTTTAGTTTCAGCGATCGTACGAACCTGATCCCAAGTAACTGAACCAACTTTTAGACGGTTTGGCTGAGCCGAACCAACTTTTACTTTTGATGCTTCCAGAAGAAGAATTGCGGCCGGGGGAGTCTTAATGACGAAGTCAAAAGACTTATCCTTATAGTATGTAATAACTACCGGCAATACCACACCAGGTTTATCCTGAGTACGGCCATTGAATTGCTTACAAAACTCCATGATATTCAAACCTTTCGATCCTAATGCAGGACCGATTGGAGGTGAAGGGTTGGCTGAGCCACCTTTTACCTGAAGTTTGACGTATCCACCTATTTCTTTTGCCATTGTTTTGGAATTTGTGCGGTTCACTGATTAATTAAACGGCTTACATGCAAGTGGAAGCTTACCCTGCCCGTTCTCTTGATCAATTATCCTTTTCTACTTGTGCGTAACTTAATTCAACGGGTGTATTACGCCCGAATATTTTTACAACTACATTGAGTTTTTTCTTCTCATCAAATACTTCTTCCACCAAACCGATAAACCCGCTGAACGGACCATCTACCACCTTTACGGTTTCGCCTTTCATGAAAGACATGTTTGGTGCTTCTTCGTGTTGTTCCGCTTCGTCAACTCTACCTAAAATCCGGTTGATCTCTGACTGACGTAACGGCACCGGCACTTTGGAATTTCCTTCCGCGTTTCCTAAGAAACCAATCACACCAGGAATACTGGTAATGATGTGTAACACTTCACCTTTTGATAAATCAGCTGAAATGATAATGTATCCAGGAAAGAAATTCTTTTCCCGAACTCTCTTTTTTCCGTTACGCATCTCATAGATCTTCTCAGAAGGAATAAGAATCTGCGGAACGAATTCTGTGAGTTTTTGCCGTGTTATCTCATTCTCGATATAGGACTTGATTTTTTTCTCTTGTCCTGACACAGCACGTAATACAAACCAATTTAAACCACTCATACCATTCAGGGGGTGTCGCTAAAAAAAATACCTTAGAAAGACTGATAAAACAGTCTGAGTGCGTTTTCAAAGACAAAATCCATCACTCCTACCACGAAGGCAAAAATGAGAGATCCAACAAGCACTAATGTTGTGTTCGCCTGAAGCTCGTTAAAGGGAGGCCACGTAACATGCTCGGTCATTTCTTCCCAAGATGCTTTTAGAAACGAAGTAAATTTATCCATTGTTGCTTTTTACTTTTGCACGGGTGGAGAGATTCGAACTCCCATCAACGGTTTTGGAGACCGCTATTCTACCCTTGAACTACACCCGTATTCCGTGCGAACCAATGTTTCGGGCTGCAAAGATACACTATTTTTATAAAAAACAAGTGCATTTCAAAAGAAACGCACTTGTTTTTTATTTTTATCTCGATTAGTCAACAATCTCAGTTACCTGACCTGCACCTACGGTACGTCCACCTTCACGAATCGCGAAACGAAGACCTTTTTCCATAGCGATTTTGCTGATCAATTTAACGTCGATTGTAACGTTATCACCTGGCATAACCATTTCAACACCAGCAGGAAGAGTGATCTCTCCTGTTACGTCAGTTGTACGGAAGTAGAACTGAGGGCGGTATTTGTTAAAGAATGGAGTGTGACGTCCACCTTCTTCTTTCGAAAGTACATAAACTTCACCTTTGAAAGACGCATGAGGTTTTACTGAACCTGGTTTACAAATAACCATACCACGACGGATATCTTCTTTGTTAATACCACGAAGCAATAGACCTACGTTATCACCAGCTTCTCCACGGTCAAGGATTTTACGGAACATCTCAACACCAGTTACGGTTGATTTAAGACCTTCTGCTCCCATACCCAAGATATCAACGGCTTCACCAGAGTTGATCACACCACGTTCGATACGACCAGTTGCAACAGTACCACGACCAGTGATCGAGAATACGTCTTCAACAGGCATAAGGAAAGGAAGATCAGTCATACGTGGAGGAATTGGAATGTAGCTATCAACAGCGTCCATCAATTCTTCGATTGTTTTAACCCATTTGTCTTCGCCATTCAATCCACCCAAAGCAGAACCCTGGATAACTGGAATGTTGTCTCCATCATAATCGTAGAAGCTCAAAAGCTCACGGATTTCCATTTCAACAAGTTCAAGTAGTTCTGGATCATCAACCATATCCACTTTATTCATGAATACTACTAGTTGAGGAACACCTACCTGACGAGCCAAAAGAATGTGCTCACGAGTTTGAGGCATAGGACCATCAGTTGCAGCAACTACAATGATAGCTCCATCCATCTGAGCAGCACCAGTAACCATGTTCTTCACGTAATCCGCGTGACCTGGACAGTCAACGTGTGCATAGTGACGGTTTGCTGTTGCGTATTCTACGTGTGATGTATTAATTGTGATACCACGTTCTTTCTCTTCAGGTGCATTATCAATTGATGAGAAATCACGCAATACTGCTAAACCCTTTTTTGCCAATACAGTTGTAATTGCCGCTGTAAGGGTAGTTTTACCGTGGTCAACGTGCCCGATAGTACCAATATTCACGTGGGGTTTCGAGCGGTCAAACGTCTCTTTTGCCATGTCCTAAGTACGCTTAAAATTTGAAGTTATTACGAATTTATTAAACACTAATGATTGATTCCGTTTAGCTTACATTTACCAAGCCCTTCAAAACCAATAAAACTAAATGCAAAGAATCAAAATCTTAAAGAGTAAATACTCCTGAGCTATGGGGGATTTGAACCGGGCGGCGGACCGTCCCTGACCTTTTCCTTACCAAGGAAATGCTCTATCGAGTGAATCTTCCTCTCTCTGAGCTATTGAGGGGATTTGAACCCCTGACCTCTTCCTTACCAAGGAAGTGCTCTACCCCTGAGCTACAACAGCAAAAATTCATCATTTCCCGAAACGTTACGCTTAACATTTCGCCGGGCTCTTTTTGACCTAAATCAAAAATGGCCCAATTTAAACAACAGCCAAAAGCGACCAGCGAAAGGGCTTCAAAATGAATGTTTTTCGCTGATCGCTTGACGGTGTCTTAATTGAGCGGAAGACGAGGTTCGAACTCGCGACCTATAGCTTGGAAGGCTATCGCTCTACCAGCTGAGCTACTTCCGCATTTGTTTTGTGTCTTTCTTTATTCTGGTAAATCACAAAGAAAACTTCGACACTAACTGTGGGGGCGGATGGATTCGAACCACCGTAGGCATACACCAGCAGATTTACAGTCTGCCCCATTTGGCCACTCTGGTACACCCCCTTTCAACATTTCAACACAACCGTGAAAATCTCTTGTCTCACTTTTGGAGCTGCAAAATTATGTCCTTTTTCAATACGCTGCAACTTATTTGGAAAAATATTTTCAAAAAAATTTAGTGCCTGCCAGAAATAAAATTCTAGCAGGCACTAAATCAACAGGTTATAATTAAAATAATTTTATTCCAAAACTCAACATTTTTACGGCCGGTCCGTGATTTGTCTCATAAAGTTCGTTTAAATCGTAGTTCACGAACAAATCGGGGAACCTGCGGATACCGAGTTCAAATCCCACGCCATACCTGACATCATTGGCAAAAAAGTTGACACGATCGAATTTCTTGTCCTTACTTCCTTCCGCAACAATCTTGGAATAACTCCCCAGGCGATACCCGCCATAAACACCAGCCGTGATGTGTGATATGAACGATCTCCGGAAACTGAGCGTCGGCATGAACGACAGGTTCACAAACGGCAGCACATATTTGTTTTTCTTTAACGCGATCTCATTATTCCCCTGCTCGTCCATAAGCGGTTCGAACCTGACAATACCATCCGGCGATTTTACTATTTTTTTGTTGCCTTCAAACATCAGGTTATACCAGGAAAAATCAATTCCGAAATCGAAGCTCAGCCTCGCTTTTTGACCCCGGGCAATCGTGGTGGAAGCAATGTATCCAAGGCTGATGTATCGTGATGCAAATGGTTTTAGATCAGGCATTTCATTTACCGCACCCGAACTTAATGTCATGGGCGTATTGCTGCCATAGGTGTTCAGCCCCAGCCCGATGTTAAAGCCTTTGCGCGGACTCGATCCCCAGGTGGGGACATATGCTTTGGCTGCCTGCCCGATCCTTCCGTAGTTGAAATTTCCGTTGTTATCGTCCGACACATCCACGTCATCATCGTTAACGGCCACACGCTTATTCCCGTTTTTAATCTGCAAGCCCCGTCTCCCGATCCGGACATAATTTTTGTCGTCTCCCAGGTCTGGCTTATTTTTGAGATAATCGTCCCCGCTAAACTCCTCCACGATCAGCGTGGTGTCCTGCTGCGTACTATCCAGACGGACTTTCAAATCTTTCAGCAAAGCGTTCAGATCGTATTTCAGGATTTTCTCCAATTCTTTCTTATTCTCTCCGTAAATGACCATTCTCGTTTTATTACCAAATCTTACGATAATGGAGTCGTTGGGTGATGGTTTCTTGTCCGTTGGAGGAATTGTTTTTACCGCCATCACTTCTGTCAGCGACATCAGCAGCGCAAATACCAAAATGATTCTAGTTTTCATGACTTAAGGGGGTTACCGATTAATTTTTCCGTTCACGTTTTCCTGAAACTTTTTCATCATCATTAGTTCGGTCATCTGCTCTTGCAATTATACTTTTCGGATTAAATCCAACATCATCCCAATCCACCGGCTCAGCCTCTCTTACATTTTTCAGCTGACGAAATACCCGGGCAAACCGTGAGGGTTTTCCTTTTTCTTTCTGCTCATTCACCGGCTCTTCAACCTCTACGATAATCGTACGGTCTGGTTTTTTCTCGTCAACACGGGCAAGCTCCGGCGCTTTCGGTATAACCTTTTCTGATGTTATGGATTGCTGAATTTCAGGCTTATCCACTTTTACCTCGTTTGTTTTTGCCGTTTCAATTTTAGCGATCTGTATCTGCGGCTGGTTATCCGGTTTGTTTTCTTCTACATTGGTTTTAACAGAAGGTTTTCTAACGATCTCCTTATTTTCCACTTTTACTCCCGCCAAAACAGGTGGCTTCACAGCCGGCAGATTTGCGATAAGTCCGTCTTCGGCGGTTTGCCTTTCCCCGGTTAATGAATCGGCCGATGGTTTTATATCCGGAATAACTTTTTCCGTCCTGGCCATTTCGACGTTGCCGCCAGGAGAAGAAATACTATCCCTACTTTGCCACACGAGATAACCCGTGATCATCGTCAGCATCACACTCGCCGCTGCATACCATACCCACGCCGCCATTCGCCGCGATTTGTTCTTCTGTCCTTCCTGAATCCGTTTCCAAGCCAGTTCAGTAGGTTTTTTCTCCAATGAAGTGAGTCTCTTTTTGAAAAGATCATCAACCGGATGCTTTTTCATAATTCAATTTTTTTTTGAAATCATTTTCCCATTCCACCACCATTTTTTGCAACAATGCCCGGGCGCGGTGTAACTGGGATTTCGATGTACTTTCGGTAATACCTAACAACTCTGCAATTTCGCTATGCGCATAACCTTCAATTGCATATAAATTAAACACTGTGCGATAACCAACCGGAAGCTTTTCAATAATATCCAGGAGCTCCTGCGTTTCAATATTCTGGTCTGCGTAATTGTAGTCCGGAATATTGGCCGCTTCGTCAGATAAAATATCTTCCGGCATTTGTTTTCTTTTCCGCAGCCACCCAAGTGCCTCATTCACCATGATCCGCCTCATCCACCCCTCAAAGCTTCCATCGCCACTGAACTGATCAATTTTCCCAAACACTTTCAGAAAACCCTCCACCATTACATCCTCGGCCGTCATTTCATCACCCAGATAACGAAAGCATACCCCCAGCATGCGCGGGCCATACTTTTCGTACACCTGTCTCTGCGCCCTGGCATCTTCCTGCCGGAGTGCTTTGATCAGCTGTGCTTCCTGGTTAAAAAATGATAAAATTCGACCCATTCTAATGTTGTTTCAATGGTAAGATGTGAAAACCTATCCCTGAGGTTGCACAACCGGTTTCATTTTTTTAAATAATTTCCATTCTGGCCACGTTCTCAATTACTACCAAGTATTAAAATGCTAATTATCAGAACATTACAAAATAGCCAGATTTTAAATTTTTCACGATAAAATATATTTACTTCATTCAAAGGAATTATTACAAACCTTCATTTAGTTTTATAGCCGATTAACTATTTTTCCTGATTAACTCCATGTTCGATTCCTCAGCGCCCATTGGCATTTTTGATAGCGGTATCGGCGGTATGACCGTCGCCAGTGCGGTAACACGTCTTTTACCCAATGAAAATACCATTTATTTCGGAGATACTGCCCACTTGCCTTATGGAGACAAATCAACCGCAGCCATACAGGCTTATTCAATCAAGATCTGCAATATGCTTTTGCAGCAAAATTGTAAGCTGATACTGATCGCCTGCAATTCTGCCTCGGCCGCTTCTTTTGAGCTCGTACGGGAGTATGTTGGGAGTAAAGCAAAGGTTTTGAATGTAATTGACCCGGTGGTTGACTATATCAAGGAGCATTACGAAGGCAAAACTGTGGGACTGATCGGCACCAAACAAACGGTTTTGTCCAATGTCTATAAAAAGAAAGTGGATGCGCTTGGGAAAAACATCAATCTGAAATCGCTCGCAACACCTTTGCTTGCACCGATGATCGAAGAAGGTTTTTTCGACAATAACATCAGTGAAAGCATCATCGAAAGCTATTTGTCAGATCCCGCGCTGAATGGCATTGAGGCCTTAATCCTCGGGTGTACACATTACCCGTTGATTAAAAACCAGATCAGCAAATATTATGGAAAAGATGTAGAAATTCTGGATACTTCGGAAATTGTAGCCCACTCGCTGCGGGCATGGCTGGAACAGCATTACCTTGTCAATGAAAAAGGCACGGGAAAACGTCAGTTTTATGTCTCTGACTATACCCTTTCATTCGAGCAATCCACCAATATATTTTTCGGGCAGCAGATCCAGCTTGAACATTACCCGTTGTGGGAGTAGATGCTTTCTGTCACGAATTTTCACGAATTGATTTCGTAAAAATTCGTGACAGAAAAGTTTAGTGATACAAAAATTTAACCGGCCCCAGCAAACCCGACGGCATCGGTTCCCAGTTTTCTGCATTGAATTTTTTGTATGTGATATCAACAATATTGATATCATAAAATTTCTTCCAGTCCGGGGCCTGTTTGTCGCGAAGGCGCATATAATTCGCAGACAGGTTTGTTACTTCAATTTCCAGTTTATTTCCCTTCTCCCGGAGCAATTCTGAAATTAACCTGAGTTGAAACGGTATCGACCAAGCCGTGCCAATATCCCTGCCGTTTATTTTCACCGCTGCCACTTCCCGGACATCTCCCAAATCCAGCGTTATCGTCTTTGATGATAAAAGTTCTGAGGGAACGTCAAACTCCAGTGAATAACGGGCAGTGCCGGAGAAATAACGGGCAGTATCGGATAAGATAACCCAGGACCCCGGCTTGGTTAGCTGACCTGACGCCGGAAGTGAGGGTTTTCCCTTTACAAAATTAATATTCCAGGATCCGGTCAGCGGGTATTCTTTGGGGTTAATGGAAGAGATTACCTGCTCGGCTGGCTGATCCGATTCTCTCAGAAAACACGACTGTCCCGGTAACAATGTTAGGAATATCTGATTTTCTCCTTTTTCCTTTCTGGCTGCCAGCGTCACCGACTGATCGCTTAAAGCGTCATATCGCTCCACGTTGCCTTTGAACTTACCAGGACTTATCCAGCCCTCTCTGAAAGTATTACCAACGTTGGCAATAAAATACAGCGCTTTTCCATTTTCGATTTTCCTGATAAAAGTCAGGCCTTGTTTTGCCCATTGTTCCTGCACGACACCTTGCTTGCGCAGCGCCGCCTGCCAGTCTTTATCCACCAGCACTTTGGGATGTTTACTTTTCAACGCGGCAAGACTGGCAACAAATTGTTTCTGCCGGTTTTCATTGAGGTTATAACCTGTCACCTTTTCCGGCAAATGGTCCGCGAAAACGATTCGGGCACCAGCCTTTGCCAAACGTTCCAGCTCGCGTAATGTTTCTTCCGGCATGAAGGTCGACGGTGGAATAATGATTGTTTTGTAGGTCGAACCTTCTGAAGCCAGATTTCCGGCCTGGTCAACCGACAGTCTTGTCAACTGACGGTCCGAAACATAATCGAAAGCATAACCCTCCTGCCAAAGTTTTGTCGTAAGCTGTCCAAACGGCAGTTGCAGCAACCAACGGTCCACGTGATGAACTTCCAGCAAGTGTACCCCGCCACCCGATTTAGCCGGCGTTGACCACAGATCATGGATTGGAAAATAAACCAGTACATCGTTATCCGGACGGCTTCCCTGCAACAGCTTCTGACAACGCTCTACGTATTGATTCAAAAGAGAAAAGTGCTCAGCAAAATGTGACGCAGGCCCAAAATTGGTGGACGCGTAGAACAACCAGCCCGGATACGATTCTTTCACGGGAGAATAGGTCGTTCCGTGGTAGAAAATGTGGTTGATTCCGGCTGTCAGCAATTCGTCAATCTGCGGTTTTACCTGAGAAAGGGAAACTTTAAAATGGTTGGCAAGCCAGGTACCTGTTTCAGAGCTCACGAGTTTCTTCCCAGAAAAATGCGCTGCTGACGACGCGAATTTCATCGCAAGCGGGTTCGGTGTTCCAAATTGCTTTATGGAGTAATCAGGGTCAATCCGCAATCCCGGAATCGGGAACCGGCTGGTCCCGAAAGATTCCGTTTCAGGAATATCTGCCTCGTCATAAAGATCCAGTAAGTTACCTGGGGAACCATGCGCCTGGTATCTTGTTAAAAATCCTTTTTCACGGCTCCATTTTGTCCATACCTGTGCATATCGCTCCCGCAGCAGTTCGGCCAGTGTCTGATGATAATCGATTTTCACGAGAACCGATCCCGGCTTACCCGTTGTATCCGTCAGCATCGCCGGCTCGTTGGACAAATCATATCCTCTGCGCTTTTTAAACTCCCTTAGAAAATCATCAGTCCAGTTTGCACCGTATGCCTCGTAGGAATCCATATACATCGAACGCGGCCGCTCTTTGGTATGCACAAAAGCCGAATCAAACCGGGTCAGGTACGTTGACATCGCTGTCGGATGGAACGGGTCAAATACCAGCCCTTCACCACCCGGCGCCGCGCGTTTTACTTCCTGTTTCGTCGGCACGATTATCCATTTCCCGTCTTTGAAACTGATCGTTTTTGCCGCCATCTGTTTTGTCACATTCGGTCCGCCGAAAGGCCAGCCCGTACCGGTTGTCATATCGACACCCAAACCCAGTCGTTTCCCTTCAATAACCGTGTGCTGCATTACATCAAGCCAATGATCGGTCAAAAACGGAACAAACTCGTTCTCGTATCCTTTCACACCATAAATAGGAATGATATGAACACCTCCCAGACCCGACCGGGAAAATTGTTCGAGCTGTGCTGTGATATCTTCCTTGTTAACGGCACTACCCATCCACCACCAGTATGTCCATGGCTTGGCAGTTGAAATACTTTGCGCGTTCCCGGATAAGGAACATATCAGCAGCAGAAATAAAATAATCGATCGCATCACAAACTTGTTTTTTCCAGTAAAGACTTCAACCCTTCATTACACACCTACATTCGGGAATTATTTTTAACTTTTTTTATTCCACTAAAAAGACTCCGTCTGAATCGTCTAAATAAAAAAGGCGGAACCAATGAATGATTCCGCCTGATATAAGATCTATAACGCCTTATTTCTGATGTAAAGCCTGTTGCACACGCGCAGTCACAAATTGACGTTCCTGCTGTGTTTTTTTACTATTCCGGTACCACATGTATCCAATCACCGCAACCAACAGGTATGGCATCATGAAAAGATAAACGATACCCGTGTTCAAACCTACACCGACATTATTCCGGCCATTGCCCATCGAGCTCTCCACCGTTCCTCTGCACATAGCACATTGCGCCATTGTGGAAGGAATCGTCAGCATAAAAAAAGCAATCATACATCCACAAACCACCAAAAACTTTTTCATGAGTAATACGGACTGATAAGTAAATAAACAATAACACCGCTTACGCTCACATATAACCATATTGGGAAAGCCCACTTAACTGCTTTCCGGTGTTCTGCCAGCTGGTTGCTATAACCGAAATAGACGGCTCTCAGTACAAACCAAACGACCACAATGGACAATAATATATGCGAGATCAGCAGGAAATAATAAATGGGTCTGATAAATCCCGAGCCGCCAAAAGGTGTAGACTCGTTGGAAATGTGATAAAGAATATAACATACCAAAAATACAGCACCCAAAGCAAACGCAGCCGTCATCATCAAACGATGTGCGCTTCTGTTGTTAACCTTGATAAAATAGAATCCCAGCAGTAGCAAAATAGCCGTAGCCGTATTTAACATACCAATAACGTGGGGCAAAACTTTTGTCCATGGTCCCAGATCTATCTTCTGACGAATTCCTATCAATACTGCAACCGCAACCGGAATTGCGATGGCCAGTATGTTAATAACTTTTCTATACTTTTTATTTTCTTCAACCAATACAGTTGCCATAACAATTCGTATTAATTCGATTTTTTCTCGTAATCCAAAATTTTAATTTCAGCCATCAACCTGTCTGTCTCCTCCGAATCGGCCCCGTTGTAATAGCCCCTGACATGTCCGTTGGCATCTATTAATACTAACTTCGATTCCAGCGAATTGGTTTTCGAACCCGCTATTTTTGTTTGCAGTTTCAATACCTTTTGAAGCACGCTGTCTATTTCAGCCTTGGATCCTGTCAACACGTCCCATCCGGGTGTATTGATTCCCTGCGGATAATCCGTATCTCCTGTATTCCATTTTTGACAGATCGTAAGAAATTTCAGGTTCTGAATATTTTCACGAAGCACCGATAACCTTTCGAGCTGATTAACGAGCAGTTTGCAGCTATCGTCACATGTTTCGGGCAAGTACCCCGCCACTGTGACTTTCCCCTGTCCAAACACGACGTTTCCCGCGCTGCTGTCAGGTTTCTTCAACGATATCTCCGGGACTGTATAAAACAGCGTATCACCATTATTTACCACAACACTTCCATCAGCATTAACTTCCGGATGATAGTAGGGCAAATCGTAGTGATTTGTTGCGAACAACTTTAAAAACACAAAAATTAAAGCCGGAATTACTAATGTTCCAATCAGTAATCCGGCTTTACGGAAGTTTATCATAACGACTAGCCTCTACTTGAATATGGCTTCAAAGATAGCATGTCCTTCTAAAAGAAGCGCTAAAATCAGCCAGGCTACAAAAATTACCGGTACAAGTATCGACCAAATCAATGATTTAGTTTCATGCTTAAGGTGCATAAATTCACCTACGATATAAAATGCCTTCACAATGGTCATCACGATGAAAATCGTAACTTTCAAAGTACCGTGAGGTACGGTAAAGGCAATTAAGAATTCTATTGCCGTCAGGATAAGTAAAATCCAGAATGTTTTCCAGATTGCTTTACGCTGTTCTGCACCTGCGTTAGGATCCTGCTCGTGTATATGATGTACTTCTGACATATGATTTAGAATTAAATAAGCTGACGATTAAACCAGATAAAAGAACGTAAATACAAATACCCAAACAAGGTCTACAAAGTGCCAGTAAAGACCAACTTTCTCAACCATTTCATAACTTCCGCGTTTGTCATAAAAACCAGTCGCAGAGCGGAAGAAAATAAGAATATTCAAAATAACACCACTAAATACGTGCGTTCCGTGGAATCCTGTAATGAAGAAGAAGAAGTCTGCAAATGCAGGAGGTCCGTATTGGTTTTCTGTAAGATTAGCTCCGTGAATCACTTTCTCAACCCATGTTCCGTTTTCAATAACTTTCATTACTGAACCGGCATCGGTTCCGTGGATAAAGTGAGCCCATTCCCAAGCCTGGCAACCAAGGAAAGTAAAACCTCCAAGAATTGTCCAAAGCATATATTTTTCAACGTTTGCACGGTCCATGCGGTGACCAGCTTCAACGGCAAGTACCATTGTAACACTACTTGCAATCAAAATGAAGGTCATGATACCTACAAATACCAGCGGCAATGAGATTCCGTGAAGGAAAGGAACCGATTCGTATACCTTTTCAGGTATTGGCCAATACACATTGGAAAAAGTAAAATCAGCTGCTTTTCCCAGATAAGATGGAAAACTAAAACGAGCCGTTCCATAAGCCACCAGCAAGGCGGAAAAAGTAAACGTATCCGAGATGAGGAAAAACCACATCATCAATTTCCCGTAACTTGCTCTCATAGGCTCGATCCCGCCCATCCACATTTTGGGTTCTACCGTGCCAGGTGTTGTTACATGTGCAGCCATTGGTGAAAAATTATCAATTAAAAGTCAATAAAAAAACAAAAAGGTATAACCAAAGTAAATCTAAGAAATGCCAGTAAGTGGCACAAATCTGTATTTGTCGTAAATTTTTCGAATGCACTTTCTGCTTAAACACAGCTCTCCATGCATAGATCAAAACGATGATACCACTGATGATATGGAACCCGTGTAATCCTGTAAACACATAAAAAAACGAACCAGACGGGTTACCAACGAAATAAACATTCATTGCAACGAGCTGTTTCCATCCTTCAAACTGCATCCACAAAAACGCCAGACCCAGTACAAAAGTAATAGAAATTGCTATTTTCAATGATTTGAAATCATCTTTTTTTGCTGAGAAGTATGCCCATTGCATGGCAAGGCTACTCACAATCAGTACAGCTGTGCTATACCAGAAAATCCTTGGCATCTCAAATTCAAGCCAGTTACCTTCTGCTCTGCGCACAAGGTAGGCACTCGTCTGTGATGCAAAAAGCATGATAATACTTACCAGAAACAACCAAAGGATAAACTTCATTGGATCCATCGCCAATGTCTCCTTGGGTTCTTTATCTACTTTTAAATGCTGAATATTTTCCATTTCACTTTAAAACAATATCACAATTTATCCAACAAAAACGCGATCTGAACAATAGGCAGGTAAATGAAAGACCCAAACATCAGTTGTCTAGCTGTTTTATCCGTACACTTCCGCATCAGGTGGAACGTCTGCGCTAAAAACAATACGCCAAACACTGTTGCTATAAAAGCCGAATTGATCCCTGTCATACCCAGTTTATATGGCAACCATCCTACTGGTAATAAGAACAACGTGTAGATCATGATCTGCATCGTCGTATCTGCATCTTTCAAACCGTTTGCCGGTAATAACTTAAAACCTGCACGCTTATAATCGTCATCCAAAACCCATGCAATAGCCCAGAAATGCGGGAACTGCCAGAAGAACTGAATCGCGAACAATATGCCCGGTTCAAGACCAAAATGATTTGTTGCTGCTACCCAGCCAATCATTGGAGGAAACGCACCCGGGAAAGCCCCTACGAAAACCGCAATAGGACCGACACGTTTCAAAGGTGTATAAACAAATCCGTATAAAACCAGCGATAACAAAGCCAGCAGTGCACTGATCATATTAAAATATACCACGAAAATAAACAGCGAAGCCACACCTAAAAAGATCGCCCAGACAATCGCCTGTTCCACTGTCACCCTTCCGCTCGGCAGCGGACGGCCTTCTGTTCTCTTCATCATTTTATCCAGATCTTTTTCAAGAATCTGGTTAATGATATTCGCAGCGCCGGTAATACCTACGGATGCAAGACAGAAAAGAACCATTTTGGTCCAGCTCACGTCCGAAGCACCTAAGCTGTATCCCATTGCACCTGAAAAAGCAATCAAAGAAGCCAGTCTGAATTTCAACAATTCAAACAAAGCCTTCACTTTATCTCCAACTTTACTAAAACCTAAGCTTTCCTCTGCTGTTGTCATTACTTTACTCAATTTCCGATCTACACTAAATCTCCTCTCAGTTCAACGATTTCTTTATTCCAGGAGAACCTGTCCGCATTCATCAATAACCACATCATGAACTGCAAACCTATCATTAAAATGGCTAATGTCAGGTGGACTGGCTGTGCCCAAGGCGGCACCCCGAAATAAGCCATGAGTATTCCTGTCAATATTTCCAAACCTAAAATAGCCAGGCAGCCTTTGCCCATTTCTTTTATTCTGGATTCCCCTGCTATCGACCGGTTAATTTTATTAATCCACCAAACGTTCGAAACAAGGACCAATACCGAAAACGAGCGGTGTATATAAAAAGGTACTCCTAATTCTCCAATCCATTCTGCCCTTCCTTCGTAACCGAGCGCCCGGATCGCCTCATCCATCAACTCGCGGACTTGTGTGCCCAATAAAATCTGGATGAGAGATAATGAAAGGACTAAAAAACTTATCCTGTTGATAACGTTTTTCCCGCTTATTGGTTTTCCGTCTTTGCCTTCTGAATAAGAAGACCGGATATACAGATAAATCAAAATGAAAACGATAACAATCGCGAGCAGCATGTGCACTGTAATCATTACCGGATGCAATTCGGAAGAGACCACTTTTGCTCCCAACCAGCCCTGTAATCCTACCAAAATAAAAGCCAGTAAGCTATAAACGAAAAGGCTTTTTCTATTGGATTTAAGATAAGGAATTGAAGCCAGCAGGGTAATAAAAATCATTATCCCGGTAAAAGCTCCGAAAAGACGGTTCACATATTCAATCCACGTTTTCACGGGATTAAAAATCACTTCGCCTTTCAGTTTAGCTCCGTAGATTTCCTTATAATTTAATGGTAGCTGAGAGACCTCTGTCGGAGGGATCCAGCTACCAAAGCATTTTGGCCAATCGGGACAACCCATACCAGCACCTGTACTTCTTACCACGCCACCGACCATAATCAGGCAGTAAAGCGTAATGACAGTATTCAGTGTCAACCGCCGGAAACGACGGTTGACACGTGAATTAATGAGCTGTGTTAAACTGGTCATTAAAATTTTGAGCCTCAATCTCTTTTTCTGTTGCAATCAGCTCGTTCTCATGCGGGAAATTAGATTCCAGTGTTTGAGAATAAGGTATATTCTGAGGGATGAAATCCTCTTTTGCACCAGGTTTGCTATAATCATATGACCAACGGTATACCGCAGGAAGTTCACCTTCCCAGTTACCATGACCAGGCACGATTGGCGTAGTCCATTCCAGGGTGTTTGAACGCCATGGATTTTTCGGAGCCGTTTTGCCTTTGAAAATGCTTCTGAAGAAGTTGTACAAGAAGATAAACTGTGCAAGGAATGACAAGATCGCAGCAACAGAGATGAACATGTTCATGTCCATAAACTTGTGCGTGAAGTCATAACTTGTAAACTGGTAGTAACGACGTGGGAAACCTGCGATACCAACATAGTGCATTGGTATGAAGACAAGATAGATTCCAATAAATGAGAACCAGAAGTGAATCTGTCCCAAAGTAGTGTTCATCATCTTACCGAACATTTTAGGGAACCAGTGGTAAACCCCTGCAAACAATCCGAAAGCCGATGCAGCACCCATTACAAGGTGAAAGTGAGCTACTACGAAATAGGTATCGTGTAATTGAATATCAAGTGCACTGTTACCTAAGATAATACCCGTCAAACCACCTGATACGAATAAGGAAACCATCCCGATCGCAAACAGCATAGCCGGCGTGAAAACGATGTTACCTTTCCACAAAGTGGTGATGTAGTTAAACCCTTTTACCGCAGACGGAACCGCAATGATCAATGTAAGGAACATAAATACCGATCCAAGGAAAGGATTCATACCCGTTACAAACATGTGGTGAGCCCAAACGATAAAGGCAAGGAATGCAATACCCAACATCGACGCGATCATCGCACGGTAACCAAAGATAGGCTTGCGTGAGTTTGTCGCGATAACTTCTGATGTGATACCAAGACCCGGAAGAAGTACGATGTATACCTCTGGGTGACCAAGGAACCAGAACAAGTGTTGGAAAAGGATTGGGCTACCACCAACGTTAGGCAGTGCTTCTCCGTTGATATAAATTTCAGACAGGTAAAAGCTTGTTCCGAAGTGACGGTCAAAGATCAACAGCAATACTGATGACAAAAGAACCGGGAAAGAAATAAGACCTAATACCGCTGTGATAAGGAATGACCAGATTGTAAGTGGAAGACGGTCAAATGACATACCACGTGTACGAAGATTGATAACCGTAGTAATGTAGTTAATACCTCCCAATAACTGAGATACGATAAAGAACGCCATACTGATCAACCAAAGTGTCATACCCATGCCAGAGCCTGGGTGTGCCTGTGGCAATGCACTTAACGGAGGATAAATAACCCATCCACCCGCAGCAGGACCAGCCTGTAAGAACAAAGAACCAAACATGATCACACTGGCAAGGAAGAAGAACCAGTAAGATAACATGTTCATAAATCCTGATGCCATATCACGTGCACCGATCTGTAATGGAATAAGGAAGTTACTGAACGTACCACTCAAACCAGCTGTAAGTACAAAGAATACCATGATAGTACCGTGCATTGTTACCAAAGCCAGGTAAAAATTCGGATCCAATTTACCTGTTTCGCTGATCCAGCCTCCTAAAATAGGTTTCAACCAGGATAAGTTAGAATCCGGCATCCCCAATTGGATACGGAAAATAACCGACATTGAAATTCCAATAACTGCCCAAACGATACCTGTGATAAGGTATTGCTTAGCTATAACTTTGTGGTCTTCACAAAATACGTATTTCTGCCAAAAGCTTTGTGGCTCGTGATGGTGCGCATGTTCCTCGTGGTGTACAGCGGTGTCCAATCCTTCAATAGCTGACATATGCCTGTTTTGTATTTAAATTAATAAAATTAGCGAAGAGCCGCACTTGTTCCAATTCCTCCACCTGTCGAAGCAGTTTTTGCACTGTCAGCAGGAGCAGCTGTATCAGCTGGCAAACCTTTCATTGCCTTAGCTTTCAAATTGTCTGGCACTTTCGCAAGATATTCCGGGTAAGTCTGCAAGAAAGTAGCTTGTTCAGCACACCATTTCTTGTAAGAAGCTTCGTCTTCAACAACCAAATTGATCTTCATTGAGAAGTGACCTTGTCCACAAACCTCAGTACAAGCAATTTCATACTTGAAATTAGGGTCGTTAAGCTCGGCACGCATATCAGCTGTTGTTTTGTCCGGTACAAACCAGAATTTCGTTGGCATACCTGGCACTGCGTCCATTTTAACACGCATGTGTGGGATGAAAACACTATGCAAAACGTCACGGGCACGAATCTTCAACAGAACGGGTCTGCCAACAGGAATGTGCATTTCCGTAGGGTTCAAGAAGTCATCGAAAGAATTTTCGTCAGACAAATCGATACCTACTTCATTTTGTGCGTCGATCAATTTATAGTTATAATTTCCAAGCTTGTTGTCGTTAACACCACCGTAACGTACAATCCAGTTGAATTGCTTTCCGGTAATTTCAATTACTTCTGAATCGGCAGGAGCCTCAGATGTAATATCAGACCATGCTTTCCAACCTGTAAAAACCAACATGGCCATTACGATTGCAGGAATAATAGTCCAGATTAACTCCAATTTGTGGTTATCAGGATAAAAGGCAGCTTTGTTACCTTTCTTAAACTGATACTTCCATGAGAAGAAGAAAATCAAAAAGTTTACAAATATGAAAGGAATCGTAAGCACTCCCATCGAGAACCAGAACAGGTCGTCCGTTCTTCTACCGTGTACTGAAGAAGCGATCGGCAGGAAGTGTTCACGGGCATGCAGATAAGACCAGGTTATCCCTACTACCGCAGCAATAATAAGTACAATAAACATTGCACCATTCCAGCTGTTTCCTGACGGAGTCTCATCAGCTGATTCTGGTTTCTTAACATTCTTGAGAACATCTTGCAGCCGGGTTACCACGACAACCGTGAGAACCACAAAAACTAAGGCAACTAATGCGATGATAAAATACATGATAATAACAGGTTAAGCAAATTAGGCGATATCGTGATGCAATGACTCTTCCAACATTGGATGGTGCTTTGGAATCAAATTTGCCTTTTCCAATTGAGTCGCCATTGACCAAACAAATCCACAAATGAAGACAATAAAGAATCCCCACTCTAACGGGCCAAATCCCGCTGTATTTCCAGCACTACCTGGCATAATGTTCGTGTAAAAATCCATATAATGGCCGATAATTACACTCCAGCAAGCTACTTTAAGAATCGAATGCGTAAACTTAGAATCTCTTGTCATCAATACAAGGAATGGCAAGAAGAAGTTAAGGAACAAAGTGATAAAGAAAGGAGCTTTGAAAATACTTCCGTGTCCTCTGAAACGCTCGATGAAATAGATAATCTCTTCTGGCTGGTTGGCATAGTAGATCAAAAGGAATTGAGCAAACCATACATAAGTCCAGAAAATACTGAACGCGAAAACAAATTTACCAAGGTCACGAAGGTGGCTTGAATTAACCGCTTTCAAATAACCTCTTTCTCTTAACATTACAACTGTCAATGTAATCACTGCCAGTCCGGCTACGTGCCAGCTAGCCAGTGTATACCATCCAAACATGGTACTAAACCAGTGCGGATCGATTGACATTACAAAATCCCACGCAGATGTAGAAGATGTAACACCGAACACAACAAGAAATGCTGTTCCTAAACGTATAGATTTATCATATAATTCTGTACCTCCGATTTGATCCTCTTCCAAAGAAAACTGACGAATCTTTCTCCACATCAGATACCATACAACGAAGTAAACGATCATACGCCCTACAAAGAAAGGTGTATTAAGGTAGCCGCTTTTTCCAGCCAATACTTCATCATATTCAGGTCCGCCTACTTCGTAGACCTCAGGGTGTGTCCAGTGAAAAAGATCGTGACCACCTAAAAAGAACACTGCGAGCATTACGATACCTGTAATTGGCAAAAATGCAGGCATTGCCTCAGGAACTCTTTTAAATACAGCTGACCATCCTGCTTGTGCAAGATAGTTATAAGATATAAAGAACATACCTACCACAGATATACCAGTAAAGTATACTGCATTTACCCAAAGGTTTGCCCAGATACGGGTTAACCAGCTAACATGATGTTCCTCAGCGTGACCTGCCGCCTCATGTCCAGCCGCAGCGTGACCGGTTATAGCGTTCACTGCACCATGTGCCGCTTCTGCTTCATGTCCACCTCCACCGTTTGCTGCTAAATAGACACCAACTACAACCAGAGCCGCTCCAATAGCGCCTCCAATTATAAGGTTTCTTTTAGCTCCCGAAGTGAATTCAAACCGTTCTTCAATAGAAGGAATCGAATGTGCTGATGCCATTATTCAAATATTATTTCTCAGTTATCAAAAATAGACTATGCTCCTTTTTGCAGCTTTTGTACATAATGTACAATTTTCCAACGCTCCTCAGGATTAATTTGCGAACCATGAGGCCACATACGTGCTTTACCGTAGGTAATTACGTGGAAAATATGTCCTTCATTAAGGTTTTTGTAAGCGTCACTTGCGTAATTAGGAACCCCTTTATAAATAGCAGCTACCTTTCCGTCACCTGCTCCGGTTGCCCCGTGGCAATGCTGGCAATATCTCTCAAACAAAACTTTACCCTCAGCTAAAGATTTTTCGTTAAGAGGTACCGGGTTTTTCAATACTCTTTCTGAGATAGAAATGCTATCAGCAGGAATGTTGTAAACCATCAAATCTACTTTCGCCGAATCTCCGTCACCAAAAGTCGTCTTGTAATTACGACGGGCAACAGTTCCTTCAACCGGCAGACGCATTGTCAATCCCATTGGGTTAATTGGATTGGCTTTCTCCTGTCTGTACGGTTCATAACCAACAGGCAGGTACATATTCGGAGCATATTCTTTACCAGGGTTGCTAGGATCACGCTTACAACTAACAGCTGCAATCAGAATAATAGCAAAGGCTATTGAATACTTATATAAACTTTTCAATTTCATCGATCCAAGCACATTAAAATTGTTTGATGTTAACCTCTTCTGCACCGCTATCTCTTAGTGCACGGGATATTTCATCTTCACTCATTGAATTTCTACCCAAGTTGATTGCCATTACAAATTTGTTGTCCGTAGCACGAGCGTCAAATCTTTCGTGGAAATGCGTACCGGGTCCCAGTCCATTTGAGATAAAGAATGTAATAACCATACCGAATGCTGTAAAAAGTACGGTTAACTCAAATGTAATCGGGATGTAGTTAGGAAGAGAGATTGAATCCTTACCACCGATAATCATCGGCCAGTCAATCCCCATAGTCCATATCATCAGGGTTAAGGCCACGCAACATCCGGTAACACCGAACATAAAGGCTGCAATCCCTATTCTTGTACGTGGGTGACCAAGAGCATCATCCAGTCCGTGAATCGGAAAAGGTGAATAAACCTCCTGTATTTTCACTCCGGCCTTTCTAAGCTTTGGTACTGCATGTAATACAGTATCGTCATCGTCGTAGACTCCAACTAGATATTTACCAGATAATTCTGCCATATTTATACTAATGTTAAATATTATTCCTTCGCCTGTAAGCGATCTTTTACTTATTCGATATCCTTGTTAAATAACGGAGCTGCTGCTTCGCGCTGTCTTACTTTGGCAACCCCTGCAATTTTCTTAGGCAATTGAGCAGAAGTTGATCTGATTACCGCTTTAACTTCCGCCATGTTTACAACTGGTAAATATTTAGAGAAAAGCAGGAACAACGTAAAGAACAATCCGAATGAGAATATATAATCCCCAATATCATAACGGGTAGGGGAGAACATCGCCCAGCTTGATGGAATGTAGTCACGGTGAAGAGACGTAACGATAATTACGAAACGCTCGAACCACATACCAATGTTAACAATAACAGATATGAAGAATGTAAATGTAATGCTGCGACGTAGTTTTCTTGACCAGAACAACTGTGGAGAGATTACGTTACAAGTCATCATCGCCCAGTATGCCCACCAGTAAGGTCCGGTAGCACGGTTGATAAATGCATAACTTTCGTATTCTACTCCTGAATACCAGGCAATGAAGAACTCAGTGATATAGGCAACCCCTACAACCGAACCGGTCAGGGTGATTACCTTGTTCATTGTTTCAATGTGCTCAAGGGTAATATAATCTTCCAGCTTGTACACCACACGTGTGATCAGCATAAGGTTTTGCACCATGGCAAATCCCGAGAAAATCGCACCCGCAACGAAATAAGGAGGGAAGATTGTTGTATGCCATCCCGGAATTACCGAGGTAGCAAAGTCCATACTTACAATTGTATGCACTGAAAGTACAAGAGGAGTAGATAAACCGGCAAGAATTAAGCTAATGTACTCATAACGAGACCATGTTTTAGCAGATCCATCCCATCCCATTGCGAAAGTTCCGTACATAAAACGGGAAACTTTGCTGGTTGCACGGTCACGGATTGTAGCCA
Organism: Dyadobacter diqingensis; assembly: GCF_024220585.1. Classification (GTDB taxonomy): domain Bacteria; phylum Bacteroidota; class Bacteroidia; order Cytophagales; family Spirosomataceae; genus Dyadobacter; species Dyadobacter diqingensis. Next base: position 158,242 of record NZ_JAMXKF010000014.1, read on the forward strand.
AATCAGGAATAAGACCGATATACCAGAAAACAAGAGATACCGAGAAATAAGTACTGATCGCAAATACGTCCCATACAAGAGGGGAGTTGAAGTTTACCCAAAGAGAACCAAATGCGTTAGGTAATGGTAAAGCCCAATATGCCATCCATGGACGACCCATGTGCATCAGGATAAATGATGCGGCACAAATTACAGCGAAAATAGTCATCGCTTCTGCCGCACGGTTAATGGATGTTCTCCATTTCTGACGGAAAAGTAAAAGAATTGCAGAGATCAGCGTTCCGGCGTGACCGATACCAACCCACCATACGAAGTTTGTGATATCCCATGCCCAACCTACGGTTTTATTTAATCCCCACACGCCCAGACCTTCCCACCAGGTCCATGCCAGACAACAAGTTCCATAAGCCAAAACAAGCAGAGAAATCCCAAAAGCAATTTTCCATTCCTTTGTAGGCTTTCCTTCGACATGTCGGCATATATCTTCCGTTACGTCTGCATACGTTTTCCCGCCTTGAATAAGGGGCTCTCTTACGGGTGAAGTAACATGCATACTACTGTAATTTATAATGATTTAATCTTCAAACAAATACAAAACTAACAACTCTGCTTAGGCGTGTTCCTTGTGAGCTTCTGCCTTCGGCGCTGCATCCTTATTTCTGATCTTGGTCAGATAAGAAACCTGAGGACGAACGTTAATCTCTTCAAGCATGTGGAAAGCACGACCTTCTCTTTCTACCGCAAGAAGTTTAGATATTTTACTTTCAGGATCATTCATATCACCAAAAGTAATCGCATTGGTAGGGCATGATGAACCACAAGCTACGGACACATCACCATCCACTACACGTCTTCTTTCTTTTTTAGCAGTCAATTTTGCCTCCTGGATCAAGTGTACACACATTGAGCATTTTTCAATTACCCCACGTGAACGTACCGTTACCTCAGGATTGATCACCATTTTACCCAGGTCATTATTGAAGTGATAATCGAAGTTATCATTGTCAAAATATTTGAACCAGTTGAAACGACGAACTTTGTAAGGACAGTTGTTTGCGCAATAACGTGTACCTACGCAACGGTTGTAAGCCATCTGGTTTAAGCCCTCAGAACTGTGGGTTGTAGCCAATACCGGACATACCGTCTCGCAAGGTGCGTTGTTACAGTGCTGGCACATCATAGGCTGGAAGGTAACCTCAGGATTTTCCGAAGCAATTTCCATTGCTGTATAATCTCCAACTTCTGCATCACTGCTGTAATAACGGTCAATACGCAACCAGTGCATCTCACGTGCATTGATCACTTCCTGACGGCCTACAACAGGGATATTATTTTCTGCCTGGCAGCTGATCACACATGATCCGCAACCAAAACATGTATTCAAATCAATTACAAGTCCCCATGAATGGTTCTTGTACTGGTGTCCATTCCAAAGAGAAAGATCGGTTGCATCTACTTTCCCTTCCGAAGTTTCTATTTTCGGAATGAAACGTCCTGCCAATGGATCTTTCTGGAAATGCGAAAGAACTGTTTCCTGAAGAACAGACTTACGACCCATTACGGTGTTGTGTGTCTGTGTCTGTGCAATCTCACGTGTTTCGCCTGTTTTTGTAACAGTCGCTTCACCTGGTGCGAATGACAAGAAACCGCCTGCAAACGCTGCCAATGGATAAGCATTCTTACCTACACCATTCGCTGATTTACCAGCTTTTTCACGACCGTAACCGATCGCAACCGCTACTGTACCATTTGCCAAACCAGGCTGAACGATAACAGGAACGTCGATAGATTTTCCTTTGAAGTCAACTTTTACAACATCTCCTTGCTCAAGACCAAGATCTTTTGCGGTTTTCTGAGAAATGTTTGCGTGGTTATCCCAGCAAGCTTTTGTTACCGGCTCAGGGAATTCCTGCAACCATGGGTTGTTTGCAGCAGAACCATTACCAATACCGATGTTCTCAAAAATAGCAAGTTCGATGCCAGTAGAAGATGCTTTGTATTTTTTAGCAAGTGCAGAAGCAGCTTCGTCTACATTTCCAGTGAAAGCAGCGCCAGCCGGAGCAGCCGTTGCAGCTGATGCATAAACACCATCATGCAGAGACTTAACCCAGAATTGCTCAAAGTTACCGCCTTGGGTAAAGATATTTTTTCTCCAATATGCTTTCACATATTCGTGGAAATCAGAAGGTTGTCCAGCCCATTTCAATAAACTTGACTGAGCCTGACGTGTGTTGAAGATCAAGCTGATCGTCGGCTGACCCAGGCTGTAAAAACCAGCTTTTGGTTCAGCATCATTCCATGACTCAAGGTAGTGAGGAGCAGGCGCAATGAATTTAACCAAAGAACCTGTTTCATCAGCACGGTCGTTGAATGAAACGCTCAATGCAACTTTTGGAAGAGCCGTTGCGATTTCCGCACCACGTGGGTGATCGTAAACCGGGTTTGCAGCATAGAAAATAACTGCATCCACTTTTCCGCCTTTTACTTCTTCAACGAATTCGTTCATGGCGATGTCATTTCCCTGACGGAAATAAACAGGTACATCCAGGTTGATTGTGGAAGCGTAGCTACCCAAAAGGTTATTCAACGCGTTTACAACAACCTGAACTGAAGGATCATTGATACCGGAAACAACAAGTGCGTTTCCTTTTGCAGCGATAAGATCAGCTGCTGCTTTATCTAAATGAGGTGCATCAAAAGCAGGTGTAGCGATAGCCTTACCTCCCAATTTTGCAGCCACTTTGTTGTATAATGAAGAAACTACCAATCCCAACTGCGAAGGTTTCACAGCAGAACGGTAATCAGCATTTGAACCTGTCAAAGAAAGAACAGCTTCAAACTGGTAGTGACGGGACATATCCTTTTTACCGTCTTTTGCACTGCTAACCATACGGGTCTCAGCATATTGACGAGAATAAGTATCAGGAGAAATCCATGAACCAAGGAAGTCGGCGTCAACCGCTACGATCACTTTCGCTTTGCTGAAATCATAAGAAGGAAGAACCGCTTTACCAAATGAAAGCTCATTTCCTTTTACAATAGCGTAAGATGAGTTCGCGTCATAAACAATGTGACGCGTCGTAGGATATTTTGTTGTAAAATCAGCGATAACTGATTTTGTAGAAGGACTTAATATAGTAGAAGAAACAATGCGAATTGCTCCTCCTTTTGCAGCAATCTGAGAAAGCTGGCTTGTGATATCTTTATCAATGGTATCCCAGGCAACTTTTGTGTCATCACCTTTTTTAGGACCTTTTAATTTTTCATTATCGTAAAGACCTAACAATGAAGCGTGTACACGTGCACTTACACCACAGGCATCTTTCGCTAATGAATTTCCTTCGATCTTAACCGGACGACCTTCACGCGTTTTAACCAAAATGCTGGCGTAATCTCCACCTTCTGAATAAGTGGAAGCGTACCAGTTAGCAATCGTCGGGAATTCTCCCTCAGGCTTATTTACGTAAGGAATTGCTCTTTTCACAGGAGTTTCGCAAGCAGCCAAAGAAACCGCTGCCATACCAAACCCTAACACTTTCAAGAAGTCACGACGGTGCGTTCCCGCTCCGTCTACAAGACTTTCATATTGATTTTCTGTTGGTGCTTCAGAAAACTCTGAACCTGCGTTTTTAATGAATTTTTCATCATTACGCAGCTCTTCAAGCCCTCTCCAATATCTTTTATTAGTATTTTCCATAAAACTGTTAATACAATGAGTTGTATTCTAGTATCTATTTGCAGTGATTAATAGTGGCACTTAGAACATTCAAGACCACCGATATCAGCTACTTTTAAAGCTTCTTTACTATCTGACGCATGTAACTGTACCAGCTTGTCGTAATACTTGTTGTCTTTTGTATTAACATCAGTCTTACGGTGGCAATCGATACACCAACCCATTGTTAATGAAGAGCGTTGCTGAACAACTTCCATCTTAGCGATGTCTCCATGGCAATTTTCACATTCCAATCCGGCTACGTTAACGTGCTGAGAGTGATTGAAATAAGCAAGATCAGGAAGGTTATGAACACGTACCCATTCAATAGGGGTATTGTTTTCAATCGAAGTGTAAATCTTCTGGATTTCAGGAGATTCCTTTTTGATAACACCGTGGCAGTTCATACAAATATTCGCAGATGGAATATGTGCAGATTTACCTCTGTTTACACCTGTATGGCAGTAGTTACAGTCAATTTTGTATTCTCCGGCGTGCAGTTTGTGAGAGAAAGTAATTGGTTGTTTAGGGGCATAACCCTGCTGAACACCAACACTATATGCTCCGTCAAGTGTTGCCTTTATTACAAGAAGTACAAATATCCAAAGCGTTGCAGAACGAATTGCAGGGTCACCTGCTATTCTTTTCAGCGAAGCACCGAAACGAGTCATGAAGTCGCCTTTGGCAGCACCTTCATCTCCGGCAACAGCTTTCGAAAGAATAGTTACAATAACAACTAAAACACCTAATACTAAGAGCATTACAACAACCAAAGCAACCAGAACGATCATGAAAAGATCAGAAGGTCCGCTTGATTGTGCAGCACCGGCAGCAGGAGCTCCGCCAGCAGCAGCAGCGGCAGGGGCCGGAGCAGAAGCAGCGTTATCAATGTAAGCAAAAATCCCTTTGATGTCATCTTCTGACAAATTAGGGAAGCTAGTCATTTGTGCTTTGCTGTACTCGTTGTAAATTTTCACAGCGTAAGGATCGCCGGAAGCGATAACCGCTTGTGAATTGTGCACCCATTTCGTAAGCCATGCAATGTTGTTACGAGTCGTTGCACCTTTCAAACCAGGACCTACAACTCTTTCGTCAGACGCTGCGTGACACTGGGCACAGTTGTTTTTAAATAACGTTTCGCCTTTTGCAGCATCGCCTCCACCAGCAGGGGCGGCAGCAGCAGCTCCGGCAGCAGCCGTGCTGTCCTGAGCCCAGGTAAGGCTACAAGTACTTAAAAGAATAGCTACAAAAATAGCCAGAAACGATTTTGAGCGGGGAAAGAAGGAACAAAACTTAGAGTCTTCTCGGAATGGTATATTCATAATCAACTATTCATTATACTTCAACAGACAAATCTAGTGCACGATTTTTTATCCACAAAAGTATTTTAGGGATATTTTGGATGGCTTACTTATTTATAATTCTTCTAATTTGACATTTCGTGTCAAAACTACGCTACATTATTGTAACCGTTGACATTCAATGTATTAACGAAAAAATACCATTTGAGAAAAACCGAAAAGCCGGTCTCTTCAAATGGTATTTTATCAAGATATTTCTGCGAGGTTCCGAGCGGATTCGAACCGCTGTAAAAGGTTTTGCAGACCTCTGCCTAGCCACTCGGCCACGGAACCATATCGGGTTAGCTGGTAACATTTAGCTGCCAACAGCTAACCCGGGTGCAAAAGTATTAAAAAAATTGACTACTCTTCAGTTTCGTCGTCTTTTTTCGCTACTTTTTTTCCTTTTCTTTCTGAATCTTCAAATTGTTCCTTCAAAGCAGAAAGTACACTTAGGTCACCAAAGGTAGATTTCTCTCCTTCTTTGGCAGCGCTTTCTGTATTACCAGCTGAGCTTTTAGCCTGAGTTGCAGCAGGTTTAGCAGCTTTTTCTTCTTTCTTGTCTTCAGTAGGAGCAGAAGGCTTCACTTTTGAATGTGTAAGAACGATTTTCTTTTCGTCTTTCAGGAATTCCAATACTGTGAAGTCAAGGCTTTCTCCAACCTCAGCAACTGAACCATCTTCTTTCGTAAGGTTTTTCACTGCTGAAATTCCTTCGATTCCGTATGGCAATTCCAAAGTTGCGAATTTGTCTCCTTTTGCAACGATTGTGCTACGGTGTACTGATCCGATAGCGAAGATCGTTTCGAAAGTATCCCATGGGTTTTCTTCAAGTTGTTTGTGACCTAGTGCCAAACGACGGTTTTCAGCGTCAAGCTCAAGAACGACAACTTCAAGTTCGTCATTTACCTTAACGAAGTCCGAAGGATGTTTGATTTTCTTAGTCCATGACAAGTCAGAAACGTGTAC
>NZ_JAMXKF010000015.1 GCF_024220585.1 Dyadobacter diqingensis
GAGCTTTTTTCACGATTAATTCTCTGAGAAGTTTAGATAAATGAAAGAGGGTGCCTCAAGACTAATTTGAGACGCCCTCTTTTTACTAACAGCTAATCGCCAACCGCTGGCTTAAACTTCCATAATTTCTTTTTCCTTGGCAGAAAGAATTTGCTCAACTTTTGAAACATAGCTATTGGTAAGCTGCTGAACACGGTCCTCACTAAGTTTTACCAAATCTTCTGCAACGCCTTCTTTCGTTAATTTACGAAGCGCATTGTTCGCATCCTGACGAATGTTGCGGATGTTGATCTTGGCTGTCTCAACCTCGTTTTTCGCACGTTTCGCAAGCTCACGACGACGTTCTTCATTAAGAGGCGGAACAGAGATACGGATCATTTCCCCGTCGTTAGAAGGAGCAAAACCCAGGTTTCCGTTACGGATCGCTTTCTCAATGTCATTGATGATTTTTCTTTCAAACGGCTTAATGGCAATCGTCCTTGCATCCGGCGTATTGATCGTCGCTACGTTGGCTAAAGGCGTCATTGAGCCGTAGTATTCAATCTGGAGGCCGTCCAGCATTTGAGGAGAGGCTTTTCCGGCGCGTATTTTTCCGAGTTCAATAATAAGGTGTTTAATCGCACCTTCCATTGTGTCCTTAGCGTCGTCCAGATATAATTCTATTTCTTCCATGATTTACTTGGTGGTATTGTTTTTCTATTAATTCGATATCAAAGTCCCAACTTCTCCACCCATCACCAGGTCAAAAAGATTGCCGGGCTTGTTCATATCAAAAACGATGATCGGGACATTGTTTTCTTTACAAAGTGTGAATGCGGTCAGGTCCATGATCTTAAGATTTTTGGACAATGCTTCGTCGAAAGTAAGCTGCGTATATTTTGTCGCAGTAGGGTCTTTTTCAGGATCGGCTGTGTAAACACCGTCTACACGTGTACCTTTCAATACAACTTCCGATTCAGATTCTATGGCACGAAGACCGGCTGTTGTATCGGTTGTGAAATAAGGATTTCCCGTACCTGCTCCAAAGATTACGATACGGCCCTTTTCCAGATGACGTACTGCGCGGCGGCGGATCAATGGCTCGCAAACCTGCTCCATTTTGATCGCTGACATCAGACGGGTACGCATGCCGTGTTTTTCAAGAGAACTCTGAATGGCCATCCCGTTAATAACAGTAGCTAACATGCCCATATGGTCGCCCTGAACTCTGTCAATACCGGATTTTTCTACCGACGCTCCCCGGAAAATATTTCCTCCTCCAATAACGATTGCTATTTGTACACCTGCATCCGCAATTTTCCTGATCTCACTTGAATAGCTGTCCAGAATGTTAAAATCGATTACTTGTGTTTTATCTCCACCGTTGAGTGCTTCTCCGCTAAGTTTGAGAAGGATACGTTTGTATTTTGGTTCGGGCATGATTTGTTTGTTGGTGTTTTATTTTGTAAAAATAAGGGTAGGCAGTTCAGATTACCAAGGAATTTATTGAAACTCTATCAATACCTGGTTTTTTTCCACAATCTCGCCCGGTATGACCTTTACGGTTTTTACAACGCCGCTACCGGATGACTTAATAATATTTTCCATCTTCATCGCTACCAAAACCAGTAAGGTGTCGCCTTTCTCCACTTCCTGGCCTGGTGTTACCGCAATAGACTGGATAAGTCCGGGCATGGGCGCTTTAAGATTGTTGATTTTTTTTGTGGCCGTTGCCTGCATACCAAGTCCTTCCAGCAAAAGATCAAACTGGTCTTTTGCCGATGTTTCGTAAGGTTGACCGTTGATCAGCAGTTTAAAAGTTTTGTCGGCGATATTGGCTTCTTCTACCTCGACGGTGAAAGAACGGTTTTGCCAGAGTACATGAAACAGGCTGTCGCTTAGCTTTATGATGTCTCCGTCAAAAATATCCTCACCGATCTGCCACTGGTTATCCTTTTGGGTTAACTCAAAAGATTCATCCTGCGTCGCGGTATCGCCGCTGTTTTTACCACCTACTTTAATTTTTAGCATAAGGCTTCGCTGTATTCCAGTACGACTTCGTTGAGTATTTCATCCAGTTCTTCAAAAGTCATACCCTCTACCAGGCGCATGCGGAAGGGTTTGAAATGTTCCAGTCCTTTAAAATAATTGGTATAATGACGTCTCATTTCGAAAACTCCGGCAATCGGCCCTTTCCAGCGAATGGAAAATTCCAGATGGCGGCGGCAGACAGCCACACGCTCAGCCAGGGTGGGAGGAGCCAGTTTTTCGCCGGTTTTTACAAAATGTTTTATCTCATTAAAAATCCACGGATTACCGATGGTAGCACGGCCGATCATGATCCCGTCCACACCAAAGCGGTTTTTATATTCCAGCGCTTTTTCAGGACTGTCCACATCGCCATTTCCAAAAATAGGAATCGTGATGCGCGGATTATCTTTTATTCTGGATATCAGGGTCCAGTCAGCCTCCCCTTTGTACATTTGCACACGGGTTCTTCCATGTACGGAAAGTGCCTGAATACCGATATCCTGTAATCTTTCTGCGACTTCCTGAACATTTTTAGTGCTTTCATCCCATCCCAGCCTTGTTTTCACAGTCACCGGCAAATGCGTGGATTTAATAACAGATTCTGTCATCCGAACCATTTTAGGCACATCCTGTAACAGCGCAGCGCCGGCTCCGCGGCAAGCTACATTTTTTACCGGACAACCATAATTAATATCGATCAGATCCGGATTAACCTTCGACGCAATTTCTGCGCAGGAACCCATCGTTTCCACATCGCTGCCAAAAAGCTGGATACCCACAGGTCTTTCATATTCAAAAATGTCCAGCTTTTGCACACTTTTTGCTGCGTCACGAATTAATCCTTCCGAAGAAATAAATTCTGTGTACATCAAATCCGCACCGTTTTCCTTGCATACAGCCCTAAAGGGCGGATCACTCACATCCTCCATCGGCGCAAGCAGCAGCGGAAAATCGCTCAGTTCTATTTTACCTATTTTTACCATTTATTATGTGTCAGGATATGCCTGAGAACAGAATTTATAAAGGTTTTAATCACCTATTCTTATCCATCAACAGTCACCCGATATTTTTAAATTCATAATTAGCTGTAAATTTACACCAATTATGCAAAAAAGTTATTCAAATTTGGTACATACACGAGTGCCCGGTACATTGGGAGGTTTGTTGGTCTTGGTTGGTTTCGTGCTTATTGGAATGGCTGTTGGTAATGTATTGGCAATTCTTATCCTCGCATTGATAACTTCTTCTGATGCAGATAGTATCACAGGTTTGATGACAGAATTGTTTATTCATCCTGAAAATATTCCCAACGGGTGGATTGCCATGATGGTTCTGCAGGGGACAGTGCACTTTTTTTCTTATCTGCTGCCCTCGCTTCTGTATTGGTTTTATATGGAGCGCAAAGATTTGCAGGATTTTAATTTCAGGAAAAAACCGGCGCTTGCGACCTGGTTTCTTTCGGCGATCGTGGTTCTGGTTTTTATTCCGATCAACAGCCAGTTTATTGAATGGAATTCCAACATGGTATTTCCCGAATCCTGGTCGTGGCTGGAAACATGGATGCGCGACAAAGAGGATCAGAATGCCATGCTGACGCGTTTTATGACCAATTATCAGGAGGTTGGCCAGTTGGTCGTTGCGCTGACTGTTGTGGTGCTTCTTCCTGCTTTAGGCGAGGAGGTATTGTTTCGCGGCATTATACAACGTAAACTTGCACAACATTGGGCCAATGTACATGTTGCAATTTGGGTTTCGGCTGCGGTTTTCAGTGCAATTCACTTTCAATTCTACGGATTTTTGCCGCGCATGATACTCGGGGCACTATTCGGATATTTGTATTATTGGTCTGGCAGGTTATCGGTAGCGATACTGGCACATTTTGTCAACAACGGATTCGTGTTGGTGATGATGTTTTTATACAACACAAAAGTGCTGAAAGTTAATATTGAAGAAATCAAGACGATGCCATGGACGACAATCCTGGCCTCAATTGTTTTGACGACTGCCATTTTATTCGAGATCAGAAAAACCGGGCTGAAGCAGAAAACTCTGGCTTAGAAAATTATAAGTAACAATTAAAAACACTCAGAATAGCGAAGTCACAGGACTTGCACAGAGTAACATTTATGGACGAAAATTGGGGAAAGGTATATCATACCAGGCAGATGATTCGGGCGGAAATAGCCAGAGAAATATTGGAACAAAATGGAATTGCGGCTGTCATTGTCAATAAGCAGGATAGTAGCTATCCAATTTTCGGGATGTGTGAGGTGCACGTTCCTATGACAGATCTTGTTCGGGCTCAAACCATTTTATCTAATGAAGACTCCCTTGCAGAATCTGAGTAATTTACAACAGCGCACCATCACCGGACTCATAGGATTCGTTATCATTCTTGGGTGTATACTTTACAGCGAATGGAGCTTTTTGCTGCTTTTCTGTACGATCAGTTCATTAACGCAACTGGAATTCTACAAGCTGTTAGGCCTGGACGGAAATCAGCCTTTGACTTATTATGGTACCTTCTGTGGCACAGTTATGATGTTATTGGCGTACCTGATAGAACAGGATCTGGTTTCTTTTGAAAACTATTTCATTATCAGTCCTTTATTGTCGATGATCTTTTTTATCAAACTTTATAAAAAGAATGATTTAAAACCATTTACGAATATTGGCTTTACTTTTTTAGGGATAATTTACGTGGCGTTGCCTTTTTCTTTAATTATTGTGATGGCAATGCGCGGCGGGATTTATAACTACGAGATCGTATTGGGCAGTTTGCTTTTGCTTTGGGCATCGGATATCGGAGGATATTTCGCAGGAACAAAATTTGGTAAACGTAAGCTCTTTGAGCGTATCTCTCCTAAAAAATCCTGGGAAGGTGCGATGGGCAGTGCAGCTTTCGCAGCAGTGATCGCTTTTGTCCTCGGGCATTATTTCCGTACTTTCGAGCCCTGGAAATGGTATTGCATCGGTGCGATCATTGTGGTGGTCGGTACTTACGGCGACCTTGTTGAGTCGTTGTTCAAGCGTAGTATTGCCATCAAGGATTCGGGGAATAGTATCCCCGGTCATGGTGGGTTTTTGGATCGTTTTGATGGATTATTGCTTTCGGCACCGTTCATCGTGACATTCCTGAAATTGTTTTCATAACCAGCGTATTAATAGCTTGTCCGGGCAATGCATCCCATGTTCAGTCGTTTTTGAATAATAGGAACGCTTTTTTTAACTTGTATTGAGAAAAATTTAAAATATATTAAAGTCGGCTTTAATCAACTATAACCCTTACAGTGCCTGAATATGAGGATGCCGGTACTGAATAACGACCTGTAAAGAATGAAAAAAGGATTTTTAATATATTTTGTAATACTTGCAAGCGTACTATGTGGGCAGGAGGTTTTGGCACAGGGTGAGCAAAAGGCGATTATTTTCAATGGTGTGGTTGTGGGCGGAAAAAGTACCGACAGATTACCCGGAGCTTATATCTTTATCCCAAAGGCTGGAAAAGGGACTTTGGCGGATAGCAGAGGTAACTTTACAATACCTGTTTTTCCCGGCGATAGTATCATTTACAGCTATGTAGGTTATAAAAAACAATATCACGTCATACCCCGAAATTATAACGCGGATACATATTCCGCCATTGTAGCGATGCAGGAAGATGTGACGATGCTTTCCGAGGTTAAAATTTATCCGTGGAAAACCGAAGAAGAATTCAAAAAGGCATTTTTGGCACTTAAATTGCCGGATCAGGCCGATCGTGATGCCCTGGCGCGCAGCACCGATCCTGACTATATTAACCGTATGGCGGCTCAGGTGCCTAACAATGCACAGACCAATTTCCGTTATACGATCGATCAACAGCTTTTTGGCCGCGAATCAGCAGCAGGAAAAGGTTTTGCAACAACGTTTCCATTCCTGAATCCTTTTGCCTGGGCAAATTTTATCAAATCTGTTAAAAAAGGTGATCTTAAACAGAAAGAATGGAGGAAAGAACTAAATAATGCGCCTCGCGAAAGTATAACGAGACAAGATATTCTGAAGAAAAATGAGGAGTTTGATAATCCTAAAAAGGAGGAGAAGTAATTCCGGAATTTGTTAAAAAACCTTAAAATCCATCCTTGAAAGGGCTGGATTTTTTTGTTATCTGTTTTTCGGGTACAGATTGATTAAGTTTGAAAAAAAGTTCTGACTCCCGTAAGTCACATCTCAACCAACAACGGAAAAAATATGGCAAACACAGTTTTAAAATATTTCATCATTTTTATCTGTGTTATGGGTGTACACAATCTGTATGCGCAGGGAGAACAGAAGGCGATTGTTTTTACGGGCGTCGTAGTGGGAGGGAAAACCACCGTCCGTTTGCCGGGAGCTTATATATTTATTCCCAAAGCCGGAACTGGCAGGTTGGCTGGCAATGACGGTTCGTTTACGATCAATGTATTTCCCGGCGATAGTATTGTGTATAGCTATGTGGGTTATAAAAAACAATATCATGTAATTCCGAGAAATTACAATGCCGGAACTTATTCGGCCATTGTTTCCCTGCATGAGGATGTGATGATGCTTTCGGAAGTTAAAATTTATCCTTATTCCACGGAGGAAGATTTCAAAAGAGCCCTTTTGGCTTTAAAATTGCCGGATCAGGCGGATCGGGATGCACTGGCAAAAAGTACAGAGTCTGAATATATTAAAAAACTGGCGGCGCAGGTGCCCAATAATGCGCAAACCAATTACCGTTACACCATAGACCAGCAGCTTTTTGGTCGGGAATCTGCGGCGGGAAAAAGTTTTGCTCCTACATTTCAATTCCTGAATCCGTTTGCCTGGGCGAAATTTATCAAATCGGTGAAAAATGGTGATTTGAAACCAAAAGAATGGCGTAAAGAACTGAATGATTCGCCGCTGGAAAGGATCAACAAACAGGATGTATTCAATAAAAATGATGCGTTTGGAACGCCCTGACGGGAAGAGTCTCTATTTGAATTGATTTAATTTCATTGCTTCCCCGTCAAAAGCTGCATAAGCCTGGTGTGCTTGCTTTGTTACCCATTCTCCCAAATTAATATACCGGCTCCGCTCGTTCACCGTGAGGTCCAGCATTAAATGCCGGTGCCCGAAAATATAATAATCATGGTGTGTTTCTTTTTCAACTTCTTTACAATAGATCAGAAGCCATTCGTGATCGTCACCCATAAATTGTTCTTCTCCCTTATTAATATTGGCAATACGGCTTCGTTTTGACCATTCGGAAGCGATCCACATGCCAACGTCCGGATGCACAATTCTAAAAATCCACTGGAAAAAGGAATTTTCGAAAATACGTTTCAGGATTTTGTAAACTTTATCACCCGGCCCCAGGCCGTCGCCATGCCCGACAAGAATTGATTTCTTCAAGCCTGCACTGTTGGTAATTTCAAAATTTACAGGATTACGATAAATCGTCGCACCGATCTCGTCTTTGAGATAACCGAACATCCACATATCATGATTTCCGGTAAAAAGGATCAGCTCAATGCCGCGATCGGAAAGTTCCGCAAGTTTTCCTAGAAGTCTTGTAAATCCTTTTGGGATAACGTGCCCGTATTCAAACCAGAAATCGAAAATATCTCCGACCAGAAAAATGATCTGAGCATCATGTTCGATGGATTCCAGCCATTTAACGATCAGTCTTTCACGGTCTCTGCTTTTTTCGGCCGAGGGAACGCCAAGATGGAAATCTGAGGAAAAATAAACACGGCGACCTTCGCGTAATGTGACTGACTTTGTTTCGAAATTGAAATTCATGCGATGTATACAAATGCTCCGCAATTTACAATCTTCCGCGTAAATGACACGCCTTCACGCACGTGAATATGTGTTTGCCGGTAACTCAGTTGATGTAGTATTCAAGTAAGATATTTTGTAATTTTATACAAGACGGGTCAAAGTTCATTCACTTAATTCATTGACAATCATGTTTAAAAAAATATCGCTTTTGATTGTTTTCACTTGCTTTTCATGGGGGCTAAAAGCGCAGATCCGTATCAATGATCCGGGAAAAGTTGCAGAAAGGCAGGCTGAATACCGTGCAAACCGGAAGGTTGACCAGGCTGTGGACAAGGGTTTGGATAAAATGGAAGAGGGGATTGGGAATTTGTTTAAGAAAAAAGATAAAAAGGCAAAAGAAGGTCAGGCGTCGGATAAGAGCGAAAAACAAAACAATGGCGGTGAAGATAGTGGAAGTAAGGGAGCTGATGGAGAAAGCGAAAATGTGGCAGCTAAGGCCGGGAAACCTACGCTGCAATCATACAGCAAATTCGACTTCATTCCGGGAGAAAAAATTGTAGCAGTCGAAGATTTTTCGCAGGATGCCGTAGGGGATTTTCCTGCCAAATGGAATACCAATTCCTCAGGAGAGATCGTGACGATTGCCGGGACAGAAGGCAAATGGCTGATGCTGGGGCCGGAAGGCGTTTTTTATCCTGAATTTATCACGAAACTACCCGAAAATTTTACGTTTGAATTTAATCTGGCTACGACTTCTGAGTTTAGCTTTTATTCCGGCGCATTAAGAACGGTCATTGCTGAACTGGAAAATCCTGCTAAAAGTTTTTCGAATTGGAAATGGTATGACGGCGATAAAGCCAAGGGGTTGGAACTTGGCCTTCATCCTTATTCTGCGGGTGGGAAACAAGGTTCTGCCACTTTTGACATTTTTGAAAATCGGGCAGAATCCATCATGAAAAATGACAAGGAAATTCCGGCATTCCACGTTCCTGAACACAATGTTGTCAAAGTTTCTGTTTGGAGGCAAAAGTCCAGGTTGAGATTGTATGTGGATGATTACAAAGTGTGGGATTTGCCGAGGGCATTTAATCCTGCAACGAACTATAATTTCATTGCTTTCAGTAATCAGGGTTATCATAAAGAGACGGATCGTTTTTTTGTTTCAAATCTACGCCTTGCCGTGGGGGCGCCGGATACGCGCAACAAATTAATTACCGAGGGCAAGTTTTCAACGACCGGGATATTGTTCGACGTGAATTCTGCAACGATAAAGCCGGAATCGTTTGGTGTGCTGAAAGACATTGCGGCAGTGTTAAATGAAAATGCCGCAGTAAAGGTTAAAATTATCGGACATACAGATGCTGATGGGGAAGATGGCAGCAATCTGGCATTATCCAAAAAAAGATCTGAGTCGGTAAAGGAAGCTTTAATCCGGGATTTTGGAATTGATAAGGCCAGGCTTGAAACAGACGGGAAAGGTGAAGGTGAACCGGTTTCGCCCAATACTTCGGCCGAAGGGAAAGCCAGTAACCGCCGGGTTGAGTTTGTCAAATTATGAAGTAATCATGGTTTTTTGACGGTCTCTTTTTAGCTTGCGGGCATTAATTATTTATGTTATGCTAAGAAAAATTTCCAGTTATCTTTTCCTCGTTTTGTTGGTTTCAGGAACCAATATTTTACTTGCTCAGGCGCCAAAAAAGCCGGTCTTGCAAAGAGCTACCCAATGGAAACCTGAAAAAGGGCAGTATTATTTTACCCATGCGCTCACCTTTGAGTACGAAAACAAATCGGATAAAAAGAAGGGTGAGGTTGTGATTTATGTAGATCCTGTGACTGGCACCATGTGTTTCAAACGTGAAGACAGTTATGGGCAGACGGGAAAAAACTTTGATTTTATCATTGCGTTCCAGGATGGGAAGTATATCTATTGCGGCGCTGACGAAGCGGGTAAGAAGATGAAAATTATCGAGAAAGTAGAAGAGGTAAAACCAGATGCTGAAACACTGAAACAGCAGAAAGAGGATTTCAATACCTATTGCATTCCAACGGGCAACAAACGAAAAGATTTTGGATGGGAGAGTATCGAATACGAACTGTCGTACGCCCGGTCGGAGGAAAAGGATAAGTTGTGGCTGACGACAACGCCGTTCGGTATTTACCCTTTGTATGGTTTTGAGCTGATTGAAAATGTGGCCAGTCTGCCGGTTTCATTCGACTACACCTATATCTTCGGAAACCGCCAGTTGCTCACAGAAATGAATTCGAAGGATGCCGTGCTGAAACTCAAAAGTTATGAGCCTAATCCCTTCCTGGCCATTACCCGGGGATATCCCGAGGTAAAAGTTGGGGACTAGGCTCAAAATATTTATTGCAACGCTTCTCTTTCCGCCATTACTTCGGAAAGGGGGCGTAAATTTGCCGGAATTTCCACTTCTTCCTCTTCTGCGGTGTATGGGAATACATCCAGAATAGGCGTTAGGTTCAGGTCTGTCGTTTCGTAAGGAATAAGCATGGTGCGCAGGCTCTCTGTGATGCGCTGCAATGCCTGATCGATCCCGTCAGCGTTCACAAGCATATAATTCACCACCTTTTTCTCTTTGCCGCTTTTTTCATCCACAGAGAAATACACCACTTTGGCTTTAAACCACTTTTCTCCGTCTTCATAAGAAAACAAATCTGCAAGACGCATTCTTGAAATAGCCATTACACTGAAATCACTGGCGCCGGTAACGATCTGCTTGTAAAGTCTCGCTTCCGATTCGGTGTAGGAAACTGCATCTACAAGATATGTTTCATTAATTGTTTTAAGACTCCCTGCTTCGTCTTCCTTTTGGTAACGTATTTTTCCTAAATACCAGCTTGCCATTGTAGTCTGTTTTTGAATTAAAGTGGTTGTAAAAGTCTGCAAAGGTAGGTGCTGGAAGTAAGGCTTGCAACAAGATTTTTATCAAAAAACATTCGGATTGATTATCCGTCCGACGGTGAAAAAACCGTCGGACGGAATCGCCCGTCTGATGGCTTCTCTGCCATCAGACGGGTATCCAGGAAATGTTTCGGCAATAATTTTCAGATAACCGGAAGCTTATTTCCTGTTTTGAGCCAGGAAATTCAATAAATAAGCCTTTATGCAAAAAAGTAATTACAAAAGAATAATGCTGAACAGGTATGCGCGTTGTAGTAGCTACTGTTTATCTTGCAAAAAATTTTAAACACACAATGAAAAAACAAATTTGGGTTATCGCGATTTTGGCTACGGTTGGATTATTTACAAGCTGTGGTGTAAGTCGTCAGGTTTCGGAAGCGAAAGCATTCGGTGATTGTAAATATAAAATTGCCTCAGCCGACAGTATTTATCTGGCTGGAGTTGATGTCCGTGAGTTCAGAAATATTAAAAGCATCAGTGATCTGGATCTGGCCAGATATCCACGGTTAGGTCTTGCGCTTCTAAGAAAAGATGTTCCGCTTGACTTACGTGTCAATCTGGATATCAACAATCCAACACGTAAAAAGGCGGCAATTAATCAGCTGGAGTATAAGGTTTTGCTGACTAACAGCGAGATTTTCAATGGCTTTTTGAACGAAAAAATCGAGGTTTATCCGGGCAGTGGCAGTACACGCGTTCCTGTGAAACTGAGCGCTAACGTGTATAAGTTGTTGACGAACGACGCCACGAGAGACGAATTTATCAATATGGTTCTGGCTTTGTCCGGAAAATCGGGTTCAAAACCGACCAAATTTACTGTGAAAGTTAAACCAACACTTGATCTTGCCGGAAAGCAGATCAATTATCCTGGTTACCTTACTTTCGACCAGGAAATTACAACAGATATGATTTTAGGCATCAACAAATAAATATTAACAACAAAAATCAGCATGCAAATCCTCACTTATAACCTCAACGGAATCCGCGCAGCGTTAAAAAATGGCTTATTGGAATGGTTAAAGGACAAATCCTTTGATGTCTTGTGTTTTCAGGAAGTAAAGGCGACACCGGATGTGGTGGATTTGTCGGGATTCGCGGAGTTGGGTTATGAGCTGATCGGTTGGCATGCTGCTGAAAAAAAAGGATATAGCGGTGTGGCTATTTTTTCCAAAATCAAGCCGGATCTTGTTTCGGTAGGATTGAATTTACCGGTTTACGATACGGAAGGCCGGATTCTTCGTGCTGATTTTGGAAATATCACGTTACTGAACTGTTATTTCCCATCCGGGACGAGCGGAGAAATCCGCCAGAGTGTAAAAATGAGTTTTCTGGAAGATTTTAATAATTGGGTGAATATGCTTCGTATCGAGCGTCCGAACCTGATTATTTGCGGAGACTATAACATTGCGCATACCGAGATTGATATCCACGACCCGAAAGGAAATAAGAAGTCTTCGGGCTTTTTGCCGGAAGAAAGAGAGTGGATGACGAGATGGTTTGGGAGCGGTTATACGGATGCTTTCAGATTTAAAAACCCGGAGTTGCAGGAGTATTCCTGGTGGACTTACCGGTCGGGGGCAAGAGCCAATAACAAGGGCTGGCGCATCGACTACATTTCGGTTGCAGATACGCTTAAAGACAGAATTGTCGGAAGCAGACAATTTAACGATGCCGTCCATTCAGATCACTGTCCGGTTTGGCTGGAAATTGAATAGGTTAACAGAGCCGAATCATATCTGTCTTTATCAATAAATATTTTGTATTTTTGATTAAGACGGAAAATAAAGTAAGTTATGAATATCTCCATGCCTGTAACTTTGAAAATGGGAGAACTGATGAGCGATGAAGACTTCTTTCAGTTTTGCCAGATGAACGACACATTAGAGTTCGAAAGAGACGCGCATGGAAATATTATACTTATGTCACCGACAGGTGCTTTTGCCAGTAACTTCAATTCTCGGGTTTTAGGTAATTTGTTTGTCTGGAATGAAAAATCACGTTTAGGAGAATCGTTTGATTCGTCAACCGGTTTTACTTTGCCAAACGGAGCCGTTCGTTCTCCTGATGCGTCCTGGATTAAACATGAAAAATGGAATCTTCAATTGAACAAAATTATCCGGTGAGTTGATACTTCCCGGGTTCGTCCTTGATCTGGAATCACTTATTAAATAAAATTTGGACTTCTCTTCGTCCATAACCAGCATACCTTTGTTTCGCTACTTTTTAATCTACAAACCTTTTGGAATGCTTTCACAATTCAGTCGTGAAGGTGACCATACCACACTCGCTGACCTTGATTTCAGTTTTCCAAAAGATATATATCCCGTTGGCAGACTGGATGCCGACAGCGAGGGGCTTCTTTTGCTGACCAATGATAACTACCTCAAAACAAAACTGCTCGAACCCCGAAACCGCCATAAGCGGACTTACTATGTGCAGGTGGAGGGTGAAATTACTAGTGAAGCTTGTCATCAGCTGGCCGATGGTGTGAAAATCTCGATCAATGGGAAAGCATATCAGACCCTGCCGGCATCAGCTTCCAGACTGGATGAGCCTGCGCTTCCGGAAAGAAATCCGCCTATCCGTTTTCGTAAAAATATTCCTACTTCCTGGGTATCGGTGACATTGCATGAGGGGAAAAACCGGCAGGTTCGGCGCATGACCGCTGCTGTGGGATTTCCAACCTTACGCCTTGTGCGCTGGGCGATTGGAAAAATTAATCTTGCCGATTTTAGCGCCGAGGGAGCTAAACCGGGGGACGTATGGGAAGTTACAGAAAAAGAAGTCAGGCGGCTCACTCTATGACCAAAAATCTTACTTGATAAAACAACTATTTGGACTTGCCAAACCGGATAGAAGGGTTAATTTTGTAGTTATCCTGTTTTCAAAATAATTATTAGTTGGCAAAGGAACAAAAAGAAACTCCGCTTAATAAACAGTATAATCAGATAAAAGCCAAGTATCCCGGCGCATTGCTACTGTTTCGGGTTGGCGATTTTTACGAAACATTCGGAGAAGACGCTATTCGTGCATCCAAAATTCTTGGTATTGTACTCACACGCCGTAACAATGGCGGATCGCATGAAGAGCTGGCGGGTTTTCCGCATCATTCACTGGACAATTATCTTCCCAAACTGGTTCGCGCCGGCGAACGTGTTGCAATTTGTGACCAGCTGGAAGATCCTTCTCAGGCAAAAGGTATTGTAAAACGCGGCGTCACGGAACTGGTAACTCCCGGTGTTTCCATGAACGATAACGTGCTGGACACGCGGAGGAACAATTATCTGGCGGCAGTCCATGTGGGTGCAGATGATTCATACGGTATTGCGTTCCTGGATATTTCGACGGGTGAGTTCATGACCTCTCAGGGAAATGCTGCGTATGTCGACAAAATGCTTCAGGGTTTTACGCCGTCCGAAGTACTTTTTTGTAAAAAACATAAGCAGGAATTCAACCAGCTGTTTGGCGGAAAGTTTCATACGTTTCAGCTTGAAGACTGGTGTTTTGGTTATGACTACGGTTATGAACAACTTACAACGCATTTCAGCACCACCACGCTAAAAGGTTTTGGTATTGAAAATCTCAGGCTGGGAATTGTTGCTGCGGGTGTGATTCTGCACTATCTGAAAGAAACGGAACACAGGGAGGTAAGTCATATCAGCCGTGTTACGCGCCTGGAAGAGGAAAAATATGTGTGGCTCGACAGATTTACGGTCCGTAACCTTGAACTCGTTTTTCCGCAACAGGAAGGCGGCGTACCCTTAATCCAGATTCTGGATCAAACGGTGACGCCAATGGGCGCGCGGTTATTGAGACGCTGGGTGGTATTACCGTTAAAGGAAAAATTGCCGATTGAAGAGCGGCTTAATACGGTTGAGTTTTTTCTTCAGAATGATGAACTTCATGAATCCATTTCCCAATATCTTAAACAGATCGGTGACCTCGAACGGTTGATCTCAAAAGTGGCGGTTCGCCGGATCAGTCCGCGCGAAATGGTACAGTTGAAAAAATCGTTGAAACAGATCGGGCCTATCAAGGAAATACTGGGCAAGATATCTTCAACACACAACAGTTACGCGGTTCTGAATAAATATGCAGATCAGCTTAATCTGTGTACGTTTTTGGTTGACAAAATTGAAAATGAGCTAAGAGAAGACGCGCCATTGCTGATTAACCAGGGTGGGATGATCAAGAGCGGCATCGATGCCGAACTGGACGAACTGCATGCGATTTCCCGAGAAGGAAAAGGGTTCTTGCTAAAACTGCAAAACGAGGAAACGGAGCGTACGGGAATTCCTTCTCTAAAAATTGCTTACAACCGGGTTTTTGGATATTATCTGGAGGTTACCAATTCGCATAAAAACAAGGTACCCGAAGAGTGGATCCGTAAGCAGACACTTGTCAACTGCGAACGTTACATTACGCCCGAACTGAAAGAATACGAAGAGAAAATTCTGAATGCGGAAGACAAGATCTCGGCGATTGAATTCCGTATTTTCTCAGAACTGATCCTGACAGCGGCTGAGTACGTGGGTACGATCCAGCAAAACGCGGTCGTTATTTCGACATTGGATGCGTTGGGTTCTTTTGCAACAACGGCCCGGAAAAACAACTATGTCAAGCCTGTTATCAACGATGGCAAGATACTGGATATCAAGGACGGTCGTCATGCTGTAATTGAGCAGCAATTGCCGCTGGGCGAAAGTTATGTACCCAACGATGTTTTTCTTGACAATGAAACCCAGCAGATCATCATTATTACCGGGCCAAACATGGCGGGTAAGTCTGCATTGCTGCGTCAAACGGCGCTGATCGTGCTGATGGCACAAATGGGAAGTTATGTGCCTGCCAGCGCCGCAACGCTCGGGATTGTTGACAAGATATTTACACGGGTAGGAGCGAGCGACAACCTGAGCAGGGGAGAAAGTACGTTTATGGTGGAAATGACCGAAACGGCCAGTATTCTTAACAATTTAAGCGACAGGAGTCTGGTTTTGATGGATGAAATCGGGCGTGGTACGAGCACGTATGACGGTGTTTCGATTGCCTGGGCGATCACAGAATATCTGCATAATCAACCCTCACTAAAACCCAAGACACTTTT
Source organism: Dyadobacter diqingensis (assembly GCF_024220585.1). GTDB lineage: Bacteria > Bacteroidota > Bacteroidia > Cytophagales > Spirosomataceae > Dyadobacter > Dyadobacter diqingensis. Next base: position 15,807 of record NZ_JAMXKF010000015.1, read on the forward strand.
TGCTACGCATTATCATGAATTAAATCAGCTTGCTGACGACTTTCCGCGCATCAAAAACTTCAATGTTGCCGTAAAGGAAGTGGACAACAAAGTGATATTTCTGCGGAAACTGAAACCGGGTGGCAGCGAGCACAGCTTTGGTATCCATGTGGCGCAAATAGCGGGGATGCCCCAGCCGATCGTATTGCGTGCAAGCGAAATTATGCACCATCTGGAAAAGGACCATGTGGCAGAAAAGCATAACAAAAAGGTGAAGGAAATGCCAAAGAATAATTTTCAGCTGAGCATTTTCGAACCGGCAGATCCGAGACTTGAACAGTTGAAAGAAAGTTTGTCTTTGCTTGATGTTAACACATTGTCGCCAATTGAAGCACTTTTGAAACTAAACGAGTTTCAAAAGATGGTTCAGAAAAAATAATAAACCAGCAGTGAAAGCTGCACCTTTTTGTATTAATAACTCCTAATCTTTTTTATGAAAAATCTGACGCGTTATCAGTTAATGGCCATGATGTTTCTCCTTTATTTTATATGGGGATCGTGGTATGGCCAAATGAGTAAGTACATGTTTAGTGAGCTGCATGCCACAGGTGTGCAGGTGGGTAGTGCGTATGCGGCGTTTTCAATTGCCATGATCATTGCGCCGTTTTTTGTAGGTTTAATTGCCGACAGGTACTTCGCTGCGCAGAAGGTTTTGGGTGTATTGAGTTTGGCCGGCGCTGTGTTGTTATATGTCCTCACCGGGATTAAAGATGCGGATACTTTCTTCTGGGTGATTTTGGCCTATTGCATCACTTTTGCACCAACAATGGCCTTGACTACTTCCATTGCGATGTCTCACGTAAAGGATTCGGAAAAAGATTTCCCAACCATCCGTGTGATGGGAACAGTGGCGTGGATTGTGGTTTCGAATATCATCGGTTACTATGGTCTTGGAAACAGCGTACGGATTTTTGAAATCTCGATGATTACGGCGGCTGTTCTGGGTGTTTATTCTTTTTTCCTTCCAAACACGCCTCCAAAACCAAGCACGAATACCTCTTTCTCTGCGATTTTAGGATTGGATGCTTTCAAGCTTTTTAAAGATCGTTCCTTTGCGATTTTCTTTATTTCATCGCTGCTGATTTGTATTCCTTTGTCGTTTTACTATGCAATGGCCAATCCGTCTCTGACAGATTCAGGAATGACTAATGTTGAGAACAAAATGTCCCTTGGACAGGCTTCCGAGGTTGTATTTATGTTGCTGATTCCTCTGGCGTTTTCTCGTCTGGGTGTGAAATGGATGCTTATCGTAGGGCTTATTGCCTGGATTGTCCGTTTTGTAGGATTCGGTTACGGTGATGCTTCAAGCGAATGGTTATTGTATCTGGCAATTGTTTTACACGGTGTTTGCTATGACTTCTTTTTTGTGACAGGGCAAATTTATACAGACAGCAAAGCGGGAGATAAATATCGTTCATCTGCACAAGGTTTGATTGCCATCGCAACTTATGGTATTGGTATGGGGATCGGTTCCTGGATTGCAGGTATCGTTGCCGATATGTATACCGTGGAGGGTGTGAAAAACTGGACAAGCATCTGGATGGTGCCCGCAGGCATTGCAGCGATCGTTCTTGTGTTGTTTATACTTTTCTTCCAGGACAACAAAGTTAAAGCGGAAGCGTGAAAGGAATACTGACCATCGGCCTGCTGATCATGTCCAATGCCTTTATGACATTGGCCTGGTACGGACATTTGAAATTCAAGGAGCTTGCCTGGTTTAGTAAACTGGGTATCGTTTCGATTATTCTGATTAGTTGGGGAATCGCTCTCTTTGAATATTGTTTTCAGGTGCCTGCAAACAGACTTGGCTTTGATGAAAACGGCGGACCGTTTTCGTTATTACAGCTGAAAGTGATTCAGGAGGTTATTACGCTGGTCGTGTTCATTATCTTTTCAACGCTGTTTTTCAAAAATGAAACATTCAGGCTGAATCATTTAATTGGGTTCATATTTCTGGTTTTGGCTGTCTATTTTATTTTTAAGAAATAGTTTTCGGGTTTCACGCAAAGCAAAAAAGATAAAACGCAGAGGTCGCAAAGTTGATTTGCTGCCTCTGCGTTTTTTAGTAAAATTCAATTAATTTGAAGGCTATCGGGATTTGCTGTTGGTATAGTGTATTATTGGATAGTCAGCTGTTGAGCAGTTAGCTGTTGGATTGTTAGCTGTTGGGCGTAGTCTCCAGACTACGTCCGAGCGTCATCGGTTTCCGACCGAAACGATAAGATTAAAATTGATTTATGGAATAATAATCTGTTTCTGCGGTCGGAGACCGTGTGACACACAGACGTAGTCTGGAGGTTACGCCTAACGACTTAACAGAACAGCAGCCTACGCCCAACATAAGACAGGCCATGAGGCGAACTTCATGGCCTGTCTTATGTTAAAAATATAATTTCAGAAATTGGTCGTATTTTCAATTATCACCAGTCATCTCTGTCTCTGGAATCACCTCTTTTAGAGCCGCCGCCTTTTTTGTAATCTCCATCTCTGCCGCCGCGGCCATAATCAGATTTAGGTTTTCCTCCATATCCGCCGCTGCCACCGCCGTAACCTCCGCCACCGCTGTTTCCACCACCGCTATATCCTCCACCGCCTCCACTGTATCCACCACCGGCAGGCTTGTTTCTTCCAAAGCTGGAACTTCTGTCGCCTCCTCCGCTACTCGTTCTTGGCTGATCACCCGACGTTCTTTCTTTTTTCTGCGATTCGTTAACTACTAAAGGTCTACCGTACATTTCAACCCCGTTCAACTCACTTATGGCTAGTTTAGCCTGTTCCTCATCAGGCATTTCTACAAACCCAAACCCTTTGCTTTGACGTGTAATTTTGTCAATAATAATTTTTGCGGAGCTTACTTCACCAAATTTCTCAAAAGCTTCACGCAACTCGCTTTCTTTTAACTTAAAAGAAAGACTCCCAACAAAAATGTCCATAGAAATGCCTGTTTTTTTAATTTTGTTTTGTTCTGTTAAATATATTTATTTTAACTGATATGCTACCACACTATTTTTGAAAAATGTTGGTACATATACAATCTTTTTAACCGGATCATAGCCGATATCTGCTGTATTGCTCGTTGCAGGCCGTGTATCCAGTATCAGTTCTTTCGATCCGTCCGATTTTACATAATAAACAGCACCTGCCCAGGAAGACACAATATATTCACCTGGTTTTACCTGTTCGATGCCGTCTGTGCTCTTTTCCATGCCTTCGGCAATGGTCGTTGCTTTTTTGCTGGCATCCAGTCTGATCAATGATCCGCTGTCGAGGATCAGCAAATCCGAGCCAACCGCCAGTAACCCGTTCGGGCGCGTCAGTGTTTCGTAATACGTAGAAATTTTACCGTCTTTCAACAAATGAACTTTATGAAGATCGGAGTCAGACACGTAAATGTTTCCCTTCGCATCAATGGTCAGGTCATTTAAAAATTTAGCTCCTTCGACCGGATACTTTTGAAGAATTTTTCCGGTTTTGAAGTCAATTTCTACGATGTCTGTAACGTCCGCAACATAAAATTTAGAGCCTAATTTGCCCATTCCTTTTGGCGCATTAAGTCCCGATACCCAGTTTAGATCAATGATTTTCCCGTCCAGCCCTACTTTTCCAATCGCTCCTTTTCCATCCTTTTCGCCAGATTTTCCGTCAATTTGAGCTACATACAGCAGTTTATCTGTTGCACTGTAAAACACAGACTCTGGCACGGGAATCGTGGCTTCTGTTGCCCAGATTTGTGTCAAGGTATTTTGAGCCTGCGCGGTCAAAGCAGCAGAAGTGGCTAGTAATGCAGTTAATAAAATGTTTTTGGTTTTCATCCGGCCTTTGTTTTGGTTAGCTTTTAAGAAATAGATAGGAATATTAACTGAACATAAATTTGTTATACCAAAGCTAAATAAAAAAATACAAAAAAAGTCCGGTCGTTTCTGACCGAACTTTTTTAAATTTTTTGCAAAAGTAGCGTTACTTCTTCTTTTTGGCTTTTTTCTTGCCCGTAGTAACAGGCTCTTCTACGACTTTCGTCAAGTCTTTGATGCGGATATTTCTGAATTTCAGCGGAGAACCGTGTCCAAGGAAACCAAGATGCCCCGAGGTATTTTTCAAGCCCGGATGTTCACGGTGGTCTGCGGTTCCGTTTTTGCTTGCTTCCGCAAGATCCCCTTCGGTGATCACTGTTCCGTTCAAGGTTACCTTGATTTTAGAACCTTTCAGATAAACCTCTTCGTAGTTCCATTCGCCCAAAGGTTTCAGATATCCGCGTTTTGCAGGAATAATCCCGTATGCTGAACCGTGATACTGATACTCTTTCAAATCCTTATAAATGTCAGCATCGTTATCCAGAATCTGAATCTCCGTTCCGACATAAGCAGCGTCGCCTTCCAGCGGTGTACGAATTCCTAGTCCGTTGTTCGCACCAGGCGTAAGTTGGAATTCAAAACGGAAAACGAAGTCGCTGTACTCGTCTTTTGAATAAAGATTGCCTTTTCCGCCGCCGTGAGGATTCAATACCATTTCACCATTTTGACTTGTGTAATCCGTGGTATTGCCGGTCCATTCGTGCATGTTGGTGCCGTCGAAAAGGATTTTGTAACCTTCTTTCTTTTCTTCTTCTGAAAGAACAAACGGTTCCGGACGAGGGATTTCGCGAACATAGATATCACGGTAATAAATGATGTTTCCGTGTGCCTGCAATTCCAGTTGTTCTTTTACAAAAATTGGCAATTTACGGTCCCAGTAGTTTTCAAGAATTACGTTATCAACTACTTTTTCCCCGTTTAACTCCACAGTCACACGGTCGCCGATCATGGTAATGTGGAAATTATTCCAGTCGCCGATGGCGTTGTCAGCAAGTTTGGTCGGGTTTTTAGGATTTTTTGCATTGTTATACAAACCTCCCGAACCCACCTGCGCACCAACTTCCACACGCGAAGTATCCCAGATTTGAACCTGCGGCGTTCCGCGAAGATAAATTCCCGCATCACCTTTTGACTCAATTTTCCAGTCTACAAACATTTCAAAATCTCCGTATTGTTTTACAGTACAAAGGTTATCGCCATGACCTGAGAAAACCAGCTCGCCGTTTTTAGCAGCCCAGCCCGAACGCATCACTTCGTCCGCTTTTTTCTGTTTAAATGCCAAAGTATCGGCGCTCATTTTACCGCGTGCTATCGGATTTTCAACCAGACCTTTCCAGCCTGAAAGATCTTTTCCGTTGAACAACGAAACAAATCCGTCTCCCGCCTGCATCTCAGACAAGTGCTTACGGATCGATTCTTTCTGGTATTCAGCATCCTGTCCTTTTAAAACCGATGAAGTTTTTGTCAGAAGTGAACGAACTTCTTCACCCGTGAAATTTTTATTAGCCAGGCCAACACTCATCACAGCCTGAGCCGCAGCTTGCTGAACAGCACCGGTTGCGTCAAGATATTTACCGGCTAAAAGTAAGGAACCAAAGGTTTTATATTTCGGCAATTCTTTCAGGATCAGTTCTTTCTGTGCATCGGTTTTAGCGATATCAAGCGCATTGTGCAGCATCAAAACTTTATTAACCGGCGTTTTCGGCGATTTTGTAATGCCTGACACATAACCCGTTAACGCAAGATTGAAATCTTCGCTGTCGCTTGATTTTTTGGCGATCGCTAAAAGTTCGTTAGCAGCGCTTGCATCCGTCCAGTTGGAAAGTGCAGCGATGGCTGCTTTTTTAGAAACCGCATCGCCAGAATTGTAAGAAGAAACAACAGAAGTTAAAGCTTTGGCACCACCGATACTAGCCAAAACCGCAAGATAACGCGATTGTTTGTCGGCAGGAGAAGCAGTGATTTGTTTCAGGATAAGGTCGCTCTGAGCAGAGGCATTGCCTGAACCTTTCACACCGGTTATAACCGCTTTCTGAACAGCAGAAACTTCGTCAGCACTGTTTACTGAGTTCAAAAGTGTGAACAACTGAGGCAGGTCATTTGAAGTAGCCAATGATTTTAATGCGCTGAAAGCTGCCGTTTTCACTTCCGGATTTGCACTGGTCAGTAATGCCGAAACAGTACTCATTTTAGAACTGGCAGCTCTTGCGGCCAGCACATCAATGACAGCCGGTTGTGCAGTTGCAGGTAAAGCCGGCAATGCCGCAGCAAGCTGATCAACCACAGTATTTCCTTTCAAAGTCAAAAGCGTATTTTTAACGGCTTTTATTTCGTCAGCAGTTCCTTTTTTCAAGATGGGAAGTAATGCAGGCAGGCTGCTTTCCCCACCGATTTTTCCGGCGGCCCAGATCGCCGCGGTTTTTACTTTTGGATCTTTCGATAACAAAGATTTGGTTACGGCCGGCAAAGCGTCTTTCGACTCGGTACGTCCCAACATGTAGATGATCTCAGACTGAACTTCCGGCTTTACTTTTTTCAAAGCATTCAACCAAGGCGTAGTGCCGTCTGCCATCGTGTATTTTTGTCCCAGTTTCAATGCCGCAGCACGATACTCAGCATCAGTACTTTCCAGTGCTTTTACCAAAACAGGAACACTTTCACGTTTTTTGCTGTCTGCATAAATTTTCAAAGCAGCCGAACGCGCATCGGTCTGTTTTGGATCAACCAAAGAGGTTGTAAGTGTCAGCGTCGCTTTTTCTGCAATCGGTGCATTGCCTGTTAAAGACAAACGCGACAGATAATTCAGATAAGCGGCAGTGGAATTGGCTTCATCATAACCATAATTTGCTTTTTTTGCAGCAGCGGCTAATATCGTTTCCGAAGAAGGAACGCCGATTTCAGAAAGCGCGAATAAACTTACTTTACGCAGGTTAAGCGTTTCGCTTACAGCTGTTTTTTCAATGGCTGAGGCGGCATCTTTATAGCGACTTGCGCCCAATGCTTCCGTAATCGAGATTTGCGGATTGCCTTTTGCATTGGCCAAACCTTGCAATAATGCCTTTCCGGCAGCTTCCGATCCGATTCTTGCCAACGTTCTGGCGGCAGGTCCTGATAATTTTTCGTCAGTCAAAAATGTTGCTAATGTCGGAACCGCTTCGTCTTTACCAATTGTTTGCAGCTGGTAAATCAAAAACTGCTTACTTTCCGAAGCCTCCACTTTTGACAAAGCCTCAACATAGGCTTCGGCGGCTGTTTTACGCCATGCTTCTTTTCCAGCCTGTGCGGAATAATAAGTAAAACCACCCAAAGCATATTGCACTTTGCTATCGTCTCCTTTGCCCGGGGCTGCCAGCATCGTCGCAATCTGAACCAGACCTGGTTTTCCAAGTTCGGCCAGTTCATCCATGCTTTTCTTTAACTGTGTTGCATTATCAGCCGGAAGCTGCGCCAACAAATCGGCGATCCGGGTTGATAGGGTCCTGTTTTTATCCAATTGAGCCATTGCGCCCGTATTCAGCATACAGCAGGCAAGCAGCGCATATATAATTTTTTTCATGATTTGTTTTAAATGAATGAAACGGTTTCGCATTTTTCTCCACATCTTTTACCAGGTCGGGAGGTTTCTGCTTTCATACTATTTACATTGTCCATGGACCACGCATAGGCTGGTCGATCAGACGGTTTGCACCTTCATCGTCGATAAATTCCTGCTTCACAGGATCGAATTTCAACGACCGGCCCAAACGTAGCGCGATCAGTCCCATGTTGACCAACGTACAGGAACGGTGTCCGTTTTCTTCATTCAATGCAAATTTCTGACGGCTTTTTACCGCTTCAACAAAATCGGTAACCTGTGGTTCAGGATCCGGGAAGGCAGCCAGTTTCTTTTCAAGATCCGGGATATCCGAACGGAAGTTTGGATATAGTTTGCCTTTTGGTCCTTCAATATAAGCGACGTTTTCGTCCTTTGCCTCGCCATCCAGTACGATCTGGCAACCATCTGCATAAGTATATGTAATGCGTCTCCACGTGCCAACGGCTTCCGTATGCTGCTGTGGGGCATCCACCTCCACACTTACCGGACTAGTGTCATCTTTGCCAAGGAAATACTGGATCGGGTCAATGTAATGTTGTCCCATATCACCCAGTCCGCCGCCATCATAATCCCAATAGCCACGGAAAGTCTGGTGTACGCGGTGTGCGCTGTATGGTTTGTAAGGTGCCGGCCCGAGCCACATATCGTAGTCAAGTTCGGCCGGAACAGGCTGAGGTTCATTAACCGTTTTTCCAACCCAGTAAAATTTCCAGTCAAAACCGGTATGTTTGCTCACCGTCACTTTCAACGGCCAGCCTAACAATCCGCTCTGAACCAATTTCTTGATTGGTTTCACGGTTGTTTTCATACCATAAAAATTATCTTCAAAACGGAACCAGGTATTCAGACGGAAAATTCTTCCGTGCTGCTGAACTGCTTCAACCAAACGTTTTCCTTCACCGATGGTCCGTGTCATTGGTTTTTCACACCAGACGTCTTTCCCAGCACGTGCAGCGTCGGCTGCGATGATCCCGTGCCAATGTGGAGGCGTAGCTACGTGAACGATATCAACTTCGGGTAATTGGATTAATTCGCGGTAGTCTGAAAAAGTTTTTACGCCTTTGTCAACCAGATCAACGGCCTTCTGAAGGTGGGTTTTATCAACATCGCAAAGTGCTACTACTTTGGTGCCGGCATAGGGAATGTGGCCGCGCCCCATGGAGCCTACGCCCACAATGGCTTTGGTAAGCTGGTCGCTGGGAGCAATAAAGCCTTTGCCTAATACATGGCGGGGTACGATGGAAAATGTGGCGAGCGTCGCCAGCGAACCTTTAATAAAGTTACGCCTGGACGAAGAAGTGCCTTTCTTTTCTTTCATTAGTTAAGGGATAATTTAGGAATTTGAAAAGTATAGGATTGTAAATAATATTATTAAATACGTGTGAAATTATGACATTATTTAGAATGTAGCAAAAGGAGTTCCGCGATTCGGGATAATATTTCAGTTTAACTTCTTATCCGACAATTGTCTTGGGAGGTTTCAGCGCTTTGTCAAAAACTACGGGCTGGATTTGCGCATATAACATAAAGTAAAAGCTGCAACCGGGTTCTCAGGGTTGCAGCTTTTAACTGATTGTTTCCTATCCTGTGGATTACAAAAAGGGGGCATTACTAATTTGATCCAAAAAAGTACGTAGGCTTGACGGATGGAAAATGAACATATATGCCACACCAAAAAGTGCGCCCCAAAGATGCACATCATGAGCGACATTGCTGGTGCTATGTTTGCTTTGATAATAGGAATATCCGAGATAACCCATAGCGAATAATATGAAGTAAACAGGTATGATGAACTTTATGTAAATCACAGACCAGGGAGAAAACAAAACCAGCGCAAACATTACCGCAGAAATGGCCCCACTTGCGCCAACTGCCGAATAATTTGGGTTGTCCTTGTTTTGCTGATAAGATGGTAAACTCGCAAATAGTATTGCTGTCAAGTAAAACACAATGTATTCGGCGGGTGACAATATTCCATTTTCAACTTCTCTCCCAAAGAAAAAGAGGGTCAGCATGTTGAAAATGAGGTGCCCCACGTCTCCATGGATAAATGCATGCGATATGAACCGATACATTTGAGTCTTGTCCTTTGCCATTTTTTCGGGAGCAAGGCATAACTTGTCGAAACTTTCTTTATTAGAAAAGCAGAATAAAGAAAGGATGACACTCAGGGCGATTATTCCAAATGTTATCAACTTTCAGATGTTTCAGTGTCAGTATTATCTGTATTTGTAACCGCTTCTTCTTCTGGTTTTTTCTTTCCGCTAAAGAGCGCAGCAATTTTGTTTTTAAGACCGCCAAATGCTAGTCCGATGGCCAGAAGAACAAGCTTTATATTTTTTAGTAAAAGTGCAAGCAGTCCCGCTTTCGCCAGCAATTTACCTGCTACGAGTCCGCCGATGGTATATGCAGCAACCTTATCCACTTCGGGATCGAAATCGGTATACTTACTTCCGTCCTTGAATTTTGCGATGTGAATAATATCCGGGATATGGCTTTTGATGTCGGCAATCTGATCAATTGTTCCCACGGCGTTTAAGCTTAATACACCTTTTCTACCCAGGATTCTCACGTCATAATTGAGGGTTGTATCTGCACTTTCACCAAATTTGATGGATTTGGCCCAATGTAGAATATTGTTTTTTTGATCATAATATGGCTTGGCTGCCCAACCCAGCATATGAATTGCCTCATAACCTTCTTTTGCCCTCTCTTTGTTTCCTTCCTCCTCTTCGCTTTGCAGACTTTCCATCATTTCATCATAATCGATATCTGCTGCGTCTTCGTCTTTCACAAATCCTGAATTGTCATAAGTTATAATAAATGCCCACTTATTCGGATCGGCGATTGAGTAATCATCTTTTACAATCATACCCAACAAGCCATCTTGTCTGGGATTTCCCCAAAAATCGAAAACGACAAATTCAGCATCTTTTTGAGGCATAAATTTATACCCAGACGGAACAGAAAGCTTAACGTCAGCATTAACTTCAACATTACCGGTTTGATATTTAATTTCTTTATCGCGGTCTAGAATTTTTTGAAGGGCTTTTTCTTGCGCAACTAAACTGGTGTCAGTGTTTTGTGAAAATGATGAATGGGTCAAAAACAACAAAATGAAGTACAGTAATAGCTTTCTCATAAGAGGTGAAAGGGAGTTGATAGATGAGGATTTTTATGGGTTTGCAGTAATATTAAGGAAAAAATTAAGTTTCAAAAAATCTATAACAGACACATTGGAGACGGGAATTATGGAAAATTAGCTGTTGTAATCTTGAACGTTTTACTATAAAAGTAGCTATTGGTTACAATTTGCTAGATCAAATAGCTGATTAATAGATTGTTATTGTGCTGAGTTTCAAAGACAATAAAACCTAGTAGCGTTAAACAGAAAAGCCGAAAATCTTGCAAATATTTTCGGCTTTCTGTTTTTGAAATTTGTTATTTTAATTCTTCAACTCAACCTTCAGATCATCAACAAAACTCTTCTGGGCCGACATCTTTTCTACATCTTCTGATTTCCTGGGTGCGAGGTGGGAGAGGTTTTCGTAACTGTCTTTTTTAATGAGCACGTCATCTTCGATACGAACAGCAATTCCCCACCATTTTTTGTCGCAATTGCTGTTTTCAGGAATGTATATCCCGGGTTCTACGGTGATAATCATGTTTTCTTTGAGCGTCGAATAAATGCCTTTGTCGTGCACGTCCAGACCAAGGAAATGGGAACAGCCGTGGGGATAATACAACCTGCTTTCTTTTTCGTCTTTCAAGATTCCAAGTTTCACTAGGCCTTTCGCTACAACGTCCCGCGCTGTTTTTTCAATTTCCTGAAAACTTGTTCCTTCCTTACAAATTTTAAAAACAGCTTCCTGCGCTTCGTAAACTATATCATAAATCTGTTTTTGCTCGGCAGTGAATTTGCCATTGGCCGGGAAAGTCCTCGTCACATCAGCAGAATAACCGTGATATTCGGCGCCGACATCCATCAGCACCATTTTATTTCCAACACTGGTTACGTTATTTTCAATATAATGCAGCACACATCCATTGGCCCCCGCCCCGACAATGGATGGATAACCGACATATTCGGCACCCAGTTTCTTATGGATAAACTCCTGAACGCCCTGCAATTCCAGTTCCGACATCCCCGGTTTTACAGCCTTCATGGCCTCGTTGTGCGCAAGTGCAGAAATATTGATAGACTTACGCATCAATCCAAGTTCTTCATTGGTTTTGATCTGTCTCAACTGTTTGGTATACAGACTGTAAAGCGCAGGGTCCCATTTGGTGTTATCCATTTCTTTGAGCCATGTTTTTGCTTCTGTGGAGTCTTTCAACTGGATCACCTTCTTGATGAACGGATTTCTTTTATACCTTTCACTGTCTTCTGCCAGATCCTTGTAATATTGTGTCAGCCGTGGAATGGAGCCCAGCAGCATCGGATATTGGGATATGGACATGATATCTGCCATCACTTCGTCGTCGAAATCATCCGGCATGGCTGATTTTTTTCTGAAACTGTTGATCAGATCGTGAACGTCATCGGACTGTGTGATTTTGTCCGAAACATCCTGAGGGAATTCAAAAATTACTTTGTCGAAACCAGACAGGTTGGGTGCATAACGATCGAAATCTTCGGCGTTGTAAACATGTGAGAATCCCATTGCTTTAACCCCTTCAATACCGAGTCTTTTGCCAGTCCATTGTTCACGCAGCGCATCTTTTTTCTGTACAAAAAACAGCTCGTTGAATGACCGGTTGGCAGAGTCTTTTTGCGCTTCTTTAAAAATAAGTAACACTGCATTTGGCTCGGTATAACCGCTGAAATAATACAGGTCGGGATTGGCGTGATACTTATAATCCACGTCATTGGAAAAATTCCTTGTTGGAAACGCAAAAACCGCCATCACAGAGTTAGAGGGCAGTAAAGCTCTCAACGCTTCCCGGCGTCCTTTATGGAAATCTTTGCTCAGATAATCCGTTGGTGTGGGTAGTTGTGCGAGGCAGTTTCCTATCAAAATCGTTACTGACGAAAGCGACAAAAGTCCTTTTACCGCATTTTTTCTGGCTAAAAAATTTTTCAAATTCTGGCTTGGTTACAGTTAATTGATTGATGTGTAAATTATTAAAGATGTTGTCGCCTTCTGCAAACGACTCTGTGTTGTGAGAAAGCACTACTTCGAAAATACTTAAATGTTCCCTTAGATCAAACGTTTCAATGTTTTGAGAGGAATGGTCAATTGTTATGGTGTGCTTATTATTAATAATTAGGTTCGTGTTTTCGATGAATTCGGGAGACAACAGTTATGCGGCACGTGTCCAAAGGGTATGAAAAAGCGGGACATCTAAAAGAATGTCCCGCTTAATCTGGTTGTAATTTTTGTTAATAAGTCAGCTTGAAAATTTTCCCCTGCGCCATGGATAACACAACGTAGGTTTTGTCGTCGGTACGTTCGATATCGGTTGCCATCATGATGCCGTCCAGTATCGTGGTTCCGTCTCCGTTGGAAATTTTACCGGAATTAGGCACGAAACCGGGTGTTGGCGTAAACGAAAATTGTGCGAATGATAATACCAACGGGTTGTTGGTCGGGGTTAGCACAATGTCAACGAGTGTTGTAAATCCGCTTTTATAAAGAGATACATTTCCGGTTTTATCAACCTGCTGAATGGTTGCCAGCCCCGGAAGGAAGGGGAATCCGCTGAGAGACGATACCAGAAACTTGGTCCCGTCATAAACAATGCCTGTTGGCACAAAGTCAATTTTTTGTCCCTGGTTATCGTATGGAGGAAATTCGGCAAAAATAGCCAGAGACTTGTCCGGCTTGCGTTTTACGATTGCGTTGGCAGCAGCATCTGTTATGTAAAGATCGCCGTTGGGTCCCCAGGTCAGGTTATAAATGTTGGATTCATGCTTGTGGACTTTAAAAGCTGATCCTAGCACAAACAAGTTAATTGTTTCATTAGGCAAAGACGAAGCATCGATCGCAGGCGTCACACCCGGTTTGAAGTTAGACACATCGGCAATAAATAATTTGCCCAATACGCCGTGCAGAATGTAAAGTTTTCCGTCTTTGTAGCTCAAATGGGTAAGGCCGCTCGGTGTTTGCTCGGGACTGATGTCGGATTTGAAACCTGTAATGGCAGGCCAGGTTTTTCCGTCAGGCGTAATGACCGAAACTCTTCCCGAATTTCCCTGCCCGGTTCCCTGTTCTGTCACCCACAGATAGTTGTTTGCTCCCTGGGTTATGCCCAGCGGCGCCAGAAGACCACTCGAAAATTCGTCGGATTTGAATTGTCTAGGATCTTCGATAATTGCGTGATCGGTGCAACCGGCGATAAAAAAGAGCAGCAAAAGAGTGAGTTTTAATAGAAATGAAGTTTTCATAATGGTAATATTTATATCGTTGATAAACAAAGTACTATACGATATTAATAAACAAATTCATTTCTTTTCGTAACTGCCTGATTTTGTTATTATTCGGTCATTAAGGAAGCTGATGCAGATAGGCATACACGGCTTTTAATTCATTGTCCGTATAGGTAAGTTCCTTCCAGGGCATCGCGTCACTCAGCTGCCGGCCCTCGGGCGTTTTGCCGGTTCGTAAGGTCTTGATAAAATCGGCTTCTGTCCATTTTCCAGGATTGGCCGTCGAGCTTATATTGGGAATCGGTGGTTCGTCCGGGTTATGGGCTGGTGCCCCTTTAAAATTGTCGCCGTGGCATCCCTTACAGGTTAAAGCCAGGTATTCGCCATATTTCGGGGTTGTATCGGCCGTCACAACATCGGGATAAACGGCGTTGTGATCAATTTTTTCAGCCGGGAAAAGCGGAAATTCGCCCAAAAATGTCAATATCCGGCCCAGTGGTTTCAGGGATTTTTGATGATTGGCTTTGTCAACCGGCGGACGGCTTTTTACAAAACTGATCAGACAGGCCATATCCTGGTTCGAAATCTGATAAATTTCATGGGAAGGCATAAACCACAGCGAACGGTTATCTTTTCCGAGACCGTGGCGGAGCGCGCGTATCCAGTCTTCGTCGGCGTATTGGATACCACCTTTGCCGGAAGTAATGTTGGCGCTATACAGGATGCCGATGGGTGATTGCTCGTCAGCGAAAGCACGTCCACCGGAAAGATCATGTCCGTGACATCCCTTGCAGCCGCGAATTTCGGCGATATGTTCTCCTTTAGAGCGGGAGAGGCTATCATCCGGGATGGTTATTTTTTGAAGTTTTGTTTCATACACTTTGTCGGCGCGGGCTTCTGTGCTGTAATAAACATAGAGATAAACAATCCCGAGCAGGACCAAAATACCACCCAATGTGATACCGGTCCATTTAAGTAGTTTTCTGATCATAGCTGTACACGTTAAATGTAAATCAATGGCGTGGCACCTTGCATGGTCTTCACAAAGTGTTTGCAGGTACCATAACGACTTAATGAGAAAATAACGTAGCAGAGTTAACTTACTTCTAAGTTAATATATGTCTGATAATCAGTCAACTGAATTTGATTAAGTGGTGACGGTTTTGAGTAAACGGTTGTGCCCTGTTTTTACTTATCAGATAACTCTGAAAAGTACAAACAGGGCACAGCTGGATTATTGAATAACCGTTAAAAAGTGATTTATAAAGGAATGTTACCGTGCTTTTTTCTTGGCAGCGTTGCTACTTTGTTTTCCAGCATCGCAAAGGCGCGGATCAGTTTTTCTCTGGTTTGTTCCGGATAAATAACTTCGTCGATATAACCCCGGTGCGCTGCGCGATAAGGGTTCGCGAATTTCCGGGTGTACTCTTCTATTTTCTCCTGTAATTTTTCCGCAGGATTTTCCGCTTCGGCAATTTCCCTCTTGAAGATAATTTCTGCCGCACCACTGGCGCCCATCACTGCGATTTCCGCTGTTGGCCAGGCAAAATTCATATCAGCGCCGATGTGTTTGGAATTCATCACATCATAGGCGCCGCCATAAGCCTTGCGGGTGATCACCGTGATGCGGGGAACCGTCGCTTCGCAAAACGCAAAAAGTAACTTAGCTCCGTTTGTGATGATGCCATTCCACTCCTGATCGGTTCCCGGAAGAAATCCCGGAACATCTTCCAGAACGAGAAGGGGGATATTGAAACAATCGCAAAACCGGACAAACCGCGCCGCTTTCTGACTTGCATTAATGTCAAGAACGCCGGCCAGTACAGCAGGCTGATTGGCTACGATGCCGATGCTTCTGCCGGCAATGCGTGCAAAACCGACGACTATATTTTCTCCGAAATTTTTATGTACTTCAAAGAAAGTTTCGGTATCTGCCAGGGCTTCAATAACCTCGCGGATATCATAGGGCTGGTTCGGATTGTCGGGAATGATCGTATTGAGCACCGGCCTGGACTCATTTTCGGCCTGATAGGGCAGGCGGGGCGCATCATCTTCACAGTTTTGCGGAAGATAACTCAGCAGTTTTTTGATGTATAACAGACACTCAACTTCATTGGCGGCCACAAAATGTGTCACACCGGATTTGGTGGCATGCGTCATGGCTCCCCCCAATTCCTCCGAAGTCACGTCTTCATGTGTAACCGTTTTGACCACGTTAGGCCCGGTCACAAACATATAACTGCTGTTTTCTACCATCAGAATAAAATCTGTAATGGCAGGCGAATATACCGCACCACCGGCGCAGGGGCCCATAATGGCTGAAATTTGCGGAATAACGCCGGAAGCCAGCGTGTTTTTGTAAAAGATATCGGCATAACCCGCCAGGGAAAGCACACCTTCCTGAATACGAGCGCCTCCAGAATCATTTAATCCGATCACAGGAGCCCCGTTTTTCATCGCCAGGTCCATGATCTTGCAGATTTTTTCGGCATGAGTTTCCGAAAGCGAACCGCCGAAAACCGTAAAATCCTGTGCAAAAACGTAAACCAGTCTTCCGTTGATGGTTCCATATCCTGTCACGACACCGTCGCCGAGATAATGTTCTTTGTCCAGCCCGAAATCACGGCTTCTGTGCATGACAAACTTGCCAATCTCTTCAAAAGAACCTTCGTCCAGTAAAATCAAAACTCGTTCGCGCGCCGTAAGTTTTCCTTTTGCATGTTGGGTTTTAATCCTTTTTTCACCGCCTCCAAGGTCAGCTTCTGCATTTTTTTTATCTAAAAGGTCTTTTTTCGAAGTCGCGGCAAATCTTGATTCCATGTAATACGGACGATATAGTTACATTTGTTTTTGAACAGATTCATAAATATAATGTCATTTTAACGGAATCGGGAAATTTTTGCATTTCTATGAGGCAGAATGGTACGCGCTTTACTTTTTTGATGATGATTTTTAGCCTTTTGCAGGTAAGAATTATCGCACAAACAACCGGCGGAAGAAGCGGACTTAATTTCCTGCAACTCCCTGCACAGGCAAAAAGTACAGCCCTGGGAGCAAATCATATGACGATTTCGGGCAGCGATCCTGCACTGTTTTTACAAAATCCTGCGCTCCTGGATTCTACGAAGGAAGATCAGGTCTCTTCGAATCTGATGCCTTATCTGGCCGATACCAAATTTTTAAATCTTGCCTATGCCAATGGCGTAAAACGCACGGGCGGAACCTGGGGTGTGGGATTGCAGTATCTAAATTATGGCAACATGACCGAAACCGATGACATAGGCAATGTGATCGGGGAATTCAGGGCGGCAGATTATGGCTTATCTGTGGGTTACGGCCAAACCATCGGTGCTTTTTCGCTTGGCGGCACTGTGAAAGTGGCGGGCTCATCCATTGAATCTTATCATGTATGGGGTTTGGCTGTCGACTGGGGAGGCGTTTTTAAACATCCAAAGGAAGATTTTACCATTGGTTTTGTCGTTAAGAATCTCGGGTTTTTAAAGCAGAATTTTGTCGGGGCTAATGAGCCGATTTTGCCGGTGGACCTTCGGGTTGGAACGACATTCAAGCCCAAATACATGCCCATCCGATTTTCGGCAACCATTCATCATCTGAACCGTTTTGATATGGTTTACAATGATCCGAACCTGTTTTTTACATACGATTTAAGCGGTACCCGAATTCCCCGGAAAGTAGGCATTGCCGAGAAACTGGGACGCCATGTTTCGCTGGGCGCCGAGCTGCTGATCCATAAACAGTTCCGGATACTGCTAGGTTATGACCACCTGCGCAGGCAGGAACTTCGGTTGAACGATGGCGGCGCACTCGCAGGATTTTCCTTTGGTGCCTGGCTCCGCGTCAAACGATTTGAGATCAGTTATGGCCGGGCACAATACACGCCCGGTTTTGGCAGCAGCTCTCTATCCCTTGTGATGAATCTAAAAAAGCCGGTTCAGCAATAAATCATTGTTTTTCATACCAGGTTTGTACAAGCCCGGACGCAAAGGATTGCGATTTAATAAACTTCAAAGACAATGGCGGTCTCCCGTCATTAAATAATCGGATACCTTCACCGAGAAATACCGGGATTACAGAAATACAAAACTGATCAATGAGGTTGTCCTTCATGAGCAGGTTGACAATTTCAGCACCTCCGTCGATAAAAATATTTTTGCCAGGCTGGTTTTTTAGCTTTGTCAACAGTTCGCTCAGGCTTCCGATATAAAACTGAATATTGCCAATGGGAGGTTTTGGCGTTCGGGTGATGATGTAACTTTCCTTGTCGGCATGAGGGAAATCGTAGCCCATATTGAGGACTTTGTCATACGTTTTCCTGCCCACGATGACGGTGTCAACGGTTTTTACAAATTCCGAATATCCATAATCCTCGCCTTCCTGTTCGACGGTGGAAAGAAAATCGAGGTTGTCATCCGGTGTGGCAATATAGCCGTCAATGCTCGCAGCGATGTATAAAATTACTTTCCGTTCCATATTGTTTATTAATGAACTGCAAAATAAAACGGTGCCGCTCGCAAAAGATAGGATGAAATTAACCTCGCTGCAAAATGGTATTGGCGAAATTTGGCACAACGAGGTTATCCGAAAGAGCCATCCTGTATTCTTTAACCGTCAGTCCGGAAAATTGCCGGAATATTTTTGCAAAATGAGACTGATCGTAAAAGCCGTTTATACATGCTTTTGAATCCTGATCGTGTACCAATGCCCGGATCGACTGATTGAAGAACAGGAGCTGAAGGTAGCGGTGCGGTGTGCACCCGTAAATATTCTTGAAAGTATTGATAAAGTGTTTTGCAGTGATACCGGCCTTTTTTGCTGCTGCTTTTAAACTTCCTTTTTGAATAAATTCGGCATGGGCGTTATCGATGAAATTGAGAATGGATGCGGGTATTTCTTTCTTAAAATGCCGGGGAGAAAAATATGTTTTTGCCAGCGATATTTTGTGATCGGGTAACTTTTCGTCGCCAATTTGCTCACATAAGTATGCAAAATCTTTTCCCAGCACATCAGTCAGATTTTCAGTTATACTGATATCGGCTACCGGGATTCCGTATCTTCTGTAAAAAGTCGCGGGTGCCAGCATAAGCCCGAGCGTGTGGTACGTACCTGAAACACTCGTGGATATCGGGCCGGGGCCCATACCGGATAAAAAAACAGCGTCTTTTACATGATGCTGATTGACAGAAAAATGATCGCCGAAATTGAAAATGATTTCATGTTTCAGATACGGCAAAGTGATAGAATTTATTTGCTGATGCTCAGCGTGTGTGTGCCAAATAAAATCGATTGCCCGGCTTTCGACAGGTTCCGAGGGTGTATGGATTCTTGTCTGCATAAACAAAGATACTTTACTTTAATAATTTGTTAATCAGCTTTTAATCTCATTTTAATTTTAATAATCTGGTAACAATGGCTTCATATTCAACACATGGCAAAAAGGTTTCTTTGTAGAAATTATTCAAACACCATGACCATGTTGAGCAAAAAACTTTTACTATCATCTTCTTCTCTTTTGAGTCTGCTTTTGCTGGCAGGCTGTGAGGACCATCGTATGTCTGATAGTCCTGACATTACAGTAACAAACCGTTCGGTGACGCCTGTTCTGGCAAAATTGCTGCCGGGTGCTACAAACGGCCGCATCGGTGCGAGCAGCGTTAAAATGTACTCGTTGCTAAGCAGTGATGATGTGTTGGAACAATCGCCAAGTTTCGTTTTCGGTGGTTCTGCCGATGGAGCCGGTCTTTTCCAGAATCCTGACGGAAATTACACGATTCTTGTGAACAATGAAGATAACTTCGCGGTTTCCCGCATCACATTGGACAAAACTTTCAAGCCGGTAAAGGGAGAATACGTATTGAATTCAGATGGTGGAACCTGGCGTTTGTGTTCGGCAACGCTTGCTACGCCGCTGGAACATGGTTTTGGGCCGGTTTTCCTTACTTCGGGTGAAAGCGGACAAGAGTCACGTACGCATGCATTGAAAGTTGATGCCAATGTAAGCCAGGCCAATATCTCCCGTGAGATGGCAGGACTTGGTCGCTGGAGTGCAGAGAATGCGCTTCCTCTGCCAAAAACAGCGTTTCCTGGAAAGACGATTATCATGATCGGAGATGATGATTCGGATGTAAACGGCGGTCAGCTGGCCATGTATGTTTCGAACACGGTTGGTGATCTTGACAATGGCTCATTGTACATGCTGAAACGCGCTGACAACAATCAGAAGGAAATGGATATGAAAGTGGGTTCAATTTATGATATTGAATTTGCCAAAATCGAGAACCATAAAACATTGACGGGAGCGCAGATCAACGCAAAAGTAAATGACTTAAAAGGTATGAAATTTGGTCGCGTTGAAGACGTTGATTACCGTAAAGGTGGTGGTGCGAACGGTCGCGAGGTGATTTTCGCCGTAACTGGCCAGGATAACTCCGGCGCTAATGCAGATTATTCGCGTTCAAAATATGGCCGCGTTTATCGTTTGGTAATGGACGAAAAAGATCCGACAAAAGGTAAACTTGAAGTTTTGCTGGATGGTGATGATCGTACGGGTATCGCTAAAACATTCCAGGATCCTGATAACGTTTGTGTTACAACAAATTATGTGTACATCATGGAAGATCCGAATGGATATGGTGATGAGAAACACGATGGTTATGTTTATCAGTTTAACCTGAATACAAGACAGTTAACGCCGGTTATTGAAATCGATCACCGCAGAACAGAAGCTGATGCAGCAAAATACAACGTTGGCGGTACTTCAAAGCTGGGTTCATGGGAAAGCAGTGGTATGATCGACGTGTCTGATGTAACAGGCCGTCCGAATACATTCATGCTGGGCATACAGGCACATACGTGGAGAGGCGCCAAATATAAGGGTGTTGACGGCGGTTCGGTTCGTAAGTCGGAAGACCAGGCCAGTCAGCTGATCCTGATCGAAGGGTTACCTCGTTAATTTAACTCTTTACAAAACGCCTGATGGGAGCAAAATTCCTGTCAGGCGTTTTTTGCATGAATTTATAATCCGCTTTTCTGCGTCCATACTGTTATGTTTTTTGAGCAAAAATCAAGTGCCATTATCCGCCCGTCCGGACGGAAAAATATGTTGTGGTTAACCTTGTCTTCCCTGGTTCTGATGACGAGTGGTTTATTCTGGTCCTGTTCAAAACCGGATACGCTGCCTGTTCAAGTTGTGAAGCAAACGTTTATGAAGGACATTGACGGGTTGGATAGTGCCGTGAGCCAGTTGCAGCGCGACTTAAAGGCAAACAAATCTGCGTCGGCCATTCAATCGTCATTTCGTGAAGCCCGACTGGCTTATAAGCGTGTTGAATTTATTTCCGCCTATTACAGCCCGGAAACCACCAAGGCGCTTAATGGTCCCAACATTCCCGAAGTTGATGATGATCTCCGGGTTAATCCGCCGCAGGGATTTCAGGTTTTGGAAGAGCTGGTTTTTCCGGAAATTGATTCGGCAGGGCATGCGGAAGCGATAGAGCTGGCAGCGGTGATCCGATCGAATGTCAATCGCCTTCGGAAAATATCAGCAGGTAATGAACTTACGGATAGTCACGTTTTTGACGCGATGCGTCTGGAAATTTTTCGCATTGTATCGCAGGGGATTACCGGCTTTGATTCGCCGGTTGCGTTTCATTCCTTGCCGGAAGCGGCCGGTTCTCTGGAAAGTGTAAGGGACCAACTGGCGCATTACGATTTGCAGGAGCGTGATGATAACCTCGCGCAGAAACTCACGCAGGCGTTTGATCTGGCCATTAACAAGCTGAAACAGGCGGACGATTTTAACGGATTTGACCGTCTGGAATTTATTCGTCAGCATGCCAATACCATAAGCGGTTTGTTGCTTGATGCCCAAAAATCACTAAAAATCCCGGTTTTTACTGAAAATCGATTGCTGTCACCATCCGCCAGGACGTTAACTGATTCAGGTGTTTTCAATCCTGACTATTTTGTAAATCTTGACGAGCAGCATTCCACTGCCGATCGTATTGCATTGGGGAAAATGTTGTTTTTTAATCCGGTTTTGTCTGGCAATGGTGATAGAACCTGTGCCACCTGTCACCAGCCTGATAAGGCATTTACGGATGGGGAAACGAAGAGTTTTGCTGTCGGTTTTGATGGTAAAAGGATCAACCGGAATGCGCCTACACTTTTGAATGCAGCTTTTCAGGCGGTTCAATTTGCTGATTCCCGCGTTGCTTTTCTGGAAGATCAGGCCAGTGACGTTATCCAAAATCAGCAGGAGATGCACGGCTCGCTACCCGAGGCGGTGAAAGCATTAAAAGAACTTCCTGAATATCAGAAATTGTTTGCCGGCTCGTACAAAGATGGTATCACGGAACATACGCTTAAAAATGCCATAGCCAGTTATATCCGTTCTCTGAATACCTTCGATTCCAGACTGGACGGATATTTTCGTGGTGATGATCGGACGCTGACGATTGAGGAGAAATTTGGATTTAATGTATTCATGGGGAAAGGGAAATGTGCTACCTGCCACTTTTTTCCACTGTTCAATGGCACTGTTCCGCCGGCTTATCAGGAAACCGAAAGCGAAGTACTGGGCACACCTGCAACGGTTGAAGGCAAGGAAGTTGATTCCGATGTTGGCAAGTTTATCCTTACCAAACGCGAGCCGCATCGTTATGCTTTCAAAACGCCAACCGTAAGACATATTTCCCAGACAGCACCTTACATGCACAACGGTGTTTTTAAAACNGGCAAGGAAGTTGATTCCGATGTTGGCAAGTTTATCCTTACCAAACGCGAGCCGCATCGTTATGCTTTCAAAACGCCAACCGTAAGACATATTTCCCAGACAGCACCTTACATGCACAACGGTGTTTTTAAAACTTTGGAAGAGGTTGTCGATTTTTATAACAAGGGTGGAGGCAATGGTCTTGGTTTTAATCTGGAAAACCAGACATTACCATTTGATAAACTGGATCTGACAGATCGGGAGAAAAAGGCTTTGGTGGCTTTTATGAAGGTTATGTAATTACTTGTATACGAGTTTGTGTGTAAATAGAACCCGGGGATCGGCAATGTCCCAGTTCCTGGTTTCCTGTTTGACAATATCAGAATACTTTCGTCGGATATCCCGGAGTGCATTGCCAACAGATTTTCTGACGTATTCGCTTTCATGAGCGCTATGCTGACTGATCAGGCTTACGGCAACCGCGGGATTTTCTTTGAAGTAAGGACGGCTTGTCCAAATTCGCAACCCTTCGATAACGGCTCTTACGACATTGGGATTGCTGTCTGAAAGCCAGTTGGCAATTGCTGGTAATGCTTCTTCGTAACCCATTGTTTTGGCATACCGATCAAATGCCTTCGCAAGCATCTCCTGAACCCGCCAGTTATCATCTCGTGAAACGGTTGTTTTCAACACATCAAACGCAGAAGGATTACGGGCAGCCATGTCACCCAGTAAATACGTTCCCAACATTCTGCCCTGGTACGTTTCGTGCTTGATAAGCTGTTGGGCTACATCGAAATGATTGAGACTATTGTCCCCAAGCATATCATCCCCGGCAGCGATGATATGCTTGAAGCCGTGTTCGGTTTGGGTTAGGTGGGAGAGGATTTGTTGCATATTGAATATGATAACAATTTTATCAAGTAATGTTTTTAATCTTTTCTGCTACCTGGTAACAATGAACCGATCCTTTTCCCATAGAAATCACATCTTTTTCTAATTTAAAAAGCAGATCTGCAATTTGTTGTAACGGTGCATCTGCAATTTTTAGTCGTAAAATCTGAGGTACATAACTTTGATATTCATCCCGGGGAGCAAAGCCATTGATACCTAGTGGATCCCAGTCAAACCACAGGATGTCATCAATTTTTTTGTACAATAAAAAGTCTTTTGCCGAACCAGGATATTTTCTCATCTTTTTGTTTCGGTTAAAGATTAAAACCGTTGATTTTACTTCTTCTTCCAATACATCGTCTTCAAAACCGGCAGCCAATTTCAGTGCAATTGAGGGAATATACCATCCGCTGTCCATATCAAAAGGAGCGGGGTCTCCCGAGGCATTATATGTTACTTTCGCTACCTGTTCAGCCAGCCTCAGATAACAATTTGAAACATAATTCGGATTGGCGAGGTTAAATTTGCGTATTCTGTTGAACTGAGCGTGCGCTTCTTTCCATCTTGTTTGATTATCAATTATCTGATGCAATGCCTTAATTGAGGATGGAACAGAATTTACATGATGATCAAAACGGGACAGGACAAGCCCACTCCATCCTGGCTGGATATCGACAGGGATATTTTCAAAGATATTTTTACCTATTGTTAGGTTCGTTTTAATATCGTGAGACTCCACAAATTAAATTTTACACCGGCCGCACCCGATAAGTTTTCATCGCACTGCCGATCTGGCTTTCTTCCGTGGTTGTTTCCGGGAACAGGAAATAGCTTGGTGCGCTGATGTGCTCTGCCTTTTCCACGTTAATACGAATTACTGCTTTGACGGGGAATTTGTCACTAAAACGGTCGGTAATGGGTTTCAGGAAAACGTCAAAATCCGGATCACTTTTGAAAGACAGCGATGCAGTTCCCTTTATTTTGAAACCTTTCTGAATAAAAATATCTACGAAACTGACACAAACCAACGGGTTTTCCAGAATATTGGCAATGCTGTTGGGGGAAGCTAGATGGGCAATCAGAAATGTGTTATCTCCCAGGTATGTGAACATTTCTTTCGGAGAGACATTGGGCATGTTGTCATGGCCGGAAGTTGCGAGCCAGCATAACACACTTTTGTCGATGTATTGTTTGATTTCCGGGGTAAGCATGTCGAAAACGAAAATATAGTATCAAATGCAATGGCTCATCAGAGCTTGATCGAAAGTTGTAATTGTCCATCCAGACCGAGTTCAACTATTCTCTGTAAAGTGGAGAAACGGACTTCCTTGACATTGTTTTCGATCTTTGAAATATACGATTTGGTTGTACCCACTTTTGCGGCTAGCTGGTCCTGGGTCAGGCCTTTTTGTAACCGGGCTTCGTGAATTAACGCACCGATTTTGAAACTTTCGTACCCGGCTTCAAGGTCATCCCGTTTGGATGTGCCTGACTTCCCGTAGTGCTCGTCTTTAAACTGGCTCAGCGATATCGTGTTATTTTTCGTTTTCATACTCATATTTTACCCTAAGTGCCTTTTCAATTTCTTTGGCCGGTGTTTTTTGCGTTTTCTTTTGAAATCCGTTCATTAAAACAACCAGATTTCCCTCGTCGAAAAAGCAAAATATCCTGAATATATCGCTGCCCTGCTGCACTCTGATTTCAAATAACCCGGTTGTACTCTCAATATGTTTGAGATATGTTTCAGGAATGGATTGAACTTCTTCGATTAACGTTAAGGTCCAGACAATTTTGTTCTGTACTTTATCCCGTTGCTTTGCAAAGAATTTTCTGAAATAATCTTTATAGAAAATTACCGTTCGATATTTAGGTTGTTCTTTCACCAGCAAAGATAAGGAAAGTTGTCCGAAAGTGAAACAGTGGGTAATCGATGATTGATTAATTACCCGCTGTTTATCAGACGTTTATTGGCTGATTAGGTAACGTAAAACGACGGAAGCTAAAAAGGTCTACTTATTCTCCAAAACCTCTCCTTTTTCCAGTTTCAAAAACCGGGTTACACATGAGGGAATTTCGTTCAGGTAGTGTGATACGTATATCAATGTTCTTTCAGGTGTTTTGCAAACTGAGTCGACAACGGATTTAAAATATTCGATGGATACGGTATCCAATCCCTGGCAAGGTTCATCCAGAATCAACAGCGGCGGATTTTTCACCAAAGCTCTTGCCAGCAAAACCAACCTTTGTTCTCCTTTGGATAACTGCGAAAAGTCTTTTTCGATTAGAGGATGCACATGTAATAATTCCGCCACTTCATGCACACGCTCAACCTGGACATCGGTTAGTTTTTTGAAAAATATTCCGGTAGCATCAAAAAAGCCGGATGCGATGGTTTTAAAAACCGTAGTGTTTTTCGGGAAATACAAATGCAGCTCCGGTGAAACGTGTCCGATTTTTTGCTTGATATCCCAGATGGAAGCGCCCAGACCACCTCGTTTCTTATCAAATAGGTCGTAATCATTGGCAAAACGCTGCGGATTATCGGCCGTAATGATGCTCAGCAAAGTAGATTTACCGGATCCGTTTGCTCCTGATAAGGCCCACTTCTCTCCTTTTTTGATCGTCCAGTTAATGCCTTTTAAAATCTCGTCCTCGTTGTATTTTACTTTGATATTCCGGAGGTCAATCGCCGTTTCAAAATCAATAAAATTGGGTTCCCCGAAATGTTCCAATTTTTGCGGATCTGGCTGGGGAAAAGCTTCCGGGCTCTGGTGGTTTGTTGTTTTAAAGTCTGTGACCGGAGAAAGCCTTTCGATGCTGCCGTGATTCATTTCCAACACGTGGGTAATACAACTCGGAATTTCTGTTGCGATCGTTCCGATGATTATGGTCACACCGGATAAGGCAAGCTCACTTAATGCATTTCTCAAAACCTCCCGTGAATGCACGTCGAGTCCGCTGAAAGGATTGTCCAGTAAAAGTATTTTTGGATGTTTTAGAAGCGATTTGGCCAGCAGCATCCTGCGGGTTTCTCCATTAGACAGGGTTACAAAAGGGTGATCCAGTAAATGGGTGATGGATAACAGCGCACTGACTTTTTCCAATTGCGTATGATCCACCTTTGAAGGTTCCAGATGCACAGAATTTTCATTGACTGTTCCCACCGGTTTTAACTGGTCGGTTAAAATGGCACGCACAGTCGGAGCACGTTCGGCTTCATAGGCATGAAAACGCTGCTGATAATATTCTGCACCGGCGCTTACGATGCGGTTGAAGGAATAATCATTGGGTACAAATTCAATGGCTTCGCGAACCGGTCCTGTAAATCCATAGTGCAGTTTGCCCTTCCAGACCGGCCATTTTCCTGCAACAATGTCGAGCAACGTTGTTTTTCCCGATCCATTCGGACCGATAACAGCCCAGTGTTGTCCCGTATTTATTTCCCAGTTTATTCCGCTTAAAACGGTTGTATCGTATTTTCTGACAAAAACATTTTCAAGTGTTATCTGATTCATACTCATTTACTCAATCGGTGTTACTAAAATCGGTGGTATAAGCTGCCGGTTACATTCATTTAACAAAGATTGTGAACTTTGGCGGGAATCGAAAGACTGGCATAAGATAAAAAAATACGTCTGCTATCCGGTTTAACGCGAATAACAGACGTATAAGTAACACTTATTCTTTATAAAATATTATTGATGAAGTTCGAGATTAAATTCTTTCATCATATGTCTGATAAAAGATGGAAGATCGTCGGTTTTTCTGCTTGTTATCAAACCATTATCAGTGACCACGTCCTGGTCAATCCAGATAGCCCCTGCATTTTCAAGATCAAGTTTTATTGCTGCGTTCGACGTTAACGTTCTGCCAAGTACTACATCTGCATCGATTAAGATTTGCGGACCGTGGCAGATTGCCGCTACGGGTTTATGATTTTTAAAAAATGAACGGACAAATTGAACCACCTTGGGATTTGTTCTCAAGGTATCAAGGTTCATCACACCGCCAGGCAAAACCAAAGCGTCATAATAATCAGCTCTTGCATTTTCTATGGGCACATCCACTTTATGTGTGACGCCCCAATCAACATGGTTCCAACCTTTAACACTGTCTTTGTTGGGAGAAATTATATGGGTTGTCGCACCATTCTGATTTAAAGTTTCACGCGGGCAAGTCATTTCAACCTGCTCAAATCCATCTGCTACTAAAATAGCCACTCTCATTGCATTTGATGTCGAGTCCATGTTGTGGATAGTTTTTGAATTATTACCGGATATTCTTTAATAAAATATATAAATACAAATAATATGCCAGTGCGAAAGGCTCCCCAAAAAGACTTAATTGAAATTGGAACGTGGTGAACGAACCACAGTGTGGTGCAGAATTTCTCTGTTGTTAAATTACAAATTTTTCATGGTAAAACAAAGCGGACAGCCATAAATTTTGGCTGTCCGCGGCAAAAAATATTATTCAGAAATTTAAATCTCTACGCTCCCGACGTTTTCAAAAATTAGCTCGCCATTGGCATTTAATTCCATCATAATCACCGAGTCTTTTGCGACCTGACCGCTTAAAATGCCTTTTGAAAGTTCATTCAAAATTTTGCGTTGCAACACACGTTTTAGCGGACGTGCACCGAATGCGGGATCAAAACCATCTTCGCCAAGTTTCGTCAGTGCTTCGTCGGTTGCATCCAGGGTTACGCCCTGTTCCTGCAACATTTTCTGAATTCCTTTGAACTGGATATCCACAATTTTGCGGATATTTTTCATCGAAAGCGGTTCAAACAATACGATCTCGTCAATCCGGTTCAGGAACTCAGGACGCACCGATGCTTTCAAAAGATCCAAAACGGCCTGTTTCGCTTCTTCCACTACCAGTGTATGATTCCATCCTTCATCCTCGGCAAATTTTTCCTGAATGATATGACTTCCGATATTCGAGGTCATGATGATAATCGTGTTCTTGAAATTGGCCACACGCCCTTTGTTATCAGTCAAACGACCTTCGTCTAAAACCTGCAAAAGTATATTCCAGACATCCGGATGCGCCTTTTCTATCTCGTCCAGAAGGATCACGCTGTAAGGCTTGCGACGAACGGCCTCAGTCAGCTGACCGCCTTCATCATAACCCACATAACCCGGAGGCGCTCCAACCAGACGGCTTACTGCATGGCGTTCCTGATACTCACTCATATCGATCCGCACCATCGCATTTTCGTCGTTGAACAGGTATTCCGCAAGGGTTTTTCCAAGCTCTGTTTTACCAACACCGGTCGGACCCAGGAAAAGGAAACTGCCCAGCGGACGTTTGGAATCCTGCAAACCGGCTCTGCTGCGACGAACCGCATCCGAAACAAGCGTAATCGCTTCTTCCTGACCGGCAACGCGCTGATGCAGGTGATCTTCCAGG
Source organism: Dyadobacter diqingensis (assembly GCF_024220585.1). GTDB lineage: Bacteria > Bacteroidota > Bacteroidia > Cytophagales > Spirosomataceae > Dyadobacter > Dyadobacter diqingensis. The sequence continues at coordinate 44,702 of NZ_JAMXKF010000015.1, forward strand.
TGCAAGAGTTTTTCCTTGTCACTTTGCAGCATTTTGCTCACCGGAATACCGGTCCATTTTGCCACAACTTCCGCAATTTCTTCCGGCGTAACTTCCTCCTGCATCAGACTTTCTTCATTTTCAGAAGCCTGCAATTCTTCCAGTCGTTTGTTTACTTCGGGGATACGTCCGTACCGGATCTCGGCTACTTTGCCAAAATCCCCGGCGCGCTCAGCCTGTTCAGCTTCGAGGCGCAACTGTTCGGTTTGTTCTTTCAGCGAACGCACTTCGTTTACCTTACCTTTTTCATTTTCCCAAAGCGCTTTCAGACTGTTTCTTCTTTCGCTTAGGTCAGCAATTTCTTTATTTAAAATCGACTCTTTTTCCTTGTTGTTTTCTCTGCGAATTGCTTCGCGCTCAATTTCAAGCTGCATGATCTTACGGTTCAGCTCGTCCAGCTCTTCCGGAACGCTATCCATTTCCAGACGAAGTTTAGAAGCCGCTTCGTCCATTAAGTCAATCGCTTTGTCGGGCAGGAAACGGTCGCTGATGTAACGTGTCGAAAGTTCAACCGCTGCAATCACAGCGTCATCCTGGATCCTCACACCATGGTGCAATTCATATTTTTCTTTGATACCGCGCAAAATACTGATGGCGTCGGGGATCGTCGGTTCGTCGACCATAACAGCCTGGAAACGACGTTCCAAAGCTTTATCCTTCTCCATGTACTTCTGATATTCTTTCAGCGTGGTCGCACCAATCGCGTGCAATTCGCCACGGGCCAATGCCGGTTTTAGCAAATTGGCTGCATCCATGGCTCCTTCGCCACCGCCACCAGCTCCGATAAGCGTGTGAATTTCATCAATGAACAACACAATCTCACCTTCCGAATCTGTCACTTCCTTGATAACGGCTTTCAAACGTTCCTCAAATTCACCTTTATATTTGGCACCAGCGATCAGCAAACCCATATCCAGGGAAGCGATAATTTTTGATTTAAGGTTTTCCGGAACATCACCCTGAACAATTCTTTGAGCAAGTCCTTCGACAATCGCCGTTTTACCAACACCCGGTTCACCCAAGAGAATCGGGTTATTTTTGGTCCTGCGGCTTAATATCTGCAAAACACGCCTGATTTCTTCATCCCGGCCGATAACGGGATCTATCTTTCCGGCCTTTGCCAGTTCATTTAAATTTTTGCTGTACCGTTCCAGAGAACGATATTTTGCTTCTGCGTTTTGATCTTTCACGGGGTTATTTTTTCCTCTAAGTTCTTTAATGGCGTTAATAAGCTCTTTTTCTTTAAACCCGACTTCCTTCATCATGGCGGCTGTGGAATCTTTTCCACTTACAATCCCCAATAAAAGAAGCTCAATACTGATGAATTCGTCGCCGAATTCTTTCAGATATTGCTGTGCTTTGGCCGTGGCAGCAGCCAGGTCGTTTCCAAGAAAAGACTGGCTTGAACCTGTCACCTTCGGATAACTGTCCAGTATTTTTTGCAAACGGTTATTTAAAATATCTGCACTTATGTTTAAATAATTAAGAATAAACTGCGACGTATTTGGATCTTCTTCCAAAATGGATTTAACAACGTGCCCCGTTTCAATAGCCTGCTGCTGGTTTCCCTGCGCCATTTGGGCGGCGTGTTGTATAATTTCCTGCGCCTTGATGGTATATTGGTTAAAGTTCATGGCGGTATTTAGTTGAAATTTGGTAACATGTATTCTTTCTCAAACAGTATGCCGGGTAGAAAAACCGGAAATTATGTCGCTGTTTGATAAGTTTTTTGGTGAGTATACGTCAAATAGTCAGTTTGGGAGATGATTTTAGTGAAACGCTCACCAGAAATGGCTGAAACTGTTTCCACTTCCGCCGTCTATTTAATTAGCCCTAAATGTTATAAATTTAACAAAATATTGGAGCCTGAAATTGCGGGAAAAGTTAATTTTTAAGATAAATTTTAATGAAAATCGGTCTTTTGGAATGCGACCATGTTCGCGAAGAATTACTGCATATTGCGGGAGATTACCGGCAAATGTTCCCTGCCTTGTTTGCCCCGATAGCCCCACACTGGAAGTTTGAATTTTTTGATGTTTGCAATAACCATTTTCCCGAATCCGCTGACGCCTGTGATGTTTACCTATGCACCGGTTCGAAATTCTCTGTTTATGACGATGAAGCATGGATTACACGGCTGAAAACCTTTATTCAGGATTTGCACAAAACTGGAAAAACTTTCGTAGGCGTTTGTTTCGGGCATCAGATGCTGGGCGAAGCTTTGGGTGGAAAAGTGCAAAAATCTGAGGTTGGCTGGTGTGTTGGCGTTCACCCTTTCGAAACCCTTGTACAGGCAAGCTGGATGCGTCCTGCTATGGCGTCGTTCAATCTTTTGATGATGTGCCAGGACCAGGTTTTGACCTTACCGGCCGAAAGTACTTTATTGGCGCAGACACCGGATTGTCCGCACGCGATGTTTCAGATTGGCAAAAATATGCTTGGTATTCAGGCGCACCCGGAATTTCCTAAAAGTTATGATAAGGCACTGATGGAACTGCGTGTGGACAGGATCGGAGAGCGAAAAGTCGAAATGGGTATCATGAGTCTGGAACTGCCGACGGCAGAAAAAGCCGTGGCCCAATGGATCGTCAATTTTGCAGAAGCGAATAAATAATTGTGAAACATGCTATAATTTTTTGTTGTCACATAAGATTATAGGATTTTTACAAAAGAATAGACAAACAGTAACAAGTTATAGTACAATCCGAGATTTAGAACCCAACATTCACATGATAGATACGAACGAAATCACACACCGGCAGATATTAACTTCGTTACAAACGCAGCAGAAAATCCGCAGGATTGCCTTTGAGATATACGAACAGAATTTTGAAGAAAGCAGTATCATTCTGGCCGGGATCGCCGGTGAGGGGTATGAGTTTGCTAAAAAACTGAATCAGGAGCTGCGGTCGATATCGCCGCTTGAAGTAAAACTGATCGAACTGAAATTTGATAAGTCCCTGAACCAGCAAAGTGAAATCCATTTTGACGACCAGTCCGTTCCGGTGGAAAACCAGGTTGTCGTGGTTGTGGATGATGTGCTGAACACGGGCCGTACCCTGGCATTTGCGCTGGAACCGTTTCTGAAAGTTCAGATGAAAAAGGTGCAGGTGGCTGTAATTGTAGACCGTGAACACCATAAGTTTCCAATTTCAGCGGATTATGTGGGATATTCTTTGAGCACGACGATCAGCGAAAGAGTAGAGGTGATACTGAGCCGTCCGTCGGAAGAGGGGGTTTATTTAAAGTAATAAAACCATTGAAGCGCGTTATAAACGCGAAACCATTTCCCCCCGATTGCAAATCGGGGGGAGACTCAAATAAGATTATTCCGTTGCCTGTAGCTCAACAATTACGCTTGTTCTTCTCGCATTTACAGCCGGATTGAAACCGACCGTCATCAAATACTCTCCCGAATAAACCTGATCTTCTTTTATAGCTGTCTTCGTTTCGGGGTATAAATTCAATTCTTTAACCTTGTATTTTTTTGTGGCATCCAGACCTTGTAACCTGAAGGGTGTGTCTGAGCCCGCTCCGTAACGGTTGTTCACCAGATACGAAAAAAGTACTGCACGGTTTTTGTTTTTTGTTGCGAACATCAGCGCTGCGTATTCATTTTTCTTCGGGTCAACCAGGCGGAACAAGTCGCCTTGCCAAACCACATCTTTGATTGTGTTGTAAGTCGAGACTGCCTGCTGACTGAATTTGAGGTCTTTTTCATTCAAATGGCTTACCACAATATCATAACCCAGTTTTCCCATCATGGCAACATCCGTACGGAATTTCAGCGGTTGTTTTCCCCAGTCCGTTACGTGCGCGCTCTGCGTGATGGCGGGGAAGAAGTAGGAATATTCCCATTGCATGAAAATTCTTTCCAAAGGATCCGTATTGTCGCTCGGCCAGAATTCTGTGAAATATTTTAACGCTTCATAGTCTACCCGGCCGCCGCCGCCCGAACAAAGCATCATCGGGATTTTGGGATATTTAGCCCGCATTTTATCAAGGACTTTATACAATCCTTTCACATAATCAACATATAGCTGCGACTGCTTTTGTTTACTTTTTTCAAGATAAGGCGAATAAGCATTGAAGGTAATGGCGTTACAATCCCACTTGATGTAGGCGATATCCGGGTTTTCGGTAAATAATTTATCCAGAATACCATATACAAAATCCTGCACTTCGGGGTTGGACAAATCGAGCGGAAGCTGGTTTCTCATGTAATGTTCCGGGCGCTGAGGCTGTTTAATAACCCAGTCCGGATGTTTTTCATACAATTCACTTTTGGGATTCACCATTTCCGGCTCCACCCATATCCCGAATTTTATCCCGGTTTTTTGGGCTTCCTTTACCAGATAACCGATGCCGTGCGGTAACTTTTTAACGTTTTCCTGCCAGTCGCCGAGCCCTACCTTATCGTTGTTTCTTGGATATTTGTTGGCAAACCAGCCATCATCCAGCAAAAACAGATCGACACCCAGTTTTTTACCGTCTTTAAAAAGCTCCGATAATTTCTCTTCGTTGAAGTCAAAATAGGTGGCTTCCCAGTTATTTAAAAGGGTAAGCCGGGATCCTTCACCATCCAGAATCCTGTATTTTCGCGCCCAGTTATGTAAATTTCTGCTGGCTTCGCCCTTCCCGTTTTCAGAGAAAGTATAAATGAATGAAGGTGTTTTAAACTCCTGTTTGGAAGCCAGCGGATATTCTGACGCGTAGGGATTGATTCCCGCAATCAGGCGCAGGTTATGGTGAGAATCTACTTCAAATTCCATTTTGAAATTTCCCGACCAGGCCAGTGTGCCCAGCAAAACTTTGCCTTCCGTTTCTGTGGCAGGTTTATCAAAAGACAATGAAAAACTTGGTGGCTGGAAAAGATTGGAACGTGTTCCCAGTTTGGAATCCAATACCCTGATGCCTGCCGTCAGCAGTTCTTCTTCCGGTCCCATTTCTTTTGCCCAACTTCCGTTGTAATGTGTCAGATAATAGTCTTTTGCGTTAAAATAAAGGTTTGCAGAAGCATATTTCTGCAAGGTTACCGGATTTTTTTCCTCACTTTTAATCACACTCCATTGCTCAACCACGTTTTCTGCGGCGTAGATTTTATAGTATAATGTTACCTCCACCGGGTAAACGGGATCTTTCAGGACAATGCTGGTAATGCTCACATTGTTATCCTGTTTAGTCGTTTTATGACTTACATAAACCAGATCCAGTGACTTATTCCCATCTCCGTGCGTAAGCTGAAGGGCTGGTTCTGAAACACTCCAGGTTCCGGAAGGGGTGTAGGCCGAATTGTATATTCCCGCATTACTGTCGCGCTGGCGGCTTTGTAGGGGGATGCTTTTATATTCTGCGGTATTACTTAGTTTTTTACCGAAATAGGTAATGCCAAGATGGTTTTCGCTATCTGTTTGCAGTACCAGCGCATTTTGACTGGTTTCTATCGGGATAATAGCAGGCTGATTTTGGGCAAAGGCCCCTGTTCCCATGGAGACAAAAAGCAGGGCGCGGACAATTTTTTTATGCACAACGGTTAAGATTAATAAAGAAAAAACGGATGAAATAACAAAAGGACCAATATTCTCAATCATACTGAGAAATATTGGTCCTTCAAGTTATAAAAAAGGCCTGATGATCTAACTGTAAACTCTTCTTAGTTTGACATTTTCGACCGGACGGATGATCAGCGGTACTTTTTCGATTTTCACCGAACTGCTATCCAGACCAAACCATTTGTCTTCCGGTGTCGTGAAGTCTTTCACGAAGAAATAGGCTTTCATGATCATTTGCTCAATGAAAGGCAGGTCGTTTTCGAAGGAAAGGAAACGCTCCAAAACAACGAAACGGAAGTCACCGGTAACATTTTGGCGGCTGAGCGATTCATAACGGCTGGTGATATCCACTTCTTTGTTCATCACCATATCTTCCACAACTTTCCGGAAGAAAAGGTTGATCCGTTGCTCGACCCGGAAACCAAGTTTGAAATTAACTTTAATAACCGTTTCGTCGTCGTCGATCGTGTTCACCTTGTATTCCATTGTGTACGGATCATCGGTGGTGTCGACGTGGATAAACCAGTAAATATCAGCACGTTTGGGGCGCTTCTGGAAGATCGAATAAATCACTTTGGTTTCAATTTCCGAAACACGCGACGCGTTGGTCATGAAAACTAGGTGTGTGGTATATTTTGGAATACTGATGTCGCGACTTAACTCACGCAGGGCCGGAAGATAGGATTCCAGCTTTGTGTACTCCGTTAAACGTAACTTAATGTAAAATGCTCTTAACCAAACGGTCATCAAACCGGCAACCAATACGCCCACCAGAATTGTGAACCAGCCGCCGTGTGTGAATTTCAATAAGTTGGCACCAAGGAAAAGACCTTCAATGAACAAGTAAAGCAGCATGAAACCGATCACGATCCAGAGATTTACCCGTTTTAAGTAGAGGTAATAGGAGAAAAGAATCGTTGTCATGACCATCGTCATCGTGATGGCCAGACCATATGCGGCTTCCATGTTGGAAGATTCTTTAAAATAAAATACAACGACCATACAGCCCAGCCACAAAAGCCAGTTGACGCTCGGCACATATAACTGTCCTTTTTGATCACTTGGATAAACAAGACGAACTTTCGGCCAGAAATTCAGACGAATGGCTTCGGATATTAACGTGAAAGATCCTGAAATTAAAGCCTGGCTGGCTATGATAGCGGCTGATGTGGCGATCGTGATACCAGGAAGCAACCACCAGTCGGGCATTACTTCGTAGAATGGTTTACGTTCGTCAAGCAAATTACCAACCTCTGAAAGCAGCCATGCACCTTGTCCGAAATAATTCAGAACGAGACATATTTTAACAAAAATCCAGCTGATCCGTATGTTTGCGCGGCCGCAGTGTCCAAGATCCGTATAAAGTGCTTCTGCCCCCGTGGTACAAAGAAAAACGGCGCCAAGCATCCAGAATCCGCCCGGATGTTTTGTAAGCAGATCGTAACCGTAGATCGGGTTTAAGGCTTTGAAAATCCCGGGATGATCCAAAATCTGATATAGTCCCAAAACGCCCAGCATTGAAAACCAGGTGATCATGATTGGCCCGAATGCACGTCCCACGATTTTAGTCCCGAAGGCCTGAATCATGAAAATAAGCGTAAGGATCGCGATTACGATGGGGATAGTCTGGATGTTCGGGTAAAGAATGCGGAGTCCTTCAACGGCAGATGAAACTGAAATAGGCGGTGTGATAATACCATCAGCGAGCAATGTACTTCCCCCGATAATAGCCGGAACAGTAAGCCAGCGGGCGTGTTTACGAACAAGTGCGTAGAGTGCAAAAATCCCTCCTTCACCCCGGTTATCTGCACGAAGAATCAGGATTACATATTTTACAGTGGTTTGCAGGGTCAGTGTCCAGACTATACAAGAAAGTGCACCGTAAATTATTTCTTCTGTGATTACTTCTTTGCCGATAATGGCTTGCATTACATAAAGCGGAGATGTACCTATGTCACCATAAATAATTCCGAATGCAATAAGAATACCGGCAGCAGAAATTTTGTCAAAATTGTGTTTGGATTCCATTCATTTCGTTTCTTAAAATCGGCGAAAGTTAGGAAACCGCAGGCAAAGTAGATACTTGTAAGCCGAAATTTAATTTAACCCAAGTTACGTATACTTAAAAAAGTGTCCGGAAAAGGAGGTAACCGTTTAATAATATGATAATTAGCGTTATAACCCAGCTAAGGATTGTCATGCTTCTTGAATTTACAAAATTCCCCATAATGGAGCGGTTTGCCGTAAAAAGCACCAAAGGCACTACTGCAAAACTCAATTGAAGGGAGAGGATGACCTGGCTGAAAACCAGCAATTCGGCCATACCTTTTTCACCGTAAAATGAGGTTACGATCAGTGCCGGAACGATAGCAATTCCTCGTGTGATCAGTCGCCGCAGCCATGGTTTTAGACGAATATTTAAAAATCCTTCCATAACGATCTGCCCGGCGAGTGTTCCTGTCAGTGTGGAGCTCTGTCCGGACGCCAATAAGGCCAGTGCAAAGAAAATTCCGGCCAGGCTAACCCCTAAAACCGGGTCAAGCAGGTGGTAGGCGTCGGTGATATCTGCGACTTCTTTGTGGCCATTTTGATGGAAGGCCGCAGCTGCAAGAATTAAAATGGAGGCATTGATAAAAAAGGCAAGTCCGAGCGACAGGGTAGAGTCAATGGTTGCGAACTTGATCGCGCTTCTTTTCCCTGTTTCGTCACGTTTGAAATTCCGGGTCTGGACGATACTTGAATGCAGGTATAAGTTATGAGGCATCACGGTGGCGCCAAGGATACCGATAGCGATGTAAAGCATTCCGGGATTGGTGACGATTTCTGTTTTTGGCAAAAGTCCTGTTAAAATACCCGGAAGTGATGGCTGCGAAACGATCATTTCGTATAGGAAACTTAACAAAATGATGCTCATCAGTGCCGCCACGATACTTTCAATAATCCGGAAACCTTTTTGCTGAAAATATAAAACGAGCAGTACATCCAGTGAAGTAAAGACAATTCCGACGGTCAAAGGCAGACCGAATAATAAATTTAACGCAATGGCCGACCCGATCACTTCGGCAAGGTCTGTCGCTGCGATGGCAATTTCTGACAGCACCCACAATACCATTGAAACGGGGCGGGAGTAGTAATCACGACAGGCCTGTGCAAGATCGCGCCCGGAGGCAATACCCAGTTTCAGCGCCAGGTGCTGCAATAACATGGCAAACAAATTGGAGATCAGAATAACGGTCAGCAATGTGTAGCCAAAACGGGAACCCCCCTCAATATCAGTAGCCCAGTTGCCCGGATCGATGTATCCGACGGCAACCATGAGTCCCGGGCCAGTGAAAGCCATTAACTTTTTCCAAAAACCAGCACCTTCCGGCACTTCGATTGAAGAATGTACTTCCGATAATGAAGCAAGCTTATTGGAGTCGTCCGTGATATTTTTAAGCAATGAATCCTTGGCTATTAAATTGTCAAACATTTTTCGAATGTCTAAAATAAACAATTTGGTTTATTGAAAACAAAGATATGTAAAACTTTAAATCTATTTTTAGGTTAATCTAAATTTTTTTAAATACGATTAGTAAATTGTACTTTTGCTGAAATATTGAGGTTTTGGGATAAACATACGATGCAGAACTCCTTCACAGAAGAAAATTATTTGAAAATTATTCACGCTCTTTCAGGGCGTGAAGGGCTAGAGGTGAGTACAAACGCATTGGCGGAAAGTACTTCAACCCGCGCTGCGTCCGTTACGGATATGCTGCGCAAGCTCGCAGAGAAAGGATTGATACATTACAAGAAGTATCAGGGTGTAAGACTTACGGAAGCTGGTGAGAAAGTTGCCATCAATGTAATCCGTAAACACCGGTTATGGGAAGTGTTTTTGGTTGAGAAACTGGGTTTCGGCTGGGATGAGGTACATGACATTGCAGAAGAACTTGAACATATCCCGTCGGATCATCTGGTGGAAAGACTCGATGCATTTCTGGGACATCCGCGGTTTGACCCGCACGGAGACCCCATCCCTGATGCAAAAGGGAACCTTACCGAGCCGGATTATTTCATATTGACCGAAGCTCAGATTGGTGAAAAAGTGCGGATGATGGGTGTGCTTGACCACGCGCCCTCGTTTCTTCAGCATTTGGACAGAGCCGGCATAACACTTGGCTGTTTGATAGAAATAACAGAAATTAACGAATATGATAAGTCAGCGTCTGTACAGATTAATGAAAACCATACGTTGTTTATAAGTCTTGAGGTTTCCAAAAATTTATTAGTACAACGCCGATGAGACTTACCCAGCCATGAGATTGAAAATATTGGATCGTTATCTGATCAAGAATTTCCTGATTACTTATTTCTTCGTTGCCTTTGTGATCGTACTGATCATTTGTATGATCGACTATACAGAAAAGGTGGATGATTTTCTTGAAAAGAAAGCGCCTATCAACGAAATCCTGGTTGACTATTATCTTAACCTGATACCGTACTGGATCAATTATATCAGTCCGCTGATGGTATTTATTGCCACGGTTTTCTTCACGTCGAGGATCGCTGCCCGAACTGAAATCGTGGCCATGCTGAGCAGTGGGATGAGTTTCAGCAGAATTTTACTGCCTTATCTGGTCGGTGCTACCGTACTCGGCTGCATTACTTTTCTTCAGGTTGGCTGGATACTTCCAAAAGCGAATAAAATCCGGAATACCTTCGAAAAAGCTTATGTGAAAAATGAATTTACTTTCAGCGGGCGAGACGTGCATATCACCATTGCACCGGATGTGTACGCCTATCTGGAAAGTTATAATAATGCGACAAAAACCGGGAATAAGTTCACGATGGAAACCATCAAAGGCAACAAGCTTTTGCAGAAACTTTCAGCGGATAAGATCGTCTGGCAGCCTAAAAAGCAGAAATGGACACTTCAGAATATCCAGGTAAGGACCATCGACAGTCTGCGTGAATCCATCAGTTATCCCAAAGATATTGATACTACGATCAATTTATATCCGAAGGATTTTGAAAGTAATTACAATTTGTATGAGACCTTCACGCTGCCCGAATTGAATGCGTATATCGATCTTTTGAAAAGCCGGGGAGCGGATGGACTTGAAGTTTATCTGATTGAAAAATATGTACGTTTTACCCAGCCTTTTGCGATTCTGATCCTTACGGCCATAGGGGTAATCGTTTCGGGGCGTAAAAGCAGGCGCGGAGTGGGCTGGCAGATTGCCCTCGGTTTCATGCTTGCCTTCGTTTACATCCTGTTTTTCCTCTTGTCGAAAGGAGTGGCGGAAGCTGGAACGGTAAGCACGCTGTTTGCGGTTTGGCTGCCTAATATGGTGTTTGCAAGCATTGGGGTTTTACTTTACAAAACACTGCCTCGGTGATGGTTTTACTGGAAACGATGTAAAGCTAAAAAGTGGAAGAATTTTTCAAAAACAGCCGAAAACTACTTAATTAACTTATTACTACTATTTTTGTCGCGTCAACAAACCACACAACATGAATCCATCTCGTCTGCTTTTAGTAGTACCATGTTACAATGAGGAAGCGATTTTGAATCTTACCTATTCGACGCTCAAAACCTACTACGCTGGTATTAAAGAACGGGGACTTATTGCTGCGGACAGCAAAATCTGTTTTGTCAATGACGGAAGCCGGGATAAAACCTGGGATATCATTGAAGACTTATGCCAACAGGACGACACGATCATCGGTGTCAAACTTTCAAGAAATTTTGGCCACCAGAGTGCTATCATGGCCGGTCTTGAAAAACATATAGATAACTTTGACTGCTTTATTACCATTGATGCCGATTTGCAGGACGATATCAATGCGATCACTTCCATGATCGAAAAACATCAGGAAGGTGCTATGGTGGTGTACGGTGTGCGCGGTGACAGAAGTTCTGACAGTTGGTTCAAACGGTTTTCGGCAGAAGGATTTTATGTTTTAATGCAGAAAATGGGCGTTCCGGTTGTATTCAATCACGCAGATTTCCGTTTGATGGACCGCCGGGTTCTTCAGGAACTGGGCAATTTCAAGGAGATCAATATGTTTCTGCGTGGCATTGTTCCGTTGGTAGGTTTCAGAAATGATAAGGTTGTTTACAACCGTCTGGAACGTGTAGCCGGCGAAACCAAATATCCGTTAAGTAAAATGTTGCTCTTTGCGTGGAACGGGATTACATCCTTTTCTACCTTTCCGATGCGGCTTGTGCTTTATTTTGGCTTTTTCAATTTTATGGTCGCGATGGTGATCGTGGCTTATATCTTTTTATCATTTTTAATCGGGCATACTGTTCCGGGCTGGACGTCAACCATGCTGCCTCTTACCTTTTTCAGCGGTTCCAATATGATGGCCCTGGGTTTGATAGGAGAGTATATTGGCAAAATTTACGAAGAAGTAAAGGGCCGTCCACGTTACATTATTGAAAAAACAGTTAATGAATAGATTTTATAAGAAATACAGAACCGTTGGTAACTACATCAACACGCTGCTTTTACTGAGCGTGCTTTTGCCTTTGCTGGCACTTTCCTATTTCAATCATCCTTCTCCCGCCGACGACTACTGTTATATCGATACGGTGTTCAAATACAGCTGGCTGGAAGCGATGAATTTTTATTACTCAGGATGGACCGGACGGTATTTCGGTATCTTCCTGAACCACTCGAATCCGCTGTTATTTCATTCTATTACCGGGTTTAAAGTAATACCGGTGGTTTTGTTTACCGGCCTGCTGTTTGCACTGTATAACCTGTTCAGGCATTTAACGCCAACACTGTCACGCATTGCCCATCTGGGTTTTGCAGGGGTGATTTTCTTCCTGTATATCCTGAAAATGGCCAGTATCGTGGAAGGGTTTTATTGGATGGCTTCGTTTGTTACCTACACAGTTCCCAATATTTTCACGCTTTTGTGGGTGGCTGTGGTTTTGGATTGGTACCGTCAGGATACCAAAAAACCGCTGCTTGCCATACTGGCAAATTTCTTTGTTTTTGCGATCATCGGAAGCAGTGAAACCAACCTGCTGATTATCCTTTTACTCATTGCAGCACTTTGGTTTTACAAGTTGGTATTTCATAAAAAAATCGACGGTTTAATGGTCAGTTTGCTGATCGTAGCGGCGGTATCCAGTTATATCTTTTTTACCGCTCCCGGAAATCAGGCACGTCTGGATGGAAATCCTTTAAGCAGAAATATTGTTTTTTCTGTGGTTTCTTCGTTTAAAAAACTGGCTTTGCTGAGCTTCGACTGGACTTTTAAAACGCCTTTACTGATTTTCTCTCTGGCATGGGTTATCGTGCTTTCCAAGATATCTGTCGGAGCGCGGAAATATTTTTCAATGCCCGTATGGTTTGCGGTGCTACTTTACATCGGGGTATTATCTGCGCAAATATTCCCGTCGTATTACGGTATTGGCATTGAGCCTTCTGCACGTGCTTTAAATTGTGTTTATCTGTTTTTCCTGATTGGCTGGTTTTATGTGGTTGGTGTAATATTTCACTATTTACACCAACGCTACACAGGACAGTTTCCCCTATCGTTTCTGCGTTATGGCGTATTGTATTCCCTGTTGGTTATTTCTATTGCGTTTTCGTTTTTCCGGAGCAGCAATGTGAAAATGATTTACACCGACTTATTGAAAGGAAAAGCTGCCGCATTCAGTAGAGAAACGGAGGAGCGTTATGCGTTAATCCAGAACTCAAAAGATCCGATCGTTTATTTGCCGCCTATCAGGACAAGGCCTTTATCCCTGTATTTCGACGATATCACGGTCAACCGCGATCATTGGTGGAATAAATGCATGGCGGGTTATTTTGGTAAAGAGGCTATCATTATGGTTGATAAACATGAATAGCCTGGAAAAAAACATACCGCTTCCTGTTCGATTTTTCCTTGGGTTATTGCCACTGGTTGTGATCGTCGTATTTTACTATTTCTGTGTAAAATACAGCATCAATATTCCCTGGTTCGATGACGTCGAAAATATTCCTTATTTCCTGATCAACTGGATCGAAGCGCCTTCGCTGATAGAAAAATGGCAGACCATCATTTTTCCGAACAACGAACACAGGGTTCTGGCAGCGCGTCTGATTGTTTTGGGACAATATTTTTTAACGAATAAGCTTAATTTCCGTGATCTTGCTTTTTGCGGAAACCTGAGCGTTCTCGTTTTGTTTGGCTTGATCGCTTACAGTTATCTGCGTCAGGGCGGCAAATGGGTGCTCGTTGTGCCAATCGCCTTCTTTATATTCAATTTTCAGTCTTACGCCGGTACTTTCATGACCATCATGTCTTTGCAGTACCAAATGGTGATTTTGTTATCCGTTGCGAGTTTGTATTTCCTTGCCAAACAAAGAGCATTTCCGTTGTTTCTGGCGTTATTGCTGGCTTATATTGACACGTTCAGCATGGGTAACGGGATGATGGTCTGGCCTTCGGGACTTGTACTTTTGCTGTTTCAGGTGCGTTGGCGTGATGCTGTTTTGTGGACAATTTCTGGTGCGGCTGCTATTTATCTTTATTTCCATGGATTTGATTTTGTACAGGGCAATGACAAGGCTTTCGACTATATCCTGCAATATCCATTCCGTACTTTCATTGCATTTTTCACGATGCTTGGAGGAGATTTTGACATCATTGCCAATGCTGCATTTGCCAAACGAATGATCATCCCGACACTGGCCGGACTTGGGTTATTTGTGATTTTTGTGATCTGGCTTGTCGGTATCTTATCCACGTCGCCTTTCTGGGGGAAATGGATTCCGGATCCGCTTGCAAAAAGATTTAAAGAGTTGCCGAAAGTACAACAGGATAACAGCCGCTGGAACGCGTTCTGGCTTGGTACGTTGGTCTATGTGTTGATCAGTATGATCCTCGTTGTCGTTTTCAGAACCCGATTTGACGCGCATATTATCCTTTGGAGTACTTATAAAATGTACCCTGCGGTGATGACTTCCGTAATTTACATTATCGTAATGCAGACATTCACCGGCCGAAACCAGCTTTTGACTTTTGCATTATTGCTGTTTGTTTCCATCGGTGTGTGGGCTTCGACCTTTATTAACTATTTGCCGATCGTCGAAGAAACCGGTGTGACCCGTACGGCTTTTGCTTTTAACCAGAAAAGAAACGGTGTTGGTTTGGGTGCTACTAAAAACAGTGCCTTTGAAACCATGCTGGCAACGACCTTATTAAAGGTGGACAAAATGGGTATTTATTCTTTGCCCAAGCCGCTTATTCACAAAGATGAGGATAAAATTTCACTGGCGGATTCGACGGGATTGCCGACGGCCAAGGTTGTTTTGAATGAGTTGTCGCCGGATGTTCTGAACATCGGTCATGATTTTCAAACGGTTTCTGGTGAAAGGAATTATGCCATCCTGGAATCGGAAAATAACCTGTATCTGTTTTCATTTCCATTAAATAATACGGGAGCGATTTGTCCAAAGGGCACGATCAGAGCCGGAGAATATAAAGTTGGTGTCTGGAATGTATCAAAAAATGGTACCAAAGTTTTGCAGACCGGCCAGAAAGTAATTATTCAATAACACTATGCGCGTTCGTTACTGATGCTTTTTAATTCAATACAGTTTCTTGTCTTTTTTATAGTGGTTACGCTGGCATATTTTTGCCTGTCGTGGCGTGGACGATGGATGCTGCTGCTGGCGGCGAGCTGCTACTTTTACATGGTTTTCAAACCGGTTTTTATCTTAATCCTGTTTGCGACCATCGTTATCGACTATTATGCGGGGATCTGGATATCCCAGACGAAAGATCAGAAACAGAAAAAGCTCCTGCTGATCGTCAGTCTTATTTCGAATATCGGTATTCTCTGCTTCTTCAAATATTACGATTTTCTTGAAAACTCCTTTAACCATTTACTCGGAAGTATTGGGTTGCGCCCAATGATCCCGCATCTGGAAAGGGTTATTCCGCAGCCTGTGCTTGCCTGGATGGTGAACAACGCAGGTCACATTTTGTTACCGATCGGTTTGTCATTCCATACATTTCAAGCCATGAGTTATACCATCGAGGTCTATCGTGGAAACCAGGCGCCTGAGCGAAATTTTGGTATTTATGCGCTTTATGTGATGTTTTACCCACAGCTGGTAGCCGGTCCGATCGAGCGCCCGCAGAATATGCTTTACCAGTTTCATTCCTATTTTAAGTATGACTTTGAAAACGTAAAGTCGGGACTGATGCAGATGGCATTTGGTTTCTTTAAAAAAATCGTGATTGCCGACCGCCTTTCTCAGGTTGTGGATCATGCCTATCTGGCTCCTGCGGATCACAATGGGTTAACTTTGCTTACTGCCACGGTCTTTTATTCTTTTCAGATCTATTGCGATTTTTCGGGCTATTCCGACATAGCCATTGGCGCGGCGCGTGTGATGGGTTTTACCTTAATGGATAACTTCCGGTCTCCGTATGAGTCAAAATCGGTCGCTGAATTCTGGGGACGCTGGCATATCTCGTTATCTACCTGGTTTCGTGATTATCTGTATATCCCATTGGGCGGTAATCGCAATGGAGAATTCAACAAATATCGCAACCAGTTTATCGTATTTCTTGTGAGTGGTTTATGGCATGGTGCGAGCTGGCATTTTGTTGTTTGGGGCGCTCTTCATGGGACGTACCAGGTGACCGCCTCGTTACGTGATAAATGGTTGAAAAAGGCAGGGTTTTCGTGGCCGGATAATGCCTTTGTCAAAGCAGGAGGCGTTGTCGTAACCTTCATTTTGGTAGGATTGGCATGGATATTTTTCAGAAATTCCATTGGGAACTCAATGGTTATTTTAAGTAAAATTGTAACCCTTTCTTTAAGCGACCGGATCGAAACGCCGTTTAACCTGGTCGAAATGTGGTTTTGCGTTTTTCTTATTTTGTTCCTTTTGGTTAAAGAACATTATTGTCAGAATATCCCGACGAAAAACACTGTGGTATTTTTCCTGCTTTTCATCACACTTTCCTTCCTGGTTTATTTTCTGGGCGTGGTTACGTCAAATCAGTTTATTTACTTCCAGTTCTAGTTCCGGACTGGTGTACGATGTCAGATTTTCAATAGACCATTTGAAAATACAGATTTTCCATATCCTGATTTCTGCCAACCTGACAGGGAAATCGGTGAGTATCATTTTTTAGATAAGATTTTACAAAATTATCCATAACGTCGCACCGCGACAGATTTATATATGTACGAAGTTACAGCTGACAACCGACTAAGAAGATTGATTATCGTGGGAGATCGTGTTTTGATAAAACCGAAAAGTCCTACGGACCGTACGACCACCGGCCTATATTTGCCGCCGACCATCACCGAAAAGGAACAGGTGCAAAGCGGTTATGTCATCAAAGTGGGACCGGGTTATCCAATTCCTTCTGCGTCGGAGGATGAGTCTTGGAAAGAAACGGAGGAGAAGTTGAAATATATGCCATTACAGGCCAAGGAAGGGGATATTGCGATTTATCTTCAGAGAAACGCAATTGATCTGGAATATGATGGCGAAAAATACGTCATCGTTCCACAGGGCTCTATTCTGATGTTGGACAGGTCGGAAGATTTGTTCGAATAATAATGTCGCCCTGCTGAAATAAACCTTACTTTTAAGGACGGTTATAGTATTCATTAAAAACAGACTATTTTATGAAGTATAAGTTTTTAGGAAATACGGGTGTCCTGGTTTCGGAACTTTGTTTTGGCACGATGACATTCGGTGGAGATGGATATTGGGAGGCGATTGGAAAGCTTCAGCAGGAAGATGGTAATGCTTTAATCAAGACAGCTTTTGATAGCGGAATTAATTTCTTTGATACCGCAAACGTCTATTCTTACGGGAAATCTGAGGAAATACTCGGAAAAGCTTTTAAGGATTTGGGGATCAGCAGGAGCGAGGTCGTTGTTGCCACCAAGGCAAGAGGCAGAATGGCTCCGGGCGCGAACCAGATCGGTTTATCAAGGCTGCACATCATGGACTCGGTTGAGGACAGTTTGCGCAGGCTGGGTACCGATCATATTGATTTATTTTATATTCACGGCGTGGATGCCTACACGTCGCTTGAAGAAACGATGCGGGGTCTGGAAGATATCGTTCGTTCCGGTAAAGTACGTTACCTGGGTGTGAGCAACCACGCGGCTTGGCAGATCATGAAGGCGAACGGGATTGCCGAAAAAAACGGATGGACCAAATTTGTGGCTTGCCAGCATTATTATTCCATCGCCGGCCGTGAGCTCGAACGCGAGTTGATTCCGATGATGGAAGATCAAAACCTTGCTTTAATGCCATGGAGCCCGTTGGCGGGTGGTTTTCTTTCGGGGAAATACACAAGAAATAATAAAACCTCCGGTGATAACCGTCGCGATAGTTTCGACTTTCCCCCGATCGACAAGGAAAAGGCATACGATATTATTGAGGTGATTCAGCCGATTGCTGAGGCACATGGTGTATCAGTCGCCCAGATCGCGCTGGCCTGGGTATTGAACCAAAAAAGTGTTACGAGTCTGATCATCGGCGCTAAAAAACCGGAACAGCTGAAAGAAAATATCGCTGCAACAACCATTTCATTGTCTCAATCTGATCTCGCTCAGTTGTACGAAGTCAGTTTGTTAAACACGGAATACCCGCAATGGATGTTTGAGCGGCAGGGCAGGGACAGAATCCCGCAATAGCCGCGTTATAGATATTACAAATTGAAATAGAAAAGCAGCTGGACTCTGGCTGCTTTTCTATTTTTATTAACTTAAAATATACATATGATTTACCTCTTCTGGTCTTTGCTGAATTTGGGAATGCTTGTCTGGTTCCTGCTGATTGTGTTCAGCGTATTGAAATTGATTTTGAAAAACCTCGGAATGCTTTCTACGGTCATATTTATCGTTGGCATTTTGTCTTTTATGCGAAGTGCTGTTATCAATAATCAAAGTCAGGGGAGTCAATTGAAGATGAATGAGGTGGTTGGTACGGAGAATCTGGAAAAATCACTCTCCTATAATCTGAACCTGATGTATGTTTATAACAGGGATTCTCTTACGAATGCGCAATTGTCTGGAAAGGTGTTGAAATCAGGAACGGTGATTGGGCATGAATGGGCGCCCGGGCGCACCGACACCTATTTAACTAACGGTGTGATCCACTATGATGTATCCGGTGACCATCAATGGAAATTGCTCGGATTGGTCCTGTACAACCAGCCAAAACGCTTTCAGGGGACAATAAAGATCAAATAATTCACTGTGCACGGATTTCGTCACGGAACAGAGTACCTTTGTCATATGTCAAATCAGGAAAATTTAGAGACCACCCTTTCAGGGCTGGGAATTGCTGCGTTAAATGAGATGCAGTTGCAAGCAAATACTGCGATTCAGGAAAATTCAGAAATACTGTTGTTATCGCCAACGGGTTCGGGTAAAACGCTGGCATTTTTGCTGCCGCTTTTATCTATTTTACAAAAGGATGTTGCGGACGTTCAGTGCATCGTGATTGTACCGACTAGGGAGCTGGCTTTGCAAATTGAGCAGGTTTGGCGGAAAATGTCAACGGGTTTTAAAGTGACCTGTTGTTATGGCGGCCACGATATGCAGACGGAAATCAGAAGCCTGAGTGAGGCGCCTGCACTTTTGATCGGAACACCGGGCCGGCTTATGGATCATATTTTCCGTAAAACTTTTACAACCAGAAAGATTAACACGCTGATTCTTGACGAATTTGACAAGTCCTTAGAGCTTGGTTTTCAGGATGAAATGGCGGAGATTATGGGCAATCTCCGTGCGTTGAAAAAAACAATCCTTGTCTCGGCTACGGCAGGGACAAAAGTACCGGCATTTACAAGGGTGAAAAATCCGGTAGAACTGGATTTTATTGAAAACAAGAAGCAAAATAGTGGCCTGACAGTGAAAATGGTTTTGTCGGAAAAAAAGGACAAAACCGAGAAACTTGTTCAGTTACTCAGCTTTCTGGGTCCGGAATCAACCTTGATTTTCTGCAATCAACGGGAATCTGTCGAAAGATTAAGCAGTATTTTAAAAGAGGAGGGTATCGACTGTGCTTACTTTCACGGTAAGCTTGAACAGGAAGATCGGGAGCGTACTTTAATTCGTTTTCGGAATGGATCTGTTTTGTATCTGGCGGCAACGGATTTAGCAGCGCGCGGTCTGGATATTCCTGATATGAAGCATGTTATTCATTTTGAACTTCCGATGAAAGGTGACGAATTTACACACCGCAACGGTCGTACAGCACGAATGTTATCCGAAGGGACGGCTTATATTTTGTTGAATTCCGATGAAAGTTTACCAAATTATATAGAAAGAAAACCTCCGGTTCTTGATCTGCCCGGCAAGTTGACTTTACCTGCTCCATCCGAATGGACAACCATTTATATCAGCGGCGGGAAAAAGAACAAATTGAACAAAATGGATATTGTCGGTTTCTTGTTGCAAAAGGGGAAGCTTGAAAAACAGGATCTTGGATTGATCGAGGTTAAAGACAATATCTCCTTTGCCGCCGTCAGAAAGAATAAGGTGAAAGCCATGCTCAGCCTGATTTCGGAAGAAAAAATGAAAGGTAAAAAGTTCAAGATTGAGGTAGCACGGTAGAAAAAAGTTTAACTTATTGTTGAAAGCGGATGGCCTGTCAGGGTTATCCGCTTTTTTATTGTAAGCAGAAAAATATTTGGCTGTTTTCTTGTCTTTCTAATTTCAAATCTATTTACTTTGTAACTCAAAGTACTTTTAAAATATTGAAATTATGATCAAAATTCGTACTTGTCTCCTCTGGTTTGCGATGACAGCCGCTCACACTTATTTGTTTTATGAAAACGAAACCGGCGTTAACGCGCTCGTATTTTCTTTGTTAATGGTTGCCGTTGTAACATGGTATCATGGCCTGTTAAAGGAAAAATTCTGGTTGTTGGCAGCAACCGGGCATTTGATCATTGCGATCGGAACGGCATTACATGCGAGATGGAGCGATGTTTTCGTTTATAATATTTCATTCGTAATCCTTGCCGGATTCGTGTTTGCAACCCGGAGCAGTTTGTGGGTAGCTTTTGTTAACGGGATAATCGGTAGTTTTTTGTTCAGCTTTTTACAGGCCATAATGAGTGGATTAAAATTTGCGCAGGAAATGCTGTTAAAACCGCATCACTCGCTTTTTTCATTCAAAAAAATGCCTCTGTATGTCGCCCCGGTTTCTGTCACCGTTATTTTTTATATGTTATACGGTGCATCAAATCCTGATTTTCTCCTGGAAATTT
This sequence comes from Dyadobacter diqingensis, assembly GCF_024220585.1. Lineage (GTDB taxonomy): Bacteria > Bacteroidota > Bacteroidia > Cytophagales > Spirosomataceae > Dyadobacter > Dyadobacter diqingensis. The sequence goes on from NZ_JAMXKF010000015.1 coordinate 65,545, forward strand.
CCTTTCCTGAATGGGAGTTTAACTTCGGATTGATTGCCTACATGGGTTTTGGAGCTATTATTATTTGCCCGCTATTTTTTTCATATGGCATTGACAAATTAACAGAATGGGATGTAAAACAGCCTGACGTTCTTTCCAGAATTCGTGTGAAAAGACAATCAGGAACACCATTAGGGCTTTTTTATGAAAATAAACAGGCAGTCATTATGTTCATCATGCTCAATGCCCTGATCATCCTGTTTCTGGCTTTCAACGTTATACAGATCTTTGTGCCAACGCTGAATCATTCTGCTGCTGATTTTTCACAACAGGTACATCAGGGATTTGAGACTTTGGTAATCAGTTTGGTCGTCGCCATTTTATTGATTATGTACTATTTCCGGGCAAACCAGAATTTCTATGGGAGAAAGGAAAAGTTAGTCAGACTGGCGTCACTCTGGATTGCACTGAATGGTATATTAATCCTCTTCACCTGTTATAAAAATATCCTGTATATTGACTCATTTGGTTTAACCTATAAGCGGATCTGGGTATTTATTGGGATGTTGCTGACCGGAATTGGCCTTTATCTTACCTTGCTTAAAATTTACCGGTTAAAGACAAACTGGTATTTGTTACGGCAAAATACATGGGTGCTTTATTTTGTTATCGGGTCATACGGTTTGGTCGACTGGGACCGGCTCATAACCTGGTATAATCCTAATTATGCCAATAACCTGGATATGGAGTACATTATGAGTCTTGATAATAGTCAGCTACCTTATTTGTGTGAACTTCTGGCAGCCAACGATCCGAGGGTTATGCCGTACGAAAAACATATCATGTCCAAAATCAGGAGCGTGAAAATATCCACAAAATGGCAGGAAGGAGCTGGGATGATATGTGGCTTCAAAAGGAGCTTGCGATAAAATAAGCGCTGAACGCGTGTCAGATTTATCATTTTTTAAATCTGACACGTTCTTTGTTTCGCAAAATATCTGGTAGTTTTTTGTAATTTCGATTATACTAAAGACCATTAGCCATTTTATGAAGAAAGTATTCCTGCTGTTTATTTCCTGTGCTTTGGCCAACTTTGCGAATGCACAGCGCTCGGTTTCGGTAACCATTGACGACGTTCCGAACACCAGGCTTTACCAGCTGCAAAATTTTTCATCCCCGTTGCAGCAAAAATTAGATTCTCTTCAAATCCCGGTTGCCATTTTTATCAATGAGGGTAATCTGGAACAGACAACAGCACTAGAAAAGAACAGGAATCTGCTCAAAAGCTGGTTGTCTAAAAGTTACGTGACCGCGGGAAATCATGGATTTGCCCATAAGAATTATGCGGAGGTCGGGTTGGAAGCCTTTAAAGAAGATGTTATTAAAGGTGAGGTGCTGACGAAATCGTTTCTGAAAGAATTTAATAAGGAGTCGAGATATTTCAGATTTCCGTACAATGGAGCCGGGAATGATAGTCTGGAACAACTAACTGCGCAGAAATTTCTAAAGGAGAAAAATTATATCTCAACACCATTCACGGTCGAAAGTGAAGATTGGCTGCATGCCATTTTGTACGACAAAGCGCTGGCTGAAAATGATCGCAAAAGAGCGGAATGGATTGGTGATCAGTATGTTAATCTTACCCTGAAATTGTTTTCACATTTCGATAGTCTTTCCGTTTCAATCTACAATAGACCGATCCGGCAGATTTATCTCTGTCATGACAACAGCCTGAATGCAGATTATCTGCCACGGATTGTTGACGAGCTGAAGAATAAAAATTACGAATTTGTGAGCCTGGATAATGCCCTGCTGGATCCGGTTTACCAGTCACAGCTGTATTATTACGGAAAAGCAGGCTTTTCCTGGATTTACAAATGGATGCCGGATGTGGCGGCGCGGAGAAAATTAATGAGAAGCGAACCGTCGAATCCTGAAATTCAGAAAGCTTTTGAAGATTTGAATAAACAGAAATAGTAAGGCACAAAAAAAGCCCGTTACTCGGTAACAGGCTTTCCAAATGATATTATGATTAAAATTAGATAACTTTTACGTTAACTGCATTTAGACCTTTTTTGCCATTTTCTACTTCGTAAGACACTTTGTCATTTTCACGGATATCGTCCTGAAGACCTGAAACGTGAACGAAAATGTCTTGGTCTCCATTAGATGGAGAAATGAAACCAAATCCTTTGGAATCATTGAAAAATTTAACTGTACCTTCTGCCATTAGTATTGTTCTTATATATTTTGAAGACCAAAGATACGAACGTCTTCCGGATATACAAGAGAAAAGAATTTTTTTATTTAGAAAAAGTAAAAATTAATTATTGCCGATAGAAGTAGTAGAGTATTTAAAATGGCCCTCAGTTTACCTCTGGTGTACTTTTGTGTTTTAATATAGGGAGTGAATTTTTTTTGCAATGAGCAAACATTTACATCGTTAATTTGTTTTCCTGTTAAGTTATCCGCGCAAATGCATGCCTGTAAATAGAAATTTTGCCCACATTCCTCCTTTTTGGCTTCCTAATGGCCATTTGCAAACGATATATCCGGCGTTATTTAGGGTTATAAAAGATGTAAAGTATACGAGGGAGCGAATTTTTACACCTGATAATGATTTCCTGGATCTGGATTGGTCTCCCGCTGATAAAAAAGCCAACGACCCCGTGGGTAAAAATAAGCTGGTCATTCTTTCTCACGGACTTGAAGGAGACAGCTCCCGGCAATATATTTTAGGGATGGTTCGGGTGCTTAATGTTGCAGGTTATGACTGCCTGGCCTGGAACTTCCGCAGCTGCAGTGGAGAAATGAACAAGACTTCCCGGTTTTATCATAGCGGCGCAACAGAGGATCTGGCAGCGGTGATCCAGCATGCCATTCAAAAGGGATATGATAAAATCCAGCTGATGGGGTTTAGTCTGGGTGGAAATCTGACGCTTAAATATCTGGGTGAACAAGGTCAGGAAATTAGCACCAATATCGAGAAATCCGTTGTTTTTAGCGTTCCCATGGATTTGAAAGCGTGCAGTCTGGCCATTATCAAGCTGGAAAACCGGGTTTATCAGTCGCGGTTTCTAAGAACGCTTAAACCCAAGGTTGACAAAAAAGCGCAGCATTTTCCGGGTGATATCAATCCTGCCGACTTTAAGTTTGTCAATACCCTATACGATTTTGACCACATTTTTACAGCGCCGCTTCATGGCTTCACAAGTGCCGACCACTATTATGAATCATGCAGTTCGATGCATTTTGTGAAAAATATTGCCATCCCGACTTTGATCGTCAATGCAGTGAATGATCCGATTGTACCGTCGTATAGCTTGCCTGAGGGCATTATTGCCGATCTGGACCATGTGTTTTTAGAAATTACCGGCTCCGGAGGGCATTGCGGTTTCAGGCCATCTGAGTCTTCCGGAGGAATTTATTGGTCGGAGTCACGCGCTTTGGAATTTCTTGGGCACAAATAGTTGTTACAGATTTGGTTGTAGATCCATATATATTATGACAAGGAAATATTATTTTTTTGTGATCCTTTTCAAGTAAATTTCATCCATATTTAACCCGAAAAGCGGATTTTTTCCTTTTTTATAGATCATAAAAAATATTAAAAAGCGTCAGATGCACATTTTTTTAGGGTCATAGAAAACAGATTCGTAATTTTGTGGAAAAATTGGGAATTCAACCAAAAATATACCGTTCGAACGTTTACATTTTAATTTGATACTTTTTCAGTTATCTCCCGCTTCATGCCGACATTAACACTCAATCCCCCGCACATCATCATTGATTTTGACAGCACCTTTACTAAAGTAGAAGGTCTGGACGAGTTGGCTGCTATTGCCTTGACAGGACATCCTCAACGTGAAAAAATTGTTCAGGAGATTGTTGACCTGACAAACAAGGGAATGAATGGCGAGATGTCTTTTGCAGAAGGACTTCGTCAGCGTATTGATCTTTTGAAAGCTAACCGTGCCAACATTGAGGAATTGATTTCTCTTTTACGTACAAAAGTTTCTGACTCGTTCCTGCGTAACAGGCAATTCCTGACTGAAAATGCGGACTATATATTTATTGTTTCCAGCGGTTTTAAAGAATTCATTGTTCCGATCGTAACGGAATTGGGCCTTAGAGCTGATCATGTTTATGCCAACGAATTCCGTTTTGATGAGGAAGGGAATATCATCGGTATTGACCAGGACAATGTTTTGTCGACCGACGGAGGGAAAATCAAATTGCTGGCATCGCTGAAACTGGAAGGCGATGTATACGCAATTGGTGACGGATATACTGATTATCAGATTAAGGAAGCAGGTTTTGCGAACCGCTTTTACGCATTTACAGAAAATGTTGAGCGTCCTAAGGTTGTAGCCGTGGCGGACCATATTGCTACGTCTTTTGACGACTTTTTATATGACAATAAATTAAGCAGAAGTCAGTCTTATCCAAAAAGCAGAATTAAAGTGCTTTTGCTGGAAAATGTTCACCCGGTTGCCTTGCGTGCTTTTGAAGAGCAAGGTTTCAATGTGGAGTTCGTGAAAGGCGCGCTGGATGAAGATGAGCTTTGCGAACGCATCAAGGATGTTTCTATCATTGGTATCCGTTCTAAAACCAATATCACCAAACGTGTTCTTGAAAATGCAAACCGCTTGATGGCGATTGGTGCATTCTGTATCGGAACAAACCAGATTGACCTGGAAGCGGCTGCTGAACGCGGTATCGCGGTATTTAACGCGCCATATAGCAATACGCGCTCTGTTGTTGAGCTTGCGATTGGTGAAATGATCGTGTTGATCCGTAATATCGTGACGAAAAGCAACCAGATGCATGCCGGTGTTTGGGATAAATCTGCAAACGGAAGTTTTGAAGTACGTGGCAAAAAGCTGGGTATGGTAGGGTACGGAAGCATCGGTACACAGCTTTCTGTTGTAGCGGAGGCTTTGGGTATGGAAGTGTATTTCTATGATGGGATCGAAAAACTTTCCTTGGGAAATGCACGGAAAGTAAATACGCTGGAAGAACTTCTGAGCATTTCTGATGTGATCAGCATGCACGTGGATGGGCGTAAAGAAAATACAAACCTGATCGGAAAACGTGAGTTTGATCTGATGAAGGATGGGGTTATTTTCATGAACCTTTCCCGCGGTCACGTAGTGGATATTGAGGCACTGGCAGACGCTGTGAAAAGCGGAAAAGTTGCCGGAGCGAGTGTGGATGTATTCCCGAAAGAGCCCAAAACGAACGACGAGGTTTTTGAAAGTGCATTACGCGGTTTGCCGAATGTGATTCTGACACCGCATATCGGAGGAAGCACGGAAGAAGCGCAGGAAAATATCGGACACTTTGTGCCTTCCAAATTGCTTGAATTCATGAACAACGGTAGTTCTTACGGAAGTGTTAATTTCCCTGAGGTGCAGCTGCCGAAACTTAAAGATTCTCACCGGTTGCTGCATATTCATGCAAACGTTCCGGGGGTTCTTGCGAAGCTGAACAATATTTTTGCGAAGAACAATATCAACATCACCGGCCAGTATCTTAAAACAAACGAAAAGATCGGTTATGTGATCGTGGATATTGCTAAAAATTATACTGAAGAATTTATTCAGGAACTGAAAGAAGTAGAAGGTACGATTCGTTTCAGAATGTTGTACTAATAAGTATAGCCAAGGAGCGTCGGGAGTTGTCATTTTTAGTCATTCATTGTCATGTATAGCCGGTTGGCGACAGTTGACAATAACAGACTAAAAATGACAAACCCTGGCAATCATTGACTACAAATGATAAGTCTTGACAACCAATGACTCCCACTTTCTAGCATCATAAAAATGTCACTAACTTTTTTTACCCCTGGTCCCGCACAGCTTTATCCGACATTTGAAAAACATTTACAAACTTTCGTAAGCGGGCAGCTTGGTTCAATATCACACCGTAGCCAGCAATATCGTGATTTGCATAAGTTTACGGTTGATCAGGTACGTACACTTTTAAATGTTCCGGATTCGCACGCCATTCTTTTTCTTGGATCGGCTTCGGAAGCCTGGGAACGTATTTTATTTAGCTGTGTGGAATTAGAAAGTTTCCATTTGGTGAATGGCTCTTTTTCCAAAAAATTTCATGATTACTCACAGGCACTGTGCAAGTATGCGCACATTCAGGAAAAACCGATGGGCGAAGGTTTCAGCGCATCGGAGGTTGTCGTTCCTGAATATGCCGAATTGATTTGTGCAACGCATAATGAGACGAGTTCAGGCGTGCAAATGCCCGTTTCTGAAATTCATAAATTGAAACAGAAGTATCCGGACAAGTTTATCGCCGTGGATATTGTTTCATCAGCGCCTTATCCTGAGCTGGATTTTAGTCTGATCGATACCGCGTTTTTCTCGGTTCAGAAAGCCTTCGGTTTACCGGCTGGTTTGGGTGTCTGGATTGTCAACGAAAAATGCCTTAAGAAAGCAGAATACATCCGCAATCAATATTCGATCGGCGGACATAATGATTTACCGACGCTTTGGAAAAATGCCCAAAACAACGAGACACCTGCCACACCGAACGTGATGGGGATTTATTTGTTGGGCAAAGTAGCCGAAGATTTCAATAAGATCGGTGTGAAAACGATCCGCAAGGAAACCGAACAAAAGGCAGATCTGATCTATAAATTTATAGAAAACACCAGCGGTTTCGCACCTTTTGTGAACGAAAAGAAATACCGTTCGCAGACCGTTGTTGTGGCGAATACCGAAGCACCCTCTGCGGATATCATTAAAGCCGTGAAAGAAAAAGGTATGGTTATCGGAAGTGGTTATGGCAAATTTAAAGCGTCTCAGCTGCGCATTGCTAACTTCCCGGCAACTTCTCTGGAACAGGTGCAGGCTTTGCTGCATGAGCTGAAAGCGTTGTAAAAATACCGTCATATAGGAAAAGCACAGGACCCTAACCGGTTTTGTGCTTTTTTATTTTGTCATAACCTGCAATGAAATAGTACTATTGATGTGATTCGGCGTATAAATAAGGTCATAGCATTTTGTCCTTAACCAAACGTTACTTTTCACACGATGAAAGATCAGCAAAAAAAGCATGAGGATTCCTCGAGACGGGAATTTATTAAGACATCTTCACTGGCAGCTTCTGCCTTTTTTATTGTTCCAAGACATGTATTAGGAAAAGGTTTTGTTGCGCCCAGCGACAAGCTGAATATTGCCGGGATCGGGGTAGGCGGGAAAGGTAAAAGTGATCTGGCAAGTTTCGCAAAAAGTCCGAATGTAAATATCGTCGCACTTTGTGACGTCGACGACCGGCAGGCCGTTGTTTCCAGGGAGAAGTTTCCGAATGCAAAATATTACCGGGATTTCCGGGAAATGCTGAAAAAGGAAGATAAGAGCATTGACGCCGTGTCGATCTCTACACCCGACAATACACATGCCGTGGCTACGCTGGCGGCCATGCAGCTGGGTAAACACGTGTACACGCAAAAGCCTTTGACACACGATATTTATGAAGCCCGGATTTTGGGTCAGGCGGCTAAAAAATACAAGGTAATAACCCAGATGGGAAATCAGGGGGGCTCAGGAAACGGGGTGCGCCGGATGAAAGAAATATATGATTCCGGCGTGATCGGCAAAGTAGATAAAGTAATCTGCTGGACTAACCGGCCTGTCTGGCCGCAAGCGGTGCCGACAGACAATGTGGACCCGATTCCAAATGAACTGGATTTTGATCTGTGGCTAGGTCCATCTCCAAAAGTAGGCTATAACAAAGCCTATCTTCCGTGGAACTGGCGTGGCTGGTGGCCTTACGGAACGGGTGCGCTGGGTGATATGGCCTGTCATATCATGGACCCGGTTTACAGGATTCTTCCCATTTTATATCCGGTTTCAGTAGAGTGCAGCGTGGCCAACACCTGGACTTTTACATTGAGAGAAAAGGATCATAATCCGGACTGGACTCCTTTTTCGACTTCGATACATTTGGATTATCCAAGGAATGACGGCAAAGGAAATATCAAGGTGAGCTGGTACGACGGCGGGATTCTTCCGGAGCTTCCGGCAGAGCTCCAACCCGGCGAATTGTTTGGTAATTCTGACGGTGGTGTTCTTTTTATCGGAAAAAAAGGAAAGCTGATGGCCGACTGTTATGGTGCCAATCCAAGATTGCTTCCATTGAAGAAAAATGAGACACTGAAAGTTCCTGAAACGATAAAAAGGGTTCCTAACGAGGATCATTATCTGAACTGGGTCGATGCCTGTATCGCAGGATATGGAAAAGGCCAGACCAGTTCGCCGTTTGAATATGCAGCACCTTTTACGGAAAGTATCCTGATCGGCAACCTGGCGTTGAGAAGCTGGATGCTTCGCGACAACCCGACCGCTTTAAAAACGGTGGATAAATACAACGGACGGAAAAAACTGGAATGGGATGCTGCCAATATGAAGGTGACAAATTATGATCTTGCCAATCAGTTTGTAAAAAGAGAATACCGCGACGGCTGGGACCTTGTGTTGTAGTCGCCTGAAAACGATACGATCCGGAAGTTTTCAATTTGGAAGCTTTCCGGATTTTTTGTTTTAAAATGAATTCAGAAAGTCGGATGCGTTCACGATACGAATGTTCTTGTAAGGATCCAGCACAAGCAGATCTTTATCTCCGCTGATAATCGCTGTGGCGCCCGCATCAACTGCGAGATTCAGAAATTTGTCGTCTTTCGCATCTCTGCAATCTGCAAAGCTACTTGTTACTAAAATCTCGGTGTACCTGGCTTCTATGCGATCGAAAAATTCGAAGCGGTTGGGTAATGACAAGTACCGGTCAAATTTTGTCCTGATCAAAACATCCTTTAACTCGGATAGTGTCTCTTTTGAAAATACGATTTCACCTATCCACTCAGCTTTGCGCAATGCCTGGCTGTTGACCGATTTTGGTAATAAAGCGATACTTATCCATGCGTTGGTATCCAGGACAAACCTCGGCCTATTCTTCATTTAACAAAATAGCCAGGCGCTCCTCAGTTAACCCATTTGCTTCGGCCTCACTGCTGATCTTATCTATAAAATTCCAAAAATCATCGTCTTCTGCGGCTAAACTTCGATCGATCAATTGTCCGATACTTTTGGAAAGCCGTTCTTTTTTATCTTGTGAGGCATACTTCCACTTTTTTGCTGATCGGTCATCTACTTCTAAAATAATTCTATCCATTTTGTTTTGAATTATTGGTGATCTAAACAAATATACAAAATTACCGCTGGAAATAGAAAAAGATAACCGAGCCTGATTGGACAGTATTATGACTTCAATACTCATGCGATTTCATAGCAGACACAATTTTTTTTCTTCTGTAACAGCCTGTGTAATCAATGATTTCCATTTTTATTTTCGCAATGAAATATCATTTTAAGTATAAATAATTAGCTTTATACTTTCTTAGAAAAATTATCAAGTATTGACCACTTCTGAAACCTTCATTTTGGAACTTACGGACCAGCAGCTCTGGACGGGTATACGAAACGGAGATGAGCAGGCTTATACGCTCATTTTCGAACGATACCACCGTACGTTGTATAATTACGGAAGCAAGTTGTCCGGCAATTCCGCGATTGTGGAAGATGCCGTACAGGAAGTATTTATTGATGTGTGGCGGCTGCGGTCAACGCTTACTGAAAATGTCACCTCTGTAAAATTTTACCTTTACAGGGCTTTGAGAAGAAGAATTCACGTGGCTTCAGATAAATTTCCGATCACAGAAGAGCTGACGATGCTGCCCGACTGGGAAATGCCCTATACGTATGCCAACTCTGAAACGCTGCTGATCCAGCATGAATCGAATTCGATGATTTCACGAAGAATTCAGGAAGTGCTTTCCCAACTCCCCGAAAGACAGATTGAAGTAATCACCCTGCGTTATTTTGACGATTTCAGTGTTGAAGAAATTGCCGGAATTATGGGTATTAACGAAAAGTCTGTCCGGAATCTAATCTACAAGGCGATCACTTCTTTCCGCCAAACTCCCCAACATTTCCTTGTTTCAGTGCTGATTTTGTGCTTGTTAGTAATTTTTTAAAACTTTTTTCAAAAATAATTACATTTTGAAGAGGTCATTTTCAGGATTCGTCACTCTTTACTATTGAAAGAGCAATTGACCGAATTCTATTCACTATGAAGCATGACCCGTACTCGCTCACGGAACTGATCCGAAACGATGATTTTATTGCCTGGGTCAGAAAACCCGATGAAAAGAACGAAATCCGTTGGCGGCAGTTTCTTCAAAACAATCCACGGAAAAAAGAAACCGTCGAATCGGCACGTCGCTATATTATTTTTATGGGGGAAGACACCGGAAAATCTCAGCCGACGTCCGAACAAAGTGAAAAGATGTGGAAAGCGGTAGAGCGTCATTTACGCGGTGAAGAAGAGGTTAAGGACGAAGAGATCGTCGAGGAAGAAACTGAGCCTGAGCCCGGCAGGGTTATATCAGGTTGGAGATGGGCGCGTATCGCGGCTTCCACAGCACTCATAGCTGGCATGACGTCTTTCAGTTACTGGTATTACGTCAATCAGGCGGCGCGCGAACATGGTAAGGATTTTCAAATCGCCGGGGTGTCGCGGGATCTGATTGAAAGAAGTAACAATACGGATAAACCGATGCTGGTTTTATTGCCGGATGGAAGTTCGGTGGTTTTAGAGCCGGAAAGCAGTTTGCGTTACGAGAAAAGTATGAATGCCCAAACAAGGGAAACGGTGTTAAAGGGCAAAGCTTTTTTTGAAATTGTCAAGGATGCAAAGAGGCCGTTTCTGGTTTATTCTTACGGGCTGGCAACAAAGGTTCTGGGCACCAGTTTTTCTGTCGATGCTCCGGAAAACGGAAAGGAAATTAAGGTAGAAGTGACAACCGGCAAGGTATCGGTTTTCTCCGTAGATGAATTAACAGGTACGGATAATAAGGTAAATTCGGGTGAGCTAAAAGGTTTTATTCTTAACCCAACGGAGAAAGTGGCGTTTTCAAGAGAGGCCGGCACATTTACCAGATCAGTTGAAAAAGTAACAATTGCAGAAGGTGAAAGAGATATTTCTAAGCAGGCATTTGTGTTTGACGAAACACCGGTCTCGGAAGTATTTGAAACACTGGAAAAGGCTTACAACATACAAATTATGTACAATGAATCCCTGATGGGAGATTGTCCTTTGAATGCGACTCTGATCGGTCAGCCGATTCATGAAAAACTGTCGGTGATATGCAATGCACTGGATGCGCAGTTCGAAATTCAGAATAATCAGGTGAAGATAACCGGATTGGGATGTAAATAAATGCAGGTAAAACTTGAAAGCTTTGCAGTTTCAGTTAAACAATTTTCGAACCTAAACTTATCTTCTATGGCGTAAAGTATTACCTCATTAACGAAAAAAGATCAGCCATGTTAGCGCATGACCGATCTCTGAGTACTCCCCATTTTAATAGCTTACCAGGCACATTACTATCCATTACAAAATGGACAGACGGGGGGATTGTGTTGAATAAATCACATTAACCAACAAATCCGATCAAAAATATGAAAAAAAATCGACCAATTGATGACTTACTTTTTGCACTCATGCGTATAACAGTCATTCAATGTTTTTTTGCTTGTGTGTTCGCGGGTTTTTCCTGGGCTCACAAAAGCACCGCGCAGTCAGCGTTGAATCAGAAAGTGACGATTAACATTGAAGGACAGGATATCAAGAAAGTTTTGAAGCAATTGGAAAAGCAGACGAATGTGAAATTTGTCTTCAGTTCCAGGCTTATCCAATCAGAACGTAAGGTTTCCCTTCATGCTAATAATCAGCTGCTTTCCGGCACGTTAAATGAATTGCTCCGGCCACTGAATCTGAGCTATAAAGTATCTGACGATCTGATTGTTATCAAGCCGGATCACCAGACTGAAAAAGCTGTTGAAATCGTTTCCGAACAAGCTGCTGCGACTAATACAGCAGTGGCTGACCGTGTACTGAAAGGAACGGTGAAAGACGCAACGGGGGCTGCGCTTCCGGGAGTTAGTATTGTATTAAAGGGCACGCAGACGGGGACTTCATCCGACGCTTCCGGTAAATATGCGCTTAATGTTCCAAATGGTGATGCCACGCTTATCTTTTCATTTGTGGGATTCATTTCACAGGAAATATTGGTGACCGGCGCACAAAGCGATCTGGATATCACCTTGAAAGTTGACGACAAGGCTTTGGAAGAAGTAGTCGTTGTTGGTTATGGTACACAAAAGAAGGAATCGCTTACAGGTGCCATTTCTACGGTGACTAGCAAAGACCTGGAACGGGTGCACGGAGGTTCAACAGTAAGTTCGGGGTTGGCCGGTAAAATTCCGGGGGTAACCTTTCGTATGGCTGATGGACGCCCGGGGGGAAGTGCTAATATCCAGATCCGGAATATGGGAAATCCGTTGTTTGTTATTGATGGTATTCAGCAGGATGCAGGTCAGTTCAACAACATTTCGCCGAATGATATTGAGAGTATTACCGTGTTAAAAGACGCTTCTGCGGCTATTTACGGGGTACGTGCAGCAAACGGGGTTGTGGTAGTAACAACCAAAAGAGGTAAAAACGGTACGAAAAATACAGTAAACCTGGATGCTTATACTGGCTGGCAAAACTGGTCCCGTTTCCCGGATGTGGTAAACGATTCTTATCAGTGGATGCTGGGCAAAGCAGAGTCTGAAATGAACCAGTATGGTAAAACCGCTATCACACAGGCTGAGCTGGAAAAGTATAAGGCCGGTACTGAGATGGGGTATAAATCCTTCAACTGGAAAGATTTTATTGTTAAAAAGAATTCACCGCTTTACTCTGTGAATTTAAACATGACCGGAGGTTCTGATAAAATTACCTACTATATCTCCGCGTCGCGTATGTTCCAGAATTCGGTATTGGGGCGTGAATTTACATTTCAAAGAAATAACATTCAGAGTAACGTAGATGCGAAAATTACGGATAATCTTAAAATCGGTGTGCAGATTAACGGACGTATCGAAACGAGAGACAATCCGGGGATTCCGGGAAGTGACGATTACTGGCTGCCACGTTTCGCTATCCTGAGAAACCGCCCGTTCGAACGTCCCTACGCAAATGACAACCCGAATTATCTTAACGATATAAAGCATAATGAAACCAACTGGGCTTATAACAATAAGAAACTGGGCGGTTATCAGACCAACATCTGGCGTGTTTTACAAAGCAACATCAATGCTGAGTACAAAATACCGGGTATAAAAGGACTGGTTGCAAAGGGTATGTATTCGTACTACATCGCTGATCAGGTTTTGAATGGTCATGAGTACACGTACAAGGCATATACTTACAATCCTACGGATGATTCTTACAAAGTAACCGGTGGTAGTACAAACCCGTGGAGAGAAAGACGTACGCGTAAAATCATGCGTAACGTTTACCAGGGACAATTGAACTACAACAATACATTTGGTAAAAATAACATCGGTGCCACTTTCGTTGCCGAACGTCAGGAGCAGAGAGATCAGGAGCAATGGGTACACTCCGTACCGTCAACCAACGTGTTACCATTGATGTACTTCGCCAATATGGATACCTATTCAGATAAGGATGATCAGGAAGCACGTATAGGGTATATCGGTAGACTGACTTATGACTATGGAAGCAAGTATTATGTTGAATTTTCAGCCCGTCGTGATGCATCCTGGAAATTTGCACCCGACAGACGTGTAGGTTATTTCCCATCAGCTTCTGCGGGATGGAGACTAACGGAAGAGGGTTTTATCAAAAATCTGATAGGCGACCACAGCATTTTAGATGATCTTAAAGTGAGAGCTTCTTATGGGGTGTTGGGAGATGATGATATCGGAATCGGACCTTATGATTATCTGCCGGGTTACAACTACAATCAGGGAAATGCAATTTTAAGCGGAAACGCTGTGGTAACGTCTGTGAACAAAGGGCAGATTATTAACAACATATCGTGGTTTAAAAGTAAAATCACGGATGTTGGAGCAGATTTCTCCTTTTTCGGAACAAAACTATCCGGATCTTTCGACTACTTCAAGCGATTGAGAACAGGTCTTCGCGGACGGAAATATGATATTCTCGTGCCAAGTGAATTGGGGTACAATCTTCCTGACGAAAACGTAAACAGCGATTCACAAAGAGGCTGGGAAGGTGCACTGTCTTACAACGGAAAATCTGGTGATGTAAGTTATTCGATCGGAGGTAATTTTTCTTTTTCAAGAAGTAAATTCGTTTCTTCTTACAAACCGATCTTCAACAATTCGCTTGACCAGTACAGAGCTTCGGGTGAGGGCCGTTACAAAGATATTTTCTGGGGATATGAGGCGATCGGTCAGTTCCAGTCGCAGCAGCAGATCAATGAATATCCGGTTAGTATTGACGGCCAGGGCAACAGAACTTTACTTCCGGGAGACTTGATTTACAAGGATATCAATGGCGATAAAGTAATTAGCGATGCTGACGTGAGACCGATCGGGTATACTGTGGCCGGACAGCCAAACATCAATTTTGGTCTGAACCTGTCTGCAACCTGGAAAGGTTTCTCGGTTAACGCTGACTTTTCTGGTGGGGGACTTTATTCCTGGAACCAGGATTGGGAACAAAGATGGGCCTATCAGAATGATGGCGCGTTAAACAAAATGTTCCTTGACAGATGGCGCCGCAAAGATCCTTTTGATCTGAACAGCGAATGGATTCCGGGTAAATATCCTGCGTTACGTTACAACAATGGCGGGCATAGCAACTACAACAGAAACTCGACTTTCTGGCTGCATAATGTGAAGTATATCCGTGCCAGAACACTTGAAATTGGGTATTCACTACCGAAATCGGTATTGGAAAAACTGAAAATTCAGCGTGCCAGAGTGTACATCAACGGATATAACCTCTTCTCGATCGATAACATGAAAGAGTTTGGGATAGATCCGGAAATTGCTGACGGAAATGGTTTGCAATATCCTCAGAACAAGTTTGTTAACGTTGGTATTAGTTTGTCAATATAAAAATATCAGAACTGACGATGAAAAAAATATTTTATAGTATACTGACGGTTATGCTCACGTTAAGCGTGGGTTGTGATGACGATAAGTTCCTGAACCGTCCGCCGACAAGTCTTCTTTCTGATGAGCAGGTTTGGACCGACGAGGGACAGGTATTGTCGCTGATCGGGAACTTGTACAACCGTTATTACGACATTGCTTCGGTTAAAGACTGGGCTGCACTGGCTGGCTTCAATGAGGCCTTTTTCTCAAACGCAGGCAGTTATGGTGAATTTCAGAATAGCGGCTGGGGAACGGGCTCATGGGCTACCTGGGATTACGGATACATTCGTGACATTAATTTGTTCATTGAGAAATGTACGGCTGCCGATAAACTGAACGCGGAAGTAAAAGACCGCTTTCTGGCAGAAGCCAGGTTCCTACGGGCATCCTACTATTTTGAATTGGTAAAACGCATGGGCGGTGTTCCGCTGATTCTGGAACCATTGACTTATGATTTTAGCGGAGATCCTAGTTATCTGCGCCATCCGAGAGCGAAGGAATCAGAGATATATGATTTTATTATCAAGGAGGCTGAGGAAATAAAAGCCAAACTTCCGGTCAATGCAGGAGAAAAATCGCGTGTAACCAAAGCGGCTGTACTGGCCATGCAGGCACGTGCTGCACTTTACGCAGGCTCGATTGCAAAATACGGCGTCAATACACCTCAAGTGGCATTGACTGGCGGAGAAGTTGGTATTCCGGCCACCATGGCAACGGGTTATTACACCAAAGCGCTTGCAGCGGCAAAGGAAATTATCAGCGGAGGAGCTGGTGCTTATGCACTTTACACGAAAAAGCCGGATTTATCTGAAAACTTTTCAAGTATTTTCTATGACAAGGCGAACAATTCAGAAGTCATTTTTGCAGATGATTTTAAACTGAAAAGTGGAAAAGTACACGGGTTTACCATCTCTAATCAGCCTCGTTATGGTGCTGAGGAAGAGGAAGGCGGTCGTATTAATCCATCGCTTAATTTCGTTGAGGCATTTGAAAAACTGGATAATACCTTTGCGCCAATACCAACGGTAAATGGTTCGGGAGCTCCGGTTTATTACAACAATCAGGTGGATATTTTTGCAGGTCGTGATGCCCGTCTGGGTGGCACGGTGTTGTTGCCCGGGACATCATTCAAAGGACGTCCGGTTGATATCTGGGCTGGTTTTCAACTTGCCAACGGAAGTATTATCAGTGGAGATGACCGCGGCGGACAGAAAACGCTACCAGGTAAAACAGTACCTGAGCAGGTAGTAGGGTTTGATGGCCCGATTGATGGTTTTGAATTTACTGCACAAAGCGGATTTTATATCCGTAAGTATCTTGACCCGGTTGTCGGATCGGGACAGCGCGGGGTTCAGAGCGAAGTCTGGTTCGTGCGTTACCGTTATGCAGAAGTGCTTTTGAATGCTGCTGAGGCTGCTTTTGAGCTTGGAAATCCGGCTGATGCGGCTTTGTACATGAATCAGGTCAGAGCACGGGCGGGTCTTGTAACGCCACTTACGCCATCGGAAATCACTTTCGACCGTATCGTGCACGAACGCCGGGTTGAGCTGGCATTTGAAGGGCATTATCTGTATGACATGAAACGGTGGAGAATTGCCCACCTGATTATGGACGGGAACGCGATTTCAGCGAGCGAACTTTCAACAGATCTTGGGAAGGCTACGAAAAGAAACACGCAGCCATGGGGCTTGTGGTCTTACAAAATTTACGATCCGGGCTCTGCCAATAACGGAAAGTGGATTTACAAAGTGACGAAGTTAAGCCGGGTTACCGGTTCTGACCGCTTCCAGTTGGGCAATTATTATTCTTATATCGCTGATGATATCGTTAATAACAACCCCAAGATTGTAAGAAACCCAAATCACTAGATCATCACTTTCAAACGATACGATATTATGAAAAAGAAGTTTCATTTGATATACATGCTTGCGTTGTCCGCGCTGTTTGTTTCCTGTGATAAGGATAATTATACAGCTCCGAAATCGGAACTCTCCGGGCAAATCGTCTACAAAGGCGAACCGGTGGGTGTGGAATTCGCTCAGGTAAGAGTTCAGCTTTGGCAACCAGGTTTTGGAAAACTGGCGGCGATTGATGCGGCCGTGAGCCAGGAAGGAGCCTATTCTGCTCTGCTTTTTGATGGCAACTATAAGCTGGTATTCCCGAAAGGAGACGGCCCGTTTAAAACCATCATAAAAGATGCGACTGCAAAGGATACCCTGTTTGTAAAAGTTGCCGGAAATCAAAAGCTGGATTTAGAAGTAATGCCTTACTACATGATCCGCAATGCAAAGTTCAGTGGCGGAGAAAGCAAGGTTTCGGTTTCATTAAAACTCGACAAGATCATTACAGGTGTTGACGCAAAGGACATTGAACGTGTTTCACTTTACGTAAATACCTCTCAGTTTGTTTCCCGCGGGGTTAATGTCTCGGTAATAGACGTGAACGGAGCAGACATCAAAGACCTGAATGCGGTCAGTCTGGTTACCACAGTTCCGGCGTTGGCAACAGCTCAGAATTATGTGTACGCCCGTGTCGGGGTAAAAATCAAAGACGTTGAGGATATGGTATTTACAACGGTTGAAAAAGTGCAGTTATAACAAATTAATCTTTTCAGGGACGGGCATTTTTCTTGTCCGTTCCTGAAAAATAAGTTCCTGAACCATTGTCAGGAACAAATTACATTTCATCATAAACCAGTGATTTTAAGCCGGAAAGAATAGAGCGAAACTGCAATATCATTCAGGGCCAGCCGGAGAAAGAAAATTATTAATGCAAATTTAGATTAAATGAATGGAGTAATGAGGAAGTACATCAGCGTATTATTTATTGGATTGTTTGCCTTAGGGTGCGCCCATAACAAAATGGGTTCATCGGGAGCGAAAACCGGAAGTTTGAAAAACAAAGGGAGAAGAGGTGAGGTACTTTTCCTCGGCCATAACAGCAAGCACCACGATTCGGGGAAATATGCTCCCTGGCTCGCGATCAAGCTTTTTCGCAGTGGTATTAACCTGACTTATACCGTTGATCTCAAAGATTTAAATCCTGAAAATTTAAGTAAATACGATGGGTTGATCATTTACGCGAACCACGACTCATTATCTCCCGCTCAGGAAAGTGCCATGAAGGCATTTGTGGAAGGTGGAAAAGGATTGATTCCGCTACATTCGGCCACTGGTTGTTTCAAAAACTCACCCTGGTATATTAAGACAATTGGCGGACAATTTGCCTCTCATAAAGCCGGCACTTTTAAAAATACCATTCTGAAACCTGATCATCCGGTAATGAAGGGTATAACCGATTTTGAAACCTTTGATGAAACATACGTCCACCAGAATCTTAATCCTGATAAAACGGTATTGGGCGAACGTGTGGAAGGAGATCATCATGAACCTTATACCTGGGTAAGAAATCAGGGCAAAGGCCGCGTGTTTTATACTGCTTACGGTCACGACGACGCAACCTGGACCAACGCCGGATTTCTTGACCTGGTAAGAAACGGTGTATTGTGGTCAATCGGTGATCAGGTGAACAAGGATATTGCGGCGCTGAATATGCCAAATCCTGATATTTACAATGCGGATACGATCTCAAAATATACAAAACGTCACGTTGTGCCTAAAATGCAGGATGCTTTATCACCTGCTGAATCAAATAAACTGACACAGGTTCCTGCGGATTTTGAAATACAGCTTTTTGCACAGGAACCGGATATCACCAACCCAATCGCGATGGCCTGGGATGAACGCGGCCGTCTGTGGGTGGTGGAATCGGTGGATTATCCTAATACGTTCAAGGAAACGGACGGGGCGGCCAATGACCGGATCAAAATTTGTGAAGATACCAACGGTGACGGCAAGGCAGATAAGTTCACTGTTTTTGCAGACAAACTGAATATTCCCACGAGCATGGTTTTCTCCAATGGAGGAATCATTGTTTCGATGGCACCTGATTTTGTTTTTATGAAAGACACCAATGGTGACGACGTGGCGGATGTCCGTGAAGTGATCATGACGGGCTGGGGGAAAAACGATACGCACGCCGGACCTTCCAATTTGCAGTATGGTTTTGATAACAAAATCTGGGGCGTGAATGGTTACGCGGGTTTCAGAGGAACAATCAACGGTGAAAAGCTGAATTTCCCGCAGGGCGTTTACCATTTCAAACCGGATGGAAAAGACTTTGCTTATTTGGGTACGAGTAATAACAATACCTGGGGATTAGGTTTTTCAGAGGATGCGAACGTTTTCCTTTCTACGGCAAACAACACCCACAGCGCGTTTTATTCGATGCCAGCCAAATATCTTCAGCGCTCGCTTGGTGGAGAGGAGCCGGCGATCCAGTCGGTGCAGAAAATCGATGGGCACTATGACGCACACACGATGACACCGAATTTAAGACAAGTGGACGTTGTTGGCGGGTTTACTTCCGCTGCCGGGCATCACTTTTACACAGCAAGAAATTATCCAAAAGAATACTGGAACAGGGTTGCATTCGTGACGGAACCAACCATTCGTTTGGTACACAACGCTATCATCGAACCGGACGGTGCAGGTTTTAAAGAAAAAGACGGATGGAATTTCATGGCAAGTTCGGATGAATGGTTTGGTCCGGTACAGGCAGAAGTTGGCCCTGATGGTGCCGTATGGATTGCCGACTGGTATAACTTCATTATCCAGCACAATGTTTTCGTTCCGGCTCAGTCGCCTTCGGAGTTTATTATGCCTTTCAAAGATCAGCCACACGGACCGGGAAATGCATTCAGCAGCCCTATGCGTGATTTAAATCATGGTCGTGTTTATCGTGTTGTTTATAAAAATGGCAAGAAAGCTCCCGCGTTGAAACTTTCTAAAAATGACTTGCCAGGCTTGGTAGCCGCTTTGGAAAATGACAATATGTTCTGGCGCATGACGGCTCAGCGCTTATTGGTAGAATCTAAAAATGTTTCGGTAGCTCCGGGTCTGTATAAAATTATAAGCAATCCAAAAGTAGATGAAGTAGGTTTAAACAGTCCGGCTGTGCATGCACTTTGGACGTTACACGGTCTAGGTCTGCTCGATGGTTCGAATGCAGAGGCGCTGCAGGCGGCAAGTAAAGCACTTTCTCATCCGGCTGCCGGTGTAAGAAAAGCGGCTGCCAGTGTTTTGCCAAGAAATGAGCAAAGTTTTGAGTCGATTCAGAAATTGCTGAAAGACCTGAATTTGAATACCCGCCTTGCCGCATTTGCGGTATTGGTTGAATATCCTGCTTCTGATAAAATTGGTGCGGCGGTATACCAGGCTTCTCTGGACGAACAAAATGCGAAGGATGCCTGGTTATCGAAAGCATTGCTGGCGGCTGCCGTTACCCATGAAAAAGGTTTTCTGGCTGCTGCTGAAAAGCAAAAAGGCGGATCGAAATTTTCTGATCAGGTTGCCGCTGCTTTAAGCAAGGAGGTTTATCCATTGGGAAGAAGAAATACGTTGCAATTCCCTCCTGATGTGACGGGAAAAGAGATCACGATTAAGGCCAGTGTAACCAAGGCGAAAGACAGAGAATTAAAAGGTTTCATCGCCGGACAAGGAGGAAAAGAGGGTGGTTATGCTTTGTATATTCAGGATGGAAAACTGGTAATGGCTGTTAAACAGCATGGTGCGATCAGCCAGGCGGCGACAACAGAACCGCTTCCGGAGAAATTTGATGTTGTGGCAAGCTTGACACAGGGCGGAAAAATCAGCATTGAAATTGACGGTAAACTTGCTGCGGAAGGCAAAGCGCACATGTTATTTGCAGCTCCGCTGAGCAATACGGTTCGCACGGGAGAAGATGTGGAAGGTGATGATAAGCTGGGGTCGTACAATGGACGGTTCGGTTTTGAAGGAAATTTCCAAAAAGCTTCTCTGGAATTGAACAGACCGGACAACAACAGGACGGACGAAGTAAAAACCACAACAGCGACTACCACGTCAAAATCTGCTAATGCGCTTGTAATCGACCTGAAAGTAGAGAAAGAGATCATGCAGTACGACAAAAAACTGATTCAGGTAAAAGCGGGACAAAAGGTAATTATCAACCTGGAAAACCCTGATGGTATGCAGCATAACATGTTAATTCTGAAACCGGGTACTTTGCAGAAAGTAGGAAAAGCGGCAGATGACCTGTTGTCGGATCCCAAAGCGGCAGAAAAACAGTATGTTCCGAGAATCCCGGAAGTTTTGTATTCAACCAAACTGGTAAATTCGGGAGAAACCGTAACGCTGGAATTTACGGTGCCTAATGAGCCGGGCGACTATCCCTATGTGTGTACTTTCCCTGGCCACTGGCGCGGAATGAACGGGATCCTGCGTGTGACTAAATAACGATAGCTACCTAGTTTTCAATTTAATAGATCAAAAATGACCAATTCACTTTTTAAAACAGGCCTCACGCTTTTGCTTCTGCTGGTATTCGGCATCGGATATGCTGAGAGCAATGCTGCCGATCCGAAAAAGAAGAAAGCCATCCGGGTGCTGCTCGTAGGCGGTGGCTCCTCGCACGATTTCGATCGCTGGTACAAGCAGGAGGATGTGGCTACGCTTCAGAAGGATGGTTTGGCTTCGGTGGAATATACCAGCGACCCATCAGCCATTCTCTCAAAACTTGCCAACATTGATGTGCTTTATTTAGCCAATAACCAGCCAATCGGTGATGACGCAACCCGCAAGGCAATTTTCGCATTTGTTGATTCGGGTAAAGGACTGGTTCTTGCACATCCGGCTCTGTGGTACAACTGGAACGACTGGCCCGAATACAACCAAAAACTGGTAGGCGGTGGCTCAAAAGGGCATAACAAATACGGCCCGTTTGATGTAAGCCTGACCGCTGCAAAACACCCGGTGACCAAAGGTGTTCCGGCTACATTCGGTCTGAAAGATGAGCTGTACTATTATATCGCAGCACCATCAGCGACTCCGATTGAGGTATTGGCAACAGCCAAGGCAGCGGATTCCGACAAGGTATTCCCAAGTATTTTCATCGTAAAATATCCAAAAGGAAGAATCGTAGGCATAGCGCTGGGCCACGACGCCGAGTCACATACCATCGAACCATACAAAACCATTCTGCGGAATTCCGTAAAATGGGCAGCAGGCAAATAAAATTCTCTTAACAAACAGCCCTGAAAGGGCGCAATATCTTAGCAGCGGGCATCGCCCGCTGATTATCAAACCAAAAAAGCATATCATTATGAGTCAGAAACAAATCACAGTCGTTATCGTGGGAATGGGTTTTGGAAAAGAATTTATCCCGATTTATCAAAGTCACCCGAATATTAAAGCTGTGGGTATTTGCACACGCAGCAAAGAAACCCGTGATGAGCTAACGGCTAAATTTAATCTGGACAAAGATTTAGTTTTTGAACATTTCGAAGACATCCCCAAAAGAGCGGATGTAGATGCAATCCATATTGTAACGCCCGTTCCCGAGCACGCGAAAATGACCCTGGCATCTCTTAACGGTGGAAAACATACGGCTTGTACAATCCCTATGGCTATGACTGTGGAAGATTGTACCGCTATCGTTGAAGCCAAACGCAGGGTTAATAAAGTGTATATGATGATGGAAACGGCGTTGTACACACGTGAATTCCTTTACGGATTGAAGCTTGCGCAAAACGGAGAATTAGGAAGAATCCAATTTGTTCGCGGTTCGCACATTCAGGATATGAGCATGGAAGGATGGGGGGAATACTGGAAAGGTTATCCGCCGATGTTGAACGGAACCCACGCAATTTCTCCGCTTTTGAAAATTAACAACACCAAAGCAGAAACAGTGGTATGCCACGGATCGGGCCGTCTTTCAGAAGACCTTGCGAGCCGTTACGGTTCTCCTTTCGCAGTAGAAACGGCAACTTTCACGCTGAAAAACTCTGATGTTGTGGCAGAGGCAACACGTTCATTATTTGATGTGGTTCGTCAGTACCGCGAAAGTTATGACGTGTACGGTACAAAAATGTCATTTGAGTGGGAGCAGTTGCAGGACGAAAGTCACGTGATTTTTGACGGTGGCGAAAATGCCGTTCGTATTGATGTGCCGGATACGGATGAATTGTTGATCGAGCCGATCAAACATTTTACGAAACGCGAAAAAATTGATGACCCAAACCACGTTTCCTTCTTGCAGGGCGCTGGTCACGGCGGTTCGCATCCGCACCTTGTACAGGAATTTGTAGCGGCTATTGTTGAAGGACGTGATTCTGCGGTAGACGCAGCTTTGGCGGCGAACTATACCTGTGCAGGAATTTGTGCGCATGAGTCGGCAATGAATGGTGGTATCCGTGTAAACGTGCCAACATTCGACTGATCGCATTGCAGGGCATAAGTCCAGCCAGCTTTCATATCTTAACCATGGGCATCGCCCATGGTTATTGGCATATCCAGATGTGCTTGTGAACATCTGTTATCCTATTCACCCAAAAAACAAGACCATGTTATTCGGAGCAAGTACATTTATCTGGGTCTCTCCCTTTTCTACGGAGAACATCGATTTACTTACCAAGGTAAAAAATATGGGTTATGACATCATTGAAATAGCCGTAGAAGACACGCATATAATCGACTGGAACCTGATCAAGGATATCGCGCGGGACCTGGATTTGAAAATTACCATCAGCGGAGCGTTTGGAACGGAGCGGGATATTTCCAGCACCGAACCGGAGTTCCGTAAACTGGGGAAACAATATATTATCGATTGTATCAAAATCGCGGAAAACGTCGGCAGTCCGATTTTCGGTGGTCCGGTTTATTCTGCGGTTGGTAAAACCCGTTTGGTTTCCGACGAACAAAAGAAACAGGAACGAGCCTGGTGCGTTGAAACCTTGCAGGAAATTGGCAAAATAGCCGGCGACCATGGTGTGGTTGTAGGGCTCGAACCCTTGAACCGTTTCGAAACGGATATGGTCAACACCGTCGATCAGGCGCTATCGATTGTGAACGAGGTGGCAAGTTCAAACCTGAAAATCGTGCTGGATACTTTTCATTCCAACATTGAGGAAAAAGACATCCCGGCGTCTATCCGAAAAATCGGTAAAGATTTACTGTGCCATGTACAAGGCAATGAAAGTGACCGCGGGACACCGGGAACGGGTCACCTGGAATGGCAGGGCATCAGCGAAGCCTTAACAGAAATAGGTTATGAAGGTGCTGTGGTGATAGAAACTTTCGGGCAACCGTCCAAGGAACTGGCCAGAGCGGCCTGTATCTGGCGACCGCTTGCCAACAGTGCGGATGAGCTTGCTTCGGAAGGACTGGATTTCTACAAGCGCATGTTTGCCTTGAAATATTCTTATTAACCAGGGGCTGAACATTTTGCCTGTTTTATTTCAAAATCTACAACCATGAAAAATACGATCCTGTTTTTTTTACTCACGATCGGTACCGGTGCTATGGCGCAGGTACCGGTTGATCTTAAGGGTTTTGATAAAAAAAGTAATGTCCGGGTTGAAGTCACCGGCAATATGCTGAACATTGGCTGGCCCACAGGAGAATCGGAAACCGGAAAACTTGCGATTGACCTGACAAACGAGAAACCGTTGGTCAGCACTATTCAACTTACCGGAGGCAGTGGTTCCCGTACCGTGGCCAGAGATCTGGATCCGGCTTTTATTATCAATGTTGGAAAAAGGGATCTGGTATCCCAAAATGGCTGGAATATTTTTTTCGACAAAACAGCCTACCTGCCTTACGAAACCTACACTGTAAAACTGGTAAAAACCGGTGTCAAAGTAATCTCATCCGGATCACACACGCAGATAAAAATAGACGGAGCCAATGCGGGTCCTTTTTCCGGCTCGGTTGATATTACCCTGTACAATGGCAGTCCGTTATTGAATATTGCGGCTGCGTTAACAACCAAACGTGATTCCGTCGCCATTATTTACGATGCCGGACTGGTAAGCCAGAAGTCT
The DNA here is from genome assembly GCF_024220585.1 of Dyadobacter diqingensis. Classification (GTDB taxonomy): domain Bacteria; phylum Bacteroidota; class Bacteroidia; order Cytophagales; family Spirosomataceae; genus Dyadobacter; species Dyadobacter diqingensis. Next base: position 90,496 of record NZ_JAMXKF010000015.1, read on the forward strand.
CCTTGGGAGAAAATATTCTGGTCGGATACGGAGCAGTATATCCAGCACAAAAATCTTGACGGAAAGGAAACCGGACAAGAGCTGGAAGTGAAATACAGAACCATTATCGGGCAGAGCAAGGAGGGAAGCATGGCTGTTTTTCCGTCGCCTCACCAATACTTTTATCCGTTGGATAACTGTTACAACTTAAACCATACCTGGTTTGGAAATAATTACAGAAAGCTGATACCGGGTTATGGATTGGGAATAAGAAACGATATGCTTGGCGACCGACGTTGGGTGCCCTGGTTTAATGCCCCTCCGGGAACGGAGCAACGTCTTAATTTTTTCTGTCTCATCAGTGCGGAAAAGGATGGTAAAGTGCTGGAAAAAGTAAAGGCTTTTACACATAACGATACGTATCAGTCACAGGAAGGATATTACACGATGGCGAGCCATTTTCATCAGGAGCATGTGGACGATGTTTTGACACATAAACCGCTTCCCGAGATCCCTGGTTTTGTCAAAGCTTTCAGAAATACGGGCGTCAATATTGTACACCTTGGAGAATTTCACGGGCCTGGAAGTCCCCGTGGCCCTGAGGTGAAAAGATGGCTGGAACAAAAAACTTTGTTTGAAGAATGTACCCGGTTATCCGGCGGAAATTTCCTGTTACTGCCTGGCGAGGAACCTAACAATTTCTTTGGCGGGCACTGGATGAATATTTTTCCAAAACCGGTTTATTGGTTGATGTCAAGAGGTAAAGACGATCCGTTTGTGGAAGACCACCCGGAGTACGGCAAACTATACCGGATCGGGAGCAAGGAAGATATGCTGAAATTGCTTGAAATTGAGAAGGGACTTGCCTGGACGGCGCATGCCAGAACCAAAGGTTCCACCGGTTTTCCTGACAAATACAAGGAAGAGGCATTTTTTAAATCCGATCGTTTTCTGGGTGCTGCCTGGAAAGCACTTCCGGCTGATCTTTCGCAGGATAAGTTAGGGAAACGTGCGCTTGACCTGATGGACGATATGGCCAACTGGGGACTGAAAAAGCATATCATTGCCGAAGCCGATCTATTCAGAATAGAACCCGAGTACGAGCTGTATGGTCATTTGAATGTGAATTATTTGCAACTGGACGAAATACCGGAATTTAAAAACGGCTGGCAGCCGGTACTGGACGCGATGGAAAAAGGTAAATTTTTCTCAACGACCGGTGAGATTTTATTGCCGGTATTTAAAGTAAACAACAAGCCGTTGGGAGAAACAGTAAAACTGGATACAAAAGGTATCGCGGATATCGTTTTGGAAACCAGCTGGACATTTCCCTTGAACAAAGTCGAAATTATCTCCGGCGATGGTAAAGAAATTTTCCGGGAAGTGGTTAACCTGCATGACACCCAGGCTTTCGGTAAAAAGACATTCCATTTTACACCAAACCTCAAAAACAGAAAGTGGGTGAGGGTTGAAGTATGGGATGTTGCTGCAAACGGTGCGTTTACACAAATGATCTGGCTGGAATAGATGACTTACAAAACAGAGAATTATATGAGAAAAGTACAGCTTATTTTGTCTGTCCTGACCGCTTTTTCGGGCAGTGTTTTCGGTCAGAATGCAGCGAATACAAATGTTTCCAGGTATCACAACCCGGTTTTTGAACCGATCCTGGCCGATCCGTCTGTGATCAAGGCGGACGATGGTTGGTTTTATGCTTACGGAACACAGGATAACTGGGGTGATGGCAAACCGGGACACCTGGTGGCGGTTGTACGCTCGAAAAATCTTACGAACTGGACTTTTGTACAGGACGCCTTTTTGACAAGACCTACCTGGAAAGAAAAGGGAGGGATCTGGGCGCCGGAGGTGGTGAAAGTAAACGGAGAGTATCACCTTTATTATGCCTATTCGACCTGGGGAGATCCCAATCCGGGTATTGGGCTGGCTATTTCCGATGCGCCTGCGGGACCCTTCACCGATCATGGCAAACTGCTGCTGAGCTCGGAAGTGAATGTGCCGAATTCAATCGATCCTTTTTTTATTGAGGACCAGGGTAAAAAATATCTTTTCTGGGGAAGTTTCAGCGATGCTCCGACACAGGGAACTTATGGCGTGGAAATGGCCGTTGACGGGAAATCAATTCCTGATCTGAAGAAGAAAATCAAAATTGCCGCCGGGGATTTCGAAGCCGTTATGATTCATAAGCGTGACGGATATTATTACTTTTTTGGTTCGAGAGAAAACTGTTGTGATGGAGCGGCAAGCAAATACAATGTCCGGGTGGGCAGATCCAAAACTTTGTTTGGCCCCTACATCGACAAGGATGGGAAAGATCTGAGGGAACGAGGTACGGGTACGGTATTGGTAAAACGCACCGAAACAATCGCCGGCCCCGGACATAATTCCAGATTAATAACCGATTCAAAGGGGCAGGACTGGATGTTGTACCATGCCATTGACGTTAAAAATCCGCTTGTGTCGAGTGGGGCAAATCGCCGGTTTTTGATGCTGGACCGGGTGAGCTGGAAAAATGGCTGGCCGGAAATTCTGAATGCAGAACCAAGTATGGATGAGCGTGAAGCGCCTTTTTTTAAATAGTGTACGTTTTCCGGCGGAAGACTGAAAAGCACACTTAGCGATCTTCGCGTTTGTCTTTCCTTCTTTGCGTGAAAAAACTTAAAACTCTAAATCTTTACAAATGAAATTTTTAAAAACGACAGCCTGGGCATTACTGGTTTGCCTTTCTTTCCAAAACTGCGCGAAAAAAGCAGAAGAGAAAAAGGAGGAAAGTACAGCCGAAACGACGAAAACATCCGGCCGGGAAATCTGGACGAAGGAGCAGGCAAAAGATTGGTATGCCAGGCAGGAATGGATTGTAGGCGCAGACTTTTTGCCAAGTACGGCCATTAACCAGCTTGAAATGTTTCAGGAAGCATCTTTTGATACCGCTACTATCAACAAAGAGCTGGGCTGGGCACAGGGAATTGGTATGAATACGATGCGGGTGTACTTGCATGATTTACTTTATCAGCAGGATTCAGCCGGTTTTTTAAAGCGGCTTGATGTATTTTTAGACATCGCAGCCAAACATAAGATCAGACCTGTTCTGGTACTTTTTGATTCTTGCTGGGATCCCTTTCCGAAATTGGGAACGCAGCGCGCGCCTAAGCCTGGTGTGCATAACTCGGGATGGGTGCAAAGCCCTGGATTCAACGCGTTGAAAGACAGTACGCAGTATCTACGTTTGGAGCAGTATGTGAAAGGTGTGGTTGGAAAATTTGCCGCCGACGACCGCGTGCTGGCCTGGGATATCTGGAACGAGCCGGACAATACGAACAACAGTTCATACGGCAAAATTGAGCTTCCCAATAAAGTGGATTATGTATTGCCGTTGATGACCAAATCTTTTGCATGGGCAAGATCGGTAAATCCTGAGCAGCCGTTGACAGCCGGCGTTTGGGCAGGCGACTGGACTTCTCACGAAACTTTGAAACCGATTGAGAAAGCGAGTATCGACGAGTCAGACGTGATTACTTTCCATAACTACGACAGTGCGCAGGAGTTCGAAAAACGCATCAAACAATTGCAGCAGTATGACCGTCCGATGATCTGTACGGAATATATGTCGCGCGGGAACGGCAGCTTTTTCGAAGGCTCCCTTCCGATTGCTAAAAAATACAACGTTGGTGCGATCAACTGGGGATTGGTTGACGGAAAATCGCAAACCATTTATCCCTGGGATAGCTGGAAAAAGAGCTACTCCGGCGAGCCTCCACTTTGGTTCCACGACATTTTCAGAAAAGACGGAACACCTTATAAGCAGGCTGAGGTTGATTTGATTAAGAAATTGACGGCCAGGAAGTAAGCGATTTAAAACTTTATTTTATATCCCGTGAAGGTTAATCATACCTTTACGGGATTATTTTTTTACGATATATTTGATGATCGCATTAAGTTGTATAAAAATTTCCTGAACCTATTTTATAAGTAAACCTGCTATTTATGAATCATTTTACCAATAAAAACTCTGGTCCGATATTTAAATCATTGTCCAGAATTTTATTATTTTTTGTTTTCTGTTTCCCTTCAGGGGCCACGGCCCAAAGAAAATCTCAAAAACCAAATGTCATTTTTATCTATGCAGATGACCTCGGTTATGGGGATTTGAGTTCTTATGGCGCTACCAAAATCAGTACTCCAAACATTGACCGCCTGGCTCAGGAGGGTTTAAAATTCACCAATGCGCACACCACGTCGGGAACCTGCACGCCTTCGCGTTATGCGCTAATGACAGGCAATTATCCATGGCGTAAAAAAGGTACGGGTGTTTTGCCGGGAAATGCTTCGCTGATCATTCCGACGGACAAGATTACACTGCCGCTTGTTTTTCAAAATGCAGGGTACAAAACCGGGGCCGTTGGGAAATGGCATTTGGGCCTGGGAACGCCGGGAAAGGATATCAACTGGAACAAACCTATCAAGGTTGGGCCGAACGAAGTAGGGTTTGACTACGCCTATTTCTTTCCGGCGACATCCGACCGCGTCCCGACTGTTTTTATTGAAAATCACGAGATCGTGGGATACGATAAGGAAGATCCGATTGAGGTTAACTATGTGGAAAAGGTGGGAAAGGAGCCGACGGGCAAGGAAAATCCGGAGTTATTGAAATTACAGGCCTCGCCGGAGCATGGGCATAACAATACCATCGTAAACGGAATCGGCCGGATTGGTTATATGAGCGGCGGAAAGCAGGCGCGCTGGACCGACGAAGAGATTGGGCATGTCTTTCTAAATAAGGCAAAACAGTTTATCGAAGACAATCAGAAAAATCCGTTTTTCCTTTACTTTTCCTTGAACGATATCCACGTTCCAAGGATGCCCAGCACGGAGTTTAAAGGCAAGAGTAAAATGGGGCTTCGTGGTGACGTGATTCTGCAAATGGACTGGACGGTCGGCGAAATCCTGAAAAAACTGGAAGCCTTACATCTGGATGAAAATACAATCATTATGTTTTCCAGCGACAATGGCCCGGTTCTTGACGATGGTTATGCCGACAGGGCCGTTGAACTGGCAGAGGGACACAAACCTGCCGGAGTATTGCGCGGCGGGAAATACAGCGCTTTTGAAGGCGGCAGCCGGGTCCCCTGGCTTGTTCGATGGACAGGCTCCATTAAAGCAGGTACGGTTTCCAATGCACTCATATGTCAGGTTGATATGCTGTCTTCCTTTGCGCAGTTTTTTCAGCAGAAAATCGCTGATACGGAAGCGACCGATAGTTTCGCGCTGATGGACGCACTGATTGGCAAGGCGAAAACCGGTCGGGAGAGCATTGTGAAGCAAGGCGGCGCGTTGTCTTTTACGAAGGGTAACTGGAAATACATTGAGCCGAATACAAACCAGTCCTATAACAAACTCACCGGGACGGAGCTTGGAAATGACCCAAAACCTCAGCTGTATGATCTGAGCAAAGACATGGGCGAGAGGACAAACCTGGCCGGTCAATATCCAAACAAGGTTAAACTGATGGCCGAAGAATTATCAAAGATTAAGGATCAGGGCGGAAGCCGTTGATTATTAATTCCAATTTTTAAAAGCTCCTTGTTCATTTTTTGCCTCACATTTTGACGCAAATGGACATGGAGGTTTTTTTGTCTAAAAATAATTAGTATTAATTCTACAAATTAAACTTTATTATTTTTATATTGTAAAACATTGATACGATCGGATATTAAATGTCGGTGAAATAAATTAACTGGCCATAATAGCCAATGCTTACTAAAAAGTGTCGGTTTCTATGATAGGTGCTAACTATCGGACAAATTTGTTGATTGTAGAGAAAACATAGTTATCTGCGCACTGTTTATGGAATAGGAACTCTTATGGGGCCGATTATCTCAATTTGAACGTTTTTTTAGTTGTCCCGCAACTATATGACAGTAAAGTATTTAAGGTGAAAAATATTTTTTTAGAATTTTTGTAAAATAATTTGGTTTGTAGAAAAGATTCTATAATATTGTGACGTACTAGTAATAATTCTACAAATAGTCAACTCGCCTATGAAAAGAGCGTTTTACCTGATTATTTTTATTAGTCTGATTGGTATTTTAAATGAGTTTGCTCTATGCCAGCCGTCGAATGCCATATATGCAAGTTCGCAAACGAATGGCGGCTCAAACGGGACTATTGGCAGCTTTGATGTAGCGAATCCTGGCAATGCGATCAATACGGTTACCAATGTTGAACCAAATGCAAATTATGCGCGTCTGACTGCATCCAGTACAGTAGGAACGGCCACAGCCTGGTTGCAGCTGGCGTTTCCGGGGTCTGTGACGGGCAACTCGACCGTGTATATAAAAACAACAGCCACGGCGGTAGCATTGCTGGGCGGAGGCGTTACAATAGCAGCCTATACCTCGGCTACCGGAACGGGAACTGCTGTGGCACAGGCTTATGCGGCACCCAAAACTTACTATACGGGTGATGGAAATGTATACATGGCTGTTACGCCAACCGGAAATTTTCAGTCGATTCGGATTACGCTGACATCGCCGGTAGCACTGGGAACCAATACTTTTGATGTGTTTTATGCCTTTTATGGTCCAACGGCAGGTAATGACTCCAATCCGTTTCCATTTAATGTAGCTGATTGTGGTTTACCCAATGTCAGCACAACAGGAAGTTCGGGTATCACTGTAGGCTCGTTTGGCGTCAGCAGCCCGGGAAATGCCATTGATGGTGATGCTTCATCCACAGCCTCTTCGTTTTACGCAACTGGCTTGTCGATATTGTCAGGGCATATTTTTCAGACTTTCTTTTTTAACGGGACATCAAATTCCGCGGATGCGGTAAGGATCGTTCTGGCAAAGAATGGCGCATTTACGGCAGTTTCGCTGGCAGGTAGTATTAAGGTTCAAGGGTATAACGGCGCAACAGCCGTAGGTACTTCCCAGTTGTTCAGTGCATTACTGGATGTGGACTTGCTGAATCTTTTGAGTACCAATAACAACAAAGTGACAGCCTACTTTGCCCCGAAAGACGCATCCAACAATTCGGTAATTTTTGACAGGGTCACCGTGGATCTTGACCTGGGGCTGTTAGGAGTCGCGCTGGGAAGTAACGGACTCAGTATCTTTGATATAAGAAGAGTTCCTGATGTGCCAGTTTCGCCTGATCTTTCGGTTTGTTCCAATATTGCCACCGCGGCCTTATCGGCCCTTACTGTACAGGAAAGCCTGAGCGGGATAGGAACATTTACATACAAATGGTACGATACCCTGAGAGACGGGTCTCTGCTTAATACCGGGAAAAATTACTCAGTAAGCGGTTTGTCGACAGCAGGACAGGTAAAAAACTATTACGTAGATATTCAAAAATCAGGATGTGTGACACCATCGGGGCGGAAAAAGGTGAATGTGAGTATTATTAACCCGCCCGTTTCGCCCGGAGTTGCGTTAACACCCTGATTGACTATATATTGAACATAAACCCTTTTTGATATTTTACTAAATATTTCTCATCAGTTTAACTCAACTATCATGAAAAAAGATGTACTCCTCAGTTTTTTTTCGGCCGTTTCTCAGCATGGTAATGCGAGACGGGATCCCGGATATTTTCGTCAAACCAATAAGATACTCCAATTGATGATCTGAATGTAAAAAATCAATTCAATTGCTCAGAATTGCCTGTTTCTATTACTAAAATGAACGTGATTTTGGTGAAAGAGATACAGGAATGGTATGTCTGTACTTTGGACGCCGGAATGTGTTTTCCGGCTGAGCGGGAAAGATACTGCCTGACGTTTATAGTTAATCGTGCACAGGTAAATAATTTTAAATTCTAAGGGCGAAATATCTCCCGCATGAATATGGGATACTCAAAACAGTAAATGCTACACCATTTACTCAACGTTATTTTTCTTAATAAGTGACAGTGGCTGGTTTTATCCGGACAACCTGATCAATTTTCCGGCAAACAGCGACATTTGTACAGAAACAATTATCGTATAAACAGATTATTCAAATCGGTGATCCATAGATTGAGTCACAACGAATAGCAGAAAATTAAACATCAGAAAATTTAATCAACGTAATCTTTATGAAAAAGACACTTACATCATTGTGCCTTAGCTTTGCGCTTTTTGTTATTGCTTTCTCTTCAAAAGCAGCTGTGATTCCTGGTGGGACGTATTATGTAATCAGCGGAGAATCCTTCTCGCTGACCCCTGCGGTGGCGAGTTTGTTTGAATACCACTGGGTGCTGGATCCGGGAGCCGGGCAGGTTGCCACAACGCTGAATACAGCCACAGGGGGTGTGTACACGAAGATATTCGGAACGGGCTCGGAGCTGGGTGTTGAAACCCATAAGCTGACTTTTGGCGTTTTGGAGGCAGTCGACGGCTGTTTGTCTGACCTGATTGAACATACCATTATTGTATTGCCTAAAATAACCGTCTCGCTGACGACCGCGGACGGGAAAGATAATTACTGTTTGGGTATTCCGGTCAATACCACACTGACGGCCAACGTAACGGCTGTCACCGGGCTTGGTACTTATGGTGTAACGCTTTCTCCTTTTGCCTGGACAAAAGACGGTTCAGACGTGAGCGGACAAACAAGCAGCACCTTGGCAATCACTTCGGCTGGTACCTACAAAGCTTTGGTAAGTTACATTCTTCCCGCAACCGGCCAACCCAATGCACCAACGGCTTCGAAGCTGCTTAATGCTGTGAATGGTGTTGCAAAACAGATCAAAAACGATCTGCCGCTTCCTGTGGTGCCAAGTATTTCGCTTAACTAATCTGAGGTTTTTCTTTTTATTGTTTTTTGAGGAACCAGAAAGGATTTTCATTGAATCAAAATATGAAAAATGTACTCTTCATCGCAGTGATACTTTTTTTACCCGGCTCCGCGTTCGCGCAGAGCGGGGTACGGGAAGTAGCGATTTGTAAGGGAACTTCTATCAGGCTTAAGGCAGCGTCCGCTGATGCCAGTAAATACGAATGGCATAAAAACGACCAGGTTATTCCGGATATTTCCGGAAGTGACCTGGTTATTTCCGAGGAAGGGAATTACACAGCCTATGCGCTAAATGCCGACGGGTGTAGTTCCAATGCTTCGGTGGCGATACATCTGATTTTTAACAGACCGGTTGCCACCGACGATATGACGTCGGGAAAAAGTGATGTCGAGCTGCTGCTGGATGTCCTGAACAACGACCAGTCGTTATGTACGGTCTGGGATACAACGACTTTGACGATCAGGCGTGCTCCGCTGCATGGGACGGTTTTTCGAAGTCACGGGAAATTCAGGTTTAAAGGCAATCAGGATTACAAGGGAATTGATACGTTTACTTATTCGGTAAAAGATGCGGCCGGGCAGGAAAGCAATACCGCGACAGTTACGGTGGATCTTAGCACGCCTTTACCTGTCACGATGATTAGTTTTGAAGCCAATAAGGAGGGTTTGACCTCGTTGCTGACCTGGGCAACTTCAATTGAAATGAACAGCGACCGGTTTGAAATTGAACGTAGCCCGGATGCAAAAAACTGGGATAAGCTCGGTGAAGTATCAGCAGCCGTGAACAGCGAGGTCCGGACCAACTATCATTTTACGGACGAAACTCCGGAGTCGGGAATGAATTATTACCGACTGAAAATGGTCGATCGTGACGGCACTTTTGCTTACAGCCGGATCAGGTCGGTTAATTTCCCTGAATTCGCCTGGGCCAAGTTATTTCCGAACCCGGTCAGCGATGTATTGCAAATTGTGATCAGCAATAAGCGGGTCCGTAAAATTCGCCTGATCGATTCTTTCGGCCACGTGATGTACGACGGACAAGTCACCGCTGCTTCGATCAAGCTTGATATGAAATCTTATGCGCATGGAATTTATTTCATTCATCTGGAACAGGAAGATGGTACGGTGCGTGTTTTTAAAATTGCTCATCAATAATAAGTGAGAGATACCTGGTGTTGTTTAATCCCTTTTCGGCCTTTGTCCCGGAAAGGGATTTTTTATTTTAATCGATGTTCGATTAAATGTGTGACAAAGAGATGATTACCCGTCAAATCAACAGCTTTTTAACTATAACGATGTTGATTATGGCTAAATATCGTCTCATTCTGATCGTCTGCCTGACGGTTTGTCTGACAAAAAATGTTTCAGCACAAACCAATTACATGGAGCAAAATTTTGCTGGCGGCGGGCCGTTTGTCAGCCCTAGTCCGGGTATCGGACAGTTCAGTCATTTGATCACGACAAATGCAGCCTTGTCGAAATATGAATTCGGACCGGGTTATATGGATCTGATACGCTTGCAGCAGGATTCAGCCACAGGTGGTATCGTGAGAGCTTTGCGGGCGGTACCGTTTTCTCCAAATCCTGAAACGTTGTATATTCAGATCACTTTCAGCGTGGAAGAAATAGGAGCTGCGGGGACGAATGCCGTGTATTTTTATCTCGGAGAAAATTTTTCACCGACCAATAACAAGATTCCCGCCAATGCACTTTTGTTCAGCAGGTTTTCTCTGAATTTTCTGGCCTCGTCTTTTGTCGTGCACGATATTGAAACCGGAAGGAATAGCAGCCCTTTACCCCTTCGTACGCCCGTAACACTCACGTGGGTGTTGAATAATTCGCCGGACGGGCAAATCTATCGCAAGCCTGAAACAGCAGCTAATCCTGATCATAAGGTGATGCCGGGAAAATATGATCTTTGGGTGAACGAAACCTTGCAGGTGAATGATGCCGATGCCTATCCCGGGGCATCAGCTTATTCGGCGTCAAAACTGTCCAATTTTGAAATCCGTTTCCGTAATGCGGTCGGAAAAGTACGTTTTACAAGTTTGCGGATACGCGATGTAACGGGTGTTCTGCCGCTGCATATTGTTTTGTTTAAAGCGGAAAAGGATCATGGCAAGGTGAGACTGTCCTGGGAAACGGCCATGGAACGCGATTCCGATCATTTTATAATCAGTAAAAATACGGTCAACAACTTGCACAGCATCATCGGTGAGGTTAAGGCGACCGGACAAACCACACAGCAATATTCGCTTTTGGATAACGAACCGGACGAAGGCGTTAATCGGTATCGTATCGAACAGATGGATCAATATGGTCAGGTTATAGACACTAAAGAAACTGGGTTTTCATTTCAAGAAGAGAGAGAGTTTTATGTCAGCCCGAACCCGGCTTCTGCTGCGTTGATAAGGATTAATAGTTTCGGTGAAAAGCCCGATGTGATGAAAATATATGATTTGACTGGAAGAGAATTGCCTTTTGATTTTAAAACCGGCACCGAAGGGATGATTGAAATCTATCCGCGTAGTGAAATGACTTCGGGCCTATATATTCTTTCGATTTCCGGGAATCGAGGACGTAAATATTTTCGCTTTTTAGTTGAGTAGACGATAGTTAGTAGAAATAAATTTATAAAATCTATTGTGATTTGTAGGGTGCAATGTGTTAATTTGAAGTCTAGATTTTAAAACCCATGCATTCAGTCACTCACTTACAGGAAATTCCCGATGATAAGATCATTTGGCAGCGGTTTCTTGCCGGTGAAGTGGAAGCATTCGACCATCTGATGACGACTCACTTTCGTACGCTTTTTCATTATGGAAGCAAGTTCTCGAAAGACAAGGAATTTGTAAAGGATAATATTCAGGACCTGTTCCTTATCTTATGGGAGCGCCGTCAGAATTTAAGTCATGATATTGCCGTAAAACCTTATCTGATGGCTTCACTGCGGCGGTTGATGCACAGAAGTGCAATGTCAAAACCATTACTTTCGGATTCATCGGTAGAAGAAATCAATGGAAATTTTGATATCGAATTTTCCGTGGAAGAGGAATACATCGAAAATGAATCGACTCTGGTGATTACGCAAAAACTTAAAAAATTACTGGATGAACTTCCGACCCGGCAAAAGGAAGTGGTTTATCTGAAATTTTTTCAGGAAATGGATCGTGGCCAGATTTCCGAAGTGATGAGTATTTCACCGCAAACAGTTTCCAACCTCCTCCAGATCGCAATCAAACAATTAAAAAAGCACTGGAAAGCAGAGTTTTTTACTTTATTGATGGTGCACTTTTTTCTGTAACGGTATCAAGACGGGTGAGATTCTTTAAAAGTAAAAATGATGAGCATGTTAGAGATCTTAATTGATAAGGGATCCCATCAATGAGTTGAAACAACGCAACTGGAATTATCAGAAACCTTATCAAAACGTCTGCGCTGCGTGACGAGAAAATAGCCTCCGTGGTTGATGTTACGTTTGATTTTGTCCGGAAGGTTCGAACAGACCTGAATTCCTGAATACCCCCACATTCTTGTTATCAAAATTTCCCTTCATTTTTTAGATTCCCATTATTCAATCGACACCCTTTTTATTCGATTAAAACCAATGAAAAGCAGTATAATCCTGTCAAGAATATTTTTCTATCAATTTTTTTAGAAATAATTTAAAATTTATTGGTATCTGGTTCGTGCTTTTGTCTATCGTATAATAGTGATGCATGAAGCTGATATGAACGACTATAAAAAATACGGAATAGAAGACCTTGTCTGGGACACATTCTTTCGGCAATGGGTACTTACGCCCACACGCGAATCGGATAGGGTATGGAAGCAGTTGCAGGTCGAAAATCCGGAAATGACGGATAACATCAACAAGGCAAGAGAAGTGGTGTTGTCCTTGCGCGTGGCTGAGCCGGAAATCTCAACGGCTGAAATTTCGAAGCTGGTCAAGGAAACGATTTCAAAAACAACTCCCGGAGGTATTACCGTCATGGAACCGGAAGCTTTCCGGGTTATCCCTTTTTATAAAAAATTCTGGTTCAGGATTGCAGCGTCGCTTACGTTTGTGATGTTTTTCGCTTGGCTGGCCAAGTCACGTTTGCCGGAAAGTAATCTGGCCAAGTTTGGTGAAAAGGAAAACCTGGCGACCGATAGCGGGTTATTGATTGAAAAAATTAATACCACAAAAGCACCTCTGCTGGTAAGTCTGGAAGATGGCAGCCGGGTCACGCTGGCACCGGAAAGCAGGATTCGTTATGCACGTAAATTTGTCGGCGGTAAACGCGAAGTTTATTTGACAGGCGAAGCCTTTTTTGACATATCCAAAGATCCTGCACGTCCTTTTTTTGTATACGCCAACGAACTGGTGACCAAAGTGCTTGGTACAAGTTTTACGATCAAAGCCTACAAAACTTCGAAGGAGGTAACGGTGGAAGTAAAAACCGGCCGGGTTTCTGTATTTACACAGTTAGACCCCGATGTTGAAGAGAAGATCAATAACCGTGAGCTGGAAGGGGTGGTTTTGTCGCCCAACCAGAAAATTATTTACGCCAGAGATCAGATCCGTATGGTGAAAACGCTCGTAGAAAAACCGGAAATAATCATCTCAAAAGCCAAGGCGCCACAATTCATCTTTGAAGACGCGCCCGTTAGCGAGGTTTTTGATTCAATCGGAAAGGCGTATGGAATTGATATTTTATACGATGAAGAGTTGCTGAAAGGCTGTCCGTTGACGGCGATTCTGGAAAATCAGACTTTACACGAAAAACTGACGATTATTTGTAAAGCAATCGAAGCGAACTACGAAATTCTGGATGGCCAGATCGTAGTCCATGGCAAAGGATGCAAGAACTGATCAGCTATTAACAATTAACCATGCTACATTAACCCTTTAAATCTCTGTATTATTTGAAATTATCCAAACGAATTATTTAACAAAAAAGAGCCGGCAATGTTCCCGCATTACCGACTCCCGAATGTATCCCCTCAGGTTGTCGCCAGAGAACCTCCGAAAACGGAGGCGGGGATCGTTTTGCCAAATTTTCCAGCTTAACAAAACAATCAAATCTATGAAAAAACCAGTACAATACCAGCAGGTATTACTTTGGACTATGCGAATAACGGCTACACAACTCCTCTTTGCGCTCATGTTTATTGGCTACGGCTATGCCCACGAAAGTTACGGGCAGTCATTGCTGAGCCAGAAAATATCCATTAATGCCAATGGCAGCGAAGTTAAAAAAGTTTTGAATCAGGTAGAAAAACAGGTGGACGTACGGTTCGTGTTCAGTTCCAAACTGATTCAGTCTGCAAGAAAGGTTAACGTTTCAGCGCAAAATAAACCGCTTTACGAGGTCCTGGATGATATTTTGACGCCTTTGGGGCTACAATATGAGATATCGGGAAAAATCATTATCCTGAAACGTCTGGAAAATTTACCGGAACCGGTCATTCCCGGAAAAGGTGATGCTCCTAAAAAGAATGTTACGGGTAAGGTTTTAGATGAGACAGGTATTGGATTGCCCGGTGTAAGCGTGGTAGTGAAAGGTACGCAAACCGGAACGACTACCGATACTGGCGGTGATTTTAAGCTTGATTTGCCAGAAAATGCTGCACCAATTCTGATCTTCAGTTTTGTAGGATACGCTACAAAGGAGGTTCCCGTTGGTAGCCAAAGTGTGCTGACTGTTAATATGGTACCTGAGGATAAGTCTTTACAGGAGATCGTGGTGGTAGGTTATGGTCAGGTAAGAAAGACGGATTTAACTGGTTCGGTTACGACCATTCCGGTTGACGAAATTAAGAAAGTAGCCGTAACTTCCATGGACCAGGCATTGCAGGGACGTGCAGCCGGTGTACAGATCACACAAAACTCGGGAGCACCCGGCGGTGCTACGACTATTCGTATACGTGGTGGGAATTCGATCCAGGGGGATAACGAGCCTTTGTATGTCATTGACGGAATCCCGTTTAAAAATGAGTCGTCAAACAGCGGTTCAAGTTTTAACGTTTTGAGTACACTTAATCCAAGTGACATCGAATCGATGGCGATTTTGAAAGATGCTTCATCAACGGCGATTTATGGTTCCAGAGGGGCAAATGGCGTGGTGATCATCACAACCAAACGCGGGAAAGCCGGAAAATCGACCATCAATTTGGACGCTTATTATGGAGTACAACAGGTTCGTCGCAAATATCCAGTCCTGAATGCGCGCGAATATGCAGCCTTCGTAAATGACGCCAATACAAATGAAGGAAGAAACCCGGTTTATACGCCGCAGCAGGTAGAGGCTTTCGGTGAAGGGACGGACTGGCAGGATGAAATTTTCCGTACGGCACCTATGTACAATTATCAGTTGTCGATGAGCGGCGGAGATGAGAAAACCCAGTATGCAATCTCAGGAGGTTATTTTAAGCAAAAAGGTATTGTCACCAATTCTGATTTTGACCGCTACTCTTTCCGTGTCAATCTTGACAGAAAGCTGACGAACAAAATTAAAATCGGCAATAGTCTTACTGTAAACCGCACACTTTCCAACCAGTCGCGTACCGATGGTAGCTTGGGAAGCGCAGGTTTGGTTACGATCGCAGCCTTGCAATTTCCTTCGATTTTGCCGGTTTACAATCCGGACGGGACTTACCTGATGAACAATCCGGCATTAAACTTCACGGCCGATAACCCGGCTGCGCTGGCAAGAGAGAGCAAAAATAAAAATACCGCTTACCGTGTTTTCGGTAATGTTTTTGGAGAATACCAAATCATGGACGGTCTTAGCTTCAAGGTCGTGATGGGCATCGACGGTATTATTCAGAAACAGGACAGTTATCTGCCGAGAAGTGTTTCCAGTGGTTTGTCGCAAGGCGGTGTTGGAAGTATCAGTAATGGTCAATCCATTACCTGGCTGAACGAAAATCTTTTAACGTATACGAAAACATTCAACAAAATACATAACCTGACGGCCCTGGTAGGTTATACCCAGCAGGTAAATCGCTCGGAAAGCAGTTATGCTGCCTCGCGTAATTTCGTAAATGACAATCTGGGGACGGGCAATCTGGGTTCGGGTTCTGTGGCTTTGGTTCCGTCTTCGGGTATTGGCACATGGGGGCTTGAATCTTATCTGGGACGTATTAACTATGGGTTTAACGAAAAATATTTGCTGACCGCATCTTTCCGTGCTGATGGTTCTTCACGTTTTGGTGCGAACAAACGGTATGGTTTTTTCCCGTCAATGGCGTTGGCATGGCGGGCTTCGGAAGAGAGTTTTATCAGAAATATTAAGTCAATCAGCGACCTGAAAATAAGGGCGACGATTGGTTCAACAGGAAACCAGGACGGAATCGGAAATTATCCGGCTTATTCATTACTAAGCACGCAGAATTACGTTTTGGGTAATGTTGTGTCAACCGGTATCGGTCCGAATCAGATTGCGAACCCGGACTTATCCTGGGAAACAACGACCCAATCGGACGTTGGGATTGATCTGGGGTTATTTGGAAACCGTATCACCGTGACGGCTGATGCTTATCTGAAACGTACGAAGGATCTTTTGCTTAACGTCACGATTCCAAGTTCATCCGGTTTTTCAAGTGCTATCAAAAATCTTGGTAAAGTGGAAAACAAAGGATTTGAACTGAGTATTACCTCGCATAACCTGGACGGTGCTTTCAAATGGAAAACCGATTTTAACTATGCGATCAACCGGAACAAAGTACTGGATATTGGCGGCGCTCCGCAAATTTTCGCAGGTGATGTGGCCAATATTGCGCAAAATGTTAATTCCGGAATAATCCGCGTTGGGGAGCCGTTGGGTTCGTTTTACGGATATGTGACGGATGGCCTTTACCAATCAACGGATGAACTGGCGGCTTTGGTTGATGCGAGTGCGAGAAAACCGGGAGATCGTCGTTATAAGGATTTAAACGGGGATAAGAAAATTGACGATAATGACCGGACGATCATCGGTCGTGCACAGCCTAAATTTATTGGCGGTATCAGCAACACTTTTTCTTACAAAGGGCTGGATCTGACTGTTTTCTTCCAGGGCGTTTATGGTAATAAAATCCTGAACGCAAACCGCTTTGAACTTGAGTATCTGAATGGAACGACCAATCAGGACCGCGATATGCTGAACCGTTGGACACCTACAAATACGAACACAGATATTCCCCGTGCGTCCACAACCCGTCCTGCCAACAGAATTTCGACGCGTCAGATTGAAGACGGATCCTATCTGAGGCTGAAAAATGTGCAGCTGGCTTATAACCTGCCCACATCCCTGACAAAATCGATTCACGTACAGGGAGTCAGAGTTTATGTCACTGCGCAGAATTATATCACCTGGACTAAATATTCAGGATATGATCCGGAAGTAAACCGTTTTGGACAGGATAGCCGCAGCCAGGGTTTTGACTACGCAAGTTACCCGGCAGCGAAAACACTGATTTTTGGTCTGAATGTAAGTTTCTAAAAAGTCCGTCAGGGCAGGCAACCTAAATTTTAATACACCAACATGACTTTGTTTTAAGTAAGTCGCTTTTAATAAAGTTGTTATAAAATATTTGGATAATGAAAAAGATAATACCTTTCTTCTTCGTCTTGTTTTGGGCGAGCTCCTGTGATGTGCTGGATCAGGTTCCGCAGTCCAGCTTTACGCCCGATAATTTTTATAAAAATACCGATGATGCCAAAGCGGCCGTAAATGCTGTTTATGACGCCATGAATTCGGCTGATATGTATAATCAGGTGATGTGGATTATTCAGGATCAGGCCACCGACGACTCTGAGTGGGGTGGAGGCCGCTCCACGGCGAACCAGGCTAAAAATGATCTTGACAAATACACATTTACGCCGGCTACCAGTACTTTTCAGTCGGTTTGGTCCACCGGATTTAGGGCGATCAACAGGGCTAACGCGGTGTTGGAACGCGTTCCGGGTATTTCCATGGATGCAGCTCTTCAGGCCAGGCTGCTGGCCGAAGCCAAGTTTATGCGGGGTTTTTATTACTTTACCCTGGTCAGATTATTTGGCGGCGTGCCGCTTATGTTGACCGAAACGACTTCATTAAACAATTTACAGGCATCAAGAGCATCTGCGGATGAAATCTACGCTCAGGTGATCAAGGATTTTTCGGAAGCGGAAGCTGCTCTTCCGGCTACTTATACAGGAGCGGATAAGGGACGGGCTACCAAGGGTGCTGCCACTGCATTTTTGGCGAAAGTATACCTAACGAGACAGGATTGGGCAAAAGCTTCTCAAAAAGCGAAAGAGGTCATTGATTCCGGTGTTTATGATCTGTGGACCAATTATTCAGAAGTCTTTTTGATTGGCAACAAAAACGGGAAGGAAGCAGTTTTTGAAGTGCAGGCGTTGGGTGGAGGTTTTGGAGAAGGAAGCTGGATGCAGGGATATATGCGCCCAAATTTTGATCGTGTCAATAATATCGCGGGTTTTGGCGATGATCCGGTTACTAAAAATTTGTATGATACGTACACCGCCACTGACAAACGGAGGGATATTAATATCAAACTGTATTCTGCGACCAGCACGCCTGCTGCACCGGCCAGCGTAGATTTTCCTGGTTATGTTTATAAGTATCTTGATCCGTCGGCCACAGCTAACGGCGAGGGGAGCAATAATTTTCCGATCATACGCTATGCAGATGTTTTGCTGATGTATGCCGAGGCGCTGAATGAGCAGGGTGCGGGAAATGCAGAGGCCTTCAAAGCAGTAAACCGGATCAGACTTCGGGCAGGTTTGGCAGAATTGCCGGCTTCATTAAGTCAAGCGGAATTCCGGGATGCCGTTTTGCTTGAAAGACGACTTGAACTGGCCTTTGAAGGACATCGCTGGTATGACCTTGTACGCACCAAAAAACTGGTGGGTGCAATCAAGGCGCAGAATCCGACCATCATTGTGGCTGAGAAAAACTATTTATTCCCTGTTCCGCAAACAGAACGGGACGTAAATACTAACCTTACACAAAATCCGGGATTCTGATTTTATATTTCAGACTTAAAACATCAGATCAATGCAAAGAAGGCAATTTTTGCAGACAACGTTAGCCGCTACTTCACTTGCTTTTCCGGAAACAACTGTTTCCGGAAAACAGGTGTACGAAAAACCATTTATCATCAATGCAGGCATCGGAGGCAATAATACGGTCGATCTGCTGGCCAGAATTGACAAGGATTGTTTGAGTCATAAGCCGGACTTTACCATACTGATGATTGGCACAAATGATATGAACAGTAAAAAGTACATTCCGCTGCCTGAGTATGAGAAGAATCTCCGAAAAATCGTAGAAATGATTTTAGACGTGAAAAGCCAGATCATGCTGATGACGATCCTGCCTGTTTATGAACCCCATTTATACACCCGTCATGAAAAGAGCTTTTATGGCGAAGAGGGTCACAGAGGGCGGAAGGAAAAAGTTAATGAAACCATTAAAAAGGTGGCGGATGATAATAAACTCCATTTTCTGGATATGCACCGGGTTTTTGACAAAGTCGGAAATATCAGTGAAGAGCGTAGCAGTTTGCTTCAAAACACTTTAAATAGTCAGAAAACAGATGGTGTTCATCCAACGCCTGAAGGATACCGTACCATGGCTGTTGCTGTTTACGAAGCTCTGATCCGTACCGGCGTTTCCTACAACCGGCTTGTTTGTTTTGGAGACAGCATCACCAACGGTGGCGGTGGCGTGGAAGGTAACAGTTATCCGGGTTATCTGAAAAAATTACTGGGTTATTAATGACGATGGATCAATGATCTATTTGATTGATCAAGAAATGAAAACTATTCCATTACCTTAATTTAGATAAAGTAATATGCTGTTTAAATGTTTGACAAAGCGGGTTGTATTGCTCAGTTTTCTGATAACCTCTGTGCTGGGTATCACGATTTCGAAAGCCCAGAATAAAAAAACGTACAACGCGGATGTGATCGTGTACGGAGGAACTTCCGGTGCGATAACGGCTGCGGTTCAGGTTATTAAATCCGGTAAAACGGTTTTGGTCGTATCACCCGATAAGCACCTGGGCGGACTTTCCTCAGGTGGACTTGGTTTCACGGACACAGGGAATAAGTCGGTTATCGGCGGCTTGGCGCGTGAATTTTACCATCGTGTGTTCATGCATTACGATAAGCCGGAAGCCTGGCAGTGGCAGAAAAAGGAAGAGTATGGCAACAAAGGCCAGGGAACTCCTGCCATGGACGGTGCCGACAGAACGATGTGGATTTTCGAACCACACGTAGCAGAAAAGGTTTTTGAGGATTTTGTTAAAGAAAATAACGTCAAGATTTACCGCGACGAATGGCTGGACCGGGAAAAAGGATTGGTCAAAAAGGACGGTAAAATCGTCTCGATCAAAACCCTTTCAGGAAAAATTTTTACCGGAAAGATGTTTATCGATGCTACTTATGAAGGTGACTTAATGGCGGCTGCCGGCGTGAAATATCATGTGGGACGTGAAGCCAATAGCGTCTACAATGAAGAATGGAATGGTATTCAGGCAGAAGTTTTTCAGCATGGACATTATTTCAAGAAAAATGTAAGTCCTTACAAAGTGGAAGGTGACCCGAAAAGCGGTTTGCTGCCTTATGTTACGGATGAAAAAATTGGCAAAAATGGTGAAGGCGATAATAAAATTCAGGCATATTGCTTCCGTATGTGCCTTTCTGCAAACCCGGACAACCGGATTCCGTTCGTAAAACCGGAAGGTTATGACCCTGCCCAATACGAGCTGCTGGCCCGTGTGTACAAAGCCGGCTGGACAGAGACTTTTGATAAGTATGATCCGATTCCGAACAAAAAGACCGATACCAACAACCATGGTCCGTTCAGTACCGATTTTATCGGTATGAACTACGACTATCCGGATGCAACCTACGAAAGAAGAAAACAGATTATCAAAGACCATGAGCTGTACCAGAAAGGGCTGATGTACTATCTATCCAATGACAGCAATGTGCCGCAGGATGTGCGTACGGAGATGAACAAATGGGGCCTGCCCAAAGATGAATTTAAAGATAACGGTGGCTGGCCGCATCAGATTTACGTGCGTGAGGCGCGCCGGATGATCGGGCAGGGGGTAATGACCGAAAATGAGACGCTTGGGAAAAAAGCTGTTTCGCAATCCGTCGGGATGGGATCTTACTCGCTTGATGCGCACAATGCCCAGCGTTATGTGAAGGCGGATGGTTTTGTACAAAATGAGGGAGATATTGGTGTTCATCCGAAGACGCCTTACAGCATTTCTTACGCCTCCATTATTCCAAAGAAGGAGGAGTGTCAGAACCTGTTTGTGCCGGTCTGTTTGTCTAGTTCGCACATTGCCTATGGCTCCATCCGGATGGAACCCGTTTTTATGATTCTTGGACAAAGCGCAGCTTCGGCGGCCGTACAGGCAATAGACCGTAAGGTGAGCGTACAGGATGTGGATTATGAAAAACTTAAAGAGCAATTGTTGAAAGACAAACAACGTCTCGAACTGTAACGATTTATTGAAAACGGGCTTCGAGAGCGTGAAAAACAAAAAAAGTGATGCTTATTTATCAAAACATGATTCTAAGATTACTTTTATACTAATTATAGTCAGCATAGCCGGATAATAGTCCGGCTATTTTATATAATATTGCATAAAATCCTGAAAATTTTTAAATAACAGAATGGATACCCTGGTTACACCACGTTCAACTTTTTCACATCTTTTCAGCGCACCTGTTATTGTTGCCGCACTTGGATATTTTGTTGACATATATGATTTACTTCTTTTTGGGATAGTCAGGTTGCCAAGTCTTGCGTCATTGGGGCTTTCAGAGGCAGAAATATCCTTAACCGGTGCCAGTATATTGAACTGGCAAATGACAGGATTATTGCTCGGAGGGATTCTATGGGGGATTTTGGGAGATAAAAAAGGTAGGTTATCCGTACTTTTCGGATCAATCATTACTTACTCTCTTGCCAACGTTGCGTGCGGATTTGTTCAGGATCCGTTGACCTATAAAATACTTCGTTTCATTGCGGGGGTCGGGCTGGCAGGAGAATTAGGTGCAGGGATTACCCTGGTTTCTGAAATTCTGCCAAAACATCTGCGTGCAATCGGGACTTCGCTGGTAGCAGGGATCGGACTGCTGGGCGCTATTGTAGGTTATTTTACGGTTGAGTTTTTCGACTGGCGGAATGCCTATTTCATTGGCGGAGGACTTGGGATTTCGCTGCTTTTGCTGCGTATCGGTGTTTTCGAATCGGGAATTTTTGAAGGTGTTAAAGGCCAGAAACATGTTGAAAAGGGTAACTTTTTCGCCTTGTTTACGAATAAAGACAGATTGTTCAGATATCTGAAATGTATAGGCATCGGATTGCCGACCTGGTTTGTGATCGGGATTTTGGCCACTTTTAGTAATGAATTTGGAAAAGCACTGGGTATCGAAGAAGCAATCAAACCGGGGCTGTCGATTATGTGGTGTTATGTTGGGTTGTCGGTAGGCGATTTTCTGAGTGGTTTTTTAAGTCATTGGCTGGAATCTCGTAAAAAAGCTGTATTTATTATGATGGCTTTTACGTTGATATGCACGGGTATTTATCTGTACACGGGAATTAAAACGGCCAGCAGTTTATATACTGTCGCAACATTACTTGGTTTCGGAATTGGATATTGGGCCATGTTTGTGACGATAGGTGCGGAGCAGTTTGGTACCAATTTACGTGCAACAGCTGCAACCACAGTGCCCAATATGGTACGTGGAACGGTGGTGGTGATGACGACTTTGTTTGCCGGTTTCAAAGGATCTTTTTCGGTGATTGACTCCGGAGCGCTGGTTGGGCTTATTTGTTTCGTTATCGGTTTTTATTCTATTCTGACTATTCCTGAAACCCATGGCAGAGACCTGGATTTTCTGGAAGAATAGCCGGCGAAACGGAAAATTTGAAGATGTATATTAATCGTTGAAAAATAATAAAATGGAAAGACGGGTAGCGCTTAAAAACATGGCGGCAGCTATGGGAGCGATGGTAAGTTTGCCAGTATGGGCATCCGGATGGAATCATTCGTCTCTTGGAGAGGTAAAATACACAATGGCCGGGCAGGCAGAAGTGTTAAAGTCGGTTGTGGAAGCCATTATTCCTAAAACTGATACACCGGGTGCAGGAGAACTGGGCGTTGCCACTTTTGTGCAGCGGATGGTGACCGATTGTTACGACAAAAAAGCGCAGGATACTTTCTCGAAAGGCATTGATGCGGTGGAAGCCCAAAGCACAAAGAATTTTGGAAAATCCTTTGCTGACGCAACCAAGGCGCAGCAGCTGCAACTTTTGAAAGAGGTTGAAAAAAGTGCGGATTCGGATCAGAAAGCGTTTTTCGGAATGGTGAAAAACCTGACGATCCAGGGGTATATGTCCTCGGAATATGTGATGACGAACCTGACACATTTCGAGTTTATACCGGCAAGGTATCACGGCTGTGTTCCTGTTAAAAAAGGAATGAGTACTGATAATTAATAAATCCCCGGCTTTGTCCGGCGATGAAGAAAAATTGAAATAGAAAATACCCAAAATGGCGAATTTTAATATAGACAGTGAAAAAGCCCGTACCTATGATGCCATTGTTATTGGCTCAGGGATCAGTGGCGGATGGTCAGCAAAGGAGCTGACCGAGAGGGGGTTGAAAACTCTTGTTTTGGAGCGGGGACGTGACGTTCAGCATATTAAAGATTACCCGACGACTAACATGCAGCCCTGGGAGTTTGATCACAGGGAAAGGCTGCCGAAATCTGTAACGGATGCCAATCCGATTGCCAGCAGATGTTACAATTTCAAGGAGTCGTCGCAGCATTTTTTTGTAAAAGATAACGAGCATCCTTACGTTCAGGACAAGCCATTTGACTGGCTTCGTGGCTATCAGGTTGGAGGTAAGTCGCTGCTTTGGGCCAGACAGACACAGCGTTGGAGCCAGTTCGATTTCGACGGGCCGGCAAGAGATAAATTTGCTGTGGAATGGCCGATCGGTTATAATGACATTGCTCCCTGGTATAGTCATGTTGAAAAATTTGCGGGTATTACGGGAAACAAAGATGGGATCGATACACTGCCAGATGGTGAATTTTTGAAACCACATGATTTGAACTGTGTTGAAAAATACTTTAAAGAGCAGGTTTCAAAGCAGTATAAAGACCGCCATATCATCATCGGACGCGCTGCACATTTGACGGATCCCAAGCAAATCCACCTGGATCAGGGCCGTGCCCAATGCCAGCACCGGGCTATTTGTGAACGTGGATGCCCATTTGGCGGATATTTTAGCAGTAATGCTTCTACCATTCCGTGGGCAATGAAAACCGGGAACATGACGCTTCGTCCTCATTCGGTAGTTCACTCGGTGATTTATGACGATAAGAAGCAAAAAGTAACAGGTGTGCGTGTGATCGATGCCAACACGAAGGAAATGATGGAATTTTATGCCAAAATTATTTTCGTGAATGCAGCCGCGTTAAACACAAACCTGATCCTGATGAATTCCATTTCATCCCGCTTCCCGAATGGGCTGGGTAATGACAGCGGAGTGCTTGGAAAATATGTTGCATTCCACAATTACCGTGCTTCTGTTTCAGGAGAATATGAAGGTTTCCTTGATTCTACAACGGATGGAAAACGTCCGAACAGTGGATATATCCCCCGTTTTAGAAACGTTTACAAACAGGAAACGGATTTTCTAAGAGGATATGCGGCTGGTTTTGGTGCGAACCGTATGACTTATTCCGATCGCAGCGATATTGGAGAATCCTTAAAATCGAGCTTGCTTGATACAAAATATGGCAACTGGAGTGTTGGCTCTCACATGATGGGAGAAACGATTCCTAAGGAAAGTAACTACGTGGCTCTGGATAAGGAGTTGAAAGACGCGTATGGCATGCCATTGCTCAAAATATCGGTCGGATATGATGATAACGATGAAAAAATGGTGAAGGATTACATTGAGCAGGTTAGCGAAATGTTTACCAATGCAGGTTTCAAAAACGTTCGTTCACACGACGGGCACAGAAATCCTGGTAACGACATTCACGAAATGGGTGGCGTGCGTATGGGTAAAGATCCAAAAACATCGATCCTGAATAAGTGGAATCAGATGCATGCGGCTAAAAACGTATTCGTGACCGATGGTGCTTCCATGACCTCTACTTCTACGCAAAATCCGTCATTAACTTATATGGCATTTTCTGCCCGCTCGGTGGATTATGCAGTGAAACAAATAAAGGCCAAGAATTTGTAAGCATCAGGTTGTTCTACAAAAAAAATGCCGGGAGTTCAAAGAAGTCAACTTTTCAAAAGTTGACTTCTCTTTTTCTGCCACCGTCCTTTCCCTCCCCGGTTTCTGGTTCTATACTTCATTGACCCACTTTTCCTGCTTCATAAAAAGTACCAGAACGATAATATCAGTCAACACACCCGTTATGGCCAGAATTGCCCCTGTATTTTTTGTTGCTTCTGAATCTATGATAAGGTTCAATCCTGCCAGACTTAATAATGTTCCCGCTATTAAAAGGCTGATTTTATTTTTCAGTTTCATATCGAAAATCCGTTTTGAGTATTTTTAGAATTAGACTTTCAGAAAATGAAAAGTCACTCCCGGTGCTGATATTTTTTTTGTTACTGTCACCACTTTTATCCTTCTTTAATATAAATTTTTCCAATTATTTTATCATCTGACTAGGGGAATAAGAGTGCAAAAAAGTCTTTTAATTATTACATAACGAAAAGACTCTATGCGCGATCCTTTGCTACATGAAGAACCCACGACAGGAGGTCCGTTTCTGTCACCTTCTAATGAAGACAAACCCCGCTCTCAGGAGGTTGATTCTGCATTATTTTTAAAGGCTACTTTTGAGGAAAATCCTTCAAAAGGCCTGGAACTTCTGTTCAGGAGGTTTTACAAGCCGTTATGCAGTCATGCGGTTCGTTTTGTCTATTCAAAGCAAATTGCGGAGGATCTGGTGAGTGAAGTATTCTTTCAGTTTTACCGGACAAAATCATATCAGAATATCAGCTCGTCCTACACGAGTTATCTTTTTCGCGCCGTACGTAATGAATGTTTTACTTACCTGCGCCGTGAATTTGGCAAGACCGATGCACTAGAAATCACCACAGAAAATACGATATCAGTTCAGCAGCAACAGCCGGACGCGGAAATTCACTACAATCATCTTTTTCTGAAAGTAAATGAAGTGATCGGCGAACTTCCGATGCAATGCCGCCGCGTATTTCTGATGAGCCGGTTTGAAAGCAAGAAATACCATGAGATCGCCGACGAGTTAAATATTTCCCCCAAAACCGTAGAAGTTCATATTTCCAAGGCGTTAAAGCATCTCCGCGTGGCGCTTAACGGAGAATGGATGATGCCCTGCCTGTTTTTGGTTTTGGACAATTTCAGCGCATAAGCTGCCCTCACACATTTTTGAACATTGAAATTAGCACGATAATGGAAGCACCGATATTGAAACATATTCTTTTTGAGTATTTGTCCGGGAGGGCAAATCCACTCGAAAGACAATTGGCAGAGGATTGGTTAAAGGATGCTGAAAATACAGATACTTTTCATCAATGGCTTTATGAATGGGAAACCCGTTCGCCGCAGTTTATACCCGATCAGGAGCAGGCTATGATGCGGCTTTTGTCCAGAATCAACAATGAAGAGCCAAAGCCGGAAGCAGATATCAACGAAGATGACCAGGCCGGAAGCGGCTGGAGCCCGTTTCAGCTTCGGAAATACTGGCTGATCGCAGCATCGATACTTCTGCTTGTATGTTGCAGCTGGTTTTCAAGAGATGTTATTCAATACAAAACTTTTGAAACCGGGTATGGGCAGACGACAAAATTATACCTCGAAGATGGCAGCCGGGTTGCCCTTAATGCCAATTCCCGCCTGAAAATACCGCGTTTCGGGTTCTTTGGAGATGTACGTACGGTGTCGCTTGACGGCGAGGCTGAATTTTCAGTAAGTCATACGATTGATCACAAACGTTTTGTCGTGAGAACTTCCGATACTTTTCAGGTCGAGGTATTGGGTACGCAGTTCTCCGTTTTTGCCCGTCCGCGTGGTACCAAGGTAGCTTTAAGCCATGGTAAAATCCGAATTGACTATTCACAGGGTGAAAAACACCAGCATTTATTGATGAAACCTGGCGATTTGGCAACCCTTCAAAAGACTGGCGCAGTGCAGCTTGTCAATGATGTAGACACGAAAAGTTTAAGTGCCTGGAAGGAACAGCGTTTTGTATTTAACGCAACTTCTCTACTGGAAATCAGCAATCTGATACAGGAAAATTTTGGCAAAAAAGTCCGGATTGCCAATGATAAAATTGCCCGCAGAACGATTACAGGAAACTTCAAAACGCAGAACGCAGAAGAGCTGCTCAGAACGGTTTCGGAAGTGCTGGATCTCGAAATCGAAACCGCAGGTGACTCCATTTTAATAACCGATAATTAACTATTTCTAATCCCTTAACTTATGCAATTAACACTATCAACTAAGCACTGGGTGGGAATTGGGCTTGCCTTTGCCACGCAATTTTCGCAGGCTGCTCAATCTCAGACTATTGCATTTGCCTCCATGCTTGAACGGCAGCCTCATACAGTAAGGCAGGAGATGAAATTGAAAAATGCGTTGCTTGATTTACAGCGTCACTATGGAGTGGAAATAGTGTTTGAGGACCGGGTTGTCGGTACACTTAACATTGTTTCAGGTTTAATTGATTTTAATAAACCGCTGGAAAAAAATCTTGAAATTATTCTTGGGCAGAATGGATTAAAATACAAGAAAACCCGTAAGAATACCTATGTGATTATTGAAGGAAAGGAGGCTATAAAAACGAGCGTAGCCAACCCTGAGGAGAAAAAAGAGTCTGCCCTAATCATTGAGAAAAACACCGTTGAAATGGCTAATGTGTCAGGCGGACACACTGAGATTGTCGACAAAGCGATCAGTGGGAAAGTCACTGATGAAAAGGGCGGCGGATTACCTGGTGTAAGTGTTATTTTAAAAGGCACACAGCAGGGAACTTCTTCAAATGGTGAAGGAGAATTTCAGCTGAACGTTCCCGACGAAAAGGCGATTCTGGTTTTCAGTTTTGTAGGGTACAAAACACAGGAAATTCTGGTTGGCGCATCTTCAAAACTTACGGTCAATCTTTTACCAGATGAAAATTCGCTGGATGAAGTTGTTGTTGTGGGTTATGGTTCTGTGAAAAAATCTGACTTAACAGGTGCCGTTGGTACTGTAAAGGCAGAAGCATTGCAGGAACGCCCGGCTGCATCACTTAATCAGGGGCTGTCAGGTCGGGTAACGGGGGTGAACGTTTCCTCAAACTCGGGTCGTCCGGGTGGTAGGGCCAATATCCGTATACGCGGAGCGAGCTCGATCAGTGTATCCAACAACCCATTGTACGTTATTGACGGAGTTATTCTTAATTCTGTTGATCTTCAAAACGGTAGCACACCGATTGATTATATTAACCCTAATGATATCGCATCCATTGAAGTACTTAAAGATGCTTCGTCTACGGCTATTTATGGAGCCCGGGGAGCCAATGGCGTTATTTTGATCACAACAAAGCGTGGAACTTCAACCGGCGGCAGAGTAACTTACGACGCTGATTTCAGCATTGGTGTGGCGCCTAAAAAACTTGATGTGCTTAATTCAAAGGAATTTCTGGCAGTAGAAGACCTTGCGTATAAAAATGCAGCCAAATACGATCCGGTTGGATGGGCAACAGGGACCAAATATACGGATCCCAAAAAGAAGAGAACTAATCCTTTGTTATTTGATGCACAGGGAAATCCGTTATATGATACTGATTGGCAGGACGAAACATTTCAGAAAGCATTTACCCAAAACCACCAGCTTGGATTCACGGGCGGGACAGAAAAGGGTAGTTTTGGAGCATTCGTAAACTATCGGAATGAGAATGGAATTATTCGTGATTCCTGGCAGAAAAGATACTCAGGCCGTTTTGTATTTGATACACAAATCAAAAGCTGGCTGAAAGTGGGTGGCACACTTGGTTATACCGATCAAAACGAAAAACAGATCGATCAACTGGGAGGTGGCGGTATCACTGCGATGCGTCAGGTTTTGGAAGCTTTGCCTATTATTCCTGTTAAATATGCTGACGGAAGCTGGGCAAGTAACCGGGATTATCCGGGTATGGAAGGTGGTGACAGTCCGCTTAGAGTAGCTGCTGAAAGATTGTTTTTTCTGCGTACGCAGACTTTGCTGGGGAACATGTATGCTACGATCCGTCTAGCCGATGGTTTGGAATTAAGATCAACAGTTGGAACCAATGTGATCAATCAGAGACGTGATTATTTTGCGGCAAAAGGTTTGCAATACATTTCCACGAATGGAGAGGCTTCGGTGATCAACAACAGGTATAACTCCTGGCAGTTCGAGAATTATTTGACATATCATAAAGAATTTGCCAAAATACATTCCTTGAATGCGATGGCCGGTTTGTCATGGCAGCATGTTGACCGCTTTGAGAATGTTGCGGTAACACAGGGTTTTGATGATACTTATTTCCAGTTTAACAACCTGGGGGCGGGTGCAAGTCCGCAAGCTCCTTCTTCTGTTGGAGAAGCTTATGGGTTAAATTCTTATTTCGCCCGTCTGAATTATTCATTGTTTAATAAGTATCTTTTGACTTTTACGGGGCGTCTGGATGGTTCGTCCAAATTTGGATCTGCAAACCAATATGCGTTTTTCCCTTCTGCGGCGGTAGCCTGGCGTGTAACCGAAGAGCGTTTTATGCAAAGTATACCGGCCGTTTCCAATCTGAAAGTTCGTGCAAGTTACGGCGCAACGGGTAATTCGGAGATTCCGGCTTACAGGGCCTTGGCAGGTATGTCAAACAACATCAGCGGACAGGTTGATTATAGCGTAATTTTTAACGGAACACGTAATATTGGCACAGGTATTAGTCGTATGGCTAATCCTAATCTGCAATGGGAAAAAACCCAGCAATATGATGTAGGTATAGAACTTGGCTTATTTTCTAACAGGGTCAATTTCGAGCTTGATTTGTACCGCAGAAAAGTAAATGACATGTTACTTGATGCACCGCTTCCTTTGTCGAGTGGATACAGAAGCATTTATTCCAACATTGGAAGTATGGAAAATAAAGGTATTGAATTTGCCATTAACTCTACCAATATCAAAAAGGGAGATTTCACATGGAGCACGACCTTTAATATTTCTGTCAACAAAAATAAAGTGTTGGCTCTTTCCGGCGGCAGCGATATTTTTTCAGGCAACGGTGTAATCAGCGTAGGTAAGCCAGTTGGATCTTTCTTCGGAAGAAAACACCTTGGAACCTGGGGAAGTAACGAAGCGGAGCAGGCTAAAAAATACAATATGCTTCCGGGTGATGTTAAATATCTGGATCTTAATAATGATGGCACAATTAATGACAACGACAGAACGATTATCGGAAAAGGTATCCCTGATGGATTTGGTACATTCCTGAACACGTTCCAGTATAAAGCATGGTCGCTGACGGTTGATTTGCAATACATGTATGGCAACGATGTTCTGGACAGAAGTATTCACTCCGCTGAGGACAGACAAGGTATTGCAAACAGCTACAAAACGGTGCTGAATGCCTGGACAGAAACCAATCAGAACACACCGATTGCGCAGGTACGTCCGATCAATGCCTATTACACAACGAACAATGACAGCCATAAGGTAACGGATGCGTCGTTTATCCGCGGGCGAAATCTGCTGCTTGCCTACACGTTCCCGTCGACAGTAACGTCCAGACTAAAACTTGACCGGTTAAGAGTCTATGGATCTGTTCAGAATTTCTTTGTGGCCACGAAATATTTCGGATATGATCCGGAAGTATCCAACTCGGGTTCACCGTTTGATCAGGGTTTGGGACTATATGACTATCCAAAACCAAGGATATTTATGGTAGGGCTTAACATTGGATTGTAATTTAATTCTGACTTTTTAAAGAAGAAACAATGAATAGGATATCAAAAAAATATAAACTGTTGGCGTTGATGGCTGGCACATTGTGGTTGACGAGCTGCTCTGACTTCTTGAATGAATCGGATCCGAGTAACTTTACAGTAGAGAATTACTTCACTAAACCAGAACATGCAAGAAGTTCTGTAAATGCGATCTACGCCAACATGCGTGTTCCGCTAAATAGTGGTTTCGGCGGAGGAGCCTGGATGATGACTGAATTTTCTACCGGCCTGGCTGCGACGGATTTGGGGCAGGCGGTAAATAGCTATTTCATAAAAGACCTGAAAAATACTTCTGACAATGGTTATGGACAAACCTATTGGGAGTTTTATTACAAAGGAATTGGTAACGCAAATCTTTCTATCAGCAAGATTCCGACGATTACCATGGATGCAACCGAAGCTAAAAAGCTGATGGGTGAGGCATATTTCCTAAGGGCTTTTTATTATTTCAATTTGGTGCAGATGTTTGGTAACATCCCTTTGATTACCGAACCGATGTCCTTGCAGTCTGAACAATTAAAACCTGCGGCGGTAGCTCCGGAAGAGATTTATAAATTGATTGTTGAGGATTTAAAAACAGCTGAGGCGTCAGGGCTATCTTGGGCTGATGCAACCGGAAAAGTGAGCTTAGGGGCTGTGAAGTCATTGCTTGCAAAAGTATATCTTACCATGGCAGGTTATCCACTGCAAAAAGGAGCTGCATATTTCGACTTGGCTGCCAAGAAGGCTGAGGAAGTAATCGACTCTAAACAGTTCAAGTTATTTACAAGCTACGACGATCTGCATAATCCTGCGAAGAAGAATATTGAAGAGAATATCTTTATGATTCAGTTCAAGACACAGATACTTCCTTCGAACTGGCAGGTATCCATTGTTCCTTACAACAAAAATATTTCTCAGTATTCTGATGAAACGGGAGGGATATATTCAACGGCTGACTTTGTGAAATCTTATGATCCGGCGGATCTACGTGCAAAGGAAAAGCAGTTTTTCTTTACCAAGTTTACCAATGAGAAGGACAGAAATCAGGTTGTGGACTTAGGCGGTTATTTCATTTACAAACATTTCGATAACGTTGCGCAGACCAGTACAGCAAACAGTGATTTGAACTGGCCGGTGATTCGTTATGCAGATGTGCTGCTGATGTATGCGGAAGCGTCCAACGAAGTAAACGGGCCGAGTGCCAAGGCTTTTGATGCCGTTAACGCCACAAGAACCAGAGCACAATTGCCGAATCTTACGGGTCTTTCAAAAGATCAGCTTAGAGAGGCGGTGTGGAAGGAGCGTTGGTATGAATTATGCTTTGAGAATATTACCTGGTTTGATATGGTTCGTCTTCGTAAAGCATTTAATGTAACCACGAAACAATTTGATGACTATGTCGGACACAAGTTCTCTTACGGACCGGTGATCACGCAGAGAGAGCTTTTGTTCCCGTTGCCAACGAGTGAGGTAAGAAATAACACCAATCTGAAACAGAACACAGGTTACTGATAAAACAGAACTTCTATAAAAGCGAAAAGCGGCGCGGGAAATCAAATTCCTGCGCCGCTTTTTTTTGCGACAACCTTGCTGTAAGTTTCTTGTCTTTTCTGGTGCTGATAATGTAATTTTTTAATTTGAAATTTATTATAACTTGGTGATTATCTATTAATTGATCGCGATATTAAGTTAATTTACGGCGGTCGGAGACCGCTGACATACAGACGTAGTCTGGAGACTACGCCTAACACGGATCAAGCCTAACACGCACTACGCCTAATACAGACTAGGCTTAACACAGTAACATTGATACAGAGAGATAAACTTGTTATTTATGGACGATTTGAACAAACAAATGTTATCAGCAGCCGTTGATGGCGATTTAGAGACTGTTGAAAGGATCGTTAGCCTTGGAGCAGACATCAACTATATCGATCGATGGGGCAATTTTGCCATGTTTACAGCTGCCTGGGAAGGAAATGTCAAGGCCTTGGATTTATTTCACAAGCTGGGCGCGAAGGTGACATTTGAGGATGCTAACCTGCTTTGTAATGCGGCGTATAATGGTCAGTTGAGTTCTGTAAAATGGTTATTGGATAAAGGCGAGGATGTAAATTTCGCTTTCGCAACGACTGGCGAAAATGCCTTGCATTACACGATTTCCAAAACAAGCGAGATGGATGCACGCGAAGATATCGTCAGGATTTTAATAGCGTCAGGTATTGATGTAAATAAAAAAACGTTTCCGGGTGTATCGACGCTTTGTTTCATGCGTGACGCTTATCTTAAAGGAGAAACGCCACTGCACAGGGCCGCAGCATACGGAAGTACTGCGGTTATCAAAATGTTGTTAGATGCCGGAGCAAATGCCTCGGTAAAAGATGTAAACGGTGATACTCCCATATCCTGGGGAAGCTGGCATCTGAGAGATTCTGACGCGTTGCGTTTGCTTGTTTACGACGGAGTTCCCGGTATTCATTAACCGATAGGAGAACCTGGTTGAATAAACTATTCGATTTTGTAACTTTAATATGCGAGATGGGGGATCCATGGCAAGTCTCGGGTTAACATGATTGCAATTTCAGATATTTAAAATTTAAGCTCAGAGAGGATCAGATGTCGTTAAATTAACCGTCATTTCCGTATGAAGTTCCCTTTTTTTATCCATTACATAGCACGAAAAAACTTTAGTTATTTCATTGTGCTGGTAATCTTAGCAGGCGGATGCAAACCCGAAGAACCGTATGTTTACGTCTGTAAAGATGGTTCTGTAAATATTCAGGAAGTTCCAAATCTCAGGCATCTCCAAAATACGTCATCAAAAGATACATTGACGACATTGGTCATCAGAACCGAAGAGCAATATCGAAAGTATGTTGTTGACAGGCTCGCAAAGATCGATTTTTCAAAAGAAACCTTACTTGCCGGTCACCTACGCACTCCCATGCCAGGTCGCGTAGTCGCACAGCGTGTTACTAGTTCCTGTGCATCGAACAAGCTGGTTTATGATGTAGAAATTAAAGTTAATATTGATGGCATAACAGCTTCTGGTCAAGTACCCTTTTTTGTGAAAATACCCAAGATTCCCGAATCAACGAATGTGACTTTCAATGTGCACTTTTAGAATGTTACGATAAGTTAGCTTGATGAATATTTCTTAGACAGTCGCAGTATTTGGTTAATTTGCGGCGGTCGGAGGCCACGTGCCGTTATTCGTAGTTTCCCCCCCCGTTATTCGTAGTTTTCAAACTACGAATTTTTAATAATTTACCGTTTGTAACGGTATTCTGTTGTAAGACTTACTGACGAAACTATCTCCTA
>NZ_JAMXKF010000016.1:0-70198 GCF_024220585.1 Dyadobacter diqingensis
GCTTATACCTAAAGATAAGCAATTCAAAAAAATAAACAACACTAATAAAAGTAAAAAGAGACTGCCTTTTTGAGACAGCCTCTCGAGGTGAACATAGTAAATATCTTCCCTTTGCCTTTACCGAACAGGGCGTAGCTATGTTATCCAGCGTTTTAAAAAGCCCTAAAGCCTTACAGGTTAATATTACCATCATGAGAGCATTTGTCATGATTCGTCAATATTATTACGATTCAAAAGAATTGGAGCAAAGAATTGAACGTCTGGAAAATGAGATGCAGATCAAGTTTAAAGATATCTATGAAGCATTAAACTTTTTGTTAAACCCGCCAAATCCGGAAAGAAACCCTATCGGATTCAGGCTGGATGATGATCCATTTCTGGCAAAGTGAATCAATAGTAATATCTTTGGCGGACAATCGACAGCATATTATAATTTATATCATCCAAAATGTATTGGCTACGCTACCTGCTCAAAGAACCATTTCAAGCATTGCGCACATCGCGTGACAGAGAATTCATCAAACTTCTTTTAAAATACGGTGATTCCAAAAGGCATGATCAAAAACAGGTCAGCTTTGGGAAGTACACTTTTGAGGTTCCTGACGTGATGTCCTTTCTTTGGCAGTATAAGGAAATTTTTGTCGATGAATTCTATCTTTTCAAAGCCTCCAATCCGAAACCGGTGATACTCGACTGCGGTGCCAACATCGGAATGAGTATTTTATATTTTAAAAATTTATATCCCGAATCAAAAGTTATCGCCTTTGAAGCGGAGCCGGCCATCAGCGCGCTGCTGAGTGCCAACCTCTCGCGGAACAACATTACCGGTGTGGAAGTCATTTCGAAAGCGGTCTGGAAAGATGCCGAAGGTATCTGGTTTGGCAGTGAATCGGCTGATTCGTCGTCAATTTATTCGCAGGCCGAAAAGAAAAAAATCCCTTCCGTACGACTTAAAGATTATCTGGAAAAGGAAGCAAAAATTGACTTTTTGAAAATCGATATCGAAGGCGCGGAAACGGCAGTGCTGGACGACTGCCGAAAATCGCTTTCACATGTTGAGAACTTGTTTGTTGAATTTCATTCCTACATCGGAAATACGCAAGGCCTGGCCGATGTCATTCAGATATTCGAAGAAAACGGTTTCCGTTATTTCATTGATACCAATCAGCATCGCAGCAAACCATTTGTGAACCATAAATATCGTGGAAACGACGTGATGGACCTCCAACTGAATATATTTGGTTGGCGGGTGCGATAACGGCAGTCGGCAATCGGCTGTCAGATCAATGTAAGAACGACATTTTGGATGATTGACAATTACCTGGGCTGCTCCGCCGATTGCTGATTGCTGACTGCCGATAGCAAATTTTCTATTATTTCAAATAAGGATTTTTCGGAAAAACATGAATCTGAAATCCTTCCTTTTTCATCGCTTCCAACACCTGATCTGACGGTATTTTCTTAAAAATAACCGCACACAAAACCTGGGAAGGCATCAGCGAAAACTTTGTCAGAAAGTCATGCACAGCCAGTTTGCGTTTTATTTTCTTGAACGCAGCCGATGAGTTATCCGCCTTTTCCTGCGCCGCTGCCGCATTGTAATAATTGTTGTTAATTCCTTTAAAAGCAACCATCGGCAAACCGATCCCGTTGGCCAGCTTATCCATCTCCCGTTCAGACAACTTGAAAACATAGTTCCCCACCTCTTCAAACGAATAACGGTTCTTCCAGTATTTTTGCAAAAGCGCCGTATTCCAGCGATCAAAAATATTTCTGAAAGCAAGTAGAAGCGGCATTTTGGCAATCGGGTCATGTGGCTCTACCAAGATAACGGCCTCCTTCGCCACCCTGATCATTTCATAAACCGCCATATATGGCCGCGGGAAATGGTGATATGCCTCCTTGCAAAATATGTAATCGAAGGTATTATCAGCGAAAGTCAGTTTCTCCGCATTTTCAACGGCATATTTTTCAATAAGTCCGTGTTCTTTGGAAAGCGGGAGGAAAGTATCAGAGATATCCGTGGCCGTTACATCCTGCCCTTTTTTATAAAAATGATTGGCATCAAATCCATATCCGTCCCCAACTGTCAGCCAGCTTTTTTTCGACAATACAAACGGGTCGGCTAATGCAAGCAAACGTCTGTGAATCCAGTTATTTATCGTCTTGTTTTCCTGATCATATTTCCAATCAGCAATAGCTTTTTCCTGCGCCTCTCTCGTGGCATATTGTACCTCATACCAACCGGAATGTGCTTCGTGACTTTGTTTTTCAGTAGACATTATTTTTCAGTTACTCATGTTTTGGCAAATATAACTTTTACGGATAATTTTTCGCTACATCTCCTGCCTGTCATCGCGCCAATTTAGTAACTGTTTAATTCCTCAGCCTGCCAAAACGTTTTACACGGTTATAGAATTAAACCAATCTGCGCACTTTTCAGCAATAAAAACTGATTAAACGCAATATCTCGTTAATTTTGCATTCCAATTGGAATGGACGGCACATTAAAGGCCGCTCATCACGCATTAACCGGTTTTATGATTCTTCATCTGAGTACGTTTCATCTGGAAGGAGGAGCGGGCGTTGCTGCCACTCGTTTACATCGCGCATTGCTCCGTTCCGGAAGAGACTCATGGATGCTGATTCCCAAAGTTGAAAATCCGGAAACGGGTGTGGTGCCGTTGGCGGATAGTAAATGGAAAAGCTATCAGGCATTCGGGCGTTTCGTTTTTGAACGGCTTGCTTTTTATCCGTACGAAAAAGACAAAACCGTCAGGTTTGCATTTTCACCGGCTGCCGCTGGCGCGGATATCAGTGAGCATCCGCTTGTAAAAAAAGCCGATATCATTCATTTGCACTGGATCAATTTCGGCTTTTTGTCCATGGAATCCCTTGAAAAACTGTTTTCACTTGGGAAACCGATTGTCTGGACGCAGCATGACATGTGGGCGCTAACGGGAGGCTGCCATTACAGCCGAGGCTGCGAGCACTATGTTAAGCACTGTCAGTACTGCCCTTTCCTGGCCAAACCAGACCGGTATGATATTTCCTTTTCCCAGTTTTTGAAGAAAGAGCATATCTATAAACTGGGGAAAATGGCATTTGTTTCGCCAAGTCACTGGCTGGATGAACTGACCGCCAATGCGCATCTGACAAAAGCGATTCAGCATCTGACCATTCCAAACTGTCTGGATACGACCTTGTTTAAGCCAGGCGATAAGAAAGCAATCAAACAATCCCTGAATTTGCCGACAGACAAACCGCTGATTCTTTTTGCAGGGGCCAACACGCAGGACCCGCGAAAAGGATTTCATTATTTCAAAGAAGCGATCCGGCTGATCCGGGATACACACAACGATATTGAGGTTTTGATTTTTGGGAAATCAGGTGCTGCCAGCTTCGATTCCTTCCCGGCTCCGGTTCATTACCTTGGCAAAATCACAGAAACCGCCAAAATGATTGATGTTTATAATGCCGCGGATTTGATCGTGGTCCCTTCCCTGGAAGACAACCTGCCCAATACGATCATGGAGGCAATGGCTTGCGGGACACCGGCAGTGGGGTTTGAAACGGGCGGAATTCCTGAAATGATAGACCATCAGGCCAATGGATTTATCGCCACGTTGAAATCATCCGAATCGCTTGCGGAAGGAATAAAATGGGTCCTGACAAATAATAAGGAAGGAAAACTTTCTGAAAACGCAAGACGAAAAGTTCTGGAAAATTACGCCGAAACCGTGGTTACCAAAAAGTATGGTCAACTTTATGATTCTCTGTTATGAAGCCATTATTAACCATCGTCACGATCACCTATAACGCGGAACATTTCCTTCCCCGGACGCTGAAAAGTGCAGAAAGAGCCTTATTGGAAATTTCGAACAAAACTTCGGTCGAATACCTGATTATCGACGGCGGCTCAAAAGATCAGACCATCGCGATTGCCAACGAGTATCCTTTTATTTCAAAAATAATTTCCGAACCCGACCGTGGCCTTTACGATGCCATGAACAAAGGGCAAGCTTTGGCAACGGGGAAATATCTCTGGTTTTTAAATGCCGGCGATGAAATGTTTGATCACACGACTCTATCCGGTTTGCTCGCCGCTTTTGACAAAAATGCGGATGTATATTACAGCGATGCCTTGCTCGTTCGGGAAGATGGCAGTGAAGTCGGTTTGCGAAGTAAATTTACACCACACGATTTACCTAAAAACCTGAGCTGGAAGGATTTTGCGCTGGGTATGAAAGTCTGCCATCAGTCGTTCATTGCAAAAAAAGAAGTCGCGCCGGTGTATGATTACATCAACCTTAGCGCGGATATCGACTGGGAAATAACCTGCCTGAAAAATGCCAGAAAGGTTGAATATTTAAGTTTTACGCTTTGTCGATACCTGATGGGCGGCTTATCTATTCAAAATCACCGTCGCTCGCTACTCGACCGGTTTAATGTGTTAAAAAAACATTTCGGACTTATTCCTGCGCTCTGGAACCACGGAATCATTTTCTGGCGCGGGTTTTGGTTTGCGAGGAAGAATGGGAAGTATTGGTAGGAGCAGTCAATCCCGTTTAACTTTCTTTCCTAG
The DNA here is from genome assembly GCF_024220585.1 of Dyadobacter diqingensis. Taxonomy (GTDB): domain Bacteria; phylum Bacteroidota; class Bacteroidia; order Cytophagales; family Spirosomataceae; genus Dyadobacter; species Dyadobacter diqingensis. The sequence goes on from NZ_JAMXKF010000016.1 coordinate 4,586, forward strand.
AAGCATTAAGTGCAGCACTTTTCGTCATGAGAAAATATTGAGATGCCGGGATGATCAGTACTCCAAGATTGGCCGCGATATTTCCATAAAAATCGAAATGGAAGAACACCATCATAAGCAGCCCCGTCACAGCTATTCCGAAACCTACCAAAAAAATAGCAAACCATTTTCCCCCTACTGTTGATTTGTAAGTATCGTCAACGTTTCCACCAACATCCTGGGTAGGCTGTTTTCCTTTATCATTCCAATATCTTAATTCAACAAAAATAAACAGCAGCCCAATTGCCGCGGTAACATATCTCTGCCAGCTATCGATCTGCTTATGCAATGCTCTGTTTTCATCCAAAACAATATGACTCACCGCCACAATTGCCTGTGAGCATAAAAATAAGGCGAACAATATCTTTTTGTAAGACCGCATTGGCAAAACCAGGCTAAGTTTTAAATAATTTATTTCAAATCGGCGAGATCCGTTCCCTCACAACTTAAACCTTATCCCCTGCCTTACTTGACAAAAAGGTCTTTATGAAAAGGAATAATACATAGTCCTCTATGAACAATCCCAAACTCAAAAAAGCACGGCCAAACGTTTTCGAATCGGTTGAAACAAACAGCAGACAGCCGATTAGTACAGACATTACACCCATCAAAAATAATCGGAGTCTTATTTTCATTGTCTTGTGTCAGTTGCAGTGAGATTATTAAACTTCGAAAAACAATGTTTTGAAATATTTAGTATTCCAAAAAGGAATAAACGTTCGCCAAAAATCTTTCCTGTCAACCTTTTTCATCGAGATCAGCCGAAGACCGCTGATGTACGGGTGGTACGCAAACAGGTAAAACAGAAGCAGCATAATAAATATTTCTGCACTAACGAGACCCAATTTCACGCTTGCAACCAGCGCAGCCAAAGGAATAAAAATCAATCCGTAAAAGATTAATATGTTGCGTGTTCCCATAGAAAATGATGATTAGCTTACTTAACATTTACGTTAAAATCTATACAAAGTCACATAAACGAAAAAAGATCTTTTGGTGCTCAAAAGATCTTTTTTCGTTTATCAATATATCATCGGTTATCGCTGCCAGCTGATCCAGCCTTTTCCATCCTTCGCGCTTACCATATCATAAGCGTTATCTGCGAGCTGTACTATATAAAACCCGTTTGTGTCGTATAAATAGTTCCTGGAATCAATTGCAGGGCCGCTTGTTGGATAAGACTGCCCTAATGTTCCGCTGGATGAAAATACGATACGCCCGTCTGTTGCAAAAGTTGGCGATTTAGGGGCATCCGCATAATACAATGCCAACGCATTGTCTGTCACAAACGCAGGCCCGTAGGCATCATAGTTGCTTCCAAACTGCGGCCAGTAGAAATAATAATAATAGGGCGAAGTACCCTCATAACTCAACGAATTCACTTTAAAAGCATCATCGACGCCATTTACGTGAAAGCCGTCAAATGAAAACCAGTATCCATCATTATCAACAGCAGTCTGATACCATCTCCGCGCCGCCGTTGCATCCACTTTCAATGGTTTAGCCGCATCCACAATGGTTACCTTGGAACCCACAGCCGTTACGCCTAACGAAAGTTTAGTCGCATCCCATGTCAGATCAGTGAATCCGTTGATTGTTTGTGAACCGTTAACAAAAGGGGTTATAAAAGCAACTCCGGTTGAGCTGTAATAATACTCCGTCGTGAATGACTTCAATGTGGTACCGTCAAGCCAGTTCAATGTGATCGTCCGTGCGTTTTGATTTACAGCAATTTCATACGTCACTGCCCCAACGGTTACCCGTTTGAAATAGGTCAGATATTTAGAAATATTGCTAAAAAGCAGACTTTTGGCCAATCCACCGTTTCCATAAGCCGTGGCTTCTTCCTGCGTCGCTTTAATCAGCACAAGTTTACTCTGGTTTTTCGTACCGGTCAGCGTTATTCTGCCGGTATTCAGTGTATCTTTTTCAAAAGAAAACTCATAATCTGATTGAAGCCCCTCACCATAACTTCCGCCGTTTACACTGCCATCCGGATCTGCGAGCACATGCAGGTAGGAATAGGTATCAAAAATCAGCGACGGCGTTTGCATGGCTTTCAGCCTGTAACTGCTTTCCTTGGCCGTAGCAGCAGACTCCGGTGCAAAGTCGGAATACATCACCACGCGGTTTTTGTCATTGAATTTGAAATAAAAACTATAAACACCTCCGCCGCCGGGATAAATAATCCCCTTCCAGCCATAAGGTGCCTCCGCCAGTTCTTTCTGATAAGCTGAAAGCGTTTGATTTAAACGCTCATCCGCTGTTTGTTCAAAAACGCCGTCATCTTCTTTACAAGACCAAAGACCCGTAAGAAGTAACAATAGCCAATAGGACAGATACTTATTTTTCATCTTAAATAATTTTGAACGATCAGTTTCTTATAACAATGGAATCAGCGCAGTCCTTGTTTTCTTTTGCAGGGCATAAAAGTCGATATTCCATGCCGTCTTATAATAATTCACTACCAGGGCCTCCTTGCGTCTCAATTTCGCCTGCGCATCCGCCTGGCTTGTTCCATTCGGACTGAAACCTGCCGGAATATCATTGATCATTTTATCCCAGCCTCCCTTACCTTCCACCAACATCATCGCGATCGTTTCTACAAAATCCTCATCGAAAGCTGAGCTTGCGTACGATGTAATAAAACCATCTCTCCTGGCCGTTGCATCCGAAACGTTGATCCAGTTTTGCCCCTGATACAAGCCCTTGCAAATGGTTTTGAACTCAACGGGATAAAACTTCGTCTGGTGAAGAATGTGCCCAAATTCATGTTGCAGCGTATGCGTCGACTGTTTTACATTATTGGAATCTCTCGCCGCAACATACCCCGTCATACCCCGCACTCGAAAATTGTTCACATCAAACAACACAATTTTTCTGCCACCTTCTGCCTGTCCTAAAATAACAGAGCCATCAGACAGATATTGTACACTGCCCGACATCACAAATGTTTTGGGAGAATATTTATTAAAAAACACCTTTCCTGCCTGAACCACATACGGATTTATCCAGGTGCTGATTACCGCCCGGGAAACGGGCAAAATCAATTCTTCTTTAGGAGGCACAAGCGTTTTTGTAACATCGCCAAACTCAAACTGGTCCCATTTGTACTGCATTCTGATATTATACGGAGCCAGCAAACTATCCTTTAACCAAAGGTCAATCGGCCCTTCCACCGGAACAGGCTCCTCAGGGATTTTGCTGATATCAACATCATCTTCACCGCAGGCGCTCAAACCAACAGCAAGAACCATCAATGAGAGGAAAGATTTAAGTGTTATTCTCGTTTTCATGCTTTGAATATTTTTAGTTTAAACTACCCTGTTTTAACCAGCTTAAACTTTATCGCTTATTTAATTCCAAACCCGATAAAACGGCGGCCTGCGGCAACTGCAAAACCCGTCTCGGATCATCGCTGTTGACCGTGATCACCTGTCCCTCCGCTGTCGGATGCTCCACGTCAATACCGTAACGAAGAATATCGAACCAACGCATCCCTTCCTGTGAAAATTCCAGTCTTCTCAAATCAGCGATGGAGATCAGCAGACCCAATAAGTTATTCTGAGTGGTATTGCTAAGGCCGTAATAACTTCTGATTTTCGCAGCCGTTACCGCATGCGTCGCAGAGTTATAGTTTCTGATCCTTTTGCTCATGAACAAATTGATGTCCGCCAATGAAGCTGCCGAATTATTCAGATAAAGATTGGCTTCCGCACGATTGAAGAGCACTTCTTCGGTGGTGAACAAAGGAACCATTACATACGTCATACCGATTTCTGCATTCACCGATTCCTTCACAAAATATTCCGTCAACTTGGGAATAAACAAATTTTCCTCCCCCTGCGTATAAATAGGGTAAGCCCAACCCGCAGAAGTACCCGTCAAACCGCTAACCTGGTTAATTTCAGACCATTTGGCGTTTGTAAGACCATAACGATACGACGGCGCATATCTACCAAACAATGAATTGGTTTCAACAAGGAGCAGGTTGGCATTTTCACTGGCCCGGGAATATCTTTTCCATATGGCATCGTAGGAGAGCGTGATGTACTCCGTGTTCCATGGACGCAGATTGGAGGCAATATCGCCGCTCGGAAATACCTTGTTGGCATATTCAACCACTTTGGCATAATTTCGTTTTACCAGATAAAAGCGGGAAGCAAAAGCATTCGCCGCAGCCTGATTGAAGTGATATTTGGGAACCGTGTATGAAAAATCAGCAATCAACGGCAAGCCTTCCAACAGATCTTTTTCGATCATTTCATAAACATAAGCCACCGTTTTACGTTCATATTTTTTCACTACGACATCTTCGGACTCAGTCACATAAGGAATCCCCGGATCAGAAGACGCCGTCGCAGGATCGTAAAATTTGGAATAAAAACTGACCAGCATAAAGTGAGCATAGGCTCTCGCTACCAAAGCTTCGCCTTTTTGCGCGCTGAAACTGCCCGGATTATCGGCTTTTGCTATGATTTCCAAAGCAAGATTGGTTGCTGCAATCGCGCGATAAGCCTGTGCCCAATACATGTCGGGTGCATCCTCTTTATCAACGGGCGCGTCCACTACCTCAAAAAGATAAGAACCCCTGTTAACACGGTCGTCCTGTCCCCTGCCTTTATCGGCGACATTATCACTCATCGATTCTCCGAAGGTGACGTAACTGCCCTGCGGATAAGCCGTGATCAAAAGCTGTGACACCTGTTCCGGCGTTTTGATATTGGCTCTGGTACTGTCCGGTTCGGTACTTAAAAAATCATTACAGCCCAGCACAAAGAACAAAGGCAGTAAAAGAAATATTCTGATTAGAAGTCTACTAATTTTCATATTCATTTCTTCAATTATATCGTAAACTTAAGAGCTACCGTAAACTGTTTTTGAATAGGCTGAGCCACCCCGCCCGTGTTAAAGAACTCAGGATCCTGGCCTTTCAGCTTTTTGTCAGCATAAATCAGCCACGGATTGATTGCTGAAACCTGAACGGAAGCACTTGACATGCCCAGGCGTCTGATCGTCGCAACCGGCAGTTTGTATGCCAGCGATACCGATTTCAAACGGATAAAATCTCCTTTGGCAACACGCTGACTCGAATAGTTATAGGTGGTGTAAGGATAAGTTCCGGCGAGATACTGATTTCTCAATAAGTCAGGAATGGCAGGCATGTTCGTAATTTTCTCGTCTCCCGGCATTTCCCAACGGTCGTTAAACTCCTTGGGCATTGCATCCAGATCGCTGAAAGCAGGTCTGCTGGTGTTGCTTCCTTTGAAAAGTGGGTTCAAACGGATTTTGTTTCCAGCCTGTCCGGTAAGGAAAACATTAACAGTGAAATCTTTATACGTGAAAGTATTGTTCAAACCACCGGTTAACGGAGGATCAACCGGCCCTTCATATTTCAGGTAACTCGTGGTAAGATCCTGAATATAAACGTCAGAGCTAAGTTCACCTTTTTCATTGATGTAAGTCGGTACGCCGGTTTTAGGATCGAGCCCTCTGTAATCAACAGAGAAAAGCCCTCTCACCGGATAACCCTGAATATTGGCACCTTCCGCCTTTACCATATCAAAAATACTCGGGATGTTATCCACATTTGTAATTTTGGTATGAGCATAACCAGCGGTTAACCGTGAGCGCCATGACCAGTCCTTTGATTTATAAATAACTGCTTCTAATGATAAATCAACCCCTTTTGACTGCATATCGGCATAATTGGCGATTTTGAAGGTTTGTCCGCCAATACCTGACGTTCTGAAACGATCGATCAGATCAAAGCTGTTTCGTAAATACACATCAACCGTCAGGTTAAATCTGTTTGCCATCAAGCCCAGATCAAGTCCCAGGTTACCGCTGTAAAGTTTTTCCCAGGTTAATTCAGAGTTCGCCAGCGATGCCAAGTCAATTGCGGACTCTTTCTCATCAGTATACGGACGGTTAGTGATTAAACTTTTAAGCAAAACTGCCGAGTTTGTTGCAGGACCCGTACTGGCTGTCAATCCATAACTTCCTCTTAATTTGGCATAACTAACCCATCCCAGATCCTTGATAAAACTTTCACGATCCAGGTTCCAGGATCCCGCAACGGTCCAGGTAGGTAGCCAGCGTCCGATAGCCGATTTACCGAATCGGTTGGATCCGTCGTATCGGGCATAGGCGGTAAAGTTGTATTTGTCATCAAGCGTATACCCCAAACTGGCATAGAACGCAGCGAAACGGTCATACGTCTTTTCCATTCCATAATACTGGAAATTGCTTTCGATGGTTTGCTTCAAAATCCGGTAATCGACAAAAGGCACGCCGCCCTGGTCATACTGATAACCATAACCCGTATTGTTGGCGTTTTGCCTGTTCGTATATTTTATTTCCTGTCCTACCAAAGCATTCACAGCGTGTCGTTCTGCATAAATCTTATTGAAGCGAAAATTATTTCTGATGTTATAGAAACTCATTTCATCTTCATTACGATTATAAAAACCGCCGCGTGGCAACACGATGACCGGATACGCGTCAGGATCATCCGGATCGGTATATAAAAACTTGTTGGCTCTTGCGATGGTTGAGGTTTCAGCTGCGCGATAAGCGTTAGCCATATTCGAATTTTCTGTGATCTGATGCTCCCTGCCGGTTTTGATATAGCGTAAAGCACCCATAAAGTCATACTGGATACTCGGTGTGATTTTGTAGGTCAAATCGCCCTGCAAACGAATATCAACCAGATTAAGGTCGATGTGGTTGTTTTCCAGCTCGGTCAGGATATTGAACGGGGCAAAATTTCTTCTGAAATATTCACGGTTTCCGTTTGCATCAAAGGCCGTTAACACCCGGCTGGTATTCAAGGCGTAACTAAAAGGGTTGATATCAAAATCACGGTCATAAGTCCCCTCAACCGGGTTGCTCTGACGTGTTAAAGATCCCGGCGCTTTTTGCTGACGTACAGATGACAAGGTCGAAAAACCAACCGACAACTTATCAGAAAACTTGTAGTTATTCCGGAAGTTAAGCGTATATCGTTTTACCTTATCTGCAACGGTCCAGCCGTTGTCACTTAAAAAACTGGTTGAGAAATAAGATTGAGACTTATCTGTTCCAAAGGAAACGCTTAGTGAATGCTCCTGAACAAAGTTATTTTTAAACAGGATATCGAACCAGTCTGTGTTGGCAGCAGCATAACGGGATAAAAACTTGTTTTTGCCTTCCTGATTATTGACTACACCAAATCCACCTTCATCATTACCGGCGAGCAACGTGTAATATTTCCCGTAAACACCGTAATCCGGTTTTTCCAGCACATTCGAATTCAAATAACCTTTTCTGCTCATTTCGACCAAAACAGACATCTGTTCCGCGGAATTCATGATGTTGAAGTTGCGATAAGAAGGTTTTAGCTGGGTGCTGAAATTGCCGGAATAACTTACGACAGGCTTTCCTGATTTCCCTTTTTTGGTTGTAATAACGATAACCCCATTCATAGCACGTGCACCGTACAACGCCGCAGCGGCCGCATCTTTCAGGATATCAAAGGTTTCAATATCATTCGGGTTCAGACCTGCAACGGCTGATCCCAACAGCGTAGTCGGATCACCGCTTGAAAGCTGATCATTGGAGATATTAACGATATCTTCCAAAACCACCCCGTCGACAACCCAAAGCGGTTTGTTATCTCCATTTAAGGAAGTAGCACCACGGATACGGATTTTGGGAGCCGCACCAAATGTACTGGAAACGTTTTGAATGGATACACCGGCAGCACGTCCTTCGAGCATACGGCTTACGTCAGGAAGCCCGTCGATACGCACGTCGTCGGTTTTTAAAGTTACGGCAGAACCAGTAAATTTATCTTTGTCAATTTGCTGAAAACCGGTAATTACCACATCCTGCAACCCGACCGCATCTTCCGAAAGTTCAATTGATACAAATCTGGAAACGGGAACTTCTTTGGATAAAAACCCGATCATACTCACAACCAGCGTTGCGCTTTCATTCACATCGGGTATCTGAAACTCTCCCTTTTCATTGGTAACTGTTCCTTTCAATAACCCCTTGACCCGTATCGTAGCACCGATTAGCACCTCGCCGGTTTTACTTTTTACGACACCACGCACTTCAATATTTGCAGCTGAAGCCTGGGATGAAACGATTGTAAAAACTGTGCAAAAAAAAGTACTTAATAAGAACGCAAAGAATGGTCGAAAACCATTGATCCGATAAAAAATCCTCATATGTGAATGAAAGTAAAGTTCTTTATTAAATAGGTCTTCAACTTTAATGAATCCAATTATACACATAATCGGAATAAAAAACGAGATTTTTTTCGGCGGAGTCTATAATTGCCGACAGTATTATTTTGACCAATAATATTTTTAAAATCGGTCAAAATACCGAATATGTACTAAATAAAGAGCTTAGTTTGTACAATATCAGGAAATGTAGGGGTGGTAACAGTTAAATTTACTAAAAAAAATTCTATCTGCAATAAAGATTCATATGATTAAATACGGTGACTTAAACTTTCTGACGGTCACGAAGTGCCAGCCCTATCAGTTCAGCTGTATTTTTCACATTGGCTTTTCTCATAATACTGGCTCTTTGATTGGCCACAGTATTGGAACTGATCGCAAAATGTTCTGCGATATCTTTACTGCTCATGCCTTCGGTCAGGCATTGTAAAATCTGTTGTTCGCGTGGCGTCATTTTATTCCAGACGGAGGGTCCGCCGGAGATAACTTTTACCTCAGTCTCTTCGTGGTCTTTCTGAGGCAAAATAAGACTGCGGATAATAATAGATGAAGCATTAGGCGGATAATACAATTCGCCCGCAGCCACGCTGCGAACAGCGCGTAATATTTCATCCCTTCCGGTATCCTTCAGCAAATAACCGGCCGCTCCGCTTTTTACAGCCGAGAGAATATAATCAGGATTGTTGTGCATGCTAAAAACAAGGATCCGCATTTCAGGATAAACCGGCATGAGCGTTTTGATAGCGTCGAGTCCCGACATACGCGGCATTGTAAGATCCAGTAATATTACATCCGGATTACAAGCTTTGACGCTGTCCATCACCTCATCCCCATCGGATGCCTCACCCACAACGAGGATATCTTCCTCATCTTCCAGCAAAGTGATAATACCTTGTCTTACAACAGAATGATCGTCAACAATAAGTATACGTATTGGCATCTCGTTCAGATTTATGATTTACACAGGAATATTGATAACCAGCCTGGTACCTTTATCCACTTTGGAAATAATTTTCATTTCACCGTTGAGCAATTGCGTACGCGTCCGGATGTTGTCAATTCCATTTCTGGTCAAAAAGGATCCGTTTTTATTTTTTAAATTACTAATTAAAAATCCTTTCCCATCATCTTCAATCTCCAAAAGAATCCGATTCATCTTTTGTTCTAATTTAATCTTTATATTATCCGATCCGGAATGTTTAACTGCATTATTGAGCGCTTCCTGCGCAATCCTGTACAAGCCAATTTCCATTTGTGCATTAAGTTTAATTCTCTCGCTGTCGCCTTCAAATCTGACCCGGATCCCTGATAAGTCTGCCGTTTGCTCACAAAGTACACGAAGCGCTGCATTAAGTCCGAAATCACTCAATACCGAAGGCATCAGATTAAAAGAAACCTGACGGGTCGTTTGAATCGTCTCCTGAATTAAGGAGACCAGTTTATCAAAACGAAGCCGTTGTTTTTCATCAGCAAACTGCACCTGTTTCAATTTTTCAGCATGCAGTTTAAGCCCCGTGAGCATTTGCCCTATGCCGTCATGGAGTTCTAGCGCGAAACGTTTCCGCTCTTCCTCCTGTCCTTCTATCAAAGCCGAGGTCCGAACCCGGTTTTCAGATAATTGCAACTGATATTTTTCCTCTTCGCTTCTTATGAGATCATTTTGTGCTCTTAACAGCTGACTGTTGGTGATTTTCAGTTTATCGTTCGCCATTTTTACCGCATCTTCCGATTCGGCCAGCAAACGAACAACCCGTCGTGTCGTATTCACAACGGGTCTGAAAATTAATATCCCTTCGGCCAAAAGAACCAGCAGTGTCAGTACATCTAAAATCCATTCGATCTGTTCCAGGATTTTTATCCGCCCATAACTTTCAGAATCAAACTGAAAAACAATCGCTTCCATTTGATTCAGAAATACCGGTTCTGTGGCAAGAATGATCTGAAGCGCTTTTTTTTTGTCGGTATCCGAAACCCCTGGGCTGCTCACAACGACAAGGTTTTGATAGATCGTTTGAAACACCGGTTCGAGTTTCCGATACATTTCCTTGATTGAGTCGCTTTTCAGGACCACGAACTCACTCTCCATCTTGATCCTGCCGCGAAGCAGCTGCTCATGGCTGATTTTCCAGATGGTGAGCAATGAGTCTATCTTGACGGAATCGTCCGTTGGAATGCCTTCTGTATGGAGGATTGCAAGTTTGGTCAGCCGCTGGCTTAACATGCGCTGGCGGCCGGCCACATTGACTACCCGACTGTCATGGTTGAGATTATTGATTGTCCTTCGTATTAAAAAAAGCCCGCTAACGGTAAGAATGGCTACCAACGTAAGCGCCACAATGTAATAACGGGTGAGACGATCTGCAACCTGACTTTCGAGTTTCTCCATACTGTTTACAAACCGATGTATACCTGATTTTCCTTGATTATGACAGGAAAGGTATTAATCTTATAGTCGTCATCATTCAAACACTGGCCATTTTTAAGAGAAAAAGTTTTTTTGTGGAACGGACAGGCCACTTTTGGCTCTTCGCCCTGGCTGCCGATCATCCCGCGACCAATTGCCATTTGCTGACGGTGCGGGCATTCATTATCCGTTGCGTACCACTCGCCGCGGCGGGCGAAATTGAAGATCGCAATTTGCTTTCCTTCGATTAATGCGCAGCCGCCGCCATCCTCAGGAATATCTTCTACACTGCATGCTAAATGCCAAACGATTCTGTCTTTTGTATTTGTTGTTGGTTCCATGATTTTTTCTGATTTGATTGGTTTCCGATGCATTCACCCGGAATCGCCGGGCATTACCCGACGTTCACCCGGAGTCACCGGGCGTTGCCCGGTGCTAAGGTATTACGGCCTTTCAGGCCTGGGTATTAAACCCATTCTTTGGCTCGTTTTTGGGTACGTAAATCTTCAAATGCAACTGTTGGATCTTTGTCCGGCACGTTAACAAAGTGATTGTAACGCTTACGAAGCTCAGGACTATCAACCACTTCCTTCCACTCGCATTTGTAGTTATTGATCAGCGACTGCATTTCGTTTTCAAACTCTGCTGCCAACCCCAGAAGATCATCCACAACAACAGCTTTCAGGTAAGAAATCCCGCCCTCCATCTTGTTCAGCCAGGTGGCAGTCCTTGTCAGCGGATCCGCAGTTTTGATATAGAACATCAGGAATCTATCGATCAGCTTGATACATGTTTCCTTGTCCACATCAGAAGCAATCAATTGTGCATGCTGTGGTTTTGAGCCTCCGTTTCCACAAACGTATAAGTTCCAGCCTTTTTCAGTGGCGATGATACCAAAATCCTTGCTCTGCGCCTCTGCACATTCGCGAATACAGCCCGATACCGCAGATTTAAATTTATGCGGCGCACGTATCCCCTTATATCTTTCTTCTACCTCGATAGCAAACGAAACAGAATCCTGCACACCAAAGCGGCACCAGGTAGAACCTACGCAGCTTTTCACAGTACGCAACGCTTTTCCATAAGCATGACCACTTTCAAAACCTGCGTCGATCAGCTCTTCCCAGATCAGTGGCAGATCATTGACGTGCGCACCGAATAAGTCGATACGCTGACCACCCGTTATTTTGGTATAAAGGCCATATTTCTTCGCAACCTGCCCAATCACAATCAGTTTATCCGGAGTAATTTCACCGCCCGGAATACGCGGCACGACAGAATAGGTACCACCTTTTTGAATGTTGGCCAGATAACGGTCGTTTGAATCCTGAATTGGCGCACGGTCTTTTGTCAAAACATTTTCATTCCAAAGACTTGCCAGAAGGGATGCTACAACGGGTTTACAAACTTCGCAGCCATCACCATGACCAAACTCATTCAACACCTCGCCATAAGTTCTCAGGCCATTCATTTTCACGAGATCAAGCAGTTCCTGGCGTGAATGATCGAAATGCTCACAAACCACATTTCTCACATATTGGCCATTTTGCTTCATTACGCCCTGAATGATATCTTTCACCATCGGGATACAGCCGCCACAACCGGTTCCGGCTTTGCAGCATTTTTTCAGCGCATCAATCGTTGTATGACCGTTTTCACCAATCTCATGACAGAGCATTCCCTTCGTCACCGCTTCACAAGAGCAAATCAGCGCGTCATCAGGCAGGCTCATCACACCAGCACCGGCATCCTCCCCACCTCTTGAACCCAGGATCAGGTCTTCAGAGTCCGGCGGAAGTATTGTTTTATTCTTACAGGTTTGCAGCAGCATGTTGTATTGCTCTGCGTCACCTACCAAAATTCCGCCTAAAAGTTCTTTACCATCCGGCGACACATTTATTCTCTTGTAAATGCCTTTCGCCTTATTTTCATAACGAATCGTTTTACAAGCAGGCTCCTCTATGAAAGGATCTCCGAAACTCGCCACATCCGTTCCGATCAGTTTTAGCTTGGTGGACATATCGTACGGCAAAAATTCCTTTTCCGTACCGGTCAAAGCACCGGCAACCACGTCAGCCATTTCATAACCCGGCGCAATTAATCCGTAGATCATATGGTGCGCCAAAGCACATTCGCCGATTGCGAAGATGTACGGATCCGAAGTACGTAGACCATTATCCACTACAATCCCGCCGCGAGGGTGCGTATCCAGCCCGGCAATTTTAGCAAGCTCGTCGCGCGGACGAATACCTGCGGAAATAACCAGCATATCCACATCCAGGAAGGAATTATCGGCAAACTGCATCCCCTTAATAAAATCACCTCCAACAATCTCTTGCGTGCTTTTAGCCAGATGAATATTCAAACCCAACGACTCCAGCTGACTTTGTAAAATTTTGGACCCCGCATCATCAATCTGTCTTGGCATCAAACGTGAGGCAAATTCAACAACGTGAGCTTCTTCCAGGCCAAGGTCAAGCAATGCTTTGGCAGCTTCCAGCCCCAGCAAACCACCACCAAGCACGGCACCTCTTTTTGCCTTTTTGGCATACGCTTGGATCAACTCAAGATCCTCTATAGTCCTATATACAAAAACACCATCTTTTTCCACACCCGGAATAGACGGAACAAACGCACCGGAGCCCGTGGCCATGACCAGATAGTCATAATGCACTACGTGTCCATGGTGAGATCTTACCAGTTTCTCTTCTCTGTCGATATCTACAACAGGGTCAGAAAGGAACAGTCTGATACCATTTTCAGCGTACCAATCCACACTGGCCATAGTAAGATCATCAGCAGTTTTACCAGCAAAATATTCACTAAGGTGAACGCGATCATAGGCTACACGAGGCTCTTCCCCAAAAACCGTCAGTGTAAATTCCTGATCATTTTTTTTCCTGGCTAGCAATTTCTCGCAGAATTTGTAGCCGACCATACCATTACCAATGACAACGATATGCGTGTTTGTGTTTGCTTTCATAGTTACAATTAACTATTAATTTTGAATAACCCTGTTGTTTTATTGTAATATTCTAATAATACCCCTTATTTACCACCAAATATTACATGTCAAAATTAAACTGTGTTTTTCTATTTTCCTAACTTTATATTCTATTAATGATCATTTTACACACTTATTTTTTGGCAAAAGTATTGTTTTGTAAAATATTGCTGTTAATTTTGAACCAATAAATCGACATAGTGAACATTTACTATGTATAGTACATTTCTAATATTCACCAGAACATATATATAAGAGATGGAGCCGAAACTTACACTCGTGGGAGCAGGTCCGGGAAACGGAGAGTTGATCACCTTAAAAGGAATCAAGGTTTTAAAGACAGCCGACGTCGTTTTGTATGACGAGCTGGTCAGCACCGAAATACTTGATTTCGCACCAGAGCAAGCGTTGAAAATATATGTAGGAAAAAAATCAGGTGCGGCGTCATTTTCTCAGGACGAAATCAACGGACTGATCGTAAGACTTGCACGTAAACGCGGACATGTGGTTCGTTTGAAAGGCGGAGACTCCTTTGTTTTCGGACGCGGTCATGAAGAGATGGAGTACGCACGTGACTATGATATTCCTTGTGAAGTTGTACCTGGTGTTTCAAGCTGCATCGCGGTGCCTGCTTCTCTGGAAATTCCTGTAACGCGGAGAGGTGTAAGCGAAAGTTTCTGGGTCATCACCGGCACAACGAGAAACGGTGAGTTATCTGACGATATGAGACTGGCTGCTCAATCCAAAGCAACGATCGTTGTATTGATGGGTATGAATAAGCTGAACGAAATTTGTGATCTGTATAAATATTTTGGACGCGGACATTTGCCTATGGCGGTGATTCAAAACGGCACACGCCCGGATGAAAAAAGCGTAATGGGCCAGGTTTGGGAAATGCCGAGACTGGTAAAAGAAAATAATCTGGGTACGCCGGCAATCATCGTACTTGGAGAGGTTGTAGGATTGCATCCATCTTACGCGATGGAATATCTGCAGAGTATAAATCTGGCTTCTTAGCAAAAAAGCCGATCAGGTGTGGGGACACCAAATCGGCTAATGTATTATCCCAACAGGGCTATTCAAACTCAAGGGATATTGTTCATGTTTCAAATAAACAGATCAAATAAAATGGAAAAAAGAACATAAAGCAAATTCTAAAAAATTACTTGAACGCGCAACGTCGCCTTTAAGCCTGAATTAAGCCACTAGAATGGCACTGGTTATCTTTTTTCATTTTATCCAATGATCCAAATGAAAACAATTCGCTACCTCTTTATTACCGGAGCAGCACTGGGAATCTCTGCACTTTTGTCGTTGGAAACGATGGCACAGCTTAGCATTTCCGGACAACTCCGTACACGTTCCGAACTACTTTCCGGTCAGGGATCACCTCTTTCCAAAGGAAGCAAGCCGGCATTTTTCACATCGCAACGCACACGATTGAATGTGGGGTACAAGGGATATCGCACGCAGTTTTTCATTTCAGCGCAGGATGTAAGGGTCTGGGGACAGGATGCTTCCACCAACAACCGCGTTACGAATGCCGCTCAAAATGGCTTTATGTTACATGAAGCCTGGGGAGAGATCAGTTTACTGGACACAAACCAGATCAAGGCCGGCAAAGAATTTTCATTGAAAATCGGACGTCAGGAATTGCTTTATGATGATAGCCGTCTACTTGGGAATCTGGACTGG
The DNA here is from genome assembly GCF_024220585.1 of Dyadobacter diqingensis. GTDB lineage: Bacteria > Bacteroidota > Bacteroidia > Cytophagales > Spirosomataceae > Dyadobacter > Dyadobacter diqingensis. Next base: position 19,962 of record NZ_JAMXKF010000016.1, read on the forward strand.
CTGCAACAGGCAAGAAGACATGACGCTGCTTTAATTAAATACAGTAACCAGGGTTTTACCGCACATTTCGGTTTTGCGTATAACCAGAACAGTGAGTTAAAAACAGGTACTTTATACAACGGTGTACCCAATGGGTATCCTGCCGGAACCAACGGAATCGGCACGATGTACAAGTCGATGCAGTTTGGTTATGCGAGTAAAAAATTAAAACAGGGTATCGTTTCATTACTTGTTTTAAAGGACGATTTTCAAAAATATACGTTAACACAGACTGGTACGAAAAATCTCGAAAAAGGGGTGAACAGCAGAGTAACATTTGGCCCGTACTTGCAAACAAAACTTGGAAAAAGCTGGAATCTGACGGCAAGCGCGTACATGCAGCAGGGTAAGGATAAGGACGGAGCTAAACTCTCAGCCTATATGTATTCGGTGAAAGGAGTTTATGATGTAAATAAATTCATTTCAGTGGGTCCCGGATTTGATTATACCTCAGGCAGCGGCACCGGCAGTACCAAGAACAAAACGTTTGACCCGTTATACGGAACACCGCACAAGTTCTGGGGACAGATGGATTATTTCTACGCAGCCAACGGATTCGGGAAAGGCGGTTTGTCCGACCTATATCTGACGAGCACAATCAAAGCGTCACCCAAACTTTCGATACAGGCGGATCTTCACCAGTTTTCGAGCCCTTCGCAGGTTATTAATGCCAAAGACGAAAAACTCAGCAGCAATTTTGGAGAGGAACTGGATATCATTGCCACTTTTAATTTAACAAGAACGATAAGCTTCCAGGGAGGATATTGCACATTTTTACCAACGAATTCACTGGCCCAGGTTAAGGGCGTAACCGATCCTCAGAAGATGGCCAACTGGGCCTATCTGATGATCAGCATCAAACCTGATTTCCTTAAATAATCCGAATACATCAAGAATTTGAATGCCGCATCACTCTTATTATAAAAGCCTCAAATCTCATTGAACTATGGAAACGACAAATAAACCGTTACAGAAACTAAATATTTTCAGTGTTAAAGGTGTTCAAATGAGAACCTTTCACCTGACCTGGATGGCATTTTTCCTTTGCTTTTTCGGATGGTTCGGATTGGCCCCTTTAATGACGGTAGTCAAAACTGATCTTGGACTAACGAAAGGACAAATCGGGAATATCATTATTGCATCGGTAGCAGCCACGGTTATTGCCCGGATCGCAATCGGAAAACTTTGCGATACCTGGGGACCACGGAAAACGTACACCGCGCTGCTTGGAATCTGTTCCATCCCGGTTATGACAGTCGGTTTGGTTCATTCTTATGAAGGTTTTTTACTTTTCAGACTTGCCATCGGGGTGATCGGTGCTTCATTCGTCATTACTCAATACCACACTTCGGTCATGTTTGACAAGAAGATCGTAGGAACTGCCAACGCCGTTGCCGGTGGATGGGGAAATTTGGGCGGCGGAGTTACGAACATGGTTATGCCGTTGGTTTTTGCAGGGTTCGTAGGCGCAGGTTATTTACCTGAGTCGGCATGGAGACTAGCCATGGTTGTACCGGGTGTTTTGCTTTTGATCTTTGCTTTTGTTTATTATTTCTACACAAAAGACACGCCGGCTGGTAACTTTGATGAACTGCCGGAATACAACCAGACATCGGCTGTTAAAACAAAAGGAACCTTGACACTGGCGATGAAGGATCCACGTACCTGGGCACTTTTCCTTGCCTACGGCGCTTGTTTCGGAATCGAGATCACCTTTGATAACATTGCCGCTTTATATTTCTTTGAAAACTTTGACACCACACTTGCAGTAGCAGGTATCCTCGCCGGAACGTTTGGTTTCATGAACCTTTTTGCCCGGGCATTGGGAGGTATCGTCGCTGACAAAGTCGGCTTGAAATATGGAATGCTAGGGAAAGGCCGTCTGCTTGCGCTTTTGCTAGCTTTGGAAGGAATCGGTATTGCATTGTTCGCACAGAGCGGCAGTCTGGTAATTGCGGTAGCGACCATGTTGTGTTTCGCAATGTTCCTGAAAATGGCCAATGGTGTTACTTATTCAATCGTTCCTTTTGTAAACCAGAAAGCGATCGGATCTGTGAGCGGAATCGTTGGGGCAGGTGGAAATGTTGGAGCAGTTTTGGCCGGATTCCTTTTCAAATCAAGCTCAATCACTTATTCTCAGGCATTTGTATACATCGGCGTAGCGATCGCCTGTGTGGCAGCCATCGTAGCCTTAGTCAATTTTGACAAAATAAGAACAGCAGTACCCGAAGCCAATACGCTTGAAACTGCTAATTCATAATTCCATCAATAATCTTTTACGAGTATGAAAACTTCCTCTGATACCTATAAATCTACCTGTTGCTATTGCGGCGTGGGTTGCGGCGTAGTTGTAAAGAAGGAAGAGAACGGACGCCTGAGTCTGGAGGGAGACAAAGAACACCCCTCCAGCAAAGGAATGCTTTGTTCCAAAGGAATGAACCTGCACTATACAGTAATGGATCAGTCGGACCGGTTGTTGTACCCGCAAATGCGGCACAACCGGTCCATGCCATTACAACGCGTGTCATGGGATGAAGCTTTGGAAAGAACTGCTGCCGTTTTTAAGACATTTATTAAAAAATTCGGCCCTGATTCGGTCGCTTTTTACGTTTCCGGACAATGCCTTACGGAGGAATATTATCTGGTAAACAAACTGATCAAAGGATTTATCGGCTCCAATAACATCGATACCAATTCCAGACTTTGCATGAGTTCGGCGGTTGTCGGATACAAGCTGGCCCTTGGAGAGGATTGTGTGCCGGTTTGTTATGACGACATTGAAGAAGCTGATGTATTTTATGTAACGGGTGCAAATCCGGCCTGGTGCCATCCTATTTTGTGGAGACGCATCGAAGCACATAAAAATGCAAATCCTCATGTTAAAATTATTTGTGTAGATCCGCGCCGCACGGATACTGCACGCTCATCTGATCTTCATCTGGGGATCGTTCCGGGCACTGACATTGTTTTGAACAATGCCATCGGCCGGATATTGGTTGAGAAAAATTATATCAACCAACAGTTCATTGAAGACCATACAGATGGTTATGTACTTTTTAAGGAAAAAGTTTTTGAGAGAACAGTACAGGAATCTGCCGAAATATGCGGTATAAATCCTGATGATATATATCTGGCTGCCGACTGGATCGGTCAGTCGAAGGGTTTCCTTTCCTTATGGACGATGGGGCTGAATCAGTCTGTGATTGGCGTTAACAAAAATCTTTCGTTGATTAACCTTCACCTGATCACAGGCAAAATCGGCACACCAGGAAACGGCCCATTTTCTTTGACCGGCCAACCTAACGCCATGGGAGGCAGGGAAACCGGAGGACTCGCCAACATTCTTCCCGCGCACCGTGATGTGACCAACGCTACACACCGGGAAGAAATGGAGTCTTTCTGGAACGCACCGGTTAAGATTGCCCATAAACCTGGCTTCACGGCAACCGAAATGTTTGAGGCGCTTGCTGATGACCGTCTGAAAGCGATATGGGTTATTAATACCAACCCGTTGGTGAGTATGCCGGATATCAATGTGGCCGAGAAAGCATTAAAAAATGCACGTTTTGTCGTGGTGCAGGATATCTCCAATCTGGCAGATACGGTTCATTTTGCCGATGTGGTTTTACCTGCTGCTGCCTGGCTGGAAAAAGAAGGTACCATGACGAATGCAGAAAGACGCATTACCTATTTGCCAAAAGCTTTGGAAGCGCCGGGAGAGGCTTTGCCGGATTCGGAAATCATTTGGAAATTTGCGCAAAAAATGGGTTTCGGAGAAGCGTTTAATTACAAAAACACTTCTGAGGTTTATGATGAATACAAACAAGTTACGGCCAACACCAATGTGGATGTAACCGGTGTTGATTATGACCTTTTAAAAAGCAACCGCAGTGTGCAATGGCCGCTTAGTACACAAGACCTGAATACTGCGGCAGAAAATATTTCTAAAAATATAATCAGTACGGCCAATTCAGTCGGCACGAAACGACTGTTTACGGATCATACTTTTTACACAGCCAATAAACGTGCACAGATTTTCGCTGTTGCCGATGAAAATACTTCTGAACCAACGGATGAAAATTTTCCGCTGGTTTTGACCACAGGCCGTATCCGGGATCAATGGCATACGATGACCAAAACGGGACGGGTTACCAAACTTAAACAACATATTCCACAACCATTTTTGCAAATCCACCCTAAAGACGCAGAGGCAAGAAACATCAAAGAAGGCGCGCTGGTGGTTGTAAAAGGCCGTCGCGGGGAAGTACGTGTTAAGGCACAACTAAGCGATGACGTTCGCCAAGGCCTGTGTTTCCTGCCTATGCACTGGGGGAAAATTCTGGGAAGTAATCTGGGAAGAGCTAATAACCTGACCAATAATCTGGTGGATCCTAAGTCCAAGGAGCCGGATTTCAAGTTTTCGGCGGTTGAAGTTGAATTATATAAAAAGCCTTTTGAAAAAATAATTGTTATCGGAGCTGGTTCAGCTGGTTTGGGTTTTATCAACGCTTATCGCACGCTTAATCAGGAAGATGAAATTCATGTTTTTTCAAAAGAAATATTCCCGTTCTACAACCGGGTACTTTTGCCGGACTACATCAGCGGCGAACAAACCTGGGAACAACTTGTAAAACTGCGGGAAGATCAGTTTGCTGATTCGAACATTACAGTTCACAAAGGTATCAGCATCGCCCATATTGATAGAAAAAACAAAATTGTTACAGACAGCGAAGGGAATGAGCATACCTATGATAAGTTAATCCTGGGTATGGGCAGCAAGGCATTTATGCCAAAAGGGGTACCTGAACTTCCGGGAATTTTCAATATGCGGTCGCGTTTCGACGCGGATAATCTTTTGCCATTCATCAATCAGGCAGATTCGCATGCTGTAATTGTCGGCGGGGGTATCTTAGGACTGGAACTAGCGGCTTCTTTCCGGAAAATCGACGTAAAAGTTACGGTAATCCAGCGCAGCGGCCGGTTAATGGAACGCCAGCTTGATCCGCTGGCCAGCGAACTTTTATACCAGGATCTGACCGACCGGGGAATCGAAATTTATTTTAATGATGAAGTTTCTACTTTCTACGGCAATAACAAGGTGGAAGGTATTTTGTTAAAATCGGGAAGAAAAATAAACTGTCAGGTTGTCGTAATGGCGATCGGAACGGTACCGACGATAGATCTGGCACGCGAGGCGGGCATTGAACACAAACGCGGCATTCTCGTCAATGACTACATGCAAACGTCCGATGAATCGATTTTCACGGCGGGAGAAATTGCGGAATGGCGCGGGCAAATGTGGGGTATTACGCTGGCTGCCGAACAACAGGCAGAGGTTGCGGCACATTTCATCGCCGGTGATATCGCTCAGCCTTACAAAGGCAGCGTGTCCATGAACATCCTGAAAATGGAGGGGTTACACATGAGCAGTATCGGCATGACGGAAACGCCTGCAAATGATCCGGCCTACGAGGAAATTGTATTTATAGATAAGTCAAAACGATATTACAAAAAATGTATCGTGCATCAGGACAGGCTGGTTGGAGCGATTCTGATCGGTGATAAAAATGAGTTCCTGGAATTCAGGGATTTGATAGCCAAAGGGACGGAACTCTCTGAAAAACGCCTTCAATTATTGCGTGCAAGCCAGAAAGCAGATCCGATGGAAGGCAAGCTGGTCTGTTCATGTAATAACGTAGGACAGGGAAATCTGGAAAAGGCTATCAAGGGAGGGTGTAACGATTTTCAAAAACTTTGTCAGCAAACCGGGGCCGGAACTGGTTGTGGTTCTTGTCGCCCCGAGGTGCGGGCAATTTTGGAAAACATGAATTTGTTGGAAACGATATGACCGGGGTCAATATGATGGGTGACATCAAAACGATGGGCGGTTCCAATTCGATGGGCGGCACCCGAACGATCCCGAACGATCCCGAACGATGGGCGGTGCCCATCGCTCAGATATTTCGCCCTTTCAGGGCTATTATAAAGACAAGCCCTGAAAGGGCGAAATACCTTAAAATAGGGCAACGCCCTATTATTTAACCAATTATCGACACATTGAATCAATCGCCAACGCATCATGAGAGATTATTATACCATAAAAATCAATCTACCGGGAGGCATCGTTTCACCGGGATATCTCAAAGACATCCTTACCGCCGCCTGGGAATCGGGCGTTCGAAAAGTACGCTTTGGTGCCCGTCAGCAGCTACTGATGACTGTTCATTATGAAGTTGTTCGTTTTCTTGAAAAAGATTTACAAAAACTGGGTGTCAGCTATGAATTAAATTCAGAGACATATCCCAATATTATAAGCTCTTACTGTGGTGAAGAAGTTTTCCGTACGGGGCAATGGCTTGGTGCAAACGAATACCATTCCGTACTGGACAGCTTCGATTATCAACCACTTTTAAAAGTAAATATCTCAGATTCCAACCAGAGTTTCACCCCGTTTTTCACCGGCAACCTCAACTTCGTTTCGTCCCCTGAGCCGCATTTCTGGTATCTGTACATCCGGTCAAAACAAAGTAACAACCTGTTCCGTTGGCCCGAATTGATATACACCAACGAAATTGGCCGCCTGGCAAAAATTGCAGAGGACTGCATGCTTAACGAAGGGTGTCAAAACCTCGAAACGCTATATGATGCGGTAAAAAAGCAAACGGACTACATTTCCATTCCGGCCACTCAGGAACTGGAATTACCAGCCTTTACCCTGCCCTATTACGAAGGTTTTAACCGGTACGAATCCAGGACATGGCTTGGATTATATCGCCGGGATGAACTTTTCTCGGTAGAATTTTTAATTGACCTATGCCTTTTGTGCCTTAAAACACGTGTTGGGGAAATATGCGCAACACCATGGAAATCACTGATTATCAAAGGAATTGAAGACATCCATCGCAACACATGGAGCAGTATTCTTGGCAAACACAATATCAATGTTCGTCACGCCGCCAACGAACTTGCCTGGCAAACCGAAGACCATACCGAAGACGGCACAATCCTGAAAGATTACCTTGTTCGCTATGTTGAAAAAAATGATACCCGTACCTTCGGGCTTTGTTTTGGAATTCAGACACGTGCCAAATCAGAAGTTTTCGGATCCGTGCTGATCAGAAAACGTCCATTATTTCAAATTGCACAGTTATCGCTTTTCAGTGTTTACGATTTATATTTCACCGAAAATTTTAATCCCAACAGTAGAAAACATATTCTCTTTCAGAAAGGCTTGTTCAAAATCCATTTGCCGTGGCAACTCGAAAGACTTTGTCGCCAATACAACACACGCAAAACCAGTGAGAACACAGACGCATTTTTTATTGAAAAAGAAGAAATAAAAAATGCCTCTCCTGCAACGCTGACGGCGCATCAGTGCCCCAATTGCATGACGATATACCATCCGGAGTACGGCGATACACTGAATAACATTCCGCCTAAAACCGCCTTTGAAGCATTACCTGAAACATATTGCTGCCCTACCTGCGGCACAGAAAAAAATGAGCTGGAAGAAATTCAGTTTCCAACCGCTGTTTTAATTTAAACCTGAAAGACAATGAAAGCCGAAATCATCAATCCATTTTTCTTCGATTTTGAAAGTGATTTTGTTGAGTCACTTCGTTGTATACCCATGATTGTCCGCTACAAGCTCGATACCTGCGGAATTAAATTAAAACTCCCTGAATGGATCAAAATCAGCGTTGAAGAAAAAAAACAGCTTGCCTATCTTCCCTGTTACATGAATACGGAGGTTAATCAGTATGGGCAGTATGTCAGTAACCTGGTTTGGAAATACGCAAACCACGAAGCAAGCCTGTTACCCAATGTCGACGACAGCTGGAACAATCTCAATGAAATTCCTGAGGAAATAAAAGAAAAATCAGTAGAATGGAATTGCCCGGCACCAACCTTAAAACAATGGATTGAACTGGATACTTTGCAAAGATTTGCCCTGGTTAAACTTAGCAGGTCCGGACATGAAGGAAAAAACTTCCCGAGGGCTTTAAGAGAATTTGGAATTATTCATTAATTCCTTTTCGGTGTTCAGGGAAATCACTTACCCTCAGGCTTCTCAACCAAAACAGAAGTAATCCGGTTTAATTCATCCACTTTATAAGCAAAATCACCTTTCAGCATATCCCGAACGGCTTTCAGCTGCTCCATGGCCGTTTCAAGGTTATCAGGAAGCGCCTCATTCAAGACTTCTTTAAGCCTTTTTGCCATTGTCGGAGACATCCCATTGGTTGAAATCGCAACCTTTAAATTTCCTTTTCGAACGACCGAAGAAAGGTAAAAATCACAGAGATCAGGAGTATCAGCTACATTGCAAAGCATATGTTTGGCACGTGCAACGAGTTTAATCCGCTTATTTTCCTCCTTATCGTTTGTAGCGACAATCACCAGATCCTTTTCAACAAGATCCTTATCCTGAAACTTGCGTTCGATCAAGGTTATTCGAGCGTTATCCATGGCAATATCCCTGATTTCCTGTCTGATTTCGGGAGATACCAGTGTCACAGTCGCTTCCGGCGAATTGTCCAAAACAGCCGTTATTTTTTCCAGACCAACATATCCCCCACCGACAATAAGTGTGTGTAGGTTTTCAAGTTTCAGGAATATGGGAAATAGGTTATTCAAAATCTGGCTGGTTAAAAATTAAAAGGTTACACAGAGTACCACAGAGATAAAAAAGAGAACCACAGAGTTTTCTCTTAACAAATAAAAAATGCTGTGGTTCTTTCCTATCCTCTGAGAAACTCTGTGTAACCTACAACACAAATTTACAAGATTAATGTCATATTTCGGATTAACGTCTTGATTTTATAACTATTCCAACAATTCGGATTTTTACTATCTCTATCTTATCCGTACCTTTGCGGCATGATCGCGATTACGAACCTCAGTTATTATCTTGGCGACCGCGCACTGTACGATGGCGCGTCGCTTCATATTAAGCCAAAAATGAAAATTGGCCTTATCGGCCTTAACGGGACGGGTAAATCTACCCTGCTCCGTATGATCGATGGCGAATACCAGCCGGATGAAGGACGCATCTCTAAATCAGGGGATTGCACGATTGGCTTTTTAAATCAGGATTTACTCTCTTACCAAAGTGACGATTCTATTCTTTCGGTAGCCATGCAGGCTTTCGAACGTCAGAATTTACTTCAGGTACAAATTGATAAAATTCTTCATGAAATGGAGCACAACTACCGCGATGAACTCGTGGATAAGCTGGCGAAAGTTCAGGATGAGTTTGATGCCTTGGATGGTTATACCATTCAGTCAAAAGCAGAAGCAATTCTCGAAGGTCTTGGTTTTGTTACCGATGATTTACACAGACCGCTAAGATTATTCTCAGGGGGATGGCGTATGCGGGTGATGCTTGCCAAATTGCTTTTGCAGAAACCTTCGTTGTTAATGCTCGATGAACCTACCAACCACTTGGACTTACCGTCTATTCAGTGGGTGGAAAAATATGTTCAGAGTTATGAAGGCGCCGTAATCGTAGTTTCTCACGATAGGGCGTTCCTTGACAACACCGTTGATACAATTGTTGAAGTTTCAGGGGGAAAATTGAATTTATACTCCGGAAATTATTCTTACTATCTGGAAGAAAAAGCGTTGCGTAACGATATCCAACGCGGAGCTTTTGAAAACCAACAAGCCAAAATTAAGCAGACAGAACGTTTTATCGAACGTTTTAAGGCAAAAGCAACAAAATCCAAGCAAGTACAGAGCAGGGTTAAGGCACTTGACAGAATGGAAGTTGTGGATGCTGTTGTTGACGAAAATGCAAAAGTTCATTTCCGTTTCCAGTTTACCACACAGCCTGGCCGTCACGTTTTCCAGTTGGAAGATGCTTCGAAAGCCTATGGTGATAAAGTAATTCTGGACCATACGAGTATAACCATGGAACGCGGTGATAAAATTGCGTTGATCGGTGCGAACGGACGTGGTAAATCTACGGCTTTGCGTGTGGTTGCAGGAACCGAGCCTATCGAAGGAAAAAGAAGACTTGGACACAATGTAATGTTTACGTTCTATGCGCAGCACCAGCTGGAATCTCTGAACGTTAACCATAACCTTCTGGAAGAACTTAAATACGCCAATTCAACCAAAACAGAAACGGAATTACGTACCGTTCTGGGTTGTTTCCTTTTCTCCGGTGATGACGTATTCAAGAAGATCAAAGTACTTTCCGGAGGTGAAAAATCACGTGTGGCATTAGCAAAAGTTTTGCTTTCGCAAGCCAATTTCCTGCTGCTCGATGAGCCTACCAACCACTTGGACATGCAGTCTGTGAATATTTTGATCCAGGCTTTGCAGCAATACGAAGGTAGTTACATCGTAGTATCTCACGACAGGTATTTCGTAGAATCGATTGCCAATAAGATCTGGTATATCGAAGATCATCAGATCAAAGAATATCCCGGAACTTATGCTGAGTACGAAAGATGGGTTGAAGAACGTGGTTTACAGTCGGCGGTAAGTGACAAAGCAACGGTGAGCAGTGCACCGCCACAGGTAAAGAGCAACCAGGCTTCCAACAATAACGGAAACACTCAAAAGAACAATAATAACAAATCTATTTCCTCAGAAGACGCCCAGAAATTAAAGAAAGCCAAAAAGCAGGTAGAAGAGCTGGAAGCGACCATCGATAATCTTGAAACGAAAAAGTCGGAAACAGAAGCAAAATTGGCACAGCCGTCGGTTTACAATGATTCTGCGAAACTTGCAGAATTGAACCGATTCTACGCAGACGTAAAGAAAAAGCTGGAAGCAGCAACCGAGTCGTGGGAAACTGCGATGATGGAGGTTGAGGAACTGGGATAATCCACTTTTCAATCGCTGATATATCAAAAGCCATTTTAAACGCGATGTTTAAAATGGCTTTTTGCTTAAAAGTCTACAAAAGTAAATCCTCCGTCTGCGCGTAAATATCTGCCATAGATAATGTCAGGCCTACCGTTGCCAGCTCCAAAGTATCATGAAGCTGATATGCTTCGGACGCCAAAACCCAAAATCCTTCTTCATTTTTCCGAAAAACTTCTGCTGCCAGCGAGCGAGAATTAATCAAAACATATTCACTGAGAGATGGAATACTACGATAAAAATGAAACTTTTGCCCGCGATCATAAGCCTCGGTGCTTTCAGACAACACTTCGATAATGACAGAAGGATTTAAAATCGTATCTTTTTTATCATCGAGATATTGATTTTTATCACAGACAATAATCAAATCCGGATACGTGTAAAGACTGTTCTCCGGAATATGAATTCTCTGGTCACTGGAATAAGTCCGGCACGATTTTCCTTTGAAAGCAATATAACATTCTCCACTCAAATTTTCCACAATGCGGTTATGATTATGCCCGGCACCCGCCATGGCAAAAATCTCACCCTTATAATACTCGCTTTTGTATTCAGCCTCACGTTCCAGTTCAAGATATTCTCCGGCTGAGTAATATTTTTGAGGTTGTGCTGTCATAATGTTTCGGTTCTACAACAAAAATAGTTAATTATGTTAAAAAACATCGTCGCCCTTGATACGTTGTCTTTGTATTAAAGTTACCATTTGTCATAAAAAAATCTATGCGCTATCTCTTCGTCATACTGTTCAGTTTAACTTTTTTTATTTCCAAAGCACAGAATCCGGATGTGCGTCTGGATGATTTCATCTATACGGACGATATCAAAACCGTATTTTTATACCCCGGCATTGAAGACAAGGAAAATCCCACAAGGTTGATCGCGCCACCTATTATCCCGATACAAAGCAGTTTTCCACTCGTGCTTGAATTTGACGACATGACAACCAATCTGTCAGGATTACGGGCCAAAATAATTCACTGCAATGCGGATTGGACCAAGTCAAATCTGAACGACATCGAATTCACGTATGAGTACAACGACTACCCTATTACAACCTATGAGCAATCGTTCAGTACCAAAGTGGCTTATACCCATTATCGCTTTGAAGTGCCGAAACTTAAACTGTCGGGAAACTATGTCCTGGTGGTTTCGACCGACCGGGGCCGGAGAACATTGCTGACCAGAAAATTCATGATCTATGATTCCAAAGTTAACATTACGGCACAGGCTCGTTTTTCACAGGGAATCCAGCAGCAGTTTTCCGACCAGCAAATCGATTTCAGCATTGACTACAAGGGCTACAACCTCATTTCTCCGCAACAGGACCTGAAAGTGATCCTGCGCAAAAACTTCCGCTTCGACCAAACCCGGTCCGGTTTTAAACCAACCAATGTCAGGCCATTTGACCAGATCCTGGAATACACTTTTTTTGACCTTGAAAATACATTTCCAGGCGGCAACGAATTCCGTTATTTCGATAGCCGCACGCTGTCAGGTCGCGGTTATGGCGTTTATGCCCTGGAACGCTCAACAGAGAATACCAGCCTGACACTAACCCCGGACCGTTCCCGTGCCGACAATGGTTATCTCCAAATTGAAGACCTGAACGGCCAGTATATTGTCGACCAAAAAGAATCGGGTCGGGGCAGCGTGGAAGGGGATTATACACCCGTTCTGTTTACATTAAAAGTCCCTGAAGATCCTGACGTAACTTTTTATGTGAACGGAGCCTTTAACCTCTGGCAGCTCAATGACCGCAATCGCATGGAATATAATGCCGACACGAAGGCCTATCAGGCCGATATCCTGATCAAACAAGGGGTGATCAATTATGAGTATACGGCGGTAAAAGGAAATCCGCCAAAAGCTGACGACGGATATGTGGAGGGCAACTACGGCGTTACCGAAAATGATTACGACATTTTGATCTACCACCGCCCGCCAACCAGCAGATCCGACCTTTTGATCGGATATAAAACGATCGAATGGAATAGAAGAAGATAAATTTCCTATGATTGCAACTTCCTACTTATTAGATTAGTGAATAATATTCATCAACAAATACATTTCATCTAAATCGCGGTACGTATGAAAACAAATTCACCGGCATGGGATTTAACACCAAACTTATATCTCACCAGAAATGAATCTGAAATTATCGACTGTTTGGTAGACCATCACGAAATGCCCGCTGAGTTTGAAGAAAATCACGTCATTTCCTTCTTTAACAATACCGACCTGCACCTGGTGCTTTACTTTTCCAAGCAGGAAGACAGAGGATTCCAAATGTACGTTATTAAGGATTTTTCAGTCCATGTCGATGATATGATCCTTCTCCGTGAACTTTTCGGCAGACTGATCACCGATGGATTCAGCGTTTTGGTATTGCAAAAAGCACAGTACCGCATCGATCACATCATTTCCATGTCCAGGACATTCAGGGCAATGCTGCACAAAGATTTAGCGGATCATTTTGAGGACAATTAATATTCAGATCATTATAAAATCAGAAAGGCCGAATCAACATTGACTCAGCCTTTCTGATTTTATATCCTGTTATGTCAATTACACATTGAAACGGAAGTGCATAATATCACCATCCACAACAACATATTCTTTTCCTTCAACAGCCATTTTTCCAACTTCTTTCACCCCTGCTTCTGATTTGTATTGCTCATAATCAGGAAGCTTGATAACTTCTGCACGGATAAATCCTTTTTCAAAATCACTATGGATCACACCCGCTGCCTGTGGCGCTTTCCAGCCTTTCACGATCGTCCAGGCACGAACTTCCTTAACACCCGCAGTGAAATAAGTGATCAGGTTTAATAATGCGTAAGAAGCTTTAATAAGTTTGGCCAAACCGGATTCTTTCAAACCATATTCACCAAGGAACATTTCGTGCTCCTCCGGATCTTCAATTTCAGAAATCTGTGACTCAATGGCTGCACAAAGCACAATAACATCGGCACCTTCGTGCGCTACGGCTTCTCTTAATTTTTCAGAATACTCATTTCCTGAAAGCATAGAACCTTCGTCAACATTCGCAACGTAAAGTACAGGTTTGTCCGTCAGCAATTTCAAATCGCCAACCGCTGCTTCTTTCAGATCTGCGTCGTCAACCACAAGGCTGCGGGCGTTACGGCCTGCTTCCAGCGTTTCTTTATATTTTTTCAAAAGTTCAAGTTCTGCCTTTGCTTTCGCATCGCCGGCTCTTGCTCCTTTTTCGGTTTTCTGCATTTTTTTCTCTACCGACTCCAAATCTTTCAATTGCAATTCAGCATCGATGATTTCTTTGTCAAAAACCGGATCGACCTTTCCTTCCACGTGCACCACGTTTTCGTCCTGAAAACAACGTACAACGTGTACAATCGCGTCAACTTCACGGATATTGGCAAGGAACTTGTTTCCCAGACCTGCACCCTGGCTTGCGCCTTTTACCAAGCCGGCGATATCAACAAACTCCATGATTGTTGGGATCACTTTCTGCGGTTTCACCAATCCGATTAATACATCAATACGCTCGTCCGGAACGGTTACAACGCCGACGTTAGGTTCGATCGTACAGAAAGGATAGTTGGCAGCTTCGGCTTTACCGGTAGAAATAGCATTAAATAAAGTGGATTTCCCAACGTTCGGTAATCCAACAATTCCACATTGAAGGCTCATAAAAACTAAGACAAATGGGATGAGAAGACTATTTAAGCCAAAATTCTCATCATAGTAAATGGTAAACGGCTGTACCTAAATAGCAAGCCCTGATAATTTTTACGCAAAATTACCAATTAGCTGACAGAAAAACTAAAAGCCTTCGTCAATGATTGCGAAGGCTTCTCTTAAAAACGTAAAGTTTTCTTATTCCCACTTCAAATCTGATTCTCCAATGGCGTCTACTTCATCCGCTTTGGCCTCATACTGAGAAAAATCAACTTCTGGCATTAATTCTGTTTTCACGTGATCAACCGCATCTTTCAAAGCTTCTACAAACTTATCAAAGTCCTCTTTGTACAAAAACATTTTATGTTTTTCATACGTAAAGCCCTCTCCCTGCGGATGACGCCGACTTTCGGTAATGGTTAGGTAGTAATCGTTGGATCGCGTAGAGCGAACATCGAAGAAGTAAGTCCGTTTTCCCGCCCTGACCCTTTTGGAGTAGATTTGCTCTCTGTCTTCCACTATGTTTAGTTTTTAATAGGTTTGCAAACGCTAAAATAGAAAGTTTATTGCTGCGAACAAAAAAACCAGGAGATATTAGCAAATCCTTAATGCCTCAAAAATTAAAACTTTATGGATTTATCTTGTACTTTATCAACATAACACATGCATTTGTGTGTTTATTCCGTTACATTTGAATAATATGCGGGAATGTGCGCCAGTGGCGCACCGCTATTATGGTAAAGAATAGGGCTCGTTGAGCCATATTTATGTTCCACCTAAACGCTCAGATATGACTTATCATCGGATTCTGATTCTATTGTTTTTGTCCCTGGCCGGACTCCCTGATGCAAACGCACAGATAAGCCTTGGCAAAACTGAAGTTGGTCGTGCTTCATTCTATTCATCTCGCTTTCATGGGCGAAAAACCTCTTTTGGAGAAGTTCACAAGAGTACAGAACTCTCCGCTGCCCATCGCACGCTACCACTCAACACCATGCTGGAAATTACAAACCTGGCTAATAATCAAAAAGTTATCGTTCGCGTGAATGACCGCGGCCCCTATTCCAAAAACAGAATGGTCGATATCAGCAAAGAAGCAGCCCGACTGATCGGAATTATTTCTAACGGTGTTGCCAGCGTGTCCATGAGAATCGTGGGAATGGAGGGAATGGTGATGCTCGACGCAAATGAAGAGGTAGATCACAAGGCCGGTAAGATTATTTCGATGCGTACAAAAGATTAACTCCGTTTTTTATCTGTATGAACAACCGACAGCTGGATTTAGCAAAAATAAGAGAATTTGGTAACCTTGAATTTCTGGCTAAACAGCTGGTCGAAGGCTTTATAACCGGCTTGCACAAATCTCCTTTCCACGGATTTTCCGTAGAATTTGCCGAACACCAATTGTATAATACCGGTGAATCAACAAGAAATATTGACTGGAAAGTTTTTGCAAAAACAGACCGGTTGTATGTGAAACGTTACGAAGAAGAGACCAATCTGCGCTGTCACATTTTGCTGGATACGTCATCTTCGATGTATTATCCGGAAGAAAGTTATGGCAAAATGACTTTCAGTCTGATGGCTGCTGCAAGCCTTACCTATCTTTTACAAAGACAGAAAGATGCTGTCAGCTTGTGTACATTTTCGGATGCGGTTGAAATCCAGACTGCCGTAAAATCTACGCCATCGCACGTGCACAAGATCATGCAGGAGCTTAATGCGCTTTTGCAAAAAAACCGACCACTGCAAAAAACGTCCGTTGCCGAGGTGTTGCATCAACTAGCAGAAAAAATACATAAACGTTCGCTGGTTGTTATTTTCAGCGATATGTTTGACAATATTGAAGAGGCTGATCAGATCTTTTCGGCTTTGCAGCATTTACGGCACAACCTGCATGAAGTTCTTCTGTTTCACGTAACGGACAAAAAAACAGAAGAAACTTTTGCCTTTGAAAACCGCCCCTATGAATTCGTTGACCTGGAATCGGGAGAAAAAATAAAGGTGCAACCAGAGCAGGTGCGCGAATCTTATCAGAAATTCGTCGGGGATTTTTATCAGAAACTCAAACTGAAATGCGGCCAGTACAAAATCGATTTTATCGAAGCTGATATCGCCAAAGGTTTCGATCCGGTTTTGATGGCCTATTTAGTAAAGCATTCGAAAATGAGGTAAAATTTATAGAAATTTACGGATCTAAATCCTTTACATCCGTTTATACGGATAATTTCTATGAATAAACTTTCCGCATACTATCTGTTCCTGATCTTATCCATTGCTTTTAGTGGCTGTCATTCTGCAAAAAAATCGCTGAAACGCGGTGATTTTGATGATTCGGTTTTTCGGGCAGCCGACAAACTAAAAAGTAATCCAACTCACAGTTCATCGCTGGAAATCCTAAAACAAGCCTTCCCAAGCGCCGTAGCCCAACATCGGGACGATATTACACGAAACGAAACAGCACCTGATTTGCAGAAATGGGAGCTATTAATGGCTTCTTATCAAAAACTGAACAAACTTTATGACGCCGTAAAACCCTGTTCTGTTTGCATGAAAGTAGTAAGTGCGCGGAGTTATTACGAGGAAGAAAGAAATACAAAGCAAAAGGCCGTTGAAACGCATTATGAAGAAGGCGTAAAATTTTTGTCGCTCGGGGATCGGGAAAATGCGCGGACAGCTTACGATCATTTTGAAAGAGTCAACGAACTTACCCCTGATTACAATGATAATCAACGGAAATTGGATGTTTCTTACAACATCGCGTCTTTCAAAGTTGTGGTTGAACAGGTTTTAGTCACTTCAAAAGTTTATCAGCTCAGCAACGCCTATTTTCAGGACCGCATTAATGATTTCCTGAAAACCAATCAGCGAATCAACAAGTTTGTACAGTTCTACACGCCTGATGAGGCAACCAACAGCAAATTAAAACCAGACCATGTTATCACCCTTCAATTTGACGATTTCGTAGTCGGGCAGACACTCATAGAAAAAAATACCGAGACAGTGACCAGCAAGGACAGCGTGAAGGTTGGAGAGAAAACCGTGAACCGTAAAAAGGTTGAGTTTTACGACAAGGTAAAGGCCAAACTTACAAAGAACCGAAAAACGGTTCATTCCAGCGGCTTGCTGGACATGCGCATTGTAGATTTCAAAACAAGACAACAGGTCAATCAGGAAAAATTCAGCGGCGAATACAATTGGGTTTGTGAATGGGCAAATTTCAATGGCGACGAACGAGCGCTCACCGCTGCGCAACTGAGAATGTGCAAAAGCCAGGAATTATTACCTCCGGACCCCCAGCAGCTTTTCGTCGAGTTTAGTAAACCGATTTATGATCGGCTGACAGATAGGTTGCGGAATTTTTATGCAAAATACTAGCAAATTTTCAATCAGGAAACTCTGATGGACTTAGATTTCAAAACAAGAACGAATGACTAGAAACAGGATGCCCATCAATAGGCAATGTTAACCCTGTCAAAATTGCCAGCAAATTGCAAATACCATATTTCCGGAGAAAATTCCTGTTTATAGAAAATAATGTAGATTGCGAAACTGGCTCCATCGGAGCCTCCTGTTAATAATCAGGAAATTCTGATAGAGCCAGATTTCAAAACAAGAACGATTGACTAGAAACTGATGCCCATCAATGGGCAATATTTAACCTTTTTCAAACTTTCCAGCAAATTGTAAATACCATATTTCCGCAGGAAATTCCTGTTTATAGAAAACGGTATTCTTGTCCACAACACAGGAACGTCGTGCAAATCTCCCTCACTTATTCAAAAACAACTCCATAAAAAGCTGATCCAAATGCGCGACCATTACCACTTCTATCTTCGCGTCTTTAAAATCCAGACCTTTTCCGTTATATTTTGATATATAAATCTTCTTAAAACCTAATTTTGCTGCTTCTGAAATTCTGCTTTCGATGCGATTTACGGCACGTACCTCACCGCCAAGCCCGACTTCTGCTGCGAAGCATACCGACGGTGGAATAAACGAATCTTCGTAAGAAGAGACAATCGAAGCTACTACGGACAGGTCAATAGCCGGGTCTTCAACACGTAATCCGCCTGCAACATTTAAAAATACATCCTGAACGCCCAATCTGAAACCTCCGCGTTTTTCCAGAACTGCCAACAGCATTTGTAATCTTTTTGCATCAAAACCAGTCCCGCTCCTTTGCGGGGTTCCGTAAGTCGAAACACTGACAAGCGACTGAATTTCAATCAAAAGCGGACGATTCCCTTCCATCATAGAGCCAATGGAAATCCCGCTGATCGGTTCATCACGCTGAGAAATAAGTATTTCCGACGGATTACTAACCTGGCGTAAACCGGCCGCATGCATTTCGTAAATACCTAGTTCAGAAGTACTTCCAAATCGATTTTTCACTGTTCTTAGAATCCGGTATGTAGTATGGCGGTCTCCTTCAAACTGCAAAACCGTATCGACCATATGCTCCAATACCTTTGGTCCCGCCAACGAGCCATCCTTGGTAATATGCCCGATCAGGAACACCGGAACACCGGTTTCCTTGGCATATTTCATAAATTCAGCGGTACATTCTCGCACCTGCGAAACACTCCCGGCTCCCGATTCAATGTATGCCGACTGCATGGTCTGGATCGAATCTATGATCAGGATTTCAGGCTGAAAATCTTCAATCTGTCTAAAAATATTGGTCGTATGGGTTTCCGTGAGGATAAAACAGTTATCACTTTTGGACGACATCCGCTCGGCCCGCATCTTAATCTGCTGTTCCGATTCTTCCCCGGAGACATACAAAACCTTCTTTTTGGTAAGTGTCAGTGCAATTTCCAGCATCAGCGTCGACTTTCCGATCCCCGGCTCCCCTCCGATCAGCACCAGCGATCCCTGCACAATTCCCCCTCCCAAAACACGGTTCAACTCCCCGTCATCGGTAATGATCCGCGGTTCATTGGCGTATTCGATCTCCGCAATTGCTTTCGGTTTGCTGGCAAGGTTAATGGCCTTCCAGGAAACTGTCGTCTTTTTATCCTCTTTCTCAATCACTTCCTGCACCATCGTATTCCACTCGCCGCAAGAAGGACATCTTCCCACCCATTTGGGTGAATTGTATCCGCACTCCTGACAAAAATATGCTGTTTTGGCTTTGGCCATAAGGGTTTTCTCTTAGTTTGTTGTCGTATAAGGTGTTATGATATCGTCTCTTAATTTTTGCCAAATATGCAAACCTTTTTCACGTTAAATCAAAAAACAGTAGGTTTACGTACCGTTTTTTATTTCCACACGTTATCAATCGGATTTAGTCATCAACAATTTTTCCGTATGAACGTATTCAAGACAACAATTTTTGCAGGCCTTTTATTCCTGACCACGGCAATTTCTGCCCAGGCTCAGTCGAAAGGTTTCGCTTTTGGGTTAAAGGGCGGTGTCAATTTATCCCGCCTGACAATGGGTAATGTATTGACAACCCGGTACGACGACAACGGAAATGCCTATCTAAAATATGACGGTTCCGAAGTCAGGGATAATCTTAAACAAAGTTTTGACACAAAAACCGGCTGGGTTGGAGGTGCATGGATGAGGTTTGGGCGCACGATATTTGTGCAGCCAGAGGTTTTGGTTTCTACAAAAGGAGGATCTTTTAACATCATCCCCGATGGATCTACCACTGCGCAAAGCGTAAAAATCAAGTACAGTAATATCGACGTGCCATTGCTGATCGGATTGAAGGGCGGGCCGATCCGGATTTTGGCCGGGCCATTATTCTCGTTTCGCGTCGGAGATAACCAGAAACTCAGCGATGCTTTCAAGCAGTATTCCTCAAACAGGGATAACTCGCTATCAAATGCCGTGGTGGGTTATCAATTTGGCGCCGGGCTGGATCTTGGAAGTTTTAGTCTCGATGTCCGCAAGGAAGGTACTTTTACTGATTTGGCCACTTTTAAGTTAAATGGCAAACCCATTGAAGGAAGCAGTGCAACGGTACGCCAGAAAATAACTTCATGGCAGGTAACGCTGGGACTTAAACTTTTCTAATTGGCCGGTATACAACAAAACATGCAGCCGTCGATCTGGCGATGGCTGCTGTCCTTATGAATAACCCACTAATTTTTACCTAGTAAATATTTTTATCGATAGAATGCGCGTTTCGTTAGGCACTGATACGACGGTTCGTATGATCAAGAATGCCGGTTATTTCTTTGATTTTTCTACGGGATACAATCACCTCTTTGCCGCAGGCCATTTTTAACATACGATCATCTTCCATACGTTCTACTACGTAGTCTGAATTAACCAGGTACGATTTGTGAACTCTGATAAAATTGTTTGCCAAAAGCTCTGCAAGAGATTTCAGTGTTTTGGAAACCAGATATCTTTTACCTGCATTGGTATAAATAAAGGTATAGTTTCCTTCTCCCTCCAAAAATGTAATAATGTCAGGAGTAAGAAATATCGTTCTGCCCATAGACTGAACTGAAATGTGAACTGTTCTGTCAGCTGATGAATTGTCTGACAATGTTTGGTGAGTAAAGCTTCCTAAGGTTTTCATAATGCTTTGGGGCTGGTTTTTCTGACGTTGTTTTATGATTCAAATGTAGAAGGAATATTCATGTAAATAAAGTACCCACAATTAGGTATTTTTCAGTAATTATCTGATTTAAAGAAACTTAAATGAATACGTAGAAGTGAAATGACGTAACTGACCTTATCAAAACACGTAATTTTACCTAGTGCCCAAAACGGTCAAAACGGGCTCTTTTTGAGGTTAAATTTTAGAGTCTTAAAAAATCTCCTCTCAGGCCGCGTAACTTTATCTATCTTTGCAGCAGTTTTTACACCGATATCGCCTCTTCGATAGCTGGTTTAGAAGAAATAGAAATTACTGGAACACGGCAGTTGGCAGCCAGAAATCTGGATCCGATTACGGTTCTTTACAACCAATAAAATTTATGATTACTGATCGGGTAAAGGAATTACTCCAAGAAATTGAAATAAGCCAGGTTGACAATAAAGAACAACTTGAAGCATTTCGTCTACGCTACATTAGCAAGAAAGGTGTTGTGACCGAATTATTTGACGGGCTTAAAAATATTCCTCAGGAAGATCGCCGTGCTGTTGGACAGGAATTAAATACATTAAAAAACCTTGCACAGTCGCGTTTTCAGGATTTCACTACAAAACTTGAAGATGTCGCAGATAATAACGAAGGTAGTCAGATTGACCTGACTTTGCCGGTCGCTCCTAATCTTCAGGGTAGTATCCATCCGCTGACAATTGTTCGTCGCAGAATTATCGAGGTTTTCGAACGTATGGGATTCAATGTTTCTTACGGACCGGAAATCGAGACGGACTGGTACAATTTCGGTGCACTTAATTTCGCAGATAACCACCCGGCACGTGAAATGCAGGATACTTTCTTTATTTCAAAAGGTGAAGGCGCTGTAAAAGATGATGTGCTGCTGAGAACGCATACTTCCAATGTTCAGGTACGTCTGATGGAAAGGCAAAAACCGCCGATCCGTTCGATCATGCCCGGGCGTGTATTCCGTAATGAAGCGATTTCGGCACGTGCGCACTGTGTATTCCATCAGGTAGAAGGCCTTTATGTAGACCGCAACGTTAGCTTCAAGGATTTAAAGGATACACTTCTTCACTTTGCCAAAGAAATGTTTGGTAAAGATTCGAAGATCCGACTGCGTCCTTCTTATTTCCCTTTCACAGAACCAAGTGCAGAAATCGATGTGAGCTGTTTTATCTGTAAAGGAAAAGGCTGTAATATTTGCAAACATACCGGTTGGGTAGAAATTGCAGGTTCAGGAATGGTGGATCCGGCTGTTTTGGAAAATGCTGGTATCGACAGCGAAGAATTTACCGGTTTCGCATTTGGAATGGGTATCGAACGTATTACAATGCTACGTTACGGAATCAGCGATTTAAGGTTATTTACAGAAAATGATGTGAGGTTCCTCAGACAATTCGAAGGCGCCTGATCAACATTTAATTCATATAAAAATCCGGTTTTCCAGCTGAAATCAATTTTCAGAATGGAAACCGGATTTTCTCTTAAAATCTTGTTTCGAGGTAATAAGGCAACATTCTCTTCCAGGCCCACCAGTCATGGGGTATATCTTCCCCCCAGATATCCAGTTCGTGGGGTACATTTTTAGCATTTAAAATATCAGATATCTGCCGGGAACACGCCGGATGTTCATGAGCTCCCGAACCTGTAACAAAGTGAATATGCCTGCTTTCCCGATAAAGCGACAACTGCCACTCGGCTTTTAGTTGAGACAGATATTGAACTGGCGAATTAAAGTAGACATTGTCATCATAATAACCATCCGTATAAGCGCTCAGATCATAACACCCGCTCATGGCAATCACGCCGTGGATAAAATCAGGATAACGGAAAAATAAATTTGCCGCATGAAAAGCGCCAAGAGAGGCCCCACCCGTTATAATCTGATTTCTCTGACTGGTTGTATCTTTTATAAAAGGAATCACTTCGCGGATTACATAATCGTTAAAATGCTGGTGGCGCACCGCTTTGTCATACCCATGCATATGCGGGTTGAGCCAGCTTTCCCCGTTGATGCTGTTGATGCAATAAACCTTGACCTTTCCCGAATTGATGTAAGGGGCTATGCTTTCGATAAGTCCGTTTTGCTCATATTCGAGGTAATCCGATGCCGCCGTGGGAATTAATAACAAAGCAAATCCATAATGGCCATAAACCGCTATGTCCATCTGTTTATTAAGCGACGGGCTGTACCAGCTGGCTACTTCACGTTGCATCTCGTTTTGATTTAAGTTGATAAAGTTTCAGACAACGTTTGCTGTCTTTAAAACCAACATTAAAAAATTGATGCCAGTGCCCTGAAATCCTGCACTGGCATCAATTTTTTCAAAACGACTCACAAAAAACTTCGGATCGGTACTTAATAAAGCACCCAGGTATCTTTCCCTCCGCCTCCCTGCGACGAATTCACAACGAGAGAACCCTTCCGCAGTGCAACGCGGGTAAGTCCGCCCGGAATCACATTAATTTCGTCACCATACAAGATATATGGACGAAGGTCAACGTGGCGTCCTTCTGCATGTCCATCCACCATGCAAGGTACTCTTGATAGCGAAATGGTTGGCTGCGCTACATAGTTACGCGGATTGTCCCTTATTTTTTGTCTAAAAATCTCATGTTCTTCCGGCGTGGCTTTCGGCCCGATCATCATTCCATATCCACCGGCCTCATTAGCCTCTTTCACTACCAGATCATGGATGTTCTCCAAAACATATTCAAAATCTTCCGGTTCGCGGCAGATGTATGTTTTTACATTCGGGATGATCGCTTCTTCCTTAAGATAATACTCTATGATACGCGGTACATACGCGTAAACCACTTTATCATCCGCCACGCCCGTTCCCGGCGCATTGGCCAAAGCAACCCGTCCTTTTTTATACACTTCAAAAATACCCGGAATCCCAATGAGTGAATCCAGATTAAAAGCTTCCGGATCCAGAAATGTGTCGTCAATACGGCGGTAAATCACATCGACGATCTGAAGGCCGCTTGTGGTACGCATCTTCACATAACCGTCTGAAACAACAAGATCGCGGGCATCCACAAGCTCAACCCCCATTTGCTGTGCCAGATAAGAATGCTCAAAATACGCGGAGTTGTAAATTCCAGGCGTCAGCACAGCTACCGTCGGATTTGGCCTGTCCGCCAAATGCTGAAGCATTTGCAAAAGCCTGGTCGGATAATCCGAAACCGGCCGCACACCGGTGCGCGCCAGCACATCCGGGAAAATCTGCTTGGATAGCTCACGGTTTTCAATCATGTAGGAAACCCCCGACGGGCAACGGAGATTGTCTTCCAAAACCATGAAACTACCGTCGTCTCCTTTAATTAAATCGGTTCCGGTGATATGGCACCAAATGCCTTTCGGCGGATTGAGACCAATACAAGGTTTAAGAAAACACTTGCTGGATTCAATCAGATCTCTTGGTACAACACCGTCATTTAATATATTCTGCTCGTTATACACGTCATGGATAAACATGTTGAGCGCTTTGATACGTTGTTTAAGCCCTTTTTCAAGCCATTCCCATTCTGCATTTGGAAGTACGCGCGGTATGATATCTATCGGCATAATCCGTTCTGTACCTTCCCCTTCCGAATACACATTGAAAGTTATCCCCATCGAAAGCAAAGCCCGTTCTGTTGCAAGCTGTCTGTTGGTAAGATCCTCGTTGGTTAAATTTTCAAATTTATTTTTTAGATGTTCATATCCCGGACGGATTTGTCCATCGGGCGTAAACATCTCATCGAAGAAATCCTCGCTTTGATAATCAGAGAATGAAAAATTCATACAATACAAAATTTGAATAAGTATACTTCTACTATTTACAGAACAATATATGGTATATGTTTCTCTTTGCAAAACATTTATACAATAGAGCAGTATAAAAAGTCAATTAATTTATTAAAAAGCGCGGCGACATTTGACATCAATTATTTAGCAGTTAAATGCTTATAAAAAAGAATAATGCAATTTCCCGCTGAATAAGATTTCCGGTTTATGCAATATATTCATAAAAAAAGGCCACAAGCATTTCCGGACGGTTATTATTTTCCCCTTAAATAAACAAACGTTGGATGTCAGTCCGCTTCATGTTTAATTTGTACCGGGAATAATGAAAGTGAAGGTTTACCGTTTTAACCACATGTCTAAAAATTGGTTGCTTGTTGGAGGGATATTACTTGGAATAACGAATACTGTCTTGGCGCAACATCTTCAGGGAATTGCGATGGGCAACTATTCCGGGACACAAGCCTTATATCATAATCCCGCGTTTGTTGCTGACTCCCGTTACAGTGTATATGTTAACCTCGTCGGTTCACAGCTTTACACTGCAAACAGCGGCGTCAGGTACAACGCCCCTTATTCGTTTTTGGGGCTGATCACCAATCAGGTCTCTTCTGAATACCGGAATGATAAAGGAGCCGTTTTGTTTCCGCGTGCTTACCTGAAAGAAAGGCTGAACGGCAGGGACAAATGGCTGAATGCAGGCGGAGATACCCGGTTGCCATCCATCATGTTCGGGCTTTTTAAAAACAAAATAGGTGTCGGTTTTTCAACGCGTGCCCGTTATTATGTAAATGCATCGGGCATTACAGAACCACTTTCCCGGCTGATCAGCAAAACGACCAGGCTTGAAGAATTGCAGGGCCAGCATTTTGATAACCAGTCCGGACGCCTTCATGTAAATGCACTGGGGGAACTGGCGATGACGGTCGGTGGCGTAGTGATGGATAACGAAACCGACTTCCTGAAAGTGGGTGTCACTATTAAAAGGCTGATTGGCCTTTACAACGCACATGTGGAAATCAATAATTCCTCATACTCGATACAGCCTGATCCTGCCTGGCAAAACAGGCGCCATATGATCGTAGGTGACCAGATCGATGTAAAATATGGAATAACGCGAGACGAAGCTTTTCAAAATATTAAACCGAACGTTTCGTGGCTATTAGGTAATGCACCTGCCGGTAGTGGCTGGGGGTTTGACCTTGGCGCGGTTTACGAATATCGTCCTGATGTCCATAAATACTCCTACACCGAAAAAGGTGTAAGGTTAAAAGACGCCAGCAAAAACAAATATCTCTATCGGGTGGCGGTTTCGTTAACCGATGTCGGACGGGTTCATTTCAAAAATCCGACATACCTGCTGCAACAGGAAGTGGTTACCTCCAATAAAATATTACGGTACGATGATTTCCAAAAGCTGAAAGGATCAGAAGGGGCTTTTGATGCAGTCAACAAGGCTTTCGGTGTTTCGGGATCTCAGGCCGCACATTTCTACTCCGTATTGCCGATGGCTTTCCAGGCAAGTGTCGACTACAATGTGCGCCCCAAAGTTTATGTAAATGCTTTATGGGTGCAAAATCTCATTCCACAGAGTGCCTTTGGAATGAAAAGCGAATCCATGCTGTCGGTAACGCCGCGGTATGAGCATAAATGGTATGAAGTTTCTGTACCGGTTTCGATCATGAACCGGTACAGTTCGCCGGCCATAGGGCTTGCCGGACGTGCAGGACCGTTCTGGATTGGAACTGATCATATCACCGGTTTATTGAACATCGGGAATCCGAAATCTTTCAATTTGTATTTTGGTATATCAGCCGGCTTGTTCCGCAAACCGCCGGATATCGGTAATAAATGCTGGCCACCGGAAAATTCCTGGTTAAGGCGAATTTTCAGCAGACGCTGATCGTTCTTAGTAGTGAATACACCACAATTTTGGTAATTAGCATAACGAACAACATCAACTTCAAACCAATAGGATGAGAGAGATAGAAAAAACAGAGGAGGAATGGCAAAAAGAGCTGACCGGAATGCAGTGTTTTATCTTGCGTGAAAAAGGAACAGAACGACCGTATTCGAGCCCTTTGAACGACAACAAAGATGAAGGCATTTATGTATGCGCAGCCTGTGATACGCCTTTGTTCAGCTCTGAAACCAAATATGATTCCGGATCAGGATGGCCAAGTTTTTATACGCCAATCGGGGAGCAAAGTGTGGAAGAGATTGTTGACAAAGCCCATGGTATGATCCGCACAGAAGTCGTATGCCGGAAATGCGGAGGCCATTTGGGACACGTTTTCAACGATGGACCCAAACCAACAGGATTGCGTTACTGCATGAATGGCCTGGCATTAAAATTTAACAAAACGGCGTAGTATGAGCTGATCGAAAAGCCGGACATACAGAGATATGTCCGGCTTTTCTTATCTTTGACACCCTTATGAACCTTAACGTTTGATGGAAGTTATCAAAACCTTCTACAATAAATTAAAAGCATTGTTTCAATTCATTGGAACACAGCTTAAAACAATCATCAGCAGCTCCGTTTACAAACTTTGCGCCTTCTTTGTCGGCAAAGCGAAAACGGATGCCTATATCGCTGCAATCCACGAAAAACGAGCTGCTTACAACGCATGGTGGGACCGAAAACTTGATAAAAACTCCGCTTTTTATAAGCCGGTAGTCTTCACCTGGAAATTATTTTTATACGGATTTATAGGAGCGTTTTTCTACATTTTCTGCGTGGAAACTAATTTTCTCTGGCTGATGGGCAGCATGCCAAGTGTGGAAGATCTTCAAAACCCGAAAGTTTCTCAGTCGTCTGAAATTTATACTTCCGACGGTGTCATGATCGGTAAGTTTTATACCGAAAACAGGACGCCGGTTCCCTACGAAAAAATTTCCCCCAACCTCGTCAAAGCACTTATTGCCACGGAAGATATTCGTTTTTATGAACACTCCGGGATCGACTACCGCGCTATGGCCGGTGTTGCTGTTGGAATTGTAAGTGGTGAAACGGACCGCGGAGGGGGAAGTACCGTAACGCAGCAGCTGGCAAAAAAACTTTTTAAAACAAGAAAGAGAGACGCACGTGGCCTATTGGGGTATGTTCCCGGCGTTAGCACGCTGATCTATAAAACCAAGGAATGGTTAACGGCGATTAAGCTGGAAAGGAATTTCACGAAACAGGAAATTCTGACGATGTACTTCAATACAGTGGACTACGGTAACAATACTTACGGAATTAACACCGCTGCCAAATCGTATTTCAGCAAAACACCGGACAGTCTGAACGTGCAGGAAGCAGCGGTACTGGTCGGTTTGCAAAAAGCGACCACGACCTATAACCCGGTACGAAACATCAAACGTTCGCTGGAACGCAGAAACGTAGTGATCGGGCAAATGCAGAAATACGGTTATCTTTCAGCAAAACAGGCAGACTCCATCAGCGCATTACCGATTGAACTGAAAACGAAATTTGAAACGCCTTACGATGGCAATGCCAATTATTTCAAAAATGCAGTAGTTGATTTTGTAAAAAAATGGGGTGATGAAAATGGGTATGACCTTTATACGGATGGTTTGAAAATTTACACCACCATCGATTCCCGTATGCAGGAAAAAGCGGAAGAAGCCATGACCCAGCGCATGAAGCAGCTCCAACGCGTTTTTGAAGACCATTGGGGTAAACAAAATCCGTGGATCGATGAGAACGGTGACGAGATTCCTAATTTCCTGGAGACGGTTATCAAACGTACCAGCAGATACAAGTCGCTGATTGCCAAATTCCCAAACAGCCCTGACAGCGTGTCCTATTATCTTACCAAGAAGGACAGCATGACCGTTTACGACTGGAAAACCAGCGGCGAGATAACGAAATACTGGAGTTCGATGGACTCGCTTGATTATTATAAACGCATTTTGCGTGCGGGGATGATGGCCATGGATCCTCATAACGGGCAGATTAAAGCCTGGGTTGGTGGTCTGGACTATAATTATTTTAAATATGATCACGTAAAACAGGGCCGACGTCAGCCGGGATCAACATTCAAACCTTTTGTTTATACCACAGCGATCGACGATTCCACGTACAACATGACGCCTTGCGACCAGATCGAGGATAAGCCTTTTGAGAAGACCTACATGGAAGATGGCGTGGAAAAAGAGTGGAAACCAAAAAATGCCACGGGGTATTTCACGTATTCAAACATGACCCTTCGCCGCGCGCTGGCTCAATCGGTGAATTCGGTTACGGCACAGCTGACCGAAGATGTCGGTGCTGCCGATGTTGTTCGTTACGCCAAAAAAATGGGTATTACGACGCCTTTGAAGGCGGTTCCGTCCATAGGCCTTGGACCTTTTGACGTAACCCTTTATGATATGGTGGCAGCGTACAGCGTTTTTGTCAACAATGGACAATACACAGAACCCATTTTGGTAACAAAAATTGAAGACCAAAAAGGTAAAATCATTCAGGAATTTGCACCGGAACCACGACAGGCTATCAGTCCTGAATCTGCATTCCTGATGGTTCACATGCTAAAAGGCGGCGTGGAAGAGCCAGGTGGAACATCCGGAAGTATCCGTTGGAGATTCGATGTGGCTAAAAATAATAACGAGATTGGCGGTAAAACAGGAACCACATCCAACAATTCGGATGGATGGTTCATGTGTATCACACGCGACCTCGTCATTGGTGCCTGGGTTGGCGGTGACGACAGAAGTATTCACTTCCGGACAACCAATCTCGGGGAAGGGGCCAAGACAGCCCTCCCTATCGTCGGCAGTTTCCTTGAAAAAATCTATCGTGATAAATCCATAGGTATAGAGCCCGGACCTTTCCCGAAACCAAGTTTCAAGATCAGCAAAGAATATAATTGCCCAACCTATTACCAGCCAAGTCAGAGCGATTCGCTTGACGTAGGCAGTGATAGTTCCGGCACCAAAAACGCTGATGACGACTTTTTGATAGGTCCCCCGCCGATTCCGCTGGATACCGGAAAAAGGAATTAGTAAGTTATAAAAATGTAAAGGCGCGGAGAAATTGATCTCTGCGCCTTTGCTTTTAATCCAATTCTATTTTTCTGCTTCCTCTCCTCCCTTTTTTGTCGCCCGATAAGCCCGCCAAGTCTGGACTGAAAAACTAAGTACAAGAATAGCATTCAAAAAAACTTTTCCTGTAAAGAAATCAGCCCAGGAAGAATAATGTATATCCTTGCGTAGATAGTATATTAAAATTCCGGCTTCTAACAGGAATAAGACAGAGAAAAAGAATAGTCGTGTGTAAGGATTTTTAAGTTCCATGGTTGTTGTCTGATAACAAGTGTGTGAGAGGCAATATTTATCTCGGTATCCGAGAGCGTTTGTAACCTGTCCACAATGTTATGCCAAAACACAATGTCATACAGACATAGAAGAATAGTGGTCCCGTAAAGAAAACCCTCAATGATATATGAAAATCCTCATAAGCCACGATAGCTATTGCACGCGCAACCGTAAATAAAAACAGGCTCAAAATAACAGTTAAACGAATTGGATATTTTTCCATGATTTTACGTTTGATTTGGAATGATCTCCAAACACGTCAAGCCCGGAAATCCGCCTCAATTTTACAGAATAAATGATCTGCAACCAAAGCTTATTCCAAATCCGATTAAAAAAGTCAGTGTCGTTAACACCGGGCCTTATAAAAGAGAATCCCCTACCCAATCTTCAAAACCTCTTTATACTGCATCCGGTACAAATTGGCGTAGAAACCTTCTTTTTCAAGTAGTTGTTCGTGGTTTCCTTCTTCCATAATTTCTCCTTTGTCAACCACGATAATCTTGTTGGCTTCCTGGATTGTCGATAAACGGTGCGCAATTACGATCGCGGTTCTGCCCTTCATCAGCTTTTCAATCGCTTTCTGGATGAGTTCTTCTGTTTCGCTGTCAACAGACGAAGTGGCTTCGTCGAGCACGATTATTTTTGGATTATGAACCATCGCCCTTACAAACGAAATCAGCTGACGCTGGCCTACGGACAAAGTCGCGCCACGCTCCATTACATTGTAGGTATATCCCCCCGGAAGTCTTTCTATAAAGTCATGAACACCAACCAGTTTGGCCGCTTCTACGATCTTGTCATGTGTTATCGTATCATCACCCAAGCGAATATTGTTTTCAATCGTATCAGAAAACAGGAAGACATCCTGTAAAACCACACCGATATTTCTCCTCAGCGCCGTAAGTTCATACTCGTGAACCTCTCTTCCGTCAATAAATATTTTCCCTTTGTTGATGTCGTAAAAACGGCTTAACAGATTTATAATCGATGACTTACCAGCTCCGGTAGCACCGACAAAAGCAATGGTTTCGCCCTCATTCACCTTGAAATTAATGTTTTTCAAAACATAATCTTCATCGTTGTAAGCAAACCATACGTCTTTAAATTCTACTTCTCCACCAATTTTCTCGGGCACATAAGTTCCGTCATTGGATGTAAATTCGTCACTGTCAAGCAGCGTCAATATCCGGTCGGTGCTGACAATACCCATCTGCAAGGTGTTGAAACGATCGGCCAGCTGGCGTATCGGCCTGAAAAACAAGTTGATAAACATTACAAATGCCGTCACCGTACCAAAGGTTACTTCGGCATTTAAAATCTGTTTTGAACCATACCAGACCACCAAACCGGTACCCGCCGCAGAGATGACGTCCGCCACCGGAAAGTATATCGAATAGTACAAAATCGACCTGATATTGGCATCCCGGTGTACCTTGTTTATTTCTTCAAACTTCTTGTATTCAATATCTTCACTGCTGAAAATCTGCACGATGCTCATACCCGTGATATGCTCCTGAACAAAAGAATTCAGGTTGGAAACGGCGGCACGGACTTCGTTGAAAGCATCCTTGATTTTCTCTTTAAAAACATAGGTACAAAACAGCATCAACGGAATCATGGAAAGGCTGATGATTGACAATTTCCAATCCGTATAAAACATCACGCCAATGATCAAAACGAGTTGAAGAATATCACCGGCAATGGCCGCCATACCGTCACTAAACACATTCGACAGCGTTTCTACGTCGGAAATCGTCCGGGTAACCAAACGGCCAATCGGCGTATTATCGAAGAATTTCAGCCGTAAACCGATAATCTTTTCATAAAGCTGCACCCTGATATCACGAATGATGTATTGTCCGAGCCACCCGGCCATGTAGGTATTCCAGAACTGCACAAATCCCTGAACAATCAACACCACGACCATAACAACCAGCATTAAAGCCAGCTGGTTATAATTCCCCTCCGCGATAGGTTTGTCAATCGTATATTTAATCAAAAGTGGTGTCAAAGGTGCCAGCACAGCATTGATCATGATGATAGCGATCAACAAATAAAACTGCTTCTGGTAAGGCCTAACGAACGTATATAAACGTTTAAGGGTGGGAAGATCAAATATCTGGCCGCTTTTGGTTTCCTGATTCACAGACTGGTGGTTGTTTGTTCTGGTTTTCTTGCTGTTTTAAACTGAGCCCTGCAAGCATGCTTATTAAACTCAGCGCATTAACTTATATCTACTGATCAACAACGAAAAAGTAAAATTCGTCACCAAAGAAACGAAGAATTCATTTTTTTGTCTAACTTTCTTCATTGTCTTCCTCTGAAATCATGATTTAAAACCACTACGACCATGGAAGTTTTTCTTAGTATCTGCCTCGGATTAGGTCTCAGCGCAAGCAGTGGTTTCAGGGTATTTCTCCCGATGCTCATTGCCAATATTGCCGCCATGAGCGGCTGGATATCACCGGCTGAAAGTTTTGCCTGGCTGGCGACCTGGCCTGCATTTTTTGCATTACTCACAGCAACCATCGCAGAAATCGGAGGTTATTATGTCCCTTTTATCGATAATCTGCTTGATACCATTGCTACACCAGCCGCAATCATCGCCGGTACTTTGTTATCCACCTCCTTCATACAGATCGACAATCCCGTGCTGCAATGGGGCCTGGGACTTATTCTGGGCGGCGGAACGGCGGGCATGGTTCAGGTGGGTACGGGTCTGCTGCGGTTATTATCGTCAAAAACAACAGCAGGATTAGGAAATCCAGTGGTGTCTACCGCTGAAAATGTTGCCTCTTTTGGGTTATCAGGACTGGCTATTTTTTTGCCAATAATCGCCATGGTGCTGGTAGTTCTGCTGATCTTATGGCTTTTTAGAAAAATAGCCAATTTAAGAAAAACCAAATAGCGTACTTTCATGTCTGATGCCATACCAGTTCATTCGCTTCCAAAGTCGCAAAGTCCGGTTCCGGCACTCAAAATTTACAGATTTAAAAACAGCAACGAAATCACGGCGCAAGCACCGGAAGCTTTGCCAATAACCCCTCTTCCGACGGACACGCCACATCGTCATACCTATTACGAAATTCTTTTTATCGAGGAAGGACAGGGCTTTCACGAGATTGATTTCCATTCCTATACCATGCAGGGCACCGGGATGCACTTTATCACACCCGGCCAGGTACATCTGCTCACTTTTGCAGCGCCATGCCAGGGATTTATTGTGGCCTTTTCAGAAGATTTTTATACTTTTTACAACCCCACCAGTCCTTCCTTATCTCATTTTCCATTTTTCCAGATTAACAAACGACAGCCGGTTCTCAGGTTAACGGAAACGGAACGTCACTATTTTCACAACATTCTGGAAAACATGGTAGAAGACCATCTGGGCCCGGATACCGACCAGAATATGCTTGGGCAGTACCTGGGTCTGCTCCTGCAAAAATGTGCCATCATTAACCAAAATACAGTACATACCACAGCCAACGCGAGCTCTTCCATACCCGAAATGGTCGGGCGTTTTCAGGAACTGGTGGAGAAAAATTTCAGGGAAATGCACGAAGTACAACAGTATGCTACCATCCTGAATGTCTCTCCCGACTATCTGAGCAAGATTGTAAAACGATTCCTTGGCGTGCAAACGCAGGAATACATTCTGGATAAACTGCTTTTGGAAGCCAAACGACTGCTGGTTTTCACCAACCTCAGCAGCAAGGAAATTGCCTACCACATCCATATGGACGATCCGTCCTACTTTGGACGGATCTTCAAACGAAAATCCGGACTGACACCAAATGAATACCGTGAACATGTTCGGAAAAGTACCATTTTTTAACAAAAATGTACCTTGCCGACACATCTCCTGAAACATATCTTTGTATTATCCTAAAATAAAAAGGCTAAATAATACTTTTGATATCAGATCATGGAGATTCGTAACGACCTGTCCGCAGCATCGCTTCAACCGAAAATAGATCGGTTGTGGCAACTTTCCGCTGAAAAAATTAACCTTATTTCAAAAGAGTACGACACCTCGAAAGGTTCTCCTGTTTTTACCGTCAACGGGAAGTATACCACCCGCGGATGGACTGAATGGACACAGGGATTTCAGTATGGTGCCGAAGTTCTTCAATTCGATGTCACTGGCGACGAATCCTTTTTGGAAAAAGCCCGAAAAAATACAGTCGATTACATGGCATCGCACGTCGGACATTTCGGGGTTCATGACCACGGATTCAATAATGTAAGTACTTATGGAAACCTGCTGCGGTTGATGAACGAGGGCCGCATCGCCGAAAATAAATGGGAGCGGGATTTTTACGAACTTGCACTGAAAATCTCAGGCGCGGTACAGGCAAAACGCTGGACCAACACCAGCGACGGCCAGGGTTACATACACTCTTTCAACGGTCCTCATTCCCTATTTGTGGATACCATCCGTTCCGTTCGTGCCCTTGTGGTTTCACATCTGCTGGGACATGGACTCATGGGTGAAAATGACGTCAAAACCAGTTTGCTTGAAAGAGGGACTTATCATTCCCTGGCGACGGCAAAATATTCTGTCTTTTACGGAGAAGGCCGTGACAGTTATGATTTATGGGGAAGAACCGCGCATGAAAGCGTGTTTAACACCAACGACGGAAATTTCCGCTGCCCGAACTCGCAACAGGGTTTTTCAGGGTTTACAACCTGGACCCGCGGACTTGCATGGGCCATGACAGGATTTGCCGAGCAGCTTGAATCACTTCCTTTATTCTCGGATGATGAACTGGCACCTCTGGGAGGCCGCCAGCTGATTGAGGAAATATATTTGAAAGCAGCCAAAGCAACCTGCGACTTTTATATCACGAACACCGCTGCCGACGGAATTCCTTACTGGGATACGGGAGCTCCCGAGCTTTACAAATTGGGTGATTACACAAGCCGTACATCCGACCCCTATAACGATTTTGAACCGATCGACAGCTCCGCGGCCGCCATTGGTGCGCAGGGATTATTACGATTGGGAAAATATTTGAATGACAAAAATGCAACAGAAGAAGGAAATAAATACTGGCAGGCAGGACTTACAACGTTAAATACCCTGTTTGAAGAACCTTATTTATCGACCAATCCAACGCATCAGGGACTCATCCTGCATTCGGTTTATCACCGCCCAAATGGCTGGGATAATATTCCGGCAGGACAAAAGGTACCCAACGGCGAATCCAGCATGTGGGGAGACTATCACGCCCGTGAAGTAGCCCTGTATCTGCACAGAATCAACAAGGGCTTACCGTATTACACATACCTGGGGGCAGCGAGAAATAATGGTTAATTATTAATTGTTAAGGGTTAATGACTGGAACAACGGAGATGGTTAACCAACCATTTATGGTCAGTGGTCAAAGCAACGGTCAATACACAATGACACCAACGACCAAACCAATCATTAACAATTAACAATTAACAATTAATAATTACCCTCTCGCGCCGTCATTAACCATTAATAATTTACCATTAACCATTAAAAAATGTCTCTCGATCGCTGCTGTATTCATACCATTACTACCAAACCGTGGGCATTACCGGAGGCGGTTGAGAAATATGCGGCTGCCGGGGTTAAAGGGATCAGCGTCTGGCAGAATGCGACCGAGGGAATTGGCCCCCGTCGTGCCGGAGAAATCATCCGCGGGGCCGGGCTTGAAATTGTTTCTTATGTCCGTGGCGGCTTTTTCCCCCATACCAGCAGTGCCGGACGTGCACAAGCGATTGATCACAATAAAAAGTTACTTGAAGAAGCCGCAACTTTGGGTGCACCGATGATCGTGCTGGTTTGCGGGGCATCTCCTGACCAATCGCTGGATGTTTCCAGAAATCAGATCCGCGAAGGGATTGAAGCCATTTTACCATTGGCTGAAAAACTTAACGTAAAACTTGCCATAGAGCCCTTGCACCCGATGTACGCCGCGGACCGTTCTGCGATCAATACACTTGGACAGGCCAACGATATGGCAGAATTTTTCAGATCGGATTATGTGGGTGTTGCCGTGGATGTTTATCATTTATGGTGGGACCAGGATCTGGAAAAAGAAATAATTCGCTGCGGAGCCAACGGAAATCTTTTTGCCTACCACGTTTGCGACTGGAAAGTAAATACCATAGATCTGTTAAACGACCGCGGGCTGATGGGAGAAGGCTGTATTGACCTCAAAAAAATCCGAGGCTGGGTGGAATCTACCGGTTTTAACGGTTTCTGCGAGGTTGAGATTTTCTCCAACATTCACTGGGCAAAAGATCAGGATATTTTCCTGAAAGAAATTACGGACGCTTTTGTTCAACATGTTTAATAAAAGCACAAGCTTCAAAAAATCTGAATTATCTATAAGCTAAAAGCTAATAGCCAACCACTAAAACCTAAAACATGACGACTCATACCATTGGCATTATCATGAACGGCGTAACGGGCCGTATGGGAACTAACCAGCATTTGCTTCGTTCCATCAAAGCAATTATTGAACAAGGTGGTGTTAAAATTTCAGCTGATGAAATCATTATGCCCGATCCCATCCTGGTTGGCCGCAACCTGGCTAAGCTCGAAGCATTGGGAAAACAATCCAATATCACAAAATTCACAACGGATCTGGATTCTGTTTTAGCCGATCCTCATTATCAGATTTATTTCGATGCACAGGTTACCGGCCGCAGAGCTCCGGCAGTAAAAAAAGCTATTCTCGCAGGTAAACATATTTACTGTGAAAAGCCAACCGGCACGACAACCGAAGAAGCACTGGAATTATACGAACTGGCTACGGCAGCCGGACTAAAAAATGGCGTGGTTCAGGATAAGTTATGGCTTCCGGGTATGCTTAAATTAAAGCGATTGATGGAAAACGGCTTTTTCGGAAAAATTCTTTCCGTTCGCGGGGAATTCGGTTACTGGGTTTTCGAAGGTCATTCGGTTCCGGCGCAGCGTCCGTCATGGAATTACCGTAAGGAAGATGACGGCGGCATTATCGTCGATATGCTTTGTCACTGGCGTTATGTGCTGGACAATCTTTTTGGAAAAGTAAAAGCGGTTTCTTGTCTGGGCGCAACCCATATCCCGGAAAGAATTGACGAAAACGGAAAGGCTTACAACTGTACCGCAGACGACGCCTGTTATGCCACTTTCGAGCTGGAAGACGATGTTATTGCACAATTCAATTCATCCTGGACGGTACGTGTTCGTCGCGACGATTTGCTGACATTGCAGGTAGACGGCACAAAAGGCTCGGCCGTGGCAGGTTTACGCGAGTGTTATACCCAGCATTATGGCAATACGCCTAAACCGGTATGGAATCCGGATATTGCCCAGCCCATTCCATTTTTCGAAGGCTGGTCGAAGGTACCGGAACAGGAGAATTTCGACAATGCTTTTAAAACGCAATGGGAGCTATTCCTTAAACACGTTGTAAAAGATACACCTTTCCCGTGGGACCTCAAAGCTGGCGCACGCGGCGTTCAGCTGGCTGAAAAAGGTATCGAAAGCTGGGAAAAACGCCAGTGGGTAACCATTGACGAATTATAAAAGTCTTTTCATAAATCACTTAAAATCATTTTATGAAAAAGACAGCGCTTATCACCGGAGGAAGTCGCGGAATCGGTTTTGGCATTGCCAAAGCACTGGCAAAAGAAGGTTACAACCTGGCCATCAACGGCGTACGTGACGAAGAAAATACCTCCGAAGCTTTGGAAGAACTTCGTCAGCTTGGTGCAGAGGTGGTTTATTGTCAGGGAAGTATCGCTTCGGCCGAAGACCGCGAAAGAATCATTGAGAAAGCATACAGCGTTTTTGGGCAGATCAATCTGTTGGTCAACAATGCCGGGATAGCACCAAGGGAGCGAATGGATTTACTGGAAACTACACCTGAAAATTATCAGGAAGTGTTGACTACGAACCTGGAAGGGCCTTTTTTCTTTACCCAAAGCATTGCCCGCAAAATGGCTCATGCCAAGCAGAACAACCACGCTTTTGAGGCAACGATCATTTTTGTTACGTCCATTTCGGCTACGGTCGTTTCTATTAACCGGGGCGAATATTGTGTTTCAAAAGCTGGACTGGCAATGACGAGTGCACTTTTCGCCGTTCGTATGGCTGAATACAGTATTCCTGTTTTCGAGATCCGTCCGGGTGTTATTGCCACGGATATGACTTCCAAAGTACAGGGCAAATATGATGCGCTGTTCGAAAACGGTATGGCGTTGCAGCCACGGTGGGGTACGCCTGAGGATGTTGGAAAAGCCGTCGCGTCGCTTACCCGAGGTGACTTCCCCTACTCTACCGGCCAGGTGATCGGTGTGGATGGGGGGATGCTGATTGACAGACTTTGATAAGCTATTGGCTTCTGGCAGTTGGCCGGGCGGCCGGTACGCCGGAGCGGTACCGCTATTAGCTCTTTGGCTCGTCGGTATATTAATTCGCACTTCAAGATACGCTTTACGACAGAATATTCTAATGATCCTAACGCCTAATTACTAATAGCTAACTCCCTAAAGCCATGTCCGTCATTCCACAATCCCGTCCGTCCTTGTTATCGCAGCTTATGCAAGTGCCGGTTATTGTTGCTGCACTTGGTTATCTGGTGGACATGTATGATCTTTTTTTGTTTAGTGTCGTGCGGGTACCCAGTCTTAAAGCACTGAATGTAGCCGATGACCAGCTTTTAACACAAGGAATAAAGTTGCTGAATTATCAGATGGCCGGTATGCTGATCGGCGGCGTGCTGTGGGGCATTATTGCAGATAAAAAAGGACGGCTTTCGGTCCTTTTCGGCTCTATCATCATGTATTCACTCGCCAACATTGGCAACGGATTTGTGACCTCGGTAGATCAATACGCCATACTCCGTTTCATAGCCGGCGTAGGTTTGGCCGGTGAGCTTGGTGCGGGCATAACGCTGGTGACAGAAGTGCTGCCAAAGGAAATCCGCGGCTACGGCACAACACTCGTTGCAACTCTGGGCGTGCTTGGCGCTATTCTGGCTTATTTTGTGGCTGATCTTTTCGCCTGGCGCATATCCTACTTTGTAGGCGGTGGAATGGGTTTGATACTTCTTGTGCTCAGGTTCAATGTTTTTGAATCCGGAATGTTTGAAAAAATAAAAGAAAAAAGTGTCGATAAAGGAAATATCCTGCTGATCATCGGTAACGGAAAACGATTTGGGAAATATCTGATGGCAATTCTCGTCGGGCTGCCCATCTGGTTTGTCGTCGGCATCCTGATCACTTTTTCGCCGGAATTTGGAAGTGCAAAAGGTGTTGTCGGCGTGAATGCCGGAAAGGCTGTTATGCTTGCATTTTCAGGTCAGGTTTTTGGAGACATCGCCAGTGGTTTATTAAGCCAATATTTACAAAGCAGAAAAAAAGTGATTGGGTTATTCATCGGCATGTCGCTTTGCATGATGGCCGTTTATTTGCTAATCCCTTTGAAAGACGCATTTTCCTTTTACGTGGTTTGTGCATTCCTCGGGTTCTGTAATGGCTACTGGACTTTATTTATCACCATTGCGGCAGAACTTTTCGGAACAAATTTACGGGCTACCGTCGCCACAACCGTTCCAAATTTTGTTCGCGGTGCCACCATTCCGCTTGCTGCGCTTTTCGTCCAGTTCAAACCCGATCTGGGCGTCATCAACAGCGGGCTTATGCTCGGGATTGCCACGGATATTATTGCCTTAGTTGCCTTGTACTTCCTGGAAGAGACCTTTACCAAAGACATGAATTTTGTCGAAAAGAATTAACGCCAACTTACTCATAAACTAAAAAAGCAGTTTCCGCGTGTCCGGAAACTGCTTTTTTAGTTTATTTTCAATTCACTTACAGTAACTTACAAAAATGACCTTTACCGTTTAATAGCTCATTCCGTTTTTAAACCACTTATCACCGGATAGCTTCCATCTGTGTACTTTGTATTACACAGTACCGACCGCACGATTACTTTTGTCATGTCCTTTAAGATAAGGAATTACAAAAAGCAAAATAAAATTTAGCCATGGAAAATTCAATTAAAACCTTCATCTGTGCGTTTGCACTTATTACCTCTGCCGCGTTCACTGCCAATGCCGAAGAC
Source organism: Dyadobacter diqingensis (assembly GCF_024220585.1). Lineage (GTDB taxonomy): Bacteria > Bacteroidota > Bacteroidia > Cytophagales > Spirosomataceae > Dyadobacter > Dyadobacter diqingensis. Next base: position 60,306 of record NZ_JAMXKF010000016.1, read on the forward strand.
AAAGAAAACAAAAAAGCAGCAAGCTTTGGAACGGGTATTTATATTAACAAAGAAGGAAAAATCAACGTCCTTGTCGACAAACAGAGCAACAAAGCAAGCACGACTTTGCTTGTCAGAAATGAGCACGGTGAAATTGTTTACCGCGAGGTTATCGAAAAAGACAATCAAAAATTCGGCCGTCTTTTAAATGTTGAAGATCTGGAAGCAGGTAAATACGAAATCAATGTGATCAGTAACAATGAAGTTCAGAAAAAAGCTTTTCAATTATCAGAACCAACAACGGAGCGTGTGGTAACGATCAACTAAGGTTAATTAAATTCTTAAATGGAAATGGCTTTCACGATCGTGAAAGCCATTTTTTTATTTTAAAAATCCCCTAAAATTCCCGGTTTGATTACTTTCCAAAAATATTTGATAAAATAACCGGCAGAGACATGCAACGTTTTTGATGATTTCCTCATCTGTTATTTAGCTTTCACAAGGACTTTATTTTTCTCCCGATTTACTTATTTAACCCCATTACCACTTATCACCGAAAAGGCCCCATTCGTGTACTTTGTATTACATAGTACCTTCCATCACCTTACCTTTGAAATGTACTTTAAGATTAACAGTTAACAATAACACAAAATATATATAGCCATGAGAACTTCAATCAAAAATATCGCATACGCATTAGCAGTGGTTACTTCTTTCACTTTTGCAGCATCTGCAAAAACGATCGAACCCAAAGAAACTAAAAAAGCCGCGAGCTTCGGAACCGGGGTTTACATCAACAAAGAAGGGAAAATCAACGTGTTGGTCGACAAGCAAAATGCTGATGCCAAGACCACACTGCTTATCAAAAACGAAAAAGGTGATGTTGTTTACCGCGAGGTCGTTGAGAAGGACAACCAGAAATTCGGACGCATTTTGAATGTCGGGAAACTTGAAGCAGGACAATACGAACTGAACGTAGTCAGTAAAAATGAAGTGCAGACCAGATCATTTCAGTTAACTGAACAAAAAACAGAAAGAGTGCTGAGCATTAAATAATACAATACAGTCTATTAGCCATAAAAAATAAATTAAAAACATTAAAATACATATAGCCATGAAAACTTCAATCAAAACCTTCATCTGCGCATTCGCCTTAGTTACTTCTGTTGCTTTCACTGCATCTGCCGAAGATAAAGAAACCAAAAAATCAACCGGATTCGGTACAGGGATTTACGCGACTAAAACCGGAAAAATCAATGTATTGGTTGATAAAGCAAATAACGAAGCCAAAACTATATTGCTTTTGAAAAACGATAAAGGCGACGTAGTTTATCGCGAAGTAATTGAAAAAAACCTTCAAAAATTCGGACGTACGTTAAATGTAAATGACCTGGAATCGGGCAACTACGAAATTGACGTGATCAGCAACGGGGAAAAACAATCCAAATCGTTCAAACTGACCGAACAAAGAACAGAAAGAGTGCTTAACATCAATGAATAAAACATAAGCTGGTTCAGCATTTAGGGAACCGATCTATTAGCCATCTTCATGAATATCAGCCTTCCGCTAAATCGGGAGGCTTTTTTTTTGTTATTTACCTGTAAGTCACACCAATACAAAAATATTTAATGGATTTTTTTACCAATATCTGTTGCTAAAAATATGAAAATCACGACTAATCCCATGAAGCCATTAACGGAATTCCAGCGGTATTCAAACGGATTACATTTAACCCAACATAAACTACATTAGCCATGAAAACTTCATTTTTAGCGTTGACATGTGCCGTTGCACTGTTCGCTCCTTTATCGTCCGCCGCCGATGATGATAAAGGAACCAAGAAATCTGCTGGCTTTGGTACCGGCATTTATCCGACCAAAGAGGGGAAAATTAATGTATACATTGATAAAGTTGACACAAATTCCCCGACGCTGTTATTGCTTAGAAATTCAAGAGGAGAAATTATGTACCGGGAAGTGATCAGCAAGGGCTTTCAGAAATTTGGACGCCGGCTGAATGTAGACGACCTGGAATCAGGGAAATACGAGATCAAAGTAATTATTAACGGCGAAGCACAATCGACATCTTTTGAACTGACAGAACAGCGAATAGAACGTGTCTTGCGGGTTGACTAAATATTGTTTTATGGATTTATTAGCCATGTTAATCTAAGCGGCTTCCGGTTCAGGAAGCCGCTTTTTTATTCACCTGATTATGATTTATAAAAATATCATAAAATAATATCAATAAAGTGTTACCAAAATAATACCAAGCTACGACTAATCTGATGAAACGTTTCAGAGCATTTTAATTTAAACCTTAAATTAAAAAAACATGTGTAACCATTCATCAAAGGGTGATCATTTTTGCATCATGCCTCCCTCTCCCGAGTTATTGGAGAAGATTGTCAAAACCAAAGCCGCACTCCTTCGGGAAGCCGACCTGGCTGATTTCAACGACGTAGATATTCTTGACCTCCGCACTTTTAGTCAGATCACCAGCCGGCCACACAAAACCCGTAATCACGATTTCGTCGGCGAGGCACGTGAACAGGCGCCGGTGCTGGGCAACAAACGGGCAATCGTTTTACTCGTTGATTTTTCAGACAAAACCGCAGCACAACCGCAGGCACACTTTAACAATCTGTTGTTTTCAGTAGGCAGTTATGCAACGGGAAGTATGAGGGATTTTTATCGGGAAGCTTCTTACGGGCAGCTGGACGTAACAGGTGCCGTAGCAGGCCAGGGCGGACCTACGGCGGGTTGGTTCAGGGCGCCGCAAACCAAGGCGTTTTACACCAACAACGATTTCGGTTTCGGGGCTTATCCAAGAAACGCCCAGAAACTGGCAGAAGATGCCATCGATCTTGCGAATCCTTTCGTCAGTTTTTCACAATATGACAATGATGGAGACGGATTTGTAGAAGCGCTGGTCATTATCTGTGCTGGTATAGGCGGCGAACAGAGCGGAAATAAAAACGATATCTGGTCTCACAAGTGGGGTATTGCGCCTAAAAATGTGGACGGTGTGAAAATCGACCGCTACTTTATGGCGCCCGAAAATGGGAAAGTAGGTGTCATGGCCCACGAGCTGGGACACTTGTTATGCGGCTTGCCAGACCTTTATGATACCGATTATACCTCACAAGGCACTGGCCGTTGGGACCTTATGGCAGGCGGAAGCTGGGGAAATGGCGGAGACAAACCCGCGCATCCCACTGCATGGTGTAAGGTAACAACTGGCTGGGTTAACCCGACAGTTATTTTTGGAGCAGAACAGGAAGTGACGATCCGCCCTTATGAGAGCAACAAGGATGTTATAAAACTTCCTGTCGGCAGCATCAACAGCAAAGAATATTTTCTATTGTCAAACCGCAGAAAGGAAGGTTTTGACGTCTCGCTACCCGGAGAAGGACTGCTTATTGAGCATATTGACGAAAATCAGTCGGGCAATACGGATGAAAACCATTATCTCGTCGATGTCGAACAGGCTGACGGTTTGCGGCAACTGAATTTAAACCCGCAGACGAATTCAAGCGCCAATTCAGGCGACGCGACGGACGTTTTCCCTACGGCTGCCAACAATTCCTTTACCGCTTCCAGCACACCGAGCAGCAAGGCTTATAACGGAACAGATTCCAAGATTTCGATCACCAATATAGCCCGTTCCGGTAACAACATTACTGCAAAAATTAATGTTGGCGGTGTTGCCGCATTGACCACCTTATCCAACAAAAAAGTTTTGCAGGTATTTTGCAGCCCGCATACCACAAATGCCTGGGCATTTATCGAGTCGGCCGGATGGAGAAAAGTCAGTGAGCTTTCGGCGGACGGGGTCACCAATATGTACGCAGCACTTGTAAAAGCCAGAATTACCAATCAGACCGTAACGGTTCAGGTAGACGGCAGTAAAATTCATTTGCTTTATTATTAATCATTTCTTCACCTTTTAACTTTTACAATCATGAATTTCTCAAAAAAAATCTTGCAGGTATATTCTTCTCCGCACTCAAAAAATGTATGGGGTTTTGTTGAAACATTGGGATGGAGAAAAGTACAGCCCCTTACTACCGATGGTGCAACGAATATGTTTCTGGTATTAACTGCCGCAAAAAGCAGTGGAATTGCGGTCAGCGGCACCATTGACGATGCATCCAACGAGATTACGACGATCTATTTATAACCAGGTCCATTTAAATTTATCCTCATAAGATTATGGTAACCATCAATGTATTTCCGCCACCTGATGCTTCTACAAAGCAAACGGAGCAAAATAGCAGTCTTTTTTCGGTGGCACCGGCACCCGCGCAATTTGCGTCGACAGAAACCGGAATTTCTGAAAGCAGCTCACCCGGTCCGTCGCTTCAAATTCAGGAATTAACGACGGGTTATGAAGCTGCCCCGGTACCGACGCTGCAATTCAGTGCCTTGCAAAACCAGGAATTGTCAAACACAGATGCGCCGGTTCCTTCCATGGAGTTTCTAAATTTGTCCGCAAGTTTTCAGGCAGCACCAGACCCGGTTTTCAATCCGGTGCATGAACAAAATTCCGATTCGGGAATACCGGTTCCTTCCATGCTGCCACCGGGCGAAAATACGGAAGCAGCAGGAAAATCGTTAACAAAGAAAAAATAACCATGATAGCAGAACCGATGTCTTTCAGATGTAAAATCCGCATTCTTGAAATAACAGAAGACTCCACGGCAGAAAATAGGTACTTGATCTCTTTCGTTATCGAAGAATCGCCCGAAGAAGCCGAAGGAAATTCATTTTTTGAGAAAGGCAGACGTGCAAAAGGAGTCTCGTTCGATACGCTGACGGCCATAAAACCGGAAACGGTGGTTTGGGCGGATGTTAAATTCTTTGGTGATCCCTTCCATCAGCATTATCAGATAAGCAATGTAAGGCCGATCTGAAATGTACGGAATAAAAATACCAGCCAGATCCGACACGCTTCTATGTGTCGGATCTGGCTGGTATTGTATGAATCAGATTTTCTGAATTATTTTGATTCCGCTACAATCGCTGGTAATTCGGCTTCAATTTTTTCCCTTCTTGGTTCAAACCATTCCGGTAATTTTAAAGAAGATCCCAACTCAGACACCGTTTCATCCACGGAGAATCCGGGAGGATTGGTGGCAATTTCAAATAAAATACCACCGGGTTCGCGGTAATAGATGCTGTGGAAATAATTCCGGTCCAAAACCTCGGTCGGGTTATAGCTTTCAGACAACAATTTCTCACGGATTTCAAGCTGCGTCTCATCACTATGCGTAGCAAAAGCCAGGTGATGCACCGAGCCGGCACCCTGCAAAGCGCGAACATCCTTAGGCGATTCCAACACGTCCACAAACGAACCCGGTCCGCCTTCTCCGCTTTCAAAACGATATATCCCCGATTCTTCTCCCACCAGCCTGTGCCCCATCACATCGGTTAACAACGATACAGTACGGTCAATTTTAAACTCACTCAACGAAACGGTATAAGCTCCTCGAATGGAATACTCTTTTGGTATTTTACCGTTATCCCAGCCAGGACGTTTGTCTGTATCATTGGCAACGAGCTCCACACCCATGCCGTCAAAATCCTCAAACCGAAGATAGGTTTCATTAAATCGTCGGTATGGTCCGGCGTAAGGTATTCCAAACTGCACGAGGCGGTCCATCCAGTAACTTAAAGATGAAGTGGGGATCGAGAACGCTGAAAACGTAAGCTGCCCGCCGCCTTTACGGCCACGCACCAAACCGGCATACGGAAAGAATGTAACAATCGAGCCGGGCGTACCGGTTTCGTCTCCATAATATAAATGATATACTTCGGGTGCGTCAAAATTCACTGTTTTTTTAACCATCCTCAACCCTAAAATCCCTACATAAAAGTCCACATTTCTTTGTGCGTCACTGGCCAGTGCAGTGATATGGTGTAAGCCGTTGATCAGATTATTCATGATTTAGAAATTTATATGTTGTTACATTTAATGTATATACATGTAAATTAAAAATTAAGTTCAGAGCGAAGAAAAAAAATTGAAAGTTTTTTCTGAACACAATATTTCTTCCTCATAAGGAGATCGTTACAGAGATTTACTTTTGGGATCAAGCTCTGATTTTCTCTGTTAAACACTATTAACAAATCCTGTTGTTGTATGAATTCTCGTCGTGATTTCCTTCAAAAGGTTTCTCTTGGTATCGGAGCGACTGCACTTTCCGGCCTTCCGGCTTCGGCACACATGATTCCCGAACCACTTGTTCGTCCGGAAAAACAGCTCCGCGTGGCCATGATGGGCCTGGGCAGTTACGCCAACCGTGTTGCCGAAGCCATGCAAAGCTGTAAGCTGGCAACGCTGGCCGGTGTTGTTTCCGGTACCCCTTCCAAGATCGACACCTGGAAACAGAAATATAACATTCCGGACAAAAATACTTATAACTATCAAACGGTCAGCGATATAAAAAACAATCCTGACATTGATATCGTGTATGTCACCACGCCAAACTCGCTGCACCACAAACATGTGCTGCAAATTGCGGCCGCGGGTAAACATGTACTTTGTGAAAAACCGGTTGCTGACAACGCCAGACAAACGCGGGAAATGATTGCCGCATGTGAAAAGGCAGGTGTCAAATTTTACATAGGTTATCGCATGCATTTTGAACCGCATACGCGCGAGCTGATCCGCATGCGCGAAGCCGGCGAACTTGGGAAAATTATGCATGTAAACAACTACATGGGTTTCAAAAGCGGAGATCCAAATCAATGGAGGCTAAAAAAAGCGCTGGCTGGCGGTGGAGCAATGATGGATGTCGGCATTTATGCGCTGAACGGCGCACGGTATGCCACGGGCGAAGAACCGGTCTGGGTAACAGCTCAGGAGAGCAAAACGGATCCTGTCAAGTTCAAGGAAGTTGACGAAACCATCACGTTTCAGCTGGGTTTTCCAAGCGGTGTGATAGCGAACTGCGGCACGACTTATAACTTCAATAATTTTGAAAGGCTGTATGTTATCGGTGATAAAGGATTTGCAGAATTAAGTCCCGCTTTTGGCTACGGTCCGATCAAAGGACGTACACATCTGGGACCGATGAACCAACCCGTAGTAACCCATCAGACTTTACAAATGGATGGCATCGCTGATATCATTTTAAACAATAAACCGGATCCGAATGTAACTGGTCACGAGGGTTTGAAAGATATGATTGTTGTGGACGCCGTTTACGAATCCATCAGAAAGGGCGGACAAAAAGTGTATATCAATAAAGCCTAAACAGAAGCCCGGTCTTGCAAGACCGGGCTTCTCAGTTCTTATAAAACCATTAAAAGATATGATAAGGCCCGGTGATGCCTTACCTTTGCGGATTCATTACGAATCTTGAAAGTCTCATTACCATTTTTACCATATGGCCGACCATATCAATAAATTACAACAGTCGATCGAGCCGCTTCGGCAGCAAATCATCAACCATAAAGTTTATTCAGCGATTACCGAGCTTGAAGACCTCAGGGTCTTTATGCAATATCATATTTTTGCGGTCTGGGATTTTATGTCGCTTTTGAAAGCATTACAGAACAATCTTACCTGTACCACTGTGCCGTGGTTTCCAAAAGGGTCTGCCGTAACCAGACATTTGATCAACGAAATTGTATTGGGAGAAGAATCGGATATCGATGAAAACGGTGATTTAAAAAGCCACTTTGAACTATATCTGGAAGCCATGCAGCAAAGCGGCGCGGATACAAACCAGATCGAAAAATTCATTTTGGCGCTAAAATCCGGTAATAATCTCGAAACTGCATTTGAAATATCAGGCGCACCAAAAGCTACCAGGGATTTTGTAAATTTCACTTTCGATATTATCAACAGCGGTAAAGACTATCTTCAGGCTGCAACTTTTACATTTGGTCGTGAGGACCTCATTCCCAATATGTTCCATTCGATTGTAAGTGATATCAGTAAAACTTTCCCGAATGAAGTGTCCATTTTCAAATATTATCTGGAACGGCATATCGAGGTGGACGGCGATCATCACAGCAACCTGGCTTTACAGATGACGTCGAATCTTTGTGAAGAAAATGAAACCTTCTGGAAAGAAGCAGAAGAAGCTACCATTCAATCCCTTCAAAAAAGAATTGATCTTTGGGACGCTGTTTATGAGCAGATTGCTTCGAAAAAAGCGATCCTTAACTAATCTGACCGGCGCTTCCATTGGCTCAAAAATCTAAAAAAACACATACCGAGAAAACAAATCTGCACGTCAGGAACCTGCACAGGGACCGGTATGATTTTAAACGATTGATACAGGACACACCGGAACTGGCGAAGTTCGTTTCAATAAACCCCTATGGAGATGAATCGGTGGACTTCTCAAATCCGGATGCGGTTAAATCGCTCAACAAAGCACTGTTGAAGCATTTTTATGGAATATCATACTGGGATATTCCTGAAAACTATCTCTGCCCGCCCATACCGGGACGGGCAGATTATATCCATTATGTTGCTGATTTGCTTGGATTGTCCAATCAGGGAAAATTCCCGGTTGGAAAGGCAATACGCGTACTGGATATCGGCACAGGTGCCAACTGTGTTTATCCGATTATCGGCCATCGGGAATATGGATGGCGTTTTGTCGGGTCTGATATCGACGCCCTTGCCTATCACTCCGCAAGCAGGATCATAGAGAATAATCCTTCATTGGAAGGCGCGATCGAATGCAGACTGCAAACTTCGTCTCAGCATATTTTTAAAGGTATTATCAAACCGGGCGAATTCTTTGACGCTACGCTCTGTAATCCGCCTTTTCACGCCTCGCTTGCGGAAGCACAGGCTGGGACGGCACGAAAGCTGACAAACCTGGGCTTGAAAAAAACCGGAAAACAAACGTTGAACTTTGGAGGACAAAATGCCGAGCTGTGGTGTCCGGGCGGAGAAGAAGCTTTCGTCAAAAAAATGATCTCGGAAAGTGTGGAGTTTAAGGAACAATGTCTTTGGTTTACTTCTCTTATTTCAAAAAAAACGACGTTGTCCGGTGTATATGCCGCTTTAAAAACGGCGAAAGTTTTTGAGGTAAAAACGATAGAAATGGCGCAGGGACAAAAAGTAAGCAGATTTGTCGCGTGGACGTTTTTTGATAAAAATCAGCAGACGGAATGGAGTAAAAAACGTCTTTCGGTTTGACGAATAGTTTTTCGGTCGTTCAACGATCCTGAGTATTTTTATGTCACCCTTTCAGGGTTTTGCACAAGCCATTCCCGATGTATTTTCTACAATAATACCATCCCTTCGGGATTAAAATGCTGAGCTGAATAGCGGATCGTGTACTATAAATACGTCATCTTTTCAGGGTTTTGCAAAAGCCATCTCCTATGTATTTTCTACAATAATACCATCTCTTCGGAATTTTTTGAAAATGAAATGGGATGTGCCCATCTATTATGCCATTTCCATCTATATCATTTTTAACCCCGAAGGGATGATAGTATTATAGAGAATCCACAAACCCGGCCGATCCCAAACCCTGAAAGGGTGACACAAAATTGCAATAATTTGGCTTTTTTCAACAAGAACCCGGTGATAACCATAATCCACAATAGTGCAATCTCTTCGGGATTTTTCGAAAAATGAAGTGGAAGACACCATCCATAATATCGTTTCCATCTATACCATTTTTAACCCCGAAGGGATGATAGTATTATAGAGAATCCACAAACCCGGCCGATCCCAAACCCTGAAAGGGTGACACAAAATTGCAATAATTTGGCTTTTTTCAACAAGAACCCGGTGATAACCATAATCCACAATAGTGCAATCTCTTCGGGATTTTTCGAAAAATGAAGTGGAAGACACCATCCATAATATCGTTTCCATCTATACCATTTTTAACCCCGAAGGGATGATAGTATTATAGAGAATCCACAAACCC
>NZ_JAMXKF010000016.1:70210-71032 GCF_024220585.1 Dyadobacter diqingensis
TTTCCATCTATATCATTTTTAACCCCGAAGGGATGATAGTATTATAGAGAATCCACAAACCCGGCCGATCCCAAACCCTGAAAGGGTGACACAAAATTGCAATAATTTGGCTTTTTTCAACAAGAACCCGGTGATAACCATAATCCACAATAGTGCAATCTCTTCGGGATTTTTCGAAAAATGAAGTGGAAGACACCATCCATAATATCGTTTCCATCTATACCATTTTTAATCCCGAAGGGATGATAGTATTATAGAGAATCCACAAACCCAGCCGATCCTAAACCCTGAAATGGTGAAACAAAATTGCAATAATTTGGCTTTTTTCAACAAGAACCCGGCGATAACCATGATCCACAATAATGTCATCCCTTCGGGATTTTTCGAAAGATGAAGTGAGAGACCCCATCCCTAATATCGTTTCCATCTATACCATTTTTAATCCCGAAGGGATGGTAGTATTATAGAGAATCCACAAACCCAGCCGATCCTAAACCCTGAAATGGTGAAACAAAATTGCAATAATTTGGCTTTTTTCAACAAGAACCCGGCGATAACCATGATCCACAATAATGTCATCCCTTCGGGATTTTTCGAAAGATGAAGTGAGAGACCCCATCCCTAATATCGTTTCCATCTATACCATTTTTAATCCCGAAGGGATGATAGTATTATAGAGAATCCACAAACCCTGCCGATCCTAAACCCTGAAAGGGTGAAACAAAAATTGCAATAATTGGGCTTTTTTCAACAAGAACCCGGCGATAACCATGATCCACAATAATGTCATCCCTTCGGGATTTTTCGAAAGATGAAGTGAAA
>NZ_JAMXKF010000017.1 GCF_024220585.1 Dyadobacter diqingensis
TCATTTATATTAGTACGCATTGTTCCGGGAACACTACGAGCAACTGATAATTTGCGGCGGTCAGAGACCGCGTGGCACACAGATGTAGTCTGGAGACTACGCCTAACGGCCCTGCGTTATTCATAGTTTTCAAACTACGAATTTTAATAATTTACCGTTTGTAACGGTATTCTGTTGTAAGACTTACCGGCAAAAAAAGACCGCCTCATTGTGATTTGAGACGGTCTTTTTTACTTTCCTGGTTCCTCAGCCGTTATTTTGAAATAACGATCTTGCTCACTGTGAAATTTCCATCCGCTTTTCGGATCTCGACCAGATACATGCCTTGCGATAGCGACCGGACATCAATGGTTTTATGTAGACCGGCCGACAAGGATGAATAAACGGTTCTTCCGTTCATGTCAATCATTTTGACTGCTGCTACTTTATTCCATTCTTTGATGTTGATCTGCAATAAGTCTGTGGCCGGGTTTGGATAAAACGATATGGATCCATCCCCTCCGAAGTTTAAGCTGACGATCCGGCTGTATGCGAAGGTTTCGTCCAGATCAATTATTTTTAGACGATACAGGTTTTCTCCGTTAACCGGATCCACATGGCTGAACGAGTACGATGAAAGTGATTTGCTCTCGCCTTTCGCTGCTACTGTGCCGATGTTTATCCAGTTTTTGCCATTGATACTATGCTCAATATCAAAATGGCTGCTGTTTGTTTCGGCGGTTGTTGACCAGCTTAGCAAGGTTGTCTGCTCATTTTTAGTAGCACTGAAAGCCGTCAATGTGACAGGAAGCGGATTCGAGGCACTACTGAAAGTCCACGGAGAAAATTCCGCGATATCAAAGGCGGATGTCGTGTAAAGTCCCGCCGATAAGCTGGCCGTCAGGACAACGCTTTTCTTTTCCCAAGCCGATCCGTTGTACCGATAGGCATATAGTGACGAAGGAATCTGGCCATTCAGGAAGTTGCTCAGAAAGCTGAAACTTGCTCCGGTTCTGCCAGCCGATACATTCGTTGGCGTGATAATCCACCTTGCATTGATGGAACCCGTGGATACCGAAGGCGAAATAGCGGTAGTAGCCGTAATTCTTTCAATACCCAGACTTCCCAGATCACCTCCCGCCGGCAGGTTTACGCCAAGGAAATTGATGGCACCGGCATTGACCGGTCTGGCCGCCATGATCGCTTTGCCAAGAATATAACTAGTCGTTTTTTCGGGTTTTGTACCCGTTACGATATCACTGGCATTGGTGGTAAAGAACACCGGGCCGTTTTCCGCATTCAGGATTCCGTTTTCAAATAACAGTTTTCCCTGAATAATAAACGGATAAGTAGGTCCACCCGAAGGTATAGCCCAATTACTTCCGATTTCGATAATGCCATCGATATCGGTGTTTAATACCGGAGCAGTGGTGTTACCATTTCTGTCAATCGCAAAACCGGTGTTCAGGATAACGTTCGGAGCTGTTGTGCCCGTAGTTCCCGTCACATTGACGGCATAGGGTGTAGCAGCGCCCAGTTTTATGGTTGAAGGGCCGGTAACAAGCTGCGCATCTTTTCCGGAAACCAGACTTCCCTGCGTGCTTGCTTCGTTGATAGCTGTGTTTCCGGCGAGCGTCACTTTCACGGTAGCGTTATTGGTGTTTAAAGTATTGTCCTTTACCAATATTCCCGTAGCCGTATTATTGATTGTGACACCATCCACCAGATACGCACTGGATTCTGCATTGGAGCCTGCATCGGGATAACCATCAAAATTGTTGGCAAAAATACCATTCAGCGCCGTGGTGACGGTTCCGCCTTTGATGGTCACTTTGTTCGATGGGTTATTCCATAACTGGTAGGCATTGGTCACACTGGCAAGACCGTTGATAATGTTGTTTTCTACCATTACACCGACATTTCCCTGTAAGGAACTGATCATAATTCCATCGTGACGGGTCGTTCCTGCATAAGCGGTTATGGTATTTCCCTTGATGGTCAGGTCGGACGCGTTGGAATAGGCCAGGTTATGGAAAATCCCTCTGCGACTTGCTTCAATCGTGTTTGCCTCAAAAGTACGTGAATTCCCCGGATCGGCTTTTTCAAAATTACCGGTTTGGATACCTACGCGGACTCTCGTCATGACGTTGTTGGTAATGCTGGTATAAGCATTGTTGTAAATCAAAACCCCAATACCATAAACTGATGGCATCAGGTTATCAAACTTGTTTTGATCAACCAAATTACCACTGGTAGCCGCACCGCTGTTGGAATCATTGTAAAAGTCAACACCGGCATAATTGAGATTGGTGATGATGTTGTTTTTAACCAGCGTGTTGCTGACACCGTCATAGGCAGAAATGGCTTCGGCTGTATTGACATCCGCACCATTGATATCGACACCACCGGCAAGGCCTGCATTATCTCCGTCGATCCTGAAACCGTCGATTTCTACTCCGCTCAAAGCACCCTGAAGAAGGAATATGGAACCGTCCGAAGTATTGTTTACGGCGGGAACCACGATGGTTTCCGCAACACGGCTTCCACTGTTTGGGTTAACTCCATAGTTGGCTCCGTAAATTTTCAAAGCCTTGTTGACAACAACATTTTCGGCATAAGTTCCAGCCTTTACGTTTTCTGTCCAGCCGGCAGAGGCCGCATCAACACCCCTCTGGATTTTAGGCGTCAGCGTTGCAGGTGTAAAACTGATCGGGGTTACAAATGTATTGGCAGCTTTTACGGTTACAAAACCGAGGACACCATCGTCAATTTTGTGCGTTATTTTGTCTTCAACATTGTACAGAGAAGCCAATGTCATCACTGCAGGTGATTGTAATCCTGCCCCGGCATCGAAGTTGTTACCCGTAGCATCCAGGTTGACTGCCCATGGTGCCATGGTTGTGGCGGGCGCAGGGGTGGCGCCTGTTTGTGCATCCAGATAAATAAATGTGCCGAGACCAGCTGCGAAATTATTCTCATTACCTGCGCCACCGAGCGTAAATGTGCCAAATACAGGACTGTCGTTATCGTGATTATAAAATGCCAATCCCGTTCCACCCGTTGTGCCCGAGCCATTAAAGGTATTTTTAATAAGCGTCATACCAAGTACCGGCGCATAGAAACCACTTGAAGAACTCAGTTCTTTCGTATTCACCGTGATGTGACGGAAAATGGTTGAGTTCGCCAGCGGGGTCATGGTGTTGTTATCAATGGTCACATTCTGATAGTTTTCCAGGCTGATACCCCACTGATGTGCCGTAAACGTATTGTTGTTTACAAATACCGGCTTGTTGTTGGTATTGTTTTTCAGACGCAGCATCGCAGCGCCGACAGGATTTGCAGCAATGCCGTTAAAGGTATTGTTGCTGACCGTCAATGTGCCGGCCGAGCCGTTCATTTCAGGGAGTTCCACACCACCGCCGTTGAAATTATTGTTACTGATCGTTACCGGCCCGTTGCTTGCAAAACGCACGATGATATCGTGGTTGATGGTTTGCAGTATATTACCAGTAAAAGTACCGGCTGCTTCATCGGCCGCGATACCAGAGCGGAACGCATTGGCGCCTTCATTGGTAACGGTGTTGCCTGTAAACGTGATATTGTTTACGCCACCAGTTGCCACACGATAATTAGTAGGGCCGCCGTAATTAACACTCACTGCGTTCCTGTCACCATAATTGCCGGCTACGGGAACATTGTAAGCATTGATCAGGTTGTCTTTGACCGTAATCTGGTCAATGGCTGCGCCGGTTGCCAAAACTGCACTTTTCAGTTTGGCCAGGTCGACTTTGATATTCAGGTTTTCAATGGTAACCGCGTCGGCCGATATATCAAATATTGTCAGCTTTCCTGCTGGTGTTCCTGTGAAATTAATTACGGGCTGTGTAGCTGTTGCGCTTTTAATTACAACCGATTTGTTGACAACAACCTGCTCATTAAACGTTCCGGCTCCAACTTTAATCGTATGTCCGTTTGCGGTGTTGTTATCAGCAACCGCAGTCTGGATGGAACAGAAAGTTTCAGCAGTATTGGTGTTAACCACGACGCCAACGATATCGGTGTAAAAAACATCTCTAACGACCGCGCCACCATTGGCATCTACTTCAATACCACAGGAGTAGGGAGCATTGCCGCGTCCGAAGAAGTTATCGGCTGCATCGTCCTGATTTCCGTCGGTGGTTGAGTTTGCAGTATAAGGCATGTGGCCTGCCTGGCGCTGAATAGCGACTTCATTTCCTGTCAGTGTATTATTGAGGACTTTATGGTTGGTACCTTCCACGACGATCCCAAAACCTTCACTGGTTCCCGGTTGTGTAAATCCGGTAATCGTGTTGGTGGTGATCACGACGCCCGTTGGTACATCCACATTTCCGTTGGCTGTAATCACACCACGACGAAATACGGCGATACCCGCGAGGTCTCTGACATCTCCTCCGCTACCGACAAGGTTAACCGTATTGCCTTTGACAATGATAGAACCGTCCAGCGTTTCATCCGTACTTCCCGTACCGTTAGGGTTTTTAATCTCAATCCCGAAACGACCTGTGACCTGGATATTGTTATTCTGGATCAGGTTGGGGCCTGCGCCGGAAGTTAACCCAACCACACCGATACCGTTGTCTTTGGCATTGATCGTATTCCCTTTAATCAAAACGCCTGAGGCAGTACCATCCTGCAATTCGATACCACAGCAGTTATTGTTGGAAATTGTGGAGTTGGTTATCGAAATGTTTTTCTTGAAACCATTCCAGATCACAATACCGCGCGCGCCGGGACTGTTGTTTTCTGCCGTCACAAGGTCGATTGTAACATTTTCGATAGGCCCGTTGGCATAAATTCCTGATGCCGTCGGGTTATCTTTACTGGTTACATTTTTAATTGTCAGATCGTTGTTGCCACCGTTGGCATAAATTCCTGCGTTGCTATTTCCGCTGGCACCGGTAAAGTTCCGGATGGTCAGGTTTTGAATGCTCACTTTGGTTTTACCGCTTTCAATGAAAATTCCTGAACCTGTACCGGCTAGACCAGTACCTTCCAGGATGGTACCCGCCTGCGATTCGCCCGTCAGTTTCACCTCTTTCGAAACGGTCACACGTTCGTTGTAAACCCCGTTTCCAATAAAAATTTCATGGGTATTAAGCGTTTCATTATCGTTGATAGCCTCCTGGATAGTCGGGAAGGTTTCAGATGTCGCCAGGTTTTTAACGGAATATTCACACGCTGCCGTGGTTTGAAATCCGATAGCACCAAGGTCGTTGTCTGTTCCGTTAATCAGCTTAGGACTGGATGAAATCGCTCCGGTCGCCAGAATGGCACCGTCAAACCAGTTACAGGAAGCGTCGGCTGTTCCGGATGCTTCGTTGGCGATATCCGATGTAAGCGAGTTGACAAAGCTGTTGCTGTTTATTTTGGCAGGAGAATTGGCATTGGTACTTCCCACCGATTTACGAATGACCACGGCTTTGTTTACCGCATCAAATTTGTTGTTAAGAATCTGCACAGGTAAAGCGCCCGTGTTGAAATCGGGTGGCGTGTTTCCTGTATACAATCCCCCAAGCCAGGCTATCCCTTCTGAATAGTTGCTGATCTCGTTGTCTTTGTATACCACGTTTTTAGCTGCGCCTGATCTGGAAGTTACCCAGAACGCGGTCTGACGGTTGAGCGTGGCAGTATTTCCAGGCGTATCGTTGGTGAATTTGTTCCCGCTGATCTCGATGGAAGCATTCTCATTATGCCCGTTTTCCCATATTCCTTTAATCACCGCTGGTGTAGAACTGGGTGCGCCTACCACGGTAAACTGGTTATTTATGATTTTTAGACCGTCGTATGCCGTGCCGCCGCTCGTTGCCGACTGGATGGCATAGGTCGTAGCATATTTCGCACCAGCGTCATCACTTATCCCTGTTCCGTTTATAAAGAACTGGTTTTGGCTGATTTCGATATTCTTTCCGTAATTATAGTGAATACCGATATTCTGAAAGTTGTCAGCAGCTGCTGCGGTCGCATTCAGATCCGCGGGGATGTGAAACTGATTCCCGGAAATTTTCAGGTTATCATTGACATCAACAGGTCCTCCGTTATGATCGGCGATAATAGAAACGTCAAACCCTTTTAAGATCAGGTTACTGATCGTCCAGTTTTTGTAGCTGCTGTTTGCCTTGCTATTCAGGAATAAAAAAGTTTCCAGGGAAGTGGCCGGCAAATCGCCCGGTCCCTGTATCGTTGCCGATCCTGATGATGTGATTGTGACACCATTAACAGCCAGGGGAGGTGTTATCGAGTAGTTATCGCCCGAGCCGGTTATGGTCCCTACACCGTCAGAGGCTTTTGCATTTGTACCTTTGGCCCATTCTGCCTGTGCTTCGGCCGTTGTCCAGTCGAATGTTCCCGAGAGACTGACCGTCTGGTTTTCTTGCACGCAGCCGATGGCATTGGCAAGGATGCGGTAATCATTATTGGCTGCCGATAAAGCACCCAAAACCGGAGAAACGTTTAGTGTACCTGCCGTTGGAATAAAGCTGATTGCCGTCGGGGCTGGTACCGGAATGTTAACAAGCCATGGTGCCGTGGTCAGATCTGCAATTTTATCTCCCGCGAAAGAGGCGAAAAACGCGGGCGGGGTACCACCGAACTGAACGGGTACTTGTGTAAGATAACCGGGTTCGCCGGCGGCTCCGGAATTGGTTGCTGCTGCGTTGTTGCCAAAAGTGTTGCAGGTCAGGTCGGCGTTGGTATAAATGCTTGTCGCTCCTGAACCGTGGGCGTAAATATCCGTGTACCAATTACCACTGAAACTGTTATTTTTCACTTTCAGATTATTCGCAGTAATACCGGTTCCGAAGGCATAATTGAAAATAATCCCGTGGGTCAGGTTATCACGGATGATGTTATTGGTGATGATGCCGTTGCTGATATCAACACCGAGAGAAAGACCGGTGCGGTTTTTTTCCAGGACACTGTTCATAAGTTTAAAACCCTGTTGGTTATAAACGTAAATGGCACTGCGTTGATTTTGAACGGTGATGTCGTTCAGGCTCACATTCGAGGCGTTGACACTGATTCCGGAATCGCGTAATCCCGCCTGCCACACATCCACCGAGTTTCCATAGTCACGGGTGATGGTCAGGTTTTCGATTTTTGCATCGGCGGTGTTGACGGCAATAACCGCACTCTGAATGCCGAAATCATAAGTTCCGCGGATGATGGTCAGGCTGCGGGAGTTTCCTTTGACGGTCAGTTTTTTGTTCAGGATCACATTGTCGCTGTACACACCATTTGGTAGTGTAACGGTCGCGTCGGTATTGGAAGCACTGATGGCGTCCTGAATTGAAGGGAAATAGTTAAAAGCGGTATGTCCGGCAATCGTCGTGTTGTTCGAACTTACGTAGTTAACCGTCGCCGGCCTTGTGTTTGCGCTCGAAGCATAAATAAAACCAGCTTGAATGGCAGCTGTATTGGTTCCTGAAATCTGGTTGGGGTAAGTCGCTCCGGGAACAGCGTTGTTGTTGGTCAGTACGGCGCTTCCGGGATTAGTATCGTGATCCGGAACATTGAAGCCGCCATTGGTCAGACCGTTGAAAATAGTAGGGACGGGTGTTCCAAACCAGTTGTTCCGAAGGATTATTTTGGTCCCTGAGGCGGTATTGTCGTTTTCCAAGCCACCGGCAAGGTTACCGGTAATATTGTTTCCGGATAAATACATTTCGACAGGCGACAGATTATTGTCCGTTAGAATGAGTCCGTAAGATCTGTTGTTGACCAGCTCATTGTCGATCAGATAAATTTTGGACAGGGGCGTTGCCGCAGCAGAATTTGGAAAAATAATACCTGTCCGGTTATCGTCAAAACGGTTTCGTTTCAGGACAATATCCGTGGAACCCGGTTCCAGATAAATGGCTGTGCGGTTTTTAAAGAACAGGCAGTTTTCAATTAACACATTGGTTGCGCCGGGAGCAGTAGCCACCGATATACTTGGATAACCCGGCCCCAATGGCAAAACCCGTTGGATTTTGAGGTTCCAGAGTTCGGTATTGGATTGTAAAGATATTGCGGACGTCTGTGCGGTTATGACAGTGTTGTCCGACGGAGTACCGATAATTTTAACCCCGCTTTTCACGGTGATGGAGGTAGCCAGATAAGTACCGGCATCCAGCAGAATCCGGTCACCGGCGGAGGCTTCCTGCATGGCCTTGGTCAGTGTTGCAAAGGGTGTGGATGGATCGGATCCCGGGTTGGCATCATTACCGATGGTAGTCGTAAAAACACTGTTCGTGTTTGAATTGTCGTTGACATAAATGATCTTTTGGGCTGTCGCTGCTTTAATGGAAAACATGACAACAGCCAGAAACAGCAGGCGGGGTCGTAATTGTTTCATAAAAGTGATACCATTAAGTTGAGAGAAATGAGTACGTGGAATTATCTTAACCGTTTAGAACGGGCACAAGAAGTCCTGAACCAAAAAAGAAGTGAAACTTTTCTTGGCAGGCATTGGCACAAAGCATCACTGAACAGAAATTAATTTTCTGTTTTGACGTTCATGCGGTCAATATGTAGCTGGCAGATCTACGTCGGCGCGCAACACAGAATTGGTTTCTGCAATTGGTACCAATGAAGCAGGGATAGAACGAGGTCGTAAGTCCGGTTTACTTGATTCAGCATAAAGTGTGAAACAGGGGCATGGCGTGCGTGCAGGACTGAGTCACCGGATAAAAAGGTTTTAGGCGAAAAAATTACCATAACGAGAACAAATGGGTTGATATAAATTCATCAAAGGTGCTGGAATCAGCCTCTTTCTTCCCGGCATCGATCAGTAGAAAACACTGATTGATTGTTGCATGAAAATGCGTTAATCATGACGGAAAGGTTATTAACCCGTTGAGTAGCATCGAAAACCTGGCAGTAGAGTCACTGACCTGAAAAAATATTCCCGTAACGTTGTAGTGAGGCCTGGTTATTGTAAAATAACGGTGCCGGAAGAAGTATCATGGGTGTTGAGTAACCAGGGAGCTGGCAGAAAATCCTGCCGTTGTATCTGTAACCGCGAACAATTACAAATACTTGTATTGCGTGAAGTAAATAGAATATGTTAAATCATAGGCGCGGGTTAGGTTAATTAATTCAGCTCAGATGTAACACAACCGCGGCACGTTAATGTCGGGTTAGTTACTTACGCAATTAAGTATTTGTTTTTATTTGTTATAGAAAATTTTCTATAAATCATACAATAAACTTATTTAACGGTAAATGTTTGATTGTCAACAAAAGTGACAAGTTGAAATGTATCTTTTTTGGGGTATGTAAACGATGAAAGCCGCTGAAATGAATCCAGCGGCTTTCGTCGTTAATTATAAATTTCGAACCGGATTATCCTTATATAAAACGATTGATAAGGTTTTCAAGATATTCTTGTCTTCCTGAAATGGTAGCTGGTTCGCCTTTGGCTGCTGCCAGTTCAAAAAGATCTGTTAAAGCAAGTTTACCTGTTTCGAATTCGGCACCTTTACCGGAATCAAAGCTTGCATAACGGTCTGTACGGATTTTGTCATATTCTCCGTTTTGGATAATTTTATCAGCAATCACAAGCGCTCTTGCTACTACGTCGATACCACCGATGTGTGCATGGAAAACGTCTGCAACGTCAGTTGAGTTACGACGACGTTTTGCATCAAAGTTGATACCACCGCCCTGCAATCCGCCTGATTGCAAAATCACAAGCAATGCTTTTGTCCACTCAGCGATATCGTTCGGGAACTGATCTGTATCCCATCCGTTTTGGTAATCTCCACGGTTGGCATCGATAGAACCCAAAATACCTGCATCGGCTGCAACCTGCAATTCATGCTCGAATGTGTGGCCGGCCAAAGTAGCGTGGTTCACTTCAAGGTTCAAAGAGAAATCTGCAAGCAGGTCATGCTGACGAAGGAAACCAATTACGGTTGCTGCATCGTAGTCATACTGGTGTTTTGTTGGCTCGCAAGGTTTTGGTTCGATGAAGAATTTACCTTTGAAACCATTGGCGCGTGCATATGCCACAGACATTTTAAGGATCTGTGCGAAGTGCTCCTGCTCACGTTTCATATCCGTGTTCAGAAGTGTCATATAACCTTCACGACCTCCCCAGAATACATAATTTTCGCCACCCAAAGCGATTGTTGCATCCAAAGCAATTTTGATCTGCGCTGCTGCATGAGAAACTACATCAAAATCAGGGTTGGTTGAGGCACCATTCATGTAACGGTGGTGGCTGAACAAATTGGCAGTTCCCCAAAGTAATTTAACACCTGAATCTTTTTGCTTTTGCGCAAGATATTGTGTCAAAGTCTGAAGGCGTTTTTCATTGCTGCGAACGTCGTCGGTATAATCCACCACGTCAACATCGTGAAAACAGTAATAAGGCAATCCAAGTTTTGTAATCAATTCAAATGCTGCATCGGCTTTGTCTTTTGCGCGGTCAACAGCGTCTGCTTTTTTATCCCATGGGTAAAACAATGTCTGTCCTCCGAAAGGATCACCACCATTTCCACAGAAGGTGTGCCAGTAAGCAATAGCAAAACGAAGATGTTCCTTCATGCTTTTGCCGGCGATGATACGATTTTCGTCATACCAGCGATATGCTAACGGATTTGTTGATTCAGGCCCTTCGTACGCGATTTTCCCGATTCCTTTAAAATACTCCTCTTCTCCAAGTAGTATGCTCATTGTGGTTATTGTTAATGGTTTTTTTGAATAATAAGGTTTAGGCAAATGGTGTTGCAGATTACAAAAAGCAAAGCATTTATAGTCTGTTTCATACTTTTTCCGACCTCCTTCTTTATTAAGTGTACTATTGACAATTTTTACTGCAATACTATCATTTTTTTTTGAAAAAATTGATTGGGTACAAAAAAAAGGAGAGCGAAAATTAATTCGCCCCCCTTTTAGAGTATTCTAACCGGCTTTTTCTTATCAGAAGAATTTAGCGCGACGGTCAACAATTTTGGCATTTTCACGAATTGCTTCGTTTACCAGGTATGATGAACGGCTTTCCAAAGACTGGGTAAGCTGTGTTTTGTTCTGTGTGAAATCTGCAATTTTAGGAGCATCCGTCTTGTTGATCAGCTCCATGATGAACACACCGTTTTCGCCAGTGAATACACCTGTTTTCTGACCAGCTTTCAAACCGAATACTTTTCCAAGCGCGATCGGATCAAAACCTGCACTTGTCAGGAATCCTGTTGCCAGGGAAATATCATTAGCTGTTTCGATCAAAGCACCTGCACCGTATTTTTTAGCAATGCTTTCAAGGTCACCTGTTGCACCTTTAAGTTTCGCAGTAATTTGCTCAGCTTTCAGTTCGTTGCGAACTTTTGTAGTCAATTCGTCACGGAAATCATCCACTTTCACGTTATCCTGATCTGATTTTCCAGTCAGAACCGCTACGATATACTGTTCTTCGGTTTCGAAAACCTGAGAAACTCCACCGATTTTTGAATCGTCTTTAAATGCCCAGCGAACAATTTCACGGCCATTTTGAATGGCATTGATGTTGGTAGCGCTTTCAGGGATACGGTTTGCAGTAGCAACCACAAGTGCCTTATCCTTTTTCACAGCCTCGTTAAACTGCTCTTTGGTTTTTACC
The DNA here is from genome assembly GCF_024220585.1 of Dyadobacter diqingensis. Classification (GTDB taxonomy): domain Bacteria; phylum Bacteroidota; class Bacteroidia; order Cytophagales; family Spirosomataceae; genus Dyadobacter; species Dyadobacter diqingensis. The sequence continues at coordinate 11,597 of NZ_JAMXKF010000017.1, forward strand.
GAGTTAGCAAATTCGTCAGCCTTGCGGTAAGCTTCGTCACGTGTTGCCTGGCTTGGAGCAATCGTTTTTCCGATCGCAGCGATACGGTAAAGCGTGTTGTTTTTAGTTGCCGTTACTTTAATGATGTGGAAACCAAACTGGCTTTCTACCAATCTTGGGATAAGTCCCGTAGCGCTTGCAGAGAAAACAGCTTCCTCAAATGGCTTAACCATTGCACCGTTGTTCTGGAAATAACCCAAATCACCACCGCGTTGTGCTGAACCCGGATCTGCACTTGATGTTGCAGCCAAAGCCTCAAAGTTAGCACCTGCACGGATCTGAGAAAGGATGCCTTCTGCACGAACACGTGCTGCCGCCTTAGCCGAATCCGACTGGTTTTCCGCTCTGATCAAAATGTGGCTTGCTTTTGCAGAAGAAACCGTGTCAGTACGTGTACCATCATATTTGTAGATGAAGTAAGTATTTCCTTCGCGGTATGGTCCGTAAACACCACCCGGAACGAATGTCTTAACAGCTTCTTTCAATTGGTCAGACATGTTGGCCAGCGACATATTCATTGGCAAAGGAATATCTGAGTTCATTTTTGCGTAAGAAGAATCGCTCTGAGCTGTTGCCAGTCCGCGTGCCAATTCTTTAATCTCGTTGTAAAGCGCAGTACTGTCATCCTTTGCAGGCTGAACTGCGAAGCTTACATATTCGATCGAACGTGTATCAGTTCCTTTGTACTCTGAACGGTGAGCACTCAAATAGCTTTCCAGCTGAGAATCCGTTACTTTAATTGTAGTATCTACAATAGAGAAGTAAGGAACATATAAATAACGTGTTGTTGCTTTTGTGTTTTGAGCCACATATTCTTTTTCAGCCTGCGCCTTAGGAATGTAAGTAGACAATTTCAAAAGGTTTTCGTATTTGCTGCGGATACGCTCTTCACGAAGACTTGTTTCGAAATTAGCCCATGATTTTTGTTGCTCAACAGGTAATGTCTTTAAGTTTTTCAGATAGTTAATCACTGCGTTTTTGTCAAAACGACCTGATGTTGGATCAGAAAAAGCCTGAAGAATAGAAGGACTGATGTGGTTTCCCTGAACCATGTCAACCAATTCTTCGTCAGTAACAGATAGTCCAAGTTTGTCAAATTGCTTCTTGTAAGCAATGTCAACGATGAACTGGTTCCATGCCTGGTCGCGTAATGACGCAAGTTCATTTTCATTCAAACTACGGCCTGACTGAGCCTCATAATTCTGACGAAATCCATCTACCCGACTCTGAAAGTCCTTGATATTGATTTCTTTACCAGCAATCTCTCCAACCACCTGGTTGCTGTTTCCTCCTAAAATAGAGTTAGGTCCCAAAAGGTCACCACCCACCATAAATAAGATCAAACTGATTGCAATTACTGTGACAGCAACTCCGGATTTCTCTCTGATTTTGTTAATTAAAGCCATTTCTATTTTTGAATTAGACCCGCAAAATAAAATCTTTTCTGCGTGGAATGCAAGGGGGATTTATAATTGACAATTGATATTTACAAACGAATCACTGAATTTTTTGTCACAATCGCACTATTTTATTGCAAATACTTCAAATTGAATGCATAAATAATGCACATGATCGAACTGAAAAATATGCCGGCAATGGCAGTTACAATGCCCATCCAGCCTCCGATTACAAGGATCGAGCCGAAGAAAGCTACGGCTATGCCACTCATATATAGGTAGAAACCGAGTTTTCTGAGGTTCCACATCAGATAGGCTGCATACAAAGTCAGCGATTCAAAAATAATCATGATCATCGCGCTGTGTTTTATTGTTTCCGGCGTCGTTCTTTTAATGACGGATTCAAATAAACGGTCTACCGTTTTGGTGTCGGCGCTTGAAGGTTGCTCTTCAAGCTTTTCACGTAGTCCTTCAAAAATTTCCTTGGTTTGTTCGGCTACCATGCCGGGGTTCCAGAGTCTTTCGGACTGTGTCCATAAACCAGAAATGGAACTTAAAAAGGTAAGCATGCAAAGTACAGTCAGTACTGTTGGGCGTATCACTGGAGAATTCATTGGCAATTAAAAAAATATACGTTCTGACAAGTGCCAAAACAGAGTGTAAAATTTGTCCTTTTAGATGAAAACACCAAAACCATTTGAATATTCTTCTTAGGGTACATACTTTTACAATTTTAATAGCATAAAGTAAATTTTACATCAAACAGTAAGCCAAAGAAATATGAGTCTTCAAATTCTGACTGACCGCGTTACCAGCATGCTGGGTACTGATAGTGGATTGGATGCGACAGTTAAATTCAAAACTGACGAGGGGAATGTTTTTATAAATAGTAAAGTGGTGCCTAATACGGTTTCAAACGAAGATCTGGAAGCGGATTGTACATTTGAGATTTCTACGAAAAATGCACTGAAACTATTGGATGGAGACCTGAACGCCATGATGGCTTACATGATGGGCAAACTGAAAATTGACGGCGATATGGGTGTGGCGATGAAAATTGCCGAGACCTTTGGCGGGAAATAAGAAATTTCGAAATTCAGAGAAGGCTGTAAGGAGAAGAAGCGGAGGAGAAAAAAGAGAAGTCAAGTTTTGAAAAGGGGGACGCCCAGTCTTGACTTCTCTAAAGCCTGTCAAATTGTTACAAAGCCAATTCCCGCAAATACATCTGGATTGTATTTTCCAGACCGAGATACAGGGCATCAGAAATCAGGGCATGGCCTATCGATACTTCGTCCATCCACGGTATGCACTGTTTCAGGAAATGAAGGTTATCAAGGCTCAGGTCATGGCCCGCGTTTAAGCCCAAGCCAACTTCCCGTGCTTTTTCTGCTGCTTTTACAAAAGGAATAACCGCTTTCTGCCTGTTCTCAAAATAATAGGCGGCATAGGGTTCTGTATATAACTCCACACGATCGGCACCGCAGATTTTTGCTCCTTCCACCATTTGTGGGTCAGGATCTACGAAAACCGAAACACGTATACTTGCTCGCTTAAATTCCTGAATCAGTTCTGTTAGCAGTTGCTTATTGGTGATAGTATCCCAGCCGGCATTGGACGTGATCGCTCCAAGCGCATCTGGTACGAGTGTAACCTGATCAGGTTTGGTTGCCAGTACCAGATCAATAAATTTTCTTTCCGAAGGATTCCCTTCAATATTAAATTCTGTGGTTACAACTTCTTTTAAATCGTAAACATCCTGATAACGGATATGGCGTTCATCCGGTCGTGGATGCACAGTAATGCCTTGTGCACCAAACCGTTCACAATCCAGAGCCACTTTAAGAACATTGGGGTTGTCGCCTCCACGCGAATTCCGAAGTGTAGCTATTTTGTTAATGTTGACGCTGAGACGGGTCATGGTGTAATTTTAAATGATAGAATTTTGAATAATCGAATGATAGATTTTTGAATCATAGAATTTTGAATCATAGCGTGATAGAATGTGGAGTAATGCCATTTGTTGTTTATTCTGTCATTCACGCATTCAAAATTCTATCATTCATTCCATCATTCGTGTAACTTTGTCCCTTTAATGACAAATTTAACATTTGCTCATTCTAAATTTACTTATTCATTCATTAATATTCTATCATTCACTCATTCAAAATTCATTCATTAAACATATGGCACTAAAAACTCAGGTTGAATCAGGCATAAAGGATGCCATGCGGGCAAAGGATCAGGATCAGTTACGTGCTTTACGTGCCATCAAATCGCTGATCCTGCTGGAAGAAACCAAAGGTGGTGCATCGGGAGAACTGTCTGCTGATGACGAGTTGAAATTGTTAACGAAGGCAGCGAAACAACGCAGGGAATCGGCTGATATTTACAAGGCACAGAACCGTCCTGACCTGTTGGAAAAGGAAGAAGCAGAGCTTGCCATTATAGAGCAATTCCTGCCGAAACAACTGACAGAGGAAGAGGTTACAGCGAAATTGAAAGAAATTATTGCCCGCGTTGGTGCGACTGGTCCGTCTGATATGGGCAAGGTAATGGGCGCAGCTACCAAAGAACTGGCCGGACAAGCAGATGGCCGCGTCGTATCTACGTTGGTTAAGAGTTTGCTCGCATGAAGTTATTGGATATTCTTATCCTGATTCCATTACTTTGGGGGGCATTGCATGGTTACCGGAAAGGACTGCTGATCGAAATCATCGGGATAGCGGGTCTTGTGGTAGCCATGATCCTCGGTTTTAAATTTCTGGGTTTGGGGATGGAAATCCTTACTCCTTATTTCAGTGATCATACGGCCAAAAGAATACTGCCTTACATCGGTTTTTCGGCTGTTTTTTTTCCAACTGTTTTTTTGTTAAACCAATTCGGGTACAGGATCCGGCGCTCGTTACGGTATTCTATTTTAGGTACTTTTGACAGTTTTGCCGGGGCAATGGTCGGGATTTTTACCTGGGTTTTCGGGATCAGCGTTTTCTTCTGGCTGGTCAATATGATCGGTGTGAAAATTCCCGAGCACCGCACAAAGGATACCTGGGTTTATCCGTTGGTTATCCCTGTTGCGCCCAATGTTATTACCAAGGCCCTGACATTAATGCCCGAAGGCAGTGAACTGATCAAGGATTGGAAATCAGAATATCTTGACAAGGATAAAGATGCTGATAAGGGGGGGGAAGATCAGGCTGAGGAAGATTCTGATGGGGGAAAGAAGAAAACAGATAAGCAAGACGAATGATTTTTTCTGAATCGGTGTTAATTTTTTCATCTGAGTAACATTGAATCAATGAACTGAAAATTAATTTAGTGATTGATATTCAGTACCTTTGCAAAAATATAGGTTGCCAGCAAACAATCCGGTAACAATAGTTATAGAAATAATGGTTGAAGTACAAGAAAAGCAGGATATAAGGAAATTAAGTGTTGATCAGCTGAAAGGCTGGATGGCGGAGCACGGAGAAAAAGCTTTCCGAGCGAAACAGATTTATGAATGGATCTGGAAAAAATCGGCATCATCTTTTGCCGAAATGACCAACCTTTCATTGGCCACAAGACAGTTAATCGACGAGCATTTCGTGATCAATTCCATGACTGTTGCCAAGCAGCAGCAGAGCAATGACGGTACCATAAAATCAGCTTTTAAGCTATTTGACGGACATTTGGTGGAAGGGGTGTTAATTCCCGCTGCCGACCGTATGACCGCCTGCGTGAGCAGCCAGGTAGGTTGTTCACTGACTTGCAAATTCTGTGCGACGGGTTATATGGATCGTAAACGGAATCTGGATGCTGCCGAAATTTACGACCAGGTGGTAGCGATTGCGCGTCAGGCCGAAGGAAGTTTTAAGGCACCGCTTACCAATATCGTATACATGGGAATGGGGGAGCCCTTGCTGAATTATGCAGCGGTTCTGAAATCGATTGAGCATATAACTTCTCCGGAAGGGCTGAATATGTCGCCGAAACGTATTACCGTTTCTACGGCTGGTATTGCTAAAATGATTAAAAAACTGGGTGACGATGAAGTCCGCTTCCGTCTCGCCCTTTCGTTGCATGCGGCCAATGATGAAAAGCGTAACCGTATTATGCCGATCAATGAATCGAATTCTCTGGATAATCTGGCCGAAGCGTTAAATTATTTTTACAAAAAGACCGGCAACCGGATCACCTTCGAATATATTGTTTTCAAAAACTTCAATGACACTTTACAGGATGCGAAGGAGCTTTGGGAATTCACCAAAAGAGTGCCTGCGCGGGTAAATATTATCGAATACAATCCAATCGCAGAGGCAGATTTCAAGAATACAGAGTCTGATCGTCTGGATAAATTTGCGGCTTTCCTGGAAGACAGAGGCGTTTCCGTGCATGTGCGCCGTAGCCGTGGGAAAGACATTGACGCAGCCTGCGGACAACTTGCCAATAAGGAAGGAAATTAAAAATATAAAATAACTGACATCGGATCGCTGATATTTCATATCGGCTGTTCCGCTGTGTCTTTTATTTTTTTAACTTAATTGATTTGAAGCGCTTTATTAATGCCAATATGAATTTAGTTAACAATTTCTTAACATTGCATCTGTAAAGAATCAGTAGTTTTGCCTCGAAATTTTGTTCTTACCTACTGGTAGGCTAGCTGAAACCATTTATTCTGCGGCAACCATTAAAGTGAGTTTTATAAAGTAAACTTATACGCTACTTATGTTTGGTCTTGAAACCGACATTTTCCTCCTACTCGCTTTTAGTCTCTTAGCGGCATGTGCATTTGAATTTGTAAACGGTTTCCACGATACGGCCAATGCCGTAGCAACCGTTATTTACACCAATTCTCTTAAACCGAATATCGCTGTAATGTGGTCCGGTTTCTGTAACTTTTTAGGTGTGTTCTTTGGTGGTATCGCTGTTGCGATGGGTATTGTAAACTTGCTGCCCGTTGAATTGCTGATTGACCAAAACGTTTATCATAGTGTTGCCATGGTGTTTTCGCTGCTTTTCAGCGCGATTATCTGGAACCTCGGTACATGGTGGTTCGGACTTCCAAGTTCCAGCTCGCATACCCTTATCGGGTCTATTCTGGGTGTGGGTCTTGCCTTTACCTTTATGCCTGAAAATACCCACGGTGCGGGTGTAAACTGGGCGAAAGCACAAGAACTCTTTACTTCCCTGCTGACCTCGCCGATCTTCGGTTTTGCTTTGGCTATTATCATCATGTTCATTCTTCGTCGTGCATTATCGAAGCCGTTGCGTGATGTTGTGTTCAGCGAACCACAGAAAAATACGGCGCCTCCAATCTGGATCCGTGTAATCCTGATCACAACCTGTACGCTGGTAAGCTTTTTCCATGGCTCTAACGACGGACAAAAGGGTGTTGGTTTAGTGATGCTTATTCTGATCGGTATTGTGCCGGCACATTTTGCACTGGATAACAGCATTAATCCAAGTGATATGAAAGCTGATCTGGTAAAAATCGATCAGACCATTAGCCGCATCGATACGTTGGGACTTTCTGCATCGGACCGGGTTAACTGGCATACAATTAAAAAAGAAATCGCCTTGCTGAACGTTCAGCTTGACAAGCCTTTGGTTGATAATAAATTGCCAAAAGAAGTACGTATGAATGCCCGTAAATCTTTGCTTTTAATCAGCCGTAACACAAAAACGATTCTTGAAAACGGTGATGCCAATCTGAATTCTGCTGACACTGCATTTCTGAAAGGACAGGCAGGCGGAGAAAAAGGAATCAGAAGATTTACAGATTATGCGCCTGACTGGGTTATCCTGATGATCTCGCTTTCCCTTGGTTTGGGTACAATGGTAGGCTGGAAAAGAATTGTGGTGACGATCGGTGAGAAAATCGGTAAGCAGCATTTGACTTATGCTCAGGGTGCCTCGGCTGAATTGGTTGCTGCAAGTACGATCGGGGTATCATCTTATCTGGGACTTCCGGTAAGTACAACGCACGTGCTTTCCTCCGGTATTGCCGGGTCGATGGTGGCCAGCAAAGGGGTTAAAAACCTTCAGGCCGGAACGATTCGTAACATTGTTATTGCCTGGGTATTAACTTTGCCTGTGACGATGTTCCTGTCAGGTACGCTTTACGCATTCTTCCGCTGGATACTTTAACGGATTTCAATTCGCTGGCTTTTTAGAAGACTCAGAATATTTGAAATGATATAGCCGCCTCACATGTTTGTGGGGCGGTTTTTGTTTGTCGCCGCTAAAACAAAAGCTCCTTCTGTAAATTAGGAAGAAGTTTTTTGTTTTTGACTAAACCAGATAGGCCAAAAACGTGTTTCTTTGCTGACGACCCGGCAGCCCCTTACAGATATTATTTCATGATGAAAATCCCTGCAGATGGATTCTTTGGTTTTGAAAAGTATATTATCGTAATTCGGCTCGGATTTTTAATAATCAACAAAAAGCCAATTATTCACCATAATGACAACCATTGAAGAGCAAGTAGCACGTTACGGTTATGTGACCGAAACGGTAGCAGATAATATTGATTTGATTGCTGAGATTAACCGCTTGAAAAAGGAAAAGAATGCAGTCATTTTAGCCCATTATTATGTAGATGCAGAAATTCAGGATTTAGCAGATTATATCGGAGACAGTTTGGGGTTATCCCAGCAAGCTGCTGCAACAGAAGCGGATATGATCGTTTTCTGTGGTGTACATTTCATGGGAGAAACTGCCAAGGTTTTAAGCCCAAACAAAAAGGTTGTTATTCCGGATCTTAATGCGGGCTGTTCGCTGGCTGACTCTGCACCTGCTGATAAATTCGCCACTTTCAAGGCACAGTATCCTGATCATATTGTGATCAGTTATATCAACTGTTCTGCGGAAATAAAAGCGTTGACCGATATCGTTTGTACTTCTTCAAATGCTCTGCAAATCGTGAACAGTTTACCGAAGGACCAGAAAATTATTTTTGCGCCTGATGCAAATCTCGGCAGATATGTGGCGCATAAAACCGGTCGTGATATGGTCTTATGGGATGGTGCCTGCATCGTTCACATCGATATTTCCCGTGAAAAGCTGAAACAGTTACGCGAGGAAAATCCGGATGCGTTGTTGATCGCCCACCCGGAATGCAAGGAAGATATTTTGCTTCAGTCTGATTTTGTAAGCTCTACAACGGGCTTGTTGAAATTCGTTCAGGAATCTGATCACGATAAATTTATTGTGGCAACCGAGGCTGGTATTCTGCATAAAATGAAGCAGGCAGTACCACATAAAAAACTGATTCCGGCACCGGGTTCGGATAATAACACCTGTGCCTGCTCGGAGTGTCCTTACATGAAAATGAACACGCTTGAAAAAGTGTATAATGCGCTTAAATACGAGCAGCCGGAAATTTTTGTTCCGGAGGATATCCGTTTGAAAGCGTATGAATCGGTAGCACGAATGTTGGAATTGAGTAAAGGAATTTAATTCTTTTCTTATAGATATTAGGATATGAGATTTTCGGATGCGGCTCGTCTTCATTTGAGAATCTCATATTTTGTCATCAAATAAATGATACACGTTTATATTTAGCCTATGCCCCAGTTCGATTTCCTGATCATTGGTTCCGGTATTGCCGGACTTAGTTATGCCGCCAAACTGGCACGACACTTTGAAAATACTCAGGAACATGTTTCCATTGCTGTGATTACCAAGGTGCAAGCCGATGAAACGAATACCAAGTATGCTCAGGGCGGTATTGCCGTTGTTTGGGCAGAATCGGACTCGTTCGAAAAGCATATCCACGATACGATGGATGCAGGCGACGGGGTTAATAAACCAAATATTGTTGAAATTGTAGTAAAGGAAGCTCCGGAGCGTATCCAGGAATTGATCGATTACGGGACACGTTTTGATAAGGAGCCGGAAGGGAATTATGATCTGGCAAAAGAAGGCGGACATTCCGACCACCGGATCTTACACTTCAAGGATATAACGGGTGCGGAAATTGAGCGCGCGCTTCTGGAAGAAGTAAAACGTCATAAAAATATTGAAGTTTTCACGCATTATTATGCGGTAGAGCTAATCACACAACACCATCTGGGCGAAACAGTATATCGCTACCGTGAAGATATCAAGTGTTTTGGTGCCTATGTTTTAAACCGTCGTTCGGGCAAAGTTGAAAAATTCCTGGCCAAAACAACGATGCTGGCAACGGGCGGAATTGGTAATATTTATCAAAGCACGACCAATCCAACCATCGCGACTGGCGACGGAATAGCCATGGCTTATCGCGCGAAGGGTATTTGTGACAACATGGAATTTATCCAGTTTCACCCGACGAGTTTATACCAGCCTGGGAAAAAACCTTCGTTCTTGATCTCGGAAGCGGTTCGCGGTTTTGGCGGAATTCTGAAACATGCAGACGGAACCACTTTTATGGAACAATACGATAGCAGGTTATCGCTGGCACCTCGTGATATCGTTGCCCGCGCTATTGACTCCGAAATGAAGAAAAATGGGGTAGATCATGTCTATCTGGATGTCCGTCATTGTGATTACGAAAAGTTTTTGGAGCATTTCCCAAATATTACCCAGTATTGTCTTGACGCAGGTATTGACGTCAGGACCGAGATGATTCCGGTTGTACCCGCCCAGCATTATATGTGTGGCGGAATCCGGGTTAATGAATGGGGGAAGACCAACATCAATTTCCTTTATGGTGTGGGCGAATGTGCCTGTACAGGCTTGCATGGAGCTAATCGGTTGGCGTCGAATTCTTTGCTGGAAGCAGTGGTTTTCGGGCATCGTGCCTATGAAAGCACCCTAGAGGGTTTTGATCAGGCCGTTATTCCAGACAACATTCCGGAATGGGATGATTCAGGAACGACGCATCCCGAGGAAAATGTATTGGTGACGGAAATGACCAGGGAGCTTAACAGCATTATGTCAAATTACGTGGGCATTGTCCGTACCGACCGCCGTATGAAACGTGCTTACGACCGTCTTGAACTGCTTCACCAGGAACATGAAGAATTGTACCGGCAATCAAAGGTGTCTGTTGCCATTTGCGAGCTGAGAAATATGATATCGGTTTCGTATCTGATCATTAAAATGGCGATGGCGAGACGTGAAAATATAGGGCTGCATTTTAATGCGGATCATGTGAAGGTTTAATTTGATGATCTTGTACTGATACATGCCGGCCTACCCAAATTTGGAACAGACTACTTAGGCCAAGGCTTCAGCCTTGGAGGTCTGGCCCGTGATCTTCTCCGGCTTTAGCCATAACAGCCAGGTGTCGGAGATATATCCAATGGCTAAAGCCGTACTAAATTAGCAGCCTGGTGGAGTGCCCAAGGCTAAATCCTTGGGTTAATACTGTTTTCTGGTCTTCGGCTTCTGCGATTTCGGGAGTGTAGATTTAACCCAAGGCTTCAGCCTTGGGGGCCTGGCTGGTGATCTTCTCCGGCTTAAGCCATAGCAGCCAGCTGTTGGAGATATATCCAATGGCTAAAGCCGTACTAAATTAGAAGCCTGGTCGAGTGCCCAAGGCTAAAGCCTTGGGTTAATACTGTTTTCTGGTCTTCTGCTTCTGCGATCTCGGGAGTGTAGATTTAATCCAAGGCTTCAGCCTTGGCCCGTGATCTTCTCCGGCTTTAGCCATAGCAGCCAGCTGTCGGAGATATATCCAATGGCTAAAGCCCGTACTAAATTAGAAGCCTGGTGTGCCCAAGGCTAAAGCCTTGGGTTAATACTGTTTTCTGGTCTTCTGCTTATGCGATTTCGGGGGTGTAGATTTAACCCAATGCCTCAGCCTTGGGGGCCTGGCCCGTGATCTTCTCGGGCTTTTAGCCATAGCAGCCAGCTGTTGGAGATATATCCAATGGCTAAAGTCCGTACTAAATTAGAAGCCTGGTGTGCCCAAGGCTAAAGCCTTGGGTTAATACTGTTTTCTGGTCTTCTGCTTATGCGATTTCGGGGGTGTAGATTTAACCCAATGCCTCAGCCTTGGGGGCCTGGCCCGTGATCTTCTCGGGCTTTTAGCCATAGCAGCCAGCTGTTGGAGATATATCCAATGGCTAAAGTCCGTACTAAATTAGAAGCCTGGTGTGCCCAAGGCTAAAGCCTTGGGTTAATACTGTTTTCTGGTCTTCTGCTTATGCGATTTCGGGAGTGTAGATTTAATCCAAGGCTTCAGCCTTGGGGCTTGGCCCGTGATCTTCTCCGGCCTTAGCGATAGCAGCCAGCTGTTGGAGATATATCCAATGGCTAAAGCCCGTACTAAATTAGAAGCCTGGTGTGCCCAAGGCTAAAGCCTTGGGTTAATACTGTTTTCTGGTCTTCTGCTTATGCGATTTCGGGAGTGTAGATTTAATCCAAGGCTTCAGCCTTGGGGCTTGGCCCGTGATCTTCTCCGGCCTTAGCGATAGCAGCCAGCTGTTGGAGATATATCCAATGGCTAAAGCCCGTACTAAATTAGAAGCCTGGTCGAGTAGCCAAGGCTAAAGCCTTGGGTTAATACTGTTTTCTGGTCTTCTGCTTATGCGATTTCGGGAGTGTAGATTTAACCCAAGGTTTCAGCGTTGGGCGGGATGCCTTGGATCCTCCGTTTAGCCCTAAACATTTGTTGAACAGCTTCCTATTCGGCCGTTGCCAAAACCTTCCCATCTTTTCTGGTGATGATCTTGTTTAACACATTCGCGCCGATTTTCTCACCGAGTTTTGTTCCCTCTTCCACACCGTCACGGTAGTGTATTCCGCCGTAGACACGACTGATGGATGCATCCCAATAAGCCTCTTTAAATGATTTGAAGGACTTTACACCATGGCCATATTTTTTCTCTGTCGTATCAGTGAAGGCTACATTTTCTCCAACCAGTTTTCCAAGTACTGTTCCACAGGCCGCTGATATGGTGCTGTGTCCGCTGACATATTCAGGGAAGGCGGGCGTTTCCAGAAACGGTCTCCAGTTCGGGTCCCAGTTATTATTGATCACGGTTTCCGGACGGATACGGACGCTGCGGTATTTCTCATCCCAGCATGAAACAAAGGCATCGAAGAGTGATAATGCGCCAAGTGTGTATGCTTCATTCACCTTCATAAGGTCGAATTTTTTCTCAGTCGTTACGTAACGTATAATAGCCAGCCAATGACCGGCCGGTGTCATTTTTTTGTTGGCGAACATGGCATGTCCTACCACGTTGGTTACAAAGGCATTATCATCCCAGAAAAATGCTGTGGCTTTTTGCTCCTCGGTAAGGTTCTTCCCCGTGTTATAAACCTCCATAGCCAGTTTCATAAACGGACTGTTTTTGTTCAGATCATACTTGGCAGGCGGTGGGCAGCGAAACTGAGTTACCGAGTCCAGCGAGAAAGTCCTGACGGTATTCCACATAGGTTCGCAGGCATCCGCGTAGGCAGGAGGTGTTGGTACCCAGGTACCCGGTTCGTTCGTAACCGTGTAACGGAAACCGCGAATCTCCTTGTAATGATCTTTGGAAGCATAAGCCAGCACATGTTTTGCAATCGTGTCCCCATACTGGATCGACCGGTCATACACGTCTTTGGGTATACCCATTTCCTGATACTTTTTGAACAACCCTTTTTCATAGTCATCCCACATATTCCCCGAAAATGTAAGCGTCCGGCCTACAACCGTAAATGCTTTTACACTGGCTAAGGGATAACAATAGGCTGCCCCGGCTTCTGGTTTTGGCGTTGGTGTAAACTTATTGATTTGCCCGGCCAGAGACCGATACTCCGCAGACGATGGCACCAAGGCCTCGTAAGCTGCCAGAAACGAATAACTGTAAATACGGCTTGCAACCGGCGGTTTGAATATATCGTGAATGATGACATCGGTAAGTTGTGTCGCCGTTTCATGAAAAAGTTTTGGGTCCGATGCTTTGGCGTTGTACTCTTCCGGAGATGAGGTTTTTTGGCAGGAGTAGTAAAAAACCGAGGTAATAGCCAGTATGCTGAATTTCAGAAATCTCATTGTATTAATAGTAAAAGCTTCCAGTCGGGTTATGGACTCAATGTAGTTTTAATTCATCTTATCCCAAAATAAAGGGGCAAATGATTTTATCACGAATATAGGCAAGATATAGAGAACGACGGGTAATTAATTCATCGAATAAATATAAATAACATTGGAATTGTTAAAACTGAAAACTTGATGCGTTAAATAGGATTGATTAGTGTTATACAGGTTACAAATTCTAATTTACTCGAATATTTGTGTAATACTTATTTGATATATCCAGGGTTACAATTGAAAATAAAGCAAAAATCGCCGTGGTATTATTGTTATTTTTTAAGAATGCATATGGATATAGGAAGATCATTTTTTTTTGTGAACAATTTAATATCTTTTTGTACATCCTTATGAGTAGAAATGAATATTTGGTACTTATTCGATATGTAAATGAAGTATATAAATCTAATTGTGTTGATATAACACCTATCGTTAGTCAGTAAGCCAATTTTGTCTGCTTTAATTGTACAATAATTCAACCTAACAATTATAAAATTTGAAAAAAATTTTCCGCTTCTATAAGTTATTAACTACGGAATTCACTTCTACATTTTGATGTAGAATATTCCTCTATTTGTCTACTGTACGTGTATTGATCACGGAAACGACTATAAGCTTTTACCCAATTTTTATCTACTCATCCTAATTATTAATCTATGAGAATTTCTACTAGATGGACATGTCGTGAATCAGCACGGTATGTTTTTTCTCTCTTGCTAATCCTGTTGACAGTCGTCGGGGCATTCGCTCAAAATACTGTCAAGGGTAAAGTGAAAGATGACCAGGGGCAAGGCCTGCCCGGTGTAAGCGTTGTTGTAAAGGGTACGACGGCGGGTACCGTTACCGATAATGACGGAGGTTATACTGTGAACGCAGCAGGTAGTAATACGCTTGTTTTCTCGTTCATTGGTTACCTTACGCAGGAAATCGAAGTTGGAAAAAAATCCACTGTCGATGTGACGCTGGCGACGGATATTAAATCTTTGGGAGAGGTTGTTGTTGTTGGTTATGGTACAGCAAAAAAAGCTACATTAACAGGTTCGGTTACAGCAGTTAAAGGTACAGAACTTGAGAAGGCACCAGCTGCTAACCTTTCAAACACTTTGGGTGGTCGTTTACCTGGTATTTCCGCTGTACAGTCAAGTGGAGAACCTGGCTACGATGGATCTGCGATCCGTATCCGTGGTACTAACTCTCTGGGTAACAGTAATGCTTTGATCGTTGTGGATGGTGTTCCTAACCGTAGTGGTGGTTTGGATCGTATCAATCCGGCTGATATTGAAAGTATCTCGGTTCTTAAGGATGCTGCTGCTGCAATTTATGGATCACGTGCTGGTAATGGGGTAATTCTGATTACTACAAAACGTGGGAAATCAGGGAAACCACAGTTGTCTTATGATATGAATTTTGGGATGAGTCAGCCGACACGTACGCCGAAAATGTCGAATGCATCCGAATATGCAACAATCAGAAATGAGTTGCAGATTTATGATAACCTCCCGGTTGGACAGTGGTCAGGCGCTTTGCAGGGTTTCAATACAACGGGTGCATATACAAGAACGGATAATGGAAACGTGCTGAATGCTGTTTTTAAACCTGAAGATATGCAGAAGTTTAATGACGGAAGTGATCCATTGCTACATCCAAATACTGACTGGTATGGTGCGGTACTTCGTAACTGGGCTCCACAACAGCGTCATAATGTGCAATTGACTGGTGGTAGCGAAAACATAAAATATCTTGCTTCTCTGGGACACATCAATCAGGATGGATATTATGTCAATTCTGCAACAGGATATAAGCAGTATGATATGCGTATTAATCTTGATACAAAGATTAACAAATATGTTACGGCTAATCTTGGTGTAACTTTAAGAGAGGAATTCCGTCATTTTCCAAGTGGTGGTAATGGTGCTGGTGCGATCTTCCGTATGTTAATGCGTGGAAAACCAACAGAAATTGCAATCTGGCCGAATGGAAAACCTGGTCCTGATATTGAAAATGGTCAGAACCCGGCTGTTATTACCACAAATACAACTGGTTATAACAATGACAAAAGAGACTATATTCAAACCAATGGTGGTCTGGAGATTCAGGTGCCTGGTATTAAAGGTTTGAAAGTAAATGTAATGGCAGCTTTGGATAAGCAGCTTCGCAGAATTAAAAACTGGGAGACGCCATGGACTTTGTATTTCTGGGACAAAAAGACGTTTGAAGCTGATGGAGTTAGCCCTTTGCTAACGGGAACAGTACGTTCTACTTTCAGTGATCCTCGTTTGACCGAAACATCGGCTCAGGAACTTTCTGTTCAGCTGACAGGGCAAGTTTCTTATGATAAGTCATTCGGACTACACAATTTCAATGTAATGGCCGGTGCTCAGAGAGAGAAAGTAGATGCTGATGGATTCTTTGCTTACCGCCGTTATTTTATCTCTCCGGTAGTTGACCAATTATTTGCCGGTGGAACAGCGGAGCAAAACATTGGAAATACAGGTGACTTGTACAAACGTGCACGTTTAAGTTATTTCGGTCGTGCAGGTTATAACTATAAAGAAAAATATCTTGCAGAGTTCCTTTGGCGCGTTGATCAGTCATATATCTTCCCGAAAGAAGGTCGTGTTGGATTTTTCCCAGGTGTTTCGGCAGGATGGCGTATGTCTGAAGAAGGTTTCTGGAAAAATAATATCCATTTCATGAACAACGTAAAAATCCGTGGTTCATGGGGACAAATGGGTGCTGAACCTTACTTCCTTGGTACTGAAACACTTGCTGAATATCAATATCTTTCGACAATGGGTTTTGGAAACTACGTGTTGAACGATCAGGTTGCTAAAACGCTATTGGAAACTCGTATAGCTAACAAAAGCTTTACCTGGGAAGTAGCCAACAACAGTAACTTCGGTATTGAAGGAACATTGTTCAATGATAAAGTGGCATTTGAATTTGACTATTTTGTGAACAACCGTTCTAAAATGCTTATTCCAAAAGCAGGTTCTACACCTTCATCTGTCGGAATCGATAACCGTCTTCCACCTCAAAACCTTGGAAAGCTACAAAATAAAGGATGGGAGTTTAAAGTTAGCTACGACGGAAATGCAGGCGACTTTACTTATTCTGTAAGTGTTAACGGAGGTTTTGCTAAAAATAAAATCAAGTATTGGGATGAGGTACCTGGTGCACCTTCATATCAAAGAACAACCGGTATGCCTTATCAGTCGTTCCTAGTTTATCAATTCGACGGTGTCTTCAAAGACCAGGCTGAGATTGATGGAAACAAACTGGATTACAGCCCAATCACAGGTAATTTGAGACCTGGTGATATGAAATTCAAGGATATCGGAGGTGGCCCTGATGGGAAACCAGATGGAAAAATTAATGGTGATGACCGTTTACGCACTGAAAAAGTTCAACGTCCATGGTTTACAGGTGGCGCGTCGATCAACCTTGGTTACAAAGCATTTGATCTTGCCGTACTTTTCCAGGGAGCAACAGGAGGCCTTCAAATCGTTGGTTTGACGGAGTCAGGTGATATCGGAAACTATCTTAAATACGATTTCGATCACCGTTGGACTATCGACAACCCAACTGATAAATATCCTCGTCTTACAAACCGTAACAACCGTTATTACACCAACACAGGACAGGCTGGTATCAACAACTACTTCCTGAAAAGCAACAACTATCTGCGTTTGAAAAACATTGAACTTGGATATAACCTGCCTTCTGAACTAGGCTCGAAACTTGGACTAAGCAAATTCCGGGTTTACGTGAACGGATTGAACCTTCTTACTTTTGATAAAATCAAAGTATGGGATCCGGAATCTACTAACAACAGCGGACAGTACTATCCACAGTCTCGTGTTATCAATGCCGGTGTACGTGTAGCATTTTAATGATCTATAATTATGAAATTGAAATATAAAAATATAATGCTTATTACGTTGTTGACCTCTGCCGGGTTGACATCGTGTAAAACAGATTTTCTTGACGTTACTCCGCCTACCGAAATCCCGACTGAGGAGGTATGGAAGGATGGGGCTTTGGCTGAGGGTTTTGTAACTGGTATTTATTCCGGACTTCAGCAGGGTGGTTTCAGTGAACAAATGCTTGCTTCGTTGGCTGATGAAGCGGTATTTACCCACACAGGACGTAACATCAATACGATCAATGAAGGTAGTTTGAGCCCTTCGAACCTGGGATGGGTAGATGATACCTATGGCTGGGGACCGATGTATACACGTATTCGTGCGACAAACCTTGCCATTCAGAGTTTGGCGACGGCTACTTTCAGTGGCGACGCTCTGAAGAGCCGTCTGAAGGGGGAATCTTACTTTTTAAGAGCTTATTACTATCAGCAGCTTCTTCGCTACTACGGTTCTGCTCCGCTTATCAAAAAGGTGTATGCACTGAATGAAGATTATTCTATTCCTCGTAACACTTATGATGAATGTGTGAAATCGATCGTGAGTGACCTGGATAGCGCTGCAATACTTTTGGATGGGAAAACGTTGGTAAAAGGACGTGCTACAAAGGCAGCAGCGCTTTCTTTGAAATCACGTGTATTACTTTATGCGGCGAGTGACTTGCATGATATTCCAACTGCCAAAGCAAAGTCGTCAGTGATTGCTGCCTATGCAAATCCTGAATTTTTAGGATATCTTTCAGGAGATCGTACGGCTCGCTGGACAGCTGCTCTTAATGCATCAAAAGCTGCTTTGGATGCTGGCAACGGAGGTTATAAACTAAATCTTACAGC
Source organism: Dyadobacter diqingensis (assembly GCF_024220585.1). Taxonomy (GTDB): domain Bacteria; phylum Bacteroidota; class Bacteroidia; order Cytophagales; family Spirosomataceae; genus Dyadobacter; species Dyadobacter diqingensis. Next base: position 29,778 of record NZ_JAMXKF010000017.1, read on the forward strand.
ACCTGAAACAGCCGATCAAGGTAAAATTAACTATATCTCGATTGCAATGTCTGGTGCGAGTGCTGATAAAACGCTGGATCCATCGGCAGCGAGCGAGATTATTTTCGGTCGTTATTTTACGCCAAGTTTAAGTGAAGGTGCTCGTCAGACAGGTTTGAACAACGGTCCTAACGGATACCATAACTGGGCTGGTAACACGCCAATCGGTCTGCTTGTTGACGACTATGAAATGATGGATGGTACTGCGTTTAAATGGACAAACCCAACGCATAGTGCGGCACCTTATACAAACCGTGATCCTCGTTTCTACGCAACGGTGATGTATGACGGTGCAACCTGGAAACCTCGTCCATCGGATGCGAAAGATCCTGCGAACCAAATCCAGACAGGTGCATATGACCTTTTGGATGAAAAAGGCGCTTTGATCAACCGCAAAGGATTGGATACCCGCAGCAGCTCTATCGAAGACTGGAACGGAAGCCGCTCAGGATACTACATGCGTAAGTTTATAGATCCAAATCCGGCATTGTATGATAACACGGATCGTCAGAATATTCCATGGCCTTTCATCCGCTTTACTGAAGTTGTTTTCAACTACATTGAGGCAAACATTGAACTTGGAAAAGACGCAGAAGCACTTTTATGGCTAAACAAAATTCGTTTCCGTGCAGGTATGCCGGCTTTGAAAGCAACCGGTGCAGAACTTAAAGAAGCTTACCGCCATGAAAGAAGAATTGAAATGGCATACGAAGAGCAGCGTTACCACGATGCCCGCCGTTGGATGATCGCTCAGACGACTTTGGGAAGACCGTTGACATATATCAATGTTGTGGGTAAATTCAAAGCAGGTCAGTCAATGAAAGAGCCTTACCACTATGATACTTCGGTTTATACTTATACTTACACGCCGGTTGAAGAGAAATCTCATGAAAACCGTACGTGGGTGGATAAAATGTATTTCCGTCCGTTTAGTCGTGACGAGATCAACAGAAACGCGAAACTTGTTCAGAACCCAGGTTATGATAAATAGTTAATTGTTTCTTATCTTCATTACCCGAAACTATGCTTGCTTGATGCAGGCATAGTTTCTTTTTTCCTTCACCATCAAATATTTTCTGTTTCAAATCATGAAACTAAAAAGCGGCTTATCTCTGGCCACCTTCCTGTTCGTTATCATTACCACTTTTACGGGTTGCAGCAAGTCTGAAAAATCTGATGAGAAGGAAAATGCAGAAACCGGACCTCCACTTTTTACACTGCTTTCCGCCGAAAAAACCAAAATCGATTTTAACAATACTTTGACCGAAGGATTAAATACCAACGTGTTGATGTACGAATATTTTTATAACGGCGGTGGTGTTGCGGTTGGGGATATCAATGGGGATGGACTGGATGATATTTATTTTACCGGAAATATGGTTTCGAATAAACTGTACCTGAATAAGGGGAAAATGCAGTTTGAAGATATTACCGCCACAGCCAATGTTGCTGGCAGAGAAGGCCCCTGGAAAACCGGTGTGACCATGGCCGATGTCAACGGCGATGGGCTGCTGGATATTTATGTTTGTTATTCGGGGAGTGTTTCTGCCGATAAACTGAAAAACCAATTATTTGTTAACAAAGGAGCCAATGCGCAGGGTATTCCGCAGTTTGAAGAAAAAGCGGAGCAATACGGACTGGCCAATTCTTCCACTAGCACACAAGCAGCTTTTTTTGATTATGACCGGGACGGCGATCTCGATATGTTTTTACTAAACCATAATCACAAAGCATTACCGATATTAGATGAATCTTCCACTGCCGAAATCCTGAAAAAGGAAGATACTTCGGCGGGGTCCAGGTTGTTCCGTAATAACATGGCCAATGGGGGGGAGCCCATTTTTGAAGATGTTACCGTGAAAGCCGGCATCCGCAGTTCTGCCCTGAGTTATGGACTTGGTATCGGGGTAGCAGACATTAACCTGGATGGATGGCCTGATTTTTACGTTTCCAACGACTATTCAGTTCCTGATTTTTTATACATCAATAATAAAAACGGCACTTTCACCGATGTGATCGAGGCCGGAATAGGGCATACTTCTCACTCTTCTATGGGAAATGAAATTGCCGATTTTAACAATGACGGGCTACCCGATATTTTTACACTGGACATGCTGCCGGAGGATAACCGGCGCCAGAAACTTTTGGTGGGGCTCGACAACTATGAGCTATTCGATTTCAATGTGAAAATGGGATTTCACCACCAGTATATGCGCAATATGCTGCAATTGAACAAAGGGGTTGTTGGCGCTGCTTCCGGAAAATCGGCATCACCTGTTTTCTCTGAAATCGGGCAGTTGTCGGGTGTATCCAACACGGACTGGAGTTGGGCGCCTCTTTTTGCTGACTATGACAACGACGGCTGGAAGGACCTTTTCATAACCAATGGAAATCTCCGGGATTTTACCAACATGGATTTCGTGAAATATATGGGCGATCATTTGAAACGAAAAGAAGGGCAGGTGCGCCGGGAAGATATTCTGGAACTGGTGTATCAGATGCCATCGTCTAACATGACCAATTATCTTTTTAAAAATAACAAGGACTTAACCTTTAAAAACGTAGCCACAAACTGGGGACTTGGACAGGTTTCGAACAGTGGTGGGGCGGCTTACGCAGACCTCGATAATGACGGAGATCTTGACCTCGTGGTGAATAATATCAACTTGCCGGCATTTGTTTACCAGAATGACGGCGACAAACAATTGAAAAATCATTATCTGAAAGTGAAGTTGCAGGGAGAAGGAAAAAACACGCTCGGTACAGGCGCAAAAGTGACGATTTATCAAAAAGGAGAACAGCAGTATATTGAACAAATGCCAACACGGGGATATCAGTCAAGTGTGTCGCCAACGCTGCATTTCGGTTTGGGGGCTTCCGCTTCTGTTGATTCTTTGAAAATTGTTTGGCTGAGTGGAAAGGAGCAGAAACTTGTTAATCCCAAAGCGGATCAATTGCTGACCTTGTCGGAAAAAAATGCAACAGGTAATGCGATTACGCCGGCTTGGGAGGCACCCGTATTTAATCCCGTTCAGTCACCGGTTGTTTATACCAATCCGGTGAACAAAACGAATGATTTTAAACGCCAGCCTCTGATGGTCAATGCACTTTCATTTTCCGGGCCGTGTATGGTAAAAGGTGATGTCAATGGCGACAAGCTGGAAGATCTGTACATTGGTGGCGGACCTGGCGAACCCGGGAAATTATATATACAGCAGAAGAATGGGGCATTTACTTTGAAATCTGTTCCGGCTTTTGAGGCTGACAAACAGAGCGTGGATACCGATGCGGCAATTTTTGATGCCAATGCCGACGGCTTTACGGATATTTATGTGACCAGCGGAGGTTATGCCAATTTTACCCCGGAAGATATATTGCTTCAGGACAGATTATACCTGAACGACGGCAAAGGGAATTTTACAAAAAAGACGGATGCTTTACCCAAAATGCTTTTTAGTAAAAGCTGCGTTCGTGTTGCAGATTTGAACTCGGACGGAAGACCGGATTTGTTTGTGGGAGGCCGGGTTATTCCCGGTCGATATCCCGAAGCACCAAGAAGTTATATCCTGATCAATAACGGAAAGGGGCAGTTTACGGATCAAACGGCTGCGCTTGCACCGGAACTTGAAAGAATCGGGTTGGTAACGGATGCTGCCTGGACGGATATGAACGGTGATAAAAAGCCGGATCTGGTTGTGGTGGGAGAATGGATGCCGGTGACGGTGTTGGTAAATAACGGCGGAAAACTGACGAATAAGACAACCGACTATTTTGACAAACCATATAGCGGCTGGTGGAACAGGATTCTGGCGGAAGATTTTAACGGTGACGGGAAAACAGATCTTGTGGTCGGCAATATTGGCTTGAACACACAATGCAAAGCCAGCGACGCGGAGCCTGTGGAAATGGTTTATAAAGATTTTGATGATAACGGTTCGGTAGATCCAATCCTTTCATTTTACATCCAGGGCAAAAGTTACCCCTACGTGACGCGCGACGAAATGCTGGATCAGATGAGTATCATGCGGACGCGCTTTCAGGATTACAAAAGTTATGCAGAGGCCACGCTGACCGACATTTTTTCGAAGGAAGAACTGGAAGGAGCTTCCCATTTGAAATCAAACTTTTTGAAAACAGCTTATTTTGAAAGCCATGCCTCCGGTAAGTTGACTGAAAAAATGTTGCCGCTTGAAGTGCAGTCATCGCCCGTATTTACGATTACCGCTTTGGATTACGATCAGGATGGAAAGAAGGATTTGCTGTTTTGCGGCAATAGCAATAAAGCACGGTTAAGGTTCGGGAAATATGACGCCAATTACGGAATTCTGTTGAAGGGCGATGGTAAAGGGGATTTTAGCTACATCCCTCAAAGTAGATCAGGGTTTGCCCTCAAAGGTGACGTGCGCAGTGTGGTTTCGCTTGGAAACACACTTCTATTTGGGATAAATCAACAAGAAATTAAAGCATACAAAACAAACAAAAAATGAAAATTCAATTAATTCTGCCTCTTCTGCTTGTTGTTTGTTTGGTTGGATGCGGCAAAAAAGATGAAAAATCACCGGAATTGGCTCCGGCGATCATTGGACAGGTAACGAGCCAAATGACCGATGTGATGGTTCATGATGTAACCAATCCGCCGTTGGGAGCCAGGTTTTATTCTTACGCCTGCCTCGCCGGCTATGAAGTGGTAGCACAAAACGATTCTGTTACCAAAACGATGCATGGCCGGTTGAACGACTTTCCGGAAATAAAAAAGCCCGAAGGATTGACGCATTATTCATATCAGTTAAGTGCTGTTTTGGCGATGCTGGAAACTGCGAAAAAAATGCAGCCTTCCGGTGGGGTGATGTTACAAAAGTTTCAGGATCGTTTGTTGGATTCCTGTAAAACAATCGGTTTTAGTGAACAAACGATCAATGAATCCAAGGAATATGCCCTGGGTATCAGCAAGCAGATTTTAAAATATGCGAAAGCGGATAAGTACAATAAGATAAGCAATTTTCCACGTTACGAACCCAAGGAGGTTAACGGCAGCTGGTATCCGACACCTCCGGGTTATTTCCCGCCTGTGGAGCCCTATTTCAAAACGGTTCGTCCGTTTACCCTTGATTCCGCATCGCAGTTTAAACCTGCCCGGCCGGTTCAGTTTTCAGAAGATAAAAATTCTGAATTTTATAAAATGATGGTTGCCAATTATAACGTGAAACCCGAAGGTGATGCCAAAGTAACCGCTGCATTTTGGGATTGTAATCCGTTTGCGCTTGAAAATAAGGGACATTTACTCGTTGGGATGAAGAAAATATCGCCGGGTGCGCACTGGATCGGGATTACGGATATTGCCTGTCAGCAGGCGAAAGAGGATTTTTCGAAAACGATGCTTATCACGACTTCCGTCGCGATCGGTCTGATGGATGGTTTTATGGCCTGCTGGGATGAAAAATACAGAAGTAATCGTATCCGTCCTGAAACGGTGATCCGGAAATACATTGATCCGAACTGGAAACCATTTTTGCAGACACCGCCATTTCCCGAATATCTCAGTGGTCATTCCGTGGTTTCGTCTGCATCGGCAGTGATCCTGACACACTATCTGGGCGATAATTTTGCCTACACCGACACCGTTGAAGAACGTTTTGGATTGAAAGCCCGGAAATTCAAATCCTTTAACGATGCTGCAAAGGAATCCGGTTTATCCCGTTTTTACGGCGGAATCCATTTTATGGATGCTGTGGAGAATGGATGGATTCAGGGTAAAGAGGTGGGGAACTGGGTTATCGGAAAGCTGGCCGACACTAAACCTCAGGGTGTAGTGGCAAGCAATAATTAGGTAGAAAGAAATAGCTAAACTTCAAATTTCTTTTCCTTCAAAAGCGTGTGGGTGTACTGATATCCAATGTCAAACAACTTCCGCGCTTTTGTAAAATCGAATGTGTTGAAAGTACTTAACTCCGGCGCTTCGATGAGCAGGTCGCAGCGATCCAGGCTTGCTTTTGCCTTTTGGCGCATCGCCATGCGGATGCTCCGATAGGTGATCTGATGCATATGGGCAGAAGGTTTGTCGAAAAGAAGCGGGTTGCAATGGATGCCGATGATATAGTCGGTCTCCTTTTCGATGGGGGCTACGGGTAAATTATTGAAGATGGCGCCGTCAATGAGGTCGCGACCATTGAGCCGTAATGGTTTAAAAACACCAGGCAGACAGCATGAGGCGAGCACAATTTTTGCAAGCTCTCCCGTGCGAAAGGATAATTCTTCGCCAGCGTTAATATCGGTGGCTGTGACAACCAGCGGAATTTTTAATGCTTCAAAAGAATTTTCGGGAATGTATTTTTTCAGAATTTCTTCTGCACGGTCAATTTTCAGCAGCCCTCCAAGGCTGAACCCGAATCTCAGATAATTGCTGAAACGCGTGTTGAGAATTATTTCAAACATTTCATCGGCCGGGTATCCGTATGCAAGCAATGCTCCTACAAACGCGCCTGCGCTTGTTCCGCTGATCACATCGGGTTTCAGGCCATATTCTTCAAGTGCCTTTATGGCGCCAATATGTGATATACCGCGGGCACCACCACCAGATAAGACGAGTCCGATTTTCTTCATGGTTTATAAACACAGCGTAAAAAAAAATCCCGCCAGTCGTTGATGTGTTTTTTTGAAATATAGCTAAAATTGAGTTATCCTATATTTCGATTCAATCATACAGGATTTTAATAATGGTATAGCAGACTCTGGTTAAATTGGTCAAAATGAGTAAATTTGAAATACACATCACTATATAAAATCATTTAACAGGAGAAATGAGTAAATTTGATAAGCTCATGCTGAAATTACTTTCCGGTGCATCCGACAATAATATCAGCTTCGAAGAATTAAGAATGATATTATTAAGCCTTGGATTTACAGAAAAGTTAACAGGAGGTAGTCATCGCATTTTTCATAAAGATGGTGTCTCAGAAATAATTAATATTCAGCCTGATGGAAGCAAAGCTAAATCCTATCAGGTTAAACAAGTAAGAAATTTGGTTTTAAAATACAAACTTTCAAAACTATGAACGCCAAATACGAGATAATAATGTACTGGAGTGATGAGGATAACGCTTTTATCGTCGAGGTTCCTGAGTTACCTGGTTGTATGGCTGACGGAAATACCCAAAATGAAGCACTGGCTAATATTCAATTTGTAATAGACCAATGGATCGAAACAGCCAAAGAGCTGGGGCGTGAAATTCCAAGCCCCAAAGGAAAGTTGATTTATGCATAAACTTTGTTCTCAAATAAAATTCCTCAAATCTCCACGCTCCATAATTTTCACCCCTTTTTCGGTTTGCTCTACAACGGCGGCTTCGTAGGCAGGGTCGTGTTCAAACAGTAAAATACATTTTTCTTCTGCGGCCTGTTTCAATACGTTTTCTTTTTCCTGCATCGTCAGCAAAGGTCTTACGTCGTAGCTCATGACCCATGGTAGCGGGAGGTGAAAGGATGACGGAATTAAGTCAGCGGCGTAAATGATTTTCTGATTTTTGTAATGGATAACCGGCAGCATCATTTGCTCGGTATGTCCGTCGACGTGGATAAAATCAATATTGGCAAAGGGTGATTTTTCATTTTCAATAAATTTCAGCTGTCCGGATTCCTTGATCGGTAAAATGTTTTCTTTCAGAAATGATGCCCTTTCCCTTGGATTCGGATTCGTGGCCCATGCCCAGTGCGAGGAGTTGGACCAATAGGTGGCGTTGGGGAAGGTAGGTAAAAGAACAGATTTGTCTGTATTATATTTTACCGCACCACCTACATGGTCAAAATGCAAATGCGTAAGAATCACGTCCGTGACGTCCTCCGCACTAAATCCGGCTTTTTTAATAGATCCGATTAATGTTGCGTCGCCATGCAGATCATAAAATCCGAAGAATTTATCATCCTGCTTATCGCCCAGGCCGGTATCAACCAGAATCAGGCGATCTCCGTCTTCGATCAAAAGACAACGCATTGCCCAGCTGCACAGATTTTTTTCATCGGCCGGATTGTGTTTATTCCAAAGCGTTTTTGGTACAACACCGAACATCGCACCACCATCAAGTTTAAAATAACCGGTATCGATAATATGTAGGTTCATAAGGGCAATAATCTAATTATTCGTCTTAGTAGTAGCTTTGCCAGTAAAGTTAGTTATTAATACAGAAGTTGGTAATTCATCTTTAATAACCAATATTAAAGACCGAATGCCGGCAGTCATAACATTATTCTATTTATATGTCTCTTTTTTTACGTTTTCAAAAATTATCAGGTTGTTTCAGTGCGTTATTGCTGATGATTTTTAACGTTTCCCAGGCTCAGAAATTACCCATTCAATATGTAGAAACGAGAATTGGTACGGCTCCGGCGGCTACACAGAGTGCTAAAATGCATAGCGAAGCGGGCAGTGAATTAAAAGGACAAACCATGCCCGCTGTCGGAACGCCTTACGGGATGACGCAATGGACGCCGCAAACCAGAGCGACCGAGACAAAATGTATAGCGCCCTACTATTATGCGGACACCCGTTTTCAGGGTTTTCGGGGAACACACTGGCTTAATGGCTCCTGTGTTCAGGATTATGGAACGCTTACGGTGATGCCTCTTTCGGGAGAACTTATTGTAGATGCCGAAAAACGTGCTTCCGCATTCCGCCATGAAACAGAGGTGGCGACACCTGCTTATTATAGTTTGCTGCTCGACGATTATAAGATCAATGCCGAAGTGACTTCCCTGGCGCGTTCGGCGATGCTGCGTTTTTCGTATGAAGCAGGAAAGGAGAATTTTATCGTAGTAGAGCCTAATAGCGACGAGGGTGAGGGTTTTGTCGAAGTGTATCCTGAAAGGGGAGAGATCGTCGGCTATAATCCCGTTCACCGTATTTATCAGGGATCAGGCCAGTCGGCGGGATTCAGCGGTTATTTTGTTTTGAAATTTGACACGCCTTTTACGCAATATGGTGTTTGGGAATCTGATACGATTGTGCCCATGGGGAGGACGAGAACCGGAAAAGGAAAACGTGAAAAGCTGGGTGCTTATGTGGGTTTTGGCACCAAACAGCAGTCTGTAATTGTTCAGATCGGCACCTCGTTTACAAGTCTGGAGGGTGCGAGGCATAACCTGAAAAAGGAGCAGGCCGGTAAAAGTTTTGATGCCGTACGCAGAGCAACGGAGAAAAACTGGAACGATGCTCTGGGCAAAATGAAGGTGAAAGGTACTGAAAAAGACAAGGTTTTATTTTACAGTGCTCTCTACCGTTCGAAACTGTCACCAAGATTGTATTCTGATGTAGACGGCCAGTATCCTTCTTTTGCCGGCGGAACCCCGCTTCAAAAAACAGACGGATTTGATTATTACTGTGATTACAGCATGTGGGATACCTTCCGCGCTTCGATGCCGCTGAATGCACTTTTAGAACCTAAAAAATCCGGCGATATGATGCAGTCGCTGGTTAAAAAAGCAGAACAAGGCGGATGGATGCCCATTTTTCCGATCTGGAATCACTATACGGCTGCCATGATCGGCGACCATGTGATGTCGGTGATGGCGGATGCCTATGTTAAAAATGTAAGGAATTTTGATGTGCAAACGGGGTATAAGTATTTGCGCAAAAATGCTTTTGACGTTAACACAGATCAGAAAAGTTATGAAGCCGGCAAAGGACGACGGGGATTAACATCGTATCTGAAATACAATTATGTCCCGTTGGAAGATAGCGTATGGCAGGCATTTCACAAACGGGAGCAGGTTTCACGGACATTGGAATATGCCTATGACGATTTCTGTCTTTTTGTGCTGGCAGAGGAGCTCGGGTTTACCGAGGATGCGGCAGCGCTTAGAAAAAGAGCGATGAATTATCAGTATGTGATTGATCCTTCGACGGGTTATGCACGTGGGAGGTATGCGGATGGCAGCTGGATTAAGCCTTTTGACCCATTTGCAAAACGGTCCAGTTTTATCACTGAGGGCTCGCCTGCGCAATACACCTGGTTTGTTCCACAGGATATTGCCGGCTTTAAAAAGGCCGTTGGCGGGGAGAAATATTTTGTTGCCAAGCTCGATTCGATGTTTGAAAAAGGATATTACTGGCATGGTAACGAACCGAACCACCAGATTCCATACCTGTTTGCATACGCCGGGCAACCGTGGAAAACGCAGAAATGGGTTCGTAAAATCATCAGTGAAGAGTATGATATCACGCCCGGCGGACTGAGTGGTAATGAAGACGGGGGGCAAATGTCGGGATGGCTGGCGTTTAGTATGGCCGGTCTGTATCCGGTAACACCCGGAACACCGTATTATGTTTTGGGAACGCCAGCTTTTGAAGAAGTGGTTTTTGAGCTTTCAAAAAATAAGAAATTTAAAATCAAGGCAAACAACGTATCTGATAAAGGTTTATACATCCAGTCGGCAAAGCTGAATGGCAAACCATTCACAAAAACCTATTTGTCGCATCAGGAAATTACCAATGGAGGCGAGCTGCTGCTGGAAATGGGAGAAACACCCAATGAGAAGTGGGGCAATGCAGCCTCGGATGCACCGCCGTCGTTGACGAAAGAGTAGTCATCTGAGCCATTGTTAAGTCAATGTCTTGCATATGTAGTATTATGCTGTGTTATTATTGTATTAAAGTGAATATTGGTAAAATATAATTTCGATAATTAAGTTTTTTGCGATATTAAATTTGTAATCGAGTAATGGGTTGACTAATTTTCGTTTGAATCGTCGTCCTATTACTCCCTTTCAAATGAATCGTAGAAACTTTTTCCAAAAAGCTGTTCCGGCCAGTCTGGCACTTGGTGCTGTTGCAACATCCTGCGCACCGAAAACACAGTTACAATATCCCGACAAACATTTTCATATCAGTCGCGGTTATCATCAGATTCCTAAATTGCGGCTTTCGATGGACCGTATCGTGAAGGAAACCGTGGGATTGCGTCCTTTCCGCCCGTCAGGTCCGCGTATTGAAACGGAGGCCCTGGGAAATAAAACGATCGTGCATAATTATGGCCACGGTGGCAGCGGGTGGTCATTGTCGTGGGGAACGGGTGACATGGCGAGGAAAATGGTTTTGGCGACCAATGAGAAAAAGATCGCATTGCTGGGCTGTGGGACGGTTGGTATTGCCACCGCGCGATTGTTGCAGGAAAGTGGCTGTGAGGTAACGATATATACGAAGGATGTTCCCCCTAATATCACCAGCAATCTGGCAACGGGTACCTGGTCGCCGGCTTCCCGGGTTTGCGATGTAAAAGTTGCCAAACCAGAATTTAAGGCGATCTGGGAGGACGCAACACGGTTTTCTTTCCGACGTTTTCAGTTCCTTTTAGGGATGAACGATATAGCCTGCTGGGCTGAGGAGTATGGCGTTTTTGAAAAAGAACCTGTATATATCCCCGGAGCCGGCGGTGAAGATTTTGAAATTCATGGTCTAATTCCCGAGCGCGTAAAACTGACCGAAAAAGAGCATCCGTTCAAAGCCGGCCATGTGACCAGACGTTCCAATCTGATGTTCAACATCCCGACGTACCTGAGACACCACTTGAATGATTTTCTCATGTTTGGCGGAAAAGTAAAAATCCAGGAGATCAAAAAACTGGAAGATATTGATGCACTGCCGGAACGTGTGGTTGTCAATTGTATGGGATTAGGCGCCAAACCCGTTTTCAATGATCAGGAATTAACGCCGGTATCCGGGCAGCTTTCGTGCCTGATTCCTCAAAGCGAGGTTAATTACAAATTGTATACCCAGGGCGCAAATTTCATTTCACGTAAAGACGGAATTTATATCGGTAGCAACGGCATCCTGGGAAACTGGGACACAACCCCAAGCAGAGAACAAACCGAAAAAACCGTAGGGATCATTCAAAAACTGATGGAAAACATGAGAGGGTGATTGGCATGACGAATTGAGAATGAAAAATGAAAAATAACGAAACACTCCAACCACCAAAACCCTGAAAGGGTTAATATCTTAGCCCGGGGCAACGCCCCGGGGTTATTAGTGGGATTCGGCCATCAATCGTTCTCCCACACATCCATCATTTCCCCCATCGTCATTCGTCACCCCGGTCAATTGCCTCCTCGCCATCAACCATTCTCCCGCCCATCGTCAATCGTCATCATTCCCCAAAACATCACCCGCACTCACCCCGGTTTTTTGTTTTCCCCCCGCTAACTCCTAAATTCACGTTTTAATTTATTCCCGAAAGGATAACGAATATTTTTCTTTCGACTAAAATCATCAATAAAAACATGAATAAAATTTGGTATGCGGCTGGGTTAGTCCTGATTTCATTCGGGTCGCAAGCTCAGAATTTACTCTCTCCTGAACAGCTTTGGAACCTTGGCCGCGTTTCAGGCCTGGGATTGTCTCTTGATAAGAAAAACGTTATTTATTCGGTAAGCACGCCCAATGCAGAGGAAAATAAAAGTGCCAGAAAGTTGTACAGTATACCTGTTAGCGGTGGTACGGCGGTTGAAATTACAAGTACGGAAGGCGTGTTGGCAAATGATAAAATTTCACCTGACGGCAAACATATCATCAGTAGTGACGCTGTAAAGGTAAAAGATATCATCGGTTCGGATAAGTATCCGGATTTGAAAAAATCCAATGCCTATGTGTTTACATCGCTGAATTACCGTCACTGGGATACCTGGGAGGATGGGAAATTTGATCACGTTTTCGTTGCCCCTTTTACAAACGGAGCTGCGGGTGAAGCAAAGGATATTATGGCTGGTGAAGCATTTGATTGTCCTCAGAAACCTTTCGGCGGAGACGAAGACTTTATCTGGAATCCGGATAGCAAGCGTGTTTTATACGTAACAAAAAAGAAATTCGGTACAGACTACACCGTTAGCACCAACACCGATTTGTACGAATATGATATCGAAAAAGGAACTACCAAAAACCTTACGGAAGAAAATAAAGGTTACGACATAGCGCCTGCTTACAACACAAAAGGCCAGCTTGCATGGCTGCAAATGAAAAGGGATGGTTATGAGGCGGATAAGCAGGATATCATTGTTTCTAACGGAAATGTCAAAATTAACCTGACCGGCCAACGTGACGATATCCATGTAGAAGGGTTCAAGTGGGCGGAAGATGACCGGACCATTTTTTTCTGGGCTCCGATTGACGGAACGATTCAGTTGTTCAGAGTGAATTATCCCGGACTGACGAAAATTGCCGTAACCATTACGCAGATCACAAAAGGAGATTTTGATGTTACCGGCGTGGTTGGACAGGTTGGCAATACGCTGATTGTTTCCAGAAATGACATGAACAATGCGGCGGAGTTATTTACGGTTGACATTACCAACGGAACGATGAAACCGTTGACACATGTCAATGACGATATCAACGCATCACTTGCAAAATGTAAAACGGAACGCAAGTTCGTGACTACGACAGATAACAAGAAAATGCTGGTTTGGGTAGTTTATCCACCAAATTTTGATCCTGCCAAAAAATATCCAACCCTGCTTTATTGCCAGGGAGGTCCGCAGGCACCATTGACACAGTTTTATTCCTACCGCTGGAATTTTCAATTAATGGCTTCCCAGGGATATATTGTCGTTGCACCTAATCGCAGAGGAATGCCGGGGCACGGAACGCAATGGAACGAGCAGGTAAGCAAGGACTGGGGAGGTCAGGTTATTAAAGATTATCTGAGCGCCATTGATGCGGTTTCAAAAGAATCTTATGTCGACAAAAGTCGGCTGGGATGCGTTGGGGCAAGTTTTGGCGGATTTTCAGTATTTGCCTTGGAAGGAGAACACGCAGGTCGTTTCAAAACTTTTGTCTCGCATGACGGTGTTTTTGATTTCAGAAGCATGTACGGCACAACAGACGAAATGTTTTTTGAAAACTGGGAAAAAGGCGGTCCTTACTGGGACAAAAAGAATACGGTTGCGCAGCGGTCATTCAGCCAGTCGCCAAGTAATTTCGTGGACAAATGGAATACACCGATTTTCATAATTCAGGGTGGAAAAGACTACCGCGTGCCGATTGAGCAGGGCTTACAGGCATTTCAGGCGGCACAATTAAAGGGGATCAAAAGTAAGTTATTGTACCTGCCGGATGAAAACCACTGGGTACTCAGCGCGCAAAATGCGTTGGTATGGCAGCGTGAATTTTTCGGTTGGTTAAAAGAGACATTATAGGATTGGTTGGTTCAATCCGGGTTGAGTAAATATGGTAAGTTTTTGATCACCAGGTGTATAACATGCCTGGTGTTTTTTTATAAGCTTATTTTAAACTCAAGTTACCTTCCCAATCCGCAAAAGTGTTGGAAAGCAAACTTCTTTCTTTTCGTCCTCTCGCCAAATGTCTTGCAGTTTTTGCCGTACCTCTTCAACCGGATTAACGCCATTGGCTTTAATATAATGCTGCACGGCAGACCAGGTATTAAGATATCCCGTTAATTCATCCAGCGTCCAGTTAACTTTTTGAGCGAACTCAGGTGCTGGAATTTCGCGGAAGGGAAAAGGAATCGTTTGATATTTTTCGTCGAGGTATTTCCGCTCCTTATCCCAATATTGATCTCCCAGAATATCTTTATAAAAGTGCAGAATCACACGGTCGCAGGCTTCGTCGATCTGCATCAGATTGTAACCGATCACGGCAAGTACGCCGTCCGGCTTTAATGTAGTCCTGACTTTTGCATAAAATTTGTCGAAATCAAACCAGTGGATCGCCTGCGCAACCGTGATCAGATCGAAGGAATTTTCCCGGAAAGGTGCTTCTTCGGCGCTTACAACCTGATAGGTTATGTTGTCTTTTTTTACCGCATTGGCAATCTGATTTTCGCTGATATCCGTGGCATCTACATGTAAAAACGGATCCGCGAGTTTAGCAGCCAGTTGTCCATTCCCCGTCCCACAATCCCATACTGCCGTTTTATCGGGGACCTGAGACAAGATAAAAGCTATTGCTTCGTCCGGATAAGTGGGCCTGAAAACCGAATATTCTTTCGATTGTTTTGAAAAATTATCTTTCATCACTCATTTGTTTTACTCCGTTTTTAATGACAATTTATCTCCGGAAACTCTGGCCCGTAAATTTCAGAACTTCTGGTAAAGCGGTACGCCAATAGGTCCAGGTATGCGCGCCATCCCTCACCCGAAATTCATGTGGAATACCCTTGTCCATCAGACTGGCATGCAACACCATATTTCCTTTCACCAGGGCATCATCGTCACCGCAATCTATATAATAACGAACGGTTTTAAGTTTTTCAGGATTTACGGTTTCAATAATTTTCAGAATGGAGTTTTTGTAGTAAAAATCGGTAAGCCTGGCTTTGCCTTTCAGATTCGGTCCGTAAATCGTGGTATACCGGCTTTCCCATCTTTCATCCGGCATAGCCATCATCTCTTCGTCGGTCCTCACGGCCGCACTGAGCGCGGATGCTGCGGCGAATAAATCCGGATGTTTTGTCGCATAAAGCAAAGTTCCAAAACCGCCCATTGACAGCCCTGCTACCGCTCTGAACTCCTTTTTTGCCCGGGTACGATAGGTGGCATCGATGTATGGAATAAATTCTTCCGTAAAGAAATCTTCGTATCGCCCCTTGTTATCGTACGTATTCATGTACCAGGTCACTTCTGCATCCGGCATTACGATGATCATGGGCGGAGCGTCACCGCTGTTAATGGTTTTATCTGCTATTTCCTGCGCCTGACCAAATTGTGTCCAACCCGTTTCATCGTCGGAGTAACCGTGAAGAAGGTACAAGACCGGATAATTTCTATTGGTTTTATCATAGTCAGCCGGAAGATAAATGTTGTACTTTACTTCTTTTCCAAGCAATTTACTTTTTACTTTCAGGCTTTCCCGGATAACGCCCTGTTGTGCGAAAGCGCTCGTGGAAGTTAACAGAATAAGGAACAGCAATACTTTTTTCATCGGAACGGGCAGAATTAAAGGTTATCGACTTTTACTAAAAGTTGGATTTTTTAAAATACTACCCAAAGATATTGTAGCGGCGGGTCCGGGTTGGTTTTAGTCCGCATTGTTTTTATTAAATTTTACGCAAAAGTTCTTTTTAAGCGGAATATTAAGTTAGTTCGCGGTATGACTACGCGTGATTTATGAACAACAAATTTGTAATGCTGACCTTCGATCTGGAAGAATTTGATATTCCGGAAGAATATGGTCAGAAAGTATCCGATTCGGACCAGATGACCGTCACCAGAACCGGAACCGACAGACTGCTCAGCCTTTTGGATAAACACCAGATCCGTGCGACTTTTTTTACCACAGGAAACTATGCGCAGCTCAACCCTGAATTAATCAAATCGATTTCACAAAAACATGAAATAGCTTCCCACTCGTTGTATCATTCGCCGTTTCATGCATTTGAAGAAAAAGATATTCTGGAATCAAAACGGATTCTGGAAGGTATTACTTTGCAAAAGGTTACGGGGTTCAGGATGCCCCGGTTAAAACCGTTTAATGCAGCCGTATTGGCGGACTGGGGATTTGAGTACGACTCGTCCATCAACCCGACTTATCTGCCGGGGCGGTATAATTTGTTACACAAAAGCCCGCTTCCGTATACAGAAAACGGTCTGCTGGAATTGCCTTGTTCAACAACACCGTTGATCCGTTTTCCTTTGTTCTGGCTTGCATTCAAAAACCTGCCGATCGGTTTGTACGCTTATCTATGCCGCGTCACCCTGAGGAAACGCAAAAACCTGATGCTCTATTTTCACCCCTGGGAATTTGCAGAAATTGCCGGTTATCAATTGCCAGGTTATGTGAAAGGCCCTGATGGTGAAGTGCTGGTGAATAAACTCGATAGGCTGATTGTAAATTTGTTAAAACAAAAAGCAAGATTCGTGACCTGTCAGGAATTTTGTAAAACGTTATAGTCTGAGCTCGTTCAGTAGTTTTGTTGCGATAGAGTTCAAATTGTCCAGTGATTTTGAAAAAATGGAATATAAATGTTAATAGATCTTCGTAGTGATACGGTAACACGGCCGACCAAAGCCATGCAGGAAGCCATGTGGTCCGCGCCGGTGGGGGACGATGTCATGGGCGACGACCCGACTGTCAATGCTTTACAGGAAAAATCGGCGGCATTGTTTGGTATGGAAGCTGCTTTATTTTGTGCGTCAGGAACGATGACCAACCAGCTGGCAATTCGTGTGCACACGCAGCCCGGAAGTGATGTGATCTGTGATAAAAATTCGCATATCTATCTTTACGAAGGAGGCGGGATCATGCTGAATTCATTTTCATCAGTGAAATTGCTCGATGGTGACCGCGGCAGGATCAATGCCGAACAGGTTGCTGATGCGATAAGCCCGGAAGGAGATATTCATGCGACCATAAGCCGGATGGTTTCTCTGGAAAATACGATGAACAAAGGCGGAGGCTGTTATTATGATTTTGAGGAGATAAAAGCGATTCGTGCGGTATGTGATCAAAATGATCTCGTTTTGCATCTCGACGGTGCGCGTCTTTTTAACGCTCTGGTGGAGACTGGCGAAACGCCTCAACAATTTGGAAAGGTTTTTGACAGCATCAGTATTTGTTTGTCCAAAGGGCTGGGATGTCCCGTGGGCTCATTATTGTTGGGGACAAAAGAAATGATTACCAAAGCCAAACGTTTCCGTAAGGTTATGGGAGGAGGCTGGCGACAGGCGGGTTTTTTGGCCGCGGCAGGCATTTATGCGCTTGATCATCAGGTTGACCGTTTAAAGGAAGACCATGTGGGAGCCCGTGCGATTGCCGAAATTTTCAGGCAAAAACCGGAGGTAGAGGACATTTATCCGGTGGATACCAACATTGTTATTATTCGGGTCGCTTCGCATATTTCAGCGCCGGAATATGTCCGTACTTTGGCTGAATCGGGAATTCAGGCAGTAACTTTTGGGAAAAACCTGGTCCGTTTTGTTACGCACCACGACTTTTCAGATGACCATCTTACAGAAATGCGTAAGCGATTATTAAGATAGAAATCGAGCGGGCAGGTCATTGCTGAAAATAGAACGATCTGTCTTTATCTATTTTTTAACAGCAGTTTTTCCAAAAACAGACCTACGCCAATACCGATGGAGTAAGCCAGAATATCACTCCACAGGAAGCCATAACCCAGTACAAGCGCGCCTGGTGTGGTTGCCCGAATGGCATCAATCCATGGCGCATGGTATAACTGGCTGATCTCGATCAGATAACAAAATACTGCCGAATACAGCGTAGTACGCAGTGTTGAATGTTTGTTAAAAAGAAATCCGGCAATAAGGAAAATCATTAACGCCCACAGTGCATCGCCAAGATATAAATTAACTAACTTCGGAAATTGATCAGCCATTTTTCTGGATGTTAATCCAAGCGCAATGGTCAGTATCGTGAGGAAAAAATAGGTAATTCTGTTACGTCCACTGGTTTTGGCATCAGGACGAAGCAAATTTTTTTCTTTTGAAAAAGTGTCTTTTTGCATTCTTTACCGTCAATAGTACATCACATAAAAAAACACAAGTTATGAAGAATTACATGTTATCCCTGACAACTGCTTTTTGCCTGTTATTTTTAACACATGTTTCATTCGCACAGGATATGTCTGTGGAAGGCCTGCTCGACAAGGCGGTTGCACTTTCCCAAAAAGGAGACGATGCTGGTACGGCTGAGGCGTTAACAAAAGGAACTGCGGCTCTGGAAAGTGAAGCAAAGGGATCGACAGGCACATTGAAAGACAAATTGTTAAGCAAAGCGGGCGATCTTAAATCGCTCATTCCTTTGGCTTCCGGTGGAAAATTACAATCGGGGATTTTGGGAAAAGCGGTGAGCGCAGTTAAAATGCTTGTTGGTGCTAACAGGATCAGCAGCTTATTAGGAAAAGGCGAATCCGGCCTGCTTGGCAATGCATCTAGTTTAACGAGCAATTTGGGATTAATCAAAGCGGGTTCATCAATCCTGGGTTCGGATTCACAAAGCAAGCTTGGTGGGTTACTCGGCGAGGCTACAAAAGCTGTGGGAGGACTTGACAAAAAAGGCATGGCCGGAAAGCTGGCTGCAACAGCTTCCAGCAAATCTCTGGGAAGTATTGTAAGCCTTGTTGGCTCTGCTATTTAGGATCAGTAAATTACGGTTCAATAAATATATTTTTAAGCCACTTCCGTTTGGGAGTGGCTTTTTTAATGTGAGCAAAAGCAGATTATTGGCGCAGGTCAAAAGCGATTCCTTTGATTGCCCTTTCGCCTTTGATATCCTGAACGGGCGCCTCAATGTGATAAATGCTGAGTGTTTTTCTTTCTTTATCCTTCTTAAAAGCAAAAGTTAGAGCCTCATTTTTGTCATTACTTAATGTGATGCTGTTGGATATCGGATAAATTTCTCCCATACAATCACCGCTGTAACAAATCGTGTAACGGGTAAAGTTTTCAAGACCTTTAACTGCTCCGTCTGCACTGAAAACAACCTTTTGCGGTGCGATTTTACCCGAACTGAACAGATTATATTCTCCTGCGATTATTTGTTGATTTAGTGAATGTATAAAGTCTGTATCACCTTTGGCCGCTTTAAATTGTGAATTTTTGGTAGCGCCGTTCCATGCACTATCGATTAATGTGATGGTATGATCGTCGTTCAGCGTAAATACCATATCCTTATCTTTGAGCGCTTTTACAAGCAAATATTTGTCTCCACTCTTTTTATAAGCAAGTTTGGCCTGCTCAAAACCATACAAAATATCCACACTATCAGCATCCGAAAAATTCATTTCATAACAATAAACAGGGATTAATCCGGGTATTGAATCGGATACGCTGCCAAGAAAAGTCTCATTGATATATCGTCCCGTAATTTTGGTGTTTTCATTATCATTGTTCTGGCTACATCCGGCGGCAACCATTGAAAAGAGAAACAATGAAAACAGGGATTCAGGTATTTTTGTGAAAGGTGTTATTGGTGTTTTTTTCATAACGATTTATTTAAATAGTGGGGTTACGGTCAGAATTGTAAATATACGTAAACCCTTAAAGCACAGTCAATAAAAAAGCTATTGGTATGGAGGCGACAAATGGCTGAATTTGAGTCTTGTTAACAAAAAAAGGACGTTACCAGCTTTTTTGGCTGGCAACATCCGTGTTATGATGATGAAGTGTTAAGGTTTTATACAGACCGGAATCTAGTTGTATCTGATTCGGAGTGTTATAATGATTCAGTTTACTGGTGTAATATGCAATTGTTATAAGTCCGATTTATAACACTATCGAAAAAACTGTGCCTTATGAATTACCGTAAACTTGTGCAGGAGAAATTTTGACCAAAAGAAAAGGAAAGGGGTAAAGTGAATATACAGAATAGGATTATTGTTCGGTATTTATATTGCTTATAATCAATATATTATAATATTATCCGATTTTAGGGAGATTATCTTATCTGGTTTTTTAGAAAGTGTCTGACGACGAGAGTTACTATGAGGTGCTTTGACCTCAATCTGGAAATTGTTGTAGAAAAATGTAGTTGAGGGGAAATGATCTTATTTGATGTATTTCAATTTAAAAAGATCAGAAACGGCTTGTTGTGCTTTTTCGACCGGCCATTGACTTTTAAATAGCTGACTTTCCGTGATAGCACTTTCGAAAAGCATGTAAACAATGTCGGAGATATCATTTTTTTGATCTTCAAGAATATCGGCAAAAAATTGTCTCAGCTCCTGTTTGTGCGTTTGTATAGAGGCGAGAAGTACGAAGTTGTCAGGTTGTATCTCGGATAATAAATTGAGGAAGCTGCACCCGCGAAAATTTTCATTCTCATTGATGTGCGTAAGGAAATCAAAGGCCGCGAGAATCTTTTTACGGGGTTTCTTTTCTGCGTCTGTAAATAGTCTGAGCTGCGTAAACCACAGATCGTGACGGGCATTCAGATATTCGATGCCCAGCTCTTCCTTGGATTTGAAATGCAAATACAAACTGGCTTTGGCAACGCCGGCCTCGCTGATAATCTGATTAATTCCTGTTGCATTGTAGCCCTGTGCATGAAACAGACGCAGCGCGGTGTCCAGAATCCTTTCTCTTGGTACAATCGGATGGTGTTTCATAAGTAAATCGGATTAATTAAACATACAGATCAGTCTATTTACGGAAATGTTGAGGATAATATAGAATGGAAGTTATAAAGCAAATAGCGATAATAAAAGTGTTTTGACAGATTTCTGATCAGGGCCGGTAAATCAGCTGCTTGTTGTTATAGGCTGCAAAACAACCGAGTCCGCCTTCGATATTATTAAAAACAAGAACCGGCTCAGCGAAAGGGTTGTCGGTACGGTCATTTAGCCTGAGTGACTGATGGTAATCGTAATACGATTTTTCGGTGTTGTTCACTTCCATCACGAGCGCGATTAATTTGAGTTTCTGTTTTGCATAATACTTGGTGCCGTCGCTCGAAGTATACAACAGCGATGAAGGCAGAAATCCCCTTCCCAACGGCGAGGTGAACGAAGTTCCATCCAGATTTACGTCATTCTGAAAATCACTTCTGCCGCTGTTGTCGTCCCAGTTGATACTGAACCGGTTTCGAACCCGTTTTTCCTCAAAGTTATCCGGATTGGTACCTTCCAGAATAGAATATTCAACATCCATATTGGCCCGCACACGGTAGTAGTTGCTTTCTCCGGGAATATCCTGCCAGATCATTTTTACCGTCAGGGCTGTGTCCGGGCCATTGCGCCGGCTCAGATAAGCAGTGTCCAGTACGTAAGATTTTATGGTGACCTGATTGGCCGGGACGGTGCACGTGGAAGTCACCGAGCGTTTTCCATCCGAAACAGACAGCTTGTATGTTTCCGATGCAACGATCGGAAATTTGGTTTTTTCTATGGTGTAAAGCTGGCTGGTTGAATCATAAAGTAATGTTACTTCTTTACCTCCCCCCGACATTTTCACGACAGCATTTTTGATAACCGAAGTGCTTGAACTCGATTCGCCAAACAAAGGAATCGACTCGGTGACAACCACGTTGATACGGGTCGCCTGGGGGGAAATAAACGACTGGACGACAAGCTTTGACGTCGTTTCGGGTAGGTCGTCGGGCGAGATTTCCGTGATCAGGGTATCACAGGAAAACAGCCCGGTCAGCACTATCAGCAGAATAAAAATCTTTGCTTTCATATCTTAAAACTTGAAATTATAACTTACGGAAGGTAATACCGGGAACAGGGAGTAACGTTTCAGCGTGCTTTTGGTGTTGCCATTAGCCAGTTTCTCTTCCGAAATGTCGTAGAAAAACGGATTTCTGCGATTGTAGGCATTGTAGAGCCCAAATTCCCAGGTCCGTTCGTGTCGTTTCTTTTTTCGGTGCAGCTGTACCGCCAGATCCAGCCTGTGAAAGGGCTCCGCACGAAAACTGTTTTTCTCGCCATACTCATTGACCCGGTCGCCATTCCAGGTTATGGTAGATTTTCCACCCGAAGAAAAGCGGCTGAAAAAATTGTCTGTGACGCCGGTGAAACTGGCCATTGGTAAGGTGAGCGCATTGCCCGTACCATAAACCCAGGTGGCAGAAAGCGTGATGCGTTTGCTCAGCTCATAAATCCCAACCACGGATAAGTCGTGCCGGCGATCATAACGGGGGTAAAATGTCTTGCCAAAATTGAGCTCAGGAAATTGCCATTTGGTCCAGGAAAGCGTATACCCAACCCACCCCGAAAACCGCCCGGTTTTTTTGTGCACCAGAAATTCTGCTCCGTATGACCAGCCTTTCCCGGCCGTTACGTTGTCTTCCCAGCTTAGCTCATTGGCGTTTTCACCATTAATACTCAAAAATGACGCACCTTCCTTGTAATTAAGAATGTGGTTCATTTTCTTGTAATAACCTTCCAGTGTCAAGGTCAGCACGGGTTTTTCAAGATCTTTTGCCAGACCAATCGCAACCTGCTGCGACTGCTGTGGTGCGACGCGATCTGTGGTCGGTACCCACAAATCTGTCGGCAGGCCAAGCCCGGTGTTCGATAACAAATGGACATACTGGTTCATTTGGGCATACGATGCCTTGAATGAAAAATCCTGAGCCAGGCGCAAGGCTGCCGAGAAACGAGGTTCCGGCCTGATGTATGTTTTTGAGGCAGTCTGGAAGGAACTTATCCTTAACCCAGCATTCATTTTCAGCGCATCGGCCGCCTGCCAGGTATCTTCAATATAAATCCCGCTTTCGAGTGTATTGACCGGCTTAACCGACCTTTCTATGGATTCGTCAATGAAAGAACCCTGAATAGCAAGGGCGGAGGGAATAAAGCGGTGAAACGTGGCCTGGGCTCCGAATTTTACAGCATGTTTGGGTGAGGGATAAAAATCCAGATCTGTTTTGATGCCCCAGTCGCGGATTTTGGATGTGTAACGCAGGCTGAATTCATCCTGAACACTGCCATCTGTGTTGAGGTCTTTGCTATAATTGGAGACTCCGAAATTGAAATTGCTGTAAATGAACGAGGTATTGACAAATAGCTTCTGATTTAGCAAATGATTCCATCGGAGCGTTGCCGTTTTGTTTCCCCAGTCGAGGCCTGCGCGGGATTCGTCATTGTTGCCGGTTTCATTGGCGTAAAACTTGTCGTGGCCAAAATATCCGCTTAAATACACCTTGTCTCTCGCGCCCAGATCGTAATTGATTTTTGCATTGAGATCGTAAAAGTAATAGCCGGGTTTTACCTGTTCATCCGCGCCGCGCTGGTTTCGGGCGATCAGCGGAGCCGCCAGGATGTCAATATAAGTGCGTCTCCCTGATATTAAAAATGATGATTTTCCTTTGGAAATAGGCCCTTCAAGCGTCAGTCTTGATGAAATAACGCCAATACCTCCTTCGCCGTGTAAGGCATCTTTACTTCCTTCTTTCATATTCATTTCTAACACAGAGGATAACCGTCCGCCATATCTTGCCGGAAACCCGCCCTTGGTGAGTTCCACACTTTTGAGCGCATCACTGTTAAAAATGGAGAAAAAGCCGAAAAGGTGGTTCGCATTGTACACCACAGCATCGTCCAGAATGATGAGGTTCTGGTCCGGGCCACCGCCGCGCACATACAACCCCGTTTGCCCTTCTGTGCCTTTTTGCACTCCCGGCATCAGCTGTAAAACTTTCAGGACATCCTTTTCGCCAAAAAAGGCAGGTATTTTCTTGATCTGCTGAATGGGGATCTCAATCTGGCTCATCTGCGCTGAACGGCTGACATAGTCCTCCTGCCGGCGGGAGGAAACCACTACTTCGTCCAACTGATTGATGGTCGTCAGTAAAATGTTGAGTTCCGCATTTTTCCTCAGACTGATCTTTCGCTCCGTCTTCTCGTAACCTACAAAAGAGTAAACGATCAAAGCAGAATCTGCAACGGGAAGTGTCAGTGAATAGAAGCCATAGGTATTGGTAACTGTGCCATAAGGCGTATCGGGAATGTACACATTCACACCCGGAAGCTGCTCCTGGCTGCCCTGTTCTTTGACAAAGCCGCTGATGGTTATACGTTCCTGCGCGCTAACTGTAAGTGTGTATAATATGAAAAATAGGGTAAAAATTATACGCATAGTTAGCGAGCTGGTTGACTTTTGTAACGTCCTATTGCTGAATATAGTATAAAAATTTCATAGCTAAATATAAGCCTTGAAGAAAGTCGTTTTTGGTATTATGCGGAGGTGTTCCGGTGAGGAAAAGGTATTCCGAAGGCAGGAGATTTTGGCAGAAGTAAAGGTTCTGAGTGTATTTTAAGCAAGTTATCCGCACGGACTTGAACGGAGAGGACAAGTCCATGCGGATTGTATTTTATTCATAAATAGCTCTTACCAGGCACGGATTCCCGTTTTGTGAAAAGTTCCTGATAGGCAGGCTCGTATATCTCTGAAATAATGTAAGTACCGCTGGTTTGCCATTTCCCGTCAATCCATTGTCCGGACTCATCCAATTGTTTTTCTATGGTTTGCGACTGTATCAATGCCTTGCCCCAGATCAGCCACTTCCCGTTGATACTCTGGACTAAAAATACGCGTACAGGGTCCAGGTGAAATATTCTTGCGCTGTCTTTTTTATAGAAATGGAAAACTTTCCCTTTCACATCATCCAGTGTTACCGGCGTTTTCAAGTGTTTTTCAAGGTTGAGTATGTCGGCTGGAAACCCCTGTTCTGCTGTGATTTGTAGTGTATCGTTAATTTCGATAAAACTTCCCATTATTATTTCGAATCAAATTGTAAAACTGTGATTGAATTTGTCATCCCAAAACGGTCAAATTTTTGAGTGCTTTTTTTGCTAAGTTAAGAGATGGTTTCAATACTTTCTTTTTTTAATTTCTTGGTTTTGCCACTCAGTGGCTGACTCATTTTGCAGTTATCCCGATATAAAGCACATGCTTTGGTCCCTAGCTGCCAACTGAGAAAATAGCTTTCTTTCACTTCTTCCATTGTTGCCTCGTGGGGCAGATTAACCGTTTTTGAAATTGCACCACTGACAAAAGGCTGCGCTGCGGCCATCATGCGGATATGTCCATGTGCATGTATATACCGCGTTCCTTTGCTGCCACATTTGTTAGCACAGTCAAAAATTGGCAAATGTTCAGCTTTCAGGTATGGAGCTCCTTCGAGTGTCATTGTTCCACATGCGTGATCGTTGGCTAAATCAATCTCCATCTCTTTAAAACCTAATTTTTCCAGTAAATTGAAATCTTTGTCAAAATATTCGTTTGGCGAAAAACCAAGTCTTTTCATGCAATCTTCACCAAGTGTATAAGCGTTAAATGCAAAACCGATTTCAAATGCGGAAGTCACTGCCTTGCCCAGCGTTATTAAATCAGTTTTGTTAAATCCTTTATCTAACAAAGTGGTATGGTTGATGAATGGAGCATCGGAAAGGCTGCCATAGCCTTTGGTATAATTTATGATAGAATTAATTTCATGTTTGGCGTAACCTAAGTTTTTTAATGCCGAGGGTATAGACTGATTAATAATTTTGAAGTAACCGCCAGTCGATAATTTTTTGAATTTAACCAAAGCAAAATCAGGTTCTATGCCCGTTGTGTCACAATCCATTACAAGGCCAATGGTGCCGGTTGGCGCAATAACGGAAACCTGTGCATTACGGTAACCATATTTTTCTCCCATAGCAAGGGCTGCATCCCAGGCATTGGTGGCGGCTGATAAGAGATAATCCGGGCAATGTTCCGGATTGATGCCCATCGGAAGTATTTCCAGATTTTCGTAGGCAGTTCCTGCGTTATATGCTGCCGCACGGTGATTTCGTATGACCCTTAGCATTGCTGATTTATTTGCATAATATTTTGCGAACGGCCCCAGGTGCCTAGCCATCTCCGCAGATGTTTTGTAAGCGATGCCACTCATGATGGCGGTAATGGAAGCGGTGATGGAACGTCCCTTTTCACTGTCGTAAGCAATCCCGTTCACCATAAGCAATGAACCCAGATTGGCGTACCCCAAACCAAGCGTACGGTAATCAAAACTCAATTGGGCTACTTTTGAAGACGGGTATTGTCCCATTAAGACGGATATTTCTAACACAATCGTCCATAGCCGCGACATGTATTCGAAGCCTTTTACATCAAATTTACCTGTTTCCTCATCATGGAAATGTAGTAAATTAAGTGACGCAAGGTTGCAGGCGGTATTATCCAGAAACATAAATTCGCTGCATGAATTTGATCCCCTTATCGGTCCGCCATTCGGACAGGTATGCCACTCATTGATTGTCGTGTTGAATTGTATTCCGGGATCTGCACAATGCCAGGCAGCGTAGGCAATTTTGTCCCAGATATCTTTTGCCGGAAGGCTGTTCATGATCCGCCCGTCGGTTCTGGCAGTAAGGTCCCAATTCTGGTTGTTTAATAATCTGTTAAAAAATTCATTGGGTATCCTGACAGAGTTATTTGAGCTTTGGCCAGACACTGTTTTATAGGCCTCACCATTGTAATCCGCTGGATAACCCGCCGCTATCAACACAGCCGCCTTTTGTTCCTCTTTAACCTTCCAGTCTATAAAGTCCAACACCTCAGGGTGATCTATATCAAGACAAACCATTTTGGCTGCCCTGCGGGTGGTACCGCCGCTTTTAATTGCTTCAACTGCGCGGTCGCCGATTTTTAAAAAACTCAGTAAGCCACTTGTATTCCCGCCTCCGTTTATTGTTTCGCCTTTGGCTCTTATATTGGAGTAATTGGTGCCTACACCGCCGCCGTATTTAAAAAGCCTGGCCTCTTTTATCCAGAGATCCATGATGCCACCTTCATTGACAAGGTCATCGTCAACGCTCAAAATGAAACAAGCGTGTGGCTGAGGATGCTCATATGCGTTTTGAGATTTTTCCAGTTTTTCTGTACCAGGATCAACAAAAAAATGGCCTTGCGGTTCTCCGGTTATCCCGTAGCTTTGATACAGGCCGGTGTTATACCATTGTGGGGAATTGGGAACACAGCATTGTTTAAGTATACTGTAAACTATTTCGTCGTAAAAAATCTGTGCATCTTTTTTACCTGCAAAATAATGGTGTTTCAAACCCCAGAAACGCCAGCAATCAGCCAGTCGGTGTGCTACCTGCCGGATGGATGTTTCACCTCCCAGTGTACCATTGGGTTGCGGTACTCCCGTCTTTCTAAAATATTGTTGAGCGAGAATATCCGTTGCAATTTGTGACCAATGACAAGGAACCTCTACATCACGCATTTCAAATATCAATTCTCCATTTGGATTGCGTATCACTGATCTTCTGCGTTCGTAATCAAATAAATCAAAGACACTGGCGTCATCAACGGTGTAGTAACGTTCAAAAGATAGTCCGGTGGTTTTTGAGGTGCGGTCAGTTGTGTTCATACGGTGGGCTTCTAAAACGTGAGTAATGAAATAATAATAACTGAACTATGTTCATTCACAAATCTAGAAAATCGCCAACTGTCAATCGCGTAGAAATATATCTACTTTAATTGTAGATATTGCTCTTGCTTATACCTTGCTGATAGGAGATATTTTGCAATATAAGTGCATGGTTTTGAGTGAAGAATGTTGTCTTATAAAAACTAAAGGTATCCACGATTAAGTGAATACCTTTAGTTTACGAGACAGGGAAATTGAAGAACTAAACAGCCTTATCCAGTCCCCGATTTTCAAGCAGGTATTTGACTTCCGGTTCTCTTCCGCGGAAGGCCTTGTATAAGGTCATAGGTTCTTCGGTTCCGCCTTTGGCCAGAATGTTTTTTCGGAAAGATGCTGCGGTTGACGGGTCAAAAATATCACCGGTTTCTTTGAACGCTGCAAAACCATCGCTGTCCAGTACCTCCGACCAGATATAACTGTAATAGCCGGCAGAGTACCCGCCGGAGAAAATATGCTGGAAGTAAGTGCTTCTGTATCTTGGCGGAATTTGACTGATCAATCCCAAATCTACCATTTGCTGTTTTTCAAAAGTGGTAGTGTCGATCGGCTGACCGGCTTCTACGGTGTGGAAACTCATATCCAGAAAGGATGCCGCCAGATATTCAACGGTCCCAAATCCCTGATTGAATTTTGAGGCATTTTTCATTTTTTCAACCAGATCGGCAGGGATTACCTCACCGGTTTCATAATGTCTGGCATAAAGTGCTAATACCTCAGGCTCGAAGGCCCAATGTTCCATGATCTGCGAAGGCAGCTCTACAAAATCCCGGGGGACAGAAGTTCCTGACAACGTTTCATATTTTACATTTGACAACAAGCCATGCAGCGCATGTCCGAATTCGTGGAAAAGTGTTTCCACCTCATCCGGCGTTAGCAATACCGGTTCATTTCCCGTCGGTTTTGCAAAATTACAAACATTGGAAACGATCGGAGAAATGGCCTTTCCATCTTTTTGCGATTGCTTGCGATAGGATGTCATCCAGGCTCCGCCACGTTTGGAGGTGCGTGCGTGGAAATCCATGTAAAAAATTCCGGTATGTGTTCCATCCGCTTCTTTTACCTCATAGCCCGTCACATCAGGATGATATTTGGGGATCGCTGTGACTTCGGTAAATGTCAAACCATACAGTTTTTGCGCGACAGCAAAAATACCGTCACGCACATTTTCAAGCTTGAAATACGGACGAAGTTGCTCCGCGTCGTAATTGTATTTTTCCTTGCGAACCTTGTCCGCATAAAATGACCAGTCCCAGGCTTCGAGCACACCGCCTGTTGCTTCTTTATCCATAACTTTCTGCATTTCGCCGGCCTCAAATTTGGCTACCGGTAACGCAGCTTTCCAAAGCCGGTTGAGCAGATCATAAGCCTGATCAGGTGTTTTGGCCATGCTTTCCTCTAAAATAAAACCGGCGTGGGTCTGATAACCCAGCAATTGTGCTCTTTCGGCCCGTAACGTGGCAATACGTGCGACAATTTCTTTATTGTCCCGCTCGTCGCCATGATTGCAGCGGTTGATATAGGCCGTAAATATTTTTTCGCGTAACAGTCTGTTCTCGGCATATTGTAAAAATGGCATCACACTCGGGTTATGGAGTGTAAACCGCCATGAACCTTCCTTCCCGGCTTCCTTCGCAGATTGCACAGCGGCGGCTTTGAAAGAAGGGGATAACCCCGATAAATCGGCTTCGTTGTCGACAATAAGTTCAAACAGATTTGTTTCGGCCAGCAGGTTTTGTCCAAACTGTACGGTCAGCAACGAAAGTTCTTTATTGATCTCCCGCATTTTAATCTGCTGCTCTGCGTCAAGATTTGCGCCGCTTCTGACAAAGGCTTTATATGTTTTTTCCAATAAACGACTTTGTTCCGGAGTAAGATTTAAAGTGCTCTGGATGTCATTCAGTTTTTTTATTTTTTCAAACAAAACGGCGTTCAAATAGATATCATCACCATGACCTGAGAGTTTTGGCGCAATGATTTGTGAAATTTTTTCGATTTCAGGTGAGGTATTGGCTGACACCAGATTGAAAAATACCGCACAAACTTTTGTCAAAAGCTCACCGCTTGTCTCCAGAGCTTCCACCGTATTTTCAAAGGTAGGAGCGGAAGTGGCCGTACAAATTTGAGCAATGACATTTTCCTGCTGTTTCATACCCTCCTCGAAAGCGGGCATAAAATGCTCCGCTTGAACCTTATCAAAAGGCGGAACCTGAAAAGGTGTTGTATATGCTGAAAAAAAAGGATTGGTATCGGTTGATGTTGAGACGTTTTCTTGCGCTGTGGAAATCATATCGGATAATAAGTGAGGTCTGTAACTGGGATCGTTTCAAATATTGTTCAGCGAAATGTACTGATCAATATTTTACTTAACACCTTTTACCCGCATTTTTATTCCATAAACCGCAGTTTCGGACGTTATAAAAAGTAAATCACGGTTTTTCCCACCGAAACACAGGTTGGCCGTCCAGCCTTTGCTGATGGGGAAATGAGCGATTTTCTCACCCGTTTTATCAAAAACAGTTACGCCGTCGCCAGTCAGATATAAATTCCCCTCGTTGTCGAGAATCATGCCATCGGAGCCTTTGGATACGAAAAGTATTTTATTGGTCAGCGAGCCATCTTTGGCTATGTCATACAGATAAGTCTTATTGGCGCCGATGTCTGCCACATAGAGTTTTTTGCCGTCAGCCGTGCCGATGATCCCGTTTGGTTTTTTGAGCTTATCATCCACACGCACCAGCGCTTTGCTGCCGGGACTAAGATAATATACATGCTCGCCGTCCTGCTGCATTTTTGGGTCACGTTTCCAATAATCTCTTGGATATAGCGGGTCGGTCAGGTACATGCCGCCTTTGGGATCTATCCACAGGTCATTCGGGCCATTCAGCAGTTTTCCGTCGTATTCCTTTACCAAAACAGTCGGATTGCCTTTTTTGTCAAAGGACCAGACCTGGTTATCTTCATCGGAACAAGCAACAAGGTTTCCCTTTTTGTCAAAATACATGCCGTTCGCCCGACCCGCTTTGTCGGAAAAAGTGCTGAACTGGCTAGTTTCGGCATCCCAGCGAATGATTTTGTTGTTGGGTTGATCTGTGAAAAAAACATTTCCCTTTGCATCAGCGACAGGTCCTTCCGTGAATTTATACCCTTCACCCAGTTTTTCAACCTGAGCTCCCGGCGCAGCAATTGAGTTTTTGTCCATGATTTGTGCAGAAAGAATAATTGGAAAAAAGAGAGATAAGGCCGCGGTTGTTATTGAATTGAATAAAGTGGATTGTTTCATACGGGAATGGAAGTTGGATTTTAATCGCCAGTTATGTTGGATACACAGATAAGGAAAAGATCGGCGAAATTTAACGATGCAGGAAGCAGTTTGTTGCAATTTTGTGTTACCCTTTCAGGGTTTGGGATCGGCCGGATTCTTGATTTTCTATCACACTGTCATCTCTTTGGGATTGGAATGGCTCCTGCGACGGCGTTATTGTGGATTATGGTTATCGCCGGGTCCTTGTTGAAAAAAGCCCGATTATTGCAATTTTGTGTCACCCTTTCAGGGTTTGG
>NZ_JAMXKF010000018.1 GCF_024220585.1 Dyadobacter diqingensis
GAACAGAGAAGTTAAGCCCGGAACCGCCGATGATACTTGGGTCAAACCTGGTAAAGTAGGTAGCCGCCACAATACTATTATACTAATCCCATCTTTATAGAAGATGGGATTTTTTTGTTTGGGGGATATTCATCTCCGCTCCAATGGCCTTCCAACATAGAAATTTTGATACGTAAGAAAGTTTATTTTATGTAACTATTGCAAGACTCAACTCCTTTTTAATATATTTGTATAGACTAAATCTGTCGGAGTTAAAAACATGACAATTACTTCAAATATTACATGGTGGTGGCGCGCACGTCTTAATAAGATGGACGAGTAAGCTCTATTGTGTAGTATAAGATCTATTATATACTTTCCAAGCGGCTAGCTGTTCATCTGACAGCTAGCCGCTTTTTTGTTATATCTCTATTCAAATGAAAAATATGTCCTCTTTAACCAAAACTTACGCTATCACCACCCGGCACAAAAAGCTGCTGGCCGATACATTAACCCCGGTTTCTATTTATCTGAAACTTCGCGACCGTTTTGTCAATACAATACTGCTCGAAAGTTCGGACTATCATGGCAACGAAAACTCATTTACATACATTTGCTGCGATCCTGTTTCTTCGTTTAAACTAAATAACGATATCGTTACGCAGAAATACCCTGACGGCACGAATGAGACATTTACCCTCGCCAAACGTAAAGACGCCGTACAGGCCCTATATGGCTATGCGCAGAGCTTCGTTTCGGAGAAAAGCGGGTTTCCCTTTATAACAAACGGGCTGTTTGGCCACATGACCTACGATGCGGTAACGTATTTTGAAGATATAGACATCCAGCCGACAAACGCTGAAACTGAAATCGACCAGATTTTTTACCAAGTTTACCGCTACGTGATCGCCATTAACCATTTCAAGAACGAATTATACATTTTTGAACATCAATACGGGGAGACTAGCGAAGAAAGCGGACTGGATCAGATTGAGGCGCTCATTAAAAACAGGAATTTCCCGCAGTACGACTTTAAAATAACGTCTGACGAAAGCTCAAATGTTACTGATGACGAAATGAGAGGCGTTATTCAGAAGGGAATTGATCACTGTCTGCGTGGAGATGTATTCCAGATCGTGCCTTCCCGTCGTTTCAGCAGAGATTTTCAGGGAGACGAATTCAATGTGTACCGCGCACTCCGTTCTATCAACCCTTCTCCCTATCTTTTTTACTTCGACTACGGCAATTATAAAATATTCGGTTCTTCACCCGAAAAACAGATATTTATTAAAAATGGCCAGGCAGAAATCCATCCGATCGCAGGTACTTTCCGCAGGACCGGAGACGATCAGGCGGATGCAGAAGCGGCACAACAACTCCTTAACGACCCGAAAGAGACCGCTGAGCACGTAATGCTCGTCGATCTGGCACGAAATGACCTGAGCCGCAGCTGCGACGCCGTAAAAGTTACGAATTACAAAGAGGTCCAGTATTACTCTCACGTTATTCACCTGGTATCAAAAGTGGTCGGGAAGATGAACGACGGCGTGAATCCGTTACAGCTCGTTGCCGACACCTTCCCTGCCGGTACACTTTCAGGAGCTCCGAAACACAACGCGATGAAACTGATCGATCAGATGGAAACCAGCAACCGCAGCATTTACGGCGGAGCCATCGGCTTTATGGATTTCAACGGCGATTTCAACCATGCTATCGCCATCCGTACTTTTTTAAGCAAGGATAATACACTGTTTTACCGTGCCGGAATGGGCGTTGTAGCCAAGTCAAATGTAGAAAGCGAGTTACAGGAAATTAATAGCAAGCTGGCTGCGTTACGTAAAGCAATTGATGTAGCTGAAGAAATCTGACGGACAATATCAACAGGGCTATGGGACAGATAAAAATTTATGGCTTGAAAGAACATTTGATGCCGATCCGTACACAGGTTTCTGACACCTTGCATGGTTGTGTCGTCGATGCTTTCCAATATCCCGAAAACAAACGTGCGCAACGTTTTTTCTACCTGGATCACGAAGACTTTTTCTATCCGGAAGGAAGAAGCAGCCAGTACACGATCATCGAAATTTCACTGTTTGAAGGACGTTCCGTAGCTGCCAAGAAAACATTGTATCAATTCATTTTCGATCGTTTTGAGCGCGAATTAGGCATCTTTCCCAACGACATTGAAATAACACTGACCGAAACACCTCTGCACAACTGGGGTATCCGGGGCAAACCTGGCGATGAGCTGATGCTCGATTACAACGTTGCCGTTTAACCAAAATCAGATACGGAGTACTTTTTACATAACCTATTACACTAACCAGAATACGGCCAAAGCCGACCGCCGGAAGCCGATCGCTATAAGAACATGAAAATACTTGTTTTAGATAACTACGATTCTTTTACCTATAACCTGGTTTACATACTCCGCGAGCTTCACGGCCATGTAGACATTTTCAGGAACGATAAAATTACGCTGGAAGAAGTTGATCAATATGATAAAATCCTTCTTTCACCCGGGCCCGGTATTCCATCGGAAGCTGGTATTATGCAGGATCTGATTCGTCAATATGGCCCTACGAAAAGCATTTTAGGAATTTGCCTTGGCCATCAGGCTATCGGCGAAGTTTATGGCGCCAGTCTGGAAAATATGACGGACGTACTGCACGGAATAAGCGACAAAGCCATTGTAACGGATCCAACCGATCGTATTTTTCAGGGCCTTCCGTCCGAAATTCAGGTCGGAAGATACCACTCCTGGACCGTTGTGCCTGAAACTTTTACCGATCACCTGACGATCACAGCGTTGGATGAAGCGGGAAGGGTCATGGCGCTTTCGCATAAGACCTACGACGTTAAAGGCGTTCAATTCCATCCGGAGTCCGTATTGACTGATCATGGAAAAGCAATGCTGCAAAACTGGTTAAACCTGTAATCCCTTTAATCTTTCTCTAAATAACAAGGCAAACGCCACCTATGGATTTTTAGCACCATGAAAAACATTCTCGGACATTTATTTGAATACAAAGTATTAAGTAAAGAACAAGCCAAAGAAATTCTGATCGGTATCAGCTCCGGTCAATATTCCAATTCCGAAATAGCCTCTTTTCTGACGGTTTACGCCATGCGCAGTATCACCGTTGAAGAACTGGAAGGTTTCCGCGACGCCATGCTGGAAATGTGCCTGAAAGTAGATCTTTCTGCCTATGATCCAATCGACGTCTGCGGTACGGGCGGTGATGGCAAGGATACCTTCAATATCTCGACATTATCCTGTTTTGTCGTTGCCGGCGCCGGTCAGCGCGTCGCCAAACATGGTAATCACGGTGTCTCGTCGTTGTGTGGCTCTTCTACGGTTTTAGAATTTCTTGGTGCTAAATTCACCAATGATAAATCGATTCTGGAACGTCAGATCGACGAAGCAGGGGTTTGTTTCCTGCACGCGCCGCTTTTTCACCCGGCTATGAAAAACGTGGCGCCTGTTCGCAGGGAACTGGGTATAAAAACATTCTTCAACATGCTCGGACCTATGGTAAATCCGGCCTCGCCGGGAAAGCAGCTTGTTGGTGTTTTTAGTCTTGAATTAGCCCGACTTTTTGCTTATCTTTACCAACAGACTGATAAACAGTTTCTGGTTGTTCACGCCCTAGACGGTTACGATGAAGTGTCATTAACAGGTGCATTCAAAATCATAACAGCTCATACAGAGCAAGTTCTGACTCCTTCCCTCCTCGGGTTGGACACGTTGCGCGCCTCCGAACTTTCCGGCGGAGAAACCGTTGAAGCTTCTGCCAAAATTTTTATGAATGTATTAAATGATGAAGCTACCTCAGCCCAAAAACAGGCTGTACTGGCTAATTCAGCATTGGCGCTTCACTGTGCCAATCCAAAATTATCATTACTTGATGCCGTTGAAACTGCCCGTGAATCCCTTGAAAGCAAAAAGGCCCTGCAGAGTTTCAAAAAACTGACAGCAGCATGATAACAAACCTGGATCAACTCGATTTAAATGCGACATACAGCTATGCCGATTATCTAAAATGGCAGTTCGAAGAGCGCGTGGAGTTGATCAAGGGAAAAATATTTAAGATGTCACCGGCCCCGGCCCGCCGGCATCAGCGGATTTCCGGTCGTTTTCACGCCGCATTATTCAACTTTCTGGATGATAAAGTATGCCAGGTTTATCATGCACCATTTGACGTTCGATTAACGCCTAGAAGAAGCGACAATACCAGTAAAATTTATACAGTAGTCCAGCCGGACATCTGTGTGGTCTGTGATGACACCAAACTGGACGAAAAAGGTTGTATAGGTGCACCAGATTGGATTATCGAAATTCTTTCTCCGGGAAATTCTCAAATTGAAATGAAGAACAAATTTGAGGTTTATGAAGCAAACGGGGTCAAGGAATACTGGCTTGCCGATCCTGCCAATGATGTTATTTTTATTTACGTGTTGAATACAGAAGGAAAATATATCGGGTTGCATCCTTTCGCTTTGGAGGATGTTATCGCAAGTCATATTTTCCCTGATTTTAAACTAAACGTTGCTGATATTTTCAAAGATTAAGAGATGATAAGACGTTTTGGACTGATTTGTTTTTTTGCACTTGTTATTGCTTGCTTTTTTTCAAAGACAAGTGCGAAAAACATCGGCTCTGATCCATCCGAAAATACGCGCACGGAAAAGAAAAAATATAACTATCTGTTGTATCTCCCAAAAGAATATAATGCCGCAAAAAAGAGCTATCCGCTGGTTATTTACCTGCATGGCGGATCACAGCGCGGCCATGATTTAAACAAGCTTAAAACCTACGGATTACCTCAGCTGGTTGAAAAAGGGAAAGATTTTGAATTCATAATAGCCTCACCCCAGTGCCCTGATGGTGTTACCGACTGGTCGTCGGAAAACTGGTTTGACTCTTTATTTGTTGATTTAAATACCAAATACCGGATCGATCCTGACAGGGTATATCTCACGGGCATAAGCATGGGAGGCGGCGGAACTTTCGAAATTGCCAAAAAATATCCGGATAAATTTGCCGCATTGGTGCCTTTGTGTGCATGGAACAGCGATGTTACAAATATTTGCAATATCCGTCATATACCAACCTGGACGTTTCATGGGAAACTGGACGAGATTGTGCCAATCGCAGAAACCGAAGAAAAGGTAAATAAGCTGCGGGATTGTAAAGGAAATACAACCTTTACGGTACTGGAAAATGACGGACACGGGATCCAGTGGCTCTACGAGAAAAACGATACATACAACATCTACGAGTGGATGTTAAAGCATAAAAGGGAAGCTAAATGAATATATTAGAAAAAATTGTTGCGCGTAAAAGAGTCGAAGTTGCATTAGCTAAACAGATTAAAAGCATTGCAGACCTGGAAAAAGAGGAATTGTTTTCACGTACCTCAACTTCCCTGACTGATGTTTTAAGAAGCACTTCTTCGCCTCGTATTATTTCGGAATTCAAAAGAAAATCTCCTTCCAAGGGGGTAATTAACGGGGATGTTACCCCGGAGGTTGTTACAGCGGATTATGTAGCAGCAGGCGCGGCGGCACTTTCTGTTTTAACCGATATCGATTTTTTCGGTGGTTCTTTTGATGACTTTTTGAGAGCCAGAAATGCCAATCCACAGATTCCGATGCTAAGGAAAGATTTCATCGTGGATGAATACCAGCTTTTTGAAGCTAAATCAATCGGTGCAGATATAATTCTTTTGATAGCGGCTTGCCTTGAACCATCTGAGGTAAAGACACTTAGCGAAAAAGCCAGAGATCTTGGACTGGAAGTGCTGCTGGAAGTTCATAATGCAGAAGAATTGGCACAGAGTTTGTGTGATACAGTTGATATCGTTGGTGTCAATAACCGGAACCTTAAAACATTTGAGACTTCCATTCAGACATCCATCGAGCTTAGCGCTCAAATTCCGGATTCTTTTGTGAAAATATCCGAAAGCGGATTAAGCGACGCTGAAACGATCATCGAATTATTTTCTTATGGATACAAAGGATTTTTGATAGGAGAAACATTCATGAAAACAACAAACCCGGGAGCAGCGCTGGTGGCTCTGCAAAATAATTTGTCACAATTAGCTAACAGAAACCCTCACGTTATATGAAAGTTAAAGTTTGCGGAATGCGCCAGCAAGGCAACATCGAAGCGTTGATAGAATTGCAGCCAAATTTTATCGGATTTATATTTTCGGAGAAATCTCCCCGTTTCGTCGGCAGCGAACTGGATCCGGAGTTTGTCAAAAGTATACCGAACACCATCAAAAAAGTTGGCGTTTTTGTTAATGCAAGTCCGGGGTATATCCTGGATACTGTTAAAAAATATGACCTTCAATATGCTCAGCTGCATGGTAATGAGTTGCCGGATATGTGTCGCAGTATTCGTCAGAAAGGTGTAAATATCATCAAGGCGTTCTCTATGCACGACCAGTTTAACTTTGCCATGCTGAACAATTACAAGTCGTTCTGCGATATGTTTTTGTTTGATACAAAAGGAGACAACCCAGGAGGGAACGGAAAGGCTTTTGACTGGAGTCTTTTGAAAAAATACGATAACGAAAAGCCTTTTTTCCTCAGCGGAGGTGTCGGGCTGGACAATATAGATGAAGTAATCGCCCTGTCGAAAACCATGCCTATTTACGGAATAGACGTCAACAGCATGTTTGAAACCGAACCAGGCGTTAAAGACATTTCAAAACTGACGACGCTTTTCGATAAGGTCAGAGTAAAAAAAGGAGAGCAGGCAGAAGCATAAACTTATGGAAGCAGTACAAGAAAAGAATTCTTACCAGGCCAGCAGCCAGGGATATTACGGAACATTCGGAGGCGCATTTATACCAGAAATGCTTTATCCTAATGTCGAGGAATTGCGTGAAAATTACCTTCAGATTATTTCAGAACCTTCCTTCAAGAAGGAGTATGACGACTTGCTTAAAAACTATGTCGGTCGCCCTACGCCGCTCTACCGCGCCAACAGGCTTTCTGAAAAGTACGGGACCAATATATTTCTGAAAAGAGAAGATCTTTGCCATACCGGGGCCCATAAGGTCAACAATACCATCGGGCAGATTTTACTGGCCCAAAAACTTGGCAAAAAACGCGTTGTCGCAGAAACCGGTGCCGGACAGCATGGTGTGGCTACTGCTACCGTTTGCGCTTTGATGAATATCGAGTGTATTGTGTACATGGGCGAGCTGGATATCGAACGCCAGGCACCCAATGTGGCCCGTATG
Source organism: Dyadobacter diqingensis (assembly GCF_024220585.1). Classification (GTDB taxonomy): domain Bacteria; phylum Bacteroidota; class Bacteroidia; order Cytophagales; family Spirosomataceae; genus Dyadobacter; species Dyadobacter diqingensis. The sequence goes on from NZ_JAMXKF010000018.1 coordinate 7,236, forward strand.
AAAATGCTGGGCGCAGAAGTAAGAGCTGCCACCTGCGGGTCGAAAACGCTGAAAGATGCCACGAATGAGGCCATGCGTCACTGGATCAACAATCCGGTTGATACGCATTATATCATCGGCTCCGTAGTGGGGCCACATCCTTATCCGGATATGGTTGCGCGCTTCCAGTCTATCATTTCTGAAGAAATAAAATGGCAGCTGAAAGAGCAGACCGGCAAGGAAAATCCTGATTATGTAGTAGCCTGTGTGGGCGGGGGCAGTAATGCCGCCGGCGCATTTTACCATTATCTGGATGATCTGGAAACCAAACTCGTAGCCGTTGAAGCGGCCGGGCAAGGTATTACTTCCGGTCATTCGGCAGCCACAACTGCCCTGGGAACACCAGGCGTGTTACACGGAAGCCGTACGATACTGATGCAAACCGAAGATGGCCAGGTGGTGGAACCTTATTCTATTTCGGCTGGTTTGGATTATCCGGGAATAGGTCCTCAGCACGCATATTTGTACGATAGCGGAAGAGGCACGTTTTTATCCGCTACGGACGAAGAAGCCGTAACAGCGGCCTTTGAGCTTACCCGTATGGAAGGAATCATTCCAGCACTTGAATCGTCGCATGCATTGGCGGTTTTAGGTCGTCTGGGTGCGACAGCCAATGAAACTGTGGTGATCAATCTTTCCGGAAGGGGAGATAAGGACATGGCGACTTATATGAAATACATTCAATAATAACAGGCGGCTATCGGTTTTCGGATGTTGGCTTTTTAACGGAGCATGCAGTCTTTGGCTGATAGCCGCCTATTGTTACTTTTAATATTCTTTTCGTATTAATATCTGACTTAAACATTATTTACGATGGCTACACTGGCATTACCGGAAGTATTTGAAATGCGCCTGAAAGTACAGGAGCTTGAAAAGAAAGTAAATTCAGGAGAATTGTCTTTGTTTGAAAGATGTGAAATTGAAGACGAAATTCTTGAATTGAAAGAGCAGCTGGGCGAATTCGACCGCCTGAAATTCAGTGATGAAGGCGAATGCCTAAACTGTTCCGCATAAGAATCCGCTTTTACTCAACGCAATCATGATCGTATTGTAACCACTACCAATGATTGTACGATGAACACACACACACTATTTACGGTTGGGCACTCCACCCATCCGCCGGATTATTTCCTCGAATTGTTAAAAAAACACGGAATCACCTGCCTTATTGATGTAAGAAGTGTTGCGGCCAGTGCCTATAACCCTCAATTTAACAAGGAGCCGTTGTCTGCTTTTCTGAAAAAAAACGGGATTACTTATCTGCATTTTGCCAGGGAATTTGGCGCCAGACATACGGATCCCGCGCTTTTGGACGAAAACGCAAAAGTAGATTTTGAAAAAGTCCGCAATTCGGATGATTTTAAAAGCGGTGTCACAAGGGTTATTCAGGGTTTTGAAAAAGGTTTCATCATTGCGCTGATGTGCTCCGAAGCCGAACCGCTTGACTGCCACCGTTTTTCGATGGTATCGGTTGCGCTTCAGCAACTCGGATTCGACGTACGGCATATTCTCAAGGATAACACCCTATTGACGAATGCGCAGCTTGAAAAGGCGTTATTAAAGAAATTCCACAAAAAATTACCGGTTCCGACTGTATTTGATCCTGATGTCTCCATCCAGGATCAAATCACCGTGGCATACCGTTTAAAAAATCAGGAGATCGCATTTTCTCCATACACACACGATTCAGAAGAAAAAATATGATTAAGCTGTACACCATTGGTTTTACCGAAAAACCAGCGGAAACATTCTTTAATCTTTTAAAGAGTTCTGGCATCAAACAAATCGTAGACACCAGAATAAACAATGTTTCCCAATTGGCCGGTTTCGCGAAAGGGACCGACCTTCCATACTTTGCCAGAACAATCGGCAACATTTCCTACGAACATAACCTCGACTTTGCGCCAACCAAAGAGCTTTTGTCGCGGTACAGAGCCCACAAACTGACCTGGGAGGAATATGAAACGGAATACCTGAACCTGCTGGATATCCGCAAAATCGCGCAGAAAACGGATATTGAAAAGCTCCACGAAAACTGCCTGTTATGCAGCGAACACCAACCCGATCGTTGTCACCGGAGGCTGTTGGCTGAATATTTGCGCCATGTAAGAAACGACATCCGGATCATCCATTTGACCTGATTGCGGTTAAATGACAATTCGTTTTGTCTGTTTAGCCAATTCTATCAAAGAAGGGGGAAGGTGCCTGGCAGGCATCGAGCTAAACAATAACAATGATGCGATCATTGGAATAAATGGCCCGAAATGGATACGCCCGATATGTAAAACCCAGCACGGCAAAATTTACACGCATTGGGTGACGCATATAAAATTACTGGACATCGTTGAAATAGAATTGACCGGCTTCCCAGCCAAACCATCTTACCAGTCGGAAAATGTTTTCTTTAAGGACGAAGATTTAAAAGTCATCGGGCGGTTTGACCGTCGCCGGCTGCACGATTTATGCGATAATCACTACTATATTTTCGGGAATTGGGCAAAGGCGCTCTCCACGCAGGAAATCATGCATCTGGATCATTCACTCTTGTTGCTGAATGTCAGCCAGTTTGGCATAACCGAGAAAACTTACCCGGATAACCCGGACAAAAAGCATCTTCGTTTACATTTTCTGTACAATGAAACAAATTATGATTTCCCGATAACAGACCCTGTTTTTATACAGTTGTATACGAATAACGCCGACGTTTTAACCGGAATAAAAAATCTTTATTTATGTATTTCGATAGGTATAAACTTCAATGACTGGTATTATAAGCTTGTCGCCGGAATTATTTCCGGCTCATCCTAATTCGGATTATTAATTATAAATTGCCCAACTTTTAAATCAAACCTAAATAAACCTATTCAAAATGAAATACATTTCTTTATTTTTGGCCGGTTTTCTGCTTTTTGGAACAATCGCTTACGCTAATTCGGATAAAAAACCTGCCGCTAAAAAAATGCTACGTCACGCCGTATTATTTAAATTTAAAGATTCAGCCACACCGGCGCAAGTAAAAGAAGTTGAAGATGCTTTCCGCAAACTTCCTTCCAAAGTTAAAGAGGTTAAGGGTTTTGAATGGGGAACAAACAACAGCCCAGAAGGTCTTAGTCAAGGTTTCACCCACTTGTTTTTCGTTTCCTTTGATAGCGAAGAAGGCCGTGCCGCTTACCTTCCTCATCCGGAACATAAGGCGTTCGTGAAAGTTTTGGAACCACATTTAGACAAAGTTTTAGTGCTTGATTACTGGACACAGGAATGAACAGAATAGTAAATCTTTTTGATACAAATCCAACAGATCAGCCAGGTCAGGGACTGCTGAACGTATATTTTACGGCCGGATTTCCTGCTCTGAATGATACAAAAAAAATACTTACAGCATTACAGGAAGGCGGCGCAGACCTTGTTGAAATCGGGATGCCCTATTCAGATCCTGTGGCTGACGGAGAGACCATTCAGAAAAGCAATGAAAAGGCTTTGGAAAATGGCATGTCCGTAAAACTACTTTTTGAACAATTGCAGGGTATTCGTGAAACGCTTACAATTCCTGTTTTGCTCATGGGATATATTAACCCGGTGATGCAGTTTGGTATTGAAAATTTCTGCAAAAAATGCGCGGAAGTGGGGGTTGACGGACTTATTTTACCTGATATGCCCATGGATGTTTATCTGAATGAATACAAATCCATTTTCGATGCATATGGTATTCTGAACATTTTCCTTGTGACGCCGCAAACCTCGGAAGCCCGCATCCGTCAGATCGATCAGGCCAGCGAAGGATTTATTTATACGGTTTCCTCGGCCAGTGTTACGGGGTCAAAAAGTGGGGTAAGCACCGACATGGAGTCTTATTTCAACCGTATCAATGCTATGAATTTACGTAATCCGCGTCTGATCGGTTTTGGGATCAAGGATAACGCGACTTACGTAAAAGCCTGCAACTACGCCAATGGAGCTATCATCGGAAGCGCATTTATCCGGGTTTTGGAAGAAAGTAAAGATCTCGAGAATGATATCCGCCATTTTGTTCAGGAAATAAAAAATCCTGCTTCTGCGGTTGTAAACGCTTAGGCAATTTCCAAAAAACATCTGGCATCAATTTTTTAGCAAACAATCCGACAAGCGGGTTGTTTGTTTTTTTGTTTATGACCTATGAAAATCGCTTACAGCATTCTGGTACTGGTAGTCTTTACCGGCCTCTGTACCACTTCAAAAGCGCAGTTCAGCATCGATGCTGAGGGGGGCATCATCCCATCCACAAGTTATAACAAAGTCAGGATTCCAAATAATGGCGGGACACTCGTTAATTTATCCGATCAGCTGAATTACAAGTCGAAGGCTTTTTACCGTATCAGAATAGGGTATACCATCGGTGAAAGACACCATATTTCGCTGCTCTACGCTCCGCTTACGCTGAAATATCAGGGGAATTTTACACAGAACGTAAATTTCAATAATCAGGATTTTTCGGCAAACATTCCGCTTGACGTTTTTTATAAATTTAATTCATACCGTCTTACCTACCGGTACAACTTCATTCAGCAGGGCCGATGGCAGGTTGGCGCCGGACTCACGGCGAAGATCCGTGATGCCGATATCCGGTTCAAAAGCGAGTTTCATGACACCCATTATGATAATGTGGGATTCGTTCCGATCATCAATTTTTATGCCCGTTACAAGCCGAATTACCGCTGGGGATTCATTGTTGAGGGCGACGCACTGGCTGCAAAAGTGGGGCGGGCCGAGGATGTTTTTGCCGGAGCAAGTTATCAGATCAATTCGTCGCTAGCGGTAAAGCTTGGTTACCGGGTTTTGGAGGGCGGAGCCGATAATGACAAAATCTACAATTTCAACTGGGTCAATTATGCCAGTGCGGGAATACTGCTTTCCCTCTGAAATCTTTCAAAATAGCATAAAAAAGATTATATTAGTCGGCTCTATGGTCAGCGGAGGAAATCGTACTTTTTACTTTGTTAAATCGTTACCATAGTAATCCATACAATCCCTGACCCTATGGCGGCTTTTACACCAGTAATGGAAGGATTACTCCTTCGTATTCAGGAATACCGGCAAAAGTATTACCAGAATAAACTTTTGAAAGGAATCATCTTTTCGGCAGCATTGCTTCTGAGTGTGTATCTGTTATTCAACACACTGGAATATTTCGGCCGTTTCAGTTCTGCCGTGCGCGGCACGTTGTTCTTCGGTTTTTTGGCCATTCTGCTATTTTCGTTCTTTCAGTGGGTAGTTCAGCCACTTATTCATTTACTCGGCCTTAAAAGGCCTCTTTCTGATGAGGATGCGGCGTTACAGATCGGGCAGTATTTTCCGGAAGTGGGTGATAAGTTGTTAAATACTTTACAGCTCCGAAATCTTTCCGGCACGCAGTCGGACCTTATTGAGGCCAGTATACGGCAAAAATCAGGGCAGTTGCTGATTGTCAAATTCTCGGATGCCATACGTTTTAATGAAAACAAAAAATGGCTTAAATACGCAATTTACCCGTTAACCGCCATTGCGGTAATTTTGCTTTTCAATCCTTCCTTTTTTACTTCCAGTTCAGACAGGATCATTCATTTCAGAAAGAATTATACCTATGCGCCGTTTTCATTTCAGCTCGAAAATAAAAGCCTGAAAGCATTCCGGAACGAAGATTTTACGTTAAAACTGACCCTGAAAGGTGAGGCCTTGCCCAAGGACGTTTACCTGATACAGAACGGAACCCGGTTTAAACTGACACCCGAAGGAAATCAGCATTATTCATACATCTTTAAAAATATCCAGCGGGAGGCTGCCTTTTCATTTGAAGCTGCCGGTTTCTTTTCTGATGAATACAAACTTAATGTGATTGAGCGGCCCTCGCTGCTCTCATTTGACGTGAACCTGCACTATCCGGCCTATCTGCACAAACCGTCTGAGGGGTTAAATAACGTAGGGAATTTGTCGGTTCCGGAAGGCACGACTATCGAATGGAATTTTAATACTTCTTCCACGAAATCACTGGGTATCCGCTTCGAAGGAGATTCGCTTTTGTACAAGGCCACGGAAAATGATGACGAAGGTTTTCAGGTTACCAAACGTTCCGTTCGCCGTTCGTCACAATACCAGATCCAGCTGAAAAATGATGAGGCTGCCAATTCAGACAAGATCGGTTATTATATTAACGTGACCCCGGACAAGTTTCCGGTGATGTCGCTGGAAAACTTCCAGGACACAACATTATATAACTATCTGGTTCTGGGCGGTTCTATCAGCGATGACTACGGGTTCTCCCAATTGAAGCTTTTTTATTCCATTCAGCGTGAAAATGAAAAGAAAGAATCGGCTCCGAAATCCATTCCGATTCCCTTTAACAAAACCGTTAATACACAAAGTTTTTACTTCCAGTGGTATGTCGACAGTCTTAAACTCGCTCCAGGCGACAAGATCGAATATTATGCGCAGGTATGGGATAACGATGGCGTAAACGGCGCAAAAAGTGCCCGTTCAAGATCTATTCAATTCACAGTGCCATCAAAAGATCAGCTGGAGGCAGAGATCAAGAAATCTGAACAGAATACGGAAAACCAGATTGAGTCTGCTATGAAAAAGGCTCAGAGTCTGGAAAAAGACCTGAACGCGTTGGACGATCGTCTGAAAAGTAACAAGGATCTTGATTTTAAGGAGAAAAAGCAGATCGAAGAAGTGCTTAAAAAACGGGAGGAACTGATCAAAGAACTGCAGGCGCTTCAGGAGAAGAATCAGAGCATGAATGAAAAGTCGAAGCAGTTTAGCGAGCAAAGTCCGGAATTACAGCAAAAGCTGAACCAGCTCCAGAAACTTATGGCCGAGCTGACAGACAAAGAGACGGACAAACTTTACAAAGAACTCCAGAAATTACTGGATCAGAAAAAAAGTGAGCGCTTATCCAACACGCTCGACAAACTTAAAAACAAGGAGCATAATCTTGAAAAGGAGCTGGAACGGACGATGAAACTCTTCAAGCAGATGCAGATGGAACAGAAAATGGAAAATCTGGTCGATAAGCTTGATAAGCTCGCTGATAAAGAAGAGCAACTGGCCGATAAAACGCAGGAAAACGATAAGAATAAAAATTCTGATGATAAAAAGGGTAAAAATGAAGATCTGAAAAGTGAGCAGGAGAAAATCCAGGAAGAATTTGACAAAGCAAAAGAAAATGCCAAAGAAATTGAGGAATTAAGCAAGGAGCTTGAACAGCCGGTAGACACCAAGCAAGAGGAGCAAAAAAACGCCTCTGAGCAAATGAAAGAAAGCAAGGAGCAACTGAGTAAGCAACAGAATTCCAAAGCTTCACAGGCACAGAAAAAGGCCGCGAAATCGATGCGCGAAATGTCTCAGTCAATGTCCGAAGCCATGGAAGCTGCCGAGATGGAGCAAATGGAAGAGGACATGGATGCATTACGCGATATTCTTGAAAATCTGATCACGTTATCTTTTGATCAGGAGAAACTGATGAAAGATTTCAGAGGTGTTAATTTGCAGGATCCGCGTTTTGTAAAACTTGGGCAGCAACAGCTTAAATTGAAGGATGACGCGAAGGTGGTTGAGGACAGCCTGTATGCTTTGGCGAATCGGGTGGTACAGATTCAGTCGTTTATAACCAGAGAGTTGAATGACATGAAGCAGTATATGGACGAAAGTGTCAAGAGCATTAAAGACCGTAATATCAGTGTAGCCACATCGAAACAGCAGTTCTCGATGACCTCGATGAATAACCTGGCGCTCATGCTCAGCGACGTTTTCAAACAGATGCAGCAGCAAATGGCCATGGCGATGCCAGGGGAGGGTAAGGGTAAAAAAGGAAAACAAAAAGGTCAGCAACAGGGCATGGGTCAGATGCAGGAAAAGCTGAACGGAAAAATCAAACAATTGGGGTCAGGCAAGGAAGGACAGGGAAATTCTTCCGAGCAGCTGGTAAAAATGGCTGCTGAGCAGGCGATGATCCGCAAGATGATCCAGGAACTGATGGAAGCACAGAAAGGCACAGAAGCCGGAAAAGCCATGGGACAGGAGCTTCAGGACATCATGGATAAAATGGATGAAAGTGAAACCGATCTTGTGAATAAACGTATCACCCCTGAACTCAAGAAACGTAACCAAGAGATAACAACGCGATTATTATCAGCAGAAGAGGCTATGAAGGAGCAGGATGAGGACGAGGAACGCAAAGCGCAAACGGCTAAGCAACTGCCGCGTCAACCGCCGGCAGCATTCGAAAAATACATTCAGGAGAAAGAAAAACAAACTGAACTGCTACGGACCATACCACCAACATTTTCACCATTCTACAAGCGGGAAGTGGACACTTACTTCCGGAGATACCAGTCAAAGAACTGATTACTAATACATTTTGTTCTGATTTAGCCTGTTTTAAGAATTGTTTCGTTTTCTTAAAATAGGTTAAATCACAGACGAAATCGACGCTTAATTAAATCGTAATTAGATACTTACTACCTTTATACCAAATTTTCTTTTCGGTTTAGGATTAAACCGGACGGATTTTTTGATATAACTCATTAAAATACAGTGTATTCTGAATAAATAGTATGCTAAAATTCTTCTCGGAAGAGATTGATTTCAAACTTCCCTTTCCATTAAAAACATCAAAATGGATTAAAACAATCTCTAAATCAGAGGGTTACGATTTGGGTGATTTGAATTATATTTTTTGTTCAGATGAATATCTTCTGGAGATCAATAAACAGTACCTGGATCACGACTATTATACGGACATAATTACCTTCGACAATAGTGAAGAAGAAGGGAAAATTGAGGGTGATATTTATGTGAGCGTGGACCGTGTAAAAGAAAATGCGGAGGAATTCGGAGCTGATTTTGAGACTGAAATGCGCCGGGTTTTGATCCATGGCCTCTTACACTTAATGGATTACACCGATACCAGTGACGAACTGAAGACACAAATGCGGGCGAAAGAAGATGAATGTCTTCTGTTTTTTTAAAAATATTTCCACGTGGAACACTTTTGAATTTTTCAAAAATCCTGTTTCACACAAAAATTAGTAAAACTTAAAATTCTATGTTTCAAGAATATGACGTAATCGTAGTAGGGGCCGGTCATGCCGGTTGCGAAGCAGCTGCCGCAGCTGCGACGATGGGCTCCTCCGTTTTACTCATTACAATGAATATGCACACCATAGCACAGATGTCGTGCAACCCGGCCATGGGTGGTGTTGCCAAAGGTCAAATTGTGAGAGAGATTGATGCGCTCGGAGGACAATCAGGAATTGTGAGCGACAAGACCATGATCCAGTTCCGGATGCTTAACCTATCCAAGGGTCCGGCCATGTGGAGCCCACGCTGTCAAAGTGACCGGATGATGTTCGCCAATGAATGGCGGAGCATTCTTGAGAATAACCCGAACGTAGATTTCTGGCAGGACACCGTCAAAGAAATTTTGCTCGACGGCGAACAGGTCACCGGGGTCAGGACAAGTCTTGGCATTGAGATCAAGTCGAAATCTGTAGTACTCACCAACGGAACCTTTCTAAACGGACTCATCCACATTGGTGAGAAAAATTTTGGCGGAGGAAGAACTGGAGAGAAAGCCGCGACCGGAATAACCGAACAGCTTAAGAGTTTGGGTTTCGAAGCCGGCCGTATGAAAACCGGAACACCGCCAAGAGTCGATGGCCGTTCCTTAGATTACTCGAAAATGGAAGAACAACCAGGTGATGAAAACCCGGCGAAGTTCTCCTACACCAATACAACAAAACTCAGCAAACAGAGAAGCTGCTGGATAACCTACACGAATAACGAAGTACACGAAATTCTCAGGACCGGATTTGAAAAATCTCCGATGTTCTCAGGAAGGATCAAAGGACTTGGCCCAAGGTACTGTCCTTCAGTGGAAGACAAGATCAATCGATTCGCCGACAAAGATCGCCACCAGATTTTCGTAGAGCCGGAAGGGTGGGACACTGTAGAGGTTTACGTAAATGGTTTCTCGACTTCTCTTCCGGAAGACGTTCAGTATGCTGCCTTGAGAAAAATCCCGGGGTTTGAAAATGTGAAAATGTTCCGTCCCGGTTATGCGATCGAGTACGACTATTTCCCACCGACGCAATTGAAGTCAACCCTCGAAACACACCGGATTAAAAATCTGTTTTTCGCAGGACAAATCAACGGAACAACCGGATATGAAGAGGCAGCTTGCCAGGGACTGATGGCTGGGATCAACGCGCACCAGAATGTTCACAACCTTGCCCCATTCGTACTTAAAAGATCCGAGGCTTATATCGGTGTGCTCATCGACGACCTGATCAACAAGGGGACCGAAGAACCTTATCGTATGTTCACTTCCCGCGCCGAATACAGAACGCTGCTCCGTCAGGACAACGCGGATATCCGGTTAACTGAAAAGGGATTTGAAATCGGCTTGGCTGATAAGACACGTCTCGACAACGTCCGCCAAAAAGTCCAGCAGGTTGAAGAGATTATTTCAGAGCTGACCAGTCATAAATTACAGCCTGAAGAAATCAATCCGAAACTCGCGGAACTTGGCTCCGCGCCGATTCGTGAAAAGACTTCAGTGACCCAGCTTCTTAAGAGACCTCAGGTTTCTATAAACGAAATTACAGGGTTTAGTCCCGTCATTCACGCACTTCTGGAGAAGTATGGCGAGGACACCATTAAGCAAGCAGAAATCCATGTCAAATACGACAGTTATATTGAAAAGGAAAAACTGCTGGTTGAAAAAATGAACCGTCTTGAGGACCTCAGTATCGTCGATAATTTCAACTATGATGTTGTTACCTCACTGTCTTTCGAAGGCCGGGAAAAACTTAAGAGAACCAAGCCTTCAACCATCGGCCAGGCATCGCGGATCAGCGGCGTCAGTCCTTCAGATATCTCTGTGCTCATGCTATTCATTGGAAGATAAATGTCTTTAGAAACTTTAACTCATTGCCCAGTTTGTCAAGGTACCAGCTTCAGTAATTATCTGAACGTTGAAGATTATACCGTTTCAAAGAAAGAATTCACGATTCAGCAGTGCAATGCGTGCTACTTTCTGTTCACAAATCCGAGACCTCCCATGGCGGAAATAGGGGCGTATTATCAGTCCCAGGAATACATTTCCCACCATGACGAGGCCAAAGATATCATGAGCAGAATTTACACCTCTGTGCGCAACTATACGATCGGACAGAAGATAAAACTGATCACAGGTCTCCATGCCGGCAAGGGATCCTTGCTTGATATCGGCTGCGGAACAGGTAACTTCTTACAGGCTGTTAAAGAGGCTGGCTGGGTCACAACCGGTACAGAACCCGACGAAGGAGCCCGGAAAATTGCCGGGAAAAGAGTAGGGGAAAACGTATTTGAAAGCATCAATGCCAGCGAACTGACCACGCAGAAGTATGACATTATTACCATGTGGCACGTGCTGGAACACGTTCATCTGCTTAATGAAACCGTGGAATGGCTGGCTGAGCACCTTAATCCAGGCGGAAAGATTATCATCGCCGTACCCAATCCTCAGTCGCCCGATGCTGCGCGATATAGCCGCTTCTGGGCTGCATATGATGTGCCACGGCACCTTTATCATTTCACGAAAGATTCGATGGCTCTGCTGATGAAAAAGCACGATATGAGGGTGGAAAAGATCCATCCGATGTGGTTCGATTCCTTTTATGTCAGCATGCTAAGTACGAAATACAAGGCGAAAAAAGTCGACCTGTTCGACAGCATCAAGACGGGTCTGATGTCCAATATCAAGGGCAATTCGAGCGCGTCAGAAGGCTTAAATACGTCCAGTCTGATCTACGTCATTTCAAAAATTTAATGATCCGTTAAACCGCTGAAAGCCCTCAATACAGTATGCCGTATTGAGGGCTTTTGTTTAATTATTTACGCTATGTTTAAGAAGTATTTTCTGCTCGTCGCTTGCATTTTCCTGCTCACCAAATGTGCCCAGGTGGTGGCACCAACTGGTGGAAAAAAGGATATCATCCCCCCAAATTTGATCGAAAGCAATCCCCCAAACCGTACGCTGAATTTCAAGGATAACAAGATATCCCTGTTCTTTGACGAGTACGTTATAATCGACAATATCACCCAAAAACTTATCATCACACCCGAGGCTGACAACCCCTATAGCTTCAAGCAAAAAGGCACTTCAGTCGAGCTGAATTTCAAGAAAAAATTCCAGGACAGCACCACCTATACCCTCAATTTTGGTGACGCCATAAAGGATTACGCAGAGAAAAATCCGGCCAAAAACCTTAAGTTGGTATTCAGCACCGGCAGCTCCTTAGACTCCGGACGCATCTATGGAACTATAAAAGATCTGCGTTCTAACAAGCCAATTTTCGATGCTTTGGTCGGCCTCTATAACATCAGCGACACACTGAATATCGTCAAACAAAAGCCATTTTATTTCTCAAGAACCGACAGCAGCGGCCGTTTCACAATAGAAAACGCCCAGGTAAAAGACTATAAACTATTCGCGATTGACGACAAAAATCGCAACCTCTTATACAATACCAAGGATGAAAGAATAGGCTTTTTGAGCAAACCGGTTAACGCAGGATCCGACTCTTTGAACTATGATCTGAGTCTTTTTCTCTCGGATAATACCCCTTTCCGGGTGCAGCGAACACTCCCAAAAGTCAATAATTACACTGTGGTTTTTAACAAGGGAGTAGAAAAAGTGGATGTCCATTTCATGAATAAGGACACGATTCCCTACGTCGTAGAAAACAATCTTCAGCTAAAATTCTTCAATGTACAGCCCCATCCGGACACCACTTACATACGAATGTCCGTAACAGATTCGCTCGGAATCACTGCTCAGGATACCATTAAAATCACGTTTCAACAGCAACGAGGAAAGGAGCGGCAACGGGATCCATTTACTATGACGACGCTTCCACAGCAAAACAAACCGCTGGCCAGGATCTTTGAATATGAGCTTCAGTTAAGCAAACCTGTAAGCTTTATTGATGATAAAAAGATCCAGCTGGTGACCGACAGTCTCACTAAAGAGCCCTTGAACAACTTTAAATGGAGCTGGAACAAGTTTCACAATCAGATCAAAATAAGCGGAAAATCGGCCGCCAAAGACAGTATAAAATGGGAGTTTCCCAAGGGAAGTTTCATCAGTGTGGAAGGGGATACGCTGGCAAAAATGCTTGTTAAACATCCTGTTCTTAATGAAGATGATTACGGAATTTTAAGAGGCGCGGTGAATAATGCCGACAGCGCGGCCCATTTCATTATTGAATTGGTTGACCAGGAATATAAAACGCTTCAGTCGATTTACACATCGCCTTACACCTTCAGGCACATTCCTCAAGGAAATTATTTCCTACGGCTCATTCTCGATACCAATAATAACAAAAGATGGGACACAGGTTTGCCTGTAGAGAATAAACAGCCCGAGAAAATCATATACTTCCCTGAGAAGCTCCTGATCAAAGCGAATTTTGAGATCAATGACACCAATTTTGACTTGTCCACACTCAAGGAGTAAAAATTTCTTATGCACTTTATGTGGATAACTATGTGGATATGTCGAAAAATCTGTGGGTAAATACCAGAATTTTGTTAACAATTATGTGGATAACCCCTGTTTCGTGTGGATAAATTTCAAGTTCTGAATCTAAAGTGGACAATCCACATCTAAATAGAAGTTAACACTACGTTAATACACTGTAGAGAATGTGTATAACTTTTTGAGCGCCTTTAGTGGAGTTACCAACAGTCCGATGTATATAAATAATTTCTTACCTTGTGGCTCAACAACTTAATTATGGACAAAAATAAAAACTCCAGTGGATAAACCCTAACAGTTATCCACATTTTGTGGATAACTGTGTTAATCTATAGTGGAAAACATACTTATAGACATATCCACAGTGCTAGAGAATGATAATAACTAAAAAAGAAATTTTTTTTATCTATTATGAAAAAGGGTTTTAAGAGGTTATTGATCTACATAATTCTTTCCGGGGCCGGGGCGGCGGCGCAGGCCCAGACGGAAAAAGAAATGGCTGAGGAGTATTATAAAAAGGATGATTGCTCCAAGGCACTGACTTACTATACGACACTTCTCAAGGCCGGTTTTGACAAAGGGTATCTTAAAAATTACACGAACTGCATCACCAAAACAAAAAGCTGGAATGAAGCTGAGCAGTTTTTCAAAAAGCAGATTAAAAACGATGCCTTCAATTCTGCATGGTACTACATATACTGGGGAGTGCTGATGAATGCGCAAGGGAAGGCGCAGGAGGCCGAGAAAAAGAATGAACAAGCGTTGACTGCTTCTGGCTTAAGAATTGATCTGAAGCGAGATATGGCCGACGAATTCAGATCAGCAGGACAACCTGAATGGGCCAAAAATGCCCTGATGAATGGCCGGGAGGTTTCCAAAAGGAATGATCTTTTTCAACTTGAACTCGCCAGTGTCTACCGGGATTTGAATGAGCCGGAGAAAATGATCGATGAATTGTTGTCATATGGTACCCGCTATCAGAATATAGAAGTCGTTCAAAACATGCTTCAGGATTTCACGAAAGATGAAAAGGAGCAGGCACTTCTGGAAAAGGTATTGTATGACAAGATCCAAAAATTTCCGAATGAGGGCTTTTATAATGAGCTGCTGATCTGGTATCAGGTTCAGAAAAAAGATTTCTATAAGGCATTTATTCAGGAGAGGGCGCTTGATAAACGCTTTAAACATAACGGGACAAGGCTCTATAACCTGGCCATGCTTGCGCTTCAGAATGAAGATTATGTCAATGCAGGCGCCATATTTGATCACCTGGTGAAAGAATATCCAAAGGGGCAGCTCTATCCGGTTGCACGTCGTATGGCTATTTTTTCGCGGGAAGAGCAGGTGAAAAATACTTATCCGGTAAAACGTGACGAGGTTCAGAAATTGCTGGGGCAATATCAGCAGCTTGTGGATGAGCTGGGCGTAAGCCTCCGTACCATTGAAGCGCTGCGCAACATGGCGACACTGAATGCATTTTATCTCGACGATTTTAAGAAGGCAATCGAGATCATGCAAACGGCCATTGAAGCAGGGAAACAGGAAAAGATGTTCGTTGATAAATGTAAGCTGGATCTGGGCGATATTTACCTGTTGCAGGGAGAACCCTGGGAAGCGTCACTACTCTACTCGCAGGTTGAAAAATCACAGAAGGATGATGTACTGGGTTATGAAGCCAAATTGCGTAATGCCAAGCTTCATTATTTTAAGGGAGATTTTGCGCTGGCCAAAGAGGTGCTGGACATTTTGAAGAAGGCCACTTCCAGAGAAATTGCCAATGACGCCAATGAGCTGAGCCTGCTCATTATGGACAATACGGGATTGGACAGTTCGGAAACTGCGATGAAGGAATATTCAAATGTTGAACTTTTGCTTTTCCAAAATAAGAAGTACGAAGCGATTGAATCACTGAAACATCTTTATGAAAAGTACCAGGAGCATAGTTTGTCGGACGAAATTTTGTGGCTGATGGCAAAGACTTATGTCAAGCTCGACAGCAACCAGCAGGCGATGGCTTCTCTGAAATTATTATATTCAAAATTCAGTATCGATATTCTTGGC
Source organism: Dyadobacter diqingensis (assembly GCF_024220585.1). Classification (GTDB taxonomy): domain Bacteria; phylum Bacteroidota; class Bacteroidia; order Cytophagales; family Spirosomataceae; genus Dyadobacter; species Dyadobacter diqingensis. The sequence goes on from NZ_JAMXKF010000018.1 coordinate 22,870, forward strand.
GACGATGCCTTGTTTGAGATGGCAAGACTGAATCAGGAAAAATTGAACAACAAGGATGAAGCGATGAAGTTGTATCAGGAGCTGATGGAAAAATATCCGGGCAGCATTTTTGTCGCCGAGTCCCGGAAGCGATTCCGGATTTTAAGAGGTGATGTTGTAAATTGATGTAGGAAATTAAAAAGGAAAAGGGAAGTCAATTTTGACTTCCCTTTTCCTTTTTACGTTTTAAAATTTGCGGTCCTTTGCCTGATTGATATCATACATTTAAATCTCAGGCGCTAAAAATCGCTAAATTATTACTTCAATCGATTCATTAATAGTGACTTAAAGTCTGAAAATGACGGTTTCATTTTTATTGAAGTTTTTTCAATGGAAAGGAGTAATTGAAGTCTTTCCGGAATTTCGACCGGTTTTCCCAAAGTTTCTTCTACCAGATCAATAAATTTCGCCGGATGCGCCGTGGAAAGAAAAACGCCGGTAAAATTTCCGTCTGAATTTTGGCGGTATTCCTGAAGTCCCCGGTAAGCGATGGCGGTATGAGGGCAAAGAACATAATTTGCATTTCCATAAACTTCACGCATCGATTTTTGCGTTTGTTCATCGTTAAAAAAATATCCGGATATTTTTTCAACGACAAGATTCCAGTCGTCACCAAAAAATCGGGTCAATCTTACAAAGTTGCTCGGGTTACCGACATCCATCGCGTTGGAAATTGTTTCGATAGAAGCATGAGGTTCGAAGACACCATTTGTCAGATATCTCGGTACGGAATTGTTAAGATTGGTCGAAGCGATAAAATGTTCTACCGGCAGTCCCATGCGATAGGCGAGAAGTCCTGCACTTAGATTTCCGAAATTTCCGCTTGGAACAGAAAAAACAAGAGGTTTTCCCAGGTGTTTTAGCTGTGCATAGGCAGAGAAAAAGTAAAACGATTGGGGAATAAGTCTGGCTATGTTAATGGAGTTTGCAGAAGCCAAATTGAACTTTTCTGTTAACTCGCTGTCAAGAAATGCTTCTTTGACCAGTTTTTGACAGTCATCAAATGTTCCGTCAATTTCGAGCGCGGTTACATTATGTCCAAGTGTGGTAAGCTGTTTTTCCTGAATGTCACTTACTTTTCCGCTTGGATACAGGATGGTAACCGAAATGCCCGGAACTTTATAAAAGCCCTGAGCAACAGCACCTCCCGTGTCTCCTGATGTTGCGACAAGGATCTGAATTTCTTTTTTCGATTTTACCAGAAAGTAAGACATGACAGCTGCCATGAAGCGTGCACCAAAATCTTTGAACGCCATAGAAGGACCGTGGAACAGCTCCAGAACGTAATCTTTTGGCGTAATTTTTAAAACAGGCGCTTCGAAGTCATAGGCACTTTCTATGATTTTTTCAATATCCTCGCGTGGAATGTCGTCTCCCAAAAGCGTCGCTGTAACCTCGACAGCGATTTCCTTGAAAGTCCTGTTTTCAATTGTATTTAAAAAATCTTCTGAAATTCTCGGAATGTATTCAGGCATGTAAAGCCCATTATCAGGCGGCAGGCTCCTGAATACGGCTTCTTCCAGGGATGCTTTCAGGGAATTGGTCTTGGTACTGTAAAATATCATTATATAGATAAAATATGTTCGCGCATTAAACGCACAAATTTAACTAAAATACCTGCGTGTGAGGCAAATTGCAGATGTAATTTGAGAAAAGTATATAACTTGCCTTGTCAGAACAAGTATTATTTTAACAACATATTTTTCGGGATTTTGCTGTTCTGTACTTACGGAGTAATTTTGTGACCGGATTATTTTAATTAATCACTTCCGGTAAAATCGGAGTTAAGTGGGGGAGGAACTTCCCTAAAAAACCGTTGTTTTTTTAAGTACAGGTTGATTTATTTTCAAATTTATATAAAAGAGTATGTCGCAAGGTATTTTTAATGTCCCGGCTTTAAGAAATGAGCCCGTGAAGAATTACGCTCCGGGAAGCCCCGAGAGAAGCGAATTGAAAAAAGCGCTTGAAGAAGCGAGATCAAAACAGATTGAAATTCCGCAATATATTGGTGGGGAAGAGATTTTTTCTCAAAAAAAACACCGCGTTTCGCCGCCGCACGATCATCAGCATACACTTGGATATCTGCATGAAGGTAGCGCAGAGGATGTAAAAAAGGCCATTGGTGTTTCACTTGAGGCGAGAAAGGCGTGGGCATCGATGCATTGGGAACAACGTGCTGCTGTTTTTCTTAAAGCAGCGGATTTGATTGCCGGGCCTTACCGTGCTGAAATGAACGCTGCGACCATGCTGGGGCAGTCGAAGAACGCATACCAGGCGGAGATCGATTCAGCCTGTGAGATTATCGATTTCCTGCGTTTGAATGTAAATTTCCTGACCGATATCTATAAGCAGCAGCCGGTTTCTTCGGATGGCGTTTGGAATCGTATGGAATATCGTCCTTTGGAAGGATTCGTTTTTGCCATCACCCCTTTCAATTTTACTGCGATTGCGGGTAATCTTCCGGCGGCGCCTGCGCTGATGGGTAACGTGGTACTCTGGAAGCCGGCATTTACGCAGGTATACGCCGCAAATGTGATTATGAAAGTGTTTAAGGAAGCTGGCCTTCCCGACGGCGTTATCAATATGATTTTGGTGGATGGTCCTGTTGCGGGAGATATTGTCTTCAAACATGCTGATTTTGCCGGGATCCATTTTACCGGAAGTACAAAGGTATTTCAGACGATCTGGAAGGAGATCGGCGAAAATATAGCAACTTATAAGACCTTCCCTCGTATTGTCGGTGAAACGGGCGGAAAAGACTTTGTTTTGGCGCATAAGTCGGCAAATGCAAAAGCTTTGGCAACGGGATTGATCCGTGGTGCGTTCGAATACCAGGGACAAAAATGTTCTGCGGCTTCCCGTGCTTATATTCCTTCCAACTTGTGGGAAGAAGTAAAAGGGTATATGCTGGCCGATCTGGCTGAAATCAAAGTGGGCGGCGTTGAAGATTTTTCCAATTTTGTAAACGCCGTTATCGACGAAAAGTCCTTTGATAAAATTGCTTCCTATATAGAAGGTGTAAAAAGTAATCCGACAGACGCGGAAATTGTTGCAGGGGGAACGTTTGACAAGAGTGAAGGATATTTTGTCCAGCCAACCATTATTAAAGCAGCAAAGCCGGATTATGTGACAATGTGCGACGAGATATTCGGACCTGTTCTTACTGTCTATGTATATGATGCAGATAAGTTCGAGGAAATTATCCCGATTGTCGATTCTACTTCTCCCTACGCATTAACGGGTGCCGTTTTCGCGCAGGATCGTTATGCGATTCAATATGCAACGGAGCATCTGGTGAACGCTGCGGGTAATTTTTATATCAATGATAAACCAACAGGCGCGGTAGTGGGCCAGCAGCCTTTTGGCGGAGCGCGTGCTTCCGGCACGAATGACAAGGCAGGATCAGTATTAAATTTACTTCGCTGGGTTTCTCCACGCGTCATTAAAGAGACACTGGTTTCGCCTGAAAACTATAAATACCCTTTCCTTTTGCAGGAATAATTGGATAATTTTTTTGAATAGTTTTAATACTTAAAGAACTTTCAAAAAAATGAAAATATTTCTTGCTAAGGATTTGCACCCACAAAAACTTTTTCTACCTTTGCAATCCCAATCGCAGACAGCGGAAACGAAAAGAGAGAGAGAAAGTCGGGATTGGTACTGTTCTTTGACATGATGAGATAAACTAAAAGAGTAAGAAAAACTCGTTTAAGAAGATAACGTGGGATCTTTCGGGATTACCACAAACAAAAATTTACAATGGAGAGTTTGATCCTGGCTCAGGATG
>NZ_JAMXKF010000019.1 GCF_024220585.1 Dyadobacter diqingensis
TTAGAAATTTCTCTCTAAGTCCTTGATTTTCAATGTGGGCCCACCTGGAATCGAACCAGGCACCTACTGATTATGAGTCAGTTGCTCTAACCGAATGAGCTATAGGCCCGCTCTGTAAAAGAGTTTGGAGTGCAAAATTAGTCAAAGAGATCAAATCTCCAAATGATTATCATAAGATTTCATTCTTTTCTGCGTTCGTAGTTTACTATTTTTGTAAAAAAAAACTACGTTTTGAACAAAAGAAAGATAATCAACGATCCCGTTTACGGTTTCATCACCATTTCCTCTGATCTGCTCTTTGATCTGGTTGAACATCCCTATTTTCAGCGTTTAAGACGGATTAAGCAGTTGGGATTGGCTGATTTTGTCTATCCCGGTGCGCTCCATACCCGTTTCCACCATGCTCTGGGCGCCATGCATTTGATGAGCCAGGCTTTGCGAACTTTGCAGGAAAAGGGGCATTTGATATGGGAGCCGGAAGTGGAAGCGGCGCAAGCTGCGATTCTTTTGCACGATTTGGGCCACGGTCCGTTCTCGCATGTGCTCGAAAAAGTTTTGATGCCGGGTGTGGCGCACGAGTCGGTTACTCTGGCGATGATGAAACAGCTTAACCGGCAAATGAACGGGAGGCTTGATATCGCGATCCAGATGTTTGAAGGGGTTTATCCCAGAAAATTTTTTCACCAGATGATTTCAAGTCAGCTGGATATGGACAGGATGGACTACCTAAACCGTGATAGTTTTTATACGGGCGTTGTTGAGGGTTCCATTGGTGCAGACCGCCTGATAAAAATGTTTGAGATCAGTCAGGATCAGCTGGTGATTGAGGAAAAAGGATTGTTGAGTATTGAAAACTTTTTGCACGCACGGAGGCTGATGTACTGGCAGGTTTATCTGCACAAAACCTTATTGAGTGCCCAGGCTATGCTGACGCAAATTTTGAGACGTGCCCGGGAATTGACGGCAAAAGGAGAAAATTTATTTGCGACGCCGGATTTTTTCCGATTCCTTGAAAAGAAATTTACACTGGCCGATTTTGAATTTAATCCTGATTTACTGGAATCTTTCAACAGTTTGGATGATAACGACGTATGGGCTTCAGTCAAGGGGTGGACCAAACATCCGGATGTAATTTTGTCTGCATTGTGTAAAGGATTGCTGGATAGGCATTTATTTAAAATCAGCTTTTTTGATACCGTTCCCGGAGAGGAAATTTTGGCTCCTTTGAGAAAAAAACTTTTATCCGAAGGGATTTTGGAAAGTGAGTTGTCATACTTTTTAGTGACCGGTGAAACTACGAATTGGGCATATGAAAAGGAACAGGATCCCATAAAGGTCAAAATGAAAGATGGTACTTTGCTGGATATTGCCGATGCTTCTGACATTCCAACGATCGAAGCACTCACTAAGATTGTCCGCAAGTATTATGTATGTTGGGGTAAAAATGTATCTTTGCGTGGTTAGTCAGGATGTCAATTCTTTCACCGACAAAAAGAAGCCTTTTTTAGAATTCGCTTTATTACTTACAAAGACGTTACCAGAAATTAGCCGAGAATATGAAATTTACTGTCAGCGAGATTGCAAAGATGCTTGATGGAACTACCGTTGGTGATGATACAGTTACAATTGATTCGGCCGCAAAAATTGAAGAGGGGCAGCCAGGTTGTATATCTTTCCTGGCCAATAGTAAATACGAACCTTATATCTATACCACACAGTCTTCGGCAGTAATTGTTAATAAAGATTTTGTTCCCAAGCAGGATATCAGTGCTACATTAATCTATGTAGACAATGCTTATACTGCCTTTACAGTGCTTCTTGAAGAATATCAGAAACGCATTGCAACGGGAAAAAATGGCATTGAGCAGCCAAGTTTTATTGGTGAAAACAGCGAGATGGGCCCGTTTGGTTACCGTGGCGCTTTTTCTTACATAGGGAAAAATTGTAAAATAGGGAACAACGTAAAAATATATCCTGGTGCTTATCTGGGAGACGCCGTTGAGGTTGGTGATAATACCATCATTCATCCGGGTGTAAGAATTTACGACAATACCATCATCGGTAAAAACTGCTGTATTTTTGCGAATACGGTTATCGGAAGTGATGGTTTTGGATTTGCCCCGCAAAAGGATGGATCTTACAAAACAATACCACAGCTTGGAAATGTAATTATTGAGGACGATGTTAGCATCGGTTCCAATGCTACAATCGATTGTGCAACGATGGGATCAACAATTATCCGCAAAGGCGTGAAAATTGATAACCTTGTTCAGATCGCACATAATGTGGAGATTGGAAAAAATACCGTAATTGCAGCACAGGCCGGTGTTTCCGGTTCGTCACGCATTGGCGAGCAATGTGTTATTGCGGGTCAGGTGGGGATTACCGGGCATATTACCCTGGCAAACCATACCAAAATTGGTGCACAGTCCGGGCTGGGTAAGTCTATCAAGAAAGAAGGATTGTCACTTTCGGGTTCGCCGGCGAGGGATCTTTCTGAACATTTGAGGGCGATGGCGTTGACAAGAAGGCTGCCTGAACTGGAAGAAAGATTAAAAGAACTGGAACGCAGACGTGAAGTTTCGGAACATTAAAAAAAGAAAGGAATTAGACAATAGAGCGTTGAATAAGCTCATATTTTTGGCACAAATGCAAAGCCCCGCAGCCTTTTAGTAGATTAGGAGAATATAATGAACGAAAAACAACAGACCATAAAAAAATCCGTATCAGTTACGGGAGTGGGTTTACACACAGGTGTGGTAGCAACGATGACATTTGTTCCTGCTGCGGCCAATCACGGTTATAAATTTCAACGTGTTGATTTACCGAATCAGCCAATTGTTGATGCCGATGTAGATAATGTCGTGGATCTGTCTCGTGGAACAACCATCGAGCAAAACGGAGCCCGTATTCATACAGTCGAGCACACATTAGCTGCCCTGGTTGGATTGCAGATCGATAACGTTCTGATACAGCTGGACGGGCCTGAGCCTCCGATTATGGACGGCAGCTCGATCAAGTTTATCGACGCTTTGATCGATGCAGGCATCGAAGAACAAAATGCATACCGCAACTATTTCGAAGTGCCGGAATACGTTCATTATAAAAATAAAGAAAACGATATCGAAATGGCAGCTTTGCCATTGTCTGATTATCGCTTAACGGTGATGGTTGATTACAATTCAAAAGTGATCAGCAGTCAGCACGCGTCTCTTAATGATATCACCTTGTTTAAGGATGATATTGCAAAGTGCCGTACATTCGTTTTTCTGCATGAATTAGAATCTCTATTCAAACAAAATCTGATTAAGGGCGGTGATCTTACCAATGCCATTGTGATCGTTGACCGCGAGGTTGAAGATGGCGAGCTTGATCATCTTTCACAATTATTAAACCAGCCAAAGGTTAGTGTTGACAAGTCGAACGGTATTTTAAATAACGTGGACCTGCATTATCCAAACGAGATGGCAAGACATAAACTTCTTGACCTGATCGGTGATTTGGCGTTGATCGGGAGACCGATAAAAGCTCAGATTCTTGCAGCACGTCCTGGCCATGCGGCTAATGTGGCGCTTGCTAAAAAAATCAAGAAGCTGATTAAATCGGGTAAAGGGGATATTCCTCAGTACGATCCGAATAAGGCACCGGTGTTGGATATCAATCAGATCGGACAGCTTCTTTCACACCGTTATCCTTTCCAGATGATTGATAAAATCATTGCATTGGATGAAAACAGTGTGGTTGGGATTAAGAATGTAACCATCAATGAAGAATATTTCCTTGGACATTTTCCGGGAAATCCGGTAATGCCGGGTGTTTTACAGCTGGAAGCTATGGCACAAACCGGTGGTATTCTGGTATTGAGCAGCGTACCGGATCCGGATAATTACTGGCCATATTTGATAGGAATTGACGCTTGCCGTTTCCGTAAGAATGTTTTCCCTGGCGATACCGTAATATTCAAATGCGTTTTTACCTCACCCATGAAACGTGGAATTGTAAAAATGAGCGGCCGGGGATATGTGTCCGGACAGCTGGTGTGTGAAGCAGATATGATCGCAAGTCTAGTAAAGAAAAAATGACACAACAGTTAGCATATATCCATCCTGATGCGAAGATCGCGCAGAATGTAGAAATTGAACCGTTCGCCATGATACATGCAGATGTAGAAATAGGCGAGGGGACGTGGATTGGCTCACATGCGGTTATTAACGCAGGGGCGCGTATTGGTAAGAATTGCCGTATTTTCTCTGGTGCCGTTATTTCTTCGACACCGCAGGATTTGAAATTCAATAATGAATACACACTGACGATCATTGGTGACAATACAACAGTTCGTGAATACGCCACCATCAGCCGCGGTACGGAAGAGCATTGGAAAACAGTGGTTGGTACGGGCTGTCTGATTATGGCTTACGCACACGTGGCACACGATTGCCGTGTCGGGAACAATTGTATCATTGGCAACAATGTACAAATGGCCGGACACGTTCATGTGGACGACTGGGCTATTGTGAGTGCTATGAGCGCGGTACACCAGTTTGTTAAGATTGGTTCGCATTCTTTTATTTCCGGTGCTTCACTGGTACGTAAAGATGTTCCACCGTTTACCAAAGCGGCGCGTGAACCTATTTCTTATGCCGGTATCAATTCCGTCGGACTACGCCGCAGAGGGTACAGCAATGAGAAGATCATTGAAATCCAGAATATCTACCGTTACATTTATATGAGAGGCCTTAACAATGCTGAGGCTTTGCAAAAAATTGAACTGGAATTGCCACCATCCAACGAACGTGATGAGGTTGTCAATTTTATCCGTAACTCGGAGAGAGGGATTATGAAAAGTCCTTTCCAGACCTATGGAGCGGGAGAAACAGAATCTCAGGCATAACAGTCAGAAATTTATAAAGAAAAAGGCTTGTCGTTCCATCAGGAGGCAAGCCTTTTTCTTTGATCAGAGAACCAGAAAGGGCAGGATAAGCACGAGTGTTATCAGGATGCCTTTGTAGATATTTTGAGTGAGAAACTTGGTCTTTTGCAAAATCAGCGACTGCAATACCGACATGCTCAACAGGATAATCGACAAGCGTTGGGTATACCGGAATTCTGTTTTAAGGCAGATGGCGATACATCCTGCCAGCACAATTAAAGTAATGCAGTGCAGAATCTGCTTCGCCAGAAGCGCTTTTAAACGCGTAGCCATATTAGATGCGTTGGCATATTCCACGGCGTCAAAATAAGAGGCGAGCAGAAAGTTCTGAAATACGATCAGGAAAAACAGAATGCTGATGTATTTAATCTCTATGCCTGGATCCGGGCCATTTAAAACTATACTTCCCAAAATTGCGGTCGTTAAAACAGCAGCGTAAAATGGCTCTCTTAACACTTGCAAAGGGCTTTTATCTGGCAAACGTGAAGTGAGCCAGAGGGCTAATCCTGAAAATACGGTTAATCCAATGCAAAGTTTCCAGAGATTTGCCGGCAGGAAAAAACCGGTTCCGATCGCAAAAGTCAAAGCCGATGCAATGATTTTCAGAAAATCGATCCGCTCTTTTTGATTGCTAAGAAACCTTTTCGTTTCTGTTTTGGCCGGTTTTCTGTTATCCAAAAGCCTGTTCAGGTTGGAAACAATGAAGACGCCCAAGCCTAAAACAATCGTTACAGGATAATTAATTGCAGCTTTTCCCAACGGGATACGGCTAAGTGCCAATTGTGAGATTATGGCACCTGCGGCCATATCAAGACTCATCCAGTGTAAATGAATCAGTCGGAATTTTCGGATCGTATGTAAGATGAAGCTTAGTAAATTTCCTTTCACAAAAGACTTTTTATTCTGTCAATAAAATTTCATCACCTTGTCTGACAAGGCCATGTTGTTTTGCCACCACATTCTGGCCGAAGAGAATTTTGTTGTTAACCCTTCGGTAGGTGGCTAAGGTTTTAAGCGGTTCTTTCCCTCTTTCTGCCGTTTCCGGATCGATCGTTGTCAGCACGCAGCGTGCGCAGGGTTTTACAATATCAAAGGATAGTGCCCCGATTTGAATCGATTTCCATGTATCTTCTGCAAACGGTTTTGTACCAGTCACAACGAAATTGGGGCGAAAACGCTTCATGACAATCGGTTCTTCCAGTCGTGCATTCAGGTCGTCCAGGGACGCCTGCGAGATTAATAAAAATGGAAAACCGTCCGCAAAACTTACATTTTCGTTGTTTTTCGCATAACGCGGATCTGCCTTGCGCTCGGTGGTTTCTGGCATGATAACCAGTTTTACAACCATTTCCAGCTGTTCGCTCAACCAGGTATCCACTTCGTCGCTAACCGTCAGCGCTTCAACCTCATCATCCCAGACCGTTACAGCCATAACCTCGGCAGTTACCGGTTGAAAGGGAACCGAAATATTTTCTTCCGGTTTAAGCTTGTTTGAAATCAACAGGGAATTCTCGCGGACCGCAACTTCCAGCATTGCCATGTGGGGGAATTCTCGCTGGGTCAGAAAACGTCCGAACTGGTCTACAATCATCCAGCGACGATCATATTGAAGGCCTTTTTCCTGTACCTGCGCCTCTGTAAGGCGAATGCCGGCAAGCGATTTTACGGGGTAAATCCAGATTTCCGAAAGAACCATGAGATAACTTAATTACGGTTTAAAACTCCATTCTTGCCATCGGACTGACCGTCTGATCACAAAAATCATTTTCAAGAAATTTATAGTGCGCTGCCATGGCAATCATCGCTGCGTTATCGGTGCAATATTCAAAGTCGGGAATATAAACTTTCCAGTTTAGTTTTTCTCCTAATTCAAGCAGGGATGTCCGTAAACCTGAGTTGGCAGAAACTCCGCCGGCAATCGCGATTTCTTTGATTCCTGTTTCTTTTGCCGCTTTTTTCAATTTTTTCAAAAGAATATTCACGAGCGTGTACTGGATGCTGGCGCAAATGTCTTCAATATTTTCCTGAATAAAATTCGGATTTTCCCGCACCTGTTTTTGTAAGAAATACATAAACGAGGTTTTGATCCCGCTGAAAGAAAAATCCAGTCCGGGCATTTCCGGCAGTGGGAAGCCATAAGCCAGCGGATTTCCGGTTTTGGCATATTTATCGATTAATGGGCCGCCGGGATAAGGCAGGTCCAGTAATTTTGCCGTTTTGTCAAAAGCTTCACCGACAGCATCATCGCGGGTCTGGCCAATGATTTCCATATCCAGCGGACTGTTCACTTTCACGATCTGCGTGTGGCCGCCGCTCACGGTAAGGCACAAAAACGGAAACTCAGGTTTTGGGTCTTGTATGAAATGCGCAAGCACGTGTGCCTGCATGTGGTTCACTTCAATAAGGGGCAGGCCAAGGCCAAGCGCCATGGATTTTGCGAAAGACGTACCGACGAGCAAAGCGCCCAATAAACCAGGTCCTTTTGTAAAAGCGATGGCATGCAGGTCTTTTTTTGTTACTTTTGCATAGTTCAATGCTTTATCTACAACCGGCAGAATGTGTTGCTGATGTGCTCTTGATGCCAATTCAGGGACAACACCGCCATATTGTGTATGAATGAGTTGCGTAGCAACAACATTGGAGTAAATTTTGCCGTTAGATAAAACAGCGGCCGAGGTTTCGTCGCAAGACGATTCTATCGCGAGGATGTTCATGAAATTTGAATAATATTCGCAAAAATAAGCAATTAACGATAAGATACGCAGGAATCTGCTGCGAAGCTATATATGTTAAAATCCCTGAAGGCGATCATCAATGTTCTGGTTGTGCTAATGATCTTTGCGCTTTTGGCGCTCGGGATCGTTACCGTTGCCGTGCAGTTCCCCTCAGTTCAGACTTTTCTGGTCAAAACAGCTACTGCCACGATTTCCGAGAAAATGGGTTATCCCATTCACATAACACGCGTTAATATCAAATGGTTTGATGTGGTGTCTTTGGAGGGCGTTTCTGTGAAGGACACCACGCAGCAGCAAATGATCGATGTCGGGCGGATTGACGTAAACCTGAATGTGCAGGACATTATCGATAATTCGTCAAAGGAAATTCACCTGGATGAGGTGACGTTGTACCAGCCGAATGTCCATTTGATTGTCGTACCGAAAACAGGCGATCTGAATATTGACGGTTTTATCAACCGCATCGTTGAACTTACTTCATCCAATACGCCCCGGCCGGCAAATGCTCCGGAAAATAATACGCCTTTTACAATCGGGAAATCCAGGATTGTCGATGGAACGTTCCGTTATGACGACCCGAGGAGACCGCGGTACAAGGGCTCCCGGATTTTCGATTATTCCCACTTTGAACTTAACAAGCTGAATGCCGACCTGAAAGATTTTCTGGCGCAGGGGGACACGATCTCGTTTCTTGCCAAAAATCTGAAAACGGTTGACCGCCAGACGGGTTTAAAAATGCATGATCTGGATACCCGTTTTCTGTTTTGTCAGAAGAAAATGGAGCTGAAAGAACTGAGTGCGCGTGTCGGGAATTCATTTATCAGCAACGACATCAGTTTCCACTACAACCGTTCGGGGGATTTGGGAGATTTTAACCATAAAGTGTTCCTCCGGGGGCATTTTGTCGACAGTTATATTCATTCCTCTGACCTGGGATTATTTTCGGAATATGTCGACAGGCTCAGCGAAACCTGGAAAGTTTCGGGTGATTTTGATGGTCGCGTGGATGATTTTGAGCTATCCCGCGCAGATATTCACTTCGGTCAGGGAAGCCGTTTGCTGGGAGATTTAGGTTTTAAAGGATTGCCGGATAACAGCCCGGTCATGGATATTAAGTTGTCATTGTCCAAAGTGCTTCCGGTGGATCTCGTGCAATATTATCCTGAATGGAAATCGCATGAAACATTGCAAAAGTTTGGAACAACGCTTCTTGACGGCACTTTCAAAGGAACAATTGAGGACTTTGATGTGAAGGCTTCTGCTTCTTCGGAACTGGGGAAAGTGTCGGGAGACCTGTTATTTCATATTTCAGACGTAAAATCAACCACCTATTCCGGCGATATTGCCACCACGGATTTTGAACTCGGCAAGCTGATCGACCTGCCGGAAACCTGGCAGCGACTGGATTTTTCAGGAAATATTCATGGAAAGGGCCTTGATCTGGCCAATGCGTCGACCAACATGGATGCGATGGTGACCCGGATTGGGTTCAAAAATTACGATTACAGAAATATTGGTTTAAAAGGGAATTTACAAAATCAGTATTTCAACGGATTGGTTAGTTCGCGGGATTCAAACCTGGTCGTAAACCTGGAAGGGGAGTTTGATCTGTCAAAACCTAAGAACTCTTTTGATTTACAGGGGGTGATTGAAAAGGCGAATCTTTTGCCGCTTGGTTTTACCAAAGACGCCATTACGCTTCGTACGCAGCTCGATGTGAAAGTGGCCGGAAATACCGTCGACGAACTGGTAGGCGATGCCAAATTGCTGAATACTTTTTTGATCACTCCGAAAAAGGAGCGGAATCTGGTTATTGATACGCTGCTGTTTTCGTCACGTCAAAGGCTTGACAAACGCATTTTAAATCTGGAAAGCGAGTTTTTGACTGCGCGGATGGAAGGTGATTTTGTTCCTACGCAGGCCTGGAAGGATATTAACCAGGTTTTGTCTGAGTATCAGCTTTATTTCTTTGAGAATCTTTCAGACCGGAATGCTTACTACGCGAAAAAGGAGAAAAAGACAATTTTGCGCAAATATGAAATTGACTACGAAGTTGAAACCAAAAATATTGGGCAGTTTCTGGCTTTTTTAAGCCCGGATGTGTACGTCTCCCATGGTTCGAAAGCGGAAGGCAAATTCAAGATGGATAATACTGCCTTTGTTTCTTTGAATGCGGTAGCTGATACTGCCCGTTATGGGAAAAATCAGTTCATCAATTCAGAAGTCGACGTGACGACTTCCAAGTTTGTTAACAGCGCGGAGGTTTTGGCGTCGGTGCTGGTGATCTCGGATAAGCAACAGATCAGTACACTCGTTCCCACGGAAAAACTGGAACTGGAAGGGACCTGGGATGTGGACCATATTGATTTTAATGGCGGCATAAGACAGGTCAGCAGTACTAACCGTGCCAATTTAACGGGAGAAATACGGTTCTTGCCCGCTGGTCTGGATATAGGTTTTAAAAACTCCAAACTAAATTTGCTGGATGAAGAGTGGAATATGCCTGAAAACAGTCTGATTTCGATCGTTGGCAAAGACGTCACTTTCAGCAATCTGGGTTTAATAAACGGGCGGCAGCGACTGACGCTGAACGGAATTTTGTCGTCAGATCCGGATAAAACACTACTTCTGGATATCAAGAATTTTAAACTCGGAACGCTGAACCCCGTATTTACGACGCAGCTTTCTGGGATCATGGATGGCTCGGCCAAAGTGCGCGACGCGTACAACAGCGTGGTTTTGGATGCCAATTTTAATATTGAAAGTCTGGGTTATGCAAACTATGAATTTGGAAATTTCTCAGGAACCGGAGAGTGGGACCAGTTTGATAGCCAACTGCAAATCGATGCGGAACTGAATAAGGACGCAAGACGAATTTTTAGTCTGGTCGGTTCCTATCGTCCCAAATTGAGTGCCAATACGCTAAATCTGAAAGCGATATTCAATGACATGGATTTCAAGGCACTGGAGCCATTTTCTGAGGAACTGGTTTCTGATGTCAGCGGGAAGGCGCACGGTACGGTATTGATTAAGGGGACGCTGAATGCGCCGGTACTGGATGGTTCGCTGATGGTGGAAAAAGGGCGTATGAAGTTTGATTATCTCCAATCGGTGTTTACTTTCAGTGATAAGATCAATTTTACAGAAAGCGAAATAACGGTAAATAACATCACACTGACGGATCCTGACGGTAATACAGCATCGCTCCGTGGTGGTGTTTTTCATGATGGTTTCAAATATTTCAGTCTGGGCTTCAACGCCGATCTGCGCAATTTCAAAATTCTGAATACGGCCAGTAAGGACAATGATATGTTCTATGGAACAGCCTATGTAACAGGCCCGGTAAATATTTACGGCCCGATCGATAACATGAATATCGAGGCCAATGTGACCAGTAATAAAAATACCAGGATACATATTCCGCTGGATGGGGCTACGGAGGTGGCTACGCAGGATTATATCCAGTTCATAAGCCAGATGCCAAAGGAGGACAGCACGTCGTCGTCCAAAGACTTGCAGCAAAGTAAAGTTGCGGGAGGTATCAAAATGAATTTTAATTTTAACCTTACCCCTGACGCGACCTGCGAAATCATATTTGACCGGCAAACAGGCGATATCATCAGGGCTAACGGAAGCGGGCGTCTGAATCTCAACATCGATACCAAGGGTGATTTTACGATGGTGGGCACTTATGAAATTGATAAGGGAGATTACAACTTCACGCTGCAAAATATCATTAACAAGAAATTCACGATTAAGCCGGGCAGCAAAATAGTCTGGTCAGGGGACCCTTATGGGGCGCAGCTGGATGTGAAAACGGGTTATAAGCAACTGGTTTCCCTCGCTGGTGTACTGCCGAATACCTCTACTACGAATAGCGCGGAAGCTGCCATATTATCGCGTCGTTATCCTGTGGAAGTTACAATCGCGCTGTCTGACCGGTTGATGTCTCCACAGATTAAGTATGATCTTCAGATCCTTGACAATCCCTCGCTAAGCAATTTGCGTGGGCAGCTCGAAGCTTTCCAGACTAAGCTGAAATCGGATGAACAGGAGCTGAGCAGGCAGGTAAGCAGCTTGCTGGTTGTGAATCAGCTGTTGCCGGAAGCGAATGTCACCACCAACCAGAATTTCGTCGGCAATAGCATCAGTGAACTGGTTTCAAACCAGATCAGCCGTTGGGCTTCTACCCTGAATGAGAATCTGGAAGTCGGTGTAAGCGGTCTTTCACTGGATCAGAATGCGCTTAACAATTTGCAGCTTCGTTTTTCATATCGTTTTCTCAACGACCGTTTCCGGATAACCCGTGACGGACGTATCAGTTCGGGAACTACCGGGGCTAACCAATATGATGCAACGAGTATCCTGGGTGAGTGGACGCTGGAATATTGGCTTACGCCCAATGGTTCTGTTCGTGCGAAGGCTTATAACCGGAACATTCAGAACTCGCTTTACCTGAACAACACGTTGACGACGGGTGGTGTCAGTATGCAGTTCACGCACAGTTTTAACCGCTTCAAGGTGATGCCGAAACCTGTGGCTCTTCAGATCCCTTACACCATTCCGGTTCCGGACTCGTCTGAAAAAGACACAAGCAACAACAAGCTGATTTCAAGAAAAGAACTTATGCGTTAGCACCTGTCGACAGGGCGTATTTGATCTGATGAATGCGGTCGCTGAATTCCAGGTTTGGGAAATCAATCCCCGGCACGCAGGTTGCAGCCAGATAATCCATAACTTCCTGGTGATGCGGTACTCTCTTCCCCGTAACAATGCTGATATGTTTTGACGTAGTCCAGAGCATCGTTTTCAATTCGGTGCGTTGGTCATTGGTCATGAAATATTCAGTTACCATGGTGTCTTCATTGTAATGAATAACCCGGGAGGTAATCCGAGTCCATTCACTGATCAGTGCAGGCCGTACGTAGGCAATCTGGTGCTGATAAACCACCCAGCTCGTTTTCAATTCTCTGAACATGGCTTCAAAACTGAAACCGTACAATTTTGAAACCTGGTCTTCGCGGACGTTGAAAAAATATTCAAAATATTTTGAGTTGTTCAGATGCATTAACGGGTCACAATCCTGAAACCGGACGATCACCCGCGATTCTGCTTCAACGGGCATATTGGATAGGTCGGCTGTGAAAAGCATGTTAGGAATGATGAATTAAGAATGAAAAATGAATGATATTGTCGTGTACGAGACGGCCTGATTTTGTCTTACTCTCCGCGATATCTTACGGCAAGGCCTTTCATGATATAACCTTCCTTTTTTACCGAAGTATAATATTTGTATTGTACGTTAATAAGCGCATTGGCCCCTATTTTCTGTGCTTTCATCACCAGACGCGCCGCAAGAAGTTCCTTTGTTTCGGCATCGTTGCCGCGGTACATCATTTTTTTATTCTGAGTTTGTCTCGCAGTCAGGGAATCTTCACTGCTGATTTCCACCCAGCCAATTTCGGAATAGGGGCGGTCGAGCGACTGGTTTTCATAAAGTACTTCGATCGGGTATTTCTTGCTTGTTGAAATGGGGATTCCCGAGCTGCATCCTGCCAGAATTCCTAAGATGACCAGAAGTAAAACCTGGCTGATTTTTGGGTTACGCGTCATTGGATTATTTGTGATCATAGTAACAAAACTGAGAATCCGGTTGATGAATTCCCATAGGTTAAAAAAGAAATGAATATAGCGGTTTGCTTTCAATTAATGAATACATCAAATAACCCGCCGGCGTTGCGGGAAAGCCTGATTTTAGACCGTCGCGTAATTTTATCATTTCAGAACGTAAAGGAACGCGGTTTTACTTTTGACAGAAGATAACTATTTGTTAAACTTAAATTAGCCTGAACAAATCTTTCAGGCGTATACATTTGAAGTAAGAAGATATATTTTCCCTACTTTGCGATCAGAATTTAATCTGCGTCAGCATAAATCTCTTAAACCCCTTTTTATGAAATACATATCCAGATTCTCGACGCATGCAGTGTTACTGGGATGCATGCTGAGTTCTTTGGTCTATGCTCAGAATTCCCCAAAACAAGCTCCGAAATCAACCACCCTGGCAAGACCAAAACTTGTTGTCGGCATTGTGGTGGATCAGATGCGTTATGATTATCTCTACCGCTTTTATAATAAATACACTGAAGGTGGCTTCAAAAGACTTATCAATGACGGCTTCAATTGTCGGAACAACCACTATCATTATGCCCTCACGGTAACAGCCGCGGGGCACTCGGCGGTTTATACCGGGTCCTTGCCGGCGATCAACGGTATCGTGGGGAACGACTGGTTTGATACGGCTACCGGACAAAAAGTATATTGCACCGATGATCATGAGGTAGCAACGGTTGGCAGTAATAACGTTACCGTCGGCAAAATGTCACCCAAAAATCTGCTGACTAGCACGGTCACTGATCAGCTTAGAATTGCCACGAATTTCCGCTCAAAGACAATAGGTGTTGCGATCAAAGACCGCGCTTCGATTCTTCCGGCAGGTCATGCCGCAAACGGTGCCTATTGGTTTGATTCTAAAACCGGGAATTGGGTTACCAGCACGTATTATACCCAGGAGCTTCCAAAATGGGTTCAGGATTATAACACCAAGAAAATGCCTTCGGAATATCTGAAACGCGGATGGAACACGCTTTTACCGATTGAACAATATATTGAAAGTACACCAGATGATGAACCCTGGGAGGGGAAATTGCCGGGTGTTGCCAAGCCGGTTTTTCCATATGAGCTGGCAGGACTTGCGGGTGATGCTTTTGGCGTGGTGACAACAACGCCTTGGGGAAACACAATGACGAAAGATATGGCGCTGGCTGCTATCAAAGGTGAAAATCTGGGAAAAGGAAAAGATACCGATTTTCTGGCTGTCAGTTTTTCTTCACCTGACCGGATCGGCCACGCTTTTGGTCCGACTTCTGTGGAACAGGAAGATAACTACCTGCGTCTGGATATGGAATTTGCCGAGATGTTCACTTTTCTGGACGGTTGGGTTGGTAAAGGGAATTATACGGTTTTTCTCACCGCTGACCACGGAGGAATGGATGTTCCCGCTTTCTGGCAGGAGCATAAGTTGCCGGCAGGTTTGCTGAACGCAACGCAAATGGAAGACATGGTGAAAAAGTCATTGTCAGATGCTTTTGGAGCGGGTGATTATGTATTGGCAAGCGAAAATTATCAGTGGTATCTGGATCATAAATTATTGAAAGCAAAAAAGATATCCATAGCGGACGCGGTTGACGTGGTAAGAACGGCTTTGTTGCCGGTCAAGGGGATTGCCGATGTACTTAATTTGCAGGATATGAACAAAGCGCCGTTGAATACGTATCAGCTTGAATTGTTTAAAAATAACGTGAACGCCAAACGGAGCGGGGATCTTCAGGTGATAGTTCAGCCCGGATGGTTTGCCGGCGGTGCCACCGGTACTGACCACGGAACGCCTTATAATTATGATACCCACGTTCCCTTTTTGCTGTATGGCTGGGGAGTGAACAAAGGCGAAACGCTTAGGAGGACTACGATTGCGGATATTGCCCCAACGATCTCGTCGTTGCTGCATATTCTTCCTCCGAGCGGCAATGTGGGGAATCCGGTTGAGGAGGCTTTGAAAAAGAACTGAGACCTTAAAATCCCATTAAAAGCATGTCCTCTTTTAAATTTTAATATACTTTTGACATCAATTAATAAATATTCCTGACACGTGAGAAAACTATCTTTCTGGGTTATGGGACTTTTTGCAACTTTTTCGGTTGCTGCCCAAACGCCCAAAAAACCAGTCGTTACAAATACTAAAACGCTTGCAAGACCTAAATTGGTTGTAGGTATCGTGGTTGATCAAATGCGTTATGATTACCTGTATCGCTATTATGACAAATATGTCGAAGGAGGAATCAAGCGATTTTTGAATGAAGGCTTCAACTGCCGTAATAATCATTACAGTTATGCTTTAACGGTAACTGCTGCCGGTCACGCTTCGATTTATACCGGTTCCGTTCCGGCGATTAACGGAATTATCGGGAACGAGTGGTACGATCAAAATGCTGCCAAAGGCGTTTACTGTGTGGAAGACAGCACGGTGAAGACGGTCGGCAGTAATAATGTAAGTGTTGGTAAAATGTCGCCAAAAAATCTGCTGACCAGCACAGTGACTGATCAGTTACGGATCGCTACCAATTTCCGCTCCAAAACAATTGGTGTCGCTATTAAAGACCGTGGATCAATTTTACCTGCGGGGCACACAGCCAACGGCTCATACTGGTTTGATTCCAACACGGGAAACTGGGTAACCAGTACTTTTTACATGGAAGATCTGCCTCAGTGGGTAAAGGACTATAATGCCAGGAAAATGCCTTCTGAATATTTGAAAAAGGGCTGGCAGACTTTGAATCCTATCGAGCAATATACTCAGAGCACGGCTGATGATGTGCCTTGGGAAGGAAAATTACCGGGTGCGAAAAAACCTGTTTTTCCTTATGAACTGGCTGGTTTTGCCGGAGATGCATTCGGTACTGTGACAAGCACGCCCTGGGGAAATACGATCACAAAGGAAATGGCGATTGAAGCTGTAAAAGGTGAAAAGCTTGGAAAAGGTGCTGACACAGACTTTTTGGCGATCAGTTTTTCTTCTCCGGATAAAATCGGACATATGGCCGGACCAAATTCGGTGGAGCAGGAAGATGATTATTTGAAACTTGACCGCGAATTTGCCGAACTGTTTTCTTTTTTAGACAGCTGGACAGGCAAAGGAAATTATACAGTTTTCCTTACAGCCGATCACGGTGTTGTGGATGTTCCTGGCTTTGCCAAAGCGCATAAGTTACCGGCTGGTCTTGCCAGTAGAACGGTGTTGGGAGATATCGTGAAAAAGAATCTGAACGAGACTTTTGGTGAGGGTGTTTACATCGCCAGCAGCGAAAACAACCAGCTGTATCTGAACCACTCGCTGTTAAAAAAGAAGAAAATCACTGCAACCCAGGTTTTTGAAGTCGTGAGAGAATCACTTTTACCGGTAGATGGTATCGCGGACGTACTCAACCTGACAGATATGGGCAGAGCGCCTTTGAATACTTATCAGCTTGAACTTTACAAAAATAATGTGAATGCGAAAAGGAGCGGAGATATCCAGATTATCACGCAGCCAGGTTGGTTTTATGGCAGTTCAACAGGAACTTCCCACGGAACGCCTTACAACTATGACACGCAGGTTCCGTTTGTTTTGTTCGGCTGGGGAATTAATAAAGGCGAAACGTTGAGACGTACTTCCGTTTCGGATATAGCGCCCACAATAGCTTCTCTTTTACACATCCTGCCGCCAAGCGGAAATATCGGGAATCCTGTTGAAGAGGCTTTGAAGAAGTAAGTTATTGGATAATACAAAGCGGCAGGGTTTCAGAAATCATACTTCTGAAACCCTGCCGCTTTTTTGTTGCTTGATTATTTTGGTAAGTGTTCCCAAGTTGCGGATGCTATGATAATGACTAATATTTGTTTAAATTTGTGTACACAAAAAGGTACACAAAATGCGAGTGATAACAGCAAGAGAATTCAGGGAAAAGCAAAAAGATTATCTTGATCTGGCAGAATCAGAGCGAGTGATTATACATCGTGGCAAGAAGCGTAAATCCGTATTGCTGATACCGATAGACGAAAGTACGGAAACAGATATTTTTTTCTCAGATCCCAATATTCTTACCGCGATAAAAGAAGGGATTGAAGACGTTAAGGCTGGCAAGGTAACTACGATCAGGGATCTTAAAAATATATGGGCAGATATTCTTTAAATGTCTCTGACAAAGCAAAAAAAGATTTGGCTCAACTTTATAAATCTGGTGATAAGGCGCTTGTCAATCGTATTGAAAGAATTTTTACAGAGCTGTCTGATGATCCCTATAACGGCATTGGAAAGCCGGAGCAGCTTAAACACAATCTTGCCGGTTTATGGTCAAGAAGGCTGGACAAAAAACACAGGCTGGTGTATCAGGTGATTGAAGAATCGATAACTGTTTTTGTTATTGCGGCAAAAGGACATTATTCTGATAAATAACTAAGACTCTTCTACAACCAAAGTGATCCCCTCCGTCCGCTGAATAACCACTTTGCTGCCTGCTTCAATGGGATTGTGATTATTGGATGTGGCGCTCCATTCTGCTCCGCGATAGTATATTTTTCCTGAACCGTTGGATGGAATATCCCGGATGACCATCGCCGTTTCGCCTACAAACTCCTTATATTCTTCCTGTTTGTCACGCCTTGCCTCCAATAACTTCCGGGCATGTTTTCTGAAAATAATTAATGTCAGAATGGAAATGGCGGAAAAGGCCATGATCTGGTATTCCAGCGTAGGCAACAATCCGATGGCAGCGAGCAACGCAGTAACCAGTCCGCCAACAGCGAAAAATATAAAAACCAATACGACGCTCACCAATTCTGCTACCAGCATCAGCAGTCCGATAATCATCCATATTTGCGGCAACGACAATTCCATCATTATTTCTTAGGTTCGGATGATTTTACAATACTCATGGCTGCGGCAATCATCGAGCCCATGTCGGCGAAGTTAGCCGGAAGAATAAGTGTATTTCCTGCTTTCGCCAGTTTTCCGAACTGATCGACGAAATTATCCGCTACTTTTAACTGAACCGCCTCAATGCCGCCTTCATTTTGGATGGCCGCTGCAACGAGCCTGATACTTTCGGCAGTTGCCTCGGCAACGGATTTTAAAGCCGCGGCTTCACCTTCTGCTTCGTTAATCTGGCGTAAACGCAAACCTTCGGATTCAAGAACGGCTTTTTGCTTTTGTCCTTCCGCCACATTGATAGCAGCTTGTTTTTCACCATCGGATTGTAAAATGACAGCCCGGCGTTCCCGCTCAGCCTGCATTTGCTTTTCCATGGCAATGAGCACACTTTGCGGAGGCGTAATATTTTTTATTTCATAACGAAGCACCTTTACGCCCCAGCCGATCGCGGCATCATCAATGGATTGTACCACGGCCCGGTTGATGGTCATACGTTCTTCAAAAGTCTTGTCAAGATCAAGCTTCCCGATTTCACTACGCATGGTAGTTTGCGCAAGCTGAATCACGGCAAAGGTATAATCGGCGATACCGTAGGCAGCTTTCTTGGGGTCAATTACCTGAATGAAAATGACACCGTCCATGCGCACCTGTACGTTATCACGGGTAATACATATTTGTTCAGGAATGTCAATGGCGGATTCTTTGAGTGTGTATTTGTAAGCGATCCGGTCGAAAAAGGGAATGATAAAATTAATCCCCGGTTGGAGCACACCATAAAATTTACCAAGTCGTTCCAGTACGTAGGCGGTTTGCTGTGGTACGACTTTCACCGTCATCAGAATGGTGAGCACAACAAGAGCCAGAAGTACTAATAAGGGAGTCATAGTATTTGAGATTATGGTTTAGTACGAAAATAACTTTGCATCTGCCGGATTCCTAACGATCTATTACCAACGAGCCGCAAACGAGCCCGCCGGTAATTTTGCGTGATGGATGGCGTTGTTTAATCTCTGAGGATTTCTTTTGAGATAACCATTTTCTGGATTTCGCTGGTCCCTTCGCCAATCGTACAAAGTTTGCTGTCTCTGTAAAATTTTTCTACGGGATAATCTTTGGTAAAACCGTAACCTCCAAAAATCTGCACTGCTTCATTGGCGACTCGCACGGCGGTTTCAGAGGAATGGTATTTGGCAACCGCGCTCGGGAGGGTTACTTTTTCTCCCTGATCTTTCAGAGCCGCCGCGTGATAGGTCAACAGGGAGGAAGCCTGAATATCGGTGTACATATCGGCCAGTTTGAAAGCGATTGCCTGGAAGTCGCAAATGGCTTTGCCAAATTGTTTTCTCTCTTTGGAATAGGCCAATGCAGCCTCGTAAGCGCCTATGGCGGTACCAACGCCCAAAGCAGCGATTGAAATCCTTCCGCCGTCCAGCACTTTTAAGGATTGAATAAAGCCGTCGCCAACCTCACCCATTCTTTGGCTGTCGCCAATGCGGCAGTCCTGAAAAATGAGTTCTACGGTTTCGGATGCCCGCATTCCGAGTTTATTTTCCTTCCGGCCTGCGGTAAAACCGGGTGTTCCCTGAGGAATAATAAAGGCGGTGGCGCCATGTTTATCACCTGGCTCCCCGGTTCTGGCGATCAGTACCGTCAGGTCTCCGCTTTTACCATTGGTTATAAAATTTTTCGATCCGTTAACGACCCAGCCATCTCCTTCACGGACGGCAACCGTACGCATATTGCCTGCGTCAGAACCCGTGTTGGGCTCTGTCAGTCCCCAGGCTCCAAGCCAGGCTCCCGAAGCCAGTTTAGGCAGGTAGTTCGTTTTTTGTTCGTCATTCCCAAACATCAGAATATGATTTGTACAAAGAGAATTGTGGGCGGCCATTGATAAGCCAATGGAAGGATCGACTTTGGAAAGCTCGATAATGGCAGTCACGTATTCATTGTAACCCAGGCCGGCTCCGCCAAATTCTTCTGGGACAAGCATGCCCATCAAGCCAAGTTCTCCCAGTTTATGGAAAACATCTTTTGGGAAGAACTGCTCCTCGTCCCATTGGTTAATATTCGGTTTGATTTCCCTTGCTGCGAAGTCGCGCACCGACTGTTCGATAAGTGAACGGATTCCGGACCCCGGGTTTTCAGCTGTGCTGGAAGTGTCCATGATGATTATTGTTGATGAGAAGATATGTTTTGTTCAATTATAAGAAGAAATGAACATATTTCATTGACCGATAAAAAACAAATGACGACAAGAGGAGGAGGGATTCGTTTAAAAAAATTACTTTTGTTCTGGTCGGATTTTTTTCGGCTTAATAAAGTGCAATTTTTTGCGTTAACTGAAATCTAATTCATCGCAGCTATATTATTATTACAATTTTATGAAAATAGCAGTAGTAGGAACCGGTTATGTTGGTTTGGTAACAGGAACTTGTTTTGCCGAAACAGGTAATCAGGTATTTTGCGTAGACATCGACGCTAAGAAAGTTGAGCGTATGCTAAACGGTGACATTCCAATTTACGAGCCAGGTCTGGACGTACTTTTTGACCGTAATGTTGCCGAAGGCCGTTTACAATTTACCACCAATCTTGCCGAAGGAATTAAGGATGCAGAAGTAATCTTTTTAGCACTGCCTACACCTCCGGGTGAAGATGGATCTGCTGATTTGAAGTATATCCTTAAAGTGGCGGATGATCTGGGACATATTTTGGATCATTATGCCGTGATCATTGATAAAAGTACTGTTCCTGTGGGAACCGCTGAAAAAGTACGTGCGACGATCGCAAAAAATGCAAAAGTTGAATTTGACGTAGTTTCAAACCCTGAGTTTTTACGCGAAGGTGTGGCCGTTGAAGATTTCATGAAGCCTGACCGCGTTGTGGTGGGAACAACTTCTGAAAAAGCGAAAAAGGTAATGGAGAAACTGTATGCGCCGTTGGTTCGTCAAGGAAATCCTGTGATTTTCATGGATGAGCGTTCTGCGGAAATGACGAAATACGCTGCTAACTCTTTCCTTGCCATGAAAATTACGTTCATGAACGAGATCGCAAACCTTTGCGAAAAGGTAGGGGCTAACGTGGATGACATTCGTCGTGGTATCGGAACGGACAGCCGTATCGGAAAACGTTTCCTTTTTGCGGGTATCGGTTATGGCGGTAGCTGTTTCCCGAAGGATGTTCAGGCTTTGGCCAAAACATCAGAGGACTACGACTACGATTTCAGAATTTTGAAGTCGGTTATGGAAGTAAATTATGATCAGAAGAAAAAACTTTTGCCTATGGTAAATAATTTCTTCAATAATGATCTGAAAGGAAAAACAATTGCCGTGTGGGGATTGGCTTTCAAACCTTATACTGATGATATCCGTGAAGCACCGGCTTTGGAGAATATCGAGGCTTTGCTTGAAGCAGGTGCTATTGTAACGGTTTACGATCCGGAAGCGATGGACAATGTGAAAGGAGTTTTGGGAGACAAAGTTACTTTCTGCCATACACCTTATGCAGCCCTGGATGACGCAGATGCTCTGATGATCTTTACTGAATGGCCTCAGTTCCGTACGCCTGAATTTGAAAAAATGGGTAAATTGCTTAAAAATAAAGTAATTTTCGACGGGCGTAATCTTTACGAATTGAACACAATGCGGGAAATGGGATATACTTATTTCAGCATTGGTAGAGAAAAAGTATCATAATTATAGATTTTGAGATAGAGATTTCAGGAGGCAGGTTATGTTTATGGCATAATTTTATTCCTGAAATCTCAGTTTTTAATATCTCGGATCTGCCATTTTAATCTCAAAATCTAATTATATAATTCATGAAGCGTGTATTAATAACCGGAGCGGCAGGTTTTTTAGGGTCGCATCTTTGTGAGCGATTTTTAAAAGAGGGGATGTATGTTATTGCAATGGATAACCTGATCACGGGCGACCTGCGCAACATCGAACATCTGATGCCTAATCCAAATTTCGAGTTTAATCATCACGACGTTACCAAATACGTGCATATTCCCGGAGATTTGGATTATATCCTGCATTTCGCCTCTCCGGCCAGCCCGATTGATTATTTGAAAATTCCTATCCAGACACTAAAAGTGGGTGCGATGGGAACGCATAATTTATTGGGACTTGCTCTTGCCAAAAAAGCACGTTTTATCATTGCTTCCACTTCGGAAGTGTACGGAGATCCTTTGGTTCACCCGCAGACGGAAGAATACTGGGGCCACGTAAACCCGATTGGGCCAAGAGGCTGCTACGATGAAGCGAAACGTTATCAGGAAGCGATCACGATGGCTTACCACCGTTATCATGAGGTTGAAACGCGTATCGTACGTATTTTCAACACGTACGGACCTAGAATGCGATTGAATGACGGACGTGTATTGCCGGCATTTATCGGACAGGCGCTTCGTGGTGAGGATATCACAATCTTTGGTGATGGTTCTCAGACACGTGCATTCTGTTATGTTGATGACCTGGTTGAAGGAATTTATCGTCTTTTATTGAGCGATTATTCATTGCCTGTAAACATCGGGAATCCGGGTGAGATCACGATTAAAGAATTTGCAGAAGAAATCATCGCTTTGACGGGTACAGACCAGAAAGTGGTTTATAAAGATCTTCCACAGGACGATCCGAAACAACGTCAGCCTGATATTACAAAAGCAAAAGAAATTCTTGGCTGGGAGCCGAAAGTATCCCGTGCAGAAGGTCTGAAAATCACTTACGATTATTTCCGCAGCCTGCCTAAGGAAAGATTGTACGAAGAATCAAACCACCGTGGTTTCGAGAGCTTCAAAAAAGAAGACGAGAAAATATAATCCAGGCTTAGCTGTTAGCGATTAGCTATGTTAGCCGCAAACAATATCAAAGCCGATTCCAATAAAAGAGGCTGTCTCAAAAAGGCAGTCTCTTTTTACTTTTATTAGTGTTGTTTATTTTTTTGAATTGCTTATCTTTAGGTATA
>NZ_JAMXKF010000002.1 GCF_024220585.1 Dyadobacter diqingensis
GAGCTCAAAGAAGCAATTTTAGAAGCAGGAACTGCCATATCCAGCTGTTTGGAGAGGCTGATGGAGGTATCACTCCGATTGATCGAGTAGCTGGTTCGATCCTGCATGATCTTCCCAAAACGCTCGGATAACTGCTTCGCCGTATCTCCCGTCACCTGCCCTGATATAATGTTTCCGGTGATGCTGGCAATCACATCAGCCAGCTCTTTTCCGTAGTCCTTACGAAGTTGTGAAAAATCCTGAATGCCCAGCGTTGTGGCTACTTTATTGGATCTTGCCGTCGCGATCAGACTGTCAATGCCACTTAGATAAATGGTCGGAAGCTCATCAAAAATCAGACTGCTTTTAAGCTTTCCTTTCATATTGACAATCTTCACCAGCCGGTTTACATACAGTGAAAGCACGGCGCCATAGACTTGAATTTTCTGCGGGTTGTTTCCCATGCAGACAATCTTAGGTGCATCAGGATTGTTTACATCCAATGTAAAATCACTGCCTGATAAAACGTAATAAAGCTGCGGTGAAGACAGTCTTGCCAGCGCAATTTTTGCTGATGCGATCTGCCCTTCAAGCTGCTCCATGGCATCATTTAAATAGGCGGTTATAAAAGGGTTAATTAGCACCTCAATCTCTTTTTCAGATCGCAGCAGCGTAAAAAGTTTATCGTAATCCAGCTGCATCAGCTCAATCACATGCGGCAGTGTGCAGAATGCGCCATCGTGGTATTTACGCAAAAACCAGATCACCGCCGTCAGAAAATTAATTGGTGATTCCACAAAAAAATCACCTTGTTTTTTGATCCACTCCCGGTTCAGCCCCAAAAGGATCGTGCGGGCGGACTCTGCCGCATCGGTAATGTCAAGCATGCTGGCAGCATCAAGCGGATTACAGCGATGAGAACGGCTCAAATCATCAAAATTAATCGCGTAAAACCGGGGTTCAACCTTGTATTTACCTTTACACTTTAACCAGGCGTTGTAGGCAATGATCGAAAGATCATCAAATTTAAAATCATAAATGAAGGCTGAAAAACCTTTTTCAATATGCTGATTAATAAAGTGCCGGATCACAAAGTAAGACTTACCCGAGCCCGGCGAGCCTACCACGAGCGTGCCCCGGAACGGATTGATGATGTTGATATGGCTGTCATGATACTTGTCTTTGAGCCGGTAGCGGGCAGGTAGATTAACCGAGTATTCATTCACTAAGAGCCGCTGCTCCTGTGGAAATGTCTCATTCTGCTCATTGAAAATATCGTTGCTGTTTATCTTTAAATAGATCACCCGCGAAAGTAGCGTGCCACCCGAAATGATCAGAACAAAACCAACACAAACAGCCCCCATATAAAGTGTTGCCAGTATACCTACGGTCAGGCCCGCCTTTAAAATAAAGCAGCTTAAA
This sequence comes from Dyadobacter diqingensis, assembly GCF_024220585.1. Taxonomy (GTDB): domain Bacteria; phylum Bacteroidota; class Bacteroidia; order Cytophagales; family Spirosomataceae; genus Dyadobacter; species Dyadobacter diqingensis. The sequence goes on from NZ_JAMXKF010000002.1 coordinate 1,402, forward strand.
AAGTAAGCAGCCAGCCCAAAGCCCAAGTAGATCAGGCTACTGCGGACAGAAAGACTCTCTTTCTTTTTTCCATTTACACCCATCAGTGAAAGCGTCAGAAAACATAGCGCGATGAGTTTAGCCTTATTAAAATCTGAGAAAAGTCCGGTCTTAATAATGTTGTCAAGGAGCCTGTCGCTAAAAGCGCTCACCAGCTTCCAGCCCGCGAAAGCCGCGTAGCACTGGTAATAAAAATGAAGTATCAAAACCGCGATCGCGACCATGCGGCTCATGTCCAGGATCTTTCCAAGAGCCTGCTGATTTTCGGAAGTTTGCATGTTAGTAACCTTTAAAGTGTTATCAATTGGTTTTTCTTCGCTTTCTTTTGCGCGTCTTTTTAAGCTGCCAGGGAACCGGCTGCCCACCGGTTTCAGCGGAAAATAAATCCCTAATAAGGCTGTCCGGNAAAGGCTGCGATCCCATAGCTACAATGTAGAATCATTGCCATACCAAATCGGATAATGCCAATTTACACAAGAAGCCCAATCGTTAAGCGCAGTAGCGAATATTTTTACTACGGATGATGAGCTATACCGATGAGCACAGTTCTATTACTCCGACTTAATTCGAGAATAATCCTAATGGAGCTGTACATAACACTTCTTATCTGGAAGAAAATATAAACCGTCAAGACCATTTCCCGATTTTAGTATAAAATTAGAGAGAACGAAATCACGCAATTCATATTGAAATAAGACTAAATTGAAGCCAACGGGTAGAGTTTCAAAATAAGTGTAGGATTCAAAGGTGAAGACAATTTCAAACAGATTAAAATTATTACCTAGGTTTTGCTCCTCAGCACCATCAGGTATACAAACTTTAGGCTTATTAATTAATGTAACTACTTGGTATTTGCCAAAGTTGGCCTGGGCCACTTCAAAAACATATTCTTGGAAAGTAGATTCTCCATAGTCATCCAGCCACCAAGCCTGAAATTCATTTTTACCTAAATATGGAATATATTCTGCTTTGCCATCTCTAAGATTTTCAAAAAGTCGCTCGTGATCTTCGCAAGACATATCAAGCAACAAATAACATCTATAGGCAGGTTTTATTAACATACACTCTCCCAGAAGCAAGTTCCCGTCTGTATTGGCGTAACCAATTGTATTGATATATTCAACCGTTGTTTTCTGAAAACTACCTCGGTCATGGGACTTTTTAAGCGGCTCAACGCCTATTGGCAGATCTTTTAGACGTAGATAATACTCAGGTAACTCTCCGTTTCTTTCATAACCTTTTAGTCCGATGATTGCACCTAGAATTCCCAAAAGTGCTGGCTTATGAAGCATGTTATACGAGAATAAAACTCCGTCATTGTAATCAGGCTTTTTAAAAAAAGCAAAGTCTCCACGTAAATCGAACGAAACCAGTTTTTTGTTATTCGCCATATTTAATTCAAATTTCTTAACGATAAAACACATTATAATTTTTGTATCTTCTTCATCATAAAATAGTTTTATTTTCGCGATGGAAATCGCGAAAGCCGAACGGTTAAGGATAGCGGACACGTCCCTAACTATGAACATATATAGATCACTATTTTCAATTGGCATCTAGTAGCGCAGAATCGGCAGCAGAAAACTATTTGCTAATTGCTTCACAATATAATATTTTTAGTAGATACTATCCGGGATAAGTAATCAGCAAATCCTGCTTTTAGCAGAAACTAAATAGATAACTTATGATATCCTAACTATTTCCAGTACAATAACTGCCCTATTCATAACTCACAAAACAGACGATTTGAGCGGTTGATTCGGACATTTGAAAAAATCAATTCGTCCTCGCTTGTTTTAGTCTGAAAATCTTTTTTTTCATCTCCTCTATTTTTGATATGTATTATTTTTCATAGATTGCATATCACATAACTATCTGAACATCAGAAGAAATTAAGAACAAAAGAACTGGTAACGAATATCGGTTCCAGTCCCGTGGTCTGCTGAGATTGACTGCATACCAGATAGTTTGAAATCACCTGTGCTTTTGTGAATCAGTAAACCCATAATCTTTACCTACATGCCGATCGTATACATTCACGGCGTCGCAAACCGCGACCCTGACGATTTTACAGCGCTCGAAACAATGCTTCAGCGATATATTGCTGATGAGCTGAAAAATCCGCAAACAGACGAAGAAATAAATATACTGAAAGTATATTGGGGAGATCTGGGTGCCAGTTTCGCCTGGGATTTCAGTTCATGCTTGCAAGCAATTTCTCTAAGACTGATGGGTGCTGCCACAGATGTGTCATCGATCGACCGTGCAAAGCTGATGGCAGAACTGGATGAATCCGTCGGGGACCTACCTTCTACAGACGAAGCTTCTTCCCCTTCCGATCTTTTCAGCTCAGGTTTAATTACCACTGGTTTTGCCCCACCTGCGGCTTCGCAGACAATCCGGTTAAAAGATCTGAGTACAGACGAACTGAGCGATCTGGCAATAGCTGTTATTATTAGCAACAAAAGAAATACCTGGCAACAGACACTGGCAGTTATTGCTGCAGATGACGTTGCCACTGAACCTAAAACCTTCACGTTGCTTGCCGCTCAGGATAGCGTTCAGGACGAGCTTGAGGTATTGCTCAATCTGATTGAAAAACGATATACTGAACTCGAAGTGCAGAGAACCGATCTTATAGAGGCCGGCCCAGGCTGGCTGGGGGATCTCAAAGACCGTTTCAATGAAGCAATGGAGCGTGGGGATCAGGCTACAGGTTATGCACTCACGCGTGTGCTAAACAGATTCCGTCCCGAGCTCAATAAAGCAGTGATCATATTTTTTGGTGATGTGTTTGCCTATCTGACCCACCGTGGTACGATTCAAAAACCCGATGCAATCACAGAACGACTTTTGGTTCAGCTAGAAAAAGCCCATAAGATCAAAATGGAACGCAACGGCGAGCCGATTGTTTTATTGAGTCACAGCATGGGTGGGCAGATCGCATACGACACACTGACTTATTTTCTCCCTCAAATGGAACAATACAAGCACATAAAGGTTGACTTTTGGTGCGCCACGGCCTCCCAAGTAGGCGTGTTTGAAGAGATGAAGCTTTTTGCAGTCAGTGATCCACAAATCAATCTTGCCAGCGATCAGAAGGTTCCTCTCCCCTCCCAAAATCAACTTGGATACTGGTGGAATGTTTGGGACCCAAACGATTATCTGAGCTATACTGCTAACCCGATTTTTGAAAATATTGACGACGAATCCTATAACAGCGGAACATCACTGATACAGGCGCATAGCGGCTATCTGCAACGCCCAAGCTTTTACCGAAAATTCGCCGAAAAACTTAGGAATAAACTTCCAGCACGCCCATGATATTAAACTCTGACACACCAGGCCTGTGGACAAACCCGAATTGGGAGCCGGGTACACCCGGAACTTTTGCGTTGCTTATTGGCGTAAGTCGGTATGACCACCTGGCAGGCGGCAATGGCCCTCTGGCGGATAAGAATTACGGACTGGGACAGCTGGCCGTTTCCGCCTGGACAACTTATGCGCTCTTTGAGTGGCTGAGAACCAGCTACGTATTCGACGGAGCGCCGCTAGCACAGTGTTGGCTGCTTCTTTCTCCAACCGCAGAAGAAAAAGACAAAATCAAAGCAGCGATAGATATAAACGGCGGGCCTGACGTTCTGGACAGTAATCAGCAGGGCACGTATTCTCAAATCGAAGAGGCTGTCTCTTTTTGGAATAGTACTATGGCAAAACTGCCAAAAACAGCTGCTAAGCAAAGCAGATCATTCTTCTTTTTTAGCGGACACGGCCTTGAAATTCATCTTCGTGAACAAATTCTGCTCCCCAGCGACTACTTAAGACTACCAGGGACTTACGACCGGGCTTTAAATATCCGCAGGCTGAGTGATGCCATGGCCAGACTCCCTGTCTGCGATCAATTTTTCTTTGTTGATGCGTGCCGAAACACCCATCCAGACCTAGCCAAACTCGAAATAAGGGGAAATGGAATTCTAACAATTGCGGGAACTGACATCATCAACCCTGCCTGTAATTCAGCAATTCTTTATGCGACAGCGACCGGTATGCCCGCGCATCAGTATGGCAGTCCCGGAAGAGGATACTCATTGTTTGGACAGGCTCTTCTGGACGGTCTTCAGTCCCAGGCTGGGTTTATACCTTCCTGTAGCCCCGAATTTTGTTCGGTGCAACTAAGCATATTACACCGGTTTCTCAGAGAACGCTATAATCAACTGCTGGTAGCGGCGGTGAAACAACCCGTCGAACAGTATATCAAGCTGGGAAGCGAACCGCTGAATCTTGACTCGATTATCACCATAGTGCCCACTCCGATCGGTAATGGCCAGATGCGAGGCGAAACAGATAAACCGAAAGGTCAGCCTCTGCATCATTTCTCTGACACTTTCGAATTGGGTACCCATAAAGAAAGTCACCGACAAAATCCCAATTTTGTAGTGAACCGCCATATCCGTCACCAGGCCGGTGAAAGCCAAAAGCTGGAAAAATTCTATGTTGCAAATTTAGAGGAATTAGTGGGAGCGAGCTCAGTTGCCGCTTTCTGGCATGGAACTAAACTTTATCCCCTAAATGCACAGCAAGAGATTGACAAAAGCGCGCTCTCATTACTCAAAGTCGAAAGGTCAGCAATGTCAAAAGTCTCAATGGCCTACCGTCTGACCTTTTCTGTTCACTTACCTTATGGTTGTTACTGGATCAGGTTTACCGACGAAACATCGGATTTCTGGGCCTCCTTAACGGCCAGTTTCAATCCACAAGAAGAGGTCCCATTTTATCGCCTCGAATTTTCTATAGATTCACATCATCACATTACGAATCTGAAGATCAATCTTGCCAATGAGGGCGAGGGAAAACTGGCGCGCGTTGCAAGACTATGGGAAAAATACCTGAATGCCGATGTGCTGGCGGCTGCCAAAATGATCGATATGAAATTCTTTCACAAGACGTTAAAGGACAAATCAGAATCTCCCCTTGCTGCTGTAATTGCGGCCACCGTGCTTTTGAAAGCACGCCGGTTCGATCTGGCAAAAGGAGATTGGCTGACTAATCTGGCAAACTGGTTTCCCAATATTGCCGACGGACCTATACTACGTAATCAATGGCTTTCACAGCAAAAACCAAACATGGACCGTCAAAACGAGATGATCTTCAATTTAACAGAATTGCTTTATCGTGGTTTACCCAGTACGTCAGAGGCATTTAGTCTAGCCGTCCTTCAGGTCGACCGGCTTTTAGAATCTGGCGCGCTCAAATCGTCCCATAAAACGGATAAACTAAGAGAGGTCGCCTCACTACTGCATGAGTCGTTACCTTATTTTAGCTCCGGGGGGTTATTAACCGTTTTTTCTGGCCCTAAAGGGGAGTCCTGGTCAGCAAAATTCGGAAACCGGTAATTGATATCACTTACTTACGGCTCAAAACTGATCAATACTGCTCATGTTGTCTATGAATTGAATTCATTTCATAGAGTCTGCATATTCTCAAAAGGCCCTTTACTTCTGGCACTTTGCTGACAGGGTTTTAAAAGATGTTAAGAAAACGGCCGCTCGACGGACTCAATTAGTGGGAACGACAATATTAGCTCACTGAATTTTTCTGACTTTTTCTATCGGCGAGTGAATGCAAAAATCTTTCTGATCAATGGTACAAACAAGTACTGAGAACAGATTGGACCTGTTGGTTAAACCATTCTTAATCAAGGTGGATGCGCTATTACTAAACTATCAGGGACACTATTTCCGTCGCCGCCGAAAATTCAGTTATCATTAATTTTTTTAAGCGAAATACCTGCCCTTCCGTAGAGCGCGTAGAGGTGTGTATCCATAATACCTTTTTTTGCAAACTCCTTTCTGACTTCCAGGATGCTGGCTCCGACAGTTTTCCCTGCCAGAAATTTCGAATACAATTGCCCGGAAAAATCTGCAGCCAGATCATCATCGATTTCCGATAGCGTACCGATAACTCCGATTGCACCATATTCCTGAAACTTTGACGCCAGTGAGAATGACGATTGAGCGTCTAAAATACCGCTTTCGCAAGTGTTGAAGAATATCAGGGAAGACGACTTTATTTCAAAATCCTCGAAATCAAGATCCAGTATTGTAACGTTGAAATTTTTGTAAAGATTAAAGAAAGAGTCAAAGCCATCGTATTTCGTATGACAGGCGAAATGGATAACATGGTAGTCTTTTCCAATGAAATCCAGAAAAATCCTGAATCCCTCGTCAAACTTATCCTCCTCGAGATCTCTGATTTTATGGAGTACTATTTTTTTCCTATCATGCATCTGATTGAAAAAAGGAATTTCTATCGTACTAACGCCGTTTAATTCCTTATTGGGCAGCAAAGCAAGTTTGGGTCGATTCGAAAACTTGATTGTCTCAGCCATCAGTAATCCATTTCTTACCGGACCAGATTGTTTTTTGACCGGCTTTTCAATACGGGAAATGATATGCCTGCTTCCCAAAAAATCCTCAACCGACACTTCCTTCTCAGTTGGATACCTGGTGTAAAGAAGCTCCCACGGCATGAAAAACTCATCCGCAACAAAACTGACTGATTTTACCGAACCCTCTTCATTGAGGATATCCAGAACGGACTTCAGAAGTTCCTTGTCTGGGAACAATTTCGTAAGAATTGCGTAACCATATCTGGCAACCTGGTAAAGATTCCGATCGATGTTTTCTCCGATCAGAGTCTTTATTGATGACAGAAGTTTGGACCGCAGCTCTTCAAAGTCGCCGAATTTCCCCTCAGCAATACAACTTTTCGGTTTACTCCATTTTTTATGTTTTACGTAAACATGATATTGGACTGCATTATGTCTTCTAATATGGATTGTTAAATCTACCGGCAAAATATCCTCTACTGGAGGTAAAGAAGCTACAAAATATTTCAAGATTCAGGGAGAGTTAATTCTAAATTTATTGAACAGTAATATCAATGGTAATTTCATTTAGCCATTGATTTTGGTAGTAGTAGTCTAATTTTAGCTCAAAATTCCCAGTAGAAAGTGGGACAAGTTCAAAAACGTTTTTTGGATGTTCTTTTTTTGATTCTCTCAGATTAAAATTAACTCTCGCAGTTTTTTCGAATTGTTCGTTTCCAATTATATCAAAGTCCGACGGTGCATACAACACAATTTCAAATGCATAGTCATTAACAATATCCTGTGGCGGCCTGTTAAGATCTGGCTCAACACCGACCGAGATTTCAAACTTTTTATATAAAGTTTGGAGCTGGCTTTCTATACTTGCCGTAGCCTTGTATTCGGGAAATACTTCCGTATTTTCATCTGTATGCGTTTTACCTTCCTCAGAACCCGGAGTGCTCTCACGCTCATATTCCCGCAAGTACGCTGAATCTCGTCTTGCCACAGCCTTTTCCTTTCTTTCGGTATGTTCAAATTGTTCTTTTAAAGCAGACAACACACTCAGATCACCAAATGTAGATTTCTCTCCTTCTTTGGCAGCGCTTTCTGTGTTACCAGCTGAGCTTTTAGCCTGAGTTGCAGCAGGTTTAGCAGCTTTTTCTTCTTTCTTGTCTTCAGTAGGAGCAGAAGGCTTCACTTTTGAATGTGTAAGAACGATTTTCTTTTCGTCTTTCAGGAATTCCAATACTGTGAAGTCAAGGCTTTCTCCAACCTCAGCAACTGAACCATCTTCTTTCGTAAGGTTTTTCACTGCTGAAATTCCTTCGATTCCGTATGGCAATTCCAAAGTTGCGAATTTGTCTCCTTTTGCAACGATTGTGCTACGGTGTACTGATCCGATAGCGAAGATCGTTTCGAAAGTATCCCATGGGTTTTCTTCAAGTTGTTTGTGACCTAGCGCCAAACGACGGTTTTCAGCGTCAAGCTCAAGAACAACAACTTCAAGTTCGTCATTTACCTTAACGAAGTCCGAAGGATGTTTGATTTTCTTAGTCCATGACAAGTCAGAAACGTGTACANGTTAGTAACCTTTAAAGTGTTATCAATTGGTTTTTCTTCGCTTTCTTTTGCGCGTCTTTTTAAGCTGCCAGGGAACCGGCTGCCCACCGGTTTCAGCGGAAAATAAATCCCTAATAAGGCTGTCCGGGCTAGCCGTGAATCCATAATTCGGCGAAGTGGTAAAGACTATAAATTCTTCTTTTTTTGCTGGCTGCTGCCCTGTCTCTTTGGCCTTCTCCGTCTGTTTTTGCCAGGCAACAACGGGCGATTCCACCGGATCTGCACAGCGCTCAAGAACCCCTTTTGCGCTGTAAGCCTTTCCCAGTGCGCTGCCATTAAAAACGCATCTGGTCTTTTGATCCACGTAGGTAAGCCCGTAGATATCCCCTTGCCCGCTGGTCCGAAGCACCATCCACACGCCCTGTTTTTCAAGCGCTCCCCGTAGGCTTTGCAGCGAATGGCACCGGTTTAAAAGCGCTAAATCGATCAGATTTTTGACCCTCGCCTTGTGCTTTATTCTCTCGGTCTCATTGGATGCAAAGCGTAAGCTCAGTGCTTTTAGCGTGGGTCTAAAATGAAAATCACTGGCTTTAATGGGCACGCCGGTCTTATTGCCTCTCGCGTCAAGAAGCCGGAAGACAAGGCCTTTGTTTTGAAAGATTCGCGATCCTTCCCTGCCCCCATCGACCCCTACATTATACTGACTGAGCACCGCGTTCAGCTCGGCAACAGAGCAGTATTTATACTGAACCAGCACACCTTGCAGCACGCTCGCAATTGCTTTTTTTGTTTGCGATTTTCCATACTGCGCCACCGTAACATCCGCTGCCCTGAGCTCGTATGCGACTGTTTTTTGATCCTGGGCGCGGATGAGCCCGAACTCAGCTTCAAGCTCCTTTCTGGCTCTTTCGGACTGGTTTCTTCCAAGGTTATGAAGCCGGATCGCGCTGCCATCAGCCTTTATCGTTGTCGTGATCAAGTGCACATGCGGGTGGCCGCTGTCCCGATGCTCATAAAGCAGATAAGGCTGCTTTGCAAACCCGATTTTTGCCAGGTAACTGCCTGCAATTGCTTTGAGCTGCTGGCGCGAAAGTTTTTCGTCGGGCGAAAAATTAAGCGAGACGTGCAGCGTATTTACCTTTACCTGTGTGTTCAGGGCGCTACGCGCAGCCAGCCTTGAAAGCTTGCTCTGAAAGTTTAGCTGCTGCGGGCTTTGAAGGTAAAAACCAGCATCCAGAAAGTCTGCTACACCTTCTTTGACCTTCCGCTCATTATAGTTTAGCGCTGAGCGCAGCGAGCTGCCAGCATGAATAACCGCTACCATTTTGCAGCCGCGTTACTGATGAATTCATTAATCTTTTCAACCTGTTTTACAAGTGCTCTTCTCTCGAGCTCATAGCTGATCAGCCAGTGCTCAAACTCTTTTATTTTACTGAGCGTGTGAAGCTTTTTAACGGCCTGGTTGAAGTTATTTCCAACCGCAGATAGCTCTGCTTTCAACTGGGCAAGCTCCTCTGTCAATCCGTCAAGCGAGCTGTTACGGTAGGTACCTACCAGCAGCTGCCCCAAAAGTTTACGCCTTGTAAAATCGCTGAGCTTGCGGCAGGTGGTCGCCTTAAACTGCAGTTGAATCTTATCGAATTCATCTTGGTTTAGCCGCACGTGCAGCCACTTGTCTTTTTTGCTTTCCTTTTTCATCTCCTCTTTCCTTTTCACATTTAAAGCAATCCTTCATTTAATTAGTCTCCCGCTCACGAGTTCCGAGTGATGAGCGGACCGGGCTCTGAGGCCCGGCCAGATCCCAAGGGGCATCATTTTGGCATGAAGCGCCAAAAATGTGATACTTGGGTACATCTGGCCAACCACGGCAAGGCAGGTGGTTTCAGCTTTCCTTAGGGCAAACTCACTCAAGCGTTTCCCAGAAGAACACGGCCATTTGCAGCAGACTTAATCCTTCTTTGCGGTGATACAAATGTAAGCGGCGGGCTGTAAAGAACCTTGACCCTTTCAGATTCTAAATGGGTAGAAAATAGGGTTCAACCTTGAAAAAAGGTTCCCTGACCTTGAAAAATGCTTAGGTAAAAAGGTGTAGGCCTGAAACTTTACTGGTATACAGCAGCCTTGCAATAGATAGAAAACAAAGGTGCCCGTGTCAGTCAAATTTAAAGCACAGCTTGATGGCCATACTGCCGACAAGTACACGGACAGTAGTAAGCAAAAAATAACGAATGCCGCACCTGGTAGAAAGCACCCACTTTCGGAGTATCTACAGAAAAGAAAAGACTGCATCCAAAATGCGCCTTAGCAAATTGGTCAGTCATAGTTTCCGTGTCACCGTGGTAAAGGACTTCGGTTTCTGATTCAGTTTTTAAGGGGTCTCAAATCTGTTACCTTCTTAGCTAACTACATTGCTAAAACAGTCCCCCCTGCCAGCTGCGGCACCTTTCAAAGACAGCCACCTGGACTTAGCTGTTTGAGCCGTTACTTTGCGTTGTTGTATAAACCCACTTACCTAGTTTTAAAGCGAATGCGGGCAGCTGCGCTTTAAGAAAATAAAGATCGTATATCAGATAGGATAAGACAGTTGCCCCGCCCATCGGCGGAGCACCCTTGTAAAGCGCTGTCATGGCAGGGTTTGCAGCGCCGGGCTGAGAGAAGAATAGAAAGTGATTCTGAAGCTGAAAAATCAGCAGCAGAAAAAAATGAGCTGTAAGAAGAAGAATTACGGCAGCCACAACTAAATGCGCCAGCCCCTGCAAATAGTTCTGTCCCAGTATTTTTATCAGGTAAGAACCCAGATAATAGGCAGGTATACACATGCCATAAAAAAGCAGCGGCGAGCCTTTGAAATGATAATCAACCGGCGACTGAACACTCACGTTCACAGCCAGAAACATTGCCCAGAAAACAAGGTGTCTTGCCAAACGGTAAAACAAATGGTCTGAAAATACAAATTTGTAGCCGGTACTATTTTGCTGGTCAGCTGGAATCATTGCTTTTTCTTTAAATGATCAAATAGTAAACATTCAGTCACAAAATACAAAAAAATACAATCCACTATGTATGAGACGATTAAATTTTATCGAAAATAATAAGCATATACACCTGGCAATCTGACCGTCGATCCCCCCTGGATTCAGCAAAAAAATAGAACTGTCGGTAGATCTCTCAAAAGGAAATGTGGATCCTGCTTCGGCCGACTTAGTATTTTAGTTCTGAGCACGCATTTTAACTATCTGAAAATCGCATGTCTATGAAAAAAGAGCAGATCACCCGATCTGCCTTTCAATAGGGGGAGAAATTCCAACGCATACTTCCGGCTTAAACCGCCGAAAACAAGCGAGATAAAAATGACTAAATTAGCCGCCTTTCGCGTATCAATAGCGTGTCTTGTGAACAAAGAGAAAGAAACCGACGGGTTTAAGAAATCAGCATCCGGAGTACTTTCTGATGCCTGGTATAAACAACGGATAGCACCACCCCACCCTTTCAGATTCTAAATGGGTGAAAAACATTTTCTCAGGCTAGTTTTGGCCCAATAAAAAACCATTTCAAACAGAAAGCTAAGATGGAAAAAACAATGCAAATGGCCCTGGTCTATGAGACGCTGTTATGCTCACCAGGCATGGCAGAAAATGTCAAGCTTGATATGCGCGTCTCGCGTAAAGCGCTGCTACTGCTTGCGGCGGCCCTTGAAAGTCAGCTAAAGGGCCAGGCAGGGGCCGCACCTGCTGTGACGGATTATTTTGGAAGTGAAACCGTGGAGGAGCTTGAAAAAATGGTCAGTGATATTCTTTTAAAATCAGAACTTTCCGGGCTTCACAGTAAACTTAAAACCCTTCAAATTGGCTGAGCGTATTAGGGCCAAAGGCACAGGCCTATGAAAGAATCTAAACGGTTATAGCCAGCAGTCAAAGGCCGCAATTTCAGTGCCCTTTAAAACCCGGGGAATTCCGCGCCGGGAAAACCCCGTCAAAAATGCCGCCCGCCGAAAGGGAAGCAAAAAAGGGTTTACTGTTTTTGCTCCCTTTCGGCGGTACCGATCTTGCCCCCCGTGCGGGGGGTGATTTTTTAACCTGCCCTGTAAGAACAGCACTTTCAACCGGCAAAAAGAAAGTATACAAACCCGCCCAGAATCATGACTGCTGAAGCCAGAAGAAAAAGCCTTTCAATCAGGCTGATCAGAAGCCCGTGCAGGTAGCTTTTAAAAAGCTGCCGGCCGGTAGGGCTTCTTCTGTTAAAACGCCGTTGCAAAATGATAAAACGGATCAGAGCGCCCAGACAGATCACGGCAAAGCTTATAAGCTGCTCTTTTGAAATTGGACCTAAAATGATCATAACAATAAAAATGAAGGTGGAGAAAATCACAGGGGAAAGTGCTCAGGCTTGCCCCTGTGGAAAAATTAGTTAAGCGGTAAGGCGCCCGTGGCAAAGAGCTCACAGTAATCAAAAGCACTCTGGCCGCGCAGCTGGGCGGTTCCGCCCAGATATAAAGATTTAACCTTGTCTTCTGCCGTTTTAAAGCTTCTCACATTCTGGTAGTAGCCAGTAACTGCGTTGTAGGCACCAAAGACGGTGCCGGCTGTGGTTTCAAGGTTTTGGCTGGGGCTGGTCAGCGCATACTCGTAGACATCTTCGACCGTATTTAAAAACTGGGAAGATAAAAGCTCAACGCTTCCGTCGCGAAGGTTTCCAAGCACCTCTTGATTCGGGGCCATCGCCATGGCGATCAGCTTTTTAAGCTCAGGGTCTGAGATGCGCACTTTTGCCCAGCGGTTAAATACCGCCTGCGACTGCTCACTGCTGCGGCTGGCAAGGCCCATGATGCTGTGCGCCTGGGCAAGCCGCTGCTGGGCTCCCGAGGTGTGGCGTATTCTGACTACCGAGGTTTTGCTGCTCAGGGCAGCATTCAGCGTATTCTGGCAAACGATTCTAACCGGGGTAAAGGCGGCTGTAATGCTACCTGAGCCATCGTGTGAATTGGTCAGAAAAATGTAGCGCTCAATCAGATCGTCTTTTCCAACGCGGATATGCCCGGGCATTTTAGCGGTTATAAAAATGCGCTCCCCTGCGCCGAGCGCCCCGGCAGTTTCGTAGCGTATACCTTCGGACTCAGCGATAGCATCAAAGAAAGTGAAAGCATCCTGATTCTGCACGATCTGGTAGTCTTTTCCTACCACCCCCAGCGGAGAAGCGGTGTCTGTGCGAACGCTGGCAAAATAATGCGGCACCTTGATCAGCGCACTGTCATAATCGTTACCGGTTTTATCTATACGCGCAGCATTATCGCCGATATAAAGCGGCATTTTTTCGACCTTATAATCAAGCCCTGCCTGCGCGATGGCTTCGCTGCTTGTCGGATGATCCTGCAGGATCTGCCCCAGCCCGTGCCAGGCCTTCTGCTGTACCGAGAAAAAACTGTGTTTAGCTGTACTACCGTTGAAATGAATGTTATGGCTCATGATTTTTAAGAATTTGAATGTGAAAGAAAGTTTGATTAGAAAGGAAGATCATCATCGTTTGCAGGAGCTGCATCCACGGCACCTTGAGAAGTGCCAGCGCCCGACTTCGCGTGCAGTTTAATACTGGAAACCCGGCAGGTAATCACCCCGACAGGCTCACCGGATTTACTAATAAAGGCCTCTACACCCAGCCGGCCGCTGAGCTGCACAAGTACACCTTTTAAAAGGCGGCCCGCTACGGCAGTACTCACCCAGTACGCACAGCGTACAAAGGTGGTTAGCTGAACGCCCTGCCCATCTTTGGGTTTATAGTAATCGTTGATTGCTACCGTAAAACTGACGACCTCTTTGCCGGATTTGGTTTTTGCGACGGTGGCATCGGATGTGATACGTGCTACAATTTCCATGATACTGAAAGATTAAAGTGAAAATGATTTTTACCTTTCTTTCTTTCAAGCCCGCTCCCAGAGAAAAAACATATTGTTTGACCCCAAAGAAAAAACAAGAAAAAAAGAAAGCAAGGGATCAGTGTCCCCCACCCCGGGCCAAAAGGGAAAGCGGAATAAGTCCCGAAGGGGGGCCGGCAGAAAAAAAAGAAATAAAATGAGAAGAAAGCCATCTTCTGCCGGCATTATGCCGAACCGTTTTGACTTTGCACTTACGCGGACAAAACAATGGGGGACACTACCTTAGCTGCACTTTTGCGCTTGTTTCGGGGTCACACCAAAGCAGCCTTAAAACCTTTCAAACCCATCTGAAAGCGCTTTGCATCTGCCCAGTGCCTTTTCAAATCTGGTCTGCCACCTACTGAAACAAAAATTTCAGCTCAGAAAAACGCATTTAAAACTTTACAGCCAGTGCTGTACCTTTAAAAGCGATCTAATGAAACTACAATCTTACGGCTTCTGCATGGTTCGCAGGCCGATTCTTTCCAGAGATGTCCTGGAATACTTCCACGCCCGCATCAATTTAAACCCAAACGAATTTGAACCAGAATTGCGAAGAATCTTTTCTGACCCTTTACTTTTGGAAGGGCTGGCGCTGGCCTCGGGTCCGCTCTATGCGCTAACGAAGGCGTTGCTGCAAAGCGAACCTGTAAGTGGAAAAGATCAGCTGCTTGGCTCCTTATACAAATTTTTGATCCGGATGGCCAGCCGCTGCACGCCATTCGGGCTTTTCGCTGGCTATTTTACCATGGAGGCTGCTCAAAGCACACAGATCAGCTTCAAAAGTCAAACCCCTACAAAAAAACATAGCCGCCTGGACGCAGGTGCGCTCGAAGCAATCAAAGCGCACGTCCTTGAAAACGCAGCTGTAAGCAGTCAGCTACTTTTTTATCCCAACAGCTCTCTTTACAGGGCCGGAAAAAGCTACCGGTATATCAAAAGGCTGGAAGAAACCCGGCAGGCAACATTCATTTTGACAGAGGCCGCTGTTCACCCGGCGCTTGAAAAGCTTTTAAATCGGGCTAAAAACGGGCTGCTGCCCGGTCAGCTCAGTAAGCTTCTGCGCGCTGAAAACCTGAGTGCCGCTAGCGCTCAGGCATATGTAAAATCGCTGATCGCTGCGCAGATCCTTGTCAGCAGCATTGAGCTGAATGTCACAGGTGAGGATTACCTTAGTCATCTTAGCGCTACACTCAGCACTTTAAAGGGAGTAAAAACCCTGACAGCCAAAATTAAAGATATACAAAAGCAGCTTGCTCAAAACGGCTTGGCCCAACAGATCAACGCGTCTTTGAAAAACCTCTTAAAAACGGATCACCCTATTGAAAGCACTGTTCAGACAACGCTTGGCTTTCAGACTGACACCGCACAGATCAGCCAGAAGGTGCTATCAAAGCTTGGCTCTCAGCTCAGCGGGATTGACCCGCTGAGCCGGCAGGCAAAGAGCCCGGAGCTGCAAGATTTCACCCGCCGGTTTGCCGCCCGGTATGGTCAGCAGCCCATCCCGCTGCTTCTAGCACTGGATTACGATTATGGGACAGGCTACGGAACACTGAGCAGCGAAACGCACCCCGAGCTTCCGCTTCTGAGCGGTATTGATCAGAATAAGCCTTATGAAAATGCTCAGGCCAGAGAAGAAAACGGGCTTGCAGAGACGCTCTATCAGCTAACTTTTTCAAACGCCTGCCAGCAGATCACGCTGAGTGATGCGCTTTTAAAAAAGCAGGAAAACGCAAATGAAGGGCAGTTGCCAACAAGCTTTTATGTGCTGGGAAGTTTTCACACCCGCTCACAGCAGGCGCTTGACGATGGTGATTTTCTTTTTGAGCTCAAAGGGCTTGCAGGGCCGTCGGCCGGCAAGCTTCTGACACGTTTTTGCACGGGAGATTCTGAGCTAACAAAAAAAGTAAGAACAATCATGCAAACCGAAGAGGCGCACAATGAAAACGTGATTTATGCAGAGATAGCTCATCTGCCAAGCGGTAAAGGCTCGAACATCATTCAAAGGCCTGATTACAGAGACTTTGAGATCGCGTATCTGGCAAAAAGCTCAAAGGAAGGTAAACAAAGGATTGCTCCGGCGGATCTTTGGCTAAGCTGCCCGGATGGAAAAAACCTGCTACTGAGCTCTGAAAAGCTAAATAAACAGATTCTGCCGGTGCTGAGTAGTGCGCATAATTACAGCACAGGACTTCCCGTCTACCGTTTTCTTTGCGATCTGGCAAATCAAAACAGCATCTCATTTGCCTGGGACTGGGAAAGGTATCAAAATGCCCCTTTTCTACCGCGCGTGCAGTATCAGCAGCTCGTACTCAGTAAAGCCAGCTGGCTTCTTAGCTATATGCCCGAAACTCCGCAGGCTCCAAGCAAAACAGCATGGTGGAAAGAAATTGAAAAAAAGCTCAGCACCCCAAGGTATTTTACGGCGGGCCATGGTGATCAGACGCTACTTTTCGACGGTGAAAATGAGCGGTCACTAACGCTGCTGGCTCAGATGCTAAAAAAAGCAGGCGACCTGCGCATCACTGAGTCCCTTGAAACGCCAGGTGCTGGACTTCTGAGTCAAAACGGGGAGTATTTTTCAAACGAATTTGTAATTCCCTTCCACAGTGTGCAGCAGCTAACCCCTGCGCTCCCAAACCAGACACAAAATTACAATCAGGACCCAATAACGCGAAATTTCACCACAGGCAGTCAGTGGCTGTATCTAAAAATCTACTGCGCTGAAAGGTTTTCCGATAATTTGATTAACACGGTACTATTTCCCCAAATAAGATCACTTGAAAAACGCCGGATCATTCAAAAGTGGTTTTTTATCCGTTACCAGGATCCTGAGCCGCATATCCGGCTACGCTTTTACAGCAAACAAAAAGATTTCTGGCTCATTATACTCAAAGAGCTCCATGGAATGCTGGATCCGCTGCTTGAAAGTGGCATGGTCCGAAGCGTTCACAGCGACACCTACCAAAGGGAGCTTGAGCGTTACCCATCACAGCTCTACACCCGGATCGAATCCATCTTTCATCGCGACAGCCACGCTGTTGTGCATGCTTTGAAGAAGATCGCACAAGATGCAGAGCTCCGCTGGCAGTCAGCGCTGCTGGCAGCGGATTTGATGCTGGATAGTCTGGGCCTTGATTTACAGGGTAAAACAGATCTGATTGAAACCATGCACCGGCAGTTTTCAGCTGAGCTTGATAGTCAAGGATCCATTCGAAGGCAAATGGATCAAAACTACCGGATTCAAAAGCCCAGGATCAATCAAATCCTGGAGAGTCAAAAAACACCTCTCCATAAAAGCATAAGCACTCATTTTAACAGGCGAACTAAACTAATCAAGCGTCTTACACTTCATGCTTCACTCAGTGACAGCGCTTTAAAGGCAAGACTGAGCTGTGATCTTATTCATCTGTTTTTAAACCGCTGGTTTGCCAGCCAGCAGCGGCAGCAAGAATTTGCTGTATATAATTATCTAAAGAAGTATTATACCTCATTGTTGAAAATAAGTAAAATGTAGAAAATATTCCTGTAAGTTATAGGATGTAACCACAATGCGATTTAAATTTATCTAGCCCATATCATAAAACGTATTTCAGAAGCTAACCCAGCAGGTAAAATATTCTAATATTTTAATTCTGACACGGATGAAACAACAAACCATGCAGCCGCTTAGATGCCTGATCGTGGATGATGAAAGCGCTGCACACAAAACTATTAAATTTTACATCAGCAAAATTCCCGGGCTGGAATTTTCCGAAGGTTGTATGAATGCAGTCAAAGCCCTTGAAGCGATCTCGGCGCGCGATTTTGATATCATCTTTCTGGACGTGGATATGCCCTATATTTCCGGTCTGGAGTTTCTTGGGATCGCGGGAAAGATCAGCGCATCGGTGATTTTGACAACGGCCCACGCACGTTTTGCGATCGATGGTTTTGATCACAATGTTGCAGACTTTCTTTTAAAGCCCATCTCAATGGAAAGGTTTCTGAAAGCGGTTCACAAAGTACGCATGCTAAGGGCAGCTAAAAGCAGGACAGAATCACAGGATCCAGCCCAGAGCCTTAACTGCGATCCGCTGCACCCGTTTCAGGTCCTTTTAAAAAATGGCGGGCCTGATCAGATCCTTCCACACCCACGGCAAGCGCCTGTCTTTGAAGAAAAGATGATGTTGATCCGAGTGGATAAAATTATCCTTCCTGTTGAATACCAGAATCTGTACATGATTAAGGGCTGTGGCAATTATGTGTATATGTATACCAAGGGCAAAAAGCATCTGGTGCGCACCTCGCTGGCGCTACTTCTGGAAAGATTGCCCGGAATTTTTATTAAAACCCATAAGTCGTATATAGTCAATGGTCAGCTCGTCGAAACGCTTAACGGCAATGAGGTCGTGATGAATGGAGGCATGCACAAGGCCAAAATTTCAAGATATTTAAGAAGTGAGGTATTAAAAAAACTTGGCCCGCTTTATGGATAGACATGCAAAGTATTTTCCACTGCGCTATATGCTGCAAACGCAGACAATCAGACAGCGGATCCAATACCACACTATTTTTTGGCTGGGATTTATTCTTTTTCATCTTTTGTACTTTGCCGGCTCAAAAGAAAAGATTCATTACAAAGCCAGCTGGGTGATTTCTTACGGGCTGTATTATCTGCGCTTTATTCCGGTGTACTACCTGGCAGCGGGCGTTTTCAACCGGCTTAAAGAAAAGTATTACGGAACGAGCCTAATGATTCTTATCGGCCTTTTTATGGTGCTTGCCATGCACGCAGCGAATGTAATAGTGTTTTTGCTGCTTGACCAGCGATTTGGGCTTAACACGCTTTCGGACGCCTTCAGTCATTTTGGCAGTATGTATCTAAGATCGGCTAGTCAAAACCAGCCTGGTGACTGGCTGATGCTTCTGATTTACGATGTGACTGAGACGCAGCTTCTTTTTCTACCGCTGGGCCTGAAAATGATACAGTACGGATTACTTCAGCAAATCAGGGTAAGAGATCTTTTAGCCGACAAGCTAAAAAATGACCTGGCAACGCTTCGAGCGCAGCCTGCCCCGCACTTTATTTTAAATACCCTCAATTCTGTTTTAGCAGAACTTTTGCCGGTCAGCGAAAAAGCTTCCCAGTACCTTGTCAGCCTTACAGATGTGCTCCGTTTTACGCTGTATAAAACAGCAGACGAGCTGATTCTACTTAAAAAGGAATGGCAGGCACTTTTGCATTTTACTGATCTGGAAGCCAGGCGTTTTGATGACCGTCTGAAAGTCCGTATAAAGCAAAAAGGTAAAATTCCCGAAAACAAACTGGTTCCGACGCTGGTACTGTTCACCCTGACAGAAAACGCTTTTAAACACGGGGTCTACAACACCATTGAAGAGTGCCGGATCGATATTGCACTCGATGTATGCGGGGACCATATTTTGTTCAGCATTTCCAATAGTAAACCCCAATTATATACCAGGACCGGTAACCGAAAAGCGTCTGGGATAGGTCTGGCTAATATCAAAAAACGCCTTCAACTAAGCGCAAAAAACAACTATTTGCTGACTGTGACAGAAAATCAGCTGTGTTATACCATTGAACTTAATTTGCCCTTAATTGTGGCATGACAGCGTACTCGTGCTGAGCACATGCTGTTAATATTATTGATATGGGAAGATGTTTTTGCGCTATACCGTGTCTAACGAACACCGTAGTTTGTTTAATTTTTTATGATTCAATATACCCGATTTTATCCTATTGGTGAGGTTTGTCTGAATGACAAGAAGGTAACCAGAACTGACAAAACAGATTATATATACAACGAGTCCCCATCTTCTCGAATTCGGGCCTTTTGATATCGAACCGTTAACACTGTTATCCTTGAAATTATGCACGCAACCGTTAAAACATGTGACGGTGCATACTTGTTGTCCATATATGTCGCCCTTTAATTGTTAATTAAGTTACCTGGAGAATTTAAAGAAACAGTCCGAACTTTGCATTGGAACAATATACTCTGCGAGCAGAGTATATTGTTTAAGAGTTTTACTGTTCAGTTTGCAACCCTTCAATAAACCCCGGAGGTCTCGAATTAAGCCATTTAACAAATCCGGGGGAGGACTTTTCAACTACGTCATCAATCACCTTTTCAATTATGCCCGGTGCTACGCTGCCAGTGTAATAGCCTTCTCGGTATAACATACCGACAACAGCCTCTAAAACATCTTTGTGTGGAAGCTCGGACCATTTCTTTTTGTAGCTGTGATTTAGTTTGGAATTTACAAGATGCAAGTGATTTTGAGCCAGGGTACTGTAAACACTTTGGTTAATCAGATTTGTTGATTCTAAATCCAACAGAAGCATTGAAAAAATATTATCCAGGCTATTGCTGTATTTATAGCGGACGGTAAGGTCAGTTATGCCAAAAAGATGAGTCCGGACAGCTTTAAGGTGGCTTTTTTTTATGTATAAAAGAAAAATGAAACGATTGGCAATAAAAGTATATGGCATTTTCGTAACTGCCATTACAATAGCAGCGGTAGACTGATCCTCCAGCTGATGATTATGGATAACCAAAATAGGATAAGCACACAGTGAAGGCGCTAAGGAAAGCAGATTTTCCATTGTCCCGGTTTTTGAATCAGCAAGGCATTTATTTACAAGAATACGAAGCGTGCGTTGCTCACTCGGAACTAATTTAAAATCCCAGGGACTTTTGAAAATGGACAGCCGTAAAAACAAGCTAATCGCATACAGCCTGGTTAAAAGGCCATCCTCATATTTGAGTATGAGTTCAGTTACTTTCTGATGATCGTAATTATCTGACAAATGCATTACCCGCTCGGCAAATAATCCTTCAATGATACTGAGTTTCTTTTCACATGATGTGCACAAAATGTAATCTTCAACATAAGGATTGTCGTGCCGCCTGCCGGCATTTTCATAACGATACTTAGTTCTGGCTTCTTCTTCTTTTTCTGGAATTATGTCCCTGCCAACATAAACTGGATAATCTATCCGCGAGCCTACTTTTGTAATAAATTCTTTGCCGCGCTTGCTGTCACCGTTATAATTTACAGCACTTTTTATCAGAGAATATGGCACTGAATGAGATCCGGTTTGGTTAGCTTCATTTAACTCGCATAGCCTGCATGTCGCCATATGTCAGTTCCTGATTATTTCTGAAATTATGCAGCAAAATAAGAAAGTTATGCTTCACTTTTGATATGTCGGCCCCTGCAAGACTTCGGAATATTTTATTAGTTGAAACCTTAAGGGAATTGAGTGATATACTCCCAAAGTGCTGGTTTCCCATGAACCCATACGGAGTTAAAATACCGATAGTCAGAAACTTACCGCTTTACCTGAATTACATCGCCGTATCTGATCATGCTGATGAGCTTTTGCATACTGCCAGGTAACCAGGTTTGGACAGGCAAACTAAATACACTAAAACCTTTGGGCTCAAAAAACCCACTCAAACCAACTTCCACCATTGGTCCCCGGTTTCAATGGAAAAAATACCTTTAAAAGACGAATGAAAGCCTTACAGCCCAGCTTCGCGTCCTTTGACCACATAAATTTTTACACCTATTTCAGCGATGCTTCTTTTGCGGGTTGTCCAATTTTTAACAAAATCAAACCAACAATCATGAAAAAGCATCAAAAACTCATTTTAAAAGAGGTACCACTTAATTACTTCAAAAGCCGGATCTGGCAGAAAAAATCAGAAAAATCCGATCCGGACCCAATCACAACCAGCGGCATGATCTGCACGCTGATTATCCGCAGGTAAAATCCAATGTTTCCAACCTCTCAAAAGCAGCTCTTTGAAGAGCTGCTTTTTCAACTTTAAAAATTGACTTAACCAAAGCGGCACGTTGTTGCCGGCAGACCAGCACCCGACACCACGATAACACCCTTCTCTTCTACGATTGAAAATTTTCAGTTTTTTAACTCGACATTCTCATGATAGAAAAGCAAAATACCCTTGAATGGCTGGATTTCATTATAACCATTGCCCTGGATTCCGGTGAATCCGAAGTAAATACGCTTAGTACAGCGCAGTACGAACACATGACCGAAAAAATACATGAGAAAAAACAAAACTACATTGCCTTTTTAAATCATCAGCGTCTGAGCCTTTCGGGCAGACGAAAGATCGGGCATCTTGTTAAACAGCATCACGGAAGCCTTCTGATTCTGCTAGATCACGCGGCCCATGCCGCCACACGGATCAATCCGCTGAACATACTAACAGCAGATGCACTAAACCAGACCCTTGTTTGTATCTATAAACTTCTAAGCTTTATTCAGAGCAGCTTCGGAGAATATTTGGATCTGGATGAGCGCACACCCGATGCTTACCTTGCCGAGTTTGCCCGTCAGCATCACAGCCGTATCAGCAAAGTAAAAAAGCAGCTCACATCAAAAAGTGCGGATCCCAACCTAGTCGCTATTCTGCTTGGCTCTTTGAGCACAGCTGCGAGCGGCGCAGATACGCAGCCGCCAAGTTTTCGGACCATTTTTTACCAACGCGAGGTTCTCTATGGACTCGAGCAGATTCTTTGGAGTGGGCCGCAAAACAAAATAGACGATGCGTTGGTTGAGCTTTTGGTCTACCTGAATTTCAACAGCCGGCCCTTTATGAACTATTATACCCAGCATCTGGCCAGACGAATTGATGGGGTTGAACCTGCAAAAGAAAAGATCCACCAGCTACTTCTGCATTACAAGCAGTTCAATCAGATGCATCGAAAACCAGGTGTCAAACTGAGTCCGGCAGATTCGGATATCAAAAAGTTCATATCCAACTGGTTTGCGCAGGAAATTGGATATCTCAAAGAGCAATCCCAGCCAGATATCAGCAGGCAGGAAGATTCACTGGCTATTAAACAAGCTCAGGAACCTGAGCCTTTTAAGGTGCTGGTGCTGCTTTCGGTGGATCAGATCGGACTATTTTTAAGGGCTCTCGACTCACTAAGAATCCTTAAGGCCCGCTCGATGAATGCCGTTTTCGAACGTATCGTGCCCTTTCTTTCCACGCCCCGAAAGGCGGAAATTTCCTGGGATAGCATGCGCTCCAAATCTTACAGTTTTGAAGAGAAAGACAAACAGACCGTGATCAAGCTGCTCGAATCAGTCATCGTCTGGATCAAAGAATACTGACATCAAAAATAAATCTACCTTATGAAAAATTTAAAACTCACTGATCATTTTGCAGCGCTTTATCCGCTTGGCGAGCCGTTTATGAAGGCGCTAAGCGAAGCCTTAACGCAAAAACAGTATAAAAAAGGTGATATTCTAAGACAAAACGGTCACACACCTATGATCTGGTATATTCAAAAAGGTCTTGCAAAAGGGTATTATCAGGATCAGGAAGGAAAAGAACATGTTACCCGGTTCTGGAAAGAAAATCAGGTGATGCTTCTGGCCAACAGCCCAAAACATAAAACGGCTGCGGACCGGATCCTGCTATTAGAAGATAGCCAGGTGACAACACTTTCTGATAGCAGCATTCTTTATCTGTATCACGGCTTCGGCGAGGCACCCAAACTTTCCAGTAAGATCATTCTTGATGATCGCAACCACGGTGAGCTCAGGTCTTTTCTCTGCTCGCTGCCCACCGCGCAGGGTTATGTGCAGTTTCAGCAGATTTTTCCATCATCCCGCCTGCTACTGAGGGATATTGCCAGCTACCTGGAAATTTCTGCCGGCAGAATGAGCGGAATCCGAAGAAATTTCGAATAAAACAGCGCATTAAAAAACAAAAAACGGGCCTTCATACAAAAAACAAATTTATATCTACTTACAAAACAGGAAGTTGAATTATTTTTTTTCATTCTAGTTTTATTTCGTGGCAAGCAGAAAGGATCCAACAGCAGGACTCTATCAAATGCCGGATCAACGTTATAAAATCCAATAAGATGAAGACCAATCTACTCAGACTGATCTGTGCAGCACTGATTCTTTTATTCTTTTACACGGCAACGGCCAAGCTTTCCAGTCCCGCAAGGTTTCAAAGCGAGCTAAGCAATCAAACCGTCCCACCATGGTCGGTACCTGTGCTTGTCTGGCTGATCCCCGCTACTGAGCTTATAGCAGTCTTTCTGCTTATAATTCCCAGGTTCAGATTGCACGGGCTTTACGGATCCGCGGCTCTAATGCTGGTATTTACTGTGTATATGGGGCTGGTGCTTTTAAATGTGTATGAAAAAGTGCCCTGCAGCTGCGGTGGGGTACTCAAAAACATGGGATTTAAGGTGCATTTTGTTTTCAATCTGTTCTTTCTTTTGCTCTCACTTGCCGGAATTTGGCTGCTAAAATTCAAAGCCAACAGACCGGACTGAACCATATCAAAAGACGC
The DNA here is from genome assembly GCF_024220585.1 of Dyadobacter diqingensis. GTDB lineage: Bacteria > Bacteroidota > Bacteroidia > Cytophagales > Spirosomataceae > Dyadobacter > Dyadobacter diqingensis. Next base: position 25,631 of record NZ_JAMXKF010000002.1, read on the forward strand.
AGTAGGCACAGCCAGAACGGCTGCCTTACCTGTGCCAGGCCCTGCTGAAAACCTGAAAACCGAGTAAGCAATCAAATATCCTTCCATTTTTTTAACCGTTTAAATTTTACGCTTATGAAAAAGTTAAGAATTGATTTCCTTTTTGCTGCTGCTTTAATGCTGGGCGGCGGATTGGCAGTTGCCAACAATGCGACAGCCGTTGTTTCGAATGTGTATAATGCTACACCGGATGGCCCATCAGAAACCTGGACCCCAATTCCGGCCGGCGGCATAACTTGTGAAGAGGATGACCAGGTAAACTGTAAAGCTTTCCGTGACAGTCAGGGCAATCTCTCCGCTTTTGAGAAAGGAAGAGCTCAGTAACACCTGCCTCTTTTAGATCCCCGGCCCGCTATCTGAGCCGGGGATTTTTTTGCCTACTGACCCGATTCTCTCTGTGAGCATCTTACTGACCGGTGCACTGAAAACAGAATCACCCCCGTTCCCTTCAGGGATTCTGCTCCATTGGATTTCCTGCAAGCTCATCGAGCGGAATCTTAAAAACATAACGCTTATCACCGGCAACAAGTAAATGCGTAACACCTGACGAGACCCTTTTCAAATTAAAACTGAAGCCCGAATCACCAGAAAGGCGCCTGAGATCCTGCCACCATAGCCCTCTTCCCACAAGCTCTTTTCTGCGCTCTGTGATAATAATTTCTAGTACCTGCTGTGTACTTAGAGCCGTTAAAGGCTGGTATCTTCCGGTAACACATCTTTTTTGCAGCAGCACGTCAAGGGTCTTTAGGGCCTCCGAAGCAGCACCAATTCTGGCCTGGCACTCGGCCTTGATCAGATAAAGCTCATCGGTGCTCAGCCCCTGAAAGGGATTCGCTGTGCCGGTATAGGATCCCTTGTATTTGAGTGCACTGGTAAAATAGATTTTCTTTCGAAGATCATTCTCGGAATAAGCCGAGTAAAGCGCCGAATCCGCAAAAACAGAGGCATTATTCAAAAATGAAGTATTTGCCCTGGAATAAAACAGCACTTCCGGATTCACTGCGCTCAGCGGCAGTGGAAAAGAAATGGCACTTTGAGTGGGCACTGTATTATAATCCAGCAGTGAATTTTGCAGCGCCAGCGCAGCATCTGCATGCTGAGCGGCAAGAGCATAATCTCCCATCAAAAGGTAAACCCGCGCCAAAAGCGCCTGAAGGGCAGCCTTGGATGGACGCGTCAGATACAAGGGTCTGGCTGCAAGCAGCGGGGCTGCTTCCAAGAGATCTTTCAGCACCTGATCATACGTGGCTTTCAGGCTCGCCCGCGGCATTTTCAGATTCACATCCGAAGACAGCGGCAGCGGGATACCCATTTTGGTATCTGCCGAACCTGCCTTGTAGGGAACAGAAAACAGCTGTACCAGATTAAACAGCGCCAGCCCGCGAAAGAAGAGCGCATCGCCACGGATCCTTTTGTATTCATCACTCGAAGCCTGATCTGTTAATTTGGCGAGCCCGTCGAGTACAACGTTACAATAAAACACCTGCTTGTAAGGAATATCCCAATCCCCCTGGGTGGCGGGCGGCTCACTGCTCCATACATACGCATTTTGAACCACACGGGCAACACTGTTAAGCCCCGCATCGAGTAGTCTGAACTCCCCGTCGGTGATCACATTCAAATACGGTGATACATTCATCAGGTCCCGGCTATTGTCCAGCAGCGCCTGCATATCACCTAGCGTAGTGGGCACCAGAAGTGACTTCTGAGGTTTTTTGTCTAAAAACCCGCTCTCACAACAGAGCATCGGACCCATGATTACCAAAGCTAAAATAAGATTCTTTACTGTTTTCATTATTAATCAGGTTAAGATCACAACTCGAATTTGACGCCCGCACTCACTGTGCGTACCGGTGGGAACATTGACTGCGCATAATCAGGGTCTAAACTGCCTTTGGCAGCTTTCCAGATAATACCCAAATTGCTGGCATACACATAGAGCTGCGCCGAGCGGAACGGCAGTTTCCCTGATGCGGATCCTGTGAGCATATAGCTCAGATTAATATCCTGCAGACGGATATGGTCCGCTTTTCTGACAAGCGCGGAAGAGTACAAGTAAAAACTGTCACGGTTACTGTTGAGCGCGGCTGGCATCGAAGGAACACTGGTGGTCTGCTCATCGCCAGGCTTTTGCCAGCGGCGGCTGTAATCGCCATGGGTAGGCACACCGGTGTTTACCTGAGTGTAGGAAACGGACTGATCTTTATAGTAGTAACCTAACCGGTAGCTAACGTTGACAGAAAGTGACAGGGACTTCCACGAAACAGTGTTTCGAAGTGCACCGAAAACCTTTGGGCGCGCCGGACCGTGATAAATAAGGTTTTCAGGCGTAACTGCTAAAAGCGCTGCATAATCCTTGCTGATTTCACCGTGTAGATACCCCTGCGGATCACCCGTGAGCGGATCCAGACCTGCCCAGCTCAGACTATAAACCGCGTAAAGCGGTTTTCCCTCCAAAGGGTAGGTACCTACCCCATCGCCGTTTCTAAGATAAAATATAGAGGTGGAAGCTGCATCGTATCGCGTTACCTTGTCTGAAACCTGACTTAGAAGAAAGTCAGCATACCATTTGAAGCTCTTGTCAAAGATCCGGCTGCTTACGGTCAGATCGATTCCATGCCCTGCGGTAGAAGCATAGTTCCCTGTAAAGGTCTTTACGCCCGAGCTGCCCGGATACGGCATGATGCCGATCAGATCAAGCCCTTTTTTGGTGTAGTATTCAAGGCTACCGCTTAAAACCCGGCTGCGGGTTTCAAAATCTACGCCCAGATTAATAGTCCTGACCCGCTCCCAGCGCAGCTCCGGGTTCGGCGGGTTCTGGATAACCGCATAGGGAGCTCCCGTACCCACATCACCGCGCACACCAAAGGAGGCTGTTGTGTAGGCAGAGACATTCTTGTTGCTGTTTCCGCTATAACCAAAAGTGCCCCTCATTTTCAGGTAAGGAAGCCAACCTGCATGGTAAAAGCGCTCCTGACTAATCTGCCATGCGCCACCCAGCGAATAAAGCGGTACCCCTTTCTGATTGGCATTCACCCCGAACAGGTTGCTTCGGTCGGTTCTTGCGCTGGCCGAAAGCGTGTAACGTCTGCGGTAAGTGTAGGCGGCATTCGCGTAATAGGACAGGTAGCGGTCTGTTTCCTGGTATTGGGTATCTACATTGGGGATAGGCGAGCTGACGGCCGGGTTAACAAAATATAGAAACGTTGTCGCATAATCAACGGCCTTGCCCGAAGCGTAGTTATCATCATAGCCGTAGGTTCGAAAGGTGCTTCCTGTTCTGGTCAGATCTCTAAGCTCAAAGCCCCCGATCGCGCTAAGCTCTCCGCTGCCAAACACGCGGCTATAGTCCAGCTGCGTGCGAAGGTTATGGGCGCTGTAGCTGCTTTCTGTTTTGTCAAGAATTCCGCCAGTCGGAATCGGTCTTGTCAGTACTCCGGCAACATCAACAGCACTGAATGTATTGATCAGGCTACGCGCCAGGTAAGTATCAGCATTGTAGTAATTACGCGCCGTACTGATGCCTTTGCTATACTGATAAAGGGCGCTGAACTTTAGGCCACCGACAATTTTGTAATTCAGTGTGGTTTGCAGCCGGTAATCAGTAAGCCGGGCCGTGTTATCTGCGTAAGACAGCTCCTGAAGCGGTCTGTAACGCCAGTCCAGAAGTCCCTTTTCCACCGCTCTGTCCAGGTAGGAAAGCCGGTACTCGTTAATCAGTGCAAGCGGCGATCCGTCATCGCTGGCAAGCGCCGCATAGGGATACATCACACCGCCGGTGAATCCGGTCAGCGGGTTGGTGTAGGTTGGAATGCCCTGGCTGTTTTGTTTGCTGGCCGTTTGGGTAAAATAAATGCCGGCAGAAACATCAAGTCTTTTACTGAGCGTATAGCTGTTATTCAGATTGATGGTAAATCTCTGGGAGCTGTTTCCTACCTCAGAGGCCCGGCTACGGTCATAACCTGCCGATGCAAAGAATTTCTGTTTTTCACTCCCACCCCGAAGACTGAGCGCGTACTGCTGGGCGGTAGCAGGCTGGTAAAGATACTTCGCGTAATCATTTCGCACATCCACACTGCGCAGTGCATCGATCTGCTGCAGCGCCTGCTCGGGTGAAATCTTCTGATCACGGCGTGCGATCAGAAGCTCGACTACCGGCGTGAAAGGGTACTGGTTAATGTTATTTTCAAGCGCCTTGTAGCGGCCGTTTTCAAAAAAACGGATCTCATTGTCTATAAAATCAGATGAGCTGATCCTGGATTGATAAAACTGATCAGGCTTCTGGCCGAAAGTTACATTAGAATTAAAGCTTATCTGGGTCGGCATGCCGGCTGCACCTTTCTTGGTGGTAATGACAATAACCCCGTTTCCGGCGCGCGAGCCCCAGATCGAGGCGGCGGCCGCATCCTTTAGCACGGTAACGCTCTGCACATCATTGGGATTAATCGTAGCCAGATCTCCCTCATACGGAAAATTGTCTATTACAATCAGCGGCTGACTGCCCGAGTTAATCGTGCTTTGCCCCCGGATCAAAAGACCCCGGGCGTTGGATTTGCCCTGGTTGGCAATCAGCCCCGGCACCACATCATAGAGCCGGCTGATCAGATCCGTACTTACGCGCCTGTTAAGAAGCGCATTGTCCACCGTAGAAAACGAGCCTGTCGCCCTTTCTTTTGGAACGCTTTGGTAGCCGGTGGAAATCACGACTTCCCCCAGCTGATTGGCATCCGCTTCAAGGGCAACAATAAGCGGGCTATGCAAGGGAAAACTTACCCGAATCAGGCGCGGTTTGTAACCGATATAAGAAATCAGCAGCTCCGCTGACGATTCAGGAATGCGCAGTTTAAAAACGCCGTTTTCATCTGATGTTGCTCCCGAAGCATTGCCCTGCGTGATGATCACCGCGCCGGGCAGCGAGGCTGAATCCGGCACAGTAACCACTTTTCCGACCATCAGATACTGAGCGGAAGCGGTAGAAAACAGGGCTGAAAGCAGACATAAACAAATTGAAGAGATAGATGATATAAAAGATATTTTCATCACAGCAATGGTTAGTATGTGGAAGAATGCTTGAGAGCGCGGTCCCGGATCACGAGAATTTCCCTGGGCTCTGATTTTTCGACCAGTTTCAGATCGTATTTTGAAAGGGCGCTGTTGACACTTTGCAGATCTGAGAATTTCACTTCCAGATCAAGATCGGCGTAGCCTTCATAGCTGGTCTGATCAACGATTTCCAGCGGCGAGCTCTGCATGTACATCCCGTTCAGACCAATTACAAAATGGGCAAGTTTTCCATGGCGAAGTTTGTAGTTAAATCCGTCGTAGTCATCACTGTATGCTTCCGCCGACGAGCGCATTTTATCGGCCTGTGAGGTCCTGACCAGTGCCAGCACCTTTTTCTGCCGGATTTCAAGTGTCGCCTGGTAGCGTGCAAAAAGCCTGTCCAGATCTTTCTGCATGATATTGTATCCGCTGTCTGCAAGTGCAGAAGGTACAATCAGCTCGTAGCAGTAACAATGCAAAGGCATCCAGTCACGGGCTTTTTGTCCCATGTGAAAAAAAGCCAGGCTGTCTTTCACTTCCACAGCGATCGTAGTGGAAGAAAAAAAGCGTCTCCCCTTTCCATAGGCGTTAGCAAACAGTGTCTGAAGATTCAGATTGGTGAAGGTGACCCGCCAGTTGTCACTGCCGCCGCTGGGCTTATGCAGGGCGGCCCCCCCGCTAAGGCCGGGAATATAACCGCTCAGAAGGGCGTGGTAATTGCTTTGGGCAGAAACATTTTTATTTTGCGCCAAAAAATCAGTCAGCGCTGTCTGCTGGCGGTTGTAGGTCAGTCTGTCTGCATCCTTCTTGATAGAAAGAACCGGGCTGTCACCGCTTAGAAAGGCCTTAATTTTATCGGCCCGGATCTCATCCAGATTCGTGATAGCCCGAAGTACTCCATGCTGATCGATCCATACGTAATGAGGCACGCCGCTGTGCGGAAAGAGCGCTTTCAAATTTTGGTCGCCGACCACTTCCGGCCCCTTTATACGTTGCCCGGTACGTTTGGCAAGTCTTTCCCGGAAAACAGACACCTCCTGGCTGGTTTGATAGGTGACCGGCAGAAACTGCAAACGGCCCTCAAACTGTTTTTCGAGCGAATCCATGCGAGGAATCATCATTACGCAGGGCTTACACCAGGTCGCCCAAAAATCAAGAATCAGCAGTTTGCCCCTGAAATCTGACAGTTTAGCACTTTGTCCCTTGAAATGAAGTATGTTGTCAATGGTCACATCAGGCACCTTTTCTCCGATCGAAGGTGCCCCGAAGGAGTTCAGAGACTGTGCACGTACCGGTTTCCAACACCAGAGCAGAAATATAAAAAGAGAGAAATATAAAAGGTAAGGCAATAGCTTACCTGGGAAGCAAAAACGAGTGTTCATTGCAGCTAAATAATGGAGTGAAAACAATAGAATTCCGTTACGTTTTCAGTAAGGCATAACCTTAAAAAAACGAAGACCCTGAACACCGAAAAACGGATACAAGTAACCAATCATAAAAATCCATATTTCAATCGGGTGGACAGATCACTAAGGCAAGAATCGACATCATACGCGCAATTTGGTTTGTGCTACACAAAGCAACGTGAAACAAAAGGCAATCAATTCAGCTGAGTTCCTAAAATTGGGCGGCGGTTGAACCTTAAAGGACGTGAGACTCAACTTGTTTCATTAGAGGTACTGGTAGACCCTGGAACAGCAAGCTGATCTCACGCCTAGGTCGTGAGCGATTCAACTTGGTCCCGTTCCAAAAATTACTAGTTTTCTAATTGGGACACTAAACGAATGCTTCTAATTTTTTTTTGAAGTATCGCAGTATTTAAACATAACAAATATATAAAAAAATAAAAAGTCATCCAAATGGCTGACTTTTTATTTTTGAAAATTCTTTTGATTGCACCTATGAGTGCAAAATTAGATGAACAAGACTTGTTGATTAAGAACGCTATTGCCAAAAGGATCAAAGAACTCAGAAAGTCCTCCGGTAAGAAGCAAAACCATTTTGCAAACGAAAATTTGGATACTGATAAACAAGCGTTACACAGATTAGAATCCGGGAGAGGTGCTTCCATTTACAGTATCTACAAATTCTGCGATTCCATTGACATTAGTTTAAAAGACTTTTTTGATTCCCCATTATTTACCGACAGAAATAAATCATTCTAAAATTATAATTAAACAACTAACTCATAATCAGTAAGTTACTGGCTCCGCCCCAGGTGCGCCCACTTGAAAATCAAGGACTTAGATTCAAAAACTAAGTCCTTTTTTCTTTGGTTGCAATAAAAGTTGCAATAGTTTTTGAAGTCCGGCATTGCTTGCAATGGACTGAGTCTGTCACTTTAAGAACACTCACATTTATTGCAAGTGCCCTTAAAGTTCTGAATATTTATCTATCGGAAAAGATAAATCCATTGATTTAAGCGTAGCTTTCAAGCAATAAATCTCTTCCGAAGGCGTCGGAATCGAAATATCTTCCCAGATTTTCAAGCGCTCCCGAAAGCATTCCGGTACCCATAACATAGAGGATAGAAATATCTTGCCTTAATAGATTCATTATGAATTGTCACAATAAATTCATAATTTGTATTTAACTAACTTACAAAAGATCATGGGAATTAAACCGGGACCAAAAAGAATTGCTGAGTCAACAGGAAAACCTGACAGGCGTCAACGAGATAACAAAGACACTCCTGCTAATACGCCATCACTAAAGCCGCACAAACACAAGAAAGGAGATTGACAATAAGTTAACTTAAGTAAGTGGAGAGGTGCATAGACTTTCTAAATCAATTTCTCGCTGCATTTAATACCTCCCAGCCGACTTCGGTAGCGGCCTTAGGAGCGTCAACTTTGATATCGAAGTTAACGATTTGCTTTGGATGAAATACATCGTAAAGAGTTACCTGAGTCTCTCCTATTCTAGTTTTTGTACGACTGTAAAATTTAATATTGAGAACTGCATCCTTATAAACTGCTATGGTGGCAGTATTATTAATTCTACCCTGGATGCGATACTTCCCGCCCAGAATTGTGCGCCAATATTTCCCATCGGAATTTAAAAACTTAGATGGGTTATCATACTCATAACTCTCGGCAGAAACGGCATTATGATAGTATTCAACTTCAGGATTTTTATTTTGAACGGATATAGCATAAGCTAAGCCTGCTATAATAATCGTCGGAATTACTACTAACAATGTAGTCTTTATACCTGAGCGCCTCTTGGGCCGTTTTGAATTAAGGTATGGCATTTGATATAGAGGGGAAAGTTTCTCAATAGTATGAAATTGTGTTCACAAAGTAAAGGACGTAGTAGGGGTTAGTTTTTTATAAATCGCTTAATTTAGATATCGTTTAACTGAACAAAGCAAAAGATATTTCTATCTATGTCTAAACCCACAGCTTGTCTGAGCATTTCATTTTCCTAAAGCTTTAAAAATTGCACCGATTAACTTCTTCTCAGTGTATGGAAGGTATTCATCAACGCTGTTATCAGAATTGGTCATGTGGAATACACTTAATGGCTTATCAATATTTATCAAGAAAACTTCCGCATTGTCGGATGTAAATGAAATTCCATTATTATCGAAAATATTGTGAATGGTGTAATGAGTATAGTTGCCCGAAGTTGCAGCAGGGAATATCGATAGCAACAGCCGGTTTTCGCCATCATTTGCTAAATGAAATGCCTTTGGCAAATAACCGTTTAATACATACCTGCATTCATAGTGTTCCGGATATTCTTCCGGCAGCAACCCTATTTTCTCTTCATGTTCAGGATATTTTTTAAGGATTGCATTTAGTATCCTATTGTACAGGTCAAGCATAGATAAAATTCACGTTTTCCAAGGTGTTAAATATTGAAAACAAAGTCATTAGCCCCCCGATCTTCCAAAGGAAATCAATCATAATTTATAGAGTCAACGGAAAAATTCATTCCGTTTTTGCTGATCAAAAGTTAGTTGAGCACTGATTCCGCAGACATTGTCTACGGAATTGGCTTGTGAAAACACAACAACTTCGTTAATCGACAATTTTTAAGAACTCCTGCTGAATCCGCACTGCAAATATCCGCACCTTGTATTTTTACGCGCAGACTAACAGCTTTAATCAAGTAAATCGCACAAAATTCACCCTCTCTATAAATGCCGAAGCATTTTCAAAATCATAATATTTATTAATCAGCAACTCACATTGATATTCAATAGGCAAATACTCTCCCCATTTCGAAAAAGCTAATAAAGAGGGATTTTCCTCCAGATCCGCAGATATGTGAGCGTGTAGGTTAGGTAAGAGCCTCATTGCTTCATTTAAAACAGTCGGTAAATCCTGAGACAATTCCCGAAAAACAAAACTGCTGTCAGACTCTTCATACGTAAAGCTGATGTTCAGCTTTCGAAGAAAGAAAGCCAATGTTCTATTCACAAGTGTTCCTTGGAATGTATACAGCTGTACGACACTGTCTTTATAAAGAACAGGCCGGTCATCTTCCAGGCACTCAATACCAAATCCTGAAAATTCTTTTCGCAGTTGCCGCAAGGCTTCGGAAGCAGTTTCGTCCATTCCAGCTGGCTCCTTTTTTGCGACCAGAACTTCTAACATTCTCTCACGAATCTTTGAATGAACGATGCCCCCATTTCCAGAAAATGCCGGTTTTTTCCCATCACTTGCTGGAATGACGCTGATCTTAGAGGCTTTGTGATCAATGTCTATTATTTTCCAAATTTTCGCTGCAAGCATTAGGTTTTCATTAATCTCTAACTGAGGGGAGAACGGCATTTCTCCAATTGGCTTTTCTTGATGGAGTATTTTGTAAGCTGGCTCTGTTTTGAAAACTGTATAGAAGTCCTTGGAATTTACAATGTATTCCCCGTCGACACCAATGATCAGTTGCCCATTAATCTTTTCTAATAGATTTGTTTCCAACAACCAAGCTACAATGTCTTTTAGCTCATGCTCTTCGATATCAGTGAAAGCGTGATTACTGTGAATATTTTCCCAAAGTTTGTTAAAATCGCATTCAGAAAATTGCTTGACGTAAGCAAGTACCTGATGAAGAAGAATATCGTATGATTTCTTCGCTGGTCTTAACGGTTCAATATAGCCCTCATCAAAAAGATCTAAGCAGGCTAGTGTCTGTAACAGCGACCAAGGATTTGTCGCATAGAAGAGCAGCTTGCTTTTTTCGCCTTCACGCCGCCCGCTTCTCCCAAGCCTCTGTACTAGGGACGATATGGATTGAACCGAATCAATCTGAACGACCATATCCACTGATCCGATGTCAATCCCGAGCTCCAATGTTGATGTACAAGCGATCGCAAAAGGATATCTAACATTTGTTTTGGCGAATGTTTCAATGTACTCCCTCAATTCTTTGTGAATTGAAGAATGATGTGAGAAATAGTAAGGATGCCCTTTAACTCTATCAGAAAGCTTTTTCAACTTCACCGCCACTTCCTCACATCTACTTCGACTGTTTGGAAATATAAGAACCTTATGATCCCTTGTTTCCAAATACAAATTTTTCATTAAGTCAATGGGCAGGTCTGCGCCGTCCGACAAATGATATCTTAGCTTAACATCTACTTCCTTTACCGATTTATCTAGCAATACCTTTGTGTTCGCTTCATCCCCAGTCATAGTCTTGGCCTGCGCATAGTCTCCAATTGTGGCTGACAACCCTACAACAGACGCCTTTCCAGAATTCAGTGGTTTCAGCCGAGCAAGAATGGATTTCAGTTGGATACCCCGATCAGCGCCCAAAAAAGAGTGAATTTCATCAATAACAATGTAATTGACTGCGCCGAACAACTTGCGTGCATTTTGAGGCGCGTTTGCAAGCATAGCTTCCAAAGATTCAGGCGTAATCAAAAGCACGCCACTTGGATTCTTTATGAGCTGCTCTTTTAAGCTGCGGCTTGCCTCGCCATGCCATTTTGTTACCCTTACATCCAAATATGAACAAAGATCTTCGATCCGCTGAAACTGATCATTAATCAGGGCGATTAGCGGGGAAATGTAAATAACCTTCACACCGGGCTCGCGGAAATCTACTTTGGACAAGATTGGCAAAAATGCTGCCTCCGTCTTTCCGGAGGCGGTACGAGAAGCCAAAATAACATGTTCGTCGGACGAAAGTATTTTCTTTATCGCTGCTGCCTGAATGGGGCGCAGGTACTCCCATCGCTTGTCGCGAATGTATTTCCTTATAGGTTCAGATAGTAAGTCAAACACGCCTAAAGTTCTTCAATGTCCGCAAAGATAGATTCGTCTGGTCTCTCGTCGTGAATTTCGATCTCGCCGAACAACTTCCTTTTATCCACTCCAGGGTTTTGTCTGATAATGCTGAGAATATTCAGAAAATCACGAATGACCTCGCGAGGAGTCAGGAATTCTGCCGCGCCAGGTTTGTTGTAAAGCTCTTCCATAAACTGGTGGATGTCGCTGTCCGAAATGTCAAGCTCGACAGAGTAGTGAAAATCAAAAACTTCTTTTAGTTTTTTGAGTAACACAAAAATCTCGTTGTTATCAAGCGGAAGTAGTCTTATGACAGGCTGAGCAAAGTCGCGTATTTCCAGAGTCTCAAACTTGTTGGTCTCTAATCTCGACTTCAAGGCCTGATAACTAAAAAGGCCACGTCGTGGATTTTCAAGAACTTCCTTGGTTCCGGCAAAGTTGATAAACAGATTGCTAACTTTACCTTGAAAGCAATCATTGTAGATCGTAAGAATCTTCTCATAATTCTTTTCACGCATTACTGATGTTGAGATCTTGTACAAATTGATCGCTTCATCAAGGTTAATCATGAACCCAGCATAGCCTATACTCACAAACAACTTGCAGAAGTTTTTAAGCATGTCATAAAAATTAAGGTCGTTGATTATATCCCGCACACCCAAATCCTGCTTGGCTTCTGTCCTTGTTCTGTATTCTCCTTTCAGCCATTTTAATGCATTGCGGCGCAATGCGTCATCTTCCTTGATAAATCCCTCGTAATATTTGGTGATGACCCAGCTAAAATCAAATCCGCCGACCTCAGTAATTTCATTGACGGTTCGAACGATATTCTGCTGAATAAGTGGGCTATGCTTTTCATCGCGAATCTCCCCAAGGCTGATATTGTGGCTAGTAGCCGTCTGCATCATGATTTGCTCGATCCACTTGTCCAGCAAAGTTGCTAATGCACCTCCCTCAGGTTTTGTCTGGATTGCGATGTTATCCATTATTGCTGCATACAGCGCAACTGCCTTCCCGTCGTTGGAATAAAGACGGTTATCGGGTGTAAAATCTGCGTTTGCAACAACAAATTTCTGTTTGAGGGCAACCGTATTCAAAAGATGAAGCATGAAAGACTTGCCCGACCCAAAATCTCCGATCCAGAATTTTACAATACTATGCCCATTCTTCACGTCATCGAGCGCTTTCAAAAAAGCTTCAACTTCGTCCGATCGTCCGACGGTGATATGTTGTACACCAATCTTCGGCACAACGCCTCCAAGTAGTGAATTAATGATAGCGGTAGCTTCTTTGGGTTTTACGTTGGTAATCATGCAGCAAAAATCTTTTTATAATAATTTACATTGATTTCGAATCCCTCTTCACTCTCCTCAATCAACACGTCATCAAGCAACTCCATGCACTGGTCGTTGATGCCATCGATCAATTGATTTTTAAAAAGCCCATTCTGTTTTGCAAAAGAATCTATTGTACCGAATGGCACGACGAACTCCTCACTTTCGAAGATTTGAAGACATTGGCGTTGAACAGCGGAAAGGTTTACAGCGCATCCGTCAACGTTTGATTCGGCCGCTGGGGAGGCTGAATCGACTACTATGATCAATTCTCCATCTGTTACCAATTCAATATTATCGCTTACCTGCTCATTCTCGTCCCGTAAGTACTCGCTTAAAATACTAACTGTTCCCGCATGCTGTCTTTCAACCAATTGAACCGCAGAAATATCAATTTCAATCGACCTTCTTTTAGGGGTATAAATACTAGAAACACCCGTTAAAGCCTTTGGCAAATCCTTTGTTTTGACTAAATCATCAACAATAGACTGGAAGTGTTCGAATTCCTGCTGTTTTGAGAAAAGCTTTTTTTGAATTGTTTTATTTAGCTGCTTGCTATCAACCTGTTTAGAGTTGAGATCGTGCCAGATATAGTGCAGATAAAATCTTAGGCTCTCTGCCTTGTCCCGAGTTGCAAGAAATTTAGACGCTTCGTAGAAAACGTGTTCAACATTCGAGTTTTTTGCATTTAGTTCTCCCAAGCGATAGAGTTGTGCGATGGTCGCGCTTTCGTCTGCCAGCTGATTTTCTATAATTGCTTCAAAGTATATTTTCCATCTGCCAGTCCCTATTTCGTTTAATGCAATCTCCGTCAAATCATCAGGCTCCCCTATGTGCTGCGAACACTTTTTGACAGCATCGTCAATAACCACGGCCAATCGTTCATCAAATAGCGCTTTGATCTCAGGAGAGTAAGGATAAAATTCGGCCTGTATTTTTCGTTTATGATTCCATCGATCCCGGACAACTGATTCACATCTCTTGTAAATGACTTGAAATGCTTCCTTCTCAATAGATTCCTTGTGGCTTCGGACGTCATAGTCGGTCCAATAAGTCGTTTGGGATTTTTGAAAATCCAAAGACTTCTGTGCAATCGCTTCAATCTCGCGACTTAACGTCGAAGCTTCTTTCTTTAAAAAGCTGTTGATTTTCTTTATCGACGCGATATACAACTTGACTATCTCCGTCTCGCAACCTTCAATGGAATTAAAGACATTGGCATCATTCCAAAATTTGTTCAACCAGCCGACCTCCTGTTTCGTCAAAGCAAGTTTATCCTTGTATTTTTTACCAAGCTTATATTCATCAGGATCGTAAGCTGGTGTATGTGCTGATCTATTCTCGAAATCAGAATAATAGCTATCATATGAAATTCTGATGGGCTCAGGTGTAACCTCTATGATGGACTCGTCATGAAACGAATTCATTGTGCGTTTTTGATTTGAAATCGTAGATGCTTGTACCACTGACCGTTTATATACAGAGGTGTCTTGGTAGGTAGAAGATTTGTTTATTTGCCTATTGACCGGCGGACTCACTGACCTGGGCTTAGAACTGTTGTCATTCACTCCGGCCAACTTCGTAACAAGCTTGAAGAAAAAAAACAGTATTAGGCCGATAATTATTAAATATGTCATTAGTTGAGGGTTTGTTGAGCTAAGTTAGAAATAGTTGTCATAAATCACCAGCAGTTTTCCGAATGTATTGAGCTTGAAGCCCAGCTACCGAGATACATTTTAAATCTTCGGCTAAGCAAATCGGCCATTCCATTCACCGAAAGGGAATTTGAAGCTCGCGTCAACTCATTAAAAACCGTTTAATAAGTAATCTGATTTTGTAGAAGTAGGTAGCACAATAAAGTTACTTGTTAGCATAAACCTAACTCAACTTCTCAAATGCTCAACACCTCCCACTTTGACACTTACGACAGCGGCTCGTTCCGCCAATTCTGCGGGCCGGCTCAGGTTCATAAAGATTTAAATACCCTTTATGGGCTCATCGTCGGCATTCAGGCTGATGGCCACATTAATGACAACGAGATTGAAATGCTCCGCGCTTGGATCAGCTCTGTTTCCAGCTTGCAGGCCAAGGCTCCTTACAACAAGTTTGTAGACAAGATCAATGCCGCTATCAGCGATGGTATTGTCACAGAGGAAGAGGCTGCGGATTTGATCTGGCTTTGCAAGAATTATCTGGATTACAACCGTAATCCATACTATGATGTGATCACATCTTCCACGCAACAGCTTGGCGGATTTCTGGCCGGAATCTCGGCCGACCAAACGATCAATATCGAAGAGCTCACTGCCTTGGGCAATTGGACTTCCAACAATGCACCGATGTTCAAAACCTGGCCGTTTGACACGCTGCTACCAGCCATAGAGCGCATCCAGGCCGAGCGGCAATTATCGGCGGATGATCACAGCGAGCTGCTGGCTTTCTGCCAATCCATTACATCCATCAAACCAGCCGAGCAGGAAAAAGTTACCAATCCCGTCAAGCTACCAGAGCAGCAGGTTTCAATCCTGGTCCAGGAATGCACCTTTTGCTTTACCGGGGAATCTTCAAGGTATTCGCGGAAGGAACTGGCGCAAATTGTTGAAATGTACGGAGGCATTGCCGCAGACTCAGTGACCGCAAAGCTCCACTACCTGGTGATATGCGACGTGCGGAACCCTGCCTGGGCATTTGAGATGTACGGGCGAAAGGTGGAGAAGGCCATGAATATGAAAAGGAAAGGCGCCGGCCCAGAAGTGGTTTTTGAGGAGGATTTGTTTGCCTCTTTAACTCCTTTTGGTTTTACTCATAAATAAGCCGATTCCATAAACCCCAAGCAAGTGTATAATCCATCTCGTAACTAGAATGGCAGAATTAACTACAATTGAACTTGATAATTACTCTGTCGATAGGCGTCCGAGTATTAAGGAAGCTGATAGAGTTAAGTTATGGGTGAGATCCGGTGGTAGATGCGCATACTGCAACAAATATCTCTTGGATTTAGTGTATGGCGTAAATGTCGGAGAAATGGCCCATATCGTTGGCTGGACTAAGAAAGCAAATTCACCGCGGGGAGAGGCTGACACGCCCTTGAATGAAAGAAATTTGGTTGAGAACTTGATTTTGCTTTGTGCTGAGCATCACAAAATAGCCGATTCAAAAGAAGCGATTGAGGTCTTTACTGTTGACAGATTGGCTCTATTAAAGAAAAACCACGAAGCACGAATTTTCCGTTTAACGAATCTTAAAGACGACTCAGAATCTGTTGTCATCAGATTGCTAGGAAACATCCGTGGTGGAACTGTTGAATTGTCACAGCAGAGAGCCATGGTCGACTTACTTGATTGTGACAACAAATTTGCGCACTTCCTAGACAGTTTCGATAAACAAGGTGTCGAAATTGATCTAACGACCCTACCTGAGCCAGAGGATAATTGGGATAACTACTGGTCTATGGGGATGCTCATAATAGACAACGCATTTCGAGTAATTATTGAAGGAGTTAAAAAAGGTAAAATTCGGCATCTCTCTATTTTTGCTTTTTCAAGAATTCCTCTATTGGTCTATTTAGGATATAAATTAGATGATAAAATCCCGACACTGCTGTTGCAAAAACATCGGGGCAACACTGAAAGTTGGGTTTGGCCAGAAGATGGTGGTGATATTGAATTTGAAGCCATTCAAACTCAAAACTCATCTAGCTCCAATGTTATCTTGGTTCTGAACATAAGTGGTACAATTGATTTATCTACAATTCCCGATTCAGAAGGCCAAAATATTTACGTCCTTCGCCCTAAAAATGTGTTACCAACTCGGGATACCGTGAGAAAGCGCAAATCTCTCGAGAATTTCACTAAGACCTACCATGATTTTCTAAGTCAGATTGAAGTAGATCATAAATCCTGCTCAGAAATCAGACTGTTTTTAGCTGCCCCTCTCACCGTCGCAATTGTGTGTGGAAGAGGCATAATGCGAAATGTGCATCCTTCTCTCGCAATTTGGGATTATAACGGCGAAACATATGCACCAGCACTAACCATCAACTCTCGTGAAACTAACTAACTACTTCAAATACTTTCTTGAAAATGAAGTGAATCTTAATTCTACCAGGATTGACACCTTGGACGATCGAACTGAGGCTATAACTAATTTTTTGAAAAACTCGCAACAATTCAAGGATAATTTCTTGGATGTAATTCCCCAAGGATCATATGCCCATAAAACAATAATAAAGCCCGTAAAAGCAACAGATGAGTATGATGCAGACGTTTTACTTCACATCGAAGAGTTTGAAGATTGGAACGCCTGCGACTATGTTAATAACCTCTATAAAGCATTCAAGGGGAGTATCTACGAAGACAAGGCAAGTCGGAAAACACGCTGTGTGACCATTAAATATGCAAATGATTTTCACCTTGATATCGTTCCCTATTTAGAAAGGCATGGTGCGAAATATGTGACAAATCGCCATAAAGATCTGTTTGAACTAACTGATCCTGAAAGATTCACAGAATGGCTTGATGATAAAAATCGGATTACAAAACACCACTTCGTCAAAGTTGTCCGCCTGATTAAGTTTTTGCGGGATTATAAGCGAACGTTCAGCGTTAAATCAATCATTTTAAGCACGTTACTTGGCCAGCAGGTTAATGACGTTGCTCTTCTGGAAGATCCTAAATGTTATGAAGATGTCCCAACAGCTTTGTATACAATACTTCGAAAGCTAAGTTCTTATGTGGAAAGCAATTATTATATGCCAACCATTTCTGATCCTGGGGACACGGGTGAAAACTTCGGAGATCGATGGGATCAAGATGGTTGGTTAGTGTTTCGAAGCAAGATCATCGATTATTCTGAAAAAGTATGCGATGCATACGAAGAGACCGATCAGGACAAAAGTCTCTCTAAATGGCAAAAAGTTTTTGGAGAGGATTTCAAAAAGCCAGACGAGAAACGAAATTCGGAACGGAGAATGTCCGATGGCAGCATCGTTAACTACGCAGACACTGAGCAACATCTTTCTGACCTGGGTGTAAATGAGCAAATCAACTCTTCTTTTTTCGTTCAAATATTGGGAAGAGTTACAAAGAAAGCCGGATTTATGGACTTCAAGCTGGCAAGTAGAGGAAGCAGGGTGAAAGTTGGGCGCTCTCTATCATTTAGTATCAAAACCAATGTACCCTGGCCATATGAGGTATACTGGAAAACGCTAAATCGCGGCCAAGAAGCTATCCGGCACAACTCAATACGCGGCCAAATTGTAAAGGGTGAAGATTCGCATTCAGAGACGACGAATTTTCGCGGCAATCACTATGTCGAGGTATATATCCTAAAAAACGGTGTCTGTATTGCGAAGGATAGACAATCTGTAACGATTGTGTGAAGAATAATTCAAAAGTCAGAAGAGCAGGCAGATATTTTCCGTTCGCTCTTCTGCATCCTACCTTCTTTTCATGTTCCCAACATCGCGAAAGAAAAACGCCAGTTCTTTGAAAGAAACAAACCGGTTGTGACCTCTCGGATTATAGCCGGCTTCCTGGCTGAAAAGCCCCTTCATGGATCGGTAAAACCAGTGTACATATCCCAAAGATCTTCAATCCAGGTCTCGGCGTCACTTTGGTGCGGACGGCTAATCAAAGCAGATCTTTGAACTCCTGACCATAGGCGCGGTAGAGATGGTCTAGTGCAGAGTCCTCGGACACGTCGGAGTGTGGCAGTGTGCTCATTATGTTGATTTCTACAATTGTGATACAAATTCTTGCACTAACGTTTTTTCTGCAAAGCACAGAATGACCGCGCCTATTTTCAACACAATCCGACCGGTACCATACATTGCAAAGCCCGTAAGTTATTCAAGTACTTCCCGGCAGATTTATTTAAATTGCCTTTTTTTAACCAACCACCCTTTCCACATGGCACATACTACCTTCAATCCGAAGACCCACGAAGGCCGTAATTTGAAGAGGTTCAGAGAAATGATGACTGTAAAGCAGAATGCGCTAGCGTTTGAGCTCGGCGAAGATTGGAATCAGCAAAAAATCTCACTCTTCGAACAAAAAGAAAAGATCGATTCCGACAGTTTGGAGTAAGTTGCGGCGATTCTCAAAATCCCGGTTGAGGCAATTCGGAATTTAAACGAGGATCAAGCAATTAATATCAGTACAACTACTTTCAATGATCAGGCTGTTGGCAGTTCTCTGAATTACGGAACTATCCAGAAAGATCCAATTGACAATTTAATGCAGCTTCATGAGGAGAAGATTGCATTGTATGAGCGGATGTTGAAGGAAAAGGATGAGATGATGGAGAGGTTGATTGAAAAAAAAATGTAAACCATTTATTAGTGCTTAATATTTCGATAGCGCAAATATTACTATCAATATTTATTCATGATATAAGGCAACTAAGTATACGAAAGATTTTTTTCGAAATTATTGCAACATGTTAATGTTGGCAATAGTATAAACCTGACATTTCAATTGATCGTATGAGCCGGGAAGTGATAGTTTACAGCGAAGACAGGGAGGCAAAGATCGAACTGATAAAAGTTCGACTGAAACATAGTGTCAATACTTATCGGATTTTAAACTGGCTAAACAAATTATGGAAGAAGATGAATTAGACGACTACATCGATACACTCATTAATGGAGAATTGAACAAGTTAATCGAAGGCGATATCGGGCTAGCTACATGTCAATTCTTCAAAGAGGACGATACAAAAGTTGCTGTTCCTTTTGCGTCCGGAGTATTGATTTAATTAGGGGTATCCTGTTATATTTTGACAGCCTCACATGTTATTGAGGACTGGTCGAATACTAATAAATTGATCATACCAATTAAGGATGATTATATATCTGTAGCAGGTCATGCTTATGGAACCGAGTTGGACGGAGATGACAGGCTTGATGTCGCTTACATCAAATTAGCTCCAAGACTAGTTTCAATATTGCGTTCCTATTATCATTTTATATCGATTAGGGAAATGCTTCATCACAAGAAGTCTTTAATAGAGGCAAATTATTGCATATTTGGTTATCCCGTTATTAATCAAAAGCGTATAGAAGGTAAAACAATTACCTTTGGGTCTGCTTATTTTTGCAAGCCAAGATAAGGTTTTTGAATACTATGGATTAAATCCCCTTGCTCATTATGTTTTCGAATTTCAGGGTAAAGCTGTCAATACTAAAACCAATAGGTTGGAGAAAATCAAGACGGAACACTATGGTCTAAGTGGTTGCGGAGTATGGTACGCAGACATCGAATTTAAGCACAATAAATTTAAGTCTTCAGCACATTTATTAGGAATTATGATAGAATTCCGGAAAGGAAAATATGATTGCTTAATTGGTAATCGGATGGAAATAATTCTTGCTACCATTGAAAGGAATGAGGGAATCAAAATTAAGCGGACGATTTAAAGGCGATAAAGAGCCAATGATTGGCTTTGTTAAGCGCGACAACAATTTACCTAATTGATTGGTAAGGTGATTCAAACTCTAATCAATCTTTAGATTATCAAACTTCTGATCTAATTTTACCTTCTTATAACAAACTTGAATTATGACAAAAGCAGACACGGTTCTTAAGATCGTAGAAAAAACAGGAATACAAAAAGAACACGTTGAAAAAACACTGGAAGCATTTTTCGTAACGATTAAAGATTCAATGGCAAGTGGCGAAAACATCTATTTCCGTGGCTTTGGAAGTTTCACAAACAAAAAAAGAGCTGCGAAGACTGCGCGGAATATTTCGAAAAACACAAGCGTGTTTGTTCCGGCACATACAATTCCACATTTTAAACCTTCGGATGATTTTGCAAATCAGGTTAAAGAAGGAAATCATCAGCACGCATAGGCACCTGAATAAATAACTTCCAGTTTTAAAGCCTTGACGGAGCATCGCCAAGGCTTTATTAATTGCACCTCGACAATTAAACTCTGATTATCATAAACTTACACCGTTCAAAAGGGTCCTAAAGAAGTTGTCCCCTTTTGCTACCTTTTACCCTTACTTGGCTGAACAGCCCTTAAATTTCGGCATTTAGACCGGTAATTCTATCAAAAAACCCAAAACGTCCTAAAAGGGTCCAAAAAAAGTTGGACTTTATTGCTACCCTATCTAAGTGTTTACTTTGTGACATCAATAAAACGAGCCGCAGCATTCACAAGGTGTCAGGATGTCTAAAAGGCTTCGAAAGTTCAACTTCTCAAGTAAACCAAATGCCCTATGTTAACAGCTAATCCATGGGTGGCCTATGTATCAATTGTTACCCCGCTGCTCTCTGCCTACTACCTTCTGGTCGGTTTTATTTTCTACCGCCATGATCTAAAAACCAGGATTTCGAGGTGGAGAAGTCCACCAGCCAAAACTAGCGATCTTTCTTTCCAACCAATACAGGTTGAAAACGGATATTCAGAAGAGCCAATTAAATTTAATTCTGAGTTTAAAATCCCTCAGGCTTATCAGGAAGAAGACGTTGAATCGGAACAGCCCTGGGAAAACGAAGGTATGATGCAGCAGTTGGAGCAATTATCGTTTCATCTAAAACAAGCCATCGAAGAAGCGCATAACAAAGAGTACAGCAAAGAAGAATTCATTCTTCTTACTCAAATGACATTTAAGGAATATCCCGCCCTATATGGCACACCGTTCCAGCTTTCGGTCAACCATTTGATTGAAGCGGAACTAGCAAAATACGGCTTTATCCACCTGAACAGTGAAGACAGGTTGAGGATGTGGAATCAGGTTGATTGATGAGGCAGTTTCTGTAGGTAAGCTTCCCGTGCGTTGCGGGAAGGCCCCTACCGGATTTTAAAGTAGCAGTGCATGTTCAACTTTAAACAGATAGAGGAGATGAGAATGAAGGGTATGTTTAAAAGCAGACGCTGGCTGCTTACAGGGAGCATTATGCTCGGAGCAATCATTTCGAAAGCGCAAGACGGCGCGGCCGGGATTTCTGAGGCCGACACGCAGGTTAGATCCTACTTTGAGCCGGGCACCAACCTGATGTACGCGATCGGGGCGGTTTTAGGTCTTGTAGGAGCAGTCAAAGTATTCCAAAAATGGAATGCTGGTGATCAGGATACCAATAAAGTTGCCGCAGCATGGTTTGGAAGCTGTATCTTTCTGGTAGTGGTAGCAACCGTTCTGCAATCTTTTTTCGGGGTCTAAGCAGTAAGCTTGATACTATCATTAAAATTCCTGAGGGGCTTCTTATAATTCCGGGCCGCAGAAAATTAAAGCTAGTTATAAACAGCTTCATTCGCAGCAACTGCGAGAAAAGCGTATCTGGATAACGTAAGAAGTACTTTAATGGAACAACCGGTAAGAGGCCTAGGCCTCTGCCGGTTGTATAAAAATCACAACAAACAATCAATACTCAGACATTTAAACTCTAATGCGTTCTGAGATAATGAGCGGCAAATATCCGCAGACCGAAAGCAGAATTAAATCACCAGTTTTAATCCTTCTTCTGGATCCCTTTGAAATGCTTTCTAAACTTTAACGACTATGGAAGAGCTACTGACAGCCGATTACCATCCCTATCTTTACCTGGATAATCCAGAGATTTTAATCAAAGATTCCCTGCAATATTCCAAGCCGCGCTCTCTGAAAAAAAAGGTAAAGAAAACCTGTGACAGGATCAGGGAGATGATTGCACTGGGTCAACCGCAGCAGGAGATTATCGATCAAAGTGTTGAGCTGATTACATCGGAGCTTCGCCCATCACGCTTTGGTTATGTATGCGCGGTCATTGCCAGCGAGTTCCCTAGGACATTTTTAAAATGGGTAAAAGTCAATGAGCTTACTGATCAGGTTTTAGATGTTCTCAGTGCCTGTGAGCCTGTATTTAGTCTTCTCAAATTCAATTCTTATACTGCCGAGCAGCACAGCATTTATATTACGATATCAAACTTTATCAGGCATTACCTGAAAAGAAAGAAGAGAAATTCAGTGCCTCAGCCAAAAGTACATGGCGCTGGAAAAAGTATCGGATCCTCCGCTGTTATTGAACCAGAAGCAGCTGCCATACTCGTTCCGGTTGTCAAATCTGTACCAGCTGTCAAACAAGTACCACCGCTGAAAACGGTAACCTATTTCCAAAGCGAACTGCTCGAAAATTCAGCCACCAGCTCGGGCCGAATTCGCTCACATGTCAATAGGTTACCATCTGGTGCAATTTTAAACCCGATTGAAGAAACAGAAATCATGGCAAATAAACAATATCCGATCAATAAGGGAATAAACAAAAGTCTTGTCTTCAAGGGACTCAAAGCGCAGTACATCGGATACATGGGACTAGGACTTCTGATTGACCTGCTGTTTTATGCAGTCCTGTATATGTTCAAAGTCAACACCTATATCACGCTGCTACTTACACTGGCTTTGGGTGCTGTCATTGCAACCATCGTCTATCATCTGAACGCACAATATGGAGAACACGGACTGATCAAGGCCATGGCCAAAAGAAAGACACCGAAGATCATCCGCTCATTTTCAAGAAGAATATTCCAATAGCCCGTAGCTGGCTACAAACAAATTGGCTTTCAATCATTAAAACTTCAAATCCAAATGGAAAGGTTACTCGATGACTTAATACCAATTCTGGAAATATCGGGTGGATGCCTTCTCTCCAAACAAGGCGATGTCACCATAGGCTTTAAGGTTCAGTTGCCTGAGATTTTCACACTCTCAGACCAGCAGTACGACGCCTTTCATCAAAGCTGGGTTAAAGCGCTGAAAATGCTTCCTGTCGGAAGTGTTTTCCACAAGCAGGATTATTTTTTAAAAAGTGCCTATAAAGCTGACTTTTCAAAGGAAGATACCAGTTTTCTGACCCATAGCTCGGAACGTTTCTTCAACGAGCGGCCGTTTCTAGATCACCGATGCTACGTTTTTATAACTAAAAAACCTGGTGACAGAAAACCTGCGAGCTCGATTTTTTCTAACCTTTTAAGGCCAAGTTTATTTCCAAAACAGACACTAAATGAACAAGCCTTGCAGGAGTTCCGTGGCAGCACAGGCCAGTTTAAAAGGATCATGGAAGATTCGGGGTTTGTAAAAATGCGTCTTTTAGATGATGGTGAGCTACTTAGCACAGCAGTTAAGCAGGGGCTATTGGAGCAGTACCTTTACTTATCAGATAACAGCTCATCCAAGCTCCTGCGTGATATCCATTTTGAAAAGGGCATAAAAATCGGTGACCAGTACTGTCAGCTCTACGCGCTGGCTGACGCAGCGGATCTGCCTGGCAGCTGCAGCCCCGGTATTTATTATGAGAAGTATTCCAGTGACCGTACCAAATTCAGTACCGGATTTGCCAGCAGTTTGGGTCAGCTTTTATCCTGTAATCATATTTACAACCAGTTCATTTTTATTGAAGACCCTGATAAGACCCTGAAGCGGCTTGAAAGCAAAAGGCTGAGACTACAATCCTTGTCGCTGCATGCCCGCGAGAACCATCTGGCACTTGATGCGACAAATGAATTTTTAAATGAAGCGATCAAAGAGCAGCGAATGCCAGTGAAAGCGCATTTTAACCTGATGGTTTGGAGCGATGATCTGACCGAGCTGAAAGAAATTAAAAATATGACTACCTCTGCACTCGCCCAGATGGACGCCAGTGCACGGCAGGAGATCGTGGGGGCTCCTCAAATTTATTGGGCAGGGATTCCCGGCAATCAGGCTGATTTTCCGATGAACGAAACATTTGACACGTTTACTGAACAGGCTGCGTGTTTTCTGAACCTGGAATCCAGCTACCGAAATTCGATCAGTCCGGTAGGTATAAGGCTCGGTGACCGCCTGACCGGGAGGCCCATTCATGTGGATATTTCCGACGAGCCTATCAGGATGGGAATCTGTACCAACAGAAACAAATTCATCTTAGGACCGTCGGGCTCAGGTAAAAGCTTTTTTACCAACCATATGGTCAGAAGTTACTTTGAAACTGGTGCTCATATCGTACTTGTCGATGTAGGCCACAGCTATAAAGGCCTTTGTGATATGGTAGGCGGCTATTACTTTACCTACGATGAAAAGCATCCGATCGAGTTTAACCCCTTTTTTATCCCGGAGGGTGAGCAGCTGGACACCGAAAAGAAGGAAAGCATAAAAACACTGCTTTTATCGCTCTGGAAAAAGGACGATGAGACCTTTAAACGCAGCGAGTACGTAGCGCTCTCCAATGCACTGACCCAGTACTTTTCACATCTGGACAGACACACTGAGATTTTCCCGTGTTTTAATAGTTTTTATGA
The DNA here is from genome assembly GCF_024220585.1 of Dyadobacter diqingensis. Lineage (GTDB taxonomy): Bacteria > Bacteroidota > Bacteroidia > Cytophagales > Spirosomataceae > Dyadobacter > Dyadobacter diqingensis. Next base: position 50,545 of record NZ_JAMXKF010000002.1, read on the forward strand.
GTTTTTAAAAGCGGATTTCGTGCGCATCATCGAGACTGATAATGTTAAAGAGAAAGATTTTGATATTCACAATTTCCTTTACGTTTTGATGCCTTACTACCGCGGCGGCGAGTTCGACTATCTTTTAAACGCAAGTAAAAATCTGGATCTTTTGCATCAACGTTTTATCGTCTTTGAGCTGGATAACATCAAGGAGCATGTCATTTTATTTCCGATAGTAACGATCATCATCATGGAGCTTTTCATCAGTAAGATGCGTAAGCTGGAAGGCGTCAGAAAAGTCCTTTTGATTGAAGAAGCCTGGAAAGCAATCGCCAAAGAAGGCATGGCTGAGTACATAAAGTACATCTTTAAAACAGTCAGAAAATACTTTGGAGAAGCCATTGTGGTGACCCAGGAGGTAGAAGATATCATTTCTTCCCCAATTGTCAAGCAGGCCATCATCAATAATTCGGACTGTAAGATACTGCTCGATCAATCCAAATACCAGAACAAGTTTGATCAGATCCAGGAGCTTTTAGGACTGACCGAAAAAGAAAAGGCGCTGGTGCTTTCGGTTAACAAGGCAAATGATCCGCTTCGAAAATATAAGGAAGTATTTATCAGTCTCGGCGGCGTACTTTCCAAGGTATACCGGACCGAAGTGAGCCCTGAGGAGTATTTGAGCTACACCACTGAGCAGACCGAAAAAGTCAGGGTTAATGAATACGCAAAAAAATACGGAAGCATCAAAAAGGGAATTCAGGTGCTTGCGCATGAATTGGCGGCCACTGCCAGGAAATAAACGAATACAGATCATGTTAAAAAGAACCCTATTCATCCTGATGGTGTCATTTGCCACGATCACACCGGTTGGAACAGCTCAAGCGGCAATCCCCTGGGCCCAGATTATCAAAGAAGCAATCAAACGGGTTGTAAAGGCTGTTGATCTTCTGATTCAAAGAAGACAAAATGCAGTTATTAAGCTTCAGAATGCCCAAAAGGCGCTGGAAAATACGATGGCCAAATTAAAGCTTGACGAGATTACCGACTGGGTTAAAAAGCAGCGGGATCTATATAAAGAGTATTACGACGAGCTTAAAAAAGTCAAGGTTGTGATCGCTTACTATTTCAAAATAAAAGAGATCGCCCAAAAGCAGGTTTTGATAGTGGAAGAGTACCAAAAAGCCTGGAACCTGTTTCAAAAGGACAGACATTTCACTGCCGCCGAACTTTACTACATGCAAAACGTCTATGAAGGGATGCTGGATGAGACGGCCAAAAATGTAGACCTTCTCACGCTTGTGGTAAAATCATTTTCCACCCAGATGTCTGATGTCAAACGCCTTGAAATCATTGACAAAGCGGCTGCTCAGGTTGACAAAGTCTACGATGAGCTCAGCAGCTTCAATCACGAAAATAAAGTTCTGAGTCTGTCACGCGCCAATAGTGAGTTTGACGCAAAAGTGGTCAAAGAGCTCTACGGAATCCAGTAAACAGAAAGCAATGAAAAATTTAACGGTTACTTTACTGGCTCTGCTGCTTTCGAATCTTTGCCAGGCTCAAAATTTCAGAGAATGGTTCCGGCAGACTGCCACGCAGAAACAATATCTTATTGAGCAGATCGCACAGCTGAAAATTTATCTTGAGCTCACTGAAAAAGGTTACAAGATCGCCAAAGAGGGGTTGACCACGATTGGTGAAATCAAACGGGGCGAATTCAAACTCCATAAAAACCGCTTTGACTCACTGCTGATCGTAAATCCGAAAATCGGATCATCCAGCCGGCTGCAGCAGATCACCGACCTGCACGGCCACGTCAACCAGACCTGCGAAAAATTGCCCGCAGAGCTTGGATCCTCTTTTAGTGCCGATCAAATGACTTACATCAATAAGGTTTTAAAGTTGGTCTATGATGACTGTCAGTCTGTGCTTTCCAATCTGTTTCTTGTTATTCGAAACGGAAACCTTTCGATGAGCGACGATCAGCGCATCGAGCGGATTGAACTCTGCTTTCAGCAGATGCAGGACAATTACATTTTTGTCAAAGATTTTGATCAGAAGACAAAGCTTCTTGCCAGGCAGCTCAAAAATGAACAGTCCGAAATCATCATCCGAAAAAATATTCACGGATTAAATTAAAACCACGATGAAAAAACTAAGCATTTTGCTCTTGCTACTCTTACTGGGTAGCACTTGTCCACTGAAAGCACAGACGGCCGAGGTCACTCAGTTGATACTGAATATTGAAAAGCTCAGCCAACTCCGAAAAATCCTGAACGAGCTCAAAGCTGGTTACGAAATCCTTTTCAAAGGATATAATACGATCAAGGATCTGTCAGAAGGAAATTTCAAACTGCATGAAGCATTTTTGGATGGCCTATTGCAGGTAAGCCCTGCGGTTAAAAACTACGCCCGCGTTAAAGATATCATTCAGGCCCAGCTCGCGATCGTAAGAGAACTTGGTCAGGCACACCAGCGCTTCAAAGCATCTGGCCAATTCTCGCAAGACGAGCTTACGTATATCGAGAAGGTATATGATCAGCTAACAACGTCAAGTCTAAAAAACCTGGATGCGCTCGCAACGGTCTTAACCGCCAAAAAGCTCAGGGCATCCGATGATGAAAGGCTTCGGGCCATCGATAAACTTCATGAAGAGATTACCGACCAGCTTTCCTTTCTAAGGCATTTCAACGGAAGCGCCTTAGTACTGGAAGCACAAAGAGAAAATGAGTTATCGGATGCATTGATGCTCAAGGAGCTTTACGAGCTAAAACCCTAAAAGACAACCTGATGAAAACGAGATTTTTTAAAGTCACAATTTATGTGATTCTGGCAGCGCTATTGCCCAACTTTTGCCAGGCACAGGGATTCTCTGAGCAGGTGCGCGGGCTAAATGGAGTACTCGATAGTCTATATAACGAGATGCTCCCACTTTGTGCCAAACTGATTAGTGTCGGTCGCGGCATTGCAGGATTCGCAGCGATCTGGTACATCGCCTCACGCGTGTGGCGTCATCTTGCAAACGCGGAAGCGATTGACTTTTATCCGCTTTTCCGTCCGTTCGTTCTGGGTTTTGCCATCTTTATTTTCCCCTCGGTCATCGCGCTTCTTAATGCGGTACTCTCCCCTACGGTCCGTGGCACCTCGGGCATGGTTCAGGACTCAGACAAAGCCATTGCCCTGCTTTTAAAAAAGAAGGAAGACGCAGTTAAATCATCCAAATTCTGGGAAATGTATGTGGGTGATGATCAGAAGGGAAGCCGGGAGAAGTGGCTGAAATACACCTACGGTGATGGCTACTCCGAAGGATTTACTGACGGGATCTCCAATGATATCAAATTTTACATGGCCAAGCAAAGCTACAATTTCAGAAACTCAATTAAAGCGGCGCTCAGCGAAATCCTGCGTGTTGTGTTTGAATCGGCAGCTTTATGTATCAATACAATACGGACATTTCACCTGATTGTGCTGGCTGTCATCGGGCCTATTGCTTTTGGAATTGCTGTTTTTGACGGGTTTCAGCACACTTTAACTTCCTGGATTGCCCGCTACATTAATATATACCTGTGGCTTCCGGTAGCCAACATCTTTGGCGCGATCATCGGAAAAATTCAGGAGAAAATGATAGCGCTTGATATCCGGCAAGTCCAGGAAAACGGGGACACTTTTTTTAATGCCCACGATATGGCATACTTAATTTTTTTAATCATTGGGATAGTAGGCTACTTCTCAGTCCCATCGGTGGCAGGCTACATCATTCAGGCGGGCGGACAAAATACCCTGCTGCATAAGGTCACCTCACTTTTTGCCAATACGGCCATGGCTGCGGGTAACGTAGCGTTTCCAGCAGGTGGTGGCTTTGGAAGGTTACCCAAGGCCGCTGAGAAGGGCCCCGGCAAGTAGCTAAATTTCCAAAACAGACAATTTTGTCTATTAAATTATACATGTCATGTTTCAAAAAGCAAAAAATATTGACACGGCTTTCAAGCATATCCGCACTTTCACTTTTGTGGCACTTATCAGCTCCGCTTTTTTCTGCTGCTTCACACTTTTCAAAAGTCTTAAAAGTGTTGAAACGGCTCAGTCAAGGGTTTACATTCTGGAATCAGGGAAAATTCTTGAAGCCTATGCTTCACCCAGAAGCGAAAATATCCCTGTCGAAGCACGCGATCATATCGCCAGTTTCCATAAGCTCTTTTTCACGCTGGATCCGGATGATAAAGCCATTCAATCCAGTCTTGCCAAGGCTTTGTATCTGGCAGATGGTTCAGCAAAAAAGCAGTATGATGATCTGCGTGAATCTGGTTATTACACCGGCATTATCTCAGGAAACATAAGCCAGCAGATTCAGATTGATAGCATCCGGGTACAGATCAGCAGCTATCCTTACAGTTTTAAATGTATTGCTCAGCAGCGCATTATTCGCCCAACCAGTATCGTTACCCGAAGACTGATTACCGAAGGGTCGCTACGAACAGTTTCCCGATCCGACAACAACCCACACGGCTTTTTGATCGAGAAATGGATCACAGTTGAAAATAGGGACATCGGTGTTCAAAACCGGTAGCCAGTTTCAGAATCTACGAATTTATAATACCTAAACGTTAACAGCTATGTTCTACAAATTCAATGCGCACCGCGCCAGAAAACCAGCAGAGAAAGCTGACTACAAGCTTGCCGGACAGATCTTTCAAAAACTTATCACGTTGCAGCGCTGCTGGGCAAGCTACATGGGATCCAGGGCGGAAAAACTTACCTACGGATGGCTCAAAGCACTCTGCGTAACGGTGATCACCGTAAGTAGCACCTACTGCGCCTACCTGATTTTTGAAGGATTTATTTCTCTAAATAAAACAGGAACAAGTGCGCGGCAAGGTCACATATGGGCATTTGATCCTTTTGGAATCAAAGAGCAGTTACGGGCACAAACGGAGCTAAATAACTATTTGGACAGCCTTGAAAACGCTGTATTAAAAGACAGCTTAAATCAATTAAACCATACCCCAAAATAATCATGGAAGCAAAACTGCATTCTGCCGCATTCATACAAAACAGAAAGTTCTACACTTATCTGCCTTTGTTAATACTACCCTTTCTGACGCTGGCCTACTGGGCTATTGGAATTAAAATGATCTATAAAAATAAGGTGGATCAGACTCAGCCCCAAGGCTTAAACACAAGCCTTCCAGACGCCAGGCTAAAAGATGAAACTGCTTTTAGTAAGCTTACCTACTATAAACAAGCTATGGATGATTCTGCAAAAATCCGCGAGCAGCTAAAAAAAGATCCTTACCGCAGTGCAGAGTTAACGCAGCCAGATAAATCAGCGGGAGAACTTTCAATGCAGGGGCTTGGCGCGCCACAAAGTGGACTTAAAAAACAAAAACCTGTTTCTTACAAAGGGAAAATCTACCTGGGCGCTCAGCAGGCCCGTATTATCAGTAAACTTAAAACCCTTGATTCTGTGCTGTCCAAAAGCAGTGAACCTCAGTTTAGCCAGCCCGCCACTAGATCTGAGCCTACGCAAAAAGCAGCAGTTTCCGCTGCTGATGAAAATCTGCAAAAACTTGAATCTCTGATGACAAATCTGGATGGTCAGCAAAACATTGAACCTCAGGATCCTGAGTTGCAACAGCTGAACAGCATGCTTGAAAAAATTCTTGACATACAGCATCCTGAGCGGGTTGCAAGTAGAATTCAAGCCCACACTGAGGGCCCGCAATCTCAGTCTTATCCTGTAAAAGGCTCGGTTGATCAGACGCCAATAGGAAACTTTTCAGCAAACCAGCCCGATTCAGCCAGCAGCCCCGTTTCGATGATCAGCTTTCAGACCAATGGATTTTTCTCTCTGGATGAGCCTGTGAGCGCAAGTGTGGACAATACCATTAAAGCAGTGGTGCATCAGGAGCAGACGCTGGTGACGGGCTCGACGATAAAGCTTAGACTTACAGCCGATATCTATGTTGCCGGAACACTGATCCCTAAAGACAATTTTATATTCGGCACCGTCTCGGTAAATGGTGAGCGGTTACTGATTGATATCGCTTCTATCCGGCTGAATAACTCACTGTTCCCGGTAAAGCTTTCTGTCTATGACCTGGATGGACAGGCAGGGATCTACATTCCAGGCTCCATTTCAAGAAACGTTGCTAAGCAGTCTGTAAGCCAGGATATTCAAGGTTTATCACTTGGATCTGTTGACCCCTCAATAGGGGCTCAGGCAGCCAGCGCAGGAATACAGGCTGCTAAAACTTTACTTGGAAAAAAAGCCAGGCTTGTGCAAGTATCGGTCAAGGCCGGTTACCAGATTCTTCTCAGAGACGGAAACCTAAAATCCATCTAACCTCAACTTCAACGTAACAATCAAAATGCAAGCATGATGAAAAACAGTAAATTTTGTAAAATCATTGGCCTTCTTTTCCTGGCCATTGGTGGAAAAGCGTGGGCACAGGATGTGCAGCTCTTTGTCATTGAACCTTTTCCTTTGGAGATCACCTACAACAAAACAGTCAATCTGATTTTTCCCTATGCGGTAAAAAGTGTTGATAAGGGCAGTCGTGACATTCTGGCCCAGAAAGCCAAAGGAGTTGAAAATATTCTGCAGCTGAAAGCGGCTGCCAAAGACTTTCAGCAGACAAACCTGACTGTTATCACCTCTGACGGAAAACTATACTCGTTTGTCTTAAATTACTGCCAGGAGCCTTCTCAGCTGAACATTGAACTGATCAAAATTCCAATTGAATCCAAAGCCCCTGATGCGGTGCTGGAAAAAGAGCTTAATGAGGAGTTCCTTAAAAATAGTTCACAGCTGGCCTTTGAGCAGCAAGAGTCTTTAAGTAATCTTAAAGACTCTTCGCACAAAGCCAAGCTTTCGCTCAGCGGACTGTATATCAACGAAGATGTGATTTTTTACCGGTTGGAAGTAAGCAACCGCTCAACTATTTCCTACGACATTGAAAGCCTTCGCTTTTTTGTCAGTGACAAAAAGCGCCTGAAAAGGACAGCGGCCCAAGAAACCGAAGTCATGCCCTTGTATGTGCATGCTAACACCGATAAAATCCCGGCGAATCAATCCCATGTATTTGTCTTTGCCCTTCCAAAATTTACGATTCCTGATGCCAAAAAACTAACGATCCAACTGATGGAGAAAAACGGCGGACGGCATCTGGAATTACAGGTGCAAAACAAGACGATCATTAACGCCAAACCAACTCTTTGAGCCATTCCCCGAGTTTTCAACACTTAATCAAATACGATCATGAACGAGAAAAATTTTGAATACCTGAGAGACCAGATAAAATTCACCGGGTTCGGCCAAGATCTGGAAGCTGCTTTAAAAGAAAATCTTGCCAAGGCTCAAACTGAATTTCGTTTGGCGCATACCGCTCAATATGGCAAAGACGAACTAAGCTCATCGCTTCATTTTAAAAAGTCCAGCCAAAGTGATATGTACTTTTTTAACAGCTACTCTGCTTCCTTAAAAAAGCAAAATGAAACGGATGCTGTAAAGCAAACCTTTTACATCAACCGCGAAGGTGGAAATATCACCCAGAAAGAGGCTTACAATCTTCTTGATGGCCGGGCTGTCAACAAAGATCTGGTTAGTAAAGAAGGAAAACTTTATAACGCCTGGGTGCAGCTCGATTTCAAAGAGAGTGCGCTAAACGGAAATTTCAAATTTAAACAGTTCAGCGAAAAATACGGATTTGATCTGGAGAAGTCCATTGCAAAGCTTCCCATCAAAGAGCTTTCCGACAACAGCGATAAAACCAGGATTCTGGAATCATTGAGAAAAGGAAACCGTCAGGCCGTGACATTATCCAGTAACGGCAGTGATCAAAAGGTTTTCATTGAAGCGAATCCTCAGTTTAAAGCCGTTGTTGTCTATGATCAGAACGATCGCCGTTTGACGCTTGACAGACCTAAACAAACCGAAAGGGAAGGCAATTCACAGCAGCAGTTAAACAGCCAGGACGCAAAACAGGAGTTGAAGCCAGACAAAGACGACTCTGATCATCCATCCCGAAAAAACAGGACTGGCAAAAAAATCTCAGCGTAAATACAATTCTTAAACGAGCATGCCGATGGATCCAAATATCAACAGGGTTGCAGCAGAGCTTAATGATTGGAAGGCAAGAGAAGAGCGTCTGGAAAAGATTTTCTCCCCTTCTATTTTAAAAGACCCTGCCTTTTTAAAGGAAAAGTTTAGCTTTTACAATCACGTCCAGGCCAAATATGGGCGCTCAGCAAATGACGAGGAAAAAATTACACTTCGTATTCTGGCCGCCCAGCGATCCCAGCTTCGCGACCAGCTATATCCGAGTCTGTTAAGGAAGTTATATAACCTGATCTTGCAACCCTTTCAGCAGAGAAAAATCCTGCAACAAGTTAACCAAAAGCACGACAGCAACCTTAAAGAGCTCGGTGACGCAATGAAAAAGAATGGATTCGGGTATGCGGCCGATCAACTTTCGCAGCATGTGAGTCGGGGACAGAAAAATTTTTCTATTCCACTATCGCATTACATAAATGAGAACGAGAAAATGAACTTCAACTTATCGTTTACCAGACAGCAGGATGGCTCCTACCGTTTTGACCAGTATCAGGCATCCCTGCATAAAGCCAAGGATCCGAACCAGGCGGTTTCTCAGATTTTTAAAACGGATGCCAAAGATAGTATCAATGCTAAGCAGGCTGTGAATCTGCTGGCCGGCAGAGCGGTAATGAAAGAAGGTTCTGATTTTTCGGGCGCGTCTAAACCCAAATGGATCCAGCTTGATTTCAATGACAGGGATCCTTCGGGGAATCACAAAGTCAAAGAGTTTCTGCACAATTACGGATTTGACCTGGACAAAGCAGCTGAAAAACTGATTCAGAAGCAAAATCTATCCCCTGAAAGCAGGCAAAATCTTTTGGAAGGACTTCGTAAGGGAGAAAAGCAGCCGGTTACCATCACGCGGGGCAATGTTTCAGTCAACTTGTTTATCGAAGCCAATCCTCAGTTTAAAACACTTAACCTCTATGACGAGCAAAATAAAAAGCTGACGATGAGTGAAGCGTTGGGAGAAAAAACTGCGAAAGAGCAAATCCAACAGCTTGGACCTAAGCAGGATCTCAGCAAACAAAAGTCAAGGAAAAACGGGATCGCAATTTAATTTTATAGATCATGCAAGAGGCAGCTGCATTATTGAAAAGATTCTTTTTCGATATCGAAACGGATCCCCGGATCGGTATTAAGCACATAGGACTTTATACAGCCCTGATTCTTCTTTGGGAGAATCAGGGCTGTAAGGGGCCTCTTTCAGCATACTCCAGGCAAGTCATGCTGGCTGCTAAAATTTCCAGCAGTACCACCTTTGTTAAGCTTCTGCATGAGCTTGATGACTACAATTACATTAGGTATGAGCCATCTTATTATAAAGGGAAGGCAAGCCAGATAAACCTACTCCTTTGCAAGTAGCGGACCAGATCATCAAACAACAATCTTTTAAAGCCCGGTTCCGGGCTTTATTATTTTAAAAACATTCAAAAATGGAGCGTTTAGAGCATACGAATAGAAGCGATGAAAATGTGGATGACGAAAAATTTGCAACTTTACTAGCATCCATTGTTGTAGGATTTTTTTTCAACACCTATGAATATGAAGAAAGCAATCGCTTATCTGAGAATATCGAACGACAAGCAAAGTAATCACAGCATTGACGGTCAGCAGATGATGATTCAGAGCTGGTGCGAGCGTAATAACGTCGACATTGCTGACACATTTACTGACGAAGGTTTCAGCGCAAGAAATTTCGACGGACCTGACTTCAAAAGGCTCAATAATTTTATCGAAAAGCACCACAGAACAGTAGATCACTTGGTTGTGTTTGCTTTCGACCGCTTTAGTCGCGATGCCGGGGAGGCCATTGTTGCGATAAAAAAACTCCAGGGACAATATGCGATTAAGGTGGTAAGTGTGGAAAATTCGGTGTAACTGGGTTCTTCCCCACTTTTGGTGAAACGTAGATAGATTTTTAAACCATTTTGAATAGATCAGATTGATTTAAATGTGCGTTTATCTTAATTTAATGAATTTTCTTTCACGTAATAACGGTTATTTCTTAGCGTTATAATCAAGCGCCAAACCTCTGCTCATCAATTCCTCGTTTCCATGGGAATTATAGCAATCGATTGCGAATTTCCACTTCTCGCTGTTTACTACATTCATAATAATCCTCACCAAAATTGAGGGAGAACCTGTAACTGACCACCTCAATACGGTTTAAGCTGACTCATCTTCACTTTTGGTGAAAGCCCAACAGTGCGGGTTAACAGACACAATGAAATCCCTGAATATGATTTGGTAAACCAACATGAACGCACTTATTGGAATCCAAATTTTTCTAACATTTCTGGTTCTTCATCAAAAGTGATGGAGAGCCCAGTTACACCGAATTTCCCAATCAACTCATCTGACGAAGTCTTTTCCCAGCATTTTTCAAATACTCATCTGCGGCCTGATGTAACTCCTCCGCAGTCTTCCTTCTGCCGTTTTTGATCCACCCATATAGTTCATCTCTTTCGAAATATAAGCGCTTACCTTTTTTATGCACTGGTATTTCCATCTTACAAACTTTACTATAAATTGTAGAAGTAGAAAGACTTAAAAATGAAGCAGCCTCGGAAATCGTCATCAAATGTTTGGCCGAAGATTCGGAAGACCCCAAACTCTCCAAATGCTTTTCAATTTGCGTTAGCCTGTCTCTGATTTCGCCTACTACTGCTGGTAAATTCTCAAAAGTAATTCGATCCATGTTAAAACTGTTTTAATTCCTGAAAATCCTATACGTTCTTTCCGCTCCAAACTTTTCGGTACTATAAACAACCACTTGCAACATAGACCTTACCTTTCCGCCTTACTTGCAAACAATTGGAAGTGAGAAACAAAAGCCTTTCAAATTTAACTAAAATTATGATAAATTATTTTATTATCATAATTTTAATTTCTACTATTGTGATATCTAACAACGTAATGGTTAAAATGCAAAAGCAACTTCGATTAAGCTATAAGGTCTATTTCAATACGCGCCTGCAAATGGTGCCCTTCCACGGGAATTTAACCACCCCACTTTACATTCAATTAATTTATAAACAGAAGCCGCAGTATTTTAAAAGCTCCTATTTCGACCAACTTGGGAATCCAAAGTACACCATCCGAAGCATTCTGGGAAACTATGCCCCTATGATTAACCAGGTGACCGATTCGGAAGAAAAACTTCTTAAATATCTTTCCGAAAAACACCAGGACAATGTCGATATCAATGCATTTAAGGCCGAATACTATTTCCTAAGTCAGGATTTACTTTTTCATCTGGAAGAGCGATTTCAGCAATTTTTAATAACATTCTTTCATGACAAGGGCCTCCCGGTCCTGGCATTTTTGATTTCCGAAGGTGGAAAACAGAGCACTGCTGAGCACATTCTGAATGACTTAAAAACGAGCCTGGATCACAAGCTCTTTACAAAACTCACAGAAAATGCAATTCACTATGCACCTCCCTATATACCTCTATGCGCATTTCTTCGAAGTATCCGTAGGCAGGCAGTACCATTTCTTTCCATTTTGGAATGGAATTCAAATAATTTTAAAAACGAATTTAAACCATTTTTAAACACTGTATACCCTTCTTATCACTTCGATCAAGTCGACCAATACTTAAATGAGCTAAAAGAATCATTTCGCTGAGCAAAATACCTTGTCCTGATCTTAGCGCTGATGCACATTTCGGCACAACACAGGTCCCCTAAGCGCTTAGATTGGAATTAAATCTCCGTCAATAACCAGCTTGATTCTATGCGATGCATCCCGCTTAAGTTTATCTACAATTTTTACATAGATCATTGTTGTTTTAAGATCTTTGTGCCCGAGCAGCTTGGACACAGTCACAATATCTGTCCCAAAAAGCAATTGTAAAGTTGCGAATGTGTGCCTGAAACAGTGAAAAGTTAAATGCTTCGAAATTCCGGCATCCTTAATCCATTCGGGAAGAATATAATCTACCTGACCGTATTTGAGACCCGTAAATACTTTTCCTTGTGATGGCTGCCCCAGTAAGTCGTAAGCCTGGTCAGAAATTGGCATAAACTCGGCGCTGCCGGTTTTGTCGATCAGGAACTGGATAAAATAGTTACCTCTGACGCCTTTTAATTCCGACCACGTAAGCGTATTGATATCGGAGAATCTCAGACCAGTCAGAATCGAAAACAGACACGCTCTTTTTACTATTTCAGATCTGCATGGCGTATTGGCTAAAAGCTGTATTTCATCCTGGAATAGAAATTCCCGATGCGTGTCCTTGGGAGAAATACTATCAATGATCTCCCCGAGGTTGACCGCAAGTAAACCTTTTTTGAATGCTGCTTTCAAAGTTGCTTTGTATTTTGCAAAGTAACTGACGGCCGTATTCCTTGAAATGGATCTGCCAAATCTACCGATGCCTGGCGCTGATAATAAATAATCCGCATATTCTTCACTGAACGTTTCATTCAGCTGCGGAAACAGCACCTTATCACCGGCAAAACTTTTAAAATAACTGACAGCCATTCTCCAATTTTCCAGATTGGTCCCGTTTCGCCTCTCTTTTTGTGATTCAAAGAATTCAATAAAATCTCCGTTCATCATCCGGGCGGATAAAAAACCAAACCTTTTATTTTGTACTTCAAGCTGCCTTCTGGACCGAATCGTTTCAGCAAGTTCCATGGTCTCTTTGTTGTGAAGCCGCTCAAGCTCAGTTCTGGGTTTCTCATAGACGTAAATCTTGAGATAATTTTTCCTTGTCATCGCACCGGTATCCGGATTTGGAACCGGCGGATAAATGTCCAGGTAAAGGGCAATCCTGCCCTTTCCGATTTTCTTTCGTCTTAATGTTACCTTGCTCACTTTCCACCTCCTCTCATTAAACGATATGCCCGATCTATATGCTTTTTGGAAACATAAATTTCCTTACCCTCCTGAAATTTAGGAATTTTCTTCCTGTTGACCATACTGTAAACAGAGTCTCTGGTGACACCCAGAGAAGACGTGATATAGTCAACAGTGTAACAATTGTCTTTTGTCAGAGGTTCTTCTTCCAATGTAACTTTTGGCACCGGTTTCACGGCAAGGGCGGGCAGCTCAAACAGGCGCTGGATTTCCGATCGTAAAACCCTTGTTTTTCTGACGCCTAAATTGATAGCTTTTAACTTGCCGGATGCGATCATTGAATGAATAGCTTTGCTCGAGCAGCCTAAAACAAGAGCAGCATCATTGACGGTGAGAAACTCCTTATCCCAGACCTGATTCTTAGGAATGTCTCTGATCGCCTGGGTCTGCCTGTCGCTTTCCTGAATCCTGATCTGCATTTTTTGCTGCTTCGCATTCTTCCTTCGAAGCTTATAGTTACGCTTGGCGCATTCATCGCCACAGAATCTGGTAACCGTGGTTTTTGCTGTAAATTCTTTGCTGCAATGTTCGCAAATCCGTGTAATACTAATATTGGAGCTCATAAGCAGATATAAGATTACAAAAGGGTAAATAAGGTGATTTAAGGGTAAATAAGGGAAGTAATCTCTCCCGTTTTTTGTCCCTCAAAATTTGACAATCTTGAGGGACAAATAGGGGACAAAAATAGACAAAACTTAACAAAAAGCCCAAAAGAAAACGGTTGAAAATTTTGATTAATAGTCTAATTTTCAACCGTTTATATCTATTTACTTGCAGTTACTTTGTGCGCCTACTTGCCGATACAAAACTTACTAAAAATATTATCCAGCAAATCATCCGTCACGATAGTACCAGTGATCTCCCCCAAGTGATGTAATGACAACCGGATGTCCTGCGCCAGAAAATCACCAGTGATTCCTGTGTCAAGCCCGTTGATTACTTCATTTAGCGCATCCTGGGTTTTCAGCAAATGTTCGTAATGACGCAGGTTGGTGACGACCGTATCCGTTGCCGATTGTCCGTAGACGCGTGCAACCAGGATGTCGGTAAGCGTTTTTAAACCTTCCTGCGTTTGAGCTGATATGCCGACTAATTCCGGATTTTCTTCTTTTAACTTTTCAAACAATGTCTGGTTGTAATCGAGTTTATTTAATACCCAAAGAGTATCTTTTTTATCCGAAACTTCCGTCGCTAATTGCTTATTTTGCAAATATGTTTCTTCACTGTCCGACAGGAAAATCACGATATCTGCTTTTTCCATGGCCCCGCGCGAACGTTCAATACCGATCGACTCTACCAGATCGGTTGTTTCCCGAATACCAGCCGTATCGATAAACCTGAATTTCAACCCTTCCAGCACCATCGTGTCTTCAATCACGTCACGGGTTGTACCGGCAACACTGGTCACAATGGCTTTTTCTTCATTTAAAAGTGCGTTCAGTAAAGTCGATTTGCCAACATTGGGCGAGCCGACAATCGCTACCGGAACGCCTTCCTTCAACGCATTTCCAAAATCAAATGATTCGATAAGCGGTGCGATTGTCTTCCGAAGTTTGATAATCAATTGCCTTAAATCGTCGCGTTCAGCGAATTCAACATCTTCCTCACCGAAATCCAGTTCAAGCTCCACCAGCGATGCGAAATGAATCAACTCGGTACGCAATGATGCCAGTTTCTTCGAAAACCCTCCACGTAGCTGGTTCAATGCCGTTTTATGACTGGCCTCTGAATCCGCGGCGATAAGATCGGCAACGGCTTCGGCCTGCACCAGGTCAAATTGTCCGTTTAAAAATGCGCGCTGGGTAAATTCCCCCGGACGTGCTATGCGGGCTCCTTTTTTGATCAGGAGTTTAAGGATTTGTTTAAGGATATAGTCAGAGCCGTGACAGGAAATCTCCACGGAATCTTCTTTGGTAAAAGATTTCGGTGTTTTAAAAACCGTAACCAGCACTTCGTCAATAAGTTCGCTCTCGGATTGAATCGTGCCGAAATGCGCGGTATGACTTTCAACCAGATTCAGATTTTTTCCCTTAAAAATTTCGTTTACAATACTTATTGAATTAAGTCCTGAAACGCGTATTACTCCAATTGCGCCTACACCTGACGGTGTTGCCAATGCGCAAATTGCTTCCTGTTGATGTATTGGATTATTGATCATAATGCAAAGATGGCATTCAGTCAGCAATTATTTCAGGATTTATTTTGTTACCTCCTATCTTAGTACCCAATTTTATATATTGCTTATTTACTTTTTGAATTTTGCTAACTGAAACATTACCCATCGTCACCAGTCAACTTCCTGTCATGGAAGCATTTTACACTTTGCAGGGAGAAGGCCAGCATAGTGGAAAAGCGGCCTATTTCATTCGTTTAGGCGGCTGCGAGGTCGGTTGCCACTGGTGTGATGTAAAAGAATCCTGGGACGCGGATGCGCATCCAAAACAGGAGATCAACACAATTGTCGAAGGTGCCCTGGCCTACCCTGGCCGGCTTGCGGTGATAACCGGCGGAGAACCTTTGATGTATAATCTCGACGAACTGACGGGCGCCTTGCAAGCTGCCGGTTTTCAAACCAATATTGAAACTTCGGGGGTATATCCGTTTACCGGGCACTGGAACTGGGTTTGTTTTTCTCCCAAGAAATTCAAAATGCCTCACGCCGACATTTATACAAATGCCAACGAGCTGAAAGCGATCATTTATAACAAAAGTGATTTTGAATTTGCAGAAGAGCACGCGGCGCTGGTCAATAGCGATTGCACTTTATTGCTGCAACCCGAATGGAGTAAACATGAGCAGATGCTGCCTTTGATAATTGATTATATCAAAGACAATCCAAAATGGAAAATGTCGTTACAGACTCATAAATATATGAATATCCCGTAATGTACCGCTTTCTTCTGAGCCTGCTGTTTTTAGTCTGGTTGCATCCTTCACCTGGTTACGCGCAGGATGCGCCGTTATCGCGTCGTGGGCGTGAGACTTTTGAAAAGGCACAAAAAGCCTGGCAAGCCAGACAATTGAATGAAGCGATGGTGCTGTTTGAAAAGGTGGAAGAAACCGATCCAAATAATGCAGAACTGCACTTGCGACTTGCTCAGATTTATGAGCTGCAAAAAAAAACAGAACTTACCCGGAAACATTTTCTGCGTTTTGTAACGCTCCGGCCTTCCGATCCTCAGTCTTCCACGGCTTATCAATGGCTTGGGAGTAATTTTTTTCAGGCTGAGAAATACGATTCTTCCATTGTGTATTTTGAAAAGGCACTGGCATTGGCTCCCGCCAAATCAGGACTGGCACGACTGGCGCAAAAAAGCACGGCTTCGGCCCGTTTTGCGCAGAACGCGTTGAAGCACCCTGTGAAAGTGCACAAACAATCCATGGGCGATACAGTCAACTTTCTGAACTCGCAGTTTTTCCCTGTCATGACCGCTGATGACGAAACACTTATTTTTACGGGACTGACTGAAAACAGGGACGAAAATATTTACATAACGCACCGCATTAACGGGGGCTGGGATGTTCCTGAGCAAATCTCCAAATCCATCAACACTACCAATAACGAGGGCACATGCAGCATTTCGGCAGATGGCAGAACGCTGGTGCTGACGGCCTGCAACCGCCCGGATAGTTATGGCGGGTGCGATTTATACATTTCCAAGAAACAAGGCAACGACTGGAGTGCGCCGCAGAATTTGGGTGAGAGTATCAATTCCCGGAACTGGGAGTCACAGCCTTCCCTCTCGGCCGACGGACGGGTTTTGTATTTTGCCTCCGACCGCCGGGGTGGCCTGGGAAAATCGGACCTGTGGTATTCTGTTCTGAAAGGCAAAGACCTTTGGTCAGAACCTAAAAACCTGGGACCGGGCATTAATACACCGGATGACGAAAATGCCCCTTTCATCCACGCCAACGGACGAACACTCTTTTATGCGTCAAACGGACTTCCGGGTATGGGAGGTTTTGATATTTTTCTTGCCCAGAAAGTGGATACTACCTGGTCAGCGCCGACAAACATCGGATATCCCATCAACACGCTGGCAGATCAGGTTGCTCTTTTTATTTCGGCAAACGGTAAAAAAGCCTATTATACCGACGATAGCTCTGATAAATCCAAAGGCCGCTCGCTGTTGTATACTTTCGATTTGCCGGATACGCTGCAAAATCTGATCACCCCTACCCGTTATGCCAAAGGGAAAGTTTTCGATAAAAAAACACAGAAACCACTGGCATCCAGTATTGAGCTTTATGACCTGAAAAAGCAGGAGAAAGTCGCCGAGTTTTCGTCAGACGCTCAAACGGGTCATTTCCTGGCAGTGTTAAACAAAGGAAGTGAGTATGCCTTTTATGTTTCCAAAAGCGGATATTTATTTAAAAGCCTTACATTTTCGGTAGCGGACTCGGCATCTTCGGTTAACCTTGATGTTCCGATGGAGGCCATTGAGAAAGACAGGATTGAAGTTTTAAACAATATTTTCTTTAATACCGGCGCCTTTACGCTGGATGATAAATCCAAAGTAGAGCTTGATCTGATGGTTGATTTCCTGAAAAACAACAAACAGATCGGCATCGAAATATCAGGACATACAGACGACGTAGGTACCGATCAGGTTAATCTCGAACTTTCTAAAAAAAGGGCTCAGTCGGTGATGAATTACCTGCAACAATCGGGAATTGAAGCCACCAGACTCACTGCCAAAGGGTATGGCGAAACACGCCCCGTAGCCAAAAATGATTCAGAAGAAAACCGACAGAAGAATCGTCGGATTGAGTGGCGGGTTTTGTAAGAATATTTGCAAAAAGGAGTGAAATTTCGCACTTTTGTCTATAAGCATATGTTATCCCTACGTGCGTGCAAAATTTCAGCACACTCTTTTTAACACACTATTACAGAGAACAGGTTTAGCCGGTTCTGCCCTGTACACACTTTGAATTAAAGAATTTGATTATTATAAGTAAGAAATTAACATGACATCTGAAAAAGTAGATTGCCTTATTATTGGTTCCGGTCCTGCCGGATATACCGCTGCCATATATGCTTCAAGAGCCGGTCTTAATCCTGTCCTGTACCAGGGAGCGCAGCCGGGCGGGCAGTTAACCATTACCACAGAAGTTGACAATTACCCAGGTTATCCGGACGGAATTACAGGTCCTGAGATGATGATCAACTTTGAAAAACAAGCCAAACGTTTCGGAACGGATGTTCGTTACGGTATGGCGACTTCGGTTGACTTTACGACTTATCCTCGCAAAGTAATCATTGACGGTCAAAAGGAGATTTTGGCTGATGCCGTGATCATTTCAACAGGTGCTACTGCCAAATGGCTTGGCCTGCCTGACGAAGAGAGACTAAACGGACGTGGCGTATCTGCCTGTGCCGTTTGTGATGGTTTCTTCTTCCGTGGCCAGGATGTAGTTGTTGTAGGTGCGGGTGATACGGCTGCTGAAGAAGCAAGTTATCTTGCCAAATTGTGCCGCAAGGTATATCTGGTTGTTCGTCGTGACGAAATGCGTGCTTCAAAAATCATGCAGAAACGCCTTGAAACACTTCCAAACATAGAGATTTTATGGAACACTGAAACCGTAAGACTGAATGGTGAAGAAGGTTTGGAAAGTGTTGTCGTGAAAAACAATAAAACAGGTGAAGAAAGCGTACTGGAAGCAACAGGATTCTTCGTTGCGATCGGTCATAAGCCTAACACCGAAATTTTCAAAGGATATATCGACATGGATGAAACAGGGTATATCAAAACCATCAAAGGCTCTGCACATACCAATGTTGCAGGAGTATTTGCCTGTGGTGATGCACAGGACAATGTGTACCGCCAGGCGATAACTGCCGCTGGCACAGGCTGTATGGCTGCTCTGGACGCTGAACGTTTCCTGATGGAGCGTGA
The DNA here is from genome assembly GCF_024220585.1 of Dyadobacter diqingensis. Lineage (GTDB taxonomy): Bacteria > Bacteroidota > Bacteroidia > Cytophagales > Spirosomataceae > Dyadobacter > Dyadobacter diqingensis. Next base: position 69,388 of record NZ_JAMXKF010000002.1, read on the forward strand.
GGTTGAGGTGATCGCTGACGATATCCTTGAAACAAATTAAGAATAAACCGGACAACTCAGACATTTAAAGTCGGGCTACCAATTTGTGCAAAACACAGTTGGTAGCCCGATACATTAATAATATTTATGAAAGAAAAGCTTATTGTAGGTTTGCTAATGGTCGTGTGTTTGATCCCCTGGAACACGCAAGCACAAGAGCGAGGAAAGTTCAAGAAAAACCCGAAAATCAATCAGGCAGGAAGTAATGCCAATGAAGGCCCAACCAAAGTAGGAACGCCTCAGCCCGAGGACGAATACCAGGTAGAAACCTCTACCTTAAAATTCCAGAGCCAGTTTGAACCTGTAAAACCGCTCAATCCCGTTGTAAGTGAGGACACTTCAACAATTGACGAAGGAGAAACCGATGTGGTAGAAGTTGTCGATTCGCTTCTTGTGGGAGACGAATGGGTAAAATCTGCCGAGTATTACGTGATCTGGGACGCCCGGACCATCAACCCTTATGGTTTGAGCCCGCTTGATTTTGACGAACCTGTCGATTTGACTTTGTATAACCCTGCTGTTAACCGGATGTGGAGCACGCCCATGCCGCAGACACCGACGACTTCTAATTTTAGCTATCGTTGGGGCCGCTGGCATAACGGAACCGACCTTGATCTGGAAACAGGTGACACGGTCCGGTCAACGTATGACGGGATGGTCAGGATTGTAGCCTGGGACGGAAGCGGTTATGGAAAATTCATTCTGGTACGTCATTACAATGGGTTGGAAACACTCTACGGTCACCTTTCCAAGCAATTGGTGGAGTCGGGCCAGTTGGTGAAAGCTGGTGAGGTAATCGGGCTTGGCGGTAATACCGGCCGTAGCTCTGGCTCTCACTTACACTATGAAAACCGTTACGAAGGAAATCCGTTTGACCCAAGAAATATTTACGACTGGGAAAATGCTCAGATCAAATCGGATCACTTTTTACTAACCAGCAATGCATGGAGTCACCTCCGCGGCGGACGTACCACAAAAAGCGAGTTTGATGCTGGCGATGCGCCGGCCGCCTACACACGTTCGATTTTGCATAAAGTGCGTTCAGGAGATACGCTGTCATCCATCGCGTCAAAATACGGAGTTGCTATTTCGGCTATTGCCAAAAAGAACCGGATATCAACCCGGTCAACTTTACGCCTGGGCCAAAAAATAAGAATCAAATAACAAGTCAAGCCGGATTAATTCCGGCTTTATTTTTACAATAGAAAGCAAAAAGCCCCAATGAAACTTGATATTCTTGCCATAACTGCACACCCCGACGATGTAGAACTTTGTTGTGCAGGTACTTTACTAGCCCAAATGGCACTGGGTAAAAAAGTCGGGATTGTTGATCTTACCCGTGGAGAACTTGGAACCAGAGGTACACCCGAAGGCCGTATTCAGGAAGCTGCCGACGCGGCCAAGGTGCTCAATGTTGATATAAGGGAAAATGTGGGCCTTTCAGACGGCTTTTTTCAGAATATAGAAGCACAGCAGAAAGCAATTATCCCTTACATCAGAAAGTACCAGCCGGATATCGTTATAACGAACGCCATCGACGACCGCCATCCCGATCACGGGCGCGGAGCACAACTGGTAGCCGACAGCTGTTTCTATTCGGGACTAAGGATGATTGAAACTTTTGACGAGCAGGGCAATAAACAGGAAGCATGGAGGCCACGCCTGGTTTTTCATTCCATCCAGGACCGATACATCAAACCGGATTTCGTGGTGGATATTACTGCATTCCATGACCAAAAAATACAGGCAGTCCGTGCATTCAAAAGCCAGTTCTTTAACTCTGAATATGATGCAAACAGCGATGAGCCGCAAAGTTATATCTCCTCCCCTGCTTTTCTGGAATTTATTATAGCCAGAGCACAGGAAATGGGACATGCCATTGGCGTTAAATATGGCGAAGGATTTACGACACGCCGTATGCTCGGTGTTCAGGATCTTTCTTCATTCATCTGACCTGCAATTTTTACCCGATAGTAAAGCCTGGGATCGAATTTTTGATTTCAGGCTTTTGTTTTACATTCATAGCCAACAAAACCAAGCGAATATCAAATTGCCGGAACAAGGTGAAATGTCAATATGTTACATCTTTGCGTGCCTAAATTTCGTATATCTTAAAAAATAAAGCTGACGATAATGAAAAATAAACTGATAATGTTGTCTCTGATAATCTCAGGGTTATGGTTTCAAAGTTGTTATGGTCAAGAACAAAAGACCAAAAGTCCGGTTTACTCGCATACTGACACCAATAAGGTAAATCAGTCGGACAAGGATTGGAAAAAAGTGCTTTCACCCGAGATTTATGACGTAGCCCGACTGAAAGGAACGGAACGCCCGTTTTCCAGCAAATTTGAAACTTCCAAAGAAATTGGCACATACTATTGCGCCGTCTGCGGGAACCCGCTTTTTCAAAGCGATACCAAATTTGACAGCGGATGTGGCTGGCCAAGTTTTTACGAGCCGATCAGTAAAACTTCAATTCTTTACCACAAAGACACAAGTCTGGGCATGGTCAGAACGGAGGTAACATGCGGACGCTGTAAATCGCATCTTGGACACGTTTTTGACGACGGACCTCCTCCAACAGGTTTGCGCTATTGCATCAATGGTGTGGTACTTGATTTTGAAAAAGCCAAAACGGCTGAAAAAAGTTATTCCAAAAAACACAAAAAATCAACAAGCGGTAAATAACCTGAATCACAGATTCCTTCAAACGGCGTTAAATCGGCAGACCTGATTTAACGCCGTTTGTTTTTTCGTTCATACTGTAAGAAACCAAAAAGTTAAAAAGCGTTAAATCCGGCGATCCTGTTAGCTTAGCCACCGACACTCTCCTAATTTTGGGAAATGAAATACTTTCCAAATTAGCCTGACAAACTCCATGCTCCATAACTACTTCAAAATCGCCTGGCGGAACCTTTTGAAACGTAAATTCTTTTCACTGGTGAGCATTTTTGGTCTTTCTGCCGGCATGACATTTACCTTCCTGATCGGCAGTTATGTGTGGAGCGAATGGCAGGTTAATGCGACTTTGAAAAACCCCAAAAATCAGTATATCCTTCAAAGCAAATGGACGGACGAAAATATGGGGATCGAAATTGCGACCCTGGGTCCGCTGGGAAAATCGCTCAAAGAAGATTATCCGAATCTGGTTGCGAATTACTACCGCTTTGACGGGATAACGGTGGCCGTTTCAAACGGCGATAAACATTTTCGGGAGGATGTCCAGGCCGGAGATTCCACTTTTCTTTCCATGTATGGATTTCCGTTGCTTTATGGTGATGCCAAAACAGCCTTGCAGCAACCCAATTCGGTAGCGATTACGGAAGAAAAAGCAATTAAATATTTTGGAAAAACGGACGTGCTCGGTCAGATACTTAACCTGGATAACTTTGTCGGACAAAAACAGGAGTATAAGATTACGGCCGTTCTGAAAACGATTCCCGACAATTCGGTAACTAATCTCTTGAAATCTCCTGCCAATATTTTCATTCCGCTCGGTAGTCTGAAAGGCCGTCAAAATGCCGAAAGCTGGTCTTTCCCCTACATGATCACCTACCTCGAACTGAAAGAAGGTATCAAAAAAGAGGATTTGAACAAAGCCATACAGCAGCTTTTAGCGACCAATACCCCGGAAAACATCAGGACAAATCTGAAAGTTTATCTGACACCGTTGACCGATTTTTACATGCAGCAGAATAACGGTCTCGCAAGAAAAATGATTTACACCTTATCGGGCGTTGCTCTTTTCATCCTGCTGATGGCCGTTGTCAATTTTGTCAATATTACCATCGGGAATTCATCCTCACGGATCAAGGAAATCGGTGTCCGCAAGGTGCTTGGCAGTCTTCAAAGCCAGCTCATCAAACAATTTCTGGCCGAGTCGGTTATCCTCTCCGCCGTAGCTATGCTGCTCTCAGTTGGTTTCTATGAGCTTTTCCGGCCTTATTTCGCAGATATTCTGGGCAGACAGATCAGTTCATTTTTTGCTTTGCTCCCCTATTCAATACTTACGGTTATCGCGTTCACAGGAATCATTGCGTTACTGGCCGGCATTTACCCTGCGTTTATTCTATCCTCACTTCCCGCCATTGAATCAGTGAAAGGAAAACTTCGGTCTGTGAAGGATAACATTCTGTTCCGAAGAGTCCTGATCGTGGCACAATTCTCCATTGCGTTATTTGTTTTCGCCGCCGCAACTTTAATTTCCAAACAGGTCAGTTATTTTTTCAGCAAAGATCTCGGTTACGACAAAACATCCATCGTATCCATAGCCGCCCCGCGCGACTGGACGCCGGAAGGTGTCACAAAAATGGAGTCGGTACGCAATCAAATGGGACGTATTACAGAAGTTTCCCAGGTCAGTTTGTCCTATGAAATACCGAATGGAAATTTTGGAAATACCAATGGTTTATACAAAACAGGTCAGGATTCCACGCAAGCCGTTTACACGCAGATGCTTTCCACGGACGAGAAATTTGCAGATACCTATCGACTTAAAGTGCTGGCAGGAAAATTCTTCCATGCAAAAGAAGGGATTTACAAAGCCGACGAAATTGTGATCAACGAAGCGGCTGTAAAAGCGCTGGGATATCAAAGTCCTCAGGACGCCGTCGGCCAGCAGATACGGATGCATTTCAGTAGTACTCCCCTAATCATCGCGGGAGTAACACAGGATTTCCACTTCGAGTCCATGCACCAGCAGATCAAGCCACTGGCTTTTCTCCATATCAAAACAGCCAGCGTTTACCGGTATTTGTCTTTCAAAATCCCGCCTGGTAATATTGCTACGTCACTTAACAGTATCGAAAAAAAATGGCGCGAGCTGATGCCGGATGCTCCTTTTGAATATGTTTTTATGGACGATACGCTTATGAAACTTTACAAATCAGAAATACAACTAAAAAAGGCAGCGGGCATTGCCACAGTCCTCGCCATCATCATTGTGCTGTTGGGAATTCTGGGAATGGTATCGCTTAATGTTTCAAAAAGGACCAAAGAACTTGGCATACGGAAAGTTTTGGGTGCTTCGGAGGCGAGCATTGTGATGCTTTTTCTGCAAGAATTTGCGATCGTTACAGCCGTTGCCCTGGTTATTGCCTTTCCACTGGTGTGGCTGGGACTTACTAAATGGCTGCAAAACTATGCCTACCGTATTGAGATCGGGTGGGCCAATTTTGCAGCCATAACCATTATTTTTGGATTGATCGTCACCGCGCTCGTCGGTATGATGACTTTCCGGGCTGCGTTAATGAATCCGGTAAAAGCCATCAGCACGGAGTAGCCCAGCTTATTTCCAGACAAACGAATCGATGTGACATTCCATCCGGTACATATCCAAACCCTCGGCCCAAAAGTCTTTGGCAACTTCTTTTAGTTCAAAACCAAGTTTTTCATAAAACTTGTACACAAGCTGCGAGGTACGGACCGACACGATTTTGATACCACCCATTTCGCGGATACGTTCAATCCGGAATTTCGTGAGCTGGCTGCCCAGCCCTTTCCCCTGGCTTTCCGGATGAATGATATCCCATGAAATCCTGATCGTTTCAGGGTCATCAGACAAATTGAGACCACCACAACCCATCACTTTATTTTCCATTTCAACGACATAATAATACTCCAGGCGATTGTCCAGATATTCAATCAAATCCTCCCGTTCCTCCGGTGCAAAATACTGCGGCGTGTTTAATCTCAACAGTTCCAGAACTCCGGCTTTGTGTTTTTCCTCGTATTTCTTAATCTCCATGTGATATTAATAATTATTGCAGTTTCATGGCCAGAATTGGAAAAGGCTTGCCCAGACCATCTGTTTCCGAACGATCTGTTACGTCAAAACCCATATGCCTGTAAAAGTCCACGGCCTTGGGATTTTGTTCATTCACATCAACCCGGGTCACCCCTTTCTCGCTGATTGCGAATTGCAGCAAAAACTTGCCGATTCCTTTCCCAAAAGAATACGGATGTACAAACAGCATTTCAACCTTATCTTCGGCCAGCCCGATAAAGCCGGTTATTTTATCCTGCTCATCCCGAACGCAGTATAAATCGACGGCGTCAAGGTATTCATGCAGGATAAGCGGTTTAAAAAACTGAATATCTGCCTCGCCAAGAAAATCATGACTGGCTCGAACCGATGCCTCCCAAAGTTCAGTAATCTGAAAATAGTCTTCCCTGGATGGTGAATCAATAAAAAGTGACATGCTAAAAGTACGCTTCGTTAATCTGCAATATAATATTTCGTGTCGTATTTAGCTCATTCAGGCACAATAACCGTTAATAATCACTAGCCGAATGACGGCTCCCCATTATCTGGAATGAAGAAACTGATACAACGACGCAAGCTCTTTATCTTCGTATTGAGCGGTCATCTGCCAGGGCATGTCATCATTTTTCATCTGATGGCCATCCGGCGTTTTTCCGCTTCGCAGGGTTTGTAAAAACTGTTGCTGCGTCCACTTGCCAGGGTTTCCGCTTGATGTAATATCCGGCACGGGTGGAAGTCCGGGAGCCAATGGGTCACCTCCCTTAAAGTCTGCGCGATGACAACCACTGCATGACACAGCGAGGTATTCTCCTAGTTTTATTCCTTCTACGGTATCGGCTCTTGCTACCATCGGTTTCGCATGATCAATTTTTTCAACCGAAAACAGTGGCATTTTATCAAAGTAACTCATCACATTGGCCACCGGCCCGAGGTTGATCGGAGGCAGCTCATGATCCACATCAGGAACCGTCTGGCAGTAAGCGATAATGGCGGCCATATCCTGCTCAGACAGTAGTGTTGTTTCGTGCGAGGGCATAAAGATCAGTGGCTGTCCGCTTTTATCAATGCCGTGACGAAGTGCCTTTATCCAGTCTGTGGCGCTGTAATCCGACGGCAGACCTCCTTTTCCACCCGTCAGATTGCTGGCTGAAAGTCGTCCGACGGCGCCGTCGTCCATCATGATCCTGCCTGAAAGGTCCTTGCTGTGGCAATCCTGACAGCCCTTAATCGCCACGAGATGTTTTCCCCGCGCTAGCGTTACGCTGTCCGATTTTATGTCTAAAACCTCGTTGTCAAAATTGTATTGTCGGACTGTCCTGTTTTTTATGTTCATGGCAATCAGACCATAACCTGCGCCTAGCAAAGCGATTACCGATAGCAGCGTTATCCCTGCCCATTTTAATATTTTTATGATCATGGCTAATGATATTTTAAAAATTGTCTGACCTTGGCGGGCAGACAATTCCGTTCTTATTTTTTCTCCCCCGATAATTGCAAATGAATTTCAACCATCGGCTCAATATAATTTTCCGGCGCCAGATCAGGAGCCGTCGCGAAAGTTATCCCCCATTTTGTCCGGTCAAATTTGACATTTCCTTCTACCGATAAAAGATTTCCGGCAATCACAATTTTAGCAGGAAAAGATACCGGATTAGTTTTTCCAAGGATCGTTAAATTACCGTTAACCAGATAGTTTGCTCCTGCAACATCACCTTCCTTCGCCCCCGAATACGGCTTAACGTCGGTAATGTTATAGGTCACATCCGGGTGTAGCGCCATGTTGAAAAAATCAGGGCTTTGAAGATGGTGTACCAGCTGTTCCTTCACCTGTTCGGTCGGCAGGTTAAGGTTGATAATGGATGAAACCGGAATGGTAAACGAACCGCTCTTTACACGCCCATCCTGCACGGTGATGTCGTCACTCTCAACAGCAATGGTACCGTTATTAAAATAACCGGTTTTCAGGAATCCTTTCCACTCAGCCACCGACTGCGGGTTAAGGGTAAATTTTGTTGATGAAGCAAGATCGTGATCGGTACAATTCCATAAAAATGCCGGAACGGCTGCTAATAGCAAAAGTTTCTTTTTCATGACTAATAGATTGATTTGTGATTTTTACTGCTGCAAAAATGATCATTCAAAATCACTTCAACCTACGCCAAATGGAATACGGGATACGCAAAACGGATTTTTTCAAAACGCTTAAACCTGATGGTACCGGTTAATAACTATTAAGCTTTTTACCGCCAGATCTGCCGCCCCGGATGAATCAAAACCCTACTTTTGCTACCAGAATTTCATTCTGTTTGGGAAAAAGTAGAAATCAAAAATTGTTATGGCATTTGTAATTAATGCTGCGGACATTATTAGTTTCGAGGCGTTGCCGGCTCCGAAATCGGTAACGGACAGTATTCCTGTCAAGCCAGTAACCGCTCCGGGTTATTTTCATCCCTCGGTTGGACGGATCAATTTCGCGCACATCGCAACACCTTATATGCAGGTGACTGACATGCGGTTTGAAATGCATAATGACTCCGAACTTCGCGATGTTGACTCAACCGACACCATCAATATCAACTTTTTCATGAAAGGCAGGTTGGACACCTGTTTCTCAGGCCTGAGTCATGAATTAAACATGCGTCCGAATTATCACAATCTGGTGTATTCTCCCGAAGGAAAAGACGTAAGCAGAATAGCGGCAAATCAGGAAGTTGAAATGCTGCATATCAGCTTGCAGAGGGACTTTTTTCTTTCTTGCCTGGATATTTCAGATACGTGGAGCGACCGCGTTATTGATGATCTGCAACATAACAGACCCTTTTCAGGAAACCGGAATAATCCTGAAACCACGCCATACATGCTTCGTCTGATCGACTCTATCAGAAATACGAATGAAACCGGGCCGATGCGAAATCTGCTTTTACAGTCAAGGATTCTGGAATTACTCGCGCTGCAAATGGAGCAGTTTCGCAGGACAGTTTCAGTGCATGAAGAAATTCGTGCGGACGAAGCCGAAAAACTTCATCTGCTTAAAAATTATCTGGATACCAATTTCCTTGCAGATCTTAACCTGACGCAGCTAAGCCGGATTTGTCTGCTTAACGAATTTAAAGTCAAGAAGGGCTTTAAGTTATTGTTCAATACCACCGTTTTCAACTATTTACGCAAACTACGGATGGAATATGCCGGTAATTTACTGGCTAATTGCACCCTTTCAGTAGATGAAATAGCCAGCATCCTGAACTACGAACATTCCCAGCATTTCTCCATCGCTTTTAAAAAATATATGGGTGTCAGCCCTTCGGCTTATCAGAACAAAGGCAGACCGGTGACAATATAACCCCGAAAACACCGATATATCTAACTGACAACTAGCCCATTAAATAAATTAACCTGGACATTCATTTCCGGTTTCTGTAAATTGGATTATCAATTCAGCTTCCATCAGCAGCTGAATTAATCAATCCTGTAAATTTTCCCGGTTATGAAACGAAGGATATTCATTCAATCCGCATGGTTGGCGGTTCCATGGGCCTCATCCGAGCCTAGCGACCAACAAACAGATGACAAAAAGCCATTTGCTGTAAAGAAAGGCGAGGGAAGATATCACGGGCACATTCAGTTGAAAGGCGTCAACTCAAATGTGCAGGATGTGAAGGTTTCCGGAAGAGATACCAACGGTCAACTCGCCATTTTTGAACAGACAGGTCTTTCGCCGAGGCGTGGAGTTCCCCTGCATATCCATCCTGATCAGGACGAAATATTTCAGGTACTGGAAGGCGAATATCATTTCCAGGTAGGCCAGGAAAAGTTTCAGCTTAAAGCGGGTGAAACCATTTTTTTGCCCCGAAAAGTCGCCCACGCCTGGATTCAGGTAAGTGAACAAGCGAAAATGAGCGTTATCGTACAGCCAGCCGGAAAGCTTGAAGATTTTTTCGTTTATATGGCTGCATTGGCAAAAGAGCCAACCAAAGAAGAACTGGCGGCAATTTTTGCCAGGCATGACATGCAAATTGTAGGGCCTCCTATGAAACCCGAAAACTAAGACTGCCTGTCCTTCCCCTCTGGAATTTCATATTCAAAACCGTGAAAATGAATCTATTCTGCACTCCTGTCCAGACAAGCCAGAATAACCAGTAAAAGCGAGATAACCCCGGCAACCGTACGTATCGTATGAAAGCGGTTCCATGGCAGTTCAAAATCTGCCCTTTGTTTAGCGATGACCTCTACCGAAGCCGATTGCAGATCAAATTGGGCCAGGGTTTCATTCAAAGGAACATTTCCCGTTACGGTAACACCAAAAGTACCTATTACATAAACCAAGGTTGCTACGAGTAAAAACCAAAAGCGCGTGGACACGCCGTGCTGGTATTGCAAAAAAGCACTAATTGGCAAAAGGAGTAATGTCCCCATAAAACTGAAAAGGAAAACCGGGTTAATAATCGCCACGTTGATGGACTTCATCGCGGCAATGTATTCCCTGTCGCCAAGTTGTGCCAGACCAGGATTTACCGAGCAGGAGTAGGCGTAAAAAAGACCGGCGATTAAAGCCGTGGTCAGGGCGGTGGTCATTAAAACTAAATTGGAAATTGACGTCATGGCCTTAAAGGTTTTAAATTCGGTTACAAAAATGCATAGATGGACCGGCAAAAAATAGAATAAATCCGACAGCAAAAAAGAGTTAAGGCAGCACCTCAACTCTTGATCATTATCGACACTGAACACTTGATTTCTGAATTTTCACATACGACTATCAATTTTACTTTTCGAACGGGCTGAACGAAATACCAATGTTGAAATAACCGGTTGGATCCTGAGTGGTTTTAAAAGAATAATCGCCCGCCGGCTGGTTTTTTGCAGTTCCCCGGGAGGCAATCACATGGGTTAAACCAGCTTTAAAAGTTGTAACAATGTTTTTCCCCAGATTATGCTCATAAACGATCCCGGATTTCAGCTCAAACTGGCGATAGTCATAAGTTTTGATAAAATCCGGGTTGTTAAGGTTTACATACAAAACTTCGGTTTCCAGCTCGCTGCCAAGCGATAACCGGCTATTGGGAAACAAAGTCCTTCGCAGGAACAAACGCTGCGGAAGTGTTACATCAATTGTCCAGCGCGGATCTTTGAATTTTTGCTGATAGGAGAAAATCGGCAAAACCGGGTAAAGCGAGGAAATATCAGCGAAGCCGGTCAGACCCGCCGTAATTGTCGTATTTTCAGTTCTTTTAAAAATCATCGTCGCAGAAACAATCCCTTTCACCCGGCCCATGCTTTTGTCGGTCGCGTCGGCAATTATCGACGCGTTGTATATCACCGGTTTATTAAAAAGGGAGGAAAAGCGCGTGACATTAATGGCGGTTGTTACCAGATGAAATTCCATTTTATCTTCTACCGAATTGGCCAAAGGCAAACCAGAATTTTCTCCGAAATTATTAAACTCAAACAGTTCATATTTATACCGCAACGAAGTAAAAACCTGCCAGTTTTTACTTTTATATATTGGAATATTAACCCCGGCTTTGAGGCGGTAATGATTTGAAATTTCTCCGCTGTTCAGATTCCCCGACCTGACCTCCGGCGTGTAGTGTTTGGGAGCGAACTGCTCAGCCTGTAACTCAAAATTTTTTCTAAGTGGGAATTTATCGGTCTTCAAAGCGGATACGGCCTGTTTCACCGGTTGGCGTGTCTGGGCCTCTGCTTCGCCGCACAGGCAAAACAACACAGGCAAGAAAAGGGTCTTTTTCATAGAATTTATTTTGTTATTAAAAGAGATGAATAAGCATGCTTGTTGATCAGCAAAAGCGATATGGAGAGCAGTAGAATGGGCGCCGCCGCGGCAAGACCTTTCAGGTTATCTGCAAAAATGTCAAACAGAATAATGTTGATGATAACCGGTATAAAAAGGATCGTGGTAAGCCGGACGTAATAATTGGAAAGCAGCGATAAAGCAGTAATAATTTCAAGCACTTTTACCGTTTGCATGAGATAACCAGTATCCCAAAGGCCTGTGATTATGCGGATTGCAGTCGGGCTCATGCCCATCTGCTGGGGCGTTTTTTGGAAAGACATCACCAGAGTAAGTGTCAGGAAGGTGCCAAGCAAAAAGCGGACAGCCGTGTAATATTTGAGATATTTCATTTTGTGATAATTATTTGACGCCGTAAAAGTCTCCAAGTTTGAAGACGGAACAGCTATTTGTTTCATGTGGGAAACTGGTTTCCTCGATGAAACTATCTCAGCATGATTAAAAGCTTCCCTTTTTACGTTCTTCTGAAAATCAGTCTGTGTTTACAGGATAATACTTTTAAATTAGCGCAACTAAAGAAAAGATATGGAGCCACTGGAAAAAGAGCTTATCAATGCCTGTAAGATTGATTATCAGGCGGAAAGAAACGAAATGACACTGGGAATCCGGGATGCGCTTGACATCATAGATGGGAAATGGAAGATTCTGATTATTGGCACTTTGAGTTTCCGGGGCAAAAAACGGTTTATGGAACTGCTTCGGGAAGTTGACGGAATAGCTGCTAAAATGTTATCCAAAGAATTGCAGGAACTGGAAATCAACAAGCTAATTAAACGTACAGTTTGTGATACCAAACCCATTACCGTCGAATATGAGATCACGCCTTACGGCAAAACGCTCGATAAGGCCATCATTGAAATCATGAAATGGGGAGTTGAACACCGGCGGACAATAATGTATCAAGACTGATAACCCGGGCCGTTCCACATTTTGCTATGGAACTTTGCGCGGGTTTCTGCCATTGTCTTATCAGGGACATTTCTTATGAAGTGCTCTGATTCATCACAATCACCAAGGTTTTCAATAAAATGTCAGCACAACAAACGCAAATCCCGGCGTCAAGCCTGGAATTTTTGAAATCGCTACAACAGAACAATAACCGGGACTGGTTCAATGCCCACAAGGATGTCTTTATTGAACAGCAAAATGCCATCGAAATTTTTGCGGATGCCCTGTTGGCAGAATTCAGTAAACACGATCTGATAGAAACACCATCGGGCAAAAAGAGCCTTCACCGCATCTATCGGGACACACGTTTTTCAAAGGAAAAAATCCCGTATAAAACCAATTGGAGTGGTAATTTCACGCGCGCGACCAAACAACTTCGGGGTGGATATTATTTTCATATCGAACCGGGCAACAGCTTTATTGGCGGCGGCTTCTGGGCACCCAATCCGGAAGATTTAAGACGTGTCCGTGATGATATCAGTTTTGATTCTGCTCCGTTGAGAAATATCATTGGCAGCAAAACATTCATTGACACCTTTGGTGCTTTGCATGGTGAGCAGGTAAAAACGTCTCCAAAGGGCTTTGATGCCAGCCATGAATCCATCGACCTGCTTCGTTACAAACAGTTTTTGTTAATGAAGCGGTTCTCGGATCGAGAAGTACTTAGCCCTGATTTTGTCCAGGCCGTCAACCAGACTTTCAAAAACATGCGGCCTTTTTTCGACTATATGAGCGCCGTGTTAACTACGGACATCAACGGTCTTGAAATCTGACGCAACTTTATCGGAAAAACCATTCGAAATACAGATTTTAAAGACGAGCATCTGTATTTCGAATGGTAAGTTTTCAGGCTACTCCACCCTCCCCTTTTCTTCGTCGGAAGCATTGTTGTTATGCCGGCGCTTTCTTGCAAATGTTTCTTTACCAAAACGATAGGTCATCGCCAGACCTACCCGACGCGTATCCGTTTGACTTCTCTGAAAATAATCTGCCTGTTTAAGCCCCTCCGACTGATTGTGATAAACCCACGAGTGAAAAATATCCTCCACAGTCAGCCTGACGCTGCCCTTGTCCTTCCAGATCTTTTTCTGGATACCGAAGTAAGCTCTGAACATTCCTTTTGTAAAACCCTGCCCCGCCAGATCCCGGCTCGCGTAATACCCGCTAATCTCGGCGCTCCATTTTTTACTGATTGTCAGCTGATTGTATAAATTAATCCTGGCCATATAAGTTTTTAAATCCAGTGGTTTACCATCTACAAATCCGTTAACCCCGATTCTGGACAGCAAAGCCTCTAGATTCATATTCCACCATTTGGCTGGCGCCAATGAAATTCCATTTGATAAAAGCACCATAAAACCGCCGCCAATGTTTTGCGGTCTTGTGATAAAAACGCTGTCTCTGACGTCTGTCGCATTCAGAATGGAATTGATAAATTTGTTGTAACTAAGCCCCATACGCAGAAACTGTTTGTGTGTAAATTTCAGTTCGAAACGATACTGGTACTGCGGATTAAGATCAGAGTTTCCGGCCGTGTAGGAATATTTGTCACGGAAAAATAAAAACGGATTCAGCAACTGATAATTCGGCCGCGCTATTCTTCTGGTCAGGCTAAAAGTCAGCGCATTTTTGTTGACCGAATCAAGTTTATAATTGACAAAAATGGACGGAAAAAATCTTGTATAATTTTTAGTAAAGCGACTCGCCGTTACCTCTTCGTTACCAAGCTGATTACCAACGATCTGTGTATTTTCAACCCGTAATCCAAGCTGAACGCCAAGCCGTTTCCAGGATCTTTGTGAATTGACATAGGCCGCATTGAGGTTTTCATGGTACTTAAAATGGTTGGATTTACTGTAATCGATATTTTCCGACGTTCCATTCATGTTGTAATAATTCACGATGTTGTCGTTGTCAACAATACTCGATTTGAAACCGGCTTCCAACCGGGCCTTGTTTTTGAGCGGCTGCACATAGTCAACTTTTACCGTATAAATATTGATGTCAGAAGGGATAAGATAGATAAAACGGTTTCCCGTTGTCACAGCATCGGACGGCCGATAGACAAAGTTGTCTAGTAGCTGATTGCCTCGTGTAGTGTAATTCAGATAGTTGATATCGCCGGAAATCTCCCGGCCACTTTTGCCAAATTTATGCACGAAGTTAAAGTTTGTCGCCAGGTTTTTCCGGTTCTCACGTCCAGCAGTGTTACCCGTGCCAATCGCATCAAGCTCATGATTTGCATTGAAATAATCGCTGTAATAATCCAGACGGCCTTTTCTTTCTGATCCATTGTAATTTACCTGAAAACCGTAGGTGGTATTTTCTGAAATCGCATAATCCAGTCCCAGGTTGGCGTTCAAACCATTGTTTTTATACACCTGATTATTTTCCAGTTTTACCGAAGAAGTCAACGCATTCCGGATATCAAAAAATCGTCTGTCCCAATTTTCGTCGGTATAATTTTTCTCAAAACCATAACCAATATTTGCAAACACATTCAACTTTTTATAACGATAATTCAGGTTTAGCGCGTCATTACTCCGTCCGTAACGGCCCTGCGAATAACCTGTGAAAAGGCTCCCGGTAAAACCGCCGGCCCGGTTTTTCTTCAAACGAATGTTAATCACCGCGTTGCCCGCCGCGTCATATTTTGCAGACGGATTATCGATCAGTTCAATCTTGTCAAGCACTCCACCCGGAATCGATTTTAAATAAGCAGCAAGGTCTTGTCCCGACATATAGGTTGCTCTGCCGTCGATCAGCACCAGCACACCGGACCTCCCATTCAGACTGATTTCGCCATTGGCACTCAGCGTGATACCCGGCGTTTTTTCCAAAACTTCCAAAGTACTACTCGTCGCAGCACTGATCATAGCTTCTACATTGACAATCGTCTTGTCAATATCCTGCTCAATCAAAGGCCGTTTTGCCTTTACAACAACCTCATTCAGAATAACACTTTTGGCAGAAAGAAGTAGAATTGCCGGCAGAACAATCTGGCTGTGTGTATCATCGATCGTCAGTGATACACTACGATACGGATTTTGTCCCATTGCCGTAATAGTCAGAAAATAAACCCCACTGGCCAGTGCGTTAAACTGGAATTTCCCTTTGCCGTCGGTTATTTCTCCGGCGGCCATTGTGGAGTCCGTGCCCCTGAGCAGCTTTATAGTTGCCCCCGGTATTACTTCGTTTTTTGTATCTTTCACAGTCCCGGCAATTATTCCGGACTGAGCAAAGGTTTCCACAGTCAGAAACCAGCAGAAGAGAAAGGTGATTAGTTTGGACATCTTGTTTGCTTTAATCATTGGCTAATAGATTGATGAAACAAAGATGGATCTCACCGTTCAAGGCATGAAACAATGCTGTCGAACCGCCTGAAAAGCCTGACAGATTCAGGTTTTTCAATGTCAAAGTGATTGGAAAGTCGAAATATGGTTTCCGTCAGGAATTAGTACATATTCGTCAGCAGAATTTATAAGTCATGCCGCGGCTCCTGAAATTTACGGCCTGTTATTAAAATCACGGGCAAACGAAAATCATATGAACGATCTAAATAACGATCTCAAAAAACTGACTCCGAAAGATTACCTGTATTTCATTCTGACGGCCATTGCTGCGGTGCCTGTATGGCTGGCGACCAGTTCTTTCGTGGATGCGATTGGCGTACATGAGCAAGAAGCTGTCGCTACGGCCGTTACGATGTGTTTTTTTGGAGGTGTCTTTTTGGGAAGATATCTCATTGCTACCTGGGCTTCCAGGCTAAAAACCTTGCCGGCTAGTCTGATTATACTGCTTTCAGTCCTGATCGTCGTGAGTATCATCGAACTTTTTGTTCATGCTGAATATCCGCTTGAAGGGCGCCGCGCATTGAATATTTTACTCTACTGGATACCTTTTGTGATGCTGAGCGTTGGCATAGGGATGCTGGTAAAAATTGTCAGGGCGGTTACGCAAAATCAGTTAAATGAAGCACAGACTTCGGCTGCGCACAGCAAAAGTGAACTGCATTTGCTGCAATCGCAGTTGAGTCCGCATTTTTTGTTTAATACGCTCAACAACATGTATGGCCTCTCCATTACCCAGCATGAGAAAGTACCGCCGCTGCTCCTGAAATTATCCGACCTGCTTCGTTATTCGATCTATGACGCAACGGAGACATTTGTGCCGCTAAAAGATGAAATGGCGTATATTAACAACTATATTGACTTTGAAAAAATAAGGCTCGGCGACCGGCTTGTACTTTCAACGGATTTCGAGGAGATAACCCGCGAGGATATAAAAATAGCGCCAATGCTCCTGATTGTTTTTATAGAAAATGCGTTTAAGCATTCCAAAAATACGGCCGAGCCAAAGATTTTTATCGACATACAACTTAAAATCTGGGCGGATTCCATTCTGTTTTCGATCAAAAACTCATGTGGTCTTAGCCAGGAACCTGACGAACTGATTCCTAAACATAGTGGGTTCGGGTTAACCAGCGTCAACAAAAGGCTGGAACTTTTATACCCCGGCCAACATGAATTACAGATCAAAAACGAGGCGTCGTCGTATAGCGTGATCTTACAATTAAAGATGAAATAAAATGACAGAAATTAACTGCCTGATCGTAGATGATGAACCGATTGCCAGGGACATTGTGCAGGCTTATTGCGCTCATTTGCCTTATCTGCACGTGGCGGCATCCTGCGCCAACGCACTGGATGCAAAGCTGATCCTGCAACAGCAGAAGATTGACATTTTATTTCTGGATATCAATATGCCTGTGATGAACGGCATTTCGTTCCTGAAAACGCTAAAAAATCAACCCGTTGTTATTTTCACGACAGCTTACAAAGAATATGCGCTGGACGCTTTTGACCTCGCCGCCTGCGACTATCTGTTAAAACCATTTTCCTTCGACCGGTTTGTGATCGCTGTGGATAAGGCTATTGAAAAATTGCAGGTCCAACCACAAATACCGACGGAGACAAATGCTGCCAAAACCGAGGACTACATTTTTGTGAAAACAGAAGGAAAAATTTTTAAAGTTGGCTTCGACGATCTGCTTTTTGCCGAAGCCAACGGTAATAACACCAAAATTGTGACGGTACAAAATATACTTTTGCCGGCTATGACTTTTTCTAACTTTGAAGAACTGGTACCCCAATCGCTGTTCCTCCGCGTGCACCGCTCGTTCATCATCAACAAGTCCAAAATAACCCATATCGAAGGAAACCGGATTTTTATCGAAAAACACGAAATCCCGATAGGCAGCAATTACAGGGAAAATTTTCTGAAAAGTATCGGTCTGTAAAACGTCGCCTAAACCGGTTTTCAGACCTTATCTCCTTTCCTTAACCCCGGCCGGAATCCGGTCAATGATTTTGTTGATCTTCCCCTTTTGTTTGATCAGATCAAAAGCATCATAAAGCTCGCCGGTGGCTGTAAAAGTGTCAAACATGAGCCTGTCATGATCGATGGTAACGACGTGAAAAAGCTGCGTATAAAGAGCTGAACGATCCATCCAGTCCCTTCTTTCCACATTGGAATCTGTCATTTTAGGACCACTCACCGACACCACATACATCGTACCGGAAACAGCGCCTTTTTCGTTCATCGGGATTTTTGCCATACCACGCGCGTAGGTATGGTCATGCCCCTGCAAAACCAGGTCAACTTTGTATTTGTCAAAAAGCGGCTTGAAATTCTCCCGCATACGCTTGTTATCACGCGTGGACTTCGGAGAAAAAATAGGGTGATGAAACGTAACCACCGTCCATTTATTCGGGTTATTTTTCAAGATATCCTCCATCCATACCCGTTGTTTTTCCAGATATTGATCCGAAACTTCCACCTGATCCGAATTCAGGGAAATAAATCTGGTGCCCTGAACGTCGGCATAATAACAGGTTTCCTCCAATCCTTTCGGACCGTTTTCAGGCAGTGTAAATTGTGGCCGCCAAAAAACGGATGTCGTGTTAACTCCCTCCGGCGTATCAAAATGGTCGTGGTTTCCGGGCGTAGGAAATCCTGGAACCATGCTATGAATAAACCCGCCGGCCTGAAACCAGTCACCCCACTCGATATCCCTGTTTGCCTTGTTGATCAGGTCCCCTGCATACATCATCAGTCTCGCATCGGGCGCTTTCCCGTAGGCTTCGCGCGCCACACGCGACCAAAGCGAGCGGATATTGGTTTGCACATCACCATAATAAATAAAGGAAAATTTCTCCCCGACCTTTCCGGCGGTATTGAAATGAATCCATTCGCTCCAGTGCTCTCCCTGCCCCACCCGGTAAGCATATTTTGTGTTGGGTGTCAGATTTTCAAAAATCACCGAATGGTAAACGGCTGTCGGCGTATCTTCGAACTGAAGTTTTTGAGAAATGGCCTTGATCTTTTTTGCCTTATCAACAAAACGGGGATCAGCATCTGCCAACACAATTTCAGCAAAACTTTCCGAGACCGACTCCTGTGTGCGCCAGTTTGCAGCCATGGAAATGGACGGATCCTGGGTTATGTTTAAAATAATCCGGTCAGGAAATGATCCGGGAAGGTACGGATTGCCTGTTATCTGCGCGTACAACGGCATATAACCAAGCAGAAAAAACAAAAAGATGAAAATTTTAACTGGCATCAGGATTAGGGTTTTAAAAGTAAAAAGAACCGGGTGAACAGTTGTCTGCATCACCCGGTTACATGCATTCGACTACATAAGGATACGGTTCACAAAGCGGATCAGGCTATTGGAAGTAACCTGATTCTATTTGAGATACCACATTAACGTATACTCGTCATCAGCTCCGAAAACGCTGACGGCTTTCTTGTAATTTTCATTGTTGGTAGCACTTTCGCTATCCGGATAACGGTACCGGTTAGGAATCAACTTATTGACAACAAGTGGCCCTGTACGGAATTTAGGAAAACCAGTACGACGGTGATCAAACCATCCCTCAGAGGTTTTGAAGAACATCGAAAGCCATTTCTGCGTGATAAGCTGTTCAAGTGTGCCGTCATATTTCACCAGCGTCTGGTTGTAATAATCTCTCTTTGCAGCCTCGGCTTTCACACCATAATAATCCATCGAAGCCTCAATCCCTTTGTTATAGTACGACTCGGCAGTTTCGCCCGCGACAGTAATTTTTCCGCTTTGCAGCGCCTCAGCCAGAATAAAACAAACCTCCGAATAGGTAATCAGACTTGCTTTGAGCATATTATCCGAGTTTTTCCTAAAAATAGACCCGAGCTGAGAGATATGATCCTCGCCACCGTTGTAGGAAGCCGGTTCGTCGATCGCATTGGGCACACCAACATATTCATTTTTATCAACAGTGGCCCCCGCCATGGTTTTAACCGGCGTATACCAAACCGACACTCTCGGATCATTTCTGGCCAGAAGATGGTCAACCACTTCTTTACTCGCCTTTGTTTTCACAAAATCGTAGTCGATCATGGCGAGTGTTCCGCCCGGCCAGCTGTTTGCCGCGATATCTCCCAAATACTTGATTTCCGCGTTATCGGCATTGCTTTCAAATACCGGATATTTGGACTTATCCTTCACAATTTCCTGCATTTCGGTAAACGCAGCAGGGTAATTTTTTGAAATCCGAAGCAGCATACGCAGCCTCAAAGAATTCGCCAGTTTCCGCCACAACAGCGCCTTGCCACCGTACATCATATCTGCACTGGCCAAAATCACCTTATCCGTCGACGCCAGTAAATCATTCGCCTCACGCAGCTCACGCAATAAGTCCGGATAAATATCCTTTTGCAGATCATACTTCGGATGCGTCAGATTGCTTTCCTTCGATTGCAAAGCGTCCGTGTAGGGCAGATCCCCGTAAAGATCGCTTGCATAAGCGTAATTGAACGCCTTCATGATTTTGGAAACTGCCAGGTACTGAGACTCTCCCAGCTTCTCCGCCTGATCTGCCAACGTTTTATTGACCATCAAAAACGAATAGGCATCATACCAGCCAACCGGGCCCCAGTTAAAAAGATCATAACCGGTTGTACGGACCAGCGTCATATACCTCCCGGCAATGGCAGGCCGACCGGAAAACGCCTGGGTTTGATAATAATACGCCGTGGAAACGATCACATTCGACATGAGATAATCTGAATTAATAGACTCCGGCCGGTTAGGATTTTCATTTATTTTTTCAAAATCATCCGTACATGAACTCAGGCAGATCCCGATAAAAGCGACGAAGAATAGCCCGGAAGATATTTTCTTTTTTAATCTTTCAACCCTTCTCTGAGAAGTACTGAAAAATGGTTTCATATTTTTCATTTTCAAGAACACTGTTTAAAAATTGAAGCCAACTTTAAATCCATAAGACCGAACACCCGGCAAGGTCCAGTGACCTACACCCTGACGAAAGCCATCCTCAGCCACACTCATGCTCGTTTCAGGATCAAAACCGATGTTAGCCGCCGTCCAGTTGAAAAGGTTACGACCGATAAGTGAAACCGTCAGATTGTGAATTGGCAATTTGCCCAAAGTCTTGTTTTTGAAGGCATACGTAAGAGACGCTTCACGAAGTTTTATAAACGTGGATTCGTACATCGAACGCTCGTAATACTTGTTGTAAAGGTTGTCGTAATAGTCAGAAGCCGCGATCACCTTGTCGTTTTTCTGATACGTTCCGTCGCTATTTTTGATATAACCGTCAATAATCATCCCGTCATTCCGGTTGCGTTTTTCCGAATCGATCCACGGCAAACCACCGGATTCGGCGTCTCTACCGGTCAGCGTTTTATCAGACGTACCGAGCAAAATCATCTGTCTTAAAGGATATGTGTAAAACATCCCGCCCTTGCGCCAGTCGATCAGGAAATTCAGCGTTACATTTTTGTAGGTAAAAGTGTTGTTAAACCCAACTGTGAAATCAGGATTGTAATTGCCTACATAATCATAACTCGTCGAGCGCTGATGTCTCCCGTTTGCATCCAGAAGTGGCTGTCCGGCAAACTGTCCGTCCGGCACTTTGATCCAGGTTGGTGTCGACATATCCCCGATTTTCGATCCTTCCTTGATGATGTAACGGATGTTATCACCATCGGCACTCCCCATGGAATATTCCGAAACACCGTCCACCAGCTCAACCACCTTGTTTACGTTCCTCGTAAAATTGGCAGAAATCTCCCAGCGCAATGCCGTGTTGACAGGAACGGCATTTAAGCCAATTTCCCAGCCAGCGTTCTGGATATTTCCTGCATTGATCAGTTTCGTGCTTGAACCCGCCGCGATCGAAGTTGGTATCTTTATGATCTGGTTACGGTTATTGGTTTTGTACCAGGTGATATCCAGCCCTAACCTGCCGCCTGTAAAAAACCGGAGATCAGCCCCCACTTCATACGAAGTAGCGATTTCAGGTTTGAGCATATTGTTTTTTAGATCAAATTCCAGGTTAGCACGTTTTACACTACCCCAGTCGGTAAGCTGAATTGTATTAAAAAGCTGATAAGGGTCTGTGTCACTACCCACCTGCGACCAGTTTGCGCGCAGTTTGGCAAAGGACAATGTTTTGGAAGAGACTTTCAAAATATCGGTCAGCACTGCACTCAGTGAAACAGACGGATAGAAGAAGGAGTTATTCTGTTCAGGTAATGTGCTCGACCAGTCATTTCTTCCGGTTACGTTAAGAAATACCATGTTTTTGTAAGCAAGCTCACCCGTTCCGTAAACGCTGTTGATCCGCTTGTCTGAATTCCACTGATAGGACGTTAGTGATCCGGCCTGAGCGTTGGCAACATTGTAGATGTTAGGCAGCACAAGGCTTCCCGCCGTTTGCGAAAGCTGTCTCGATTTCTGGTTCATGCGGTTGGCTCCAACCGAAACCGAAGCGAACCAGTCAGGCGTAATGTTCTTTTTGTAAGTCAAAAGAAAATCGGTATTCTGTTCCATGAAGAAGAGGTTATTGATAAAATATCCCCCCTTCGCCGTTCTTTTGGCACTGAAAGGTCTTTTCAAATCCTGGTCTTCGGTATAAAAATCCAGCCCGGTCCGCGCCATCAGACTCAGATCTTTCGTGATGTCAATCATCGCCTGGATATTTCCGGCAACACGGTTTCTGCTATATCCATTGGTTTCTTCGTTGACAATCAGGAACGGGTTATCCTGTCCGCCCGGATCATAGGTTACTTGCTCAAAGCCTTCACGACCGGGTTTCCAGTAATTACGCATCTGGTTCAGGTCAACATTCGCTGGCATTTTATACAAAACTTCCGTCACACTTTCGCGATAAGCTGCCGCGCGGTTATCACTGGAATTGTTGGTATAACCGATGTTGGTCGAGATCCTGACTTTGTCGTTTAACTTATGTCCCGCTGCAAAATCAAGTGTGTTCCGTTTCAAACCTGTGTTCGGCACCACACCCTGATTGGTCATGTTGGTGAAGGAAAGTCTGAAATTGCCTTTGCCGTTATTGCCGGTTACGGCCAGGTTATTGGTGTAAGTCACACCAGTCCTGAAAAAGTCGCTCACACGGTCGGGATAAGAAACCCAGTCCGTCGGCACAGCTTTGCCGCTCGCGTCAACCGGACTGTTCCACTGGACAAATTTTGTTCCCTGGTCCAGTCTCGGCCCCCAGGAACTTCCCTGTTTGGTATTGTTGGTACCCGGAAAATCCCCGGTCCCGTACTGATTCTGAAAACCCGGATACTGCCAGATTTTGTCAAACATCGTCGTAGAGTTGACCGTTACACCCAAGCCTCGTTTGGCATCAGAGCCATTTTTTGTCGTGATCAGAACCACTCCACTTCCTGCACGGCTACCATACAACGCAGCTGCACTTGCTCCTTTTAATATGGTTATGGTCTCGATATCATCAGGATTTATATCACCAATCGGACTTCCGTAATCCGTCACAGAGCGCCCAACGGCCATATTTGGTGTTCTCAATGAGTTGGCAACCGGAACCCCATCCACTACAAACAAAGGCTGATTGGATTTCGAAATGGACGATTGTCCGCGGATCGTCATTAACGCTGTCGAGCCTGCATCGGTACTTGTGCTCACGATATTTACACCGGCCACTTTGCCTGCAAGCGCATTCAGCATGTTTGGAGATTTAACGTTGCTGATCTCGGAACCGTCCAACTGCGCCACCGAATAGCCCAGAGCCTTCTCATCGCGCTTTACACCCAGGGCAGTAACAATCACTTCATTCAGCGATTTATCTTCCTGAATCAACGAAACAGACAAACTGGTACTTTTACCAACGATGAGCTCCTGCGTTTTATATCCCACAAAACTAAATACAAGAATGGACTGATCATCCGGAACTTCCAGATCGAATTTACCTTCACTATTGGTGGTGGTTCCGCGCTGCGTTCCTTTTAAAACGATACTGACGCCTGGAAGTCCTTCGCCCTTTTCATCTGTAACAACGCCTTTTGCAACAATTTGTAAAGGCATTGCCGAAAAGGTCAGGTCGTCGTCGGCAGCCTCCTCTTCGCGTACCGACATCTCTTTACCCAGTACAATCCTGTCATTGACCACCGAATAAGTAATGCCATAGGACTGAAACAACTTATCCAAAACCGTGGTCAGCCTTGCATTTTTAGTTTCTACGCTGACAAGGCGGCTTGTACTTACAACATTTTCACTGTATACAAATTTCACCTCACCGGAACGCTCCAATTTCCGGAGCGCTTCCTGCAAACTGACATTTCGCACGGACAGGCTTACCTTCCTGTCCAGAACCTGCTGCGCCCTGCTGTCATGCGCAAAGGATGCGCAGGCAAATACTATGGCGACAAATAATTGAATACACGTAATTCTCATGATTTTCCACCAATCGAACGGCATTTGTACATAATAATTCATAAATTTGATAGTTTCATTTGTGATAATGATGGGACAGTTCATCCCCGTTCACCTTTCAGAAGGTGTGATGCGGGAAGGAATTTTAATAGGGCCGGAAGTGGTGATGACACTTTCGGCTCTTTTTTTGTTAAAATTTTCGCCGGGTGTTTACTTCATACTATTGCGCAGTTGGGTTAGTTGATTTGGGTTTGAAAACGATTTCCTTATCGTTGATTTCGTAAGTTGCATTCAGTGATTTTTCCATCATTTCTAAAATATCAGGAAGGTTTTGACCGGAAAAATCGGCTTTCAAAATGTAATTTTTTAATGCCTCCGATTCTATGCGGATCGCGACATCATATTCCTCCGATAATGTTCTGGCGACTTCATACATCGGTTTGTTATCAAAGGCAACACTTGTTTTTTCCCAGATCCGGACGTCATTTTCTCTCCCCGGCAGGATTTCCTCCTTTTTCAGGATTTGCTTATTTTCCAGAAAAACAGCCTTTTGCTCAGGCAAAAGCACCACCTGACTTCCCTCTGTTTTATCATTTTTCTGCGAAGGCAAAATTTCATCCACCCCGACTGTTACTTTTCCTGTCACCACCGAAACTTCCACCGACGGTGCCCTTTCAAGTGCCTTGATGTTAAAACTTGTTCCAAGAACTTTGGTGATAACATGGCCACTGTACACAATAAACGGATGCGCCGGGTCACGGGTTACTTCGAAAAAAGCTTCGCCGGTGAGACGTACCGTCCGAAGCCCGCCTATGAAAACCTGCGGATAACGAATGACCGTATGCGGTTGCAGCCACACGACACTACCGTCTGAAAGTACCTGCCTTTTAATGCTTTTGGAGCTGTTCTCAAAAACGATTTCAAGATCAGCCGATTGTTTAAAGGAGTTATTGACATCGAACCACTGCCAACCCAATATCAGCAGTACCGTCGCCGCGATACCGACAAGCGTATAATACATGACCCGGCTACGGCCTGTGACGGGGTATATTTTTGACCGGTCGTCTCTCCCAATATTGGTAAGGATATTGTCAAACATCTCCCCTTTCAGTTCCTGACGCGCATCAGCAGGTATATCAAGCAAAGGGTCCTGCTCCTTTTCAAACGATCCATACCAGGCCTCGACCAGACGAACTTCCTCCGGTGTACATGTTTTGTTGATATACTTCCGGATCAGCTCCGGCGAGATTTCTTTTGACATCTGTGTTGATTTGCGAAAGGAGATTAAATCCGGCTCCTTATAAAGTACAGTCAGGTCAGAATGAAACATCCCCCAGTCAGTTTGAAAAAATATTTTTGTAAGGTGTTTTTTTCCGATCCCGAAACGATTACGGACGGCTTAGAGCTGTGAGAAAATGAAAAGGATCATTACTTCCTTAAACTGGATTCTTAAAATTTGCAGGGCCTTGGTCAGATGATTCTCGACGGTTTTGACCGAAATATTCATCAAATCGGCGATCTCTTTATTAGACTTATAACTTTTGCGGCTGAGTTCAAATACTTCTTTGCATTTGGGAGAAAATTGGGCTACTTCCAGGTCCAGCTGCCGGTTAAGATCTTCATAAAAAACAGCTTCTTCGGTAAGGTTAGGGCTTTGATCGGGCATATTGACAATCAGGTTCCTGTAATTTCTCCTAACCATTTCCTTCTCAAAATGATTTAAAACACGGTATTTTACAGCCGTCAGCAAATAACCGGTCAGTGAAGTTTTCACATGCAGTTCATCCCTATGGATCCAGAAACTCGTGAAAATATCCTGAACGATCTCCTGAGATACTTCCCGCGACTTTACGCGTCGGTAGGCGGCGGAGTAAAGTGGTGACCAGTAGCGGTTGTAAATTTCTTTGAAAACACCCTCACTGTCTTCCTGAAACAGGATTAGCAAATCTTCATCAGATAATTCAGCATACTTCTGCATGATCGCTGTAAGATAAAGTCGCCTTAGGCAGGGTTCGTTATTTTTTCAACTAAGGTAAATGGTCAGACATCTTCAATCAAGCGCTCAAAAAAATTTAACAATTACGAAACATTGGTTCATGCCTGACCCACGCTCATCAGGAGAAATGCCATCCGTCTTTACATCAATACGCACTTCTCCCTCAAACAGACTAACATACTGGGAAAGAAACTGTTCAATTCTTTCATTTTTCGCCTGCATTATTTCAAATTGAATATTTTTCATCAAATTGATCAGCAAAAGAATCAAATGCCACGGCTGCTAGGGTAAATTAATCATTTCGCCGCATTTTATATAAAAAGCAAAACAAACACAATGGACAAGCTACCTTCCCGTTTTTCTACTCCCAGTCTCGAAAGACGAAAATTTATCGAAAATTCCTTAAAATCAGCTGGCGCGCTTGCCCTGCTGGGTTTGCATGCCTCGTTTACAAATCATACTGGTTTGCCGGTAAAAAAGTCGCTGACCGTCCAGGAAATTATGGATCTGATTTTGAAAGAGGGAAACCTGTCTGTTTTGAAAGATACGGTAGACACGCTCAAAAGCGGGAAAGCAGATCAAATTGTGACAGGCATAATTACAACAATGTTTCCGACCATTCCTGTCATTGAACAGGCCGTAAAACAAAATGCCAATTTTATTATTGCGCATGAGCCGTCGTTTTACAACCATAGTGATAACCCGGATTGGGTAAAAAACAACAGTGTTTTAAAAGAAAAACAGGCACTTCTGGAAAAACATAAAATTGCTGTCTGGCGGTTTCATGACTATTGCCACGCTTTGAAGCCGGATGCAATCAGTTATGGGGTTGCTAAAAAAGCCAACTGGCTGCCGTACTATAAAACCGGGCAGGTGATGTTAACCATTCCGAAGTTGTCTTTACAGCAGTTGGTGCAGCATCTAAAATCTTCCCTTGGGATTTCGCATGTCAGGACTATCGGTGATCCGGCGCAGTCTTGTGAACGAATAGCGCTCCTTCCCGGCGCCTGGGGAGGACAAAGGCAGGTTTCCGTTGCCGAGTCAGAAAATCCGGACGTATTGATTGTTGGGGAATCGCCTGAGTGGGAAACTGTTGAATATATCCGCGATGCCCGCGCTTTCGGCAAAAAAATCTCACTGATCGTTTTGGGCCATGCCGTAAGCGAAGAACCCGGTATGGAATGGGTAGCGGAGTGGCTACAACCAAAACTGACGGATATCAAAGTTACGCATTTAGCCTCCGGTGACCCTTTCACCTGGATTTAAAACGAATAATGCCTGCTTTTTTCAAAGCAGGCATTACCAAATATTTCCCTTAATGTTATAAATCCTTTGCTTCTTCCTTCACCTTTTTGTTCGCTTTTTTTACACCCTTTTTGGTAGCATCGTAACCTTTTTCGGCTGTTTCACCTACTTTCTCTGCTCCTTTCTTAACCCCCTTTTTGGTTGCGTCATATCCGTCTTCGGCTACTTCGCCCACTTTCTCTGCTCCTTTCTTAACCCCCTTTTTGGTTGCGTCATATCCGTCTTCGGCTACTTCGCCCACCTTATTCGCTCCTTTTTTTACGCCTTTACCGACTGCTTTGGCATCTTTTTTTACTTCCGAGCCTACCTTTTGCGCCGTTGATTTGGTCGTATCTTTCTGAGCGAGAGTCCAGGTTGAAAGGGCAACTAATGCTATAACTGCGATGATCTTTTTCATAACTAACAGGATTTATTGAAAATTGAACTGTTTTAACCTATCAGAACAAGAATCATACCTGCGCAAATTTTCCCCGTTGTCAGTGGATTTTTTCAAAGTCAAAATTCCCTTTGATAACCTCATTTAGAAAGATTCCTTTGGAAGAGGCTGTTTTCATGGCTTCATAAACGCTAACCGGGACTTTTTTATAATCATAGATTATCCCCGAAACAAAGGTTATGCGCAAAGTCTCAGACTCGGCAAGGTAGGCCATTTTGGACACAACGGACGACGGCATGATTAGAAGTGGTTGATTGTCGCACAAGAATCACTTACAAATCTTAATCAACAATCGTGCCTTGATCCTACGTTGGGAGGTTATCGGTATTCCAAAATATCTCCCGGCTGACAATCCAGTTCTTTGCAAAGCGCTTCGAGCGTGGAAAACCGGATCGCCTTGGCCTTCGCGTTTTTTAGTATTGAAATATTGGCGAGTGTTATCCCCACTTTTTCCGACAATTCTGTTACGGACATTTTTCTCTTTGCCAGCATTACATCCAGATTTATTATGATAGGCATGGTCAGATGGTAAGTTGGTTTTCTTCTGAGAGATTATTTCCTTCCCGGAAAATCTCAGCCATGATGTAAGAAAAAATCATGAGCATAAGAGGCATCAGATGAAGCGAGAAACTCCTGAAAGTCGCTTCTTTAAAATGAATAACAGAAAAACCCGAAAGAATAAAAACAATCAAAAGATACTTGCCGATTTTTCGGAAAGAGTAAATATTTGAAATCCGGAAAGTTTCAATCCGGGTTACAGAGGTAACAACTTTAACAAACTCCCGTACCGAGAGAAAGGTAAAAAGGATCATCAAACTGAATTGCAAATAATTTAAATACAGAGAAAATACTGTGATCTGGTTTAACGATAATTCACTGTTTTCCGGTGAAGGCTGAGCCGACCATTTTTCCGTAAAACTATATGAAAACATCGCATCTCCAGATGAAAACTTCGCTGGTTTGAAATCATAATAATCAGGGTTAACCTGAAAATGGATGAAGGCTACCGTAAGCGCGACAAAAGCAGCGACCTGCAAAACACAAAATCCTTTGCATAGAAGGATGCAGAAATTCAAAAGATTATTCTTTTTCATGAGCCGTTTTTTTCTCAAACATAAGTATAAAAAAGAATTTAACAATAAATATTTATCGATAAACAATAAATATTTATTGTTATAGACAAACCAGTAAACCTATATCTCTTTCAAATATGGCGTCAGATCAAGCTCATCCTGCATTTGTTTTTGCTGCGACACCAATTTTTCTTTCAGATCTCTCAAAACACTTTTATAGGCCGTCTGTCCCGACAAATCGTGCATTTCTTCCGGGTCTTTTTTCACGTCAAATAGAAGTATTTTAGAAGCTTTTGGATAAACAATCAGTTTGTACTGCGCTGTACGTACCATCCGCTGCTGATCGGTGTAACAGCCATAAATACTTGCATAATACCCCACCTTATTTTTTGATTTAATGAACGGCAACAAACTGTTGAAGAAAACATGTGCAGGTTTTTTAATCCCCGCCAGTTCATAAGTCGTAGCTGCTACGTCCTGAAAATACACCAGTTGGTCACGTTTCTCGCCCTTCGGGATACCAGGGCCGGCTATGACAAGCGGTGGACGAACGCTGTGATCAAACATACTTTGCTTGCCCATGAGCCCATGATGCCCTACCGACAGCCCATGATCAGCAGTAAAAATGATATACGTATTTTCCAGTTTTCCACTTTTTTCCAATGCCGACAAAATCCTTCCCACCTGCTCATCCATATAAGAAATACTGGCATAATATTCCTGGATGTGCTTTTTGACAGCATAGGGCGTCCGCGGAAACGGAGCCAGCTGTTCGTCTCTTAAATCCTTGCCACATCCCATCGCGTCTTTGAAAGGATATTCATCCAGATAACTGGCCGGCAGTTTGATCTTTTCCACCGGATATTTATCAACCCAGCGTTTGGGTGCCTGCCGCGGGTCGTGTGGCGCGTTGAAAGCCAGGTACATAAAAAACGGCATTTCCTTCTGAGACGCCTCCTGAATGTAACCAACGGCATCGTCGGCCAGCACCTCGCTCCAATGTTTTCCGCCGGTCCAGAAACCTCCGTATTCTTCCTTCCAGGGCTGCCAGGTTGTATCCGATGGCGAAAGCGGCCGGTTATAGCCGGCTGACGTCTGGTTTGCCATACCGTAAGGACGCAAATGACTTACGTGGTCAAAAAGCTTGTTAACATCAGTTTCTACATGCCATTTTCCACTCATGTAGGTTTCATAACCAGCCTGTTTCAACTGCTGCGGCCAAAATCCGTTCGCCTGAATCAGCGGAGTATAATTAGTTTCCTGCTTTTTAGCCTGCCAAACCGATAATCCCGTCAGCAGCATCGCCCGGCTGGCTACACAAATAGCGCCATGCCAGGCACCCATGTTATAGGCTTGGGTAAAAGTGGTCCCTTTCCCGACCAGCGCATCCAGATTTGGCGTGATCACCTCGGGATTTCCCAAGGCTGCGATGGTATTATACCGCTGATCGTCAGTGAAAATAAAAAGGATATTGGGTTTTCCGGCAACAGGCCGGCTTTTGCTGAAAGGTTTGCTGCTACTACTGAGCAGAATCAATAAAAAGAAACCAGCGAGCTGAAGAAATGAAATACATTTCCGGTTCATGTACTTTAACATCCAGGTGATTTAGGAATTAACTGTCTATTGGCAAGTTTTTATGTTTTTCGCTAAGTTTCAAGATTTCACAACAAAAAAAGATCCGGAAATCTGAATTCGCCGGATCCTTGCCATAAAACTTGATGCGTTACTAAACCGCCGCGAGCATCCGCCGGGTTCCCGTGCTTAAACGAATGCCTTTCAGCGTTTTGATCCTGTCCTGAATTTTCACGTTGTACTTCAGATTAAATCCGGGACCGATAAAATGCCTGAATTCCCGGATGGCTTCATTAAGCTGTTTTCTGGAAACACCGCTGTATTCCATTTCCAGTAATTGTGCTTTTTCGGGAGTTGATTTTTTCAGCTTCCAGTACTGCGGATGGTTGATGCCGATCGGACTGTGGAAATACTGGTCGTGCGAGTCCTTTATTAAAAACTCAAAACCTACCTCGATCTCCTTTCCGTTTCGTTGTATTTTTCCGTGCAGAATAATTTTCGCTTCCCTGCCTACTGCCAGTATAAATGTTTTCTCGTGTGTCATGTTTTCTGTTTTAACAACCAGTTTATCTTAATGAGTCGATGAGCAAGCTTCGTTTCTTATCGCTGTTATAGCTATGATCAGCCAAAATTAAAACAATATTTTAAAAAACAAATAAAACCCATAGATTTACTAGACTATATTTATTTACCGGAGGCAGTATTTCGGGCACACAGATATCCTGTTCCACCCGCATTTGATCCTAAAATCACCAAACCAGACAACGTTCATGAATTATCAGAAAAGAATGAATAACATCAAAATCAGGTCATTTTGAACCTTCACCTCCCTGAATTTGACTTATTTAAGACGAAGTTATATTCTTTCAATTTTATTCTATATTAACTCTATAATTTATATATAGTATTATCCACTATTTACTATATTGCATTGGTAAATCTCCGGAAGCCCTTTTGTATTACCACAATCTTTGAAAGTTATGCTGCGCCATTTCACCCGTTTTCTGCTGACTGGATTCATTCTTGCCGGTTTTTCTTTACCGCAGACGGTGCAGGCGCAGGTCCGCCCCTCTTCATCCAGGATTTTACAGGGCATTCAAAAACTCAATGTGCTGGGTAATGTACTTTATTTCGGGGCGCATCCCGATGATGAAAATCCGACATTCATCGCTTATCTGGCCAATGAAAAACTTTATAATACCGCCTATTTTTCGCTGACGCGCGGGGATGGCGGACAAAATCTGATCGGTACGGAAATCAAAGAAAACCTGGGGATTATCCGGACGCAGGAGCTTTTACAAGCAAGAAAAATCGATGGAGGCCAGCAATTTTTTTCGCGGGCTGTGGACTTTGGGTTTTCCAAAAGTGCAGAAGAAGTTTTTACCATTTGGGACCGGGAAAAACTTCTTTCTGATGCGGTATGGGTGATCCGGAATTTCAGACCGGACGTAATTGTAACACGTTTCCCACCGGACGAAAGAGCCGGACATGGCCACCATATCGCCTCGGCGATCCTTGCCGAAGAGGCTTTCGATGCTGCCGCAGACCCCGATAAATTTCCTGAACAATTAAAATTTGTTAAACCCTGGAAAACAAAACGTCTGGTCTGGAATGCCGGTATGTGGTGGAACCAGCGCAGGGACCAGGTGGACGAAAAGGATGCGAAAGAGTACCTGAAAATAGACGTGGGCATTTTTAACCCGTTACTTGGCAAGTCGTATGGTGAAATTGCGGCCGAAAGCCGAAGCCAGCACCGCAGCCAGGGATTCGGAACGATTGGTTTCCGGGGAAGTCTGGTTGAGTATTTCAAACATGTAAAAGGCGAGAAAGCTACCTCAGATTTGATGGACGGTGTCCGCACCGACTGGAGTCGGGTCAAAGGAGCCGGTCGGCTTGACCAACTTATTACGCAGGTAATCAGCAGTTACCAGCCAACCAATCCTTCTGCCGTTGCCCCTGCCCTGTTGAAAATTAAGTCTGAAATAGAAAAATTACCCGAGGGATACTGGAAACAAACCAAGTTACAGGATATTGACAAACTCATCCAGAATTCGCTTGGTTTGTATCTGCAAGTCACTTCTCAGGATTATTCCTATACACCCGGTGAGCAGTTAAGTCTGAAAATCGAAGCGATCAACCGATCTTCGCTCCCTGTCGTTTTGAAAAAGATAAGCTTTCCGTTTGAGAAAAAAGATTCGCTGGTTAATATTCGTCTGACTAATAATCAGGAGATCAGGCTTTCCAGCCAGATCAGAATTCCTGAAAATGTCACGTATTCACAGCCTTACTGGCTACGTGAAGAAGGTACATTAGGGCTTTTTAAAATTGGCAGCCAACAGGAAATCGGGCTGGCAGAAAACGTCCCATCCGCCAAAATCGATTTTGAGCTTAATATTGATGGTAAAAATTTCCACTATTCCGCACCAGTGGTTTATCAAAAAACGGATCCGATTCTGGGCGAGATTTATCAGCCCTTAACCATCACCCCACCCGCGTATGTGAGCGTAAGTCAGAAGGTTTATCTGTTTGACGGAAAGGATGATAAAAAAATAAATGTGGTCGTTAAAGCTGGTAAAGACAATCTTTCGGGTTTGGTAAAACTGAAAACTCCTTCTGGCTGGCGTTGCGAACCCGCCTCTGTCACATTTAGCCTTAAAACAAAAGGAGCCGAGCAATGTGTTGATTTCCAATTATTCCCTCCCGACTTTGCGGACGAAAATGAGATTACGGCAGAGGTGTCTGTTGATGGTAAAACATATGACCGAAGCCTTGGCATGATCAGCTATCCGCATATCCCTACGCAGGTATTTTTTCCTCCTGCCAAAGCAAAGGTGGTGCGAGTGGAAATTAATAAAACCGGGAATCTGATCGGCTACATTAAGGGTGCCGGCGATATGGTACCGGCCAGTTTACAGCAGATCGGCTACAACGTGGAGCTTTTGCCGGATGGCGATATATCCACAGAAAAACTTCAAAAATACGATGCGGTTATAGTCGGTGTCAGGGCTTACAACATCGTGGAACGTCTGAAAGTGATCAATCCGGTGTTGCTGCATTATGTCGAAAACGGCGGAAATTTAATCGTCCAATATAACTCCGATCAGGGACTGCTTATGGAAGATTTCGGGCCCTATCCGTTCAAGGTTTCCAGTAAAAGGGTTACGGTCGAGCAGGCAGAAGTCCGCTTCTTAAAACCTGATTGCAGAGCTCTAAATTACCCCAACAAAATCACCCAAAAGGATTTCGATGGATGGGTACAGGAGCGCAGTCTTTATCAGCCTGAAAGCTGGTCTGAACAATATGAAACCGTTATTTCCTGCAATGATCCTGGCAGTGAAAAACTCGACGGCGGTATCCTGATCGCCAAATACGGCAAAGGAAATTATGTATACACAACCATGAGCTGGTTCCGTCAGCTGCCGGCCGGTGTGCCCGGAGCATATCGTGTTTTCTCCAATTTGATTTCGCTTGGCAAATAACCAAATCTCCTGCCTGCAAACACATACTAGGCCTAATATACTGGTAATGAACTCCGTCACCCCGACTAACCATTTCGCCGCTAAGTGCGTATCAAATTATGTGACCAAAATCAGTACAATATAAAAAGTCCAAAAAAGTATTTTCCTTATCTTTAAGGCATATCCAAACCATCCGCTCATGATTCGGTTATTTACGCCGTTCATGATTCTTAAATTACACCCTTACGAATGAAGCCGAAAATTATCTACATTGCTGACGATGATGAAGATGACCGTTTATTTATTTCGGATGCTATCCGTAAACTGGATCTGGAAATAAAAATTGTTGAAGCCGCCGACGGAGATGATCTGCTGCATCTTATCGAATCCGAAAATACAGAAGAGGCCAATATTCTTATTTTGCTTGACATGAACATGCCCAGGGTCACCGGTATCGAAGTCCTGCAAACCATCCGGGCCAATAACAAGTTAAAACATATTCCAGCCGTCATGATCTCGACATCATCCGACAAAACTTTGATCGACGAAGCTTATCAGACCGGCATTAATGCTTTCATTAAAAAACCCAATAACTACGACGGTTTTATAAAAATCGCACAAGCCCTCCAAACCTGTTTTTTTGATTTCGAGCAGAGTTAAACAGAACTTATTCTGATATGAAAAGATTCATGTTCATCGTGTTGACGTTCCTGGCTCAGGATGCGTTTTCATGCACGTGTATCGAACTCAAAGAAGTAAAGTGGACGACAATACCAGATTCCTGATCGGTATTTATTTTTACAAGGAAGAAGGCCCTCATAAAAGTTTTCTGGGTATGTATCATCTTTGAGAGATTTCAATAACATTCGAAAAACCGGAGCCAAATCACTCCCCTCTCCTAATATACTGTAAATCAAATCCTAACTACCAGACAAACGCCTAAGCCAAAGCTTAAAGGCTGCTTGCCGGCTATTTATTAAACTTTTATAAGTAAATTGACGCCTCTTAATATAACCATTGTATGAACAGATTATTCCAAACCAACCTACGCCATTTTTCCCGGCACCTGCTGCCGGCTTTCACATTGCTTCTGGCTATTTTGACAATGCCATCCATCGCAAAACCGCTCGCCTCTCCGATTGAAGGCCGATGGGATATCACTGTTGATGTGGCCGGCAAACCGTCGCCATCCTGGCTGGAAGTAAGACATTCAGGCAATCATACACTGATCGGCCAGTTTGTTTCATTTTCAGGAAGCGCCCGCCCGATTTCTGAAGTTCATTTCAAAGACGGAAAATTCCATTTCGCCATACCCCCGCAATGGGAAAGAGGTGATAAGGATTTCACACTCGAAGGAGCGATTCAGGGCGAAAAATTAAGTGGTTCGCTGACAACACCTGACGGAAAAACCTATACCTGGACAGGCGTACGCGCACCTTCCTTACGTAGGGCTACGGCTCCGGTCTGGGGAAAGCCAATTCGTTTGACAGACGGAAATACCATCAAAGGATGGCATGCAGAAGGCACCAACCAATGGGTGGCTGAAAACGGCGTTTTGAAAAGTGCAAAATCGGGTGCTAATCTTGTGACTGATCAGAAATTCAACGATTTCAAACTGCATGCTGAATTCAAAATCCCAAAGGGCAGCAACAGCGGCGTGTATCTTCGCGGACGTTATGAAATGCAGGTTACCGATGGAAAAGGACTGGAACCGGCATTGGATCAGCTTGGTGCCGTTTACGGCTTTATCACGCCAAGCGAAATGATGGCGAAAGATCCGGGCGAGTGGCAGTCATTTGACATTACGCTAATCGGCCGAATGCTGACTTTGGTGGTTAATGGCAAAACGGTTATTACAAATCAGGAAATTCCGGGCATTACCGGAGGTGCGCTTGACAGTAATGAAGGTGAGCCAGGTCCGTTGTACATCCAGGGAGATCATGGTCCGGTTGAATACCGTAACATCATCATCACACCTGCGAAATAATCAACGCAGAAATTAAGAAAAAACCGTTATCCTGAGCAATTTCAGATAACGGTTTTTTCTTAACATACTGTTTCTTGAACCAACAGAACAACATAATCCCGCATTTCAAACCGCAAATCCATGATACAGCATTCCGTTATTTTCAAACTGAAATACCCGAAAAACTCGACAGAGGAAACAACATTTCTTGACGCCGCCAGGGCATTAGTTTCAATACCCGGCGTTCTTAACTTTCAGTGTTTGAAACAAACAAGCCCGAAAAACAACTTTGATTATGGCCTGACCATGGAATTTGAAAGTCAACAGACCTATGACGCCTACTCCAACCATCCTGATCATACCTATTTTGTACAGGAGTTCTGGCTGCGTGATGTCGAAGATTTTCTGGAAATTGACTATGCACCGTTCTAAGTCATAACAGAGTCAGGTATGTCTCAAAATACAGGCAAATACATCATCATAGCCGGACTGATTCTCCTGGTGCTCGGCACTGTGGTTTACTTTCTGGGCGACAAACTCCACTGGCTGGGCCGGCTCCCAGGAGATATTCGTGTGGAAAGGGAGAATTTCAAATTCTTTTTCCCAATCACAACCATGATCCTTTTAAGCGGGCTTTTGAATCTTATTATTTTCCTGGTAAGGAAAATCCTGAATTAGCAGAAACGCCGGTCGCTCCCTAAATCCGGTCTTCAAGTCAGTCGGTTATAGAAAAATTTTTATATATTTCGTAGAAATTCTTCTCTATTAACTTGATATGTATGAAAACCTTTACCCGTATTTCTGCAATTCTTGCACTGTCTTGTTTCCTTGTTAAAACTTCGTCCGTCGAAGCCCAGGTTGGTATTGGAACCACCACACCGGATGGCAATGCCATGCTGGAAGTAGTCAGTCCGAACAAAGGAATCTTAATTCCCAGAATTTTGAAAGCCGACCGCGAGTCAATCGTGACACCGGCAACCGGATTGCTGGTTTACCAGACCAACGACATAAACGGATTTTACTTTTACCATGAAACAGAAGGCTGGAAACGGGTTAGCTCAGAATCTGTCCCCGCGCCTGCGAAAGACCTTGGCTTTTCTGCAACATTGAATTCGGTCACCACAAATGCTAATACACAACTTAGCGGATGGAGTGTCACAAACCCTTCTTATAATGCACCCGGTTTTAACCCGACAACGGGAAATTTCACGGTTCCGGAAACAGGCACCTATGCTATTGAAACAACAATTAACTACAACCTGACAGTGACTACCTCAGTCAGTGCAGGCCCCGGTGTAAATCCATATTTTGAGGTTAGAAAAGTGGCGCCGATAACTTCAAGCCTTATAAGTGGATATCTGCCGATGTTAAACGTTAATGTTGTATTGGTACTAACCTTAAAGGCTGTACTGGACAGGGGTGTCGTGACTTTATCCAGAAATGTTATTTTAAATGCAGGTGACGTAATAGGTCTGTTTTATCTGAATTCGGGTTTTACACCGAGTGTCAACATTGGGGGCGGACTTACTCCCGGGGTGTCATGGGCAATCCGAAAATTGTAGTTCCAGGTAAGTGAAAAACTAATTGTTAGCTGTTTCCTTACGAAATGCAGCCGGCGTGATGCCCGTCTTATTTTTAAATAAACGATTGAAATACTGCGGGTATTCAAAACCCAGCTTGTAGGCAGTTTCGTTAATTGACAGATTGGTTGTCAGCAGAATTTCCTTTGCCTTTTCAATCAAGAGGTTATGAATGTGCTGCTGTGCGCTCATGCCC
Source organism: Dyadobacter diqingensis (assembly GCF_024220585.1). GTDB lineage: Bacteria > Bacteroidota > Bacteroidia > Cytophagales > Spirosomataceae > Dyadobacter > Dyadobacter diqingensis. The sequence continues at coordinate 107,282 of NZ_JAMXKF010000002.1, forward strand.
GTAAGCGAACGCAGCATATCGCTGAGATAATGCGCAGAAACATTGAGTTGCTCGGCAATTTCGTTTACGCCGGGAATCTGACCAACATCCTCCTGTTGGAAAATTTTCCGGATCAGCTGTTCAAAACGGACCAGCGGCTCCTCTTCCGAGCTGCTTCTTGTGATAAATTGTCGGTTATAAAAGCGATTGGAATAGTTGAGCAGCACCTCAATATGCGATACGATAACGTCCTGGCTGAACCCATCAATCGACTGCTGATATTCATGACGGATATCCATCATAATCCTATCGACCATCGCCTCTTCTTTTTCAGAAAGATGCAGCGCTTCGTTCAGGTTATAGGAGAAAAATCCATAACTGTCTATGCGGCTGGCGAGCGGATATTTTCGTATAAAATCCGGATGTATCAGCAGCATCCAGCCCGTGATCCTGGAATAATCAACATTGCGGTCCAGTGTAAAAACCTGTCTCGGCATTGAAAAACCCATGACTCCGTTGCTGAAATCATAATATTTGCGGCCATAACCAATGGCATCGATATTTTTTTTCAGGAATATGCTGTAAAAATTATAGATCAGTTTGTCGTCCGGCAACTGCGGCATATCCGGATTACAGGTAAGACCGATCACACTGATCAACGGATGCTCAGGGCCGGGCAAACCTACAATGCTGTGATACTCAGCAATGGAGTTGATAATATGTGGCGCGGCGGACGTTTTTTTCATCTGATCTTTATTTTTGAAAACAGGAAAGCGCTGTACAAAATTACATGCTTTCCTGTTTCGTTGGGGAATTAATTACAAATTCACGCCCGCCATGGACGTCTGGTCATAGCGGTCACCGGAAATGATGCCCACCGGCACAATCGATTCCAGATGCGCAAACTGCGCCGGTGTAAAAGTAATATCCGTAGCAGCTACATTCGCTTCCAGGTTTTTGATCCGTTTCGTACCCGGAATCGGAACTGTTCCCTTTGATAAGGCCCAGGCAATAGCCACCTGTGAAGGCGTTACGGCTTTCTCTTCCGCCAGTTTCTGTATCTCTTTTACCAGTTCCAGATTTTTATAAAAATTCTCACCCTGAAAACGAGGAATGGTTCTCCTAAAATCGTTTGCTTCAAAATCTTCCGGATTTTTCAGATCTCCGGTAAGGAAACCACGTCCCAGGGGAGAATAGGATACAAACCCAATTCCGAGCTCCCTAAGTGTATCAAAAACCCCGTTTTCTTCCGCAGTGCGTTCAAATAAAGAATACTCCGTTTGCACTGCCGTGATCGGATGAATCGCATGTGCTTTTCTTAACGTCTGTGCTGAAACTTCCGATAATCCGATATACTTCACCTTTCCCGACTGAACCAGCTCCGCCATCGCCCCCACAGTATCTTCAATGGGCGTTTCAGGATCGACACGGTGCAGATAGTATAGGTCGATATAATCCGTTCCCAGGTTTTTCAGAGAGCGTTCCACCGCCTTTTTCACATATTCAGGACGTCCATTGATTGCCCAGGTAAGCTGCTCGTTATCGTCAACTTCATAACCAAATTTTGTAGCGATATGATATTGATCCCGGTTTCCAGCTATGGCCTTGCTGATCAGCCGCTCATTTAAAAGCGGGCCGTAAAGATCAGCTGTGTCAAGGAAATTTACACCCAGCTCCAAAGCCCGGTGAATGGTCGCAATGGATTCCTTTTCATCTGCCGTCCCGTAAATATCATTGCCGGCAATGGTTGTCATACCCATACATCCAAGACCCTGCACCGGCACCACCAGTCCCTGACTTCCCAGTTCTATTTTCTTAATACTGCTCATAAACCAATTTTGTATAATGAAGTAATTATTAACACTGCAAAGGTGGCAGTTTCAGATTTTGCAGGATTATACAAAACGGTTCATTTTGTATACAAATTGGAGTCAGATGACAATAAAAGGAAGAATACCGCCTGATATCTTTTTTGTTATAAATATTAGATTAATAACAAAAAGCGGTAAATTTGCGGCCAATTCATTCTAATGAATTAGGTAGAAATGTTGCTTATAAGAACTTCGGCCTTCCGGGGTTCTTATTTCTTAATGTGTTTCAAACCAACGCGCTTTATACACATGCAGGCCAGGAAAAGCCAGGCTGCGTGACGGCTGAAAAAACCGGACATGGAAGGTCCACCAGCTTTGTTCCGGAATGGTGTAAATGTATTGTCCCGATGGACTTTGCCCCAAACTCTTGATATTTTCCGCGTCAGGAAACCCCTCGATTTTCTTAAAACTATAAGTGCTCAGATCGAATATCCATGCGCCGTTGTGTTCTGTCACAAAAAGATTTTTCCCGTCAGCAGTAAGTTGTAGTTCATGTCCGCCAATACCGGGTATTTTCCATTCCGTTTTGAGTTCAAGCTTGTCCTTGGAAGCGAGTTTATATTCCCGCAACACCTGATATCCCAGCGCAAAAAGGCTCTTTCTCTTTTCATTCCACACCAGGCCATGTGCCGAGTAAAGACTGTCGGTATAAACTGCCCTTTCTGGCTGAGCCCTGTCAAATAACATGATTTTATTTCCATCCTTAGCCGTAGACGCTGCGGCAGCCACGATATTGCCAGGCAGCAGCGTTATGGAATGTGCATTGGGTACTGCTGCATAAAAAAGAACTTTACGGTCCGAAGTGTTCAGGAGTGCGATGGCCCCTGAGGACGCCGAAACCAGGATTTGCTTCCCGTTATTTACCGGCTTGCAGTCATCCATGGTGTTGAACATTTTAGTCCGGTACAATTCCGGCAGGTCTTTGGCTGCATGCGCATCCCAGGTCCAGACGATGTGAGGGATACTGTCCCTGGATTTATTATAATCGACCAAAAGCACTTTACTGTCGCCACAAACCAGCAATGTTTTTGCGGACTGCGCAAAAGTTGGGAAGGTACTTATCAGCAATAAAAAGATAACAGAAACACTTTTTTTCATCTTGGGTTCAGGATATTAGGTTTGAAATCCGCCTGATCAGCGTTTCGGTAAATATAAAAACAGGATGGTTTATAACAGTCTGATTATCGAAAATTATAGATTTCTTCACATGAACACTTTTTGTCAAAGCATCTGCATCCGGCCAACAGGTTCACAGATTACCAAATGGTTACTTAACCCCGATTTCATTTACGATCCGGGCTTTTGCAATTCAGCGATCGACCGTTAAATAAATCGCCCTATCCATAAAAACAATCAGGCCCACTTCCTCAAAAATTTTAAGGATACTTAAAAATAAAAATATTAATATTGTTCAATAAAAGTTAATTATTGTCCTACTTAATTACATCTTTTATGACCAAACTATCTCCACTTCGAAGTACCATTTTTTTGGTGTTATTAGCCTTTGCCCTTTCCTGTACGGATCACGACATACCCGAGAAAATCGAGTTAAAAACTTTGCCGATCACTTCCAATCCTAACGGACTGAAATGCTCTATTGTTTTTTCATTGAATGTGGTGAGAACAGGGAGTTTGCCCGTGAAAGAATATGGCGTGGTGTACAGTGCGTTTGGAGCCGGAAACGGTCCTGTGATTGAGAATCCAACCATTGAAAACAATCTGAAAGTCATTTTTGATTTGCCTGCCAGTGTTGGCGACAAGTCAAAAATAGGGCCGCAGTTGTGCACCAACAATATAAACTACCGGGCCTACGCAATTTTGATCGACGATTCAGTGGTGTATGGCAATATGCTTAATTTCCACGATAATTAAACGAGGCCAAAACGACCTGCCACGTCTTTACAAACACTACTTATAAAAAACAGGGTCGCTGAACTAATCCCGCAACCCTGTTTACTTTATTTTCAAACCTGTTTTTAACAAGTCCTGTTATCTTACTTTCCTGATGTTTCTATCCATTTTCTTGCATTCACGAAAGCTTCGATCCATGGAGAAACTTCGTCGTTTCTGCCTGCCGGATAGTTAGCCCAGTGCCACTGGAAAAGAGAACGCTCGATGTGAGGCATCATCACCAGGTGTCTTCCTGAATTGTCACACATCATAGCCGTATTGTAATCTGATCCGTTCGGGTTCGCAGGATAAGTTTCATAAGCGTATTTGGCTACGATCTTATACTTATCTTCGGTATAAGGAAGCGCAAATTTACCTTCACCATGTGAGATCCAAACTCCCAGCGTACTGCCGGCAAGTGTCGACAACATCACCGAATTGTTTTCCTGAATGGTCAGTGAAGTAAAGCCACTTTCGTGTTTTTTACTTTCATTATGAAGCATTTTTGGTTTTTCCTCGTGATCCGCGTTGATAAGACCAAGCTCAACAAATAACTGACATCCGTTACAAATACCTACTGAAAGTGTATCGTCACGTTTGAAGAAGTTTTCCAGTGAAAGTTTTGCTCTTTCGTTGTACAAAAATGCACCCGCCCAGCCTTTTGCTGAACCCAAAACGTCCGAGTTAGAAAATCCTCCAACGGCACCAATAAACTGGATATCTTCAAGCGTTTCGCGGCCAGAGATCAAGTCAGTCATGTGTACATCTTTCACATCAAAACCGGCCAGATACATCGCATTGGCAAGTTCTCTTTCCGAATTACTTCCCTTCTCACGAAGAACAGCCGCTTTCGGTCTTGGTTTTGAAGGATCAATTACCGGTGCTTTCCCGTCAAACTGAATCGGGAACGTGTAGTTAAGCACATGGTTTTTATAGTTGTCATAACGTTCTCTGGCTTTCACTTCACCGCTCTGTTTCTGATCCAGCAGGAACGAAGTTTTGAACCAGACATCACGCAGATGATCGACGTCAAAATTCCAGCTTCCGCTTGCATCTTTAACGGTCAGAGCCGCTTTCGAATCGACAGAACCAATTTTGTGATAAGTTACGCCATTGGCATCCAAAACTGCCTCAGCAGATTTATCCGCCTGGAAAACGATACTGATATTTTCAGCAAATAATTTTTCAATAATATTCTGCTCTCCCAAAGAAGAAAGATCGATGGCTGCACCCAGATTACGGTCTGCAAAACAAAGCTCCAAAAGCGTTGTGATCAAACCACCGCTGCCAACATCATGACCGGCCTGGATTTTTCCGGCTTTGATCAGCTGCTGAATGGTATTAAAGGCATTTTTGAACGCCTCTGCGTTCAAAACGTCCGGTGTCTCGTTTCCTATTTTGTTAAGAATCTGTGCAAAAGAAGAACCACCCAGTTTGTAGGCGTCACCAGAAAGATTGATGTAATAAATATCACCTCCGTCTTTTTGAAGAACCGGCTCTACCACCGCCCTGATATCGTCAGAATGGCCAGCTGCCGAAATGATCACAGTACCCGGCGCAATCACTTCTGCATCCTTGTACTTCTGTTTCATCGACAAAGAATCTTTTCCTGTCGGAATATTGATTCCCAGGCTGATCGCAAATTCAGAACAGGCCTGCACCGCTTTGTACAAACGTGAATCCTCACCGGCATTCTTGCAAGCCCACATCCAGTTGGCCGAAAGTGATACACTTTCCAGACCATCTTTAAGCGGAGCCCAGACAATGTTTGACAATGACTCAGCAATCGCATTACGACTACCTGCCGCAGGATCGATAAGCGCCGAAAGCGGAGCATGTCCAATGGATGTCGCAATTCCGTCTTTTCCCTGATAATCCAGCGCCATCACACCACAGTTGTTCAATGGCAACTGAAGCGGGCCCACACATTGCTGTTTGGCAACACGCCCGCCCACACAGCGGTCAACTTTATTGGTAAGCCAGTCTTTACTTGCAACCGCTTCAAGCTGAAGTACCTGTTCAAGGTAAGCCGCCAGATTGGCCGCATCGTAAGTTACAGGCTGATAAGTTCTTTCAATAGTTTTGTCGTGCATAACCACCTTTGGAGAACTTCCAAACATGTCATCCATTGCAAGATCCATTGGCTTGGCTCCTGTTGTAGCCGACTCGAATGTAAAACGATGGTCAGAAGTTACCTCTCCTACCGTATACATCGGCGCTCTTTCACGGTCTGCAATTCTTTGCAGGGTGGCTGCATTTTCCTTGCTGATCACAAGTCCCATACGCTCCTGCGACTCGTTACCGATGATTTCCTTGGCAGAAAGCGTTGGATCACCTACCGGCAATTTATCCAGATCAATCTTTCCGCCAGTTTCTTCCACAAGTTCAGAAAGACAGTTCAGGTGACCTCCTGCGCCGTGGTCATGAATAGAAACGATGGTATTGTTATCGCTTTCCACCATACCACGAACCGCGTTTGCGACTCTTTTCTGCATTTCAGGATTTGAACGTTGAATTGCGTTCAGGGTAATACCAGAACCAAATGCCCCGGTATCAGCCGACGAAACCGCAGCTCCGCCCATCCCGATTCTATAATTTTCTCCGCCTAAAACAACAATTTTGTCGTCAACAGATGGTTTTTCTTTTTTCGCCTGATCAGCTTTGCCATAACCAACACCGCCAGCCTGCATAATCACTTTGTCAAACCCAAGCTTTCTCGCATCTTCTTCATGCTCGAAAGTCAGCAATGACCCTGTAATTAATGGCTGACCAAATTTATTTCCAAAATCGGAAGCTCCGTTTGAAGCCTTGATCAGGATATCCATCGGCGTTTGATACAGCCATTGTCTTTCTTGCACTCCCTTTTCCCATGGACGGTTTTCTTCCAGACGAGAAAAAGAGGTCATATAAACAGCGGTTCCGGCCAAAGGCAATGAGCCCTGTCCACCGGCAAGCCTGTCTCTGATCTCTCCGCCTGACCCTGTCGCTGCTCCGTTGAACGGCTCAACGGTCGTCGGGAAATTATGTGTTTCGGCTTTTAGAGATATAACCGAATCAAAATCTTTGATTTCATAATACTCAGGAACATCCGGGCGCTTAGGAGCAAACTGCTGGATACGAGGCCCTTTTACAAAAGCTACATTATCCTTATAAGCCGAAACAATTCCATTTGGATTTGTCTCAGAGGTTTTACGGATCAGCTTGAACAATGACGTTGGCTGCTCCACCCCGTCGATCACGAACGTACCATTAAATATTTTGTGACGGCAATGCTCCGAGTTAACCTGCGAGAACCCAAAAACCTCAGAATCAGTCAGTTTACGACCAAGTTTTTCAGAAAGTTTATTCAAATAATCTACCTCCTCATCACTAAGGGAAAGTCCCTCCTGCTGGTTATACTCTGCAACATCGTTGATTTCGATGATCGGCTCCGGCTGAAGACTTATCAGATATATTTCCTGGTTTAGCTCATCGTATTTCTGAGATAACATAGGATCAAAACCGGTAAAATCCGCTTCAACTTTTCTAAATTCCTCAATCCTGATGATTCCCTGAATATCCATATTCTGGGTAATCTCAACGGCATTTGTGCTCCATGGGGTAATCATGGCGGCACGCGGACCAACGAAGAAGTTTTTCAGGACGGTTTCCTTTTGAAGTTTTGCACCGCCAAATAGCCAGCTTAGTTTAGCAATGTCAGGCTCGGTGAGAGTTCGCTCTATCTGTAAAGCAAAAACAGTGTCGTGGTCGTTGGAAAAGAAATAAATCATGGTATGTTATTATGGCGCAAAGTTACTTTGAAATTTTCGCGATGTCCATACGTAGCGTAAAATAGTTCTGATAAAATAAAAAACCTTTATGCGGCTGAATGGTTCCCTCATTTGGTTATAGTTCATGAAAAGTAATTAAATTGACATGTGATAAGTCCTTTTTAGCATGCTGCCTCATGAAAAAAGCGAGTTACGAGGCGTCCAAGGGTATTTCTGCGATCGGAGAAAATTTCTTCAATAATTCTTGAACGATTATTCAACTATTCATATTCTTTTGGTGTTAGATTAAGTTGTTACGTGTGACTAACAATCAGAAACCGTTAGTTACTTACCAGAATTACTTACATAATGAAGGATATCCCGACAGATATTCAGTCAAAAATATTCGATATGATGCATACAAAAGAGTCAAAACCTGTTGCTTATTCGGTCCTCGACCTGGCCACTGTCATTGAAGGAAAAACGCCGGCTGATACTTTTAAAACGAGCCTTGAACTGGCGCGGGAAGCAGAAAAACTTGGTTATACCCGCTACTGGCTTGCCGAACATCACAACATGATCAGCGTTGCCAGTTCAGCGACGTCGGTGCTTATCGGTTATATTGCGGGCGGCACGTCCTCTATTCGTGTTGGCTCCGGCGGCATTATGCTGCCTAATCATGCGCCGCTCATCGTTGCTGAACAGTTCGGAACGCTCGCTTCATTGTATCCGGGCAGGATTGATCTGGGGCTCGGCCGCGCTCCGGGAACCGATCAGGTTACAGCAAGAGCGATCCGCGGGGAAAATTTCAATGCAGTACACAATTTCCCAAGTGATATTCAGGCGCTTCAGACATTCTTTTCAAAAGATAATCAAAACAGTAAAGTGCGGGCAAATCCGGGGGAAGGACTGGATATCCCGATCTGGATACTTGGATCAAGCACGGACAGCGCACGCGTGGCAGCGGCCATGGGCCTTCCCTACGCCTTTGCCAGTCATTTCGCACCGGCTTATTTCCTGGAAGCGATTGAACTATACCGGAAAAATTTCCGCCCGTCCGTTTATCTGGATAAACCTTATGTGATGGCTTGTGTAAATGTAGTAGCAGCTGACACGGACGCAGAAGCCGACTGGCTGTCAACATCGGTATTACAGTTTTTCCTTGGTGTGGTCAGCGGAAAACGCAAACTTTTGCAGCCGCCGGTAGAAGATATGAATGACATCTGGGGCATTCAGGAAGAACATGCCGTGAGTCAAATGCTGGCCTATTCATTCATTGGCGGACCTGAAAAGCTTAAACAGCGTATTAAAAAATTCTTTGAGCAAACACAGGTTGACGAGATCATGGCAACCTCACATATCTTTGATCACCAGGCCAGAGTAAAATCTTACCAGCTTTTCTCGCAGGTTGTTAATGAGATTAATACAGTTGAGGTTTAAGAATTAACGAAAAACACACAAAAGGGCTACGAGACGGATTGTCTCGTAGCCCTTTTGTTTTACAAGCCTGTGTTCGAAGACATCCTGCTTTGATATATATAACCTGCTGAATTTCAGCTTTATTAAAAAGGAAAACAGAACGTAAATAATTTTATATTTTTTTATACTTTTTAATTAGACGTTAAAAGTTTGGCCTCTTTGCGTGCTATACCTTTGTATCCATCAAAGCGAAATAAGGCACTTATTTAAAAACCGCAAACAACCGGATTTTAAAAATCTTCCGTCAGGAAGTCAGGGATTATTTTGCTTTTGAAAATCACAATAAGTTTTTATTCATCTCAAACAGTTAGTTAAACTTTAATTTCAATCAAAAATGAAAACTCAATTTTTTAAATCATTAAGCTTCGGTTTATTATTAAGCGTTGCCTTATTATCTACAAGTTGCAAAGAGAACGAAATTCTTAACGAGGTAACACCAACAGAAGCTGATAAATCAGATAAGTTAGGTATCCCGACAAAATTTGACGAAATAGGATTTGCCCTGCTGCTAGAAGAATACATGGAGCCAAAAGTAGCCGGTTTCGGATATGCAATTTACAACGACGGAAAAGAATATTACAGAACAAACGGAGGAGATGGCTGGGCAAGAAAAAAAATAGAAACGCCTTTTCAGCTCCATGGCGCTATCGTTAAACAGGAAATTGTCACCTCAACCCAGTTTGTGACGGCCGTTGCGGTGATGAGAGCCCTTGAAATCTATAACTTATCGCTTTCGTCAAAAGTCTGGCCATTTCTTCCTAAATTCTGGGTTCCAAGTGATGAATTCAAATCACTTACCTTTGAAAGATTACTGGCGCATAAGACAGGTTTAATTAACTACAACGACCTGACGAAACTCAGACAAACCGTTGAAGGTCCGGTTAATAACGCCTTATTTTCAACAGAATCGTATCAGAATAACGATGTAAATTACCTGCTTCTGGGGATCATCCTGCCTTACATACAAGCAAAAAAACTTGCCGATATCGGCAGCAGCTCAATGTTGAATACGCTCAACAAATTTGACGAAAACTTTGTGGATTACGGATCATATTTCCGCAGCTTTGTCAGAACCAACGTATTTACACCTGCGGGACTGAACACACCAACATTGGTTGACTGGCAGCCATGGGACCACAACGGCACGTACAGTCCGTCACTGGCAACCAAAGGGTATCCTTCAAAAAATGGAGAGGAACCGGGTATTGTAAAAGGGATCAATCGGTTTAACTGCGGCGTGACGGGATTGTACATCAGTGCGTCTGAGTTTGGCAAAATCCAGTCTGCCGTTGCTAAAAACAAGGTTATCAGCGCTACATCACTTACCAATATGAAAACAAAGATGCTAGGATTTGACAATAAGCTGGTAGGAACCAAAGGAGCCTATTACTGGAAAAGAGGTGTTGGCGACAATTGCGAAACAATGATCTTTGATTTTGGAAAAGTGCAGGTAGCTGTGTTCGCCAACTCATTACAAAGCGACATAAGCTCTCCAACTGTTTTAGCTCAAATGTTTGAAAATTCCTTTATCCCGCTTTAACAGCGAAGAATTTCAAAATTCTGAGTCCGGGTTATAAGTAAAATTACGTATATAGCATAAGGTAATTGGGTTGATTATTGCTGAAAAGGCAATTTTCAACCCAATTTTATTTACAAAAAACAAAGTCACTCATTTACAACACATTAGAATATGCGATACGTTAAATAAAAAGGTTGAGGATTGTTTATGCAAAATCTTCCCGATGTCCTAAACATTCTGTTATTTTGAACATAGAACTTTTTGTGTGTTCTATTTAACGTTATGAATAATGGATGATTTGCACATACTTCTGATTGACGACGAAGTACAATACAGCGAGCTAACCAAAGAATATCTTGAAATGCGCGGCTGTAAAGTTACACTCAAACATGACGGACTCGCAGGTTTTGAAACATTCAAACAAAACCAATTTGATTTGTGCGTTTTGGATGTAAAAATGCCCAAAATCGATGGTTTCACGCTCGCCGAAGAAATAAAATCCATCGATGAATGTGTCCCGATTATTTTCCTGACCGGCCAGTCGTTAAAGGAAGACAAGATAAAAGGCCTGACCCTTGGTGCTGACGATTATCTTACCAAACCATTTAGCATGGAGGAGCTCTATCTCCGGATCAGGGTTATTTTAAAAAGGGTTAAGGCCCAGGAAAAGACAAAAATAGTTAACGAGTTTAAGGTTGGAAGCTCCGTTTTTAACTCTGAGCTGCGTGAGCTTTCAGTTTTGAATAAGACCATCAAACTTACGTCCATAGAATCCAAGCTGCTTACATTACTTTGTCAGTACCAGAACAAAGTTCTTACACGTGATATTGCCATGCTGGGTATTTGGGGAGACGAAGAGCATTTCAGGGGTTACAGCCTGAATGTTTACGTGAGTAAAATCCGGAAATTTTTAAAGGAAGACCCTATGGTAGAAATTCTGAATTTGCATGGGGAAGGCTACAAGCTTATCAATAAATAAAGACGGCGGAGATGGATTTGCTTTTTCTTAAAAACCTGATGAACGGGGATGAATTGCTGGTGGATCGTTTTGTCGAAATTTTCAGGAAACAATCGCGCGGACAGGTTGCAGCGTTAAAACCACTTTTGATCCGGCAGCAATGGGAAGAGCTGTCGAATGCTGCGCATAGCTTAAAAACACAATTTAATTATCTCGGACTGGAAACTTTTGCCACGCAGGTCAAGAACATTGAAGAAAATGTCGACAACGGTGATTATCATAATCTGGATAAGATGATCGATATTTTCGAAGATGATTTCAGGAAATTTTACGACACTGAATTCCCATGCTGATCATCGTGCCGGGTTCAACTGTGCAAACTTTTCTTTTTGAATATCCAATAGTTTTTTAATCTTGGATTTAAGCTTTTTTGCTTCAATGGGTTTGGTGATGTAGTCATTCATTCCGGCCTCTTTGCACTTTTGTGATTCGGCAGGGTTAGCGTTTGAGGTAAAAGCGAGAATGGGGATATCGCTTTGCTTACTTCCACTTCTGATGGCTCTGGTTGCCTTGTATCCATCCATGACAGGCATTTTTACATCCATTAAAACAATATCAAATGTTTGATTTTCCAATTTTTCCAGCGCAACCTGACCATTGTCAGCGATTGTCACTTCTACGTTTGAAATGATCTTTTTTAACGTTTCCTCGGCAACAACCTGATTAAAGAGATTGTCCTCAACCAGAAGAATTTTCACATCCGAAAGGTAAATAGCGCTGTCTGCATCCTCAGCAGAACTGCCGATGCCGCATGGCTCAAATGAAAGGTTGAAACAAAACTCTGTCCCCACTTTCAACTGGCTTGTAACGGTCATTTTTCCACCCTGTTCCTCGACGAGCCTCTTCGCGATAAAAAGTCCCAGCCCGGTGCCGGTTTGTTTGCTGTTAAGATCTTCGTCTATCCTTGTAAAGGTTTCAAAAATATATTGAAGCTTGTCTTCAGCAATGCCAATACCCGTGTCACGTATTTTAAACAAAAGTTCCTCCGACTCCTCATTGATTGAAAGACTGCTGACATCTATCCACACCGCTCCGTGCTCGGTAAATTTAATGGCATTGCTCACCAGGTTCAGCAGAATCTGATGAAGTCGTAAAGGGTCTCCGATCAACTGCGCACTTATTTCTTCATGTACGTTAATGTGAAGTGCTATACCCTTTTCCTCAGCGATCACTTTCAGTACATAACCCAGACGATTCATGCGATCCCTGATATCAAAAGGTTTGTTAACAAACGAAAACTTGCCGGCTTCAATTTTCGAGTAATCAAGAATATCGTTGATAATTGCCAAAAGATTTTCCGATGAATATCTTATTCCCTTAGCATATTCAAGTTGTTTTGCGCTAAGCTGTGTGTCAAAAATCAATTCGGACATGCCAATAATAGCCGTCATGGGGGTACGGATTTCGTGACTCATGTTGGCAAAAAACTGCTCCTTAAACCTGGTTTTTTCTTCAACCAGTAATTTTTGCCTTTCAATTTCCTCCTTTTGCACCTGAATCTCGGCTGTACGAACGGCCACTTTCTGTTCCAGCTTTTCATATAGAATGGCATTTTCAATCGAGACCGCAATTTGCCCGGATAACAATTTGAGCAGCTCTGTTCGCTCTTGGGTAAAGACTCCCCTGGTAAGATTATTTTCAAGATACAGGACGCCAACGACTTTCCCCTGATTTAAAGCGGGTATACATAACGCTGATTTAATTTCACTCTCCATGATTACTGGATCATCTTTAAACTGCTCATCGGCTTTCGCATCATTTAACACAACATCCGACTGGGTCTGAAAAACATATTCAATAATACTCCTGGGCACCAGATGAGATTCTTCCAAAGGAATTTTCCTTACATCGCTTTGCTGTTCTTCCACCGTTTGTCTTGCTTCGATGAACAACTTTCCGCCCCAATCGAGAATAAAAAAACCTGACTGCGCTCCTGCGTTCTCAATGGCAAATTTCATTAACTTATCCATCAATCTGGCAAAAACAACCTCACTTGATATAGCCATTGACGCCTTCATCAATGTTGACAGATCAATAGAGGGGATATTGGCATTCTTTGATTTTGGTAACTGGGATCCGCTTTTCAAAAACTCACCAGACAGGTCTGTCTGGTCGGTGTACTTTGCTTTCAGCTGGTCGCATTTTAGCAGGCAGCCCCATTTCTGATACGCTTCAATTGCGCTGTTGATGTAAATGTCACCCAATCGATGTTGTCCTTTATTGATCCAATAATTCCCGTAAAGCTCATTAGCCAATGCCTCATCCTGACAGTAACTATTGTCCTGTGCCTGTTTTATCGCCTTATCGTAAAACAATGTCGCTTTATCATTTTTGTCAGTGCACCGAAAATATTCCGCTTCCAGCAAATATTGACGGTGCAAATAATTCACAGGCACCTGATCAGCCCATTTTTTTGATTTCTCCTTGTATGTGACCGCTGTTTTTAAATAATGCTTTTGTGACTTATCATTGCAAAACAGCGTAAAATTTAACAGGGAATAATAAAAGTAAAAAAGAGGCTGAAACAGCATCCCTTTTACGTTATCCATATATAACAAAGCCAGTTTGGCATTTTGTAGGCCTGGCTCATATTGGCCCGTCATATAACACAATATCATTTTATAAGTAAAGCATGTAAAAACCCGGGATTGCTCGTTGAGCGCTGTTATCCCCGAAAAATTCTCTCCCTCATTAAAATAAACCCCATTCAGCTCAACAGGTTTTTCATTTTCCCCGAGCAAATTGGAAACAATTTGTATCAGCGCCTCATTCTGATTTGAATTGTGATGTTCTGAAAACGACTTGGGTAGATGGTTATAATGAATCATTTCTTCCTTGATCCAGCTGAGATTTTTACCTGACAGAAGCAGAAAAAAGCAATACGCACTTGAAGAATAAATACAATACTCGATATCGCCCAACTCAATTCCTACTTTGTAAGATCGCTTCAAAGGTTCAAGCGAATGACTGATGTGCTCGCCGGCAGGTCTGTTAATGATGTTAAAAATCAAAACAGATCGCTCCCTCACTGCCAGACTTTCTACCTTTTCCAGCAGTTTCAAAGCCATTTTCCCATATTGATAACAGGCCTGATTCTGCCCGCGAATGGCATTATCGATGGCTGCATAGGTAATGTAGGTCAATGCTGACTCGGGCGCGTTACCATACTTGATGGACAAACTCACCATTTTTAAAACCATCAAAGGGTACAGCAACGGAATGCGAACGAAAACAATCGCCGTAATACTCTGCATGATCCGCATCACGGCCAATGCAGAAATATCCGTCATCAGCGGCAGCTGTTCGAGATCCTCTATTTTCATTCCCCGCATATTCCATCTGGTTTTCAGATATGCTGCCAGTATGTGCACGTTACCGACAGGCTGGGGAAAGCTGACACCTAATTCCCTCAATACATTCAGCGAAAGTTTTATGGCCTGATCTCCCTTATCATGAAAAATAAGCGACTGAATTTGAATCTGATACGTATTTACCCTATCCTGTATCGATATCGAATTTTGAAGGATTATTGCGGTAAGCGCCTCCATGCCTTCAAGATCGCCGGTAAGATATGTACTTTCTGCACACTCCGTATGCAGGTCATGTACCAGCTGATATTGATAATCCCAGTCCTGCTCGCTCAGGAACTTAATACCTGTTTTGAAATATTCCAATGCAACCGGATAAGCCACCGATATTTTTGCTTTTCTCCCCGCTTTGAGATTTAGCGCCGCCAATCTGTACCTTTCCTTATCCGCTTCAACTGTACCTGCGCCGTGATTCAAGTGGTTGACAATTTCGAATATCTGACTGTCTGTTTCTCTCGCAGACAGTCTTTCCAGCATAAAGTAACCGATACTTAAATGCAATTCTCTTTTCACATGCCCGGTCAGCAGCGCATAGGCTGCCTGCTGAACCTGATCGTGCGTAAAACCGTAAATAACCCGGGACAAAAACCTATCAGGATCTGCTGTCCTTTCACTTGAAATATTTATCAGGTTTGCACCAATCAATTCCTTTATTTCTTCTGCCGTTTCCTGCGGAGTTTTATCACTTAGCGCCGCCAATAATTCAAGATTAAACTGCTGTCCGATGCAGGATGCGTATGATAGCGTATGCCTGACTGTTTCGGGCAACTGATTCATCCTGTGGGTTAGTAACTCCAAAGAAGTTTTCGAATCCGAATAACCCAATATCGCTGTGATATCCCATACCCAGTTATTGACCCTGTCATCGAAACATATCAGATTTTCCCTGTATAAAGTTTTCAGCGATTCGCAGATAAAAAACGGATTGCCCAGCGTTTTCGTGAAAATTATTTCTGCGAGCGGACGTGCCGCATAAGGCGGGCAGGAGAAGGTATCGGCAACCAATGCTGAAATTTCACTGACTTTTAGTGATGAGAGACCAATCTGATGAAAATTCTTTCCTCCTTTCCGCATTTCTTCGAGGGTATGAACCAGCGGATGATCCTCACTTAGCTCGTTATCCCGGTATGATCCAATAATAAACAAGTAACGGCCTTCAACAGCTTCCATAACACGACTTAAAAATCTGAGACTGGAAGCGTCCGCCCATTGCAAATCATCCAAAAATATCACCAGCGGGTGGTCTTTTTTTGTAAACACATTAATGAAACTGCTGAAAACATTGACAAATCTGACCTGCGATTCAACCGGATTGAGCGCCTGAACCTCTGGCTGCTTGCCTGTAATCAATTCGAGCTGAGGTATTACTTCAATGATCACTTGTCCATAATCACCAACCGCTTCTAGAATCGCTCTTTTCCATACCGCAACTCTGGAACTATCTCCGCGGGAAATTTTACAGATCAACTCTTCAAAAGCCTTTACTACGGCTTCAAACGGAATATTTTGCACATATTGTTCGAATTTCCCCGTAACAAAAAGAGCTTCTTTCTCTCCCAATCTGTCTTTGACCTGTTGCACCAGGGAAGATTTCCCAATACCGGACGTCCCATGAACGAGTACCATTTCATTCTTATACTTGGCATTCTCAAAAGCCGAGAAAATAAAATCAATCTCTTTTTCTCTGCCGTAAAGCTGCTTGGATATCTCAAAAAAACCGCGCAGATCATATTGTCCAACCTGGAAAGGTACAATTTCACCATAAACCATCAACTGGCTTTTACATTGATTTAAGTCATGTAAAATTCCCTTTGTCGTTTGATATCTCCCTTCCGGTTTTTTCTCTATCAGCTTCAAAATAAGATCAGAGACGGCAGATGGAATCTTGTCATTAACTTGTGAAGGTGCTATGGCTTGCTTAGCCATGTGAGCGTGCATCAGTTCATTGTGATCCGCATTTTCAAAAGGTAATTTCCCCGCAAAAAGTCTGTAAAGCACAATACCAAGCGTATAATAATCTGACCTGTAATCTTCCTTGTGGCTCATCCGTCCCGACTGTTCCGGAGAAATGTATTCAAATGAAATCAGATTATTATTTACAACTTCCGATATACAATCTTCTTTCCCAAGTTGACAGGAGAATTTCAAATCAGTCAGTCTGATATCAAGTGTATCCAGATCGATCAGGAAATTTTCCGGTCTTATATCCCGGTGCAGAATACCATTATAGTGCAATTCAGATACAATTTGAACCAAAGAACTCGCTATGCTTAATGCGGCTCTTAGCGGAATTTCCTGTTCAATATATTGACTAAGGTTTTTGCCTGTAAAATCACTTAATTCCAGTACCAGGTAGTTTTCCAGCCTTATTTTACCTGTGTAGTTCAGAATGTTATCGAACAAGCGGACATGGCTAACGGAAAATTCGTGCTCCATTTCTTTGTACACAGAGGATTCCGGATCCGAGGTCAGTGCTATTTTCAAAATAACAGCAACAGAGTCCTCGGTACGAATAGCCCTTACCATTAGTTTAAAAGGTGCCCTTCCAATCTCTTCAACGATATCATAACCTGGAATCTGTATCATCTTAACATGATTTTGCATTGTAAACCCCTCTTATTGACCACTGTACACAAAGTTAGTATTCAGCACCATCAAGAAATAACCAACCATCCCGATTTTTATAATTTTTTATACTTTTTAATGATTGCTTATAAACTCACTTTTTAACGAACCTTATCTTTACCTACATAAAAACGAACCCAAATTTGTATATCAGGATGAGAAAAATAGCAATCATGGGAGCCGGACAATCGGGCTTGCACCTTGCCATCAGACTTTTAAAGAGCGGCTACGACGTCACCATCGTTTCTGAACGGACCGCCGAAGAAATATTTAACGGACCGCCGACCGGCGCCACATATTTATTCAACGACTCATTGCTTCTGGAAAAAGAACTGGGATTGGATCTATGGAATGATACGGCCTGCCATTCGACTGCTTTCAATATTAATTTTGGGACGCCTGACGGGAATTATGCTTTCAGCATTAACTCCAAAACCAGCAAGCCCGGCGTGTCAATCGATCAGCGGTTGAAATTTTATCAATGGATTAAATTGTTTGTAAAAAATGGAGGCAAATTCATTGTGAGTGACACCACGCCGTCGGATTTGCTTGCCTGCACAGAACAGTTTGATTTGGTAGTGGTATCGTCAGGAAAAGGGCCCCTTGCCAAACTTTTTGAAAGAGATGATAATAAGTCGACCCACGAAAAACCGGCCCGCAAGCTTGTCCAGCTACATATCAATAATTTTGAACATCCTGAAAAAACAAAATTCACATCGATCACGCTTGACGCGGTTATGGGAGCGGGAGAAATTATTACAGCTCCCTTTTATCAGAAAGATGATATTCAATGTGCATTTTTGCTGATTGAGAGTATCCCTGGTGGCCCAATGGATATCTTCGATGATGCTAAATCCGGCACGGAACTTCTGAAAAAATCAAAAGAAATGCTCCGATCTCTTCTGCCCTGGCGATATCAGGCGTTTGAAAATGCCGATATTATCCGCGATGATGCTTTTTTAAAGGGTTCATTTACTCCCATTGTGCGGAAACCTGTTGTACATCTTAATTCTACCTCATCCGTTTTGGGCATTGGCGATACTGTTATTTTAAATGATCCTATCGTTGGTCAGGGAGGTAATAATGCAACCAAAATGGCGAATTTATATGCGCAGGAAATAATTAAACATGGGGACAAGCCATTCGATGCAGCATGGATGAACAAGACTTTTGACAAATTCTGGGAATATTCTAAACATGTTAACCGGTTCTGCGATATTTTCCTGTCACCGCCAGCGCCATACGTTGTGGATATTCTTCAGGCAGCCATCCAACAACCTGAAATTGCCTCCGACTTTGTGAACGGATTTAATAATCCCGCAGGTTTATTTCCATGGCTGGGTGACGAAGAAGAGGCTCGTATGTATATTTCCGGGAAAATGACGCCCGTACAGGCAAACGGCTAGACAAAACAAATATTATTCTTCGGTTAATTTCTATATTTGAAAAGTGCTGTTATCAAAGACTTGACAAAAATGAAATATACTGACGCTAGTTTAGCATTAGACATTGAAAATATAAAGCAAATTCCGATTGTTCCGACAATGCTGGAAGTGATATGCCGGGCGACCGGCATGGGATTTGCGGCGATTGCGAGAGTTACTCAGGACAGATGGATTGCCTGTGACGTAAGGGACGAAGTTGGCTTTGGCCTTGTTTCCGGGGGCGAGCTTAAAATTGAAACAACCATTTGCAACGAAATCCGTGATATGCGTGAGGCCGTTGTTATTGATCATGTCGATACAAGTGACCTCTATCGCAATCACCACACACCAAAAATTTACGGACTTCAGAGTTATATTTCATTCCCGATCATCAAAAAGAACGGAGATTTTTTTGGCACACTTTGCGCCATTGACCCTAATCCTGCCGAACTGAACAATCCAAAAATAATTGGCATGTTTAGCCTCTTCGTGGAATTGATTTCATTTCATCTGCAAAGTGCGGACTTGCTGGAGCGAAGCAATGTTGCGGTTAAAGAACTCAGCCGGCAATTGACAGATTCGATGGACGAAAACCGCCAGTACCGTTACATTTCTGACCATAATTTGCAGGAACCGCTGCGTAAGATCAGGATGTTCAGCAATATGCTTGTTAATGCGGCCGATACCAATGACAATTTCAAAACCAGAGATTTCGCCTCAAAGATCAACTCCAGTGCGCAACGGTTTTCAATGATGATAAAAGATCTGTCTGATTTTTCAGACCTGGATTATCAGAAAAAATCATTTGAAAAAGTTGACCTGAACAAGGTCATGGCCGATGTCTGGGTACAGCTAAGTGATAATCTGGTCGAAAAGAATGCCACATTTGATTCGGATCTGTTGCCGCAGATTCAGGGGATTCCGTTACAAATAGAACAGCTGTTCTATCATTTGATCCATAACGCAGTTAAGTTTTCAAAAAAAGACAAACCATTACATTTACAGATCCGGACAAAATCCATTCCGTTGATACACACAGATCATGACCTTGCCGAGCAGCCGGACGTAAAATACGCTGAAATCCGCCTGGAAGACAATGGTATCGGAATTGAAAAATCTCAACTGGAAAAAATATTCGACATTTTCTCGCAGCTACCGCATGAACATGTGCCGGAGGGAAAGGGAGTCGGGCTGGCCTATTGCCGTAAAATTGTCAGAAACCACGGCGGGACAATCACAGCACAGTCTGAATCCGATACGGGAACCATCTTTTCCATCGTGCTGCCGGTGATTTCTGAATAAATAAAAGGTCACATTATAAACAATTGAGGCAGGAAGATCACTCTCCCTGCCTCAATTGTTTTAAGCGATAATCGTATATCAAAAACCAATCTATCTGTTTACGACCACCTTATGTGTATCCACTTCGCCTGTTTTCTGAATAACTGAGACAATGTACATACCCACCGGAAGATCTTTTACCGAAATCGTTTTCGAAACAGTCTTGCCAGATTTGTACACCAGATTTCCGGCAAGGTTATGGATTTCAACGGCAGACACCTTAGTCCAGTCAGCGCTGTCCAGGATTAAGTGATCTGTAACCGGATTCGGATAAAGTATCGATTTGATCAGATTGTCGAAGCTTACGCTGACGATACGGCTGTAAGCGTAGGTTTGATCTTTATCAATCATTTTCAGACGATAGAGATTCTCACCAGAAGTCGGTTCGTTATGCGTGAAAGAATATTTTACCATCACCGTGCTTTCGCCTTTTGATTGTCTGGTACCAGCTACATTCCAGTTTTTACCGTCCTGGCTATGCTCAATATCAAACTTCTCGCTATTTGTTTCAGAGGTTGTTTTCCATTGCAATAAAACAGATTTCTCTTCTTTTGATGCAGTGAAGTCAACCAACGTAACCGGCAACGGCGGTGTAATTGTCACGGTAGCAGACTGAGCTGGCGAAGGAGTGAAGGTACAACCCTGGTTATCCGTTACGATTGTCAGATCATAAACGAATGCACCTTCTGCGGTAGTTGGCTGATTAACAATTACAGTACTTTGACCACCAGTAGTCGATGCAGTCAGGCCAGGTCCGTTGTTAATCTTGTAACTGAACGCATAAGGCAAAGTTCCACCCGTCGCACCAAATGTTACAGGAACCGGAGCACTTCCTTTTTCTACACTGGTCGTACCAGTCAACGAGGATGCAGTAACCTGATTAAGCGTAAGTAACGCAGGATCTGAAGTACTTGCATTGGTACATGCATTTGTGATGATACATCTGTACTCGGACAGGTTATCACCAAACGGAACATTCGACAGCGACAAGGTAGCCGAAGTAGCAGTTGCATTCTGGCCGATCGTAATGTTTGCAAAAGCTCCGCCAGATGGTTTTTTCTGCCATTGGTAGGTTACGTTGAGTGCTGCTGTTGCCACAGTAAATGTTGTATTTCCACCAACGCAAATGCTCTTCGCAACCGGATTCTGACTGATAACCGGAGCTGGCGTAGGCGTCACCGTTACTGTAAATGAACAAACAGCATTGGTTCCGATACCATTCGCTGCTGTCGCTTGAACGGTTGTTACACCCGACGGGAAAACATAAGGGAATGTAATCAGGTTACCCGCCACACGATAGGTAATGGTTGGAGCAGGACAGCCTTGTGCAGTAGCAACAGGTGACTGCGATGATGTACAGGTTCCCGCATCAGGGCTCACCGACAAATTAGCCGGACAAGTGATAACAGGAGCAGAAGTAACCGGAGTATCTGTTGGGTTCGCAACGCCAGGTTTGCCCGGGTCATCCGTAAGTACAGAAGTGAAGCCAGTTCCGCTTACCGTTCCCTGCGTAGAAACAAGACAGGTACCTACCGGGATATTGGCATTGATTACAACTTTAAACTTAATGGTAACAGTTTTAGAAGCCGGAATCGCAAAACCCGATCCTGATCCATTGACGGTCACAGTTTCACCCGCAAGCGGAGCTTCGGTTCTGGCAGTTTCATACGAAACCGCTTCATCTAATATTTCATTCGTCCTGATTTCAGCTGGTGCAGCAACGGAGGTTACTGTCTCAATAGATTTTTGAGCCAACGATGAATCAACAGCAGATTTTCTCGCATTTTCAGCCGTTTCTTCCGGAGCGGCAACCCGTAGGTTGACTGCGGCAGGTGTCGTACAATTTTGGTTAAAAGTAAATGTACCAGCTCCGCTCTGAAGAACATTTGAGGATGTTGCTCCGTTCGGTGTGTTCGTCAGGTTCCAAATGGCAGGAGAGCTCGCTGCATTTCCCTGCAAAATCACCTCCGTACCTCCTGCAAGCCCGGAGCGCGTCCTCATCAGAGTACCGTTGTTGACCGAAGCGTTGTTCCCCGAAACATTGGCACAAACCTTGGCTTTATTGTTAGGATAGGACCCAACGGCATTTACATCAATATTCCAGAAAGCATTTGAATTAACCACATTAACGGTATTATTAGATATGGTTACATCGCTTCTGGTTGTATTGACTGATTTTACAGAAACACCAATTCCATAATCCGCTTCGATATTTTTAACAACGTTGTTATGAATTTTAATAATACCTTTAGCCGTAGCCCCCTCTGCATCAAAGAAAATCCCTGAACCACCACCACCGTTTTTCTCGATGGTATTAGCTTCAACCGTTCCTTCAAGGGTCGCATTGGTATTGGCAAACATGTTAATGGCTGTACCATTTTTTCCGTAAGCCGTATTACCCGATACGTTAAACTTAACCGATGAAGAACCGGAACCGGCAATATCAATTCCCTTACCCGAATTCCCCTGATTATTCATCACGCTTGATCGTATATCGGCAACCATTTGCGCGTTTTCGTTTCCATATACTTCCACACCGTCGGTCTGGCAGGCAAGGAACTGGCTGTTGCCTGTAACTTTAAGATTCATCGCCGCAGTTCCATATCCTTCAAACAAAAGTCCCGCACTGTTTGCTGCATTTTGAAAGGTTGAGCCGGTTACCGTAAGTAAATCCAGGTTTTTACTCGTATTTCTAAAATAAGCAATCCGCCCTCCCGAATTGGAAAAAGTACAACCCGTAATCGTGTTTGTACCCATCGTATTCACAGCATAGATACAGCCCTCTTCAGGTACATTCGCCGTCCCTGCCGAGGCAACAGAGCTATTGGACAGCGTAAGTGTCGTAACGTCTGTCAGATTGAATCCCTGCTGAACAGTAGTACCTGTAACAATGATCCTGTCCATCGTCAGGCCGGTTACATTATTCGCATGCAAAGCCGCATTACTGTTGGTATTGTCGCCACTGCTTGGTACAGTCCCCTCGGCCGTATTGGCATTGGTAAGATTTATATTTTTGAGTGTAATGCCGTTTGCATTAATAAATTCCAGCCCACGCCCCGAAATATTCTGAATCGTCCCGCCGGATCCCAACGTCGTACCAGTTCCTGTAATCTGGAAGGTTCCAGTCGTATTCGAGACCGATACACCTTTGACAGCTCCGTTTGATGAAACCGTTGTAAAAGGCAGGTTAAGTGTCAGGCGATCGTTAGCCGCTTTCCCGGATATATTAATTGCGCTGGCTGCACCTGCCGAAATAGAGCCGGAAGTAGCCGTCAACGTACCGTTTGTTGCGGTTACATTTATTCCCGAAGTACTGCCTGTTACCGTTGCTGATAAAGTCGTAAGCGTCGCATTCAGCGTACCCGTAGACAGGTTAAGCGCACGGCCATTCCCTGTCAGCGACATTTCATTGAGCGTTAGCGTTCCATAACTCACCCCGAATATTTTATTCGCCGCAGTGTTGCCAATGTTAAGCCCGCGTATCGTATTGTTTTGAGATATCGTGATGGCACTGCCTGAACTTGTCAATTCAGGAGCCCCTCCACCAGTACCTGGCAATTGGCCACCAATCGGAATCGTTATGCCCACAATCGCACTAAGGGACTGTCCCGCAGCCTGCCCGATTACTTTTTGGTCTGCAAGTAGCGTAAGTGTGCCATCATAATTACCGGAATAAATAAAGATAGAGTGCCCGGTTTTGGCACCAAATCCGACATTGGTATTAATCGCCTGAAAAGTTGCAAAGGAAGGAAAAGGCTTCGCAAAGGTTCCGTTAGCACCAGCAGGTGCTGCATTATCATCGATAAACCAGATCATACCACTGGAATTGATCGTAACGGTAGCCGTTGAGGTAAGTCCTGAGCCATTCTGCAAGGTATAAGTAAAGGTATCAGCTCCCGTAAAACCCGCCTTCGGCTCGTAGACAAAGGCGCCGGTTGTGAGGTTCATTGTAACCGACCCGCCTTCCGACGTTGCGATCGTGGTGGAACCTGCGATACTTAAAGTTGCCGCCGTGGGACTTATGTCATTGGCTAAAACACCATTCGCCGCAGGCACATTTAAACCAGCATTTCCAATTGTTGAATAGGTTTCATTGACTGCAATAGGGCTTACTTTTACAGAACCCGCCACCAAAGTTGTGTTTGGGTCGATTGTTTCTGTGAACGAAACTCCGCTTGCATCCGTGCCGCTGTTGCTGATTGTCACGGTGTATTCGAGCTCGTCACCAGCCGAAGCACCAGGCAATCCGGTGTCGTTGGTTAAAGCATAAACGTTGGTAGCCGAAATAGTTGGCACAAGCAAAGCACGGCTTTTTAGCCTGCTTTTTGTTAAGGGTGAATAGGGAAGCTGTTTAATAGCAACCTCCGCTGGCTTTTCTGCTTTATCGGATACCAATACGTCGTAAAGAAAACCATCTTTAGTATTGTTGAGGAATGGCACACCCGATGCAAGCAAGGCAACCCCTGCGAGAAATAGGTAAAAGTTTTTCATGTTTTATTTATTGAGTAAAGAAAGAAGTTCCCTGCTGATAACCCCTGACATAATCATGAGAAAACGGCTTCGTATTTCATTCCATTTTGACCTGGACCGATCGGCACCAAAAAAACTTCAAGCTTTTTGTTTTCCGGATGATCGACCACATAAACTCCCTGAGGGTAGTGCGATTTGTCTTCAACTGTCTGTAAAACAACTGAAAATGCTCCTCTTTCCAATGGAGAATAACTGTCAAGATCTGTCACTTTAACAACTCTGGCATCAGCAGCAACTGTTTCTGAAAAATAGATCTTTATCGGTTGATCCAGATGTTTACTAAAATCGGCAGAGGTTATTTTACTTAGATCGTATGTTTCCATTCCATTAAATGATATACTCCGTTTGTTTCACTTATTTTTTTGAACCCTAACCTGTTGTACAGGTTTTTAGCGGGATTGAAGGATTCGACATGAATACGCAAAGGTTTTTGCAATTCCGCCGCCTTGGCCATAAGATCGGAAAGAATTTGTCCGCCTATCTTACGGTTTCTGAATTCAGGAAGAATGGTAATATCAATGATCCTGACTTCTTTGGACTGATAATTCGTATCCAGATATAAACGTCCGATTCGTTTTTTGTCCAGTTCGATCACCCAGAAGTATGCTCCTGGATAATTCCTCTGATAATGTTCGTGCTGTGCACGAAACTGGCCGGAAATAAATTCCGTTTTCATTATTTCCGACCAGTCGGTTACCCTTTCCATTTCTTCCTTTCGCGTGCTGGCATACATTTCCAGCAGCAAAGGCATGTCTTTCTCCGCAATCGGCCTGAGAAAAAGAGAAGGGTTTGTGAGCTTAAGCGTCATTGATTATTCTTAAAATAAAAATTCCGTCAGTATCCGTTTTGATTATCCTCTTGGTGGAAAAACTCCTTGCAAGGCGATACAAAAATAGGTCGTCAGATAAGGTTGCAAATTATTATGAGGCTGATCACCGCCCGATGGAGCGAGTGAAGCACCATTCATTATAACATTCGGGCTACCGGCAACGTATATATTTCCACCTACTGACCTGGCAATTGTGTTGCCGGTCGGCGTTTTTACCTCTCCCGGTTCTGGTGAAACACCAACAGCATGTGAGTGAGAGGGTATTTCAGATTCCAGTAACGTTACTGTTTCTGAGCCACCTGTCTCCCCCAGATCATGTAACGACAAGCCAGGGCCCTGGCCAGGGTGCATCGGTGATCTTCCCTGCAAGTCAGGTAAGGAGAAATTCGATTTCCCGTTCCCGCCATAAGTAGTACCCAGCAAAGAAAACAACGCTGTATTTTGTGAGATCGGCAACAGCTGACCGTCACACCAAGCCCATCCTCTGGGCGCAAAATTGAAAGGAAATATTCTTATCTCAGCTACAAAAGGATCCATAATATTGATTAAGGTTAAAGTATAATAAGTCCCCGGACGGCATTAAGAAAGCCTTAGGTTGGAGACGGGAAGATACCAAAAAGAGAAATGATAAAATTCACACAAAGGTATGGCTGAAAGTTCGTATGAGGCTGGCTGCCTCCCGTAGCCGAAATGCTTGCCACATTCATCGGCGCTCCCGCAGGCGGTTCGTTAAAATACATCGAAACCGATGATGCCGTCCCCAGCACTTCATTCGCCGGCTGAGCCGAATTTGCAATGTTCGGTGACGCCATCACCGGATGGTTATGCGCAGGTATCTGGTTGATAGTAAGCGTAATTTCCTCAGCGCCTCCGGTCTCCGCCAGAATAAAACCATTTCCCTGATGGATAGGTAACCTGCCGCGCAGGTCAGGCATAGCAAAAGTACTTTCTCCGTCACCACCATAGGTGGTACCTATTAATTGAAAAAGCGTTTCGTTTTCCGATATCGGAAGTAATTGTCCTTCACAGAACATCCAGCCGGCCGGAGCAAAATTTCCGGCAAATATTCTGATTTCTCCTACATAAGGCTGTGCCATTTATTTCTGATAGTTAATTTTGAAAGATAGAACCGGGCTTAATTTTAATTCGGACTAGGAAAAATTCCCTGCAACGCGATGCAAAATGAAATGGTCAGAAACGGCTGCATGTTAAGGTGAGCCTGATTTCCCCCAACGTTTGACACGCCGGCCGTGGGTGTAAGGCCGCTGGTCGTGTTCTGGTAAAGATTGTTTGGCTTGGAATTTGAAAAGAGGTTCCCCGCCGGCACATTAACATTAGCGTCTGATGATCCGGTATCCCGCGCATTCAAAACGTGTGTATGCGTCGGGAGTTCTGATATGCTCAGCGTATGCGCCTGCTCTCCTCCTCTTTCACCCAACGTATGCCCTGACCCAACATGAATCGGTGCACGGCCACGGTAATCAGGTAATGCAAAATTCACACGGCCATCTCCACCAAAAGTGGTTCCCAAAAGCGAAAACAACGCCTGGTTCTGGTTTATGGGCAACAATTGCCCATTAGACAATGCCCAGCCCTTGGGGGCAAAGACAAAGCTCATTAATCTAATCTCGGATAGGAACGGTTCTGCCATAGTATACGGTAGTTAATTTGAAAGGGTTATTGAAAATATTACAGGTAATTATAAACTCAGATTCAGGAAATCGCATACGGGTAATAATCCGAAAAGAACTAGCAGTGCATTCAAAAAACAAGCAAAAATGCCGCTTATTGATACTTTATATCTTATGAAACTTTACCGGGAATATTCAGGTCAATATCCTTTTACCATGCATAAAGGTGAGGCTGAAACAAAGACTTAAAGATACGCTCTGGAAACAGTTGATCTTGCTAAGTATCATAATTTTAACGTAAGAATGTTTAAGATTCGGGTCGAGTTCTAATGAGTAACCAATATTAGTAAAATATTACTATTTATCATCAAAAAACTTATTTAACGATCGAATTTGTTCTATTAATTTTCTACAAATTTTTACGCAGAGAAATGCCACAAGCATTCGCAACTTTCCAGCAATGTCAATGAACAATCTTTAACAAATTCATTACAAGATACTTGAATAACCAAACGGCTCTTTTCTGCATGCGTTCACCTGAAAACTTAGTAAGCCATTCCACCGCAATTGCAATGGAATGGACTTTTTAAATGCCGTATAACCTGGCACAATTGACGTTGAGTGTTATTGGGCCAGGGTTCCGGTCAGCCTGACGTAACTTATTTAGGAGGAGGGAAAAAGCTCTTTAATGATAATGCGTGTGTGGTGTGCACAGTGCAACAAATGATTTATAAACATGTAAATTTCTGGTTTGCCAGTTAACACAGATGAGATTGTGCTCTGTTAATCCCAGTAAAATTTTTGCCGTTCGGCCACTGCCCGAAAAATTCTGGCATCCGATTCAAGGTTTTGCCAATAGACGAGCGCGGTTTCAATATCGAGCTCTTTTAACAGCGGTAAAGTTATATTTAGCCCTGATTGTGAAAACTCCTGCAATTTTTGCGAAAGATCCCGCCATCCTTGTCCCATTATTCCTGCTGCGAGGTTAATTTCGGGAATCACATCTTCAAATGGCTCCCAAAATATGCCAAGTTTATCCTTGTATCGGGAAATTTGCCTGTCAACATCCTCATTTACCGAAAGAAAAATGCTGATATCGGTTTCAATTTCTTCCATTGGTTTACTGAAGAAAACGGTACGCTCATTCAATTTTTTCAACAGCGCCCAAACCTGTTGTTTGATATTATCCGAAAGCTCGTCCGAAGAATTGTCCATCATTTTTATTAAATCTGAAAGACTGGCAAAATCCTCAGCCGCATTTCGTGCATACAGAATAATACCTGCCGATTGTCTGATAAGGCTATCATAGGTTTGATTTTTCCATACATCACACACGCTGACCAGCAACGGAAATTCGGGTATATATTGCTCAATATAGCCTGTCACACTAGCAACCGCAGCGGCCTCACCTACCCTTTTATTGATCACAGTCCAATCCTTTTCAGGAACCGTAAAAAGCTGCCCAAGTGTGTCATTTGCTAACATTGTCATAAATTCAATACCCCGTATCATAAGCGCGGGTAACTACTCCAATACGCTGAGTGTTAAGTAAAATCAGGACATCAGTTATACACGCCCGGAATAAAACCGAAATTGTAAAAGAAAGCCCTCCCACACGATCAGATTTTGAATGACTGACGCTACGGGGATTGTAAATTTCTTTTACTGTTTTAGTTTTCATGTTTTAAAGAGTCTAAAAGAATAAGTTCATATCGTTTTCCTGCCTTTTGACACCTCAAAGTTCCGCTGAAATGGCCCCGTATTTAAGCCGTAAAACACGCGTTTTCAAAAACACGTGTTTTACGGGGGGTATGTAACCAAAAAGTAAAATAAACATCCTTTTTTTGGTGAATTATATAATTTGACATACATTAGCCGGCCAATCAGCCTGGACATTTTTGTATCGTTTTCTTCGTCCGTGACACCATTTTTCACACACTTTCAGATCATATTTTTTCCCTGTTTAATTTTTCCACTTTAACGGTAGGAATACTGTAAACCCTATTTCATTATGACCAACATTAGCTCGACGGCCCAGCTCATTTCTGAACAGATTTTTGAAAACTGGGCGTTCGCCTGGCAGAAACTGGAATTTGATCCCAACCCTTTCAATTTTTTCAAAGACGGGGAGCAGATTCTTTCCGGCGTGGTTTTTGACAGCCACAACATGAGCTCACTTCTGTCAACAACAGGCGTAAGCACCATCAAAGTCAGATTTGGACTTAACCCGGAAACCAATGGGTTCGAAATTATCCTTTTTGGAACAGACAGCACCGGCACGATCATGACGCCTTATTATGTTCCCAGCAGAAAAACCTATTACACACCGGACGCAGCACTTGGCGAGCAAGGAAAAGTTCCTGCCGAACTAATCAAGCAATGGAAAAAAAACTGGCTTGTAACAGCAGGAGCCGGGCAAGTTACCAACAAGAACTTCATTACGCCTTATGGCTTCACCAGAGGGTATAATTATTCTTTGAAGGAGTTTATTGAAACACTATTTACATTCCAGACGGCACCGGATATCAACGTCGTTTTTGTACTTCACGAATATTATGGTGTAAACTATCTTACAACAAAAGAAGTTACTTCAACTTTCGGCGTTGTGCTTCATGCGCAAAAAGCAGGCTCATCCGAAGTGAATTTGCAGGGCGATCCCGACCCATATTATGACCTGACAGCTCCTTGCCCAAGAACCTGTTAATATAATATATTTCGTTGCCGCCATAATTTCAATTCCCTATGCCGGTTTGTATATTTTGGCGGCAACAATCTCATCTAACCCACGATTTCCAGCATAGACCATGCATTATTCGAGCGAACAGCTTATTATTTTCTTTGCCTTTTTGCCCATACTCATCGCGTCCATAACCGGCGCGGTCAAATTCAAAAAACTTGACCCTACTTTAAAACTTTTAAGCCTGCTCATTTTTTTCGCACTTGTCGTCGAGTCAATTTCCCGAATTCTCTGGCTTTACAAAATTTCCAATCTGTTTTTATGGCCTGTCTACGTCAGCGTTGAGTTTGCTTTTCTGATATGGATTTACAGCATGGAACTGCAAAACAAATTCCTTTCCAAAATAAAAATCTGGCTTATTTTATTTTTCACGGCTTACGTCAGTTATAAAACACTTCAGGTTTCAAGCCGGATCAATCTGATCGATAACAGCGGCAGATTACTGGAAAGCATGGTACTGATCTCGATTATTCTTTTTTACTATTACAAATTGTATGTAAACCAGCCTTTGTCTAATTTATGGTCGGTACCGATGTTCTGCGTATCAACCGGTTTGCTGATTTTTTTCGCGGGAAATTTCTTCATTTTCCTGTTTATTAATTTTATACTGCAATATTCTCAAAAACTGAATTACCAGATCTGGATTATCCATGCATCTTTAAATTGCGTATTATACCTGATCTACACTTTCGCCCTATGGAAAAGCCCGGAGAATTAGAATTTGCCCACCTGCTGTTTGGAGGCCTGGCCTTTGCTCTTTTTCTGTCACTGGCTATTGTCCTGTTTATTATGCTCTATCAGCGTAAGTTATACCGTCAGCAAAAAGATATGCAGGATCAGGAACTGGCTTATCAGAAAAACCTGACCAGCCTTGTCGTCCGCTCCCAGGAAAATGAACGGGAAAGAATTTCAAGAGATTTACATGACGAGATCGGCGTCTCACTTTCCGCTGCAAAACTTTATATCAGCCAGATACAATATGAAACTTCTCCGACGGAAATGATCCAGCTGGCCGGTGATGCAAACGGCATCATTGGCAATATTGTTCAGGATATCAGGCAAATTGCGCAGAATCTGTCGCCGCTGATTTTAGAAAACTTCGGGTTTCAGCAGGCAATTCGCATGCTCATGACCAGAATTCAGGCAGGCGGAATCCGTACCGAATGTTACATTGATCTGGATGCGACGCTGGAAAAAGAAACTGAGCTTGGCTTATACCGGATCATTCAGGAAGCGACGGGCAATGCATTAAAACATGCAAATCCTAGCTTGATTGAAGTAAACCTGACACAGGAAAAGCAGCAACTGACGCTATCGATTTCTGACAACGGTACCGGTTTTGATTACCAAAAAACGGACCTCACAAAAACCACTTCGATGGGCCTGAGTGGAATCAAGATCCGCGCGGGACTGATTAATGGGCAACTATCCGTAAACTCGTCGCCGGAAACGGGTACAGAGATCAAAATTATCATTCCGCTTACCGCATAACTCAACGATTTTTATCAACATGGATACTTTAAAATTAGCTGTTATTGACGACCACACCCTGTTCAGGCAGGGGCTGATTCAAATCTTGAAAAAATTCAATCACTACGATG
This sequence comes from Dyadobacter diqingensis, assembly GCF_024220585.1. Taxonomy (GTDB): domain Bacteria; phylum Bacteroidota; class Bacteroidia; order Cytophagales; family Spirosomataceae; genus Dyadobacter; species Dyadobacter diqingensis. Next base: position 138,873 of record NZ_JAMXKF010000002.1, read on the forward strand.
TTGTTTTTGAAGCTGCATCGGCTGAGGAAATGTTTGAAAAACTGTCTTCCGTAATGCCTGATATTCTGCTGCTGGATCTGAACATGAAGGGCATGAGCGGTCAGCAGGCGAGTGTGATTATACGCCACGATTATCCGGATATGAAAATCATTATTCTTTCGATGAATTATTCGCATGACTACATTCGCCAGATGATGAAGATCGGCGTGCACGGATATCTGCCCAAGGACATTGACCAGCGAAAACTGGTAGAAGCCATTGATCAGGTTTATTCAAAAGGGCATTATATGGATGACGAAATTGCGGCGGTATTAAGGGAGGCGCTGCAAATGGGGCAACGGAAAAACCTCAAAAAAAGCACAGTCATAGAATCTGAAAACATCGTTTTAACAGACCGTGAAATGGATGTCTTACGTTTAATATGCAAAGGACAAAACACACAGCAAATCGCGGAAGAACTTTTTATAAGCTATCGCACCGTGGAAGGACACCGTAAAAACCTGCTGTTAAAAACGGGAGTTGCCAACTCGGTAAGCCTTGTCGTTTTTGCCATGAAACACGGACTGATCGAAATGTAAACCTGCCCTCCTCTCATGAAAGTGATCTGTCGTTTTATTTTTCAAACACCAACGTATCAGGCTTCGCGCCAAGCTCCTGCAACGCCTCTAAAATTGAGGTTGTAAAAGAATCCGGACCACAGACATAAAACGGCTGACTAAAATCCTCAATATGCTTTTGAAGAAAATCTCTGGTGATCCGCCCATGCGCATAACCGTCGACCTGTTCGGACGAAATAATATTAAAAAAGTTATATCCCAGCATCTCTTCAAATTCTTCTTTCAGGATGATGTCAGCCGTCGTTTTGTTTGAGAAAAACAGCCGGTTGCTGCCAATTTTTCCCGCCAAATACAACGCTCTGAAAATGGAAATAAAGGGAGTTATCCCAGCTCCGCCAGCCAGAAAAACGCCTTCACCCTTATATTCAATGGCTCCCCAGGCATCGCTTATTTCAAAAATATCGCCGGGTTTTACCTGTGTCAGTTGGTTGGTCACGCCGTCGTGATCGGTATAAGATTTGATTGTAAATTCCAGTGTAGGGTTTTCAGGTATCGATGTAAAGGTAAATGGCCGCTTTTCATCCTTCCAGTTGTCTTTCAAAATGGAGAGGTCCGTCGCCTGACCCGGATTGAAACTAAATCCCTCCGGCTTTTCCACCGTAAAAGAATGTACATTATGGGTTACATTTTTAACCTCAATCACTTTTACCTGATAATCTGCCATGATATTTTATTTTAGAATCCCGGACTGCATACATTTTCGCTGGCAAGCTGACTAAAATAGCTTCTTTTTCCGAGAAAAAGAAAAGTGATTTCCCGAATCAAAATCTTGTGACGAGAAATCACTTTGGCTTATTTTTTTGAACTCAAAACTCAGTTAATCAATAAACTATTCAGATCTTAACGTTTTGGCAGGATTGCTTAAAGCAGTACGATAGGATTGAATACCAATTGTGGACAGTCCGATCAAAAGCAAAGTACCGATGCACACGAAAAATACCTGCGGTCCCAGTTTCGTGTGATAAGTGAAAATATTCAGAAATAGTGAGCCCAGAAAATAGCCAAGCGGCATGGCAATGACTGATGCAATTAAAATCAGCTTCACAAAACCAGCGGATAGAAGACTCATAATTTGCAGAACACTGGCTCCCATGACCTTTCTTACACCCACTTCTTTCGTGCGCTTTTCCGTTGTATACGTGACCATGCCAAGCAGCCCCATGCCCGCAATCACGAAGACAATGAACACGATGATGCGCGTTAACTGCTGGTCACCGTTTTCTGCATAATCATCATAAAGTTGTTTTTCGTACCAGGAATATACAAATGATTCATGCGGATGAAATTTCTTCCAGATTTTTGACAACGAAGCCGTAACTTGTTCCTGCGAAGCCCCTTCTGCAATTTTAAGCGACAGAACTTTTATTTCCCTTGAATCATAGGCCAGTATCAAAGGCGAAACGGGAAGTTCATAACGCATGATGCAAAAATCTTTAACCACGCCGGATATCTGGACCTGGGTTTCATTTAAATTGATCGTTTTCCCGACGATCTCCGAAGCAGAGCCCAGGCCAAGCATTTTGACAGCTCTTTCATTAATGACTGCAAAATGGGATACGGTATCCTGTTGCGAGGCTGGCATGTTTTCCCCCGCGATAAATTTGAGTTTCATGTTCTCTATAAAACCTGCATCAACCGAATAAATATAGGCGTCATGGACAGGATTCACGACATCTTTCAACCCTACTTTACCGATTTTAACTTTTCCGGCTCCTTCGTTAAGCATAGCGGACGCCAACCCTATCCGTTCAACATCAGCTTGTTTGGCCATCTCGTTTGACAGGAGTTTGAAATCACCGGATGTCAGCGGAATATTAATGATATTTTTGCGATTGAAGTTCTCGTTATCCGTTGCCATGTATTGAAACTGGCTGTTCGAAATGCCGGTAAATGTCATAAAAACCAGCGCGACGACAAATTGCACGACGATCAGTGATTTGCGAAAACTGATTTTACCGAAACCAGCCGGACCGAGATCCCCTTTTAATATCTGAACAGGTTCGTAAGATGACAAAATCCGGGCGGGCAATATTCCGGCCAAAATACCGGTAAGCAAAGTAAACACGACGAAAGAGGTCCATAACAAAGCAACATTTTGAACCTCCCAATGCAGCCACCGGACATGCACCGTCGACTGAATAAAGACCAGGCCAATATAGCCAACTCCCAACGCAAAAAAGGCAATTACCACGGTTTCGACCAGAAATTGAAGAATCAGCTGCCAACGCGCCGCACCTGCCACCTTACGGACACCCACCTCACGCCCACGACTTAGCGACCTGGTCAGCGTAAGATTGATATAATTAAAGGCTGCGAGAAACATGACGATAAGCGGCACGAGTAAACTAACGCCGATCTTCCAAATTGGCTCTACATGGGGATTATTGAGCAACCCTTCAAAGTCAGGAGAAATTTCGGACAGTTTTTGACTGCGGAAAGCGTGCGTTTTTATATCCTTAAAATCTACATTTTTATTATTGTCATTTGCGACCTGCGTTATTGCCCGGTCCAGCGCTTCACGCTTGCTCCCCTTTGAAAGGAGGACAAAAGTATAACTATTGTAATCGAGCCAGTTATCTGTTTTCAAATTTTTGTTGATGCCGGCAAAGCTTGCCATCGAAACCACAATATCCGCTTCCAGGTGTGACGTAAAAGGTTTTAAAGAGGCAAAAACACCGGCAACAGTGAAGGTCCCAAGCTCCTGGCTGATAAGGGTTTTACCAACCGGGTTTGCAGTTCCGAAAAAACGCTCAGCGGTTTCATGCGATAAAACAACGGTGCCCGGCTCAACACAGGGCGATCCCCTTTCCAGTTTAAACCCAAAAATATCAAAATAGGCAGGATCGACATATGACCCTCTTACGTCGAGCGATTTGATACCATTATTTAGCTTTGTACCGAAATTGCGGATCACCCGCGCAGATTTCTCCACCACGCTCTGGTTTCGGGCCAAACCCTCACCAAGAGGCATCGGCGTTGACGCCAGCGAATATTTCTTCCCGTCATTGCCCGTGGCATCAGTCAAAATCCTGTAAGTCCGGTCGGGATAAGGGTGAAAAGAATCCTTCTCAAAACTACTCTGAACCTGCATCAGTTGCAGAAAACAAAATGCCATGGCCAGCCCAAGGCCGGCAATATTGATCACCGAAAACATTTTATGTTTCCAAAGATTACGAAAAGCAATTTTAAAGTAGTTTTGAAACATATCTTATTTGTCTAAAATCGAAAACTATCCAAACGTAAACCATGAAGACTAAATAATCATACCCCAAAATAAACACACTGATTTGCAGCATATTACACCAAAAACAAATCCCTTTATTGTTCAAATCCGAACACTGTCATTTCATTTTTGATCAGGATTTAAATTGTTTCCGAATCCTGGTCGGCTGTTTCAATAAATATAAAATTGCTTATTTTTGCCGACAGTTTATCGTATACGTTACACACATTATTTTTCATGCAAAATTCGAAACGCACCCTCGTTGTTTTCTTCATTTTTATTGCCAGTTTTTTGGGAAACCAAATCCTCGTCGCTCAGGCACAAAAAAACGTCAACCAAGGTATTAACTTCATTTCCGGCGATTTCAACACTATTTTGACAAAAGCCAAAGCTGCAAAAAAACCAGTTTTTGTCGAAGTCTATTTGAACGGCTGCCCGCATTGTGAGGCCCTTGCTCCCGTATTAACCGAAAAAAGTGTTGGCGATTTTTTCAACGCCAATTTTGTAAGCTGGAAAACCGAGGCCAATTCCAAAGAGTCCGCAGCATTTCAAAAAAGCAAGGGAGTTACCTATCCGGAATTTCCGATCATGTTTTTCTTCGATTTCAACGGCGACCTTATTCACCTTGTAACACCAGCAGAGCGTAAAACACGTACAGAATTTATTGAAGAAGTGTTGTCGGCAGGACTGGTCGCACTTGATCCCACACAACGCACCGGCAGTTATGCAACCCGGTTCAAAAGCGGAGACCGCGATCTGATGTTCCTCATCAATTATGGGAAATATTGTAAAACGATTAAAGACCAGATAACCCTGACAGAAATCAATGACACGCTGGGTAAACTCCTGACCAGCCCGCAGGATATCACCAGTCAGGCCGGATTTTACATTTTGCAACGCCTTATTAACGATGTCGACAACCCGCTGTCCGCTTATTTCTTCACCCATTTGAATGAGTTTAAGTCGAAATATCCTGCAAAAGATGTGAAGGAAGCCGGTGAAGCTATACTTTTCCATTCTTTGTACGGCCCGAAAGGCGATGCTTACCCCTCGGCCAGGATCGTGGACATGCGTAAGGATATGGTTAAGCTCGGCGTGACTGAAACAGAGGCATCTGCCCGTTTGCTGCTCAAAGAACTGGACGCTTATTTACGCGAGAAAAATACAAAAGCGGCCGTACTCCGATTTAATGAATATCGTAAACAGGCCACGTCGCTGGGGCTTTCTGATTACGCTTATCTGATGAAATATTTCAATGAAAAAGCAACCGACAATTCATATTTGACGGAGGTTCCCATTTGGGCGAACGACGGCATACGTCTGGCCAAACCAACGGAAGTCAATACCAAAGTAATGGCCGGTCTGTATTATGAACTGGCGGAAGCATATTGGAAAATGGACAAAAAGCCAGAGGCAATCAAAAGTGCAGGCAAAGGACTGGAAACGGCCAAAACCGCCAAAGATAATTTGACACGGTTTCAGGAACAGGTTGGCAGGATGAAGTAGGTGCATGCCGCAAATACTCCAATTGAAAAAGAAAGCTCTATAATAGGTAATGGAATGCGCCCCTACCTCCTTTCCGGGGTAACATTCCATATCCTAGCTTTTAAAGCAAATTGTTAATGAAAGAACTCAATAGCTGCAAATACGATCAATGCGACACTCCACCATTCCATAGCCAGCCAGAAAAAAGTACTTCTGTGTTTTAATTCGAATACTTCGCCGGTTTGTTCATCTTTTAAAACCCGGCTTCGTCCACCGTTGACTTTTTTTCCTGCAAACCAATTGATCACCGCAGCGAGAATAAATGCAATAGACAAATGATAAGGAATACCAGGAATCACGGAATTCCCTAACAGAATACAGAGAACACAAATAATTGGCGTCAAAAATCCAAAACCAGACCAAACAATCATAAAACAGAGGGCGTTAAAGTTAAAATAATAAAGAGGTATTTTTGAGACGCAACAATTGAATTTTGTCACATTACTTTAACAAACTATCCCATAAAACTTTACCCATATCAACCAACAGGAGATTAATTCCGGTAGTCAATACGGGTAAATTGTTTTGAATTTTTGTCTAGCAAAATTCGTGGACCGCAGTATTTTCGGAAAGGGAATCAGATAATGGGACAGCAAAAAACCTGTGCCCCTCTGGTATATACGATTAACTCAGTCCTTTTTAAAACTTTGTGCGTCACGAACATTTTTCTGTACGGCAATTGCGCCAAATATGCTTAACAGAAAAGCAAAAGAATAAAAACCCTTTTCGCTCGGTAGCAACGTTGCGTTCCATAACCCTACGGCCAGCAAACAGATGCACATTAAAGTAGATACCCAGCTCAGTCCGTAATAAATATCCGTGACAAAAATCCCCTCCAACCTGTCCCGAACACATTTTTGTACTGAAACACCTGCAAAAAGACCGTACATCAAAACGGTAAAGTAATAACCCTTTTCGTTTAGCAACATTTCCGAGCGCCACAGCCCGATCAGATATCCTAACATTCCGGTTCCCAGCGCAATCCAGGAGGCTGCAATAAATGCACTTGATGGTTTTTGGTACATGTTCTTAAATTAGCTTTATAATTAGTTTATGTTTTTTTGAATTGTCGGGACTTTAAGCGCCCTGCGGAAAAGAAGAAATTTCACGCAATATAAACCGGTCTCTCAACAAGTAAAAGACCGATTTATTTAAAGGTTGATGTTTCTTTTTTGTGGTTTATTTAACCTGATAATTTGCTAAAACTCCGTTCCTTAACGTCAGCAGAAATTTCCGCATCACGGCATTTTACATATTACCGGCTTGACAATTTCCAAATGATCGGGGTGCTTGACGACTGACACAGTTCCATCCGTCCGGCCGTTTTTCAAACTGTTAAATGGAGTTGGCAACCACAGGCCGTAGCTGATCACGTGCCTCACTCGTTTAAATTGTTCTGAGGTGAATGAATTATTATAAGAGTAAAAATAATCCATAAAGTTAGTCGCCACATACCCGCTGCCTCTGCACGAGGTACGTTTAAACCTGTCGTCGTAGACCGACGGCATATTCTCAGCGTATGCTGCCCGATCATAGTAAGGAGTGTCAGCACAGTAGTCAGGGTCAGTTGTCGGGCAACCGTTGAATTCAGTCAGATCTCCGCTGAACACATGAAGAAGTCCCAGAATATGACCCGCTTCATGCGATAAAATTTCATCCGTATTCTGACCGACCAGATGTCGGGCATTGAGGAATATTCCAAAAGGCATTCCCGGGCTTACACTTTTATCCAGAACACGCAATCCAGCCAGCGGTTCGGTTACATACGGGTGGAAAGCCCAGGAAGCATTGGCATAGTCTCCCTTAATATTGGGATATACCCAAATGTTCAGATAGTATTCTGGATCCCAGAATGTTTTAAAAGCATCCGAATAAATATCCTCAAAAGTAAAGTCCGTATTTCCCGAGCTGACCCTTTCCAGACCAGCCGACGCAAGCCGATTGCCGTTCAACCCGGTTGGCGCAGGATAAAATTCTACACGGATATCCGTCGCATTCACATCCTTTGCTTTGCCTGATCGGTTCAACGTATTACGAAATGCCCTGGTCATACCGTCTGTCAACTCCTTCACCTTCGCAGCTGTAAGATTTTGGGTATTGACTTCATGGAAAATCACCGGCAATCTTACCACGGCATAAGTCGTTGGCGCAGTCGCTTTAACGTTTAGCGTCTTGCTTGTCAGACCAAGTCCTCTGGCCACAACTTGATAGTCGCCGGGAACAGAAGTTGAAAAAGTGCCGCTCACCTGCCTGTCATTGACATAAATATAAATTGGAAAATCTCCCGGAATAACCCCATCTCCCGAAATAAGCTCGGCCTTGAAACTTATCGCATCCGATCCATTGGCTATAATCTCATTGGATGGCCTGTTTTGGGCAGAAACTCTGATGGACAAATCTTTCAGATCCCATACATGTAAGCTGAGCGTGTTACTTTCCTTCCCGGCAAGTTTACCTACAAGTTCAAATACTCCCGTTTTCTCCGGCATAAAAGATTCTGCCGGTAGTTTATCACCGTTTGAATAATAACTTATCGCCTTTTCGGGGGTTTTTATCACCGCTCCGTTAATATCATAAACCTTTGCCTGCAAGGGAATTGCATAGTTATCGTAACCGAGGAAATAATCAAGTTTTTCAGTTTTTTGCAATTCAATTCTTTCGAGGTTTTCAAAGCGGTAAAAATCATCCAGAAGATACTCCGGTTTGTCGCAGGCGACAATAAAAAAGCAGACGAAAGTAAGGCAGATAACAAATTTCAAATGTCGGGAGAGTACTATCATTATAAAAAAATTAGTGCAGTGTGTTATATCTGGTTGAGAATTTTCGTTTTCGTACTATATAGAAAATGACAAAATGATCGAGCTGTTTTTTACATTTCGCGATGCCGAGACCGATTTCAGCCCACCTTCATACCTTATCTCGGCGAACGGTTTTTTCCAGACATAAATACCAAGCGCAACAGAATATCCAAAATCATTCCGGGCATTAAGAACATCGGCACTAAGCGCATCATTTTGCCACTCATCGCCATACTTCCAGGAAGAGCGAATGCCAACCCGCCTGGCATAGTAGCCCCCAATACCCAGGTATGGATTTACTTTTTCAAACCCGGCCTTCACGATGAGTGGTAAAACACTGAGTTGTATATAATTCAGCTTGTTCTTACTATGGATATCGATCCGGTCATTGCTGAATGTCTCCTTCGCCCCTTTTGACAGGTAGACTAGTTCTGCCCTGGCGTTGTAGTGCTTTCGCGTGAATAAATCCGCCGATATACCCGCTTGCCAGGCTAGCAACGCCCCACCATTCAGCGAAGGGATTGCAAGACTACGGTTATGTGTAAACGTGCTCGCAACACCGCCTACTTTGAAGCCCAGATAATTTTTAGTCCCCTTGACAAGAACCGAAGACCGGGCATCGATACTATCAGTCTGAGCACGCAATGCGGTGGTACATAGTAAACACAGACTTAGAAAAATTGCTTTCATTTATTTGGTTGGAGGTTTGTATGGTTGTTAGACATGGGTGGAGGGAGAAAGTAACGTGGGGAAACATGAAAAGTATTTAAATCTCAATCCAGTTTGGTGACTCCCAACTTGCCTGAAAATGTACGATCAATCTTGGAAGCTACTTAATCTTGTACGCTTTTTGATACACTCGCGCAGAATGCAGCGAAGAGACTATGGATATTGCGAAAATAGACAAGCAGGAATAACACACTGAATAGATATTTACCTACTATTTTTATTTTTTCTATGAGGAGCTATAAACTGGACACCAACGCCGAGATTATTAAAATGAATATCTGAGTTCTCTCTGCCGAGATTGACGACTCCGTACAAACTCGTCTTTTTATTCAGATACCAATTTAATCCAATACTACCTCCGATACCTGTAAAGCCTTGCTGGTGAACAAGCAAACGTAAGCGTTGTTGCTTATCAGGTATCGCAGGATTATCGACGTAAAAGTGCTGAAAATAAAAATTCTCGTTTAGGAATTGAAGCTTGACAAACGGAGTAAGGCGCCCCGAAAACATCTGATACTGAACTTCCGGCAATAATTGCAAATAAGTAGTGCCACGATCGAAAGTCCTAAGATCGGGCGCTTTATACAATGAAAATTTCTGCATTAAGATTGCTCCAACCGAGATATTCCTCGTTAAAAAATAGTGCATTGACGTACTAACCCCAAAATTTTTGGAGGTATAAGTAAAATTAAAAACAAATAGTTGTGGGCTAACGACAATATCACTTTTTTTCACTTGCGCTCTCAACATGAACGGTATAAAAAAAAGAGTAAATAAAACAATTTTCATATGGGAGGGATTTAAAATTCAATTTCTCAAAAATTATTATTCGAACAAAACATTCATAAAATGGCACACTTGCTCAATCGACCTACATTGAAATCCTATATACGAAGACTCTTCTATTATACGTGTCAGCGATAAAAATCCTGTCATTCGAAATACAGAAATCAGATATATCTTGAAATTCGCCTATTTTTGAACCCCGCTTCCCTCCGATATACCCTTTAATATTACCCTGAAAATCCAGCAGAATTATTTTTTGGTCATCGGCAACAAACAAAATATTTTTATATATCTCCATTTTTAGTATGGTTCTAAAGTGTAGGGGTTGGGTATCATAGTCTCCCAAATGAAGCTTGACTTGCTCTCCTGATTTCGTCACGCCGAGCCCCAAGTTCAGGTCCGATCTAATAGGACTACCATAACCTCCCAATTCTCTATTGTAGTTTCCAAGTGAATCGTACACATAAATACTTCCATCCTGGGAAAAATACAGATTACCATTGTCGTCCATTACAGCACTATAAGAATGTATACTAGCATTGCTTTCATTCTTAACGTACTGCTTAACAAGCCTTCCATCTTTCGAAAGTTGAGAAATCCGAGAGGCTTTGCTAAATTCGTCTATCACAAGTATATGTGAACCTGTTCTTTTAATAAAAGAAGGGTGATGAAACCGCAAATCGATTGCCCACTCCCTTAATCGTCTTCCAGTTGTATCACAGATAAAAATTTTATCGTCATGAAAAAAGCTATTTAGGATTGTACTATCGTTTAGAAAATCAAAGCTTGGGCCTTCAATTCCTATATGTGCAGCGACAAACGGTTTCACACAATAATCAATCTTTTTCACTGCTGAATAATGTTCCTGCACGTAAAGAAAGTTATCTTTTACGCTTATTCGAGTCGGTTTGTCTATCCTTAAAGTTTCCTTTATTTTAAATGAAATTATCTTTCTTAACTTAAAATCTTTCCTGGATATGACTGCTATTGAGGCAAGTATAGGCGAGAGCGTCACATAGTAATTGTATTTATCGACGCAGAAACTCGAGATCTTCGAAAGTTTAAGTTCCGGGTGATTACTTAACTCTGCATTAAGTTTCCAATGAGGTACAAGCTCGTTATTGATATAGCTATATATTTCCCCTTTATTTGGGTGACCGATCAGTACACCATTATCTGTATCATATGCAGACCGCAAGCAATATTGTACATCATCGACATTCAAATAGTCAATAAATTTACCATATTTATCGTAACGCTTTAAATCCCCTTTGACATCTACGATACAAATATTGCCAATCTTGTCGAAATAAAATGATTTTGGCTCAATCAGAACATCTTTTTTATATTTATTCATATTATATCTCATATCGGTTTCAGACGCATCCCTTGTCACTTTTCCGATAATACGCAACATATTAAAGTTTCTGTCAAATACCTTAATGTTGTGATTTGCACCATCTAATATGTACCACTTTCCATTTCTAAAATGCAACTTGCTGACATTAATAACGTATCCTGTCGAAGGAAGTTTCTTAAAGGCAATTTCCTTAATAAAGTGTCCGGCACTAGAAAACATCTTCAAGCCAAGCTGAGTTGCTACCAAATAATTTCCCCTTTCATCCATTGCCACATCTGTAAGCGCTATTGTATTATCGTTTGTACTTGAAAATCCTCCAAATTTGGTAATCATATTTCCAGACGTATCTACAATCACAACCCGGTCATTTTCAACAATACATAAATTATTCCCCAGAATCTTTATATTTTCAACTTCCCGTAGGATACATTCATTCTTGGCCTCCTCTCCTATTACATTTTCTAAGCTCAACGTCTGTGACAAAGAAAAGTATGGAGCCGATAAAAGGAACAGTATTGACCAACAAAACATATGCCGATATCTATTCAATAAAATAACACTACGCAACATGGCAAAATGCATACAATTCACAATTAGTTTTAAATAGTAAAAGTCAATTTAGAAAATTGTTTAGCCAGTAAACATTCGTAATCTTAATTGTAAATTATTGAGGTACATCTCAGATTTCATTCCGTTAATAGCTGTCCGAAACTTCGAATAACAACGTCTCCGGAAAGTCTCAAATGTCAATCCCTCCTCTTTTTTTTGAATTCTGGTAGTGTCAGTAACCCAGGTTTTAGTCGACTTCTTTCCCAGGTCTAAATAGCATCTTGAGCCAATCTAAAATCAACACCCTACCAGAGTTACTAATAATATGTTATCTCCCTTTCAGAAATCCCGCCTTGACGAAACTCCTTATCATCCCGGAACCGTAATTCCCTCTCTCGTTCGATCCAGTTGCCATACTTATCATACTTATAGTGAAACAATTCTGTTTCTGAAATTTCAGGGTGCCTACCTTCCACAGTCTCAGTCATTGTAATTTTCAAAGGATTACCATATTTGTCATTTTTTTTAATTTTTCTATCGAATGTCACTTTGGGGCCTTCTGCCATTACTACTTCTACCAGCTGTCTTGAACGAGATTCTTGTTGCCTTCCCTTTGAGTCATAGCTATAAGTTATCTTATCGCTAATTTCTCCATTTTTATAATTTATTTCTTGTGATTTCCGCCCGTCAGCGGCATATTCGAATTCTGTCCGATACAATTCCCCTTGAATTTCAGTTGTTGTTAAAATTAAATACCCCGATCGTGAAAAATGAGAATAATGTACATAATAGTCCCTGGTCATTACTAATTTTGGCTTTCCTCTCAACTTCATTAGTTTCCAATCAGTTTGTTGGCCGAGAGTAAATAATGGAAGAAGGAGTAATGGAATGGCGATAAACTTCATTGTCTTAAGGATTAAATAAAACATTAGACGATAAAAAAGCTTTACGGTCACGGCCTTTTAACTGAATGAATTGAAAGTTTATCGATTAAATTTAAGATGCTTTTACGTCAAAAATAGGTCAACGGTATTGAATCCTATGGTATGTAAAGCTCATTATTAGTAAGTAGTAATGGCGTAAAATTAAGTAGAGCACTTTCACTGCCAACCGCTGCGCAAATTTTATTGATCGCAACCTCCGCTTCAATCTTACTCATACCACCAGAAAATACTGTTTCCCAAACATCTTTTAGTATTGGAATGCCATAGCCGGAAGGGTTTCCACACAGCCGGCAATCCGCTACCGAATACCGTTTAAGGAATGTTTGTAGTCTGAGATTGAAGTTTCCGTTTTTTCCATTAACGATTTTAGCATCCGTACTTGCATTTATAACAGCAAACAAGTGGTTTAATGATGAAAAATCATTCAGTCTGATATTATGAACAGTACTCAACCTCTCCCAATCCCGGCGGAGTTGGCTCACTAGTCGGTTAACAGAACATTATCTACATAGTGTTTTCTTTTTTATAAACATGTAAAGTGCCCTCCGCTCCTAATATATAAAGTTTGTCACCGGCTATTTGCGGGGGATCAAGTTTTAAATTACCAGGCGAAACTTTATCATACCAAAGCAGCTCCAACGTATAATAGTTTAATATCCCAACACAATTTGCTACTACCTGGGTAGAATCATTAGCCGTGAAATAAATATAGTCTCCATTGACCATAAAAGATCTCACCACAAGCCTCTTTTCTTTCAAAGAAATTACTTCAACCTCACGTTTAATATCCATCGTTTCCAAATCATATTCAAAAAACCAGGAACTGCGTAAAAGTTGTCCTTGTAAAGAAACTAGACTTTTGTGTTCCTCAGACAGCATAACCCCGTGAGCAGAAAAATGATAATCGTGTTCAAAAGATTTTAGAATTTGTCCATTCTCACAGTCAATCAAAACCAAATGACATAAAGTGGTGTCATTAATATCGTTCACCGATATCCATAATGTATTTGCATAAATACCTATTAGTTTACGAATCTCTCCGTATTGACTAAGAGTTAATTGCCATTCATTTTCACCGTTAAAAAGGCGAAAAGAAGCGAGACCCTTATTAGAACGAAATATAGCTTTTGAATTTTCAGAATAATTAATAGCAAAATATCCAACGGCCTGCTCTATCAACAAAACAACCTTATCTGTTTCAAAGTTATGAAAGTAAAAATCATGTTTATAGGCTACAAGAATTTCATCCAGTTCGCTATTTGTGGTATAGACCCCTCCTTTATCCGAAAGTGTCACACCAGAATAATTATGTTTTATATTGAAAGTTTTGTTGGTAAATACATTTAAGAGAGTTTTCCCCTTATCATTTCCTTTGATGAGATAACCATTTTCACAAAACACAATATATCCATATTCATTTTCCTGTTGTCCATTTAATAAGATAATGCCATTTTTAAGCTTGATCAGAGTCAAATTGTATTTAACTTGAATTCTATCAACATTTAAAATTGTGTCAATCACTTTATACATATTTCATTTAACTTTTATATTATTATAGAAATCATTCCTGTTTGAGAGACTACTAGCCTAAAAGTTCCCAGCCCCTCCTGTTTTATTATTTCCGGATCAGAGTTAGAATAATCCAGGTTTGGAAATAAACTAACTCTTAGTACCGCATTGCTCCAAATTGCATCAAAAATTCCCTTGCCTTGTGATGTTAATGTCCCATTCTGAATCATCATATTTTGAAATTCTACCTTCAATTTATTCAGATCATTTTCTTTTTTTCGCATCAGACAGCGAAAGCGTTGCCAACCCGGCTATACCGGTTCAGATTACGAGCCCGCATATCCGAGATCATGTGGTTCGTTCCTGATTTCATACTGAAAACACTGCTCAGGAACGTGCCGCCATTCAAAAGTTTCTGCACATCATTCAAGCCAGCGTCATACAAACCAAGCACTTTTTCAAAAGTAAAATCCAGAAAGCAAAACAAGACCGGATAGCGACCAACCGAAAAGTCACCTGCGAGCAGGTTTGCCAAACGTGAACAGTTAAAATTGGCCGTTCTTTGTCGTAGTGGTCCTTAACTCCAAATACTCATGGGATTGCTATGTTCGTTCAACACTATTCTTTCAAAAATTTTCACCCCCATGTACGAATATTCGTACGTTTTTGCTCGGATTGTTCGTGGATTGTGCAGTGAATGCCATTACTATACAAAACCAAAATGATTATTTTAGTCTAATCCTTCATTTTCTCCCAATGTTTGTTGGGGTTGTTTCTAAACCCATTCGGGTAATACAGCAATTTTTTAAAGTATATAGCGTAAATTGGCATATTAGGACATCTCCGGCAATTTTGTCTTTTGTCTTTTAATGTTAACGATACAAAACGATCTTCGTAATGAGAGTCTGTATCACGAATATCGTCTTCACTCCCGAATAATTGAAACAATTTAAAATGTGGTTTATAACTTCTATCAAAAAAGAATCGTTCTTTGAAGTAAATTTGGCCATAAACAGTGGCTGTTGATATTTGTATGTTCTTCTTTAAAAAAGTAGTATCTAAGTTATTATTGACTATTGTGATGATTTCATTAATATCGTCCGGGGGATTTTTTATTATAAAATAGTCAACCAAGAAATCAGGATATTTGCCTTTCACGTCAAGTCTAAAAACTTCAGGTCTACTGTTGCAGCCATTCATTAAAATAAAGGCCAACAATATATTTTTGATATATTTTTTCATAATTCGTATTTATTAACGGCCACTTTTAAGAAGTGGCAATAAAAAGGCTTTCGTAAAAAATGAGTACATTTTGCTGTAAAAACTTGAATCAGTCGCTTGTATTTTAAATATTCTGTATTTCTCTCAAACCAAATCGATTATCAATTTCAACTTTAACTTAGTCCTTCATTTTCTCCCAATGTTTGTTGGGGTTGTTTCTAAACCCATTGGGATAATAAATCAGCTTTTTTTTGTAGATCATATAAAATGGCAAACGCGGGCACATAAAACAGGAATCCCTATTACTCTTAATTCTAACTGAAATAATTTTATCTTCTGCATGCGACTCCCCATTTCTGATGTCATCTGAAATAAAGTTGTTATACCACTTAAAGTGCGGCTTATAATTTCGGTCAAAAAAGAAATCCTCTTTGTAATACACTTGATTATAAACTTCCGATTTTAATATACTTGAACTTTGCTTACGGAGAGTTGTATCCAAGTTCCGATTAACCAATAATAACAATTCGGTTAAGTTTTCGGGGGGGTTACTGATCATAAAGTAATCCACATGAAAGTCGGAGTATTGGCTTTGAACATCAAGTTTAAGTATTTCAGTCTTGCTATCACATGAGGTAATGGCAAATAAAATTGGCAAGGCGATTAAAAAAAAATTCAGCTTCATATCTAGTACGTTCCATTTATACTTTCTTCAAAATTAACAATTGTGACAAATGGTCTTTTGCAATATCTCTTAGAATGTTGTAGTACAAACCACGAACGAAAACCTCGGAACTTTTGAATATTAGTTAAACCTATCTGAATCAATGCCATTACCATGCAAAACCAAAATGATTATTTTAACCTAATCCTTCATTTTCGCCCAATGCTTGTTAGAGTTATTTCTAAACCCATTCGGATAATATTTTAGTTTTTTACTGTGAAGAATATAGATCGGCACATTAGGACATGTAAGGCAAGTATCACTGGAGTTTTTTAAAATTATCGAGATATATCTGTCTTCCAAATGCGATATCCCATCTCTAATATCATCAAATGTGTAAGGATTGTACCATTTGTAGTGAGGCTTGTATTTTCTTGTAAAACAAAATCGTTCCTTGTAATAAATCTGAGTATAATATTCAGATTCTTGATATTTTTGGTTGCCAACTTTCAAATTACTTTGAACCAGTGTTATAATCTCATTGATATCTTCCGGAGGATTACTAATAACGAAATAATCGGCAACCCGTGTAAATGGGTATTTCTGCTCCAAATCCAGCTTGATAATTTCTGGTTTGGTAGTGCAAGAATTGAAGAAAACAAATAGTAATAGAATAAAATAGACTGTGTTTTTCACTTAATACGTTCCGTTTATACTTTCTTCAAAATTAACAATTGTAACAAAGGGCTTTTTGCAATATTTTTTCGAATGCTGCAATACAAACCACGCACGGAAGCCTGACAATGCCGCAAATACTGGCTTTATCTTTGGATCAATGTCATTTGCATCAAGCCCGAAATGATCAAATATTTTAACACTAATTTTTGCCTGGTAAGATCTTGAAACCTTGTCAATTGTAAAGCTTTCAATTTTAACATCGTAACCCCATGTATCATTGACAGCAATACCCAAACCGGTAAATTTTTCGTCCCAAGTTGGACTTGGGATATCTTTTCTTTGTTGCTCTTCTCCATTAACAATATACTTCAAAATTCCTTGCTTCTTAACAAAATCAGGATCCTTGGTCAATTCGAATGCTAAACTCGTATTTATATTATCAATAAAACGCCGTGTGCTTTTGTGATTTTTCCCTGCACTCGTCAAATCAGTATTTGAATACTCACCGCCTTCGCTCCTTGCAAATTTATCAATCATTGCCATAATATTATTACCCAGTTTACCCATCGATTGAAATGACGCCATCCTTTTCCATTCGTTAATCAAATCCGTCTCAGTGAGCTGATTCGATAATTCACTTTCGCACAATGCATTCAAAGCTATAATCTGATCACTTTCCATATCGCAACTCTCCATATCATGATGAATACCAGTATTGTCATCGTTCATCCCCTTACGGTGAACAGATGCTGCCAAAACATAGGGTACAAAACTTTCATCATAAATTTCCTGGGGTAAAAAACCCTCCTTACACATAGGCTGGCAGTCAATCCCGTAGCCACTCGGGCTGCATTTCTGGAGGTTGGTACCCTTGTAGAAGCCCACGAAAATGTTATGATTGTTTTCAAAGTAAACACCATAATCCCCATTGTACTGTTTATCAGCTTCATCGGTGGTCGTTACATGTACCTTGCCTCCGGCAATGTACTCAATTGTCACGCCGGTTTTAGGTGTAAAAGTATAAGGTACACCTGTGGTGCCCCACTGAACCGTAATGGTTGACCTCTGATCGGTACGGGCATTCGTCGCGGTTACGGGCGGTTGGTAAGAAGACATTTCGACATTTACAAGATCAGGGACAAACATAATATTTGCAGTCGCCGTAGCAACAGCGCTTTTACTATCTCTGACTGTTATCGTATATGTCCCCACTTTCAGCTCTACAAAAACAGGGTTGTCCTGAAACACAGTGCCATCCTTGCTATATTGATAAGGGGCAACGCCTCCGGTTGCTTCTAAGTTAATACTTCCGTCGTCTGCTGCACAGGTCGCATCGGTAGCGGTAGCGGAGAGAGAGAGCGGGCCTGCCATGTCATAATATTCTTTAGGTAAAAAACCCTCCTCACATAAATCGGCGCAATTCCCAAATAAGAGCCTTCGGTGGGTGCTAGCACAACTTCCATTTTGTTCATCTTTGTAAAATCCTATAAAGTCATTTGGAGCCTCGGTATTGAAGTATGCTACATAGGCCCCTTTCCATTTATCACTCACGCCATTAGGTACTGAGTGAATGGTAAAGATGTTTATACCTTTCGTTATCTCAAAACCTTTTTTAAGACGATAAGTATAACGAGTGGACTTTTCTGTCCATAGTGCAAAAACAGAGTTTTCATCTATTGGAGGCGCTCCAAATATAATGGTAGAGGTCGATACAAGGGGACTTTTGCAAACGATTGACTTACCCACGAATACCTTCGCTACATTTGTAAACGTAGGGCGTACATCATTATTGTAGGTGTCTGTCGAAACATTACCCTGTGCTGCCTGTCCTAAAACTGAGCCAACGGCCCCGCACTTACCTTGTTCAAAAGCTTCAACAAGAACATAGCTGCTCACTTTTGAAAAATCCAGATTATACTTTTGTAGTTCTGGCTCGGCAGCTATCGCCTGTTTCAGTTTATTGAGAAATTCCAATGCTTCCGCTGCTGATAACTGTCCATCGGTTCCTGTATAGTTTTCCAAAAAGGTACATGAGAGTGTAGTAAAGTAACTGGCCATTAGCTGTTGCATGGGGAAATTCTGCTGGCAGGGAATAACTGCTGCGGACTCTGTTGCTTCACTCATTGCACTGATCCGTCCGTTAGAAGGTGTTGATGGATAACTATATTTCCTTCTTCCGTAGAAATTCGCCTGTTCGTTGTCATCAGAGAACGAATAAGTGAAGTAACATGCTGTATTAGGTTTAAGTCGGTCAGGAACGCATTTGACTTCGTAAGCAGCAATGGTCGGATCGATGGAAGCCTGAGGAAAATAGTCCTGGTTTACTTTTGTGCTTCCATCTTTTAGATACCAAGTATTTGTAAGTTCCCCAAGTGCCGGGCACCCCTCTGCATTAAATTTGAATCTTCGGTAACCCTGAGCTTGTTTGTCGACATAGAAATTATCGCAATCGAAAGTGGCTGCAATATCTATTGTTCTGTAAGATGTAGCACAGGCATTTCCCCCTACCATACAGTTGGCCACATATGTGGTTGTTTCAACTGGAGAATGTGTATTTCCCGATATTGCGACACGATCCCAGGTTTCCCACGCTACCTTACCATTGGTTGGGCAGCCCGAAGTTTCAAGTTTTAATTTTGTTTTCGACGGGTATGGATACTCAATTACACGTGTGTCTTCCGGAGACACATAGGCCGAGAAACTGCTACATGCCGAACTGAAAGTCTCATTATAGTCCTTCCCGGAAGGTCCCGAAACATCTGTTTTCAGGACAACGGTTACGGTTTTCGTTATGGTCTCTGTTCCGGAAGTACAAATGGCCTTAAAATCAGTAGGTTCATTTATTATCTGGTTTTCCAGGCTACAAGGTGACTGGCAAATCCTATTATACCCAACCCAGGAAATTGTTCCTCCTGAACACCCGATAGCGGTCAACGTGGTTTTTTGTCCCTTTTTAACAGACAAAGGAGTTGCAGTAAGATCAAGACGTAATACTGATTTTACTTCTATTTCAGCCTCGGTATCATCGACGACATCTTTTTTGCACTTTACAGTGTATTTTGCGTTGTCGGTGACACTCTGTGCTATTACTAAATGATTTTGCCCCTGGCCCTTGCTGTCCTTTGGCAGTCCAGGCCCGTTCCAAATCGTCGTCCCTCCTTCACATCCGTTCGCAGTTAGGTTGATTGTATTTGACTCGCCTCTGTAAATCTGGCTTGGGGAAGCATGCGGTTCTAATGTTTCGCATATGATTTTGGGAGGCAATATTGTAGGCACCTTAATTTCTATCTCTTTCCAGCATTGTGTACCGCGGCATGATGCGATGATTTTGATTGTTTCCGAAGGTGCTATTTTGAGTTCTGACGTTACTGCAAGACTATTTCCCTTCAGAGACCAGATGATTGTTCCACACCCTGTTCCTTTCAATGTGATTTCGTCACCAGGTTTGGCAGATAATTTATTTTGTTCTACGTTTATTGAACAAGTTGGCTCAAATACATTAATGACTTTTGTTCCACTGCATATAGGGTAGTCGCAATCAACCCGGTATGTAGTATTAAAGTTGTATACTATTATACTACTTCCATTGTCTTTGGGGATAGGTTGATCGTATATGGTAGTTCCCGTGGCAAAAGTTGCCTCTCCATCTCTACTCCATTTTATATTCCCAAGACATCCATCGGCGGTTAATTTCAAAATGTTACCTTTCGGTACAGATTCAGGACCCAAGATCCTTACACATTGATTCGAGTTGCTGACTAACGTAATTTTTCGCGAGTACGGTGTTGAAACACCATTTTTGTCAAGACAAGTAGCATAATAAGTCGTTGTTGTAATTGGAAGTGGTATTTCAATGCCAAAACGCATTTGCTTATTATCGACTTTGAAAGTCTCATCATTGCTGCTGGTCCATAGTACTTGTCCACTACAATTATTTGCTTGCAGATCGATAGTCCAATACTTTGGCAAACTAGCCAGGTCGTAGAAATTGTCTTTAATCAATACTTCAGCTTCTATTGGCTCTCCGGTACCATAATATTTGCCGCGAACAAATCGAATGTCCAAAGAATTTGGTTCTATTTTGCCTAGCACTGAAATCGAGTTAGAGAAGCATGTTTTGTTTTCTTCTTTACATTGAGCAGATACAACTAGGTTGCCATCAACTAACAGTTTTACATTCGCTTGGTTCCCTAATGCATTGTTCCAGATAATTTGTCCTGCACAGCCGATTGCCCTAAGATTCAGGTAAGCATTAGGCTGTGCTGTTATGTCTTCTGTCTGATATGTTTGCCCGTCAACAGAGGCAGATATCTTGAAATCTCCTTTACAGTCAGCAGAGGAGACCTTCACATTCACAGGATACGTACATGGTTGAGCCGTGGCACTCATTTTGCAAATGGCCGTGTATGTTTTCGATGCTGTCGGGTTGACTATCAGAGCCCGATCCGGTGCTATAAAGGGAAAATTCCCGGTACTGATCTCTGCAACTTCACCATCTGCAAAAGTGATAGTACCGTTCGGGTCAATGGTTCCTGGGGTTCCGTTAGTCCAGGTCACTTTCGGATAACCATCTACTACTTTAAAATCCGGTGTAAAGCAACCTGTTACCAACAAAACATGTTGGTTTTCTTCTAACGACGGATTACTTTGACGACTGGACACACTCACACCCAATGTGCACGGCACTTCAGTACTCACACGCGCATTTGCCGGATCGCTCACCAGATTTTCAGCATTGTAGGCTACAATCTTATAATCATAAAAACGGGATGGATCCAGGCCAATCAAAGTATCACTGTTGGTGGTCGGGTACAAGGTGTGAAGAATCCCCTGCTCATCCGTATAAACAACTTTATATGTATTGTGCAGCGCATTTTTATCCCAGGTGATTTTTACCGAATGATCATCAATACGTGTAAAAGCCAAATTCTCCGGCATTGGAACAGTCTTCCTGATCGTTGTAAAATTCCCGTCTGAACTGGCTAGCAACTGATCCCCATCATACGCCAATATCCTGTACTTATACTCCATCCCTTCCCGCAAACGCGACAAATCAATTACCGGGCTTTTTACAGTTTCCTGAAGAACAGCCCCGTCTTTATCCTGGTACTCGATGATGTATTTGCTCGCCGTGCCACCAGACGGAACGCCGCCGAGCGTCGGCCCACCCGACAATTCCCAATTAATACGTGCTGATTTGTTGTCAATACCACTTACCTGTACGTTACGAATCGCAAACACCGGATTGCCGGGGCCGCTGCCTGGTTCGCCTGACTGGCTGTCTTTCTTTAACGCATCGAGTTTACTGATCAGGTCCTGATATTTTTGGGTGATGCCATCTACTTTTGGACTTCCGGCCGTCAATTGGTCCGTTATGGTTTTCAGGCCCGTTAGAATGTCCGTGATCCGAGGATCTGGATTACCCCCTCCCGACGGATCGCCGCCCGACGGAACGCCGCCCGCATCCACAAGTGCTTTACGGATCTCTTCACTCGCCTGAAGAATAGCAGCTGTGTACGTGCAGAAAAGCGAAGCCGTATCGGAGATCGTTTCATAACCAGCCAGTGCTCCCGCAAGCGTTCCTGCATAAGCGGCCGGGTCTGTCTGCTGTGCCAGCGTGCTTAAAAGCTTACTTTTCGCCGCCGCTACTTCCGACTGCGGAATGTTCAGCAAACGAAAGTTCGTTGCTTCATATACGCAGCCGCCATTGCCATCATCACTTCGGATGGCCCTTACACCGCTGAATTCTGCCAAAGCCAGGGTTCCCTCCATAAACGGAAGACGAACCAACCCTTTCCCGCTAAAACTTTCGGAGCCGCTGACTTCGGTTACAAAAACAGCAAAATCATAAATCCCCAATACATCCCCGGTTTTCAGGTTTGTTAGGGCAGTGCCACCGGTTGGCAAAGGCACCATAGGATGCTCCGGACTGCAAACCGAAAAGGCACTGCTTTGCAGAGCACAGCCAGGAAGTTTCAACTTTCCGGTAGTATCAGACGGAACCGTACCATCTGTTCCCGGAAAATTGGAATAATAATCTGCCAGCTCTCCGGGGGTGACCGCCGTACAACCCGAAACCTGAACCGGGATTTGCATCGGATCTGCCAGCACGATGGGAAGGTCTTCCAAGTCGTCACTTTCATCTGTAACCTCAAAGGTTTGAACATGGTCGGGGACTATATCCGTACAACCCGATTGAATGGCAAACTCATAACTACCCAAAGCTAGGTCTGTAATCGAGGCTGTCGTTGCTGAAACCGTTTGGGCTGTCCATTTAGTATCACCCGTTTTTCGGTATAACACTTTATAACTGTCCACGTCTGCAGCCGCCTCTCATTTCAGCTGAAGCCTCCCCGGCCCCGTTTCGGTAATCACAAAACTTTCCGGTGAAACACATTCCTTCCCATACCGGAACCAGTTTACTTCGCTCCGGCCTTCGTTTACAAAAACGACCTCATTCCCATCCGTATCAAACTCATGCACCGTAACCCGCGCCGCATAACGGGCACCACGCTCCAAAGCACCGATCAGGCTATTTCCGATACCCGTATTGCCCGGATAAAAAGTACCCGGGTTACCTTTGTCATCGATCACAGGGTTTATACAGGCATCCAGTGCTTCGGTTGGCTTCGGTTGGCTCCGGTCCGGCGCCCCGGTATCCGTCCGGCACTTTGCAGACTTTCAGATCGTACGTCGTGATATTGCCAGGCATCCGGTAATGGCGCGGCATCCACTGGATATTTACCCTTTGCGGCTCGGTCCCCGGAACGCCGGCCGTCGTCAGTTCTGCCCCGTTGAAAGGAATGTTGATGATTGGCGGCAAAGGGGGTGGTAATACTGAAATAGGTTTCACCGATGTTGGAGACCTCACGACCCGTGCCCGCTTCCAATGCCTGTACCCGGAAAGTATAAAAGCCTTCGGGTAAATTCGTTCGCAAAGGAGAACCGCCCAGCCCCTGCTCCTCGATTAAATCCTGACGAAAATAATCGTGTTGCAGGTCCAGACCGCTAAAACGCCGGATCATGCCCCTGTCCAGTGTAATCAGGTTCGCAGGGATATAGCCGTCCATGCTTGATACCCGAACGCCAGGGCTAGGCGCCCCCGCCCCTCCATACTCCATTTCAGATAAACCTGAATGCTGTTTTTCGTCAGATCTTTCAGCATCAGGTTCACCGTTAAAGCGGCGGCCGGCGTCCCGGTGGTGCTGGAAAAATAGGACGACAAACGCTGGTTTGGCTGAGAGACAATGAACGGCTGG
Source organism: Dyadobacter diqingensis (assembly GCF_024220585.1). GTDB lineage: Bacteria > Bacteroidota > Bacteroidia > Cytophagales > Spirosomataceae > Dyadobacter > Dyadobacter diqingensis. The sequence goes on from NZ_JAMXKF010000002.1 coordinate 162,755, forward strand.
GCGGTGACCGGGTAGTTTTGGCGGGAGGCCGCCCCGTCGGTCGACTGGGAATACGTGCTCCTGAAACTGAAAACAGCTGCCAGAAACAGGATCAAATTGCAGAAAAAGCGGTTGGGCATCAGGGTTTGTCGTGTATTTACCTGTGACGTATAGGACATCGCTTTGTCACAATGACTGCTGTCATAAATCATCACCATGCCCCAACCCTACCGAACCTATCATCCCCAGTTCAAAATCCAGTATGGAAACGGAACCTTGCCTGACGACGTATCAGCAATCATTCCAAGGTCCACATGCCAGAGCTGGAAAGGAATAAATAGTTTTTCGTTCTGGAATCCAATAGCTTCAGATGTTCGTTCCACACTATTCTATCAAAAATTTTTACGCCCCATGTACGAATATTCGTACTTTTTCACTCGGATTGTTCGTGGATTATGCAGCCCATCCTCTATTACATAACCTTATGTAAGAACCTGCTCAAACCAAATCCCCGGGATAGTACTGACAATCTTTGAAACTACTGTCATCCAGCCCCATTATCTTCACCACCGCCGCTGTCTCGAAACTCCAGTAACCAAAATAGGAATCATGTTTGCTTTTATGGCTATTGTACCACCCGGCGTCTTTATGGTTTTTGTACCATTCCCTGGTCACAAATTCTTTCACTAATTTCTCAACCTTCTCCTTTTCTGTCTCTGTGATAGCTTGCCGAAGCTTTTCAAAAACCTTAGGCACTCCAAAATACTCCCGGTAACTCTCCAACTCAATTGGTTCCCGATCCTTTATCCGGGCACCAATGATAAATTCAAAGAGAAAATCCTTTACTTGGTCCCGGTCAATAACTTCAACCAGCTTATTGAAATCACCAGCGCCTACATCCAATAAATAACCCAAAGAAAGCATCCACAACATCTCGTCGTACGCAGATAAAACGTATTGATCGTATACTTCTCCTTCGATAATTAGATTAGCAATATTTTTTGACCAACCTTGGGGCCAATAATCGAGTACTTTGCTATATTCCTCTCTCAATATAGTAATATCTAATCCAGACGTATAGGTAGCGATTGAATAATTAATAATAAAGTCTAGCTGCCCCTTTTTAAAAAAAACCATTCTCTCAGGTAATACTTTCCCGTTCGAAATCATTTCAAAACCACGTTTGATATGTGATTTATATTCATTTAAATAGTTTTTAAAATATTCTTCCGTCTTAATATTTTGCCTAATCATTGTATATAATTATGGTGTAAATGTTCCAATAACACTAGCACTTACGTTTAATTCTCGGTAGATAATCGAACCATCTGGTGCAATTTCTGCGAGTAAGCTTTTATATCCAACGGCGTTAATATCCTGAAATACAGATGGACCCACAGAATTTATTAAGCGATTATTTCCCAAAATCCAAGTATTGCTCATTTGTTTTGTTCCATCAGCCATTGTACTCAAAGTCGCCGTTCCTTTATACTTAGCCTCAACAATATAATAAACCCCATCTTTCTTAAAAACCCCATCAATACCGGTTTCTCCCCAGCCTTCTGTCAAAGCTTTTTTTCTCGGGTGAAGTGGCGCATAGCCTTTTTCTGTTAGAAACGCATCCGAAGCTATTTCGCCAAAAGCTCCTTTGGAATTGTTTGAGGCACTTGCAATAATGTTTTTGTTTTGATTGACTACTGCTTTTTGGAGATTAAAAATATCGTCCAAAAGACCACCACCACGCTTCACCTTAAACCCTTTCGCTTCCATCAAATCTAACAATTTGCTGGTAAACTTGCTATCATTAAAGGCCGTATTCAATTTGGAAATCAATTGGCTGCTCGATACCGCTTTAATTGCTATCGGCCCAAGGATCGTGGCGGCATCGAAAACAAGGCCCCCTAGCTGATACTGCTTCTCTTTACTCGTTGGAACTTGTTCCAGATATTGGTTTACCTTTTCGCTGACAGAAACCCAGATTTCCTTCTTAAATTCGTTATCTACGACAAATTTGGCTACGAAGCGAAGCGTCTCCTATGTTTTATCCCGAATTTGGCGCGCTTCGTCTTCACTCATATCTCGGCAGGCGCCAAGACTTATCTGACGTTGCACTTTGCGTGCCAGCCAGTTATAAGCACAATACATATAATCAAAACTTCCGATCAGTGCCTTCACATCTCCGCCTGATGCCATTTCCCAACCCCGGTCTACAAAACCAGCCATATAAGGACTAACAACATCCCGGCTATCCCAAAGACAACCAGGAACAATCCCCCTTGTCTGCGCTTTCCATCCCTCATAACAACCGTCCATCGCGGTCAAAAAATCAAGGATATCACTGATACCCAACGCTTCTTTGGCATAATTGGATTGCTCCTGCAAAACCGCCATATCTTTGGCAAGCTGATCATACTGAGCCTGATCACCCGGATCTGTTATTGGGCTTAGGTTCGGGCTGCCGGTATCTGCAGTAGAGTATTTAGCAAGGATCGCGTTACGCTCATCTCGGTTTTTTTCCATTGCCTCAGCCAAATCAGGGCTGCTGCCTTTCACTTCGCCAATAATTTCGCTTTCCTTTTCTACATAAGCGTCATACTTTTCTTTTGAAACCGGCTGGCCGCTGGTTTAATGTTTGAGCCTTGAAAAAAATAAAGGTAGCCTTATCGTTACCCTCATTTTTGACCCCATTTTGACCGAAAGTCACTCCTTTGAGTTTAAAACCTCTTTTTTTCTGTCAGCAACACTTTTGAGACACTACCAGTGCCGAAGCATGGATACTTTGGGCCAATTGCCAAATAATCCTGAACAGATTTTAAATGGGACCAATTATAATTTTTAAACATGTTCTTAAAATATGTTTAGCGTGGCTAATCGTTCCTTTAAGAAATTCTCTGAATAATTGTACGCCAATAATCCTACAATAGATTCCAAATGTCCACTTTCATCTTCATACCAAGGGTGCATCCAGTTAGTGGATGCCAACCATTCCTCAAATGATAAACTCCTATAAAAACCTATTGAGTACAGAAAAGTAAAGAAGCGCTTCAACTCTACACTAAATCTAGCATCATTCTTAATTTGCTCCCAAAATTCAATTTTTCTTGTTTTATCAGGCATAAATGGCGGTTTAACTTCATGTAAAAAAATCAAATAGTCCTCCCAACTTGTTCCGTCAAATAAAGGTGTTATAAATTTCTGATTTATATAGTTCCATCGAGATAAATCAGGTGTCTTGTAGTACTTAGCCAGATATTCTTGAAATGTTAGATAAAACATATCATATGTCTTTCTTCCACCACTACCATCCGGATAGTTTTCATATTTTTTCACTTCTATCTTATTCATTATTACTTAGGGATTTGTATTGCTGTTTTACCTTGCAAAATTTGATTAATGTAGGACTGTTCAAATACGATAACATTCTCATAATTTTGAGCTCCTCTTGCACCTGGTACAATTAAACCGTTATATCCATTTTGTCTTGCCCACTCAGCTAATTCATTTGTAAACTCATACATGTCAGCTTTATCATCGAGTACTTTAGTTAATTGCTGAAACTCAGTCCCTAATTGTAGTCTAATAGCATCATCAGTAAGATCCAATAAATTATCCACTTGAATATTTACATACTTATAAGTACTAAAGTCATTCCAAACGCCATAGTGTGGCACTAATTCAGTTTGATTTCCTGCAACAGTTTTACTTAAATACATAGCATTTTCCGCACCAGGTAAATCATATCGGCCCCAAGAGCTGTAGATATAATGATCTGTCATCTGATCAGGAAGAGCCCCGAAATTAATTTCAGAAGATTTACTGAGGGAGCGGATTAAATCGCCATTATAACTTTTACCTACAGGTTTGTTAGTAAGTTTTGTCAGGAATGCCCTTAATTCTATTCCTGTTTTGGCAATAAATCGTCCTCCAACCTCCGGCCTCCACTTAGGCAACTCCACCTCAATATCCTTGCCCTTCTTCCTTAAAAGCTCTCCCAACCTGTTTTTCAGCAATGGATATGCTTTAACCATTGCTCCTATGACCACTTCACCCGCTTTACCTACCAGATAGTTACGGATCGTCTTTTCTGCAACTCCCGCAACACTCATCCCCTGTTTTTCTACCAGTGCTTCTTCTGTAAACGCGAGGGCCACAGCCTGTAACTCCAGGCTCAAACCACCCGTACCAACAGCTACACTGCCATATACAACGGTATTCTCTATCGCATCGGCAATGACAGAAAACCCGGTGTAGCTTTGCATCACTTCGGCAAACGGCCGGGGCAAACCTTCCGGCTCGAAAGCATATTCATGCCAGTCTCCCTGAGCATCTTTCTCAAAGTAAACGAATTTCTCATCGACAAACAATGAACGCGCTATCCACTTCTTATCAGTTGAAGAATACCAATATTCATAACTACTGTTTGGATAATAAGGGCCATAATAACACAACCCACTGCCTTTACACGAGCTGCAATCACTCTTGCCCGAATGCTGCCCCACCGTTGAGCCATCTGCACAGCTCATCAGCGTTTGATACGAAATAACCGGAGTAGAACCTCCAACCTCAACGCTAAGTGGTAATGGAGGCAGGGAAGCTATGGTTGCAATTTCAGCCTCTTCATTCAAGCCGCCAAGCTCTCCCGCAATACCCGCCGCCTGAGCCTGGTCTTCCGCTGAAAGCGTGGGTTTGTAGTCATTAGTGCCGGCAGTAAGGTACTCAGGCTTCATATAAATAGCCATTAACTCATCCTGTTTGGCTTTTATTTCCGCTGCGAGTTCGGGATCAGTATTGTTTAGCTCAGCTACAATTTCATTCTGTTTCTGTACATAAGCATCATACTTTTCCTTGGAAACCGGCTGGCCGCTGGCGAACAGGCCGCCAATTTCCTTGATCAGCTCTTTGGCCTCGGTTACGATCTGCTTAACAGCTGCGATCTGTTCCCTGATCCGCTCCGCATTCTGCTCTTTGATCGACGACAGCGCCACCGGATCCGTAACACTGTGCATTTCCCCGGCAAGCACCTCGTAGTCTGTATTCACAGCCAGTCCGGTAAATTCCATTAAGAAATTGCTCATGCCCAGATATGGCACCAGCACATGCGCCAGGCCACGGTAAGGAGCGCTACCGGTTTCAAGCCGGTCTATCTGCGCCGGAAAATCCCCGATCAGAATATAATCTCCCACTTCAAGCGGCACATCCAGCGGGGTTTTGTTATTCGAGGGGGGCAATTTGCTTTTTCCACACTGATACGCAACCGTTGGACGGATCTTATCTTTACTGAGCGTTACAAAACCTCCCGCTTCCTCAGTGGCAGTACCTTTGCTGCAAATTGCTTTTACCTTGTATTCATACTGGCTCCGTGTGATCAGGTACTTTACCGAAAATTCGTTAACCCCTGTTACGGTTGCAGTCGTCCACAATGCTTCCGGGTTTTGAACTTTACGGTACCGGATTTCCACACCAGTCTGCCCGGGTATACTCACCCAGGCAAGCCGGAAGCCTTTGGCATCAGCACTTACAGAAGCTGTAACCACCAGCGGCTGGGAGCATGGCTCCGCCGCCTTGGTTGTGAGCGTCCCGCTGGCAGGGTCACTCACAAGTATTTTGCCTGTTGCACTCTTGCCTTTCGCTACAAGGGTAAACGGATAGGTCACAGTCGAGTCCAATCCGGAAATGGTGATGCTGTTGGTCGTGGCCGGGATGTTATGTTTCTCACCTTTCGCATCGGTATATACCAGCTCGTAACTTTCATGGGTTACGTTCTTGTCCCAGGTAAGCACAATGGTGCTGCTGTTGGTGATATTTGTCCGCAGGTTTTCAGGCATCGCCAGCTTCTCAGTAACCGTACTGAATGCACCGTTCTTGTAGCTGGACAGCGGAGCGCCGTCGGCTCCATAGGCATCTATGGTAAAGGTGTAGCTGCTTGCTTCGAGCAGGTTGTTCAGCGTCAGTTTTCCGGTGCTGCTGCCCGTAGTATTCCGGATCTCCTGCTGCAATTCCGCTCCCCCAGGGCCAACATAAGTCACAACATACCTGGCAAAACTGCTATGCCCGGCCCAGCTGATGGTAGCCGTAGTACTGCCCACAGGGTCAGGGATTACGTTGCTGATGGCTGCTACCAGCGGATTGGGACTGTCCGGTGTTCCGGGCTCGATGGACACCGGATGCCAGAGACCGGCACATAGCTCAACAGGACTGCGCCCGCACACACGCCAGTCCGTTTCAGTGGCAGAAAAATAGTTGATTGTTCCGTCCGCAGCCGGTTGTCCGGTGATGTAGATGGTATTGCCTGCCGGATCGGTGTAGGTCCAGTATGGCGCTCCGTTCAGGTTCCCCAGGCAGGTTAATCCCCGCTCCCCGGCTGTGCTCAGCGGATCATACCCTGTTACCTGGTTCAGACACGCGCCAAGATCAGCTATCGTAATGCCGTTAAGTAGTGTCACATTCCCGCCTGTGATCCCAGTGGGTGGTACCGGATGATTAAAGTCATAGATAATATCTTTGTAGACCTGTTCAACAGATAGCGTGCCACCGGGTGCTGCGCCTCCCGATGCTGTCCCTGTGCGTATATCGTTGCTGAACCTGCTGAGTGCCGTGACTATGGAATCCGCAGCCGCCCGGCCCGGTGTTCCCGCCGGATAGCGGGTGTTAACCTGCTGGGTCCAGGCCTGGGTCGCCTCCACCACGGTCTGGCGGAGATCATCCAACAATTTTTCGGTATCGGCCGTACCCTGCCCGCCAGCGATGACCAAATGCAGGCTGTCGATCGCTTCGAGAGCTTCTTCAATCGTTCCGGTGAAGCCTTTTTTTGAACCCGAAGAATCCGCGCCGACATCACCATTAAGCGCTTTTACTGCCGCGATCTGCTCTTGTCCAAGCGCACTGCCCGAAACGCTCCGCATGCGGAAATATCCGCCGGAAGAAGCCACCTGATATACGCAGCCACCTTTCGTCCCTGCCTCTCCGGCATAGGCTTTCACCCCGCTGAATTCAACAGGTGTCAGCACGTTCTGGGCGAAGGGTAATCTGGCCAGACCTTTGCCGCTTAACCCGTTATCAGATAATACAGAAGTTACAATCACCGCCATGTCATAAATGCTCAGTACATCGCCCGGATTCAGGATGGTAAGTTCTTTGGTTCCTGTTGGAAGTACCTTTGGCAGCGATGCCTCGCAATTATCAAATGTGCTGATTTGCGAAGCACAAGGAATTTTTATCGAATCGAGCACACTGTGCAGGCCATCAATTAGAATCGAAGGAGTACCTCCGGCGGCGGTACTCACTACGATTTGCAAAGGGTTCAAAGGACCAGATGAAGGTTCCGGAATAACAGTAGAATTAATCGTATAAACCTGCGCGTTACCAGGGAAAATATCTGTACATTCAGCTTGAACCGCTATTTCTATTTTCTCGGGCGACGGACCGCCAGCTTTAAGATCCGAAAGTCCGGTATTGGTTCCTGTAACCACCTGCGTGGTCCACTGACTATCTCCGGCTTTGCGGTACAAAACCTTGTAACTGTTGATATCGGCGGCCGATGCCGCGGCCACGGCTTCCCAAGATAGCTGCAAACGTCCCGGCCCCGTTTCGGCAATCACAAAACTTTCCGGTGAAACACATTCTTTCCCATACCGGAACCAGTTCACCTCACTCCGGCCTTCGTTTACAAAAACAACCTCATTCCCATCCGTATCAAACTCATGCACCGTAACCCGCGCCGCATAACGGGCGCCGCGCTCCAAAGCACCGATCAGGCTATTTCCGATACCCGTATTGCCCGGATAAAAAGTACCCGGGTTACCTTTGTCATCGATCACAGGGTTTACACAGGCATCCAGTGCTTCGGTTGGCTCATATCCGTCCGGCACTTTGCAGACTTTCAGGTCGTACGTCGTGATATTGCCAGGCATCCGGTAATGGCGTGGCATCCACTGGATATTTACCCTTTGCGGCTCGGTCCCCGGAACGCCGGCCGTCGTCAGTTCTGCCCCGTTGAAAGGAATGTTGATGATTGGCGGCAAAGGGGTGGTAATACTGAAATAGGTTTCACCGATGTTGGAGACCTCACGACCCGTGCCCGCTTCCAATGCCTGCACCCGGAAGGTGTAAAAGCCTTCGGGTAAGTTTGTCCGTAATGGAGAGTTCCCGAGTCCCTGCTCCTCGATTAAATCCTGACGAAAATAATCGTGTTGCAGGTCCAGGCCACTAAAACGCCGGATCATGCCCCTGTCCAGTGTAATCAGGTTCGCAGGGATATACCCGTCCATGCTTGACACCCGAACGCCAGGGCCCTCCATACTCCACCTCAGATAAACCTGAATGCTGTTCTTGGTCAGATCTTTCAGCAACAGGTTCACAGAAAGAGCCGTGCTGCTGGAAAAATAAGATGAAAGACGCTGGTTGGGCTGCGCTACAATGAACGCCTGGGCTGTGACTGGGTAGGTTTGGCGGGAGGCCGCCCCGTCGGTCGACTGGGCACTGACTTTCTGAAAGCTGAAAGCAGCTGCCAGAAACAGGATCAAATTGCAGAAAAAGCGGTTGGGCATCAGGGTTTGTCGTGTATTTACCTGTGACGTATAGGACATCGCTTGTCACAATGACTGCTGTCATAAAATCGTTACCGAAGCCCCAATCCTACCGAAGCTATCATTCCCAGTTCAAAATCCAGTATGGAAATGGAACCTTGCCAGATAGTATTTCAGGATTGATTCCCAGGTCTACCCGCCGGGGCTGGAAGGACAAAAGCCCTGGTTCGTTCTGGAATCCACTGACTTTTGAAGATCAAAAAGATAGTGACTTGCTTATTACTCGGCTAAAAGATGAAAATAAATTGCTTAGAATTCAATTGAAAGCAGCATTCCAACTATTGCTTTTATACCGTGAGCTGCTGGCATTGATATCAATTAAAAACAGCCATTTTTTGAAGGTAAAAAAAGAACAAATTGGCTTCTCCAAACCTGCCAGCAACATCATTTAGATCGGATTGTCTGGCGATATCTGCCCTTTACCTCCAAACAATGGAGTGCCTGGAATGGCCGTAAACATTGCTGGAAATCGCTCCTGGGCCTTTGCCGTAAACAAAACTCACAGCAACTTTCCATGACCGAACAGGAAATAATAGCAACGGCTTGCATTGACGAAAACTATACCCACTGGCCCTTGTCCAGCATTTATTACCAACTGATGAGGAAAAACAAATTGCATTGCTGAAAAAGTACATTTTACAAATATTGCAGGCTTCTGAACATTACTCGTAAACCGATCCGAAAACCAAGAAATTACCAGCCTCTTTCGCCGATTGCACCTTTAAAAATCTTACACCAAGATGTGACAATCTTCCGTACAATCAACGGTATAAAACATTTCATATATGTCATCCGAGACAATTTCAGCAGAGCAATCCTTGCTTGCCAAGCTTCTGCTGTTTACAATAGCGACATCGCCAGACAAACCCTGGAAAGCGTTTTACAAAAATTTGATCTACTCAAACAATCCGGAAGCCTGATCACCGATGATGGAGCTGAAAACCAAGGTGAACTTACCAAATGGCTGGCTTCATCAGCCACACTTTGGAAGAAAATTGTTGCCCAGGTGGATATTATTCAAAGCAACAGCATGGTGGAAGCAGCCAACAAGATTATCAAGTATAGATATCTGTTTCCAAAACCGATTATGGATACATCAGAATTAATAAAAACGCTGGAACTTGCAGTTGAAAACTATAACAACATGCCTAATGGCCAGTTACACGGATTTACTCCAGACGAAGTTTTGACAGGCACCATTCCCGACAAGCATTTTTTCAAAAGTAAAATCCAGAAAGCAAAACAAGACCGGATAGCGACCAACCGAAAAGTCGCCTGCGATCAGGTTTGCCAAACGTGAACAGTTAAAATTGGCCGTTCTTTGTCGTAGTGGTCCTTCACTCGAAATACTCAGGGGATTGCTACGTTCGTTCCACACTATTCTTTCAAAATTTTCACCCCCCATGTACGAATATTCGTACGTTTTTGCTCGGATTGTTCGTGGATTGTGCAGGGTATGACATAACCTTTTGGTTCAGAAGACTTAATTTCAAATATCCATCCATAATTACTAATCTTATGACTTTCTAAATAGCCTTTCGGAATTTTCTCTCCATTTCCATAGGTAGCAGGGATAAAGGCTCTACTCTGATCCGTAAGCCCTGTTACTGAGCATTGCGGAGCCACTCCATCCTGATCCCAAACCGGGTCTGGTTGTCCTTGACCTCGATTACTACCATACTGCCAGAGCTGGTCTTTCCACTGTGAAGGATCCATTTTGCCATACATTGCAGAACAGCCGTTTTCAGGGGCGATAATGTAGCGGAACGCCGCCCGATAACTACTCCAAGTAACCTGATCCTTATACTACTATTTTTAAGACTTCAATCATCCCCTAAGCGTAGGCAAATCCCATAACTATTGTAACGGTTTGTAGTTGGTAGTATCCCTATTCTTCCAGTTTTCTCGTACTGTCGCTAAATACACCGAATCCCATTGCACCTGTGTCTCACAATCTGCGCAACCGGCATTGCCGGTCAAATCCGCAAAAAATCCCTCATTTATCTCCCATTCACCACTTTCCTTATTCTTCTTCAAATAACCTTTGAAAATATTATCAATCGCTATTTCGTGAAGCTTGGTGAAACTTGTAGGTGTCTTTAAATTCTCTGGATCACGAGGAATATACACGGTTGGACCGCTAAAAAAATACCATTGTTCCTTTATTTTGACTCCATAGAAATATTCGATTGCGTCCATTTTTGAATTATTAGAGTATCGTATGTATCTTGAAGTAATAAATTTGTTATTTGCTGTATTAATACATAATAGACTATCTGTGGTGGTTGAATAATTCTGATCATCATAATAAAAAGATTTCAACCTATTTTTTTTATAAAACTCAATACTATCGGCTAATTTCCTCTGAATTAAATGATATTCATTTTGCCCGATCATAGAGCGAGCGAATTTGTATAATAACTTCCTTCTTTCCAGTGCTTCTCTCCCATGATCTGCCAATTCACCCTTATCATTGGATGAACATGATGAAATAAACCATACAAGTACAACCAATACAACAAACGGGAAAACTTTATCTAGATTGAACATAGCCTTTTGCATCCTTTTCATTTGGTATTTCAAATATCCATCCATAATTACTAATACTATGACTATCTAAATAGCCTTTTGGAATTTTCTCTCCATTTCCATAGGTAGCTGGAATAAAGGCTCGTCTAGCGAAACCAATATTCCCGACCTCACATTGCGGAGCCACCCCGTCCTGATCCCAAACCGGGTCTGGTTGTCCTTGACCTCGATTGCTGCCGTACTGCCAAAGTTGATCTTTCCACTGAACGGGATCTACCTTGCCGTACGTTTCAGAGCAGCCGTTTTCAGGGGCGATAATGTAGTAACTACTCCAGGTAATTTTATCTTTCAAACTACTATTTGCTAATGCTGCGATCATCCCCTGCGCGTAAGCAAAGCCCATGGAGTGAGCTACGATGTCGATATTATAAGTCACTTTGGCATTGGCAGGCCTTTTTATACTAATCATTCTTGCTATCAAATCAGTAGCAGCCAATTTGCCATTTTCATACCTTATCTGGAATCCTGCATCGTTAGGCTGAGTATCCAGGGCAACGCAATCAGGATTCTCAGAGCAATTGATATGCGGATGCGTTTCGTTAAAGCTCAACAATGCTTTCGATAATGCATTTTCTTCCAAAGGAGTGAGAACTTCACCAATACTTGCAAAATGACCAACCAAATAACTTAATTGCTCTAAAAATGGTGATACCAACATGTTTTGTTGCGCCAGCAGTGATCCTAAAATTCCCGGAATAAATTTCTCTGACATCGAACGCGTTACATCACCTGCCACATTGTGATTAGAAGTAGTGATGCTATGATGCCCGTCAGCATAGTAGGTTACATCTGGTTTCCGTCTTTCCGAGAATTTAATATCCATAGACGATTTGTTCTCATCCGTTACCGGATCTGCCCCCCAATAGTCAGCTATTGAACTGGTGGTAATGATATTATTGGAATTATTATACTCCTTCGGCGAATTTAGCAATATCCCTGCTGTCCCTTTTCCATAAAATCGATACCCATTCGCAAAAATCATAATATTCTTGACAATTTCAGCATAAGCCGATTCTGGAAGCCAGCCTTCAATACAGTACTGCTTGCCTTGCAAGTCGATCCGTTTGTCTGTTTTGCACGGTATTCCCGAATAATCTTCTTTATAAAATCCGACAAACAGGCTATGGTTACAGGCGTTGAAATAGGGCCTGTATGTTCCTTCATACTTTTTGTCAGCTTGGTCGCTACTGGTTATGGTCAATTTCCAAACACCTGAAGATAACTGTTTCAGATCAAAACCTGCTTTGAGCTTGAAGGTGGCCTTACGACTGTTTTCGTCAAACTGAGCTGTCACATAACCTTCGTCTGTGATTCTGGCATTTGGATCAGTATTTCCTAAACGTAATGGAATGGCAAAACTACTGGTTTCTATGAGATAGGTTTCAGGCTCTTTAACAATTGCCGTAGCTGTCGCCGTAGCATTTTTGCTATCCTTCACCGTCAGCGTATAGTTTCCGGATTCGAGTTTGGTAAATGAAAGGCTTTCCTGGAAGGTTGTGCCATCCATGCTAAATTGGTATGGCGGAACACCTCCGGTGGCTTTAAGGTTAATGACTCCGTCGTCCAACTTACAGGTTGCATCGGTAACCGTGGCGACAAGGACTACTGGCTCAACCAGTATGACGTTCAACACATCATTCACCAATTGGTCGACCATTTGCTTGTTTACCAATTTATCGTTGAGGCTTTGAACGAGTTCGTTCCCTGTAATATTGACTGTCAGTGCATTTACTACATCCGAACATTTTCCCGCTGCCAGGTTACTGACCATTGCTTCCGTTATATCAGCAAGCATGATCCCCTTCGTTGACAAGGCAGCTTTTACTGCTTCAAGTTTTTGCTTCTCATTGCCCTTTAACACACTCAATGTCTCACAAATCAGGTTTTGAAGTAACACATTCGTAGCTTCCCGCTTCGAATATTGGCAGATCTCAGTTCCTTGCTCATTTTGATCTTCTTCTGTTCCCGCGATTCTGCCGTTACCTCTGAGCCCGGGTACAATAGTGATCTCTGTATCACAATAAGTCTGATCCCCAAAGGTACATCTGCCGTAGTAGGTCTTCGTAACCTTGTTATTAAGACGCACGGAAATATAGTCCATTTTATTTTTTCTATTTCCCAAAGTCCCGCTACCGCCAACTTTTGTATTCACATCTCTTCTCGCATCCGAATAGAGGCTAAATGATCCCTTGTTTTCGCTACAAACCTTGTCCACAAGTCCAATATTTTCAGGATCATACTCATATTCAACCGGCTCGACGTCGTAGATAGCAAAAACACCCAAATTTTTACTACCATTGTTATAAACAGTGGCAATAGAATATCCAAATGGATTTCTGGGAATGCCAAACTGTGCTGAATTTGTGCCAAACTGGTAGTAACTGCCGCAATCGCCGGACTGCTTAGGGTGCGCTGTCGATGGCGTGTTCGGCTGAAAATTACCTTCAACATAATCTATTGGTTTGTCTTTGAGAACAAGAATTGAAAAAGCAACAGTACACAATGCTCCCTCGGTTGTCGTGTTCTGAACCTCAAATGAATAAGTTCCCTCAAAAGCTTGCGGAGCAATCGAATAAACCCGCTCACCAGATTTTTCTGTACGCAGGAAAAGTGGCTTAGGAGTCTTTCCTTTGGGGAGGAATGAAATCGAATTCCCTCCCAGGATAGTAAACTCAATCAGAGTGTTAAGCGGAAAGTAATTGTATGCTTTGTTTGTGTATACAAAAATATTGCATGGGTCAATGGGATTAAGCGGCTCAGGTACCAGTTGGGTGACCTTAATTTTCCCCGTCTTAATTTCACCTGTCAGGCTGCAGGTAGCAGAAATGTTAAATGTCTTGTCTTTATCCGTTGCAGCATTAAAAGTAAGAATTGTAACACCCTCTTTACCCGAATTTACAGCAACACCTTCCTTCTTCCAGATAACAGGAAAATTCTCCACCCCGTTGCTGCATCCTGACGCCGATAAACTGGCGGTTGCTGAAGTGGCGTTCACCGGAATAGCTACGGTGCCCGGTACAGAAATTCCAAAAGGTAGACAAGGAATTGGAGACAGTGTGTTATAGATTTTTTTAGGCGTGTACAGATACTGGTAAGAACAATGCGTATCGTTACCATAAGAATCATTCCCCTTAAAATATGCTGTATAAATTTTGGGCGCATCCGGGATCGGGAATTCTCTGGGATTTTTCGATGAATTGTTATCCAGCCATCGAAAACCTATATTGTCTCCCGTTGACACTTTAAGTGTAAATGTTTTTGAAGTCTCTTTTAACAGCTCCACGGCCATGAAACACCCTGCTTTTTTGCCAGGCCGTCCCATAAAGCCAGTATCATATTGACAACCAGATGCTGTACAGGTTGCCTGCACCGAAAACCCTTGATCTACATCAGAGTAAAACACTGAATGTTTATCGGGGGAATATTCCTTTTTGATTTTGCCATCCTTGCCCGTTTCGCTCCATGTAATATCTCCGTCACACCCACTTGCTCTTACCGAAATATACCCCTTTGTGGTACTAATCGCGCTCCATGTCAGAATAAAATTATCACAACTGACATTAACCTTATCGCTTTTAGCTACACAAACGTCCCCGTCAGCTTCTGTGCAAGTCAAATTATACTCCGTTGTTATTTTTGGAAAGACGATTGCTGCCGAATGCGAACTTACAATCTGACCCGATGGGTAACCATCTCGCCACTCGGTTTCACCAAAACAACCATTGCTTCTCAACAATACCGGGTCTCCATATTTCACCAAGACTGGCGTTGCAGTCACCACAATACCCTCGCATTTCTTGTCAACAATCACCGTTTCCTGTTTCGAGCATCCGGCATGTTCCTTCTGTCCATTTTCAAGTAGTTTATCCAAAAGACAGACAACCTTATAGGTTGTTGTTGCCTGAGGAGTAACCGTGATATCCTCCGTACGTCCTATAGTAGCGTTGGAACCATCTAACCACTCCACTACACCGGGTTTATTGAATTCGTCTGCGCAGCCATACACAGTGAGTGTTACCGGGGTGCCAGGCATAACACGCAGACTGGATGCAACCAGGCTTATTTCACAAACCGTACCAACATTAAACTGTCCCGAGACCTCTTCACTAAAGACCCCATCATCGCCATAAGCCATAATCCGGTAAGGGTAACTCCTGTTACGGTCCAATCCACCAATATCGACCTGATTTGTAGTCGGATATACGGTATTTTCTATTCCGTTCTGGTCCACATAAACCAGTTTATAGCTACGGTGGTCTTTGTTGGCATCCCAGGTTATTCTTACAACCTTGGAATCATCAGTCTTCGGCGCATATTGCAAATTCTGAGGATTACCGATTCTTCGTTTGATTGTCTGGAACACATCTTGCCCATAAGTAGCAATTACTTTATCTCCGTCGTACGCCAATATCCTGTACTTATATTCCATCCCTTCCCGCAAACGCGACAAATCAATTACCGGGCTTTTTACAGTTTCCTGAAGAACAGCCCCGTCTTTATCCTGGTACTCGATGATGTATTTGCTCGCCGTGCCACCAGACGGAACGCCGCCGAGCGTCGGCCCACCCGACAATTCCCAATTAATACGTGCTGATTTGTTGTCAATACCACTCACCTGCACGTTACGAATCGCAAACACCGGATTGCCGGGGCCGCTGCCTGGTTCGCCTGACGGACTGTCCTTCTTTAACGCATCCAGTTTACTGATCAGGTCCTGATATTTTTGGGTGATGCTGTCCACTTTTGGACTTCCTGCCATCAATTGGTCGGTTATGGTTTTCAGGTCCGTTAGAATGTCCGTGATCCGAGGATCTGGATTACCCCCTTCCGACGGATCGCCGCCCGACGGAACGCCGCCCGCATCCACAAGTGCTTTCCGGATCTCTTCACTCGCCTGAAGAATCGCAGCCGTGTACGTGCAGAAAAGCGAAGCCGTATCGGAGATCGTTTCATAACCAGCCAGTGCTCCCGCAAGCGTTCCTGCATAAGCGGCCGGGTCTGTCTGCTGTGCCAGCGTGCTTAAAAGCTTACTTTTCGCCGCCGCTACTTCCGACTGTGGAACGTTCAGCAAACGAAAGTTCGTTGCTTCATATACGCAGCCGCCATTGCCATCGTCGCTTCGGATGGCCTTTACACCACTGAATTCTGCCAAAGCCAGGGTTCCCTCCATAAACGGAAGACGAACCAACCCTTTCCCGCTAAAACTTTCGGAGCCGCTTACTTCGGTTATAAAAACAGCAAAATCATAAATCCCCAATACATCCCCGGTTTTCAGGTTTGCCAGCTCAGTGCCGCCGGTTGGCAAAGGCACCATAGGATGCTCCGGACTGCAAATCGAAAAGGCACTGCTTTGCAGCGTACAGCCAGGAAGTTTCAACTTTCCGGTAGTATCAGACGGAACCGTACCATCTGTTCCCGGAAAATTGGAATAATAATCTGCCAGCTCTCCGGGTGTGACCGCCGTACAACCCGAAACCTGAACAGGGATTTGCATCGGATCTGCCAGCACGATGGGAAGGTCTTCCAAGTCGTCACTTTCATCCGTAACCTCAAAGGTTTGAACATGGTCGGGGACTATATCCGTACAACCCGATTGAATGGCAAACTCGTAACTACCCAAAGCAAGGTCTGTAATCGATGCTGTCGTTGCTGAAACGATTTGGGTTGTCCATTTAGTGTCACCCGTTTTTCGGTATAACACTTTATAACTGTCCACGTCTGCCGCCGCCTCCCAATTCAGTTGGAGCCTCCCCGGCCCCGTTTCGGTAATCACAAAACTTTCCGGAGAGACACATTCTTTACCATAACGGAACCAGTTCACCTCACTGCGGCCTTCGTTTACAAAAACGACCTCATTCCCATCCGTATCAAACTCATGCACCGTAACCCGCGCCGCATAACGGGCGCCACGCTCCAAAGCACCGATCAGGCTATTTCCGATACCCGTATTGCCCGGATAAAAAGTACCCGGGTTACCTTTGTCATCGATCACAGGGTTTACACAGGCATCCAGTGCTTCTGTGGGCTCATACCCGTCCGGCACTTTGCAGACTTTCAGGTCGTACGTCGTGATATTGCCCGGCATCCGGTAATGACGAGGCATCCACTGGATATTTACCCTTTGCGGCTCGGTCATCGGAACGCCGGCCGTCGTCAGTTCTGCCCCGTTGAAAGGAATGTTGATGATTGGCGGCAAAGGGGTGGTAATACTGAAATAGGTTTCACCGATGTTGGAGACCTCACGACCCGTGCCCGCTTCCAATGCCTGCACCCGGAAGGTGTAAAAGCCTTCGGGTAAGTTTGTCCGTAATGGAGAGTTCCCGAGTCCCTGCTCCTCGATTAAATCCTGACGAAAATAATCGTGTTGCAGGTCCAGGCCACTAAAACGCCGGATCATGCCCCTGTCCAGTGTAATCAGGTTCGCCGGGATATACCCGTCCATGCTTGACACCCGAACGCCAGTACCCTCCATACTCCACCTCAGATAAACCTGAATGCTGTTCTTGGTCAGATCTTTCAGGAGCAGATTTACCGAAAGGGCAGTGCTGCTCGAAAAATAAGACGATAGCCGCTGGTTGGGCTGCGCTACAATGAACGCCTGGGCTGTGACCGGGTAATTCTGGTCGGTGGACTGGGCACGCACATCCCTGAAAAACAACAGGACTGTCAACAATAACAACAAGGCGCGAACGAAACGGTAGTGCATGAGCGTAATATTATTTTTTATATAATTCCTGGGCCTTGTTACGACCCGTTGTTTTTTACTGATCATCCGGATTTAAAAGGCCGAATGAAGACTTTGCAAATCAATCTTTTACATGAATTGTTTTATATCCAATCGCGCTTTGACTCGGACTTATGCTCACTCCTTCATAGTCACAACTGGTGATTTGCAATCTGAAAGGCTTATTCTTCTCCACATGATCAGTACCGATAAGCACCGGTGCGATATATTCAAAGGGTTTGCGATCTTGATAAGAAATCTCAGCAACATCATCGAATATCATAACATCGCTATCTTCCTCATTGCAGGAAAATAAAAGTGCCGCAATCAGAACCGAAAAGGAGATTTTAATAGCTTCCATTATTCTTATTTTTAATTGTCAAAAACTATTTGAGAAAATCTAATGCTCTTTGACCGCTAATGCGACTAAAGAGCATTAGACTTTCTCATCAATCAATTTTACATCCTCCCCCATTAGATCCGGAACAGGATATCTTGCCGTCTTGTGCACTCACATAAAAACCTGGATTATCGTCACCCCAAGTGTTACGGATGATTTCTTGTTTTCCCTCACATGATATGTAACTCACCATCCATTCGGAATTTTCATTTCCATTTGGCTTTATAAAATGAGATTTACATCCAGAATTTCCCCCTTCTTCACCCGGTCCGGGAGTGCGCTCTCGCGGTGTAATATTTATTGCAGCCTGGGGCCCACTACATCCATTATATGTACAACTTACTGAGACATGCGTCTCCGACAGTATATTCACTACATTTTGTGAGGCACTTCCTATATTCGATACATCACCCGATGGACTCCAATTGTAAACACTCCCCTGAGGACAACCGGAGGCTGTTAATGTCGCTGAGAATCCTTTTATTACAGAAGTTGGCCCAGACAGAGACGGAGCTGATGGAGGAGTGCACTTAATAACATTTACTGTAAAAGTAGAAGAGTTACTGCAAGTAGATTGAGAGCAATTGGCAACAAAGGTCATGTTATTATCAGGCCTGTAATTGCCGGGAGACCCAGCACTCCAACTCAGTTGTCCTAATAAACAAGAGGCTCCGACCTGAATACTTTCACCTTGATTTATGGTAACATTGTCCTGATAATTAGAATTTCCGTTAATGTTAAAGACCGGACGACTTACAAAACAAGGCAAAGTCAAACGAACAGATGCTTGGTCACTGTTTTGACTAGTACCGCATTCATTCGTTACGGCGCATGTCGCCGTGAATATTCCCGCTTTATTAACACGAATACTGCGCTCCGTTGAACCATTACTCCACTGAACTGATCCGCCTTCACAACCTTGGGCAACCAAGGTTCCCCAGGCAAGATAATCAATTGTAATATCTTCAACAGCAATCCAGGGTGTCGACGGTGGATTGCAAATCTTTATATGCACAGTTCCGCCATCGCTGTTGCTGCTACTACCACAGGCATTACTAACGGTGCAGGTTGCGGTGTAATAGCCCTCCTGGTTCACGCCAATGCCACGGTCGGTTGAACCTGTATTCCACTGGATAGAACCACCATCGCAACCATTAGCAGTCAGCGTTCCCCACGTGCCAGAAGTGATTGTGATGTCATCAACAGAAATCCATGGCGTAGATGGCAGATTACAAGGTACATTCTGAACATTTACAGTGCCGCCGTCACTGCCGGTACTGCTGCCGCAGTCATTGCGAACTGTACAGGTGGCCGTATAATACCCGCCCTGGTTCACGCCAATGCTACGGTCGGTTGAACCAGTATTCCACTGGATAGAACCGCCATCGCAACCATTAGCAGTCAGTGTTCCCCAGGTGCCAGAAGTGATTGTGATATCATCAACAGAAATCCATGGCGTAGATGGTGGATTACAAGGTGCATTCTGAACATTGACCGCCCCGCCGTCACTGCCGGTACTGCTGCCGCAGTCATTGCGAACTGTACAGGTGGCCGTATAATACCCGCCCTGGTTCACGCCAATGCTACGGTCGGTTGAACCAGTATTCCACTGGATAGAACCGCCATCGCAACCATTAGCAGTCAGTGTTCCCCAGGTGCCAGAAGTGATTGTGATATCATCAACAGAAATCCATGGCGTAGATGGTGGATTACAAGGTGCATTCTGAACATTGACCGTCCCACCATCACTGCCGGTACTGCTGCCGCAGTCATTGCGAACTGTACAGGTGGCCGTATAATACCCGCCCTGGTTCACACCTATGCTGCGATCGGTTGAACCGGTATTCCACTGGATAGAACCGCCATCACAACCATTAGCAGTCAGCGTTCCCCAGGTGCCAGAAGTGATTGTGATATCATCAACTGAAATCCATGGCGTAGATGGTGGATTACAAGGTGCATTCTGAACATTGACCGTCCCGCCGTCACTGCCGGTACTGCTGCCGCAGTCATTGCGAACTGTACAGGTGGCCGTATAATACCCGCCCTGGTTCACACCTATGCTGCGATCGGTTGAACCGGTATTCCACTGGATAGAACCACCATCGCAACCATTAGCAGTCAGTGTTCCCCAGGTGCCAGAAGTGATTGTGATATCATCAACTGAAATCCATGGCGTAGATGGTGGATTACAAGGTGCATTCTGAACATTGACCGTCCCGCCGTCACTGCCGGTACTGCTGCCGCAGTCATTGCGAACTGTACAGGTGGCCGTATAATACCCGCCTTGGTTCACACCTATGCTGCGATCGGTTGAACCGGTATTCCACTGGATAGAACCGCCATCACAACCATTAGCAGTCAGCGTTCCCCAGGTGCCAGAAGTGATTGTGATATCATCAACAGAAATCCATGGCGTAGATGGTGGATTACAAGGTGCATTCTGAACATTGACCGTCCCGCCGTCACTGCCGGTACTGCTGCCGCAGTCATTGCGAACTGTACAGGTGGCCGTATAATACCCGCCTTGGTTCACACCTATGCTGCGATCGGTTGAACCGGTATTCCACTGGATAGAACCGCCATCACAACCATTAGCAGTCAGCGTTCCCCAGGTGCCAGAAGTGATTGTGATGTCATCAACTGAAATCCATGGCGTAGATGGTGGATTACAAGGTGCATTCTGAACATTGACCGTCCCGCCGTCACTGCCGGTACTGCTGCCGCAGTCATTGCGAACTGTACAGGTGGCCGTATAATACCCGCCCTGGTTCACACCTATGCTGCGATCGGTTGAACCGGTATTCCACTGGATAGAACCGCCATCACAACCATTAGCAGTCAGCCTTCCCCAGGTGCCAGAAGTGATTGTGATGTCATCAACAGAAATCCATGGAACTGATGGCAAGTTACACGGCACCACTGGCTTGTCATATACCGAAACCGTAATACTCGCACCAGCACTCTCTACTCGCTCATTCACACACTTTGCCCAATAAGTAGTATTTTCATATTGAACCCTTTCACCGCCTCCATAACCCACCGGAGCAGTCCATACGAGCGTACCGCTGCCGCAAGTCCCGTGCACATTCGCAGGACTTCCTTTTTCAATACTGGTACTTGTAGCCGACAACTGAGGCAAATTCGGTGTCGGAACATACACCGCAACCGTAATACTTACCCCCGCACTTTCAAAACCCTCATTCACACACTTCGCCCAGTAAGTCACGTTATCCTGTTGCAGCCATTCACCACCGCCAAAACCGACAGGTGCTGTCCAGACCAGGGTTCCTGACGGGCACGTGCCGAACACGTTTGCCTTGCTGCCTTTCACGATACTTGTATTCGAAGCTGATAGTTGCGGAGCACCCGGTGTCGGAACATACACCGAAACCGTAATACTCGACCCGCCACTTTCAACACCATCATTCACACATTTCGCCCAGTAAGTGGTCGTTTCATTTTGCGTACGTTCACCGCCTCCGTAACCAACAGGAACGGTCCAGACCAATGTCCCGCTGGCGCAGGTACCCGTTACATTTACCTTGCCTCCTTTTACGATGTTGGTGCTGGAAGCGGATAGTTCCGGTGCTCCCGGCGTTGGAACGTAAACAGAAACCGTTATGCTGCCACCCCTTCCTTCAACACCTTCATTCACACACTTCGCCCAGTAAGTGGTATTCTCGTATTGTACCCTTTCACCGCCGCCGTAACCAACCGGAACCGTCCAGACCAGATTTCCAACCGGGCAATACCCCGACACACGCGCCGCAGTACCCTTTACAATATTCTGATTATCGGCCCGGAGCTCTGGTGCACCGGGTGTAATGACGGTACTTCTCGACGCCCAGTCTGAATAACCATTATCATACCGGTTATGCGAAATGACCTGATAGTAATAAGTGATGCCTTCCGTCAAATTATTGTCATGAAAGGATGTGATGTTAGCGCCCACATTACCGACTGTCTGTGCATTGGCAAACGTTGGCGAGGTGGACCTTAAAATGGTAAACCCGTCTTCATTACCTGAATTATCCTGCCACGTCAATGTCAGAAAGTTGGTTCCGGCACCGGAAAAAGCCAGGTTTGTCGGTGCTGCCGGTGGGAAGTATAAAACGTTGATGGTGATCGAACTTTTCGACAGACTTTGGCAGCCCGTCGCATCGTTCCAGCAAATCGCCGCATAACTGGTTGTTGAAGCCAGCGTCACCGTAGACTGCGGAACGCCGCCCGGAGGCAAATTCTCCCACACCAGACGGTCACCATTGGCGCAGTTTCCACCAATGGTAACACTGCCGTTTTTATCAATGGTGTTATTGGGCGCATTGGAATACAGGTTCGGAGCAGCAGGTTCGGGATTAACGCGCAGCGTTTTCGCCGCTTCCGGACTCAGACAGCTATTAAGGTTACAACGAACCAGATAAGTAAAATCAGTAGCCTGGTTTACGTTTGAAAAACTGGCATGCTGTACCCGCTGATCTGCGCCGGAGCCATCAAACGAACCGTCGCCCGGATTTTTCCATTCTATTTTCCCTACACAGTTATCGGCACTCAGATCCGTGCTTTCATAACGACAAAAAGCATCGCGCCCCGCAATCAAAGCGGGTTTCGGCAGTGATTCATAAACCGTGATCTTTAAAGAATCAGAGCTGGCAGAAACGCAATATTTATCCCGACATTTAACCGTATAGGTAGTAGTAACCGCAGGTTTAACTTCCAGACTGGCACCCGAGGCACCGGTACTCCATATCAGCGCTTTGTCGGTACATTGAGAAGCCGAAAGTTTTGCCGGAAAATCACGGCAAACGCTGTTACCATACACATCCGCCGAAATCACAGGCTTTTCAGTTGATTTTGTTTGAATCAAAAACTTGCTGTCGGTTACGTTGAAAGCCAGTTGTGAACCCGTCGAAAGTAGATAGGGACCAGAACCATAATTGCCCTGCTCGGTGTCCTTGACAAATACTTCGTAACGGTTATTGGTATACCGAAAGCTGTACCGGAGCAAAGGCGCATCAGACTTTGAGTTTTCCCCACACCAGGGCATGGCTATTTTTCCAAGCATCGAAGCCGTTACCTGGCCATTACACGAATAATTGGCAGTCAGGTTATCCAGCGACATATCATATTTGTTGATCTCGTCGGTATAACCCTCTTTAAGTGTGTAGACATTTTCCGCTCCAACACTTCCGAGTAGCCCCTTCGCATCCATGAAAAGATTTTTTCCGGTGGCCGGTGCCACGTTTCCCATCGCCAACGTTGCAGCAGAGCGTAATTTGAAAAATGCAGGAAGCCTGAGTTTAAAAGTCGGAAAGGCGATACCCTGCCAGCTTTCGGCCGACACCTGCGCACAGGAAGGCAGATTGGCCGGGTTGCGAAGCATACTTAAATCAATTTTTGCCAGGTTGTCACTACCAAAATGAAACCCAAGGTCAGGGTAACTCGCTGCGTGAAACGCGGATGCAACCTTGGCGTCAATAAAAATATCTTTCCAGTCAGAAGTCTGCTGACCGGTAAAAACGAGCAGCAAAGGTTTGCCATCAGCCACCTTCTTTCCATCCGCAGTCTCTTTTTCAACAAGATTATAAGCTTTTACAAAACCGGATAAAGAAAACGTATTAAAGGCACCGCAGGTAAAACTTAGTTTGGAATCCGCACCCAGCCCCATCGTCAGATTACTGCCAAAACCCGGCAGCGCAAACTCAGCGAAAGATGTTTGCCCTCCCAAAAGCTTGCCAGGATCATCCAGTTCCGAAGATTTGGCATCACCCAATGACGTTTTTAATATGGGAAGATCACCTGCAAATCCGCTTTTACCCGACACGGCGATGTCGTTAGAACCAAAATAGAGATTTGTTTGGGAATCTGGCAAGGCGTTGCCCGGCAAAGCGTTGCCCGGCAAAGTAAACCGGCATCCCATGCTCAGCGTTGCACCCGTCGGCGTAAAACGCATGCCCATAATAACAATGTCATAATCATGTCCGCTGATCCTGCTTCGAAACACAACAGGCAAACTGGTGATCTCTTTCAGCAAGGAAGGGATGTTCAGCCCACCGGTTGTAACCTGGATGATCCGCCCCTGCGCCACAGATGCAGCCATGGCCGCATCAATCTCTGCCTGACTTGGCTGTCCGGCCAGGGCATGTTCACGGATAAAAAAATGTCGTCCGTCACGCAGGGCGGCAGGAAGGTTTTCATCCTTTGTAAAACCCGGTTTGTGTTCAGCAGTTCTGCTATACGCTTCCGCCAAATTTGTTTTGAACAAAGCAGTTAGAAGGCAGAGCAGCAAAATAAATGATCTCATTAGTATGTGTTTACCGGTTGGATTATCTGTTGAATTGAATTAGATGGTCACAAGTTTTTCTCTGGTCATACCCTACAAAACCGAGAAATTATAAACCAGCCCCAGCGTGGCCGTAATCTCCTGGAATGACGGGATATACCGTTCTGTGCTGACGTTCCTGCGGTTCAGGTAAATGATGTTGGTGGTCAGGTTCAGTTGCCGGGTCAGACTGGCAGAAACACCAGCCCTGAGATTCAGCATTGATTGCGAGACTTTGTCCATTTTGCCGGACGTGTAAGTACCGTTGAACTGGGTTTTCCATTGGATCCCGTCCTGATTTCCAAACCCTTTCCCAAATCCCAGCGACGGCCCCCATTGCGTGCCTGTCAACCCGGAAATATCACTATCGGAATAATATAGCGAAACAGATATGTTCATTTTCAGCGGTTTTACACCATAGCTGTAATCCAGCGAAGTATTGCTCAAATTGTTTTTAACTTTCAAATTGCCCTGGTTGTCGCTGCCGCGTTGCATAACCAGATTCAACCCGATATTTTGGGTGATATCTTCATTTTTGGAAGGCAGAACCACATTGACACCCGCCTGAATGTTCTGGTTGATCTGTTTAAAATTGAGTGTATCGAGCGCCTGATAAGGAGTGATCTGTTTGAGGTAATCGTACGTTGGCCTCAGATTTGAGAAACTCGTAAAATTCGAATAACTCAGCATAGTCGTTATCCATTCAGCCGGCACGTAGGTGACATTCAGAGCTCCTACCCAGCGTTTGAGGGTTTTCAACTTTTGCTTTTGTACGTTATCGTGCTGAATACCAGCATTGGCACTGACATTCAGCTTGCCCGCAAGCAGCTGTCCCGCTATTTTACCCGCATAAGTTTCCAGATCATTGGCAAAATAATAAGCGCCCAAAGTCCGGTAACCCGGGTCAATCCTGCTATACTCAATGCCTGTATTAAAACCCTTGCCCCGATACGTAACCGCCGTTTTTATCGCCTTTTTATATTCGGTTGAACTGCCCGGGCTGATCGTCCCCAGGTAACTGCTGACGATATTGGACTGCCTTTCCAAGCGTGGCGCGCGGGTATCAAGGGTAACTGCTGAAACCGCAATTTCTGCATCAACTACCCATTTCTTTTGTATCACCTTAGCACCCTTTAAAGAAACAACCGCATTTTGCTCCGGTGAAATATGATAATCGTCCAGGGTATAGGGCAACGAACTCAGTTTATCAGAAGCTGTAAAAAAGATCAGCTCCACTTTATCTTCCTTCTGTCGGTAACCAAGCTGAAGGCCGACTCCGGATCGTTTGTAGGACGGAATGTTGTTGGAAGTATAATAGGAGCTGTCCACCCTGATAGCCCGGCGAAGATTACCCAGCATTAACCCAAAATAGAATGGATTTTGCTTTGATTTATATTCAAGCCCTACACCGTCATAACGATGCCCGGCCAGTGTAAACGGAGAGAAATTCATGCTGCAAACACCCACCTGAAGCGTAAAGCCTTTGTAGGTCGGTTTTAGCACAAACCGGTTGAAAGGCTGCATAAACTGGTATTTCCGGTCAAACGGATGTGACCAGTTTATGTTCTGATTCGACAAACTGAAACTGACAGGCATCTTAATTTTGCCAAAAAGATCAACATTCAGATTACCCGTAAAAAGCGTATTAAACGGAATACTTCTGCGGTCGGTTATACCAGCCGCGTGGTAGTATACGAAGTTAGCCCCGGCCATCCCTGAAACTTTAATTCCCTTTTTCAGCTCGTTTTTTACCGAAATATTTTTTAGCTCACCGAGTTTTTCTAAGCCCAGCGGCGAACTATTCTGCGCCCAACATTCCACAGGATCACCTACTGAAGAAATCAGCAAAAGCAGTATGAGTACATGTATAATTTTAGCCATAATTGATTTTTTTTAAAAGAGAAAATTTAGACTGGGGAAGTCGCACTGCCTCAGTGCAACCGCCAACAGCTAATAGCCAACCGCTAATGTTCAATTCATCATCAGTACCCTTTTAAACAGTACCGACTTGCCCGCCTGAATGGTGACCACGTAGGTATCCTGCATAAAATCTCTGAGGCTTATTTCAAAAGTGTACTCCTTCTCCCCTTTCTTTTCCTGTTTCAAAACCGGCGTGTTTGTACTCGAATTCGAGATGGATAACATCACATCACTGACCTTGGCCAGTTTTACCGACACGGTGAACTTCCCGAAATTCGGGTTGGGATATACGAGCATTTCCTGCACGATATTGATTTCCTGATAATGAAGCAGCGAATCCGTCTGATCGATATCTTCCTTGTCAAAAATCTTGATGGTCCTGATTTTCGTATTGATACAATCGCCTTTTCTGGCAGTCATCTTAATCGGATATTCCCCTTTTTCGATCACAGCAAACGACAGTTTTGTGATCTCGTTCAATATCGTCTGGGCTTGTGCCGGCAGCTCCCAGATGATCTCATCCGGTGCAGGTTTTGAAATATCCAGCACCTTCACCGTATCTCCGACAAAAGCCTGAACCGTCATCAGAAAATCAGCTTTTAAAGCGTTGTTATTGTTTTCAAGCCTATATTCCCGACTTACAGAACAGCCCGTTTCATTGGTTACGACCACCTTATACATACCAGGCTCCACAGCATTGAGGCTTTGCTGATTTTTGGCTTCGGCAATAACCTGTTCCTTGTAATACCAGGTGACAAATTTGCCGGGATTCCCTGCATCCAGCACAATTTCCTGGCCCTTGCAAACCGCCTCTGTGACCGGAAAACTGATGGTATTGAATTTTTCCGGCGCCGGCACGT
This sequence comes from Dyadobacter diqingensis, assembly GCF_024220585.1. GTDB lineage: Bacteria > Bacteroidota > Bacteroidia > Cytophagales > Spirosomataceae > Dyadobacter > Dyadobacter diqingensis. Next base: position 190,134 of record NZ_JAMXKF010000002.1, read on the forward strand.
TGACCGACGAAACCGACAGACAGCCGTTCGCGTCCCGTGCATTTAATATATATTTACCAGCAGACAGGTTCTTGAAATCCCAGACATCCCCGGTGTTAACAGCTGCTCCCGCATTTTGAGGTGCGCTAACCGTGTACGGCGCAATTCCACCGGCCAGTTTCATGGAAATGCTTCCGTTATTATCACCATCACAAACAGGCCCCTTCCAGCTCACCTGACTTAAAAGCGATTTTGGCCAAACCAGTTTTACACTGGTAACGGTGTCTTCACATCCCCTGCGATCCACCACCTTGAAGGTGTATTCAGCCTGTGTCAATCCTTCGAATGTGCCGTTCTTTTGCTGCGTTACATTATCTTTCCAATAGGTATAAGTGCCGTTTCCACCCGTTGCGGCCAGTATAATACGCCCATTTTGCTCACCGGCGCAAAGCGGGTCCGTCTTACCTGTCAAACTCAAATCCAGAACGGCTGGCTGGGTAATGCTTAATGACGTCGTCTGCAAACATGCCTTGGTATCCTTTACCCAGAATTTGTAAGCTCCCGCCGCCAGGTTTTTAAAGGTGCTGTCGGAATAAAACTGCGTTCCATCCTGAGAGTAGACATAACCGGGAGTACCGCCGCTGGCCAAAATTCGGATACTACCGTTTTTCTCACCGTAACAACGTACTGTATCCTGATTCACAGCCAGCAGTCTCACCGCCGTTGGCTGAATAACCTCCACTTCTTTTGTCAGCACACAGCCCTTTGTATCTTTGATACGGACCGTGTAGGCACTGGCAGTCAGGTCGGCAAAAGTGCCATTGTCAGCATAAGCCCCGCCGTTTAAAGCATACAGATAAGATGGCGTTGCACCCTCCGCAGATACTTCCAGTTTACCGGTTTTATCACCGAAACAATTGTTATTGGTAACAGTTACTTTGCTTACCAGCGCCGTTGGCTGCGATAACAGCACATCCAGTTTGTCAATGCAACCGTGCTGGTCTTTTATTTCAATCGGATATGTTTGCGATTTTACATTAGCAAAAGTGAACAGATTATTCACGGCGTTAAAGTTCTGTCCGTTGAAAAGCGCCTGATATCCCGGACTTCCCCCGCTTACTTCCACGGTAATTGTCCCGCTTGATTCTCCAAAACAGGCCGGCATGACCGTGGCATATTTCGACTGGATTTTCGACGGCCATTTCAGTTCGACCGTTTTCATACTCGCACTGCATCCTTTACGGTCTTTGACGGTGATGGAATAAACCGATTGCGTCAGTCCTTGAAAAAGGCTCGTCGGCTGGCTGACCGCATTATCAAGCGTATAAATATAACCGGCATTCCCTCCTTTCGCAGCCACCTGAATACTGCCATCTTTGCCTTCAAAACACAACGGATCTGTCTGAGATACCAATCCCAGTTCCAAAAGCGCTGGCTGAGCAATGCTGAGTTCGCTGGTTTTCAAACAACCCTTTACATCACGGGCGTAAAATTTATAGGTACCGACGGATAGGTTTTTAAAACTTGCATCCGGGAAATAATCTGTCCCGTTCATCGAATAAACATAGGAAGGTGTCCCGCCTCCCGCAACAACATTGACCACGCCATTAGCTTCCCCAAAACAGCGTATCGTATCCTGATAAACCGGCGTGATCGTCAACAAAGCGGGTTGAACAACTGGCACATTTTGCACGCTGATACAACCGTTTGCATCCTTAACATAAGCGTTATAAGTATTGGCGGTTAGTGAAGTAAATTTACCCGTCGAAACAAAATTTGCTCCGTCGATCGAATAACTGTATGCCGGCGTTCCACCGGTTCCGAACAATTCCAGTGCTCCGGTATTGTCACCATTACAGCTGTTATCGGTTTTGGTAAAACTGCTGCTGAGTTGCGTCGGCTGCATCAAAGTCACCCGAAGACTATCTACACAGCCCATCCGGTTTTTGGCATATAAGCGGTAGGTGCCAATGGAAAGACCGGTGAACGTGCCATCGCTGCCAAAAGACCCGTTATTGATAGCATAGCTGAAAGGGCCTACATTGTTGTCTCCCTTAATATTGATCACCCCACTGTTTCCACCGTAACACAGTACGTCCTGTTTGGAGACAATCTGTAAATCCGCACGGTTTTGTTCCTTGATTTCGATACCCAAAACGGTCTTGCACGATAGCGGGTTATCCTGGATCAGCAGGTTATATACATTTGGATGAAGATTGGCAAAACTCCGGGATGCCGTCAGCGGAGCTCCGTTTAACGAAAGCTGATATCCGCCATTCCCTCCACTGATGGCATTCACGTTCAGATTGGCGACGGGCGTTGTACAGCTAATCGGATCAATGGTATAGGATGCTTTGATACTGCCGGGCACGGTCAGATCCACTTCTTTTTTATAAGAACAAAGCTCATCCGCAACGGTAACGATGTAAGTTCCGTTTAAAAGTCCGCCAAAAGTAGCGTTACTTCCGAAACTGTTTTGAGAACTGATGCTGTATTGATAGGGTTGCTTCCCACCCGACGTGTTAATGATGCTGATCGTTCCATCCTGACTGTTGCAGTTGGAAGGCAGCGTTTTACTGACATCGTAGCGGATGTTTGTATTTTTCGGGATAATAGTTACCGGAAACTCTTTGGTACAACCCGACTGGTCACGGGCTGTTACGGTATAATCCCCGGCTTTCAGATTTTCAAAAAATCCCGTTGTATTTGTAACGGCGCTAATAGCATTGAATTTGAAATCAAAACCACCCAGAGCATAAGAAAAATTTCCTGTTGATCCGCTGGCAGACACCAGTGCTTCTCCTTTTTGGTAATATTCGCAGTCGACATCTTTTTTGCTGATCAACGAAACCACAATATCCGTGGGCTGCGATAAATTTATACCTGTTAACGTAAACTTGCAATTATTTGCGTCCTGACCATACACGGTATACGTTCCGGCAGACAGGTTACTAAAAACATCCGAAGCCTGAAATTTGGCGTTATCAACGGAAACCTGATACGGCGCTGTTCCGCCATTATTTTTTACTTCAATCCGTCCAATGTTGGCGTTGTAACAGCTCAGGTTCGTTTGCGAAGCCAGGGTTATTGTGTAAGCCTGCGCCGGCTGGGTTACCTGCGCAGTCACTGGCTTTGTACAGCCATTTCCATCTCTGATCACAAAACGGATGGCAGCACCGGGCAAACCTGAAAACGAAGGTGATACCTGAAAATTCACCGAGTCTCGGGCGTAACTATAAGGCGACACGCCACCTGTTGCAGCAAGCTGCACCGATCCGTCACTGCCTGCAAAACATTTTACCGCGGTTTGCGAAGCGATCGATGCGACCAATTCCGTGGGTTGTGTCAACGTGATACCATCCGTTTCCTTCACACATCCGTTAGCATCTTTCACCCATACTTTATAGGTACCGATCGGAAGTGAAGCAAAAGTCGCGGATGACTGATACGTCGTTCCGTTGACTGAATATTGGTAAGGTGCTGTTCCGCCCGAAGCCGCAGCCTGAATAATCCCGCTCTTTCCATTATAACACAATACCTGTTGGGAAGCTGAGACTGTGGCAGCAAGCGCGCTCGGCTGGCCAATGGTTACGTCCACAGTGCGGACACAGTTATTGGCGTCCTTCACATAAAAGGTAATGCTTCCGGCCGGTAAAGACTGAAACAGACCGGCAGTCTGGTAGTTTGTCCCGTCTTTTGAATAAGTGTAAGCGCCTGTCCCGCCTGTTGCCGCAACCGTCACCAAACCATCCGCTCCCCCAAAACATTTTACGTCAGACTTCGTGAACGTTGGTACAATCTGTGTTGGCTGCGTTACGCTTGTAATTGCCGACACCTTTTTACAACCGTTCGCATCCTGCGCGGTGACCTGATAGTTGCCAACAGGAAGACCATCAAAAATAGTCTGGGCTGTAAAATCAGTTCCATTGATCGCATACTTTAAAATCCCCGTCCCGCCCGATCCGGTTGCCTTGATCTGACCATTAGTTCCGGCAAAACAACTCACTGTTATACTGTTAACCGCACTGATTGTAATGTCGGCAGGTTGCAGGATATCCCCTTTAACCGTTGCCTTACAGCCGTTTGCATCTTTGATGGTGATCAGTTGATTACCCGAAGCAAGCGACGAAAAAGTGGGTGACGGCTGGAAATTTACGCCATCTTTGGAAAATTGATACGGGAATGTGCCTCCCAGTCCGGTTGCTGTCAAAGAACCATTTGAGCCTGCAAAACAGGAAACATCGGTTTTATTCAAAATAGAAACGGAGACCGCATCGGGCTGAGATACCGGCACCACAACAGATTCTTTAACACAGCCGGCGGCATCTTTTACCCATATTTTATAATTACCCAAAGCGAGGCCGCCGAAAATCCCCGATGAAACATACTGCGTTCCATTGATGGAAAACTGATAAGGCGCCGTTCCCGAACTCGCCGTTGCTTCCAGCATACCATCGCTTAACCCGTTACAGGACACCGCCTGTTTTAAGACAGCTGCAATGGTGAGATCTCCCGGCTGGGTGATTGTGGCATTAACCGAAATCGAGCATGTATTATCTTTTACGATAACCTTATAGGTATTGGCAGTCAGATTTGTAAAAACGTTAGAGGCCTGAAAGTTTACTCCGTTATCAATGGAAAATAGTAAGCTTCCGCTTACGACTGATCCCGCCGTTCCAATGGTTATTGATCCGGTATTACCACCAAAACAGCTGACATTCTGCTGACTTGCAATGGTCGCGAGTAATTTGCTCGTCGTTTTTATCGTATCAGAAACCGTGCCAATACAGCCGTTGTTATCTTTTACTTGAAAAGTATAAATGCCGGCAACCAGACCCGTAAAAACGTTGGAGGTTACATAAGTCGCTGCGTCTTTGGAATAGAGATAAGGCGAAGCGCCACCCGAAGCCTGAACGGTCAGAGAACCATTGGCTGTGGCCGAGCAGCTTTCATCTGTTTTGGCTGCCACCGAAACCTGCAAGGCCACGGAAGAACCAACGGTAACATTTCGCGTGGCCGTACAGCCGGAGGCATCCCGTACTTTGATCACATAATTTCCTGCTGCAAGATTGGAAAAAACATTACCTGAAACATATGCTCCTGAATTCAGTGCATATTGTAAAGGCGCAACTCCTCCCGTGGCATTAACGGTAATACCGCCCGAACTGCTCCCGCTGCATGCGATGTTACTCACAACCGGATTGATCGTGATGTCCTGCGCCACCTGAAACTGCTGGCGGGTATACAAAACCCCGTCGATCAGCACACTGACCCATTGAGGCCCCGATTGCATACCACTCCAGGTAACCGGCGTGCTATAATCCAGTCCGGCACTCGAACCGGGCGTAAGCGTACCGCTGGATGTTCCGTATTCTACAAAACGGCGCAGTTCATCCACCAATACGTTGTCCATATAGGCCCGGTAATAAACACCGTCGTAAGTAATTTTAAATTTTGAATTTGGATTTGAAGTATAAGTAACTGTATTGAAATTACCGCCAAGCGATGCTTTTTCGATGTTAAAACTGTTGTTTTTAACCTGTCGTATCGACATGGCTTTAAACCCGAATGACAAATCCCCTCCAACTACGCCACCGTCGTGACGGTATTCCAGCGAGATTGGGACCTGGCCGGAATAATGCGTTTTACTTTCCAGTTTTACAGCCGTGTTGGCGGTTATAGAACCGTTGGCATTGATGCTGTAAACGGGCCTTCCCTGGTAACCGTTGAAATTGATTTCATAACCGCCCGGATTGATGCCCGTGGCGCCATTCGTTAAAGGAGAGCCATTTAACAAAAAAGTACCGCCGGTTTGCGGGCTGAAAACATAATAACTCACAAGGCCGTGGGAATCAATATTAACAGGCGAACACTTTCCGACGGCAACCGCGCTACTTAACTTGGCATATGGCGGATACTGGTCATCCGGGCCGATTCCATTCCCTGCGGTGGCTGCTCCACCGGGGACTTCTACGTACACATAGTCGTCTTTGACGGTTTGCTGATAAGGTACCCCGCCACAGTCATCGGTAGTTTTAAATACGTCCCCGGGTTTCATAAGTCCGAAATCCATCTCAAAAGCCCAGTAACCACCGACAATAAACTTGGTGGTCAGCTGTGCAGGATTGACTGGAACATTGTTAATAAATAGATGGATCTGAGCGGGATCGCTGCACGGAGAGCCGTATACTTCCAGCTGCCGGTCTGTATATTTGATCGGGTTCATGAACAATTTGTTCTGAGCCCAGGTTTTGTTCACAAAAAATCCTGAAATAAGAAAAATAAAAACAGGAAGACGCAGTAATCCACCGCAGATTCGTTTCATAAAGAGTGTATGTTATTCTGTAATTGTTAGGGTATCGTCCAGATCCAGGTTATAAACCTCACCCGCTGAGTCGGTCAGAAAAATCACTTTGATCGTGTATCGGGACGCCTTCATATCCGCTGGCAAAACGATCGATAACCGCTTATCAGCCCGTGAATAAATGCCGTTCTGATAATATTTCACGCCCTTGCCCGACAATTCAACCTGATAAAAACGTGTCGTCAGTTTTTCAAATTTATCGGCATACATCCGAACCGTCTCTCCCGGTCTGAAAGTGGTTTTCGAATCGGCAATACCTTTGATAAACGGCAGTTGGTTATCGTAAATCCGGATATTTTCCGCTGCGGCTATGCTTGTGATCTGCTCACGCACGTTCACCAGATAAAGGGAATATGATCCCGCCGGAAGTTTGGCATCCGTGAAGAAAGATAATTTTCCGTTTTCTTTTTTGGCGGGATCCAGGGGAAATCGCAGCTGATCGGTGCGAAGTTCCAGACGATAATCGTAACGGGCCGGCGCAATAAAATTGCCCGTGATGTGAATACTATCGCCCTGCAAAATATTTTTAAACTTAACAGAAGTGATGTCAGGCGGCGGAATTTTCACCAGAAGCGTTTTTGCCGAAACCGTTTCTATTTTATTTTTAATGACTTTAATGAAATAGGAATCAGGGTTCGTTGCCGCCGGAATGACCAGACTTAACCGGGTGGAATCGAGCAGTTTGGATGGGATCGAAATTTCGGCACCCGAAGCGTTTTTGAATACCACCTGAATACCCGCTCCAAAACTACCGAAGTCTTTGCCTGAAACGAGCAGCGTTTCGCCTGCGCGGATGGTATCCCTGGAAAAACCTGTGATCAGCGCGGCTCCTTGTTTTTGGGAAGTTACGGATATCGTATAAACTTTCCTGGAACCATCCGAAGCCGTTACAGTGTAATACACTTGTTTTGTAAAATCCTGCGCCACAGAGGCCAGCGGGACGATCGACGCATCCGGGCTAATGGATACTTCCGGGTTCAGATCCGTTAATATCGTACCATAAGGGACGACGACGCTGATTATCCCTGAGGTTTCGTCAATGGAAACGCTGACGGTTTTTACTTTTGGAAGAGCAAACGAAATGATTTGCTTAAGGCCGGAAACTTCTCCGGGTTCTTTGCAGGAAAAAACAATAAAAATGAGCAAAGCCAGACTGCCAAGCTTTCGCAGCGCAGACAAGCGTTCTTTTTCTAAAAAGCAGCGGTAAAGTTTCACCGCCGATCCTGTTTTACGGAGAGGGTAAATTAGTTTCAAATGTATGTTAATTATAGTGCGTGTTGAGTACTTAAATTATTTTTAATGGTGTGTAATCGGGTTCTTTAAAGAAGACGGAGAGACGCGAAAGAGGTCACAGGAGTTTCAAAAAAATAAACAGACCAAGAGTCTGTTTAGTGAAGAAAATAATGTCATTTTATTACACAAGATACTAACTGACAAGACATTGTCTCAGTCAAAAAAAAACTTCTTTTTTTTGAAAAAAATTTACTCAAACTCAGAAAAAAAGAAAAAATCCCCGCTAACGTATGAGAAATACGCAACAAGGATCCTTGAAGTTACTTATCGAAAATTCAGTTGATTTCCTCCGACAAAATGGCCACAGCCCGTTTACGGATATCCCTGGCCTTATCCACCGGTAAAAAAGCCCCGTTGGAACAGAACGAAAAATCAATCTTGCCCTGAAAGGTACTGACGACGAGCGTATTCGGATTCCGCCAGGGAAAGCCAACCGCGGGGCTGTGCAGCGCTTCCACTGAAAATGTCCGGTAATTTGTGGGGATATCCAAAACGCCCATGTTGGATAGCGTAACATCATGACTACCCTTGGTGGATCTCAAATGACCAATCATCTGCCGGGCGGTTGAATGGAAAAATTCGCTCATGACAATTATTTCCGGCATATTAATCTTGTCCGCCTTCTCAACCAGATCACTTTTAATGCTGCGTGAGATGGTCCAGAAATCGTTATCCCTTTCTTTCTTTGGTATCGACAATTCCACGATCGGCGCAAAAGCAAACATGGTGTCTTTTTTGATATCGGGAATATATCTCCGGATATCAACCGGACTTATCACCTTGTTTTTCGCTCCGCTCCCCATCTCAAAAGCAAAAGCCTGCAAAAAGGCCGCACACAGAACTGCCTGTACCGACGTATTCTCAGCTTTGCATTTTTTCACCAGCGCAGATGACAACCCGGACGTGAAGTTCCAGTTCATAAAGTAAAAATGCTCGTTTTCCAGTTTTGGCTTACGGTTTATTATAAAAAACAGACCTTTGGCAAGAGCAGAAAAAAATGCCGCCTTAAATTTCAGACTACCCTTTTGCGTGTATGAGGGCGGCAGTAATTCCCGGATATCGGTAAAAGTCTGATAGGCTGTTAAATTCGTCTGCGGATCGTCCAGTATTTGCAGGAATTCCCGCATGAGCGTCACAAAGGTCGTTCCATCGCAAATGCAATGGGCACAAACCAGCATGAGGTCAGAAGTGTTTTCGGATTTCAGCCAGACAAGCCGGGCCAATGGATCACTGTCGGCATCAAAAGGTTTTACCCATTCGGAGATACTTACCTTTTCCCACTGATCCTCTGAATATCTTTCCAAAACACTGACCGGAATCGCCGGAATAGCCGGGTTGACGACGAACGATGGAAAACCTTTCTTGTCATGTTTGATATTGGCTCTCAAAAGCGGGTGTTTCGACTGCAATTTCAGCAGCGCATCACTTATCCGTTCTCCTGAGAGTGGCCCTTTAATGGTTACGGTAAATGTGCAGTTGACGGGTGCCTGCCCATCGGCATACATGATTCTCTCGCCAACGATTAATCTTCTGTTCATATTAAAATACACTGCTTTCGTGGGTGGCGACCTGATTCAGGAGTAACTTCATCGCATTCTCTTTGATGATAAGCGCATCCTGATATTTTAAAAATCCTTCTTCTGATGTAAAAACAAAATCAATCTGTCCACGAAATGTGGATGTTGAGATCTTTGTCGGGTTTCCCATTGGAAATCGGGACGACGGACTGTACACAGTCCGAACACTGAAATTTTTATAAGATTCACGAATTTTCACCTTTCCCAAATTGGCAAAGGCAAAGTCATGAGGTCCTTTCCCCGCTTTCGCGTACCGGATGCTTTTCGGTAATAAAGAGACCAGATGTTCTGTATACATCAGCATTTTACGGATGTCCGTTTTTTCAATCTTGTTATAAAGTTTATCCCGGAGATATCTGGCCTGACCCCAGAAATCGTGCTGCTTATTTCCAGATGAAAGCTCAATCATTACCGGAAAAGGGAACAGATGGTCACGACCTATTTCGGGTAAAAACCGGCGGGTATCCACCGAACAGAACACGCGTCTGTTTATTGAACGATGTCGGACATTTTCAAAGGCCTTCATAAAAGCCAGGCACAAAACCGTATTCACACTCAGTCCCTCCTCTTTGCATTTTTCGAGGATTAACCCAGTGGTGTCACGATCCAGCTTCCAGTTCATCGTATAAAAATGATCCTTTTTCTTTTCCTTCATCCAACTGACCATACCCAGATAAAAGCCTGTGGCTCCGGTTATCAGATTCGTCATAAAAATATTGGCCCTCCTTCTTTGCATTTCAACAGGAACAAGGTCCATCAGGGACGATACGGACTGATAGGAGCCAATATCCATGCCCGGGTTATCAGTCACGTTCAATATCTCATGCATCAGCTGAATAACCGAAGTGGCATCGCAAATGCAGTGATGACAAATCAGTATCAGTTCCGAGGTTCGCTCTGATCTTATCCAGACCAGCCTCGCCAGAGGTTCTTTTTCGACATTAAATGGATTATGCCACTCTTTTTCAGCTTCGTTCCACCAATCTTTATCCGACAACCGCTCAACGATTCGTAATGAAATCGGCTGTATTTCGTCCGGCGACACATACCACGGAATTCCGTTCTCGTCCTGCCAAACTACAATTTTTAAAAGCGGGTGACGATTTTGCACTTTTTGTAGTGCGTTTTCCAGATTCCCCCCTGAAAGATTTCCTTCCACGGCCACCGTAAAAATCAGATTCACCGGCGTATCCTTCCCCGCAAACATGGAGCCCTCCAGAAAGCTCATTTTTCTTTTCATACGCCGACAGTATCTCCAACAAATGTCTCAGAAAACATGAGTTTCATCGCTTCCTGTCTGATCTTCATGGCATTTTCACGCGCCATAAACATTTCGTTCGACACAAACGAAAAATCCATTTGTTTGTTAAAAGTTGTGGTAATAATCGTAGTCGGATTGCCAAACGGGCCAATCACCGTTGGACTGTAAACCGTCTCGATCGTGAACGTCCGATAGTCCGAGGGAATATCGAGCCGACCCATATTCGAAAACATAAAATCGTTGCCGGCTTTGGCGTATGTAAGGAATTTTATCAAATGTCTGATCGCCTTATGAGAGCCTTCCATACCCATGATAAATTCATACGGGTTCAGTTTTTCCATTTGTTTTGAAATCAACACTTGCTGTTTTTCGGCATTTACCCAAAAATCAGCCGCCGGCTTTTTAGCAAGCTGCATGTTCATAGCCAGCCCGAATGCAAAAATCGTATCTCGTTTTACTTCCGGCATGTACCTGCGGATATCGACCGGGCAGGTAGCTTTACCGTGCGCCGCCGTTTTGTTCACCATTTTAAACGCCTCCAAAAATGCTAGGCATAAGGCCGTATTCACCGTCACCTGATGCTTTTTGCAAACAGCGAAAAGTGCAGATGATTCTTCCTGACTAAGCTTCCAGCTGATCAGATAATCAGACTCCCGCTGCGGAAGGATTTTGTTTTTTGTTGAAATAAAATTCGACATCACGGCCAGTGAGGCATTGACCAGACCGGAAGAAAAACCCGCTTTGATTTTTTTTCCGTTGTTGTTCAAAATGCTGGCGGGAATCAGATCATCGAGTGATGAGAATGTGGATGAAGTGCCAATTTCGTGGTCTGTGTTATCTAAAAGTGCAAGCAGGTCTGTCAGTAAAGCCATCCCCGAACCGCCGTCACACATGCAATGATGAAAAGCCAGGATCAAATCCGACACCTCGTCGGAACGTATCCAGACCACACGAAGCAGCGGACCGGTTCTGATCTGAAAAGAAGTCGCCCATTCATATCGCGATTCATCGATCCAGTCCTGATCGGACAAACGCGTTGCGATGCGCAAAGGAATTTCAGGTGCAGGCGATTGCCGAACAAAGTACGGATCGCCCTTTTCGTCCTCTTCAATGCAGGCGGTCAATATCGGATATTTTTCTTGCAGCTTCCTTAATGCCACCGGAAAATTTTCAGGTATGATTCTGCCAGCAATTTTCACCGAAAATACGCCGTGAAAAGGCTGAGAACCATTTCCGTACAACACTCTTTCCAAAAACAGTAGCTTTCTTTTCATTTTTCGATGGCTAACAGACCGTTTTGTTTCAAATTTTCTGGTTTTTAAACTTTTTCTTCAAGCACTTCCCTTGCAAAATCTTCCAGCAAAGCCACAGCCGTATCATTTCCACCTGCATCGATAAATGTCTGCTGAATTCTTATGGAAGCATTTCGGTATTGATCGTTTGTCAGGATTTCCCACATCGCCGCTTTCAGATCCGTAATCCGGAGCCGTTTGTAACGCAGTTTGATCCCGCAACCTACATTTTCTATTAATGCTGCCGTATGAAAATGATCGTAGGCAATAGGCGTTATGAGCATGGGCAGGCCGTTCATGAAGGTATCATTGACGGTATTAAAACCGCCATGACAGATCACTGCATCCATTTTCGGGACAATTTCCGACTGCGGCACAAAGCCCTGCACAATAAAATTGTCAGGCCAGTTTTCGATTATTCCCGGATCTGTCGCCGCTACGATGGTCAGGGGTTCGTTGCCAAAAGCTTCAATAAGTTTTTGAAAAAAGTCCTTTCTGATATCAACCAGCAAAGTCCCCAAAGACACAAAAACTTTCGGACCTTTTGCCTTTTCCAGGCGATCCCATGGAAATGGTATCGTATTCGGCCTGCCTTTCACTGGCCCAACAAACTTCATATGAGGATCCGGATCCGTAAATCCGGCAAATTCCCTTGAGGTAAAAACAATATTCATCAGATGCGAATGAATGACAATGTCGTCGGTATAAATGCCGACCGACCTTTGCAATCCGAGAATAAGGTTCTGCTGCCACTCGTAAATTTTAGGCGCCGAATTCTTCGTGTCACCCATCACGTCGGGCGGCACGGGTGTTGTGGTCACACACGGAATCCCCTTGAGATAAGCACACAAAGCACCTGCAAAAGTGATGCAGTCGTTAATGATCACGTCCGGCTGAAACTCATCTACCACACGCGAAAGTCCTTTCATCAGGATTTTGGCCAGTGGCACATAAGTTTCTTCTAACGCCAGTTTCATCACCTCCGGACCGGAAAGCGAAGGGCCGTCATCCTGCCTTCTGAGTATTTTCTCAATTTCTTCCTGATGTTCTTCCAGCTCTGGAAACGGTACAATAAATTTCCCTCCGTCAGGAATATGTTTATCTGCAACTTCTGTAATACCGACCCACACCACCTTGTGTCCGTTGGCCAATAAACTGGCTCCCACACTCAGCGTTGGACTTAAATGCCCGAAAAATGGTGGCACTACAAACATGAAATTTGCCATGGCTTGCTTATAATGTTTTCAAAAATAATTCCGGCGCACCGGCGGACCTTTGTCCTGTTACTTATCAAACCTGTATCTTACTTATCCAGCGTTACTGCCTGTTTATGCAGCACAAGACTTTCCAGTAATTCGGCGGCCTTGCCTGTTCCACCCGCTGCCTGGAAAGACGCGCCTATTTTCCGAGCAGCCTTTTTATAATCAGGTTCAGATAAAATTTCGTGCACAGCTTCCTTTAAATGCCGGGCTTTGAATCTACGGTAGTTTAACCGAACACCACAGCCGCTCGCCACCACCCTGCCGGCCACATGCGACTGGTCATAGGCAATCGGGATCACGACCAGCGGAAGTCCCTCATAAAGTGTTTCGCTCACTGTGTTATGACCTGCATGGCATATCACCCCATCCAAATGTGGCAGCAGATCCAGCTGTGGCACACGACTTTGTACAATAAAATTAGCCGGCCATTCCGGAAACAAATCCGGATCAGATACCAGCACAACCTGTATGGCTTCACCACCAAATGCTTCCACTACTTTGCTAAAAAAGTCCTTCTTGTATTCATGGTCAAAAGTTGTCCCGATGGAAACAAGAATTTTCGGCGCGGGTGACGCATGGAATTTCTCCCAGTCAAAAGCGATCACTTTTTTACGGTGACTGATCACGGGACCGGGAAAATGATAGTACTCCGGCAACTCCATATCTCCGAAAAAATCTCTGGAAGTAAATACCATCGTAAGCAATTCCGAACACGCCACCGATTTTTCATCTTCAATCCCAAGTTCCTTTTGAAGCGCAATGATCTGGTTAACCTCCCATTCATGAATTTTGGGCAAATCTTCCATCATTTTCACAGCAGCCGGCGCCGTTACCGACGTTGCATACGGAATACCTTTCAGATATGCCGCCGCCGCACCGGCAAAAAGCTGATGATCGTTGATCACCACGTCAGGTTCAAAAACGTCCAGCTGGGTTATAATACCATCAAACATATGCTGGTTCAGCGGCACCAATACTTCTTCGTATAGAAATTTAATGCTCTCGATTCCGTATACAATCTTCTTGGTAATGATATCAAGATATTGCTCGCTGTCGTTTTTTTCCTGATCGTTCTGATCGTAGCGGATGAGAAGCAACTGGCCGCCATCGGGCAGCTGAGCTCCAAGATTTTCGTCCAAACTAATCCAGCCGACCTGATGCCCTCTGTCCAGCAGTTCCGCCCCTACACTCAGCGTAGGGTTAATGTGTCCCGTTAAGGGTGGCACGATAAATACAAATCTCCCCATGAACCAAGTTTAAGCCGGTTAATTGACAACCAGCAGATTAGAATCATAAATATCTATATCCAGGTCTTTGTTAAAAAAGAGCAGCAGCTCGCTCCCTATCGTTTCGGGCTGCTGAATGGGCACATTATGGTCGCCCGGAACCAGAACCAGGTTGGCATCTCCTATTTTGGCAGCAAGCTTTTCACCCGAGGGAACACAATTGGAATGCTCTCCATAAATCAGCAAAGTTTCATGGGTGATCTGGCTCAACGCTTTATGTTGAAAAAAATCCTTTTCCGATTCCATATCCGAGCGAATCGTCGTTTCATTGAACAAAAACTCGTACATCCGGTGATTTCGCTCCAATTGCCGCTTCCCCATTTGCATTTTTGTGGTGTCTGCAAAGTTGTTGACATAATGGATCAAAAACTCTTTGCTATACGTATCGATGATCGCCAGGGTCTCCTGCTCATTAGGGTCCGGCCCTTCGATCACGGCGAGCTTGGCGATTTTTTCCGGATAACGAACCGCCATCTTCAGTGCAACTAGTCCGCCGTAACTATACCCAACCAGATGCGTTTTCTCAACATGAAGCGCTTCCATTAACGCATATAAATCATCGGTCATCGACGTTAGATCATACCCCTCCTTCACTTTCTCACTCATGCCATGTCCCCGCATATCATACAGAATCACCCTGAAATTCTCGGCGAGCATCGGCGCTATATTGAAATAATATACCGCCAGATTGCTGAACATTCCGTGAATCAGAATGATGGTCTCCTCTCCTGACGGATTGAGCTCCTGAATATGCAGTTTGACACGCTGAACGTCGACTACTGGCATTGGCGGATATAATTTATGATATCGCTCAATTTCAAACTGATGATCTCGTCCAGATCCATGTTGGAAAGCCAGCCCGTAAAATTGATATTTTCTCCAAAATGTAACTTTACCTTTTCAGAGAAGGCCACAATTTCAATGCTGTCCATTTCCAGGTCCTTTGTAAAAGAACTGTCAGGGGTTATATCCATCTCATCGACAAATTCCTCTCCGATCACCTCGGTGATGAATTGATTGAGCACATCAAATATTTCGTCGTTGCTTAATTTTTTTGGTTCCTCCGTTAATTGGTCCATCCGATTATAAAGTTTTTATGTTTAATAGTGCTAATCCAGGTATCTTTAATTTTAAGCTCTTCTCCCCTGATTTCTTCGATCACATAGGCCTTGGGGTTGCCCATTAATCCTTTCCCAAGCATTTTGCCAAAAGCTTCCTTCGCTACCCAGCACCTGGTTACCCATTCGTCATTTTCCTTCTGTCCGATCAGCGATAACTCCGAAGGTGTAAATACGATTTCATTAAATCCGGCACTTCTGGCCTGGATTTCTTCAATATCGATCCCCACAGGTTTATCGAAACGGGCAATCGCAACCGCTTCCAGATTTTTATGGGCCAGCGATATATTGATCCCGTCCACCATCGCGCCTTCCAGAAATGGTTTTCCCACCTCGTCTGATTTAATCTCGAATTCGATTGGAAAATAGGGATCGTTCTTTGTTTTCAGAAGCAGCATTCGCACGGCATCTTTTACCGCCACCCGGCTGATCATCCACTCTTTTTTCTTATTGGGCAACAGCGAGCGCTGATACTTCTTTTCAGTCTGATTGAAATATCGTTTCAGGATAAAATCCCACGAAACAACCCGCTGATAAACATTTCTGAACAGGAAAATTCCGGGCGCAACTTCCTCGGAAAGAATGTTATGCAAAGGCGCCATCGACACATCCCATAACTTGTTATCGATTTCGAGGCGACGGTTCTGCCAACCACGAATGATCGCCCAGACCTTGTTATCTCTTTTCAGGATAAAATTGGCCGTAGCAAACTCGTCAGTCAGTTCGGTCAGGGCGCAGGTACATTCAAATGTCCCCTGCTGATCGGCCATATCACCATAAAATTCAACTTCCTGAATTTTTACGGGAAATGCGATCCTGTCCTTTTCCAACGTCAGTTGAAGCCACAACCCGAAAAGCTGCCCTGCATTATCCAGCAAAGATCCTTTGCCGGCATTGCTTTCGATCATTCCTATAATACCATTTTCAGAAACCGAAACGACCTCCTTGATTCCCTGATAAGCTGGGCCGTGAAACATGTTTTCTTCGTAAATCTGCTTTGGCGTAATGGTAATGTTCAACGATTTACCAATAGGCAAAGCATTTACCTCCGGCACTCCGTAAGATGTCGCGAGCTGTACCTCAGAGTTGGCATATTTATCCAGATCCAGGTAAACATGATTTACTCCTTTCCAGGTGCCTGTCACTTTCTCCTTAAAAGGTGAAACCACATTCATCCATTGGAAAACCTTGATATTCATGATCTTTTGAACAAGCAGCTCCGGGGCATTTTCATTGGCGATCTCGCCAAACAATTCGAAGATCATAGTCATCGGTATCACCGGGTCCATATCTTCAACACAGTGCCAGCCAGGTTTTTGTTTCAAAAGGGAGTGATCAATCAGATATGGCGAATTTTCAAGAGAAATATCCAACTGCCTACTAAAATTCTCCCGCTTTACCGGCTTCGGGGGCGTGTAAGCTGGCTGCGTATTGACGAGCACAGGCGGTGTTTTCCGGTTAATCAGGTTAACAATTTCCGCCTGAATATCTGCGATTTCATTCAAATTGTTTGAAAAAGCACGCATCACCGGATTGGCCACATCGGCCAGCGCAAGTTCCTTTTTGATCACAGGATTCTGGCGTAAAACCCGTAATGCTTTCACGGATTCCATTTCCGAAACAAATGGCGAACCCAGTTGCAGAGACATAAGCGCCCCGGCATTTTTCCTGGCCTTTTCAACGCCTAAAAATGACAGGTCTATTTCTTTTCCCTCGACAAAAAGGGCTGCAACGACTCTTTGCAGCTGCGAAAGCCCCGATCGTAAATTCGAATTGGAAGGAATCGCGCTATACGTTTTCCCTTTCAGCGTGTCATCGATAAAACCCACAAGACCGCCCGAACCCACCTGAATGAATACGCGCGCCCCTTCCTCGTAGAGTTTTTCAGTTAATTCCCTGAACCGGACAGGTTTGATCAAATGCTCCACACTTAACGCCCTGATCTCATCAAAATTTTCGGGATAAGTCTGCAAGGTAGTGGCCGACCACAATGGAATTTCTGTTTTTTGAAAATCCATATTTTCCATCCCTGCCAGCAACTGATCCAGTTTCGGTTTTAAAAACGGCGAGTGGAACCCCGACTGGAACGGAAGTATCTGATGAAATATCTGCTTTTGCAATAAGGCAGCAGCCAGATCGTCCACCGCTTCGATGGTGCCGCAGAGAATAACCTGCTGCGGACAGTTGTCTATTGAGAGGTAAATATCTTCCCTGCCTTCCAGCAAAGGAATCAGCTTATCATACCCCGAACCCACTGCCAGAAAACGGGTGTTTTTTACTTCAAACAATTGCGGATCAAGTTTGGTCAGCAGCTGTAACACCGAAGTTTCCGACGCTAAGCCCGACGAACGGCCCGCAAGCCATTCACCCAAACTGTGTCCTGCATTCAGGTCAGGAATCACACCCAGATTTTTTAAAGCCGAATCCAATATCCGGCTGTTTTCCAACAGCTTCATGGCTGTACTAAAAACACTTTCATCACCCAGATCACCTTTCGACTCGAACTTTGGCAGCTTAAAATATTTCGCTACACTTTCTGTTTCCCCACCGGCCAGTCCATCCAGGCCAGGGAAGAGAAATGCTACTTTTCCTCCGTTTAAGATTAATGGATTATTGGTAAACCAGATATCCTGCCGGTTTCGCCACGGCGCATTTTTCTCAACAATTTTCGCCACCTTTTTTAGCCTGTCCGGTGTTGGATCAAAAACTGCCAGCCGGAACGGACCGGCACCGGTTTCCCGGTCATTATTTTCAAGTGCTTCCAGCAAGGCTTCTTTACTTTCCCGCGCCAAAAGCAGCACGTCATCTTTTTGAAATTCAGGCAGATCAATGCCCGTATGGTGCCCATTCACCTGCAAAGTTTCGGTCTGAAATGCTTCAATAACCACGTGTGCATTAATCCCTCCAAAACCAAAGGCATTAACACCGGCACGCTTGGGAAGTTCGGACAAATTCCAGTCCCGCGTCCGGTTTACCGGTGCAAAACGGGTCTGTTCCATGACTGCAAGCGGGGTTTCACAGTGTAATGTTGCTGGTAGTTTGCTATGGTATAACGCTAATGCCGTTTTGATAACGCCCGCTATTCCGGCCGCCGGCATGGCATGCCCGATCATGGATTTCACAGTGCCTATTCCGGCCTTGGGAAGCGAGTCTCCTTTTCCAAAAACAGTAGCGAGCGTTTCCAGTTCAATCCGGTCTCCGAGAGGTGTTCCGGTTCCATGTGCTTCCAGATACCCGATTTCGCTGGTGTCGATACCTGCCATTTCCCATGCCTGACGAATGGCTTTGGATTGTCCGTGTACGGTCGGGCTCATCACACTCGCACCCGCGCCGTCGCTGGACACACCTACCCCTTTGATCACCGCATAAATTCTGTGACCATCACGAATGGCGTCATCCAGTCTTTTTAACACGACAAACCCGCAGCCTTCACCGATCAGCAGTCCGTCGGCACGCTGATCAAAGGGACGTATCTGCTCATTTTTAGATAAGGCCCCCAACTGATTGAAGATACTCCAGAAAGGCGCATTCTGGCAGGCATGTACTCCTCCGGCAATCATGATATCGGCACGGAGAGAGTCCAGCTCTCTGACCGCATGGTCGATCGCGATCAGTGAACTTGCACAGGCCGCGTCCAGCGTATAGGCCGTACCACCCAGATTCAGGCGGTTTGCAATCAGCGATGCAACCAGATTAGGAATAAGTCCCATGGCCGTATCAGCCGTAAAACGTCCCTTTTTTTGCTGAAATTCTCTTTTTACTTTTTCAAGATCCTCCCCCTTCAAATCAGGGAGCAGATCTTTTAAAACCTGCACAATCTGTTCACCCGTCCTGACAATTTCAATGGCTCTGGTGGCACCGGGACCGGTATAATTACCTTTTCCAATGATGATTCCCGTTTTGTCAAACCCCTCCTTTGTAGTCAGCAAACCGGCATCTTCCAATGCTTTGTACGCCTGGCTTAAAGCCAGCAGCTGCTCCGGCTCCGTGCCTTCTACCGCCAATGGCAAAATGCCAAACTGAACCGGATCAAACTGCGCATACTGGTCGATAAACCCACCCCGACGACAGTAAAAACGGTCGACCGACGGATGATCCGTTCCGAAGAAAACAGCGTCCATCCGGTTTTCAGGAACAGCCTGGATCGCATCAACACCATTCTCTATATTTTTCCAAAAAGTATGCAGGTCACCTGCCCCGGGGAAAATCCCGGACATACCAATGATTGCTATATCTGTATTTTTTCTCATATGCCGAAAACTTCCTTTGATGAATTTTAATACCTACTCAGCCATGATAAGCACCTGACTTTCTGTACCATATTTCAATTCATTGACAAAAGTTTCCATCCCATCGTGCAACGGAATCAAAGGAATTCCACGGCGTTCATATTCCCGTTCAAGCGATGGCGACACCATACCCGTTCCCTTCCAGGGTCCCCAGTTTATGGAAATTACCTTCCCTTTGATTTTTTTCTTCAACTCCCAGGCATAACGATCCATCACGCTGTTGGCCGCGGCATAATCCGTCTGGCCGCGATTACCGTAAACAGACGCCACACTCGAGAACAATATCACAAACTGTACGTCACTTCTCAGCTGCTCGGCAAGTACTCTCAACGGCGTGACTTTGGTAGAAATAACCCTTTCAAAAGAAGCCACCGTTTTTTGATGGAACAACTTGTCTTCCAACAGACCAGCACCATGGATAACACCGTCGATGCGGCCATACTGCTCGTAAAGCTGGGTAATCAGGTTACTTAACTCCTTTTCGTCTCTTAAATCCAGCGCGTGGTAACTTACCGTGCAGCCATATTTTTCCAGTGAGGCAATCGTACCCAATATCTGATTGGATTTATGGATTGCTTCGGTAAGTTTTTCAATCTCGGCAGGCGTTTTTAATTCTCCCTGCCTGATCAGATATTTTCGAATTTCTTCCTTTGTTTTCAGCCCTGCATACTGCTGATCTCCTGTTTCACGCGGATCGGCCGACCGACCAACCAGTACGTAATGGCAGGCATGATCCTTGGAGAAATGGACCAGAAGCTCAGAAGTAATACCCTGCGCCCCTCCCAATGCCAATACCACCGATTTTTTATCCAGCACAATATCAGACTTTGTTCCTGTTGGAAGCTGCGTTGGTACCAGCTTAAGAATCTGACGGTTTTTCTGATCATAGATAACCTCGGAAGGTTCGTCACAATTCAGGATTTCCGCAAGCGTAACCGCAGCAATTTCCTCCGATGAAAGTTTGGAAGTAATACTGACCAGCCTGCATTTGGTATGATCGTATTCTTTGTCTAGACTTTTTAGCAGGCCGGAATAACCCTGAAAATGTCTTAACAGTTTGATATCAGAATCGCCGGAAACAAGGCTTTGTGTGTCCGAAATCGTATAAACCCATTTCACTTTTTCAAAATCAAGCTTCTTGATCAGCTCAAAGGATTCGATGATCGTAGGCCTTACCGGTGATGCAAAAATGTTCAGTATGATCAGTCCGTCAAAACTTTCAAGCGATTGATTTTCCGAAATGATCGTCACGATCGCTCCCTTTCCTTCAAGCAGATTTTTTATCGCTATTGCCACCTGGCCTTTGTCATCCGTAACAGCAAAGTGCTTACCAGCAATATTTTCAACCTTGGCGCCAGCTGCTGACAATGGTGTCAGCTCGAAACGAAGTCGTGATATTTTTTCACTTAAAACAACCTTCACAACTTCGTCACCGGTACCTGCTGTGATCTGTTCAATCGAATCTTTCTGATCTGAAAGAGAATCGATTATCCAGTTGATAAGTCCGTTCAGCGTTTTGATCGAAGCCAGTTTTTCAACCAACTCTTCCCCTTTGTTGTTGTATATTTCTATCAGTCCGTCGATATTGTCTTTCAGCTCACCGATGATCTCCATGCGTTTGATAGAGTCAATGCTCAGATCAGCTTCGAGGTCCATATCCAGACCAAGCATTTCCTGCGGATAACCCGTTTTGTCGCTCACTGCATCCAGTAAAACGGTCTTGATCCGCTCCTGCGACCATCCTTCAATAACCCCGTCCTGTGTTACCGACAGCGAACTGAGCGGAATATTTTCAACCGCAGGCTCGCTTTCCTGCTGGTGACCTGCCATCCAGTCAAGCAGCAATTTCATTGTTTTGATGGACGCCAGTTCTTCAATAATCGATTCCTCGCTTTTAGAAGAGGTATCAAAACCACCCAACTGATTGCGAAGTTCACCGATAATCTCCATCCGTTTGATCGAATCAATACTCAGATCTGCTTCCAGATCCATGTCAAGGCCAAGCATTTCTTCCGGATAACCTGTTTTATCACTAACAACCTGCATCAGCAATGTTTTGATATCCTTCTTAACTTTTGCAGTACCAGCCTCTGGCGACGGAAGATAAACCTCCGGCTGTTTGGCAAAAACGTCTACGACCGGCTCTCTTCTTACCGTGTTGTCCAACGGCGCATTGTATTGCAAACCATTCAAATCCATGGCAGCGGAGGCCGCCGGGGCGTGCCCGAGATAACCCAGGATGACATCACGCTGTGCCTGAACCAGATACTTCACACTATTGAGATATTCCTGAACCATCAGCTCGGCATTACCACTTGCCTGTACCGGCTCTGGTTGACGCGATGTCTGGATCAGTTTCAACGGTGTTGTAATCGGCAGGGCACCGTGGCTTGGCAACTTACCATTGGCCGGCAAGGCCATCTGGCCGTCCACAATCCATATGGAACTGCTTGGGCGATATAACTCCGGTCTGTCGAGGTCGAGCAGTTTTACGTCCCTGTCCTCAAAAAGTTTGTGAAGCTTGATTTCTCTGCCACTCGCCAGATAAGCAGCAAATGTGTTCAGAAGCTGACTGATGCCATCGAGGTCCTTATCCTCGGTATAAAGACGAAGCTCATCTTTACCCAAAATGGATTTTGTCAGTCCTGTGAGCACTTTGCCAGGCCCAACCTCAATAAACACACGGGCTCCGTTTTCGTACATTTTTTGCACCTGCTCTGAGAATCTGACCGGTCGGATCAAATGTTCTGTCAGGCGCTCCTTGATCTGGTCCGGATCAGACGGATAAACCGAAGCTGAGGTATTGGACCAGGCAGGAACTGTTTGTGTATAGAATGAAATGTCTTTCAGGGCATTTTCGTACAGGCCTTTTGATTTGGCCAGTATCGGACTGTGGAAGGCGCAGGCAACTTCCAGCTGTTTATAGGATATTTTTTGTTCTTTAAGTTTTTCAATCAGGATCTCAATGGCCGGCGTTGTTCCTGCCAGTACCCATTGCTGCGGCGAATTGTGATTGACTGGATAAATCTGGTTGACTTCCGACACGATTTTGGTCAGCTGCTCTTCCGGGCAGTTTACCGCAATCATCGCCCCTTTATCATTTTCGACGGCATCCAGGATCGCTTTTGCGCGTTTTTCACTTAGCGAGACCAGCTGATCTTCATCAAAAACATTGGCGAAACATAAGGCAGGAAGTTCGCCATAACTATGCCCCGCTACCATATCGGGATTGATCCCAAAATCTCGCAACAGGGAAGCAATCGCCAGATCAACGATGCCCAAAAGTGGCTGCGCCAGACGCGTATCCTTGATCTTCTCTTTTTGATTTTTTAAGGATGCGTCATCAAAAACAGCATTCGGGAACAGGATTTGCTGATAAGCCGGATTATTTTTAAGCAATTTACGCATGGCGGGGAATGCCACAAAAAGTGCTCTCGCCATATCCACACGCTGGCTTCCCTGACCTGGGAACATGAAGGCCACTTTGCCTTTCAGATCTTTTGCCGGATAAATGCCTTTCGCTTCGCTGGCCCCCAAAGCAAGTTTAATTTTGTTTAAAGCATCGGCCTGATGATCGGCAACAATCGCGAGCTGAACAGGTTTTTTGTTGTATTCGCTCAGACTGAAAGCGATATCTTTCAACGCAGCCGTTTTAGTTTCAAGTATCGAAGCAACCGATTTCAACGAAGACCGGATATCATCGAACGAATCGCCACGGAATACCAGTAACTCAGCAGGCCATGATTTAATAACGGATTGCTTTGGTTTGTTACCGGAAACATTTTCAATAACCGCGTGAAAATTCGTGCCCCCGAAACCAAATGCACTGATACCCGCCACACGGCGTTCATCGGTCCATAAGGCTGCTTTCGTATGGAAAGCGAAAGGACTTGTTTCTGCATTATAAAAAGCGTTCGGATCCGACAAATTAATCGTAGGTGGTTTCACACCATGATATACAGCCAGGGTCGCCTTGATCAGTCCGGCCAGTCCCGCGGCACATTTGGTATGACCAATCTGGGTTTTTACCGAGCCTAAATGCGTTTGACCGGCAATGGCTCCCGAAGCCAGCAGCATATCCGTCAACGCACTTAATTCTGTTCGGTCGCCCACCACGGTTCCTGTTCCATGTGCCTCCACAAGTCCCAGTTCAACGGGTGACACGCCGGCCTGCTCGTAGGCCCTTTCCAGTGCTTTCACCTGACCGGATTTTCTTGGTGCCGTCAAGCCCAGACTTCTGCCGTCGCTGGAACCTCCGACACCTTTAATCACGGCATAGATCGTATCTCCGTCCCGAAGGGCATCTTCTTCTCTTTTCAAAACCAGCATCGCCACGCCTTCGCCCAAAGCAATACCATCTGCCTCGGCATCGAAGGTTGCACAGCGTCCTTTGCGTGATAACGCATGGGTGCTGGAAAACATCAGATAATCGTTGATACCATTATGAAGGTCTGCGCCGCCAGCCAGCACCATATCCGACTTATCGAGTATCAGTTCCTGACAGGCAAGGTCAATCGCCGCCAGCGACGATGCGCAGGCCGCGTCAACGGAGTAATTACGACCGCCCAGATTCAGCCTGTTGGTGATCCGACCGGAGATCACATTTGCAAGAATACCGGGGAAAGAATCTTCGGTAAGTTTGGGCAAAGCATCATCCAGTTCCTTAGGCATTTCGCCAAAAATCTGCGTAAACAGCGCTCTGAAACCGTAGTTATTAGCAAGGTCATTTCCGCCTTCCGCACCGATGATCACGGAGACATTCTCGCGGTTAACATTCTCGGCATATCCTGCATTTTCCAGCGCCTGTTTCGCCACCAGCAAGCTTAATAGCTGGGTAGGGTCAATAGCGGCCAAAGACTGCGGTGGAATACCAAATTCCAGTGGATCAAAATCTATTTTAGGAATAAACCCACCCCATTTGGAGTGCGATTTACTTCCGTTGGTTGAAGTCGGATCGTAGTATAAATCTTTGTTCCAGCGTTCATCGGGCACCTCTGTAACCAGGTCTTTTCCTGCAAGAATATTGGTCCAGAACTCTTCGATATTCCGGGCACCCGGATAAATACAGGCCATCCCAACGATCGCCACATTCAAAGCACCCTTTTTATTTTTTGGAATTGCAGGCAGAACAGCCTGATCGATGAAACGGAAATTACCGTCCGCAACCTCCTGATGAAGTTCTGCAATGGTAACCACCTTATCAAGCATCGCCGCAGCCTGTCCGATCATATACATGCCGCTTTCCAGCTGGTCTTTCGACTGTATTTCAATCAAATCATCACCTCTTCTTTCCAAACCCTTGGCGGCTATACGTAAGCGTCCGACGTTGAGTTTTTCCAATTCAGCCCATATTTCTTTTTTGTCAAGTCCCTGGTTCAGCAAACGCTCTTTCTCTTCATTGAAATAAGTGGCGAAAGGAGAATCAAAGCAACGGGTTTCATGCCCGGGCGCGGTTTCAAGCAAAATCGTTTCCGTATGAACAACCGCCTGCGACTGGAATTGCGGAAGTATCGCTCCCGAAACTACCGCTTCTTTGGTGTACAAATACGCAGTGCCCATCAGCACCCCCACCTTCACCCCTTTGGCAACCAGCGGCGCAGACATTACCGAAACCAACGCGGTTGAATAAGCGTCATGGATTCCGCCTGCAAAAAAGACTTCCAGCTGTTCAGGCTGTTCTTCCTGTAACAAACGGTTGATTTGCTTTTCCCACAAAACAAAACTGGACAAAGGCCCGACGTGACCGCCGCATTCCCGTCCTTCAAACACAAATCTTTTGGCCCCCTCTTTCAGGAACATATCCAGAAGCACCGAGGATGGAACGTGCAGGAACGTCTTGATTCCCAGTTTTTCAAGTGGTTTAGCCTGCGATGGACGTCCTCCGGCAATCAGCACCACCGGTGGTTTTGCTTCCATGATGTACGCGAGCTGCTCGTCACGAAGCTCCTGAGACGCAAAACCCAATATTCCTACACCCCAGGTTTTTTCCCCGGCCAGCTTGGCGGTCTCACGAATCAGCTCTTTTGCTTTTTCACCTTTCAGTAGCGACAAGGCAATAAACGGCAATGCGCCTGCCTCTGCCACGTGATTAGCAAATTCAGGTACGTCACTAACCCGCGTCATGGGGCCCTGCGCAATAGGATAACGCATCCCCAGAGACCGGGCAAGCGCATTATTTTCTGAAATAGGATCAAGACTCTTGGCTTGTCTCAGGTGCCCGTATACCGATTCCCTGATAGCGAATACAAGACTTGATACCTTTTTATATTTTTGATAAAGATCCGTCCCGATACAAACATCCTGTCCCAAAGGCAGATAACCTTTGTCCAGATCCGTTGAACCCAGCAATGGACGCAAATCTTCAAATGTCGGTTTTTCAGGAAGCGCAGGCGAATTCGGACGGCTCAGCACTCTGAACCCGTCGATGACGCGCGTTTCATTGCCATTAAGTTTTTCGCAAAGCGTTTTCAAACCCGCAGGTGCCTGGCATTCGGGAAACTGCAAAAGCTGGCTGTCTAAAACCACACCTCTGGCTCCCATTCCAATTACAGCAGCGGCACTGTGCACACCTATCCCACCCTGAACCCAGATGGGGATCCCGGAAACTTCTCTTGAAATTCGCTGAAATAATATAAACGAAGAATCTGCACTTACTTTACCGGCAGCCTCATTCCCCTTAACAATAATTCCGTAGGCACCATCCTGCCTGGCAGCACGCGCTTCCTCAACACTGTGGACCTGATATACAATTTTGACACTCTTACTCTTGAAAGGAAAAGTCAATCCATAAGGTACAATGGCTAATGTTATTTGATCGGATAAGTTTATATCAAAGAAACCTGATTCGGATATGCAGATACCAAATTTAACCTTAGTTTTTTTGGACATCTCCCTAATCGCCTCAGCAGCTTCTTTCTGATCTCTACCCAGATGTATAACCGGAAAAGCCTTTGCCTTGTGCAACGCCAGGGCAAGTTTTACATCAGGTTTCTCTATTGGAGTCAGACCAATAATTTCTAAGTTTTTCATAACGTTCCAGCGAGAGTAATTTATTTCGTTTCGTTTTCATCTTTTTTATGTTCTATTGTGGTAGGTATGAAGACATGGTTAGTCTTTCTGTATCCGAAATATAAGGCAAAAAAATTTACCGAAAGAAAGTAATTCTACTTTTCTGTGAAATTTTTTCTACACTATTAATTTTAATTGTAGTATTTCTTTATAGAATTTAAATAATTTACGCTACAAAAAATCACGACAAGTTTTTGTAGAATATTATAAATGAAGGATTTATCAACGCAGATGTAGCAGCAAGGCATGTGAACCTATGGAATTTATGGGCGAAACGGGAATAACTCTCCACAGCAGGTTACATCCAGCAAATACTTTGGCCAATAACGCGGTTATTTTTGACCTTCGTCGCATCAAGCTCAAAGATAACCGAAACATAATGTGTAAAAAAAGCTGCTTAGTAAACGGCAGTGTAAAATAATATGCAGAGAGCATTGGAAAATGTAAAGAAAATTTAAAATGAGATCCGCCTCTTCAAAAATCCCCGGCAAGAACAATTAATTATCTCTATCAAATGATCGAATATCTCGCGCAGATTTTAACCAAAATACCTCAGGATATCAATAAAAATATTTCTACAAATTGACATCGACATATACTACGAAACATTTCGATTTCGGCACCTATTTTTGACGAACTGAAAGCACAACCCTGTTTTACAACCACCTCAAAGAAACTATACACATATTATTTTTTGACAACGCCGGGATTTAACGACAAAATTACCGGCGAAGGGACTTATCTTGTCAATACCACCACCGTTGTTATTACTTTTACACCGGTTAATGGGTTTCAGAATACATCTACGGTTAAATATATCGTAAAAGATGGAAACGACCTGGAAACGAAGCGTCCATTGCTGTCAGCGTTAATTGCCCTCCGCCCGTTACGGCGATTTCATTCACGGCTACCAAAGCAGAAAAAAACTCAGTTTTGAACTGGTCAACGCCATCCGAAACGAACAGTGATCATTTCGAGATTCAGCGTAGTATCGATGGGAAAGATTGGAACAAAATTGATGTTAAAGGATTACCGGCCGGTGTTTACATGGTGAAAATAACCCGTGCAAACGGTTTGCGATCAACACAACAGGTGGTCATTGGAAAATAATCTGAATAAAATCAGGTGAAAGTCTGAGTTTGAAAATGTAAAAAATACCTCTCCGGAATTCCCCGGCGGGATATTTTTTATACATAAGTATCGGTTCAGTAATAACTTTCAGATGACGCTAATACAAGAACCGATCCCTGCGCGTAATACTGATTTTCAAAATAAAATGACGATTGCTGCTGCCTGCAAAACTCTGCCCAATAAACGCAACACAAAAACCGAATGAAGATTCGGAAAGGGAAAGATTAAAGGGTGATGCCTATTTTCTTAAAAAAGAAGAAGTAAATATCCCCGACAGGCGTCTGAGGATATTTATTTTACTACAATCCACAAATTACATCATTCTGATTTATCAAAATGATTACTCAAATTCTTTAGAGACCTTTTCACGCAGGTTAATAACGCGTGAAACAAGATTAGAACACTCCTGCTCCGACATCTGATCGATTGTATTGATCACAGCACTGGCAATCACTTTACCATCCTGATCAATTTTTGGCCCCTTTTGTTTAATCTCCTCCGTAATAATCTGCCATTCCGGGCTTAACGCATCTGAAAAATATTTTGGCGGAATAATGTTGAAATATCCTGCCTGCGCTTTTAGATGTTTCTTTGAAATAGGGATACTCGTAGTGAGGCTCTCAGCAAGCTTGGACAGCTCGATGTGAACAAAAATGTTTGACTTGTCCATAGAATGTGTATCATCATGAGGTTTACGGTATCATAAAAATACGAATAAATATTACACTCACTAGACAACAAGTAGCATTTATTTTACATCATTATTTTTTCTAAAAACATCCGGATTAAGTACAATGATACTTGTTGTTTCTCAATGATAGGACAAAAACAATGCAATACAATTCAATCAATTGAAAAACAGCATATAACAATAATACAACCCGTTTAAACAATAGTACATTTTAAAGATTTTTTACAGTTTTTACAACACCCAAATCTCTACTGAGCCTGACAAATAAAAATGCCACGTAGTACAGAGATAATTCTACAAAACGGATTTAGGTATTCTACAATTTACCTTCCAGATAAGTCGCAGATTTGACACATTGATCTATTCGACAGATAAATAATATCTACTGGAAACGATCGGCTTATTACTTACCAAAAATCACTTCACTTTTTAAACCACTCAATTATCTCCCCATGCCAGAGCAGGCCTCACAAATTACGCGCATTACCCATCAAACCATCAGTTCTCAATTATGAAGAAAGTACTACTGTTACACCTTTTTCTTTTTCTATCGCTTGTCTCTCATGCGCAATATCAGGATCACATCTGGTACTTTGGAAACTCCCCTTCCGGCGGTCTGAATTTTGACAATACAACAAATCAGGCAAGTGCCCTCAACAACCATTACACCCCCTTTGGTGCCGAAGGATGTTTTGTCGCAACCAATCCAACAACCGGTGAATTGATGTTTTATACATCGGGCAATACGATTGTCAACAAGAATCACGTTCCGATGCAAAACGGGGACCTGGTTTTTCCGGCACCTGCACCGATCGTACAACCCAACGGGGGCATTTTTAACACCAGTGTAAACGGAGCACAAAGTGTTGCGGTTATCGAAAAACCAAATGCACTGGCAACCGGAAATTGCGGAAAATTCCTCTATTTTATCAATGACGCTAATGAATACGGCGGATCAGCAAAACCGGGATCCATATACATTGGTGAGATTGATATGAATGCCAATGGCGGCTTAGGTGCGGTGACACAGCAGCCTGTCCGGATTCTTAACAATGCCTTTACTGAGTCAATGTATGTTGTTGCCCGACCAGACAATCAGGGAGCGTGGCTCATCCTGAATAGCGTTCTGACCAACCGGATGGAAGTATATGCAGTTTCAGCAACAGGAACCCTAAATACCACGCCAGTTTCCACTTACACGCTGCCAGGCGTTGACTGGCCGACGGTATGGACTGCTTCCGGCAATCTCTATTACTGGCTGCTCGGCTCTATGGCTTACAATCAAAAAACAGGAAAATTTGCCATGAGCATGAGTTATGGTAATGGCTACAATCTTTACATATCTGATTTTAACAGCACTACGGGCGTGCTTTCAGGAACAACAAATCCTGTCAGGTTTGCACCGCCAAATATTTTCATGGCTTATAGTACTGAATTCTCACCCAGTGGAAAATGGCTGTATTTTTCGGTCAATTCTGCCTCTTCGGTACCAGCCACGGGCGCGCTTCGGGCATTTAATATGCAAACCAATACAGACATTGGTAACATCAATGGTGCTGGCAACGGATGGGCAAGTCTGCCTTTTATAGGTTTAAAAGCCGGGCCGGATGGTAGATTATGGGTCAATACAAATAACTACGGGACCGACGTGGCTCCTGCCCGCGCCGTCCGCTCGACTTTCAATATTGAGAATCCGGTGGTAGATGGCTTCGAAAGTTTCCCGCTAGCTGCCAACACGCTGAGTTATCGTTTCCCCGATTTCTTATCATTAACACCATCCCCGGTTGCAGCCAATGATCAGGCTTCTGCAATCACCAATTGCAGACAAACGACGGTCTCAACATCGGTGCTTACCAATGATGTAAATCCAGGTTCGGGAACACTATATGTCGATCAAATCATCGGCACACCCGCGCATGGAACCGCACAACTGGTTGGTGGCCAGATTGTATACACTCTGACCGACCTTGCTTTTGTTGGAAATGACGAAGTGAGCTACCTAGTAAGAAGTGATGCAAGCTGCCTGGCACCGGGTACCATTGCCAAACTGACCATTCCTGTTAGTGCCTGCGCATCATTATTATCGACGATCACAATCGCCAAAAAATCTCAATCCGAAACCGGACAAACCTTTGGGTTTACCTCTTCAATTCCCGGTGCAAGTGTTTTTAATCTGACCGATCATGCATCTTATATTCCCGTGCAGGATATTGGCGTCGGAGCAAACAATACCGTCTGGGTTACCACCGGAACAGGAGATAGCCCTGTTTACTATCGTACCGCCGGAAATACGGCCTGGACAGCCGCTCCGGGATCAGGAACCAGAATCGATTCCGACATCAATGGAACTGCTTATCTTGTTAATTCCGCCGGGCAATTGTTTACTTCTTCCGGTAGTACTTTCACAGCGATGCCAGCCGGAAATGTCAGAGATGTGGGTGTATCCGCCGGAGCTCCACAGGTACTCTGGGTGCTTGCCGGAACGGTTTCTGCACCTTCACTATACGGCTATAACGGAACAAGTTTTGTCCCCGCCACGCCTGCCGTGACAGGAAAAAGTCTGGATGTAGCACCCGATGGAACAGTCTGGGTAGTTGGCGCCGGTGGTGTTGGCATGTACCATTATTCTCTGAACATTGTTACCGCTACCCTTTTACAAGTGTATCCGGGCAACTGGAGTGATGTTTCGGTCGCAGCCGACGGAACTGTCTGGGGTATATCAGATTCGGGAGTTCTTGCCAGACTCACCGGTGGCTCCTTCGTGATTGACCCGAATTCCGGTAGTTTTGGTTCTTCCATTTCAGCAGGATCAGACGGAGATACGCCATATGTGACCTATGCCGGACGTCTGTTTCAGCGAAATGAGAATGATTCCTTTATAGACGATCACACCATTAATATTACTAACGATAATACGGTTACATACAACGTAATTCCAGGCACTTATACCATTACAGAGGACGCTCCGCCGGCACCCTGGCAGCTCACCGACATTGTTACAGCCAGTGGCAGCGTAGTTTCCAAAGATGTCACATCCCGCACCATAACCATTACCGTTACAGCTGATCAAACAGCCTATGTAGAATTTGATAATGCGAACATCATATCCAATGTCGTATCTAATACCTGTGGATCTCCATACATCGAAGACTTCGGTGCTGCGGGTACCACTACGCCGCAAATTGGACCTCCATTGCCAAACGGATACACTGCTTATCATGCAAATGGGTCCGCTGCCGGTGCGACGATGATATCCAACGATGCCGCAAGCGCCGGATGGCCATTTACCGGTCCGGATCATACACCCAATGACATTGGCGGATATTCATTGCTGATCAATGGTGGTTTTGGCCAGGATGAGTTCTTCCGTCGCCGTTTCTCCGGATTAATTCCCGGCGTTACTTACTTCTTGTCGATGTATGCAACCAGTTTGAGTGATGCGCCCGTTAAGCCAAACATTGTCATGGAGGCCCGTCAGACAAACGGCACATTACTGACATCCTTTACAAGCGGAGATATAGCTTATAGCGGCGTGAGCTGGAACAAATATCAGCTGGAAGTTACTGCTGATGCATCCGGTACTATTGATTTTATCGTCCGGAATAATCAACAAACTGTCGGTATTAACGGAAATGATATCGCGATAGACGACATTTCGATAGGCGTTTCTTGTGATTATGGTGATGCACCTGACAGTTATTCAACAACAACATCAGCCAACGGACCTTCGCATAAAGAAACAGCCTTATTAAAACTGGGTGGTATTGTAGACGGAGAGACCGACGGATTGCCCACAGCAGATGCCAAGGGAGATGACGGTGTAAGCTCTTCGGACGAAGACGGAATTTCCACATTCCCGACCATTACGGGTGGCGCGGCCACTGCCATTACCAACTATACAGTCAATGTAAATGTCACAAACGGCATTGGAGCAACGGCTAATCTTTGCGGCTGGATTGACTGGAATAGTAACGGAACTTTTGAATCGAGCGAAGGAGTTTGCACCACAGTAGCCAACGGCGTCGCGACAGCGCCCCTGACATGGTCAGCTGCGACACTTGCCGGCATTGCAGGAACAACCGGCGTTTATGCGCGTTTCCGAATTACAACCGACGTACTGACCAGCGGTAATCCTGCGGGCTCAGCTTCCAATGGAGAAGTAGAAGATTATTTCATTACTTTCCAGACGCCAATGCCTGTGACACTGGTTTCGTTTACGGCTGAAAGATCAGAGTCAGGTGCTTTGCTAAACTGGATTACAACGCAGGAAACAAACAGCGACCACTTTGAAATTCAACGTAGTGCGGATGGCAAAAACTGGTTTGGAATTGGCCGCGTTGACGCAAAAGGAGAAAGTAAAGTTAACCAGACTTATTCTTACAGGGACCAATCAGCAAGCTTACCAAACGGCGAACAACTTTACCGATTGAAAATGATCGACCGGGACGGAACGTTCGCGTATAGCCGAATCAGAAGTGTTAAATTTGACACCGGTTTCGAAACAAGTATTTTCCCAAATCCGGTTGACGACAAATTAAACTTAAAAGTATCTGATTGGAAACAGGTTAAAAAAGTAAGCATTGTCAACACCTCCGGGCTGGAAGTTTACAACTCCGGAATTCTTTTGTCGGATACAGTAAGCATGAAAAATCTTGCTTCGGGCGTATACATCGTTAGCATTACCCGCACGGATGGGTCTGTGCAAATACACAAGGTAGTTCATATCAAATAGATCCGTAATTGCAAAAAGAATCAGCTCTCTAACACCGAGAGCTGATTCTTCTTTTTCCGGTTTTCGCACGTATTTATAAAAAACAATCTGTCAATCAATTTCCTTCTACAACCACCTTGCCGATCACCCGCTCTTCCGAGGTCACCACATACACTCCCTTCGTAAGACCCCTGACATCAATATGCGGATCCTGTTTGCTGATCATTTTCGAAATTAATTTCCGCCCTGCATGATCAACAATAGTAACAGTTGCAGGGAAAAAACCATCGGGTCCGTTTATGGTAAGTTTATCACGGGTTGGCGACGGATAAATTACTACCAAATCCACCTGTCTGCCGATACCTATAATGCTCGAATAGGTAAAACTCCCATCCAAATCGACCATTTTTAACCGGTAATAATATTTGTTCCCGACAAGCCCGGAATCATCGTACAGGTAGTTGTTGAACGCCGCCGAATTCATGGCGTTAACAACAGCAATTTGTTTAAAGTTTTTCCC
This sequence comes from Dyadobacter diqingensis, assembly GCF_024220585.1. Lineage (GTDB taxonomy): Bacteria > Bacteroidota > Bacteroidia > Cytophagales > Spirosomataceae > Dyadobacter > Dyadobacter diqingensis. The sequence continues at coordinate 223,976 of NZ_JAMXKF010000002.1, forward strand.
ATCGATACTACGTTCCAGTCCAAAATGCCTCGCATTGATCTCACGGGTCGTTTTCCAATGAAGATTGATATGACCTGCCTCTCCTTCTTCTCCATGAAAAGAAACAAGCGTAACAGGCAACGGTCCCTCCAGACAGGAAGCCTGCATTTTTACAGCCTTGGCCGCCAGACCAAAATCGGGGTTATTGATAATTGTATTCCCATACACGGAAAGATTTGAAAAACTTCCATTCAAGCTCATCCTACGCCCGTTAACTCCTTCGCACCAGTCGTCCGTCCAGGTCCAGGCCAGCCAGCCAACATTGTGATTCTGACAACTTTGAAGTAGATTAGAATAATAGGGAATCGTGTTTGAGCAAGGCCCTGTTGCATCCTGGATGTTGGCAATTTCACCCAAAACAATTGGAAAAGCAGCGTTGGCGATCTGCTGCACACGATTTTCCATTGCGGCAGCATTATCCAGATACCAGTATGCATGGGCGCTCATGATGATATTATGCAGAGGGTCCTGTGTCCTGAGCGCGGCACCAGCCTGAATAGCAATATCAAGACTCTGCCCACAATCGGGTGCATCGATCATCAGCGGCACCTGAATACCTACCGCGCGAAGCTCCGTGATCGCATTTTTATAATTATTAAGCCAGGTCGTATAGGCAGTAGTCTGATTCGAAGCCCACAGCACATTTCCGAATTCATTGGCAATATTTACAATCACATACCCCTTATGTTTATTGAGCAAATTCAGAACCGACTGCTGCTTCCACCAGGGCAAAACCGTGTTGTTAAACTGCGTATAATCGTTTGAGCAGGTGAGGTCATGAAGATCAATAACCGAAACGATACCTGCATTCCGAAAACGTGATACCACGACTTCCAGATCTGCGACAGTATATGGTTTCCAACCCGCAGCACGGTTTGCATACCATTCAATCCTCACAATATTTGGTTTGGCTTTGATAATTTCCGCTGAAAGTTCGTCATTCACATGCGTAGGATCTCCATTGATATTGGCAGGAAATTCCCAGTCGTCGGCAAGCGAATAGTTCATACCGCGCGGGATAAAAACTTCTTCACAGGCACTTAATATTTGATTCCCCAGCGTGTGGATCGTCCCGGCAGCATGCGTTGGCGGCTCTGTCACAACGGCGCAGGAAGCAGCACCTTCGATCGAATAAGTTTTCAGAAAATTCCAGATTGCCTCCGCCGGGTTAAAACCCGTAACAGCCGGCCAGCTGTGTCCGATACCCGCTACCCTGACGAGCACGATTTCCTTTGCGTTGGCCTCCGTACCTGTGCAAAATGTCAGCTTTGTAACATTCGTGGCAACAGGTGTGTTTGGTAACGTATAAGTTTTCTTCTGACAAACATAATACGAAAACTGTGTAAGCGGCCATTCACTCCAATCGTCCGGCACATGATTTGGGTCCGGATAAGCAACCGTATTGTCCGGGTCTCCGTGGACATGATAAATAGGAACAGGCTTGAAACCAGGACTCGAAAAGTAGGAAAAATTATTATTATTGGCATACATATTGCCCGCCACAGGAGCAAACGCGGCGATACGTCCGGCCAGGTTTACAGCCAGGTTGTAAGTCATAAATCCACCTGCCGAATGCCCGGATGCATAAACCTTTTTAGCGTTGATATGATAGGTGGAACAGAAATAATCAATCAGATTGGAAGTAAAATTTACATCTTTGAGCTGATCGATAGCTCTGTGCCAACCAGCGCCGTCATTGTCGGCATTGGGATAAACCACAATAAAGTTTCCCGCATCGGCCATGGCATCAAAGCCGGCATAGGCCTTTATTCCGGCACCCGTTCCGCCATCTCCATGAAAGACAAATAACAGTGGCAGATTCTGGGCAACAGAAATTCCAGGTGCATGGAAAGTAAAACTTCTTGTTTTGCCGCCAGACGTGATGCTGCCGTTGCCGTCAAACCCATAAGTAAGCGTTAACGAAAGGCCAAACAAAAGGCTCATTAAACATTTTAACTTTTTCATCTCAGCGTTGAGTAAGTGACACATTCACAGAACACTATAACGAATTTAATAAAATTGTAGAATGTTTTCTACTTATTAAAATAGAGTTTATTTAACGGCACTTCCGTCGACATTTTCCGCAAAATTCTACTTAACTGAAAAAATACCACAAATCGGTTACATAGATTCCAACCATTTATCACTTGTCGTAGTCATATCAGTAAGCTGTTATTTTGAATAAAAGCAGCACTCCTGCTTACAATCAGGACATTTAGGTCATTTCCAGTGCACTTTTTCAATAATAATGATATTCAGGTCGTTTATTTTAAACCAATAAATCCGATAAGTTTTCAGGCGTAATTGTCTGCAAACCTTGTCGGTGATAGTGAAAGAAAAGCGACATTTTGAAATTCCGGCCATGTAAAATTCACATATATGAAACCACTGGTATTTGTTATTTCATTGACAATTTCAACTTTACTTTGGGGATTTAATAAATACAGTCAGAGCCAGAACCAGGTGGCAAAACCTGTGATTGGCAACGATGATGTTTCTGATAAAAAGCCCCCTTCTAACCAATCGACTGGCAATGTTCTGAGAATCAAAAAACGTCTCGAATATGTCGAACTACTGCTTCGCCAAAAAGATGTTTCACATTTGCCACTGGCATTGAGAAATAAACGGGAATACGTTCTGGATATGCTGCATGCCTACCGGACTTCGGAAGTATCCCAAAAACACGAACCAGGCAATCAGGCTCAGCTATCCGCACTTGGTTATCTGATCGAGAAAACGGCCGCCAAACGGGTTTTGGAACAGATCAATCAAAAATACCAATATGAAGAGTCACTCGCGGCGGACGATCAACTCCTCAATGACTGGATCGTCAGTAATGGTCTTTCAAAAGAAGAATGTGCCATGATTCAGCCGACTTATAAACCCACGGATTTTGCCAAAACCAAATTACTTCCATCGCGTCCGAAGAGCCTGATTAACCATTGACCAAAACGATCTGTACCGATCAAAAATAACAATTCTGCATCTGTTATGTAATTTTTCATTTTAAGAACTTTGGCTTTTGAAATTAGACAGCCAACCTAAAACTTAATATGAAAATAGTAAACAGCACAAATGCAGACATTGAAACGATTTTCGAATTGTACAATCATGGAACAGAACATCAGAAAAAAGTAGCAAAAAAGCATTGGAAAGGATTCCAGCGTTCATTGATCGAACAGGAAATTTCCGAAAAAAGACAGTGGAAAATTGTTATTGACAACGAGGTTGCATGCGTTTTTGCTATCGATTACAATGATCCGGACATTTGGGGAGATAAGGATAACGATCCCTCGATTTACATACACCGCATTGCCACAAATCCGGTTTTCAGAGGCCGATTTCTTGTAAAACAAATCGTAGAGTGGGCAAAAGTTCATGCCAGGGAAATCCAAAAAACCTTTATCCGAATGGATACGGGCAGCGGTAATGAGAAATTGAACAACTACTATGTAAGCTGCGGGTTTACTTATCTGGGCGTTATAAAACTGACAAACAGCGACAGTCTGCCGGCCCATTACAAGGATGGTGATTTCAGTTTGTTTGAGATCAGGCTTTAACGAAAATTGTATTTTCATTTACTGGGGTTAATAGTGCTAAGCAGAGATTATTAACCCCGGCAAAGCTACCCTTTTCTTCTGACCTCCACGATACAAGCGCCCACTATTAGCGCAACCAGCAATATGGAACTGATCAGGTCAATCCGGTGACCTGCTACAACAGATAAAGGTTCAAATTTAAAGACGATCCGATGTTTTCCAGCAGGTATCCTCAATGCCCGCAAGACGTAATCAGCACGTAAAAGCGCAGCGGACTTAGCATCAATGGTCACTTTCCATTCGTCTCGTACATTATAATAAATCTCAGAGAAAACGGCCAGGCCATCATTTTTTGAAACACTTTCATAAACAATTTCATCAGGCTTGTAGCTGATCAGCTTTATGTGATCGGCAGAATCCGCCCGGATCGTAAGCCCGTCCAACTCCTTTTTAAATTTTTGATCCAGGACCGCCTCCTCCTTCGGATTTAAACCATCCATTGCGGCCATTTCAGCATTTGCATCCGCGACAATTCTGTAACTTTTGACAAACCATCCGTGTCCGCAAGCTTCCGGGTTGGCCTGCGCAATTTTATTTCCCTTTTCATCGGCAGAAATAATATACTTTGTATTAAGCATATTGAGCACCGTAAAATTAGGGTTTTGCTTATAGATCTGACGTTCGAATAACTCCTGGTATCGCCTTAATTTAGCTCCATGATAACCGCCCAGTGACTTGTGAAAATAAGAAGCTTCGGCACTATTGAATGGACCCTGCGTGGCTGAAACGTCATAAACCCTGTAATCCGGATCGGGATCTTTCAGTATCAGCTCGTCGGCTGCGGAAGGAGCTACCAACGTCTTAGCCATGTAACCACTTACAAAATCTTCATTGTTCAGATAACGTTTATCGATACCAAACATATCCAGAATCAGAAGACAAATCAGTCCAACATTAAAAAGTAACGGTTTAATCTTTTCCTTGATCCAAAGCCAACTGAGCAAAGCAGTCAGCAAAACAAAAACCAGTGTTCTGAATGCATCCGCTTTCATCATACCGGCCCTGTCAGACACGATAGCATCCATCATCTGCCCGGCAAAAACTTTATCTCCCGTCATCTGCTCAAAACCAGCCAGATGCGTTGAATCAACCACAGACCGGAAATCAAAAAAGATTCCTGGTGCGACTGCCAAAATCAGTGTGAGACTGCAAGTAATACCTAATGTTATCAAAAAAGGCTTTTCCAATTCTTTCCAGTCAATTTTCCGTTGAACAAGTAGACGAAGCGCAAGTACCGAGAGAAAGACCATGAGTAATTGCGCCAGGGAAACAACCATCGTGACGGCCCTGAACTTATTGAACATTGGGAAATAATCAAAAAACAGGTTATTGATCAAAGGCATATTTCTCCCTAATGCCCAGATTAGATATAACAAAACAATCCCGGCCACCCAAGATTTCAACGGATTTTTAACGATAAAAATACCCAGGACAAAAAAGAAGAAAATCATAGCGCCCACATAATACGGCCCACCCATAATCGGTTGCTCACCCCAATACAACGGCAATTGTTTTACAAAACCTGCGGCCGCTGCTGGCTGAACACCGTGACCAGTTAAGGTAAGATAGGTTTGTGATTTGCCATCCAGTTTTCCATAGGACGGGCCTCCGTAAGCATTCGGAATTATCAACGTCAGCAATTCACCCAAATCATAACTGTATTGAAAAGCATACTCTTTATCAAGCCCTTCTTTCTTTTGAGGGCCAGCCACTGCTTTCAGTTCTGATTTTCCCCGGCTGGTTTCTTTGGTATAATCATAACTGTTCCAAAGCCTGGTGCTGTGCGCCCCGACTGATATTCCCGCCGCCAGTGTAAGACCAAGCAGAATGAACGCCAAATCTTTACCTCTGCCGCTTTTAATCAAAGGAAGACCTTCAACAAACACCAGTAAAACAGCACCAAAACCGAGATAATAGGTTATCTGCGGATGATTTGCATAAAGTTCGAGAGATAAAAAAAGACCAGTCACCGCCGCTCCTGCAAGCCAGTTTTTTCTGAAAGCGAGAATAATTCCCGCCAGTACACCCGGCGCATACATAATCGCGATGATTTGTGAAACATGGCCTGCTTCCAGATTTATGACATTAAAAGAGCAGAAAGCAAAAGCAATTGCACCAAACACGGACAGTCCAAAGCCCGCCTCCAAAACCATAAAAAGGATATAAGCGCTGACCAGACCGATAAAAAGATAATTTGCCGGCGCGGGCAGTAATTTATTAATGACCTGTCCCATTTTTGTTGGCAAACTGGTGGGATAATCTGCTGCGATCATGAAGGCCGGCATGCCACCAAACATGCTGTTGGTCCACTGCGACCACTCTCCCGTTTTTTCATGATATGTAACAACTTCTCTTGCAGCTGCCCGGGCTTGCTTGTCATCCTCCATACTAAGCCTTTTGCCCTGCAAAACCGGCGAAACATAACAGACAGACAACAGGGCAAAACCAATAACAGTGATAAAATGAGGCAGAAACCGCTGCCAGAAAACCTTTCTTTTCATCTGATCAGATTAAACGGAATAGATTATTTGAGTCGGACAACCTTGGCAAAACTTTGGTAGTCAACAGTATACTAACATGGTTTTAAAGAAATATACTGTATGTAACCAAAAAATGTTTTCAAATAATTAACCACCTGCCAGATTAAAAACAAAACCCCTCAAAACAATTGCGTTCTGAGGGGTTTTTAGCAGATGTCAAGTAAATGTTAAAAGTGAAAATATTAACCCAGCATCACTCAGGGGCAGCAGCCGTGGCTTTCTGGATGATTGGCCAAACACCGGGTGTTGGGAAACTTACCCCCTTGGTCAAACCTCTGGTGCTGTTATCCTGTCCGAAATAATAGATCGGCCAACCTTTGTAAGTAAGTTGTTTTTTGCCAAACACGTCAATCGTACCGAAAAGTGTCTTGTCCAGAGCAGAAGGAATATCCTTCAAGTCGCTCTGATAAATGGGCCAGACCGCGTCATTGCTAAAATCGGACTTCGTGAAGTTGTTCTTGTTCTTTTTGTCTTTGTTGAAGGCATACAGCGTCCGGCCATTAATGTCTACAAAAAACTGGGTATCGGCAGTTCCCTCTTTATATTCAGCAGTGTAATTCTTACCATCGTGCCCTACTAGCTGTGCGTTAGCAAGCATTAGTGAATAGGATTTTTTGGCAACCACCCATACATTTTGACTATTTTCACCATTCACGTCGCCGGCGGCGGCATCCTGGGCATAATAATAAAGAGGCCAGCCTTTGTAAGTCACCTGACTTTTCCCATCGGCTCTTGTGATCGAACCAAAATCAGTAGCAACAAGCCCTGTATCCAAACGCGGGGTTGCAACCGAAAATATCGGCCAGGCATCCAGACAGCCACCCGTACATGCAGAAGTTCCGTTAACATCTTTGGTAAAAAAGTAGAGTGTTTTACCTTTCTGGTCCGTAAGTACATTCCCAAGCTTAGTGGCTTTCTGGGAGATGTCAAAAGTTGGAGCGGGCGGTACGACTACTGCCGGTGTGTCATCGTCGGAGCTGCACGACCAGCCAATCGCGGCGATACATCCCGTCAGTAAAAGGGAATTGAAAAAACTTTTTGCTTTCATAAAATAGTTGTTAGGGGTAAGTATTAGTTACAATAGCCTATACGGGGCAACTTTTCGACTGGTTGCGTGGCTATGAAACTAAATCCTGTTCCCTGACAACTTACAATAAGAAAACTATTATTTCTGAAAGCCCAGTAGATTGAGCATTCTTTTAAACTCAGGCTGATAATCAGCTGCTATCAAAATTTCCTGTGCTGTCACCGGATGATAAAAACTGATTTGCTTTGCGTGCAAAAGCATGGAATTCATCTGAAAATATTCCAGAAAAAACTTATTCTGCTTGTTGCAGCCATGCGGGCGATCGCCGATAATAGGGTGAAAAACATGCGCCATATGTTTCCTTAGCTGATGCATTCTGCCTGTCGTCGGTGTCAGTTCGATCAGCGAATAACGGGAAGTAGCATGTTTTCCGGAAGCAATATCCAGCTCAGTCTTTTGCAAAGTTATAAAAGAAGTAAAGGCCTCCTGAACAATACCATCATCGCGTTTCAGGGGATAATCGATATCCATCGTATCCGGGGTAAACCCTCTGACAATGGCATGATATTGTTTGCTGACCTTTCCGTCTGAAAACTGAACCTGCATTTTGCTGTTCATTTCTTCATTCAATGCAAAAAGCAGGACGCCAGAAGTTTTCCGGTCTAACCGGTGAACGGGATAAACCATTCTTCCAAGTTGATCACGAAGGATCTGGACGGCAAATTCTGTGGCATCTGCTGCAATGGGTGAACGGTGCACCAAAAGACCGTGTGGTTTGTTAATGGCCACAAGGTAATCATCCTGATAAATAATTTCCAGGGTAATTTGCGGCGTCAAACCGGCTATTTCAGATTCGTTTTCCAATCAGCGTATTAAAATATGGAAAGATCTTTATCCGTCTTGGTCGTAAGGACGGCATACGCATTGGGCTTAATTCCCAGCAAATACGGAAAAAGACGCAGGATTGACATTTTAAGCTTGGTCAGATAAAAACCTTTTTTATTCGTCTCAAACAAAGGTTTCAGCATCTCGTCCTCGTACAGATAACAGATATCTTTTACAACCTTGAAATTCTCAGATTTAAGCAAAAACCGGAAAAGACCCGGTGTGTAGATATTGATATGACCATATGCCAGGAAATGATTAATTTTTTTATCAACATAAAAAGAAAAATCAATCGGCACCTCAAAGATCTGGTTTTTGGAAACCCTTTTTATTTCCCGCAAAAGTATACGTTCGTGCTCAACGTGCTCCATCACGTGTGAACAGATAACCAGGTCAAACTGATTATCTGGATAAGGAATTTTGTAACCGTCAAAAAGCAGCACATCTTTAAGATGCTCTATATTCTTTGACTTGATCATTTCAATCCCGCTTTCAGAGATCTCCACACAGTTCAGATTCTTCGAAAAATTCCATTTAGAAAGCCAGTTCAGGATACTCCCCTCACCCGCTCCCACTTCAAGTACATTCTCAAAGGTGATATTTTTAGCCAGCTCGACGATATTTTGTGCCTTGTAACGGGCACCCATATTTCGCCAGGCCACCGATTTTTCATCGTACTGACTTGAATAAGAATCTTTTACTTTTTCTGATACATTCATACTGCACACGTATGTTGATATACTTCCGGGATTTGAAAGAATTTTACGTTACAAAGTAAAGGATAATTGTTTCAATAAACGCGCAGAAGCGGTAATGTGATTGGTCAAAAATATTTTATCAGGCTGAATTTTACCTCATCCCTCTCTTTTGCCATAGCGAACTCTGAACCTGACAATGGCCCATAAAACAAGATAAAGCATGCCAAGCAGCAACCCGATTTCGAGACTAATGACGAGTGCAGTTCTATCGAGCATACTTTGAAAAAGGTTTTCAAGAATAAGTCGCGGATCATGCAGGATGTCCCAGCTGTTCATCCGTCTGACCCGTCCGAGATAAACACCAAAACCGGCAAGCGGAAGACTTAGTAGAAGCAGCGTTGTACTTGTTTTTTTATTAAAGACCCTGATCCAGGTTTGATGAATCCAGTAAAGTGAAACCAGTCCGTTGAACAAACTCACCTCTGCATAACAAAAAAGCATGATCGTGTCATGCCAGGTCAAATCACGCTGATAATCAACACTTAAATGCGCCAGATCGGTAATCATATATGGCGCGTTGGGAAAGAAAGCAAGCCAGAAAAGGCTTACGGTAATGACAAGAAAAGGAAGCCGGCCAAAACGCCTGGTTATATTATTAATAAAAAATGCAGCCATCAGTGGAATCCAGCTCAGGAACAGATTCCAGTCCATCGAAAAATCAACCGGTGCATTAAATAAAATCCTAACCAGATGAAAAAAGACGGCAACCAGACTTAAAACAAGAAGTAACAGGAGCGGATAAAGTCCTTCCATTGAAATAATGGGAGGATCGGATATGCTAAAACGATAATTTTTCCACCATTGAAGAATACGTTCCAAGTGTATTTAATTTAAATATTTCATAACGTCCACAAACAGACAAACGAGGATTTATACCTCAGAAAAAGTTCAGAAAAAATTATACCACTGCCGCAAATCTGGCGCCTTTCGGCATATTATTTTTTCTAAACTTTTATCCGGAATAAACAGCTGTTTCCTGTTATATCAACGCAAGATAAGGCTGATTACGTTTCCAAAGGACTTTTTTTCTCATTCTTTTGCTTTGGTCTTCTTTTTCTGGAAGAAGCATCCGCGTTTTTCCGGGGACCGTGACTGCCTTTATTTCTTGGGGCTGAATTGCGAAATTTGCCTGGTTCAAACTTAGGCGCTTCTCCCAATCCAAGCTCCTGAGTGATCGATTGTTTTTCAACCTCCTTCTCAAAAAGTTTTTCTATTTTCAGTACATACTTCTGATCATGTTCATTGATAAACGTGATCGCCGTACCCTTCGATTCCGCCCGGGCTGTACGACCGATCCTGTGTACATAATCCTCCGGATCACGAGGCACGTCGTAATTTACCACATGACTTAAATTGTCAATATCAATACCTCTTGATAACACATCCGTAGCCACCAGAACAGGAAAAACCCGGTTTTTGAAATCCCGCAAAACAATCTCGCGATCGGCCTGATCTGAATCCGAGGAAATACCCCGTGCTTCATGTCCCAGTTTCCTGAGTGCGCGCACAATCGGTTCCACAGTCGATTTTCTTGACGTAAACAACACCATACTCGTGCTGTGAACCTGCGTAAGCAAATGCGCAAGAAGCGGCAGTTTCTGCTCGTCGGTTGTCATATAAAACTGCTGATCAATTCTGTCGGCAGGTCTCGAAACAGCCAATCTTACCTCTTCCGGCTTGTGCAGGATACGCTTGGCAAGCTCCCCTATTTTGGGAGGCATCGTTGCCGAAAACATCAGCGTCTGACGTTTGGCGGGCAAAAAGCTCATTATTTTAAGGATATCACTAAGAAAACCCATATCCAGCATACGGTCCGCCTCATCCAATACCAGATGGCGAATCGATCCAAAACTTACATAACCCAGTTGAAGGTGAGCAATAAGTCGCCCCGGTGTTGCAATAATAATATCCGCACCCTGTGTAAGGGCACGCTTTTGCTGATCCCATTCCGGCCCTTTGTTCCCGCCGTAAACGGCTATACTGGTAGCACCTACAAAATAACCCAGTCCTTGTATCTGCTGATCAATCTGCTGGGCAAGCTCGCGTGTTGGCACGAGTATCAATGCTCCAATTTGTCCGGTGGGTGTTGTAGCAATTTTATCCAAAATGGGGATTAAATAGGCCGCTGTTTTCCCCGTTCCGGTTTGAGCGCATGCGAGAAGGTCTTTTCCCTGAAGAATATAAGGAATGGATTGTTCCTGTATAGGTGTTGCCTGTTGGTAGTTCATAGAATCCACGGCGTTCAGTACGTCTTCGTGGAGTTCAAATTCGTTAAAATTCAAAATTCAGCTTTTTAAGTTCCAGTGCATGATTAAGATACTTAATACCCTTCAAAGCCTCGAACAGTTTTAAAATAATATAAGCTGACTTTTGATTTCACCAGTCAGCAAACCGCTTGATTCATAGCAAATATACGCAAATAACTTAGAAGTACCCGCATGCCGTTATTTTATTAATAATCAATATATTAACAAAATCGACAATGATCTGATACTTGCATCCCTTATGAATTATTTCATCTTATTTTGTGTTAAAACCGGATCTTAATGCAGTCAATTGTCTGAACAAATGTTAGTTAGCAAATAGATGTAACTTCATCGACTACAAAGCCGTGACCATTGTTTTGCAGGATTTCGCACCAACATTTTAGCAATTTATTTTGGTTAAATTCTCTTCAAAATTTGAGCAACTGGCAAATCCGTTCTTCTTTGAACTTATAAAAACTTTAAATTTTGCATCCGCAGGAAATGAGTTTTCGGATTTGTAAAATCCTGAACATCGTGCTTTAAGCCCGGTATATCACTACACCGGACTACTAATGAAGTCAAAACCGGATGCTTCCCGCAACCCGGAACCACCATAGTTTTGGCGAAAAACAAAAACATGCAAACATCACAAACGATAAGAAACGACTGGTCGCTTGAAGAAATTAATGCCATTTATAACAAACCGCTGCTTCAACTGGTTTTTGAAGCAGCGGCGGTACACCGGCAATGGCACGATCCTGAAAAAATACAGGTTTGTACATTGTTGTCCATAAAAACGGGAGGATGCCCGGAAGACTGTGCCTACTGCGGACAGGCTGCGCGTTATCAGACAGGGATCAGCGTTAAGTCACTGATGAAAAAAGAGGAGGTTTTATCGATCGCGGCAAGAGCCAAAGAAGCAGGATCAAGCCGGTTTTGTATGGCTGCGGCCTGGCGTGAAGTAAAAGACAACCGGGATTTTGACAGGGTGCTCGAAATGGTTACGGAAGTGAACGCAATAGGTATGGAAGTGTGCTGTACGCTGGGAATGCTGACCGAAGAACAGGCGGATAAGCTTCAAAAGGCAGGACTCTACGCTTATAACCATAATCTGGATTCTTCTAAAAATTATTACGATCAGATCATCAACACCCGGACCTACGACGATCGGCTCAACACCCTTGAAAATGTCCGGAAAGCCGGAATTTCTGTTTGTTGCGGCGGTATTATCGGACTTGGTGAAACACACAATGACAGGATCGCGATGCTCTATACCCTATCGAATCTGCCGGAACATCCGGAGTCTGTCCCGGTTAATGCGCTGGCCAGGGTTCCCGGCACGCCACTCGCCTATCTGCCCAAAACGGACAGCTGGGAAATGGTACGGATGATTGCAACGGCGCGCATCCTGATGCCGAAGGCGATGGTCAGGTTAAGTGCCGGCAGAGCTGAAATGAATCAACAGGAACAGGCATTTTGTTTTATGGCCGGCGCCAATTCGATTTTCACCAGTGAAAGCGAGGAGCTGCTCGTTACGCCCAACCCGCGATTGCATGACGACTTTGTGATGATGGAATTACTAGGCCTGAAACCGTTGGAAACGAAGGTTGAAGCGACTGTACGCGATCTGTGCGAGATTGCGCCGAACTAAAACACCGGCTCAAATCGGACCAAACAGCAGTTTAACCACATGCCTGTAATTTTTACCCAAAGGCAACTGTTTACCGTTTCGGAGAAAAATGGTATTACCTTCGATATAGTGCACGAAAGCCCGGTTTGCGATGAAAGATTTATGGACGCGGATAAAGGTTTCGGAAGACAGCTGGCTTTCGAAGCTGGTTAACGTCCTGGGAGTCAGCCAAAATTTTTCGTCATCCCAGATTTTCACATAATTACCCAGACTTTCGAGATAATAGATCTTATCCAGGTCCTGTAAGATGTATTTTTTGTCTGATTTGATGTAAATCTGCGTTGGCTCCGCCGTTATTAACGACGGCGCCACCTCAACGTTCGGCATTTGCTTTTGGGAATTAAAAGTGGATAACGCACGATTTGCCGCTTTCAGAAATCTTTCAAACCGGAAAGGTTTCAGCAGATAATCGCATACATCCAGGTCGAAACTCTCAAGTGCGTGCGCTTCATAAGCGGAAGTGATGATAATAATCGGCCGCTTTTGAAGCGTTTTTATAAAATCAAGACCGCTGAGTTTTGGCATCCGGATATCCAGAAAGATCAGGTCAACGGGATCATTATGAAGAAAATTCAGCGCTTCAGTGGCCCTGTAACATTGTCCGGCCACTTCCAGAAACGGAACTTCACTGATGTAATTCAAAATCACATCATGCGCCAGAGGTTCATCGTCTACTATCAGGCAGCGTATATTCATGACAGGTCCAGTTCAAATTCTGCTATAAATCTCTGATTTTCCACGCTCGTTTCCATCCTGTGTTTATCAGGAAATAGTAAAACCAGTCTTTTTTTCAGATTCGACAATCCGATGCCGGTGGTCGTTACGTCGGCCGGTTCAAAAGAGTTTTCGCATCTGAAATACAGCGTTTGGGCATTACATCTTAAATCAAGATACAACCATGCGTTATCTTCGGCAGGTTCCACACCATGTTTGAACGCATTCTCGACAAAAACAATCAGCAATAAAGGCGTGACAGGCTGCATATTGTCGGACACATCCATGGTAAAGCGAAAATCAAGATTTTTTCTTAGCCTGATCTGCTGCAACTGCATATAATCATTAATATATTTTACCTCTTCACCAATGCTGACCTGCGCCTGCTTGCCCTTGTAAATCACATAACGCATCAATTCCGACAGCTGCATGATACTATCCGGCGTTTGTTTCGACTGCTGAAGGCTTAATGCATAAAGGTTATTGAGGGTATTGAAGAAAAAATGCGGATTCAGCTGCTCTTTAAGCAAGTCCAGTTCTGTCCGCGTCTTCTCCTTTTCCAGTTCCACGATCTGATTGTTTTGCTTTACCCATTGAAGCGACAGCAAAACCGGCAGACTTAAAAACATGACGAGAATCGCTCCAAAGGCATTTTCCAGCGAAAAAGGATTTTGAGGAAAAACACCACCCAACAGTCTGTCCATCGGAAGGAATTTGAGCAACTGCCCTAAAACGGGATATAAAAAAGAGACAACAGCCAGCGTGCTCAGGATATAAATCAGAAACCCTTTTTGCCTGAACACCTTCGCAACCAGAAAACGGCTGTTGATAATAAACAATAAGTATCCACACAAATACATAATAAGGAACTGGGCCGTAAAACTCAGGAAGGTGCCGAAATTCCAAAATATTTTGGTCAGGCTAAATTCAAAACCGATCAGCAATTGTTTTCGGGTGTGATAAAGCGGGTTATTCAGACTACAAGTCGCCATTGCACCAAGGATCGTGCAGACAAGAACAATGATAATCAGAACGGCTCCCTCAAAATTGATTTTATGAATCCAGGTATTCTGGTTCTCGCGTTTTTGCAGATAAGCCTGTCCCGCGAATAAGATCTCAATAACAAAACAGCAAACGGCACCGGCGACCATTGCCGAAGGCGAACAATTCAGCGGCTTGTAGATACCGCAAAGCAGCGTAAGCAAGGGTAAAAGCAGACAAAAACATAGAACCCAGACAATAAGATAATGCTTACGGGACAAATTTTCCCGGAGCTTTTCTCTGTTCCAGGCAAAAACCATGGCCGGCAACAGGATCAGTCCCAGAGCCGTAAGCGCTCCAAAATAGTGTCCCCAGCTCGAATGCCGGTTTTCCACCATACTGATAATACCCATCCAGAGCCATAAACCGGCAAAAATGAAAAATCCCTGCTGCCTGACCAGCAAGCCAGGTTTATCTGTCAATTTGTTCATGACGATAAAATAATCACTAATATCCGAGCCCGGCAAATCTTAATGATGAAAGTAATGATTATGATGATGTAGGTAAAAAAAGTCGAAAAAATACCGGTCTGCACACCTTTGTCACGACAGCGGATCACTTCATCACTTTAAGTTGACCACACACAGCTAATCACCTAATTTCCGGCCTGTTATCAAAACAAAACACTATGAAAAGGCTGCAAATCATCAATCTCAGCAAAAGTTATAAAAACGGAACCAAGGCATTGGATGATGTATCGCTAACCATCGGCACCGGCATGTTTGGTTTATTAGGTCCCAATGGCGCCGGTAAGTCCACGCTGATGCGAACGCTGGCAGCACTGCAAGAACCCGACAGCGGACAGGTGCTTTTCGACGGTGACGATATTCATAAAAATCCTCAGCAACTGCGCGCCCGGTTGGGTTATCTCCCTCAGGACTTCGGGGTTTATCCAAAAATATCCGCGATGGACCTGCTTGATCATCTTGCCGTGTTGAAAGGTTTGATAACCAAAAACGAGCGAAAAGATCAGGTTATGGCACTTTTACAGCAGACCAATCTTTACAATTTCAGAAAACAGGCTGTCAGCACATTTTCCGGCGGTATGCGGCAACGTTTCGGAATTGCACAGGCGCTGTTGGGAAATCCTCAGCTGATCATCGTCGACGAGCCGACAGCCGGTCTCGACCCACAGGAAAGAAACCGTTTCCACGACCTGCTCAGCGAAATCGGTGAGCAGGTCGTGGTTATTCTTTCCACACATATCGTTGAAGACGTTCACGACCTCTGCCCTGAAATGGCGGTTATGGCCAACGGGAAAATTATTTTGAAGGGAAAACCAGCTAATCTGACAGCAGCATTAAACGGAAAAATCTGGTTGAAAACTGTGTCAAAAGAAGAGGTATCAAGTTATCAATCCTCTCAGCAAGTGATTTCAACACGCCGAATTGCCGGAAAAATCCAGGTGCTGGTATTGGCAGATTCATGTCCGAAAACGGGCTTTGAGCCATTTTACCCTGGTCTTGAAGAAGTATATTTTTCAGCATTGCCGGGAAAGGAGGATCAGCCATGTTGAGTTCGATGTTGGGTTTTGAGATCAGGTATCATTTCAGCCAGATCACGTTTAAGCTATCCGCAATGCTCTTTTTCATGCTCGGAGTCATCGCAATTCATGGCAGTTTCGGCGGTGACGAAGTCCATAAAAACGCACCTTATGTGATCACATTCATTGTCGGTTTGCTATCGCTGTCTTCAATTTTTGTCAGCACCTTATTTTGCGCCAACGTGGTTTTGCGCGATGCCACATCCCGCATGGAAGCCATCGTATTTGCCACTTCGGTAAAACGCGGAACGTATTTTCTGGTCCGGTTTCTCGGACTGCTAATTTCAGTGTTTATCGTTTTGTTTCTTTCTGAACTGGGAGTTTTCGTCGGGTCCGCATTTCTTGACGCTGGTCAAACCGGAACATTTAGCTTCGGTTTCTATCTGCAACCGCTTCTTGTTTTCGGACTGCCCAATATTCTCTTCTCGGCTGGTATCATTTTCTGCACGGCTATGCTGACCCGCAATCTCAGGGCCGTGTATGCTGCCGGGGTATTATTATACATCCTTTACCTGACCGCATCAATCCTTGGAAACTCTCCCTTATTTGCTTCCTCGACGTTAAAAATCACACCGGATGATGCGCTTCCCATATTATTGGACCCGTTTGGGTTGGCGGCATTTTTTACCGAAACACGTACCTGGACCGATCTCCAACGAAACACGCTGTTGTTCCCTCTCACAAACCCCTTTTTGTCCAACCGACTATTGTGGACGACCTTGTCGCTGTTTTTGCTGGGTGGCAGCTATCGTTTTTTTTCGTTTCGTCCCCTTGCATCCGCGAGTGCCAAACCAAGCAAAAAGGCTGAAAAATATATTCCACGCAGGTTGGGTTACCAGCGTTATACCGTACAGCCAGCTGGCACTGGCTACTTTTTTACCGCTTTCCGTTCACAGTTAAAACTGGAAGTGATTGGCCTGTACAAGCATATCCCTTTTATGGTTATGCTTCTTTTGTGGATATTTATTTTTACCATCGAGCTGAAAGACACCCTTTTCAGTGGACCGCTTGGGATACGTTCCTTCCCTGCTACAAGCATCATTGTGGACGAAATGCGGTCGATCAAGCCCGCGCTGCTGCTCATTATTTTTTACACAGCAGAGCTGCTTGGCAGAGAGCGAACCGATCACATTGAGCCTCTGATATACAGCACACCGGTACCGAATGGCATCATTTGGGCGGCAAAATCTGTCACCCTGGCATTCCTGCTCTTTGTTTTGGTCACAGCTAACATCGGTATCGGGCTTACCATGCAGATTGGCAGCGGTTATTTCAATTTTGAATTATCTCAATACCTTTCACTTTACTATTACAGCGGTCTGCCGCTGCTGCTTTTCGCCCTGCTCGCCATCCTGATCCAAACCTTGACACCCAATAAATACCTGGGCATGCTGTTAACTGCGGTCGTAGTATTTATCCTGCTTTTCAGTAAAAAACTTGGACTGGAACATTATCTACTACGTTATGGCATCGTGCCCGAGCTTCATTATGCAGACATGAACGGTTTTGGCCATTACGCCAAGGCCTTTAACTGGTACATGCTCTACTGGACGGCTTTTTCCGTCATGCTTTCGCTACTCGCTATCGTCTGTTGGCGAAACAACGCATATATCAGGCCCTGGCAACGTATTAGGTCTATTGGAACTCACTGGACACGAGCCGGTAAAACTGCCTTTATTCTCGCGCTGATAACCTGGATGTCTACTGGTGCTTACATTTACTATCAAACCAATATCGCTGCCCGTTACAAAAACTCGAAAGCAAAACTGGATTGGAAGTTGCAGTACGAGAAAAAATACAAACCCCTCGCCCGCCTGGCTCAACCTAACATTAAGTCGGTTAAAACAACCGTTGACCTATATCCTGACGAGGCAAGATATACTGTGAAAGGCCACTACATTTTAAAAAATGAAACCGCTCAGCCGATGGAAAATATCGTGGCCGGTGTGGATCCTGAGATCACAAAAGCACATTTAATGATACACGGAGTAGTAAAATCAACCGTTGATGCCGAATTTGGTCAGTACAGCTTCCAGCTTACCAAACCACTCATGCCCGGCCAGGAAATAGCCATAGACTTTTCATTGGAAATCAACCGGTCGGGTTTTACAGAATTTAACAACGAAAACTCCGTAGCGACCAACGGATCCTACATTGAGCTGGAAAAATATGTTCCTTTTTTGGGATACAACAGCGGATTTGAAACTGATGATCCGACTTCAAGAAAAAATGCAGGTTTACCTACTTTTACAGCCGCGCAATCGGATGATCTGGATTATCACCTGATTGATTTTGAAACAACCGTTTCGACTCTCCCCGACCAGTATGTGTTAACAACAGGTACTTTGAAAAAATCGTGGACGAAAGACAACAGGAGATTTTTTAACTACAAAACGTCGGCTCCCGTAAACTTTATGTTCGCGCTGAGTTCCGCCCGTTATGAGACGAAAAAAGAAAAATTCGCTGAAGTTGAATTACGAATTCTTCATCAGAAAGGACATGAAAACAATGTTCCATTCATGATGAAAGCAATGAAGGATGCGCTAAATTACTGCAATCTGAATTACGGCCAATATCCGCTTAAACAATTGACAATTGCTGAAATTCCGCATTACCGGGGTGCTGCCACTGCTTATCCGGGCATTGTTTTTAGTGCTGAAAAAATCAATTTTCTAAGTGATTTTCGGGATACAAACCGTGTCAATCAGGCTTATGCCATTGTTGCCCACGAGGTTTCGCATCAGTGGTGGGCCAACAGGCTCGCTCCGGCCGATCAACCAGGTCGCAACATGCTCACCGAGTCTCTGGCGAAATACACGGAAATGATGATACTGGAAAAAACCTTTGGCAAATCGCTGGCAAGGCAATATCTGAAAATTGACAACAGCCTTTATTTTGCCATGCGAAATAGCTCAGGCAAAGAATTGCCACTAACCCGGACATTGGAACAAACTTTTGTACATTATCAGAAAGGTGGACTGGTAATGTATGCAATTAGAGAATTGCTTGGCGAAACACGCTTCAATGCAGCACTGCATGACCTGCTCGATCGCCATTCCTATCCACATCCCAAAGCGACGGCGGATGATCTGCTCGGTGCATTGTACCGGCAGTCTACGACGGATCAGGCAAAATTGACTGAGGATTGGCTGACAAAGGTGATAGTTTATGATTTGCAGTTGAAAATATTATCCTGCAAACCCCTGACCAACGGACAGTTCCGCGTGAAGATCCAGGTCGATATTAACAAAACCGATCAGCTGAAAAATGAGACCATCAGACCGGATGAATACATCGACATTGCCGTGTATGATCGGAAATCATCATCCGAAAATAATAAGTCATCCCCTGTTTATCTCCAAAAACATCATTTTAACAGCCAGCGAACAGTGCTTGATCTGACCGTTAATAAAAAGCCCGGGTCCGTGGTTATTGATCCGATGGGCTACTTGCTTGACGAGAATCAAAGCGATCATTTGCAGCTTGTGCGCTGACTTCACGCAACCCATTTTTACAAAAAGCCTTCATCCTGTCAATCACAAAAGATTGGCTGAATGAAGACTTTTGCGGTTATGGTCAGGAAATTATTTTTTCAGTTGTTTTCTGGTTGACTCCGTCAACTCACGTTTTGCCAGGGCGTGGCATTCGTAAATCGCATCGCTGAACATCATTTGCTGCGGCGGCGTTTTTTGGGTAGACGCAGACGGGCCGCGAAGTGCTCCAACCAGCCCCAGTTCCCGGGCTACATACACATAACGGATCGCATCAATCACCACACCGGCGGAGTTGGGTGAATCCTGTACAGAAAGCTGGGCGTCAAGAATAACCGGAGCACCCATAAAACCTTCCAGCTCCAAACGGAAATTGGCAACTTTGTTATCACCGTAAAAAGCAATGTATTCCGAAGGACCGGCGTGTAAAAAGCTGTCCTGCGTAGAAATCCCGCGGATGTCATTTTGGGCACGGATCACGTTTTCCTTTGAAATCTTCTTGGACTTCAAACGGTTTTTGTCCTCCATATTCAAAAAGTCGGTGTTACCGCCAACATTTCGTTGGATATGCGCTTTCACATGGTGCCCCCGCTCGAAGGCAAGCTCCTGAAGCATTTGCGAGACAATACTTGCCCCAAACTGACTTCTCATGTCATCGCCGATAATAGGAATACCTGCATCGATGAACTTCTGTTCCCATACAGGATCGGAGGCGATGAACACCGGAATACAGTTTACGAGGGAAATTCCCAGTTCAATACAAATCTCCGCGTAAAATTCAGTCGCAAGCTGCGAACCGACCGGCAGATAATTGATTAAAACTTCAACCTGATGATCTTTCAATTGCTGAACAATTTCGGCACGAAGCGAATGAACCAGGTCCTGATCATAAACAACACCGTCCACCAGTGAATCTGTCGTTTTCAGCTCGTCCTTGATCACAAAACGGTTGCTTTCCGGATAAGCTTCCATTTGCGGTGATACCCCGTCGATCACCGGAGACCGGTAAATTGGCGCTTCCGAAGTAATGTCTCCATTCAGTACGATTGTACAATTTGGCCTGGCAAAAATCGCATCTTTCAGGGGAAGCCCAATCTTTCTTTCGTCCACATCGAACCCGCAGACAAATTCAATATTTTCGGCCTTATATCCGCCGATATTGTCGGCCATTAAACCGGATGTTTTCTCAGAAAATTTAGTGTAATATTCTACTCCCTGAACTAGTGAACTGGCGCAGTTTCCGACACCTAATATGGCAACTCTGATTTTATTAGTCTCTTTTTGCATTATCGGATCTATTTTATTTAATAATGATCCCGTAAAGAAACTAAATAAATCAACCCGAAATAAATTTTACAAGTGTTATAAAACAGGTAATTAGCTCTAAAAATACAAGTTTTCAAGCTAAAAGGCTGCGACACAAAACGCTACAAAAAAAGAAGTCGTGCGTATTTTTTTATAATATTTTCGAGAAATATCCGGAAATACGTATAATCAATTGCAAACGTTTGCATAAAATTTAAAAATCAGAAAAGTTCCCCTCAATAGACATCTTTTTTCTACCCGTTTTTCAGGTAAGCGCAGGGAACATTGGAAGGCTGATAATCGATCCCGTAAGCAGCCCAGAGAAGGCTGACAACGACACCTGAAATTGTCTCTTCATTTCGGTGCATTTGTGGTAATAATCCCATCATGGCATAACTCACCGGGTTCACCGCAGGGATCAAAGTTTCCCACGTATAACCCTTCCCCCAGATGAGTCCGGGTACGGTAATTTTCAAATCTGCCTGTTCGGAAATCAGATAGTTCAGCATATCCAGCGATTGATTTGAATTTTGATTGACCGTATGAAAAACGGGCGTTTGTCCGCCAAACCCGTGAACATCAAATCCGGCCTGCGCATTGATATCAGCCCCGGCTCTGACCAGCTCCCGGGCACTGGCCAAATGGTTAAACTCGGCACAAATATGAAGTAAGGTCACCTGATCAAGGGGCGTGTAGGCACAGCGAAGCGTATACCTTTTCGAAACCACCGATGGGTTAATAACCAGATGTTCTGCCAGTGACACGGCATCATCAAGCAGCACGGCGAGTAAAATTTTATCATCAAATTCCAATCCGTAGTCAACGAAAACCCGGACGCATTGTTTAAATCGTGGCGAGCGGGCATATTCACTGGTCAGTTCTTCAATAAGGGGTTTTCCGTTGAAGTAATCGTTGGGAGTAACACCGTGTTCAAAACATCGTCTGATCCCTTCAACCGAATGAACTTCAATTTCCCCGATAATCTCCTGCAAGTAATCCATGAGACGCTATCAAAACGGTTCGGACTGAGAAAATAATCCGTCAATTACGAAGCAGCTAACGGCTTGATAATCGACGGATCTTGCAGATAAAGATACAGTTAAATACTTTTAAGGTAAAGACGCACGGCCTTTAATTCTACATCTGAAAACTCCCTGGTCATCTTCCACGGCATAGGCTCTTTCAGTGTACTGCCATCTGGCCGGATACCAGTCCGAAGCGCATGGAAAAACTGCTCGTCTGTCCATTGGCTGCTTTTTCCGGTGGACGAAATATCAGGATTGGGCCCTCCCCCTTTCATATTGGGCTGGTGGCAATGCGTACACACCAAGGCCACGTACTTACCAAATTCAGCCGTTTCTGCCATTTCTTTGCCAGCAGGCGGCAAAGCGGCATGATCAATCTTTTCAGCGGCGAACAAATCCAGCTGACCAAGATCCGTCAGGATCGTGGCACCCGGTCCGATCTCGGATAACGGAAGCTGATTATCCACAGGAGGAACCTGCGCGCAGTAGGCGATGATGGCTTTCAAATCAGGTTCGGTAAGCTGGTTATAATTGACAGAAGGCATATACAAAAGCGGTTTCCCATCTTGACCAAGCCCGTGCCGGATGGCCAGAACCCAATCACGTGCGGTAAAACCCGGTCGCAGCCCACCCTGACCGCGGGTGATATTTTTAGCCACCAGGCGCCCCACACCCGACTTTTCAAATATTGTTCTGCCACTCAGATCTTTGCCGTGACAGTCGTCACAGCCTTTGACAGCGACCAGTCGTTTTCCCTGCGCAATTATGGCTGAATCGGTGACGAGGTCGATCGCAACGGGTTTTACTGAAAACTGTTTATTCCTTCGGTTGTCCGTTGCAATCCAGGCTTTGGTGTAATAACCAAGCACCAGCAAGACGATCAGCAGCAGTATCCGCACCGTCCATTTCATTATTTTCTTTAACATGGCTTTGATATTTTATTGCTTTAAAAAACCGGAATGATCTTTGCGGCGAGGGAGCCCTACACCGCGTTTAATCGATCCTGACCATGCAAATTTGTGTTACTCAGCACCTAAGCTGAAAGTTGAACCGGTTAAAATGTCATTTGACCCGGATGAAGTGTTCAAAACCGCTTATGAGGTATAATTGAGTTTAGGATGCTAAGGGAGGACTTCACTAACGGACCGTAACCGGACATTTTACGCAAGAGTGTTCAGATTTGAACAGAGTTATATTTGGATAACAGGTAAGTGAAAAATATTAACAATCTGATAATCATCATATTAAATAAATATACTTTGCCAAAATCCAACGATTTTCCTGACAGGCACGCCCTTTTAATACTATGAACTAATGTTTCACTACAAAAATATTAGCCATGAAAACTCCAATCAATTACTTGCTGCTTAGTCTGTTGACTTTGATTTCTTTGAGCTCATTTAGGGATGGAAACGAAACCGTCCAAAAGCTGGATGCACGGCTTTACAATATTGCAAATACCCACAAGGTAAAACTGATGGTGGATTCTGGTACGGACAGTAACCTGAAAATTGTGCTGAAAGGAAAGGATCGCACAACCTACTATTCGGAGTTTTATAATCCCAAGGGACAAAAATACAGTCGTGTTTTTAATATGGATGAAATGAACGAAGGCGTGTACTACTTCGAAGTGTATTACAAAAAACAAAAGCTCGTTAAAGAGGTAAAAATTCAACAGAATTATGAGAAAATGATCGCAGTACTTTGATAGAATACGGGTTCGGAGCTTCTCCAAGCTCCGAACCCGTATTCTATTTATTTTTACCTCAATGTTGTCCCTGACGTAACTTTTTAAGCCTGGTCAGGGCTTCGATGTAATAGTAATCGGCGTAGTTGATCGACACGTCAATTTCAGTACCATTGGGATGATGGCCTGTCGAGTGCATTAGAAACGCATGGTTTTTGTCGCCGCTTTTATAGTGATTGGAAGCCAGGGAAATTAGCATTTTCTCCGCCTCTGTTCGATAAAACGCAGCCTTCTTTTTGTCCTTTGTCAGGGTAGAAAGTTCAAGAAGACCTGACGCTACAATAGCCGCCGCTGATGCATCTTTTGGGGCCAGCGGAATTTTAGGATCGTTAAAATCCCAATAAGGCACCTGATCAGCGGGCAGATTTTTGATATAGACATCGGCGGTTTTTTGCGCGGTTTCAAGAAAATCTTTTCTGCCGGTTTCTCTGGTGCTCATCGTAAAACCATAAATCGCCCAGGCCTGTCCGCGTGCCCACATGGTGTTATCTGCATATCCCTGATGCGTCACACCTTTGATAAATCTGCCGGTTTTATCATCATAAACCGCGACATGATAAGAGGTCCAGTCCGGACGAAAATGGTTTTTCATTGTCGTTTCGGCATGTTTTTCGGCGATTTCATACAACCGTTTACCACCTCCGTTTTTCGCCGCCCAAAAAAGCATTTCCAGATTGATCATGTTGTCCATAATCGTATTGTGTGGCCAGCCCATCTGTTTGACCATGCGCGGCCAGGAAAGTATGGTGCCCACTTTCGGATTGAAAAGCAATGCAAGCGAATCCGACGCGCGTAAAATTGGTTGCTTAAACACGGGATTTTTCGTCAGCCGATAGCCATTTCCGGCACTGGTGTAAAACAGAAAACCGAGGTCATGATCATGTTCTTTGGCATCAAGAACCGGTGTCAGCGCTTCCGTAAATTTTTCGGCCGCATCTTTGAAAGATTTGTCTGTTGAATTCTCATAAGCATACCAGAGTGTTCCGGGCCAAAAGCCGCTGGTCCAGTCGTCAATCCCGACGTAGTTCCAGTTGCTGTCACCTTTGGCGATGCGTCTCGGGAGTTTGGAATAAGGCTGCTTTTCCGCCAGGGTTTTCTTTGCTTGCGTGAAACAATAGGCCAGCTCTTTGTCTACGTCGAGTGTCTGGTTTTGCGCATAGACCTGACTGGTCAGGGTTACCGCTAATGTGATCGTTTTTAGATATTTCATCGTTTTTGATGTCCCAGGGCGATGCCCCAGGTTAAGATAGGACGCCCTTTCAGGGCTTTTTGATGTAAAAAGTTCTGGTTATTGGTGCTGCGGATTGCAGTTCGGGAATCGCTGTCCGGCCATATTGCCAGGCGACGATCGTCACTTTTACCGGGAATTTGGTTTTTGGTGGAATTTTGGTAACATGCAATTCGTCACCCCTTACTTCGGCAGGACCCTCTTTTACGTAAAAGGAAACGGGTACACCGGCGCTGGAAACCGCATGAAGTTTTATCAAATCTGGGTTATAGGAATAGTCCCGGATCGGGTCAAAGACTATGTTTTGTGTTTTCCCGTCAGTGTTTACGAGCGGAAACCGCATGTTGACTTGCTGCACGACACTTTTGTATTTATCATCACCCTCGCTCGATGCCAACAGCCAGATATCATTCGACCGTTTAGGATTATTAAAACCCATCCGGTAAAAGCTGATCTGAAAAGTTGTGTCGTTGACTTTTCTGACCGGGCCGCAAATCCGGCTGATCGCCAAAGGCGTACCGGAATGCCGGCCCGCTGGTCTCGTCTCGGAACTATCCGCGTAAAAAGCACTGACCGAAAAAGTGATTCCATCCTCCACCGGATTAAATTTCAGGTTATACCGGGCATGGGATTTTCCGGGATCCAGTACTTGCCCATTTTGCCTGAAACCTGCAAACTGCTGTCGTTTACCTCTTGTTTTGGCATAAAACAGCTCAGTTTCCTCAGCCATTTCTTTATCGAAACACCAGGATGCCGTATACCGGTCGCCCTGATAATTTTTATAACGATTCGCTCTGGCAAGCGGCAAACTGTCTTTACGCCACCGGTCCATCAGCCAACCTTTCGAGGGATGAACCGCTAAAAGCCTGACAGGTCCTGTTCGGGTACTGCTTTTGGGCAATCTTTTTTCAGCTGCTTTTTTGATAAAAAGACAAACATACCGGATCATTCCTTCTGAGTAATCGAAGTGACCGTGCCCCGCATCAGCAAAAAAAGTGATCGGTGTCGCAGGATTTTTTTTGACAAATTCAAAGCCGGGTTTGATCCGTTCTTCCCACCATTCGTACTCACCCATGATAAATAAGGACGGCACACCTTCAATATTTCGATCACCCCAGTCAGGATTAGGCTTGCCGCTTCCCGTTAATTTTGTCAGGGGGGCGTCTCCGTGCACCGACACCAATGCCAGTGTCCGCGACGGATTCCAGGCAGCAAAATTCCATGGAAAACTTGCCAACGCAGAATGTCCTATCGGCATAATCGGCGCATGTTCAAGCTCTTTATATCCTGAGATTTCTGCCAATGACTTCATCATGCGATTGAAATCTACCGGAGCATTTTGATGGAAATCAAAGGTTATTGTCAGGGCGGGCGTTACCCAAATCTCGGCAAAACCCAGTTCGGTCATCGTTTTTCTGAATGCAGGATGTTCCAGCATTCCCTCTTCCACCATGTTATGCTGTGTAAAAACCACGCCCCTGACGTGCCGGCAGTTTTCAGGTATCCACAAAAACGCCTCAGGATTCGACTTCGTTTCTTCTGAAATCACTCCCTCTACCGGCACGCTCCATTGCCAGACCTGCGCCACGCAGAGTTCCCGGTTACAAAGCAGCAGCAACACAAGCCAGAATATCTTTTGCTTATTTCCCGTTTTCGAAAAGGGGGTTATTCGAGACAAACAAATTTCCATCGTCAGTATCATTTAGCGGCGTTATCAATACGTATCTGCAATGTTTTATTTTGAAAAACAGGAGTTGTCGTTTTGTGGTTAAGCGAAAAAACGGCTGGTTTCCGGTCGAGGCTAAAAGTGGCATTGATAAGCGGCTGCCCTTGCAAGATCAGGTCAAACTTCTCCCCGCTTTTCTGCGCGATCAGATTCAGCTTGGAAAGTGAGCTGAAAAGAGTTTTCTGGTCCCGTCTGAAATAACTCCCATAGGCCATAAAATAATCCGTGATATCGGCAGCTTGGGGTTGTCCGCTTTTTTCAGGATAGGAAAAACCAAACAGATAAGCATCTGTGTCCCAGCCACCAAAATTATTAACACTGTTCAGATGCATGATATGTCCGTCAGCCAGCAGGTTGAGATACAGCTCGGTAACCTTACCGTTCTGTGTGATTTTTAATCCGTTCATTGTCAGGTTTTCCAGACGTTCGATCACCGGCAGATTTTTATCGTTGAGCGAGTCTTTTAAAATGATCGCGGTGATGAACTTGGTTTCCTTTACCTCCCTGGGATATTCGACTGCGTAATGAATTTCAGTCAGATGCTGTGGATCTCTTGCCTTGGGCGCAGAAATTTCAGTGAGCTTCATTTTTTCAGGAAAATCATGATCAAAACCGGTTTGCACCAATGTTTCGGGAAACAAGGGACGCACCAGCACCGACGATTTATTGTGACTGATACTAATATCTCCACCTATTTTTTTCGACGTTCCGCCGGGATGCAGCCGCCATGAAAACTTCCCGGTTTCATGAGCTTTCACGTCATCGACAATGATAATGACCTTATCAAGCCAGATAAAATTGCGAAAATTACGGGTGAAATTCAGGGCGGTTGGCCCCACGCCGTTAGCCAGAATATACTTGATATGACCGCCATCCATCAGATCGCTTAACTGCCCTCGCACGGGTGAGCCATTGTACTGCTGCTCTTTGGGCTGTGCTTTGCCGTTAAATATGACAACATTATGTGCCTCGCTCTGAAAAAAGTAAGCAGGATATTCCTGCGAACCGTACCAGGAATTGCCCGCATCCTTGATAATATCCTCTCCCTTGTGAAAAAGGATAAAAGAATTGGCATCTGCATGGGAATGGTTCCAGGTATACCCGCTTTTGACACCGAGCATCGTCTCATCTTTTTGCCATGAATTCCGCATCGTAGCCCAATCCATGTCTTCGTACAAAGCAGCGGTTGGCAGGTTGGGAACCGACGGCACTTTTTCCATATCCGGCTGAATGATAATACCCATGGGCGTATTGGCAAACCAGATATCACGATGCTGCCGCTTTTTCACCTGATCGATGTACCAGCGTATATTCGGGTTTTTCTCTCCCAAAGCATACAGCAGTTTCATGACACTTTCACCGGCCACATGTACTTCACTATCCCCAAAATTAAGCGAATAAAGCGCGCCTTCCCGCGGATAAGAAACCTGACAAAACCAATCAGCGATCTTACCCAGACCCGGCGTTAACGGCTGTTTTTTATGGGGATAAGTATCTTTGAAAGCCAGATTGAACAATAAAAATTGCTGTATACCGAAGGAAGCGTAACCAACACTTTCGTACATACCTCCGTCCTGATCGATGGTTTTCGGTTTGTTTTGCAAGATGTCACCATTAAAACGGTACCATTCTTCCATCCCATTCCCAACAGCTTCTGCCCAGGCCTCAGCCTCGGGGTGTTCATCTTTTATTGCCAGCGCAGCAATTCCGGCACTTCCCACACAGGCGCTCCACCAGTTGTGCCCCATCGAATTGAGCGTATGAATCCGTTTGCCGGCAAGCAGCCATTCGTCCAGTGCGGTTTTGATGCCCATCCGCACAACGCCTTCGACGATCATTCTTTTTTCTTCTTTATCGAGCTGGTCATAAATCGCATCAAAGCCGATCGCTAACGCCCAGCAGTTACGCGCCGTTTCCAGGTCCGACAGCCAGGCAGGTTTGCGCTTGAGCATTTCTTCATTGGCCCATGACGGACGGCTGCAAAGTTTTAACAGCACTTCCTTTATCTTGTCCGCATACTTTTTTTCTCCCGTAACCAGCCAGACCACCGACAGATAATCAAGGTTATCCTTGACATTGCCTTTGACCAGAAAACCGTCAGCCGCGGTCCTCAGCTCCTGCCAATTGTCAGCCATAGCGGTGTCGGATTTAATGCGTTTTTTTAGCACTTCAATCCGCTCATTTGTAAAGATGAGATACGGGTGCTTTTGCGCTGTCAGCTTCGTTGTAAAACCAAGCAGGATAACGAGCAGCAATAATTTTTCCAAAACCATGGGTAAGAAATACTTGTACATGCGTGTGATGGGGATAAGCTTTTCAATGGATGATTATGGTCGTTTAACGTCCCAGTAAACCACATATCTGCTTCTGTGAATATCATACAACGGACGCAGGGTCACGCCGTTTTTTTCAATTCTAAAAGTCAGATCGTCGGGACTGACACGGGAAAGACCGGTTTGTGGATTTTTGGAATCGATATCCAGACTTCGGGTGATATCCGCCGGCACCTGATAATTGTAGGTATAATAATCGTTGTATAACCCGGGATTTGAATAGGGCGCAGGCTTACGGACTGTACTGCCGCCCAAATCTCCGGCCAGTACAATCGGACCAAAGGTGAATGCGACTTTATTTTCATGATCATTCGTTGCCACCGCGCCCAGCGCCATCGGAAAACTGATCTCCACTGTATCACCTGCCTTCCATTTTCGTTCAATCGCGATATAACCTTCCGATAACTCCGGTTTCGAAACGCGACCGTTTATTTTCACTTGCGCAACTCCCGCCACCCAGGAAGGATTCCGCACATGCAGCGTCCAGGCAGCGGCATTGCTTTTTTCGATCGTGAACACGGTCGTACCGGATTTCGGGAATGCAGTTTCCTGTCTGATTTTTATGCCTTTGTTTTTCCAGTCAAGCCGGGAAGGAATAAACAGATTGACAAAAAGAGAAGCATCGTGATGATAATAAATGGCCTCTCCGTATTTGGCCTGGTTCTCAAAACCACTGCCCACGCAGCACCAGAACGAATTTTCGGGTGTGCTGTACACTTTATGAGCTCCCGGCAACATCGGCAGAAAGTACGAAATCATACCGGTGGCGGGATCCTGCTGGCCTAAAATATGGTTGTATAACGCCTTCTCGTAATAATCTGCGTACTTCACATCACCACGCTGACAAAAAAGATGGCGCGTCAGTTTCAGCATATTGTAAACATTACAGGACTCTCCAGTGTAACCCGTCAAATGCCCGGACTGATGATCAGGCTCAAAAAACTTTTCCTTATCACTGTTGCTGCCTGTCACGAAAGAATGATGATCGATCACCGTCTGCCAGAAAAAATCAGCTGTTTTACCGCCTTCACCGGCACCTTCCAATTCATAGTTTCGGGCAAAGCCCAGCAGTTTGGGAATGTAAGTATTGGCGTGTTTTTTATCGAGAATATCCTTGCCTTCTTTCAACGGGTCGAGCATTTCATTGTGATAGAAAAACTCAGCCAGCCATTTACTTTCCCGGTTTCCTGTGATCGCATACAGGTTGTAAAAACACTCGTTGATCCCACCAAACTCATTTCTAAGCATCACAGCACGCTGCGCGGCAGACAGCGGTTGAAGTTTTTGGTATGCCCAGGAGGCCATACCGGAAGCAATTTCCAGTGCCTGCCGGTTGTCGCAGTAAAGGTATTGGTCCAGGAGTCCGGCGAAAATCTTATGCAGCGTATACCATGGAGCCCACACTTTTTTCCCGGCCAGATTCCGGTTGATAAGCTCCTGCGGATAAGCACTCAGATATCCGTTTTGGTTCAGTATTTTCTGTACTTCTGCAAGTCCGGAAACGAGGCTATCACTCTTTAACTTAAATCGCTGATCGCCCGTCGAAGCATACATGAGCGCAAGACCAGACAGGATATGACCCGTGGAATGCCCGCGAAGTTCACAATCCAGCGACTCCCAGCCACCGAGTTTTTTCACCTCGAAATATCCTCCTTCATTACCGCTGTAAATTCCGGCGTTGGTTCTGAAACTATGTAGCAGCTGACGGCTCTGAATCGCAAGCAGCCATTGCTGTTCACGTTCCATGTTTTCCCGGAAACGGCTGTCAAGTAACGTCACATCCTGAAGATCGAAACTGTAACGGGCCGGTTTTGACTGGTCTTCCACAGCAAACTTGCCCCCATGCTGCCCCGGATAATGCGACTGAGCGCGCAATCCCAGCGAAATAGTGGCAAAAAACGCCAGGCTTAAAAAATATTTCTGCATCACTTTTTGAATTATTATGCCGAAGCCGACATCCATGTTTTACCTCGCGATCGCATTCATTTTTAATAGCTCAGTAAGACGTAAAACCTGACTGAGCTATTAATTTTATTTTTACTTAACCACCGCGACTTTTAAAATTTCGGCGGGTTGGTTATTCCTGATGATATGCAGCAGATATAGCCCGCCAGAGAAATTCTTAGCACTTACGACCGCAACAGGATTTTTTTCATCGTTGTAAATCAGTTTTCCCGACACATCAAAAACCTTGATCTCTTTAACATCTTGCCAGTTGTCGGTCTGAATGGTGATCTTGTCCGTCACGGGATTAGGATATAAAACCGTTCTTGCGTCAGCATCAAATGGGACTGACCGGATCATGCTGTAAGCAAATGTCTGGTCCTGATCCACCATTTTCAGGCGATACAGGTTTTCGCCCTCAACTGGACCGCTGGTGAACGGACGGGCATCTTCAAAACGGTATTCAGTCAAAGTACTACTTTCGCGGCTCGAAAGAATTCTCCCGATCGCATCCCAGTTTTTCCCGTTACGGCTCCGTTGAATCTCAAAGTGATCGCTATTCGTTTCGGCACTGGTTTTCCAGGTTAACAACACCGCCCTGCCATTGTTTTCACCACCTGATTTCCTGGCATTAAAAGAAACCAGCTTTACGGGCAGTACGGATACGTCATTGGCGATGGTAAATGGCGAAAACGCCGACACGCCGGTAAACGTCATAAGGGCATCCGTTCCAGTCCCGGTTATAGCATTTGCAGCACCGCCCAGCGTTTCCCAGGCAGAAGTTCCGGCATTGTAATGCAGCAGTCTCATCGCATACGAGGGATTAAAGTTGGCATTGCCCTGCGTATTGTTATAACCAAAAGTCAGATCGGTAACAGATGGATTAACCGGTGTGATATTCCAGGTTCGGTTCAGCGTAATGTTTGCATTTGGAACGGAAGCGGGAGCTGAATTCCCTTCTCTGACATTTACCGTAAAAACCGTTTCGGAAGTTGGCTTAACCGTTAAAGGGTTATAACTCAAAGCTCCGTTACCCAGCCAGAAAGGCGTTGAAACACCGGCGCTGACCAAACGCGTAATTGCCCCGGATTGATTTTCACCCATAAAGGAGAACCACTGTGCAGGAACGCCTCCACCCACAAATTCGAGTGAAGTCGGTTTGATGGTATAAGTACCGGTTGAGATCACCGTAATACTCGTCACAACTCCATTTGTTAGATTTCCAATGGCATAGGTCGGCGATAAATTGTTTGATGTGGTACCTCCGTTAAAATAAACACTGGGTGGTGTTACGTAACCTGAACCTCCGTTTCCATCGAAAGTATAAGTGCCAACAGCAGGATTGTTGCCGCTGAAAGTCACTCCGCCCAGACCGTTGGCCACAGCGGCGGTTCCTGTAAAATTGCTGGTATTGACACTTTGCCCGACCGTGCCATGAGTTAAATTCAATGCCACGCTTGCGCCATCCACAACACCTCCGTCTGCGACATTAACATTAATTTTCTGCGCTGACCGAAACCGGAACAAGCGCACCGTCGAACCCAATTTTAAAACGCCATTGACATTAACTGTTACGAGATTGGCATCAGTCTGGCGGTTGGTTACCAGATTAAACTGGGCATCGGAGCAATCCAGCGTGCCATTGATGTTGTACGTCATGGAAGAGCCGGTGTTATTAGCCGCTGTAAGTCCATAGGCCGTGCCATAAGCACCGTGAAACGCACCATTTCCATTACTCCCGTTAAGTTTTACCGTTTTACCTTCGTTAATCACCAGTACTTTTGTTCCGGCGCCCGTGTTTCCATTTTGCAATGTAAGGCTTGAAACGCTTGAACCGGCATAGTTACGCAGCTCCATATTGATGTCAATAATGATCGTTTGTGTCGCCGCGTTATTGCCATTGGGGGCAAAACGGGCGATGTTAACAATTCCGGAGCCGGTAAATGTTGTAGTACCTGAGCCATTGACAAAAATCCGGATTCCTGACCCAACCGTCGTGACAGGCGAACCCGCGGGTGCACCTAACCGTCCGTGAATGGTTATCGTGACTGCCTTGTTAGTGATCAGACTGCTGACGCTTCCGGCAGGAACAGTCGTTGAGGCCAATACGCCTGACTCCGTAATGACAAAATCATTGACCGTGAAAGTACTCGACATCGTATGCTCCCCGCTGATGGTAGTCAATCCCGAAACAGTCAGAGTAGTCTGTTGTAACAAAACTCCACCTGACTGGATCGTCAGATTTTTGATCAAACCCGCCGTAGTCGCGAGCGTTACGGTGTGACCAGCCAGAATATGAACATTGCTGCTGGCATTTGGTGCCGTCGTTGTGGTGCCGGATACACCTCCGTTGCCATCAGAAATATTCCAACTACCGCCGTTCCAGTTGATATTGCCGGACGAAACATAATCCCCCGCGGCAATCCCCGAAACGGTGAGCATCTGTGACACGCCGGACGCCGGACTATACGTATCATCGCCAGCCTGAGTTGCTGTGATCGTGGTCACTCCCGGCCCAACGACATGCACCTGATTGTTTACAATGGTCGCAACGGAGGTATTGGAGCTGATATAACTGACAGGCAGTCCGGAAGTGGCACTTGCGCCGGGATTAAAATCAGCAGCCCCGATATTTTTGGCTGGCAAAGGAGCAAAATCGATCGTCTGCGATTGTAGCGCAGACAAATAACTAATGTTGAAATGATTTAGAGCAAAAACATTGCTGGTTCCTGAGATAAAAACCCGCATACTCTGGACGCCGGCGTGTAAAGTAAAACCGGTGGCCACGGTTATATCCTGCCAGTCCTGAGCACCGTTGGAATGCCCGCTGCCGAACGGAATTGCCACCTGCCCGGTTTTGTCGATACCGTCAAACTCAATTTTTAAAAATCCGCTTGCCGCACTGGACCCATACCGCGCATCCAGTTTGTACTTGCCGGAGGTTGGGACGGCCACCGTATAGTTCATCCACTCCCCGTCTTCCAGATTTGTAAGATTATAACCACCTTCCGAACTGACCTCAATGTCAACGGCTTCACCGGTGCGGTATTGGCTACCTGTATTGGCAGGCGTTAAATCATGGTAAACCTTTCCCTCGCCATCATTCACAAACTGATCAAAATTTTCCGCCTCGATTTTCCCCGGCAGCACGTTCATTTTGTAAACAGGATTGCCATTGACAAATTCCACAGGGTCGCCCGGACTGTTTGCCGCCCTCCGGAAAGTAAGCCCACCCCACCCCGGATGATCAACCTGAAAGCCCTGCCCTTCCAGACCATATTCGTTTGTTGAAGCGTCAAAGCTGCGTTTCAGCCATTTGTAGCGGTTGGGATCCAAACCGATACGGTCCTTGTAATGGCCCAGCGACATTTCCAAAAACGGCACTTCATTAAATTTGAAACTTTGTCCACGTGTCAGTCTTGTCAGGTCGCCACCGTTCCATGGATTGATTTTCTTTGAAAACCAGCGGCCGCTTCTGTCTCTGCGCTGAATAAATTCCCCGTTTTCAGCAGTCGGCTCCCAGGGTGCAGGCTGATCGGCAAAAGTATAGTTCAGAGACATGTTATACCGCATTCCAAACTCGATTCCCAGCAAAGGCCGGTAATCCAGAAAGCTGTATATATCATCTCCCTGGCTCCACGCCATCTCACACATGGTGTTGATATTAGAAACCCCGCTCACAGCATGTCCCTGATCCCGTGAACTCTCCTGACACTGCCCATTTTCCCAGATGTAATTACTGATCAATTCATTATAACCATAATCAAGTATAGTGGTCTCAGTATAAGGAGATACCGTATTGTATTCATCGTAATATTCATTGGAAGAGGCTACCGGTGCAGCTGTCACGATACGCGGACCCGGAGGATATGGAAGATCGTCGGTGCGATGCGGCAAACCTTTCGTGTAACGCAGAGCGCGGTCATAAATGATTTCGTTATCCATGAAAATACCGATAGCCATAATGCCCCGCATCGCAAAAATACCCTGATTTCCATGGCGTCCGGGATCTCCGTTGTACGTGTACCAGTAGAAAGTCGCATCTTCGGCATCGATCGCCGCGGTTGGCTCTGCTGTGGTGGAATATCCCGGATATACCAGCATATCTTTGAATTTACCAATATCCGTTGCAGACCAGCCGGGATAAGTATTTTTTATAATTTCGGCACCTTCCAGCATTTTCCAGATCACACGGCCTGCGTCAAGTGCCTTGGTACCATTCGATTCGATGTGCGTGATATTAACCCAGGCATTAAAAATTGACACACATTTCTGCGCATGCCGCTCGTCACCGGTGATGTACCACATGATCGAATTGTAGTAAGCTGCCAGGGCGTCGTACTTAAATTTTTCGTAATTGTAGCCGGGCAACGCCGCAGGTTCAACCAGCCGTGTCACACCCGGATCTCCCTGGACCGCATAGTTATAACTGGCGTAGGGATTTTGCGAGAGATTCTGAAACGAAGTTTTCCAGGGTTCCTTACCTGCCTGCACCATGTATTTCATCCGGTCGAGATCCGATCTTTTATGGGATAAACCGGGATGGACAAATGTCCGCTGTGCGACTGATTTCGTAGAAAGAAAAAGAATAAAACTGCTGAGCAATAAGATTGTATATAAAAATACCCGTTTCATTACGATGTCAATTTGAAGTGAATGGAATGGTCATGACTTTCCCGTCAGCCATTCAGCACCGGCTCATGCGGGCTGATTGGCTATCAGAGAAAAGGAAAGAAAGGGGTTTGCCCCTTACCAGCCTTCGTTTTGTTTCAAATTAGGATTGATCTCGATCTGCTTTGAAGGGATCGGTTTCAGGTAATGTTTTGCAGAAAATTTACGCCCCGATCCTGCTTCTCTCAAAGCAAATCCGGCAGCATTGACCACACCCTTGTTGGTCGTGTAGGTATTCGTATAAGTTACTGTTTTATTGTCCTTCGGAACGAAAACACTGGCCGTGCGAAGGTATGCGGAACCTCCCATAAACGGCAGACCGTCAAGATCCTGGCTCATTTCCGTTTCAGCTGTTTTCCATCGACGCAGGTCATTGTAGCGGTGCCCTTCCAGCCAAAGCTCTACCGTTCTTTCGCGGCGGATTTCCGTTTTCATATCCGACCCGGCCGGAATCGTTGCGTTCGTCAAGGCAGGCATCTGCACACGCGTCCGCAGTTTATTGATCGACAGATCCAGCTCCGCGTTTGTGACCGAGCCGTTTTTCTCGAATTTTGCCTCGGCGTAGGTCAGGTAAATTTCAGCCAGGCGAATAATCGGCACGTCCATCCCATCCAGTGTTGCATTGGTAAAAAGTCTTTCGGAAGCGAATTTTTTGTTAAAAAACCCAACTCCATCATAACTCCGCACGGACGCCCTCAGACTATCCACTTTTCCTCCCGCCCAGTCGCCCCGGCCCAAAGCATATTCCCAATACAGATCAAGGACGGCGCGGTGATTATCGGCCAGCCTGGGATCTCTGTTTTTCAAAAAGCTGTTCAGTGAAGTCTTGTAATCCGGCACGGCAATTTTCCCTTCCGCGGTTAAGTACATTTCCTGCATTTTTCTGCTGGCTGTTACACCCGCACCCGGCATGGTATGTACCACGTTCTGGTTGGATACGCGGATATTTTCATCAAAACGGTTTCTGAAAATGTATTCCTTGTTGACCGCTTTCGTCAGTTTGTAAGGATTGGTCTGTAAAGAACTTTCCAAAACAAACATCCAGCGATAACTCTCCGCACCCATGCGGGCATCGTAAAACAGCTGATAGGATGCGTCGTTCATCACCGCTTCCGAATTGGCAATGGCCTTATCCAGCAGCGTATTCGCCCGGGTTACGTTTGTCAAATGATACTTCTGCCAGGTCCCTTCAAAAAGTGCCACGCGGGCCAGCATCGACTGTGCGGTTCCTTTCGAAATTCTACCGTTCTGTGCGGCAGGCAATGTCGCCTGTGTAGGTAAATCTGCGATGGCTGATTCCAGATCGGCGATGATAAAATCGGCAAATTCATCCCGGGTATTTCTGGCTGAGGATAACTCGGGGGCATCGGTTTCCAGGACATTTTTAACAATTGTACCAGGGCCAAAATCAGCAAAAAACAGGAAAGAGTAATAAGCTCTGAAAAACTTCGCTTCGGCAAGGTACTGCTTGATCTCTTCCGGTTTCGCATATCCCTCCGCGTTTTTGAAAACATAATTAATCGCCCGTAGCCGCTTGTAATATCCTTCGTAATACGGATCTGTGGCCGGAATGTTATAGGTGGAATTGCTGATATTATTCAAGCTCCCGTTGTCAATCACGATATCCGCAAGCTTGTCGCGGTCGGCAATACCATAACGCGTATTTTCTGCAACGCTGGCATCATTGTTGTCCATGATCTTCGGCAGCCATTCATAAAATTTATTCACCCCTTTTTCAAAATCACCAGCGTTCTTCCACATGGAAATATCGGAAAGGTCCGTTTCAGGATAAAGATCAAGGGCATCCTTGCAAGCTGTATGTAAAAGCGCCAGCAGCGCGATAAAAACAATACTTATCTTTTTCATAATCAATGTCTTTTATAATAAAATCAAAAAGTTAAGTCCAGACCAAAAGAATAGGTGCGGGCAAACGGATAGGCATTTGAGCCCACGGTGCCACCGAACGGATCCTGTGCGGAAGTTTCCGGATCCCAGCCATCCTTGATTTTGGTAAATTCAAACAGATCATTGCCTGAAAAATAAACCCGGAGCTTATCGATGTGAATTTTGGAGGTGATCACCTTTGGAATTGTGTAACCCACCACGACATTTTTCATCCGCAGGTAAGCGCCATTCTGCTTGCGGTACCAGGCATCGGAATAAAGATAATCGTAGGTTCTCGTACCACCATCGGTAGTCGTTTTCGGACGGGCATATGGGTCTTTATTAACTTTTGGCAGATTTTTATCCGGATATTTCTCGGCGATATCACTCCATGCCGTTCCATAAAGAGAAGCGTCATGATTCTGAAATGTATTGGCAATCAGGACGGTTGCGGCAGATTTATTTCTGATCACCGTTCTTTTTCCAACTCCCTGAAAGATCGCGTTAAAATCAAACCCTTTCCAGGCGCCGCCGAAGCTAAACGAATAACTTTTTCGAAGGGTCTCGTCACCGAGCAGCACAACGTCAGCAGTTGTGATTTTACCATCACCGTCGGTATCCTTGTACATCATATCACCAATGCGCAGCAAATTCGGCGCCAGCAGCGTGTTGATCGTTTTGTAAGAATCCAGTTCTGCCTGCGTTTCAATCAGTTTGTAAGCCTGATGCCCCCAATAGCTGTTCAACGCATAACCTTCGAGATAAGACGTTCTCGCATCATATGTCTTCACGGACGCATTTTGCATCGAGATCAGTTTGTTCTGGTTATCGCTTAAATTAGCACTTACAAAATAGCTAAGCTCACCAATCTTGTCGCGCCAGTTCAGGCCAATTTCCCAGCCTTTCACTTTCAGTCTTCCTGAGTTTGTTTTAGGTGCCGTGGCTCCCAAAACCTGCGGATAGGTTACAGAGGCCAGCATATTGGCATTGTCTTTCCAGAAATAATCCAGCGTTCCGGTCAGCCGGTTTTTAAGGATCGCAAAGTCAACTCCAACGTTGGTATTCCTTATTTTTTCCCAGGTTCTCGACAAACTTACCACGTTACTTTGTGTTAACGTCTGGCCATAAACCGGACTAGCGTCCGATCCGAAAAGAAATTGTCCTGCTGCCGTCCCCGTTGCTGTATTCTGATTCAGTAAAGCGATGTAATCATATTCTCCGATTCCGTTCTGGTTTCCTGTTTCGCCGTACGAGGCGCGTATTTTAAGATCATCAAAAATGCCGTTGGACTGCATAAAAGCTTCGTCCGAAAGTCTCCATCCTGCTGACGCGCCGTAAAACGGTTTCCATCGGTTTGTTGGTGTAAAACGTGATGATCCGTCGTATCGCCCCAACGCTTCCAGTAAATAACGTCCTTTGAAAGCATAGGTGACCCGGCCAAAATAAGATGCCAGAGCCCAGGCCCGGATTTCGTCCACTGCTCCTTTTGTGGCACCGGTATTAAGCGAATGAATATCCTGAGAGCTCAGCGTACTGGCAGAACCGGTGAACTGATCGTAACGGTTTTTCTCATAGGATGCGCCCGCCATCACACCAACTGAATGCTGACCAAAATCTCTGTTGAAATCAAGATAGGCCTGATAATTCTGATAGATGGTTGATCTGGAACGTTTCTCGATTTTGTTATTGCTCGGGCTGATCACCGTCGCATAAGGCACATCTTCGTAGCTGTACCACTGAATTTTATTTTCGTATAACTGGTAGTCCGTATTTGAGGGATTGAACGAAACATTACCGACCAGATTTAGTCCGTCAAAAAGTTTTACAGTTGGTTTAAGATTGACCAGAAGGCTGTTCACATTATCATTGACGCTGCCACCGAGTTTCGATTTCCATTGCGCCCCGTAATTTCCACCCCAGGCATATGGCAGTCCCGATTTTGTTGAAACGGGGGAACCCGGAGGATTTCCATTGATTTCGTTGGGCTTCAAACTTGGATATATCGTAGCACGGCGCTCAAAGGCCAGGCTCGTAGCAAAACTGATTGCTTTTGTAATTTTAAAGTCGTTGTTCAAACGGATATTGAAACGGCGGGAAACGTCTTCTCCCCATTTATTAAGCACCGAATTGTCATCCATATAACCCAGAGAAAGGTTATAAGTGCTTTTATCGCTTCCCCCCTGAATACCAATGCT
Source organism: Dyadobacter diqingensis (assembly GCF_024220585.1). Classification (GTDB taxonomy): domain Bacteria; phylum Bacteroidota; class Bacteroidia; order Cytophagales; family Spirosomataceae; genus Dyadobacter; species Dyadobacter diqingensis. The sequence goes on from NZ_JAMXKF010000002.1 coordinate 263,607, forward strand.
GTGCGACTGGGAAGCCACAGATCGCCACAACACATCGTTCCAGTCCACATCGACAAATCCCATGTCGGCGATACCCGTTGCCGGTCCTACGTAGGGCACGACCTTTCCATAATACTGAGGATCGCGCGTTTTCATGGCCTGGATTGCCCAGTCTCCGATAGCCCCCACGTTATCCCCCGGTACTTTTCCTGAGTTCAACTGAGCCTCTTCCATCGAATAAGCCCACTGGCTCTGATCCATCCATTTGTTGACGCGGCCCGGACTTTTTATGGCAACATTTCCTTTATAAGTCACTTTCGGAGGCTGATTTTTCCCCCTTTTCGTCGTTACCAGAACCACCCCGCCCGCAGCACGGGCGCCATAGATGGCTGCCGAGGCATCTTTCAAAATCGATATGGTTTCAATATCATCGGGATTCATGTTACTCATGCTGCCGGGAATACCGTCGATAAGCACCAGGGCCCCGGTTCCGTTAATGGAAGATTCTCCGCGAATTTTAAAATCCCAGCCTTCCCGGCCAGGTGCGCCGCTGCTGCGTGTTACCGTCACACCCGGAACCTGTCCCTGCAAGGCCTGAACCGGATTTGACAATACGCCACGGTTTTGAAATGTCTCCGCTCCTATGGTTGCAATGGCACCGGTCAGCGTCGCCTTTTTCTTTTCACCATAACCTACCACGACAACCTCATTCAGTGATTTATTATCGATAGCCAGTACTACATCGAGTTTCGAACTGTTATCAGCATTTATTTCCTGTGCGCTGTAACCCACGAAAGAGAACACCAGAATGACCACACCTTCCGGAATTTCCAGTGAGAAGTTCCCCCTGGCATCGGTGGTTGTACCTTTGGCAGTTCCTTTAATAGCAATATTCACACCCGGCAGAGGTTCTTTGGATTCATCGGTGACATGCCCTGTAATTGTTCTTTCCAACGATTTTTCCGGCAAGGGATTTTCTACCGGGACATCAAGCGACGAGGATGGACTGACCATCGTCAGCACAATTCTGTCCCTGACAATCTTGTAGGAAACACGGTCGGGGCGAAACATCGCATCCAATACTTCCGAAAGCGTTTTGTTGGTCATCGACAGCGAAACCCGACGCTGCACCGGCAGTGACCTTGAACTATATACGAACTTGATATTGCGCATCGATTCAAGCTGTGTGAGCACCGTTTTAATTTCCTTCTGCTCAACATTCACGTCCACTTTTTGCAGCAGTAATTCCTGCGCACTGACCACGTGCCCATAAGTATATGTTGCTGCGATGAACGCCAGTAATATCTGTATAAATGAAACTTTCATAATAGTACCTAACGGCGCTATGAATTGTCTTCGTTTTTTCATTGTTTTGTTCTTGTTACATCGTGAAAGATTGGACAAAAGGCTTCCCGTATTCATTTTTCAGAATGAATGAACATGTTAGCACAAGTTTTGGGAAGTCATCAGGCCGGAGATGCTGCAACATCTTCGGTTTTTTTGTAAAGTAGAATTTCGGTTATGCCATAAATCAGGGATTAGCGTGAACAGATTTAAAGGGTGCGCATTCTCCGCCGCTGAGTATGACCGATGTTCCTTCGACCGCGGATTTTGTGTTTAACAAGGCATTGATAATTTCAAGCTTCGGAAATAAGGACTCCTGCGTGAGATCAGCCGTGATCGGGCAATTCAGAATCGATTTATTGGTTACCTCAATTTCAACACCATAAGCTTTTTCCAGTTTCTCGATCACGGAACTCAAAGGTGCTTCTTCAAAATTGAAGGCTTCCGGTTTGACAAATTCTTCCTGATGCTGCACCAGAACCGGGCTTTCCACCAGCCCTGTCACATACTGCTCACTTTCGGCAAGATAGATCACCTTTTTATTGGGGGTTAACACAACGCCTTCTTCGCCCGGTTTGAAATCAGCTGTGCTATGCGCGGATTTTTCGACGATAACCTTTCCGGTCACCACCGCCACCTCGACATTACCGGATATTTTATCTTTCCGGATTGTAAAACTGGTACCGACAACCTTGGTCACAATATCTTCACTATACACCAGAAAAGGTTTTTCCGGATTTTTGGCGATATCAAAAAAACCGTTTCCAACCAGATAAACCACTCTTTTATCTGATGCAAAACTTTCAGGATAATAAAGCGAAGCCCCCGGATCGAGTCTTACCGTGCTCCCGTCTTTCAGCTGCACCAATCTGGTTGTGGCCGTATTATTTTCTGTATGGGATAAGGAAGCAAAAGTTTCTACCGAAATTCCTTTTACGGGAAATGAAGCCAGTTTTCGGTAATCGGATGTGTAATAAATAAAACCAAGCACAAACAGCACAGCCGCCGCTGAGGCCATTTTAAGTACGCTGCTTTCCCACCATCTTCTTTTGACCGGATCAGGCAATGCTTTTTCGCCGGTCGTCTCAGATTTTATCCTTAACCACAATTTTTCTTCCAGATTTTTTCGGTACGCATGGTCTGGCTCACCAACTTCATTGTCAATGGAGTCGTACCAGAAATCCATTACACGTTTTTCTTCCGGCGCAGCGGCGTTATCCATGTAACGTTGTAAAATTTTCAGAAACCCTTTTCTCTGCTTTTGCATAACCCGGCTTAATACTGTTGTGTCACTTTTACACTATACTTAATAAGTAAACCGGGAAGCTGTTTTACCGCAAATTGTTTTAAAAGTTATTGAAAAGTTTATACCATTCATAAGAAATAAATCAAATTTTCTTGATTAAATCCAATGATAGGATATAGGTGGGTTTAGTGAAACTGAGCAAACATTAGCGTCAGCATCAAAACAACAAAATCTTTGAGGTACACCCGCATGGAGCGGAGCGACTGCGTAATGTGATATTCAACCGTTCGTTCCGGTATGTGAAGCAAGTCTGAAATCTCTCTGACGGACATACCTTCCAGTCTGTTCAACCGAAAAATCTCCTGCGTTTTGGGAGGGAGGTTTTCAATTCCATTGGTAATGGCCTGACTCAGATCCTGCAAGGCCAGCGCTTCTTCCGTATTAGAATCTGCGTCTACTTTCAAACTGATGGTATCACGCTGGTAGGTCTGACGGACAATCCGGGATTTAATGTAGTTTAGCACTTTATATTTTACAGCACTGAACAAATACCGATCCAACTCGTTAATATTAAGCCGGATACGGCGTTCCCAAAGGTCCACAAAAATATCCTGTACAATTTCTTCTGCATCTTCCTGCACCTCAACCTTACGCCTGGCCACAGTATACAGTTTGTACCAATACCTTTTGTAGATTTCCTGAAAAGCATTTTCATCACCTGTTTCGAGGAGCTGTATTAAAACGGCATCGGTAGCAATGGTGTCCTGCATAAATGAATACTTATCCTCAAAAGTATAATTTTGATCGGATAATAAACAATAAAATAATCAAATATATCTAAAAATACTCACATATTTAAAGGGCTGAAATTTGTGGTTTTCCACGAAACCGATATCAAATACGACAAGCATAAACCCGGGTAAGCGTCCGGGAAATCATTTTTACTGTTTTGTTTAACAATTTATTGAAAAGTCTTTCCTGTAATGATCAGCCTCTCATCATGGTCTTTTCGTCTGCAACCGCCGGTTTCATAAAAGTTGTCAGGCGGATACAACATCTTTTGAAAAAAGCCGGCAGCCGATATACAAGGCTCCGCAAATCCGGCACCATGAAAAATACAGTTTGCGATTCAGGACAGAATAAATCATTAATCAGAAGTTTATAAAAATAATCAGTGCCGGAATAGTCTTTATTTTGAGGGAAAGCGTTTTTATTATAGAATTTTTTCCATTAATTGTTAATAAATTCTATGCTAGTCACTATTAGTATAGTACAATTGTTCCACTAAAAGATATACATTTGTGATATAACCTTTACTCTATGAAAAGAAGAAACTTTTTGGCGGCCTCTGCCTTGACGGTGGGAGCCTTGATTCAAAGTAACGCCCCTTCTCTGGGCAGCCCGCTATCTACTCACAAGCAACGACTTACAGATTACCTAAACAACATCGGAGCAATTCCACAACTTTTTTCATTTCTGAATGACCCCGAATTACTGAATGTTTACCAATCAAAGTCTAAAAGTCTGACAGATGTAGGTTACCGGCAGCACGATGCAAAGTTTTATTTTTGCGATAAAAACCAGACTGCTGCTTTTCCGCTCTCTTTAAAAAATACGTCTGCGGGAATTATTGATATCAGTGCGCTATTTTTCAGAAAAAATGCAGCCGGGAAGTGGCAATATTGCAGCTCCTTGTCCAGCTTTCATTTCGACGCCATTGCACGGGCGGTTTCAGAGTTTGAAATCAAACCGGATCAGAAGGTATTAACTGAATTATTTGTTCCTGTCATAACAAAATCAGAACATGCCGCCGACGGAATAATTACAACCGCCAAGGGAACCATGAAATTAAAAGTGCTTGTGCAGGAACAAAAAACAACGCTTGAATTCAGTTTAAAACAAAACAAAGAAATTCTTTTCGCCGAAAACTTCATTTCCCGCCACACGCTTTCCTGTGACAGCCTGGCCTAATGAACCTGAATAACCCATAAGAAGATAAAACGAAAAATCCGTCAGACTGACGGATTTTTCGTTTTTCCACCCAAACTAATTCACAACAACAGCAGTTTTTTTATATCAAACAAATTTCCACCCTAGTACACTTCTGTTAAATCTGCCTCTTCCTCAGGTGTATACATGCGTGATCTGACAATAAACCGGACACCCATTGGAATTTCCAGCGAAAAGCTTGATCCCCTGCCCGGCGTCACATCAATGGATAGCTGCGTATGCTTCCAGTACTCAAACTGATCTCGGCTCATGTAAAACGCACAACCTGCAATTTCCCCCAACAGCACATCGCTATCGCCGGTTTTAAACTCTCCTTTTTCAAAACACATCGGCTGAGAGCCGTCACAACAACCTCCGCTCTGATGAAACATAAGATCTCCGAAGCGTTCCTTCAACTGAGCCACTACTTTTTCGGCTTCGGGCGTTATCAGCACACGGGGCGTTTTCATGGTATAACCGGATTAAAATGGATACAGAATAAAATTCAGACAAAACACCGGCGGTACATAGCGCCGGCGAATGTCTGACAAAAAACAACACCAGCATTAAAAGAAACCAAGCTTATTGCGATCGTAAGAGATCAGCATATTTTTAGTCTGACGATAATAACCCAGCATCATCTTATGGTTTTCACGACCGAAACCGGATTTTTTGTATCCGCCAAAAGGTGCGTGCGCAGGATAAGCGTGATAATTGTTCACCCATACCCTACCCGCCTGAATGGCCCGGGGCACCTGGTAAATCTCATGCGCATCACGCGTCCATACGCCTGCGCCCAAACCATACAAAGTATCATTGGCGATCTCAATCGCTTCCTCAACCGTTTTGAAAGTAGTGACGCATGCCACGGGACCAAAAATCTCTTCCTGGAAAATCCGCATCTTGTTATTCCCCTTGAAGAGCGTCGGCTTGATGTAATAACCGCCGGAGATACCGTTTTCAAACGTATTGGCTTCTCCCCCGCACAAGACCTCAGCGCCTTCTTCCTTACCAATTTTCAGATACGAAAGGATCTTTTCGTACTGATCGTTCGACGCCTGCGCGCCCATCATCGTCGTTCCATCCAGCGGATGCCCTAATTTAATAGCCTTGGTACGCTCGATAACACGGCTCATAAATTTGTCGTAAATGCTTTCCTGCACGAGAATCCGCGACGGACAGGTACATACTTCGCCCTGGTTCAGCGCAAACATAACCGCACCTTCCACGGCCTTGTCAAAAAACGCGTCGTCTTCATCAGCAACCGAAGCAAAGAAAATATTTGGCGACTTACCTCCAAGCTCCATCGTTACCGGAACAAGGTTTTCGGAAGCATACTGCATGATCAGACGTCCTGTTGTGGTTTCGCCAGTAAAGGCCACTTTGGCTACGCGCGGAGACGTTGCCAGCGGCTTTCCTGCTTCCGGGCCAAATCCTGTTACAATATTAAGAACACCGGCGGGCAGCAAATCCCCGATCAACTCCATCAGACACATGATCGAAGTCGGCGTCTGCTCCGCCGGTTTTACGACCACACAGCAGCCGGAAGCCAGTGCCGGAGCGATTTTCCAGGTTGCCATCAATAATGGAAAATTCCACGGAATAATCTGGGCTACTACGCCAAGCGGCTCATGCAAATTAATGGAAACCGTATTTTCATCATGTTCCGAAATACCGCCTTCCTCGGCACGTATCACCCCGGCAAAATAGCGGAAGTGATCAACGCATAAGGGCAGGTCGGCCGCTCTTGTCTCACGGATTGCCTTACCATTGTCGATGGCTTCCACCACGGCGAGATATTCCAGATTGTCTTCAATAACCTGGGCAATTTTTAACATAATATTGCTTCTGTACGTCGCAGCTGATTTGCCCCAGGTTTTAAATGCCTCATGAGCTGCGTCCAGAGCCAGCTCAATATCTTCCTTGCCGGACCGTGCCGCCTTTGTAAAAACCTTACCATCGATCGGTGAAAGATTATCAAAATATTCACCCTTTACCGGTGGGACAAATTTTCCGCCGATATAATTTTCGTATTGTGCCTTAAAAGAAGGTCGTTGGGCAAGGGTGGAACTAACATCTGATTTGTTTTCTACTTCCAGCGTATCCATAGATATATCAATTTTAATTCGTGAATGACTGTCACAAACTTACTCGTCAATCAGGCTTTTGACTGGAACTATTGTTTCAAATAATAGGATAATAATCTCAAAAAAAATAAAATTATTGCTATATTTATTCAGTCATTGTCACGTTATCTTTCAGGTGTAAAATCGAAGACGACACCTTGATTTTCTCTACATCTTTATCGCCCAAGTAAAATGCCAGCAGGATATAAACTCAATCAGATCGCTATTTCCAGTCAGAAATCCATGAAAACACTGGTGGAAAACCGCCGTGCTTTTACGCTTCAAAATTGCGAACTGAATGTTTTTGAAACCCAGCAGGCTTCTGCTTTGGTGCCGCTTACCTTTTCCGATTTTGTGGTAACCAGTATGCTGCGGGGCAAAAAGATCATGCACCTGTTTGACCAGCCCGGATTTGACTATTTGCCGGGCGAGACTGTGCTTGTGCCCGCTCACGTGACCATGAAAATAGATTTTCCGGAAGCTACTGAACTTAACCCGACGCAATGTATCGCCCTCGCGCTTGACCAGACAAAAATTCAGCAGATCGTCGACCGGCTCAACGAACAATATCCACGCGAAGGCCAGGATCAGTACTGGCAGTTGCAGCATAACCAGTATCATTTTCTCAATAACCTTGACCTGGCTCAGAGCATCAATAAGCTAATCCATATCTGTTCCGGAAATTCACTTGGAAAAGATATCCTAGCCGACCTGACGCTTCAAGAGCTGGTTGTCCATATTGTGCAAACGCAAAATCTGCAATCGGTTCAGCAGGACCTGTATCACCAGCAAGACAACCCGCTTGCGTATGTGATCCATTACATCAGGGCAAATATTGGTGAAAAAATTCTGGTGGAGGATCTCAGTGAAAGGGCCTGCATGAGCCGGGCATCTTTTTACAGGGCCTTTAAGAGGGAGTTCAGTATCAGCCCTCTGGAATTTGTTTTGAAAGAAAAAATTAAAAAAGCGAAGTCCCTGCTTTCCGATTCGAGGACTACTATTTCTGATGTTTGTTATCAGCTCGGTTTTTCAGACCTGAATTATTTCGGCCGGCAGTTTAAAAAATCCGAAGGAATTTCGCCGTCACAATATCGCTATGTCAGCGGAGGGCTGGATGAACCTTCGGGGCATAAAGAGTAAATTCACCTCACCTGATGATCTTATGAAAACACGCTACAACTTTCAAAGATATGGTCTGCGCTTTTTCAATGGCCTCATTTTTTTCTCTCTTTTCATGGCCCTTTCCTTTACGACCGTCAAGGAAAGCTGTCAGGGAAAACTTTTTTACAAAGCCGGGAAAAAGACGTTTGATATTGAACTAAAATATGCGCACTTCATTACCGGGCCGGATACATTTGATCCCAAAAAGAAAATCCGAAGGCTGATATTTACAGCAAATCCGCTTGACGAAAAGATAAAATCCTGCAAAGTGCTCAATTGTGTAGATCAGTACATCGAGGGTATTCAGCTGGATCTGGACGCGGCGCCAAGGTTGCTTTACTGGGTAAGTGTCAACGGACAGTTGGTTCAGTATTCGGGCACATCGGTTAATGAGACACTTTCACTTTCCACGGATTCCCAGGAACAACTTGCAGGCACACTGAAATTTGATCATTCAGCGGCCGGAGGCCCTGTTGTGGATGTCACTTTTAATGCGGACCTGATGAAAAACTTTGATGAGGCGAGGTAGGAAACATTTATGGTTAATATGGGATAATCTAAAAAAATAAGGGACAGCTATAACGAATTGCCCCTCATCTACAAAGAACTTCTAAAAACAAGGTTAGTCCTTTTAGAGACTTCTTTACTAAAAAATAAATACCGTAAGATGCTTTTCTCGAAGCATTTTACAACATATATTCTGCTTTAAAACTTAAATATAAAGCAGATGCAGACAAGTAAACAGTTAAACGAAATCAACAACATAATAGCAAGCAGTAAAGGAAAAGCTATCTATCCGGACTTTTATAGTTGGTACTCTACTATTCATCCAAAAAAGAGATAAACTGGTCTAATAGCAGAGGGGGTTCAAAAATGATTTTGAAACCCCTCTGCTATTTTGGTCCAAACAAACCTCAGTGCTTCTACTTTATCGAATCCAGCAGCAAATACCGTCCCCGGTTTTTCTCCGTTTCCAGACGGCTGTTAACATCGATCACCATAAACTGCACACCGTCACCCTGATTTGCGGCTGCCCATTTGGGTAAACCCGCACCATTTGGATTACCTGTTTTGATAAAATTTGCAAAGAAGTTCTGCATGGTTTCCGAGACTTTATGGTCCTCAGGAGTCCACGCATAAACTTTATTTTTTGACAAATTCCCCATAGCATATTCAATTTCCGCAGAATGCACGGCACCACGCGGCGGCGCTACTTTAACGGCATTTGGATCGGCTGTTTTGGTCACACCTCCCGCAAGACCTGGGGCTGCGTTGCCCATTTCCGCCGTCATGGCCGGACGCGGGCGGGCGTAATAATAACGGTAAACCGGCTTTCCTCCACCGGTTTTCGCCTGCATTTCTGCCCATTTCCAAGTACCGAACCCGATGAACCGGTCGCCCGCGAGATCCGTTGCAACCTGTTCCACATCGGCATCAGAAGATGCTGCGTATTCTTTCAAAACCTTATCTGAGCGTTCCCCGTAAAGTTTTTTCACCGCTTTGGTATAATTTTCCAGTGTTGGAGCATCCTGTCCCAACACAAAACGATAGTTCATTTCTTCCGAATTCCAGCCCACCAGCAAAGGCACATGTGCCTGTTCACCGGCGGTATAGGTCTCAACAGGATTTTTAGGGAAGAAATACCCATCCATAGTTGATAAAAATCTTCCTACACCCGATTTGGCCGTTGCTTCAAGCAGTTTCTCGGCCGGTATTGCACGCAGGTCTGCCAGCGATTTTGCACCAACCTGTTCTGCAAACTTCGAACCAGCCCCCTCTGCTTCCGACATCGGAACAGGCGGCAATGTGCCCAATACCGAACCACTTTCTCCGATAGCACCCGCAAATAATCCTTTGGCAAGGGGTGATGCCATTTGAGCACTCACCGAAAGTGAGCCTGCCGATTCGCCGGCAATCGTGACCCGATTAGGATCTCCGCCAAATGCAGCAATATTCTGCTTTACCCAACGAAGTGCAGCCGTCTGATCCAGATAACCATAGTTGCCCGAACCATGCCCCGATTCTTTTGACAATTCAGACGACGCAAAAAATCCAAATACCCCCAGACGGTAGTTCACAGTCAAGGCTACAATACCCTTGGTTGCCATACTTTCTCCATCATAACGTCCCTCTGAACCATCACCGGCCACAAAACCGCCTCCATAAAAATACACCAGTACCGGTAGCTTTTCTTTGGCCGATTTGGCGGGCGTCCAGACATTAAGGTAAAGACAATCTTCACTCATGCCATCCGACCGAAAGCCCATATCACCAAAAACATTGTTTTGCATGGCACGCGGCCCAAACTTGTCGGTCTTACGCACGCCCTCCCAGTTTTTGACAGGCTGTGGTTCCTTCCACCTCAGCTCCCCTACCGGCGGCTGCGCAAAGGGAATTCCTTTAAACGCATGGATGCCGCTGGGCTCGATTACACCTTCAACAACGCCATTAGCCGTTTTGATCTGTGGAGCTGCCGCAGTTTTCTTTGTCTGTGCCGTAGCCAGATGTGCCAACTGGGCCGCCAGTAAGATTGTGATAAACAATGTTTTCATCGTTTTTTGTTTTAAATAAAAAATGGGTACACCGTAAATTTATTCGATCAGCGCAGACACATATCATCAAATTTTTTTATTATTGTCTCACTTTGGAACAATAATAAAAAATTAAATCGACATTCTTCTTTTTTTCTAACTTGCACACAAAATTTTAATACTATGTCTGAACAAATAACGCCATTGGAGCAAAATCCCGAGGGTATTGATTTTCTGCCGGGACTGGCCATGGACTTTGTTATTTTTGGTTATCATCAGTATCAGCTAAAAATACTTTTGCTTGAATACCGCAACACGGACCTCTTTGCGCTGCCGGGTGGTTTTGTCAAAACACATGAAAATTTAAATGATGCTGCCCGTCGGGTTTTAGCGGAACGCACGAGCCTTACCAATATTTATCTCGAACAATTTTACACCTTTGGCGACCTTGACCGTTACGATCAGGCCCCGATGCGAACGATCATGCAGGCGAAAGGGTTGGTTCCCACGGACGAACACTGGCTACTTCGCCGGTTTATTTCGGTCGGTTATTACGCGCTGATCGATTTTACAAAAGCTGTCCCGACTCCCGATCCGCTGTCAGATACCTGTACCTGGTATGATCTGGACAATTTGCCCGGCCTGATGCTCGACCACACAAACATTGTTCAAAAAGCCCTGCAAACCTTACGCGCCGACCTGGATCGGAAACTGATCGGTTATGATAGCTGGGCCGCTCCGTTACTGGCTAAAACCTTTACCATGGCTGATTTGCAAAAACTTTATGAGACTATTCTGGGACAAAAACTTCGTCGTTCCAGCTTCCAGCGCAAAATGCTCAGTCTTGATATTCTGGACCGGCTCGAAAAACAATACAGCGGCGGGGCCCACAAAGCGCCTTATTTGTATCAGTTTAAACAGTAAACCTCGCAATAGTTAAGCCAGTTTTTTCTCTTTATTCCGGTTTCCGGTATTTCACCGGCAGACTGGCTATGTCCTCATTCAACCTCCCCCCTTTCCCGTCAGCATGAACGGTGTGCTTAAAAGTCTGCAAAATAATTTGATGCAATTCTTTAATTAGTTTATCTTTGTCACTAAGATATTTATCAGCTAAGATAAAATGAAAGAAGACCAAGTCAAACGTATCAGAAAACTGAGTCAGCTTTATGCCTACACATCGATTCAGATGCATGAAGCCGTTGCACGAAAGGCAGGGCTTTCCGGGACTGACCATAAATACCTCGGCTTTTTAATCGAAAAAGGACAAATGACTGCGGGCGAACTTTCCATTTTAACCGGCCTGACCACGGGTGCGGTGACCGGTTTGATAGATCGGTTTGAAAAGAAAAATCTGGTAAAAAGACAGTTTGCTGAAAACGACAGGCGTAAGGTGATCATTAAACCGAACACCGAAAACATCATGGCACTTTTTGTCCCGCTGTATAAAGATTTCAGAAGCAAGTCAGAAGCGCTCATTGCTTCCTTTTCAAGCGAGGAAAGTAAAGTCATTGAAGCCTATCTGGTAAAGGCCATGGAGATCATGAACGAAACAACAAGTCTGCTCAGTAATAAATAATCCGGAAAAAGAAAATGAAAAACGAGGCTATCTATATACTTGACTTTCAGAAAACTGACCTGAGCAAATTCGATCTGGTCGGAGGCAAGGGTGCCAGTCTGGGGGCGTTATCCGGCATTGACGGTGTGAAAGTGCCTGCTGGTTTTTGTATTACTACGGAAGCATATCAGGAAATTGTCAGGGATAACAAAACGTTTCTTTCCCTACTGAATCAGCTGACGGTTTTAAAAGCAGACAACCGGAAAGACATCAGCGAAATCAGTGCGAAAATCCGAAAGACGATCGAAGAAACACCGATTCCAACGAGTATCCGGAATGTGATTTTCAGATATCTTGAAGATTCTGGTGAAAGCAATGCCTATGCCGTACGTTCCAGTGCCACGGCAGAAGACCTGCCCACCGCGTCGTTTGCGGGACAGCAGGACACCTATCTCAACATCATCGGGAAGGAGGAAATCCTGAAACATATCCGTAAGTGCTGGGCGTCTTTATACACAGACCGTGCGGTCATTTACCGTTTGCAAAATGGATTTGACCAGAAAAAAGTTTATTTGGCTGTCGTTGTGCAGCAAATGATTTTTCCAGATGTATCAGGCATCATGTTTACCGCCGACCCTGTCACTTCGAACCGGAAAGTGTTATCCATTGACGCAAGCTTTGGGCTCGGAGAGGCATTGGTTTCCGGACTTGTCAATGCTGATAACTACAAGGTTCGGGATGGACAAGTGACCGATACAAAGATTTCCGCCAAAAAACTGGCGGTTTATGCCTTAACAGATGGAGGAACGAAGCAACGCGGGATTGAAACCAATCTGCAAAAAACCGCAGCACTTAGCGAGCCACACATTTTACAATTAGCAAGCATTGGCAGAAAGATCGAAAAACATTTCGGACATCCTCAGGATATCGAATGGTGCCTGGCGGGTGATACCTTTTATATCGTGCAAAGCCGGCCTATCACGACCTTATTCCCGATCCCGCAAATGCATGAGCAGGATAATGATGGGGTCGAGCCGCGTCTGGCTGCGCCACATTCCGGAGAAAGCAGCCTGCGCGTTTATGTATCGGTCGGCCACCAGCAAATGATGACCGACGCCATGAAACCACTGGGGTTATCTTTCTGGCTTTTAACAACCCCGGCATCGATGCGTACCGCAGGAGGACGATTGTTTGTTGATATCACACCACTGCTGGCTACTCCGGCTGGCCGAGAAACGCTTGTCAATGTTACCTTGGGGAAATCTGATCCACTTATCAAAGACGCACTTATAACACTCATAAAGCGGGAAGATTTTACAAAATCGTTCCCGGATGATAAACGGGAAGCGGGTCCAAGTAGAAACAATCAGGCTGTATCGCGTCCGGATTATCAAACTTTAAACGAATACAATTCGACAGGTGGCCCGGCCGCAATGGTATCAGATCTGATCAGGCGTAACCAAACATCAGTTGAGACATTACGACAAAATATCGGGACAAAGTCAGGATCAGATCTGTTTGATTTTATCCTCGAAGATATCCGGCAGTTAAAGAAGGACTTATCAGACCCGCAAAGTTTCGGTTTGATCATGACCGGCATGAATGCTTCGTTGTGGATCAATGAAAAAATGGACGAATGGCTGGGTGAGAAAAACGCAACCGACATACTTTCTCAATCTGCGCCAAACAATATTACCTCCGAAATGGGTCTGGCGCTACTCGATGTTGCCGATGTGATTCGGCCTTATCCGGCTGTCGTCGCGTATTTACAAGCAGTAAAAGAAGACTCCTTTTTGGAAAAACTGGATCAATTCGAAGGTGGAAAGGAAAGTCGCGGTGCCATCCATGCTTATCTTAACAAATATGGCATGCGTTGTGCCGGTGAAATTGATATTACCAAACCTCGTTGGCATGAAAAACCGACGACGCTTATACCAATCATTCTCGGGAACATCAAAAACTTTGAACCTGGTGCAGGGATTCAGAAATTTGAGCTGGGGTTACAGGAAGCTTCGAAAAAGGAACAAGCGTTATTGGAGCGACTAAGACAATTACCTGATGGTGAGCAAAAAGCCGGAGAAACAAAAAAGATGATCGCGCTGCTCCGGAACCTCGCCGGTTACCGGGAATATCCAAAATACGGGTTGGTTAACCGGTACTTCCTTTACAAGCAGGCCGTACTGAAAGAAGCCGAACGGCTCGTACAAGCCCACGTTATTCACAAAAAAGAAGATATTTATTATCTCTCTTTTGAAGAGCTTCGCGAAGTGGTAAATACCGAAAAACCAGATTATCAGGTCATCAATCAGCGAAAAGAGGAACACAAAATCAATGAAAAACGAACACCCCCGCGTGTGATCACGTCCGACGGAGAAATTATCTCTGGCAGATACAAACGCGAAAATCTTCCCGCAGAAGCCATCGCAGGTCTCGCCGTTTCTTCCGGGGTTATCGAGGGGCGTGCACGTGTCATTTTGAGTATAGAAAATGCAGTTCTGGAAGAGGGTGATATTCTGGTCACTTCTTTTACTGACCCCAGCTGGACGCCTTTATTTGTTTCTATCAAAGGCCTGGTCACCGAAGTGGGCGGCCTGATGACTCACGGAGCCGTGATTGCACGCGAATATGGTTTACCCGCCGTAGTCGGCTTAGAAAATGCTACCAGGCTGATCCGGGACGGACAGCGAATCCGGGTGAACGGAACGGAGGGATATGTAGAAATTCTGTAAAGCTGTCGGCAGTCATCGATCGGCTGGTTAACGGCTTGTCAATTATTCCGATCCGATCAACTTTTGCTATTGTTTCATAAAACCAAATCCAAGTGCAGTTCCGGCACCAAGCGCGGCACCAGCCACAACGTCGGATGGATTATGAACGCCTAAATAAACCCTTGAATAACCAACGGTACCCGCCCAAAGAAATGACGGAGCAACCACATACCATTTGGGATAAGCCCTCGACAAAGCTGTGGCGGTACTGAAAGAAGCCGACGTATGCCCCGACGGCATCGAATATTCACCGGGTCTGGAAATCGGTGTAAGGCTCAGGTGAACCAGAAAGGGTCTGGGTCTTTTGAATATTTTTTTCAGCGCAAAATTCAACAATGCCGTTGTGGCCGTGCTGCTGGCAACGTAGAGTGCATTTTGCCTCATGTCTTTATTCCGATCGATGGCGCCAGCTACGAACAAACCAGCCGGTATGGCAAGGTTCACATAATTATTGGCGTCCGAAATAATTTTCAGCGTTTTCGTCTGCGCTTCGGTTCGGGATGCTTCCGTTTTTTGGAGGATTTTAAAATCGAGCTTCTCAATGCCGTTCTGCGCACGTGCATTGAAAGACCATACAAAACAAAACAGCAGTAGGATTCTATTCATGGAATAAGGCAATTGTAAACCCCGGATATGTAGATAATACCCGATATCGCTCCAAAAAATTCAAAACCAATACATTTACTTCCTGACCGGCAACAAATTGAGCTCGTCAATTGCCTTAAAAATCGGGATAAATTCCAGGCCAAGGTCAGTTAATGTGTATTCCACATGCAGCGGTTTTTCCTTGATCACCTTTCTGTCCAATATCCCGCTTTCTTCCATTTCCCGCAATGCAACGGTCAATGCCTGCTTGGAAGCCTCGGGTAAAAGTTTCATAATTTGTCCAAACCGAACAGGGCCCTGAGTAGCATAACGGAAGATGCAAGGCTTCCATTTTCCGGTCAGCATTTTTAGTAAAAACTCTTTCGGGCAGTTTAAAAGCACCTCGTTTTTTTCGGTAGTCATACTATATTGACTAATTGCAGGTATTGAAAAATGGCTCTTCTTTTGTGTAAAACTAATCATTATCAGCCAATTTATGATTAAAAGAAAACGTAAGATCCGCCTCCTGACACAAGCCATGTGCCTGACCTTTTTTATTCAAAATACCATCGCCCAAAATATGGAAACCTATGCCGAAAGACTGGGATGGAAGAAAAACGACCGGGTCGTCATGTTCCACGTCGATGATGCCGGCATGTCATTTGAATCCAACGAAGGAGCCAGACTTGCCCTGGCCAAACAGGTAGCAACTTCTGTCAGTGTGATGATGCCCTGCCCATGGACCAGCGATTTTATAAACTACCTGAACGCCAACCCTGGCGTCGATGCCGGCCTGCACCTCACCCATACTTCCGAATGGAAAAATTACCGGTGGGCTTCCGTCTCGGGTATTTCGGCGACACCCGGATTGGCAGATCAGCAAGGCTTTTTATGGGATAATGTCCCTGACGTCCTCAGCCACGCAACGGCTGACGAAATAGATATTGAAATAATGGCACAAATCCGGAAAGCGCGTAAAATGGGTTTTAATCCTACACATCTGGATACGCATATGGGGACATTGTGGTCATCGCCGGATTTTCTGAAAAAATATGTGCAGACCGGTATTCGTGAACATATCCCGGTTTTATTGCCGGCTGGTCATTTGACATGGGTGGAACAATGCCTCGCGGAAGGACCCTTGTCAGGACTTAAAAAACTTGCAAATCCCGATGCCACTGCCGCGGAGGTTTTGGATGCAATCAGGAATCAGGGAGAAAAACTATGGCAGGCGGGATTACCGGTAGTGGATGACATTCATATCCTGAGTTATGACTGGGTTTTTCCTTCTGAATTAAAACCGACGGATGTAAATTTAAGAAATTTCAAAACGGAGAAATTCAAGACATTACTCAGTTCACTAAAACCAGGGATCACCGTCATCCTTATTCATTGTACAGAAGCAGGGGAACATTTTAAAAACATCAGTGACTCCGGCAATACCAGGCGGGCTGACCTGTTGGCCATGACTAACGAAAAACTCAAAAATTTCATAAAAGAAACCGGGGTGATCACAACCACCTGGAAGGAATTACAACAGAGACGTAACCAGATAAAACCATGATTACAGAACCCAAAAAATACAAAGTGGGCATGCTGCTGTTTCCCGGACTAACCATTCAGGATTTTGTGGGCCCCTATGATGTTTTCATTCGCGCAGACTGTTTCGAAGTATTGATTGTTTCTGAAAACACAGACTTGCTGCAAGCAGAAGGCGGGTTAACCTTAAAGGCTGATTATACTTTCGAAAACTGTGTCACTAAAAGCGATTTCTTCATCTATCATTTAGATGCGGTCCAGCGAACGATCCAGAATAGACTTGATCTGAGTAACCGATGATTGTAAAGCAGGGTCCGTTCATGCCAAATATGCTTAAAACGCACTTCCATCGCTTTTTGCAGTTTGCTTCGATTTGGCTTGTCGTTTTTATTTCGTAGCATTGTTTATGCCAATAGAAATTGCATGACGAATAGGAATTATAAGAAAATCATTATGTCATCCCACCCCTCAACTCATCCTCAATTGCGGCACGGGAGTGGTAAGCTGAGGTTTTATTTTACTAAGCTTCTTTACATAAATAAGTATCTTTTGATAAGCTGTATATTGACAAAACTAAACCTGAGATAACAATAGTGAAACAACACATCTTTACCGTACTTGCTACCTTGTTTTTTACGCAAGTGGGAATTGCCCAGTCTACCGGCACCTTCACTGACTCGCGAGATGGCCAAACGTATAAAACGATCAGCTTTAAAGAAGATTTGACGGGCAAAACCGTTACTTGGATGGCACAAAACCTGAACTATAAAGTTGAAGGCAGCTATGCTTATGATGACAATGAGAATAATCGAAAAGAGTTGGGCTTGCTTTACACTTGGGAAGCAGCGAAAAAAGCCTGTCCCAGCGGTTGGCATTTGCCAACGGACAACGAATGGGCTATCCTGGTAACTCAATTTGGCGGTACGGACAAGGCCGGTGAAGCTCTTAAAGGCGTCAAAAGCTGGAATGAAGACGGTAACGGCACCAACAGCAGTGGGTTCGATGCGCTTGCAGGAGGTCTCCGAAGACCCGACGGCAGTTATATGTTCCAAGGTACTCTTGGCTACTTTTGGACGTCCACACTTACTAATTCGGTTGATAAAGTCTGGGAGTGGAACTTTCACTATGGCGGCCCTCCAAGTAGCAGTAAACAAAATTTAAAAAAAGCGTTCCGTTGGGATGCTCAAGTTTCTGTCGGAATCTCAGTTCGTTTGGTCAGGGATTAGGTTATTTGCATATCTTTTATACACCTACTCTGCCTTTCTCAAAAGAGTGGCACTGATCAATGAAATAATCGCCAACAAATAGCGAAAATTTCCGATCGCGACCTGACTCCGTTTCTACAAAAAAAACGGTTTGACCAAAGGAACACATTTCCTCTGGTCAAACCGTTTACTATTTAAAAAATTCAAAACTTACTCTTTCACAAATTTCATCTGCTGGCTCTGTCCCTTTTCAGATTTCACCTCAATCAGATAAGTACCGGGCAGGAATTTTCCGACACCGGGAACCGGGATTATCTCCGATGGATTTTCATAACTTCTCTCAATCAGGTTCGTTCCTTTCAAATCGTTAATCTGAATTGTCACGTTACCCTCCAGGAGATTATTTAGCCGGATATTTAGCACATCGCTTCCCGGATTTGGAAACAGATAGGCCTGATTTTCCGGCGCTAAATTTTTATAATCCACTGCGGCAATACGTGAATGCTCAAATGCCCCGTCAAAATCGATTTGTTTTAAACGATAATAATTGATTTCATTCTGCACGGGGGCCGGGTCATTGAAAGCATAGGTTTGCCCGGCCTTCGAATCGCCCGATCCTGAAACTTTCCCAATTGCATTAAAGGTTTTCGCATCCGTGCTGCGCTCGATGACAAATTCTTTATTGCTGGTCTCGCCTGACGTTTTCCAGTTTAAAGAGGTGCCGGAAAAAGACTTTTGGGCAGAGAAACTCGTCAGATTCACAGGCAATACGGTATTCCCGAATTCTACAATTGCTGCATCGGCTGCCGGCAGGGTGATGCTGAACGTGCCTTGCGCGTTGGCAGCCATTTGCCTTTGGTTGGTACTGGCTCCGCTAAACAATTCTTTGGTCGTGTAAACATCGGTTCCGCTTAACCCGACCCTTGTCAGATCAACCGAAAACGTCTTGGCCGAACCACTATAATTAAAGATGGCCAGATAGGATTTACTTCCTTTGGTCAGCACAAAAAGTTCATTGGCCTGATTGCCCGTATTACCTTCCACGGGTGAAAAAGCGAGGCCATTTTTTGCCAGATTTAAAAGATCTGCATTTTGAAGCAGGGTTTGCGATTTTGCCGTCCAGGTCCCGGTTGCAGAATAATCGTCCCCCGTAATTAACGCGCCGGTTACGATTCCCGAGGCCAGCCTTGCACGATTTTCACCGTCGGGCTCATTCCCAAAAACGATATGATCCGCATCCAGATAATTGTAAATATGCTTCTGCCACCAGCCGTAAGTCGTGCTGTTCAGCGTATAACTGGTTTCATTAATATCCTTATATGAATCACAGGCAATCCTGCGCATGTGTGCATACCTTCCCGTAGCCAGATTAGGAGAAATGGCTGCGTAAACCAGCATTTTACCATCCAGTTGATCCGTCAGAAACTCCATCCCTTTTTTGAATGCCTCCATCCCGGTATGTACTGTGTTGTCATAATAACTGTCAGCCTCCAGGGCTGCATGCCCGAGAAAATCGATTTTGATCATTTCAAAACCGCAGGCTTTAAACTTACCGATCACAAGCTGAATCCGGTCTTTGGTACCCGGATGCGTTGGATCCAGCGCATAGGCACCATCCAGCTCCTGCGGACCGCCGTTTACTTTGGTCCAGGCATCTTGATAGTTTTGCGTACTGCCTTCCATCTGTCGACCGAATTTACCCCAATCCACAAAAGGCGCCCAGTAAATTCCTGGTTTGAAACCTTTGCTTTTGCAATAGTTGGCAAACTCGGTAAGCTGACTAAAATCGCCCGTCAGCCCTCCGCCCGACATATTGTCCCAATAAGAATCGAGATCGATGTACAGCGTATTGTCATCGTTTCTATAATTCGGCACACCTGTTGAAAAGAAGTCAACGACGGATTTCGCCTTTGCAAGATTGATATTCGACTGTATCGCGCCCCAGCTATTCCATCCAAAGGGAGTCGCCTCGTTCCAGTTAAAAATATAACGAGGTTCTGCGGCGGCATTGGCTTTTCCGTAATTGTCAAATCCGTTTCGCCAGTCGGTGTCATAACTCACCATAATTTTCGGCGACTTGCAACTGTTTTGCCCAACCGAAACCCAGCCATGCCCCCGCTTGTCTCGGGTAACACTTTCCTGCGTCCAGCCTGCCTGCACGGAAAGATAGGCAGTCTGGCCTCTGCCCTCGCCTACCAGATTTACCCCGGTTTTCCAGACGCCATGTTCTACTGAACCAATCACCAAACCTTTTCGACTGGTATTATCATAAATCGCACCGGCTTCCGAGCTAAAAAAATTGGCGTAGCGAATTTCCTTAGCATCATAACGTACCCAGGCATCGTTGTCAAAAGGGACAAACAAAGCGCGTCTGTCGGCATTGGCATGGATATCGACCAGATTCGAGGTCAACGGCGACATCCGGTAACAATTGGAACCGCTACCGTTCAGGATCGTTTCCGTGAAAAAGTAATTTTTCCCCGGATAGGTGTAAAACACCTGCTGCATTTCCAGCAGACCGGTACCGGTCATCGTAATGACATGTTTGGTTCCTGTTCCGAAGTTGTCAGTCACCGCATTCGAACTGTAAACCCGGCTGGTATAACCCACGGTACTTTTAAAAACCGAATTTGAACTGGCGGATGAAGACGCGTCCGAAATTACTTTTTCGTTATTGAAATACACGTCATAATATCCATTATTCAAGTCATAGTCAATGCGGTTATCAGCTCCAAAAGTTATACTTCTGACATCCGGCGCGTTGGCCGCGGACAAAAAAATCTTGTCAATATTGGGACCATAACCGTTGACATTATCCAGTTTGAGGCTGTTGCTTCCGGCAACGAGCGCAATACGCACCGTCGTGGATGCCGGTGTTGACCACCCTCCCGATGCCGGGCATGACACGCTGATGTAATTTCCACCATTTGGCGTAACGTTGATCGTTCTGGGATCACCTGTGCTGTAAGCAATCGTCAGGTTATAAATCCCGGTCTGCGATACCACAACGGGGATTAAAACGGCCCCGCCGCCCAGATTTCCAACCTGACTGCTACCTGAACAAGCACCACAGTTTTGAATGTCTGCGCCGTTGGAAACAGTTCCGCTTTCAGCTTCATAACTCTGTGCAAAAGCGGTCACGTGAAACAACAGCAGCAACCCCGCTATTGTTAATTTTGAAAAAACCTTACCCATAAAAAACAGCAGTTAAAATGTTGCAGATCAAAATGAAAAATACAGACGCGTGTCTCATGAGGCTGCGGTAATACGCAGCCTCATGAAGTCATTATTATTTCGAAGGGTTTTACCTATTGGTTATCTTAAAAATGGCCGCATCAGTTCCTGCCAAATCCACGTTGAGCGTTCCATTGGCGGCAGTTTTCCTGTTGCCGAAAAGCTCCCGGGTTTCATAGGATTTAAGATGATCAAGGCCAATTCTTTTAAGATCAATTGCAAATTTCTTGGGCTGATCAGTATAATTTAAGACAGCCAGATACAAGTCTCCGTTGATTTCCCGCACAAAAAGCTCACTAGCCGTGTCTCCTGAATTTCCCTCAACCGGCTTAAATGCAATACCATTTCTAGCAATTTGAAGTATATCAGGATTTTGCAGCAGCGATTTTGCCCTGTTCTTCCACGGACCCGGCGCAGAAAAATCATCGCCGGTTATCAGCGTACCTGTAATCACACCGGAGGTCAATCTGGCGCGGTTGACGCCTTCACTTTCCTCTCCGAAAACCACGTGATCCGCGTCGATAAAGTTATAGACATATGTTTGCCACCAGCCATAATTGAGGCTATTGAGCGTATAGCGGGTGTCTTTGATCGTTTTCCAGGCATCGCACGCAATACGACGGGTATGCGCGTAACGCCCCATGGCAAGGTTGGGAGAAATGGCAGCATAAATCAGCATCTGCCCGTCGAGTTGATCCGTGAGATGCTCCATCCCCTTTCTGAAAGCCTGCATACCGGTTGTGATGGCTGGATCAGAGAATTGATCTGACTCGATCGCTGCATGCCCCAAAAAATCAATT
Organism: Dyadobacter diqingensis; assembly: GCF_024220585.1. Lineage (GTDB taxonomy): Bacteria > Bacteroidota > Bacteroidia > Cytophagales > Spirosomataceae > Dyadobacter > Dyadobacter diqingensis. Next base: position 285,669 of record NZ_JAMXKF010000002.1, read on the forward strand.
TTTATCATCTTGAACCCGCAATCCTTTAACTTTTTTATCACAAAAGCCACGCGCTGCTGTGTCCCCGGGTGCGTCGGATCCAAAGCTCTTCCGCCGTCCAGATCATGATAACCGCCGCTCACTTTCGTCCACATATCTCCGAATTTGGTTTTGCTTCCTTCTGCGATCCTGTCTCCTCCCGATTTCCAGCCCCAGTCGGTAAACGGTGCCCAGTAAACGCCAGGTTCCAGCCCTTTGCTTTTGCAATCGTCGGCGAAAGCCTTGAGTTTAGCAAAATCGCCATTCAAACCGCCTCTGAAAAAGTTATCCCAAAAAGAATCCAGATCAATGTAGGCCGTGTTCCCGTTACGGAATTCTTTGAGGCTGTCGGCAAAAAAATCTGCAACCGCAACTGCCTTATCATAGGTAATTTTCTCCTGAATCACGCCCCAGCTGTTCCATCCAAAAGGCGTTGGTTTGTCCCAGTTAAAAACATAAGGTTTGTCGGCAATACGGTTTGATTTGCCGTAAGTTTCCAACCCATCCCGCCAGTCTTCAAAATAACCAATCAAGATTTTAGGCGATTTCAGCATAGCGCCCGAAACGGTGCCGTGCGGAATTCTGTCGCGGGTCACTTTTTCTTCGCTGTATCCACCCCAGACTTCCAGCTGATTCAGCAGATTGCCAACCCCGCTGGTTTTCACTCCCGTTTTCCAGACGGTATGCTCAACTGATCCCACAATCAGACCTTTCCGGCTTTGGTTTTCATAAACCGCGCCAATTTCCGAACTGGTATTGGTCAGTTGAGAAGCCAGTGATTTTGCATCATAGGTGATAAAAGTATCATTGTCGTACGGAGCGAAAAGCGTACGATTGTCGCCTTTGACACCAATATCCACTTTCCGGCAAATCAGCGGGGCCATGTAATTACTTTTCAGATCCTTGCCTTCAATGATCACCTCCGAAAAGAAATAATCTTTATCAGGATAAACATAAAAAACCTGCTGCATTGCCGGCAGACCAGCCTGCGTCAACAAAATACGATGTTTTTCACCTTTACCAAAACCGTCCGTTATTGCAGTTTTTACATGTTTTCTGGTCGAATACCTGGCGCTGTTAAGTTCGGTATCGCCGTTTTTCACCAGTGCATAAGCCCCATGGATAATTTCCTTGCCCGCTGACTGCACATCAAAAAGGCCAGTTTTGATATGGTAATTGATACGGCCAGTTTTACCATAATGCATGCTGATGATATCCTTCTGAACCTTCATGCTCCCGGCACTGACAACATGGATCGTTAACAGGGTAATCCATAACAGATTACCCATTACTCCTATTTTTTTATACATCATCATAAAATCAATATCCCTTGTTTTGAGCCAATGCACCGCCTGAGGCCTGAATCTCGCTTTGCGGAATCGGCATCCAGTAGTTTTTGTCCTGAAACTTTCTGCCGTCCAGTGCTATGATCCTGACATAATTAATGCTGCCGTCAGCCTTTTTCTCCGGGCGAACGCCGTAAGCAGGAATATTCTCGGTAATGTTGGCAATTTTCCAGCGGCGTACGTCATAAAAGCGGTGTTCTTCAAAAGCAAGTTCCACTCTTCTTTCTCCGCGAATTCTTTCTCTTAAAGCTGCCTGCGTCAGCCCGGTCGGGATATCCGGCATTCCTGCCCGTTTTCTGATCAGGTTTAGCGCCTGATAAATGGTTGCATCCGGCCCCGAAGCTTCGTTTTTAGCTTCGGCATAGTTCAGCAGAATTTCTCCGTAACGAATGTATTTCCAAGGCTGCGTCGCTGTCTGGTTCGCATTTCTGATCGGGTTTTGATCATTGATAAATTTATAGACATAATAACCTGTCTTTGAGGTATTCCAATTTTCATTTCCGTCTTTACTGTCCTGACCGCCCGGCAAAAATGTTTCTAATTTCCGCTCACGATAAGGCGCTCCGTTGTACAAAACGCTCATAGATAAACGCGGATCACGGTTTTTGTATGGATCTTGCGCATTGTAATTCGAAGCCGGGTCGGTGATCTTGGTTCCGTCAAGCATCTCATAGTCGTCCACCAGATTTTGCATAGGCGTGTTACCTGCCCAGCCACCGTAACCGTTTGGCCCGTTAACCAGTTCCAGATTGGTGTGCTCGTTGGTCGGCGAATACAGGCGGATAAAAATATCCTCGCTGGTGTTATTGGTAATGAAAAGCTTGCGATAATCCGGGTATAGCGAATAACTGTTTTGATCCATGATCAGCTTGGCCGCATCCGCTGCTTTCTGCCATTTGGCTGCATCATTCTGGTCGTTATTGTACAATGGGCTTGCAGCATAGAGTAGTAATCTCGCCTTCAAAGCCAATGCGGCCCCCGCTGTGCCACGTCCCGTCACCACCTTCTGACCGGCCATTCCAGCCGCTGCGGCATCCAGCTCACTGGTTGCATAAGCGATACTTTCCTCAATGGTTTTTCTTTTAAACAACTCACTGTAATCACGGTCTTCCAGCGAGTAAACTTTGTCGCCAATGATAGGGACGCCACCAAAGTTACGGATCAGGTCATGATACCGGTATGCACGAATAAAACGAAGTTCAGCTTTCAGAATTCTTTTACCCGACTCACTCATCGGTACCTTGTCCAGATTGGCAAGGCCGTAATTACATTCCCTGATACTTCTGTAACCTCTTGTCCAGAGATTGGAAACCCAACCGGTCCGGTCTGCGGCAAGATTTCCCTGTAACACAAAATACGTATCGTTATCGAAATTACATATGGTCTCATCACTGACGGAGCTCATCCAGGCATCTTCAAATCCACGTCCAAAACCTGGTTTTCCGCCTTCCGAAGACAGCCCCACCCCGATATAACGCCCCACGACATAGGCATCCGCAAGCGCAGAATCTGCCCAGATGGCCTGATCTGAAACGATATTGGTTGGGTTGGTATCCAGAAATTCATTGTCGCAGGCGCTTAACAGCATCGAAAATATTCCTGCAAAAATTAACATTACTATATAATTACTTCTCATTTCGATTTCAGTTTAAAATGACACGTTGACGCCCAGATTGTAAATTTTCTGCTGCGGGTAGAAATATGCATAACCGTCGCTTCCTTCAGGATCGAAATCTTTCACTTTCGTGAAAGTGAGCAGGTTAAATCCGTTTGCGTAAATTCTGATACCGCCCAATCCCAGTTTTGAGATAATTTTTGAAGGAACGGTGTAGGCTATTTCAGCATTTTTCAAACGTAAAAATGCCGTATTCTGTAACCAGAATGTATTTCTATAACTTCCGTTAACGCCCGTACTGGCGCGTGAATCGATGCGCGGTGAAGAGCCATTGGTATTGGTTGGTGTCCAGGCGTCGTCTGCGCGGGACTGCATCACATTGCTAAATTCTCCCGACTCAATCATGACATACTGCGCCACGCGTGCCTGGCCCTGAAACAGAACATTCAGACTAAAATTCTTGTAACCGGCTCCGAGGTTAAACCCATAAGTTACCTGAGGAATGTTGTTGAACTCGGTTCTGATGCGGTCGGCCGGTGTAATTTTTCCGTCTCCGTCTGTATCCTCGTAACGAAGATCGCCCGGGCCTGCGCCCGACACATGCGGATACGCATCCACTTCTGCCTGTGATTTAAACACACCGGTAGACTTGTACATCAGGTCCGAGCCAATCGGCAAACCGGTTGCACGCTGGTAAGTCAAGGTGCCTGGTGCTTCGTCAATAAATATCACTTTGTTTTTGGCAAAAGAAAAATTACCGCCAATTGAATATGTAAAATCTTCCTGTTTCCCGTTGTACTGAACCTGGGTTTCAATCCCCTGATTATGAACCTCTCCTATGTTTTCATTGGGGATTTGTGCGCTGCTGATTCCACTCACCGCCGGAATACTGATATTGCGGCTGGCCAGAATTTTCGTACGGTTTTCTTTAAACACATCGAGATCAACGACAAGTTTTTTGAAGAAAGTCGCGTTTAAGCCCACATTGTATTTTTTGGCAACTTCCCAGGTAATATTGCGGTTAGCCAGCAAAGTGTATTCAATCGTTGGCACATTGGCAGCCGAGTTTCCGGTAGACAAAACAGTGTTTTTGATCTGAAAGTTATCCAGAAACTGATTAGCGGAAACACGGTCATTGCCAAGCTGACCATAAGAAGCCCGCAATTTCAAATCATTAATTGAATTCCCTTTAGGAAACCATGCTTCTTCCGAAAGTCGCCATCCCAGAGAAATACCTGGGAAAAATCCGTAACGTTTGCCGGGAGGAAATACCGATGAACCGTCGTAACGAAGCTGGATTTCGGCAAGATATTTTCCCAGATAGTTATAATTAACCCGTCCGAAAACATTTCGGCGTGAAGTACGGTAGCTGCCGCCGCCATTGCCATAGTCGGCTGGCTGAGCTCCTCCCTGACTTAACTCGGGTAATTGCGTCGTGATAAAGTTATTCCGGGACGCATTGAAATTCTCCTGCGTTTGCTGACTTTGCTCGTAAGCGATAAAAGATGAAAAGGCGTGATCACCAAAATTATGACTGTAATTCAGTTTAATATTTCCTGTAAGCAAGGCCGTATTTGTCTGGCTCTCATAAATCTGCGGCGCTGACGGGCCTCCCTTTACGGAAGTATATTGCTGTGTACTTTTATTATACTGATAAACCGTCCAGTTTGTCTTGAATTCTTTGGTAAAACCAAAACCCTGGTCAGCCGAGAAGAAACCGTCCAGTGAAAGTCCTTCGATCGGTAACTGATAACTGGCGCGCAGAATGCTGTTGAAATAGGTCGTCGGGCTGTAATTTTTTCCTGCCAGAGACGCCATCGCAAGTGGATTTTTCCCCTGTTCTACACCGGCACCCAAACGACCGTCGGGAAATCTGGCCGGCAAAGTCGGGTAAGTCCGGTATAAAAATTCGAAGACGTTGGATGCCCCATAACCCGCGATATAATTACGGTTTTCCCTTCTGCCGGAAAGCTGCACACCAAAAGTCAGCTTGTCGTTTACTTTAACATTGATATTCGAACGGATGCTGTACTGACGGTATTTGCTTACCCCATCCCGGAAAAGTCCATCCTGGTACATCGTCCCGGCAGAAACGAAATAATTGATTTTTTCCGTACCACCTGAAACGGAGAGGTTATGCTGATTTTGCATAGCTACCGGTTTCATCAGTTCCTTCACCCAGTTTGTATTCGGATAACTCACAGGATCAGAACCATTTCTAAATTTTTCAATCTCTTCGGCTGTGTATCGTTGGTTCATGCCACCGGATGGATTTCTGTACGCATCCACCTGATTGATAATACCGGCATAAGTCGCTGCGTCAACGAATTTGGGTAAACGGGTCGGCTGTACAAAACCCTGATTAAAGGAATAGTCAAATTTTGCCTTTCCTGTTACTCCCTTTTTAGTCGTGATCAGGATTACCCCGTTGGCAGCCTGGGCACCATAAATCGCTGCGGAAGCGTCCTTTAAGACAGTCACACTTTCGATGTCATTCGGATTTAACCTTTCCAAACCACCGACGGCATTGGCAATCCCGTCAATAACCACCAACGGGCTGCTGTCGCCGGTTGTACTGCGTCCCCGGATCAGGATGGAAGAACCGTCAGAACCCGGTTCTCCGGATCTGTTGCTGGCGATCAACCCCGGCAAACGTCCTGCAAAGGAGTTGGAAATATTAGGCTGCGGACTTCTCACGATATCCGAGCCCTGAACGGTCGCGACCGATCCGGTAATATTCTTTTTTGACTGCGTTCCATAACCCACCACAACCACTTCTTCCAGCGATTTTGAATCTACTTTCAATGCAATATTGAATATCGATTCATTGCCCACAGGCACTTCCTCCGACAAATAGCCTACAAAAGAAAAGATCAGCACCGAAGGCTCTGAAACCGAATTATTTTCAGGAATTTGCAAAGAAAACTCCCCTTTTTCGTTCGTCACGGTTCCGCGCTGTGAGCCTTTCAAAACCACACTCACACCCGGCAGGCTTTCTCCTTTATCGTCCTTTACAGTCCCGGACAAGTTTATTTCGACAATCTTGGCGCTGCCCTGGATAGTCACCGCCTGATTACTCACAGGAAAATTGCTTTCCAAAGAAACCTTGCGACTGCGTTTTAAAAGAATCTGCCCATCTGTGGCCTGATATTCGATCTGAAGCGGCGTCAGAAGTTTTTCCAGCACGGAGGAAAGTGATTCATTGGTTGCTGAAACCGTCACTTTTGTTTTAATGGGAATGATGCTTCTGCTGTATGCAAACCTGACTTTCGCCTGGTTTTCGATACGGTCCAATGCATGTTCCAGCGAGATGTTCTCCATCTGGATCGTCACATTTTTATTGAGAAGATCCTGCGCGCCGGACTCCCCGGCATAACCAGCCGCCGCAAACAATCCGACCAGGAAGAGTTGTAGTATTGATAACCGCATAATATGGTATGCCGTCTTGCTATTTAGAAAAAAATACATAAGTTTGGATTGGTTAATATGAACAATAAGAAGCCGTTCATCACCGCCAAGTGATGTGCAAAAAGACTTCGTTCAGGATCAGGGGTGCCTCAATCACTCCTGATTTTTTTTGAAGGGGAAATTATTTTTCAGGTTTTGTTATAATCATAGAAGCTTCGGTTAGGTTAAGAGTCAGCATTATCTTTTAAAAACTTGTTTCATGGCTAATAGCTATTGGCGCAACCCTTCCCCTCGATGGTAATGACATCGCCCTGCATCTGATATTTTGCCTCCACAATCTGCATGGTCATTTCCAGAATTTCTGAAAGCCGATTGTTGTCAAAACTTGCTTTTACCAGGCAGTTTTCAAGGTCCGGATTGGCCAGGTTTATTTCTACATCAAATTTTTTCTCTAATCTTCTCATCACCTCACCCAGTTTTTCGTTCTCAAAAGTCAGGGAAACAGGCTGCCATACAGGCAATTTGTCCTGACCCGCCTGAATCTCTGCGGTTATCAGTTGGCGGGATTTTACTTTAAATACCCCCTGCTGATTCGGCAGCAGTGTAATCTGCTTGCCTTCATCCTCTGGCACGGACACAGAAACTTTCCCCGTCACCACCGAAACCTCATACTCCGATGCACCCTGATTGGCCTTCACATTAAAACTCGTACCCAGTACCTTCACCAGAACAGCCTCGCTGTTTACCAGGAACGGACGGGCTGCATCTTTTGTCACTTCAAAAAAGGCCTCCCCTTCCAGACTGACTTCCCGGAGATTTCCTTCAAATCCTTTTTTATTATAACGGATCTTAGACCCCGGATTCAGGGAAACAATGCTGCCATCAGGGAGTGTGTGTGTTTTGACCTGACGGGTTTTATTAAAAACCGAGACGGGCTGCATTCCTGTACTAAAAATAACGCCGTCCTTATTAAGCGCCAGATAAATACCAAAACCTGCAACCACCAATAACATGGCAGCCACCGCAAGCCGGAAAAATATTTGTCTGGACGAAGACCGCGCCAACGGTCTTACAACAGTTTCATTATTTTGCAGGGATTCGATTTTTGTCTCAACTTTTTTCAGATGATGCAGCTGATCAAATTGTTCTTCGGAAACGGTTGCCTCATCACGCTCAGCAAGAGACATATACCACTCGTCGACCAGAAATATTTCTTCCTGACTACATTTTCCTTCCAGATATTTCTTCAAAAGTTCAGGTGAGATATGCTTATTATCCATTGCATTTTGCTGTAAAATAACCGATTAATACAAGTCTGTACTGGTAAGACGCAGCAGCAATTCACAACCCTAGTGACTTTTGAAGAAATTTTATAACAATTACTATCCAAACCTTATTAATTTTGAAAAATGTTGAATGGAGTACGTAAATGAGTAAAGATTACAGCGATAAAAGCGATCAGGAATTGTGGCAACTTGCAAAAGTCGCGGATGACTCCCGTGCATTTGCTGAACTTCACCGGCGTTATTCCTTTAAACTTTACAAACTTGCCGTCCATAAAACCGGGAATGATGATGTATCGGAAGATCTGGTTCAGGATTTGTTTGTTGCCCTCTGGCTCAACAGAGCGAATATTTCCATTGAAAAAGGTTTGAACCTTTATTTGTTTTCTGCACTTAAAAACCGGGTTATCTCCCATTTCCGAAAACAGACCAGCCAGGCCACCGTCTCACTCGACGAGCTGAATATGGAAACTTTGGTCTCGCAGTCTGCGGACCTGGTGCACGAATGGATGCAGGTTCAGGAAGTGCAGGCACTCTACGACCGCGAACTTGAAAACCTTCCTGAAAAAAGCAGGCATGTTTTTGAAATGAGCCGCAGCGGGATTCCCAACAAGGAAATTGCGCGCGAACTGGCGATCACCGAAAAAACAGTCGAATTCCACATCAGCAAATGCCTCCGGATTCTCCGTATCAAGTTCGGTTATGTGGTCAATGTGCTGATCGTGTTTTGCTTCTTACATTTATACCTATCGGTTAATTAAAGTTTGTGACAACCGGGCCTATTTTGACAGCTGTGCTTCTTTGAAAGCTCAATCGTGCAAATCCAGAACGATCCATAACATAATACGGTAAAATTTACACCATTGTAAACCTGTACATCGCGCAAGGCTGTCCCAGGAGCAAAGCATTCTTCACATTAAATTACCGGCAACTGACACGGCAACATAAAATACTGAAAATCAGATTTAAAAATTCATGTTACAGATTATCCTCCGACACAAAGCGTAGGCTAAAAAGTATAAAAAATACGCCAAATAGTTTGACTTACAACTATCAAGTTATTAACTTTAAGTATAACATTTTTCGTAAAAAAGATCCTTAAATCTGGTACGAATTGTTAAAATATCTTCTTCATGGACAGCTCATCAGTCATAAAGAAATCCAGGACCGACCTCGCCATTGAGCTGGGACGAACCATGACAGAATTTCGGAACCAGCTGCGTCAGTCCGTTCAGTTAAAAATCAAAGAGCACGGTATCAACATCACCTTTGAAATGCTCGAAGTGCTCTATTGCCTTTGGCAGAAAGACGGAATTAACCAACAGGAAATTGCCGACCTGACCCTGAAAGACAAATCCAGCATGACCTACATGATTGACAACATGGTCAAACGGGATATGGTGAAAAGGATCGAAGACGAGCTTGACAGAAGGAATAAACTGATTTTCCTGACAGAAGCCGGAACCGCGCTACGCACGCAATTGTATCCCTGGATCGCCGAAGTATATCATCAGGCGACAGAGGACTTCGACAAAAAAAATCTGAAAGACGGCATTGATATGTTTCAGCAAATGATTCTCAGTTTAAGAAAACCCAATTCTTCATCCGACTAGAATAACTTAAAATCCCTACCGACATGAAAACGATTTTGATCCCGGTTGATTTCTCTTTCACTTCCTCTAACGCATTACAGTACATTGCCGATGCTAGCGAAGACCTCGACATTGAGCGCATCATTTTACTAAAAACGCACTACATCTCGGTTTACTCCCATATCATTCCATCCGCCGAATACGGCCAGTCCAATGCCGAACTGATCATGGAGGAAAGGAAGGAAATTGAGGACCATTTACGATCAACCGGGCGGGAACTGTTAAAAAAATGCAAACCTGGTGTTCAGGTGGAAGTGGCTGTCAGCGATCTGCCCATTCTCCGGGCAATTCACGACATGATCAAAGATTATCAGCCCCAGTTGCTGCTCTTAGGCAGTGACGCCGACGGTTACGAAAGTCACATTGGCGAGTACGTTATTGAGATTACACAAATCAGTACCACTCCGGTCCTGATTATCCCTACAACCAGTCGGTATCAAAAACTCGACAGCATTTTAGTCCCCTGCGATTTCGACGCCATTGCCCAGCTTTCTCTGTTACAGAAACTGCACAAAATTAAGTTAATGCTCAATCCCGAACTTACTATTCTGAATGTCGGCCCATTCGATCAGCATTCGGCAAAAGAAGGGTTCCATAAGGCATTATTAAAAGAACAGCTGGGCGACTTTAAATACAAACTGTATTATTCGGAAGAGAAAAATATAGCCAAGGGAATTTTAAATTTCGCAAGACAAAATGAAGAAATTCAGCTGATCATCGCACTGCCCGGAAGGCATAGCTTTTTCTATAAACTCACGCACCGAAGCATTACCGAAGCAATCGCTTTAAACACCCAAATTCCTGTTTTGATATTAAAAGACAATCGGACATAAAACACGACTACCATATCTTATTTGCAAAGCCGGGGATTCAAAATTTTGCCATTCGCATGGGTGAAATGCAGAAGTTTGGATTGCCGGCCTTCATCTTTTACGACCGGACATAGCGACATGAATACTACAAATAAGTTATTGTAGTATTAACTCTATATTAACAATAACATCAACGGATCCTAAAAATTGGATAAAATCTAAGGACGTATTCTTATTTATTCAAAATAAAGCCATTTAGAGCTATTTGAGCAATGATCAATCAATTTTTAGATATACTACGAGGTACATCCCCGAAAAATAGACTTCTACAAGCCATTTTTTATAACTGTTCCAATAATAGTTAATAATTTTCAGATATATAATTTCATAACCAACTAATAATAAGTCAATTATATTTTCATTCGAGATAATATAATTTGGAACCTATCCAGAATTATCCTAATATTGTGTGTAGAATTTATTCATTTATGTATTTAAGTAAGTAATATTAATTCTACAAAGTAAATTAAGGATTTTTCAAAGATTCTTAATTACATCCCCTCCGATACCATTAAAAGAATTCGTTGTTATGCATAATCCGGATTTCAAGAATATAACTCACTCAATTTCTCAACGTTATGATGAACCATTTTTCACAATTAATCCTCAGCCAAGCTAAATCCTGGCTGATTCAAAAAGAAAGACCACTCCATTCCTCTCCTCGCTCATCGTTCCCTATTTGTAGCAAAAGTGCATGCAGAGAATCTGCTATGACGCACGCCGAAAATCTTTTCATTTAAGGATTTCTCAGGTAACAATCTCAAATTTAAGCTTTAACCCTCACTAAAAGAATTCAGATTTTCGGGCCGGTCGGGCCATTGAAAATCATAGTTCATTACTTAAAAAGTTGGTATTTCCAGCCTGGAAGAGTTGCGTACGCAAATTTTTTCCGGCACAGGATAACTATGTGCTTTCATCAAACCTATCCGGTTTGTATTCAGGAATGTTTGTATCAAAACTTTAAGTAACCATAAGTAACTAATTTGTTTTTCCATCCACCAAACCATTTATTATTCACTTAACAATTTGCAATTATGAAGCCACATTTCTTGAAATTACTCATGCTTTGCATGCTCCTGACGGTTGCACTCTACAACTGTAAGGAAAAAGACGAAGATTCGATGCAGCCAGCGAACAATGAATTGTCGGAGCAATTTGACAAACTTCAGCTTGGCGAGGTATCGATTGCGGTAACCCCTGAGGTGACTTACAATCCGGGAAACGTTGAACTGTCCACGCAGACGAAAACATTGAATTCGGATCTTGCGACGATCGCCGGCTCCAAATCCGTACCAAGCAGCGTTTCCAAGGCAGCCAATGAAACTTCGGCATTGCTAACGGCAACGGAGATCAAAACTCTGAACACGCTGACGACCACTAACATCACGGACAAGAACACTGCCGAGTCTGCAAAGATGAAAGCCATTTTGGCGAAGGTTACTGCCGACTCCAAAGTACAGGCCTACCTGCCAAAACTGTCGCTTCCATCTGTAACAGAAGTGAAATCAGGACGAATCGGCAGCACGGGCGAGAGTGCGCTAAGAACCTCAGCCACCACTGCAAAAAGTGACGACGACTGTATTCAGCACGCCAATGACAAGTTCAACAAAACAAAGGAGCGCCTGGACGACAGCAAAGCAAAAGAAACCGGAAAAGTGGCAGATGCTTACAATAAGGATTTGGAGAAAATCGCTAAAAATCTAGCGAAATGTATCGACCAGACTTCCGCTGACCGCTTTGACAAATTGCGCCAGGAAGGAATAAAAACTGCAAATGCAGCTTTGGCAGCTCTGGAAGGTGCGAAACCTTATATCAGCACGGCGCAGTATGAAGTTACAAAGGCGCTTATTAACATCCAGTTGCTAGATTACCTCAACAAGGTTAATCAGCTGGAATCTGCCAAAATTGCTACCTGTAACGAAATTGCTGACATTGCAAAAGCTGCCGCAGCAGGCGTGAGAGACTCAAATTTGGCTGCCATCGAAAATGCATACAACACTGCACTTACAAAAGCACAACAACTGAGAGACGAAATGATCGCAAACTGCCACAATCAGGGCGGCGGAAACTAGTCGTAATTTCCCAGAAGTGTTTAAACAAAAGAGAGCGGTAATTCCGCCCTCTTTTGTTTGTCAGCAAAAAACAAAACCATTAGCCTTTGACTTTTAGCCGGTCTATCATCTTAATAGCCCTGTCAATTCTGGTTTGAACGACATTGGAAGAAGCGACATAATGAATAATGCCACGCTGATGACTCGGAACAAGCTGATGAAAAAGCTCGTTACCCTCCTCATCAATTGCCAGCAACTCCGTCAGCTCTTCCGGCATGTCCCGGCCATAAGTGCTCTCATCTTTCCAAACCTTCACCTGGATTTTGTCGCCAAGCCTGATTTTTGCCTTCGTCCGCAATGTCGTTGCCACATTGATATAAAAAGCACCATCGCCTTTGGGTCTTATGGCACATTGAAATTCAGTATTTTCGTTAAGCAAACAAACCATACGAACGGGTTTCCTGCCCTCTACAAATTGCTCCGCAACATCATCCGGAACAATGATGTAATAATATCCTCCCTTATCCGGAAATCTTTCCAGCAATGATTCAAATTGAACGTATTCTGCCAACTTTTTTCAGTTTTTATTAAAAGCTTCACTATTGACTTCGGCAATCGGCCGTCGGCAATCGCCACCAGCGTCACTCCGATATCCGAAAGCCGACTGCCGATAGCTTACTCCGTCAACGGCTTCACCTGAATATCCTTAAAAAGCACCACACTCTTAGGATCGTGCGCCTGCAAAGCAAACGTACCACTGCTCAGAATCCGGTTTTTCTCACCTGCCGATCTTTTATCGGTGTCGGTTTCCTCGTAGTCTACAACCGTTTTGTCATTAATCTTAATCGTAATGTGTTTGCCTTCAACCCGGATGTACTCGGTATACCATTCGTTGTCTTTCACATAAGTTTCTTTCACATCCTGAATATTATACAAACTCCCCGTTCTCTTCCAGTCGGTATGCGAGTTATTGACCTGAATTTCGTAACCCTTCGATGGCCAGCCACCTTCCTGATAGTCGGTGTGAATATAAATTCCTGAATTGGCACCCGGCTTTGTCATCACCTGGGCCCTGAATTCGAAGTTTTTAAACATATGGTTTTTGATCGGGCCCTCATAAAACAAATGCGCTCTCGGACCAGCAACCTGAATAGCCCCGTCCACAATGGAAAATGAACCGGCATTCTCTCCCACTTTCCAGCCATTTAAAGATTTCCCATCAAAAATGGAAATCCATCCGTCCTGTTTTGTGCCCGATACAAAACTACCCAAAACAGCCACAAGCAGAAGCGCGGCAAATAAGTTTATCGTCTTTTTCATAAGATTGGTCAAAATGGAAGAAAAATTTTGATAGGTTTTGTTTAGTCAAAAAGCCGCGCAATGAATAAAAACTACTGTAAGCCAGATCAAAATCTATTCAGAAAAAGTTAAAATCAGAACCAAACAATCACCTTATATTTGCCTGACAAACGATCATTCTAATGCGTAACCCCTATCTTTCTTTATTGGCCACAGCCTGGCGTTATGCCCGTCAGCAGAAAAAACGCTATTTACTAATCTACGGATTATTCGTGATGGCCAACGTAGTTTTGGCTTTACATCCGCTTTTATATGGCTGGTTTGTCGAGTCGATTCAGAAAGATAGTGACGCTGTACTAAAAAATGTCTGGTGGTATGCCGGTGCATACATTGGACTGACTTTACTGGAATGGGCTTTCCACGGACCTGCACGGGTTATGGAACGAAAACTTGCCTTTGATCTGAGCAGAAATTTCCTGGACGAGCTTTACCATCAATCGCTGCACCTCCCCATCCGCTGGCATCAGGACCATCACAGCGGGGCGACCATCAACCGGATAAGAAAAGCTTACGAAGCACTAAAAGATTTCTTTCAAAACGGCTTTATGTTTCTTCATGCATTTTCGAAATTCATTTTTTCGTTCGTCGCCATTGTTTACTTCTCTCCATTATTCGGCAGCATCGGGGTGTTGATCGGGATTTTGACGGTGTGGGTAATTTTCAAATTCGACGTCCCCTTTATCAAAGCCCTTGACGAAACGAACGAAAAAGAACACGTTGTTTCATCCACGCTCTTCGACAGCCTTTCCAATATCATTACAGTGATCACGCTGCGTCTTGAAAAAAGGATGCAGATCAGTTTGTCAAATAAAGTAGGCGATGTTTTCCCGCCTTTCAAAAAACAAGTTGTGATCAATGAATGGAAATGGTTTGTTGCCAGTCTTTTCATCGGCCTCATTTACGTGGTGGTCACCATCGGTTTTATTTATCAAAACTACACCCCCGGAAGTGTGTTTCTGGTTGGCGGCCTTGTGACACTGCTCGGTTATGTCAATCAGTTTACCAGTGTGTTTCAGGATGTCGCCTGGCAGTATACCGAGATTATCCGGTACGACACAGAAGTAAAAACTGCCAGAATGATCGGCGAGGCGTATCATGACCAGCACCGGGCAGAAACAAACCATCCGCTTCCCGAAAACTGGAAGGAGATTCGGATCAACAACCTTAGCTTCTCTCATGCTGAAACTTATGAGTCCAACAAAAAGGCGCATAGCTTACATGCACTCAATATTAAAATCCGCCGTGGTCAGCGAATTGCTTTTATCGGTGAAAGCGGAAGTGGAAAAAGTACGCTGCTTGCCCTGTTGCGCGGACTTTATAATGCTGAAAAAGATGTCAGACTAAGCGTTGATAATGCAGAAAACCTGCCACTGGAAGTGATTGCCGATACCGTCACACTTTTTCCTCAGGACCCCGAAATTTTTGAAAATACGATCGAATACAATATTACACTGGGACTTCCTTTCGACGCCAGTGAAATTCAGAACGTCTGTGACACGGCGCAATTCAGCAGCGTTATTGAAAAACTACCAAACGGACTGCAATCCAATATTCAGGAAAAAGGTGTCAACCTATCCGGTGGGCAAAAACAAAGACTGGCGCTCGCACGCGGCGTGCTTGCTGCAAGAAGCAGTGATATTATTTTACTCGACGAGCCGACCAGCAGCGTCGATCCAAGAACCGAAGCGCTTATCTACGATCACATGTTTGCCGAATTCAGCGACAAAGCCGTACTTTCTGCCCTTCACCGGCTCCATCTATTACCGAAATTTGATTACATCTACATTTTAAAAGATGGCCATCTGATCGACGAAGGCACCTTTGACCAACTCAACAAACAAAGCACCATTTTCCGCGACCTGATGGGGAAAGGAGATGAGGTGGTTAATGATTAATGGTAATAGACGATGGACAATTGACGATGGACGATAGACAATGGTCAGTGGACAATGGACGATGGTCAATAGACAATGGACGATAGACAATCGTCAATCGTCAACAACCACCCCAACAATACCCAAAACGTAGAATATTACCTCAATAATGTAACCACACCTTTATAATCAAACAACTCACCGCTTTTAAACTCGACCTTTATTTTATAAGGATAAACGCCGCCTACCATAACTTGCCCGTGATAGTTGCCGTCCCAGCCGCTGCCAGGATCTGACGCGGCGAAATTTGCTTTCATAAAGATCACCTCTCCCCAGCGATCGTAAATTACCATTTCCCGGACTTGCTTTACACAGGTGTTACCGTACACAAAAAAGATATCGTTGTCGCGATCGTTATTAGGCGAAAATGCCTCTGGCGCATAAATGGCACAGGGTCGTACGGCAATGTTAACCTTTTTACTACGTTTACAAACCTCGTTCAGCGCCGTAACCTGCAAGGTATATTGCGTCGACACCGGCGGCTTTGCCCATGTTTCAGGACAAGTTGAACAGGCTAATCCGGTGGGTGGCTGCCAGATGTAGGTATAACTGCCCGGCGGCTCCACCGCACTGATCAACTGAACACTATCACCTGCAACGATATACGTATCAGAAATATCAGCCAGATCAAGCTGATCGACTTTCAGGTCCGTGGTCACCACACTATCACACCCGGCAACGGTTTTTATCGTTCGAACATACAAGCCAGCCGTACGATAAAGTGTGTCACCCACGGCAACGCTGTCCCCCTCACAAATCGTCAGATTCTGTGCGTATTTTATCCTCGGATTCACCGTCAGATTCAAATGAACGGTGCTATCACATACGTTTCCACGGTTAATCTTTCGTGTAAATTTGCCGGTTGTCCGGTAAATAGTGTCGCCTATGACAATACTTTCTCCTTCACAAAAGGAAGTGTTAATCGTCGTATCCGTTTGCCTGAATTCTATTTTATAATCCAGCTGAAGTGCGCAGGACTCATCAAGGCTGGCAAGCGGAACCACTTTAACATGATAAATATCCCCAAGATTAGCCTGCACTTTAACCTGTTGTGTTGTCGCTCCGTTATTCCAAGTATACTTTCCGAAACCCGAAGGCGCAATTAAAGTCATAAAACCATTTTCATCAGGACAGTTAGACGCCTGTTTAACCTCCGATTTTAAGCACTGCGCATCAAAATAAGCATAACCTATATGACGTCTTTTTGTACACCCATGTGCTGTAACCTCAACCGTTATCGTTTCACCGATATGATCTCGAAGATCCATAGCACCGGTCGTCCAGTTTCTAAACTGGAAATCTCCCTGGCTTTTAAAACCATCCACCGTGTTCGTCGCTTCCAGCTGAATGTCGTAATTGCTGCAGGCAATCGCGTTACCCTTTGCATCATATATTTTCACATTGAAACCCGGCTTCTGATAAGGTTCGTGATCATTGGTGGGATTTTCCAAAAGAATGGCAAACTTGTATTGAAATAAGGTATTATCCGGCCCAACCACAAAACTGGTCTTCGCCCGATCAAAACGTCCTCCCTGACTTACATTACCCAGTCTCAGCGAATAATTACTGCCCGGCGCAACCATCGGTATAGCCTCAGACGTAATTTTTGGATCGTTGCCATCACTAAGCTTTGTAACCAAGTGTCCATTTGCGTATATACCAGTGGTTTCATTGCTGTAAACCACTGTGGATCCGACATTTTCCACTGTTCCGTTGCTGAGTATCCAGCCATTGGCGGTACCCTCTTCAAAACCAATGTTGCCACAATCCACTTTTTGTCCGTAACCTACCACAGAAGCAAAAAAAACGAACACAACCAATAATAGAATTTTTCCCATAATTGTACCCAATGATCAATGCGCGGAAGATGCTTTAAAATAGTGATTACGTCAAAACATACCTGTCCGTTGCAGATCCGTTTCTTCATAGTCGTTTTTGTCTGGCACGAATTTTATACCTGTAGTGGAGATTTCACGATTAGATGAGTTTTTTTGTAAAACTCCAACTATTTTGAATGTCATAGAAAGTCGACGGGTAACAAAATTTAGTTTACAAGTTCACTACGAAAAATGTTTAGTACAGAAAATAAACGGAATACTTCAATAGAGATGAAGAAATTATGAAATTTGTATTATTATTGAAATATTCCAAGCAATATTCTGTTTTTTCTGCCGTTTTTTGCATTAAATTTGCTTTACCCTTAGATACACAATATTCCTGAATTAAGTAATTGCACGAATTGCGACGTGGCCGCGGTGTGGCTTTTTCAGGACACTTTTATTATATATGCTCAACTGGTTATTCGATAAGAAGAAAAAAGAAGTAAATCTGGAACGAATTGGAATGGACATCCATTCTCATTTAATTCCAGGCATCGACGATGGTGTAGAAACCGTTGAAGAAGCTGTGGCGATGGTACAAAAGATGCAGGAACTTGGTTATTCGCGCATTTACACCACGCCTCACGTCATGTGGGACTGTTACAGAAATTCTCCTGAAATTATATTATCCGGTCTTGAAGATGTCAGACTGGCCTGTAAGCAGGCAGGGCTTACAATTGAGGTAAATGCCGCCGCCGAGTATTTTATCGACGAGCATTTTATGGACATCCTGAATACCGGAAAACAATTTTTAACTTTACCGGGAAACCGGCTTTTGGTTGAGCTCCCCTACTCGACCCCTTTGATGAATACCTCGGAGACCCTTTTTAAAATTATTGAAAAAGGTTACCAACCAGTTTTGGCCCATCCGGAACGCTACACATACTTCTATTCTGATCCATCTGTTTATAAAAAATATTGCGATCAGGGTTGCGAATTACAAGTCAACATATTATCCCTGGGCGGTTACTACGGCGAGAATGTGCATAAAATGGCAGAATGGCTTTTGAAAAATGAGCTTATCACTTTTCTGGGAACAGACGCCCACCGCATGCAGCATCTGGACCTTATATCCAAAGGCGATAAAGCATCGTGGCTAACGAAGTACCCATTTCAAAACGAAAAACTTCTAAGTCAGCCAGTTGCGTAATTAGAACTTATTCTACATTGCCATTAGAAATATTTGATGCAACTTAGTAGTATTGAAAATAAGTTTATATAACTTTGCCATGATTATTAGATTTTACACATACTAAAACATCTGAAACCGACAAATTATACCTCTTTTATCATTATTGCGTCTTGCTTGTTTAATTATATAAATATCAGCCAGTTAATAATTAACAAACAACCAATCTAATCTCAACTTATGAAGAATATGAATTCCAATTTAACCCGGTACAGCGTTTTAATATTACTACTTTACATAGCCGTATGGGGTGGAACCTCATCCTGCGTATCACCTAAGTCAATTGTATATTTCCAAGGGGATACGTTAAGACATTCTTCACAGGACGTAGTGCAGAATTATATACCAACAATTCAAAGCAATGACCTGCTTTCAATCGTTGTCGGAAGTTTAAACTCAGAAGCGAACGAAATGTTTAATACAGCTAATACGGCTATGACTGCAAGTACGAATTACTCTGCCAATAGCAGTGGTGCTAGATTACAGCCACTTGGCTACTTGGTAAATTTGGATGGCTTTATTGAAATACCAATGATTGGTAAAGTGAAGATCAAAGGCTTAACAACCACAGCGGCAGCTGATACAATCCGTTATAAACTTCTAAATTTTTTGAAAGAGCCTTCTGTGATGGTCCGAAACTTAAATTTTAAAGTGTCAGTACTTGGCGAAGTAAAGTTACCTGCAGTATATGTCATTCCCGATGAGAAAATCACACTACCGGAAGTTCTGAGCCTTGCCGGCGATTTAACAATATATGGAAATAGAAGTAATGTAATGATTATTAGAGAGGAAAACGGGAAACGGGAGTATGCTCGAATTGACCTTACGTCCAGAGACATTTTTAACTCCCCCTATTATTATTTGCATAAAAATGACGTAGTCTACGTAGAACCGGTTAAATCAAAAATGCTAGATACAGATAGCCGTGTCAGGACAGTTCCACTGATTGCTACCATTGTCGGGGGCATCAGCACCTTGGGGATCCTGATTCTTAACATCACGAAATAATATCAATTATTACAGACCGAAATCTCAACAGAATGTCACAAGATTTTTTAGAAGACGAGGAACAGGAATTTAATTTACAAGATTATATCCGTCGCTATTTACGATACTGGTATTTGTTCCCAATTTTTGTCGCATTGACACTAACTGCTGCTTTTTTTTATCTGCAGATCACACAACCTGTGTACAGCGCAAAAACCAGTATTTTAATTAAGGATGAAAAAAAAGGTCTTGGAGGATCTCAGGGAGATATCTTATCAGAACTAAGCAACCAGTTTGGTGGAAATAAGCTCGTTGAAAATGAGTTGGAAATACTCAAGTCCCAAACATTGATGGAGCAGGTGATTAAAGAGTTAAGTTTGGATGTTTCCTATACTACCAAAGATGGCCTTAGTACTGTAAACCTTTATCAGGAGAGCCCCGTAATCGTTCGACCTGAAATTATCACAGAACAGGGACTTGAGGAGCCGCTTGTTATTCATATGGCAGACAGCCTGCATTTTACCTTCAACAACGAGGATAAGCTGCATACTTTCGGTCAGCGATTTAATAATGCCTGGGGAGCGTTTATAGTCAACAAAGGCAAAAATACCGAATACGCAGATATAAAAGTATCTTTTGGTGATGTTAAGAATCTTGCCGAAAAGATGTTGGCCCGCCTCAAGGTACAACAACCCAATATTAAAAGTACAGTTATTGAGCTTACATATGAAGACGTTTCTGTCCAAAGGGGAAAAGATGTTCTTAACAAATTACTTGATGTTTATGTTCAATCCTCATTAAGTGATAAAAATAGTGAAGCGAGCAATACATTGAAGTTTATTGAAACTCGTCTGGGCTTGATTACGGGTGAGCTGGGTGATGTAGAAAAAGACGTGGAATCATATAAAACAACAAAAGGCATTACAGACATTAGTGCCGAATCTCAACTTTTCCTGGAAAACATCAAAGAGAATGATGCCAAATTAAATGAGGTAAACACACAGATTAGTATCCTTGAAAGTGTCGACACTTACATAAAAAATGCCGGCGATGGCGCTGTTGCACCGGCCACTTACATGATCAACGATCCAGTACTAGTCTCCCTACTTACGAAATTCAACGAACTCGAATTGCAACGCGAACGATATGCGAGAACCACCACTGCCAACAACCCCCTACTACAAACTATTAATACCCAACTAGATGGCACACGTCAGGCGATTCGAGAAAATGTCCAAAACCTGAGGCGCGGTATGGATGTTACCAAACAAAATTTACAGGGAATAAACACTCGTTTCTCAGCCGGATTGAGAAGTATCCCACAAAAAGAGAGAGAATTTGTGGGGATTAAACGCCAACAAAGTATCAAGGAAGGCTTATACCTCTATCTTTTACAAAAGAGAGAAGAAACTGCATTAATGTATGCTTCTACTGTAACTGACAGTCGTTTGATTGACGCCCCTATTTCGACTTACAAACCCATTAAACCAAAAAGATCCCTCATCTGGGCTGGAGCTGGAGCGGCCGGATTTGCAATTCCATTACTTTTAATTAATCTGATATTTTTATTAAATAATACAGTACAAAACAGAGAAGAAATAGAAAAAACCACACATGCTTCTATTCTAGGAGAAATTGGACACATGAAAACTGCCAAAGGCGAACCAGGTGAAGATGCCATTATTAAAATGACCAGCCGCAGCGCAGTGGCGGAACAGTTTAGAGCTCTCCGTACAAACCTCCAGTATCTAGGCGATGGCAGTTGTCGTGTCCTAATGTTCACCTCTTCTATTGGAGGTGAGGGGAAGAGTTTTGTTAGTATTAACTTGGCAGCAAGCTTAGCTTACTCCGACAAACGTGTATTGCTTATCGGTTTAGACTTGCGCAAACCGACTTTACATGATCGTTTGCAGGTCCCTAATCAGTATGGAGCGTCCAACTGCCTGATTGGTCAGGGAAAGCCTTCTGATTTTATTCAGTCCACGATTGTCCATCCTAAATTCGATGTATTAACAAGTGGACCAATCCCTCCCAACCCCTCTGAACTACTAAGTAATGGCCGTTTACCATTATTACTTGCAGAACTCCGTAAGGAATATGATTACATACTAATTGACTCTCCCCCATATGGACTGGTGACAGATTCATCCCTAATTGCTGAGCATGTCGATGCCACTTTGTATCTGGTTCGCTTCAATTATACATTAATAGATCACCTAAAACGTATCGGTGAATTACAGCGAGCAAAACGCTTCTCCAATCTTTCCGTAATATTCAACGGTGTAAATTATGGAGCTGGGTACGGATATGGGTATGGGTATGGCGGGTATGGATACGGATACTACGGTGACGATAAGGAAACCAAAGTACAGAGTGTAGGTTATCGACTGAAAAAATTAGTTGGGAAAGTGTAACAAAGATTTTACCGGGTAAATCAGCAATAAACTGTTGATTTACCTGGTAAGTTGAAATACAACAACTCCTCGTCAAACTCAATAGACAAAAAATATCATTTTGGTACAATTATTATATTAACATTAAAATACAATTAAAAAAAACTTGTAAAATTTCAATGATCACTTAATTGAATTTAAAATGACAGAGTATTTATTGAATAAAAGCAAGAAAGATAAAATATATTTTGAATATAGTAAAAATAGTATTATTTTCAGTAGTCCTTTGAGAGATTCGTACTGTATAAATATTTTCGGATGACCATAAATGGGACTGATCCGAACAAATTCTTGAAGTGACTATTTTACTCAACGTTATATATGAAATCAATTACCTATTTAGACAAAAACAAAATAGACAGGCTGCCAGGCAGCCTGTCTACGTTTCGGAATCAATTGCGGCCCAACTCAGGTCATGATTCGCCAGGCTTCAATGCTCTAACTGCACCTTAAATTATAACAACGGCGTATTACCTAAGCTTCAATGCTGTGTATGCTATTTCTGATGGGAAAATTAATGGAGTTTACAGAGGAGAACATATATCTTTTTATAAAGATCTGGATATGACTTACCTTCTTTAATATTACTTCTCTTGATACCTTTTCTCTATCGGGGCTTTTTACCAAGTCTGAAAAATTGAAGTTATACCACTGGCAACTCAGTCGACGATTGAATGACGTTAGCCTTAGCCACTAAATTATGAGTATCATCCACGTAGTTTTATCCGGAGGGGTTGGTAGCAGACTATGGCCTGTTTCCAGAAAATCAATGCCGAAACAATATATCCCAATGTTCGGTGACAAATCTTTGTTTCAACTGACAGCTGAACGAAATAAGGACTTCGTCGACCATACAATCATAGTTGGCAATAAAGACAATTATTTGTTATCACAAGCGGATCTAATAAGAGCTGGTGTTTACAAGTACACAGAAATTATTGAAGCCGCGCCACGAAATACCGCAGCGGCTATTGCTTTTGCTGCTTTTAACACAAAGCCCGATGATTTGCTACTTGTTACGCCTTCGGATCATATTATCACCAATGACCAAGCTTATGCCAAGGCGATAACAGAATCTGTTGCATTAGCAGAACAAGGCTATCTCGTTACATTTGGCATAAAACCGTCCAAGCCAGAAACTGGTTATGGATATATAGAACATCAAGGCAATGAAGTTATTGCATTTAGGGAAAAACCTAATTTATCAACTGCAGAGTTATTTTTACAGCAAGGCAATTTTCTTTGGAACAGTGGCATGTTTTGTTTCCAAGCAGGTGTATATCTCGAGGAACTTAAATCACTGGAACCTGAAATTTACCTGACAGCTCTTGAAACTTCACAACGACAATGCAATGCCTTCCTCCCGGAAACTGAGACTATGTTAATTCCCTCCAAGAGTATTGACTATGCAGTTATGGAAAAATCCGAAAAAATTAAAGTAGTCCATACAACCTTTGGATGGTCAGATTTGGGATCATTTGAATCTATATGGGATCATTGGGAAAGTGAAGGAGAAGAACATCGATTCATTCAAAATAATTGCATTGTTGGATCTTCAAAGCATGTTGAATTCTTGGGAGTTGATAACATAATTTTGGTAGAAACTAATGACGCAATTTTAGTAGTTGCCAAAAAAAGCTCTCAGGATGTAAAGAAAATTTATGAAAGACTAGAGAAGGAAAAACCTGAGCTAATAAATTAAGAATGTCTAGAAACTTTGATCACATGTAATTTAGGTTGATCTGGCATTGTCGATCTTTTTTTGATCAAAGAAGGCATAGTTTCCACACCAAGTTCGAATAGCTTTAAATTCTAAAATGCAAGCAGTCAGGAAAGTAGCGATCAATACAGGAATATTATATGGCAGGATGCTCCTAACCATGGCGATAGCCCTTTATTCAACAAGATTAGTTCTAAATGCTCTGGGGAGTATAGATTATGGTATTTTCAATTTAATTGCCGGTGTCATTGCAATGTTATCTTTTCTAAACACAGCGATGACCGCCTCTACTCAGCGATTTTTATCCTTTTATCAAGGAAAAAACGATTCTATTAAACAGAAATCGGTATTTTCCAATAGTTTAATTCTGCATCTTGTCATCGGAGTTGTAATTGTTTTAAGCCTCGAAATAATCGGTTTATTTCTTTTTGAGGGCTTTCTCAACATTCCTGAGAATCGCCTGGGCACGGCTAAAATTGTTTATCATTTTATGTCCGCTACCGTTTTTTTTACAGTTATCTCTGTTCCATTTACGGGCACCCTAAATGCCAGAGAAAATATGGCTGTACTTGCATCGGTGAGCGTTATAGAAGCACTTTCAAAACTCTCTATTGCAATTCTGCTTTTATTTCTAACAAAGGACAAACTTGAAATATTTGGGCTTTTGACTGCTAGCGTGAGCGTGTTAAGCTTTATATTATACTCGTCATATTGTCTATTTAAATATCAGGAATGCTCAATTTCTAATCTCTTTAAAACGGACCCGATTCTACTGAAAGAATTAACCTCTTTTGCTGGATGGAATTTATTTGGTACGCTGTGTAGCCTAGGTAGAACTCAGGGATTGGCAATAATGTTAAATATCTTTTTTGGCGCAGTAGTAAACGCTGCTTATGGTATTGCCAATCAGGTCTCGGGGCAGCTAAATTTCTTCTCTTATACATTGCTCCAGGCTTTGAATCCACAAATCATGAAAAGTGA
The DNA here is from genome assembly GCF_024220585.1 of Dyadobacter diqingensis. Classification (GTDB taxonomy): domain Bacteria; phylum Bacteroidota; class Bacteroidia; order Cytophagales; family Spirosomataceae; genus Dyadobacter; species Dyadobacter diqingensis. The sequence continues at coordinate 310,417 of NZ_JAMXKF010000002.1, forward strand.
AGGAGCCAATGACAGACAACGAATGCTACGCTTATCAATGATTGCAAGTAAGTTCGGTTTCTTTTCTCTGGCAATAGTGGCAATTCCCTGTATGTTTGAAATGAAAGCCATTCTTGAATTCTGGCTCAAAGAGGTTCCAGATCATACCCTAATTTTTTGCAATTTGATTTTGGCAGGAACCTTAATAAACCAGTTGACAATTGGTTTACAATCAGCTATCCAAGCAACTGGCCGAATCAAAATTTACCAATCAGTTGTTGGATCTATAATCCTTTTAAACCTGCCAATAGCTTATATACTTCTGAAATTAGGCTATCCGGCATATATGGCTCTTGTCAGTTTTTCATTAATTGAATTAATTGCGTGTGGATTCAGATTGTATTTTCTCAACCAAATCGCAGGGCTATCGATAAGTGAATATTTTAAGAGTGTAATCCTTAGGGAAATAGTTCCAGTATCCTCCGCTATTCTAGCGTGTTTATTAGTAAATCTATATTCTCAGTTTCAATATAGATTTTTTCTTACCGGAATAACATCATCGACTGTTTTTATCCTATCAATTCTCCTAACCGGATTAGAGCAAAACGAAAGAAATATGATTGGCTCAATACTTAGGAGATTTGTAAAATTAGAATTCCAAAAATAGGCAAACATCCGTTTTTACTTTAAAATTAATTGAAATGAACTATTTATATTACAAGGACAAAAAGGGAAATTTTGGAGACGATTTAAACCCTTGGCTCTGGCCTAAATTGATAGAAAAAGAGAAAGAAATAGATAAACATTTTGTCGGCATCGGAACAGTGTTGTTTGAAAATAATTCGCTATTCACTGGGTTCAAAAACGAACAAAAAATTGTCTTTGGCAGTGGTGTAAGACCCAGTTATTCTCAGCTTAGTTTTGACGAAACCTGGGATATTCGTTTTTTAAGAGGCCCCATGTCTGCGTCTTTCCTTGATGGTAAGTATAAGTATATCACGGATGCAGCTTATGCTCTTCGTCAATTACCCGATTTTGACAAGTTTCAATCTACTCCGAAAAAACATGAAATTAGTTTCATTCCCTACTTTCAATCACTATCATATTTGAATTGGAAACAAATTTGTGCTGATCTTAATATAAATTACATTTCACCTCATGCAGAGTTAGGAATCGACCATATACTAACTGAAATCGCGTCGTCCAAGTTAATCATCACAGAAGCTATGCATGGGGCTATAATTGCAGATATTTTCAGAATTCCCTGGCATAGAATCGTTTTTTCAACGCCTCATAACGAAGGAGGTATGGTTTCTGAGTTTAAATGGAATGATTGGATGCAATCAGTAGGATTGAAAAATATTGACGTAAGTCAGGTGAAATTATACAGAAAACCTTTTCTCCACAATTGGATAAAGAGTATTTCAAATGGAATGATCAACGCTGAATTTTATTTGAGAAATGTTGGTAAAAGTGACATGATTAACACGATCTCAAGTATAAAAAATTACTATTTATCTTCGGATACGATAGTTTCAGAAGTCGACGAAAAAATACATGATGAGCTGAAGTTAATTCGATAACAGCACAACTAAAAATTGCCTTTATAATATGTTTAAGCTGGAGTTTTTCATTATTTGGAGTATTTTCTATTTATGTCGTATCCTCTTTTTAAAGAAAGAGACAAATCCGGCTGTACTTTTGATAAGCTTTTTCTTGTCCATAACTCCACTTCAGGTAAACATACCAATAGGCAAATCAGAATACCAAATTTTATCTGGTAGTCTTGGCAGCCAGATGTATATATTCCTCCCATTCATATTATTCTGTCTAGCATTCCCACTATTTCAGTTCAAGTTAAAAATGGATTGGTGGGATAAGAGGAACAGATGGATATGGATAGTACTAGGACTATTCGGCATGTCATTTTTAAATTCTGATAATGAGAATAGTACTGGTACTTTAGTTGCATTATGTCTCTTTTCGTCCTGTATTCTTTTCTTTGCGACAATTAATTCTAATGTCTCGTACAAAACTATTCTTAAAGGAACGTATGATGGTTTCTTTGTGTTGGGAATTGCCAATTTTATTCTTGCCGTATGTTTCCCCATTTTAAACATGAAAATAGTAACCACACTATTTCATCTTACCGGTGACGTTGGCGCCACAAGAATGGGCTCTGAATCCAGAGCCGGTGCAATTGGCTTTTTTGCTCATCCGGGAGCTCTAGCACTATATTCTACTATTTCTTCCGTGTTTTTTCTTTTTTACATCTTGAATAAACAAAATGTAAAAAAGAGCAACTTTATTTTTCTTTTAAATTTAGTTACTATCGTACTTACCTTTTCCAGAACTACATATCTGGTTTATATTTTGGTAATATTTCTTTCATATTATATCCTTAAGAACCCAAAAAAATCCATTTTTTCTCTAAAAAATGTATTACGACTTTTTCTACCGCTCGGTCTTCTATTTTTATGGATAATCGTATTTTCACCACTTAGCGATATATTTCTAGAAAGTGACGTTAATCAACAATTTGACAATAGAGCTCTTCACTGGTTGATGGCAATTGAAGCTTTTAAACAAGCTCCAATCTTCGGTGTGGGTCTTAATACTCATTTGATTTATTTTTCAAAACATCCTACCATTTTAAAGAATTTAGAATTAAGTCCATTTTTCCTCGAAAATCCAATCCACAATATCCATTTAATATTGCTGGTTGAGCTGGGGTTAGTGGGTTTTATTATGTGGATAATCTTTTTGGGTAGGAGTGTTGCTAATTCTAAATTCGACATTTCGAAAGGTCAGAATACAGCACTTTCTATTACTCAAATTGGTACAGTAATAGTTTACATATTTTATGGCCTTACTGGCTGGGCTCCATTTTCATTAAACATACTGCCATACTTTTTATTTATCATGTACTTCGCTGAGAAATACAGAGGAGTGCATTAATTATACTTAGAAAAGATGAAATTATTATTCATTGCCCATGAATTCCCTTATCCGCCCAACCACGGTGCTAAAATGGACATTTGGAATAGATTATTGGCGTTGAAAGAACAAGGTGTTGAAGTGTTTCTATTGACATGGTACGGTATAAAGAAAGGAGACAAACCTCAATCATTGGAGATCGAAGTTGTCGAGAGTAACGTGAGCAACTTATTTTTGATTCCAATGGAAAGAGGTTGGAAAAGAATTCTAAGATCATTGAGCAACCCGTCGCTGGTCGCATCCAGAATGCTATCAGATGGTACTTACCAATCCTTAATAAAAGAGCTAGAAGAATTTAAAGCCGATGCAGTATTTATTGATGGAATCTACGGAGGTTCAACTGGTCTTAAAATAGCTAATCATTTTAGATTACCATCCGGGTTAAGACTTCACAACATCGAGCATAAATACATGTACGGTCAATATTTACTTGCTAAAAATTTGAAAGAAAGGCTCGCTATTATAATTTCTCTAATTCATTTAAAAAAATACGAATACGATCTCCTTTCGACTGTAACAGCGTTTTTTGACATTTCCACACATGATTTGCAATTTTGGAGAGAAGAAGGTTTGCAGAATGGTTTTTGGCTGCCTCCTGTTTTCCCAAACAAGCAAACACGTAAAAGTCAAGACCTTAACGATAGTAAAAATAGCTTTGATATAGGTTTTTTCGGCAATTTAAATACTCCAAATAATGTTAAAGGGATTCAATGGTTTATTGAACAAGTATATCCAAAGGTAAAAGTAGAATATCACGACTCTAAATTTCTTGTAATGGGTTCAATGCCAAATCAGGAGATTATTGATTTATGTAGTTCCGACAAAACAATCACGTTGATACCAAACCCTACTGATCCATATCTATATCTGGATAATACAAAGGTGTTGATAAATCCTGTCCAATTTGCAAGCGGAGTAAATATCAAGTCGATTGATATGTTATTTCTCCCAAACCAAGTGGTAAGTACAAGTTCTGGAATAAAAGGACTTCCAAAAGAATTCAGTGATGTTTTTTACATAGCCGATACTCCGGAATTATATGCGAAATACATTCTACAAATCTTGAAATCAGACATTTTAAAGAAGAACGATGAACAACGAGAAGCTTTAAAGAAAATGTTCCATTATGAAAATGTAAAGAGTATTACCAACATTCTAAAGCCCACCCAAGATGTTTCACCAATTGATTAATAAAGCTCTGGGAAAAATAAGAGGTGATGGGTACACCATTGACCCGAAAATATCCTCCTCTTATTTGATAAAATTAATTATGGGGAGATCTTTCATGCTTTTTCGGGGCAAAACTTCTTTAATCCCACACAAAGGGCTATTTTTTGTTGGCAAGAATGTAACTCTAAAAGCTAGAAATCTGATGTTGGTTGGAAATGGTGTTTCTATCGATGACCATTGTTACATTGATGCCCTGTCGAAAAATGGTATCGTTTTGGGAGATAAGGTATCCATGGGGAAAAGAACAGTTATTGAGTGCTCCGGAAGCCTAAAGCATCTAGGCAAAGGGCTGGTTGTTGAAGACAACGTCGGTCTCGGAAGAGATTGTTTTTACGGCTGTGCCGGAGGAATTTCAATTGGTAGAGATACAATTATTGGCAACTTTGTAAGCATGCATTCAGAGAATCATAATGCTTCAGACCCCTCGACTCCAATTAGATTACAAGGCGTTAACCATAAAGGTATTAGCATTGGGAAAAATTGTTGGATCGGAGCCAAAGCAACCATTCTCGACGGTGTTACTCTTGGCGATGGATGTATTGTAGCTGCCGGATCAGTCATGACGGCCGGTAAATATCCTAATAATGGAATTTATGGTGGTATACCTTCGAAACTAATCAAATATAGATTTTAATGAAAAAGTGCTGTGTCTTTATAACAAAACTAGTTCTGGCATTAGTTTTACTTATTTTACAAACAAGCACCCACCCTCAAGCAACTCACTTAGAGTTAGCGCCAAAGAAGATTCTAATCTTAGGGAACAGCATAACGAAGCACCTTCCCGACCAAAGCATAGGATGGAATGGTAATTGGGGAATGGCTGCATCGTCTGAAGATAAAGACTATGTCCATTTGCTTATAAAAAAAATGAAAATAGAGGATGTCAGCACCGAAATTAGATATTCAAATGTCGCCCAGTCATTTGAAAGAAAATTTTGGGTTTACGACAGTTCTATTGTAAATGAATTTAAAAATTATCATCCTGATTTAATAATTTTTAGGCTTGGCGAAAACATCAAAAGTGATTCAACAAAAAAATACTCCCTTTGCGACAACTTATTAACTCTAAGCGATAAGTTGTCAAGCAATAAACCAACGCGAATTATTATTACTTCTAGATTTTGGCCTGATAAAATCATCGATACTGAGATGAGAAACTGTGCAGCTACAAATAAATGGGGGTTTGTAAATATTTCCGACTTGTTCGCACACAAACAAAATACTGCGCAAGGAAAGTTTATCAACAACGGAGTATCCATTCATCCATCAGATGAAGGAATGGAAATGATTTTTTTAAAAATTTACGCCGCGATTAAGAATTAGATAGTCCTTAGAACACTAGACATATTTTAAGGTTAATTCGAGTTCCTCCCGGTAATTTCAAGTCAACTATGGAGTATCTAGAAAATATTTTTACTCGTTATTATGATTAAGAAAATATCGTCAGTATTTATAGTTATATCTGTTTTGCTACAAACGAATATTTACGCCCAAGGAAACAAAATTAATTTTGGGGCGTATTATTTCGATGGCTGGACTGGTACATTCCCCTATCACATTACAAAGAGCCTTGTTGATTCCTTTCCAGAGCGGGAACCGAAGTGGGGATGGATTACAAGTAGCCAGAAAATAATGGATGAACAGATTCTACTGGCGGCAGATGCAGGACTCTCTTTTTTTAGTTTTTGCTGGTTTTATTCTGGTAGAGAAAAGTATAAGTATGAAGTTCTTAACAATTCTTTAAGATACTATCAAAGCTCCAAAAATAATGACAAGCTCAAATATTGCATTATGATTTCCAACCACCAAGGATTTGAAATTGGCCCAGAGGATTGGGGATTTGTTTCATCAGAATGGATTAAATACTTCAAAAATCGAAATTATGTAACTGTTGACAATAAACCGATAATAGCCTTTTTTACAATTAGTACATTGCTGCAAAAATTTGGCTCCACTAGTGCCTTAAAAAATGCCATCAGCAACTTAAAAACCGAAGCTCAACAACAGGGATTAGCAGGTGTAAGCGTTGCTCTTTGTGTTCCTTACAATATAAGCCAAGAAGATATTCAAACTGCCGAATCATGTGGGTTTGATCTTCTTACAGGTTACAATTATCATTCTGCCGGTTTTGATAAGACAACGAAGATCCCGGTGGACACATTGAAGGTAGTTGAAACAAAAGTATGGGACCGGATTGCCGTCAATAGTAACTTAAGATATATCCCAACAACAACATTAAACTGGGACCCGAGGCCGTGGGCAAGCAGTTCAAATCGATACGCAAAAGATCCTTATTATATCGGTGTATCTCCAACAACAGTTTATAACTCAATTACGAATTGCATTAACTGGCTGAATATCAATTCAAAAAATACAACAATCGAAAAAATTGCCTTTGTTTACGCCTGGAATGAAAATGGTGAAGGTGCATATCTAACTCCCTCAAAAAATGGGGTGAATTTGCTCGAAGGCGTTAAAAGAGCTTTGTATTTTCAACGATCAGCAATATCTAGGGAACAAAAAAATCTGAAAAGGCCCTAGGCCATTATTTTCACTAAATATTCAATTGAACAAATTTTGTAGTATGAAAATATTAATGATTGTCAGATCAAATTGTTACACCACCCCAGGTGGTGATACTGTACAAATTGACATGACTGCTAAATATCTTCGAAACCTGGGGGTTTTAGTGGATATCGTTTTGGCAGATGCCAAACCAGTTTACACAGACTACGCTCTGATTCATTTTTTTAATATCATTCGACCTGATGACATACTGCCTCATATAAACCATTCTGTGCCATTTGTTGTATCAACAATATTTGTCGATTATTCTGAATACGAGCGTGAAAACCGGAAAGGAATTGCAGGGACCATTTTCAAAATTTTAAATCCAGGCCATATAGAATACATTAAGGCAATAGCACGATGGATTATGAACGGAGATAAAATTAAATCGAGGTATTATCTGCTAAATGGTCACAATAAATCGATTCGGCGCGTTGCATCACAGGCAAAAGTAATTTTACCTAATTCTAACAGCGAGTACAAACGGTTTGCTCAATATATTAACCGGCAATCACCATTTAAAAAAGTGGTAAATGCAATTGATCCTTCCGTATTCGACAAGAATGTAGCATCCAATGAACAATACAGAGATCATGTTCTGTGCGTGGGCCGAATAGAAGGAAGAAAAAATCAACTGAATCTGATTAAAGCTCTTGCGGGAACAGATATAAATCTAACCATTATAGGAAAACCTTCCCCTAATCATATTGGATATTACAATGCGTGCAAAGAATTAGCGTCTTCTGTTTCCAATATTCATTTTATTGAGCATATCAAACACGAGGAGCTTGTGAAAATTTATAAAGCAGCAAAGGTACATATCTTGCCCAGCTGGTTTGAAACAACTGGACTTAGTTCTCTCGAAGCCGGTGTTATGGAATGTAACATTGTTGTCACAAGAAAAGGCGATACTGAAGAATATTTTAAAGACATGGCATTTTATTGCCAACCTGACGATATTTCAAGTATAAAACAAAGTGTTTTATCAGCTTTTAATAATGCTGTTGATAGTCGTTTAAGTGAATATATCCTTGACAATTACACCTGGGAAATGGCCGCCAAACAGACTTTCGATGCGTATAACGCGGTTTTAAATAAAACAACCGGACAATTTCAAAAGGAATTTTCCTAATCCAATTCATTTATTTCTGTCAAATATCAGACCTTCAATGAAAATAGCAATCATCGGCACAAGAGGTATTCCTAACCACTACGGAGGATTCGAACAGTTTGCCGAGTATTTGGCAAAGGGCCTTGTAGAACGCGGCCATGATATCACCGTTTACAACTCCCATCTTCACCCCTATCAGCAGTCGGAATGGAATGGCGTCAAACTCGTACATTGTCAGGATCCGGAAGACAAATGGGGGACGGTTGGACAATTCGTTTATGATTTAAACTGTATTCTGGATACCAGAAAAAAATCATTTGATATCATTTTACAACTGGGTTATACAAGCAGTACCATTTGGGGCTGGCTTTTACCGCGTAAAAACTGCGTCATAACAACCAACATGGATGGTCTTGAGTGGTCCAGGTCCAAGTACTCTAAACCGGTGCAGTGGTTTTTGAAACAGGCGGAGTATCTTGCAACCGTTTTCAGCGATCATTGGATTTCTGACTCACTGGGAATACAGGATTATTTAACTAAAAAATACAACATTCCCTCTACGTATATCCCATATGGTGCATTCCCGTTTAATACACCCGGCGAGGGAGATTTAACAGCATACAAGGTCCAGAAGTACAATTACAATATGTTAGTAGCTCGTTTCGAACCAGAAAATAACATTGATACGATTTTGGAAGGTGCCGCCGCCGCCACTATCAAAACACCTTTTTTGGTTGTTGGTAAACATGCTACCAAGTATGGCGAATACCTAAAGGAAAAATTCAAGTCTCATCCACATATTCAATTTGTCGGTGGCGTATATGATATCAATATTCTGAATAATCTTCGCTATTACTCTAATCTTTATTTTCATGGTCATTCGGTCGGAGGAACCAACCCCTCCTTACTCGAGGCAATGGCATCACATGCTTTAATTTGCGCAAATCAAAATCTTTTCAATAGCGCCATATTGGAAAAAGACGCTTTCTACTTTTCAACTGCAAAAGAAGTAAGTGACTATATAGATAAAACGCATAAAGAAGCTTACGCAGGTTTTGTTCAAAATAACCTTGAAAAAATTGAAAGGATCTATGAATGGAATACCATCATTGATCAGTACGAGAATCATTTTGAAACCATATACTCAACGAAAAAATGAAATTTGAAACAACAACCTTACAGGATGTGATCCTGATCAGGCCAGCCATTTTTCACGATGATCGTGGCCATTTCTTCGAATCTTTTAATCTTAATTCCTGGAATAACCAGGGGCTTACCAGCGCATTTGTTCAGGATAATCAGTCCTTTTCACATAAGGGTGTGGTAAGAGGTTTGCATTTTCAAACAGGCGTACACGCCCAGGGCAAGCTGGTACGCGTGATTCAGGGCCGCGTTATGGATATAGCGCTTGACATAAGGCCTGACTCCCCCACTTTCGGGAAATACGAACTTTTTGAGCTGGATGCTGCAAGCGGAAAAATGGTATACATTCCAGAGGGCTTCGCACATGGGTTTGTTGCTCTGGAGGACAGCATTTTCCACTACAAATGCACGGGTGGTTATTGCAAGGAAGCGGAAGCAGGTATTCACTGGAATGACCCTTCGCTTCAAATTCCCTGGGGTGTAGATAATCCAATCGTTTCACCGAAAGATCAGATTTTACCGACTTTTCAGGAGTATATAGAGAGAAATCTTGAAAATGTACGTGTCTAACGGTAATCTACTCCACCACGACCATCTAGTTTTATTACAAATTACGAAATCATGAAAAAAATATTAATAACAGGCGGAGCCGGATTTATCGGCTCTCATGTCGTACGCCGTTTTACAACGCAATATCCGGAATACCAGATTTACAATCTCGACGCACTTACTTACGCGGGCAACCTCGAAAACCTAAGTGATGTAGAACAACTGGATAATTATCATTTTGTAAAAGGAGATATTACTGATGCCGTTTTTATTGATCAGCTTTTTCAGGAAAATGACTTTTACGGTGTAATTCACCTTGCCGCCGAATCGCATGTAGATCGTTCTATTACTGATCCTTTATCCTTCGTAATGACCAATGTTGTTGGGACGGCGAATTTATTAAACGCCGCCCGTAAAGCGTGGAAAGATGACCTTGGAAAGCCTGACGCGCCAAGATTATTCTACCACGTATCGACGGACGAAGTGTACGGGGAATTGCATGATCCAAACGAGTTCTTCCTTGAAACAACCAAATATGACCCGCGTTCACCTTACTCGGCATCCAAGGCGTCGTCCGATCATTTCGTAAGAGCTTATCATTCGACATACAAATTACCTGTTGTCATATCCAACTGCTCGAACAATTACGGTCCGAATCATTTTCCGGAAAAACTGATTCCGCTAATGATCCACAACATCATCCAGAACAAGCCGCTGCCGGTTTATGGCAAGGGAGAAAATGTTCGTGACTGGTTGTTTGTGGAAGACCATGCAAGGGCTATCGATGTTATTTTCCATAAGGGCGCTGTCGGAGAAACGTACAATATTGGCGGCCATAACGAATGGAAAAACCTTGACCTGGTTTTCCTGCTTTGTAAAACAATGGACGAAAAACTTGGTCGTGAAGCAGGTACTTCTGAAAAACTGATCACCTATGTTACCGACCGGGCTGGCCATGACCTGCGCTATGCGATCGACGCGACTAAATTGAAGAATGAGCTCGGCTGGGAACCCTCTCTGCAATTTGCAGAAGGCCTGGAACGTACAGTCGACTGGTATCTTACAAACGAAGCGTGGCTCGAAAACGTAACTTCCGGCGCTTACCAAAAATATTACGAGGGCATGTACGCCACCAGATAAGAACATCTTAAACGATTTTTTACCCGTCGTACGGCTGAAACAGCCGTACGACGGGATCGAATTTAACAAATCTTACAATATAAAAAGAGCTGACAGCCAACTGCTGAAAGCCGAAAGCCATAATATGAAAGGAATAATTCTTGCTGGTGGATCCGGGACACGTCTTCATCCACTAACGCTGGCAGTGAGTAAGCAACTGATGCCCGTTTACGACAAACCGATGATTTATTACCCACTCTCGATTTTGATGCTTTCTGGGATTAATGAAATTCTAATCATTTCCACACCGCACGATCTACCTCATTTTGAGAAGCTTCTAGGTGATGGAAGTCGTATAGGATGCAAATTCACCTATGCCGTTCAGCCAAGTCCTGATGGGCTGGCACAGGCTTTTATCATTGGAGAGGAATTCATAGGCAAAGACAAAGTCGCCTTGGTGCTTGGTGACAACATTTTTTATGGATCCGGCTTGTCAAAATTACTGCAGGCAAACAACGATCCTACCGGTGGTGTGATCTACGCGTATCAGGTTCATGATCCGGAACGCTATGGGGTGGTAGAATTTGATCCTGACTTTAAAGCTTTGTCGATTGAAGAGAAACCACTTAAACCAAAATCTAACTATGCGGTTCCTGGTTTGTATTTTTATGATAACGATGTGGTAGATATTGCAAAAAATATCGAACCGTCACCAAGAGGTGAGTTGGAAATTACGGACATCAACAGAAAATATCTTGAACTTGGTAAGTTAAAAGTAGGGGTTCTGGATAGAGGAACAGCCTGGCTCGATACAGGTACTTTTGAATCTTTAATGCAGGCGGGGCAATTTGTACAAGTGATTGAAGAGCGTCAGGGGCTCAAAATCGGATGTATTGAAGAGGTCGCATTCCGAATGGGTTTTATTAACTCCAAAGAACTCGAAGAGGTCGCAAAACCATTGGTAAAAAGTGGCTACGGTAAGTATTTACTGGGCTTGGTATAACATCGGATTACCGAGAGTAATACGAATCCTTTAAAAATCGGGAAGGTAAAATTCAAATTTTATATTCTGTCAAATAAAAAGGACTGGGTATCAATTGGGTTTAATAAATTATTAATACTACAAAAAGTATAGAATAATTATAGTATATAATCAAGAATTATTGGTTGTTTTCGAATCACAAAATAGTGCAACTACCTATATATGTGACATATACAAAATATATAATTAATTTCAATTGTGATTTATCAGAGAATTTTCGTAAAATTGTTACAACTATTTACCTACAACAATCATAAAATAAATTCTACATATAAGATTTATTTGTGTTAGATTTGTAATCGAATAGTTTTAGATATTGCCTTGGAATACAAATACTAAATATTACATTTTTATAAGCTATTGCTATGCTTGTCAAGATTTAATATAGGAATACATACTCAACGTTATTTTTAAAATTATGAAAAATCGCTATCCAGGGCTCCTTCCCAAGGCCCACTTGTGGACAGATCTTGTCCTTCTGAACGGTGCCTTTCTCTTTGCTTACCTTGTAAGGTTTGGAGATTTGTCTAATCTGTTCCAAAATCAATATGTAAATCTGTTATTGGTAGCCAATCTTTTGTGGATTTTCACCATCTACGTTTTAAAAACGTACCTTTTTACAAGATTGTCTTACAATTTCAACACCCAGATTGGAAACCTTTTTAAAGCAGCTCTTATACACGCAGCAACCATTATGGCTTTTCTTTACCTCTTCAAAGAGGGAGAAGCATATTCACGCCAGCAATTTTTAATGACCTACGGAGCGTTTCTTATCATGGCGCTGACAGTTCGGGCTGCAACGGTGTTGTCTCTTAAGCTTTATCGTCAGGCTGGTTACAATTACAGCCGTTATGCCATTGTAGGCAAAGGAGACCTAGCGACACTGATCCGTGGTTTTTATAACGACAGGAAAGAGTTAGGATACCGTTTCTGTGGCATGTTTGAATTCAACAACAATAACGACGAACTGAATAGCCTGGAGGCTTTGATGGGCAACCAAAAACTTGATTATGTTTATTGCTGTCTGTCTGAGATGAGCGATGAGCAGGTTAGAGGCGTAATTAAACTTGGGGAACGGCAAAAAACACAAATTCGCTTAGTTCCAGATTTTCGTGGATTTATGACGAATATGGCTACCATTGAATACCACGACATGTATCCGATTATTCAAGTTAATACTAAGCCCTTTTCAAGTATTAACGAGCAGACATTAAAAAGATCTTTTGACCTGATATTTTCAAGTGTTGTAATGTTATTGGGAGCACCCATTTTCCTTTCAGTTATGGCTGCTGTAAAACTTACATCTAAAGGTCCGGTATTCTACCGCCAGAGACGTTGCGGACAGTGGGGTGAAATGTTTGAGATTTACAAGTTCCGCAGTATGTGCGTAAACGCCGACAAAATGGGTCAACATTCCACAGGCGACAGTGATCCCCGTATTACATCCATTGGCAGAATATTACGAAAAACAAGACTGGATGAGTTACCTCAGTTCTACAACGTACTAAGAGGTGATATGTCTGTCGTAGGTCCACGACCTCTTTACAAATACGATGTGGATATGTTGATGGAAGCAGAGCCACACGATTTCCAAAGGCTATTGACGGTAAAACCGGGCATCACTTCCATCGGGCAAATCAATGTCGGTTACGCCGATACCGTTGCAAAAAATGTAGAGCGCTTGAAATACGATCTTCAGTACTTGAAGTCATATAGTGTTATGGATGATATCAATCTTATTTTCAAAACCATGCAAGTAATGGTCTTGGGAAGAGGTCAATGATCCTTCCTGCAGATAAACCCTGAGAACAACCTCCGAAGTGTTTTGAAATCCTGTATTTATATTATATAAATAATTGTTAAACTATTAATTCCACAAATCAATTTTACTCACGATGAAAAAACGTACGATTAAATTAGCAGTATACAGTCTTTTAATGACTGCCATGCTGTTCAACTGTAAGGATAAGGATAAAGATCCGGACGCACCAGATTCCGGCCTCATCGATGACCTTAACAAGGTGGAAGTTGTTCCTATTACTGTTGTTGCACCTGCTGCTGTAAAATCAACCGAAGCAAGTATTGAAGCTTCTGCAAAAGCAACTGAGGTTGCTGGAGCATTGGATGGCATAGCTGCATCTGGTACAGTACCAGCAAGTGTATCTGGCGCCGCCGGTAATGTATCGGGAGCAATCTCTGCCTCGGAAGTTAGCACGTTGAATTCTGTTTCTTCTGAAACCGTCTCAGCAGTTGCAGCAGGTGGAGCTTTATCACCGGAGTTAAAAACTATCCTTGACAAAGCAATGGCTAATTCTGCTGTTGCAGCGTATTTGCCTAAGTTCACCTTCCCAACAGTTGAGGGTGTAGCTTTAAAGGGTACACGTGTAGCTGGTTCTGAAAGTGTTGAAAAAGTAGAAGGTGTGCAAGTTAATGATGCTTGTGTAGACGCTGCCAACAACGCGTTTGATGCTGTTAAAACGAAACTTGATGCTTCAAAAGCAACTGAGGTTGCAAAAGTTGACGCAGCCTATGCGACTTGGATTGCTCCTATTGCTGCTGCACAAACAGCATGTACAGATGGACTTACGCCCAAATATGCAGCTTACAGAGCTGCGGCTCAGCAAACTGCTGCTGCTGCAATCGCTGATCTGGATGCTGCTCAGGGTGTTCTAGGAAATTTATATCCTGTTTTAAAGGCCCTTGTTAATATTCAGCTTTTAGGAGCGCTTAGTTCTATTAACACGTTGGAAGCAGCGGACAAACAAGCTTGTATTGCAAAAGCTACTGCTGCTAAATCACTTGCAGACGCCGCAAAAACAGCAAACTTATCAAAAGTTGACGCAGCTTATTCAACAGCTATAGCAGAAGCTAACAAGCTTAGAACCGACGCAATAGCAAGTTGCCATAACCAAGGTGGTGGTAACTAAAAACAAACTTTATGAATCTAAAATTGATTTTGGTATCATCCACATTGGTTAACAAGATTCGTATATTTTTTACCAGAAAGGGCAATAGTTTATTGCCCTTTCTGGTAATTTTATGTGCGAGCACTTCTGGCTATGGTCAGATGAATATTTCCGGAAAGCCCGGTTTGATGTACGTGCCTAGTGCCAGTGAGACCAAAGAAGGTAACTTTCAGTTTGGTATTAATTACAACCCCATTAACTACGGTTTCCGTTTTAATAAAAAAAACTCCGAAAATATTTATTTCATCAATGTCACCATTGTACCTCGTTTGGAAGTAAATGTCAATCTGCTCCGTATTAACAACGAAAAAATAAACGGGCAAAAAGGTATCGGAGACCGACAGATCGATTTCAAGTATCTCATCTTAAAAGAGAAAAAATATCAACCGTCACTTGCGCTTATCATCTCCGCTCCTTTCGGTATTGACAATTCCCTGACTACAAATGCCCTCGTAGCAACCAAATCGTTTAAATTATCTGGCAAATTAGCTGCCGAGGTAACAGCAGGCTTGGGAAGCCCCTACTACATTCAAAGAGACGATTCTGAAAAAGACAATTACAATATTTTTCAGGATCTTAAATTTCGAAAAAAGAAGGAACTGGCTTACTATTATTTATCCGGTCCGATTGGCGGAGTAAATTTCAAATATGCTAATAAGGGTGGCCTCATGGTTGAATGGGATTCACAACATCTTAATATCGGTGCTTACGGAACCTTGTTCAAAAGGTGGACGATCCAGGCTGGTGTTATCAATTTCGACCAGATCACATTCGGGACATCATATGCCCTCAATCTTAAAACGCTGCCAAAACGGTTAAAAAAAGCGAATGAAAATTAGTACACTGCTTTCAGGAATTTTCTTGTTTCTTGGTATTTCTCCGGTATTTGCACAAAGCGATTCTACACTGGCTAAGCGTAAATCTCTTTGGTTAAATTACGAAAATACGACTCTGGATCCGCTGAACGGCAGGATCTACTATGAACAACGCCTTGATAGAAACCCTTTGTATGGTTTGCTGGAAATGCGTAAATCCTTAGCGGATAACAACATCCATGAATACCTTCCGATGTTCCAGGGTATTATCATCGGAAAATATAAACTGGGGTCTAAAATCACCGCGTCCGTTCCGACTTTGGAAGAAAGGCAAAACCAGCGTATCAAATTTTTTCCGCACCCAAGCCGGTATAAATTCGATTTTTGGATTCAACCTCTGTTTTCGGCCGTTTTTGGGTATCGTAAACAGACACTACAAAGTAATACGAGCGTGCTTTTGCAAACGCAGTTTTATTTATGGCAGGGAATGGTGTTAAATGCGGGAATTCTCTTCCCGATCACAAACGACATGAACAGTCATCCAAAAATTATCCGTCCTGCTCCGGTTTTCCTTAACCAGTTTTATGCGTTCGGGAAAAATTTTATCAGCGCATCGGCCGGCTATTTTTACAATGACCAGTATGGTGTAAATGTACAATACCGCCATACCGACATGACAAATCCCTGGTCCTTCGGTGCGGAAGCGGGTTTGACGGGTTACTATTATTATCCAAGAGGAGGAATTTACGCAGGGCCATTGGATCAGTTGTTTTTACAGGCTGACGTTGCTTATCGCCTTACTCAACCGGATATTACGCTTAAATTATCAGGAGGACAATATCTTTGGAAAGACCGCGGTGTGCGTGTAGATTTTGTAAAGCAATTTACAAATGTGGAAATTGGTCTCTATGCGATGAAAACAGTCAACGGCGCCACAGCGGGATTTAACTTCGCGATTCCGATTCCACCGGGCAAAATCCTGCAAGGACAAAATGCCCGTTTGAGAACAACAGACCAGTTTCGCTGGGAATACTCATACACACGCGGCTTCCAGATCGGCGAGCGTTACCGGACAGGTTATGCGCTTGATCAAAAGCTCAGACAATACCATACGAATTACTTAAATTCTCAAAGAGAAAATTGATTGGAATATCTTTCCGGAATACTCTTTTCACTTTCAGATTATAATTCCGTTACTTTACCTCGACAATAATTCACACCAGCACATGAAAATAGTAGTACTTGGAGCTTCGGGACAGCTCGGCCATTGCCTTAAAAAAGTAGCAGAAGAAAGAAATATCACTGACATATCATTCCCATCAGAACAGGATGGAAATATTCTTGATGCCAATCTTCTGGACATTTTGTTCAGCAAAGAAAACCCGGAATTTGTAATTAACTGCGCGGCCTATACCGCTGTGGACAAAGCAGAAGATGAAATTGATATCTGTCGCCGGGTAAACCGTGATGGCGCTGAGATCATCGCACAATCCTGCGTAAAACACAATGCTACGCTGATTCATGTGTCAACTGATTTCGTTTTTAAAGGAAACGTACCCCAGCTTTTGTCTGAAACCGATCCTGCCGAACCTGAAAATATCTACGGTTTGACAAAACTGGAAGGCGAGAAAGCAATTTCTGATGTATTGGAAAAACATTTCACATTAAGAACAAGCTGGCTTTATTCAGAGTTTGGCAACAATTTTGTAAAAACCATGCTTCGTTTGGGCGGAGAAAGAGAACAACTTGGTGTGATCATGGATCAGGCAGGCTCTCCTACTTACGCAATTGACCTGGCCGGTGCTATTTTTGACATCATTGAGTCAAACAGTACTTCCTACGGAATCTTCCATTACAGCAACGAAGGCGTAACTTCCTGGTTTGATTTTGCAAAAACCATTTTTGACATCAGCGAAACTTCGGTAAAAGTCAATCCGGTAAAAACTTCCGAGTACGTAACCAAAGCGGTTCGCCCGGCCTATTCTGTCATGGATAAGTCGAAAATAAAAAGCACATTTGGAATCGAAATCCCATATTGGAGAGAAAGTTTAAAAGTTTGTTTGTCAAGACTGAGCCAAAACTAATAACCCTCTCCCCGGTCAGCAATTCTGATCTGAAACAGTAATCGAAATAAAAAGAGGATACCCGAAACCTACTCGTGTATCCTCTTTTTATATGAGATAAAGTCGTGTGTCTGCGCTAACATGCCCATCTTCCTGCCAGACCGGTAAATATAAATTCTGTCCTTCCTGAAATTTTTTTTGTGTTAAAGCGGTACCTTGCAACGTTGGCAGGGCGTTGATATTGCCTTGCCATGTTAAATTTACACCAGCATAAAAGTCATCACCATAATATTTTACACTTTTATGTTTAATATGCAATACTTTTTATTAACCCGCTCGACATTTGAAACCAACCCCTGCTCCCGGCGCTTCCATAGCGGAGTGTGGAATGGCGTGTAAAACCATTCATAAACACCAACAGCAATCCGGCCTTTCGGATCAGGTTTTTACTTTTTTCTCAGAACTTTTCAATACCAACGACTGGCCGCCAAGATGGTATTGCGGCACCTGGTCGGATTTCCACGGCTGGCTTTACATCGCTTCTGATTTCCTGACCTGGGCTGCGTATTTTCTTATTCCGGTATTGCTGGTCAGGATGATCATAAAACGGAAAGACTTTCCGTTTCCAAAAATTGCCTGGTTATTCGTTGCATTCATCGTTTTATGCGGTACTACACACTTCATCGACGCCATTATTTTCTGGTGGCCTTTATACCGTCTCAGTGCCCTGATCAGATTTCTGACTGCTGTTGTTTCAATGGTCACGGTTTATGCTTTACATAAAATACTGCCCAGTGTCTTACAGCTACGGTCTGTAAAGGAACTTGAACATGAGATCAGGGAACGCCGTTTGGTGGAAGAGAAACTTGCAGCCAGTGAGTTTTTACTATCAGAAGCCGGGCACGTGGGTCGTGTTGGAGGATGGGAATTTGACAACATATCCAACCGGTTTGAGTGGTCAAAAACGGCTTATGAAATTCTTGAATCCGAAGCCGGCCAGATCGATGAAATGGACGATACTGTATCGCTGTTTATCGAACCGCATCGTGAAATCATGAAACAATCGCTGACCAATGCCTATGAACAAGGCATCGGTTGGGACCTCGAACTTCAAATGATTACATTCAAAAATCAAAAAAAATGGGTAAGGTATTATGGAAAACCTCTTTTTGATCAGAATGGAAAACTAATAAAAATCCGGGGAGTTTTGATGGACATTGATAAGTACAAAATCAACGAGCTGGACCTTAGCAAATCCGTTGATACGATGGCCCGACAAAACAACCAGCTCAAAAATTTCACGCACATACTCTCGCATAACCTGCGTAATCACGCCAATAATATTTCGCTGCTTTCCAATTTTATGGATGAAACCACACTGGATAATAACAATTCAGAGATATTTCAAAAAATCAGAACTGTTTCCGGCGGCCTGAATAGTACGCTGGACGATCTTTCCAGTATCCTTAAGATAAGGGACGGTTATTTGCCAAGTGAAAATTTAAGCTTCAAAGAAGTCACAAAAAAAACACTCAAAGTACTGGAAGTCGCGTTAAATGCGAGTGATGCAACAGTGGATATGCACTTTGAATTTGACACGATCTTGTTTCCAAGCGTATATCTGGAAAGTATCATTATGAATCTGATGTCAAACGGCATCAAATACAAACAAACTGACATTCCTTTACATGTTACGCTTAAAACGTATCTTAATGAAGATCAAACCAAGATATTCGAGTATTCGGATAACGGGATTGGTATTGACTTAGACTTACACGGTGAAAAAATATTCGGCCTTTATAAAACTTTTCACGCTCACAAAGATGCGCATGGCGTCGGGCTATTTTTGATAAAAAACCAGATCGAATCGCAGGGTGGAAAAATTGAGGTAATCAGTAAACCCAACCAAGGAACAACTTTTAAAATTACTTTTAATGAAAAAAATTGATTTGCTGTGTGTAATAGATGATGACCCCATATACACCTTCCTTATTAAAAGAATCATTGATGAAGCAGAGGTATCCCTGAAATCAATTTTCTTTAAAAATGGTCGCGAAGCACTGAATTATTTTACCGAACACAAAGACAACTCAGAAAAACTGCCCCAGCTCGTTCTCGTCGATATCAATATGCCGATTCTGGATGGCTGGCAATTCATGGATGGGTTTGCAACGTTGGCAACATCTTTCAGAAATAATATCGCTGTTTACATTAGCAGCTCTTCAACCGATGAAGATGATTTCCAGAGGGCTTCGGAAACACCGCATGTACTCGAACTGATACCCAAGCCAATCTCTTCAGAGCGGCTTCGCGAGCTGGTCGTAAAACTAGAATCCTGATAGAACACGAAATCCACCCGATTGTCCAGACAAAAATGGTCGTGATTTAACCTTATTTTATCGCTGTAAGATCAACGTACCCCGGCGCGTGAACTCGTGTCCTTTGCTACTTTTGTATTTAAAAAGATAAGTATAAACACCAATGGGAGCATCCATTCCATTGGTTTTCCCATTCCATTGCGGATCCTTATCGGCATTAATAAAAATACTTGTACCCCAGCGATTGTAAATGTTAAGCGCCATCCCTTCTCCGCCCACTACATTGATTTTGAAGACTTCATTAATACCGTCGTTATTGGGCGTAAAAATATCGGGAACAAGTAGCTTCGCGTCGCAGATCCCAAAATCAGCTTTTATTTTTTTCTCAATAAAACAGGTGGAATCAGCTTTGTCAAATACCCGTATGTTGAACGTCTGAACGCCCGAACCTTCGAGTGTAACTTTCTTTAATGCATTATCAGATTCCGATATCCCCTGCCCCGACCATCGTATTCTTGCATTGGCGCTCGCTGACAATTCTACTAGCCCGCATTCCAGTTTCTGAACAGAAGGAATAACTTCAAGAACTTCGACGTCTACATTTTCAGAATGAACAGGCGGTTCGGAGCACCTGGCATTGGTCACGGTTACCGAATAACTTCCGGAACTTACCGGCTTGTATACCGCCGTATGCTGACTGGTGATCAAAGAATCTCCTTTATACCATTCATACACCACGGTCGAATTCGCAGGTAAAACATTGGCAGTCAGCGTCACATTGTTACAGTCTTTTGTTTGAGAAAGGGACACAGAAGATTTTTCGCGAACAACTGCTGATATCAGATTGGGCAACCCCATACCACTTGTTCCCGTTGACAATTTAAAACCGTCGTTGATGTATTTGGCACTGTAACCCTTCTTATTAGGTTCATGAATCACACCTAAAAACTTGGCCCCGTGCCGGGTAACATAAATTTTATTGTCGGGTCCCAATTGCAACGCCCCATAGTAAGATTCCGGTGGCCTGCCTATTTCAACCTTCGAGCTCAGAATTTTAGCCGGATTCGGGTCGCTGATATCCATTTGAAGGATCGGGCTCAGTAAAGTAACCGTTTCACAGACATACAGAAAGTGTTCATCCGGAGAAAATTCCACACCATAAGCCCAGCGAAATTCGGGATGTTCCAGCGTAATGGCATTTGAGACCGTTCCGCTTGCGTTATCAAAGTCAAAAAGTTCGTATTTGCTTTTACCAAAAATGGCCATTGCCATTCGTCTTCCGGTAGGCGAAACTTTGAGCGTTCCCACCGATTTGTTAAGATCCAGCGAACTTCCTATTTTGCTCCGTACATAAACTTGCTGAATTCCATCGGCCGTTATCTGATAAGATCTGAAAATATTATTTCCGAACTCATGTGCGATAACCCAAAAATCCCGGCCGTTGCAATGTCGGACAGCTGCCAGTTTTTCTGTGGAATTACGCATCAGAACCGTTCTGTCAATAATACCGCCAGCTCCTTTATTGAGTGTAATGTCGACCGTAACGCAGACCAGTTCACTGAAAGTAGAAAAAACATAATAGACATTGGCGTTGCCTGGCTTCGGAACAATAATGGCAGATTGGGTCGAGCTTTCGTCACCTCCCATTTGAATATCCGCCGAAATCACTTTATGCTGGTTGTTCCATATCTGAAGGCCATCGGTGTACAAAACCAGCTTTCCTTTTTCATCACAAATGGAGGCACAGCCCTCCCGCTGAAAAAGTTTTCCATCAGATAAAGCCTTGGGAGTAGTCGCACTAAAATCGATTCCGGCATTGTACCCAAAATACCAAACATTTCCACGTTTGTTGTCCTGAGCGGAGTTTGGGTGAAATGTCAATAAAAGCGCAAAAAATAGAATAAAAAAACGACACATCATATATTCAATTACTTTTCAGATAAAGAATTGGATATTATAAAGCAGAGCGTGCCTGGGTTATTAATTAAGATTTTAATTTAATGATAATTAACAACAAATAAGTGACTTAACAGATTTTTAACATTTAACAAACCGTTAAATAAATAGAAAAAAATAATCTTTACCGGCGAAAACACCTGCATCATAAAGCAAAAAAAGGATGAAAAGCAGTTGCTGCTTTTCATCCTTCTGTCTTACACAAAAAATCTTATCCGCTAACTTTCAATTCACTGCCCTTACAATCTTCACACCTTTTGGCGCGTCAATTGTCGACTTTATTTTTCCATCGGCAGACTTTTCGTGGCGTATCTTCACCACGCCCATGGGTGTAGGAAAACTACCTTCAACCCAGTTCAAGTCACCAAGATTCGGTTGAATTTTAATTGTTTTACAGCCAGGTTCCAGAACGGACACGCCCAAAACATGTTCAGAAAGCCATGAAGTAGGCCCGGATGCCCAGCCGTGGCAAAGGCTGTGACGCAGATTTTTGTAACAATAAGCA
Source organism: Dyadobacter diqingensis (assembly GCF_024220585.1). Taxonomy (GTDB): domain Bacteria; phylum Bacteroidota; class Bacteroidia; order Cytophagales; family Spirosomataceae; genus Dyadobacter; species Dyadobacter diqingensis. The sequence goes on from NZ_JAMXKF010000002.1 coordinate 332,778, forward strand.
CCGAAATCGCCATGAATATCATCTTTTCCGTCGGGGACAATTTCGGTAATCGGGGCTGCATTTTTTGTCCAATCCAGATCAAAATCTTCCCAGAAAGTAGTTGCACCCATGTCGAGCATTCCGCCCCAGTAGTTCCGGATACAATCAATCGCACCCTGATAATCACCAGCTTTGGCACGTGCCTGAAGCATATAATAACCATAAAACGTAGACATTCTCGCACAACCATCCACCGCTAACACTTCACTGTTTGCTTTCTGAGCCGGAACAAGACCTGATAATGCAAGCAAAGCGGCGGCTTGTTTTGAACCATTGGCATCGGGCACATAAAGTTTAAGATTGACCGCGGCCTCCTTACATTTTTTCGCCTCAGCCGGCTCATCCAGAATTGTACACAGTTCGGCACCTGCTTCAAGCGTCATAACCATCATGGCATGTAGTCCCGCATGAATTGCCTTCGGATTTTCGCTTGATGGCCAGTCAAGAAATCGCGTTCCGTCCAGAGCCTCCTTGTTATCTTTGGTTTTGCTCATCAAAAGATCCAACAGCTCAACAAGGTATTTTTGCTGCTTTCTTAAATAAGCCAGATCTCCCTGATATTTGTAAAGATCTCGGTGGATCAGCACCCACCACATGGAATACGCACTGATTCCGTTCATCCAGCCAGGTAGCGGCGTGATGTCTCTCGCCTGATCGAGGCTTTTTGCTACCACTTCGTTCTGGCCGAATACAGAATTAATCGTCATAATTTCAGGGTGCATATCTCCTACCCAGACAAGTCTGTCTCTTTTAATCCCATCCCACAAAAACTGCTGCATATTCAAATGAACTGTGTAAGCTCCTGTGTTCCAAATCTGGTTCAGACGATTGTCACTGCTTTTAAAAGATCCAAGATAAGGGATATCGCGATACTCAAAAATGGCGCGCGCTTCTTTCAATTGAAGCTCACGATCGGCATCAACCAGATCAATACGAACAAAACGGAAACCGGTATTGCCTACCTGCATCACACCCAACCAGGGAACCTCGATCACGAAATCACGCATCGCATGATCATTCGTCGCACCACTTATTGTGTCAATCTCGGACATGGTTTCGCTTACTGATTCTCCAAAACGTAACCTTACTTTGATCGGCCGGTGATCCGCAGGCTGGTCCGTTACCAGCTGCACCCCTCCCTGAATTTCTTTACCAAAATCAAGAACCAGCCCTGGTTTTTCACCATCCTTGCTGATAAGCTTGCAAAAATTCTTGTGCACCAGATCGGCCTGGCCTGTTCCCGGACGCAGTAGGTTTTCCGCATCAACAATACTCTTTCCGCTTCGGTCCGACTGCCAGACAATCCTTGTGGCTGTCAGATACTGCCGCACCCGCGAATCTTTCTCCGCAGGATAATCAGCACCAAAAACCGGCGGCAGGTTCTGTGCGCAGAGCTGTTGGATTTGTAAAAAAAGAAGACAAAAAGTGTAAAGGAAAAACTTTTTCAAAATTTAAGAGATTAAGGTGTTTAACAGTAATATTTCAGGAAAGTAAAGTATTATTTCCCTATAATCCAGCCTGCTGTATCCTGCTCAGGATCGTTGTAAACAAATGGGCATTTTTTCAAAATGGTGGCTAGCAAATTTTCGCTCTGTTTTTTACAGGAATGACAAGTTTTAGTCCCGACCATACCAGATCCACGGCACATACTTTGACGTCGACAAGCCCGATAGCCAGTGCCAGTTTTCTGATAAGATCTTCGTTAATATCCGTCGCAATTTTCGAAGCTTTCTTCAGCCAGGCAATCCAGATCATTCCATCCTGCTCGATCTCCTCTTTTAAAACAGACAAATCTCTTTCCAATTCCTCAAAATCTTTGGCGAAATAATGGATCAAATTCTTTTTGCCGATTCTTTCCTCAGAAATTTCAATATGCTCCGGCCAGTCCTCGAAAAGATCAAAATAATATTCGGGCTGATTGATCAGCCGAATTTTGAAACCGGCTTTCAATCCCAGCTTTTTTGAAAGCGGCGATCCTGAATAACCCGTATTTTTCATTTTATGATCAATTAAACTCAAACGATTCTTTTTGCAATGTATGGGCAATAGTTTTTATCATGCAAATAACCCGCCTCTTAATAACCCGGATTTGTGAACGTTACGGTAAAAAATAAGAATTAAGAAACATTTACTCCTGCTTTAATTTTTTTTGTCTGTAAATGAAGCTTAACTTAGCCAATATGGTTAACACGCTTTTCAAATATCCTCACAAAATTTTTACCAACAGAACATCTGATTTCGTTGGTACATATTTGCTATTGTGCGGTCAGCTAACCTTTCAAAGCTTTTGTGTGAAGCTTTATTTCATTTCAAATTTCAAGGACTTCAACACGCTCGCCCCGGGCCGCTACTAGGATCCAGGGTTCGGGGAAAGACTCTTTCCGGTAAGATTTTATTTCAATCTTTTTTTGACGTCAGCAGTTTTGCCTACCAGCAAAATGCCGGTGCTGAAAAGATATTGACTGATCTGCCAATAATTTTCATAATCAGGCATCACCTCATTCATGGTTTGGACAAACCGTGAAACGGGACTACATGTGCCCTAATTTCAAAAAATCATATCCTAAAAAATATAATTATGGACAGTTTAAAAACTCCGGTTCTTCTTGGAGAAGAAGACTTCCGCGTACTGAAACAATTTGCAGAGCAATTTTCTTCCAGTGCCAAAACGCATGAAATGACTTTATCCTACGAGCTTAACAGAGCCATTGTCGTAGAAGATGATATATTGCCTGCCGGTTGCATCCGGCTTAATTCCTATGTAAAAGTCCGTGAACTGCATAGCAACACCGAAATGGAATTCAGTATTGTTTTGCCCGGCTTTGCCAACATCAAAGAGAACAAAATATCCGTCCTGACGCCCATGGGAGCAGCGTTGATAGGATTGTGTAAAGGAGAAAAAGTGGAATGGAAAATGCCTGGCGGTATGAAGTCGCTTGAAATACTGGAGGTAATCCAAAACCCCTCCTAATCAGTTACCATTCAGCATCAGGAAATGTCGTAATTTCCTGATGCTTTTATCTCACACAGCCTCGCGTTTCCTTCCATATCACATCCTCGCCATGATAAAACTGTGTGGTTTTCTGGGGATTTTTTCAACAAAAAACGCTATTCTGAAAAGTGTCGGAAAATCCGGAATAAGAAACTGAAAAATTTTAACGATTGTAATATTCCAATATAAAACAAAATCACGCATCAGCGTGATAGCGGGTGCCTATCAACAATTTTGTTGTTCCTCCATGTTTCCCGCCCCGATTTTCTTCTTGTCACCACTTCCATTACTTCGACGAAACGCATTTACATTATTTCGCAAGCGCATCAACAAAGCCGTATTAATTTAAGTAACTGACTGTATAGCTGGTACGAATATTTATCAGGAGAGTGTCAATCTGACAAATATGTCCGTGCTGAATTTATTTAACCCCGGATCTCAACGTTATACAAAATGAAAAAAGCCTTTTATATCTTACTGTTTTCAAGCCTGTTCCATGCTGCCCACGCCCAAAACAACGAAGAAAATCTAAGACCTTTAACAAACGATCAAAACTCGGTTGATTTTCTGCAATACCGGCCACGATGGAACATAAAGGTGGGGGCTGGCATGGGCACAACCTGGCGATACAAAAAGAACTTTCTGGATGCCTCTGCACTGTCACTTTCATTGGAGCCTTCCTACCGGCTGACCAACTATGTGGCTGTTGGACTTCGTGGAGAATATACTTTCATGAAATCCTATCTTTCCACGGTCGGCAGGATCAAAGCCGATCCCATTGGCTCTGTATCGGTGACGGGTGATGTCATAAAACTCTGGAATAACAGGTTCGCACCCTTCATCGGTTTAGGTGCCGGGGTGTATTTTCTGGGTACCGGCGAGTTTCCGGCCGGCGATAACCCTTCGGATGAAAACGTAGTCAAAGTCAGAAAAAACCTGGGCAACCGTTTTGGCTTCTCGCCGCGGATCGGACTTAACATCATGTCGTTTTCAGTAGCCATCGAACTTCATTTAATTGATGAAAAGGAATTTAACAACCGGGACTATGCTACTTTAAAACTTGGTTACACCTTGAAATAGTTGAAACAAGTATTTGTTCCCTCATCAATTAACGTCTGCAAATCACAGGCCGGTCTGTTTTACACCAAGGTGTCATCGGGCCGGTCTAATTTGTTAATAAATCCTAATATATGCTGGTTCTCAGAAGTGAAAAGTAAAATATGCTAAAACAATCCAAAAAGCGTTCTATTTTTGTCGCGGGCTATATTATGACCCGCATTACCCCCTGAACTCTTAAAAAATGGATAAAAAAAATGGCCTGACACCGCCAGAGGATCTTGATGGTTTGCCGCCGTTCGTAAGTTCCTGGCCACAGTTATACGCACTTCTGATTGCGACGCTGGTTATTCTTATTGCCCTCTTTTATTTATTCATGACCCACTTCGAATGAGCTATCTTGACTGGATTGTACTTTCTCTTACCCTTACTTTCATTGTGGCTTACGGCATTTACAAAAGCCGGGAAAACAGTAACATTGATTCCTATTTGCTTGCCAATAAATCCCTGCCGTGGTACCACGTGACATTGTCACTGATGGCAACACAGGCGAGCGCCATTACTTTTTTGTCTGCCCCAGGGCAGGCTTATACGGACGGAATGCGCTTCGTCCAGTTTTATTTCGGGCTTCCACTGGCTATGGTGATACTTTGTATCACCTTCGTGCCCAAGTTCAATAAACTCAAAATTTTTACTGCCTACGAGTTTCTTGAAGGCCGTTTTGACCTTCGCACACGCACGCTGACTTCATTTCTTTTTCTTTTGCAGCGTGGTCTTTCAACGGGACTTTCCATCTACGCACCATCACTGATTCTCTCCTCCATTCTTGGCTGGGACATCACCTGGACCAATATTATCTCAGGTGGAATCGTTATGCTTTATACCGTTTCGGGCGGTGCCAAGGCAGTTTCTCATACACATCTTCAGCAAATGGGAATCGTAACGGTCGGCATGGTCATTGCCGGATTTATGGTTGTCAAACTTTTACCAGAAAATGTGTCGTTCACCGACGCCCTTCATGTGGCCGGGAAAATGGGTAAAACAAACCTGATCGATTTCTCCTTTGACCTGAATAACCGTTACAACGTATGGTCCGGGCTGATCGGCGGTTTCTTTCTTCAACTCTCCTATTTTGGCACCGATCAGTCGCAGGTTGGCAGATATTTAACCGGAAGTTCCCAGGGACAAAGCCGTTTGGGACTGGCTATGAATGGCCTTTTGAAGATCCCGATGCAATTTTTAATACTGCTTGTGGGTGTGCTGGTTTTTGCATTTTACCAGTTTACCAATCCTCCTCTTTTTTTCAATCAGGTGGAAGTAAACAAGATCAAAAAAACACAGTATGCCAGTGAATTTGAGAAACTTGAAACTGAGCATGCCTTGATACAAAAAGGCAAACATGCGCATGTGATGGCATTGACCGACGCATTAAATAAGGGTGACGAGTCGGCTATTGACAAATCCCGGATTGTCCTGGGCGGTATTGAAAACGATGTCAAAGAAGTGCGTGGAAAAGCGCAGACTTTACTTTCAAAAGCCAACGGTGCAGAAGTCAATGATGTGAATTATATCTTCCTTCGTTTTGTCATCGATTACCTTCCGGTAGGTATGCTCGGACTGCTAATCGCGGTAATCCTGCTGGCGTCAATGGGCTCCGTTGCTGCGGCATATAACTCACTGGCTTCCTGCACAGTAGTAGATATTTACAAACGCATGTACCATAAAGATGACCAGGATAGAAACTATGTGCGGGCCTCCCGGTGGGCGACTTTCTTCTGGGGCATTTTCTGCATATTTGTTGCACAGTATGCGAGCCGCCTTGGCAGTATGATTGAGGCAGTTAACGTACTCGGCTCGCTTTTCTACGGTGTTATTCTGGGTATATTTCTTGTTGCTTTTTACTTCAAAAACATTGGCGGAAGAGCCGTTTTCTGGGCAGCTGTACTGGGCGAAATTTTCGTCGTGCTTAGCTATTGGAAAGACCTGACGGCATTCCTATGGCTCAACCTGATTGGCTGCGTGCTCGTGATTGCCTTTGCATGGGTACTGGAAAAAATCTGGCCGGAGAAAACGATCCTGACAGAAGAATTAACCCTATAACCTTAAAAAATGCTTCCTGTACTACGTACAATTTTGCACTTTACAAATATTAATTCCTATTAATCAAATAACTGTTTGATTTTTTCAAACAAACGTTTGATTTAATTTTTTAAACATCTACCTTTGATCCGTTATTAGTGCGCCCGGTCTTACTTTGATGGCGTCTGATACTGAGCCAATGGAATACAACAGCAAACAATTGCAGATTATCGGAGTAGCTGAAAAGCTATTTGCCGAAAAAGGGTTTTCCGGAACTTCTGTCCGTGACATATCCCAGGAAGCAGATATCAATGTCTCTATGATATCGTATTATTTCGGTTCCAAAGAGAAGCTGATCGAAGCACTTTTCGAAGTCAGGTCCAAAGATTTTCTGGCACGTCTTGAAAGTCTGCTGCTCAATGCAGACTTATCCCCTATTCAGAAAGTAAACCTGATGATCGACGGCGTTGTTGAGCGGCTTATCGAAAAACAGTGTTTTCATAACATTGTGGTAAGAGAGCAACTCACCGGCAACCGAACGCCTATCATTTCCGATCTGCTTCGTACCATGAAGATGAAAAACCTGAGAGCCATGGAAGGTATCATCGAAGAAGGCCAGCAACTGGGGGTTTTTCAAAAAAATGTTGACGTTCTCATGCTGTCAACAACACTTTTTGGAACCATCAATCAGGCCATTAGCACACAGCCGTTTTACCGCACGGTATACGGTCTGGAAGAAGCAACGCAGCAGGATCTCGACCTGCACCTGAAACAAAAACTGAGTACTCACCTAAAAAAAATCTTTCGGGTGATACTTGATCAGGAATTAAACGAGGCGATTGGCAGTTAATGCTAAAAGCCCCTCCTCCTGAAATTCGTCAACACCATTTTTTCATTATCAAATTAACATTCCCTTTTCATGAATTTTTATTTTAAAGCTAAAACGATCAGGCTTTTAGCACTCTGTATTTCACTTCTGCTGCTGGCGCCTGTGCTGGTTTTTGCTCAAACGGGCATAACCAACCAGCAAAGCAATGCGGAACAGAATACACTTGCCAATGGCACACTGGAAGATATCATTCAGTATGCCATGAAAAACCAGCCTCTGATTCAGCAGTCGATCATTGATGAGCGCGTGGCTGAAAACACTGTTAAAAGTAAACTTGCTGACTGGTATCCGCAGATTAACTTTAACTATAACCTGCAACATAACTTTCTTGTACAGACGAGTGTAATTGCGGGTAACCCTGTAAAACTTGGGGTAAGTAATACTTCTGCCGGCCAGTTTACGGTTTCTCAGGCGATTTTCAACAGAGATGTTTTACTTGCCAGAAGAACAAAAGGTGACGTATTGCTTCAGGCGAACCAGAATACATCTTTCAACAAAACAGACCTTGCCGTTAATGTATCCAAGGCATTTTATGATGTTTTGGCAACTACGCAGCAGATCCGCGTTTCAGCAGAAGATATTGTACGTCTGGAAAGAAGTCTGAAAGATGCTCAGAACCAATATAAGTCAGGTGTTACCGACAAGATTGATTATAAGCGTGCGATGATCTCGCTTAACAATACAAAAGCTTCCAAGAAAAGCAACGAGGAAATCTTGAAAGGTAAAGTTGAATTTTTGAAATCGCTTATGGGCTATCCTTTGGGCAATGAACTTAAAATTAGCTACGACAGCCTTCAGATGGAAAGAGAGATCGCGCTTGATACCCTTCAGGCACCGGAAGTTACTTCAAGAATCGAGTTCCAGCAGTTAACCACTCAGAAAAGATTGCTTGAATCGAATTTGAAATACAACAAAATGAGCTTCCTGCCGACTGTTGCTGCCAATGGCGCTTACAATTTGAACTATCAAAATAACAAGTTTGGTGATCTTTATGTAAATAATTTCCCTAACTCTTTCGCTGCTCTGACACTTACTTTACCTCTTTATCAGGGTGGTAAACGTAAGGCAAATATCAATTCAGCGGAATGGCAGGTAAAAAGAGTAGATCTGGATATCACGAACCTGAAACTGAATGTGAATTCAGAATATACCAATGCACTTAGCTACTACAAAGGAAGCCTTGCAAATCTGCTGTCTCAGAAAGAAAACGTGGATCTGGCAAAAGAAGTCTACGATGTGATCCAACTGCAATACAAGTCAGGGATTAAAACGTATCTGGAAGTGATTACCTCTGAAACCGACCTTCGTCTTGCCAGAATTAATTATTACAATGCTCTCTATCAGGTTTTGGCAAACAAAATCGACGTACAAAAAGCCCTTGGTCAACTTAACTATTAATTATTGAAATCCCCTTTGATACCATGTTTTTAAATACCATGAAATATTATACAGCAGCATTATCGGTTTTCGTACTGGTTTCCTGCGGAAAAAAAGACGCTCAGCAGGCCGGTATGCAGGCACCTCCGGCGGTGAATGTGACTTTGGAAGAAGTGAAAACGATGGATGCCGTTTACCATGATCAATACCCGGCTTCCGTTACAGCGCTTAATCAGGTGGAGCTTCGTCCACAGGTGACAGGTTTTATCACAGGCGTGCATTTCAAAGATGGAGCACGTGTCAGAAAAGGACAATTGCTTTACTCCATCGATGCGCAGCTTTACTCTGCCAATTATGAGCAGGCGGTTGCCAATCTGAATGTACAAAAAGCCAATGTAGTAAAAGCACAAAAAGATGCTGACCGCTACCATGAGCTTGACAAAAACGACGCTGTTGCAAAACAACTGGTTGACAATGCCGATGCAGCGCTTGAAGTTGCAAAAAAACAGGCAGATGCAGCACAGGCAAGTATTACAGCCGTTTCGACAAATGTACGTTACACTAAAGTTGTAGCACCTTTTGATGGTGTTATCGGAATCTCTCTTGTTAAAGTTGGTGCTGCGGTATCGGCCGGACAAACGATTTTGAACACGGTTTCAACAGATGGACAGCTTGCAGTTGACTTCAATGTAGACCAAAAAGAAATTTTCCGTTTTACCAATCTTTTGAAAAACAGCAATGGTAAAGATTCTACTTTCACTTTGGCCTTCGGAACGGATATCTATCCTTACCCTGGTAAAATTCAGTTGATCGACCGCGCTGTTGATCCACAGACCGGAACCATCAAAACACGTCTTGTTTTCCCGAATAACGACAATTTGCTTCGTGCGGGGATGACCGGAACGGTTCGCGTATTGAATAACGGTTCAGCCAAATCTGTTGTCATTCCTTACAAAGCCGTTACGGAGCAGTTGGGTGAGTTCTTTGTATACGTTGCCGGCGACAGCAGCAAGGTAAGCCAGAGAAGACTTGTTTTAGGTCAGCCGATTGGCAGCAATATCATTGTGAAAGAAGGTTTGAAAGAGGGAGAAAAGATCGCCGTAGAAGGTGTTCAGAATTTACGTGAAGGAGCAACAATTAAAACGGAAACCGCACCAGCTCCTGCTGCTGGCGCCCCATCAGCAAGATAAGTTTAAACGGGATTTTTGCCTGTTAAGGCATTAGACTCCTTCTGATTCCCTTAAATACTAAAAAAATGATTGCAGATATTTTTATTAAAAGGCCCGTTACGGCAATCGTTACCTCGATTGTAATCGTGCTCGTCGGGCTTATTGCATTAACAACCCTACCCGTAGCGCAGTATCCGGACGTAACGCCTCCGACAGTTACCATATCCGGTAACTTTACCGGCGCGGATGCCCAGACGGTGGAGCAGACCACTACCACCGCCATTGAAACCCAGGTTAACGGTACGCCGGGCATGAGTTATATGTCGTCAAACAGTACAAGTAGCGGACAAAGCAGTATTAACGTAGTTTTTGACATCGGTACAGATGTTAACATTGCAGCGCTTGACGTACAAAACCGTGTGAGTGTGGCAGAACCTGCACTTCCAGATGCGGTAAAAAGACTTGGTTTGACGGTTCGTAAAAGACAGCCTAGTATCATGATCGCTTTGGCACTTTACTCGCCAAACGGAACGCACAACTCTCAGTTTATTGGTAACTATGCCAACATTTACCTGAAAGATGCCTTGCAGCGTGTAAAAGGTGTGGGGGATATCGTTTCCCGTGCAGATGATTTTGGTATGCGTATCTGGTTGAATCCTGAAAAACTGGCCAGCTTGCAAATGACGCCAAGTGATATTTCAGCAGCACTTGCTGAACAAAACTTGCAGATTGCAGCGGGTACTGTCGGTGGAAACCCTCAGCCAAACAAACAGGCATTTGAATATAGCGTGCTTACAAACAGCCGTTTGAATACAAAAGAGCAGTTTGAAAATATTATTGTTCGCTCTTCGCCGGCAGAAGGAAGTCTTGTATACCTGAAAGATGTTGCCCGTGTTGAACTGGGTAAATTTGATTACGGCAGTAACGCCTTCGTGAATGGAAAACCTGCTGCGTTCGTTTTGATCTATCAGGCGCCGGGTGCCAACGCACTTGACACCTACGATGGTGTAATGAAAACGCTTACGGAGCTGAAAAAGACTTTCCCGAAAGATATTGACTACGTAATACCGGTTGAAACGGCGTCTGTTGTACGGGTGTCTATTGAGGAAGTACTTCATACTTTCGCAGAAGCGATGATCCTGGTGGTTATTGTGGTATTCCTGTTCCTTCAGAACTGGCGTGCAACTTTGATTCCGATTCTGGCGATCCCTGTTTCTTTGATCGGTACGTTTATCTTCTTTATTCCGTTTGGTTTTACGATCAACACACTGACACTCTTTGCATTCGTACTCGCAATCGGTATTGTGGTGGATGATGCGATTGTGGTTGTGGAGGCCGTCCAGCATAACATTGATCACGGTCGGCTTTCTCCAAAAGCAGCTACGGAAAAGGCTATGAAAGAAATTTCCGGCCCGGTAATCGCGATCGCCCTTATTCTTGCGGCCGTGTTCGTTCCGGTAAGTTTTGTTCCCGGTATTGTTGGAAGACTTTATCAGCAGTTCGCTATCACCATTGCGGTTTCTGTTCTTCTTTCCGCATTTGTTGCACTTTCATTGACACCTGCACTTTGTGCGATGATGCTGAAACCGACCAAAGGCGCTGATGAGAAAAAGAATTTGCTTGAAAAATTCTTCGACAAGTTTAACGCCTGGTTCGACAAAGTTTCTCACTCTTATACAAGAGGTGTTTCGAAATGGATCAAGGGTACGCCTTATGTGATCATCATGATGGTATGTCTGATTGTTGGTCTGACTTATCTTTTCAAAACCAAACCGTCAGGATTTATCCCTGTCGAAGATGAAGGCCGTCTTTTTGTAACATATGAAATGCAGGAAGCCGCTTCGACAACGCGTAACATTGAAATGATTAAAGAGATTATGAAACGTGTTTCTGCAATCCCTGAAATCAAAACAGTGGGTGGACTTGCGGGGCTTAACGTGATCAGTTTCTCAAACAAAGCCAACGTAGGTACCATGTTTGTAAGTTTGCATCCATGGGCCGACCGGAAAGGTGCAGAACACCACGTACAGGCTGTAATCAAAGAAATTCAGAAACGGACCGGCGATATTAAAGAGGCACGTGTACTTGCCATTGCCCCTCCCGCGATCCCTGGTTTAGGTCAGACGTCAGGTTTTACATTTGAGTTACAGCAGACCACCAGTACGGATGATATCAAGAAGTTTGAAGCCGTTACCCAGAAGTTCCTGGCTGAGGTTAACAAACGTCCTGAAATCGGATTTGCCTATACTTTCTTTAACGCGAAAACACCTTCTTACCAGATTGATGTGGATCGTGACAAGACCAAGAAATTAGGTGTGCAGGTTAACGATGTCTTCAATACGTTGTCAACTTTGCTTGGTAGTACTTATGTAAACGACTTTAACCTTTACGGCCGTAACTTCCGGGTTATGGTGCAGGCAGACAGTAGTTTCCGCTCAAATATCGAACAGATCAACAAGTTTTATGTCCGCAATAAGGCTGGCAATATGATTCCTCTTTCGTCGATCGTAAGCTCACGTGTCGTTGAAAACCCTGCTTTGATTTCTCACTATAACATTTATCGTGCGGTGGAAATCAACGGTACGCCAAAACCAGGATTCAGTAGCGGCCAGGCCATTACGGCTCTGAAAGAAGTGGCTGCCACTTCCCTGCCAGCTGGTTATGGTTATGAATTCTCGGGTATGAGTAGTGAAGAGATAAAAGCGGGTGATAGTACCACAACGATCTTTGCGATCTCGATTGTGTTCGTATTCCTGTTCCTTGCAGCGTTATACGAAAGCTGGTCGATTCCGTTCTCTGTACTTTTTGCGGTGCCTATAGGTGCATTTGGTTCGATTTTGACACTTACATTCCTGCCAAATCTTACCAATAACATTTATGCGCAGATCGGTTTGATTACCCTGATTGGTCTCGCCGCGAAAAATGCGATCCTGATTGTGGAATTTGCCAAGGAACGGGTAGATTCCGGTATGGAGCTTGTGAAGGCGACTCTTGAGGCGGTACAGTTACGTCTTCGTCCGATCATCATGACTTCGCTTGCCTTTATTTTAGGGGTACTTCCGCTGGCCTTTGCAAGTGGTGCAGCAGCCGAATCGCGTAAGACCATCGGCTGGACTGTATTCGGCGGGATGCTTGCCGCGACTTCCCTTGCAATCTTTGTAGTTCCTGTACTTTTTGTAGCGATTGAAAAAATTGCCTACAAACAAAAGGAAAGAAGAAAAGCCAGAGAGTCCAGATTGTAGTGTAAAAGAAAAAATAATATAACGCAGGCGCGGGGCTTAGAGCTTCGCGCCTGCGTTGTTTTTCACCCATCTGATCCTGGACAACTCACTACTGAACGGTACTTCTAAAAGAATTTCCATACACAGCCTTTACTCATTTTCTACAATTAATTTGTTTCAGTATTTGATATAAACATTGTTAATAAACCGCCTGGTTTCTGATGAAAACGAAAGATTACATTATCCTGATGGCCGATATTGTCAGCAGTAGAAAGTCTGATCAGCAGACGTTAATGGATAATTTCAAAGAAGTGACTGACGAAACAAACGTCCATCTTAAAAAATATTTATTATCTCCGCTGACAATCACACTGGGAGACGAGTTTCAGGGGGTTGCCAAAAATATCGAATCTGCCATTGCGTTGCTGTTTCATATCGAGGAGAATATTATCCACAAAGCATATGGATTTCCGCTGCGTTTTGTTGTTTTTGAAGGGAGAATCGACACCCCAATCAATAAAGAAATTGCATATGGTATGCTGGGAGAAGGCCTTACGCAGGCACGGGAGGCTCTGACTCAAACAAAAATCACAAATTCAAGATATTTTTTTAGCTTACGGAATAAACCTGCCAGTGCAGCATTAAATAACGCCATCATGATTTATCAGCGCATGGTTGATGACTGGCGAATGGGCAAAGATTATAGCCTGGTTTCCAGTTTTCTTAAAAATCCGGATTACGAAAAGGTTGCCGAAGAACTGGAAAAAACGAGGTCGCAGATATGGAAAAGAAAAAAAAGTCTTAAAATAGAGGAGTATTTCGCCATCAAGGAAGTCCTAACATATATCGCCGATGAAAATATTAGTCATAATAGCCATCATGATCATTAGCGAGATCATTCTCTTGTTTATATTTTCTGTTGTGGCTAAATATTATTACAAAAAAAATGAAATTGATTTAGGCTCTATCCGATAGGCAATCTGATATCCGTCAGCGTATCTCTTTTTTATATGTTTCTTTGGAAAAATGCGGCGGCGATTGACAATGCCTTGTCAATGTTAACCTGATCGTAAGACTTTTTGGTATAATTATTTAAGATCTAAAACTGACTTATTACGAAATAACTTTACCTAAATGTACGTAAAAGAAGTATTCTCAATTTGGCGCCTTTTGAAAGGCATCTGGCCAGGTGTGCTTGCGGTAACCGCCTATGCCGCCATCGTTTTTTATTTGTATCAATATCATCAATGGCATTTTCTCGTCTTTCCGCTCTCCATCATTTCCATTGTCGGGACTGCGTTATCACTCCTGCTTGGTTTCAGGACCAACTCGGCCTATGATCGCTGGTGGGAAGCACGCAAATCCTGGGGAGCGATTGTCAATGACAGCAGAACTTTGATACGCCAGTCGCTGGCATTTATCAAAACCGAACCCGAAGAACAAAAAGAAATTGTTCAAAACATCACACATCTTCAGATTGCATGGTGTTATGCACTTTGCAATAGCTTGCGAAGAGATCCGGTGCTTGTCAGTGCTAATTTGCATTTAAGCGAGCAGGAGCTCGAATTCGTTTCCAGACACGACAATATCCCAAACGCGATTTTATTTCTGATACAGCAACGCGTTAATGACGCTTACGACAAAGGTTACCTCCATCCCCTGTTTTTCCAAAATATAGACGATACCTTAGGCCGGCTTTGTGACGCGATGGGTCAATGTGAGCGAATAAAAAATACAATATTCCCGACCCAGTACAGCTTTTTTGTACACTTTATCATCTTTCTTTTTACGCTGATCCTTCCAATGGGACTGATCGACAGCATCGGAAGAATTGCTATTCCGATCACCTTTCTGATCTCCTTTCTGTTTTTCTACGTGGAAGGAATTTCCTATGTTATGCAAAGTCCATTTGAGGGAAATCATAACGATATACCAATGACTTCCCTCTCGCGCACCATAGAAATTAACCTGCTTCAACTCATTGAAGCGCCGTTAATCCCGGATAAAATTCTGCCGAAAGACGGATATATTATGTAAAATAATTTTGATTTAAAAAACATGATCAACAAAAAACGGATGCAGATAATCCGCATCCGTTTTTTGTTGATATAATTACTCACTATCAACCCGTTACGGTCTTAATGTCGTATAATACAATTCAAGTTTCACGCCCGGCTCTACCGTGTTTTGCTGGCTTCCGATGACAAGGCGTGTATGACTCTGTGAAAAAGACGGGTGTTCCGGATAAGTTCCGCTGTTTAAGGGATCCGTTACAAACAACAGACCATTGGTTTCAGACGATGAACTTGCCAGTATCGTGGTAAATTGGGCACTCACATCGAATAAATAATATTCCTTGTTGGTAACCAAATCATTGATATAGGTACCGGTAACCGCTTTTCCGGCCAGATCAAGCAAGGGTACAACCGCACCACTTTGTGTATAAAGCTGGTTATTTTTATCGCAAAGATAAACATACACCGTTGGAGGTGCTCCAAAAATACCTTTTACAATTGAATTTTTATACGGTGTAACCCTTAAAAATGCCCTGTTCGGGACAGAGTACTTTACATCTTTTAAATTTCTTACTGTCGGAAAATCCGCACGTGCCATTAAGCCTACACCCGCCTGAATAAATACCTTTTCACCAGATTGCGCCGAAGGCAAGGAAATTCTATTCGATGTTGGCAACTTCGTCAAGTCCGTACCACTTCTGTCCGCCCCGATCTGGTTGTAATCAGCCTTGATATTAAATGTACCGACCCCTCTTGTTATACCATCTTTAACATCTGTATGATAATGAAGTTCTACAACAGTACTGTCACTCGGCGCGCCTGTCCCAGTCTTAAAACCGACTACGGATGCATTATCCTTAGCACCCGATACAACCATTAAACCCTTAACAATATTTATCCACTGATCATTGTTAGTTAACAAATTCGCAGCGCTTTCGTTAAAAACTTTTTTCCCGATCACGTCAGACAACTTAATTCTAAGCGAATTAGTCGCATTCGGCGTAGGCTTAAAGCTTTTGGTTCCAATTGGTGTTGCGTCAAAAGGAGTGGTGCTATTATTGAAATAAACACTTTTTGTCAAAATATCCTCCTGAAGCGTATGCACAGAAAAATTCAGCGTCTTAGTCGTATCACCGTAATAATACTTATCGTAAGCCAACTTTAATACGAGCGAGTCATACACAGCCTTTTCCGGAAGTGTAA
Source organism: Dyadobacter diqingensis (assembly GCF_024220585.1). Classification (GTDB taxonomy): domain Bacteria; phylum Bacteroidota; class Bacteroidia; order Cytophagales; family Spirosomataceae; genus Dyadobacter; species Dyadobacter diqingensis. The sequence continues at coordinate 348,818 of NZ_JAMXKF010000002.1, forward strand.
AGACATTTTCCAAAGTAGGCTGAAAAAATACTGTCGAGTGCATTTTCCCCAAGTAGGGATCTTCAAAACGACCAGCCAACATTCGACTGGCACCGCCTGTCATCGTGGAATCAAAAGCTACCGTTGAGAGCTTAACAGTGCTGGTATCGGAAAAAAGAACAAGAAAGTCATCAGGATTCCGCTGTTCGAGCGAAACTATTTCATCTCCTGACTGACAACCTGATATTGAAACGCACAAATATAATCCTGCAAGGATGCTGGAAACCGGCGAAAATAGTCTTTTAGAAAAACAATAATTAAATTTCATTTAGCGCAAGAACAGTAAAAATGCAAAAATATCAGATATAAACCTGAATAACAAAAGGAATTAGACAAACAGGCAAAATGTGTAGACCAAAATTAAATGCAACAAAATTGTCTGTTACCACGTATAACTCTATATTACATCCGAAATTGCATTTTAAAGTACATATGAGGAAGATAAACTGTATTGTTATTGATAAAATAGAACCGGATCTGAAAGTTTTGAGTCAGCACATTAACAGCATTCCTTTTTTCGAATTGTTAGGTACCTATTCTACTTCCGAAGATGCAGCAGACATGCTTAGAACGCAGAAAGTAGATATTCTATTTTTAGATATAGAAAATTTAGGTATCGAAGGTTTATATTTCTTAAAAAGTCTTTCTTACAATACCAGAATTATTATCACAACAATTTGTGACAATTTTGCGTTAGAAGCCTTTAACCTGAATGTACTCGATTATTTATTAAAGCCGTTCAATAAGGAACGTTTTCTAAAAGCGTCAGACAAAGCATACGAATTATTCAGTCTGCTAAGCCTTCGGGACAGAAAAAACTACGCAGTGGATGAGCATTTTGTCAATCAGGAATATTTATTTGTTATGTCTGATTACGCGCTTGTAAAAATAAAATTATCGGATGTAAGTTATATCGAAGGTTTGAAAGATTATCTTAAAATCTACTTTGTGAATCAGCTAAACCCGGTTGTTACCAGAATGACAATGAAATCGTTAGAGGAAAAGTTACCCCGAAGTCAGTTCTTCCGGGTACATAAATCTTATATCGTTTCGATAGATAAAATAGATATTATCAGAAGCCAGCGCATCAAAATCGGTCAAATTACAGTACCTATCAGTGATGGTTATTATGAAACTTTTAGACAAAAAGTAAATATATAATTTTTCTAAGCAATTCCAAGATGTTATGTTTGCAGTAGATTTGGTCAAAATGTCTCTTCATCTACACATTCGGCCAATTCATCGCAATTGTTTTTTTTATCCCTAGTGTACCACGATTTTTGTTTTCATTTGTATTAATTAGTCAAACCAGAATTTTTTCATGTTTAATACCTTAAAAAAGTCATCGTTAACCCTTCTAATCGCCTCAACTGCACTAATTCAATTCGGATGTGGTAGTGATTCTGATCCTGACAAAGTTGGAAACTGGTATAAGAAAGATATGCCTTCCTTCGGAGGTATTCCCCGTTATGGAGCAGTAAGCTTTACAATAGACAACAAAGGTTATATCGGAGGCGGATATACCAACGAGAGCGTGCCGAGAGTAAATGACTTCTGGCAATATGATGCGGACAACAAAATCTGGAAACAGGTTGCGGCTTTCCCTGGTGTTGCAAGAACTGACGCTGTTGCTTTCGTTGCTGCCGGAAAAGGTTATGTTGGTACTGGATTTGACGGTATCAAAACAACTGAAAACAACAATGGTTATAAAAAAGATTTCTTCCAGTATGATCCTACAACCAACAAATGGAAAGCGGTAGCTGATTTTGGTGGGGTTGCCCGTCAGTATGCTTCTGCATTTTCTGTTGGAGACAAAGGATATGTTGGTTTAGGATATAATGCTTCTGGTTTGTATCAGGATTTTTATGAGTATAACCCAACTACGGACGCATGGACTGAGGTTGCAACTTTCATCGGTGGCAAAAGAAGAAGTTCGACAGCGTTTACAATTGGATCTTCCGGATACATCGGTTTTGGTGTAAACAACTCTGCTGCTACTGTAAGAGATCTGTATCAGTTTACACCAGGTGGAGCAAACGGTAAAGGTGCATGGACACAGAAAACTGTATTCAATGATGATAACGGAGATTTTCCACCAGTGCGCTCGGATGCATTTGCATTGGTTATCAACGAAAAAGCTTACATCGTAGGTGGAGCAGGTAACAGAAGCGATTGCTGGGAATGGAATCCAACTACTGACATCTGGATTGAAAAAACCAGCTTTGAAGGTACAGGAAGAGGAAATGCGGCAGGTTTTGTAATTAAAAATGTTGGTTACTTTGGTACAGGATATGCTAACTCAACACCTGTTGACGATTTCTGGGGCTTCAATCCTGACGCAGCAGTTGACGACGACGATAACTAAGAAGTGATTAAAAAATCAATAAATTTCAGATTTGCTCTGATTTGCAGCTGGACCTTCGCAGTAACAATTTTCATTTCATCGTGTAATACGAAGAAAGAAAATTCTAACAGCGAAGGTCTTCGCAATTACAAGGTGTCCGCAATTCCCGTAGACAGCACGTGGGGTTACCGCATTTATCAGGATACCGTTGCGATCATTGAGCAGAGAAATATCCCCGGATTGCCAGGCAATAGCGGGTTCAAAACAGAAGAACAGGCGCTCTCTATAGGTAAGCTTGTGGTTGATAAACTGGGAAAAGGAGTTTTCCCTCCATCCGTTTCAATACCGGAGCTTGACAGTTTAAAAATCACCTATCAGCGTTAAGCTGTTTTCTTATAAATCAAAAAAACCGGCAATAACTTTTGAAGTTATTGCCGGTTTTTTTGATTTATAAATTCCTAATTATTGTGCTCTTTACCGCTCACGCTTAACTGAATACGTCCCGATACTTGGATTATGGTCGGAGTATTTAATATTCTTCCAGGTTTTAAAATTGTAGAGTGTTAACTTCTTGTCATCGTAAAACTGGTTGTCGATCCGTATAAACCAGGGTATTTTATTATACGTAAAACCAAACCCCTCTCCTTTTTCCTCGAAAGCATTTTTCAACAAACGCCTGGTACGCCCGTAGAAATAACTGTAAGGTGTTTCGTTAAAATCGCCGCAGAGAATCACCGGATGGGGAGATTCTCTTATCCAGGTTTCCATTAACTCTATCTCTGAAAAACGAGCAGAGAATCCATTTTTCATACGATTGAAGGTCCCCTTAGTCTCTCGTTTGATACCGGCAATTTCCTTCTGACTTACCAGCGTTTTCAACTTCAATGACATCGAATAAAGATGTACCCCAATAACCCTGACCGTATCCTTGCGGACAACAACATCAACATACATCAATCCATTCTGCTGCTCAAAAGCGGCCTCCTTGTGGTTAACGATCGGATATTTTGAGAAAATGACCAGCGTATGCAAACTGCTGTTATCTTTTATTTTTGCACCACGCAAAGTATTGTAGTACTTGTAACCAGCTTTCTTAAAATATTGTATATTTCTAAAAGAAGAAATGCTCGGCTCATTTGTGAATTCCGGCATGCACAAGATGTCTGCGTCTTGCTCTACCAGCCAATCCTTCATTTTATCCGTCTTGGCATCATCTTCTCTTGTGTGCCTTCCAGTAACCCAGAAACCATAAACGTTGTAGTTAATTACTTTAAATTCACCAGCTTTCTTTTTATCTACTTCCTCGCCGCTTTTTGAAAACTGATAAGTCCTCGGAAGAAAAACGCTACCAAGGCAAATAAGGAATAATGGTGCCAGTGATTTTTTGGCATCAACAAAAATCCAGAATACAAAAAAGAATAAATTGACAATAATAGCAACCGGGAGAGACATCATTAAAAAACCCGCGGCCCAATGCGGCGTGGGTACCCAGTACGTTAAAGCGTACACCAACAAACTGTAAGCCCCGAAACACTTAAACAAAAGCCAAAAAAAACCTTTCAATCCTTTCACAATGTGCTATGATTTCAATCCTTCCACAAAAATAGACGAACACTTCGAATAAAGAACACTTCTCCAAGAGTTTGTACAAATCATAAAAAAGTTTTACATTTGCATAATAATTCGAGTTTGATCGGTTGATTGAGGGGGGTATTTGATCCCCTTTTTTATTTGTAGTACATCTTACATGACAATAAAAGAACATTTGGAAGTTTTGCTGGCTCCATTTTTGGAAGAAGGCAATTATTTTCTGGTGGATATTCAGATAAAGGCTTCAAAGGTGAGCCAGAAAGTAACTATTCTCGTCGATAAGGACGAAGGTATTACCATTCAGGAATGTACGTCCATCAGCCGCAGACTTGCGAAACAACTGGAAGAACAGGAAATTTTCACCGACGCATATACTCTGGAAGTTTCTTCGCCTGGTTTAGACCAGCCTCTGGTTCTTCTGCGCCAGTATTTAAAAAACCTTGGGAGAAATTTAAAGGTTACCTTAAAAACAGGAGAAATAATTTCAGGTCAGTTGACAGAAGCAAAAGAAAATGAGATAACGCTTCAATTGCCAGAACCCAAGAAAAAATCGAAAGTACCGGTAGATGAAGCATCGCTGAAACGTGAGATCCCTGTGGATCAGATATCGAAGGCACTTGTTGAAATCTCGTTTAAAAACTTATAGATCAGATTATCATTTCAATCTGATTTGCAGGAAATTATATATTATGTATAACTTAGTATCAGCAAATATTCTTAAGCATTACAATGGATAGCGGAATATTAATTGAGTCATTTGCGGAGTTTGCCAGCTCAAAGAACATTGATCGTCCAACGATGATCAGCGTTTTGGAAGAAGTATTTCGTACAATGATTCGTAAAAAGTACGGCACTGATGATAATTTTGATGTAATCATTAACCCGGAGAGCGGTGACCTCGAAATGTGGCGCACACGTGAAATTGTTGACGACAATTCCGAAGATATCTGGGATTACAATAAAATACCTCTGGCCGAAGCGCGTAAGATTCAGAATGACTTTGAAGTCGGCGAGGAAGTTGCGGAAGAAGTGAAATTGGTTGAATTCGGTCGTCGCCTTGTACAAACAGCACGCCAGACCCTTATCCAGAAAATTAAAGATATGGAAAAGGAGATCATGTACGAAAAGTACAAGGATCAGGTTGGCGAAATGATTACAGGCGAAGTTTACCAGACGCTTCGCCACGAAGTGATCATTATGGACGGTGAAGGAAACGAACTTTCTCTTCCACGTACTGAGCAAATTTCGAAAGACCGTTTCCGTAAAGGTGAATCTGTTAAATCAGTGATCCATAAAGTGGAAATGAATAACGGAACACCGAAAATCACTTTATCCAGAACATCTCCTGTTTTCCTTGAACGCCTGTTTGAAGTAGAAATTCCTGAAATTTATGACGGAATTATCTCTGTAAGACGTGTCGTTCGTGAGCCGGGTGAGCGTGCGAAAGTAGCCGTTGAATCATACGATGACCGCATTGACCCGGTGGGTGCCTGTGTAGGTATGAAAGGTTCACGGATTCACTCGATCGTTCGTGAGCTGGGTAATGAAAATATTGACGTGATCAATTATACGGACAACCTGGAACTGCTTATCAGCCGTGCTTTAAGCCCTGCAAAAGTAAGTTCAATGCAGATTGACCGTGAGGCAAAACGTGTATCAGTTTTCCTGAAACCCGATCAGGTTTCTTTGGCTATCGGTAAAGGTGGCCAAAATATCAAACTGGCTGGTAAGCTGGTTGGAATGGAAATTGATGTCTTCCGCGACATTGAAGAACAGAATGACGAAGATGTGGATCTTTCTGAATTCTCGGATGAAATCGACGCGTGGATGATCAGCGAGTTGCACAAAATAGGATTGGATACCGCTAAGAGTGTTTTAGCGCTTAATAAAGAGGAACTTGTTCGACGGACTGATTTAGAAGAAAACACCGTTGAAGATATTCTGGATATCCTTCGCAAAGAGTTTGAATAATTACAAGAATATGTGGAGGTATTGACATAGTGTTTATATTTCCACGGATGCAAAAACTTTTTTCTACAAATTGCTAATATGGCAGAAGATAAAATGATGCGCCTAAGCCAAGTGGCAAGGATCCTGAACGTAGGAATTACTACGATCGTGGATCACCTGTCTGCCAAAGGGTACAAGGTGGAAAGTAACCCCAATACCAAAATTAATTCGGATCAAATTGATTTTCTTGCGAAAGACTTCAAATCTGAGGATCTTAAAGCTTCATGGTCTCCGAGAAATACTTCTTCGGAACCGGCAGTCGAAGTGAAGGAAGAAAAACTGAAAAGTGACGTTGACGGAATTTTGTATTTCCGTAATTCGCCCTCTAAACCTATTGAAGAAAAACCTCAGGCAGAAGAAAAAGCAGAATCAAATACACCTGCTTTGGAAAACAGACTTCCGGGGATCAAAGTGGTTGGAAAAATCGATCTTGACGCAAAGAGACCGGTTACAGCGCCAAAACCAGAGCCTGTTCAGGAAGTAGTGAAGGAGGTTAAACCTGAAATACCACAGCCTGTTGTAACACCTGAGCCAAAAGCTGAGGTGAAGGAAGTGGAGCCTGTGAAAGTACAGGAAGTGAAGCAAGAACCACAGCCGGTGGTAACACCGCCTGTTGAAAATACAATTATCGAACAACCAAAGAAAGAGCTAGTTGCTGAAAAAGAGGTAGTAGTTGAAAAACCGGAACCAGTGGCCCCGGTACAACCCGTTGCCGAAGTGAAGCCACCTACTCTAAAAGAAGAGTCAAAACCGGTGGAAACTCCCGTAAAAGAAACTACCCCTCCTGTTGCTGAAAACAAGCCAGTTGCTGAAAGCAGCTCTGCAACACCAGAATCTAATGAATCTGAATTGATTGAAGCACGCGGTGAGCAGCTTCGCGGTCTTCGGGTTGTTGGTAAAATTGAACTGCCTTCTGACCGGATCAAAAAGAAAGACCCGGTAGCATCAAGCGATTCGGCATCAGATAAAAAACGTCGTCGCAAGAGAAAGCGTATCCGTGACGGTGTTGAAGTAAGACCAGCCACTCCAGGCGCTCCTGCAACCACACCAGCAACAGGAACAACAACGACACCCGGAGCTCCAGCTAACAGAGACAGGGATAACAACAGATCAAGAACGCCAAACGGAGCTCCTAATCAAAACGCTCCAAGAACGGCTAATACAACCAATACAAATACCGGTAATACAAGACCAGCAGCCGGAACCACAGGTACTACGCCTGCTGCCGGAACAACCGGAAATACCAATACAGGTGGAGGAGCGGCTGCTAACAAAGGCCGTAACAACAACCGCAGAGGAGGAAAAAGAGAAGAAGTTTCTGACAAAGAAGTTTCTGATAACATCAAGGCCACAATGGCTCGTATGGGTGGAGGTAATACCCGTACCGCAGCACGTGGAAAAGGACTTCGCCGTCGTGACCGTGCAGATCAGAACGATCCAAACGCAGACGGAATTGAAGAAACAAAAGTACTTCGCGTAACGGAATTCGTTTCAGCGAATGACCTGGCTTCTTTGATGGAAGTTACTGTTCAGGAGGTAATTTCGGTTTGTATGAGCATGGGTATGTTCGTTTCGATCAACCAGCGTCTCGATGCCGAAGCCATCACCTTTATCGCCGATGAATTCGGATTTGAAGTTGCCTTTATCTCAGCAGAAGAGGAAGTTCAAAACGACGTTGTTGAAGAAGTTGATACAGAAGAAAGCCTTGTAGAAAGAGCTCCGATCGTAACGATCATGGGTCACGTCGATCACGGTAAAACTTCTCTTCTTGACTATATCCGTTCGGAAAATGTTGCCAGCGGTGAAGCGGGAGGTATCACACAGCACATTGGTGCATACAGTGTTAAAACAAAAACCGGCAAACAGGTTACATTCCTTGATACACCGGGTCACGAAGCCTTTACAGCGATGCGTGCCCGTGGAGCGAAAGTTACCGACGTTGTAATTATTGTAATTGCTGCGGACGATAGTATCATGCCACAAACACGTGAGGCGATTAATCACTCACAAGTTGCAGGTGTACCTATTGTATTTGCATTTAGTAAGGTAGATAAAGCGGGTGCTAACACGGAAAAAATACGTGAGGAACTTGCTAACATGAATATATTGGTAGAAGAATGGGGTGGTAAGTACCAAACTCAGGAAATATCTTCAAAATCTGGTTTAGGTATTGATCTTCTTTTGGAAAAAGTGCTTCTGGAAGCAGAATTACTTGAACTGAAAGCAAACCCTAACCGTCGTGCGATCGGTAGTGTTGTTGAAGCATCTTTGGATAAAGGACGTGGATACGTTACAACGATCCTTGTTGAGACAGGAACTCTGAAAGTGGGTGATGTGGTTTTAGCAGGTGCGCATTTCGGTAAAGTAAAAGCGATGACCGATTATTTGGGTCGTAAACTTAAAACTGCCGGGCCATCTATGCCGGTTCAGCTGCTTGGTTTGAACGGAGCGCCGCAGGCAGGTGATCGTTTCAATGTATTTGAAAACGAACGTGATGCACGTGACATCGCTGTGAAACGCGAGCAGATCCAACGTGAACAAACCATCCGTACCCGTAAGCACATTACACTGGAAGAAATCGGACGCCGTAAGGCAATTGGTAGCTTCCGTGAGCTTAACCTGATTATCAAAGGTGACGTGGATGGATCGGTAGAGGCACTTTCGGATTCGTTATTGCAGCTTTCAACCAATGAGGTTCAGGTTAATATCATCCATAAAGCGGTTGGTCAGATCTCTGAATCGGATGTTAACCTTGCGATTGCTGCTGATGCGATCATCGTTGGGTTCCAGGTTCGTCCTTCTGCTAATGCGAAGAAAATGGCGGAACAGGATCAGATCGAAATTCGTCACTACTCTGTAATTTATAGTGCAATCGACGAGATTAAGGATGCGATGACAGGTATGCTTGCACCAACGATCGAAGAGATTATCACTGGTAATATCGAGATTCGTGAAGTCTTCAAAATCAGCCGTATCGGTACGATTGCTGGGTGTTATGTTACGGATGGTTTCGTGAAACGAAGCAACAAGATTCGTATCGTTCGTGACGGTATTGTACTTCTAACGGGTGAAATCGACTCGCTGAAACGTTACAAAGATGATGTTCAGGAAGTTAGAAATGGTTATGAATGTGGTTTGAGTATTAAAAACTACAATGACATAGAAGTTGGTGACATTATAGAAAGTTTCGAATTACGTGAAGTAAAGAGATCTCTGTAAGGTTAAACCACAATAGAATAATAACAAAGCCGGTTTTGAGCAATCAAGACCGGCTTTGTTGTATACAAGTTTATTTTCTCTTCGCTTTTGTTTAACTGGTAAACATTGGTAAATTAATTTCAATATCAAGTTTTCAGATCAATGGGTATCATCAAGAAAACATCGAACTTACATGCATTTATTATTCGTCATGTGTTAAAACGTATTGAACTGACAGTGGAACAGCAACAATATTTTTGTTCCCTTCTGACAGTAAAACAATTGCTTCCGAAACAATATCTGCTCGAACAGGGACAAATCTGTAATCATGAAACTTTTGTCTGCAAGGGTTTCCTCCGCTCATTTACCATTGACGAAAAGGGAAACGACCACACGCTACATTTTGCTTTTGAAGATTGGTGGATCACCGATTCGACGAGTATGCTGCAACAAATTCCTTCGACACGAAATATTATCGCTCAGGAAGCCTCTGTTGTTCTTCAAATAGACAAAATAAACCTTGACCAACTCTACAAAGATATTCCGGCCTTTGAAAGATTCTGGCGGATATTGGACCAAAACTCCGCCATCGCCCAAAATCAACGTATCCTGAATTCTATCTCCATGAATGGTGAAGCATTGTACAAAACACTTATCCGGAAATATCCGACACTTGAACAACGTTTGCCTCAAAAACATATCGCCTCCTATCTTGGAATCTCACCGGTATTCCTCAGTCAGATCCGAAAAAATCTTGCTAAGGGCGAAAATAAATAATTACAGGCCGAAATATTAAACTAGTTATACGCCCACTACCTGCCTCCGCATTTAATTTTGGATTAAGATAAAATCCGAAACAATGTTAAAAAGCAGCATATTCGATCCGATGTTGTTACGCGGCCACAGGCTCAATAACAGATTAATTGTAGCGCCGATGACCAGAAGAAGTGCTACACCCGAAGGGGTGCCAACCGATGAAATGGCAGCATATTACCACGCTTTCGCCAAAGGAGGATTTAGCGTAATTATTACCGAGGGAACCTACACCGACACCTTATTTAGCCAATCCGACCAAAATCAGCCGGGACTTACCGACGAAAACCAAATGGAGGGATGGAAAAAAGTTGTCGAACAGGTCCATAACGAAGGGAGTTTGATCATTGCGCAACTTATGCACGCCGGAGCCCTTTCTCAATATCACGAGAGCACCATAGCTCCTTCTTCCATAAAACCCATCGGGAAAAGATCAACCGAACCCGGAGGTCTTACCGGAACATTTCCTATCCCCAAAGAAATAACCGAAAGCGATTTGCAGCACATAAAAACAGGATATCTGAATGCAGCTAAACTCGCCATAAAAGCAGGATTTGATGGGGTTGAAATTCATGCTGCAAACGGATACTTGTTCGATCAGTTTCTCACCGGATACACGAATCTGCGAACCGACCGTTATGGAGGCAGCATTTCCAATCGGCTGAGTTTTTTAGCAGAAGTGTTTAATTGCGTCAAAGGAGCCGTCCCATCAGGTTTTATTGTCGGTATCCGGATGTCAGAAAGCAAGGTCAACGACCTCTCCTATCGCTGGCCTGGCGGCTCACAAACGGCAATCGAAACATTTAATGTTGTGGCGAAAATCAAGCCTGATTATCTGCACATAGCTGCCGAAGGCGGAAACTGGGCCAGAGAATGTCTGTATCCTGACGGACTATCCTCAACAGGTCTTGCTAAAAAATTGACGGGCGTTCCGGTCATCGCAAACGGTGGTTTACATGACCTAAATTTAGCCGAGACTTTAATTGAAAGCAACCAAGCCGATTTTATTTCAATAGGCAAAGCTGCATTGGCTAATCCTGACTGGCCTTTTTTAGTACTTCACGAAAAACCTGTCATACCTTTTTTTAAAGAATTGATCAAGCCAAGTCTTACGTTAAGTCATACAGCATCAGAGCTCGCAAAATTGAAACAGTATTACGAGTAAATCTCTTATCATCATGATTAGTCGACAGCCGCAGGGAGTTTCGGGAATCCGAAACTCCCTGCGGCTTGCTAATATTCTCCCCGCCCCTATTGCCACCTCTGGCTTTAAACTGTTTTTTTAATTTATTTGTATTTTTAATTACCTGACAATGAACAGCATCAAGGATAAGTTCGCGAATTAAAATTAGCCACTTGTCCTGTAAACTGTGTTAAATTGTCCATTCAGCCGTTGATAAAATTGGCTGGCGTTTACCCTCTACTTATGATCCTGATCACCTTGTGATATTCCAATTCGGAATATCACCTGAAATTCTTTTACTCATTTTGTCAGGTTCTCAACAGTTTCTTGTAAAACTTTGGATAAAAATTTTCAATAATTCAATAATTTCTAATCTTTTTAATTAATCAACAATGAAAGCAGGATTAAGTTTTGGAAGTGCTCTGGTAGCATTGAAAGCAGGTGCACGTGTTAGTCGTGAAGTTTGGGACGAAAATGGGATGTTTATTTTTATGAGCCCGGGCAACACCCTTACCAAGGATTTTATCCCAAAGGTAAAATCCTTACCCGAGTCAGTTAAGGCCTTTCTTATCAATCAGGAAAAAAACATCGAATTCCTTCCATTCATGTGTTTATGGACAGCAACTGGCGAAGTATTAAATGGTTGGCAAGCCTCTCAGTCTGACATGCTCGCTCAGGACTGGTGCATACTTAGCTAATCGATAGTGATTTCCGGACGCCAATATTTCTTAAATCATTGGCGTCCGGTCTTTAAAAAATTTACAACGAACAGATCCCATACCCCTTTTAAGATGTTTGCTGCTCAGCATTCCGTTATCATATTTTGAACGGGTTTTTCCTCATTCCGCCTATCCGCCCACTCCCTCAGCGAATTGATTGACGGAATTATTTCAAGTCCGGCTATGGTCAAAGAATACTCAACTTTAGGTGGCACTTCAAGGAAAACTTTCCGATGAACCAACCCGTCTTCTTCCAATTCCCGCAAAGTTTGCGTAAGCATTTTTGTCGTTATTCCTTTGATGGTCCGTTTAAGCTCACCATAACGCAATACCTTTTGCTCATGCAGGTACCATAAAATCCGACCTTTATACTTTCCGCCTATACATTGGAATGCGTAGTTGACGCTGCAAAATGAACTGTCTCCGATATCTTTCATTATTTGAATTTTTAACTCACTGATAATCTGCAATAGACACTAAAAGGTATCTAAGATACTTAAAAGTACATACTTGACCCAAAGATTCTGTTCCGATACATTTGATGAAAAAATTATCATGAACAGACGAAACGCATTAAAAAATACCGCCGTCCTGGGCCTTTCGGCTCCATTCTTTTTAAAAACTGAGTTATTAAAACAGAAAGGGAACCCGGAGAAAATCCTAAGCAGTTATCACAAATTCCGGCTGGGTGATCTCGAACTTATTGTGATATCAGACGGACATATCTTATTTGATAAGATACAACCAAGTTTCGCTCCCGGCATTGCTTCTGACAAGGTCATCAAAGCACTTGAAGATAATTTTTTGCCATCTAAGGAAGTTGATCTTGCCATCAATATCCTTGTTGTAAAAAGTGCGCAAAAAACTATTCTGATTGACTGTGGCTGTGGTTTTAACTTTGGCGACGCTTCCGGATGGTTGCCTAAGAACCTGTCGGCTGCCGGGATCAAGCCCGAAAATATTACGGACATCGTTTTAACACACGCCCATCCTGATCACCTCGGCGGTTTACTAAACAAAGACGACACACTCGTTTTCCCGCACGCGAACATCCATCTGTCACAAATTGAAAACAACTTCTGGATGGGTGCCAGCCCGGATTTTTCTAAAAGTAAAGTAAACGCATCGCTGGCCGAGATGGTTACGAATATCGCCCGTCATACCATCACCACCATTAAACCCAAACTGCATTTTTTTAACGACGGCGATACGCTCTTCAACTGTATACGCCTGGTCCTGGCTCCCGGACATACGCCGGGGCATACCATTGTCAATATTTTCTCTAAAAATGAGGAGCTGGTTCACGTCGCAGACCTTGTTCACTCTTCGGCGCTGGTAGTAGCTCATCCTGACTGGGGTTTTGAGGGTGATACAGATTTTGATCTCGCTATAAAATCCCGAAAAAAAGTACTTAAAGAACTCGCTGAAAACCGGAAACTGATCTTTTCATATCACCTCCCATGGCCGGGTTTAGGACATGTAAGACAAAAAGACGATGGGTTCGACTGGGTTCAAACGACGTTTTCTGTCCCGGATTGAAGCAATCAACTTCACATTTCATATATTTGGAAACCCTTTTCCAAATATATTTAAGATTATTCATGACGTCCCAGGAATTGTTATCAGCCGTTCAAAGAATACATGCACTTTCACAGACAGGCCTGGCATATCCGCAAAGTGATTATGACCGCGAGCGCTACGAAGAAATCCGTAATATAACCCTTCAGATTTTAGCTGAAATGAGTAATGTTTCCATTGAACATATCATTAAGCTCTTACCTGTTGAAAGTGGATACGTAACACCCAAGGTAGATATCCGCGCCGTTGTTTTTCGCAGTGGAAATGAAATCCTGATGGCTCAGGAAAAGGCTGACAATGATCGCTGGGCAATTCCGGGAGGTTGGGCCGACGTTGGCTATTCTCCTTTTGAAGTGGCCGAAAAAGAGGTCATGGAAGAAACAGGGCTTCATGTAAAGGCAACAAGATTGCTCGCTGTTTTTGATAAAAACAAACACGGCCATCCTTACGAACCGTGGTATGTTTACAAGTTTTTTATACTCTGCGAGCTTACCGGCGGCGGAGAGCTGGCCCAACAAACAATCGAAACGTCAGGAGCCGCCTGGATCAGGTTTGAGTCTGCCGCATCACTTCCGCTTTCCACCTATCGCGTCACTCCCGAACAGCTCGAAACCATTTTCGGGTTTGCGGTAGAACCAGACCTACCCGTATTGTGCGACTAGACGGCTTTTAAGCCAGTGCTCATAAAGCTTAAAAATCAACGTTATTCATAAATTGCATCGTTCATGATCCGGAGGAATGGGGTTTTATTGCTGATCTGCCTTTTGGGGTTTCTTACGCCTCGTGCGCAGCAAATCAGCAATCCTGATTTCAATATCACGCATTATTCTGATGAAAACGGGTTACCTCAAAATAGTGTAAAAGCGATCATGAAGGATAACAACGGATTTATCTGGCTCGCTACCGAAGACGGACTTGTCAGATTTGACGGTCAGCACTTTTATACATTTAACAGGTCTGTCAGCTCGATTTCGAGTAACCGGATATATGGACTAGTCCCCTCGCTTCCGGATTACAGTCTCACAAACAAACGCTTTACCGCCTTAATAGAGAAAAACGAATCCGTAAAAATACAGGAAGACGGCACAGCCAAAATTGACACCTCATACTCCACCTATCGCAGCCAAAACTCTCCGCTGACTGCAAAAACGGATCATTACATGGGCTTCCTGATGAGTCTGCCATCCCGGTATCAAATTCTGGACAGTCATCCCCCTTTTGTAGCTCCCGCCGGTGAAAACACATACTATGTCTGGTCGAAAGACAAAGTTGAGTATTATCACAAACAGACAAAAAAATCAACAATAAGAGGAACATTCAAAGAATTTTTCCTGATCGGCTCCCACCCCTTTGCGAGATCTCAAAACGGAGCATTTCTGGATCTCAATGCCGATAACAAAAACTGGAACCGGCCGTTGACCGGGGATATTTTAAAAGATGCCGCCTATTCAAGTCATAAAAACGACTACAAATTCTTCTGGAATAATGTTTCACTGGAAGCATACCTATACTTTAATAAAAAATTCTATTTGCTGACCATACCTGACGATGGTGCTTCTTTGCATACAAGTCTGATTTTAAATGACTTTGATTTCGACGAATACAATATCTCGACCGTTTATTACGATCCCAAACCGGGATACCTTTTTTTAGGAAGTAACACAACCGGGTTTTATGTATTAAGGGGCAAGGATTTCAAATCGCTGCGATTTGGCGTCAAGGGAATGGACAATGTTTACTATGCGCAAATGCCCTTTTCTAAAACATCCATTCTGACGTCACAGGGGCTTCTTTTAGAAACCTCTGCTTTAAAGTCTCATTACAACACACCGCTGATGAACCGGATTGACAGCAAATATTATCTGGCAATGAACGGTGACAGTACATTTTGGATGATTAACGGTCATACATTAAGTAAACTGAACAAAACAGGATCAAAAATTCTGATCGAATACACTCTACCGGAAAGGCATAAGGCGCTGTACCTTGATCCGAAAGGGATATTATGGATCGGTGGCGAAAAAAATGTCTTGTCTTCGCTCAATACCTTCGATCGAAATTCCAAACCGAAATCAATCATCAAGGCAAAGCTGGGAGAGGTATCCTGCATGTTCAGGTTAAGTGATCAGCATTTACTTGTCGGAACAAAAAAAGGATTGTTCAGATTTGATATGGCTTCCGAAAAATTAGTCTCAATACGCCAGCTCCAATCTTCTACAATCAGAAGCATTTACCATATAAAGGGTGAAACCTGGATTACGACCTACGGAGACGGACTCTATTATATGACAAATGATAAACTGGTTAAACTTCCACTCGACAAAGAACAATATTTATCCGCCTCACATTGCATTGTCGAAGATAAAAAGGGTTATTTCTGGATTACGACCAACAAGGGGTTATTCCAGATACAGAAGAAGGATTTACAGAATTTTGCGCACAAAAAACAACAGTCTGTTTTCTACCTGCATTATGATAAGCGTCACGGGTTCGGCAGCAATGAGTTTAACGGCGGTTGTCAGCCGTGTGCGCTCACATTATCCGACCAGACCATTTCTTTTCCATCTATGAACGGGCTCGTTTGGTTTAATCCTGACAAGATCAGACCGGAGCTGCCCAACAAGGAAATCTTCATTACCGAGATCGAACTCGATGGAAAAAATATTACCGCAGACTCGTTGAAAGACGTTCCAAGGAATTTTAAACAGCTCCGGATATCCCTTGCAACCCCCTATTTCAACGATCGGACCAATCTGAGGATGGAGTACGCGCTTCAAAAAGAGGGATATATTCAAACCTGGCTGCCCGTATCGGACGAACTGGTCATACAAATTCCAAATACGTCGTCGGGCCAGCATACCCTGGTCATTAGAAAACAAAATGGCTTTTCGAAGGATAATTATTCTTTCAAAAACCTGAAAATCAATATCCATCCCGCCTGGTACGAGACCTGGATTTTCCGTGTGGTGTTTGCTCTTGCGCTATTGCTTTTATTCTGGATCATCTTGAAACTCAGAACGACATTTCTGCTGAAAGCGGAAAGGAAAAGGAATTTATACCGACAGTATCATATTAATAACCAGATTGTTGCGGCAATTAATCATGACATACAAACGCCGCTGCATTTTATCAGCTCATCTTTTACCCAAATCCAAAACCATCTGGGCAAATACGGTTTGGCTGATACCTATATTTCCAAGATGAGTGACGAAACGATCAACACCATTAATTACGCCCGCGGACATACAAGCAATCTTTTAAACTACATAAAAAGCCAAAACCCCGGCAGTCAGCAAGCGCTTTCCTTTCATGAGGTCAATGTTTTTGACATTGTCGAACACTCCTGCAAACTGCTACACGGGCGCGCCAACCATAGGGAAATTGAAATAATCAATCAGGTTGCGAGAGATTTCAAGGTGAAGAGCGATGATAAATTGCTTTCGGTCATCATCCAGAACCTGCTGGATAATGCCGTCAAAATGAGTAAGTCAAAGATTGTGATTTCAACCCGGGCGGAAAAGGACTATCGCCAGATCATCATTGAGGACACAGGAAAAGGAATACCGGCTGAAATTCTGGAATGGCTTAATGTTAACTATGAATCTTACGATCGCTGGCTGTATAGACCGGGCAATCCGAACCACAAAGGCCTGGGTCTGATCATTGTGAAAGATATCAGTATCCTTTTAAAAATCCGGATTTGTGCAAAAAGTCTGGATAACCAGGGAAGCACGATTCAGCTTAGTTTTCAGGTTTAAGGAAGAATATTGACCACCTGTATTTGGTAATCAACCATCCCGACAAAGCCAGGAGGCTGATCTATTCAACGTCAAAAAAAATCATTATGCGGATAAAAACCCGGCTGTCTCTAACCAAACGCTAAAATCGATTTAGCATTACGCGAATACGATATTTCTTAATTCCAGCGTATGGCTGATATTCAATTTTCTAAAAATATTCAGTTTTTGCTTGTTGATGGTTGAAATTTTGTAGTTCCGCAGTTTTGCAATCTGGTCCACTTCCATCCCCTGACTCAGAAATTTGGCTACCTGATATTCACCCCGGCTCAAGGATGCCAGTGGTGTGTTCTGGTTCAATTCCTCATAACACTGATTAAGCAAAATATCGATCAGCTCTCCGCTAACATAACGCTGCCCTTTGATGGCAGTTTCAATACATTTCACAAGTTGCTCCAATTCCTCATTTTTCACCAGATACCCATTGGCACCCGCCACAAGACAGGAAACAGCCATATCATAACGCGCCTCTCCGTCGTATATGATAAATGCTGTTTTGGGCATCGTCTCCTTTACATATTTAATGATATTGATGTCAAAAAAAACGGAGTTTTCTTCAAGCCCCATAATGATGAGGTCAGGTTTTGAGTGCGGATTTAAATTTTGAAACGATTCAAAACACCTCGACTCCAGAATTGTAGCATTTTCGAATTGTTTTTTTAAAAATATGCCGAGGCCTTTGCGTAATACGGGATGCTTGTCTATTGAAGCAATTATCATTATAAAAACTATTTGTAACTTACCTGGAATTAAGACTTCACTAAGAAGTTAGATTTGGCACAAATTGAAGATTCCAAATCTTTCTTTTGTACTATTTTAAAATTGTTATGATTTTGAACCGCTATGTCGTATAAATACAAACGGTATCGAAAAGGAGGTGTGTCCAGTCTGTGTTAAATCCGGGGATAAAACTTTTGACGGTACAAAATTACGGTACTGAAAGAACAAAAAAGCCCAATTAAATTTGGTATATTCAACAAATAATTTGAATTAACATTTAAATAATTTACTACCCCTCGAACTAACTCTACGTTATTTATTCCCGGATAAGGGGGAATAAGCAAATTGATTAAATTGTGAAAAATATATTAGTTGCAGAAGACCACCCACTTGTCATTATTGGCATCGTTTCCATGCTGGCGGAGTGTATTCCGGGAGCTGTCATATTTAAAGCTCCGGATTTTACAAGGACATTAGATTTATTAGAAAAGCATCCATTTGACTTACTGGTCATGGATATTAACCTTCCGGAAGGTGACAAAGTCAGCATGATCGACTCCGTCCGATTAAAACAACCGTCTTTACCTATCCTGGTTTGTTCAAGTTACGACGAAAATTTATACGCGTTGCCATATCTTAAAGCGGGGGCTAACGGATATATTTCAAAAACGGCGCCCTCGGATGAATTCAAACTGGCAGTTGAGAACGTGATGAATTCCAAAATTTATGCAAGTCCTTCCGTACTGCACAACGCCTTCGGAATGCTGCTGAATTCTAAAAATAGTAATAAATCAGGGTTGATTAAACTGAGCGATAAAGAAATAGAAATTGCAAGACTTTTGACCAAAGGAATGTCTACGAAGGAAATCAGCGAACACATAAATCTGTCGGCGCCCTCGATAAGCATTTACAAATCCAAGATTTTCGAAAAACTTGGTGTAAAAAATATCATTGAATTGACTACTTATTTTGAATTAAACAGTTAGTCGATCTAAAACGATACGTTGCTTTTCGTCTTGCAAATCATCTCTCAACTATTTCAAAGCCGTGGCTTTCGCATAACTTAATAAAATAACACCTGACGCCGAAGTTTTTACATGATTTAGCGTTAAGCCCGTTCTGTTTTCCAGGTTTGTAAAAAGTGGCTTTCCGGCACCGAGAATTATCGGATGAACGGCAAGACGGTACTCGTCAATAAGTCCGTGATTAATAAAAGTTGTGATCAGGCTTGAACCTCCATAAAGCCAGATATTTTTGCCGGGACGACTTTTTATTTCAGCTATTTTATCCAGAATATCGGAGCTGATGTAAGTTGCTTTCCCATCGGGTTGTGGATTCTTCGAAAACACGTACTTTTCTTTGCTGTGAACAGAGGACCAAATTTTCTCCTCAACTGGCGATACATCTGCCCCGGGTACATATTGTCCCCACAGGTCATAACTCACCCGACCGTAAAAAATCGTATCAATATCTCCCAGAAAATCGTCGAATGCCATTTCCTCATCCATTACACACCAGTCGATTTCACCATTGGGTCCTTCAATAAAACCATCCAGGGTAACGGCGAGGTCTAAAACTATTTTCCTCATTTTATCTTTATGAGTGGACTTTACGAAAAAGGTAGTTACGTCAGGAAATACCCGAAAAAAATCTTTTGAATATTTTTCTGGCTATATCAATAAGGCCCCGGAAAGAATTGGGCTTGGTCAGAAAATCATCAACACCGGCCTCCTGCGCCTTCCGAATCAGATCCGGGTTATCTGAGGTTGATAACATAACCGTTGGTACCGCGGCCAGTTCCGGATCGGACTTTATCGCAGCTACGGCTTCCAGGCCATTCATTTTGGGCATATTCATATCCACCACCACAACTGAGTCTGACAAATCATCAGAACTTTTCATATTGTCGATCAGCTCTTTCCCATTTTCGGACTCAACAACCTTCACATCCGGATCAGCTTCTTCGAAAGCCTCCTTCATTAATTGCCTGTCATCTTCGTCATCATCGGCCAGATGAATTGTTTTATTGTCTGCCATTGTGTATAACTCTCTCTACACGAAAAGGATAAGTTTCCGCAAAATTAACGATAAATCAGTTAGGAATAATAATTTGATATCTATGGTTCTATATCAAATCACAAACAATTCCAGCGATGAAAAAACTGACTTTTCTTCTGATTGATGATGACGAAGACGATCATTTTATCTTCGCAAACGCCCTGAAACTTTCTTTTCCCGATGCTGTCTGTCATTATGCATTTGATTGTTTACAGGCCATTGATTTCCTCAGCAGCCAGTCGGGCATCGTACCCGATCATATTTTTATGGATTGGAGTATGCCTTATATGAACGCCATCGACTGCATAAAGTCGCTTCGAAAAGAACACGTGGCCAAAACAACACCCATTTACATCCTCTCGGGATCAAAACCAAGTTTCGAAATTGAACATGTGGTGGGACTGCACATTAAAAAAGTACTCAAAAAACAAAATTCTATCGAGCAGCTTGCAGAGGAGTTAAGGCTTGCCGTCGGTTAAACGGAACATAGTTTTAACGAATCAGAAATTTGCTGAAACGGCGGAATCTAAATTCGAAGAAATCCAGCAGCTCTGCTTTTGAATAAGCGAAAAAAGGTTTCTCTTCTATATCACCCCACAAAGTAAAAGACAACTCTGCTTCCGGATTTTGAAGAAAACAGAAATAAATAGTTGTAATGTTTTCAAGTGTATTCACCTGTCTTATTCCCTCATCCTGACCACCTTGCTCTTCGATAACATACGGCTCACGCACGATCCGGTGTATCTGCACCCCAATTTCATTGTATTTACGCTGATCGAATTCCGTGTCAAATCTCCGGTAAAATTCTTCAACCGCTTTCTCAAAAGCGGTGACGTCAGTACGATCAGCATTAAAAATATGTGAGCGAAAAAAATCGCTTAACGCTTCGGGATCTGGTCTTTTCATGACTGTAAATTTAGCAAGCAAAAACCTTAAAAGTTGATCTGTTTCAAAATAACCAGCCAACGCCGACTCAATAACCGATTACCATTAACTCAAAACTAAATTTTGATGACTGTATTTAAACTATCTTTAAGATTCTGAAAAGAAGATTAACCAATATTATCCTCCTCTTAAAAATGAAACGAACACTAGTATTATCGCTGATATTACTATCAGCAGCCGCGTGCAAGAAAAATGATAAGGGTATTGAACCTGACCCACTGAATTCTTCCGAAGTATTTGATCAGGATGGCATTTCAGCCTTTGATGACAAGAATATCGAAGTCGTCACAAACTACACCAAAATTGATACCTTTTATACCAACACCACATCTGATATTGGTATTTCGGCGAAAGTGCCTGATGGAGATTCTGCCATTTTCAAATTTACGGTTTACAATTACCCCGTAAACATCACCCGATTCAGCAGTCAATGGGACGCGAAGGAAAAATACAAAATTGCCCAGAGTGACTTTGATCTTGACCTGCTTAGTCTGGCCGGGTCGGTGCCTGTTACAGCCAGTGTTACCTACCTGAAAACGGGTGTATCTAGGACAAAAAACGCGCAAGTCAATATCACCAATAAAACAAGTTCTTTTGACCTTTTCAATGTCAATTTCGGGATGACGAAAGAGGCGGTTAAAACAAGTGAGTCGAAACGACTTGGCCTGACAGAGGATAAAATCCTGGGCTGGCTGGAATCTTCCCTCAATGCGGGATACCTTGGAAAATCCTCATTGTTCAGCAAAAGCACCCGGTATAGTATTTCCGGATCGACGTATTACGAGTTTGAAGACAACAAACTTGTCAGGGTCTCTGAAATCATTGATAAAAAAGCCGAAAATTTCCAGAATAAGGATGAATACAATGTTGTAAAATCTTTATTTACAAGGCTCGGCGCAAGCAAAATCCCGGTGGAATATGCGCCGGCTACCAACACGACAACCTACGCTCAGGACGCTGTGTCATGGACCAAAAACGGCATCAACTTCAAATTTCAGAAAAGAGATTTTGAACTAAAATCGGGGAAACTCAGCGCATATGCGTTGAGTTATACGAAAGGGAGTTAATTGTCCAAATGTTAATAGCAAATTTGGGCCAGAAAGCATTATAAACCTAGTTTGTAATGCTTTCTGAATTCTACAAACTGTCAATCTGATATTTATACTCCCGAGACTCTATTAATATTCGCCAAAAATTTGCTGAATATTTCGCAATAACACAGCTTAGCCACTGTTAAATCCTAATCAACTTCGTTAGATTTGAAAAAACTAACGAATGAAAATTTCAAAAAATCAATCCAAATCACTTTTTTTGATCCTGCTATTCATTGGATCGTGTAAAAAAGATTCGGGCATTCCAAGAGTTCCTCTTCTATGCACTTGGCCCGCCGACTATCATTCAGGCGAAATTGTCGAAAATTATTCATCCGAAGTATTTTTAAAAGACACTACATATGTATTGAGCGCCTTAAAAAAAATAGGAGATCTGCCGCCAGACTTTTTATACCCTTGTAACATGCCTGAAGAAGAAAAAAAAGAAGGACTAAAAGTAATAGTAAGCGGTCATGTAGTAAGATTCAAAGATTTTGATTCTGCCGTTCTTCTCTACGGGTATCCTTTCGAAATTACATCGATCGAATATGTTGCGCAATAATTCAGAAGGCAAGATTACATCCTACTCTTATGATGTGGTAGGTAATTTTTGAGAGTTTGTTCCTGCATAGTTCCTGCAGGAAAATAAAAAAGAGCTACAATAGTCTATATCACAGCTCCTTAGAAAAACCAACGTAGGACGTAGCGGGCTCGAACCGCTGACCTCCGCCCTGTCAAGGCGGCACTCTGAACCAACTGAGCTAACATCCTGTTTGCGGTGACAAATATATACTAATTTGTTTTTGTCTCCAATCCATACCGGTACACTTTTTGAGAAGGAATTCTGGATAGCAGAATAAGCCCGATCACAAAAATGATCAGAAGCGCCAAAATGCTGTTGCGCATGCTTCCGGTCACTTGTTCAACAGTGCCATAAATAAAAGTCCCGATCACGATGGCCAGTTTCTCGGTCACGTCATAAAAGCTGAAAAATGAGGCAGATTCAGATGTATTTTCAGGAATAAGCTTGGAATAGGTTGCCCGGGAAAGTGACTGAATTCCTCCCATAACCATACCCACCGCGCAGGCGATCAAATAAAACTCCATGGCTTCGGTTGTGTAATAAGCGCCGGAACAAATACCAATCCAGATCGCTACACCAATCATCAACGCATAAATATTGCCGATCTGCGAGGAAAGCCAGGCAAAAAGATAAGAGCCAGCAATACCGACGAGTTGAATTAAAAGAACGGTGATGATCAGACTTTGCGATGGCAATTTCAGCTCATTGGCTCCAAATATTGTAGCCACATACATAACCGTGCGAAGTCCCATAGTGTACACAAAAAATGCCCCAAGGAATTTGGCCAGATAAGGCTGCTCTCTCAGTTCGTTATAAACTTTACCGAGTTCGGTAAAACCATTGAAGATCCAGTTTTTAACCTGTTTTTTACCATGATGCCCCGAAGGCAGATAACGAAACGGAATCTGAGCGAAAAGGATCCACCACACACCGACCGTAAAAAATGAAATTCTGGCGGGCATGGCTTTATCCGTAATTCCGTAAATGGAAGGAAATAACACCATACTGAGGTTAAAAAGTAAAAGCAGGACACTTCCCAGATAACCCATCGAAAAACCTCTGGCACTGTAACGATCAAAATTATCCTCGGTGGCGATTTCCGGAAGATAAGAATCGTAGAAAACAATACTTCCGCTCCACCCGATCAGGCTCAATGCAAAGATTATCACAGAAAAATTAAGCGTGTCCTTCGTAAAAAAGAATAACAGCATACAACTGACCGCGCCCAGGTAACAGAAAAACTTCATGAACCTTTTTTTATGACCTGTAAAATCCGCGATGGCTGTGCACAACGGAATCAGCAGCGCAGTCAGCAAAAAAGAAGCGGAAACGGTATAAGAAAACAACACCGAGCTCTTAACTGAAAGCCCGAAAAAGTTTACGATTCCCGTTCCGGCAGAAGCATTCAGTGCAGCGGCACTGAAATAAACCGGAAATATACTGGAAACAATGACAAGAGCGTGAACGGAGTTGGCCCAGTCGTACATACACCAGGCATTAATAATTTTAGGGTTATTCTTTTGCATAAGAGGAAATTTACCGCAAAATAAGAAAAGCGGCAGATTAATGCTGCCGCTCTTCCTTACAATCATTTAATATAATCCGGAATTATTTAATCACCGGATCAAACACCATAATAGTTTCGACCTCAACGCCATTTACAGGCATTTTGTTTTTTAATTTCAATTTACTGTTACTGATTTCCTCAACACCAAATGCACCCGAGAAACCGCTAATTTTTATGTCAAGAATATTAGTGTCTTCTTGTAAAGCCCAGGTTCCGCCATTCGTTACCTGCTGAGTATTCTTGTCCTTCGCTTTCACTACGTTATTCTGCAAAAATTGGATTTCCATTTCTGAGATAGCTCTTGTTTCCAGATTCAGCTGATTAGGCGAAATGGCCACGCCTTTCAGATCCGTCACGGAGGTCATAAGCCAGGGATAATTTACAAGAATTTTGCTCTTTTCCGTAGGCTTCGCGGGATCGTCACTATCTTTACCGCAGGAACCCAGCAGAAATAAAATGGCAAATACAGCAACAAGATTAATTAAACGGTTCATTTTTGCGTTTTTAAAATAATAGGTTTGGCTAAACCATCCGTTTTCAGATTCAGAAAATCGCCCTATCTTAAAATAGTTAAATTAACTGAGTTTTGGCTGGTATTGCAAAATTAACGATTTGTTTCATCAATTCTTATCGATCATCACACAAATATGTCATTGAGATATTTACACATTAAAATTATACTATTGATAATCAGCTCAATCCAATGTTTTGCGCAGGATTGCCAGCCTTCTTACATTTTAAATCCGGTTACGGTCAACAATAAAATTGAGTGGGGTAAATTTCCGGAATTCAGTTTGCCATTCAAGATTATTTATAATGGGCCACGCTTTGGCGACACCGAATCCGTACCCTTAAAACACGGTTTTAGTCACCTCGCGGTCTTTACGGGAAACGAGGGCAATACCCTTCCGGCAAAAAACCGGGCGATGCTTTGGAACAGCGTCGCGACCATCGGCGAAAACCAGCCCTGGGGTATGGATGCGCTCAGAAGTCCCTGGGGAAATGACACAACGACCTACAAAAAACTGTGGGACCAGTATCTGAGCAATATGGCCAACACCTTCAATGACTCCTATGGCAGCGGCGTCCCGAAAGCGGATGTCATCTGCATGGATGTGGAGCGAATGCTAACTGAAGACCGCGACATATTAAAGCTAAAAACCAATACGGCAATTCCCGCAAAGTACCGCAGCCTTTCCGACGCGGAATTTCTGGCGACCTATAAAAGGGATATCCGCTGGTGGTATACGGAAGCGGTGAATCATTTAAAAGCCAAGGGACTCGATGCGTCGACGCTCGTAACCAGTTACAGCGACGTTCCTGTGCGGGCAACCTGGCTGAATATCGAAAGTAACAGCTGGCAGGACTGGACAACCAATCTGGCACGGACACATTACCTCATGCAGGACAATGCCGGCAAACTGGGTGGTAATTTTTACAACGCCATCAACAGTCTTACGCCGTCCCCCTATTATTATTATGGCTACGAAAGCCCGATTGGCAAGGATTACCTGACTTATCTCCTCTTTCAGATTGAAGCAAACCGGGCGTGGAGCGATAAACCCATTATACCGTTTGTGTGGATGCGTATCCACGACAGCTTCGATCCGACGGTTCCGATGATCACGGCATTTCAGGCCCAGGCAACTGCGATATTCCCGTTCTTTTCCGGAGCAAACGGGTTATGGTTATGGGAAAACAATTTTTATGAAACCGGCCGCCAGGAAAATTACAGCACGTACGAGAATTTTATTTACGGACTATACCGTCTTTCTGAATTCAAAGATATGTTTGAGGGAAATTATGAACTTGTCATTCCAACATCGGCAAGGGATTTGATGACTTCCAAAAAGCCGGTCTGGCGCGGCGTGGTTAAGGATGGCCATATCCTGATCGCGGCGCAAAATCCCTACGCGGCTGACAATGCAGAGACAAGCATTACGTTGTCTTATCAAAAATGGGTAAAAACGATTAAACTGAAAGGTAAGGACGTTTTTCTTTGCAAATTCGATCTGAGCCAGGATAATTCCTCGACAGAACCTACGGTTACAGAGGCATTTCTTTTCCCCAATCCGCTTGTTGGTGCGTCGCAAGTGAGACTGACAGGGATCAACGGCGTGACAAATGTTAACTTCTCCCTCATCAGCATGCACGGAACCGTCATGTTTGAAAAGAACTTAAAGGCGCAGGTTGGTGAGTCGGATCAACCTGTCACTTTGCCTGCTCTTGCCGCTGGCCTGTATGTGGCCCGCTTTAAGAGTGCCAATAAAACTATTACTCAAAAAATCGTCATCACAAAATAATGAACCGTCTTAGCCAGGAAACCAGCCCCTATTTGTTACAACATGCCAATAATCCGGTTGACTGGTATCCCTGGGGTCCGTTGGCGCTGGAAAAAGCAAAGGCTGAAAATAAACCCATATTAGTAAGCATCGGTTACTCTGCCTGCCACTGGTGTCATGTGATGGAACGTGAAAGTTTCGAACACGACAATGTTGCTGAGATCATGAACGAGTATTTCGTCTGTATCAAAGTGGACAGAGAAGAGCGCCCGGATGTTGACGCCGTTTACATGGATTCATTGCAGGCCATGGGAACACGCGGTGGCTGGCCGCTTAATGTTTTTTTGCTTCCCGACACCAAACCGTTTTACGGGGTGACTTATCTCCCGCCGCAAAACTGGGTCCAGTTGCTGAAAAGCGTTAATAATGCTTTCATCAATCACTACGATGACCTGGCAAAATCAGCTGATGGTTTTGTTGAAAATATGGTGCAGTCGGATATCAAAAAATACGGACTCACGCCCACCGCAGCGGCCTATACTGTTGACGCGGTGGACGAAATGTTTGAAAAGTTAAAACAGAACTTTGATACCCTGAAGGGCGGAATGGACCGCGCACCGAAATTCCCGATGCCGTCCATTTATAAATTTCTGCTTCGCTATTTCGATATCACCCAAAATCCCGAAGCTCTCGCACAGATCGAATTATCACTGAATAGGATCGCTCTTGGCGGCATTTATGACCATGTAGGCGGTGGATGGGCGCGGTATTCTGTCGACGACGAATGGTTTATCCCCCATTTCGAAAAAATGCTTTATGACAACGCACAGCTTTTGTCTGTATTTTCGGAAGCTTTCGCCCTGACCGATAACCCCTTATACGCCGAGCGAATTTATCAGACCGTCGCCTGGCTCAAAAACGAAATGTCGAGTCCGGACGGAGGATTTTACTCGGCACTTGATGCGGACAGCGAAGGTGTGGAAGGGAAGTTTTATATCTGGACAAAAAATGAACTGGAACAAATTCTCGGAGCGGATTTTAACTGGTTTTCAAAACTTTATAACATTAGTCAGCATGGCAATTGGGAGCACGGTTATAACCATTTGCACCTGACCAATTTTGCTTCGGAAACAGCCAAAGCGGCTGGAATTCATAGCGAAGATTTCGAAAGCAAATATCAGCAGGCGCTCGATAAACTTGCCGCCGCCCGCACGTCAAAAATCAGACCGGGACTTGATGACAAAATTCTGGCATCCTGGAACGGGCTTTTGATCAAGGGACTAACAACGGCGTATCAGGCAACCGGCGAAGAATCCATCCGGGAAATGGCTTTAAAAACAGGCCGTTTTATTCTGGAAAAGATGACCGAAAACGGTAAACTCTGGCATAGTTATAAAAACGGGAAGGCATCAATCACGGCGTTCCTCGAAGATTATGCCGCTGTTATAGAAGCTTATCTTGGCCTTTACCAGATAACCTTTGACGCTGCATGGCTCACCGAGGCCGTAAGTCTCTGCGATTATACAATTGCCAATTTCTATGATGAATCCGAAGGATTTTTCTTTTTTACAGACACCGAAGGCGAAACTTTAATTGCTAGAAAAAAGGAGCTGTTCGATAACGTAATTCCGGCATCCAACTCGATGATGGCCCAGAATCTCTATACGCTTGGCAAAATGCTGGATCGAAGCGATTACCAGGAATTATCGGATCAGATGCTGTCTAAAATGACGAAAATTTTGCTTGCGGATGTACAATGGGTTACCAATTGGGCGGCACTTTATTGCCAGCGTATCACGCCAACGGCTGAGATTGTCATTGTCGGAGAAAACGCCGATGAAATCCGTAAGGACTTTGACCGCTTTTTTGTTCCCAATAAAATTATTGCCGGAACTACAACGCAGTCCTCACTCCCACTTCTCGAAAACCGCACGCCGCTAAACGGCCAGACAGCCATTTATGTGTGTTACGATAAAACCTGCCAGCTACCCGTCACCTCCGTGAAGGAAGCCCTCGAACAACTGGCATAATGAGTACTAGAAAAGCTGCGGTCCTGAACTGATTCACGACCGCAGTTTTTTTCTTTAATCCAGCAAAGAATAATACCGCTCTCTGACAACGTTCATGTGATGAATTGCATGACCAATCACCACATAACCAAGTGCCAGCGCCGATATCTGGCTTTTATAAGCTACACCACTGCGCAGAATCATCTCATCGTCCATATTTTTGAAAAGCAGAATCGTTGATTTTCTCACCAGCTCAAACTCTTCCATCAGATCACCAACCGTGCGTCGGGACGCAATCGTGTTTGCTGCAAACAATTCTTCCTCATAACCCGCCAGCACCGTATCATCATTCCTTGAAAACCGCAGCGCACGATAAGCCATGATCCGCTCATTATCAATAACGTGCTGTAAAATATCTTTTACCGTCCATTTTCCCGGGGCATATATTTTATCGTTTAGGGCTGTCAGTTTACTGACGTCATCGTATACTTTCGCAGGTGAATATTTTTCAAAAGCTTCAAAAATGTCAATATCTTCAACCAGATTGATGTATCGGTCGAAAAACTGGGGCATTGGATTGATATCAGATCTTTTCATAAATATGGGCTGTTAATACCTCAATATTAAGAAACAAACTTTAAAATTGCTTCTGCCGCCCGGATTTACTTTTTGGTCACAAGCCTGATATAATGATACTCCGACCGCTTTGATTTACCGTCTATTATTCCTTCGATATAAGCATGCAGCCCATTTCCCGGCTGCATATTGTATACTACACGCTGCGGAAAATCATGTTCTTTGTCCTCGAAAACATAGTCACTATTTGTTATTGAACGGAGATAAAAACGTGTTTCCTTCCCATCATTCTCGCCATCAACCCGGACCGCGTAAACGATACGCGTTCCTTCTTTGGCAAGTCTTACCCTCTCCAAAACAATAGTATCCGCGTTGGTAATTTTAAAGCTTTTACCATCAAATTGATCATCTGACTTTTTCTGCCAGCTCTCATACAAAACCCCGCCTTTTTTCTCAGTCCGCCAGATACCCACAAGCTTGTCAAGGTCGCGGAAATTCTGTCGGGTAAAAGAAGGTTGCTGCGCATACCCCAAATGGCTAACAAGTAACATCATGGTGACTTTCGTGAGTGATTTTGTCTGAAAAATATTTTTTATCATTTTCATAATTTTTCTTCTATAAGTGATATATTTAAGTCTTTCAGAAGTATTAAAATAGTGAATTAATTCTTACATTTGGATACATTTTCCTCTAAAAATTGAAAAGAATAGCAGCCATAGGGTTATTGATTTTGTTGCTCTACAACACGTTTGGGCTGACAACTGCTATTTTGTTATTTGACGATCAGCATAAGTCCGCGTCCGTTATTCAGACTGGTGATGACTATCAACTTTTAAAAGTTTACATGCCCTCACTCCCCTACACCGAAGAGTGGGAAAACGAAGAGGGCCTTGAAGGACTTTTTAAAGAGAGAGGTCAGTTTTATAATGCTACCCATGTGTTGCATTCCAACGATACGCTGTATGTAACCATGAAATCCAACCAGCCAGCACGTGATCATTTTTTCGAGCTTGTCGGTATGATGCAGTCGCTGACCGATTCTGATAAGGATTCGCCCGATAATATGCATGGCAAAGCCATTAAATTACTTAGTGATTTATTAAAGAATTATCTCCAGAATAAAGAGCATTTCCTGATCCAGCCACAGCTTACGCAACCAATGCCTGTCGCTGTGACCTATCAGTCTGCTAATGAGTTGCACGCGTCCTACTTGCTTCGCCTGCAGACACCCCCACCTGAGACCAGCTGCATTTTGTGAAATTAGGTAACAACTCAAAGCATTGTCGGGATTGTTGAAATCCGTATGCCTGAGAGGTCTGTCTTACCAATGATTGTATGCAGAATTTACCTCTGCCACAATTGAAATAACCCACAAACTCTAATTTGCACTGCCGTTTCACAACGACAGTTATAATCCCTTATTACAAATTGATATGCCTAAAACTATACGAACCAAAATGCGCCTTATGACGCTGATTGTGACTGTAATGATCCTGAGCCGTGCCGCTTACGCGCAAATGCCCAATGATGCCATTTACATGTCCAAAAACACTGCCTGTCTGGCCTTATCCTACAACCATACTTCATGGGATAAATATTGGGAAAACAAACTAAAAAGGGAAAACCTGAATATCGGAACCCAGACAACACAGACAGCCATGGCAATGCTTGCGGTAGGCGTGACGAAAGATTTCGATGTCATTGTTGGCGTACCATACATCTGGACGCAGGCCAGCGCAGGAAACCTGAAATGGCATAAAGGTTTTCAGGATGTTTCGGGCTGGCTTAAATACCGTTTCTTCAACAAAGCCGGACTTTCATTGAATGCTGTTGTAGGCGGCTCGGTTCCGCTGACTGATTACGTCCCGGATTTTATGCCGATGTCGATCGGACTTCGGTGCAAAACTGCCACAGGACGACTTGTGGTACGTTACAAACATACCAGTGGTGTTTACGTGACGGCCTATTCCAGTTATATTTTCAGAAGCAAAATCAAAATCGACCGCGATTCGTACCTGATGTATGAAAAACTTTATAATACCAATGAAGTGAGTGTGCCCAATGCCTATGATCTTTCTGCCCGGATTGGCTTTACCAACAAAGCTATTCAGACAGAAGTTTTTGCAGAACGTGGTGCCTGTGTGGATGGCGACTATATCCGTCGCAACCAAATGCCCTTTCCAACCAACAACATGAAATCAACTGCTGTGGGCTGGTATGGAAAATTTCAACCCAAAAACCTGGGCTTCAACGCCAGAGTTTCCTATGTGGTTGACGGAGAAAATGTAGGTCAGGCGATGAGCTACCAGGCTGGGGTTCTTTACCAGTTTGGCTACATAAAATCGGGCAAAAAATAATTTACAGTTTTACGAATCGTGTTATGAATAAGAATATAAAAATATCATCCCTGCGTCCTGTTTTTACCTCGTTAACAGGAACGCTGTTTATTGCGGCGGCTCTTTTTTCTTGCAGCAAAACAGTTAATGACCCTTCTGCATCGGTCAGCGCCCCGTCAACGATTGACGCCAATGCTGGCAACTGGAAACCTTACATTCTTTCGTCTTCCAGCGAAATTGCCGTAGCAGAACCCAAAGGAGCAACTTCTACCGAATACCTGGCAGAGTTAAAGAAACTTAAAGAATCGATGACTACGGTTACGGCCTCGCAACGCGAGATCGTAAATTACTGGGGAGCTGGTGCCGCTTTCCGCTGGAATGAAATCGGAAGAGAACTTTCGGCTCGTTACAACAGCGCGCCCGCCTCAAATGCCGATGGAAAATATCCTGTTCCGGATGCAGCAAACCCGCTTGCAGATCCTAAATTTCCATTTGCCAACCCACCCTATACAGCGCGGGCGCTTGCCTATCTGAGCGTTGCACAGTATGACGCGTTGGTATCGGCCTGGAACTACAAATTTAAATTTAACCGTAAAGCACCTTCCAAAGCGGATGAATCGATCAAGGCGCTACTTCCTGTCTCAGACCTTCCATCCTATCCTTCGGAAGATGCAGTGGTTGCCGCCGCTTCTTTTGAAATACTAAAAGCGATGTTTCCCGGTGAAGTACCGTTTCTGGAGGCTAAACTGGCTGAACATAAAAATAGCCGCCTTTGGGCTGGTATGAATGTGGATAGTGACATCGCAGCCGGCGAAGCACTTGGAAAAGCTGTGGGACAAAAAGTAATGACCCGCGCCAAAGCAGATGGTATGGGCGCTGCCAATAACCAGGCAAAAACGGCCGAAATGATTACCAATGCAGTTAAAATAGGCATTACAAAACCATGGCTTAGTCAGGAATTCCCGGCCAGACCACCGATGCTGCCTACCTATGGTTTCGTTCAGCCATGGAATTTCAACAGTGCTACGGTTGTGGCACTTCGCCCAAAGGCGCCTCCACTGATCGACAGTCCGGAATTTAAAGAAAACATGGACGAACTTCTCACCATTGCTAAAAAACAAACAAGAGATCAGGCTCGTATTGCCAATTTCTGGGCTGATGGTGTAGGAAGTTATACTCCTCCGGGACACTGGCACCGCAAAGCGGCTGATTTATGTCATAGCAATAATTTCAGTGAAGTACGCACAGCGAGAACTTTCGCCCTGGTTGGTACTGCCATTCAGGACGCCGGTGTTTGCTGCTGGGATGCCAAATATTACTATTATTATCCCCGTCCAAACCAGATGGACAGCAAAGTCAAAACTTCGGTTGGTTTGCCAAACTTCCCATCATACACATCCGGTCACTCGATGTTCTCAGGCGCTGCCGCGGAAGTACTTTCCTACATTTTCCCAAAGGATAAGGAAAAACTGGATGCCATGGCAGCGGAAGCATCGGTATCAAGGATTTATGGACTTATTCATTACCGTTTTGACTGCGAACAGGGATTGGCTACCGGCCACAAGGTGGGTGATTATGCCGTACAACGCGCCAAAACAGACGGTGCTCAGTAAGATATTATTTTAAAAGCAGTAAAAGTCCCGGAATATGTGAGATTCCGGGACTTTTTGTTTGAGAATAAAGGGTCTTTTCAAGCAATACGTTTCAGATTTTCAAACATTTTTTTGACGACATAGGGGGCTTTTTGTTTTGAATTGTCACAAAGAAAAAAACATCTATGTCATGAAGAAACAGATAACCTTTACGATCCTGCTATTTTGGTCTTTGCTCGCTACCAACACATTTGCCCAGCAAATGCAGACCGTTTTCAAAGGACGCGGAATCCAGAGATCCGGTGGCTACGCGGCTATTTCCAATAAGTTTACCACCATCAATGGTGACTATGCCAACATTGCCGAGATTTATGGCGGCTGGTTTGTCAACAGTAAATTTTTAATTGGATTAAGTGCAGCCGGAAGTACCAACCATATTCCTGTACCGCAAATTTACAGTGAAAGACCCTGGCAAAAACTAACCTACCAATACGGACAGGTGGGTCTGATGACGGAATACGTTTTTGCATCCAACAGACGTGTTCACGTGGTGGGCAACCTGACCACCGGCGCTGGTTTTACCATGCAATACGACCGGAAAGACTGGGATGATTTTGATGACTGGGATGACCGGTATGACGACGATCATGAAGATCCAAATTGCTTCTTCGTGATGGAGCCTGGGGTGCAGGTTGAATTCAATCTTTTAAAATGGATGCGTTTTGCTCCCGGTATTTCTTACAGAAAAACGTTTGGGGCATCTGGTGACGGCTTATCCGATTCTGATCTTAGCAACGTATCCTATAATTTGACCCTGAAATTTGGCAGGTTCTAATCATCTTCATCAGCAAACAAAAAATCCCTGGAAGGCTTTATGCTTTCCAGGGATTTTAAATTTAAGATGATGCCCTTATCCAAGATTATTGATATCAAAAGGCAGCTTTCTCATTCGTTTTCCGGTCGCTGCAAAAATAGCGTTACCCAGTGCCGGAGCGATCGGCGGAAGTCCCGGTTCTCCTACTCCGCCGGGATTAGCGCCACTATCGACGATGTATATCTCCATTTTTGGTGTCTCGTTAAGCCGCATCACGTTGTACTGGTGATAATTGCTCTGATCGCAAACACCGTTCGTGAAAGTGATACCGTCTTTGATGGCAGCCGTTAACCCCATGACAATATTTCCTTCCGTTTGTGCTTTCACATTATCAGGATTGACGTAATAACCACAATCAATCACCGAAATGACTTTATCAATTGTTACGCCCTGATCCTTTTTAGTCACGGTGATACACGTCGCCGAAATACTGTCAAAAGATTTAAAAACAGCAATTCCTTTCCCCTGCCCTTCTGCAAGTTTTTCGCCCCAGGCTGATTTTTCACCAAGTGTTTCCAAAACTTTTTTGAAACGCTCGTCCTTGACAAGCTCAATCCGCGCTTTCATCGGGTCTTTTCCGGCAAGATGGGCCAGTTCGTCAATGAAACACTCCTGTCCCCAGCCAAAATTGGAAGCGTAAACAGAGCGCCACCAAACTATGGGAATATCCGTTTTCACGTTGGTCCAGCTCACCTTTGAGGCCGTCGCAAAATTATACTTGTTGTTATTTGTACTGATTTCTTCGCTTAACCATGGATCAGCCTCGTCAGATTTTAGTCCTTTAAAAACCTGCCCCAGAATAGATTCTCCAATCGCATGATGGTGATAACCAGCAATCGCTCCGTTTTCAACAAAACCCTGCATGTGGCTAACCATGCCGGGACGGTAAGGCCCCTGCGTGATATCATCCTCCCGTGTCCAGATAACTTTCACCGGTTTTTTGAGCTCCTTGGAAAGGTGGCAGGCCTCCAAAAGAAAATCATGATAAGCCTTACGCCCGAAAGCACCTCCAAGTAGCGTGACGTTGATTTTGACCTTTTCAGGCGCAATTTTCAAATAGGCACAAACATCCCGTAACGCCCAGTCAGGCCCCTGCACAGGCGCCCAGATTTCCACGGTGCCGTCATCCTTTACATGCACAACGGCATTTTCCGGCTCAATCGGCGCATGGGCAAGAAATGGTGTTTCGTAGTTGGCCTCGATTTTCTTTTCTGCTGAGTTATATTTCGCAGTAAAATCACCTTTTTCTTCAAAATTAACACCTTCCTTTTTGGCTGCTACGTGCGCTTCGGCGAAGTATTTTTCGGTGCTCAGTGTTTTTTCGTAATCGCCATTGTCCCAGTTCACTTTCAGCGCCTTTTTACCTTTCAATGCCGCCCACCAGTTTGTCCCGATAACCGCAACGGCCTCGGAAGTGCGGTGTGGCATCGTGCGTTCGGTTTTAACAACTTTAAGGACACCTTTAATTTTCTTTGCATCCGCATCATCGATAGACACCACTTTTCCATGCAGCGATGGCGAATGCAGGATGCTTGCGTACACCATACCCGGCACATCCACATCGATACCATATACGGCCTTGCCTGTAACACGCTCCGGTACGTCCAGTCGTTTGTTGTATTTTCCGATAATCTTAAAATCTTTCGGATCCTTTAATTTCGGATTTTTAGGTATTTCAAGTTTCGATGCGTCGTCGGCAAGTTCGCCATAACTCAAACTACGTCCCGTTGGCTTGTGAACGATCGTGCCCTCTTTGGCATAACATTCAATCACGGGCACATTCCAACGTTTTGCCGCCGACTCGGTCAGCATTTCACGTGCCGCCGCACCGGCCTTACGGATAGGCTCCCATAAAGACCTGACAGAACTGCTTCCGCCCGATGTCTGGTTACCGTACTTATCCTTCCCGTCGCTCTGGGCAATTTTAACCTGTTCCAGGCTTACTTCCAGCTCTTCTGCAAGCAGCGATGGAACGGCTTGGGTCGAGCCCTGTCCCATATCGGGGCGCGGGTTAACAATCGTGATATTCCCCGCAGTATCGATGATAATAAACGGATTGATTTCCAGCTTGATAATTGCCGGAGTGATTTTCTTAACCACTGCATCTTTGGCAAAAGAAGAAATGCCCAAAGCCAGCCCGAAAGAGGTTAAACCAGTGGTTTTCAGAAAATCACGGCGTGTTGCTTTTATATTTTCCAATGTCTTTGATCGCTGTTTTGTGAAGGATTAATTCTTGCCAATACCTTTTTCAGATACCTTAATCGTATCTGCCGCACGGTGAATCGCTTTACGGATACGGTCATACGTGCCACAGCGGCAAAGATTTCCGCTCATGGCCGAGTCAATATCCTGATCGCTCGGACTCGGGTTCGATTTGAGCAGGGCAACGGCAGACATGATCTGGCCCGACTGGCAATACCCGCATTGCGGTACCTGTTCTTCGATCCAGGCCTGTTGAATGGCGTGAAGTTTTCCGTCACCAATTCCTTCAATCGTAGTAATCTTCGTATTTTTACCGACACTCGAAACGGGTGTCTGACACGACCTTGTTGGCTGACCGTCCAGGTGAATAGTACAGGCTCCGCAAAGCGCCATTCCACACCCGAATTTGGTCCCTTTCAGATCGGCGAAATCCCTTACGACCCAAAGAAGGGGCATATCCGGTTCGACATCGACCTTTACCTTTTTGTTGTTTACTGTTAAGTTAAATATCGCCATAGTCTTGTTGTTTTCATGCAGCAGTTATTAAAATTATAATAAAAATATAGAAAATAAAAACGGGCTCCGGTTAACAAAAATTACAGGAGAATAACGGGAAGTTTAGACGTTGAAAACCAGCAAAAACAGGCAATAGATCAGAGGTAAATTCGTGCTACCGGAACCTGACAATAGCTATCCTTGGTTGTTAAAGAAGCAAATTTAGAAATGTCATTGCATTTCCGGATATTGAGGTTTTTATACCTGCGGTTTTGGAAGTTTTCAATACCCGTCCGACGGCAAAAAAGCCTCGGACGGGAGGCACCACAGACATTTTTCAGGAATTAAAATTATCGTTATGTCAATCACAAACGTATCAGAACTAACAGGAATTCAGAGGATCAGTGAGGTCGTCGGGAGTACACTCAAACAAATGCGGGAATACGCCAAGGCCGGTATGACCACCAAAGAACTGGACGATTTCGGCGGTCGTATTTTAAATGAATTTGGTGCTAAATCAGCCCCCAAATTAACATATGGATTTCCCGGTTGGACCTGCATCAGTGTTAACCACGAAGTGGCCCATGGCATTCCTTCTGAGTTAACTGTTTTGAAAGAAGGCGATCTGATCAATATCGACGTTTCTGCTGAGCTTGATGGTTTTTGGGCAGATAACGGCGGTTCCTTTATTATCGGTGAAGACGTAAACAATCATCTGCCGCTTGTGAATGCATCGAAAATCATTTTGCAAAAAGCAATTAACCGCATCAAAGGCGGTGTGAAAGTTTCGGAGATCGGCCGTTTCATAGAAACCGAAGCAAAGAAATCCGGTTTTAAGGTCATCAAAAATCTGGCAGGACATGGTGTTGGAAGAAGTTTGCACGAGGAACCGCACGAGATCCTGAATTGTTACGATCACGACAATAAACAGCGTTTCAAAAAGAATTCGGTTGTAGCCGTTGAAACTTTTATTTCAACCGGTTCAACGTACGCCAACCAGGGAAAAGACGGTTGGACACTTACCGGTAATAAGGGTGGTTTTGTGGCACAACACGAGCATACCATCATTATCACCGATGGCAAACCGGTTATTCTGACTGGTGCGAATGAAATATGGGGGTGATTTAAAGCTGGCCGTCTCGTTCATAGTCCTCAATATTTTTAATCCTTACAAGATCATAATATCTTGGGAACAAAGGATTGAGAACATAATTATACTCCTGAGGCATCACAGCGCTTCTGACTTTCAGGCCGATAAAATTTCTGTCTTTGAAGAAACCATCTCCAAGATTTTTCAAAGACAGATTTTCGGACATTCGCCAATCTTCGGGCATGTCATCATCAGGCATTTCATAAAGAAGTGCCGACTCGTCAACTTCAATGGTCATGATAGACAGATTGGGCGGCAATTCCGTTTCATCCACATGCACCAGGAGTTCGAGCATGGCCAGTGCACGGCTCTCACTTGTATACAAAGCAAAAGTTCCTTCGTTATTCCAACGGCCGCCTTCATTGGCCGCACCTTGGCCGCTCAGATCATTCGCCCGCTCTTTTTTCTTGGCTATTCGATACAGGATCATGAATAAACACCGTCTTCGATCCTGCCCAACACCTGATTAACCAGCTTGATACCGGTGGGTGTATTTAAAAGATCAAAAGGTTTTTGACCTTTCAGCGCTTTGTTCTCCTTATGCAGCCACCTGTTCAAGACTTCGGCATCTTCAAAAACCGCTAAACCTTTTGCAACCGTGCCGGCAATTTCAATCGAAAGACTTGACACCAAATCTCCGAAAACATCCGTTTTTTTCTTGCGTGAAAGTGTTTTGTAAGACAGGTTAAGCAGCGTGGCCATATCTTTCATGGGTACATCCATAACCTCCGCCAAATTTTCAATCGAAGATTTTGACACACCTCTGCCCGTAGCAACCAGAAAATCCAACGCGGAAGACGGCTGTTCGTCCATAAATTGCTTACCGCCTAAAATCATCCACGTCATTTGATTGGCGGGCGCTTTTTGATGCAATCCGACTACAATATCCCCAGTGGATTTTGCCGGTTTTTGATTTGACTTGATAGGCGCAGTATTCATAGTGGACATTTTACCCAAATATACAGATAAATGTCTACTAATTATAATCTGATATTTCGCACCTACACGCCTTCCGTAACCTTCTTCATCTTCTGCAAGCCGGTTTTGGCTACGAGCAGCGCGTCCTGGGCGTAATAGTCTTTGTTAAAAACTTCGAAGGAAAGAATGACCGGCTTTTCTGCATTTTTCAGGGATGTCAGAAGCCCTTTTAAGGGCGCGACGCCGTCACCCGGATAAATCCTGTCGGCATCTGCTATCGTTTCTCTCGGCGGGGTTGAAGGGTAATCATTGATATGAAAAATCTCGATCAACGGTTTACCGACGGCTTTCACGCTATCCATACCCGAACCGCCTTTATGCAAGTGATACACATCCATAAGCACCCGGGCCGATGGGTGATCCGACTCTACCGCTACATACAACAACTCTCCCACCCTGCTTAGGTTTTTCGAAAAACCCCATAATTCAAGATGGGGTACGACCTTGGTCTGATCCCCCAATTCGAGTATTTTCCGGTAGCGTTCGGCCATTTTAGGCAGTTCCAGTGATGCTCCTGTCGTAGCCCCCATAGGCGGAGCGGCAATACGCGGACAGCCGATCTGTGCCAACTGTTCCATTTCCATTTTCAACTGGTCCAACGCTTTTGAGCGGGCAGTTTCATCATCCACAATCCAGGTTGCAAAACCGATGGCGTCCTCTACTTTTAAACCAAGATCACTCACAATCCGCCTGGCGTCTGCCAATGTGCCGCCTGTTTTCAGGAAATCCTGCAATGTATTTACCCAGATTTCAACCGAGGTAAAACCGGCTTTGGCCGCCACTTCCAGCTCTTTTCTGAAACCCAGCTTATGACCACGCAACGTGCTCATATTTAACGAGTAAATAAATGACCCTGATTTTTCCTTTTTTGTTTCAAATGGGAAAGCAGTGGCTGCTGGGGCAGCGATTATTGAGGTTAGTGCTTCGCGGCGATTCATCAATGATGTTTTAAAAGTATTGTATGAT
Organism: Dyadobacter diqingensis; assembly: GCF_024220585.1. Classification (GTDB taxonomy): domain Bacteria; phylum Bacteroidota; class Bacteroidia; order Cytophagales; family Spirosomataceae; genus Dyadobacter; species Dyadobacter diqingensis. Next base: position 388,513 of record NZ_JAMXKF010000002.1, read on the forward strand.
TTATTGAAAAGATTGGTCAGTTACATATTTACCGGTCATTATGTGAAAATTGATTGGTAAATTAGAGTTTTACATCCCGTACCTTGATCTCTACAACCTAAACTAAGCCCATATGCAGCCCAATGAGTATACAGTGCCAGCGAAAACCCGCATCGGCCATGTTCATTTGAAAGTATCAAATCTGGAAAAATCTCTTGATTTTTACTGCGGGCTTCTGGGTTTTGAAATCACAACACGTTATGGAGATCAGGTCGCTTTTATCTCAGCCGGGGGGTATCACCATCACATTGGTCTCAACACCTGGTACAGCAAAGGCTTTCCTCCCTCAGCAAAAGAAGGCGTCGGCCTTTTTCATACGGCCATCGTTTATCCCACCCGAAAGGACCTTGCAGCAATTTATCAAAGGCTGATCAACGCACATTATCCCCTGACCGGTGCCAGCGATCATGGTGTTTCGGAAGCTCTATACCTAAACGATCCAGATAATAACGGCATAGAACTCTACTGGGACAGACCGGAAAAATCCTGGCCAAAAACCGAGGACGGAAATCTTGAAATGTATACAAGAATATTGAACCTGAACGGTCTGTTGCACGAACTGAACAAATAATTTTCACTGCTAAACTGAAATTACTCATGTCTGAAAATGAGAAACTGGATAAAATTGTGGAGGCGAGGCTGAAACTTAAAGCCCGTTTTGAGGATAAAATGCGTCAGACTCCTTCTGTTTCCGACAGCAAGCCTATGGGAACCGGGCCCATTAACCGCCATGGAATGCCTCAATTACCTGTCGGACAGATACAAACCAGCAAATGGCCGGTGCTCGATTTGGGGTTCAAGCCAGATATTGCACTTTCTAACTGGAAATTAACCATAAACGGCGAGGTGGAGTCTCCCGTTGAACTTTCCTGGAATGACTTCATGGACCTTCCCCAAACCCGGGACACGAGCGATTTCCACTGCGTGACCACCTGGTCGCGGATGGATGTGCCCTGGGTTGGCGTACGACTGGCCGATCTTGCGGCTCTTGTCCAGCCAAAATCAACTGTTACCCATGTACTTTGTTATGGATATGATAAATACACGACCAATATTTCCATAGAAGAAGCACTAAAAGAGGACGTATTGCTCGTTCATACAGCCGACAACAAACCGCTGGAAAAAGATCATGGCGGGCCTGTCCGCATGATAACCCCGCAATTGTATGCCTGGAAAGGCGCAAAATGGATCAACCGTATTGAATTCCTGAATAAAAATAAACTCGGATTCTGGGAACTCCGCGGATATTCAAATACCGCCTATCCCTGGCGAAACGATCGTTACAGCTGATTTGAAAATACTGTTTTGTATCTGGTATGATATTTGTTTGATAACAAGCATTAACCAATTACTAAGACAATGTATTTCATATCATTCCTCAACGGAAAACCAATAACCTCCTCGTCGGAAGTAGCAGATCAGTTTGGGAAATCGCATAACGATATTTTACGATCTATTGAACAACTGACTTGCAGCAAGGAATTCAGAACCAGTAACTTCCTGTCGTCACCGAGTATGTGGCCGTCAGGGAAACCAGATTCTAATGTTCTTATTACCAGAGAAGGTTTAGTCCTTTTAGTCATGAGCCTCGATAGCCCGGCCCCTGCGTCATTCAGAAGGAATGTAATAGCAAAATTCGACGGAATGGTTTCGTTTCAAAAGTAAACCGCAGATGGGCAGGTTTCTAAATTGTGGAAACCTTTGAGGAGAATTTTACACATTAAGTCCTATCGATCACGCGGCAGTCAGACAAAACCTGAAAAATAAATAACCGTTTCAATACAGTTAGTTGCAAAATAAATCGCTGGTCTACATAATTTTCGGTAACCTATACACGTTTGAATGGTTCGCTGATAAAAATTATTTGTAGCTCCTGCTATTTTCTTTGAATTTTGTTTCGAATATTCCAGGCAGCCAGGAGTAATTTATTTGCTAATTTTCAACCAGTTACCTCAACACCCAACCTTCCTACCCCCCTTTTTCTTTAAAGTAGTCTCCTGTCAGCGTCAAGAAATTAGTTTTTACTTTACCCCTAACAAGCTTACATTTGAAGTAAGACTCAACGGGAAATATTTTTTGACATGCAAACTTCTTTTAAAGACAAAGCGCTCCGGTGGTCCTACATTAGTATCTTCATAGGTCTGATCCTAATCTTTGCGTCTCAGTATTTTGCATATAAAAATGTACAGGATCTTTCCCTGCATAACCAGGGAGTTAATGTGACCATTGGCATACTAAATCAAACTGCCAATTTCGGGCTTGCCAATAAGGACATTCAGTCCAACATGCATGAGTTTGTCATTACCGGGAACGAAAAACTCCTTACTGATACTTACGCGAAAAAGGTCAAACTGCTGAGTATGTCCGACACCTTGTTTAATCTCGTAAAGGATGACAAGGTACAGACGGCGCGGGTCCGTGAACTGCTCGATATCTCCGGAAAAATCGTTTTGCATACACACAACGTCATGACCGTCTACCGGACACAGGGCACTCAGAAAGCTTTCGAACAGATCAAACTCGGGGAAGGACTTCACCTGAACAAAATGCTGATGGACAAAATTGAGTCCATCGAAAGTTCAGAAAATCAACATCTTGAAGAACAGCGAAAGTTAATACAGAAGACGCAGAAGAAAACAACGCTCTTCATTATGGTGACGAGTATTTTCGGTTTTTTCCTTACCGTACTTTCCATTGTCTCTCTTTTATGGAACCAAAAAAAACAGAGGCAATTACAATTTGAAATCAAACAAAAAGAGCAGATCCTGGCCCAATACATCGAAGCAATTCCGGATGGTGTGATGGTACTTGATACAAAAAAAGATATTGTTTTATTAAACCAGTCTGGTCGGGAAATTCTAGGACTTGAAGGGAAACTGGAAACACTGGCCGAACAAGTCAAAAAGCTCGTTTTACTCGACCCTATGACTTACAATATCCGGTTCACATCAGAAACTTTACCGGTCAGCCGGGCACTTGATGGTGAAAAGTCAGACGGAAACAAGATCGACCTGATTAAAAACAATGCGATTTACCACCTGGAAACGAGTGTACGCCCGGTTGTGGGCCTCAATGGGGAAATTACCAATGCAATCACTGTATTCAGAGATATCACCGAGCGCGCCAACTATGAAGCCGCATTGGAGAAAGCCAGAACACTGGCCGAAAAATCAGTACGGGTAAAGGATATCTTCCTTTCCAATGTAAGTCACGAGATCAGAACCCCGCTTAATGCGATCATTGGTTTTACGAACCTGCTGGAAAGTGAAGTGAGCGATCCGAAAAGTGTTGACTACGTGAGTTATATAAAAACGGCCAGTAAAAACCTCCTGGAACTGATCAATGATATTCTCGATTTCTCGAAAATAGAGGCAGGGCAAATCACACTTGACCAGACAAACACTTCCATTTCCGAACTGATCGAGTCTGTTTCTGTTATTATCAACCAGCGGGCGTCCGAGAAAGGAATTGAGTACAAAAAGATATTGTCTGCTGATCTTCCCGAAATGATATCGACAGACAAACTAAGACTGACCCAAATCCTGTTGAATATCTGTGGAAATGCGATCAAGTTTACCGAGAAAGGTCAGGTTCAGATCAGTGTAACACCTGTATCTCCGGTTATTGATAAAGTTCAGATGATCCGTTTTACGATCGCCGACAGTGGTATTGGTATTCCGGCGGATAAGATCGACAAGATTTTCGAACGTTTTGTACAGGCGTCCGACAGCACCACCCGTCTCTTCGGGGGCACTGGGCTTGGGCTTAGCATCGTGAAATCGCTGGTACATATTCTGGATGGAACAATTAAGGTAGAAAGCGTTTTTGGGACTGGCACAACCTTTATCCTGGAATTTCCCTTTACCGTTGTAACAGATTTTTCTTCGGCTGACGACGACCACAATTTAAATTTTGTTTCTGAACCTATCGGCGACATTCATGTGCTGGCGGCGGAAGATAATCCGTTAAACCAAAAATTGCTGGCAGCTATTTTCGAAAGGCTTTCCATTGATCTGACCATTGTTAACAACGGACAGGAAGCAATTGATGAGCTCGAAACCAACACGTATGATCTGGTTTTGATGGATATTCAAATGCCGGTCATGGACGGTTATACAGCCATTAAGAAAATCCGAAATTCGATTTCCCAGACACTCCCGATCATCACCATGACGGCCCACGCGATGGTCGGAGAAAAAGATGAATGCCTTAGCATTGGAGCCAATAGCTATATTTCCAAACCGTTCCGTGAAAATGAACTGCTTAATACCATTTCAAATCTTACGGGTAAACATAATGAAAACTACAACGAAATGAGTCCTGTTAATAACCACGCTGATGAATCCATGGAAACCAGTATTATAAATCTTGGATATTTAAATGAAATTACCGGTGGAGATCCGGATCTTCAGAAAGAGCTTATCCTTTTATTTGAAAGTGAACTTAGCAACCAGTCCGTGCTGATACAGCAGGCGGAAGCGCTTGGGGATAATGAAAAATTACGTCAGGTTGTTCATAAATTCAGATCCTCTTTATTTTCTGTGGGATTGCTTGCAACGGCAGATAAATACAAAAAAATTGAGGGAGAATTGAAAAGTGGTATTCACAGCCCAGACTTAAAACAGCAGCTGGAAGCGCTTCAACACGAAGCAGAGACGGGACTTGCCGAACTTAAAAGTCTGGAAATCGGGTGATGTCGTCTTCGCAGATAAGCGTCATAAAAAAGAAGCTTTCCCTCAACATATGGGAAAGCTTCTTTCAAACTACTACTATACCAAATTAACAAACACTTATTATTAGTGAACCGATGACGGATCAATTTTGGTTTTTCCGCTCCGTGTCATTAAAACAAACGGTACGCAGAATAAAAATAAACATCCTAAAAACAGGAACACATCCATATACGAAAGTACCGTAGCCTGTTTGTAAATACCATATTCAAGCATCTGATAACCGCTTTTCAACGCGACATCCGGCGCCATACCTTTTGCCATAAACGAACGCTGCAAACCTTCTACGCGCTGCTGAACGGCAGGGTTGTTAATATCCAGATGACTTACCAGATCACTGCGATGCTGCATGTTTTGTCTGGCGATGTAGGTCGTAATAACGGCCACACCAAAAGAACCTCCAAGCTGACGCATCATCCCGGTAAATGCAGCGCCCTCTCCAATTTCTCTCCCTTTAAGGGTTGATAAAGCCAGTGTGGAAATAGGCACGAAAAGAAATCCAAGCCCTGCACCCCTCACCATCAGCATCCAGAAAAACGCATCAGCACTTGTATCGGGTGTCAGGATTTTGTAACCCCAGAAACTGTATATAAAAAACACCACCATACCACCTGCAACCAGATATTGCTGCTTCACGCCGCGCTGAATAAGCTGCCCGACGATCGGCATAAAAAAGGCGGTTACCAACGCGGCCGGCACCATCAGCAAACCTGATTGTGTTGCCGTCCATCCCAGTGTAGCCTGAGTATACAATGGTATTACGAAGGTGGATCCGTATAATCCGAAACCGAGTACGAAAGAAAGTATGGTACCGATCATTAGGTTACTGTTTTTCAAAACTCTCAATGCCACGATCGGATTTTTGTATGTCAGCTCTCTCCATAGGAAGAAGAAGAAGCCGAATACCGCAGTGACTGTCAGAATGATAATTGCTTCATCGTTGAACCAGTCGTCTTCCTGACCTTTTTCCAAAACATATTGCAACGAACCTACCGCGATAGCCAGCAGAATAATTCCCCACCAGTCAATTTCGTTGGCAGATTTCTTCTCTGAATATTTAGGGCTGCGGATAAACTGAAGGGTCAAAAGTGTAGCAATAACCCCAAGCGGAATATTGATATAAAATATATAAGGCCAGCTGTAATTATCCACAATATAACCACCCAGCGGAGGACCTAACGTAGGACCTACAATAACCCCAAGACCATAAATCGCCTGAGCCATACCACGTTTTTCGGGAGGATAACTTTCGGTAATTAAAGTTTGTGCAGTTACCAGCAGCGCACCACCACCAAAACCCTGGATCAGGCGGAAAAATACCAGCTCCCAGATATTGTCCGAATTACCACAACAAAAAGAGGCAACTGTAAATATGATAATGGAAGCAGCAAAATAATTACGGCGGCCAAATTGCTGTGAAAGCCAGCTGGTCATCGGCACAATGATTACGTTACCAATGGCATAAGCCGTAATCACCCAGCTCACTTCGGAGAGCGTTCCCCCAAGGTTCCCCCGCATATCGTTGAGTGCCACGTTCACGATTGTTGTATCAACAATTTCAAGAAGCGCACACATGACGGCTGTGATTGTAATAATAACCCGTCGGAAGCCGTATTCTACCAGGGATGGTTGTAATTCCATATGCTAATGATTTTAATGATGATAAGATATTGTCTGGCGGATTTACCAGAAACCCGCCATCGACATTCCTACGATCTTAATTTAGCTCAACATCAACAAACACATTCATCCCCGGACGCAGGCGGCTGATAAACTCATCTTTTACTTCTTTAAACTCGATACGAACCGGAAGACGCTGTACTACTTTCACAAAGTTTCCACTCGCATTGTCAGGAGGCAAAAGTGCGAAACGAGCGCCGGTTGCAGGAGAAAACGAAGCGATTGTTGCGTCAAAAACGTGGTCGGGATATGCGTCAATATGGATTTTCACATGCTGTCCCAGTTTCATTTTTGTAAGCTGCGTTTCTTTAAAGTTTGCAACAACCCATGGCTGTGCATTTGAAATGATGCTGAACAACGACTGGCCTGCCTGTAAATACTGTCCCAGCTGGGCGTTTACTTTTGAAACGTGACCATCCGTTGGCGCCGTAATAATGGTGTAGGAAAGATTCAGTTTCGCGTTGTCAATATCAGCCTGGCGTGCTTTAATATTTGCGTTAACTACGCTGGTCTGACGTGAAGTTGCCGCAGTCTGCGAAGTTGCTGCCTTGGCCTGGCGTTCTGCTGCGTTTTTCTGCGTTACCAATACCTGAAGCTGGCGTTCAGCTTTTTGTTTATTCGCAAGCGCCTGCTCGTATTCCTGCTGTGTGATCGAGTGATCCTTGATCAGGTTTTCATAACGTGCAAAATCCTGATTGGCTCTCCACACACTCACTTTTGCTTCTTCAATCTGCGCTTCTGCAACGGATACATTCGCAATGTAAGTGCTGCCGCTGGCAACTGATGCCGACGTGGTTGCATTCGCTACAACCAGGTTTCCTCTCGAACCTTCCAAAGCTGCATTAGCCTGTTCCAGTCTGATAAGTTCGTCACGGTTGTCAAGCACGATCAAGGTGTCGCCTTTATGAACCTGCTGATTATCCTTTACTCTGATCTCCGTAATATATCCCGAAATACGAGGTATTACCGGGCTGATGTTTGCATCAATCTGTGCGTCATCAGTTTCTTCGTGGTGCAGACCGTGATTGTATTTTGTGTACCCCCAGGTTCCTCCGGCCACAACCAAAAGAGCCAGAATGATAACGAATGTGTAATTTTTCTTTTTAGGTGCTGCTGCTTCGTTTGCAACGCCAGTGTTTTGATTGGTCTCCATAATCTTTGGAATAATAGAATGTTAGAAAGTGCGGTTGATGCTCGCAAGATCCGCCGCTGTTTAAAAATTTGGTTAGTTAATTACGCCGGCAGTTTGTTCAAGCTTTTTATAAGCGACAATCGCATCGGCCTTCGCAGCAGCATAGTTTATTTTAGACTGAACCTGGGCAACGTCGGCGTCCAGAAGTTCGGTGGTTGTCACCAGGCTGTTATCAAATTTATTTTTTGTGATTCTGTAATTTTCATTGGCTTGTTCAACAGCCTTTTCATACACCTCTATCTTTTTCTTGCTTAACACATAGTTGTAATAAGCCGTATTAATTTCCAGATGGACACGGTCAAGTAAAATCTCTTCATTCGTTCTCAGCTGGTAAAGATGTGTTTTTGCCTGTTCAATTTTCGCGCCTGTTTTCCATAACGAGGCAAGATTGTAACTCACGCCAATTCCCGCGTTAAAAGCGTTCGGAACCGTTACAAATCCGGGAATACTCAATGCAACATATCCGCCTGTTAAAGCAACACTTGGATAAAGGTCTGCTTTCGCCACCTTGATGTCCGATCCGGCAGCTTTCTGGCGAATCGCGATGGCCGCCATGTCTTTACGGTGTGTAAGCGCTGTCTGTTCCCAATCCATAGCATTTCCTGCATCTTTAAGTACGTCAAAGCTGCTCGAATCAGCTAAAATTTCAGTAGACTCCGGCAACCCCAGCAAAAGATTCATGTTGATGGTTGTGATTTTAAGTTCATTTTCAGCGTCCATCAGGGCCAGCTGGATATTGGATTCCTGCAAGGTTGCTTTCAACAGGTCATTACGGGCGATGATTCCGTTTTTCTCGCGGTTTGTAAACTCAATTACACGTTCATGTTCACGGATCAGGTTTTCAGATACCAGATCAACCGATCTTTTAGCCTTATACAGGTTGCTGTACGCAGAAATCGTATTCTGGATCACCGCCTGGCGGTCGCCTTCTGCATCCAGTTTCGATGCTTCCTGTAAAAACTTCGCTGATTCCAGGCCGTACTTATAACGAAAACCTGAAAAAAGCGGTACTGATGCGCTCGCCATACCGTAAGCTACCTGATTAACATGCAGAGAGCTGGCTCCCGAGCTGTCATTGGACGAACTTTGTTTCAGGTTAACATTGGGCGTGTTCAGTCTCAGGTAAGAAGCCGAAACACTAAAACTTGGCAATTGATTGTCTTTAATCTCACGTATATTAAGTCCGGCCATATCAATATTCGACTGGCTTAATTTCAACTGTTTACTGTTTTTCAGGCTAAGCTCAACGGCTTCTTCCAGCGTAATCTTGCGTGGTGTCTGTGCGAACGAATGCGATGCAGCCAGCACAAATAATGCGATTGCTGCAAATGACATTCTTTTACTACTCGATGGTCTCATATGTTACTGTTGCTTTGAATATGCTTTTTAGGTGTATGCTCAATTTACGTTTCAGGTCTTTTTCAAATTCAGCCTGACTAAGGTGTTCAAGATTATTTATTTTCCGGAAGAAAGATTGTGTGGTAATGGCATGGTTAATCGTGCCGTAAAGCGTTGAAGAAAGTAAAGAGATATCGACATTTTTACGAAAATGTCCTTTCTGCTGTCCTTCATGGACGATGCTTTCCATACCCTCCCAGTTTCTAAATTTCAATTGAAAGATCAGGTCTGAAATGACCGGTGTGCGGTCGTCACCCGACAGCTGTTCGCGCAGCATAATGTTATGGAAACACTGGTTGCCCATCAGTCTTTCCAGGGCGCTGTCTATCAGAATATATACTTTTTGAAGTGGCGAAAGATCCTCATTTGAAATAATCGTTTCCAGTCGTGCCGCTGATTCTATACTCCTCACCTCAAACAGCGCTTCAATCAATTTTTCTTTTGAACCGAAATAATAGGAAATCATCGAAACGTTAATCTCAGCCTCATGCGCGATGTCGCGTACCGATGTACCTGAAAAACCTTTTCCTGCAAAAAGCCTCTCTGCTACTTCTATGATCTGTAACTGTTTTGCGTTGTATTCCATTTCTTTGATCATCAGCATATTAGTGATTAATTATTCAATGCTCTGCTGATTGACGATACAAATGTAATAGAAGAAAAATAATAAATCAAACGTTTGTTTGATTTTACTAAACAAACGTTTGATTTATTCAAGCAATCATCGGATAAATACCATTAAAAAAATTTTAATGTCTGTTTAACATCAAAAAGAAAGGTGTAAAGAAGTGGCATAGGCGGATTCAATCTGTTTTAATATCAAAATCCGTTTTAGTGCAATTTGTGATAAATCCTTGCCTCGTCGAGATCCATCTGCATTTCCCTTTTTCTTAGCATCTCATCATCAAACAAATTTTCACGGCGCATACGGGTCAGTTCTTTTCGAAGATTTCTGAGAATATTATTGGACACATCCGAGAATCGTAAAATCTGCTGCCTGACCTGCCCGGCCGACTCAACCGGTTCCGAGTGCAGTAACAGATCCCTTTCCAGTTCAGATTTAAACCGCTGCAACATTTCATTTTGCTCCACATCACCGGTATATTTTTCATTAAGTTCTTTCAAAGCGATCAGAAGCAACCGCTTATTCATATCTGCTTCCTGTTCATCCGCCGGGACAACGGTTTCAAAATCCTCGATTCTCAAAAATCGGGTTACAAAAGGCAGGGTAAGTCCCTGTAAAATCAACGTAACCAGAATAACGGTGAACGTGATGAACAGGATGAGATTTCGCTGCGGAAAAATGTGTCCGTTATTCAACAGCAGCGGCACCGAAAGTGCCGAAGCCAGTGACACCACACCCCGCATCCCCGACCAGCTGATCAGAAAAGCACTTTGCCAGCGTGGTTTCTTTTCACCCTGACGCATTTTGGCACGCAGCCAGGCCGGAATAAAAGAGGTAAAAAACAACCAGAACATCCGGATAACAATCGTCAGCAGACTGATCACCACGGCATACTTTATGGCTGAGTAAAGCGAATAGCCATGTATACCTTCGACAACCACAGGCAGCTGCAACCCGATCAGAATAAAGACAAGGCCATTTAAAATAAAAACGATCACGGAGCCAATGGCGGCCGAATGCAGCCGGGAGATCGCATAATTATGCAATTTCATGGAGCGGAATGACATAAACAATCCACCGCTGACGACTGCCATCACACCGGAATAGCCATAATGCTCGGCAACCAGATACATAAAGTAAGGCGCCAGAAGTTCAAGCGTTGCATCCATACTAGGCGTTGTGGGCAGGTATCGGTGAATAGCATAAAACAAAACAGCAAAGGCAAGTCCGATCAAAACGCCCATCACTCCCACCACAACGAAGGCGATTGCCGCTTCTTCTTTCACAAATTTACCCGTCAGCACTGCCTCCAAGGCAAAACGGAATACGATCAGACTCGCGGCGTCGTTCATCAGACTTTCCCCTTCCAGAATCGTCACAGTTTGCCGGGGCACTTTCAGCTCCTGTAATACCGAATTAGCCGCAATGGCATCGGGAGGTGATATGATCGCGCCCAGCAAAAGTCCGAGCGGCATTGTAAAACCTGGAATAAACGCATGAGAAAAATAAGCGACAATGCACGACGTGAATAGTACCAGGCCAAAGGCAAGCATGCCAATCGATTTTTTCCATTTCCAGAAACCCGACCAGGATATGTTCCAGGCGGTCTGATATAACAAGGGCGGCAGGATCACCATAAAAATCCAGTCGGGCGAGATTTCAAAAGCCGGAATTCCGGGTATAAAACTAATCCCGAGCCCGGTCAGTACGAGAAAAACAGGATAGGAAATTTTCAGTTTTTTGCCCAACATGACAATCATGGACACGGCAAAGAGCAGCAAGAGGGTTATTAAAAGATTTTCGTGAAGCATAACGGTGAAACTGAGTAGTGGCTAGTGGTTTAGAAACAGATAATTTTATCCAATCGGTGACTTAACCTGAAAGGATAAACGCAGCGGTAGCATTTTTTGCGTCGCAGTTTTTTTGGGATTAGAAAATACGATCACACCAGGGCTACCACCGTGGTCTGAACAAAATCACACAATTGTTTTACGGTTTGCAGCTGCTGGCAATCCTCATCCGAAATAGAGATATGATACATATCTTAAGTTGATCATTCATATGAAATCATTTTTGGTGAAGCATGAAGTAATTATATCATGTAAAAATAATTTCATAACTGGCGAATGCCCTTCTCTTTGGATTTTGTTGGAATACTGAATACAGCGAGCGAAAGTTGTCATTTTAAACTTTCGTTCAATTGGCAGTACAGGGAAGCGGGTACTTCTGTGGCAGAAGAATAACTTAAAATATGTTAAATGCAGTTTTACCTTATTATCACAACCAGTCATGAATAACATTAATCCACTGATCATTTGACAATTATGAATCTGGCCTTTATATTTCAAATAAAGAGTTTTGCTGCAAGATTTATTACAGCAAAACTAAAAACATCTGTTATTTGACCCGGGAAGGATTTTCGCTGACAAAAGCGCCCCAGCCGCCTTTTTTAGATTTTTTGCCTCCCGCCGAAGACGACGCAACGGCTGCGGGAGAATTGGCATGGTAATGGTGACAAATCGCAATGGCAATGCCGTCGGTGGCGTCCATAAATTCTCTGCTCAATTCCATTTTCAATATTTTTTCAAGCATATAAGCGACCTGTTCCTTGGAAGCAGCGCCACTTCCGGTCACCGACTGCTTTACTTTTTTAGGAGAATATTCGACAATTGGAACATCCCTTGCCAAAGCAGCCGCCATAGCCACCCCCTGCGCACGACCCAATTTGAGCATCGATTGAGGGTTTTTTCCATAAAACGGATCTTCGATTGCCATCTCATCGGGAAGGTATTCTTCGATCAGCTGCGTAATCCGCTCAAAGATTTTCTTCAACTTCAACTCATGGGTAGTATATTTGCTGAGATGAATAACACCGTATTGAACCAACGTAATGTGCTGCCCTTTTACCGATATCACACCGTAACCCATCACTTGGGTGCCGGGATCCACACCAATTATCACTTTTTCGGTAGCGTCAGCTTGCTGCATTTTTATCATGGTGCAAGATAAGCAACTCTCTACTCCAAAAGAAAAAACAACCTGGCAAAAGCTTTTTTGGTTGGGCAAGCTTGTGGTTACCCTTTTGATTCTGAGCTACATTTATAAAACATTTCAAAACGAACAAAAAGGCGTTGGTGATATTGGCGCAGTCTATAAACAAATCCTGACCGAAAATCACCTTTTCACCCTGCTGACGATGTTGTTGCTGGTTCCATTAAACTGGGCTCTGGAAAGCCTGAAATGGCAAAGGCTGGCCAGCAAAGCGGTTTCCATTACATTTCGTGAAGCTTTTCGCGGAACATTGACAGGCCTGGCTGTAGGCGTTGCAGCACCTGCCCAGCTGGGCGATACGATTGGCCGTGTTGCAGCACTAAAATCCGATGACCGACTGAAAGCCATCGGTGCCGCCGTTGTTTCCAATGGTATCCAGTTTTATGTTTCTTTGATCTTTGGTGGCTGGGGACTTGCCTCGATCGGGAATAAACTGGGGATCGATACTTCCGGAAAAAACATGTTGTACGGACTTTTGATCTCACTGTGTTTACTGGGGATTCTGGTTGTTCTTTTTCGTAAACGGCTTACGAACTGGCAACCCAGGCGCGCTTTTCTCGTAAAGTCTCTCTCCTATTTCCGGATCATAGGCGCTTACACGGGCACCGACCTGCTCGTCGCAACCGGTTATGGCATGCTCCGGTATCTGGTTTTTTTATCCCAATTTTTACTGGCCTTGTCGCTCTTCGACTTCCCCATGTCATTTATCGACCTGGCAGCGTGTGTCGCACTGATATTTCTGGCAAAAACCCTTATTCCCGCCATTAACGTGCTTGGGGACCTGGGTCTTCGGGAGTTCACTGCGCTATTTGTCTTTAAGCAATATAATCTCCCGCCCGAACAGGTCATTGCCGCTACTTTTCTGGTTTGGACGATTAACGTGCTCGGGCCTATACTGGTTGGAATATTCTTAATTTGGAAGTATAAATGGAAGGGTTTGAAGTAATCTGCCGCCAGGCTTCCAAACAAATTTTAAAAAACAGCTGAATGATTGAACAATACATCGCTTCCTGGCTCGTGCCGGTGTTATGGATCCTGATTGTGAGTTATGCTGTATTCACGATTGTTTTATTATGTCTCTGGTATTTCCTCCCGGTGCATACTAAAACTGAAACCAATCGTGATACTTTCATCACTGTTGTTATTCCGGTTCGAAATGAGCAGGAAAATATCCTGAACCTGCTTCAAGATCTGGAAAAACAGTCATTTCCGTTTAAACAATTTGAAGTGCTCGTCATGGACGACGGTTCCACGGATGATACCGCCACCCTGGTCAACAATTTCAGCCAGCATTCTGCCGCTGCGATACGTCTCGTCACACTTCCCGACACGCCCACTACTTCGCCAAAGAAAAGGGCCATAGAAACCGCTGTGTCACAGGCAAAAGGAAAACTGATCGTCACGACTGACGGAGACTGTCGCGTTCAGGCCGGCTGGCTTGGCGCTATCGCGCATTGTTATCAAACCACCAACGCCAAATTAATCAGCGGTCCCGTAACCTTTACCGCCGAAACTTCCTTCACTGATCATTTACAAACCGTAGAATTTTCAAGCCTGATCGGAAGCGGAGCCAGTGCCATTGCAGCCGGTTTTCCTTCGATGTGCAACGGAGCCAATATGGCCTATGAAAAAAGCGCTTTCACAGCTGTTAACGGGTACGAAGGAGTTCGTCACATTGCCTCCGGGGACGACGAATTTCTGATGCATAAAATTTCAGCACACTATCCCGGACAGGTCACTTTCCTTAAATCGTCAGAAGCTGTCGTTTCTACCCAGGCCCACAAACAATGGTCTTTGTTTTTCAAACAGAGAAAACGCTGGGCCAGCAAGTGGAAGCATTACCAAAGTAAAACGCCGCTAATCCTGGCACTTTATGTTTTTTCATGTAACCTCGCGCTCATTGTCAGCCTGATACTATGGCTCGCAGGAACTTTGCCAGGCAGCAGTTTTTTGGCGTTATTACTGATCAAATGCGCCCCCGAATGGTTATTCCTTGGTACAATTCTACACTTTTTAAGGAAAACTGTATCAATTTTCTTCATCCCGGTCACACAAATTTTCTATTCTTTCTATGTATGTTTCTTTGGTTTAGTAGCACAAAAACCTGAATATGAGTGGAAAGGCCGCAAACTGGTCTGAATTGGTTAAAAGTTACGGTTTCATATAGCCGGTGGCACGATTTTCTTTAAAAGTATCCCGGACGGGAAGAGATCAGGTCTGGTAACGCCTCTCTTTCTGTAACTATAACCATCTTGATAACACCATGAAAAGTCTTATTTCACTTTCGATACGCTGCTTTGATGCTTTACTTTGGTCTCTTGGACTATCTTCCGTTGTTATGGTTTTGATGGCGGGATTTTATTTCTGCTGGACCACTCCGTTTGGAAAATCCGAAACAAAGGAAATCGTAATTACGGCAAAAATAGAAAAGCCAAGAGTTACACCAAAAGCTAAAATGATCGTTTTAGATAAAGATGCGATTTATGCGGGGCGTTGATCACGATCGTACTAGACTCGCGATTACCCACAGCCTAACCCTCTAAAACTATTACATAATCTATTTCACAGAAAATTCACGGTAATATTTCCAGGCCCTGCGAGCATTTCGTAGCCGATAAAACCCATCTCTTTCTGCATCTGAGATCATAGCAGCTGCAACTACAAATTGTCCCAAAAGATTTCACTTCAAGTTACTTCTACATTAACAAACGATTAAATTCTACGTTATTTATTGAATTTAATCGATGAGAAATTGACATTAACCTGCCGATTGCGTAAGTTTAGATATCCAAAACCTCAACTTAACTTGAAATGTTATGAGTGAGAACCCACTAATTCCACGTTCAACCGCAGACGGCTGTTCTTCCAATCCACCGGGAAAGAAAAACAAGACGTATGTATGGAAACCCAAAAATGACATACGTATCAATGAACTTGCCAGGTGCATCCGTTTCGTTACGCATCCCATTTGTCATGATCTGGACAAAATCGACGCAGATTGTTTAAGGCATTTTGAAGTCTTTGAATCTTAAAAGGGTCTGGTTCAGCTATTGATTCGTTGTTTTTAAGTATTTCCCGCAAAATTTTCTCAGCGGAATATGCATCAAATTCTCCATTCGGAGATATGGATGCGTGTTCCGCTGACTGCGTTAAAAATTAATTTAGCATTAAAATCACAAATTGAAACACAGCAAACTTTGCAGCTGATATTTGAATTTCATAGCTTTATGAAATGATAGAAAGTGAGTCAATAGCGGATTTTTACAAAACCCACCCGGCGGCACAACAAGCTCCCGTAAACACGATTCCCGTACACCAGCAGCAGGAACATTTTAATGTATTTTCACGGAAATTTTGTAATCGGTATAACGCGTACAGCCGCCGTGACTATTACAAGATTTCGCTGATCATCGGAAAAGGAAAATTGCTCTACGGCGACACGAAAATTGAAATCAATCAGAACGCACTTGTCTTTTTTAACAGGAATGTCCCCTACTCCTGGGAAACATTTTCAGAACAGCAATCGGGTTATTTCTGTCTGTTTAACGACGACTTTCTGAATGGAATGAACCGGACAAAAAATTTCATGGATCTGCCTATTTCTAAAAACGATACCATCCCGGTTTACTTCATTAACGAACAACAGCAGGAATATCTTTTGGACATCTACCAAAAAATGTCCGCTGAAATGGAATCAAGTTACATTTATAAGTATGATGTGGTAAAAAACTACGTCAATCTGATCATTCATGAGGCCGTAAAGATGCAAGCTTCCGAGATCGGTGACAACCACATCAACGGCTCGACCCGCATCGCCTCCTGTTTTACAGAGCTGATGGAGCGCCAGTTTCCGATCGATTCCCCGGAGCATAAATTACAGCTCCGCACGGCCAAGGATTATGCGCAAAGGTTATCGGTACATATCAATCACCTCAACCGCGCACTCAAAGAAGTAACCGGAAAGACAACAACGGAACACATAACGGAACGACTGATACTCGAATCAAAGATATTATTAAAAAACTCCAATTGGAGCATCTCGGAAATCGCCTACTGCCTGGGATTTGAATACCCGGAATACTTTAACAGCCTTTTCAAAAAACAGACTGGAATAACACCAAACACATTCAGGAAATGATTGTTTGAATTTTATAGTTTATTGTTTGAAATACATAAGAATAAGTGATACGGGCCGTATTACTTTTGTAGCCCAAGAATACCCTTTTAGAAAATGATTAAAATGAAATTTATTTTCGCAGCAGATCCTCCCAAGACTTCATTAATCTTTCGACATTTCCGCTATCTTCCATATTTACTAAAACAAAAAGGACTCTTCCTGGCTTTGCTGGCAAGCTCGGTTTTCGTTACGGCAAAAACCAGTGCCCAGATATTAACCCTGCCCGACGCAATCGCCACTGCCAGGAGCACCTATGGCAGCCTAAAAGCAAAGGCAAATTATATCAATGCGTCCAAAGCGACCGTGCAACAAAGTGTGAAGGATTATTTACCAAACCTTAACCTTTCATTGCAACAGGATTACGGAACCGTCAATGGACAAAACGGGCCTCTATATGGCCTCGGCGGCCTCGGCGTGGCTTCTTCCGGTCTCCCGCTGGCGAGCCAAAACTGGAATGCAGCCTTTGGAGCACTTTACCTGACGAACGTTAACTGGGACTTTTTTGCCTTTGGCCGCGCACGTGAGAAAATTAACGTTGCCAAATCCGCTGTGGTTCGTGATGAAAGCGACCTGAGCCAGGAGTTATTCCAGCACGAAATCCGGGTCGCAGGCGCATATCTTAATCTGCTGGCTGCCCAAAGATTAACCAGATCCTGGCAAAACAACCTCACCCGCGCTTCTGCTATCAAGCAGGTGGTGGTTACAAGAGCTAAAAACGGACTTATCGCCGGCGTGGATTCTTCACTTGCCAATGCAGAAGTCAGTAACGCCAAAATTGCGATTACACGGGCCCGCGATTTTGAGCAGGAACAAGCCAACAGACTTGCCGTGCTGATGGGTGTCGAACAGCAGGAATTTGCTCTGGACACGATTTTCATTTCAAAAATACCGATTTCATTCAGCGATTCACTGAACGGACCGAATGAAAATCACCCGCTTTTGAAATACTATTCAAACCGGATTGCACTCAGTAACCAACAGGCAAAATATTACCACACGCTAAGCATGCCGGTATTTTCTGCATTCGGTGTGTTCCAGACGAGAGGTTCCGGCTTTAATTCCAACTACGCACAGGACCAGGGCTCTTATACCGGAAGTTTTACGGAAGGGATCAAACCCATAAGATCCAATTATCTTTTGGGTGTAGGTGTGGTCTGGAATATGACCAATGTTTTAAGGATCAGGCATCAGGTGTTATCGCAAAAATTTGTTTCCAATGCCCTGCAAAATGAATATGATCTGGTAGATCAGCAGATCCGAAACCAGCTGCTTTTGTCGAACAACAAGATAAAAAATGCCCTGAGCAATTATCAGGAAGCCCCTGTTCAGATCAAATCCGCGACGGATGCATACATTCAAAAAAGTACGCTTTATAAAAACGGACTGAGTAACATCGTTGACCTGACTCAGGCGCTCTACATTTTAAACAGGGCCGAGACCGACAGAGATATCGCTTACAGCAATGTTTGGCAGGGACTTCTGCTCAAAGCAGCAGCTACCGGAGACTTTAATTTATTCACCAGCAGTTTTTAGAATCGTTGTGAAACAGGCGTTATCCCTAACCCTTCCTTCATAATCTCTCCCCAATTATATGGAATTAATAAGAAGTGCACTTCGCAAACCCATCTCCATTTTAGTACTCGTTGCCGGGATGTTCTTTTTTGGAATCAACGCGGTGCGGACCATCAAGATCGATATTTTTCCGGCGATGGATTTGCCGGTGATTTACATATCGCACCCGTTTGGCGGTTTTACACCAAACCAGATGGAAGCCTATTTCGGTAAACCTTATGTCAACATCTTCCTTTTTGTAAATGGCTTAAAAAGCGTTGAAACCAAAAATATTCAGGGTTTAACATTGATGAAGCTGAGTTTTTACGAAGGCACCAATATGGCGCAGGCAGCGGCCGAGCTGAGCTCGTTCTGTAACAGGATGCAAAGCTCTTTTCCACCCGGCTCCCAGCCTCCGTTTATCATCAGGTTTGACGCTTCAACCTTGCCCGTAGGTCAGCTGGTTTTCAGCAGTCCGACCCGCTCAAATAATGAACTGCTGGATCTTGCACACGTTTACGTACGATCCTCCTTCACATCGATTCCTGGACTTATTTCACCGCCGCCTTTTGGAGGAAACCTGCGTACGATACTGATCAAGGCTGATCCGCAACTGCTTCGGTCACATAACCTGACACCCGACCAGCTCGTAGAAGCAATCCGGCTTAATAACCAGGCAACACCGGCAGGAAATGTCCGGATCGGAGACAAAAATTATTTAACACCGGCCAATACTTCAATTAAAAATGTTGAAGATTTTGGTGCCATTCCACTCTTCAAGGGAAGTGTCCAAAACCTTTACCTGCGTGATGTAGCTACGATTGAAGACGGAGCTGACTTAACTGCCGGATATGCACTGGTAAACGGAAAAAGATCCGTATATCTCCCAATCGCCAAGTCGGCGGATGCTTCAACCTGGGAAGTGGTACAAAACCTGAAAAAGGCGTTGCCAAGATTCCAGTCTTTGCTTCCTGACGACGTAAAAATCTCTTACGAATTTGACCAGTCGGCTTATGTAATCAATGCTGTGGAGAGTCTTATTACGGAAGGGGCAATCGGAGCCGTGCTGACTGGGATCATGGTATTACTTTTCCTAGGCGACCCGCGTGGCGCCCTGATCGTGATCATGACCATCCCGACCTCCATCATTGCCGGAGTGCTTTTCCTGAAATTATTCGGACAAACCATCAACATCATGACGCTGAGCGGACTTTCCCTTGCAATTGGTATTCTGGTCGATGAATCCACTGTAACCATTGAAAATATTCACCAGCATCTGGATCTCGGTAAACCCAAGGCCCTCGCCATCTGGGATGCCTGTAAGGAAATTGCGTTTCCAAAGCTGTTGATTCTGTTATGTATTCTGGCCGTATTTGCCCCCGCATTTACAATGACCGGGATACCGGGAGCACTTTTCCTGCCACTTGCGCTGGCCATCGGTTTTTCCATGCTTGTGTCTTATCTGTTATCCCAGACCTTCGTACCCGTTATGGCCAACTGGCTTATGAAGGAGCATAAGCATAAAAAACCGTCTGATTTATCGATAGGTGGTACAGAAAGCGATACCTGGGATCAAAAAAAGGAATTGGTTGAACGCGATGATTTTAACAATGACGGAAAAGTAACAGGATTCGAAAAATTCAGAAATCGTTTTATGGCGATGCTGGACAAACTCCTGCCCCAAAAAAAGCCGGTTGTCATTGCCTACGTTGTGGTAATATCCGCCTTCGCCGGATTGTTGTTGTTTAATATTGGCCGCGATGTGCTTCCCAAGGTAAACGGGCGCCAGTTCCAGCTGCACATCCGTGTCGCTGACGGAACACGTATTGAACGGACAGAAGAAAAATTGCTTCAAACGATCGGACTTCTGGAAAGTGTGGTGGGTAAGGAAAACATTTCGATTACCTCCGCTTTTGTCGGCATGCACCCGGCCCAGTTTTCTACAAACCCGATTTATCTTTTCACAAGCGGGCCGCATGATGCCATTCTTCAGGTAAGTTTGAAAGAGGGTTATCATGTGAATCTGGATGACCTAAAAGAAAGTCTTCGGAACAAAATGAAGCAGAACCTGGCGGACGTGAAAGTTTCTTTCGAGCCGATTGAACTGACCGACAAGATCCTGAGCCAGGGCTCTCCTACGCCTGTTGAAGTGCGGATTATGGGGAAAAACAAAAAGCAAAATGAAGAGTATGCGAACAAACTGGCAGCCAAATTACAGCAGATCAGTTTCCTTCGTGACGTGCAGATTGCTCAGCCACTTCATTATCCGGCCATTAATATCAATATCGACAGAACACGCGCCGCGCAGCTTGGCGTGGATATGTCAGACGTTTCGCGCTCATTGACAGCCTCCACCTCTTCTTCCCGGTATACCGAGAAAAACGTTTGGCTGGATGAAAAAATCGGTTTGAGTTATGCAGTGCAGGTACAGGTTCCTGAAAATAAAATGAACAGCATCAACAGCATCGGCGAGATTCCGGTATTGAAAAATTCTTCAAGACCGGTGCTCAGCGACGTAGCATCCATCAAAATGGATACGACTTATGGCGAAAACGATAACCTGGGCGCCATGCCGATACTTTCTGTCACAGCCAATCTGCATAAGACCGATTTGGGAACAGCAACCAAAGAGGTAAAGGCTGCTATTGCGTCGCTGGGTGAACTTCCACGCGGATTAACGGTTGAGCCTATCGGATTAAGTAATGTCCTGACCGAAACACTCGACAGCCTTCAGTCAGGACTTGGTGTGGCAATCGTAGTAATATTTTTAATGCTTGCGGCTAACTTCCAGTCCTTTAAAGTTTCGTTGGTTGTACTCACCACCGTGCCGGCCGTATTGCTGGGAGCGCTTGCGATGTTGACTATTACCGGATCTACGTTAAATTTGCAGTCATATATGGGGATCATCATGTCGGTCGGGGTGTCCATCGCCAACGCCGTACTGCTGGTAACCAACGCGGAAGAGCTGCGAAGACATAACGGGAATGCATTGTTGTCGGCAAAAGAGGCCACTGCCCTGCGTCTTCGCCCCATTTTAATGACCAGTGTTGCGATGGTTGTAGGTATGATACCGATGGCTGCCGGATTTGGTGAAGGAGGTGATCAGGCATCACCGCTGGCAAGAGCCGTTATCGGCGGGCTTATTGCTTCGACGTTCTCTGCACTGATTATTCTGCCATTAGTTTTTGCCTGGGTTCAGGAAAAAACATCGACTGCTTCGGTCTCTCTCGATCCGGAGGATAAGGACAGCAAATATTACATACCTGCTCACTAATTCAAAACATTCACGATGCAACCAGTTAATAAATATTCAGCCATAAACAGTGTGATCTTTGGTATCCTCGTTGCAACCGCGATCGGATGCCAGAGCAACGCGGAGGAAAAAGAACACAAAACCGGCGAGGCACCCACAGAAACCCCGGCAATTCCTGCAACGGAAACTTTCTCTTTGAAAAAAGAAGACCTTTCAACCGCATTTCATACGCCGGGAGAGCTCATTTCGTATCAGCAGGTGGATCTGTATGCACGAGAAACCAGCTTCGTTAAAAAACTTTATGCTGACGTGGGAACCGAGGTAAAAGCCGGACAGCTGCTGATTTCCATGGAAGCTCCTGAATTAAATTCTCGTCTGGCTGGTGCTGAATCGAGAGCAAAGGCGCAGGAAGCCGCTTACATTGCCAGCAAAGCCAATTATAACCGTCTTCTGGAAACAAGCAAAACGCCGGGAACAATTTCTCAAAATGACCTCGACCAGGCACTTGCCCGTATGAACGCGGATCATGCACAGTTGCAATCTGCGCAGGCTGGTCAAAAGGAAATTAGTGCGACCAAAAATTATCTCGAAGTAAGGGCGCCGTTTGCAGGGATAATCACCGCCAGAAATGTGAATTTGGGGGCCTACGTCGGACCAGCGGGCAAAGGCTCTGAGTTTCCTCTGTTCACGTTACAGGACCAGAAGAGAATGCGTCTTGTCGTTTCAATTCCCGAGGCTTATGTAGGTTATGTGAATAGTCATACCGAGATCAAATTCTCAGTAAAAGCTTACCCCAACGAACAGTTTACTGCCAAAGTTAAACGTATGGCGGGTGCGCTCGATACAAGACTTCGCTCTGAACGCATCGAAATGGACGTAATTAACAACGACAAGAAACTGCTGCCTGGCATGATTGCTGAGGTATCTATTCCTTTGGCATCAAAAGCCAGCTCATTCGTCATCCCGAAATCGGCACTCGTTAATTCGATGGAAAGGGTTTTCGTCGTCAAAGTTATTGACAAAAAAGCCGTTTGGATTGATGTTCAGAAAGGAAGAGAAGCGGAAGGAAATGTCGAGATTTTCAGCGACAGCTTAAAAATAGACGATCAGCTTGTAAAATCTGCCAGTGAAGAAGTGAGAAACGGTTCAACGCTGACGATTAAGTAGGTAGCGGTCGGTCATCGGCTTTCGGCGGTCGGCGGTCAACCTTTAATGCGGCAAATTTTGTACTACTAACTTATAATTCCTGAAACAATATGCATGTATTGTTTCAGGAATTATAAGTTAGTAGTAGCCGTCTAAAACTCCTCGGTGATCTTTTTTAGTGTAAATAACCCAAATGAATCAGGTCTTCCGCAACCGGTTTTTCAGTGATTTTTATCCGGTATTTATCTTTAAAAGCCGGCGACAGAATTTCATTGACAGGATAAATATCATCCACGTCGATGCCATACTTATCATCCACATGGGAAGGTGCGCCTTTAAATCCGGTGTGTTTGTAAAATGCAGTCTCCTTTGAAACCTTAATGGCCTCACCCTGACTTTTAGCTACCACCAGCATTTTGTAATGAAATTCGTCAAATTCTCCTTCCTTGTAACCACCCAGATTAATAAAAAACAAGCCTTCCTCAGTTTCCTTCGCTGGTTCTGCCCTCTCCACGATTTCAATGTGATAACCACCGACAGACGTTACTTCCCGGAATACGTCAACATGAATTTGCCCCTTTGCCTCAGGCCAGCTTGCGATCAGCTGCGGAACGATATCTTTCAGTGAACTGCCTATTCCGAAAAAGATGTCATGCTGTTCGGTGAATCGTCCCGGTGGACGGCAGCCAAGCAAAACCATAAATAATTTTTGTGTATCCATTTTTGTCATTTCCGGAAAAGATTGAACGAAGTCCCGCCTGGTTTAATTCTTTTTTAACAGCTAAATATAGTCAGGCAAAAAGCGATTATACTATATTTGTAGCGCAAAGGAAATGGTGTCTTCCTATTTGAACCGCCCTGAAAAGCTGATGGCGCCTGGTAATTTTTAATGAAAATCATTATCTGCCAGGATCATTATGTCTGTACCAAATCAAGAAATGTCGCCAATCCACACAAAAAAAAGCCCTCTCTTTTTATTCAATCAGAAATTTCCATCATCCCGGTACGTCATCAAATGGCTATTTCTTTGCGGTGTTCTGGCTATTTGTGTGGGCTCTGCCTCTGCCTTTTTTCTGATATCCCTTCAATGGGCCACCGAACTGCGGGAATCGCAACCATGGCTTATTGCGCTGCTGCCTGTTGCAGGTTTGTTAATCGGCTTACTTTATTATCATTTTGGCAAAGAAGTTGAAGCAGGGAATAATCTGTTGATTGATACGATACACAATCCAAAAGAATTTATCCGGTTTCGTATGGCTCCTTTCGTCCTGATCGGAACCATCACCACGCATGTCTTCGGAGGGTCTGCCGGGCGTGAAGGAACTGCTTTACAAATGGCCGGTGCTATCGGCGAACAGTTTTCCCGGCTTTTCAAATTAAATGTGAATGACCGAAAAATACTCCTGATCTCCGCGGTCAGCGCGGGTTTTGGCTCTGTTTTCGGTACACCGCTCGCGGGCGCTGTTTTCGGGCTTGAAGTTTTTTTGATCGGAAGGTTACGTTACGATGCCATTTTCCCGGCGTTCATGTCCGCTATTCTGGCCAGTCTGGTTACTGACGCCTGGGATGTGGCGCACACGCATTACCACATTTCACTGATACCCAAAGTTTCGCTTCTCTCCATTTTATACAGCATTGCGGCGGCTATTGCATTTGGTATTACCGCAGCTGTTTTCAGTAAGGCCATGGCAATCTGTTCCGGTTTTTTCAAATCGGTTATCCGTTATGCTCCGCTACGGCCTTTTGCAGGCGGCATAATGGTTGCGCTGGGTGTTTGGCTGATCGGCACGACAAAATATATAGGTCTGGGAATTCCCACCATTTTGTTATCCTTTGACCAAAACCTCCCGCCCTACGATTTTTTGCTGAAAATTATTTTTACCGTCATCACCCTGAGTGCAGGATTTAAAGGCGGCGAAGTAACGCCCCTGTTTTTTATCGGCGCGACACTCGGAAACGCCCTTTCCTTTATCATACCGCTCCCCGTTGGACTGTTGGCCGGAATGGGTTTTGTAGCGGTTTTTGCAGGCGCCACCAACACCCCATTGGCCTGTACACTCATGGCCATAGAACTGTTTGGAGCCGAATGTGGCGTCTATGCTGCCATTGCCTGTGTGATCGCTTATCTGTTTTCAGGCAACAACAGCATTTACCACGCCCAGGTTATCGGCGAGCCTAAAAACCTGGTTTTTAAAGATTACTCAGGCAAAAAGATAAAAGACCTCTAATGATGGGCCACCAGTCTTTTCCACTCCGGATGCCGCTCTAAATAAGACAGCACATAGGAACAACGCGGAACAATTTGCCTGCCCTGCGCCTCCAGATATTCCAGCGTTTTTGTAACCATCGCCGAAGCCACGCCCTTCCCTTCCAGCTCGGGAGCCACTTCGGTATGAATCAAATAAACGAGCTCATACTTAATCACATAGTCAATAAAAGAGCGATAACCATCGACCACAAATTCAAAATTGTGCAGCTCCTTGTTATCCACCAACTCAACATCTTCGTATTTCATCACTTGTGTTATTTCTATTAATATCCGGCCGAATTTATAATATCGGTGTCCGAAAAACAACCGCAGCCGAATCTTCTGACCAGATAAAACTGCACCAGAAATTCTTCTCCCTGTTGTGTATTTTGTAAATACCTGAAATACATTCAATTACCAATGTGGAGAGAAATATTGAGTGTTTTTTTCCACAACTTCCACCGATTCCGCGCTTAAAACCAGGATTTGAGCCCTAATACCGGGAAAAACTGATCAAAATAGTGCTGGCACTTAAATTTAATAAAACTCACTATACATTTAATCATCAAACTAACTTACTACCACCATGGGAAATCTTCTTTATACAATAGCCGTTATTCTGGTCATTTTGTGGCTTATCGGTTATTTTGGCTTTGCCAGCTTCGGAATGGGCAACATCATTCACATACTTCTGGTCATTGCTATTGTTGCAGTAATTCTTAGGGTGATACGTGGAGACAGAGTGGTCTAAAAATACTTCATCAATAAATACAGGCTCAGAATCCTAACCGGTTCTGAGCCTTTTTGTAAAACAGCCTTGCCCATGCCTGGCACAATTGTTACCTGAAATAGCATAAGCCTCAGGTTTTACTAAATCATCAGCAACTATGGAAAATTCAGAAGAAATAAATATCCCGGATACCGTTACCGCCGTGTTTATGACCCGGGACGGTGCGGAAAGAGCTTACGACGAATTGATTTACAGGGGATACAAGGCCGAAGAAATTACGGTTTTATTATCAAACGAAACCAGAGATTTGCACTTTAACGATAACCGTCCCACGGACCTGACAACCAAAACCCTTGAAAATGCCGGGTTAGGCTCTGCTATCGGCGGAACTGTCGGCGCCATCACGGGTGCCATTGCGGCCATCGGCACAGCCGTGGTTATTCCTGGTCTTGGTATTGCAGTCGCCGGCCCCATTCTTGCCTCCCTCACGGGAGCTGGTGCGGGAGGGTTAACAGGAGGAGTAATCGGCGCGCTCGTCGGTTTAGGCGTTCCCAAAAATCATGCGGATCATTACGACAAAAGCCTGAAAGATGGTGGAATCATCATCGGTTTCAAACCCAAAACAGTCGAAGACCGTATCGATATCATTACGGCCTGGAATCATTCAGGAGGAACACAAATCCACGAAGACTAGGTATTTAATCGTCTTTTTTGCTAACTTAAAGCCGGTATATTCTCAGGAATATCCACCGGCTTTTTAAGTTCGGTATGATAATTTTAAAATAACCCCCAATAAAAAGACTTAATTCACGACATGGCGGAATATATAAAATGCAGACACGAAAATGGATTTTTTCTGTTCGATACAATCGAAAAGTATCAGGAGAATGTTGCAGATGAAATCCTTGATGAGTTTGTAAAACAGGATCTGGAAGCTATTATTTACAAAACCGCTGGCGACCACCAGTTTCAGGTAACAGGCAGAATAAAAGAAGATTATGTCAAGCTTATTCTCAATGAGGAGAGCGACGACCCTGTCATTTTGAAAATGAATAAGATTAAAAAAATTCTTGAACATAAAATCCAGGAAGTGGTATTCAATAATATGGATTGAAAACAACCACTCCTATCATGCCATGACACACGAAAAGATATTTAAAAGGAAAAACGGCGATCTGGTCAAGGTATCGGTCTGGTTGTACGTTCATCTCAACAAGTCAAACTGGGGTTATTCCATTTTCATCAAGGAAAAAGACTCAGCCAAGTGGATAGACCCTTTCAGTGATACAGAATATATCGCCAGGGTGATCAAACCCCGGTTTTTGAATGGGCTGGTCCACGACACATTTGATAACTATATCTCAAAAAAAGAAATATTGCAGGCCAAACTGGAACTTTGGGAAATTATCAAACCAATCTGAGCCGGCCGATTTTAAAGAATATCTTTTAACGATTTCCAGACAGTCTCTGCAACAATTTTATGTCCTTCTACCGTTGGATGAATACCGTCCGGGAGGTTTAATTTGGGCTCGCCTCCGACATTGAGAAGCAGAAACGGGATCAGCGTTACATTATTTTTTGCAGCAAGGTCCGGATAAACATTTTTAAAATCGGTAATATAGGTTTTACCCATGCTCGGCGGCATCTGCATACCGGCCAGAACAAGCTTCGCATCAGGATATTTTGCCTTCACCTTATCCAAAATCGATTGCAGGTTTTTTTTCGTTTCAGCCACCGGAATGCCTCTAAGCCCATCGTTTCCACCCAGTTCCAAAACAAACACATCCACCGGCTGCTTCAAAATCCAGTCCACACGGCTATTGCCACCTGCGGACGTTTCGCCACTGACACCGGCATTAACAACCTTATAGTCAAGCCCGAGTGAATCAATTCTTTTTTGCGTCAAACCAGCGAAACCCTGCGTCGGGTCATCCAGCCCATAGGCAGCAGTGAGGCTGTTACCAAAGAAAAGAATGGTTTTCGTTTTCTTCTTTGGAGCTTGTTTTTCCGTCGCCGCGGATTCAGCCTGATCTGGCTCAGTTTTTTTATTTCCGTTACACGCCGCGATCAAAATAACCAGCGCAAGCAGTCGTGTGTATGAAAAAAATAATCTCATGTCGTGAAAATGATTTTGGATTCTGTGCTGACGATTTATTGAAAATACAATTTTATAGTCTTTCATTTTGTAAATGCCCATCATCAACATGTAAAAATATAATATTAATGGTTTATATTTCCTGTTAGGTAACAAACCTGACAGATTATAGTTGCCAGGCGCACGTGTGACCATCTGATCCCAAAAGGATAAACCCAGGAACCTTTACAACGAAAAAGTTAAATGAATACGATACTTAATCTTCAGGAAGTTAGTAAAATATACCAAAGCGGAGATCGCGCATTAACTGTACTTGACAAGATCAGTTTTACCGTGGAAGCCGGCTCCACCATGTCGATTGTAGGGCCGTCGGGTAGCGGCAAAACGACACTGCTTGGTTTGTGCGCAGGCCTGGACAGATCCACGTCAGGGCTGGTTGAATTGCATGAAACCCGTCTGGACGGACTCAGCGAGGATCAGCTGGCATCGGTACGTAACAAATACGTCGGCTTCATTTTTCAGAATTTTCAGCTGATGCCTACACTTACTGCCTTGGAAAACGTGATGGTCCCTCTGGAACTTCGCGGCGAAAAAAATATCCGTCCGCGCGCGTTGGACCTGCTTGATAAAGTCGGGCTGGCCGACCGTGGGCATCACTACCCTACCCAGCTTAGCGGTGGCGAACAGCAGCGTGTTTCTCTTGCACGTGCGTTTTCCAATAAACCCCAGATTCTGTTCGCCGATGAACCTACGGGTAATCTCGATGCAGAAACGAGCGAAAAAGTAGTCAAACTTCTTTTTGATCTTAACAAAGAAGCGGGTACAACGCTGGTTGTTGTCACCCACGACCTCGAACTCGCTGCAAAAACACAAAGAATCATAAAAATAAAGGGAGGAAAAATCATCTCTGATACTGATACCAAATGATCTCATCAGAAAATTCTTTTGACAATAACAAAGAAGGTTTAAATTTCTCCTGGCTCCTGCAAATGGCCTGGCGGGATAGTCGTCGGAACCGTTCACGACTACTGCTTTTTGTGTCATCCATTGTACTGGGTATTGCGGCGCTGGTCGCCATTTATTCTCTGGGCGACAACCTGCGCGAGAACATCGACAGCCAGGCAGCCACACTACTCGGTGCAGACCTTCAGATATCCGGCAACCGGCCGGTTACGGGAAAAGCAAAACAGCTCATCGCCTCCCTCGGAACAGAGCGTTCCGAAGAAAGAAGTTTTGCATCCATGATATTATTCCCCAAAAATGGCGGAAACCGACTGGCTCAGGTCAAAGCCCTGGAAGGAAATTTCCCCTTTTACGGGTCTCTCGAAACGATACCTGCTGATGCCGGCACAACTTTCCGTAAAGGGAAACAGGCCGTGGTTGACCAAACACTGATGCTGCAATACGAAGCCAAAGTAGGAGATTCGATCAAGGTCGGGGAAGTGACCTTTGCCATTGCCGGGATTTTGTTAAAAGCACCCGGACAAACCGGGATCACGGCTGCTGTCGCGCCGTCTGTGTATATCCCCATGGCATATCTTGACCAAACGGGGTTAATGCAAAAGGGCAGTCGGGTAGCGTATCGTCATTACATCAGATTTAAACCTAAAACCGATGTTGAAAAACTGGTAAAAACCATCGAGCCAAAACTCGACGCCGCTGACCTGGACTCCAAAACAGTTCAAAGCCAGAAGGAAGACACCGGAAGATCTTTCAAAGACCTCACACAGTTTCTTGCACTGGTCGGTTTTATCGCACTGTTACTGGGCTGTATCGGCGTGGCAAGCGCCGTTCACATCTACATCCGTGAAAAGCTTAATTCCATTGCGATATTACGCTGCCTGGGCGTAAAGGGTTATCAGGCTTTCCTCATTTATCTGATCCAGATTGCCGGAATTGGCCTCTTCGGTTCAATTTTAGGCGCCGCGCTGGGAAGTGTCATTCAGCAGTTTTTACCTTTTGTCGTAAAAGATTTTCTTCCCTTTGAGCTGACAACCGGAATTTCCTGGCCAGCCATCGGTCAGGGCATAGGTATAGGGCTTGTTATTTCGATCCTCTTTGCCATGCCACCGTTGGTGGGCATTAGAAAAATCTCACCGCTAAATGTGCTGCGTAATACCGGTGATGACGTAAAACTTGAAAGGGATCCCGTTACCTGGCTGGTTTATGTGTTGATTCTTGCATTTATTTTCGGCTTCTCATTTCTACAAACCAAAAACTGGATGCAGGCACTTTCCTTCACAGGAGGGATTTTGGCATCATTTATCGTGCTGACTGGCATGGCCGTGTTATTAATGTGGCTCGTCCGCCGGTTTTTCCCTTCCTCATGGAGTTATTTGTGGCGTCAGGGGTTGGCTAATTTATTCAGGCCCAATAACCAGACCATTATTTTAATTGTTTCCATCGGACTCGGTACGCTGTTTATCTGTACGCTGTTTTTCACACAAACCATCCTGTTAAACCGCGTCAAACGTTCGTCCAGTGGAAATAAGCCCAACATTGTCTTATTCGATATCCAGTCAAGCCAGAAAAATGACATCATGGCTCTTGCAAAACAGCAGGGTTTGCCCGTGAATGAAACCGTACCGATTGTTAATATGCGACTGGAATCCGTTAACGGCAGGAATGGCGCCGAAGCAAAAAGTGATACCTCCAAAGAGCAGTCCAGACGCATCTTCGGTCGGGAGTACCGCGTTACTTTCCGCGATTCCCTGACTGCTTCTGAAAAACTGGTACAAGGCAAATGGACAGGCACGTACACGGACCAGTCTGTGCTGATCCCCGTCTCCATTGAAGAGGGTTTTGCCAAAAGAAACCACATCTCACTTGGTGATACCCTGCTTTTCAACGTACAGGGGGCCATGATGCAAACCGTCATCGGCAGTATGCGTGAAGTTAACTGGGCTGAGGTACAGACAAATTTTCTGGTGGTATTTCCCAAAGGCGTTCTGGAAGATGCACCGCAATTTCATGTGATCTTAACCCATGTCCCATCCCCGCAGGTTTCGGCCAGGTTTCAGCAGGCACTCGTACAACGATTCCCTAACGTCTCCATTATTGACCTCGCGCTGATACTGAAAGTAATTGATGATCTTTTCAATAAAATCGGTTTTGTGATCCGGTTTATGGCGGGATTCAGTATCCTGACGGGCCTTGTTGTTTTAATTTCCTCCGTTCTGATCAGCAAATATCAGCGTTTACAGGAAAGTGTATTGCTCAGGACGTTGGGCGCTAGCAGAAAGCAGATTTTTGTTATTACAGCACTTGAATATTTTTTCCTCGGTGCAATGGCTTCACTGACCGGCATTATTCTGGCACTCGCCAGCAGCTGGGCGCTTGCTACCTATACTTTTGAAACAGAATTCAAACCTGAATTACTACCAGTGCTGGTATTGTTCCTGCTGGTTTCGGGATTGACGGTAATAATCGGATTAATCAATAGCCGGGGAATACTTTCAAAATCGCCTCTCGAAGTGTTGAGACAGGATGTATAATCGGAAGTTAATTTTCCCGATCGGTGTTGTGGATGCCCAAAAGAGCGTCCTGGCTAATACCAAGATAAGAAGCGATATGTTCTAACGGAACCCGCTCTATGACCTGAGGCTGGATACTGCGCATGTAATCGTAACGTTCGCGCGCGGTGTCCAGTTTAAACAATTTAGCCTGCTCTTCCTGCCTTTCCAAAACGCCTTCCATCAGCGTTCTGCCCATGGAGTCAATCTCCGCCGACTTACTGAAAAGCGCATACAACTTGTCCTTATCAAAGATAATGGCCTCAAGATCTTCCTCGGCCTGAATCACATACTCTGATCCCTGCTCCTGCTTAAGGCTGCGGATATTGGTTGCCAGTTCGTTTTCAAAATAGAAGTTGGTGTTTATCTCCTGTCCTTCGTGATTATAAACAGCACGGCAATAGCCTTTGCTTATAAAAAAAATGGAAGTACAGACTTCTCCTAACTTCAAAAGTGCTTCGCCTTTTTTGTAATGCCGGGTTGTCAGGACCTTGATCAGGGCTTGCCAGCTTTTTTCGGGCAGACCGGTATGATGGTATATATAAGTGTAGAGATTTTCCAATTTTCGGAGATTTAAGTAAAAATCCAACTTATATTCTAATAAAACACGTGAAGTCCATTAAAAAAATGTGACCGCACACACAATAATCCTATTTTACAATTAATTATAAAATTTATTAAGTTTTTTAATTAAAGCAAGAAAATTCTACACTCATTTTAATTTTCTCTATTTCAGGCCAAAATCAGCCACCGAATTCAGGTATTAATCCAACTTTCAGGCAACTATTTCGAAAACCAAGGGAACAATTGTTTTACGATAAAGCAATGATATACCTGTCGGATCGGAACGTAATTTCTTCCCGTTCTTTCAACAACACTAAGCACCAGGCTGAGGTCATCAGCCGGTTAATCTGTAAGCATATGATTTCAGAAAAACTCAGTCTCGCAGGCAAAACTGCCGTCATCACCGGTTCGAGCCAGGGTATCGGTGAAGCCATCGCATTAACTTTCGCAGAATTTGGGGCGTCCATTGTGCTACATTACAACAGCGGGAAACAAAAAGCGGATCAGGTCAGGAAGAAGGTTAGTAAGCTCAAAGCGGAGGTCCATATTGTTCAGGCAGATTTTTCCAAACCAAACGGTGTAAAATCATTTCACGAAAAGGTGCTTAAAAAGGTCACCCGGGTAGATATCTTGGTAATCAACGCATCCGTCCAGATTGCAAAAAACTGGGATAAACTTACCAGCGACGAGTTTGACGAACAGATCCAGGCTAATTTCAAATCCACCCTGTTTCTGATGCAAAGTTTTGCCCCGGCTATGGAAAAACAGCAATGGGGAAGGATTTTAACCATTGGCAGTGTCCAGCAGGTCAAACCTCACCCGGAAATGATCGCCTATGCGGCAACAAAATCTGCCGTTTTAAATCTCGTCCAGAATATTGCTATGCAGCTGGCCGACAAAGGTATTACCGTTAACAACCTTGCCCCCGGGGTCATTGCCACCCCCAGGATAGACGAACCCGTACCCAAAGCTGATGATAGAATTCTACAAAGAATGCAAACACCTGTAGGAGAAATTGGTCAACCCGAAGACTGCGCCGGTATGGCACTTTTCATTTGTTCCGACGCGGGCAAGTTTATTACGGGTCAAAATATATTCGTTGACGGAGGAATGAGTCTGTAATTGTATTTTTTGGTGCCAAACAATTTTACTCAAAGTTATCAATCTGAAAATCAGGCATAACGTTTGAATGCTGAATAGGTAGTAAAAACTAATCTTCAAACTTTAAACGATTGAATGAAATGGCAAAGTATTCAGAAAAGGCCAGTGAAAAAGTAGAACAAGCCGTTCATGAACAAAAAGAAGGCAAACTTAAAACCGGCTCAGGAAAAAAAGTAACGTCTAAAAAACAAGCTGTCGCGATAGGTTTATCCGAGGCGCGAAAAGCCGGAGCGAAAGTTCCGAAGAAAAAAGACTGACCCGCTACCGGAACCTGTTTTGAAAGGTCTCAGCTTACATCCCGCATATAAAACTTCAACAGCATCCGAAATACTTCAAAAACCACATTTAAACTAAAAACCTAAAAATCAAAACATTATGGACAGTATAAATCAACAACAACCCGAGAAAAATCATGAAGATCTTCTCGGACAGAGAGCCGGAGAAAAAATCAGGGAGCTGGTAAAAAATGCAGATAATACCTGTTTTTTCTGCACGGAGATCACAACCGGAGAGCCTTTGAAAGTGAGACCGATGTCTGTACAGAAGATCGACGAAACGGGTAATCTCTGGTTTTTAAGTGCTGACGACAGTCACAAAAACGCTGACATAAGCGCTGATTCCAATGTTCACCTGCTTTTTCAGGGTTCGGCCTATTCAGATTTTCTGAGCATTTATGGCACCGCGTCCATAACCAAAGACAAACAGGTGATCAAAGAATTATGGGAGCCACTTTTAAAAGCCTGGTTTACGGAAGGTATTGATGATCCACGCATTACGGCGATCAGGGTCGAGCCGCAAAATGGTTATTACTGGGACAACAAACATGGCAATGCTGTCGCATTTGCGAAAACGGTCGTCGGAGCAATATTGGGCAAAACGCTGGACGATTCCATTGAAGGAAAACTGGTTAACCCTTAGTTCCGAAAACGTCAAATGCTATTTATCGATCAGGGTCTGAACGGTCTCCCAACCATTCAGACCCTGATCGATAAATCAAACAACGGTAAAACCATCGTCATCAGTCACCTGTCAATCGTCAAACCGTCATCAGTCAATCGTCAACCGTCAAACCCACTATTTCACTAACACCACATCCGCAGTCCTGGACTCCGGAATCACTTTTAAGCTCAATACCTGACCGTCTTTTACGATCCCTTCTACCGTCGTATTGTAAGGTGCATGGAGCTTGAATTTTGCATTCCAGTTTTTGGGCCAGGCTGGCAGCAGATAAATCTTTTTGTCATGCACCTGCATAATCATTTCCTGCAAACCCGACATGGCCGAACCACCCCAGTTATGATCCGGCGTCCAGTCGAAACCCGGTCCCCAGAAAGTCGGAAAACGATGTCTTGAATCTTTAAATTTTTCTTTGGTCAAATCGGCAGCCTCATCCACGAGACCGAGCCGTGCTGCAAAAATACTATACTGCCGCCAGCCAACATGACTTCTGAATTTCACAGCATGCGGATCCAGTTTATAAGTATTAACGGCCACATCCAGGTCCGGTTTTCCTACCCCGTAAATGCCCCAGGGGAAAACGGGATAAAGCTGCGGCGTTTCCGAATTTTGAACTCTTGCCCAGGCCACCGCGGGAGCGAGTGTCTTTTTTCCGTCAAACTGCTGAAAAGGTATCGGCGGGATTCGTGTCAGCATCACAGCCCATCGGTCTTTTTGCTGTTGGCTAAGATATGGATCCGGAAGGGCAAGCATCCGTTCTAAAATCACCTTCAAAGCCGAAATAACGGTCGTGGAGTTATAGGTCATTTTAAAGGTTTCCGCTGCGGTGCTTGGATAAAAAATATAATGACCGTTTTCATCAAACGCCTTCGTTCCCAGTTTTAATGCAATTTGCTGGTAGTGTTCGTCATAAAAAGTGAGACAGCTTTCGATAAAGGGAATGTACGGCTTGATGTCACGCCCTTCATAACGCTCCGTTTCAAGCATCATCAGACAGAATTCAAAAACGGTTTCCCAGAGATATTCCAGCCATGGATTGTATTCCATTCCCGCGTCATAACCAGCCGGTCTCTTCGTGATATATTCTGAAATATTGGGCAGGCCAAAATTTTCGATCTGTTCGGTAAAGGATGCACCTCCGTGGTTCCAGTATATTCTGCTCCTTAGCTCCGCGTTGTGCTGTGCGTTCAGATAAAAGTCAAACTGTGATTTGAGCATGTCGAAATCACCTGCTTTTATCATCGGGAAGTAAACAAGCCGCTGATTTTGCGCCGTCATCGCTCCCCCGCCCCATAACCTGAAATCGGGTGAATAGCTGTAATTTTTATCAACGTATTCCGGGTCAAAAGTAAACAGCCCCCCATTGAATTTGGTCGGCCATTTTCCATAGGCATTACATCCCAGCTGGTACCGGAACAATTGATAATTTCTGGAAACGGTGCTATCCTGACCATCAATGAAAATATAACTGCGGTTCCAGAAATCCTTCCACCATTGCCTGGTCCTCGACAAAGCCGTTTTCTCAGTCACTTTGGCCTGCTTCATGATTGATGCCAGACCGCTTTTCCAGTTATCCAGCGTGACAGACTGACTTACATGCAAACCAATTTCCAGCGTATGTGTCCGGGCAGCTTTAACACTTTCCAGTTTCCACGACTTAAAATCTGTACTCGCATAACGCCCCTGATCATTCCCGGCAACTTTCAGATTACTACCGCGTATCATACCTCCGAAAGTATTGTTTTTTACCGGATCAAACATTTCGTTTTTCACAGACCCCATGCCTTCCATGCGCACCGTGTAATCAAAAATATTTTCTTTTTCCGCACTGTTACGATGGTAAAAAACAATTTGATTATCCTGAAAGCCGGTCTCATCCTTCAACGTTTTCACCTCAAATGGTTGTTTGTGACGATAAGAATTTGCACGAAACTCAGTGCCCGTTAACAGATGGTCCTGATACCGCCACGATTCGTAGGAGGCAGTCAATTTCTCCGCTTTTTTACTTTTTATCTCCACATGCACCACCGGACTAAAAACATCTACCCACAGATTGAGCTCTGTACCGCCCCCGGTAATTCTCACGCCACCTTCGGACAACCTCAGCTCCTGGCGAAAATCAGTTCCGGCAAATGGATTGGAAGATAATTTCAGCCGCATTCTCCCCAGTTTAAGCATCTGGTTATTCTCATCAAAAGTGCCGCTCCGAGAAAGATAAAATAATACATCTCCGTTTTCCACCCACACATTCAATCCGATATCACCACCTCCGCAAGGCATGGATTCAGATGAATTTTTACTCTGTGTAGTCCAAACAACATTGTAGTTATCAAGTTCTTTTGGTTGCGCAAAGAGTGTGTGGGTATAAATTAAAAAGCAAAAAAGTATAAATAGTTGTTTCATAGGATCATCAAGCCTTTGCCAGATTAATTAATATTAATCGACTGTTTTTAGCGTAATAAAAGTTTTTCAGGTTAAAATATCGTTGACAACCTTACCATGCACATCGGTCAGCCGGAACCTTCGACCCTGAAATTTATAGGTCAGCCGCTCGTGATCCACCCCCATCAGATGCATCAGTGTCGCCTGAAAATCGTGCACGTGAACGGGATCTTTTACGATGTTATAGCTAAAATCGTCTGTTTCCCCATAACTGATGCCCGGCTTCACACCGGCGCCGGCCATCCACATCGTAAAACATCTCGGATGATGGTCGCGACCGTAATCGTCTGCCGTCAGTTTGCCCTGCGAATACACCGTTCTCCCAAACTCGCCTCCCCAAATTACCAACGTATCATCCAGTAAACCTCGTCTTTTGAGGTCAATTATCAGTGCTGCCGTGGCCTGGTCGGTATTTTTACACTGATTTGCTATTCCTTTAGGCAGCCCGCCATGGTTATCCCAGCCCTGATGATAAAGCTGAACAAACTTGACATCCTTTTCCAAAAGTTTTCTTGCCAAAAGACAATTGGCTGCGTAGGTACCCGAATCCCGGCTATCAGGGCCATAAAGATCAAAAACTTCATCGGGCTCATCTTTGGTATCCATTACTTCCGGCACCGAAGTCTGCATACGGTACGCCATTTCATATTGGGCAATTCGCGCGTCCACTTCGGGGTCTCCGTAAGCCTCGTTTTGCAGCTGGTTAAGTTTCGACAAATATTCCAGCATTGCCTTGCGGTCGGCACCATCATACCCTTCGGGGTTATTCAGGAATAAAACCGGATCCTTTCCCGAGCGAAACTGTACTCCTTGATGTTTTGACGGCAAAAAACCATTGCCCCACAAACGCGCATACAGCGGCTGGTCCTTTGATCCGTTTTTAGAAACCAGCACGATGAAAGTCGGCAGATTCTGATTGTCGGAACCCAACCCGTAACTCACCCAGGAGCCAATCGAAGGCCGCCCAGGAAGCTGATTACCGGTTTGAAAAAAGGTTATGGCCGGATCATGGTTAATCGCTTCGGAATTGATCGACTTAATAATGCAAAGATCATCGACAACCCTGGCCGTATGCGGCATCAGCTCACTGACCCAGGTTCCGCTTTTTCCAAACTGGTTAAATTTATAGATCGAAGGCACCATCGGCAAGGCACTCTGATTGGCGCTCATACCGGTTAAACGCTGTCCCTTCCTCACCGAATCCGGGAGATTCTGACCTGCCAGATCTACCAGTTTGGGCTTGTAATCAAAAGTTTCAAACTGCGAAGGACCTCCGCTCATGAACAAATAAACCACCCGTTTCGCTTTCGGAGCGATATGCGGCAATGCTTTTAATATGTCTTCCTCAAATTTTGCGGCGCTCTCCGGGGAGGCGTTGGGCGACGAGCCAAAAATCTTTTCTGCACCAAGTAATGAGCCCATAGCAAGCGCACCCAACCCAAGGGATGTCTTGGTCAAAAAACGTCTCCTGTCAAGCTTTTTGTTCAGATGGTTGAACTCAGGACTATTCAGCCTGAACTCGTCGTTGTGATGGTGTGACATCGTTATCTTTTTGTTAAGGTAGCGTCAGAATTCAGGATTGTGCTTGCTACCACTGCGTTTGCTGCAATCAGTGCCGTGTCTGCTTTTTTGTCAATCAAAAACTGGCCTTCTCCAAGCCAGCCTACCGTTTTCCCCGGCGATTTTTTGAATCGTTCGTATTGTTTTTTTTGCATCACCAAAAGCAGTTCAACCTCTTGGGCTGATGGTTTTTTACCCGTCAACTTTCTGTATGCGGTAAAAATGGCATTTTTTGGATCAGAAATCGATGCCATCTGAACACCCATCACCTTCATGGCTTCAATAAATGTAGGATCGTTCAGCGTGACCAGCGCCTGCAAGGGCGTGTTCGTCTTCTGCCTTCTAACCACGCAAAAACTTCTTGACGTTGCATCAAAAGTCGAAAGCGTCGGATTCGGCACCGATCTCTTTACAATAACATACAAACTCCGCCTGTAAACAGCGTCCCCGGAATCGGACTGGTAAGTGGTGTTATTTATTTCCCAAAGTCCTTCCGGCTGATAGGGTTTCACACTCTTCCCTCCTATTTTTTTATTGATCAAACCACTCGCCATCAAAGCATTGTCCCGGATCATTTCGGCTGACATCCTGTTAGAAGGCCCGCGTGTCAGCCACCGGTTTTCCGGATCCTTGTCCCGCAGTTCTCTGGAAACCCTGGAATCCTGCCGGTAAGCCGCCGACATCACGATCAGTTTATTCAGTTTTTTCACATCCCATTTCGAATCCTGAAAAGTTACGGCAAGCCAGTCGAGCAATTCCGGATGACTTGGCATTTCTCCCTGATTTCCAAAATCTTCCGTTGTTTTGACAATCCCGGTGCCGAAGAAATTCTGCCAGAACCTGTTCACCGCCACCCGTGCAGTCAACGGGTTATCCTTGCTGGTGAGCCACAAAGCAAGACCATACCTGTTTTTGGGAAGATTTTTCGGAAACTTCAATATCGACTCCGGGGTATCCGGAAAGACTTCCTCGCCGAAAGAATCATAGTTCCCACGATTTAGGATATGCGTTTTCTTTGGTTTTGGCATTTCCTCCATCACCATCAGCTCATGGATTTTTTCGACCGAATCGGCCTGTAAAGTTCTTGTTTTCGTCAGGTCGGTTTGCGCACTTCTTGTCCGCGGGGAAACCGCCGACTGGTAATAATTTCTCAACACCTTCCTATCGTTATCAGCGAGCAGATTCTGCGTTTTGGAAGTAATATCTGACCAAAGATTTTTGCGGGCCAAAACACCAACTTCATAGTCCGTCAGCACCCGGTTATAGACAGCAATATCATCGACCTTACCCCCTTTAAAACCAAGCCCGCGCCACCAGCCTCCGATCTGCAAACCGGGTTGTTTATCCGTTTTAAAAAGAATATCCTTGGTAAGCTGATCCATGGTAGTCTGCATACTGATTTCTGAGCCATTCAGAAACAGCCGGAACCCGTTTGCTTTTGAGGAGCCATCATAGGTGATCGTGAGCTGGATCCACTGCGCCCGGGGAATGCCCTTTTTCGATATTTTCGTGATTGCATTCGACGGTGCTGTATGCGCCATGTTAAGTTCAAGCTGATCATCTTTTAAATACAAATGATAACCCCGGAAATTGTAAAGCCGCTCGGCCTGCGATTTATGTAAAATAACACCCTCTTTAAGCTCTTTTGGAATATTTACCCAAATACCGATGCTAAATGGTTCTGATCGCCGATAAACGCCGGTCTGATCCAGATCTAAAAAGACATCGCCATTCAACGCCATAGCCTGTCCATTGTCATGCGTCATGAATACAGGTAAATCTCCCGCTTGTCCCGACTCCCTTTTCATGATACCCGTTTGCCGGGGATTCGCGCGGTTTTTCAAGGAATTCTGATCGAAAGAATAATAACCCTGCAATCCGGCCTGAGGCAGTTTTTCAGTTGCGAGTTCCTGATATTTTTTTTCACGAATCCATTTTTGAAAATCCTGCTCCGAAGCTGTCTTTGCATTGTCGACCGCTTTCTGCTGCACAGCAATCTGCGTGTCAATAAAACGAAGCATTTTCTCCTGCTGATCTGTCGGCAGCATCAGTGTCGGTGTCGGCAATGCATCATCCCAGGAAATCTGCCCGGCTTCTTTTATATTATTGAAAAAGCTAAAAAGCTGATAGTAATTTTTCTGTGAGATGGGGTCATACTTATGGTCATGACACTTGGCACAACCCACCGAAATTCCCATCATCGCGTCTCCAAAGGTATTGGTACGGTCAATCACATATTCGGTTTGAAATTCTTCCTCAACAATTCCGCCCTCCATATTCTGCTGGTGATTACGGTTGAAAGCCGTGGCGATGATCATGTCTTTTGTCGGCCCTGGCATAAGGTCACCGGCAAGCTGCCAATGCACAAATTTGTCATACGCCATGTTGGTATTAAATGCCTTGATCACCCAATCCCGATAAGGCGACATATCACGCAGTCGATCCACCGTGTAGCCATGTGAGTCTGCAAAACGGGCCAGATCCAGCCAGTCCACAGCCATTTTCTCACCGTAATGAGGAGATTTCAAAAGTCGGTCCACCTGTTTTTCATACGCATTGGGAGAATTGTCTTTCAGGAAAGCATCAGTCTCTTCCAGCGTAGGTGGCAAGCCGGTCAAATCCAGCGAAACTCTTCGTAACAGCAATTCCTTGTCAGCTTCCCTGGCCGGTTTAAGCTTTTCCTGTTCCAGTTTCGCGAGAATAAAATGGTCGATTGGATTTTTCACCCAATCTTTATTTTCAACGTCCGGCAATCCCGTTTTTTCAGGTTTCACAAATGCCCAATGTGGTTTATACTCAGCGCCATCCTCAATCCATTTGATCAGGATTGCCTTTTCCCTGGCCGTCAGACTTAAATGTGATTCTTTGGTGGGCATCATGTAATCCGGGTCAGCAGACATAATGCGGTGAAAAAATTCACTTCCCGCAAGGTCTCCCGGGTTGATGGCCACCTTGCCCGGATTTTCGGAAAGTTCGGCATAGGCTGCCTGTTTCAGGTCCAGTCGCAATCCCGCTTTTTGTTTGGCTTTATCCGGCCCGTGACAGGCAAAACACTTATCTGACAGCACAGGCTTGACATGCTGGTTATAATCCAGTTGATCAGGCAGTTCATCATAAGCCACCTGCACATCGGCCGGCAGATCAGGTCCACAGGAGAACAGGAAAACGGCAGACAGGAAAAATAGCAAAACATAATCAAACCGCATCGGAATTCAGGGCTAATTAAAACTTCAACAAATGTATAGTTTAATAAATTGTAAAAATTATACAAAATTGACCCACACTTTCACAAATCCGACTTTTATCGGTAAATTTCCGTTTCTCAGGTTGACAAAAAGAAGTTATGACGAACCAATCCATTGCCAGATCGATATTTTCATTATTAAATACCGATTATGTCAAATTGAACAAAAACTGGAATTACCGTAATGTCATCAGTCCTTTCTACCGGCTGTATCTGATCGATGGCGGGTCGGGCAAACTCTATCAGACCGATAACACA
Organism: Dyadobacter diqingensis; assembly: GCF_024220585.1. Lineage (GTDB taxonomy): Bacteria > Bacteroidota > Bacteroidia > Cytophagales > Spirosomataceae > Dyadobacter > Dyadobacter diqingensis. Next base: position 430,126 of record NZ_JAMXKF010000002.1, read on the forward strand.
GTCACGCTGGAAGAAAATTATTTGTATCTGATACCCAGTTTTACCATCTGCAATTATTATTGTCAGGATTTTTTGAGCCAGTATTATATCCATTTTCTGGAAGAGGCGCCCGATGGGACATCGCTTTTTTCTTCCCACCAAAAAATTTTAAGAATCAGTGCTACACCAACGGATCACGACCATTTCAAAAGACTGCTGACGCTAAACCCCGGACGCGACCTGAAACGATCCCATAATCCGAAAGACTATCAGAAACAGCCGGTTATTCAACGTTCGCAGGATTTGAATAACGATGTCCCGATCGCTGCTTTTATGGAAACAAGAGGTATTTTATTACAGCTTTTATCACGGTTTTTAACGCCGGAGTTGTATAATCCGTCCACTGCGAAACCTATTCCGTCCAAAATCCTGGAAACCATTAATTACATCGCGACAAATCTGAGCGAAAATCTGACGGTCGCGCAGCTCGCTGAAAGGACTTTTCAAAATACGGATTACTTTTCAAGAGTCTTTCAGGACCACACGGGTTTGAGGCCGCTTGCCTATGTTCAGATAAAAAGGATCGAAAGAGCTCAATTTCTGATGCTGACCACGGATCTTACCTTTAATGAAATAGCCATTGAAACCGGTTTTGAAAGCCTCTCCTACTTTTCCCGCATCTTCAAAAGCATTACCGGACAAACGCCAAGTTATTACAGCAAGAACAATCATACCATTTGAAAGTCAGCCCTAAAATGCTGTCCGCTTCTGAACAAAAACGTCCGCTTTCGGACATATTTGCCCTGTAATTGACTGATAAACATATTGGCACAAAATTATTGCCTGGCACCTGAGGTGCCCACATTTAAGCGAACAGCCATGATCCGAAACTACATTAAAATCGCATTTAGAAATCTTCTTAAACATAAGTCATTCAGCTTCATCAATATTATTGGTGTAGCCATTGGCCTTGCCTGTTTTTTACTGCTCACCATTTACGTAAAAGACGAACTCAGTTACGACCGGCACAATGCCAATGCAGACAGGATTTATCGTTTGTCCAGAACGTTTCTTTCCAAAGACGGAACCGAATCACTTCGTCTTGGTCACGCTGCGCCTCCCTTCGGGCCATTGATCAAGCAGGATTTCCCGCAGGTTGAAGAAGTAACCAGAATGCTGGAAACGGATGCGATCGTACGTTATGGAGAGCACCTTTTCAATGAAGAAAATCTCTACGCCGCAGACGCAAATCTTTTTAAGGTTTTTACTTTCGACGTGATCCGGGGGAATCCTGCAAGTGCGTTGGTCAATCCGTTTTCAATCATGTTTTCGCGGCCGATGGCTGAAAAATATTTTGGACAGGAAAATCCTCTGGGAAAAACAGTCAGACTTGATAATCTACTGGATTATACCGTTACAGGTGTTTACGAGCCCTTGCCCTCGCAGGCAACTTTTCACCCGAACTTTCTGATCTCGTTTTCCACACTAAACGATAACCGTGTTTACGGCGCAGAGGGATTGCGTACCAACTGGAGTAATAACTCATTTTCAACATTTTTGTTATTACCGAAAAACTATGACCCTGCAAAACTGGTCAGCGCTTTTCCGTCATTCCAAAACCGCCATATTGATTCAAACGCATCCACCTACTCGGTACTTAATCTGATGAAGCTTTCGGATATTCATTTGCACTCGCACATGGATTCTGAAATGGAAGCAAACGGCGACATCCAGTATGTTTATCTGTTTTCAGCCATCGCAATATTTATTTTGCTGATCGCCTGTATCAACTACATGAACCTGGCCACGGCCCGTTCTGCGAAAAGGGCGAAGGAAGTGGGTATGAGAAAAGTAGTTGGCGCCATGCGTAGTCAGCTGATTAACCAGTTTTTAAGCGAGTCAATCTTGCTCGTTTGTATTTCGCTTATGTTAGGAATGCTGATTGTGGCTTTCTGTCTTCCTTTTTTAAACGAGTTTACTCAAAAAAAACTGACATTATCCGCGCTGGCAGATCCTGTTTTCATCGTGGTTTTAATTTCCATTACGCTTTTCACAGGACTGGTTGCCGGTAGTTATCCTGCATTTTTCCTGACGTCCTTTCAACCGACCAGTGTTTTGAAAGGAAAAATTGCTTCGGCACTTAAAAACGGAAAACTGCGACAAACACTTGTTGTTGCTCAGTTCTCGATCGCCGTCGTACTTATTATCAGCACCGCTGTGGTTTATAGCCAGATGAAGTATATTCAAAATTACAAACTTGGCTACTCCAAAGACCAGGTGATTCTGTTGCAGGCGGCCGGTGACTCCGCTACAAACTATGAAGCGATAAGTCAGCAGCTGAAAGAAAACAGTGGCATAACCGAAGTGGGCCGCTCATCGCGGATTCCATCGGGCCGGCTTCTCGACTCCTGGGGAGCCTATGTCATGAAAGGTGACTCCATGGCACCTACCGATATCAGTATAAAATCGCTGGCTGTTGACGAAGATTTTATCCTGACCTACAAAATAAAAATGGCCGCGGGCAGGAATTTTTCAAAACAATATCCAACAGATAAGGCAGAAGGATTTGTGCTCAACGCAACTGCCGCACGACTGCTTGGCTGGAAAAATCCGCAGGAGGCCGTTGGCAACCGGTTTGGCTACGGTGATATCCGTGGGCAGATCATCGGCATCACCGAAGATTATCATTTTGAATCTCTACATCAGAAAGTAGCGCCGATTGTCATGTTTATGCATGGCAACATGAGATGGATCTCGGTTCAGGTTTCGGGCGGAGATATTACCGGTTCGATCGCTCACATCAAGAAGGTCTGGGAAAGCCGGTTCCCCGGAAAACCTTTTGTCTACGAATTTCTCGATGAACGTTTTGGCAGGTTGTACGCGCGTGAACAAACGCAGCAGCTTCTTTTCGGTGTTTTTGCGGGGATAGCCATTTTTATTTCCTGCCTTGGTTTACTGGGACTTTCCATGTTCATGGCCGAGCTTCGGGTTAAGGAAATCGGTGTGCGGAAAGTGCTGGGTGCCAGTGTTTCAAATCTTGTCGTGTTATTGTCGAACGATTTCCTCAAACTGGTTTTAATCGCCATTGTGATCGCCTCCCCCATCGCCTGGTACGGCATGCACCGCTGGTTGCAGGAATTCGCCTATCACACCGAGATTTCGGCCTGGATATTTATTGCTGCCGGAGCACTTTCGGCTGGTATTGCCATGCTGACAATAAGTTTTCAGAGCATCAAAGCAGCTTTAAAGAACCCGATTGCATCTTTAAAGAGCGAGTAAACTACGTTTCAAAAAAACTTACCATCACTGCTCTTTAATAACATCGGCCATGATCAAAAACTATTTCAAAATTGCCTGGCGGAACATGATCCGCAACAAAGCTTTTTCAGCGATCAATATCGTTGGGCTTGCATTGGGTATCGCAGCCTGTATCCTGATTTTACAGTATGTCGCGTTTGAATTGAGTTATGATAATTTTCATAAAAATGGCAGTCAGATCTATCGTGTTAAACAAGATCGCTACAATGACGGAAAACTTAGCACCCAATGGGCTGCCGGAGCTTATGCGGTTGGCAATTCCTTCAAGGATGCTTATCCGGAAGTGGAAGATTATGTCAAATTACTGAGAAAAGGCATCTCTATCGTGGACTATGGAGAGAAGAGCGTAAAGGTTGAAAAAATTTACATGGCCAGCCCTTCGTTCTTTTCCATTTTTTCCTTTCCGCTGGTAAGCGGTAATCCCAAAACTTTACTGACAGAACCCAATACGGTTGTATTATCATCTTCCGTTGCAAAACGAATTTTTGGCGACGAAAACCCGGTTGGAAAAACAGTCCTTCGTAACAAGAGGAAGCCTTTTAAAGTGACGGGGATTTTTGAGGATATGCCTAAAAATTCGCATATCAAAGCGGATATACTTGTTTCCTACGCCACATTTCTCAACGACGTAAAACCTGACAACCCTGAAACTGCCTGGCAATGGGATGGCTGCCTGACGTACATTAAACTGCGTCCCGGCACAGATCCCGCCAAACTTGAAGCGAAGTTTCCCGCGCTCGTCGACAAACTGGCCGGCGAAGAACATAAAAAATACAAATCGGCAGCGGTTTATCTTTTGCAGCCGCTAAGGGATATCCATCTCTATTCTCATTTGATGATGGAACCTGAACCTAACGGAGATGGCAAAACCGTGTATCTTTTGCTCGGGATTGCATTTTTTATCGTGGTGATTGCCTGGGTGAATTATATCAATCTGGCAACGGCACGGGCCATTAACCGGGCCAAGGAGGTCGGAGTACGCAAGGCGGTTGGTTCGTTAAGAAGCCAGCTTATTGGCCAGTTTATGACAGAATCTGTTTTGCTGAATGGCCTGGCAGTAGTACTGGCTCTGGTTCTTGTCGCCTTGTCGCTGCCTAAATTCAATGAAATATCAGGTCAGGAGCTTTCTTTTAAACTGCTTGGCAGTAAACTATTCTGGCTTCCTCTGGCTGGCCTGTTTCTGATCGGTGCGTTTTTTTCGGGCCTATATCCTGCTTTCGTCCTGTCGGGGTTCAAGCCGGTTGCGGTATTAAAAGGCAAAGTCAGTGCATCGTCGCGGGGTATTCTGCTGCGGAAGTCGTTGGTTGTTTTTCAATTTGCCGCTTCGCTGTTCCTGCTCGTTGGCACGCTTACGGTGTTTCAGCAAATCCGTTTTATGCGGCAGCAAAGTCTGGGCATCAACATTGACCAGACGCTCGTTATTAATCCGCCCATCATTGCCGATGATTCTACTTTTATGCGGCAAATGGCTGCCTTCAAAGAAGAACTGTTACGTCAGTCGGGGGTAAAAGCGATTACCGCATCGACCGTTGTACCCGGCCAGCCATCCGACTGGAACGCCGGGGGTATAAGGCTGAAAGGAGCTGACGAAAGTGTAGGAAAGCAATACCGTATCATCGGTGTGGACTATGATTTTTTACAGACCTATGATTTAAAACTGATTGCCGGCCGGAACTTTTCAAAAGATTTCGGGAATGATCCCAAAGCCGTGGTTTTTAATAAAATGGCTGTACAGCAGTTAGGTTTTAGCGATCCGCAGCAGGCTATCGGCAAGGAAATTAATTTTTGGGGAGAGATTTTCACGATCGTGGGTGTTACAGACAACTTCCATCAGCAATCCCTGAAAGATGCTTACGAACCGCTGATCATACGTTTGATTCCTGATATCCGTGGATATTTTTCAGTTAAACTAAGCACAGGATCGGCTGGCAGCGCCATTGCCAGTGTTCAGTCAGAATGGAACAAATTCTTCCCAGGAAATCCTTTCGAATACACATTCCTGGATGATCGGTTTAACGATCAGTATAAAGCTGACCAGCGTTTTGGACAGGTATTTGGTATTTTCACAGGACTGGCTATTCTGGTGGCCTGTCTGGGATTATTCGGACTGGCATCATTTACAACCGCCCAACGAACCAAAGAAATCGGGATACGGAAGGTATTGGGTTCCAGCGTCTATGCCATCGTTGAAATGCTCTACCGCGAATTTGCCATCCTTGTTTTTATTTCCTTCCTGATCGCGGCACCTATTGCCTGGTTTGCGGCCAGTCAGTGGCTCGATGGTTATGCATTTCGTACCGGTATCCAGTGGTGGCTTTTTGCTGCACCGTTTGTTCTGGTACTCTTCATTGCCCTGCTGACCGTCAGTTTCCAGAGTATTAAAGCAGCATTGATGAATCCGGTAAAATCTCTGAAAAGCGAATAAAAAGTTAATCCCGTTGTGACTCGTCAACCACTCCAGTATGTTTAAAAACTATTTTAAAATTGCGTGGCGGAATCTCCTAAAAAATAAGACTTTCAGCCTTATCAATATCCTCGGGCTCGCCCTGGGCATGGCGTGTAGTCTGCTGATTATGCTTTGGGTGCAGGATGAAATAAAAATGGACCATTTTCACGAAAATGATGCCCGACTTTTCAATGTGATGGAAAACCAGCATTACTCGGGCTCTATCAATACTTACGCGTCCACGCCCGGTATCCTGGCCGAAAACATTGTAAAAGATATACCCGAGATTGAAAAAGCAAGTCAGTTCCTATGGGAAACGGCTCCGGTGTTCAGGGTTGGCGATATTTTCGACAATGAAAAAGGACGTTTTGTACAGGGAGATTTCCTGAGCATGTTTTCGTTTAAACTGACAGAGGGTGATGCTGCCACTGCATTGAAGCGACCAGATGGTGTTGTCATTTCTAAAAAACTGGCCGATAAGTATTTCAAAGGGACAGATCCGATGGGCAAAACCATGCGTATCGATAATAAGGATGACGTCATTGTTACCGGTATTTTGGACGAAATCCCGTCAACCTCTTCAATAAAGTTTGATTTTCTGATGAGCTTCGACCGATGGAAAACCTACAATGCCTGGGCAAAGGAATGGGGCAATAACGGGCCAAGCTGCGTTTTGCTGCTGGCAAAAAATGCGTCTCCGGAAAAGGTTTCAGCAAAGATCAAAGGTTATATCAAAACCAAGAATAAGGACAGTAACGTCGATCTTTTTCTTACGAATTTTGGTGAATCCTATCTTTATTCCAAGTGGGATTCCGGCAAACAAAATGGCGGCCGGATCGAGTACGTGAAGATGTTTGTCATTGTGGCCGTTTTCATTCTGGTTATCGCCTGTATCAATTTCATGAATCTTGCCACGGCCCGTTCGGTAAAACGTGCCAAGGAAGTCGGTCTTCGGAAAGTGGTTGGTGCTTACAGAAGCAGTTTAATTGGCCAATTTATGGGAGAATCCATTCTGATTACCTTTCTGGCACTGATTTTTGCCATGGCCATTGTTCTTCTGTTAATCCCCTCTTTTAACACATTGACAGAAAAACAATTGTCGCTTGATTTCACAAATCCCTACCTGTTCCTTATTCTCCTGGGATTAACAGCCATTACGGGTATCATTGCGGGCAGTTATCCGGCCTTGTTTATGTCTTCACTAAACCCTGTTGTCGTGCTGAAAGGTGCGTTGAAATTCAAACCCAGCGCTGCCTATTTCCGTCAGGGACTGGTCGTATTTCAGTTTGGCTTGTCCATTTTGCTGATCTTATCGATGATTGTGGTTTACCGGCAAATCCAGTATATCCAGACAAAGAATCTGGGCTTTAACCGTGAAAACCTGCTTTATATCACCGATATTGAAAAAAGCATGGAAAAGAATTTCGCTACTTTCAAACAGGCACTCGAAAATCAGCCGGGAATCAAGGCTGTTTCGGTTTCTCAGGCGAATCCGTTGAACTACGGAAGCTCTACCATGGGTGTCATGTGGCCGGGAAAGGATACGACACAGCAACTGCTTTTTAATGTCAATCCATCCGGTTATGATTTTGTAAAAACAATGGGAATCAAACTGCTCGATGGACGTGATTTCAGCTCGGACTACGGAACGGATTCAACAAATTATCTTGTCAACGAGGCGGCCGCCAAAAAGATGGGTTATAAAGATCCCGTAGGCAAAGAACTGACACTTTGGGGGTCGAAAGGAAAAATCATCGGACTCATGAAAGACTTTCATATCGGGTCACTCCATGTGGCTATTGAGCCGCTGATTGTTAACCTTCAGGCCAAAAGTCCGAACTTCGGAGCCGCCATCATCCGAACTGAGGCAGGACAAACCAAACAGGCTATTGCGAGTGTAGAAGAAGTCTTCAAAAGGCTGAATCCCGGTTTTCCGTTTAAATATCAATTCGCCGACGAAGAGTTTGGCAAACAATATAAATCTGAAAATGTTGTCAGCCGTCTTTCGGGTTATTTCGCTTTCCTGGCAATTTTCATTTCCTGTCTTGGGTTATTTGGACTGGCTGCATTTACGGCTGAGCAACGAACCAAAGAAATCGGAGTTCGGAAAGTTCTGGGCGCGAGCGTAACCAATCTCGTCAGCATGCTTTCTGCGGATTTTGTAAAATTGGTGGCAATATCAGCGCTGATTGCATTTCCAATCGCCTGGTATTTCTTAAAAGGCTGGCTTGAAGAATATGCTTATCGGATAGAAATGGAGTGGTGGTATTTTGTCATCGCCGGATTTGCCGCTTTGTTAATTGCGCTGTTCACGGTAAGTTTTCAGGCGATTAAAGCAGCTTTAATGAATCCTGTAAAAAGTTTAAAGAGCGAGTAAAAAAAAACTAAGCCAACTTATTGACAGCAACCACCTGAATCAAATAAATGGATTGATAATGGTGAGACGGTTTTCGATAAGTTGGTTATGCTGCAAATCTTCTGAGTAAAGTATATTACAATTTGCAGCAAGCGCCGAAGCAACTATAATGCTGTCAAAAAGTTGGAAATCGTATCTCGTTATCAGATTTCGTGATTGTTCCAATATACTGTGATTGATATTAACAATTTCACATCCTTCTATCAAAATGATGCAATGCTCAATAAGACGAAGCTTGGGTACTTTTAAAATCCTTTTCAGGACATTTAAATATTCAGAAATGACTTGTGCCGGTATGACAGGAAAATGCTGAATAATATCCTTGGCTTTATCGGTTTTAGACGAATTACTTTCGTCGTGCAAATAAACCCGAATATTGGTATCAACGGCGACTTTATTCATCATAATTATTTGCTTCGTCTCTGTCAAATTTCCAGTCCGAAAGATCCGTTTTCAGATCGGTCAACGAAGCGGTAAGCTTATTAATTTTACTCTGGGCATCTGAAACAGGTTTTGAATCAATCTCAAACGCAATTACCTCCACCTGTTTCCCAATCATTTCATCCGGCAGATTTAGCAGATAAGAGTTGCCCGTTGGCACTATAATTTCCCTGACCAGTTCCATATTTATTTCATTTGTGTACTACCAAAGTTAATTAAAAAACGGGTAATGTTTTGAACTGATTTTACGCTGATTAGAAGCCAGCGCATTTTATCTGATTCCAGCAAAACCACTAAATAAAAACAACTAGGATTTTTGTATAAATAATTAAATATTTGATTATAATTAACTAGTCAGCATCGGTTAATAAGTCACTCAATCCCCCAAACAATTTATCGTCATGAAACATCTATCCTCCATTGGCAGCTACCTTGTGGTTGTCCTGCTCTTTTTCACGCTGTCTTGTACAGATCACGACATCAAGGAACAACCTGATTTGGAAACGTTAGTTTATGGAGCAAATTGTAAATTTCTGTTTACTTACAAGTTGAATGTACGAAGAGTGGGCGACTTCCCTGTTACGGAATACGGCATTGTATGGAAACCAGGTAATGCGCAAGAATATCAGCCAGGAGTTATGCCAAAAGATCCGCCAGTCATTGAAACGGATACCAAAGCAGTTTTTGATCTGCCCCTGACATTGGGCGAGAAACAAAAATTTGCAGGCGGTGCCTGCGGCCCACTGGTATATTATAGAACTTATGCGATTTTAAAAGACGGGACGGTAGTTTATGGTAACTTACTGGCGTACAGAATCACTGGTTAGATTTACTCAATCCTGAACACGCAAATTTCAACGTCAGCACCATACTCCCGGGTGCTGACTTTTTTTGTAACAACCCATCCGGCACTGAACACAAGTGTCCGAAAATGAACATTTTCAGGCCTCTCAATAACCATAAACAATTAACAATCAATACATTAAAATATCCGGCATAGATTTAGTATCGGGCAAATGAAAAGCCGAAGCCATCGGCTGAAAATCCTCAATTCATACATAAGGCAATCTATGTTAAAGAATTATTTAAAAATCGCGCTGCGAAATCTTTGGAAACACAAAGTGTTTTCCTTCATCAATGTACTGGGTCTGACTGTCGGTATGTCGGCCTGCTTCCTAATCTTTTTGTATGTCAATTTCGAGGTAAGTTATGATGCTTTCAACACCAAAGCCGATCGTATTTACCGATTGGTAACGGACATCAAAACACCATCTGAAACCATCAACACCGGCGTAACCAGCTGGGCGTTTGCACCCAATATTAAAAATGATTTCCCCGAAGTGGAAGCCTTTACGCGTGTGAGCGGAGGAAGTTTTCTTGTGCGGAAAGGAGATATAAAGTTTCAGGAAGAAAAAACACTTTTTGCGGATTCCACCCTGTTTAAGGTATTTGATTTTAAACTGATCAAGGGCAACCCTAAAACGGCTTTAAAGGATCAGCTAAGTATTGTTTTCACTGAAAAGGCTGCGAAAAAATATTTTGGCGACACTGATCCCGTTGGCCAGACTTTACTTTTGTCAGGAGAAGGTTTGCCGGCTACTGTTACGGGTGTCATCAAAGATATACCTGAAAATTCCCAGATTAAAGCGGATATGTTTTTGTCAATGGCTACGCTGACGCAACGTATGAATAAGGGAATTGATGAGCAATGGGGAAACTTCGGCGCGAGTACTTATCTGCTTTTGAAACCGCAAACCACAAGTGCGTCTCTGGAAAAGAAGTTTCCTGCATTTCTTGAAAACCGGGCAGGAAAATTGATGAAAGAAATGCAGATGCATTACACACTGTTCCTGGAACCGCTCAGAGATGTTTATCTTCATTCCACGCGTGGCGGACAAGAAACCGGAAGTGCCAACAATGTTTATGTATTTTCGGCCGTCGCGATTTTCATTTTGCTGATAGCCTGTATCAATTTTGTTAACCTGACCACCGCCCGTTCCGTCGAAAGAGCTAAGGAGGTCGGCATCAGAAAAGTGGTTGGAGCCCCCAGGATGCTGCTGGCACGCCAGTTCATTAGTGAATCCATCCTGATTTGCCTGATCGCCTTCGTTTTTTCCGTGGCATTATCCGCAGCCTTAATTCCGTTGTTCAATAACCTTTCGGGCAAAATTATTAGTACCGGTATCTTCGCAAACCTTCCATTTTTAGGTGGCATGTTTGTCGCAGCCATTCTCATCGGTTTTGTGGCAGGATTATACCCCGCGCTGGTTTTGTCTTCATTTGAACCGGTTGTGGTTTTGAAAGGACGTTTTACGACCAGTGTAAAAGGCATTTTATTGAGAAAGGGGCTGGTTACTGTCCAGTTTGCTATCTCTATTGCGCTTATCATTGCAACACTTGTCGTTTACACCCAGATGAACTTCATGCGCAACCGAGACCTCGGGTTCAGTAAGGACCAGATGCTGATCGTCAATTCAGAAGGCGATCCCAAACGGGAAGCTTTCAAGCAATCATTGGCGGGCTTGGCTGGTGTAAAATCGACCGCAGCTTCGTCGAGTGTGCCGGGTAGCGGGAATCCTGGGGCATATTCTGAAATCGAAAATAAAAGCGGTGATTTACAAATTGCCAATCTGGACTTATACTTTGTCGACTTCGACTATATTCCACAATTTCAGCTGAAAGTAATCGCCGGACGACCATTTTCAAGAGAATTTGGGACAGACACGACTCAGGCGATGGTTATGAATGAGGCCGCTGTAAAATTGTTCGGATACAAAACGCCGCAAGAAGCCATTGGCCGAAGATTCAAACAATGGGGACGTGAGGGAAAAATTATCGGCGTTGTCAAAGATTTCCATTTCCGTGCTTTGCAGGAAACCATAAAGCCATTGACCATGCGGATCGAACCGGGTGGAAGTGATCTTGTATCGGTAAAAATTGACGGCGGAAATATCAAAGGTACGGTTGCCGCCATAGAAGGAAAATGGAAAGCCACCATGCCGAACCGTCCGTTCAGCTATTATTTTATGGACGAATTTTTTGACCGCCAGTACCGTAGTGAAGAACGTTTCGAAAAGCTGTTTTTCAATTTTGCTATCCTGGCCATATTCATTTCGTGCCTCGGCCTACTCGGACTCGCCTCATACAGCACCATGCAGCGTACCAAGGAAATAGGTGTCCGAAAAGTGATGGGTGCTTCGATCGGCAGCATTGTCGGACTTCTTTCAAAGGATTTCCTTAAACTGGTTATCGTCGCCTTTGTGATCGCATCTCCGCTGGCCTACTATGGAATGTACAAATGGCTGGAAAATTTTGCCTACAAAACAGATATCAAATGGTGGATATTTATGGCGGCGGCAATTCTTTCGGTAGCCATTGCCTTTTTAACCGTGAGTTTTCAAAGTATTAAGGCAGCACTGATGAATCCGGTAAAATCTCTGAGAAGCGAATAAATGACCTGGCATTAATTTTCGACAGTTGGGGAAAGTTGCATTTCGTCGGTGTAACTTTTAGTTTCATCTATTAAAAACGGCAACTGGCAGATTGGGCTTATGTAGTGGTTAAACCAATTGATTTGAATGTCCTCTAAAAGACATAACAAACAAATTTAAACACTGAAAACCATGAAAAAGTACATCTTAGCAATCGCCGTTTTAGCAACACTTTCTGTTGGAAATTCTTTCGCGCAGCGCGCTTATCAAAATGGAAAACCTGATTACAATGCTCCAAGAGATAACGCCTATGAAGAATTTCAGATCAATAAGCTTGACAATATTGTAAAGCTTAGCCGTAAACAGGAAAACAAGATCAAGAAAATTGAAAACCGCTATGACAGAATAATGGCCAACAGCAGAGGTCGTAATTACAAGGAGCTTGAATGGGAAAAACAAAAAGAGATCATATCTGTATTGACTCCGGTTCAACGCCAACGCTGGATGGCTTATCAAAACAACCACAACTCCGGTCGTTTTAACCGCCGTGGCTAAAATTTAATAACCCGTTAAGAATGTCCGCTTTCAAACTGAAATATGTTCGAAAGCGGACATTTTTTGTTTACATCAAAAACACAAATAGCTGATTATCAATAACTAAAAATTACAACAAAACCCTGGCACAAATTTGTAAAGTCTAGAAAGATTCCGCTTTATAAAATCAGCAGCCATGATTAAAAACTATCTGATCACATCTTTTCGCAACCTTCGCCGTAACTGGAACTTCACGGTTATCAACGTGACCGGGCTTACGCTTGGTCTGGCCTGTTGCGTTTTGATCTTCTTTGCCGTTCGTTTTGAGCTTAGTTTCGACAATCATCATCAAGACGGTGATCGTATTTATCGTTTTGTCAACCGGAATAAAGAGCAGGGAGAAAAAGGTTATGCTGTCGGCGCTCCGCTTCCAGTGTTGGCCGCTTTACGAAATGATTTTCCGGAAATCAGAAATACCGTAACCAACACCTATGCATCAAAAGAGATGCTTATCTCCGTTGGCGATGGTGAAAAGCGGAAGAAATTTATAGATCCGATCAATTCTGTCTCGTTTATTGATCCTGAGTATTTCAACATTTTTGATTACAAATGGCTAAAAGGCAGTCCGGCAAGTAGTTTGAGCAATCCGGGATCGGTCGTACTCAGCACCGATCAGGCCAAGAAATACTTCGGAGATGCCGATCCTATGGGAAAAACGATCCGGGTTAACAATAAGATGAACTTCGTTGTTAGTGGCATTATCGACAATCCTCCTGCTACCACAAGTTTTCCTTTTACGGTCATGCTTTCGTATTCGTCCCTGAAAGAATATGGAACGCATACCAACTGGGATGACTGGCAATCGACTTATGGCGGTGGTCAGATTTATATGAAACTTCCCGAATCTGTCAGCAAAAGCCAGATGGAAAAACAGCTGACGGCTTTCGCTAAAAAATATCGCGACCCGAAAGACGCTGCTGGCAACGACTGGATTCTTCAACCCCTGCATGATATTCATTTTGCTACCAATACCCAAAACTACGCAGGTCGCTCCATAAGCAAAGGAATGATCTGGTCGATGATTCTTGTCGGCAGTTTTATTCTGATAACCGCTTGCGTAAACTTTGTAAACCTGGCAACTGCCCAGGCGCTGCGCCGTGCCCGCGAAGTAGGCGTAAGAAAAGTACTTGGCAGTACCCGGGGACAGTTACTCCGTCAGTATTTTTCAGAGACAGGGATCATTACCACACTTTCCGTTGTGCTGGCGCTTGTTATCGCACAAATTTCGCTGCCGTATGTTTCACAAATTCTTAACGTAAAGTCCGAGGGAACATTCTTTATCACAGATCCGGTGATCATGGGATTTCTGGTACTTTTATGTGTTTTAACAACGATTTTATCCGGTTTTTATCCTGCATTAATCGTTTCAGGTTATCAGCCTATTCTGGCACTAAAAGGAAAAGTAGGCAAATCAGGAAGTCAGCAATCCAATTTGAGACGGGGACTTATTGTTCTTCAATTTACGATTTCTCAGGTTGTTTTGATTGGTACCATCATTGCTTACAGTCAGATGAAATATTTCCGGACACTTGACCTCGGTTTTCAAAAAGATGAAATCATTAACATTCCACTACCTGAACAAAAAGATGGAAAACTTGAAAATCTGCAAACAAAATTAAAGTCAGTTCCCGGTTTGAAGTCTATCAGTTTCAGTGCTTTCACTCCCATGTCCAAAAGTAACTGGCAGACGGGTTTTAAATATGAAAATGATGAAGACTTCCTCGCCTTCGAAATTGTCATGCGCCCGGCCGATACTTCTTATATCAACACTTACGGACTGACTTTGCTGGCGGGAAGAACATACCTGCCGGCGGATACTATGCGGGAATATGTTATCAATGAAGCATTTGTTAAAAAGCTTGGCTTTAAAAATCCACAGGATGCGATCGGCAAAAGAATGACCATTGGTGGCAGTGAAAACAAATTACCGATTGTCGGGGTGGTGAAGAACTTCAATACTTATAGTCTGCACAGAGAAATTGTTCCATGTGTGCTTACGACAGCACGTGACCAATATGGCACGCTTGGTATAAAACTCGCAGCAAATGCAACCGGGGAACAACTATCGCAAATTGAAAAAGCCTGGACGGAAACTTTCCCGGACTACATGTTCAAATACACATACCTCGATCAGACACTGAACAGTTTTTATGAGAAGGAAGAACAGCTTTTTTCTCTTTTCCGGATTCTGACGGGGATTGCAATTTTTATCGGCTGTCTGGGACTTTATGGTGTAGTTGCCTTCATGGCCGAATCCAGGACGAAAGAAATGGGAATCAGAAAAGCGATTGGCGCTTCGGCCTTCAATATTTTTGGTTTGTTTTCCGGAGACTTTGTTAAACTGGTACTTGTAGCGCTTGTGCTGGCCTCCCCCATCGCCTGGTATACCATGAACGACTGGCTTAAAGATTATACCTACCGAATAGAAATAACCTGGTGGATTTTTGCTCTGGCCGGTTTTATGGCCGTTATCATCGCACTGATCACAATAAGTTTCCAAAGTGTAAAAGCCGCACTGATGAATCCGGTGAAGGCTTTGCGGAGTGAATGATAAGCTGAATAATCGAAAGAATGAGACGAGGTATGGGAAAGGTCATTCCGCATACCTCGTTTTTTAATGTCTGATCAACCGGTAACGAACAAAATAATCAGCAAATAGTAAAATGCTCAGAGCAAACATAGCAATTGGATAAATGACCGGCAAAACAACGATGCGTAAAGAAAAAGAAGCCAATATGTTGTTTGTCTCCCGCAAAACATCCGGCGTAGCTTCTACCGCGGTATCGGATTGACCTGTAACACAGAATCCGATAACCAACAACACCGTCGCCGCGACCAGATACCAAGCCTTCCTGCTGATAATCGGCTCTTCCGATTTTTTCTCCGACATAGCAATCTGGGCCATGATCGCTTTTTGAAACAACGGCGACGGGCTTTCAGGTTGAAGTTTCAGCAAAATGGTTTCTAAAACAGCCTCTCTTTCAAGTGCCAGTTCCGCTTCAATTTGTATATTTTTCATCACCATGCCAGTAAAACCAGGACTGGTTTTGTCCGGTCCGGCATGCTGAATCAGTTTTCCAAAAATATCTTCCTTATCCATTTCCATAGTCATTTCAAATCTCGGGGCATAGATTCACAATAAAAAACGAAGTTCTGCTTCCAGTATTTTCCTTGCCCTAAACAACTTAACCTTGATATTAGACGAAGACAACCCCGTAATTTCCTCAATCTCTTTCACAGTATTTTCATTCATATAAAAAAGCGTTATCAACAAACCTTCCATTTCCGGTAATTTTGAAATTGCCTGTTTGATGAATCTGCTTTGCTCCTGCGCATGCATATGCTCCATCTGCGGAACAGCATGGTCGTATGAAAAGTTGTCCCCGGTTTCCTCATCAATTGAAAACGCCGGTACCCCGTTTTTCTGCAATCTGGTAATTGAAGTTCGGTAAACAATTGTATACAACCAGGTCGAAAATTTCGATTTCCCTTCAAATCTGTGAAGCTGCTGATAGGCCTTAATAAAACTTTCCTGGGCGGCATCCTCGGCGTCTTCCGCATTTCGCATGATCTTCATGGCAATGGTATAGGCCATATCCTTGTACCGCTCAACAAGAAATGTGTAAGAAGCCAGATCTCCTCTTTTAACTTTATCAATATAAACCTGGTCTTCTGTATTTTTCATTCTTGTACATGACTGCCTGATGGGTGTTAGACCAGGCATAAGCCACTCTGGTTACAAAAATCGCTGAAAATTTTTCTTTCAATAAATTTAAACATTTTTTGTAACCTTCGGGCTGGTACATTGGTCTTATGCAGTATAAGTTCAATTTAAACAACTGAAACAAGATGAGTGGAGTATTCGCAGGTGCCATAATTGCCCTGGCTGGCTTTGCCGGGATTTTCGGAATTGTATACGTATTCCTGATGACACGATACAAAGAACGTATAGCCATGATAGAAAGAGGTGTTGACGCCTCAATATTTGTAGATCAGAACAAATCAATTTCTCCTACTCTTAAATTCGGTATGCTGTTTGTCGGCATTGCGCTCGGCATTATTATTGGTGACGTACTGCACGAATTCTACGATTTAAGTAAAGGACCTGCATTTTTATCAATGATATTCCTTTTTGGCGGTTTAAGTCTGATCATTAATTTTATTATTGAAAGAAAACTGGCGGATAAATAGTTAACGTCTGCAAAACAATCATCAGGCAAGAGCGCCACTCACATATCTATCGCGCCACTTATCACGAATTAAAAAACCTTTCACCAAGTACCTTGCAAAACATAGTACCTTGATATACCTTTGTTATGTTGATACTTTTTAGGAAGACGTTCTGACAAAGATTTCAACATTGTAATTGAGCATACAAATACCCGATGTGGCCGAAAAATTCAAAATTTCGGAGAAGACTTCCTATGCCTTAAAAATCTGTTAGCCATAAATTTAACTGCCATGAAACTTAAATCTATCCTATTTTTCCAGATGCTCATGTTGAGTATTTTGTTTTGTACACCGAAAAAAATCTGGGCTCAAAATGCCCCCGAAGGTCGAAAGATCACCGGCTCCATTGCCGATTCTGTTTCCCTGAAAAAGCTCGACTTTATTACTGTTAACCTAATGACCGACAAAAACACGGTGATTAAAGTCGATTACAGCAAGACTGACGGGACCTTTACATTTTCGGGTTTGAAACCGCTGAAATATCAGGTAGTGATTGTGGGTGTCGGATACAAAGACAAAATGCTAACCGCCGACCTCAGCGACTCGACTAAACAAGCCGTTAACCTGGAAAACATTCTTGTAAGTCCTGCTACGGTAGGTCTGAAAGAAGTGAAAATCACAGCGACAAAACCGGTGGTAACCCAGGAAGTAGACCGCATCTCCTACGACATGCAGGCCGATCCGGAAAGCAAGGTTTTTAGCGTGCTGGACATGATGCGCAAGGTTCCATTGCTTTCTGTGGACGCTGACAATACGGTTTTTCTAAAGGGAAACAGTGATTTTAAAATCCTGATCAACGGCAAACCTTCAAGTATGATGGAAAGAAGTTACAAAGAAGTGCTTCGCAGTATGCCTGCATCGTCTATTGAACGTATTGAGGTCATTACCACGCCACCAGCCAAATATGATGCCGAAGGATTGGCCGGTATTATCAACATTATCACAAACAAAAAAATTGACAATGGGTATAACGGATCGTTGAATGTAAACGAACGTTTTCCAACAGGTGGTCCGGGATTTGGAGGTTCGGTATCAGCCAAATTCGGAAAATTAGGTATGTCAGCATTTGGGGGGGCCAGCGTCTATAATACACCCGCAACGACCAACTCCACATCACGTAACACCTTCGGAAATGACCCGACCAGTCTGCTCCAAAACGGAACGAATAAATCTGACAACAAAAAGAACGCTTATCTGGGATACGAGATCACTTATGAGCTAGACAGTCTTAATTTGATTTCCGGCCAGTTTAATATCAATGGAAACGATTTTAAAATAATTAATACGCAAAAAAGCATTCTGACCGGTACAGAAGAAATTTTGCAAAAGTATATGCTGCGAAATACCAATGATGGAAATGGCAGAGGTGTAGACGCGGCTGTGAATTATCAAAAGGGATTTAAAGCCGACAAAAACAGATTGCTTACTTTCTCCTACCGCTACTTTTCATTCAGCAATAAATCGAACAACAACCTGGCATTTGACGACCGGGTGAATTATGACATTGCAGATTATAAACAGCTTAATGACGAGCGCTTTTCGGAACAAACTTTCCAGGTTGATTACGTTTACCCTTTAAAAAAATTAAACATTGAGGCAGGATTGAAAGCCATTCTCAGAGATAATAAAAGTGATTTTCAAAACTGGACTTACAATGATGAAAGAGACCAGTATGAAATTCAACCTGGCATGGGAAATAAATTCAGAAATGGACAGGATGTTTTCGGCGCTTACAATACTTATCAGTACAACATAAAAAAATGGAGTTTCAAAGCCGGTGCCCGGATCGAGCAAACAGTGATAAACATAGATTTTATTTCAACAGATTCGAAGGTGCGACGGAATTATTTCAACGTAATTCCTTCGGTTTCTGTCAACAGAAAACTTAAAGGAAACAGCGCTTTAAATTTGGGTTATACCCAAAGAATCCAGCGTCCGGGCATTTCCCGGCTAAACCCCTTCGTTGACAAGTCCAATCCAAACTTTGAACGTACCGGCAACCCGAATCTTCGTCCGGCGAACGTGAATGATATTCAGCTTGGATACAACTGGTCTAAGAAAACCTCAATCAATTTCGGACTTAGTTATTCTTTTTTCAAAGATCTGATTTTCCCGGTTTCTGTCTATGACTCAACAACCAATATCACCCGGACTTCCTACGGTAATACCGGCAGTGCAAAACTTCCTCAGGCAAACCTGAATATCAACTACCCGATAACAAAAAAATGGAATTTCAGCACGAATTTAAGGGTTGCTTATGGCATGGTACAAGGACTGGTCAATAATGTTCTGATAAAAAATGAAGGACTTATGTATCAATTTTCCGCTTCAACAGGCTACCGTTTTGAAAAAGAATGGCGGGTCAACGCAAATCTGAATGCAAACGGACCCAGCGTAAGTTTGCAAGGCACCTCAAATTCCATGGTTAGCTCCTCATTCAGCGTCAATAAGGATATCGTGAAAGATAAGTTATCGCTCTCCGCTTCGGTCAGCAATCCGTTTACCAAATTCAGACGTAATCATAATGAATCATTTGGCCCGGATTTTACCCAGAACAATGACCGTCAGGACTATTTCCGATCGTTCAATTTCAGTGTAAACTATAAATTTGGCAAGCTGAAAGATGCGATCAGGAAGAACAAAAGAGGTATTAGAAATGACGATGTACAAAGCGGGAGTTAGCAGACGGTTTTTGTAGAGATAATTCAATTGAGATGCAAGTCGGATAATTTGTATTCTGACTTACATCTCAATTGAATTATCTTTAAAGATGAGCAAAATACACACCACTATTCATGATCATTTCATTCGTGCGATCCGGTCCGACAAGCGCATTGCGATTGATTATTTTGAAAATTACCTCCCGTCGTATGTTTCCGATAAGCTGGATTTTTCAACACTTACGCAAATCACCGACACTTACCTATCTGAGCAACTTCGAAAATCCATTTCCGATATTGTTTATGTTTGTAAAAAAAAGGACAGCAAAGAACATATAAAAATCTGCTTGCTGATTGAACACAAAAGCTACCCTGATCAATACACTCCTATTCAGATCGGCGGTTATATTTTTTCAGGATTGCAAAAACAGATTGAGAATAAAGAAGAACTTTCCATGATAATTCCAGTATTGCTCTATCATGGAAAAGGAAAATGGAAATACCAGACGTTGTCATCCACGTTCAAAAAATTAGAGCCTGCCTGGCGTCATTATCTTCCTGATTTTGATTATGTTTACAACAATCTTGGAGACATTGCTGACGAACAGGTTGAAATTCTTAACAACAAATTTTTGGTTGCCTCGTTACTCGCTTTAAAACATAGCTTTCACAAAGATTGGTTAGAAATTAATGCCCAACGGATTCTGATTCTTGCGCAGGAAGCTTCGGAAAAATTGCAAAAGAATCTGATCATTTATTTGTTCAGTAACAGCTCATTGCAGGAAAAACAAATTTTAGAAATAATAGAATCATTGCCCATAGTATTAAAAGAAACGATCATGAGCACGCTGGATATTTTTATTGAGAAAGGGATTGAAAGAGGAAAAACAGATATCGTTAAAAACCTTCTCTTAAATACAGATTTCTCAACGTCAAAAATCGCGGCGCTCACCGGCGTTTCAGAGGCTTTAGTCAACAATGTCAAAGCTATTGTTGATGCCAAGAAATGAGTTTAGGCTACATATCTTCGCTTGTCCAACACTGACCAAAACTGTCTCATTCGGACAGTTTTGTTACTTTATACCGGCATAAAAACCTCATTACAAGTCAATTAATTTTCAGGCATAGACTTGGTATCATATTCAGGATCAGTCGTTCATACCGGACTTGCCGTTGATATTGCAACGTGTATCACAATTTACCCTCTTTCATCTTTGCTAATGTTGCTTCGAAAGAACCCGTTGGATGCCCGGTTACTTTCTGAACTTCAACTGCTTTGGTTTGCCACTCGATCGCTTCATTCCTTCTTTCAAGTTTGTACAGAATATGTGCGTAGGTATCCAGGTACGCTGCGTTTCCTAGCCTCATGGGATGTTGCTTATTTTTAGTCAGCTCGTCAAACCAGGCCATCGATAACTGCGACCATTGTAAGGCATTTTCAAGATCTTCCTTTTTTCTAGCCATTTCATAAAAGTGCCAGGCGTGTTCATTCAGCTCGATATGGAAAAATTGTGACGGAGCAGTAAAACCAACTCTTTGTATTGACACTTCCTTAGAAGGCGTCTCCTTGGGAAATGGCTGATTACGAAACTCCTTTTCATCCATTTTTAAAAGGGAATCAACTGTAAGCCGCTGATGAACCTGCCCTAAAAATCTCCGGGTTTCCAGAAAATACCTTGAAGTATCTTTTACAAAATAGAAATAACGCAAAATACTTCGGTTAAAAGCAAGCATCCCTTTCGTAATATCAGGCATATAGGAGTTCGCGGAAAATCTGCTAACGGTATACGCCAACTCACGATCTTTCTTATCCACAGCCTTCTTGAATGAAGTATTAATGATGGCATTGTTCATCGCAACTGCCTCACTAAAAGGAACTGTTCTGTAAATACTGTCCATCAAAGTCTTGGGAGCAACAGCTTGAATACTCTTGTAGGCTTTGCTCTCCAGCGAAGGGCCTTGGGCGTAAATATATCTGATCGTATTATAGTTTTTCAGGGAGTCCGCAGGTAGCAAGGTAATATATTCGTCCAAAAGATCCTCAACAGAAAGAGAGCTTTGTTTTCGCTTCACGATATACTCTTTCAAAAACGGCAAAGATCTTTGTCCTCCCTCATATTCTTTTATAAATTGGTCCAGCTGTTTTCCTCCGCGTCTGCTCAATGCAATATCTGCTTGTTCGGCATAAATAAAACCGGCGCTCGTAGAACCCTCATAACGATGTAAAATATTTCCCTGCGGATCTACAAATAAAGAAACAAGAGAACCCTTAATCCCGAATTTCTCTGTAAGTTTTTTACCTGCTTCCGTTTCAACGTTGACGCGAAGCGAAATAAAATTGACAGCAAATTTCTCCCTCAAAACTCCTGAATTAAAGCCCTGGGAAGCAACTTCATTACATTGCTGGCATTTGTTGCCTTCCAAATGAATAAAAATCAGCTTGTTTTCAGCCTTTGCTTTTTTGGCAGCCTGTTCCCAGGTCAGCTCCGGTTCGAAGATAATCTGACTAAAAGAGGGTGAAGAAATCATTAATAGAAGGAGGAAAATTACAGGTCTCATTGGCTTTTATGATTGGTGATGTTTATCCAAATGTAACCTGTAAAAGTCAGATATGTAACCGTACCTAAATAATTTAATCGTTAATTATTATACCGTTAAAAGTGCAGCCCAATGAACAAGTATCGGGCCGCACTTTCCGGCATTCAAAATCAAATTGGAGAACCTGCCGGCATGGTTGCTGGCGGTGTCGGTTTAAATTTATCGGGATCTGATTCGAACTGACTGATTTGCAATAAACTGAATAAAATATCTCCTTTCAACTTTAC
The DNA here is from genome assembly GCF_024220585.1 of Dyadobacter diqingensis. Lineage (GTDB taxonomy): Bacteria > Bacteroidota > Bacteroidia > Cytophagales > Spirosomataceae > Dyadobacter > Dyadobacter diqingensis. The sequence continues at coordinate 452,466 of NZ_JAMXKF010000002.1, forward strand.
ATCCGTCGTATTTTTCTGTGAGATCATCCAGGTTTTCAAGGTATCAATTTCTCCCAAAACAGTCGCACGGACGTTGTCAGAGGCTGCGGTATTGGCAGCCAGTCCAAGCAGATTTTTGAGATAAACCTTACGAACCATGCTTTGTAAATCACCCTGATAACCCGGTATCGGAGCAGACTTCCAGATTTGTTCGTTTAATTTGTCCAAAACGCCAATTAAGCCGGGCTGTTGGACATCCCTGCCATTAAATTCCAAAAGCCGGGCAGCTCTTTCCGGATCCAGAAGCAACGAAATACAGTCCCCTGCTAATGATTCAGCGGCGCCAACCGGATCAAAAGTAATGCCAGTATACCCTTTAAAATTTTCTTGGGTTTTGGAATATCCGATGGGATAAGGCGGCAATGATTTAATGAGTTTTTCCGGAATGGCCAATTCGGCCGGGGTTATTGCCGAAAGAATTGCATTCAATGCTTTTTCCTGCTCTTTGGGATCCAGCATTTCGGTCACAGGCTGGCCGTCTCCTCGTAATCCGTAACGATAATTCATGCCCCCGAGGAGATAAGAGGTGGCCAGAAGCTGATAACGATGCAGGAGATAAAGAGGCACCAGAACTTCCTCCAAAGTTGCCATAGGCGCACCGACCGGAATTGCCTTTTCCGAGAAACCAGCGAGTACCCTTTTCCGTATTTCCATTAATCGTAACAATTCGGCGCTGGCGTCGGCAGTGTTATCCCAATGCGCTGATTGCGGATGTACGCCCAGATCAAACATGAAAATCTGCCCCTGCCTGATCGATTCCTGCATAATTTTTTCCAGAGCTGCCTTTTCGTTTTCACCTTTTTTAAATTCAGCATAACCCCACAAAATGGACCGTTTGTCATAAACACCGATACCCTTGGTGTAAGCCTCGGAAACATCAATCGTCCCGTCTTTTTTCAGCGTCACTTTCGGGAAAGGATAATCGGTTACAGAAGACCTGTCGTTGCTGCTCGACATATGATTGTGATAAAGACCAAGCGTGTGGCCTACCTCGTGTGCAGCCAGCTGCCTGATCCGTGCCATAGCCTGATCAACTGCTTTTTGTGGAGCCGTTTTATCCTCACCATAAGGCTGTGTTAACCCTTGTAAAATCAGAAAATCCTGCCTTTCCCGCATCGAACCAAGCGTCACCTGCCCTTTGATTATCTCTCCGGTTCGCGGATCGAAAATCCCGATTCCGTTTGAATAGCCACGGGTCGGACGATGAACCCAGTTGATAATGCTGTAACGGATATCCATCGGATCGGCTCCTTCAGGCAATTCTTTCACCTGAAAGGCATTGATAAAGCCCGCAGCTTCAAACGCCTGATTCCACCATGAAGCACCTTCGATCAGCGCTTTTTTGATCCCGGCAGGTGCACCTCTGTCGACATAATAGATGATTGGTTTTACGGCTTCACTTTTCTCCGCGCCGGGATTTTTCTTTTCAAGGCGCCACCGTCTGATGTATTTTTTAACAATCGGCTGTTCTATGGAAGCTGCAAAATCAAAGTAATCCATGGAGTTATAACCCGAACGCGGATCAAATTCCCGTTTTTTGTAATTGTTATCCGGCAGTTCGATAAAAGAATGATGATTGCGCAGTGTAATCGAATTGGGATCCGGAGCTTTTGGCGCAGTTCCGGGCCCGCCACTAAAATAACTCCGCTCATTACCACCCGCGCCCGAGAAAGTCAGCAATGCCTCAAATTCCGTATTCTTTGGAAAACTCTTGGTATTGGCGATTGCAACGGCTGATCTTGTTTCATCAACCCGGTACATGTTGGCAGGCGCTGCCGGACGAAATCCAGTACCGCCAAGACGTTCCCCAGCCTTTTGGCTGTCGCGAAGCAGGAAACCGGTTAAGTCAACCAGTACTTTCCCGTCTTCCTTCACCTCGGGCTTAAAAGCCCAGATAATGGATTGTGGAAATGACTCAGCCACCGATTTCCTTTCCTCGATGTTATCCGTGTCTGCCCTGTAATCGTAATTAGGCAAAGTCAAAAAAACTTTTGGCCCCACCATTATAAATTTCACGATGCGGTATCCTCCCACGGTTCCTCTGTCCCCCGCCCCACCGCCGCCACTTGGCATCGAATTGACATATAAAAATTCCTGATCAAACATTTTGTCAGGAATTTCAAGAAAAACTCTGCCGTCTTTTTCGTCATAGTAAAAATTGAAGTAACCTTCATTTTTTTTCATCCCGGCCGTTTTAGCTGATATCGTTTGCGCCTGAACAGGTTTGTTTTGCGCTGCTAAATTGGCGTTGGGTGATACATTCTGGGCAAAGGAATAACCATGGACGGAGAGCACTGCTGCCGCCACAAGCGTATGTATTTTCATATCCTGGATGTTCTGACTGGATGGAAAGATAAAGGCGGGCAGGTATCCTGAAATTTGAGATCAATTCCACGACTTATCCTGGCCCGCCATTGTATTTTAAACCGATATTACAACAAACTTCACAACGGAGTTTTCCGACAGAAACGCGCAGCGATCACGGAACCTACACCTGATATTTCGTTATTGCCCATCGCCAGTGTGCGTTTGCGAGCAGCCCATAAAGTCCATGAGTCCCATAATCGGAGCCCCAGGAGGCATATCCAAAACTGAGGCCGGTTCAAACTTGTTTGGATTTTTCCCAAATTCATCAATTTGCGAAAGTCCGAACAGCAGGTTCGCTTTTTGCTTCGGCGCTGCACTGCCCAGCTTTCCTTTCATCCAGTCGCCCAGTTCGCTTACTTTTAAAAGCGCCTCACCACGAACACTTTCCGGTGCTTTGGAATCCGCCGCAAGTCGCAACAGGTATTTCAGCGAAAGGTTATTCACCAATGTCTGAAGCTCACCCTTATACCCTGTAACAACCGGCGCTTTCCAGGTGCTTTCCAGGATTTTATCGATCACCGGCATAAGGCCAGGCTGTTTTTCATCCCTTGCATTGTACTCGATCAAGCGGGCAGCACGCTCAGGATTAAGCAAGTACGACAAAGTGGTACCGGCGGCAGTCTCCGCAGCAGCAATAGGATCAAATGTTGGCCCCGTATGTCCTGAAAAAGTTTCCAGACTGGCCGGATAACCCGACGGGCGAGGCGGGATTTTTTTAATCAAAGCCTCAGGCAAAGCAAGCGCCTCCGGCGAAATCGTTCCCAACAAAGATTCCAGCGCTCTCCACTGTTCTTTGGGTTCAACCATCCGGGTTATCACCTGCCCGTCATTTTTAACAGCATGGGTAAAGTACAAGCCACCTACGGATTTGGCAACGGCCTCTACCTGATAACGATGCAGCAAATAAACCGGTACTAAAACCTCTTCGATCGTAGCCATCGGCTCTCCTTTTTGAATGGCTTTTTCGGAGAAATTGTCAAGTACTTTTCTCCGCACGGCCATGATATTGGTCATCTGATCGATTGGGTTTGCGCCATCGTCCCACTGGTGAGAGGTAGGATGTGCATTTCCGCCAATATCAGGGATGTAGATGAAGCCCTGTTTTAATGTTTCCTGCATGATTTTCTCCAATCCTTCCTCCTCATTCACGCCTTTTGGAAATTCGGTATATCCCCACATCACAGCACGTTTATCCCAGCTTCCAATCCCTTTGGCATAAGAATCGGAGATATCTACCGTGCCGTCTGCCTTCAAAGAAAATTTAGGAAAAGGATAATCCATAACCGAAGCTCTGTCTTTCGGACTGGCTGCAAAGTTGTGGTTAAAGCCCAGTGTATGACCAATTTCGTGCGCAGAAAGTTGTCGCACACGCGCAAGGGCAAGCTCCTGCATCGCTTTGGGAACTGGTTTACCATCCTCATATGGCTGCAACAAACCTTCGGCAATAAGATAATCCTGACGGTGACGGTCAGAACCAAGTGTGACTACCCCTTTGATAATTTCACCCGTACGCGGATCGATGTAAGAAGAACCGTACGAGAAACCGCGCGGACTGCCATTGCGGTTCACCCAGTTGACCACGTTGTAACGGATATCCATTGGGTCAGCGCCCTCAGGAAGCTCCTTTACCTGAAATGCGTTTTTAAAACCTGCGGCCTCAAAAGCCTCATTCCAGAAAGCGCCGCCTTCGATAAGCGCCGTTTTCACAGGTCCGGGTGCGCCTCGATCAATATAATAAACAATGGGTTTAACCGCCTCACTCGGCGCCGAACCCGGATTTTTCTTTTCAAGACGGTGACGGCGAATAAACTTTTTAACGATCGGTTCATTCATTGGCGCCGAAAAATCCATATAACTGAACATCCCAAAAGCCGAGCGCGTATCAAACTTCCGCGTTTTGAAATTAGCGTCCGGAAGTTCCACAAAAGACTGGTGCATGTTCACGGTCACTGCGCTAGGATCGGGAGCTATTCCCGGTCCGCCACCAAAAAATCCGGTATTCGGATTCCCGCCGGTAAAAGTAATCAACGCTTCAAATTCCGTATTTTTGGGGAAATTTTTGGTGTTATCAAGATATAAAACCGAACGTGTTTCGTCTACCCGATACGTTCCACCACCACCAGCCGGCTGCGGAACGGCAACAGGCCCGGCCGCTCTCCTTACTCCCAAACGCGAAGCAATGTTCTGGCTGTCGCGGATAATGAAAGGGGTCAGATCTACCAGAATTTTATCCCCCTCGATAGCAGCCGGAACAAAACCCCAGATCACCGATTTGGCAAACGCATTTTCAACCGCTTTCTTCTCGTCAGGATTTTGGGTGATAGCCCGGTAGCTGTAAACCGGTTCAACCAATAATACTTTCGAACCTACTTTGACAAACTTCGCGATGGCCGACGAGGCCTGTCCGCGTTCAGGACCACCGCTTCCGACACCATCGGTTAAAGAAGAGAAATATAGAAATTCCTTGTCGAGTTTATCCACTTCCAGAAATACCTTCCCCGTTTTTTCGTCGTAGTAAAAATTAAAAAAGCCTTCGTATTTCTTCAATCCCTGGGTTAATGCCGAAATACTTGTCGCAGGCGTCACCGCTTGCCGGGCCGGTGCAGCGCCTCCGGAAGGCTGATTTTGCGCATAAGAAACAGAACCCGCAGCCAGTAAGACGGCCAGTGTATTAAAACTTAATTTCATAGTACAGGAGTTATTTTGTCAATAATTTCGAAATTTTATTTTACTAATTCGGCGTTAAGAAGAAAAATTTCAGAACGCAGATCTCCGGTTTTATTCAGCATCAGCTTCCCCCGAAGTTTCACCGGCTTATCTGTATAACTTAATTCCCTGCCCATTTTCACCTCCACCATCGAGGGAACGTCTCCCTGTCCGCAGTACGGACACTGATCCATGGGTACCACGGCGAGCATAAATTCTGAATGATTCAGGTCGGCGTTAATCGGGATGATGTAACCGGGAAGCTCAACAATTTTGTTCTGCAAAGCTTCCAGCCTGGCAGGAAATGCCGGCACCATTTTGAAATCCTTATTCTTCTTATACGTTCTTTCTGCAATCAGCTTCCAGGTATTGTTCATCAACGGAATGTGCGTCGGTGGCTGCGCTTTTAAAACCGCAGCAGAAGCCAAAAAGAGAAAAAGGAGAACCACTTTTTTCAGTAACATAACCTAACCTTTTGAAATCGTTTTTGAAATATCGGCCCGGTAAGCCTGGATTGCCGGCAAAATGGACGCCAGAATTCCAATAAAAAACCCGGCAGCAATAAGATACAGCTCTTCCGGCATAAAGTAAAACCCGGTCAATCTGGCCTGGGGTGAATCCTGAAAACGGCCAATGAGATCCAGGCAGATATGCCCGGCTAGCATGCCCAGCACGGATCCGATGGTGGTAAGCATCACACCTTCCAGCAGGATGATATTAAAAATCCTGAACTGGGAAGCCCCCGTTACCCGCATGACGGCCAGGTCATACATCCGCTCTTTCAGGGAATTATACAAACTCACAAAAACACTGACCGCCGCAATAAACATCAGGGTAAACGCAAACCACTCCGCAGTTTCAACCCCGATCCCTATCAGTGAAAACAAGCGCGCACTTTCCTTTGCCGGAGACGCGGCCTGCATGGATGTCGATTTGTTGACCAGCATTGGAAAAAGTACAATCGACATACGCGAACGGTACTGAATCAGCAGCGACGTAATTTCTCTTTTACCTATATCGTCACTTGCATGATCACCGCTTTCCATTCCGTGCATTTTCCAGATACTTTCAACGCCTGTCAGCACGAGGTTATCCGTGGCATTTCCGGTTGGGGCTAACACGCCTGTAATCAGATTCTGGCTTCCCTCGTGAATATCTTGGTCTGAACTTAACCCGTGCGAGCCATGAAATTTATCGCCGATTTTCAGTTTTTTAACCCGCGCAACCTCTGAACCGATTACCACATCAAAATCATTTTTCCAGAACTTCCCCTCCGCCAACTTTAAATGATACAGATTTATAAAACTGGTATCCGTACCTACGATTCGGAAACCGGCATAATTATCACCCAAAGCCAGTGGCACGGCGCGTTTGACCATCGGATTCCGGGATAAATGCTGCGCATCTTCCAGCGAAATGTTCCCGGTCGGAAAATCGATAAAATAAATACTGCTCAAAATCAGCTGCAACGGACTCCCCTTTGCGCCAACGACCAGATCTATCCCCCGTGCATTTCCTTTCAGTTTTTCACCGGCTTGCGTGAAACCGAGTAGCAGCAAAGTCAGCATACCTGTCCCAAACGCGATTAACAACACATTCAAAAAGAATGTTAACCGATTAAACAGCAAGCTTTTCCAACTGATCTGAATCGAATTCATCTGTGATTATAACCTATATTCTTTTGAAAAAGCCTCTTTCACCCGCTCATCGTGTGTGGATACAACGAGCGTTGACCCACCGGCGACGGAAAGTTTCAGCAGCAAATTGATTACAGCTTTTGCATTTTTATTATCCAGGCTCGAAGTCGGTTCATCCGCAATCAGCAACGAAGGTTTGTTTAAAACCGCCCTCGCAATGGATGCCCGCTGCAACTGCCCCTGGCTAAGCTCTCCGGGATAGCTATTGATTTTTTGGACAATATCAAGCTCCGTCAAAACTTCATCGATTCTCCCCGGATCTTTTTTAAGCCCGGCAAACTGTTGCGCGATCGTCAGATTTTCTTTCACTGTCAGACTCCTGATCAGGTGTGGCTGCTGAAAAACCAGCCCGATATGTATACCACGAAATTGATCCAGTGCCCGGTTTGAAAGCTTATACAAATTCGTTTCATTGATAAAAACCTCACCCGATGTCGGTTTTTTAATTCCGGTCAGCATATGGAGCAGCGTCGTTTTTCCACTCCCGGATTCTCCCAAAAGCAGCCATTGCTCCCCTTTACGGATATTCCAATCCGGAAAAGAGAGCTTAGTCGCTGCATTGTACTGATGTGAAAGTGATCTGATTTCAAGCATAAATTTTCTTGGCTGTCGGCCGTCAGTAATCGGCTTTGCGCTATCGCCGACGGCTGACAGCCCAAGTTATTTCCCCGTCTCCCTTACCGTTGGATATTTTATTCCCAATTGTTCAAGATAAGTCGGATATTTTGACGGATCGTAATAGTACTTTTTCATTTCGGGGCGAAACTCCTGCATGATTTTTTCGTTCAGGTGAATAGCCGGTTTATCTGTTTTTGAGATCAACGGCGTATATTTCACGTCCTTCGTCTGCACGTCCGTAAAATATGTTTTTGCATTTTTCAAGACTTCCGGTTTTACAAAAAAATCCAGCAAAGTCATTGCTTCCACTTTGGCGCCCGCTGTCACGCCCTTATGTGCAATAGGTGTAGCCATCGCAATCGCGTTGGCCCAATGATGACCGGGAAGCCCGGGAATGTTGGCCGGATATCTTAACACGATCGTTGGCAAATTCCAGGAAATATCGGCGATATCATCAGAACCACCACCGCCCGAACCTGAAGTTGCAGTAGGCTTGGCCAAGGGGCTCAATGTCGTCGCGAGTCCGTTAGTTTCCAGTGCGCCGCCTTCCGGATTTTCCATTTCTTTCTGCGCTGCTTTTGCAAGAATCTGATCGTCTTCTGTCCATTTTGGCAGTCCCACCGCTTTGATATTTTCATACATAACCTCTGCCATCGGTTGGTTAAAATGTCCCGGCCATGCGCTTCCCAAAACTTCATAAGTCATTTTGGTGTCCGTCATCTGTGCCGCGCCCTCAGCGATTTTTATTCCGTCCTTATACATCTGCATAATTTTCGGATAGGTCCGCTCACGGAAATAATACCAGACCGACGCCCTGGAAGGAACCACATTCGGCTGATCACCACCATCCTTAATCACATAATGCGACCGCTGCGTGGTTTCCATATGCTCACGGTGGTAATTCCAGGCAATATTGGTAAGCTCCACGGCATCCAGTGCACTCTTGCCGCGCCAAGGTGCAGCACCCGCGTGAGAAGCCTGTCCTTCAAAACTGAAAAGAGCCGAAACCATACCATTATTCCCTGGATCTCCGTAAGACACGCTCATGTTGTTGGCGACGTGCGTAAAAATACAAGCGTCCACATCCTTGAAATAACCGTCACGGACGTAGTAAGCCTTTGTCCCTAATTGTTCTTCGGCAACCCCAGGCCACAACATGATCGTACCCGGAATTTTCTCACGTTCCATCACTTTTTTCAAGGCGAGCACGGCAGTAATGTTTAACGGCTGACCGGAATTATGGCCTTCTCCATGGCCGGGAGCACCTTCAATGATTGGATCGTGATAGGAAACACCGGGTTTTTGCGAAGCTTTGGGAATACAATCGATATCACTTCCCACCGCAATAACAGGTTTTCCGGAGCCCCATGTAGCCGTCCACGCCGTGGGAACTCCGGAGATACCCTGTTGAATGGTAAAACCGTTTTTCTGTAAAATGTCTGTGAGATATTTCGAAGTTTCCGTCTCCTGAAAACCCAGTTCGCCAAAACTGAAAACCATATCAACCATCTCCTGCGTAAATTTTTGCTGCTTGTCGATTTCCTTTGTCAGCTCGGTTTTCAGCGCATCAATTTTTGCGGGAGTCATTTTGGTTTGCGCAGAAACCGGAGCAGACATAGCTAAAAAGGCGCTGAGAAAACAACCGAGACCGAAAAGGGCGATCGGCTTTCGGCGGTCGGCCGTCGGTGCTGCTGAACGGAAGCCGAGTGTTGATAGCAGATTTTGCGCGGGCATTTTTATAGGAGTTTTTGAGTTCATATTTTTTGCTGTCGGCTTTTAGCAATCGGCTGTCAGTTTTTTGGTTAACCAGACTTTCTACCGACGTGCCTTATGTTTTTTACTTGAACCTTAAAATAGATTTTGCCACCACTGTCCGTTCGCTTTGTAAAAGCCGATCACTGACAGCCGATAGCCAAAGTCATTTCCCCGTTCCCGCAGAATTCACTTCCCTTGTCGTCGTTGGGTATTTGATTCCAAGCTGTTCCAGATAAGTCGGATATTTTGAAGGATCATAATAATACTTTTTCATTTCCGGCCTGAATTCCTCCATGATCTTTTTGTTCAGCTGAATGGCCGGCTTATCCGTTTTCGAGATCAGCGGGATATATTTTGTATCCTTCGTTTGTACCTCGTTAAAATAAGTCCAGGCATTTTTCAATATTTCCGGTTTTACAAAAAGATCCAGCAAAGTCATTGCTTCCGCTTTGGCTCCCGCCGTAACCCCTTTGTGTGCAATCGGCGTTGCCATCGAAATCGCATTGGCCCAATGGTGACCAGGCAACCCCGGAATGTTGGACGGATAACCGAGCACAATCGTTGGCAGATTCCAGGAAATGTCCGCAATATCGTCCGATCCTCCCCCACCTGCCGACGGTGTTGCAGCCGGTTTCCTGAGCACTCCCAACGTTGTCGCTAACCCCTCATTTCCTTTGCCTTCATCCGTTGGGCTCTGCATTTCTTTCTGAGCTGCTTTTGCCAGCGTCTGATCCTCTTCACTCCATTTTGGCAAACCTACCATTTTGATATTTTCATACATCGCCTCTGCAATAGGCTGATTAAAATGTCCCGGCCAGGCACTTCCCAACACTTCATACGTCATTTTTGTGTCCGTCATTTTTGCTGCCGCCTCGGCAATTTTGATCCCGTCCTTATACATCTGCATAATTTTCGGATAGGAACGTTCACGGAAATAATACCAGACAGAAGCCTTGGATGGAACCACATTCGGCTGATCGCCTCCATCTGTTACCACATAATGCGAGCGCTGTGTTGGCTCCATATGTTCGCGGTGGTAATTCCAGCCAATATTCATCAGCTCCACAGCATCCAACGCACTTCTCCCACGCCATGGCGCTCCGCCCGCATGAGAAGCCTGTCCTTCAAACTTGAACTGGACAGAAATCATACCCGTCATCCCACCATCTCCATAAGCCGTACCCAGATTACTGCTCACGTGCGTAAAAATACAGGCATCCACATCCTTGAAATAGCCGTCACGCACGAAATAGGCTTTCGTAGCGAGTTGTTCCTCCGCTACACCCGGCCATAGCATAATCGTACCCGGAATTTTCTCCCGTTCCATGATTTTTTTCAAAGCCAGAACCGCCGTAACATTCAGCGGCTGGCCCGAGTTATGCCCTTCACCATGTCCCGGCGCACCTTCCACAATCGGGTCATGATAAGACACGCCCGGTTTCTGAGAAGCTTTCGGAATGCAGTCAATATCACTACCCACGGCAATAACAGGTTTTCCGGAACCCCAGGTTGCCGTCCAGGCAGTCGGAACTCCGGAAATACCTTCCTTGATTGTAAATCCGTTCTTCTTTAAAATATCGGTTAAGTAACGTGACGTTTCCACCTCCTGAAAACCAAGTTCTCCAAAGCTGAAAATCATATCCACCATTTCCTGGGAAAACTTTTTCTGCCCGTCGATTTCTTTGGCAAGTTCTGTTTTCAAAGCATCAATTTTGGCCGGCGTCATTTTCGTTTGCGCCGTCACTAATTGTGTGCTCAATGCAAAAGTCCCGGCAAGGCATATCCCCTTTGCGATTAAACTTTTGTACCGAAAAAATCTGTTTCCATTCTTTTTCATTTCATAACAGATTAAAGGTTAATTATTAATTGTTAGTTGTTAATTGTCAATTCTCAGGTGCTCAGGTTTTACATCAATTCAAACCAAAGACGTTTATTAGATCCACACAGATCTCTCGAATAATTTAAAAGAACAGAGCACACAGTTTGCAGCCTGAAAACACCAAACTGCAAACTATATACGCAACACATTGTTAATTGTTAATCGCACCGGCGACCCGGAATTAACCATTAATTAAATCAGCTTATTTGTTGAAAGTTCTGCATTCGGTATAGGGAAAATATATTCCGGCTGTGTAGGTGCAACGGCTGGCGAAGATAACCCTCCGCTTCCCTTCGCAGGAATCGTCAGCAGGTTCCGAAGCAGGTCATTCGACCGTAATCCCTCTCCCAGAAATTCGATCCGCCTTTCAATCCAAATTGTCTTAACAAGCGCATCTGCTGTTGCAATATCCGCATCCGGAAAAACATAAGCAGCATCCGAGCGGTTACGAACGGCTTTCAGCAAAGCCACTGCCTTTGTTAAATCACCCGTTTTTGCTGCCGCTTCGGCGTAGTTAAGCAGTACTTCGGCATAACGTATCAACGGCACATAGTCGAGTGCAGGATTGGTCTGGTTGTACTTTTTCAAATAAGTCACCCCACCGGCCACACGGGTAAAATTCGTTTTCCGCGCATCCGTGGCAGACCAGGTTTTATCACCAAGAATCCCCGACGCATTCAGGTTATATTCCAGGTTGAGATTGTACGTATAAGCCAGTGAATTTTGTCCTGCAACGATATTCAAGACCGTCATGGGCATCGAGAAAATAGATTCTGTGGTCGTATAATCCGTCATAAACGGCGTAGCTACATTGGCCTGCAACGTATTCTTCACACCTGTTGGAGCTGAAAAAGGGGCAGCATCGGAAACCAGTTTTTTAGCCTCGGTAATCACTTTTTCGTAATCACCCATGGTTAGATAAACTCTCGTTTTAAATGCCCTTGCCGTGTTTTTATGTGCACGCGTAGTATTCAACAGCGCAGTGCTGTAAGTCAGCGGCAGCCCGGCTTCGGCTTCTTCCAGATCTTTCAGTATCTGCGTGTAAACCTCCGCAACGGTACTACGGGCAAGATCGTTATTGGCTGGCGTAGTCTCACCTTTCAGCCTCAGCGGAACCCCTTTGGAAGCACCTTTGTCCTTCGCATAAGGCTGCCCGTACCGGGTAATAAGTCCAAAATAACAAAACGCCCTGACAAACTTCGCCTCTGCCAGGTATTGTGCCGCGAGTGCTGCATCCACGGCTGTCGGATGCGCTGCCAGTCCGTCGATAATCAGGTTGGCCGAGTTGATCGCCGTGTAGGAAGATCCCCACGCAGAAGATGCGTCATTGGATCCGGACGTTACGGTGTGGCTCCATGCATCATAACCAGTAAAAACATTTTGCGTGCGGTTGATAAATTCTTCTCCGCGGATATCCGCCAGCATCAGATATCTCCCGCCGTACAGATCACCGATTTTCATAGCCGTGTAAATGCCGTTCACCTGCCCCAAGACCCTTTCAGGTGTATCAAAAAGAAAGGCATCCTGCAACTGGATATTGGGAACCGGATTTAGCAGCTTGTTTTCATCACAGGAGCTTAGTGCCAGCCCGAGTGGCAACGCCAGATAGGCCGCCTTACGCACCCAATGTTTTGCTGATTTTATATTGATTTCTTTCATCTTTCAATTGATTTAAAAATGATCTTAGAATCCAAGGTTTACACCAAACGTGAAAGTACGGCCTTGTGGAATCGAGTTTTTCTCAACACCCGGCGTCGTATTTGAATTGCCATTCACCGAAATCTCCGGATCCGTCCCCGTGTATTTGGTCAGGATAAATGCGTTGAAAACCTGTACATAAAGTCTCAAAGAAGCCAGACCCACCTTGGCCAAACCGCCCGTCGGAACGCGGTAACCCAGCGATGCCGACTGCAATCTCAGGAAATCGCCTTTTTCAGCATTTTCCGAAATCGGCCAGGATGATCCGTTTGAAAGCAAATCACCGTAAACCACTTTGGGCACATCCGTTTTTTGTCCCGGTGTTGTCCATCTTGACAGTACATCCGTTGAGTTATTCCAGAAACGCTGGTCACGCCAGGTCGCCTTCGTCCCGTTCATCACCATATTACCACCCGAATAGGTGAAATTCACGCCGAGATCAAACTGCCCGTATTTGATGTTGTTGATAAAACCTCCATAATAAGTTGGCAGGGCATTTCCCAGAAGATAATAATCATTCACGCCGATGGCCGCAGCAGGTTTTCCGTCAAGGTAGGTCCAGCGGCTGCCGCCCGTAGGTACCACGTGACTGTACTGAACCTTTTCTCCCGCCTTATTAATGAAAATACGCTGTCCGTTTTCAGGATTCACACCGTCCGTTTTGGCGCCGTAAAGACTACCCACCGAATAACCGATCCGGGTAATGTTGGTAGCCTCTGCCGCTGTGGACGTAGTGCCGACAAGTTCTGTTCCCTGACCGTAAAGCTCGGTAACCTTGTTTTTGTTCTTGGTAAAGTTAATGCTCGTATTCCAGCTGAATTTGCCCTTTCTGATCACGCTCGCGTTGATCCCAAGTTCAATCCCATGGTTATACATACTTCCGATGTTCATGAAAATTGCATTGCCGGGTATCCCTTTTGACGGCGACTGTGGTACATTCAGGATCAGCCCATTCACGCTGTTGGCATAATAGGTTGCTTCCAGTTGAATGCGGTCGTTCAGGAAACTGATATCCGCCCCTACGTTGGTCTGGTTGCTGGTTTCCCACCCCAAGTCCGGGTTTCCACCCTGGCTGAAATTCCAGGTTGGCGCTGTTCCATAAAGCGAGGATTCATAAAGTGCAAGCGAGCCATACTGACTGACACCCGAGTTACCCACCCGGCCCCAGCTTGCTCTAATTTTCACACTGCTCATGATATCAGACAGTTTTGAGTCTTTGTAAAACTCTTCCTCAGACAAGGTCCATCCCCCTGAAACCCCGCCAAAATTTCCATATTTTTTCCCCGCTCCCAACGCCGAGTTTCCATCGCGGCGATAGTTTAAAGTAAAGAAATAACGCTTATCATAATCATAGGTAAAACGTGAGAAAACTGATACAAGCGCGCTTTCTGTCAGGACATTGGTGATCGGAACGATCTGCCCGTAACTTCCCTGAAACTCGTCAAAGAAAGGGTCAGATAACTGCGTGCGCCTTGCACCCCAGCTCGACGTATTAAACTTCTGAACATCATAACCGGCCAGCAAAGAGATATTATGTTTTGTGGCAATGGACGTGTTGTAACTTAATGTATTGGTCCAGTTCCAGTTGCTGATCGTGCGACTCATGTTCTGCGCGCTTCCGTTCGTAGAAAAGCCTGGGCCATGCACAGGACTCTCAAAAGTTACGTTTTCAACTTTCAGACGATCCATCGCGTAGTTCATCTTGTAGGTCAGCCCCTTGATGATTTTAACAGTTCCGCCAAAATTGGCAATGATACGATCATTTTCAGAGGTATATTTGTTCAGATCCAAAAGCGGGACCGGGTTGTAAAAATTACTCACGACCTTATTCGCACCCATGCCCAGTGTGTTGGAGGACGCCAGATTGTAGGACCCATCCGCGTTGTAAGGCGAAACGTTTGGTGCTGACAACCAGGCCAGACGTGCAGATCCCACCAGACCAAAAGCATTTCCGCTCAGAGAACCCGTGTTCGGCGAAGAATTCAGACTGTTGTTGTAATTGATATTGCTGGAAAACGAAAGCCAGTTATTGAATTTATGATCCACATTAAAACGGGCTGCCTTACGCGTAAATTCATTGGTTTTCAATATCCCTTTCTGGTTGCTGTAATTGGTCGAAAAGTAATATTTCGTCGACTCTGAACCGCCTGAAATACTCAAACTATGGTTTTGAGAAACACCGGTTTGATACACCTGATCATACCATTTTGTATCGATCATCGAACCGTCTGCATTGTAGGACGGAAAAAACAATTGGGAAGCAACAGCGTCATTGGTTGCATTACCGCCCAGGATTTTTGCATTTAAAACCGCCTCGTTTTTAATATCCATAAACTGCTGTGCATCCAGCATTGTTGGCAAACGTGTTGCTTTGGTGATACCTGCCCAGCCTTCGTAATTTACCTTGGGCTTGCCTACCTTACCACTTTTGGTTGTAATCAGCAAAACCCCCGCTGCCGCTCTTGAACCATAAATAGAAGTAGAAGCCGCATCTTTCAAAACGTCAATCGATTCGATATCAGACGGATTAATATCTCCCAGCGGATTATTGGCAACCGTAGTATTGCCGGAAATATCACCGGTATTAATTGGAATACCGTCCACAACGATCAACGGAAAAGAACTCAGTGAAATGGAATTTACACCGCGGATCCGGATTACCGGCGGATTGTTCAATACACCGTTTGGCTGTCCGATGCTCACACCGGTTGCGCGGCCCGCCATCCCCTGGTCAAAACTCTGAACCGGCATATCTTTCAGTTTATCACCCAATACACGCGCCGCAGAACCCGTAAATTCTTCTTTTGACTGTGTGCCATAACCTACCACCATTAATTCGCTCAATTGTTTGGTACTGCTGGCAAGCTTCACATTGACAGCCGATTGGCTGGTCACCGCAATTTCCTGACCAACATAACCCACATAGGAAAATACCAGAACGGGCGTCCCGCCGTCTGCTACTTTGATGCTGTATTTTCCATTCATATCGGTGATGGTGCCTGTGGACGTGCCTTTAATGAGCACGGCTACGCCCGGGAGTGCATCTCCATTTTCACCGTCAGTTACTACCCCGGCAATTTCTCTTTCCATTTGTCTGACCAGAGAAGCCAGCAAAATCTCCGTTTTCTTAACCTCACCTGTGGTTTTCAGCTCTTTTTCGATGATAACCACCGTCCGTTTTTGCTCCCGATAATCCAGTTTTGTACTGCTCAGTAATTCATGCAGCACTTCATTAACCGGTTTTTTGCTGACGGCAATGTTAACCTTGTAGGGTGCCACCAGTTCCTCGTTGTAGATAAAACGGAAGCCCGTCTTTTTGTTAATGAGCGTGAGCGCCTCTTTCAGACTTTTATCTTTGAGTGTCAGGTCTATCGTAACCTCCTGAAGACTTTGCCCGGGGAAATGACGTTCCGCATAAGTCGGCTGTATTCCCGAAAAAAAGACAAAAAGAAACAGGCATACGCTTTTAGTCGTCCATTTGGCAATGGACCGTAAACTTCTGGTACAATTTTTCATACCTTTGGATTAGTTTGGGGTTAAGCAATAAACATTAATTCCAACACGGGATAGCAGAATCAGTGGGTGATTGGCGTTACGTCCTGATTTCTCTATCATACATTCCGGCGGGCCTTGGCTTGCCGGAATTTCACTTTAACAACTGGCAACATTTTTACATAGGCATTGGGTTAGTATTCGTTTTTTTCTTTCTGAGTAGTGTGATTTGTTTATTTTCAAGGTGGTAATCCAGATTATTGGCAAGACTTAACAGATCAAGAATGTGAGAGAGGGAGTCTGTGGCAATGAATTCTGCTGACATATGATAACTTTTCATGGATTCGTCGGCGAAGGAAATTTTTACACCAAATTTATTTTCAAGAATGGCAGTAACGTTGGCAAAACTCTCGTTGTCGAAAAGTAATTTACCCTCTTTCCAGGCCACGGCGTTTGCACTGTTCACAGCCACCTTTTTTATCTGTTTTGTTTTCGTATCAAAATGAACCTGTTCGTTCGGCAATAATATCTTACGCTGTGACTCCCGGCTTTCTTCCTCAACCTGTACCTTACCCCTCGTCACCGTTACCTGCACGCTTTGCAAAAAATGATAGGACCTGATATTGAATGCAGTTCCCAGAACCTTCGTCGTCGTGCCGGAAGCTTCCACTCTGAATGGTTTGGCAGTATCTCTTTTCACGTCAAAATATGCTTCTCCATCCACCAGCACTACTTTTCTTACATCGCCGGCAAACTTTTCAGGATATTCAAACCTGCTTGATTCGTTGAGCCATACCGTTGAGCCGTCAGGTAGTTTGATTTCTTTTTTCTGTCCCTTTTCCGTTGCCACGGTAATAATTCCGATTTTCAGGAAACTGATCATCGCCGGCTTTGCCAAAAACGTTACCATACCCAACAAGATGATAACCGATGCGGCGATACTTAATCCTCTGGACGGTCTTGCAAGCAAACGTTTCCCCGAAAACGGTTTTAAATTGTCCCTCAATTGTGCTTCACTTTCTTTATCAAGATATTTACACAGCACATGATCGAGTTTTCCCTGGGCCAGCAAATGGAAAAATGCTTCGAGTTCTTTTTCACTCAACTCATTGGCAACATACCGTTTGACGAGAATATCCAGAAATTGCTTCTCTTCCATTTTTCAGGGATTTATAGTGAAGACGATTAACGTTGAAAACAGGGTACCCCGATCTGAAAAAAAATTTCTTAATTTTTCCAGACACAAAAATATTACCTGGCAACCAGCCGGTTTAGTATCAAAAAGAATATTGTAACAGGAAAAATCAGGCGCCTAGAAGGACAAAAAACGCAAAAAAAGAATTGAAGGAGAGGCCGAAGCTTTTTTGTGCAGAACACTTCAAAAGTTTCATCGTTTTGACCATGTGCTTTTTGATCGCATTTCTGGAAATACCCAATACTTCTGCCGCTTCGTCGTAAGTCTGGTCCATTTCGCGGCATAACTTAAAAACCTCCTGATTGCGGGGAGACATTTGATCCAGTACTTTTTGAAGATGCTGATAATATTCCTCTGACTGGATGGAATCTTCCACCTGGCTGTTCAGCGCACGGGATGCATGAAGAATTTCCTCTCTTGCAGAACGTTCTACGGACGCCCGACGTAAAAAATCAAAAATATGGTTCTTTGAAACCGTATAAAGATAAGCCCGGAACGAGCGTACGTCCGACAGGTTTGTTCTTTTTTCCCAGACCTTCAAAAAAATTTCCTGGCAAAGATCTTCGGCACAATCCGACGATTTTACAAACTTGAAAACATATTTGTAAATGTCGGAATGGTATTGATTGTAAATCTCATCAAAAGCTTTTCTGTCGCCAAGAGATATACCATTCAATAAAAAAGTTTCATCGATTGCGGCCATCTTTGATCAGGTCATTAAAATTTCAGACTTTCATATCGTTGTCCTAAGTTAATTACATAATTATAATTATTTCAATATTTCAGAAATTCATTTCAATAAATTTCGACTTTTCATTTTAAACATTAGTATAGTTATGAATTTTATTATTTATGTCAAATAATATTCTGAATTTGATTTTGAAATCTATTTTCAGGATGTTTGGTAAAAATTAAACCATGAAAAATAAATGACTGCGATAAAACAAACTCCCACACTTTATGAATGGTCTGGCGGCAAGGAAGCGCTCGAAAAACTGACCGAACTTTTTTATAAAAAGGTGATGCAGGATGATCTTTTATATCCTGTTTTCAAAAATATGTCGGCCGATCACAGCACCCATGTGGCTCATTTTATTGCAGAGGTTTTCGGAGGTCCCCGGTTTTACAGCGAGGACGATCAGGGAAGTCATTACAAAATGGTTGCCCACCACCTTGGCAAAATGCTGGATGAGCCCAAAAGGAAACGCTGGATTGCACTGCTGCTGGAAAGTTGTGACGAAGTAAAACTGGCCGATGATCCCGAATTCCGTTCCGCGCTCGTGGCTTATCTGGAATGGGGAAGCCGGATCGCCGTAATCAATTCCCACGAAACAGGAAATCCGCTCAATGAAAACGAACCAATGCCCAAATGGGGCTGGGGAGTGCCGGGCGGTCCTTACATTCCGGACGAAAACAATGTTTGATTCAGACAAAAAGGCATCTTATCCAAACCGTACTTTTTGCGTGCCGAAATGAAGAGAAGAGCCGTTGGATCGATCAGAATAAAATACCGAAACAATAGAAATTCAGGTATCACAGCCATCAGACAAAGGCTATGATACCTGATTCATTCAATTTACACTTCCTTAGCGATCGGTTTGTCATTTCTCGACCATTCGCTCCATGATCCTACGTACAGATTGGCACCGGAAATACCCGCTTCTTCCAACGCCAAAAGCGTGTGGCAAGCCGTCACCCCTGAACCGCAATGGACGATTATCTTTTCAGACGCATGTCCTTTTAATGCTTCCACGTATTTTTCTTTCAGAGCATCGGCCGAAAGGAATTCACCATCTTCTCCCATATTGCCCAGGTAAGGGATATTGACCGCTCCCGGAATGTGCCCGGCAACCAGATCAATCGGTTCGCTTTCGCCTTTATAACGGTAATTTTCACGCACATCGATAACCACGTAACCTGGATCTAAGGAGACCTCAGTTACCTTTGCCAGATCCACCGTCGGCAAAAGCCAGCTATCAACCGGATATGCCGGATATTCGGTCAGTAATTCCAGCGCATCCTGGGAGATAGCAAGCCCTTCTTTCACAATGGCTTCAAGACCGCCGCTTACTACATATACCTCTTCATGGCCGGCGGCTTTCAGCATCCACCAAAAACGTGCAGCCGCCATTGCCCCTCTTTTATCGTCGTAAACAATAACCGTCGTTTCAGGGGTAATGCCAAGCTGACCGAGCAACTGAGCAAATTTCTTCACGTCCGGCAGCGGATGCCGGCCTCCGTCTGCTGCATTCTCTGATTTATCGGAAAGATCCGTTTCCAGATTTACAAAAAGTGCTCCTTCCAAATGCCCCGTGTCAAAACGATCCTCCGCATCGGCACCGCCGCGCGCGTCAATGATCACCGTATCTCCGGTAGCTGACAGGTCTGCTATTTCACTTGCTTTAATAATACCCATAAGATTCTGTTCCTGTATTTTCTGATTTGGACCTCAATTTACCAAAATATAAATCAAAGCAAACGCATTTTCACGGCTTGATCAGATTATACAAGAAGGATTTTCAGGTTCTTCTCAACCACCCTTGATCCGGTTCAGCTCATCTTCGCTACCCGCCCTGCGGCTTCTGGCCGCTTTAATTTCGTTACTTCCAAACCGGTAATTGAAGTTCAGTTTCAGCATGCGCCCTTCGAATTTGAACCGCAGACGGGTTTCAATACCTGCATACTCCGAGGTATAGCCCCCTCTTGCCGTGTGCAGGATATCACTGAATGAAAGTTTCAAGGTGGCATTATCCTTCCAGAATTTTTTCTGCACGCCGGCATCCATCATGCCCATGGCCCAGTTGTAGTCGATACGACGGTATGGCGAGTTATACCATCCCGACAATTCCAGCGTCCAGTTATTTTTCAGCTTGAAAGTATTCTGACCATTCAGCAGAAAAGCCGTTGTCCTGTTATTTATAATTAAACCGTTATCCAGCTGCGCTTTCCAGACATTATGATAACCGCTGACCGTGAAATAAATCTCCCACCACTTGGTGACCGACGTCGTCAGACTGACATCCAGATTAAAGCCCTGCGAATAGTCAAGGTTTTGGGTAATGAAATACGTTCTGCTGCTGTCATACGGAATACGCAGTGTCACCACGGGCAAACGCGTCCTGCGGTATCCAAAAGAAGTTGTCAGTTTCGACTTGTAAACGTGCGTAAGCTTGAAACTATTGGCATATTCCGGTTTGAGAAAAGGATTACCTTTTGAATAAACGAGTTCATCAATCCGGTATTCAAAGGGATTGAGATTCTGATAACTCGGGCGATTAATCCGGCGGCTGTAATTCAGGTTGAAACTATGGTTCTTCGAAGCCTTATAAGACAAAGCACCACTTGGAAAAAGGTTGGTGTAAGATGTATCAACCCTGTTCAGCGCGTTTTCTTTGTAACTGATCAGGTTACCCAGCGAGTGCGTATTTTCAGCACGCAGTCCAAGCTGAATATCCCATTTCTTTGCAAAAGACTTATTGTAGTTGACATAGGCGGCATACACTCTTTCAGTATACTTAAAGCGGTTGCTCTTGTCAACATCAACCACTTCCGCATCGTTGATGACGTTAAAAAAATCAAAGGTATTGTCTGATTTTACGTCAGAAAGCTTGAAACCGTAACCCAGTTTCCCTTTTTTAAACGGCTGCTCATAATCAGCCTTGAAAGATCTGATCCTGATTTCGACAGGCGTTTTGGTCACGTAGTTGCGTTCCAATGGCAGCTTTTCCGGCTCATCAAACTGATAGGTATTCGGCTGATAACTGATTCCTTTGGAAGAAAAAATCCCGTAATCGGCATCCACATTTAATTCATGACCGGTTGTATCGGCGTAACGGTAGTTCAAATTAAAATTAAGATTTTTGTTCTTTTCCGGATTCGATGTCCTGGAATTCAGCACCACAGAATCGGTATCCATATCAAATCTTTTACTGATCAGCGTCCGGCTCTCTCCTCCCCCGTTATGATTACTCACCCGCCCGTTGGCATTAAAGCCGAACGTACTTTTTGAACTCAGGAAATAATCGGCACCAACCCTGGCATTATGGGTTGTATCACGCCAGAGCCCTTTCCATGTTTTTTTATAGCTGATGTCGTTCAAAATCTGGTCATCCAGCGTCCGGTTATGCCAGGCGCCCTGACTGTACCCATAAGTCCCGAAGATATTAAACTTTTTATCCCGGTGATTCAGGTTTAGTGAAGTATTGTATTTTGGCGTGATACCAAAATTCGCCCCCAGGCTTACATTCCCGTTAGTACCGATTTTCCTGTTCTTTTTAAGTCGTATGTTAATAATGCCGAGGTCACCCGCTGCGTCATATTTTGCCGATGGATTGGTAATAATTTCAATGGCTTCAATGTCAGCAGAATTCATACTTTTCAACGTAGAAGCGAGGTCGCGCCCGGAAATTTGTGAAGGGCGGCCGTCAATATAAATCCTGACTCCCGACTTACCCTTGACCAGAATATTTTCGTCCTTATCCACCTGCACACCGGGAGATTTCCTGAGCAACTCAAGCGCCGTGGAGCCAGTCGCATTTACACTGCCTTCCACATTGAAGATTATCTTGTCATTGGCAATTTCTATCATGGGTTTTGCCGCGGTAATTTTCACTTCGCTGAGCTGTTTTGTATCGGAAGATAAGACGATAGACTCCATCCGGATATCTTTGTCCTCGATTTTAAGAATTGCCGATTTGAAGGGAGTAAAACCTACCGCTGTAATTTTTAGCAGATAACTTCCTTTTGCAATTCCTTCAATTTTAAAAATCCCGCTTTCGTCAGCCACATCCGCCTTGATCAATGTGGAATCCTGACTGCTCAACACAGCAATCCCTGCAAAGGGAACACCGGCATTTTGCTGATCTTTCACCAAACCTTCCAAGGAAAATGTTTGGGCGAGCAGCGCATTAGAAAAGAAAAGTAAAAGGATAATGGAGAAGATTTTTTTCATGGCTAAATTATTAGTTCGATTTATCGCAAAGGCACTAAAATCCTTAAAAAGTTGCATCTGTGTCCGGGCCGGCTCTTATCTGTTAGCAAACGGTATAAAGTCCTCCCATTCACACCTACAATGTGGTAACCTCTGCACAATAAAAAGGTTACACAAAATTTCGATCTGTCTTTGAAATTGTCCTGATTTTGATGAAATGCACAGGAAACTCCGGACGGAGTTTTTCGGCGTTTCCTGGCTCCTGTTTTCTATAAACAGGATACCTCTCCGGGGTGAAGTGTTCGGATGGTTTTAGCATAAACAAAGAAAATCCGACGCAAATAACGGCACAACAGCTCCGTAAGAGCTCCCTGTATATAAAATAAATGAAGAAAACAAAGACTACTGGCTCCGTAGGAGCCTCCTTGCATTATCAAACCCAATTTCAACAACTTCCACAACAAAAAAGGTCTGCCAAGTAATTACTCAACAGACCTTTATCAATTTAAAAATCAGAACTTAAAATGGGACAATCACTTTTACACTTGCGTTGCGCCCCATGTTGTAAATCCCCGACCGGCCATTGGGTGAAGCCGTGTAGTATTCAAAATACTTTAAGCGGTTTAAATTCGACTGATACGACGTGTTAAACAGGTTATCAACCTGCAAAAACAGCTGAAAAAGCGCTCTTTTATTTCTGTTGTTCACTGTGGCGCCGGTACCTATATTAAACAATGCATAACCTGCCGTTGCTGTTTCGGTATTATCAACACCATAAAATTTGTTTTGTGCTCCATAATAGTCGACTTCTGCACGAAAGTAAACCGCTGACAAATTCCCGATTTCTTTGCTCACAGATGCCCTCAATTCCGAACGCCCATGAATTGGTGGAATAAATGGCAGATATTTGGCCGCATTCCCTTCCTTCTCAATCAGCACATCATTGCGATTAAGCCCTCTGATAAATGCCAGACTATTATTAAACGTGAGCCATTTTAGCCCGGTCGGATGCAGGTTTATACTCACTTCCGCACCAAATAACTGCGCTTTGGACTGCTGATATTTATAGGTGAAATTCCCAGGCACGATAATCACCGGCTTGCCTGCATCATCATACAATCTGGCCTGATAAATGTAGTTATCAATCTTGTTGTTGAACAATTCCAGACTGATATCCAACTCTTTCAAATATCCGATAAAGCCAATATCAGTTTGCAGACTAAACTCTGGTTTGAAATCACGATTACCAAGGTAAACAATATGCGCCCCAGGGTCGAGTCCGTTAGAGCCAATTTCAGTAATATTCGGTGCACGATAACCACGGGAAACATTGGCTTTCACCAGCAGCCTTTCCGACAAATTATAAGTGGCTCCCAAACTTCCTGAAACCCCGTTAAAATTTCGGTCATAGGATGGAAACTGAAGAACAGCATTTGTATTGCGCGGCACTTTAAGAAGCTCGTCATATCCCGTTTCCGCATTGTGCTGCACGTATTGATCAACCCAGTTCCAAGAACGCGTATCGTAGCGGATCCCGCCGCTTACGTCAACTTTTCCAAGCGATTTCTTCAGGAATAAAAAACCACCGATGTCAAGCAGTTTATAGTCCGGAATCGGAAAATCCGTACCATCCAGATTTTTGTTGGTCTGGTACATTCCGTTCACGCCCAACGTCGCTTCCAGCCCTTTCCATTCCGGTAAATTGTACTTAACGTCATAGTTATACGTATTAAGCTGAATGTATAATCCCGGCTGATTCGGCGTGGTCGGGTGGTTATATTCTCTTCTGACGCTTTGTTGAAAACCAAACAGTGCGTTCAGATCTCCTTTTCCAATTAAGAAATGGTTTCTGGAAAACAAACGATAGTGCTGAATACGCTGGTGCAGCGGATTGATATTGTAGGTTTTCAAATCCTTTTCCGCAACAAATGGCCGGTCTTTAATATCGTCTTTTCCACTTTCAAAAACCTGACGCGTAAAACGGCGGGTCAGCGAGTCACGGCTGCCGTCGGGAATTTCCTGGAGGTTATTATAAAGTGTTGCATAAACATAGGACGATCCCCAGCGCTTTTCAAATCCGGTCATCGCCGACAGGTTCAGTTCATTATAAGCCGTTCCATATACCCGGCCATCAATTTTGTTTTTATAAGCTGTGGCGTTTTTCCCGGAAACACGGAAAGCACTTTTCCAGCCGTTTTTGTTATAAGCCACACCACCCGAAGCGCCGATCATTCCGTTATTCGTATGAAATTCACTGGTAATGTCACCTTTAAGTCTGCCTTCCGGACCTTTCGGGACGTAAGGAATAAAATTGATTACTCCGGCCACCGCATCAGATCCGTAGATAAGACTGGCCGGCCCTTTCACAACCTCGGCGCGTTCGATGCCATACTGGTCAATTTCAATACCATGCTCATCACCCCATTGCTGGCCTTCCTGCCTTAAACCGTTGTAGAGCGTCAGCACACGGTTATACCCCAATCCTCTGATAAATGGTTTCGAAATATTCGGTCCGGTTGTCACGGCGCTTAGTCCGGGCACACCCTTCAAAACAGCATCCACGATGTTGTTATTGACATTCATGTCCATTTCTTTTTTGCTCATCACCGCAATAGCGACCGGACTTTTCCGCAGTTCCGTCGCACGGGACACACCCGTAACCACCACTTCATTCAGCGTGGTATTCGCAGCATGTAATTCCACATCATAGGTAACAGGCTGACCAGCCACGATATCGATCATTTTCCTGTAACGCTGAAAACCCACAGCTGAAATTTGAATTTCATAAACACCGGCCGGAAAATTAGATAACTTATAGGTTCCGGAACTGTCGGCCTGAGTTCCGTAACGCGTTTTTGCCAGCGAGACATTTGCAAAAGGCACTGATTTGTCACCCGAGCGGACAATGCCCGAAATCTGCCCGGTTTGTGCCTGCGCACTGGCGATAATGGCTAGTAACAGAGTCGTTAAGAGGATAGTTATTTTCATGGAAAAAATATTGAGTAGCAACAATGGCTTACAGTCGTAAATAAAACCGCATTACTTATGCGTAACGATCGCATCCTGAATTGAAAAATTTAAATAGTAAAAGAGTTTGTTTAACCAACCTGCGCAGGAGGCCCCCGAAGAAAAATTGACCTGTTATTCCGAAATGTCTGCTTTTCCTCATAGACATAAACCGTGCGTGCCACCGACCAGATTCCCGGTACAAAGCATGTCAGTTCAGGGAGAAATGAATCAAAGGGTATGTTGCTGATACAATCCAGCCAAAGGAGCTCAGATTGGGTATGCTGATGTGCCGGAAAATTGCATTTAGTACCAAATTCAGCATAAGGATGCACATGACTGATAATCCGTCCATCGGGCATGCGGTGGGCATGACGAAACACGACATTGCTGAGGCAGATCAGGCCCCACAATACCAGCAAGAAGCAGGCAATTTGTCGTCGTTTTATAATGTCAATGCTCATAATTCAATTTATGCAACAATGTTGCAAATATAAATGTATTTACCTACATTTTCTTTGTAAGTCTCTATTTTATTGCGGAATAATCAAATTCATGGAAAAATATTTCCTGTTTTTGAAAAACAAAGTCTGATTTCGCTTAAAAGCACTTTCCAGTGCATCAAAGTTTAAATTTAGACAAATCTAAAAATTAAATTTATAAATTAAAATTTTTAGATTAGAATTATCTCACACAGAAATTCAATTCACTTAATTTTCAGGCAAATACCATACTAATCATTGAAGTAAATATCTGGTTACAAGAAAGTTTCTGTACGCAAAATCTGTAACGATACTCGTCCATCATGATAAAAACCTGAATGATTAAGCGGATTGAAGCGGCATTCTTTAAACCATTTCCAATGAAAAACGACATCGAAAACAACAAAAATCGCATAAAAACACCCCAAAATTCCGGATAGGATTATCCGAAACTTTGGGGGTTTATGACGTATCAGAAATAAATAAACGGTCTTTGGACAGCTGATCAGAGGTTATTAGTCGCGATCGTCTGGAATTTGAAAAAAACAGCTTTATTCTGCACGTTCATGATACAGTTTACTATCCAGTGGCGCTTCCTTCCGTTCGAACATGCCATAATCGCGGGACACCTCTGCAATCCTTAAATGGTAATCCTGAAAAACCTCGTTTCGACCTTTGGCCTGCGCATACCGGTGCATTTCGAGACTTCGCCATTCCCTGATACTTTCTTCATCTTTCCAGAATGAAAGTGATAAAACTTTTGCCGGATCCGAAAAACTCTGAAATCGCTCGATGGAAATAAACCCATCTATTTTTTCGAGCTCTGGCCTGAGTTGCCTGGCAATGTCCATGTACTCCTGCATTTTACCTTCATGGGGAATTGCTTCAAAAATAACTGCGATCATGTGACGGAACAGATAAGTGAAATAAAATTATGGTATTAACCGGGCTTGTCTTTTGCAAATTTATCTAGCTTTACGCACCAACACTTCATTCTATACTTAACTGTAAAAGTTTCATGGAGGAACACTTCAAACAGATCGCGTCACTGATCGGCGATCCGACACGCGCGACTATCTTATGGACTTTACTCGACGGGAAGGCATTCACCGCAACGGAGCTGGCCATTGCAGCCGATACCTCGCCGCAAAACATCAGCATGCATTTAAATAAGCTGGTTCAGGCTCAGTTGCTTTGTGTGGAAAGTCAGGGAAGACATAAATATTACAAATTCGCAAGAAAAGATATCGCCTATGCGATCGAAGCACTGGCAAATCTGATCCCTGTTGAGATTGACCAGAAAGCCAAAACAAACACCATCGAAGTACCCGTAAAGTATTGCAGGAGCTGTTACGACCATCTTGCCGGAAAAATCGGTGTTGCTGTTACAGACAGTCTGATTGATCAGAAAATAATCATCGATCAAGGCAAAAACTTTGAATTAAGCGCGAATGGCCAGGCTTGGTTTACAGATTTGGGAATTAACATTTCTGGCTTAAAACAACTCAGGCGGTCATTTTTGCGCCCCTGCCTGGACTGGAGTGAACGGCGACACCACATGGCCGGCGCTCTCCCCGCTGCATTACTCGACAAAATGTTAAACGAGGACTGGATAAGAAAAATGCAAAATTCCAGAGCCATTGTCATTACTGCCAAAGGCCAACAAATGATCGATAAACATTTCAAACTTCCGCTTTAACCCCCTGACAAGGTTATGCCACCGCTGCTTCCTTGTTGTATCGGTTTCTGTAATCGATTGGCGATAAACCGGTTATCTTTTTAAAAACGGATCGGAACGCCTTGGCATCAGAATACCCAACGTCATACATTACCTCGTTGACATTTTTGCCAGTGGTTTCAAAATGTTTCTTTGCTGCTTCAATTTTCACCCGTTGAATGTATTCCACAGGCGTGTTGTTGGTTGCTTTCTTGAAACGCCTTTCAAAATGCCTTCTACCAATGGCATATCTTGACGACAGATCTTCCACCGAAATCTTCTCGGTTACATTATTTTCAATGAACTCCTGTGCTTTTTTAATCGGATCGTCTTCATGTTTTTTCTGTCCGTTAAACATCACAAATGGCGACTGACTTTTACGATCAATTTCTAACGCGTAAATTTTGGAAGCCATGATGGCGATCTCTCTGCCCGCATATTTTTCGACCAGATGCAGAAGTAAACTCCAATAGGAAGTAGCGCCGCCCGAGGAATATAACCCCTGCTGTTCTGTTACAATTCTACCATCAACCAGCGTTACTTCCGGAAACATTTCTCTGAATTCCGGCGCAGTCTTCCAGTGGCTTGAACACTCTTTTCCGTTGAGCAAACCCGTAGACGCCAGCAAAAATGCGCCAATACAAAGACTGGCAACCTCGGCACCACCCTGATATTGTTTCACGATCCATGGCAAAAATTCCTTGTTCAACTCCACAGCCGTGACCAAATCACCACTAATCGCAGGTATAATAATCAGATCCGTTTTTTCAACTTCGTGCAACAGCAAATCCGCATGTACCGAAAACATTCCACCATGCACTTTTACATCTTTGGCAAGTCCGACAAGCTGAACTTTAAATTGTGCAGGTTTTCCTAGCGCTTCTAAAAAATCGTTGGCACCGGTAAATATCGTCCGGGGATCAACAATACTGGCTAAAACGGCCTCATTCGGAATAAGAATTGAAATGTGTTTCATGGGATAGGATGGCTAATCGGTGGTTTATTGCTTAAAATCAGGCGTCAGTTAAAGTACAAATGCTTCACATTGAAGTCGCAAAGTACCCTACAAGAAGTCTCTTTTACACACCATCAAATATACTAATTGCCCATAATTTTGTAACGAAAACCTGAAATAATAGCAGGATTATTTTGATAAAACCGGATTGCTTTAAAACGGCCCACTGAATTATAACGATAAAAAAATGCGCAAGGTAGTTGTCTCCATGAACGTTACACTCGACGGATTCATGGCCGGTCCAGATGGTGAACTGGACTGGCATTTCAATTACTGGAACGATGAAATGGCCGAAGCAGCCGCTGAGCAGCTGAGCAAAGCCGACACCATCTTACTTGGGCGGATCACTTATCGGGCCATGGCGCTTTACTGGCCCTATCAGGCCGTCAATTTATCTTTTGCCAGACAGGATATTGCCTATGCCGACATGATGAACAGCTACAAAAAAGTTGTCTTTTCAAGAACACTGGCACATTTGGGCTGGCAAAATTCGAGAGTCGTAAATGGCGGTTTAAAAAAGGAAGTACAGAGACTAAAAAAAGAGAAAGGTAAAAACATCATCATTTTTGGCAGCGGCAGTATCGTTTCTGCTTTGATCAAGTCAGATCTGATCGATGAATATCAGCTTTGGGTCCACCCCGTTCTGCTTGGAAGCGGAAAACCGCTCTTTAAAAATTCAAAAAACAAAATCCAGCTCAACCTGTTTCATCAGGAAAAATTTTCATCGGGTGTTACTGTTTATTTCTACAAGCCCGCTAGAATGACGATGTTCGCAAAATGACATTTTCACTTATAAACGAAAACCCGGAATCTAACCCGGGTTCGTCTGCAACGATAAATCATTTTGAACTACGACTCTTACAAACCCGGCAATTTCAAACCAGAAGTTTTTAAATTCTCCATTAATTTCTGCTGGATCGCCATTTTCGTATCGATGAATCCATGCGCGTTGATCCACACATTCAGCATAACTTTATAACCATCGGATTCAATGGAAGACACCCCAATTCTTTTTTCTGGTGTAACCAGAATGTTCTGCGTTCCTTCCAGCACTTTGTTGATCAGGTCTTTAACCGCTGTAAAATCAATACCGTTGCTGAATTTCATTTCTATATCCAGTCTTCTTTTCCCCGAACTGCTGACGTTGATAATCATCTCATTGGAAAGTTTGCTATTCGGAATGACCACAGTGCGGTTATCGAATGTCGTAACAACTGTATAAAAAATCTTGATGGCCGTCACCGTTCCCTCCTGCCCCTGCGCGAGGATATTGTCGCCTACTTTAAACGGCTTCAACATGAGGATAAGAACGCCGCTTGCAAAATTTTGTAGTGTTCCGGAAAGTGCCAGCCCTGCGGCAACCCCGATCGCACCGATCAAAGCTGCAAATACCGTCATCTGAATTCCGATCACCTGCATGGCTGCAACGATCAGCAAAACACGCAAAACGGTAATGGTCAAACTTAACAGAAATGGAGTTAAAGAAGGGTCAACTTCTTTTTTATGCAAACGCACCGACATCCATTTCGACAACATTTTAATCAACCAGAAACCCACGAAAAGAATGGCGATTCCAAGTAAAAATGACGGTCCTTTATCGAGTATCCAACTATAAGCCTTGTTATAAAATTGATCTGTTTTCATCACGCTGAAATTTTTTAATTATTACCTCATACCCTGATGACTGTAATTTTCATACCAGAAAAACCTGCCGTACGATAATATTTATCACTTTTTTTAACGATTTTCTTTATCCACTGTGTAAATTGAAAATCTTGCAAAAAATAGGTTTCATGCCTTTCCCGGTGTTTATCGCTTTTGCAAAAACCAGGATTAACACTTT
Source organism: Dyadobacter diqingensis (assembly GCF_024220585.1). Taxonomy (GTDB): domain Bacteria; phylum Bacteroidota; class Bacteroidia; order Cytophagales; family Spirosomataceae; genus Dyadobacter; species Dyadobacter diqingensis. The sequence continues at coordinate 482,905 of NZ_JAMXKF010000002.1, forward strand.
TTTAACCTCTCTTTAAATTATGCTGTGGACTATTTCAGACTACACGCCAAAACACACAGCCAGGCTTAGGGAAGTTTTCCTGGAATCCCGAAAACTGGCCTTTCCGTGGGTAGGCACAAAAACCTTCAAACTAAAAGATTTTGATCGTGCGATTGAAGGAGAAAAAGTGCTTGTGGCTTTAAATGAAGGTATTCCGGTAGGTTTCATCGCTTGGTGGCAACCCGATTATTTTATTCATTCACTATTTATCCATCCCGATTTTACGGGAAAAGGAATAGGAAAAGCACTTTTAAAAAAATGCCTGGAACAAACCGGGCGCCCCGCCACACTCAAATGCCTGAAAGCAAATGAAACAGCATTATGTTTTTATCAAACGATGGGGTGGAAAACTGAATCGGAAGGTGATTCTATTGACGGCCCTTATTATCTCCTTACTTTCAACGAATAACTTCAATTAAAACGGTAAAAGGCCTTATCATTAAATCTCCTGTGGATGTGATTTGTGTAGAATTTGCGACTCACTATTGGTAAACTGTTCGCATTTTGAACATTTCTTCTGATTTGCCCTATGTTTATCAGGTTGGTGCCTTATCCCTGTTTGTAAATCTGCGTATGCGGTCAACAGGTACAATTTTTATATAATAAATTAAAAAACGTCAGTCACTCAAAATTTGCCTTTTAGACACTTACGTTTTCGCATAAATCAGGAGCTTTTACACACATAAAGTACACAAGTTATATGACCCACTCTACGAAACCATTTAACCCCGATAATATCACTGAAATAAACAGACTGGAATCTGCACTGGATGCCGCTAATGTGGGCACCTGGGAGTATGATCTGGGAAGCAGTGAATTTCGTTTGTGCAAGCGGTTCAGATCCATTTTCAACTACCCGTTTGATGATATCACTTCCCTGGAAAACGTTTTAAACCGTGTTCATCCGGTGCAAAGGGAGATAACTAAGGAAGAAGCAAAGAAGGTACTGGGTAAAAATTCAGACGGGGAATTTGATATCGAATTCCGGGCTGTTGATGATGTGAACGGATCGCCCCGCTGGATTAATTGCAAGGGTCAGGCTCATCTCAATGATGAAGGTTTCATTTACAAGATCTCAGGAATTGCTTTAAACATCACTAAAAATGTCCTTTCACGTCAGCAGATATTCATCAACGAAGAACGGTTTCGCAGTCTGATCGAAGAAGCACCCATAGCTACCTGCCTTTTCGTAGGCAGGGAAATGAAGATTGAAGTAGCCAACGATACCATGATTGGTTATTGGGGAAAGGATAAATCAGTTTTTGGAAAACCTCTGATCGAAGCCGTACCCGAATTGCGCGGACAAGAATTTCCCGCTATCCTTGACAGCGTATTCACAACGGGAGAAGCGTACACCGCCAGGGAAGCGCTCGTCGACCTGGAAGTTAACGGGGTACTCTCCGGTTATTATTTCGATTTTACCTATAAAGCACTGCGCAATGCCCAGGGGGAAGTTTACGGGGTAATGGACACCGCTGTGGACGTAACTGAAAAAGTATTGGCAAAAAGGGCGCTTGAAGCAAGCGAGGCCAAGTTAAGGTCTGTCATTGCAACGGCGCCAGCCGCGATCGGCCTGTTCGTAGGCCGCGACTTGGTTGTTGAAATGCCCAACCAGGCTTTCATTGATATTGTCGGTAAAGGATCAGATATCATAGGCAAGCCCCTCAGGGAGGTAATGCCCGAACTGGAAAATCAGGCTTATCTGCAAATTCTGGACGATGTTTTCACTTCGGGAAAAATGTTTCAAAGTTTTGGTTCGCAGGTGGATATTGTCCAGCATGGTGTGATGACTCACAATTTCTATAACATTACCTACACGCCTTTGCTGGATTCCAACGGGGAAGTTTATGCCATTCTTGATATCGCTATTGATGTAACGGAAAGTGTTCGGGCCGATCAACGTGTGAAGGAAAGTCAGATGCAACTGCTCGCCTTGTTTGAACAGTCTCCTATCGGTATTGCGATATTAAATAAAGATGACCTGGTTTTTACCATGGCCAATCCGTTTTATGGACAAATGGTGGGCCGGGCGCCTGAACAGTTGATCGGAAAAACTTTACTGGAAGCACTTCCTGAACTGGAAGGCCAGGGTTTTGATCAGCTTATGGCGAACACCATCAATACCGGGAAGCCATATTTTTCAACAGAAGCACCGGTAAATATCACCAGAGAGAATGGTCCTGAAACGATATACGTAAACCTGACGTACCAGCCTCAGGTTGAAAAAGATGGCAACATTTCCGGCATTCTGGTGGTAGCAACGGATGTGACACAGCAGGTTTTATCCCGGCAAAAAATCCAGGAAGCGGAAATAACTTTACGCGGCGCCGTTGAGCTGGCCAATCTGGGAACCTGGCATATTGACCTGACGACGGGTATTCTCGATTATTCTCCCCGTTTAAGAGAATGGTTTGGCATCGGAGCGGACGAAATCATTACCATTGAAAGAGGATATGCGGCGATTAATAAGTCTGACCATCCACGCATTAAGGCTGCCATCACCCACGCAACCACTCCGGGAACCGATGGAATTTATGATATTGAATACAATGTGGATGTAAACAGTGCTGACCGGGAGCGTATTTTACATGCTCAGGGTAAAACTTATTTTAACAAAAACGGGGAACCGGTTAAAATTAGCGGAACCGTACAGGATGTGACTGAGCAACGCAAGGTGCAACTTGCGCTGGAACAGCTTGTGCAGGAACGTACGGAAGAACTGGCAACCACCAATGAAGAACTCGCAGCAATCAACGAAGAATACTCGGCTACCAATGAAGAGCTGGCCAAGTCCAACGAGCTTTTGATGCGGTCCAACGAAAACCTTCAGCAATTTGCCTACATCGCTTCGCACGACTTGCAGGAGCCACTACGCAAAATTCAATCGTTCGGCGATTTGCTAAAGAAACGTTATGCAGCCGAACTGGGCGCAGGCGCAGATTATCTTGAAAGAATGCAGAGCGCATCCCGAAGAATGTCGGCACTGATTGAAGACTTGCTAGCGTTTTCGAGGGTTTCTACGCAAAAGGATATCACCGAGCAGGTTGAACTTAATCAAGTTGTAAAGTCTGTATTAACGGATCTCGATTTTGCAATACAGGAAACCAAGGCAGTTATTTCCGTCGGGCAATTGCCTGTCATCGAAGGCGACCCTTTACAGCTGGGACAATTATATCAAAACCTGATCAGCAATGCGCTGAAATTTCATCTGCCCAATCAGGCGCCGTTTATTGAAATAAATGCAGAAATCGTAAATTCGGCGGATCTCCCCAATACAATAAAACCGGCCCGTTTTGCTCCTACCTATCACCGCATTGATGTCCGGGACAATGGTATCGGATTTGATGATAAATACACGAATCGTATTTTTCAGATTTTCCAGCGGCTACACGGAAAAACAGAATATGCAGGCACGGGCATCGGTCTCGCGATTTGCGAGAAAGTCGCCAATAACCATGGCGGAGCTATCACCGCAACCAGTAATCCCGGCCATGGCGCTGTGTTTAGTGTGTACTTCCCTGTGTAGAAGTTTTCAGTCGTTTCCTGACAATGGCAAAACAGATGGAAACGATGGTTGTATTTCGGGCTTAGACTAGTGACATATTGACGTAAAAGAATACATCCAGCTAAAAAAGTACCTTCAAAATTGGTCCGATACATTACCGGGACCCAATGGCACTATAAAACCAATATCCCGGCACTCCATTGCAAAGCGTAGATAGTTTTGTAAAGTTTTGTTTTTATTTCAACCAGTTTTTCCTGCGCCTCCAGTGCTTTACTTTCGCGGGTATTAATCAGAAAAAGTGAGCTTTCTCCATTCAAAAAGCGGATTTCTTCCGCCCTGACAAGTTGTTGGTAGCTCAGAAAATTGGCATTCTGAATAGCAAGCTGTGTTTGCAAAGCAGTAAATTCGTTATGATAGCTTTTTATTTTGATCTGTATTGCCAACTTCTTCTGACTAAGATCCAGACTGGTTTCTTCTATCTTAAGTCTGGCTTTTCGGTATTCGCCGCGGCCCTCGGATAAGCGCAGCGGTAGCTCAAATTTGAACCCGTAGCGATAATTGTTATTAAAAAAGAGACCCGAAAACTCATTACTGATTACATTATAACCTTTACTCAAATGATTGTAGGTAAAATCTGCTTTGGGTAAAAGCGACTGAAATTTCAACTTCCGATCAATTTGCAGGGCATCCAGTTTGAAATCATAAAGCTGTAATTCGGGATGTGAAGCAGCCGCAATACCCAGCAACCCGTTCAGGTCCGTTTGAAAATTCTGAATGACCATCTCATTTTCCCATTCGCTCTGCGGGATGACTGCCTCAGGTAATAGATAGGGCTCATCGTTGTCGCGCCACAAATACGCAGAAAGCCGTAAACCGGCATTTTGAAATTCGACCCGCTTTTCATTTTGTCTGAACCGAAAACTTTGAAGCTGTGTCAAGGCTTCTACCGTGTCAATCGCCGGCCGTTCGCCGTTTACAAACGATTTCTTTACGAGCTCCAATCTTCTTTGATTAATTTCCACATTATCGCCCACAATTTTGTAGGTCTGATAAGCCCTTACCCAAAGCCAGTATGCGTCCATTCCATCCATCAGGAGGTCGTTCACAATAGCCCGCTGCTCCGCCACAGCCATCGTATTAAAGATTCGTGCTTGTTTTAAAAATGCCCTACGCTTATCCATGAGCAGATTTTTTGCCAATGGCACCGTCACCCCGACATAGCTGGACTGCCCCTTTGTCAAGGTAGGGTCTGTTCTATTCCCCGTCAAATTTTCCAGCCCGGTATGGATTTCCACGCCGAACCAAGTCGGAATGGACAATTCAGGCGATGTCTGTTTGTAATAATTTGTACCGTCGAAAGTTTTTTTTGCCACGTAAGCACCCACCACCGGATCAAATCCACCGCGTGCAACAAGCAGATCTGCCCGGGATTTATCAATGTGAATATCCGTTTGCTTTACCACGGGGTGGTATTTTCTTACAATTTGGAGTACTTGCTCCGCATTCAGTGTTTTTACCGTATCGCTGGTCTGTCCGAATATTTCGCAAACAGACAAAACATAGAATAAAATACTGGCTACGCTAACTCGGATGCAAAAAGAGAACATCATTTGTTTTTGGTTTTGTCGCTTGTTTTTGATTGTTCTTCTTTCAAGTTGTAGTAATCCGGTGGAAAACCGTTGATGTTCCGCCATAACTCATACCAAACCGGAACATCTTTCAGTAGGGCAATGCCCTGCGCCCCCGTCCCGAGCTTTAATTGCGCAGGCCAGCTTTTATCCGTGTTGTCTTCCTCAACCAACACCCTGAACATTCCATTGGGGCTAATCGTATTTTCATAGGAAAGTATTTTACCTCCGAAAGTTCCGTAGCTATTTTCGGGCCACCCACTGAACACAATAGCCGGAAACCCGTCAAACATGAACCGGACTTTCTGGCCAATGCTTATCAGGGGAAGGTCTACCGGACGGACAAACATTTCAACCGCATAATGTACCCGGGTGGGCACGATGATCGCAACGCGCTCTCCGTCTTTGAGTATTTCTCCTATCCCCGCCTTCTTGGCCTGCACCACCTGGCCGTCCTGTGGCGCCAGAATTACATACATGTTATTTCTGATCGTGTAATTGGTCACCTGATTTTCCAGTTTGGCCACCTCACCCTCTCCGCTTGCAATGTTACTCATGCTCTGGAATCGGTCTCCTGACGCCTTACTAACTTTTTCAGCATATTCTTGCTCTACACTGTTCTGCTCAATCCGAGTATTGATTACCTCCTGCTGAGTTTGGGCCAGTTTATTATCGACCATCACACGCTTCGCAAGAGCATTTTGAAATGCCAGGTTGCGCTGTTGTAACTGGGTTTGGGAGACGAGCCCCTCTTCAAACATTTTCTGCTGGCGTTCGTATTGGTTTTTCGCCAGTTCAAACTCGTTGGTCACTGCATCAAGCTCAGCCCTTTCACCGGTCAACTTGTTGTCAAGTTGTTTCAATTTATTATTGAGCTGGTCAATTTTCAGTTTTTTCGACATATTCAGCGCCTGAATCTGAAAGTCGGATGTTCCTGCTTTTTGTTTGTAATACTGAATTGTACCTTTTTTTGCTTCCACCTGCTGTTTTGTACGGTCAATCAGGTTGGGATCCAGGTAGTCTTCCTTGATCTCAGATATCTGTAATAACGTATCTCCTTTCTTTACGAAATCGCCTTCCTTCACCGACCACCGGGCGATCCTGCCAGGTATAGGTGAGTGAATTTCCTGCGGGCGCTGCTCCTGATACAAGGTCGTAATATTACCTTTTGCCTTGATATTTTGCGTCCACGGCAGAAACATAACTGCTACCAGAAACAGCATAAATCCTACAAACCAGATACGCACTTTTAGATGCTCTCCGCTACTGTAAATTTGTTCCAGCGATTTCAGTGGGATTTCATATTGGGGGTGTTCCATGTCAGTTATTTTTTTGAATGGTGGCAAAACCTGAGTTCAGGGAGATGATATAGTCACATCTGGAAGCAAAGGCTTCATCCTGGGTCACAACGATTACCGTCACGTGTGGAGGCCTGTTTATCAGATAGCTTATAATTTTTTCCTTTACAGGTTCTTCAAATCCGGCCCACGGTTCTTCCAACAGTAACAGAGAAGGTTCATTCAGCAATGCTCTTAACAGCATGATACTCCGCAGCACAGTTCCCCTTACATTTTTCCCGTTTGAAGTTATACTGGTTTCCAATCCATGCACTGGCATTTTGAGATCGTGTAAAAGCCCGGTTTTTTCAGCCAGCTGATTTATTGTTTCAGGTGTAATACCCTTCCGATCCATCGTTATATTTTCCAGGATCGAACCATTGAAAACTTCCTTCTGTGAGAAAAATACACCAAAATTTTCACGCAGTGACTGTGATTCGTAGCTGGTCAATGGAATGTTATTGACAAGTATAGAGCCGGAATATTCGTGATAGAAGCCGCCCAGTATTTTCAGTAGTGTCGACTTTCCGGATCCTCGCTGCGCTCTGATACAAACCCTGCTTCCTGACGGGATATGCAGGCTGGTGTTTTCAAGAATTATTTTACCCCCCGGAAATGCAAAAGAGAAATCTATCAATTCAAGATCTATTCCTTTTTCCGGGTTCGCCAGCTTAAATTTCCCATCCCGTTCAGTCATATTTTCGGTTACCGTCGCCAGCTTTTCCAGACCCGTAACCACATCATAAGCACTGTCAAGGTTGACGATCAGTTTTTCGACTGCGTTGATCACCGTCAGGATCACAATTTCAGCAGCAATAAATTCACCTATATTCAGTTGCTGGTTGAGCAACAGATATGTGCCCACGGTCAACATCGCGGTTGTTATCGCAACCTTGACAAATACCAGCGTCTTATATTGAAATAAAAGTACTTTAAAATGTGAGCTGCGCGAATCCAGATAACCGCTTACGAAGGTATCTGTCTTTTGCAGGTTCAAATGATTTCCATGTGCTATTTTGAAAGTGTTAATCACTCTCGCCATGTCCTGGAGCCACCCTGCCACTTTGTATTTAAATACACTTTCTCTCAAACTGGAGTCCAATCCGCTTTTTCCTGTAAAAGTAAAGATGAGCCACAAAATAAGGAGAAGTACTATACCAAAGACGATAAAAAACGGATGATAAAGCCCCAGCAAAAGCAATCCTAACACAATCTGGATTGTCGCGATCGGCACATCCAACAATAGCTTCGATAACCCTTTCTGAACATTCAGTGTATCGAAAAAGCGATTTACTTTTTCAGGCAAGTAATAACTATCCGTTTTGACCAGATCAAATCGCGGGATGATATCCGCAAATTCAAAGGCATTCCGTGTAAATATTTTCTGTTGTATCCTTTCAATCACTTTCATCTGATTGATCTGCAACAAACCCACCGCAGCCACACCGGCAACTACCAGAAATATCAGCACGTAGATCGAGGTGACCATAGCTGCACCCAACACAAAGCCAATGATCGCCTGAATGCCGACTGGCAGGCTCAACTGTATCAAACCGCTTAATCCGGCATAAAAATAGATCGAGGCGACTTCACTCTTTTCGAGCCGGATCAGATTCCATAGTCTTTGTAATGGGCTTATTTTTTCCATGCTTATAAATTTTGACAAATATAATAATGCTCTCTATAATAATAGTATTACTATCATAAAATAAAGTAAAAATAATTTTAAGATAACATATACTATTACCAGTGGGTTTTTTGCTACTTTGCAATCAAATTTTTAAATATGGAATTCCAAGTAACCTTTCAGGTAAATCAAAAGATATTTCTGCGCAACCCGGAAAGCAGTGAAGTGGGCAGGCACATCGTTAAAAGTGCTATCGATTTGATTTTCGAGCTCGGTTTTGAACACTTTACATTTAAGAAACTGGCGGTAGAGGTGGGTACCACCGAAGCCACTGTGTACCGGTATTTTGAAAACAAACACAGGCTGCTGCTTTACATCCTAAACTGGTATTGGAGTTATATGGAATTTCTGGTGATGTTTCGCCTGCAAAATGTGACTGACAATCATGTCAAACTGAAGACGATCATTGAACTACTTACGCACGATTTACCTGAAAGTGCGGGCCGTCTGGATTACAACAAAAAATATCTCAACCAGATCGTTATCTCAGAGAGCAGCAAGGTATATTTTGTTAAGGAGGTGAAAGAAATCAATAAGGATGAGGTTTTTAAACCTTACAAGGATCTGTGCTCGAAGATAGCCGGTGTTATCTCGGCGTACAATCCGGATTATTCCTACCCCCGATCACTTAGCAGTACACTGATCGAAACAGCCCACTATCAGCAATTTTTTAGCAGTTACTTACCAAAACTGACCGACATCACGTCAGAAAACCATAAAGAATTCACAGCTGTTTTCCTGGAAAATCTACTCTTTAGGGTTTTGGGTTGATTAAATTTTATTGCAAGCCTCCCAAGCTTTGCATTCAGAAACCCATACAACTACAAATCAAATACTTACAAGCAGATAATGCCTTTTGCCAACTAACAGGCAAATCAAATTCATAGTCCAATTTTTATAAAAAATAGAAAATTATAGCTATCTTATGAAGCAATTATTTGCTACTTTAAAAACGTCAGCCATTTTCTACCTGCCTACTTTTTTCCCTACTCAATCTCAACTGCATGACAAATTTCTACCAGACATCAAAATGTCAATCGAAAACTCCTTGTATCCAAACATTCCGTCAAATTTCCGTTAGCAGGAATATTCCAAATCACAGTTTCTGTCGAAAAATACTTGCTGGGCACAGATACCTTCTGGTTATTCTTATAACCCTCCTCGCTCAGGAAAAAGGCTTTTCACAAAACAAAAATGAAAGTTCGTTCAGGGTAAGCGCGAGTTTATTATCGACGTCACCTACGATTACTTTTTCCAGCAATACTGGTTTTGGTGATAATATCGCAACAGACGGCGAGGGTAGCTCAGAAGCTATTTCTGACATCGACATCCAAACCATCCCGATCACCAACAGTGCCGGAACCAAGTTAACCGATGACCCACTGGAATTTCATAACGGTGACAGCGGCTGGGATGGTTATCCGGCATTGATAACCATCGGCAATAACCGCATTTTTTATGGCTGGTCGATTAAATCAGCCAATGGCGCTAACTTTTCATTGGCATCAATAGGTTTTTTGGACTGGGGAGACCAGACCGGAAAAAGCTTTAAAATAGAAGCTTTTGAAGGAGGCTTATCCAGAGGCAGCCTAAGTTTCACCGGAAATACAACGACTGTTTACCTGCCGCTGTCGCAAACTTCGGGGACACCGGCTTTAAAATTACCGGGCGCATTTAGTAATGTTGACGAAGTCAGAATTTACCAGGCCAATGGCGCAGATTCCTACATCGCATTAAACAGCATTAAAGTATCCGGGCCAAACAACCCACCCGCCATATCAACAGTCACCAACCAAACCACCTGTCTTGGAACTGCCATTGGTGCGATTGCCTTAACCGTTACCGACGAAACTGTGGCGACGGTTGGCCTGACAGCGAAGAGTGGAAATACAACTTTGATACCGGATGCCAATCTTGTATTTAGCGGCAGCGGCTCGAACCGTACATTGACCGTCACCCCGGTCGCAGGACAAACCGGAACAACAACGATCACCATCACGGCGGCGGACGCTGCAGATATTAAGGGCACCCAAAATTTCAGCGTTACGGTAAAGTCGCTCGCCGAAACTGAGTTGGCTTCCTCAACCACCGAACGAACACTGACTGTCAGCGGCCCTGCAACACTGACTAACAACTGCAAGCTAATTGCCGGCATTGTACCGAATGCCATAAATGGTGAACCCAACCGCTTGAACGGTAGCGTCACAGCGAAGGTATGGATCGAAAGCGGCGTTCCGGATTATAGCGGCGCACCTTATGTCGCGAGACATTACCAGATAACGCCGGCCAATAACGTTCAGGCAGCCACTGCAACAATAACACTCTATTTTACAAATCAGGATTTTAGCGATTTCAATGCCCTGAGTGCAGTAAAACTTCCTTTATCCACGGATAATCCCACGAACATAGCGGCAAGGAAAGCGAATCTTCGAATTGGTAAATTATCGGGAACGAGCAGTGATGGTTCCGGGTTACCTTCAACTTATACCGGCACAAAACTGGCTATAAATCCCGACGATGCGAATATCATTTGGAACACGACAATGCAGCGGTGGGAGGTTTCATTCGATGTAGCAGGTTTCAGCGGCTTTATTGCACTGACGGACATAACTCCACTGCCGGTAAAACTGATATCATTTGAAGTTAGTCAGCAGGAAAATCGGGCATTGCTGCAATGGACGACATCACAGGAAACCAATTTCAGTCATTTCGAAATTGAGAAAAGCGCCGATGCCCGTAACTGGGCAAAAATTGGAGAAAATATCTATCCAAGCACAGCGAATACCTATCGTTTTTCTGACGCCGAAATTCTGTCATTTGGAAAAAACACGTTGTATTACCGACTGAAAATGATGGATCTGGACGGAACTTTTGCTTATAGCCGGATGGAAAGTTTCCACGCTGCTAAATTAGCGGCAATGCTTCTGTATCCTAATCCAGCCAGCAATATGGTAAAACTGGATATAACCGGCATTTCGGATTGGAGTGACGTTCAAAATGTAAAATTTCACAACGCCAGCGGACAGCTTGTCCTGAGTATCTCTAAGCTCACGAATAGTGAAATTGATGTTACAAATATTCCCAACGGAAGCTACATCGTGGTGATTACGAATAAAAACGGCAGCACCAGAAACTCCAAAGTGATTGTTGCGAAATAAGAATATCTACTTTTTTGAAAAAGACTGTTTCAAATCCATGAGACAGTCTTTTTTCTTTCGGTTACAACCATGGAATTGAAAGTTGTGTCATGAGAATATAAGTATTTATTGTTCTTCCATAAACCAACCCATACGAATAGCCCATGAAAAGTAATTTTATTGCAATCCTGTTTTTATCTGTTCTGGCCAGCAGTTGTATCAAGGAAGAAACCGAAGTCCCGCCAATCGTTTGTGATTGTTTCAGCTCACAGATTATCGGGAAAGACAGCCTAATGTCAGGTAGTCACCTCGGTATAGAAATCGGCGGAAATGCGTATGAAATTTATAAAACCCTTGAACAGTTGCGTGATACTAAAAACGTCAGATACATCAATGTGGTTAACAACATATTTTCGGGCTTGGGTCAACTTCAGGAACGGATTCCGTTATACCAATCCATTTTTCTTGACGAGCAAAAAGGCACCGATTCCGGCGTGCAGATTTCGTTTGAAAACAACAAAGTTTCGAAGATATTTCTGAATAGCGGCCGGCAGCTTTCCCAATGGCCTGGTTTTGGAGACGCTGCTACATCCATAAGAACCGGAGACGACGTGGTCTTCCTATATGCCAAACTACTAAAAATCAACAAGCTGAGCGCTTACGCAAATAAATTCGAGCGTATTTCTCTTTTCACCAAAGACATGTCTTTAAAGTACGATCCTATTCTCGCGCAATCGCCGCAGTGGTATTTCACCCACATACCAGGTGATAAACTGATGGATCTGATTCATTTAAATTTCAAAGACGGCAAGCTGGTTAAAATCAATATCATTCATTACAGAAATAATTAGCAACTTCTCGCTGTAAAATAATATCTGCCTGGCCGTTTTAATATTAACACAGTCAGGCAGATATATTTTGATCAATAGCTACTTTTCTTTAAAACGAGAAAAAAGTGTCCGTTCAAAACCACCCGTAATACATTCAGGTCATGATTAAAAACCATCTTAAAATTGCATTGCGGAGTCTTTGGAAACACAAAGTTTTTTCATTGATCAATGTCCTGGGACTGGCCGTCGGTATGTCGGCCTGTTTTCTTATTGCGCTGTATGTCCATTTTGAGCTGAGTTATGATAACTTCCATTCAAAAGCGGATAGGATCTACCGGCTGGTAACGGATATCAAAACACCGTCTGAAACACTGGAGGTTGATGTAAGCACCTGGTCGACTGCGCCGAAATTAAAAGATGATTTCCCGGAAGTGGAAGCATTTACCAGAATTAATGCAGCCAATTTCAAGATCCGCAAAGGCAATGTTCTGTTTAAAGAAGAAAGAGCTTTTTTTGCCGATTCATCCCTGTTCAATGTTTTTGATTTTAAACTGATCAAAGGCAATCCTGCCACTGTTTTAAAAGGGCAGCTCAGTATCGTACTGACCGAAAAAACTGCAAAAAAATACTTTGGAGATGTTGATCCCATCGGACAAATATTGGTTTTATCCGGCAGCGATCTGGCGGCGACAGTCACTGGAGTGATGAAAGATATCCCGGCCAATTCCCACATTAAGGCGGATTTGTTTGTGTCGATGTCAACCTTTACACAGCGACTTAACAAGGACCTCGATGAAAACTGGGGCGACTTTGGTGCCGTTTCTTATCTGCTGCTAAAACCCGGGACCTCCGCCGGAAACCTCCAGGCTAAACTGCCGGCTTTTATGCAAAATCACGCCGGCAAACTGTTTAAAGAATCCAATGTCCTTTACATTTTGTCGCTTGAATCATTAAGCCGGATATATCTGCACTCGCCCCGCGGCGACCATGAAAAAGGAAGTGCAAAAAACATCTACATATTCTCTGCCATCGCCGTATTTATTTTGCTGATTGCATGTATCAACTTTATCAATCTCTCGACAGCACGCTCTGCCGAAAGAGCGAAGGAAGTAGGGATTCGAAAGTCCTTTGGTGCCGGAAAAATGCTGCTGGCCAGGCAATTCCTCAGCGAATCCGTTCTGGTCAGTCTCGCCGCTTTTGTCCTGGCCGTTTTCCTTTCCGCCGTGCTGATCCCCTGGTTCAATAACTTGTCAGGAAAAACAATCAGTCACGGTATGCTGGAAAATCCTTCATACATCGCCGTATTGTTTATTTCAGCCATTCTGATTGGGTTTCTGGCGGGTATTTATCCCGCGATCGTCTTGTCATCTTTTGAACCGGTTAAGGTTTTAAAAGGTCGATTCACGAGTAGTCTGAAAGGTATTTTATTAAGAAAAGGGCTCGTTACCGTCCAGTTTTCCATATCCATTATCCTGATTATCGCAACACTCATTGTTTACTCCCAAATGACATTCATGCGCAGCAGGGATCTTGGTTTCAGCAAGGATCAGATGCTGGTCATCAATGCAGAGGGGGATGCAAATCAGCAGGCATTCAGACAATCGCTGCATGAACTCACGGGTGTTCAGGCCACTGCCGCAGCATCCAGTACACCCGGCGGTTCTTTTGACGGAGCCTATTCGGAAATAGAAAACAGCCATGGCGATTTACAGGTGGGTCACCTGGGACTATACCTCGTTGATTTCGATTACATTCCTTTGTATAAAATCAAATTGGTAGCCGGCAGAAGTTTTTCCAAATCCTTTTCAACCGATACCACCCAGGCCATGGTCATCAATGAAGCAGCTTCCAAGTTGTTGGGATATACCAATCCGCAGCAGGCCATTGGTCGCAAATTCAAACAATGGGGCCGGGAAGGCAAAATCATTGGTGTAATCAAGGACTTCCATTTCACTTCTCTACACGAAAAAATCAGGCCGTTAACCATGCGGATCGATCCCGTCGAAGCTCGTATGATATCAGTAAAAATAGATGGTAACAATATCAAAAACACGTTGACAGCCATCGAAAGCAAATGGAAATCGCTGATGCCAAACCGCTCGTTCAACTATTATTTTGTCGATGAATTTTTCGACCGCCAGTACCGGAGTGAGGAACGTTTTGAAAAACTGTTTTTCAACTTTTCCATACTGGCTATTTTCATTTCCTGCCTGGGGTTACTCGGGCTCGCCTCTTACAGCACCATCCAGCGCACCAGAGAAATCGGCGTCCGGAAAGTCCTGGGTGCATCAACGGCTAATATTGTAACGCTTTTATCGAAGGACTTTTTAAAACTTGTGCTCCTGTCATTCTTTATCGCCTCCCCACTGGCCTGGTATGGCATGCACCAATGGCTGCAAAACTTCGCCTATCAAACCGACATCAATTGGTGGATTTTTCCGGCCTCAGCCCTATTGTCTGTTTGCATTGCGTTTGCAACCATCAGTTTTCAAAGTATCCGTGCAGCGCTGATGAACCCGGTGGATAGTTTGAAGGTTGAATAATCCAGCAAACCATCGCACTATTTACATTGATAGGTGTAAATATACCTTTGTTCCTGCGTTCCATTCTCTCGATACGAATTGCTTTCAAGCTCATTACCGCTCTCGTCAAGGCTGTACTCATAGTATTTGTACCTTTGAGATTCGGAACCGCTTTTGATCGCGTAACTAGACTTTCTTCGCAATTTTCCATTGCTATAATATTCGTATTCGTCACTTACGTAAAAAACGTTCAGATTACTTAACGATATTTTCTTAATCAGCTTCCCCAATTCATCGTACTCCGACCTGACTTCGTCAACTAGTTTAGTTCCCTGATATACCTTCTCATTCACCAGCAAACCTTTCATGTTATAGTAATATTTGGTAACCTGCCCATCAACCATTTCAACAAGCCTCTTTTCCGCATCATAGTAATATTTCGTGACACTTGTTGAGTTATCAGAATAAGTATAGGTTGAACTGATAATTTGAAAATCCTTATTATATACATTTTTTTCGACGCCCCGAAACTCGTTTTTCAGCATAGTGCGTGTTGTTAATACATTCCCTCTTTCGTCATAACTTGTCAAGAACTCCCATCCGGCATCACCGTCGTAAAATCTTGTCATTCTCCCTTTGTCATCGAATTCCTGAATTTTCAAATAGCTATTTCCCGGAGCGGTCATTGTTCTACTTTTCAATTTCAAGTTTGCGTGATATTCATAGGAAGTTTCCATATAAATTTCATCGCCTACTCTGGATATTGACTTAACCAACAAATTTTTTGAGTCATATATATTTTCAAATACTCTTTCCTGGATAGACGGATCTGATGAAATACCATAGTACTCGTCCTTTACATAAGACACATTGAAGAATTTATCATATTCAATGAAAGATCTGTAAGCTAACTTTCCATCTGAGTAGCGTTCAGACGATTTCGTTAAACAAGCTTCTGTCGAATCTCCGGGAGCAATGTCATCGCTCTTGTCTTTGCATGAAAGCGTAAGAATAATCAAAAAAATAAGGGTGAGGGATTTAAAATTCTTCATCAAATAACTGAATTACGCATAGTATGTATTTACATTTCTCAAATTGTAGACGGGCAATTTGCAATTGGTCACAAACGATTAAATCGCCACCAAGCCGTAAAACATAAAATACGATTATTCCAGGAACGGAAGTTAACCTACCCCGGCAAAAAAAGAAACCCTAAACAATTCAATGCCAGCAATTTATTTAACAACATCCATTTCAACGACAAACGGATGACTGGCCGAATATTTTAAATAAAGCGTATCTCCCGTTCTTAATTGTTTGTTAAAAGGCATCCTTTTTTCAACCATCCGTCCATTGACCCGGTAGTGATAATGCCTGTAAAACTCATACCTTCCTTTACGATAGTCGCTGGAAATACGTCCCGCGATGGCATACGTTCTTACCCCATCCTCCTCTATCCATTTCTCTCTGAGATTATTACATATCCAGGCATTCGCGGCAATTAACACGCCGGCGAAAAGTAGTCGCCCAAAGAAAAAAGTCAGTATTCCCCAACCATTATCCGGAAAATATCTGAAAAATGTCTGATACAAAACAAAGCTGGCCACGATCATGATCATCATAGCCACAACGGGCCAAAAGTGGTCCTCGTTCGGGAAACTATAAATGAAATAGCAGGAACTGAGCACAATTATGGCGGTGGATATGGCTGATTTCTTTTGCGTTCCTGTCACAGATTATTTGTTTAATGGGACAGGCAAATATTAAAATAATCAGATCACCCGGAACCTATTTATTGATAAGAGGTTACATCAAATTCGCAACGGCAAAAAATGGGTGACAATCCACAGCCTCTGCCTACCGCTCTGCTTCATTTAAAAACCTCCGAATCGCCGCCAGATACGCAACCGGGTTATCCCTCACTTTGTTGTGTCCCGAATTCTCAATGATTTCTACCTTTGAACCGGGTATTTCTTTTTGGAATTCATAAATTGTCTCAGGTCGGGCTTCATCGAAACGGCCCGTAATAAACAGCACCGGTTCTTTGATCTCTCGCAGACGGTCGGTTCTTTCAAAGGATTTCAATGTGCCGGTTGCGTTAAACTCCGTCGGCCCCCACATGTAACGATACAACTCTGCGTTAAACTTTCCCGAGCTTTCACAATCCGGGACAGGAATTCTTACACCCGGTTTCCTGCTCAAATATTGTATGTTAAACGAATCTGTGGCTGCAATGTAGGCCTTATGGTCATACATTTTCAGGGATTCATATTTTTGAATTGTATCCTGAACAGGTTGGGAAAGTTGTGAGAGAAGAATTTTTGCATCCCGCATCCAGCGCGAGGTACTGAGCAAGGGCCCTGCAAAAATCACCGATTTTACGCCTTTCGGTTTCTGCGTCAGCATGTATTCTACCGCAACGGTCCCACCCCAGGAGCTGCCCAGGATATGGATTTCTGTAAGGTTCAGCTCTTTTCTCAACACTGTAATTTCATCAACAAACCGGGGAAGCTGCCAAAGTGTGGTATCCGTTGGCCTGTCTGAGTGACCGGAACCAAGCTGATCATAAAAAATCACCGGCCTGTCGCCACCCAAAGTGGCATATGACGGGATACCCTCGCAGCTTCTGCTACCCGGACCGCCATGGATCAGCAGCAATGGAACACCCTTACCGGAACCCACAACCTTATACCATATACGCCCGCCTTATACCTGAACAAAACCTTCTCCCGGTCTCACCGAATTATTGTTTCCAAAAATAAAGAGAAGGATTGTAAACAGAAGAATTGATTTCATAAACGTATCGCAGGTTATTAATTCAGAATCAGGATTGTGAAAGATAATAAAAGTTTGAGCTGATCGAAAAATTTAAGGACCAGGACTGGCAACCGTTATAGTAAAACAGCCGTTTTCTATTCTTTTTGATTTACAATAACATCTTAAATCAGAAACCGAACCTCTTCATTCCACATGACCTTTCGAAAAAAATGTTATCACCTGATTGTCAGCAAAAATGTAGTTTATCTGTTCTTCATTTCGGCTTTTTTCCTCCTGGTTGCTTATCAGACGCAGAACGGCGATGAACGTACGTGGAGTATCTACAAAGCCGACGCTGAAAGTACAAGTTATTCCAAACTGGATCAGATCAACATCTCCAACGTCACCCAACTTAAGCCAGCGTGGACTTTTGCTCTGAAAGATATGAAAGAAGGCGCCCGTCCCGGCAGCAGCGAATGCAACCCGATTATTGTAGACGGCATCATGTACGCCACTTCTGCCAAACACTGGGTGTACGCGGTTAACGCTCAAACCGGCGAGCAAATCTGGTCATTCGATCCTTTCGACGGAGCCGAAGGAGGCGGCGTAAGCAGAGGGCTTACCTATTGGGAAGAGGGCGACGACAAAAGAATTCTGGTAACGGGCGGCGATAAACTCTTTGCGCTAGATACCAAATCCGGCAAACCGATTCCCGGTTTTGGAAAAAACGGCAGCGTGAGCATGAACGTCGGGCTGCGCGACGATCCTGAAACAATTTCTGTCATTCCTACTTCTCCTGGTATTGTTTTCAAAAACCTGCTCATTATGGGTGCCGAAGTTTCGGAGTTATACGGTGCGCAGCCCGGATACATCAGGGCATACAACTGCAAAACGGGGAAACTTGAATGGACTTTTCATACCATTCCAAAACCGGGAGAGCCGGGTTATGAAACCTGGCCAAAAGAAGCGTATAAGTACGCAGGCGGCGTAAATGACTGGTCGGGTATGAGCCTCGATCTGAAACGCGGCATTGTTTTTCTTGCACTTGGATCGCCTTCTTATGACTATTACGGAGCCGACAGAATTGGCAGCAACCTTTACGGAAACAGCGTGGTAGCACTCGAAGCAGCCACCGGAAAATACATCTGGCATTATCAGATCGTGCACCATGACTTATGGGATTATGATTTGCCTGCCCCACCCAATCTGGTCACCATTCAAAGGGATGGAAAGGCTATCGACGCGGTGGCACAGATCACCAAACACGGTTTTATCTTCGTTTTTGACCGTGTTACCGGAAAACCTTTGTACCCCATCGAGGAGCGTAAGGTACCCGTTTCAACCATTCCCGGTGAGGAATCCTGGCCAACGCAGCCTTTTCCTTTGAAGCCAAAACCATTCGCCCGTCAATTGATGACCGAGCAGGACCTGACCAGTTATACACCTGCCGGTCGTGATTCAATTGTTAAAAAATTCAGGTCTCTTCGTTATGAAGGACTTTTCACTCCACCCGATTTGAAAGGTACACTCATGCTGCCCGGCTCCCGTGGCGGTGCAGAATGGGGTGGCGCCGCCTATGATCCGTCCAGCACCGTGCTTTTCATTAAGTCGAATGATTCTCCGGAAATAGAATCGATGAAAAAAGTTGATCCCGAATTGGAGGCTAAAAACCAGACCGTTTTTCAGCAGGGCAAAAGCATTTACATGACTTATTGTGTCAGTTGCCATGGCAAGGACAAAAACGGAGACGAACCCAACTATCCCTCGCTGATCGGCCTGAAAAACAGGATGACACGCGAAGCGGCTCTGGATAAGATCAAAAAAGGCGGTGGTAAAATGCCGGCGTTTGCGAGTGTGGTAAAAGGGAAAGAAAAAGGGATTATTGCATTTTTGTACGAGCGGGAACAAAACTCGCTGAAAGCAACCAAACTTGAAACGGGGCAAACCAAAGCCGGTGCCGATAAATATCTCAACCTGACCGCTTACGGCCATTTCCGTGATCCCGAAGGGAATCCTGCATTACGTCCTCCCTGGGGAACGCTGAATGCCGTTAATCTTTCCACGGGTGAATACGAATGGCAGATCCCATTGGGAAATGATGAAAAACGCCAGGAGAAAAATGCCCCTGAAACGGGACAGGAAGGTTCCGCTGGCCCGATTGTGACGGCCGGTGGTCTGGTTTTTATAAGCGGTACGAACGATAAAAAGTTAAGAGCCTTCGACAAAAAGACAGGAAAACTCCTCTGGCAAACTGAACTTCCTGGTGTAGCCAATGCCACCGCTTGCACATACATGGTGGGCGGAAAACAATTCGTTGCGTTATCGGTCGGAGGAAATAAGGAAAATCCCTCCGGATTTATCATGGCTTTTAAATTGCCATAATAGCTGCGTACAACATCCTCTTAACTATATCAAAATTAATACTATGAAAAAAATATCCCCAAACGGCAGACAAGTTTTCACGCAAACGTGTATGATCATTTTTTCCACTTTCCTGATCTCAATGGTTGGTATTCCCTTTGATCTGAAAAAAGGTAAATGGGTAACGCTTTTCGATGGAAAAACCATCAGCGGCTGGCATAGTTATTCCAAAGATGCAGCCGTTGGCTGGCTGATCGAAGACGGTTCACTCACACCCGACGGAACAGGCGGAGATCTGGTCACAGACAAAGAATATGAAAACTTTGACCTCGAATTCGATTTCAAAATACCTCCGGGCAGCAATAGCGGCGTATTGTATAAAGTTGTGGAGAAACCTGAGATCAAACGCACCGTTTTTTCCGGTCCCGAATATCAGATCATCGATGACAAAGGTTATGTATGGAAAAGTGCCGATGGCAAAATCCTGCAATTAAAGGACAGCCAGCTCTCCGGGGCAAATTATGACATGGATGCGCCCACGGATCTTGCAGCTGTGAAACCGCCCGGGGAATGGAACAAAGGACGTATTGTTGTCAATAACAACCGGATCCAGCATTATCTTAATGGCAGGAAAATTGTCGAATACCAGTACGGAAGCGATGACTGGAAAGCCAAACTTGAAAAAAGTAAATTTGCAGAATGGCCCTATGCAACGGCTCACGCAAAGGGTAAAATTGCTTTACAAAACCATAACGTGAAGGAAAAAGTCTGGTTTCGCAATATCCGTATCAAAGAGCTGAATTAATCCGGCAAGAACTTTTTAGCCCACATGTACCTATCCGTTATTCCTTGCAGGAAATCAGTGCGGTGCATGCGGGGCTTGTTTTAATTCTTTTTTATAAACGTTTCAAATTTAAGCGTTCGGTTGTTTTCAAGGGTAAAGGCATTCCCTTCATTGACACGCACGGAGGCCGATCCGCCTTTAAAAATCGCAGCGTCATTGTATTGCAGACCATAACATCCTGTTGTCGTTCCCGATTTTACGACGATCGCATACTGTTTACCAGCTTCCACTTTGATATTGGGTAACACAACCAGATTTTTGGGAGCCCAGCCTATGGAATCCGCACTAAATCCGGTGCTATGCAAAGCCTTTCCGGTCGGGTTCTGCGATTGGTCTGTCTGATAGATCTCAATTTGCAGCCCATCATCCATGTTCCCGTTTTTAAAAGTTGTGAAAGTTACTTTGGATAAATTTCCCGAACGCTTAGCAGTAAACGATTGAGATCTCTCCATGTTTTTTGCAATATCACATTTTGTAATAAACCCATTGACACCTACACTGTTATCAAGGTCTTTAACCGCCGCTGTCTTGCGCTCCTTCCCGCCGTGATCCAGCGTGACGAGCACCGTATCTTTGCAGATCATTGGTTTAATGCTGCCATCTTCATTGAACACGAGCGGTGCCCAATAGTAATTGGCCAGTGCTTCATTTCGGGCTGCGTTGTTCCACAAATCACTGCCGTACAGAAAAATGGTGTCTGCATTCAGCTTGATCGTCGAGACAAAAGAAGGCTGACCACCGCATGATTTATCACTGATTTTAATCCCTTCAGACCATGGGCCAAGTGGCGAAGCGGCTGTTTTATAAGAAGTTCCTGTACCCGAACAATAACCACAGTTCGGGTCAGAGTAGGTAACGTAATAAATTCCCTTGCGTTTGAATAAACCCGGCGCCTCCGTTTTACCTGCCGTCACAGTTTTTACATGCTCCCCCGTGCCCGAAAGATAATCAGCATTTAATTTCTCAATCACGATGGTGCCCTTCGTCCGCCAGTCGGTGTAGGCAATGTAAGCGATGCCATCATCGTCTATAAAAGTGTCATGGTCTCCGTTATTCAAACCCGCAACCGGCGAATCACTGTTAACAGCCAGTGTTGGCTCAGCCACCTCAGTAAACGGGCCGACTGGTGTTTTGCTTGTAAAAACCCTGAATCCTACCCTATTGTCGTAAACGTTGATCCACAAAACATACAGGTTCGTCTTGGGATTAAAGATCACATGCGGGCGGAAACAACCATAGGTATTGCCATTACAACGCGTTTGCCAGACAGGCGTTTGTGCGTCAAACAAAAAACCTCTGTCCGTCCAATGGACCATATCTTTTGAAGAATAGGTTTTAAAACCGCAAAAGGGCGCTTTCTTGTTTTGCCAGGCAAATCCGCAGTCATAACTGGTTCCATACAGATAATAGGTTCCGTCGAAATAGGCAATTTCTCCGTCATGGGCGTCAATAGCGTTTCCCAATGCGTCAAAACGGGTTATTTGGTTACCGCTTTTATCAAAGTTGGTCAGGACAGACGCCTGGCCTTTGCCCAAACCGGACAACTTTTCCGCCTTTTTTCGCGACTGAGCGGAAATGTCTTTTACACAAAACATCAGATATGCCGTGACAACCAAAAAAGACTTCCACTTCCCTAAACTTCCAGTATTCATAGTATAGATCAACTTTCGTAAACAGACTCAAATGTAGTGAGCCGCTTTGTAGCTGATCTTATATTATTTGATACATTATTTACACTTCGTGATAAAGAAAAGGCAGGTTTCGTAACTCAAAAAAAGCCATTTTTGCTTGATCAAACGACTTGCAATATCTTTAACGTAAATTATAAATTAATCCATTTGTTGCCCCCGATGCGCTATCGCAACATTTTACTAATCGACGACGACGAAGATGATCAGGAAATTTTTCTGGCTGCTTTAAATGATGTATCCAATGCCGTTCAATACCTGGCAATGGATAAGGCCAGTGAAGCGCTGCATAAGTTGTCGTCAAAAAGCCTGACGCCCGACCTTATTTTTCTCGACCTTAATATGCCGTTTATGAACGGGCAGCAGTTTTTGACAGAGATAAAAAAGGATGAAGCTCTGAAAAACATTCCCGTGATTATTTTCTCTACTTCCGCCAGCGCCAGAACGGTACAGGAAACGAAAGACCTTGGTGCTTACGACTTTATTACCAAACCCGATAACTTTGAAGAGCTCAAAAATGTCATTAAGTCCTACCTCGATTTGTCATGAACGGGTCCATCAGAACTGAGTAGTATCCTATCAAAATGAGGTCATAAGCCTTTGAAAAGACTTAGGACCTCATTTTCTTTACTGTTTTACAAATTTCCGTTCAATACCGTTGAGCCTGATCACATAAATTCCAGTCGCCCAGTTGGTCACATCCAGTTCAAGCTCGCTTTTCTCCGGACTGGCCGAATACACTTTTCGCCCTGACGAACTGACAATGTCCAGATTCAGGATTTTTGTCTGCGATTTAATCGTGAGTTTCCGGGCCACGGGGTTCGGATACACGTTCACGATGTCTTCTGAAATGATCTTCGTGGTCACAATCCTGCTTAGACTGCTTGTTTCATCCAGATCCACCATTTTCAAACGATAGTAGTAAGTTCCTGACGGCAGATTAACATCGGAGTAACTGTAAGACTGCAAAGTTGTAGTGTTTTGAGCCGTGTTAACTTTTCCGATATTGTTAAAATGTTTTGAGTCGCTGCTGCGCTGTATTTCAAAATGGGAACTGTTCGTCTCAGACGTTGTCTGCCACTTTAAATGGGCGTTATTGACTTCGTTGGTTACAGAAAAAGTGGTCAGCGTTACAGGCAGCGGCGTTCCGGCAGCCGTCGTGATGGCATTCGGGAAAAGCGGAACCGATAAGCTATTCGTTGCCTTTCCAGCCAGCACTTTCTTGGTATAACCCGCCAGTGCCAGATACCAGTCGGGTGTCAGATCATAACCATCGGCATCAAGTGACAAAAACCAGGTATTTCCGCCTTTGGGCGTGTGGTCTGCAAACTTTGCCATCTTGAAAAATGACGTCGACTCATCCACTTCGTCAAACATTGCCAGATAGATCATCTGCGCACCTTCGTTGATTACATTTTGTGACTGCTGCCACAGAAAACTTCCGCCATTTCTCGGAATCGAGTTTTTGATGGCAGCGGTGGGGTTATTGCGGTAAGTCTGAAGGTTGAACCAGGAGAAACCCGGAAAAATAACCGGCATGTAATCGATACCCTTTGGCTGTAAATAAGCCATATCAGGCCTTACCGAGTTAATGGCAAAACTATTCGCACCACTCTCGTCGCCATAACGACCGACAGACCATGGACTGATCGCATCCAGTAAATCATAAACCGCCAGCCAGGCAGCCGAATGCGTACGCCAGTTGTCGTTTAGACCTCCCATAATGGTAGCCCTGTATTTGGGGTCATCAGTCGGGTCGGTCGGGTCTCCCTCCTTAAACCAGCGAACCAGTTTTTCAGAACGCGCCGCCGTTGCTTCCGGATCCGATGCCAGCCCAAGCCCCCATAAGGCTACCAGTGGCTTGCCTTTATGCCATAAGTAACTGTTTTCGCTTGTAACACCCAGGTCATCAACCAGCCTTTTCCAGTCTGCAATAATGGCTTCCGTTGAGGTTGCGTTAGCTCCCGAAAGATCGTACATGATGGAATAAACCCGGTTGTATTTGCTGCTGGCAGTCTGCACATTTTCTATAACCTTATCAAAATGACGATGCACACGGGCATCGGACGTAGTGGCGTAGCCTAAAAACCGCTGCTGAAAAACCCCGTCGACTTCATGCTCCTGCATCCATTTGAAATGTTCGTCCACTGTACTGTAATTGTAACTTGAAAAAAGTTTAGCGGGACTTCCGTCTGCGTAGGTCATGGTTGTTGCGGCCAGTTCATTCTGAGGATAATCGGCCAGATATGGCCACATATCTACCGTAGCCGTGCTGTGTTGCGGCGCTCCGCCAAACCAATGCAGCCACCAGTTGTTGGTCGGCTGCGAGTCATTCGGCAGGCCAAACCATCCCTGGTATCCAAACATCACTTTACCGTTTAAAGTGTTGGCAGCGGGCGTTGCGGTTAATGCGGAGGCCGGATTGTAAAATTCTATTTCATCAATTTTAGTGGTAATCGAAGCAGATAAGGGCTGATTAATCCGGAAATAATTAATGGCTCCAAGGTTCGGATTCCCCTGTTTTGCTGCTTCGGAAATTTTCAGAAAAACATGGTTCCAGCCGTTCAAAAGCTTTTGTCCGGCGATATTCCACTTATATTCATCAATACCTGCCTGGCCGGAAGAAGTAAACACGACACTTCCGGGTCCGTTAAATTTGCTGATATCAGAAACATAGAGCCAGAACTTAACGACACCGTTTGCCTCACCTACCGTTGAATTAAAGGCGGAGGAAGGTGTATAAATAAACCAGTCGGCTCCTGAACCCGTTTTCGTTATTGAAGCCGCTCCCAGAATCCGGTTGCTGTTATCTGCCTGCACGGTGTTCGACCCGGTCCAATTTGTCGCCTGGTCCGCATTACTGAATATATGCGCGCCAATCAGATCGCTGCCGACATAACCTTTTGTAAAACGGATGTTGTCAATTTTGATGGTTATCGTTTCACCGGCCGTGATCGGTTTGTAATATCTGAAAAAGTTGATTGCCGATAAATTCGGATTCCCGGATTTGCCGGCACCACTTAACCGCAGCACCACGTTATTCCATCCGTTTCGGAGGTTAACACTGCCCGTTCCCCAACTGAATTCATCGGTATCAGGTCCACCCGAACTGGTGATTTCAAACTGGCCGCCGGATGCTGAAAACTTGGTAACATCCGAAACATACAACGAAAACTGAAGGTAGGAAATGGTAAGCTCACTTGCCAAAATTCCGGTATTTAACGGAGCTGTGAAATTTTTACGAAAGCGTTCGGTATTTCCGCCAACCGATTTAATAGAAGCTGTGCCCTGAACAGGACTATCGGTATCGAGACTAAGTGTGTTTCCACCTCCGCCCCATCCGGTGAGCGATTCGCAGTCGTCGACCAATACGACCTGGCCGTACCCTTGCAGCACAGCGATGAACAAAAATAATAGTAAACAGGATTTTCTCATGCGTCAAAAATTAAAGGTTAACAGTTGATTTGTGAAAGTCCGGAACGAGATTACAATTCCGGAAAGCCCCAAAACTATGCGCACACCTATAATTTTTGATTAATTATAACTTAACAAAGAATAAATAATAAAATAAAAATTACCACGATCGCTTTTTTGGCGGTCAGCGGTCAGCCATCGACGGTCGGCAGTCAAAATTATTTCGTAAACATGGGCAGAGGATTCAGCGGGTGCCTGAAAAAGTTTTTTGAAGTCTCCCTGATAAGGAAAAAATGAAAACCCAGGTTAGGTATATTTCTTCTGTTTTCTTTAAGCGCCCGTTTGTCAACACCAAAAGAAACCAGACCAAGGGATACGTCGATCCAGTCGGCCTTTCGGAAATTCTCTACGGTTTGATGATGTTTTCCCTGATAGCGACTTATTTTATGATGCCAGTATATCATTAAAGAAATCTCTTCAATCCAATGCTGTTTTCCAATTTCAGTAAGATAAATTCTCGCCTGTTCTATGGAAGGATTTAAATAATCAATGGTATGGTCGGTCCAGATTCCGATATCGTGAAATACCACAGCGATGGCATACTTCTCCTTGTTCGCCTCGTCGGAATCAAGCAGCAGACAATTAAAAAAAACTCGATAAATATGGTTTCTGTATTTTGAAAAATCCAGACCGATAACCGGTCTGAATTTTTCAAGCAACGCTTCAATAGTACGGTTTGAATCGTCCATAAAAGAATGATTAACGAATAACTATTTTATGGATGTAGAATATTAGTACTTCGAAATCCAGTTCAACACATAATCAGCATCTGCCTCCCAACCTGGCTGCCCCAAAGCATTGTGGTTACGGCCCGGGAATTCCTTGTATTCCAGCACAGAACCATTGGTTTTATACGCCTTAAAATTACGATAGTTCAGATGCGGCGGAATAATGTTATCGATACTTCCGGCCGTGATCAGTAATGGCGCATGTTTTTTATTAAAATCTACTTTTGCAGCACTGGTCAAACCTCCCCTGGCTACCGTTTTTGATTCCGGAGCCGTCAGTTTATCGTAAGCCTCCTTTTGCTGATCCAGGGGCATCTCGTTGACAAAGGCATACTGCCAGTCTTTGAAAGACATCAGGTAGGTTTTCTTTAAAGACGTAAATAACCCAAGCGATTTCCAGCCCGCTTTCAAAAACGAAAACTCGTAAGGAAAAACACCCAAAGGCGGTACCGGATGAACGGCCACGGCAGCCGTAGCCAAATCCCGGCTAACCAGTATCTGGGTCATCAACCCTCCCAGGGAATGCCCGATAATGATCGGTTTTTCATCCAGATTTTTCGCGATGTCCGCATAATGATCCACCAGCTCCGAAAGAGTCAATGCCGCCAGATCGGTGTCGTACGGTTGACGGTTCCGGAGCGTTTCCGCATCTCCGTCCTTAAACGGCCAGGCTGGCGCAATCGTCTTATACCCTTTGTTTTCAAAATAAACCTTCCACTCATCCCAGCAATGATGCGTCACAAAAGCACCGGTTACAAATAAAATCGTTTTTGTTTTCATAAGTTGAATAGGTATTGTTTTATAATAAAACTGGCTGATCTTAACAGTCAGCCAGTTTCACTGAATGAGAATAGAGGTTTATTTAAGGTATTTTTTCAGTTCAGCCGCAGCCTGAACAAACAATGCCCTGGTTTGCGGAATTTCAGCCAAACCGTTAAGAAGACCGAAATCATGGATTACATCGTTGTAACGAACCGTTGTAACTTCTACACCCGCATCACCAAGTTTACGGCCATAGGCCTCTCCTTCATCCCGCAGAATATCATTTTCAGCCACCTGAATTAATGTCGGCGGTAACCCTTTCAGATCTTCCAAAGTAGCCCGAAGTGGTGAGGCGTAAATTTCACTTCGTTGTTCAGGCGTTATATACTGGTCCCACATCCACTGCATCAGCGACGAAGTCAAAAAGCGCTGCTCGCCGTATAACTTATAGGATTCCGTTTCAAAGTTGGCGTCAGTTACCGGCCAGAACAATATCTGCACCTTAAATTCAGCCCCACCTTCTTTCTTAGCTAAAAGGGCGGTTGCAGTAGAAAGATTGCCACCCGCGCTATTCCCCACGATTGCAAGTTTTGAACCATCCACATTAATCTCACCGCCATTTTGCGATAACCATTTTGCTACGGCATACACCTCACGCACAGGCTGGGGATATTTTACTTCCGGGGCGCGACTGTAATTCACAAATACACCGACAAAACCTGAAAGCACGGCAAGGTCGCGTACCATCCTTTTATGTGTGGGAAAATCCCCGAGCACCCATCCTCCGCCATGAATAAACATAAAAACGGGTAAAACGCCAGAAACACCGGCCGGTCGCACGATGTTCAGCGTTATTGTGTAACCGTCGGCAGTAATTGTCTTTTCGGATTCTTCAATGCCAGAAAGATCGACAGGAAAAGCAACCTGTGCTCCCACAAGAACATTTCTCGCATCTTCTATGGACAAACTTTCCAGCGGCGGACCGCCACCATTCAATGGTTTTAAAAATTCCTTTACTGCGTTGGAAAGATGCGGATCGGAAGCATAGTCAACGGATTGAGTTTGTAAAATAGTTTCGGAGGCCATAAGGTTAAGTGATTTAGACTTACTGATTGGTGAAATTTGACGGAGAATGCTTTCGGATTGGCGGCACTCACCCACTTCTTGAATAACCAATCACGTGCCACAAATATAAAACACTTAATATCAATACATTATACTCAACAAAACCCTCGAAAAATTGTCTTTATTTCAACAATTATCGACAACGCTTCCGAAATAACGATAAATCAAAGATGTAAAAAGGAGCCGGATATGAGGATTCCATAAACGCTCCTCTTTTATGTGTGATAAACGCTATAAATTAATCACGGTGACAACAATAACTATCTTATTATTAACTTGTATTATCCCCACAATCATTCTACCTTTCCCGTCGAATTTTATTACCCTTTACT
This sequence comes from Dyadobacter diqingensis, assembly GCF_024220585.1. GTDB lineage: Bacteria > Bacteroidota > Bacteroidia > Cytophagales > Spirosomataceae > Dyadobacter > Dyadobacter diqingensis. The sequence goes on from NZ_JAMXKF010000002.1 coordinate 511,661, forward strand.
CAACGCTATGAAGTCGTATTATTTTTATGCAGCAATTTTGACTGCATTATTGCTGAGCACAGCTGGCTGTGACAAAGCCGTTCCGCAAAAAGCGGAACCCGAAGTTGTCCCTTCTGATATAAGACTTACGTGCAGCTGGCCGTCAAGCAGTAATGTAGACAGCGTCATCACGGAATATACAACAGAAGTTGTACAAGTAGGAGACTTGTTTATGCTTAAAAGTACGGGCATAGGTAAAGTTCATACCGGTTATCTGGGCCCATGTAACCTTCCAGCTGCCGCGAAAAAGAATGGATTGGCTGTAAAAGTGAGCGGCTACCTCGTTACTTTCCCAGACATTGCCGAAAAAGACCTGGCCGCAGACCCATTCGAATTAACTTTGGTCGAGTATATCAGATAGTAAATAATCACATAAAACTTTGCCTCCATTGCACCCGGGATTTTCCTGAACCGGGGCATTGTCACGCCGTTCCTAATCGTCAATCCGGCCCATTCCGCTAGCTCACGCCTGAGCAACTGACACTTGAAATCCCAAAACAATTATAAGGGCTTCCAAAACATCGAATCCACCTCCTTGCAGCAGATCCATCACGCTAAATTAAATTCACGGTAAAATACAATTTTAAAATTTCATAGCATTCAGCACGACAAATTTCTACATTAAAACCACATCTTGTTGAACGAATTAATGTACAAACCCATTTTAATAATCACATACAAACAACACGGTTACATGCAACTTCATTAGTCCTCTTAACCAATAGACTTTTAAAAGCTTGATATCAATAAGTTACGATCATTTTATACTTCGACTACGTCATTTACAGTACCAACATAAATCACTTGTAACCGAACAATTAAGAAGTTCTACAAGCAAGTAGAATTGTATATATTTTAACGAAAATTGTATAAAAAAATGATTGCAATTCCGATTTTCTTATAGTACTTAGATTAAGGCCGGCGAAAACCACCTAAAAGTTCAAAAAAAGACCCCATTTGTAGAATAACTTTTATTCATTATTTACCCAGCATTTCAAGCATCGTTATAAGTCACTTTTACCAATTGTTGCATTAGAAATATCCCTTTATTTATCAGTTACTCAGGTTATGAAAAAGTTATTAATTGTACTTGCATTCCTATCGCAGGTAGCGCACGCACAGATCGTTACTCAAATTACTTCGCAGGCAAAACTTTCCAAAACGGAAATCCAGAAACTGGACGGGTTGAAGGTTTTCAATGTATTGCAACTGGAACCAGCGACTTTGAACAGATATGTAAAGAAAAATCCTTTACAGGCTAAATTAAAACTGGCGATATCCAACGACCTGACCCTTGATCTGACGATTCAGCAAAACGAGATCAGAAGTGTTGGTTATAAAGCGCTTATGACAACTGATAAAGGTTTGGTGGCTGATTCATCAACCACGATCTGTAATACTTACTCAGGATATGTTAATGACGATCCCAGCCAGTTTGTTCGTCTTTATATAGATCAGAACCAGATTAAGGGCGTGATCAGTGACGGGAAAGCAGGCTACTACGCGATTGAGCCACTGGCAGATATCACCAAAACGCAGGACGCAGGAAACCGTTACATCGTTTTTAATGTAGCAGATGTTAATACAATAGATGGAAAATGCGGATTAGAAGAGCCAATCAGCCAGGCAGTGGCGAAAGGGCAAAGTGCGGCAAGGACTTCTGCTACCTTTACCTCTGCCTGCCGCATACTGGAAGTAGCCACAGAGGCTGATTATGAGTACTATAAAAGAAATGGCGCTGCAACAAACAGCCGCATTCTGAACGATATGAATATCATTGCCGGTATTTACCAAAGCACTTTTAACGTGCGGATTATGGTTACGTATCAGCACGTATTTACTACCGCTGACGATCCATACACCTCGACGGATCCATCAAAGCTGCTTGGCGAATTCACCAAGTACTGGAACAAAAATATGACCGGTGTAAAAAGAGACGTAGCACATTTGTTCACTGCCAAAGTACTGGATGCGTTCACATTAGGCATTGCACATACAGGTACAATTGGCAAAAATCCAGCGATGGCTTACTCGTTAACTTACTGTACACCAAACGAATACCTAACTACCGCTCACGAGATCGGCCACAATTTCAATGCTTCACATCCCAACGATGCAAAGTCGGGATGCAGCACAGGCACCAAAACAGTGATGTGCAGCGGCCTTGAAAAGGCACTCGTATTCTCTGAGTTTTCACAGAAAGAAATTAAAGACTTTATTGCTGCCAATGAAAAAAACTTGCTTACATCACAATACGACTTTAAGATCTTAGGAGATTCTACCTTATGCGCCAATACTTCTACATACCGCATGAATCTTTTGGGACCGTCTGTTGAGTGGTCAAGCAGTGATCCAGCCATACTTTCAATTAACGAAAACACAGGTGTGGCTAAAAGAGTGGGTACAGAATCGGGTTTGGTGACACTGACTGCAACGATTGACGTATGCGGAACACCGTTAACATTTTCGAAAAATATTTACGTTGGACTACCAAGTCTTACTACAACCATCACCAATGTTGATACATACGGCGTTGTAGCCGCTAATACGACAGAAGTTGTCTACGGAACTTACAATTGGTACATCGATGGAAAGCTGATAAAAAGCGGTCTTGAAAGTGAAGTCAGTATCAACGGGGGGACATGCGGTGCAAACCATTTTGTACAGGCTACGGTAACAAATGCCTGCGGAACAACGCCGATGTCAAACCAGGTTTCTTACAGCTGGAAATGCACCAATACGGGAGCCAATATTTATCCAAACCCGGCAAGGGACGTGATCAGTGTCGATTTTGAAAGCGAAAGCGCTGATAAACTGCTTCCGAAAGAAATCCTTTTATACAATGAAAAATCGGCCATCGTTCGCGCAGTTTCCGGTTCCAATTCATTTTCGGCAGCAGGCAACAGCAAAAAAACGCAGATGGACGTAGCCAGCCTGCCCCGCGGAACCTATTATTTATATGTAGTTCCTGACAAAGATTCGGGTCAGAAAACAGAAGTGAAACGAATTTTGCTTGAATAACAGCAGCAATCTCAAATCAGCATTATTAACCTAACTATAAAGAACATCATTACACACATTTTCAAGTAAATACCCAGCACTCTTTACGATTACCCTCTGCAATTTTTTAAAACTGATTCAGCATAAGCATTACAAATTCAATTTGGTGACTTTTATCTTTCGATGTTTGTTCATGTTATTAATTTCATCAAACAGTTCTTGCCTGTTGAAGCAGAAAAAAGAAGTTTTTATAATACCGGTCAGCTTGTTTTAACCCTTCGTTTGTAAAAGAAAAAGGTCACTGATGAATCAATGACCTGAGTGGTAAGCCTAATTTTTAGTACCTGTGAGCAGAATATAAAACGCACCCCGAAAATGCTTTTTATATACCATGAACATTCGGAAGCTTCTCTAAACCGTTGCTTCCGAATAATTTTTAAAGTTATCCAAAATCGCCTGCCATCCACCCCGCTGCATTTCCACCGGATTAATGGTTTCCGGATCAAATGTTTCTGAGACGTGGGTTACGCTGTCGTCAAAAGTGAAGGTGATACTCACTTTCCGACCATCTGCCATCACGTATTCGATCAGCTTGTAAGTCTGTACATCCGTGTAAATCCCTTCAAATTCGAATCCCATACTTCCGTCCTTTGCCTCCATCCTTGTTTTGAATTTCCCATCCGGTCGCAAATCATTTTCGGCCAATGGCGCATGCCAGTCGTCGGATGCCTGGCACCACTGTGTAATGTGTTCCGGCTCCGTCCAAAACTCCCAAACCATTTTAACAGGCGCGTTGATTGTAGCTTCAACAGTAATCGCAGTCTTGTTTTCAGTTTCCATTTGTATGTCGTTTTTGAAGATTATTACTGAGTTGTCATGATACAAAGATAGCGTGGACGCTTTTAATCAACTGTGGCGAAATACGACATTTTCGAGGCACTTTGCGACAACTGACTAAGAAGCCTTGAACAGGTATTTGTCCAAACTATATCCAATCTATCGATACGTTTTCAGCGCTTTGGTATCCGACTGCGATTTCAGTATCCCTTTCAATCCTTCGATGTTCATCGTCAATCCCACTTCTGCGTCGGGCGCCGTGTCTTCATTGATAATACCAACAGGGCCCCGGTAGGCACTATCGCGGACAATACGGATCATTTCCGCTTCTGAGTCACCCTGCCCGATCGGTACAACCTTCACTGGATTTCCGCTTTTTAGCCCCATCAGATTTACGGCCATCAAATGAGGGAGAATTTTTGGAAAGAACGCCGGAAAACGTGTGATGTCGTCCTCCGCATGATGAAAGTTATAAACGATTCCAATGTTTGGCTTTTTCAGATAACGGATCACATCAAGCTGATTTTCCGGCACGCCATACCAGCCTCCATGGTTATAAAGCCCGACTGAGCAACCTATTTCAGCCGCCTTGTCCGCGATGTACCCCACGGGTTTTGCCATAGCTTCGATTTTCTGTAGCTGCGACATTTTTTTCATATCCTTAATGCCGCTTATCATGCACCAGATCTGGGTCTTGATACCGTGCCGTTTTAAAACATCCAGAATGATGGGTAAAGTTTTGTCATTTTCAGGATTCGGCCCCGAATGGAACCAGAATGCTTGTAATGTAATATGATGCTTTTTTAAAGCATCCAGCTCCTGATCAAATTCTGCAATATGTTTTTCCCGCCAGTCGTAAGCCAGCCTTGTAATACCCAGCTTGTTGAGCATTTCCGCTCTTTCCACCGGACCACGATTTTTGACATCAAAAGGCACGATACACCAGGCGATCAGATTTTGCCTCGCGTAAATAATATCCGTCCCCTGTTGCTTTTGAGCGTACGACGGGTAACATTGAATCAGAGAGATCAGAAAAAAACAGTAACAGAACTGTTTCAGGCGTGCGTAATTATTCATAACACATGGTAACCGATTAAATCAAAGTCCTACCTGCTGTCTGGTTTCTGCCGACTGAAGCCCCGCTTCCAGCACCTGTATAATTTTAAGCCCGTCGTTAAAATCTGGTTTGATCGTTTTGTCTTCCACGATAGCAGTCACAAAATCCGCAACGGCATGGACAAAAGAATGCTCATAGCCGATGATATGACCCGCCGGCCACCAGTTTCCCGCGTAAGGATGCACGGCCTCAGTCGTCTGAATTGTCCGAAATCCCTGTGTGCCCTCTTCATCGCCCAGCGAATAATATTGCAGCTCGTTCATTCTTTCCAGATCAAAAAGAAGACTTCCCTTACTTCCATAAATCTCAAAACGCAGTCCGTTTTTTCTACCTGTTGCAAAACGGGTCGCTTCAAAAGAACCGATGGCTCCATTTTTAAACTGAACCATCATTAATGCAGCATCTTCCACGGTAACCTCTCCTTTTTGGTCGCCCAGCGTAGCTGCTGAAAGATTGCCCGAAGTCGATTCGTCAGCCAGCGGGCGTTCCTTTATAAAATTTGTGGTCAGACAGGAAACGGTGCTGATGTCCCCAATCAGATAATGCGCCAGATCAACGGCATGCGAGTTCAAATCCCATTGCGGCCCCGCCTGTGCCTCTTCTTTTCGTAACTGCCAGGTCAGCGGAAACTCAGGATCCACAATCCAGTCCTGCTGATAAGCACAACGCCAGTGGAAAATCCTTCCGATTTTGCCGTCTTCGATCATCTTTTTTGCAAAAGAAATAGCGGGCGTCCTCCTGTAATTATGGTTCAGGTAATGTTTTACCTTATTGTCTTCACAAACACGCAGCATCTCCTCGGCCTGCTTGCTGTTCATCGCCAATGGTTTTTCGCAGAAAATATGTTTTCCTTCACGGGCTGCCGCGAGGGCAATTTCGTAATGAAGGGCTTGCGGAAGCGCCACATCCACAATATCGATATCGGGACTGCTGATCAATTTTTTCCAGTCTGTTTCTGTTTTTTCCCATCCCCACTTATCTGCAAATTCCTTTAAAGATGCTTCCTGTCTGCCGCACGCCATTTTCAGTACCGGTCGTGCCGGAAGGTCAAAAAACAATGGGGCTTTCAACCAGGCATTGCTGTGCGCTCTGCCCATAAACTTGTAACCTACGATACCAACGTTAAGCTGTTTTGTCATGATTTGTTAATTTGTGCTATGCTTTTAAGTGCGTAAAGACCTCGTTTTACTCGCGATGCAGAACAAAAAACTTCGCCGAAAACAACAACGCTAACGTCCAAAAATCACTTAAATATAACGCCTGGCTTAACTTCTCAACTGATAATCTTTGCAACAAAAAACTATAACATTTTATCCGATTATTTAAACCCTCCCGAGACAGTGATTCGCTCGCCGGTAACCCACGAAGCATCTTCTGAGGCCAGAAAAACGGCTACCCTGGCGATGTCATCCGGCTGTCCAAACCTGCCAAGCGGTGTTGCCGCCGCCATTACTTTATCCGGACCATCCATAATACCAGCCTGGTGAGTACCCTCGGTTTCTACACCGCCCGGAGCAATAGCATTTACCCGGATTTTTTTCGGACCTAACTCCTTTGCCAAAGCATAGGTCAGGGCATCCACTGCGCTTTTGGAGGCTGCATACACAACTGAATTCAGAACAGGATTGACGCTGGCAATCGAGCTTATATTGATAATACTGCCACCGTCTTTGTCAAAATATTTGACAGATTCCTGAATCGTGAGGATAGGCCCGAGCACATTAGTATTAAACTGCCAGTGAAAAATCTCTTCGGTTACTGCCTCCAAAGGCTCAAACTTGAAAGTACCGGCATTGTTCACCAGAATATCCAGCTTACCGAAAGCTGTTTTAGTCTCCTCAAAAAGCCTCTTCACGTCTGCCGCATTCCCAACATCGCCCTGAACTGCCAATGCACTCCCACCCTCATCCTTAATTTGTTTCACAACTGCATCAGCACCTTCTTTGCTTGTTGCATAATTCACAACAACATCAGCCCCGGCTGCTGCAAATCTCTTTGCAATACCCGCGCCAATTCCTTTCGAGGCGCCTGTTATAATGGCAACCTTTCCTTTTAAACTGCTCATCTGATATTATTTTGAAATGAAAGAATTTTCAGGCAACTTAACACGAGTTTGCAAACTCGCCTTCGCCACGACGACAAAAATGCATTGATCTCGCCCCAACGTAAATGTATAAGTTTTTATAGTATCCGTGTGACTTTTTCATCTTCATCAAATTTTTCATTTCCGGCCTGCCAAAATGAAAACCTTTTACTACACAGGCAACGATAATATTCTTAAATTGATAATTAATAAACTTTTAGATACATTTATCTTAGGCATACTCATAACTAAACCTTCGAAGCCATGAAAATTTATCTGCTAGTAATACCAGCGATGCTTACCCTTCTTTCGTGTAACCAACCCAAAGAAAATTCAGGCGAAAACGAAAAACTCGTTAAACAGTATTTTGAGTATTTTAACAAACACGACTGGCATAAGATGGCTGCCATGTATTCGGACACCGCAGCGTTTAAAGATCCTTCGCTTGGGCAGGGCGTCGTCAAGCAGACAAAAGCACAGATCATCAAAAAATATGGCGAACTGAGCCAGTTATTCCCTGATGTAAAAGACGAAGTAATATCCGTTTATCCATCCGGAGACAAACACGTCATCGTTGAATTTTTGTCTACCGGCACTGCGCCTGACAGCTCCAAATTTGAATTGCCTATCTGCACAATCTTTAAAATCGAAAACGGATTGATCTCGCAGGATTTTACGTATTTTGATAATTTTGAACAGTAGCAACAATTTTATAAATAATCCGGGATTTCGCTCCTGTTATCTGCCACCATCAATTTGAGTTTTCTGCTTTAATAACTACTTTTGTAAAAGTCTTCACAGATACAATAAGATCAGGGCTCCTTTTACAAATGCATTTCAACGTAAACATACCGGTTAGGCGGATTTTAAGGACTTTGCCTGACCGAATCATTCCATAATCAAATCGATCCCCAGGGTAGTCTGACACCTTTTTTAAGGCATTAGCTGTACTCTTTCCTTTCATAAAATAATCCAAGTAACCAAATAATCAATTCAGGACAATTCAAAGACGAGGTTTGTGTACCGGATTGGAGTGTCAAAAAAAATACAGAATTTTTACAATGAGAAAAGCTTTTATTCAATTACATATATCCATTTTACTGGCAGGTTTTACAGGTGTGTTTGGCAAGTTAATCACGCTCAACGAAGGACTTCTGGTCTGGTACAGGATGCTGATCTCAGGGCTTTTACTGCTCATGATCCTGGGAGCTTCGAAAAAGCTAAAAGCCGTTTCCTTTCAGGATTTCAAACGTATTGCCTTTTCAGGATTTCTGCTCGGACTTCACTGGATATTCTTTTACGGTAGCATCAAGTATTCCAACATTTCGGTTGGTGTAGTTTGTTTTTCGCTTACGGGCTTTTTTACAGCGATTCTGGCTCCTGTTTTAAATAAAAAGAAATTTGCCATATCGGAGCTATTGCTTAGTGGTTTAACCCTGCTCGGCATCGCCCTCATTTTCAGTTTTGATTCAAAATATCGCACCGGAATAACGCTTGGTGTGATTTCATCCTTGCTCGTGGCATTTTACACGATCGCAAACGAACGACTGGCACATACTTTCGGCAGCGAAGTCATTACCGTTTACCAGATGATTGGCGGGAGCATGGGACTTGCCGTACTGATGCCTGTGTATCTCCACTTTTTCCCGGTCGATTCGATGATACCTTCGGTACAGGATCTCGTTTATTTAACGATGCTTTCGCTTTTCTGTACGGTTGTTTTGTATATGCTGCTTACCCAGGCTTTAAGAAAAATATCCGCCTTTACCGTGAACCTGAGCTTTAACCTAGAACCGGTTTATACCATTGCCTTGGCCATTTTTATCTACAAGGAAAACCGTGAACTGACTACGCCCTTTTATATCGGCCTCGGTTTGATCATCCTTTCGGTTGTCCTTCAAATGGCCAAGGTTTTTGTACAAAACAGAAAATCTCAGATTGTCAGCATTCCATAAGCGATAAAAAAAGCAGTTTACCGTGATGATAAACTGCTTTTTCACTAAATCCATTTTACTTATTTCACCGCATTTCTTGGATCATTTTCATTCCGGATCAGATATTCTTTTGGCGGCTCGGCACCTAAAAGATGACGGACAAAATAATCCCAACGGCGTCGCATCATGTAGGGCGCATAACTACCGTAGGCGTGCGGACTGTTTGGAAAAACCAACAAATCATAGTCCTTGTTCGCCTTTTGTAATGCTTCAATAACCAACATGGTGTTGTAAGGAGGCACATTATCGTCCATCATGCCATGTGCCAGCATCAGTTTGCCTTTCAAATTTTTGGCATGCACCTGGTTAGCCTGTGCTTCATAATTTGATACGCCTTCTGAGTTTTCTTTTAAAAGACCAATATATCGTTCGCCCCAGTCATCCTCATAATTTCTGTTGTCATGGTTCCCTGACTCCGATATCCCAACCTTGAAAAAATCAGGATAAGTGAACATGGCACATGCCGTGGCAAATCCCCCACCCGAATGTCCATGCATCCCTACCCTGGTCGTATCCATCCAGCGGTATTTCGCAGCAAGCTGCCTGATCGCTGAAACCTGATCCGGCAACGTATTTTCAGCCATGTTCCCATAGTTCATATCATGAAAACGCTTGGATCGTGCAGGATTGCTGGTCCCTTCCAGTTCCACCACCACAAAACCCAGTTCTGCCAGTGCCTGATTATCTTTTCTTGACGCCACAAACGACCAGGAACCAACACTTCCTCCCTGCGGACCTGGATAAATGTAATCCACCACAGGGTATTTTTTAGTCGAGTCAAGCTGCGTTGGGGTGTATAACAAACCATACACATCGGTCTTTCCGTCGTGGGCTTTCACCGAAAAGGGTACCGGCGCTTTCCATCCTGTGCCGGCCAGTCTGCTGACATCCGTTTTTTCAAGCTGGGCAATCAGCTTACCATTGATATGGCGCAGCACCGTCACCGGCGGAACGTCCGGTTGCGAATAACTGTCCACAAAATAATTTTCAGAATCAGACAGAGAGATCGTATGTTTTCCTGCTTCGGGTGTTAACAAGGTTAAATTGCTGCCATCAAAACCTATTTTGTAGAAATGTGAATAGTAGGGATTACCTGCTTCTTTTTCATTCGCCATAAAATAGACAAGTCTGTTCTTTTCGTCTATTTTCACAAGTTGTGTCACCACCCAGTCGCCTTTTGTGATCTGGTTTTTAAGTTTCCCGGTATTGATATCGTACAGATAGAGATGGCCCCAGTTGTCTCTTTCAGAGTACCAGATTATTTCATTGGTCTTAGGCAAAAAACGCCAACTAATACCGTTTTGACCTGACTCAAACTGCGTTGCCACAGTTTCTTCAAAAACTTCCTTAACCGTGCCGGTTGTCGCGTCCGCAATCCGCACTTTTTCCTGTTTATGGTCACGCGAAGTAGATACAAATGCCAGCTGGCTTGCATCCTCATTCCATGCCGCATCGTTGAGCACACCGGCACGGCTGATATCATCGCCCAGCGAAGACCGGTGCGGATCGGCAGCTACCTGCAAACGGATTACTTTGGGAGAATCTACATTAATAATTACACGATGCACCATAGCGACAATGCTATCACCCGGCAAAGGATATTTCCAGGCTTTCAGTGTCGGATGCCCCACATTCGTGGTCACCAGATACATATCGCCGACATTTCGCTCATCCTGTTGAAAAGTTGCAATCTTCCTGGAATCCGGCGACCACAACAAAACCGGTCTGTCGCTGTGGCGCCAGCCTGCATTGTCCGTTGCGTAGCCAAAATCCTTCTGCCCGTCAGTAGTCAGCTGTGTAACCTGATCGGTGGCCAGATCGCGCACCCATAAATTGAAATCCTTAATAAATGCATATTTTTTCCCGTCAGGCGACAGGATACCCCCTCTCGGATTCAGCTCGTTTTTTGCTATTTCTGTCTGTGTGATCTGATACGTTTTCAGATCACATTTCCATTCCCTGTCTGCCGCTTCAAAGGATACAGACTTTCCATCCGGTGCATAAGTAATAGTTTGGAATGGCAGCATGAAAGCCGTGTAGTTTCTGCCCGTTGCTCCGGACAAAGCGGCGGCCAGTTTGGTATAATCAAAAGCCGCCGATCGTGTTCCCTTTACCGCATTGACAAGAATGAACTGGCTGCCATCGGCCGTCAGGGTACGGTACCAGAATTTTTCTCCGGAAAGCCAGGTAGGTTTCCCAGGGACATTATCGATATACTTTTGCGTATTGGGAGCAAGAAAACGCTCTGCTCTTTGATAATCTTCTTTGGTCAGCGTGGTTACCTGCTGCGCGTTTAGGGTACCCGCCAGAAACATGGACAAAAGGGTTACCTCGAATTTTTTCATATGGATATTATTACCTGGTTCAGGATCGTAAATTGTTCACTCAACCCGCAAAATAAGGATTTCAATGCAGTAATGTGCAACATGTTCCCAAATCTAAGTCCCGGTGAAGCATTATTATTTCTGTTTTGACTCTTGCCAATATTCAATTTAAATAAATCCGGATTATCCGGAATTCGTTTCCGGCAACTCAGGTTTTTGAGATCAACATACCCAGCACTTCGAGTGACTTTTGCAGCTCCGTATTCCAGTACATGCCATAATTCAGCCGCATGCAATTTTCAAATTGTTTTTGCAAAGAAAACATTCGGCCCGGTGCAATGCTGATATTGTACTGCATGGCCTTTTCATAAAGTGAGATCATATCAAAACCGTTTTCCAGTTCGAGCCAGAGAAAAAAACCGCCCTGCGGCTGACTTAACTTCACATGATCTGGAAAATGTTCAGTAATTGTGTTTACATAATTACGGTAATTGGTATACAGGGTCGCTCTGATTTTCCGGAGATGGTTTTCGTATCGTCCGTTTTTCAAAAAATCGGCAACGACCTCCTGTGTAATGCTTGCGGAAGAAAGTGAATGATGAAGTTTGGTCCTTATAATCTGATCTTTAAACCGTCCCGGCGAAACCCATCCCACCCGATAACCCGGCGCAAGCGTTTTGGAAACGGAACTGCAACATAAAACCAGACCACCCTCATCGTAGGTTTTACAGTTTGTTGGCCGGTGATTTCCGAAAAACAAATCACCATAAATATCATCTTCAATCAGGGGAATGTTGTGATAGGCCATCAGGCGCACAACCTCTCTTTTATGCTCGTCCGGCATAAGACTTCCCGAGGGATTGTTAAAATTGCTGATCAACACACAAGCGGCGATGTGCTTTTTGTCCAACGTATCTTTCAGCGCATCCAGCTCTATGCCCGTTACAAAATTCGTAGGTAGTTCGATCACATTCAGCCGAAGCGATTTAGCCAGTTGAAGAATTCCGAAGTAAGCCGGACTTTCCACGATAATCGTATCGCCTGGACCCGTAAGAGCGGTCAGACAATAGGACAATGCACTGATGCAGCCCGGTGTCGTCACAATGTCGTCCGCTTTCAGATTCCCGCCCCAGGAAAACGACATGCGGGCAATTTCATTTCTGAGTTTTTCATTGCCGGGCACAGGCTCATATCCCGTCCCGCTATCAGAGAGACTGCGCATGGCGTGCATCAGTCCTTTATTCAGTTTTGCAATGGGCAAAAGTTCTTTTGCCGGGAAACCGAGCGACAATAACGTAATATTTTTCTCCCCCATACTATCGTAAACCTTATCGATCAGATCTTCCTCCAGCTGGTGCAGAGAAGATAACGCAGGCCTGCTCGGCGCAGGTACAGACGGCTTACCCTTGGAGGAATAGCTAACGAAAAAACCTGATTTTGGCCGTGACTCTATCAAAGAACGGCTTTCAAGTTCCAGATAAGCCTGGGTAATGGTATTGATACTGATGCCGCGTTCCCGGCTCACCTCACGGACCGAAGGAAGTTTATCGCCCGTTTTCAGCACGCCATCCCGGATCTGACTTTCAAACTGCCGGGCAATTTCCCTGTATAAATAATCCTTTGCAACCTCCATGAAACCTGAATTAAATCTGACACCATCAAAGTTAACAAAACTGTATCTGTAACTAATTAGACGGGCCTTCTAATTTTGTAACCCAATTATTATCCTGAAAAACCCATTGCCCATGAACATCGTTGAGATCACAGCTGAAAACAATTACGATTATCATCCATTTTTTAGCGAAGCACTAATCCGGCACGCCGATTGTTTTAAACTCAGTCCTGACGAACAACGGGAGGAATATTTTCCAACCCAGGGGACACCTTACAGTTTTACCATGGCGATGCTGGATGAAGGTAATAACCTGATGGGGGTTGTCAGTTTTCAAAGGTTGATGGAAAGTCGTAAAAAACTCCATCACAAGGGCGAGATTTTCAGAATGTACGTTTCGAGGGAAAACGGTGGAAAAAATATCGGCCATGATTTAATAACTTACGTTACAAACCGGGTTAAAGAGCAACTACCTGATATCGAACAGATCAACCTGAATGTTGCGACTCACAACGAAAAGGCAAAGAATCTTTATAAAAACCTGGGATTCGAGCATTTCGGAACGGAGCGCAACGCGATCAAATTTGAAGGAAAATACTACGATGACGACTATATGGCACTGAAACTGAAAAACCTTATTTAACTTTTGAAGTATGAACTGGAATAACGCATTAACTCAGTTATTAAAAATAAAATATCCCTTTGTCCAGGCACCTATGCTGGGCATAACCACACCTGAAATGGTGGCAGCCGTATCCAACGAAGGCGGACTCGGCTCACTGCCGATCGGCCTTTTGTCTGCCGAAAAAGCCAGGGAGTTGATTGTAAAAACAAAAACACTGACCGATAAACCTTTTGCAGTAAACCTCTTTGCCCATGATATCCCAACCATGGATGTTCCGCAAACGCAGGCAATTCAGGAGCAATTAGTCAAAATCAGTGAAAAATATGGTGTTACTTACACACCGGTTGATTTAAATCAGGTCAGGCATTTCTCCTACAAAGAGCAGCTTGATGTGCTCATTGAAGAACAGGTGCCGATCGTAAGTTTCACGTTTGGTGTGCTGGATAAGCCCAGTATTGAACGCCTGCACGGACAAGGCATCATACTCATCGGCACGGCGACCTCCGTTCGGGAAGCGGTCTATCTGGAAAATATTGGTATCGATATCGTGACGGCCCAGGGTATTGAAGCCGGCGGACATCGCGGGACTTTCCTGTTTGACGAGCCACTCCCGCAGGTTGGTCTGATCTCGCTTTTGCCGCAAGTGGTGGATGCCATCAGGTTACCCGTCCTAGCAGCCGGGGGCATCACTGATCCACGGCCTTTCAAAGCTTCCATGATTCTTGGCGCTCAGGGTGTTCAGGTCGGGACTGCTTTTATCGGCAGTGATGAAAGCCTTGCGATTGCAGCCTATAAGGAACAATTGAGTAAAACTCAGGATACCGATACCGTCCTGACCCGGGCATTTTCGGGGAGATGGGCACGCGGCATCCGAAATAGTTTTCACGACGAAGTACAGCAGCTTGCCCTGGATTACCCGGCCTACCCCATCCTCAACACACTGACGGGTCCACTCAGGATCGCTTCTCAAAAGCAGAGAAATACGCAGCTCACCACACTTTGGGCAGGGCAATCTGCCAGTATGGCAAGGCAAAAATCCTCTGCCGAAATATTCAGGTCGCTGATTGAGGGGGTGGAGAAATTAGAAAATCCGACATAATGGTTCGGGATGAAGACATCTATTGTTTACCGTATTTCTCCCAACATTTCCCACCCATTTCAAAAACTTAAAACCATATTAGCCTACCTTGCAGGAAAGAAAAGACAGAGCAATTTTCAAAGGATATGAGCAAGGATATAAAAATACGTTTCAGGCACTGGGTCTATATTGACGATATGAAGTTTTTCGGGCCCGGTCGCCTTGAACTGCTGGAACGGATCGAGGAAACAGGTTCTATTGCCAAAGCGGCAAAACTGATGGGGATGTCGTACAAAAAAGCCTGGCTGATGGTGGACGAAATGAACAGCTATGCGCAAAGTCCGTATGTAATTACGCAAAAAGGCGGCCAACACGGAGGTGGAACACAGGTGACCGAAACCGGAAAAAAGGTGATGGAGGCTTACAAAAAACTGGATGCTAAACTTTCCGCCGTTGCCGAAGCGGAACGCGAGTTGCTGTCATTAATCTAAGAAATTAAAAAAATCCCGGTCAGGATTAACAGCTCTTTGTATATTTGCGATATATCTTTATATACATATCGCTTTCAATGAGAAAATATCTATTTCCTTTTATCATTGCCTCAGTCTGTTCCCATGTTTTCGCGCAGTCGCCGCAACCCATCAACCGGACTTTCCAGCTCGGGGAAGTGACCATCCCAGGTGCGGCCCTCAGAGACAGCAGCCAGAAACTTTCGTCTGCTCGTATTGAAAAATTCAACCGCACCGATCTGTCTAACGCGCTTAATATCCTTCCCGGTGTAAGTAACGCCAATGTGGGGCCACGGAATGAATCGGTGGTTTATGTACGCGGTTTTGATCTTCGTCAGGTGCCGGTTTTTATTGATGGCGTCCCGGTTTATGTCCCTTATGATGGCTACGTGGATATGGGCCGTTTTACCACATTTGACCTTTCTGAGATTAACGTTTCCAAAGGATTTGCATCGATATTGTACGGTGCCAATACCATGGGAGGCGCCATAAACCTTGTTTCCAGAAAACCCGTAAGCAAATTTGAGATCAACGGACGCGCCGGCATTTTCAGCGGCAGCGGTTATCGATGGAATGTAAACGCAGGGTCCCGTTTTGGCAAATTCTTTTATCAGGTAGGTGCTTCGCAGTTAAAACAAGATTCCTACCCCCTATCCTCCGACTTCAAAAAAAGAAAATATCAGCGGACCGATGATCGTGAAAATGCCTACCGTGACGATCTGAAATTCAGCGTTAAAGCTGGTTTTACACCAAATGCTACCGATGAATATGTGATCGGTTATGTCAATCAAAAAGGAGAAAAAGGGACGCCGCCTTATGTTGGTGATGATTCAAAAATTACGACACGATTCTGGAAATGGCCTAAGTGGAATAAGCAAAGCCTGTATTTTATTTCCAATACAGCTGTGGGTGAGAAAAATAAGGTAAAAACCAGGCTATATTACGACACGTTCGTCAATCAGCTTTTCAGCTACGACGATACCACGTACGTCAAACAAACCAAGGGTTATGCGTTTCAGAGTTTTTATGATGATTATACCCTCGGTGGCAATGCTGAGTTTGAATCCAAAGCGGTCACCAATAATGTCTTCCGTTTCAACATGCAGTACAAGCGTGATGTGCACCGGGAGCACGACCTGGGCGAGCCTGTACAGTCTTACATAGACAACACGCTTTCAATCGGTATTGAAAACACGTATCAGCTCTTGCCTTCCCTAGCGGTGATTCCGGGTATCAGTTTTAACACCAGAAAAGCAGACAAAGCCGAAGAATACAACGCCACTTCAAAAGAAATCACAAATTTCGCCAATAGTAAAAACAATGCCGTGAACGCGCAGATTGGCCTGTTTTGGGATGTTACTTCCAATCACTCGCTTCGCGGATCCGTTGCCAGAAAAACCCGTTTTGCCACCATCAAGGACCGTTATTCCTACCGCATGGGTCAGGCAATCCCAAATCCGGATCTTTCAGCCGAAGTCGCCGTTAACTATGATCTGAGTTATTCAGGAAAAATTGCTGACAAATTAAGTTTGCAGGCCAGCCTGTTCAGAAGTGATATCAACGACATTATTCAGCAAGTCGACAATGTCCAGCCGGGGAAATTCCAGTTGCAAAACGCAGGAAAGGCTAAATTCTACGGAGCAGAAGCAGGTGCCGATTATCAGATCGTCAGTGGTTTGAAAATCGGATCCAATTACTCCTTCATTAAACGAAAGAATAAAACCAATCCGGCGATTCTTTTCACCAACGTTCCCGAACATAAAATTTTTGGTTATGCCGATTTTTCATTTCTTAAACGTGCGAACATTGTGGCAAGCGTCGAACATAACAGCGGCCGCAACAGCACAAGTTATGGAACGAGGGCAAACGCGTACACCCTGGTCAATACAAAGGCATCCGTAAAACTCTATAAATTCATATCGGCCGAAGCTGGCTTGAACAACATTTTCGACGTCAATTATACCTTGGTCGAAGGTTTTCCGGAGGCCGGACGCAACTTTTTTGTCAACCTTGTTTTTAGTCATTTCTAAAATGAGAAGAGGTTTTAAACGGACAAAATTCAGAACATATCCATCAGGCTGGTTTTTTACCGGCCTGATGGCATGCTTTTTTCTGTTTTGCGGACTTACCCATTCTTTCGAAAACCAAAAGCCGACACCATACACACTTCGTTATCCTGCCAACTTCGGTGGTCGCTACACCATTCCGGAAGATAACCCAATAACCAAGGAAGGTGTTTATCTCGGCAGACTTCTGTTTTACGAAAAAAAATTATCTGCCGGAAATTCCATTTCCTGCGAAAGTTGCCATTTACAAAAGCTTGCCTTTACCGACGGAAAGGCGTTAAGCCAGGGCGCTGACGGATCGCTTACTACGCGAAGTGCAATGTCGCTGGCCAATCTGTTATGGGTGCGCAATTTCTTCTGGGACGGCCGCTCCCCGAATCTGGAACAGCAGGCCGCTTTTCCGCTGACCAATGTGCATGAAATGGGGCAACCGCTTACAGAATCCGTTGCCAAATTGCGGCAAACGGCTCTTTATCCACCGTTATTCAAAGCCGCGTTTGGCAGTGATATCATTACCCGCGATTATATTTTAAAAGCCCTGGCACAATTTGAACGGACCCTGATCTCCTCGGATTCCAGGTATGACCGCTATCTGGCCGGAACTTACCCACCCACAGCCCAGGAATTACGCGGCATGGCCCTTTTCCAGAATGCACCCAACCCGCAAAAACTGATACGCGGCGCCAACTGCGAACATTGCCATGGCGGCGTGAAAACGTTTAAGGAATTGTTTCATAACAACGGCCTTGACAGTACTTTTTCTGACAACGGCCGGCAAAATTTTACAAATCAGGTAGAAGATAAGGGCCGGTTCCGGGTACCAACTCTCAGAAACATCATGCTGACCGCCCCATACATGCACGACGGCCGTTTTCAGCGTATCGAACAGGTTCTGGATCACTACAACGAACATATCCTCGAAAGTGCCACCCTCAGCAGTTTTCTGAGAGATGTTTCCAACGAGACAAATGGCAAAAAGCTGATGCTGACAAAAAGCGAAAAAACAGATATCATTTCATTTTTGTCGATGCTGACCGACTCTGCATTCATCACGAATCCTGAATTTTCAAATCCGCATTTAACCTTAAAATCTCAATAACATGTCACGATTTACTCTTCACGTCCGGATTTCTCTCTGGCTTCTTCTGTTCTCATTGGGTTTATCCGTTTCCGGATTTTCCCAAAACACAAGTACACTGACCATTACAGGCGAAGTCACGACACCGCTGGATCTTACATTACAGAAGCTTTCAGCTTTCAAACAGGTAAGTCAAAAAGTAAAAGACCGCGACGGTAAAGAGCACGAATTCAAGGGCGTTGCCCTGATTGAACTGCTTGAAAAAGCCGGCGTAACGACGGGTAGTAAATTACGCGGCGAAAATCTTGCCAAATATGTGCTGATCAAAGCAGCTGATGGTTATGAAGTTATCTACTCTCTCGCTGAAATCGATCCCGAATTCGCCAGTCAGGTCATTATACTTGCCATAGAAAAAGACGGGCAGCCACTTCCGGCCGGTGAAGGACCGTTCAGGATTATCACGCCCAACGATAAAAAACCGGCGCGATGGATACGCGAAGTACGGTCCATCAAAGTGGCCTTTGCAAAAGACTGAAATCAGTTAAAAACCATTCAAAAAATAAATCGACTAAAAACTTAGTTATTTAACATTTTTTAAGACAATAGAAATTTCATGAGGACGTTTGGATTTTATGTTACACCTATCCAAATAAATCATTATGAAACACTTGACTGTTCTTTTCATTGCTCTTTCGTTTAGTTTCAAGTCGGTATTGGCTCAGGAAAACCGTGACAAAATCGGTTATGTAGATCAGCAGTTGATCATCGAAAATATGCCCGAATTCAAAAAACTGAATCAGGAAATCACCCTGAAAAGTCAGCAGTATGAAAAGGTGCTCAAAGGCAAATACGATGAATATGAGGCCAAGTCCGCGGCGCTGGAAAAACTGGCCGCGGCAAAATCGGAACAGACCATTCTGCGGGATAAACTGGCCGAACTTGAAAACCTGAAAAAATCGTATGAAGATTTTGAAACCAACGCCATGTCGGAATTAAGAGATTATTACAGCAAAAAATTTACGCCCATCAAGCAAAAAGTCAGTGAAGCGATCGTATTTGCAGGAAGGCAAAAAGGTTATTCTTATGTTTTGAGAATGGACCTTAATCCGGACGGCGGTGATTTCTGGCCCATTGTACTTTACGCCCGCGACTCCACCTCCAACCTTTCTTCGGAAATTATGAAAAATCTGGGTATCAACGATGCCTCCGCATCTACCCGGAAAATCGGGATTCCGCAAATGCTCAAACAAAAGTAAATACCTTCACAGATCATTTTTTCAGCAACAGCAAGGGAAAGTCATCACTGCTTTCCCTCGCTGTTTTAGGATTATTTTTATAGCCCACCTGCCCTACCCCCTCTGCCCAACGACAACCATCCTGTACTTACCTGATTTTTAAAAATAATCCATTTCCTTACCCGATTTGTTCAGCATATCCATCGTTATCACTGTAAATTATGGGTGACATTATAGCAATGTAGTAGTAATGTAGGGGTAATTTTTTCTTGATTTTGTTTCATTTGAGCAATATGAGGTAGTAATGTAGTAACCTAATAATTTAAGGTTGATCCCCGGCCTTCTACCTTTGCCATCAATACAATAGTATTATTATTTCAATAAATTATTGGGCAAATAACATTTGCCGGAACATCAAAAATCAAGCCTAACATTATGAGAAGAAAAATTGTACTATTATGTAGTGCCTTATTGCTATTCGGGGTACTGGAATCGGTACTTGCCCAGGGCCAGAAGGTGAAGGGAAGAGTCGCGGTCAAATCCGGTAATGAGGCGCTGGTTGGAGCAACCGTAGTAGTAGAAGGCACCACCTATGCCACAATTACTGACGCTTCTGGAAACTATTCGATCGACGCACAGCCAGGTACGGTACTGGTTGCAAGTTTCATCGGCATGATCAGCCAGAAAGTGACAGTGGGAAGCAAAACCGAGATCAATTTTGATCTTGTAGAATCTGCCGATAATTTGAACGAAGTGGTGATTGTCGGATACGGAGTACAAAAGAAGAGCGTGGTAACCGGCGCGATTTCGAGCGTAAAAGGTGCCGATCTTGAAACGATGCCGATCAGCCGTCTGGAAGAAGCTTTGCAGGGCAGAACCTCGGGGCTTACCATCGCTTCCAACTCAGGCCAGCCGGGCTCAGCCGCAACCGTGCGTGTACGTGGTGTGACTACACTCAACAATAACAATCCACTTTGGGTAGTTGACGGAGTGGTGGTGGATAACGGTGGCATTGGTTTTCTTAATCAATCCGATATCGAATCCATCGAAGTTTTGAAAGATGCGGCTTCACAGGCCATTTATGGTGCCAGAGCGGCAGCAGGGGTTATTTTGGTAACCACAAAAAAAGGAAAAGCAGGCGGAATCAGAGTTAACTACAACGGTTTCCTCGGAACTTCGGCTCCTGCCCGGAAACTGGATCTGTTGGATGCAACGCAATATGCGACAATCAGAAACGAAGCAGCACTGGCAGCTGGTCAGCCCGCGGTGTATGCCAATCCATCATCATTTGGAAAAGGCACTGACTGGCAATCATTGATTTTCAATAACAGTGCAAAACGTCAGAATCACGAATTAAGTGTCAGTGGTGGTAACGAAAAATCAACGTTTTACCTGTCATTCGGGCAACTGAACCAGGATGGAATTGTAGCAACGCCGATTTCTAAATATAAAAGAACAAGCATCCGCCTGAACTCTGAACACAAAATTGCGAAGTGGCTTACTTTTGGTCAAAACCTGGGTTACTCCCACGACAAATCCGTCGGGCTTGGCAACACCAACAGCGAATTTGGCGGTCCGTTAAGTTCAGCGATCAACCTTGACCCGATCACACCGGCGGTGATTACAGATCCTGCCATTGCCAATGCAGCACCGTATACCAACAAGGGAATTGTGCGTGACGAAAATGGTAATCCCTATGGCATCTCCTCTGCGGTAGGTCAGGAAATGAGCAATCCGCTTGCGTATATTAAAACACGGTTAGGCAATTACAGTTGGAGCGACAACATCGTCGGCAATACCTATTTACAGGCTGAGCCGATCAAAGGTCTGGTTTTGAAAACTACGCTGGGTGGCAAACTTTCTTTCTGGGGTAACGAGAGTTTCACGCCGGTATCCTGGCTGAATGCGGCTTCGGTTACGTCTCAAACCAATTTCAACAGAAGCAACAACCGCCGCATCGACTATAACCTGGAAAACACGGTTTCTTACACACGCGACTTCGGTCTGCACAATGTGAATGTATTATTGGGCCAGGGGGCATACAAAGACAATAACACAACGATGACGAGTGTGACCTTCTTTAACGTTCCGGCAGACAATTTCCAAGACGCTTCGCTAAACTTTAAAGTTCCGGCAGATCAGCGCAGTTCCGACGGCTCTGAAGGCGCGCTGCACACGGTGAGCTCTCTTTTTGCAAGATTAAACTATAACTACAACGAAAAATATCTTGTACAGGCATTGGTGAGAAGAGACGGCTCCTCACGTTTCGGTGCCAACCATAAGTATGGTGTTTTCCCATCTTTCTCTTTGGGCTGGGTGCTGACACGTGAAAACTTTATCCCGACAAACAATGCGCTGAACTTCCTGAAACTGCGCGGAGGTTATGGTGTGGTTGGTAACGACGGAATCGGTGATTTTGCTTACCTGTCAACTATCGGAAGCGGCAGAAATTACACCATCGGAAATTCAGGAAGTTACATCATCGGGTATAGCCCCAATGCACCAGCCAACCCCGATTTGAAATGGGAGCAAACCAGCCAGACAAACATCGGTATTGACGCGACATTGTTCCAAAACATCAACCTGACCGTTGAGTGGTTCAAAAAAGCGACAAAAGATATCCTGCAAAATCCACGTATCCCGGGTTACGTAGGCGCGATCTCAAACCCGGCTGCCAACATTGCCGATATGGAAAACAAAGGGATTGAACTTGAACTGGGCTACCGCAAAAGAATCGGACAGGTTGATTTTTCTGTCAACGGAAACGTGTCTTACATCAAAAACAAAGTGACCAACCTAGGAAACGGCGTTGAATATCTGTCGGGTGGTGCAAGTTTTCAGGGCGCCCCTCCTATCACAAGAACACAGGTTGGTTATGCAATAAACTCGTTTTACGGCTACAAACAAACCGGTATTTTCCAGACTCAGGAAGAAGTTAATGCCCACGTGAGCAAGGATGGCAAAAAAATACAGCCGAACGCAAAACCGGGAGATTTCCGCTGGGAAGACCTTAATGGTGACGGGACGATCACAGAAACAGACCGTACGTTCATAGGTAACCCAACCCCAAAATATTCATACGGATTAACAATCAATGTAGGTTACAAAGGTTTTGACCTGGTAATTTTCGGACAAGGTGTTGCGGGAAATCAGATTTTCCAGGGACTTCGCCGTCTGGATATAGCCAACGCAAACTGGCAGTCTGACGCCCTTAACCGCTGGACCGGCCCGGGTACTTCCAACGATTATCCGCGCATTGTAAACGGAGATCCGAACAAGAATTTCCAGAACCCGTCAAGTTTCTACCTTGAAAAAGGAGATTTCTTCAGAATGAAAACGTTACAGCTGGGTTATTCCCTGCCTACTGCACTGATCAGCAAAATCGCGATGAAAAAAGCACGTATTTATGTGATGAGCCAAAACCTGTTTACACTGACAAAATACTCGGGTTATGATCCTGAAATCGGCGGCAGTGTTTTGAGTATCGACAAAGGTATCTATCCTCAGGCTCGCTCATTCATGGTTGGTTTGAACATTGGCTTCTAATATTGTTAATAAGAAAATGATGAAAATTAAATATAGCAAAAACCTTATTATTCTGGCAATTACAGCCGGAATGCAACTTTCCTGCTCCGAGAGTTTCCTGGAAGTTAAACCCAAAGGACTAAATCTGGAAGCAAATTATTACCGCAACCAGGAAGAAGCTTTTAACGGTATTGTGGCCGCTTACGACGTAGTAGGCTGGCAGGGCAACGGCTACGTAACCACGATTGCAACCATGAACGCGGCTTCCGATGATCATTTTGCAGGCGGTGGCGGTCCGAGTGACATCATGGATTTTCAGGTGATATCCAACTACACGCTTAATCCAACAACCGGTCCGCAGGGCGAACTATGGAGAAAAGGATTTTCAGGTGTGTTCCGCGCCAACTCCATTTTGCAAAAACTTCCGAACGTTCCTATGGACGAAACGCTTAAAAAGAGATATACGGCAGAGGCCAAATTCCTCCGCGGTTATTTCTACTTCGAGCTCGTGCGTCTCTTTAAAAATGTTCCTCTGTTCACGGTTCCGGTAGAAACTAGCGCGATGTATGACGTGTTGCAGGCTACTCCGGAAGAAGTTTATGCTCAAATCGAGAAGGACCTTACCGAATCCATTGCAGATCTTCCTGTGACGATCAATACGGCAACCGAAGGCGGACGTGCGGGCCAGGGAGCAGCACACGCGATTTTGGGAAAGGTTTATTTATACCAGAAGAAATTTGCACAAGCGGCCCAGGAGCTTGCAAAAGTGAACGGAACACCAGGCGGGACAAATGCTTACGGGTACAAACTTTTGCCTAACTTCTCCGACCTGTTCAAAACAAGCAATAAATTCAACAATGAGTCTATTTTTGAGATTTCTTACACCAACACGTCTGCCGGAACATGGAGCTGCGTTTCCTGCACCGAAGGAAATATCATGAACATCATCACGGGGCCTCGTGGTTATAACCGCAAATCAACAACGGCACCGGATTATGTGTCGGGATGGAGCTTTTTACCTGTAACACCTGATTTGTTCAACGCAATCCACTTCGATCCGCGTAACCAGGCGACCATCGCCAACCTTGACAGCCTTGAAAAAGCTGGTCTGGTGACCTACGAAAAAGGATATCAGAACACCGGTTACTTCCTTGAAAAATTTGCAGGGAGAACCTCAAACCGCTGGACAGGAGCCGGAACGCCGGAGTTGAACTTCCCGCAAAATATGTACGATACCCGTCTGGCCGATACTTATCTGCTTGAAGCAGAAGCGTTGGTACGCGGAAGCGGGGATTTGAGCAGAGCAGCAGCCTTGCTTAACGCAGTCCGCGCCCGTGTTGGCCTGAAACCCGTTGAAGCAACTTTTGAAAATATCAAAAAGGAAAGACGTCTTGAACTTGCCGGTGAAGGCCACCGCTGGATGGATCTTGTTCGCTGGGGTGATGCGCCGACGGTGCTAAAATCCAAAGGATTTGTTGCCGGCAAAAATGAAATCCTGCCGATTCCGCTCCTGGAAATGGAAAACACCAAAATCCAGCAAAGCAAAGAATGGGGAGGAACGAAATAACTTCGGCGGTCAGCTTTCGGCAGTCGGCTTTCCGCAATTGACAGTCCAAAGTCAATGCTCCGCAATCAATCGGCAATAGTCATGGTCAATCGTCATTCGTCAATGGTCAATCGCCACACCCTTACCCGATTGCCGACAGCCGACAGCCAAAAGTATTATTAACCTAACATCCTGAACAAAAGCCCGGAACCTTTATTGGTCCGGGCTTTTATCTTTTGATTCGTCGACATGAAATCCAAGAAAGTAATTGAACATATTGATTTCTGTCGGTAGCTGCAATTTTTTACGCAAACGATAACGGCTTACCTCAACCCCGCGCAGCGAAATATTCATCAGCTGAGCAATTTCCTTGCTCGAAAGGTTCATCCGGAGATAAGCACTCATTTTCAATTCAGTGGCCGTAAGGTTTGGGTATTTTTCTTTCAAAGAAATCAGGAAATTACTGTGGACGCTATCAAAATGTTTTGAAAATTGTCCCCAGTCTTTATCTACCTTATTTTCCTCACTCACCACCTTGATCATCTTTTTGACTTCCTCGCTCACCTGTTCGTCTTCTGAGTTTTTAAGGATTCGCGTCAGGTCAGTTTTCAGCTTTGACAGAAGTTCTGATTTCTGAACAAGGTGCATCGCCGAAGTCGCCAGATCCGTGTTTTTATGCGTTATTTCTGCTTCCAGTTTTTCATTGTTCAATTTAATAATCTCCTTCTCGCTCTTTTCAATTTCCAGCTGGTGAAGATATTGAAGTCTTTTTTGCTCCTGCTGGTACTTTTGCTGCTGCGCGGCAAACCGTTTTTCCTGCCATAAATAATAGACATAACCGAGTGCCAATAGCATGAGCCCGTAAACCATGTAAGCCCACATGCTCTGATACCAGGGAGGCAAAACAATCAAATGATAAGCAGATACGGCGGACTCATTACCAAAATTATTTCTGGCCTTCACCTGAAAAACATAAGTCCCGGCAGGCAGGTTTGTATATTCCTTTTCTCCCTTGCCCGACCAGCCCGACCAGGCATGATCAAAACCCTGAAGAAAATAAGCGTATTCAATGTTGGACTGCTGGCTGTACAAAGCCGAAGAAAATTCAAAACGAAGTGAATTCAGGCCATAATCGATACGGAGCTCCTGCTTATCCGACTGCTTTTTCACTTCATTTACTTCTCCGAAATATCCACCGAAAAGCAGCGAATCCGAATTTCCGATGGCCCTGACCGTCCTAATCCGAACTTCCAGATTGTTTTTGTTCTGTTTATATTTTTCAAAATTGATATGATAAAAGCCCCTTTCCGCCCCCAACAGAATGTTATTCTTATCAATCGGATGAATGTACTCGAAGCCGGAAACCAGTTTATGATTCAATTCAGGAATGTAAGTAATCCGTGGTTTGACTCCCGTTATATCGACCACCCCCAGCTGTTTATCCCGCACAAACCATATATTGCCCGCCTGGTCCTCTTTCAGATGTGAAACCCAGATCCCTTTGAAGATATTTTTGTAAAAAACGGATTCGCGAAAACGATCGCTCTGCTCATCGTATTCATAAATACCTTTTTCCGTCGTAACCAGTACCTTATTTTTTATCTTGTATATAAACTTGTTATTGAGCGATAAGGGTAAGCCGTCTTTGGCAGAATACAACCGTGAAGTGCCCTTTTCTTTACCATCCGTTGTGATTTTAAAAACACCGCGGTAAGGATGGGATGTCCAGATCACGTGCTCATCTCTTGCATCTGTGCACAAAAAACGGGCCGCAATGTCAAAATTGGCCACATGCCCAGACTGACGAAAACTTCCGTTCTCATATTTCAGAAAATCGATACCGTTATAGGTTCCTACGGCTACATGAGATACGGGGAAAATCCTCGACAAAGGCAAAAATCCCCAAAAGCCGTTACGTTTTATGATCGGTTTAGCCAATGCGCCTTCAATCTGAAAAATCCCGTCGTGGTGCGCCATCAGCAGCTTGCCATTGATTTCCGACAAGCCCCATACCTGCCCGTTGGAATTCTGAACAAAGGAAAAATCACCTTTCACCAGACTCAGATCATCAAATTTACCAACCCCAGCGTAAAACAAACCGATGGATGTCCCGATATATAACCTGTTTTCAAAAATTGCAGAAGCATATCCCCCGCCCTCTTTGGACATCGCCGGATACACATTTTTAATCGCATTGCTGTTGGCAATAAAATCAATTCCACTATCAAGCCCAAGCCACAAATTCCGGTCCTTATCCCGAAAAACACTCAGGACATTATTGTTTTGCAGCCCGTCCGCTTTATTGAAACGGTAAACAAAATCACCCTTGTTATTGATCGTATAACAGCCGCCCTGCTGCGTACACAAGGCTATCAGGTCATCGCTGACGCGCGTCGCGGTGTAAATTCTCTCCTTCGTAATTTTACTGATAAAGGCTGATTCCAGTTTGGCAACTTTATCCTCTCCCAAAATATAAATGCCATGATCCAGCGTCACCAGCAAGGAGGTATTTTTTCCGTAAGGGACAATCGCAGTCCCAAGATAATCAGCCGGAAGTAGATTCTGACCGGGTAAAACTTCCCATCTTCCGTTATTAAACTTTAAAAGTCCGCTGCTCGCATCCTGGGCAATCAGTAATTTGCCGTTTGCACCCATGTACCGCCAGGTAGAATTTGGATTATAGGTTGTGATGGTGTTGTTTTCATAAAGGAAAATCCGGTTCGAAGCCCTGAAAAATATTTTCCCGTCCAGTTCCACGACATTCCAGACATCGGCGAAACCTTCGTCTTTTTTCTGTACCAGTTTTTTTAGTGAAACATAAACCAGCGTACCGCTGTCGTCCGGGGAAAAATACCCGAACTCGTTTTCCGCACCGATATAAATCCGATTGTCCGTACCCATTTCAAGCGACCGGATTTTGGTTTTATTGGGTAACGGATATACCCGCCAGTATATACCATCGAAGGTTAAAAGACCTTCATTGTTGGCAAAATACATGATCCCGTTCTTGTCCTGACGAATTGCCCAGTTCTGAGTTCCGCCTTTATAATGTTGTTTTGTGTAATTTACAACTTCGGGAAGACCGATCGAATTCTGCCCTGAAACGAGATTCACCGACAGGATAAAAACAAATAAAAAAATTACACTTCTCATTCTTGGCAATTGTTGTAGTCTCAATGATGGAATGACGTAGTGATGCAGTGCTTTAATGCCTTTAATATGCAATGTATTGGGTGTTGTAGTAATAATGTAGTAGTAGCTAATTAGTTCACCTGTGCAGGTCCGCTTACCTTTGGAGTCGCAATATATTACATTATTTTCGAAGTTTGTCACTATTAATTTTCTGCGCTAAACGCGTCATTTCAACACATTCACGAAAAAAATACGCCATTATGAATAACCGCTACGCGAGTTTGAAATTACTATTCCTAACCCTTTCTCTTTTCAGTTTTAATTTTTGTAATGCCCAGTCTCAAAAAGGAATTTCGTTCTGGCTCACCAACACGGACGGATCGGCTTTATTTGAGAAGCAAAAAACAGGTCCTGTGTTTGTTAAAAAAGCAGATGCAGGGCTTGTTATTGAAATTAACGAGAAAGAAAAATATCAGCAGATCGACGGATTTGGCTTCACCTTGACTGGCGGAAGTGCCTCACACCTTATTAAGATGCGCGCACAAAGCAGAGCTGCACTTTTGAAAGAGCTCTTTTCCGTCGAAGGGAATAATATAGGGATCAGTTATCTGCGCGTGAGCATCGGTGCTTCCGATTTGAATGAGACCGTTTTTTCATACAACGATTTACCCGGCGGACAAACCGATACTGACCTCAAACAATTTGATCTGGGACCGGACAAAAAAGATGTGATCCCGGTCCTGAGGGAAATTCTGGCTATAAATTCCAAGATTAAAATCCTTGGTTCGCCATGGTCTCCGCCCGTCTGGATGAAAGATAATAACGATACACGAGGCGGCAGCCTGAAACCCGAGTTTTATGGAGCTTATGCAAACTATCTTGTCCGTTACATTCAGGAGATGAAAAAAGAAGGCATCCGGATTGACGCTATCACCGTTCAGAACGAACCACTGCATCCGGGAAACAATCCAAGTTTACTGATGCTGGCAAAAGATCAGGCAGTATTTGTAAAAAATAACCTGGGACCGGCATTTAAATCTGCGGAAATTGATACAAAAATTATCATCTACGACCACAACGCCGACAGGCCCGATTATCCGATTTCGATTCTCGATGACCCGGAAGCAAAAAAGTACATCGACGGTTCTGCGTTTCACTTGTATGGGGGGAAAATTGAAGCCCTTTCAGAAGTACACAAGGCGCATCCCGATAAAAATCTTTATTTCACGGAGCAATGGATGGGAGGACCGGGGAATCTGGCGAAAGACTTTCCTGATCACATCAAGAAGCTGACCATAGGCTCGACACGCAACTGGAGCCGGACAGTGCTTGAATGGAATTTGTCCTCAGATCCTGAATACAAACCTTTTACAGATCGCGGCGGGTGCAACAAATGTCTGGGCGGAATTACGATTGATCAGGATCAGGTTACGCGCAACCCGGCTTATTATGTGGTTGCTCATGCTTCCAAATTTGTCCGTCCGGGTTCTGTCAGAATCGCCTCGAACTATCTTGATAAGCTCCCAAATGTGGCCTTTAAAACACCGGATGGCAAAAAGGTATTGATCGTATTGAATGATACAGATACCACACAAAGTTTCACGTTCAGGGACGGTAAAAAGGTTGCCGGATCAACATTGAAGCCCGGCTCTGTGGGCACTTATGTCTGGTAAAATTCCATTAATCGTCACCTCTTATAAACTTTTTAGCGCCCAATTGACATTCATGAAACAACTGCGAATTCTTTCATCAGGCTTACTGATATTCCTCTCTGTCCTTTCTGCTCAGGGACAGGGATTTTGAAAACCAATGGCAAACTGATCGTCGACGACAAAAATCAGAAAGTGATCCTGCGCGGCATGGGCCTGGGTGGCTGGCAATTGCAGGAAGGATATATGTATAAACTGGGATTTCTCGGGCAGCAATACCGGATCAAGGAAAGTATCAGCGACCTGATCGGCCCCAAAGAGACTGATCTTTTTTACGAAAAATGGCTTGCGAACCACACCCGCAAAATCGATATTGATTCCATGGCTGCCTGGGGATTCAATTCCATAAGGCTGCCGATGCACTACAATCTTTACACGCTGCCGGTTGAAAAAGAAAAGGTAAAAGGGCAAAATACCTGGCTTTCCAAAGGTTTTGAAATGACGGACAGTTTGCTTGCCTGGTGTAAAGCGAATAAAATGTACCTGATCCTGGATCTGCATGCCACACCCGGCGGACAAGGAAATGACCTGGCGATTTCGGATCGGGATCCTGCCAAACCTTCGCTCTGGGAAAGTGAGGAGAATCAGCAAAAAACCATTGCCTTGTGGCGCAAACTCGCCGAACGTTATAAAGATGAGCCTTGGATCGGCGGGTATGATATCATCAACGAGCCTAACTGGGGTTTTGAAAGCAAGGAAGATTTTCGTGGAACGGCTGAAAACAAAAACGAACCACTCCGCAAACTCATGATGGATATCACCAAAGCCATTCGTGAAGTAGATCAAAAACACATCATCATCATTGAGGGAAACGGGTTTGGAAACAATTACCGGGGCGTTTTACCGCTTTGGGATAACAACACGGTGCTGAGTTTTCATAAATACGGAAACTTCAATGAGACGAAAGCGATTCAGAACTTCCTGGATCTTAGCGCTAAAAATAATGTCCCGCTTTGGCTGGGCGAATCCGGCGAGAACAGCAACAACTGGTTTACCGAGGCCATCGGTCTGGTTGAGTCCAACGACATCGGCTGGGCCTGGTGGCAGAACAAAAAAATGGGAATAAATAACCCGCTTGAAATAAAACAACCCGAAGGTTATCAGAAACTCGTCAACTACTGGTCGAAAAAGGGCGAAAAGCCAACAGCTGCGGAAGCGCAAAAAATATTGGACGAATTGCTTGAAAACCTTAAACTGGAAAATAACATTTACCACCACGACGTGACTGACGCGATGTTCCGGCAAATTCACTCGAAAACGACAAAACCATTCAAGCCGGTTACCATCACGAAATCGGCCATTATCAAGGCAACGGATTTTGATCTGGGTCCGCAACGGCAGGCCTATTTCGACAGAGATACGGCCAGTTATCATTACACTCCAGGCGTTAACACCAGAGGAAACCGGGGTAATACCTATCGGAATGATGGCGTGGATATCCGGGCAGATACAAATGGGGAGCCTTATGTTTTCAGCTTTGAAGATGGCGAATGGCTGAAATACTCTGTTAAGGCTAAAAGCAAAAAAACCTTTATTATAAAGCTTAAAGTAAGTGCAGAAAATAAAGACGGCGTGATCGCATTTTTAGTCAATGAAAAACCCGTAGCCAAACTACCCGTGCCGCAAACGGGAGGAGAAGAAACCTGGCAAACGGTTGAGATCAAAAATGTCAGTTTGGCAAAAGGCTCAAACGTATTGAAAGTAGTCGCAGAAAAGGGCGGCTTTACCTTCAAAGAAATAGAAGTCTCTGATAAATAAATCAAAAGGTCCGCTTGTTTCTTTGAAAACAGGCGGACCTTTTCGATTTTTAATACGTGAGGCTTTTCAGGTATGCGATGGTTTGCGGCACCTGCGTTGCATAACTCGGGCTTTCGTCTTCGATATAAAAATGCTTAATCGACGATTTTTTCGCTGCTCTTAAAATCGTTGGGATATCAAGTTGTCCCGTCCCAAGGGCTACATCATTTTCAACCGGTGTTCCGCCTGACAAATTACCCTTCACACCTTTTTTGAGGTCTTTCATGTGCACCAATTTGAAACGACCCGGATATTTTTCAATAAGCGCTGCCGGGTCCTGGCCAGGGAAAAACGCCCATAACATATCCAGCTCAAAACTTACATACTTCGGATCGGTTTTTTGGATAATGTAATCCATCAGTGTCCCATCGCCGTGTTTTTCAAATTCATAACCGTGGTTGTGGTAACAAAAAGTAAGGCCGAATTCTTCTTTCAGCTGCTTGCCTATTTTGTTGAAATCCGCTACTGTTTTTTCAGCCGCTTCCAGTGTAAAAGGCCCTGTATGAGGCACCCAGGCTACACGTACAAAACTGGCTCCCAGAGCTTTCGCATTTTGGCCGACTTCCTGCGTTTTATTCAGTGCGTCCGCATAACCTACCCCAAACGATGAACACTTAATTCCTCTTTCGTCCAGCAATTTGCGAAGATCTGCCGCTGTTTTTCCAAACAAACTAGAAAACTCCATATCCTTGATACCCAACGTCTTCAACGTATCCAGCGTGGCCGCGGTATTTTTGCCAAGGCTGTTTCTGAACGTGTAAGAGACCATCCCCGGTTGCTCGGGAAATAAGGGTTTGCCTTTTTTTTGTGCATAAAGACTTTCGTTACCGAAAGCAAAAGCCAGCGCAAGGAAAGTCAGGTGTTTGATCTTCATGGTAAAAGGATAAGTTAGTTTACAAATTTCAGGATCAGAATATTCCAATTGACGATAGAACAACGTAATTGCCCTGTCAAAGATTGAATTAAATTTTGAACCGTCAAACATCCTTTTACTTTATCCCCGTCCCTGTTGTACCCGACGCCGGAGGTGTGGTTAAGGCAACTTCGCCCATTTCATCCGCACCGATGTCAGGTTTCCCGCTGCGGTTGTTGCCATCATAATCAATACTGATAATATCGGTAACCACTCCCGCTTTTATGGCCGGACTTCCGGATTTGAGATGATAATTACTCTCCAATTTCGGATCTGTTTCCATGCTGTGTGTATCAAATTTTGTCGATGTTTTCCAGGCCGCAAAAGTCATTTCTTCGACATCACGATTTTGATACACGGCCGGTTTTCCTGTTTTAAAGTAAATATTGTAGTCAATCACATTCGTACCTGCCAGCGGTGGCGCGGCATTATCGTTCATACCACGCAGGTGAATCATCGGGCGATCGGAACCCGCAGACTGAATAAAAATATTGTTCATAATACTCAGGTCCTTACAAGGCGGACTTTTGGGAGTGGCTGCATTACTGGTATAAATTTCGCCAGCGCTGATATGCAGGGGAGAAAAAGTTTCTGCTCCTGTATTCACAAAAGTATTGTTGTAAACTTTTGCGCCAACCGCCGCAAAAAGCCCCACGCCTCCCCATTTTGCGTTAACCACGATGTTGTTCCTGATGATTATGTCAAAACTTTCCTGATAATTCGGGTTGGCAGCCAGGTTAAACCATTCCTCATCCGTATCCAGAAAACCTGCTGCCATGCCCAGTTCCCCACAATTCACAATCAGATTGTTTTCGAAAATGCAGTTCTGCGCCCCGCCTTTTGCATACAAACCGTTGGTGGCTATATCATGAAAATAACAACCCCGAACGAGCATATTATCGCCGTTAACGTTATCAATCCCTTCGGCATTTTGCG
This sequence comes from Dyadobacter diqingensis, assembly GCF_024220585.1. Taxonomy (GTDB): domain Bacteria; phylum Bacteroidota; class Bacteroidia; order Cytophagales; family Spirosomataceae; genus Dyadobacter; species Dyadobacter diqingensis. The sequence continues at coordinate 544,816 of NZ_JAMXKF010000002.1, forward strand.
CCTCTACATTCGCAGGCCCTACACCTGACCGGTAAATCTCGCAGTTTATGATTTTGATATCCTTGCAACCCGGTGTGATCTTGATACAATCCCGGCCCGTGTCATGAATCCTGCAATTTTTCACGGTGACATTGGATACCCCGAAACGTTTGTCAAAAGGTACCGAGCGGGCGTCGTCCCAGTTGCTCTCAAATTTCAGTCCGTAATAATACCCGCCAATAATTTCCAGATTTTCCAGCGTCACGTTTTTTATAGAAGGTTCGCTAAACCACAGGCAGCTTGCAATATCTTCTATGCCGATAACCGCCTTGATAACCGCCCACTCGCCCGGATAAGAATGAATAGTAAGGTTTGAAGTCCTGAACCGGATTTCTTTGCTTTCATAGGTCCCATTTCGTAAAATGATTTCCAACCCCTTCGGATCCGCTGCGTCAGCGGCTTTTTGAATTGTCTTGAATGGCCTCGCTTCCGTGCCGTCGTTGTTATCATTTCCGTTCGGCGCAATGTAAACCTTCCCGCTGATCGTCTCTCCCGCCGGATTTTCGTTTTCTCCGCACCCCACCGGCGCCTCGGGACAGCCGCAAGCGGTCGGATCGTCAGCACATTCGTCAGTTTCCGGTTCCGTTTTTTTACAATTCGTCAGGACGAACAAAACGACGACAAACAGGCAGATCAGTGACTTTTTCATGGCCAGTGTAAAGGTATACTAGTTACAGTTGATGTAGTCATAGCGATATTCACCGGCAAGAGACCTGCCCGAATAAGTACCGGATAATGCTGCTTTCACCGGAATGCCCCGGCTATTGAACTCATACCGGAAAGAATAATTGGCATCCTCGGTAGTGCCGGTTGCCTTCACCGTACTGATTTTCACCGACGTGATGTTGTTTGATACATTCCCATACTCACCCGTTAAAATTTTCTCTCTTGGCCAACCTTTGAAAAACAACTCGGGGCTCGTTTCCACCGGCACTTTCTGATTATCATAACCTTGATCAATATACGAAGTAAGTTTTCCGGCGCTCCAGGCCTCCGTTTTTACCAGGCGGTTCTGTCCGTCGTATTTATAAATTTGCAGGTTATCGCCGTTTTTATACTGAATGATCTTCCCGTCAGAAATCGTGTAATAATCCTCCTCAGGATCGCTGCCGCCCTGGTAAAGAATCCGGGTGATTTTCCCGTTGCTGTAAAGACGCGTAGAAACGGACTGCCCTCCCGACGAAGAAGTGTTCTTGCTGATCAACTTCGAAAGCCTGCCATTTGAATCATATTCGAAGGTTAACAGCTCGTTGTACGTATATGTCTCTGTTTTTCCAGAATCCTTATAAGTGGTTTTGTAAATGCTAACCCGACTCTCCGTCACCAGTTTCCCATCCTTGTAACCGTACTGAACAGTAGAAGAATTGTTCTCTGTGCGGGTCGCATTGTTTTCATTGGCGTCCTTCTTTTCGTTGGTCACAAAACCATTCGCGTCGTACTCGTAAGTAATTGTGGAGACATTATTGGTTTCACTTCCGTTGTTGGCCTTGGCTTTTGTATTGTTCACGACACGAAACAATTGGTTTTCAGCATTGTATTCGCTTGTGGCCGTATAGTCATTGCTCAGGTACCCCGCGCCGATCGTTGAATAACTAACTTTCAGAAGCCGGCAGGCAGTGACCACATCCGGGACTGTTTCCTGTTCTTCATCCTTCGAACAAGATATTAATCCAATCAAAATCAGACAGCAGCATTTTACTCTCAAAGAAAAATTGCCGGGTTTGTATAAATCGATGATCGTTTTCATAACAAAAATTGGTCCTGTTGGTGATGTATTTTTTGTCGTTTTTAAACTTAAAGCACAGGCATTCAGGAGACCAAAATGGCCCCGATGACTTGAAATGGATAAAGCGTTGTTATTTCCCTCGTCTGCCGAGCGTTACAGCAACAACTTTGCTATGCCTTGGATCTGCACTGCTTGAAAAACTGGACCCGTCTGCTTTGTTGTAACCAAATGTTAAGGTCAGCGTGAGGTTATCTTCCAGCCACTTCCCTTTTTGTGCTTCCAGCAAAGTAAAATTTGGCAGGACCCGCTTCGTTTCGTCTTCAACTCTGAAACTAAAATGCAGTTGATGATCATCGTCCTTTTCCACAGCGCCGTAAATTTCATATTCCTCAACTCCCAGTTTGCTGGTAACTGTTGCAATGCCATCAAAACCTCGTTTATCCTTATGCCGGATACCTCCCCTGCGTCTGCTACGTTTACTGGCTTTGGCCTTTCTTTCTTCTTCGGTCACCGGTTCGAAAATTTCCAGTTTTATAGTTTTTGCAATATTATCAGGATCCCGGAAGCTACCCTCCCAATGCCCGACCAGCAGCTTCGCATGCTCCTCACGGCTGTATGCCCAGGGACGGTCACGATAGTCGGACCATTTGCTGTAATAATATTTACACTCGTAAACACCCCAGCTAAATCCGGCCAGTAAAAGGAGAATCCAGACCCATGAAAACCGTACTTTCTGCGTGTCCATCGTGCGACTGTTTTAGCGGATTTATATTTTCCTGTAAGTATAAGAAATCGTTATTTTTTTCCCATCGGTTGTATAACCTAGCGAAACATCTACATCGTAAGTAATTATAAAATACGTACCACTAATATCGCTGGCAGCGGTCAGCTTGCCCACCAATATATCCTTATTGGAAACCGTCTGGGCTGCCTCTTTGGCAGCCTGACCGCTAAGCGTAAGTATAGCATTGTTAATAATCTCGGCGTTACCTTTCTGCACTTTCAAATCCCAGTTCCCTGGTAACTCCTTGCTTCCGTATGATGCCTTAAAAACACCGTCGCTTTTGAAATCCCAGACAATATTTACCGCATGATCTTTTGCATGCCATAAAGATACTTTTTCACTTCCATCCGTCAATTCTCTCGTTAACACATACTTTTCCAGCCTCCATTTGCCCAGCATACTTAAAAAATTGTCTGGAGTCGGATCTTCATTTTTCTCGCTGCAACCAGCTCCTCCACTGAGAAACATGATGCTCGAAAGTACCAAAAAAGAAATTAGCTTTTTCATGATTTTGTTTATTTACCTGCGTTATAAATACTCATTAAAAATGCCTTGCTGATACGGCCGGCTGCCTTTTCACAGAGGTGTCCCTGCCCTTCTGCTGCATCTACGCCCTGGTTTTTGCTCGAACAACCGGCTGTTGAACGGTTTTCATCACAAATTCGAAGGACATTCCCAAGCTTGCAGCTTCCGTTGTTTGACTCAATCTCTTCCAGTTCATAAATCACATCCTTATCTTTGAAGGTGTCCTTCATCCATTGCGCCACAGCCATTTTTGCCGCGTTACCATCATCTTTTGTCACAATGTAAATCAGAGGCGGTGTGATATGAATGAACCTCAGATTGGGAATTTGCCCACGAAGCTCATCGACCATTTGTTTGTAGGCAGTTTTCACCTGCTCGATGTTTCCATCGTTGATATCGGCATAACCGAATTTGAAGACTGCAATTTTCAGCACCGACTTATGTGCCAGCGCGTTCTTTTTAAACTCCGCCATTTTGCCCACCGGATCACCATTTGAAACACTGAACACATTGCCGCAGAGTCCTTTCGGTGCTGATGACAGGTCAAAATATTCAAATTTAAAACCATTGGCTTCCGCACCGTCTTCCAGGTCACCACCCACCGACTGGTGCATGAAGATGGTATTCCATCCTTTTATCCTGTTTTTTTCAGAAGCCGGAAGTTTATCCCAGGCATCAATACCGCTCAAACCAACCACACCCGGCTGCCCTTTTCCAATTTCCGAAGATGGCTCGACCGTTACAGGGTCTGTGGATGTATTACCCGGATCGTCAGGTCCGGGGTCATTGTTTGACTTGGAGCACGACAGCAATCCAATCAATAGTGTGAGAAAGAAAAGCTTTTTCATAAAACGTCTGGCTTTGAGATAAATACTTATTCAAAATTATGCTTAGGGAAGCCCTGCTTCAATCGGAAATAGACGAACGACGTTTTAAATAGACCGGTAACTCAATTACACGGAAATTCCTCCTCAATTGTCAAAAAATAGATTATTTTTGATTCAGCCAGAAAAGGATTTTATACGCCAAACATGAATGTTCCAGCTTACCAATGCGTCATCATCGACGACAATGAAATAGACCGGCTCACCGCGCTGTCTTTTGCAAGAAAATACCCTTTTCTGAATATCTCCGGCAGCTTTTCGTCCGCAGTGGAAGCGTTTGAAAAAATTCAGCACAAACACATCGACGTGCTGCTGACCGACATTGATATGCCTGATTTGAACGGATTGGATTTTCGTGGGCAGATGATGGATATTCCCGTGTGCATTTTTATCACGGCCTACCCGGATTACGCCGCCGAAAGTTTTGATGCAGAAGCCTTCGATTTTCTGGTAAAACCCTTAAAAAAGGAGCGTTTTGACCTTTGCATGACGCGACTGCAAAATTATTTTGAGATCAGGCACAAAGCTTCTTTGTTTGATTACAGCCTCGGCGGCAGCACTGTTTTTATCAAGGACGGACACGATCAGATCAAGATTAACCTGCATGATATTGTGTATCTGGAAGCGTTGAAAGATTATACCAGAATTGTAACAACCACCAAAAAACACTGCGTGTTATCGTCCATAGGTAACCTGCTGCTCGAATCGGCATTCAATTCCTTCGTCCGCATCCATCGCAGTTACGCCGTGCAGCGTCATTACATAGACAAGATCACGCCGCAGCAGGTTTTCATCCAGGATTATACTTTGCCGGTGGGACGGAGTTATAAAGACGTTTTGGTGCATTTAAAATAAAGATCTATGAAAATACTATCCGGAATTTTTGTGCTGTTAATGATCACTACCCAGTGTTTTGCACAAAAGTTGGGACAGAATCTCATCGATTCGCTGGTGAAAGAACTGCCAAAGCAGACAAATGATTCGTTAAAAATCCGGATGTTAAAACGGATTTCGGATGAGTATTTTTTTATAGATCCTGACCGGGCTATGCAATACAGTCGCACCGGGCTGCGCTATGCTGAAAAAGCAAAATGGAACCGTGCCATTGGCAATTTTTACATGTCCATTGCCCGCGCATTCAGCGATAAGGGCAACTATGATTCCAGCATGGCCTACAACAATCGCGCATTGACAATTCACAAAAAAGCCAACGATAAATTCAATATCGCCACCACGCTGAACAACATGGGTGCCGCGGAACAAAACTTCAATTCAGATTATCCCAAAGCGACAAAATATTATCTGGAGGCCTTAAAAATAAGTGAAACGTTTAATGACAAACTTCTCAGCTCAGTCTGTTACGATAACCTTTCTCACATATTTTTTTATCAGGGAAACTATAAAAAGGCGCTGGATTACGCCTTTAAAAGTTTAAAACTCAGAGAGGAAATTATCAAAGAAGACCCGTCCACTTCTCCCCGTGAAGTGGGTAATGCGCTGGCCAATATTGGAGCCATTTATACAGAAATTAAAGAAGAAACCAAGGCTCGCTCTTTTTACCAGAGAGCCGTTCCCATGCTTGAAAAATCCGGAAATCTGGAAGGTTTGGCCAAATCTTATTCGAGCCTGGCGATTTTAGCAGGCACTGATGATGCTCTGAAACTGGCTTACGGCAAAAAGGCTGAAAAACTCTGGAACGAGGTAAATCCGATGCATCTGGATGCGGCCAACAATCTGGCGACGCTGGGTGTTGCTTATTTTGATCTTGCAAAAAAGGGTTCATCAAAAAATTCGGGGACTACCAAAAACGACTTACTTAACCGGGCCAGGAGTTATCTGGAAAAAGCCATTCGCATCAGTGACCAAAAAGGAGAAATCGGATCGAGGGCTTATTTCCTTGCCAATCTCTCTGAATTGCAGGCACTAACAGGTGATTACCGAAGTGCCTACATCAATTTCAGGACCTTTCAGTCGGTTCAGGATTCACTTTACTCGCAGGAAAGTAAAAATGAGATTGCGGAACTGGAAGGCAAGCGCGAAATTGAACTTCGCGATAAACAGATTGAAATCAATAAATTGGAACTGGAAGGGCAAAAAAAGTTACGGCTCGGGCTGATTGTCGGACTGGGATTGCTGACCATTATCGGGGCATTACTTTACTGGCAAAATCAGACCAAAAAACGGACCAACACAACCCTTTTACATCTGAACAGCGAACTGGATGAGGCGAATAAAATCAAGGCCCGATTTTTTGCCATTCTAAGTCACGATCTGCGGAGTCCGGTTGCAAACCTGATCAATTTCCTGCACCTCCAAAAAGAAGAACCCGATTTGCTCACGCCCGAACTGGCCGAAATGCACCAGAAAAGGATCACGGAATCTGCCGAAGATCTGTTGGAAAACATGGAATCGATGCTGCTTTGGAGCAAAGGACAAATGCAGCATTTCAAACCGCAGGTCAAATCCATACCCGTGGAAGATCTTTTTAATTACATCAGAAAATTCTTTGCCGGTACCGGCAACGTATCGTTTCATTTCAACAATCCCGATAACCTGACGGTCGTGACCGATGAAGATTATCTGAAAACGATCATGCAAAACCTGACCAGCAATGCGATCAAGGCACTTCGAAAAACACCTGATGCCAGCATTAAATGGGAGGCAAAACAGGAAAATGGCCAGATCATCCTGGCGATTCTCGACAATGGTCCGGGAGCAACCGAGCAGCAGCTTCATGCACTTTACAGCGAAGACGAGGTATCCGGCTGCAAAACAGGTCTTGGTTTTTATCTGATAAGGGATTTGGCCAAAGCTATTTCCTGTAAGATTTCTGTTAAAACGAATGTCAGTACCGGGATGGAATTCCAGCTGACATTAAAAACAGTTTAGTCACAAACAAAATCAATTAATTATTTGAATATAAGTAAATTAACAAACGACCTTCTTGAATAATTTAAAATAATGAAATTTATCTGTATTCATTCTAAATAAAAGCACTAGTTTTGCAGGCTGATATGGAGAACGAAACGGAATTTAATGACTGGTATAGGATAACGCAGGGCGATGAAAAGGCCTTTATGCGCTTATACGAGACACATTATCAGGCACTATATTCTTTCGGTTTTCGCGTTTATCCGGACAAGGATCTGATCAAAGATACCATTCAGGAAGTCTTTTTTGAACTTTGGGCCAAAAGAACGGAGCTCTCCGTGGTCCAAAACCCAAAGGCGTACCTGGCCACCTTTCTCAAAAGGAAAATCCTCAAAGAACTCGAAAAAAAGTACATTTCATTATCTCCCGAACATATTCAGTCACTGGTGTTCGAACGCTCGTACGAAGATTTGTTAATCGAGCAGCAAACTGATTCCGCTTCAAGGGACCAGTTAAAAAAATCACTTGAACGGCTTACGCCCGGACAACTGGAAATCATCCGGTTGAAATACTACGAACAGCTGGACTATGAGCAAATTGCGGAACAGCTTCAATTGCAGCCCCGGACCGTTTATAACAAAGTGTCAGAAGCACTAAAGACCCTGCGTCTGCATTTGAAAGTACTAAGCAGCCTTTTATTCTTTCTTTTTTAAGTCGTTTCGTATCAAAACCAAGATACTGATATACAGAGCCTTAACACCAACAAAACTCCTTTTCAAAATCTTTCTCTAAATAAAACCTAAAAAGATCCGGTAAAAAAAGCCGCTTTTCCGCACTGGTATGCAAACAATACCAGTATGGATTATCTCAACTACAAAGCCGAAGATTTTGCCGCAGATGAATCTTTCATCGCGTATCATCTTAAACGTGATCCGAAAGCGGTGGCTTTCTGGGAAAACTGGGGGCGTTTAAATCCCGAAAAGCTTGATGAAATAGCCGCCGCCGAGAGACTGATTGACATGCTTGCCATCCGACTGGCCCAAGACGAGTTTGATCTGGAAAAGCAAAAAATGCAATCCTTTATAACGGACAGGCAGGTTATCGCACTCACGCCCGCCAGAAAAAATTACTACTGGTCACTGGCCGCTTCGATCTTCCTGATCCTCAGCATCAGCGTTACTTTTTTATATAAACAACGTTTTCAAAACACTCCTGAGCTTGCCGTAGAATGGCTAAAGCACGAAAACCCTGACGGTAAAAAATCCAGGGTCCGGCTTCCTGATGGCAGCGTTATTGTACTCAACGGCGGAAGTACGCTTCATTACCCAAAATCATTCTCATCAAAAAAACGTGAATTAAAGCTGGATGGCGAAGCCTATTTTTCAGTTGCTCACGATGCCAGCAGACCTTTTATTGTGCATGCAGGTGCGCTGAACACACAAGTACTGGGTACCGAATTTAACATTTCTGCTTACGATCCGGATAAAAACGTATCGGTTTCCCTTGTCAGGGGTAAGGTAAAAGTAACAACTGCTAACGATCAGGTCATGCTGATGCCGGGCCAAAAGGTCAGTTACGACGCTTCGCAAAAAACGCTGAAAGAATCCGGGTTTGACATCGAGTCAGAAACCGGCTGGAAAGAAGATAAACTCGTTTTCAAAAATGCCGATTTTGCTGCCGTCGCCAAAGGAATCCAGCGGACGTATGGATATAAGCTGATCAATCAGAGTCCCGATAAAAACTGGAATTATAACGGAACTTTCCATCAGCAATCGGTTATCCAGGTCATTGAAAACATCTGTTTTTCCAAACACCTGAAATACCGGATCAATAACAAAATCATCTATTTAAGCGCAGAAAAATGAGAAGCGATTTATACAAATATGTGTGTCTGATCGGTTTGTGTTTATTGCTCATTCATCCCGTCCGAAGCCAGCATTTGGCCATAAAATTAAACAAAGGCACGTTAGCAGATATTTTCTCGGAAATAGAAAAACAGGCAAACGTCCATTTCAACTATGATGCCGGAGAAATAAACCTGCGCAAACGCTACGATTTTGTCCACAAGGGAAGTTTAACCGGAGCACTCAACGATCTGGCCAACACCGCCGAGCTGACCTTTCGCCTCGAAGGAAACCGGATTTTGGTCAGGACCGCTTCCAGGCGCCTCGTTAACGGGACTGTTACCGATAAGGAATCGGGGGAAAGTTTGCCCGGGGTAACGGTCCGGATTTCAAATGGGAAAGTGCTTGCCATAACCGATTTATCAGGTAAGTTCAGCGGGGTCATCACGGCTAACGATCTCTCCAAAACGCAGCTTGAATTCAAAATGGTAGGTATGAAAACCTTCGTTTCGTCACCACTTGGGGACCGAAATGTGATAAACGTCTCATTGGAAACTGATTTTCAGCAAATGGACGAGGTTGTCGTCACGAACGCCTATACAAACGGCACGCCAAAGGAGGAAGTCGTCGGAAGCATTTCCCAGATAACAGCAAAACAGTTACAGGTAAACCGCCCAATCGAAAGTCTGGATAAAATGCTGGAAGGGCTCGCAGCCGGTGTGTACGTGGAGCCGAGTACAGGACTTGGTACGCCCGTGAAAATCAACATCCGCGGGCAGGGAACGCTGACGCCCATTGGCAGCGGCAGAACGACTTCCACGCAACCTCTTTTTGTTATTGACGGGATTCCGGTACAGGAGCAAAAAGTCGGTGATGCCACGGGAAACTTCAATGGCGAGACATTGCTGAACCCGATTGCCGGAATCAATCCGCAGGATATCGCATCGATTTCGATTCTGAAAGATGCATCGGCAACGACGATTTATGGAGCGAACGCCGCGAATGGCGTTATCATCATCACGACCAAATCAGGACGGGAGGGCAAAACAACGGGCAACATCGCCTATTCCTCCGGTGTGTCTACTTTCGTTAACCGCATGAAGCTGCTAAGCGGGCCGCAATATTACATCCTGAAAAAGGAGGCATTGCTAAACGACGGATTCACCGAATCTCAGGCTGCACAGCAAGCCGGAAGCGCCACGCAAAATACTGACTGGCTTGGACTGACCAACCGAAATGCCACCTATAACAACATCAACGCGGACCTGTCGGGCGGAAAAAACGGGCTAACTTACCGTTTCTCCACCGGCTACCGAAACCAGCAGGGAGGCTCCATTGGCAACAACCTGCAACAGATGAACCTCAGCCTGAAAGTAAACAATATCGTTTCTGAAAAATTCAAATTCGGAATAACCCTGTCCCCTTCCCTGTTGGTAAAAAACGGCTTGGACAATTATGAAAACGACGCCTATCTCCCGCCCAATCTTGCACCTTATGATGCCGAGGGGAATTTCACCGAACTATTGAGAATTCCAAATCCGCTCGCTGTTTTGGCACAGAACGAAGATAAAAGCAATAAGCTGGCTTTTAACGGAAATGCCAACCTGCATTATTCCGTGACACCGGACCTGACCATTTCGGGAACGATCGGTACTAATTATCTTCAGGGGAAACAAACGATTTACAAATCTGCCAAAAATGCAACCGGAAACAGCACGAACGGAAACCTGAAAATTTTTGACCGGCAGACTTTTGGCTGGCTCGGTTATCTTCAGGGAAATTACAACAAGACTTTTTCCGGCAAACACAGTGTCAATATTCTGGCTGGTTATGAAGTAAAAGACGAAAAAACGGTTTTACTCGGAGGTTCCGGTTTAGGGTTTTCCTATGACCGTATCCGTGAACTGAGCCAGGCAACCACCCGTACCTCCTTTTCATCCAAACAGGAAGATGCGACCATCTCCTATTACGGACAGGCCGGTTATGATTTTGCAAAAAAATATTTTCTGACGGCCAGTATCCGTTCCGATCAGTCGTCCATCTTTGGCAACGACCGGCAAGTAGCTGTTAACTCGGCCGTAGGACTGGGATGGATTCTTTCCAAAGAGGCTTTTTTACAGGAAAACAAAACCCTCACTTTTTTAAAATTGCGGGCCAGTTATGGTTCAACCGGGAATTCCCGCATTGGATCCTATGCCGCCCGAGGCCTCTATAATTTCAGCTACGGAAATTACAATGGCGAAGTAGCAGCAATCCCTGATGGCGCCGCAGCTCCAAACCCGGATCTGGGCTGGGAGAAAAACTTCAAGTTAAACACGGGTCTTGACGTTACATTTTTTGACAAAATATCTTTAACCGTTGAGTATTACAACCACACCATTCGGGACCTGATTTCCAATATCGCCGTTCCTCAGGAAACTGGTTTTACGACAATTTCAGCCAACACCGGCACCATGCGAAACGAGGGCCTGGACCTTTCCGTGCAGACTGTCTTTTTTGAAAAACAGGATTTCAACTGGCGGTCTGTGTTCGTAATGGGCTTTAATAAAAACAAAATCCTGAAATACAATAACGGACTGACAACGCTCTATGCCAGCACCGAATCCACCACAGGCGAACCTAATGTTGCAACGAAAGAAGGATATAGTACCTCCGCGATCTGGGGAGTCAAATGGGCCGGCGTGAATCCGGAAACAGGTCAGGAGCAATTTTACGCACCGGACGGATCCATTGTCGACCGGACGACCATCCGTACCTACCCGGCATCAAGCTGGGTTAAGCTCGGCGACGGCCTGCCTAAGGCACAGGGCAGTTGGATCAACACCTTGTCGTACAAAAATTTTTCCATGACACTGAACATCCTGTATTCGCTGGGTGAGAGTTTTATGCAGTCGACCAGATATTACGCTGACGGACTTAACCTGCAAAATACCAACATGAACATCAACCTGATCGATCGGTGGCAGAAAGCGGGCGATGTAGCGCCCGTTTCGAAGTTGTCAATTGAAAAAAGACTTGTCAAAAACTCTTCGAGATATCTCCATGACCTGACCAATATCAAATTGTCAAACGTGACGCTGAATTATCAGTTGCCCAAAACAATAACCCAGCGCCTGAAAATGAAACAAATGTCGGCTTACCTGAATGCCACCAATCTTGCCTACTGGTATAAAGAGAAAAGTCCCGAGGGCAGAAACGGAATCCGCGAAATCAGGTTTACCACACCGGAAACCAGGACGATTACCATTGGAATCAACATCGGTATCTAATCCGGTTTAACGATAGTTATATGAAAAACATCACGACATATCTGCTTCCGCTACTGTTGACAGTCCTTACCGGATGCCAGAATTTGCTGGATAAGGAGCCGCAGAACAAGATTTCACTGGAAGAAACTTTTCAGGATTTTGAAGCGGCTAAGGTAGCCATGACAGGTGCTTACGGTTCCCTTTTTGAAACCGCATACCTCAACGGGAACCGCTTACTTTATCCTGATATTGCAGGCGGCAACGTAAAATATGCACGGATCAGCAACGTAGCCCTCAGCGACGTTTACTTTTTCGCAGCCGATCCGGACGCGGGTGACATGAACAACACCTATACCCAGCTTTATGCGATCCTGAACAATTTAAACAACATCATTTCCAACGTGCCTGCGATTAGCAACGGCACCGAAAAGACAAAAAATCGTCTGGTGGCGGAGGCGACTGCGTTACGCGCCATGATTCATTTCGATTTGCTGTTGCTATATGCCCAGCCTTATCAATACACGGCTGACGCCTCCCATCCGGGAATTGTCCTGAATCTCAAACCCATTCTACTCGCTGAGTCAATCCGCGCGCGTTCAACCGTTGCTGCCTGTTACGACGCCATTGTGAATGATCTGAATGAAGCAATAACATTGTTCGATAACAGTACGCCCGTTTTCACCGCTGGCAATGCCAAAAACTACATGAACCCGGCTTCTGTAAAAGCCTTGCTGGCGAGAGTTTATCTGCAAAAAGGATCCTGGCAACTTGCTCACAACTATGCCGACGAAGTCATCAAAAGCGGGTCATTTAAACTGTATTCGAATGCAGAATATGTTAATGCATGGACCCAGAAAAATACATCGGAAGCGATTTTCGAGGTTTCAGTCCCCAACGCTACTTCCGGAACCAGTCTTGGAAGTTATTTTGACATCACAACGGTGAACGCATCGCCGAGTACTTTGCAAATGGCGGCCACAAACGATCTTCTGGATCTGTACACAACGACCGACGTACGAAACCGTGACAGCTTTTATGCAAAACAAACCATTGACGGAACATCATTCAGTTTCTGTAAAAAATACCCCACCGGAGGTACATTGGCCACAGGAATTAAGGTGCTCAGGATTTCAGAAATGTTCCTGATCAGGGCCGAAGCGGCAGCGGAACTTGGAAACCTTACGCAGGCTAACCTCGATCTGAACACCATTGCTCAAAGAGCTGACCCGAAAGCTGCTTCCGAAAACAGTGCAGACAAACAGACTGTTATCAACCGAATTTTACTGGAAAGACGCAAGGAACTCAACTACGAAGGGTTTTTGCTGTTCGACCTCTCACGCCGCAAACAGGATTTGACCCGAACGGATTGCAGCGCGCCAACCTGCAGTTTCAAATACCCATCCCCTTATTACATCCTCCCGCTGCCGGCTGCCACCGTATTGGTAAACCCGATGATCAGCCAGAACCCGGGATATTAGCATCAGACTTTTCAATTTTAATCATTACAAAAACCATACAAATGAAAATCAATAAATTAATTCCGTTAGCCTTCGTTGCGCTTTTTTTCGCTACCGCATGCTCAGATTCTGAAAGTAACCCGACTCCGGTTGTTGAAGAAAAACCGGCAGAAGCCTCGGCCAAAGTGATCGAAACTTTTCACAAAAGTGATGCTTACTACCAGTTAAATGTTTACCGCTACGATTCAACTGCCAGCAAATGGACTGCAAAAATCGGTTCGCATTTCTCAACCATTCCGCAGAATGAGCCGAGTTATCTCGGTTTTACCAACCCTTATGTAAAAGAAAGCGGAGTAAACCTGTTTGGCATGACCACGATTTACGCGGACACATTGGGAACAAGTAACATCAAGGAAGCAAGAATTAATGCAGAAAAGGTTTTGCAGTTTTTCCCGGACGCGACCGCAGCCAAAAAGGGAACCGTTAAAGTTGTTGCCCAGAATATTGTGATGACTAAAAAAAGTGGCAATCCGGCGACCATCTCAATCGGTATCAGTGGGCAGGGTACGTACGACGAAGAAACGAAGGTGATCGATCTGACGGTTTATTTCAACGAAAATTCCATCGGGGGAAAATCGTCTGTTGCGCGCAAATACAAACTGAGTGTTGACGCCTTAACACTTAACTAATTTTCATTGTGAGCCAGCTGAGTGCCTTTCGCGCTTGGCTGACTTTATTCCATCGAACCATGAGGCCATTTCTCATTTTCATTTTGTCCGGTTATATCCTGATTTCCGCGTTTGCTTTTGAAAAAGAGTATTCAGCAACGGAACTGCGAAATTTGTACAGCAGCGGTAACCCGGCGATATGGCCAAAGCCAAACCTGGACACAACCGTCAAAAATTTCAGCGATATCGGATTGCTTGAAAAGCCCTTATTTCCCGAAAGCAATCCTTATTTAGCGGAAAAGGTGAAATTAGGCAGGCTTTTATTTTTCGATCCGAGGTTATCCGCATCCAAACAAATTGCCTGCTCTTCCTGTCATGACCCGGAATTAGGTTGGGGCGATGGGCGCCACCTTTCTTTTGGTCATAACCGGCAAAACGGAAAACGAAATGCGATGACGATTTTGAACACCGGCCACTACCAACGGTTATTCTGGGACGGCAGGGCGGCAAGTCTTGAAGAACAGGTTGTGTTTCCGGTGCAGGATCCTTTGGAAATGGCCCAGAACCTGAAAACCATGGAGAAAAATATCCGTAAAATTAAGGGGTACCGATCCTATTTTATCGAAGCGTTCGGCTCCGACAAAGTTACGACAGACCGCATTCAAAAAGCCATTGCTACGTTTGAACGGACAATCGTAAGCAAACAAACGAGGTTTGACAGCTTTATCAGCGGCAACTCAAAATCTCTGACAGACGACGAAGTGATGGGTTTGCACCTGTTTCGCACCAAAGCAAGATGCATTAACTGCCACAACACCCCCCTTTTTTCAGACAATCAGTTTCATAATGACGGGCAAACTTTGTACGGCTCCAAGATGCAGGATTTCGGTTTGTACAACCAGAGCCGGAAGAAGGAAGATATAGGCAAATTTCGCACGCCTTCATTAAGAGAAACCAACAGCACAGGGCCCTGGATGCACCATGGCAATTTCCCGACACTCGTTGATGTTATTGAGTACTACAATCTGGGCAATCCTTCGCCCATTCAAAAAGTGGTAAAAGTGGACGAGTCCATGCGACCGGTAACTTCACCCATTCTACAAAAACTGTCTTTATCCAAAACAGAACGCGTGCAGCTGGAAAGTTTTTTACGTGCCATTTCTTCTCCCTCACAAAAAATAAACCCTTTCCCATTGCCTGAATAAACGGATTAGCAACAGAATTACAGATTATAGTCCCCCAGATACTTTTCCCGGATCATCCTGCAATGATGGACGTTATGACCAACGGCCATCCACCCCAAACTTCTTGCGGTGTAAACGGTTTCGTTTGGAAAATCTTTAAAATCCAGCATTTCATTTGTCATGTTGCTGAAAAGACTGATCGTTGCGTCGCGTACGGTGAATAGCTCATCGGCAATATCCGCTAGCGTGCGATTTTGCGCGTTGAAGTCTTTGCGGTAATGATCGCCCTGCGGAACTTCAAGATAAACATTAACCCGCCTCGAATAACAAAAAGCTTTGTAAGCATAATAACGCTCGTCGTCCGCCAGATGAATAAAAACCTGTTTGATCGTCCATTTACCTGCTTCATAACTGAAATCTTCCTTTGAAAAAGGAATGGATTTGATCAGCTCCATCATCTGCATTTTATTCTCCTGCAAAGCCTCTATCAAATCGTTTCCGCTCGTCAAACCGAAAAAATAAGGATACCAGGAAGGCGCATCGGCCAGATTCGGACGATCAATTTTTATCATATTTTATACTTGTTTTACTGCATGCCTGGTAAGGTAAAGAGCATGGAAGTGTAAGTTTACCGGTTTCAGTTACCTTTATGCCACGTATTTACGCAAAAGAAAGAATTTAATGAAGGCATTTTTCAAACAGCTGAACATGCTCACCGACGATGAGCTGAATCAACTGGACCCATACATGACCAAAAGAACACTTAAAAAGGGCGATTTTCTGATCCGGGAGGGGAAAGTTTGTGACGAAGTCGTGTACATCAGCAGCGGGATACTGCGCTCATTTTATCTTTCCGACAAAGGCGAAGAAATAACGTATTGCCTTACTTTCGAAGGAAATATGATGACTGCATTTTCATCCCTTATCACTGGAAAACCGACCGAAGAAGCAATTCAGGCGCTCACGGATGTGGAGCTTTTGGCAATAAAAAAAGCTAACCTCGACGCGCTTTATGAATCTGCTAATGCATGGCTGAAAGTTGGTAAATACCTGACCGAATTGCAATATGTGGGACTGGAAAACCGGATTTTCAGCTACCAGAAATATTCCGCCAAAAAGCGCTATGAAGAACTGATGGCCAAACAGCCCGGGCATGTTTTAAAAATTCCTGTGCAGTACCTTGCTTCATTTCTCAACATCACACCCAGACATTTAAGCCGGTTAAGAAAAGAAATCAGCCAGGAAGTGTTTTAGGACATTTGTCCTGTTTTTAGATAAAACACGCGGTTACTTTTGCAGCATACCCCGAACAACTGCTGCTTGCAGGTTTCAGGGGTAAACGCTAAAAACACAACCGACATTCCGGCATGAAAAAAATACTGGTCATTAACGGCCATCCCAATCCCGAAAGCTTAAATCATGCGCTCGCATCGGCATACATACGTGGTGCTGAAATATCCGGTGCGCACATTGAATATCTCATCATTTCGGAGCTGAATTTCAATCCTAACCTGCGTTATGGTTATCAGCAGCGCACAGAACTGGAACCGGATTTGCTTGCTGCCTGGGAAAAAATACAATGGGCAGATCATTTGGTATGGGTCCACCCCGTCTGGTGGGGCGGGCTTCCAGCACTGATGAAGGGCTTTATCGACCGCCTGTTTTTACCGGGCATGGCTTTCAGATACCGGGAAAATTCAGTTTGGTGGGATAAGCTGTTAAAAGGAAAAACGGCTCACATCATCACTACGATGGATCAGCCCGGCTGGTACTATTTCCTTTTTTTCGGTCAGCCCAGTATTAACCAGTTAAAGAAATCGACGCTTGAATTCTGTGGCGTGAGTCCGGTGAAGGTGACGCGCCTGGGAATTATTAAGACCGCTTCTGCCGAAACGATTCAAAAATGGATTCATAAGGCCGAAATTTTAGGAAAAAAGCTAACTTAAAGCCGGAAAGTCGTACCTCTAAAAAAGTTTTGAGTGGAGAATTTAAAGAAACATATCGCCGCATCCTTTCTGCTCAACGAGCAGGAAACCGCTATTTTCCTTAATTCCTTCACCAAAACACAATTCCGGAAGCATGCTATTTTTAGTCCGGAAGGCAGGATTTGCGATCATGTCGGTCTCATTGAAAAAGGTTTGATGAAATGTGTTTACAACAAAAACGGCGAAGAAGTAATATTTGAATTCGCATGTGAAAATAATTTCATTTCAGATTATTACAGCTTCGTGACCGACACGCCATCTGAAAAGGAAATTCGATGCCTGGAAGATTGCGTAGTGTACGTGATCTCAAAAACCGAGCTGAACAAACTCGGAAAGCAATTTGCATTCATCGAACGTATGAGCAGGCAAATGAATGAGTTTTTGTTTTTAAAAATGCACAACCGCCTGAAATCTGCACTTCTTGATTCTCCTTCCGAACGCTATCGAAAACTAGTTTCTGAGCGGCAGGATCTGGCTCAGCGGATTCCTCAATACATGCTTGCTTCCTACCTTAACGTTAAACCTGAAACGATCAGCCGGATCAGAAAAAAGATCTCAACTTCTCACATTTCTTGATCCGGATCAACGAAATCAATCGATTGGCTCACCTAGCTTTGTACCGCAATATACTTCAAGTACCACCGGGAACTGTCGATCCAATGGAGCAAATCAAAATCTTAACGAAACAGACTCAGGATGCCTACAACTGGGCGAATAAAATTATCCGTTCGATCCCGGTCAGTAAATGGGAGCACATCCCGGAAGTAGTGGAAACGAATGTAACCTGGCAAATCGGACACCTAACTGTCAGTTTTTATTTCCACTCCATCATGGTTATCAAAGGTCACCAAACACCGATCCTTAAAAAGATTCCGTTGAAAACTTACGATGCATTGTTCACGAATGCGCTGCCTGTTTATTCAATTGAAAAAACAGAACCGGAAAAACTCTTTGAGGATTTTATTTACATGCAGCAGGAATCCATAGCGATGATCAAATCGCTATCGGATGCAGAGCTGGAAATGCCTTTGGAAGTTACGGACGTACCTCACCCCATCGCCCGAAACAAATTCGAAGCACTGGATTGGAATATCAAACATACTATGTGGCACTGCGGACAACTGGGCATTCTGAAACGGGTTATCGACAGCAGGTTTGATTTTGGGTTGAAAAGGTAAGCAAACCGCGTTACTTCTTTACATGATTCTCAAACAGAAATACCCCGTTTTTGTTCGCTACCACGATATCCGGTTTTTTATCGCCATTCATATCCTGTACCGTGATATTGAGCCCAGAGCCCGAATCGTTGTCAATAATATGTTCTTTGAATAAAGGTTCTTTTCCGCCGCTGAATTCTATCCATAAAATTATTGCCGGATCGCTGTCGCCGGGATCGTGACCATGGTGCGCGAGAAATCGCTTCCCCGTTATGTAATCTTTTCGTCCGTCACCATTCAAATCCGCCATGATCGACGAATGTGTTTGTGCCGTGGTTTTGCTGATCAGATGTGTCGCAAAATACAGACGCCCTTTGCTATCGGTGATCTGCTCATGCCACCAGATTCCCATTTGGTGTGCAGAGGCACTCACCACATCATTTTTCCCGTCGCCGTTGACATCCAGAATTTGCATATGAGAGCAAGCCTCGCCTAAGCTGGTATTATGAAATATCCAGTTGCCTGCTTTCGCATCCCGGGTCCCTTCAAACCATCCGTCATGTACGGTAACGTCGTTGATTCCGTCATTATTAATGTCTCCGTAGCCGATCCCGTGTGAAAACGGTTCGGTTCCCGGCACATTTTCTTTGCTGATTGGGAAACGTTTCCACTCCGTTTCTCCGGGTTTGGTTGGTGCCTGTAACCATACAATCTGTTTTGTCGCTTTGTCACCACAAAGAATTTCGAGCCTTCCATCGCCATCGATATCAACGAAATTCGGAGATTCATTCGTAATTCCCACCGATTCCACAATCATATGTTTTTTCCATTCCCCAGGTTTATTCTGCGGATTTTCGAACCAGAAACCAGGTTTGCCTGGAAAATCAACAATCACCACGTCATCCCATCCATCCAGATTCACATCCATCCCCATGTTCAAAAAAGAATTACTGTATTCTTTCAACGGATCAAACACACGGGAAGGCGCAATTTCGTGTTTTGCCCAGTTTGGCGCTTCAAACCAATAATAACCGGCTATGATATCTATTTTGCCATCCTTATTAACATCCGCAACCGCCGCACCTTCCGAGATAAAATCGCCGGTCAGTTTGGTTTTCCTGAAATCTTTGGACGTCGGCTGAGCGTGCGAAAGACTCATCCAAAGTGGAAAACACAAGATGATACTAAGCCAAAATCGGGGTTTAGACATGCGGTTGTCAGTTATATTGAGATGATCGGATTGTCATTACTGATAGAAGGCCGGCAGTTACTTAAACTAATGATTTATGGATTTAAAAATTTCTCCAAAAGTAGTTAGGCCCGGTTGGCGTAACCACTTGCTATGCACGTCAGATCGTTGAACGCAATCGGGAGTTCATTAAAGTTTGTTTGACGTAGGTCGGAGTTCGTTGGATCGGAGTTCGTTGGGCGTAGTTTATTGTTGGACGTAGTCTCGAGACTACGTCCAACAATAGTCACCAGACACGTTTACCTATCTTTTCCCCCGGCTAATCTGCGCTGGGTAATTAGAATCAATTGGTTTTTGTGGGTAGGAAGGTCTAAAACCCGCTGGATCATTTACCCTGAGATACTTTGTACAAAGCCTCGGTAGCACTGTTTACATGCAGTTTCCTGTAAATACTCTTAATATGAACGCGAACCGTTTCGACTGAAATCGTCAATGCAGAGCCGATCATTTTATAGCTGTAACCTTTTACAAGAAATTCCAGAATCTCATTTTCCCGTTTACTGAGAAGTTCAAGATTAGGGTCTTTTTTGGTCTCGAATTTGGGGATAAACCCGAGCACTTTACGGGCAATGGAGCCCGACATCGGAGCGCCGCCAGTTAATACATCACGTACAGATGCCTGCAACGATTCAAGATTTTTCTTTAAGATATACCCGTTTGCACCTGCACAAATCGCATTGAAAACATTGTCATCATCCTCAAAAACAGTGAACATCAAAACGGGAACATCTTTATTAACAGAACGAAGCTCCTTTACTGCATGTACACCATTGCTGTGTGGCATTTCTATGTCCATTATGACGAGGTCCGGCTTATAGCGAAGAACATCCTTTTTAACGAAACTGGCATCTGTAATGGCAGCCACTACCTCGCACGATTTGTCCCATTCAAGAAGTATCACCACGCTGTCGCGCAAGCTTTCGTTATCTTCGTAAATGAGGATCTTTGGAATCATGTGTCAAATTTAACAAAGTTCATATACCAAAAACATACCATATTCAGGTTATTGGAATCAGTAAATGAACCATAGTTCCTGAGTTATCTGGTATAACAGAAAGGGCTCCTCCCAGCTGCCTGGCACGTTCCATCATACTTTTTGTCCCGGTACCGGTCCCATCTCCTTTCCAGTTTCCATTGTCTTTGATTTTCAATTCCAGTGACTCCTTATTTCTGCCGAAGGACACCGCGACCTGAGTCGCCTGCGCATGTTTAGCGATGTTACTGATCGCCTCTTTGCATATCAACAGTAATTCCTTTCTTGTTTGGATTGGCAGTTCTTTGTCAATAAGTTCATCACCCAGTGAAATCTGGATTTCAATATCGAGCGCTTCCAGCGTTTGCGAAGCATACTCTCTTATTCTGGCTACCAGACTTTCGATCATTTCGTTCTCTGACCGAATTGCCCATACGATATCACTCATTTTTTCCTGCACAGTTTTACTTTGCCCGGCGATCTTTCCAAGCATTTCCCTCGCTTGTTGAGGATTGGAGGAAAGTGCTTTTTGAGATACATTGCTCAAAATATTGATGCTGGTAAGCGTGCTGCCAATCTCGTCATGCAGGTTCTTACTGATGTTGTTCCGAATAGCCAGGAGGTCGGCCTGTTGTTGGATCTTCTTCCGCAGTTTGAACCGGTTAAGCCACGTAAATCCCGTTAACAACCCCAGAGCCAGAATTGCGAGCAACAGGTTTCGTATCATTCTTTCATTATCCAGCTGGCTGTCGACCAGCTCGGTTTCCTTTTCCGACAATGCCAGTTGTTGTTCTTTGTTTTTGGTAATTAAGCTCTGTTTTTCAAGGGCTTCATCATTTAATTTTTTCTCGACCGACAGCAACTCTATTTCGGCTTGTTTCCGTTTAGCTTCCAAAAAGTTTCCCGCAATTACGGCCTCTTGTTTCTCAATTTGCAGTTGTTTTAATTTTTGGAGTGTATTCAGCCGTATTATTTCTCCATCCTTCTTCTCCGTTTCGTACAACGTGCGGATCTCAGTGATTTTCACCAGATTACTTTTCTCTGAAATACTGTCACGGTAAGCGATGTACTGTTTGTAGTTGAAATGGGCCTGTTTAAAATTCTTTCGTCCCGAATGGAACATACTTATCTTTTCATAAGCATTGGCAATGTTTTCCTTGTTGTCCATGGCAATTGCGAGATGCAATCCCTTCTCATAATAAGCGATGGATTTCGCAGAGTCGTTGGCAGCATTAGCCAAATTTCCCGCCGAAACGTACAGTCTGGAAAGCATTTGCTTGTCATCAATCTCTTCAAAGAGCGCTATGCCTTTTGTTTGCCAGGTCAGTGCCTCCGGATAATTTTTAGTTTTAGAATAATAAGCAGACAGGGCGGAAGACGCAGAGGCAATCAATTTAGTATTCTTTAACTGTTCAGCATATTTTAAAGCCTGCTGCAAATGGCTTAGTGATAGCGGATAAGCTCCTTTGATAATATAAAGTTGCCCGATGTTGATATTTGTAATGGTCAGTCCCTTTTTATCATTCAGTTTTCTTCTGATTTCAATACTTTGCAGTTGATAATGAATCGCATCGTCGACCTTTCCCAAAAGATAAAATAAAGAGGCGATATTGCTGTACGTCTCGCCCATACCCTGTTGCGCGCCATTCTTTTCATAAAGGGTTAAGGCTTTCAAAAAGCTTTCCAATGCCTTACCTTTCTCCCCTTTGGCGAGATACATGGAACCGAAATTACTATAAACCTCAGCTGTTTTTTTGGACGCTGCCCGTTCCAGACCAAGGGCAAGTGCCATGCCAAAATAATGTTCGGCGTCTTTGTTTTTCCCTTTTTCCATGTACTGGATCCCCTGTCTGTTATAGATATTGATCAGCAGAATGGTATCTTTGAGGTGCTTCACGATGGGCAGGGAAAGCGAGTCAAACCGGTTCATTTCACCTGTTTTACCAATAAACTGATTTAACTCTGCCAGTTTATCATAGCAAATTGCGACATAATGCCGGGCATCAGAATTAATGGAAAGTTGTAACGCCTGGCTCAGTTTAGTAGATGCCGAGTCGTATTCCGAACGTTTTATCAAAGGTTCAGAAGATGAAATCAAGTCTTGAATATTCGGTGGCGCAACTGCTCTGGTGCTCTGAGCAAAAGCCTGGATAGTGCCTGCATAAGAAAGCAACTGAAGCAGGCTGATTACGAAAGTCTTGAAATTCATCATTTAAGAGAGTCGTGTATTGGATAAGTCACGGTTTACTGACCTACCTCCTCCTCAAAAGTAACATATTGGAATCCTGGGCTAGCTCCATTAAATAAGTTTTTTCATATTTTTCAGTTCTACATTTCAACCTGCATATTTGACCGCCCCGGCAATCAGCTGGTGCCATTTCGGAAGAACCGGGATGATCCCGCGTCCCCGAAATGTCCCTCGTGAATTTTGATTAAAAATGGCCCTTCTACAAAATGTCAGTAGTCTGGAATTTTCCCTTGGTAAGAACGATTGATTTTCCTCCTTCAACATTTTTGAATGTACCACTGAACTCACCGGCAATCTTTCCAGGCCCAAAGGAGCGGCAGGCAAGGAGCTTTCGGTGATTTTTACTACGAGAGGATCTGTTGATTTTTTATCATACTTGTAGTTCAAGCCATTGTAGACAAGAGTTAAACCACTGTCGGTCTTAAAGTTTGTAGAATAATCGCCACTTCCCGTGTATCCGACAATGGTCATCGATATTAAATCTTTTTGGGGACTGTTATTACTTAAAATAGTAACATTGATCCCGGCTCCAATCTGTGCATCGACCGCACCGCAGGTTCCGGTCCATACGGTACCATTTACTTCCACAGACATGGTACCCGTTTTTTCATTTTTAACCGGACTGATGTCTTTGCCGCTTTTTTTACAGGAAGTAAAGACAACAGACATAAGGACGATTGCTATAATTTTTGAGATTTTCATGCTAAACGGTTTAATTACAGGGGTATGTTCACGCGCTTTAATTTAAAATTTCCGGTAATTAGCTGATGCTGGTACTGGGCGCATTTACTTTCGGGTTTATAATACACATTGATATGAAAGCTGCCTTCGATAACACCGCCGTTTTCGCTACTATATTTGGTGACGTCGATACTTTGGAAACCCACCTGCATCTGTTGTTCACTACAACGACCGTCCTTATCTGGAGGCAGCCGCCAATAGTTTTTACGATTGTCATACGCCATTAAAGGAGAAGGGGTCGATGTAATCAAACCTGACCTGGTTCTTTTAGTGTAGCTCGATGTATTTTTGGCACCAGAATCTTCCTCCCGAAATTGATATACCCCTTCATGGGTTACATTATCAACGCTGAAACCAACATTGAATCCGTTGGACTTGGTGGGGTCAAGGTAGTTCAGCGCACCAAAGGCAACGACCATCTGATTTCCAAGAAAATTGCATCCGGCAACTTGTTTTCCCATATTGGTTTCCATGGATACAAATTGTTTAAAGGTGTAATTTTCTCCGACATCAAAAGTAGCATCCACGCCATAGTCGGCTAAGTTCTCCTGTGGTATTGGTGTTTCTGATTCCCGGCTGCATCGACCCGCCATCAGGACAGGGACACAAAGCAGTATGAATTTAAAGGCCAGTTTTTTCATGTTGCATTCCGTTTTTTTCTTCTATGTAGTTTGTGCAAAAGTGAGTCTTTCCCGACGTAGTGGTCTGGGTTATATTGACGGAAAGAACAGAACCGGCAAATTTTTATCGACGTGCAAATTTGGGATATAAGGCCATGCACTTCAATACCATATAAGGGTTAGGGGAAATTACGTGGTTCGATGGAGCAGCAGTGGGGATTTCAATTCTTTTGGCCACAAGAATACTGTGATATCTGAATTAATTTTCCATCCCAACGGCGACTCACTCCGGCCGAGGAGTTCAATATGCTTGCACCGAATTTAAAAGTCTGTTCGAAGAAAATGCACTTGTGGTCAGGAGTATGAGCCGTAAAGGGAATTGTTGGAATAATGTGGTTGCTATGTACTTTTTTAAACCTTAAAACCCGAATGTGTTTATCAAAATAAATTTATCAATAAACAGCGGAGATTGATTTTATTTGATGTTTCGGTCAGAGAACAATGACGTTCGGACGTAGTCTGGAGACTACGCCTAACAAAGTCAGAGACCGATGACGCTCGGACGTAGTCTGGAGACTACGCCCAACAAAGGGGAGACTACGCCCAACAAAGGGATTGTTATATCACCGATAGAATTGGAAGAATTTTTAAACAAACGGAAGGTTGCTGCTTACACCTGAATGCTTTATTGTTAAAATTCCAGCATCGCCTTCAACATATCCAAACAAGCTCCCAACAAGCCTGTTTTTGCAGCATTTATTTGCACTTTCTTGCTTAAATCACTTTTCCAACACCTTCCCAATCAATATTTGCGTTTCATGGTTTTCGTGAGAATCTGCTTTGCCCAGGCGGTCGTTCAGGTCTTTTAAGACCTTTTTGGACTCATCTGTTCCTATTGCCGCAACTCGTTGTATGGTGTAAGGCAATATCTTTGGGAGTTTTGCTTTTTCAGCCAGTTGCAATGCCCTTTTCATATCCAGCCCGGCTAAGGGCTCCGCGGCATACCACACCATCAACGGCAGGTTATGATCGTCTTTATCTTCCGATTTTTGAACCAATGCCTCCACAACATCCCAGCGCTGCGCAGGTTCCAGTCTCAACATCGCAGAGGTGAGATACAACCTTACCAGAGCCGACTGGTCATTTTGGGCCAGGGTCACGAAACGCTTCAACGTTTCGGGAGATACTGTTTTGTTTTCAGCTAGTAACTGAATTGCCCAGCTTCTGACATATTCATTTTCATTCGTCAGTAAACCGGTCAGATCTTTTTCATTTAAACCTTTTGTAACATGAAGCGTCCATAAAGCCCGAAGTTTTCGGGTTGCATCCGGATTTTTAGCCAATATTTCTTTCAACGCTTTATGCACTTTCTTATTTGCGCCACGTTCCTGCAAAATGGTCCTAGCCTGACGAACGTACCACTCATTCGTATGGAGCTGGTACTTTACCAGTTCCATATCCGATGCTTTTGAAAGATCCACTTTGACCCATTTATCCTGCTCATGTGTAATCTTGAAAATCCTCCCCATCGTTTTGTTATGTACATCCGGGTTCGGGCTGTGGCACTGGTTTTTATCATACCAGTCGATGGCGAATACAGAACCGCTTGGGTCATACTTGAAATTAAGCCACTGCGACCAGGAGTCGTTCATCGATAGGAAGTCGTTTTTGTGAGTGGCCTCATAACCGGAACCGGATCGTGTTAAGTGATCAATATTCAGTTTCGCACCGTTGATGTTATTCATAAAAATATCGTTACGATACTCCTTCGGCCAGCTGTCACCTCCCAGATAAATCATCGCTCCCGCATGTGCGTGCCCTCCTCCTGCCGAAGCTGAACGAAAATTCCCCGCATGCGGTCCACGCTCTCCCACCCAGTGGACATGATCTGCAATTGTTTTGATATCATCGTAAGTATAGGGGTTAAAATGCTTTCCGGCCTGACGCTGATAACGAGCGCCCTGAATCACGTGATACATATGTGGGATCACACAAACCGTTATAAAGGGATGCCCATAATCATTAAAATCGATTCCCCACGGATTGCTCGAACCTTCCGCGAAAACCTCAAACTGATGTGTGGTCGGATGATAACGCCACACGCCGGCGTTGATTTTTGTCCTTTCGGCGTCTGTTGCACCCGGCTTTCCTACGTTCGAATGAGTAAAAACACCGTGTGTCCCGTAAAGCCAACCATCGGGCCCCCATCTCAGATTATTCAGCACTTCATGCGTATCATGTGTTCCCCAGCCGTCGAGCAGTTTCTGCGGAGGGCCAGCCGGTTTATCATTTTTTGCATCAATGGGTATAAACAAAAGATAAGGCGCAGCACCCAGCCAAACACCACCCATCCCCACTTCAATACCACTGACGAGATTCAATCCTTCGGTAAAAACTTTTCTGCTGTCAAGTGTGCCGTCACCATTGGTATCTTCAAAGATCAATATCCTGTCTCTCCCCTGTCCTTCGGGTGCCGGAACCGGATAAGTATGTCCTTCAACCACCCAAAGTCTACCCCGTGCATCGATCGTAAAACTGATTGGACGGATAATATCAGGCTCTGCTGCTGCCAGCGTCACGTTAAAACCTTTTGGCGGCGTCATTGCTTTTGCCGCTTCCTGCCCCGAAAGTCCCGCATTCAGTACAGGATCGAGCGGTGGAAGAATGATGATATCCTTCTGTTTAAGTTCATTCGGGAAATCAGGACGGGTGGGGTAAAACAAAAACTCGTCAAAATTAATATGCGCCCATTTATCATTCGGGATATAAGGTATTTGCGAAATACCCGTCTCGTTATCAATAATCCTGATAAAAATCTCTTTGTTCAGATAAGGCTGTAAATCCACAACCGCCGGCTGAAGCGTAGCGCGCCCCTGTCCCGTAATATGATAAATAATCTCATTCGTCCCCGCCAGCACCAGCTCAACCCGGGTATCCTGTAACGCTCCGCCGGATACCCTGAAAGCGGCAAATGGCTGTGTCACCTTAAACGGCACAGAAGTTAACGTACCCGTCAATTTATAATTTGTGTTACCACCGCTGCTTAGAAAATATTTCCCCTCAAAGCCAATGTGCATATCTTTTTCATGCACCGGCGAAGGATCCTGCGACACCAGCGGATTCGTAAATGCATCACCGGTTGCCGTCCAGTCTTTCAAAGTACCGGTTTCAAAATTCAGGTTCAACACTTGCCCGTCTTTAACAGGAAGCTGCCCTGCCACAGTTTTATCAGATATAACGCCTTCTACCACTTCAAAACTCCCAACCATCCCCGCCGCGCGATGTCCAGGCACAGAACAATAATAAGTATCACTTTGCTCTGCCTTGAAAACAATACTTGTCGTCGCACCTTTTTCGATAATCACCGTACTTTTCAACCCCAGTTTTTCCAGCGAAATGTCATGGGTCATCAATTCTCCGTTGGTAATTTTAATTCGGACACGATCACCTTTATTTGCTTTTAACGTAGGATTCCGCGCGCCATCCGGTGCAAAAAAACCTAGCATGGTCGCTTCAAGTGTATAATCCCGGTCAAAATGCGTAGTGTCTTGCCGGACTAACCTGGGCAAACCAGAGCCATAAGTTGCGGACAACGAGCAAAAAATCAGAAAAACCGGGATTAGAAAACGAAATGCAGACATAATAACAGGTGGTAAGTTTGTTAGGAATATTCGCCTTTATATTATAATGTAACCCATATGAACAGATCACTATAACTAGATAAAAGACCGTTTCCCTCATTTCTACGCATTGGGGCTGAGCTATTATTTATGCTCGTCGGATATATGTGACAAAACTTTTAACAAATTTTATAACCTACTTTGATTCAGCGATTTTCCTTTTTACCTTGTTTCAAAAGATTATTCTTTCAGATTAAACAAGCCCGCTAAATTTTATGACAAAAGCAGATACGGTTGCACAAATAGCAGATGCAACCGGAATTCCAAAGGAAGAGGTAGAAAAGGTTCTGGAATCGTTTTTCATAACCGTTAAGAATTCAATGAGCGGAGGGGAAAATATTTACATCCGCGGTTTTGGCAGTTTTATTAATAAGGAAAGAGCTGAGAAGACAGCAAGGAATATTACATTGAAATCGACTGTGATTGTCCCGGCTCATGTCGTTCCACATTTCAAACCATCGAAGGAATTTGTTAACCAGGTGAAGGAAGGCAACAAGTTGACATAAACTAAAATTCGAAGTAAGCATCCAGTCTGTAATCCCGGAAAAATTCTTTCCGGGATTACTTTTTTTATACCCTCCGATTATATTAAAATATTGTCCGAAAAGTAAGATTTACCCGTTCGGCAGCTTTTGTTGTCATTTTCGGGATCCTGTGCTCCCAATGATGCTGCAAATCGCCTTTCATGATCAGCAGGGAGCCGTTTTCAAGATGCAGAGAATACTTGCGCTGGTGGTCCGTTTTATGGCGAAACTCAAAGTTTCTTCCCTGCCCAAGGCTCAGCGAAGCGATATTCGGTCTTTTGCCCAGCTCCGTCTCATCGTCGCTGTGCCATGCCACTGAGTCATTCCCATCCCGGTAATAATTCAGCAAAACGCTGTTAAAGGATAACCTGGTCGAACTTTCAATTTTTTCTTTCAGATACAAAAGTTCGTCCGTCCAGAAAATGGGGTCAAACCGGCTACCGGAAAATGCGTAAGATTTATTTTTATCGCCATACCACGCCATCAGCCTTGGCGTCAGCAGTTGTTTTCCATACATCATAATCGTGCGCTGCTGCCAGGGAACTTCACTAATGATTTTTTCCATTACCTCACGACTCTCTTTCTGGCTTAAAAAACCCGGATAATATTCCAGGAGATTTTCCGGGAATACCAGTCCCTCATCCTGATTAAATAAGTGCAGCTGATTCATAATCTGATTTAAATCCTTATCTTCAAACAAAATACCCTCTTGCCAACGGTGCCTCAGAAGCTTCAGTCTTGCTCTATTGTTAAACAATATCTGGCGTCGAAAGTTGCAGTTGCAAACGATGCTCATACCTCTCGTTGATCGTTGGGATTTGACCGATTAAGTAACCTTTATTTGAATTTTTCAGTAAAAACAATAAATATTTTAAGGGTAACCAATGGATTTTTCGTCTCGGTTTTAGTCAACCCTGGGTGATATTTTATTTGGAATTAATTAATGCAGCGAAGATTATTCCGAAAACTCAACAAAAATGGGAAATGAAGTAATTTTACCTGACGAACATTCAGAAAATTTAAAAGCCGAGGTTTTTAAGGGTGATCCGCTATGGGATTCACTCAAAGAAGGAAGTAATAGTGCTTTTGAAAAAATATTCCGGCTTTATTACCCTGCGCTGCTTAATTACGGTCTCCGGTTTCACAAAGATGAGGAAGAAATCAAGGATTGTATTCAGATCCTTTTTCTGAATATCTGGGAAAGGAAACAGTTTCTGGGCGCATCCGAATCTGTTAAAAGTTATCTTCTCGCCTCTCTGCGCCGATTAATCCTGAAAAGGAAAAAACAGGAACCTTCTTTTGTAGAGCTGGATTCCGACGGATCCGATACCGACAAAGAGTATTCCGGTTTTAATATTGAGTTATCCGTTGAAGTAAAAATAATTCAGGACCAGACACTCAGAGAAAATATTTCTATCCTGCAAAATGCGATACAAAACCTGCCCGACCGCCAGAAAGAAGCGCTGTATCTGAAATTTTACAATGAGCAGTCTTTCGGTGATATTGCGGCGGTAATGAATATCTCCACGAGAGCCGTTTACAAACTGATTTACAAAGCATTGGATGCACTTAACCGCGAGCTGGCACCACAAACAAAGAATGTCCCTTTTGTAATCAGTATTTTTCTTTCGCTTCTTTTTTCAACGCCTCCCGAGCTTACGGCAAAGGCCGGACCGCTTGCTTCACTTTTAGAATAATTTATTTCAAATTGTAACTAATTAGTTATTAATCAGTTACCCTATTCTATTTATTATTTATAATAAATTCAAGAAAAAAAATAACAAACAGAGGGTCACTTAGCGATTGTTCGAGCTCTATTTAGATAAAGAACTAAGCTAACAAAAGTGGAAGAGCAGAAATACAAACATTTTAAATGTAACGATTTCGTGCTGGATGATGATTTCAGGGAATGGCTTAACGGCCAGGCCCCGGAAAAAAATCACCTTTGGGAATCGTGGCTATTGGCCAATCCTGCGGGCAGGATCGAAGCCGAAAAAGCAAAAACGGTTATTTATGCACTTCAAATTAAAGGGAAAAAACCCGAAACCACGGACATTGACCAGCAATGGAAAAGGCTTGAAACCTCGATGGCCACGGTTAAACCATTGACTGCTGAAAGCAAAGAGATCACCTACGGCAGAATTTTCACGGTCTTAAAATGGATGGCCGCGGCATCCATCGTATTGGCCGTTATTTTCGCAACGGACCGTTATCTGCTTTCGGGCCGGCAACATACCGCGCTGGCACCCGTTGAGCAAAGATCAGACAATGGTCAGCAACGCGACATCATACTTCCTGATGGTACGCGTGTCAAACTGAATGCGGGTTCTGTGGTGTCCTACCCTGCCCAATTTGCCGATAACCTTCGGGAGGTTACGCTGACGGGAGAGGCATTTTTTCAGGTTGTGTCTATGAAAAATGCTCCTTTTATTATTCATACCGGTAAGGTCACTACCAAAGTACTTGGCACCTCCTTTAACGTACGGGCTTATCCTGAAACGGACGATGTTCAGGTTGCCGTGGTAGAAGGAACGGTAAAAGTAAGCGCTGAGATTTCTTCTTTGAAACAAAAAAACAGTGTCTGCCTTACCAAAAGGGAGATGGCAACTTTCGAAAAAAACCGCCAGGCGTTAACGATCAGTCCCTATGACGAGGCTGAACAAATCGGATGGAAAGATGGTGTTTTACATCTCGAAAAATCCGATTTCGCCAGCACGATCATCAAACTCGAACGCTGGTATGGCGTCAAAATCAACATCAACAAGGATTTAAAACCAGATCCGACCTGGCGGTTCAGCGGAAGTTTTCAAAACAAGCCGCTGGGATATATCCTCAACGTGATGCGCTACCCCAACCGATTCTCTTATTCAATTCAGTCCGACATAGTTAACATTCAATAATATTGAAAGAAATGGGTGCAGATACGAGCTAAAAAAAACCGGTAATCCAAAGATTACCGGTTCAGTTGTGTGGCCCTACCGTGCATAAGAGTTGGCGCTCAATCAGGTTACGGAAAAGGCCAAGTGTAATGAATGTCAATTCAAAACCTTCAAAAATATGGAATTTAAACTACTACAACAAATTGTAGCAATGTCCAGGTATGCAGTAATCGGCATGGTTTTACAATGCCTGTTTGCCGGGCTCCTGTCAGCCACCGACAGTAGTGCCCAGGAACAGAGTATTGAAAAAATCTACATATCCATTAACCTCCGGGATGTTCCCCTGGAGGACGCCTTTGTTGTCATCAACGAAAAGACAAAATTCAATTTTCAATACGACCAAAAGCTTGTTCAAAACAAAAAACTCGATCTGAATTTCGCAGAAGCCAGTATCGGGAAACTCTTGCGTCATATTTCAAGGGAAGCAAATCTGAGTTTCAGCCGGATTAATGAGACCATCTATGTTTCTACCGCGAAAAAACAATCGGTAACCGAGACAATCAATGCTGCCAGCACCGTAACAGCCTCGCTTTCTGGAAAATCAGATATGTCTGCATCTTCGGTTGAAGATTATCATGCTAACCATTTGAAACAGGTTGTTTCAAATGGACTTTCTGCCATGGCGATAACCGTATCCGGCGTCGTTAAAGGCGATAACGGCGAAGTGCTTCCGGGTGTAAACGTAGTTGAAAAAGGCACTGTCAACGGGCTTTCTACCGATGTAGACGGAAAATACAAAATCACTGTCGCGGGTAACAGTTCCGTACTGGTTTACAGCTATATCGGTTATGTTTCGCAGGAAATTCCGGTGGGTGGACGAAGATCCATCGATATAAAACTGGTTTCAGAAAACAAGTCACTCGAAGAGGTGGTCGTGGTTGGATATGGAACGCAGCGTAAGGAAAGTGTTGTCGGTGCTATTACCCAGGTTGATAACAAAGCACTGATGCGCTCTGGCACCTCGAACGTCACCAATGCCCTTGCCGGTAAACTTTCCGGTGTTTTCACAATGCAAAAGTTCGGTGAACCCGGAAACGATCACTCTGAGATCGTTATCAGGGGTCTGTCAAGCTGGAACGGATCTCAGCCGCTGATCATGGTGGATGGTGTGGAAAGAGATTTCAAAGACATGGACCCTAATGAAATTGCGACGATTTCTGTTCTGAAAGATGCCTCCGCGACCGCAGTTTTTGGAGCCAAAGGAGCCAACGGAGTTATCATCGTAACAACCAAAAGAGGCACAATTGGAAAGCCGAAGCTTGATTTTACGGCTTCATATGGCTTATCAAAAGCGACACGAATTCCCGATCATATCAGCTCTCACACAACCATGTCGATGTACAATGTTGCCCTGATGAACGGACAACAGTTTACTGACCTGATCCCGCAAAATGTACTGAACGAATATAAAAATCCTACTACTCCCCTTAACAGTCTCAGATATCCGGATGTAAACTGGTTTAAAACAATGACAAAACCTTTTGCAGCCAACGCCAATGCTAATTTCAACGTATCCGGCGGCACAAATTTCATTAAATACTTTGCATCTATTGGCTACGCCTATCAGGGCGACTTTTTTAAAGCCTACAACGAAGGCTATGACGACACACGATATTGGTACAACCGGTTTAACTATCGTACCAACATTGACTTTAACCTGACAAAAAGCACAACTTTATCACTGAACGTTGGCGGTGAAACAGGCATTAAAAACCAGCCAACCGACACGCCATGGCGAAATTTATATTCAACCGGTCCGTCACGTTATCCGGCCTATTTCCCGGCCTGGGTTCTTGAACAGGTTCCTGACCCGGATTATCCAAACGACAGCGGCGAAAGGCTCGTGATGAATTTCGGAGAATTCACCGGCAATCCATATACCACCATGAACCAGGGTTCATTTAACCGCTATCTGGAATCGAAACTCTTCACGGATTTGATCCTCGACCAGAAACTTGACGGCGTTACAAAAGGATTATCGATGAGAGGCAAGGTTTCCATGAGTACTTATTACAAGAACCGGTCATTAACCGCCACTTATACTTTTCCTCAATATCAGTTGAATTATGACAAAATCGGAACAGAAGAAAATCCGTGGTTCCGCAACGGTCAGGGCAATGAAGTATTCCAGCAGGGGCCGCTTGATATCAACGTAGGAGAACTGGAAGGAGGTTATTACAAAGATCTCTATTATGAATTCGCTCTGAATTATAACCGGGCATTTGGCAAACATAATGTATCAGGACTGGCTTTGGTAAACCGTCAGCAAAAAGATAAAACCATTGAATTCCCATATTACAACCAGGGCCTTGTCAGTCGTGCAACCTATGACTATGCTGGAAAATACCTCCTGGAAGTAAACGTAGGATATACCGGTTCCGAGCGGTTTGCACCTGGAAAACGTTATGGTTTTTTCCCGTCAGGAGCAGCAGGCTGGCTTATTTCAGAAGAGAAATTTATGAAAGACCGTGCTCCCTGGATCAGTAAACTTAAACTCCGTTATTCCGATGGTAAAGTCGGTAGCGACATCGCAGACAACCGGTGGTTATATCTGAGTGATTATTTTAAAGACAACGCAGGTTATATCCGCGAAGATCTTGGCCCAAACCTTTATTCTCAGTGGGAAGAAGCCAGAAAAAGAGATTTGGGAATCGAACTCGGGCTTTGGAACGACAGCTTTACATTCAGTGTCGACTTCTTTGATGAGCGGCGCAAAAAAATGCTTCTTAATCCCCAGAGTGTGACCATGCTCGTGGGTAACTCATTTAAAGAACTTAACCTGGGGAGACTGAAAAAACACGGTATCGAACTGGAAGCAGAGTACCGGAAAAATACGGCAAATGGCTTTAATTATTTCGTGAAAGGAATTTTCGGATTTAACGAAAACCGCATTCTTTTCAAGGATGATCTGCCTTATGCATTCGACTATCAAAAAGCGGCAAACAAACCGCTTGGCGCACAGTTGAGCGGTGTTGAGCTCACCGGGACTGGCTATTTCACTTCGGTCGACGATATTCATAACAACGTTTCACCGATTGATGTGAGCAAGCTCAACGTGGGGGATTACAAATATCTGGACTACAATTCAGATGGCAAGATCACCAACCTTGACAAATATCCTATTCCCGGGTCGGAATATCCCTCAACGACTTATTCATTTTCCGCAGGGTTTTCTTACAAAAAGTTTGATTTCAACTTCATGCTTCAGGGCGTTGTAGGAAAATATGTTGAGTTCAATCAGCCATACGAAGTCGAGTTTATCAAAGGTGACTGGCGTGTACACGCTTCGCAGCTGGATTACTGGACGCCGACCAACCCGAATGCCGGACATACGACCCTGCATTATTCCAGCGGAGGAAGTACAGACAACCTTTTCTGGGGCGGTGGTGAAGCCGACAGAGGTTTCGACATTATGGTGAAAGACCGCTTCTGGAGAAACGCAAGTTTTTTAAAGGTGAGAGAAGTTTATGCTGCCTATAATTTCAGTTCCAAGTTACTGAAAAGGGTAATCGGCACCTCCAATCTGGTCTTTTTCGTGACCGGAAACAACCTTTTCACTTTCACCAAACTAATTGAAGGTGATCCGGATAGCAAGGATTTCAACCAGGGATTCTACCCGCAGATGTCCAGTATTAAGTTCGCTATCAAAGCGGCATTTTAAAGCTAAATCCTATTACGATGAAAAAATATATCTCAATATTCCTGTCAACGGCAATACTCGGTTTGGTGCTGACTTCCTGTGTGGAAGATTATCTGAACAAAGCGCCAGAGTCGGGTCTGACGACAGAAGATGTGTTCTCTAAATACGAAAACTTCAAAAAGTTTTTCGACAGTGTTTATGAGGGCAATAAAAAAGACGGCGATACCTGGCGGGCTTATAATATAAAAAATGCCTATCCGCTTTATTTCGAATTCTGGGATCAAAAATACACCCTGGAATCGCTGACTGACATGAGCGACATGGGCCGTGTGATGGATGCCCAGGTTATAAAAAGCGGCCAGATTTCGGCAATCATTAACAAAATGACCTATGATCCGCAGAGACGCCCGATCCTGGGGTCCATGTTCTCGATCATCAGAATCTGTAACGTCACTTTGAAAAATATTGGTATGCTCAAAGATGTAAATCAGGTGGATGTCAATGATTTTAAAGGACAAGCGCATTTTATCCGCGCATTTGCACATTTTGAACTGTTTCGTCTATGGGGCCCTATGCCCTATCTGAACACGGTGATCGGTCCGGATGACACGTGGGATATTGCAAGATTATCCAAACACGAAACCCTTGTGCGGATAGCGGCGGATATGGATAGCGCAGCAGCCTTTTTTGCACAGGCAGATCTGATGCGCCGGGATCCGGGGCCAGGTGTGGCAGGCCATTTGAATAATCCCGAACAAAAACGACCAACGGGTGTGGCAGCCAAAGCATACAAAGCACGTGCACTTTTGTATGCTGCCAGTCCGCTCAACAATGAACGGGGTGCAGCCGACTGGGAAGAAGCCGCCAAAGCAAACTGGGAAGCCATCCAGATTGCTGAGAAAAACGGATATGAGCTGTTATCTCTGGCAGATTACAAGAAAAACTACATCGGAACCACCTATTCCAACGAGCAGTTGTGGGCCTGGTATGCAGGAACAAAAGCATATAATGACGGTAACCTTAATACCCAGATGAACGGTATTTTCGGAGGCGGCAAAACGGGCTGGTCAGGAGAATGCCCTACGCAAAACACCGTTGACAAATTTGAAACGAAATGGGGCGAACCTCTCAACACCGCCGCCGACAGACAAGCTGCTGCATCCGCCGGCCATTACAATGAACAGGATCCCTACAAAGACCGTGATCCAAGATTCTATATCGATATCATTTACAACACAGCCCCGATTCCTGGTTATTCTACTGCAAAAATATATTACGAAACCAACAACGGGTCAGCGGTTTATTCGCAGCTCCTGGATCCGTCGTATGCGGGAATCACAAGAACAGGTTATTATGAAAGAAAAACCTGGGGAGAGCAAAGTGTGAATAATAAAACCACACCGCAGTACACCGACCCGCTGATCCGGTTGGGAGAGTTATACCTGAATTATGCAGAGGCTGCCAATGAGGCATATGGTCCAAACGGGATGGCTCCCGGCGCCTCTGTTTCGGCTTTACAGGCTTTGAACAAAATCAGAACGCGTGTGGGAATGCCTAACGTGCTTCAGGCGTACAGCGTTTCAAAGGACAAATTACGTGAACGGATCAAAAACGAGCGCGTCATTGAATTGTGTTTTGAAGGCAGTCATTATTACCATGACATCCGCCGTTGGAAAGATGCTCCGCAAGTGATGGGCGGGCCTTTGTACCGTGTCGATATCGAGAAAGTTCCGGTAAGTACAACCTACCCTACGGGCTACAAATACACCCGCATGCCTTTGTCCGCCGATCGTCAGACACGCTGGAAAGATGCGATGTATTACCTGCCGTTTAACACGGAGGATATGTACAAGATGAAAAACTTTGTTTCCAACGAAGTGTGGTAGATCAATCATTCCTAACAGACAATCATGAGATTATATAAATTTTACACCCATTATATCCTTTTCAGTCTGTGTCTGCTCTGCTTTTTTACAGGCACTGACACGCATGCACAGGAAGGAAAAAAGCAAAAGCCGGTCACGGTCAATCTGAAAGTGACGGATGAAAAAGGTGACCCGATTCCCGAGGCAATGATCATTGTCGGCGAAGGAACCATTTACGCCCAAACCAATGCAACCGGTGATTTTGATTTTGAAGCATTACCGGAAGATTTCGTCTCCATATCATCTTATGGTTATAGCAAATCCGTTTTTCTGGTTGGTGATATCATTACCAACAGCGTGATCAAACTGAAAAAAGCAAAACTGTATACGACATCCGAAGACGTAGTCCCTATGCCTTTTATGGATATTAAAAAGAGGTTTGTAACAGGAAGTTATAAGACACTAAAAACGAGTGATCTTGAAAAATACCCGACCAATGACCTTCGCAATGCCTTTTCCGGACTTGTCAATGGTCTGGAAGTTGTTGAAAGAGATGGTTCACCGGGATTGAATGCGGAAGAGCAACTTGGCAATTTCCGGGTCACAGAGAAGATAGGTCTGAGCATGAGAGGCCGCAGTCCTATTTTCGTGATCGATGATATCCCTACCGATATCACTGAAATGCCCATTGATCCGCAAGAAATAGAATCCGTTACCGTCATTAAGGACATCGTTGGAAAGGCTATGCTGGGACCAAGAGGCGCTGACGGCATCATTTACATCAAAACAAGGCGGGGAAAAGTAAACGAGCGGGTTTTGAATGTAAATGCGGAAGAAGGCGTAAGCATCGTTGATCGTTTCCCTGGCTGGGCATCCGGTACAGATTATGCCAGACTCAACAATATGGCCAGAAGCAACAGTGCACTCGCACCTCTTTACAATGAATCCGACATCGCTGCCTATGGTAAAAACGATCCCTATGACATGTATCATCCCAATGTTGATTTTCGCAAGATGATGCTCAAAAATTCAAAATCATTCAGAAGGGTAAATGTCTCGTCAAGCGGTGGGAATGAAACCGTTCAGTATAACGCTTATCTGGGATACAACGGAGAAGGCGATATTTATAAAATTGGTGCCAAATCGGATTACAACCGTATCAATGTCCGCTCCAATATCGACGTCAAAATCAATGATCTGATCAAAGTTAAATTCGATTTTTTCGGCGGGCTCAGTCTGCGTCGCTCGGCAAATTATGGCTATAACGCCAACTTTACCAGCGACGATGGCAACTCTAACATCGCACTTGACCTTGTCGAGTTTAACTCCGCGATAAACGACATTACCAATACGCCCCCGATTGCATTTCCGGTCTATGCCGCCTTTGGTGATAACCCGGTAGCTCCCTGGTATGGTGTAAGTTCAAATTACAAAACCAACCCGATCGGAAACCTCATGCACAACGGGTACTACACCGAAACAGGCAGAACAGGCGCTTCCAACCTGACCTTTCAGTACGATATGAAGGAGCTCATTCCAGGTTTGAAATCCAATACCTATGTGGGGTTCAATGTTTTCAACAGCTTGCGTATCGGTAAGGCCGAGGATTACATTGCATACATCCCAACACCATCCAAAACGGCTGCCGGATTGGATACAATCACATTGGCCAAGGTACATGACGGTGTAGACATGCCCGGACAAGCCAAGTTGCATGATTATTATTCGCAGCGCTTTGTGGTATATGAAAACCTGAATTATGAAAAAAGCTGGGATGTTCACAGTGTTCAGGCCGGGCTCACGTATTATATTGGAAAATCTTCAAGAAATGGCATTGAAGAGCCGCAACGCCAGCAGAATGCTGTTTTAAACGGATCATATTCTTTTAAAGATAAATACATATTTCAGGGCGTACTGAACTATGCGGGAACTTACAGTTTTGCCAAAGACAAACGATATGCCATGTTTCCGGCAGCGGGTCTTGGCTGGGTGATTTCGGAGGAGAATTTTATGTCCGGATTAAAAGCGGTGAATTTCCTTAAACTGCGCGTAGAAGCCGGTATAATCGGTTTTGAAAGTTTCTTGCCGCCGTTTTATGATCTTGACCGCTGGGGCGTCAATACAACCGGTTCTCCTTTTGGCCCCTACTCTACGGGCCAGTGGTTTGGCAGTAATACCGATAACACCGTGTACCGCACCTCCCCGAGCCGGATCGGGAACCCGGACCTTACCTGGGAAAAACGCAAGGAATTCAGCATCGGTGTTGACGCTTTGTTATTCAAAAGAAAACTCTCTATTGAGATCAATTATTTCAATAACCTGCGTGACGGAATGGTTTCCCAGCTGACAAACACTGTTCCGCTTGTTGCAGGTATTTCTGGTTCCCGGCCCTGGTTTAATTATAATAAAATCAAATATTTCGGCGTGGAGACAGGTTTGCAATACACGGACAGGATCGGTGAGTTCCGGTTTTCAATTGGTGGCAATGCTACTTATCAAAACAGTAAGATCCTGAAATACGACGAGCCCAACTTCCGTTACGATTATCAGACTCGGCTTGGGGCCCCGCTTGATTCTTACTGGGGACAAACTTATGTCGGCAAATTCGCAACGGATGCAGAAACAAAGGAAGTACCGCAGATATATGACGAAGTTTTGCTGGCCGGTGATTTGAAATATCAGGATAAAAACGGTGATGGCGTAATCGATGACAATGACCAGAGTGAGATTGGCAATGTAACCCCAAGACTGATCTATGCGCTGAATATCCGGTTGAATTTCAGAAATATTGAATTAACAGCCATCGGAAACGGCCGTGCTTTTTACGACATCCCGATGACCAACAAGTATTTCTGGAACGGCTGGGGCGACAATAATTATTCTGATTTTTCAAAGGATAACATCAACGGCGCCTATCCGAGAATGACCTATTACAAAGTCAATAACAACTTCGTAGGCTCAAACTTCTGGCTTCGTGACGGCGGATACTTCAAGATCCAAAATATAGAACTGGCTTACAACGTACCTGTAAGACCCGGAAATATAATCTCTTCAAGAGGGATCCGTCTCTACGTCAGGGGCGCCAATCTTTGGACATTGTCAAAAATAAAAGACGTAGATCCCGAGTCTATCAACTCCGGCGTGACCGTCTATCCCTTGTTCAAAACATTTTCGGCAGGTGTTAAACTAACATTTTAACTACGGACTTTATGGATTTTAAAATGATCAATATAAAAAGCATCTTCTCCATCTTGTTGGTGGCCGGAGTTTTCAGCTCATGCGTCGATTACCTGGAACCTTATCCAAACGGGAATCGTACCACCGAAGATATCTGGAAATTTCAGGATATGGTGCAGGGACTTGTAGGGCAATGTTACGACAACATGCCCAGAAACTATAACGACAACGAGGGTGTCTACATGGACGGAGCAACCGACGATGTGGTGATCACCAGCACCACCAATGCAATAAGCCGTCTCGCGGTGGGTGCGTTACCTACAAGCATGGACCCGTTCAGAACTTACTGGGACAGAGATTATCGTTCCATTTATCTGGTCAATCTTTTTCTGAAAGACCGCCGCGGATATAACACGAAGTTTCTTGTCAATGCCCATC
The DNA here is from genome assembly GCF_024220585.1 of Dyadobacter diqingensis. Lineage (GTDB taxonomy): Bacteria > Bacteroidota > Bacteroidia > Cytophagales > Spirosomataceae > Dyadobacter > Dyadobacter diqingensis. The sequence goes on from NZ_JAMXKF010000002.1 coordinate 585,282, forward strand.
TGGACAGCCTTGTTAAGAATCGTCTTCAGGGCGAAGCTTTTGCCTTACGTGCGTGGTTTCAATGGGATCTGCTTCAAAAATTCGGAGGCAAAGGCATGAACGGCCAGCTTCTCGGATTCCCGATCGTACTCGAACCGATTGATATCAAAGAACAAACCAATCTGGCCCGTAATACTTATGACGAATGTGTAAAACAAATCATCGCGGATTGCGACTCAGCTTATAAGTATCTGCCGCTTGCCCACCGCGACTTTCTTGTCCCGAATGTGAACGACCGTGCGTATGCAGGCGGGCGTTACTGGGGCCGTTTTGACGGTATCACAACCCGTGCGATTAAAGCAATGGTTTATCTGACCTGGGCCAGCCCGCGTTTTAATCCCGGCAACGATATCACGCGCTGGGACCTGGCAGCAAAAAATGCAAAGGAGGTAATGGATTTCAAAATGAAAACCGATGCCGTGACCAACGGATTTAATGTCAACAAGGCCACGAACTGGTTCGACCCTAACTTCGGAGGGATCATATTTTCAGCCCGCTATACCAATGCCAATGATGCGATGGAGAGAATGTTCTATCCGGGCGGTTTTCAGGGAACGGGTTCTGTTGGCGCCACCCAGGAGCTTGTCGATGCTTTCCCGATGAAAAATGGGTATCCGATTTCGGATCCAAGAAGTTTGTACGATCCTGTCAAACCCTATGAAAACCGTGATCCGAGATTCTACGCTACCATTTTCCACAACAATGCCAAGGCGGTGAAAATCAATACGAGTACGACGATGTATACGTTCGAAAACTGGCTGAATGGCAAGGACGCGGCTGGTCCGGCTGTAAACAGCAGAACCAATTACCACATCAAAAAAATGGTATTCATGGGACTTAACTGGTCGGATAATTCAATCAACAGGCAGCCTCACGCAAAGTTTTTCATTTATTGGGCGCAAATGTGCCTGACCTTTGCAGAGGCCGCAAACCAGTTTGAAGGTCCCGAAGGAGCTAAATACGGACTATCTGCCAAAGACGCCATGGCATATTTAAGAAAAAAAGACAATACTGATGGCGGGAAGGGTTTTACAACCGACCCCTATCTGACAGAAGTGGCTTCTCTCGGGAAAGCTGCATTCAACGATTTTATTAAAAATGAAAGAAGGCTTGAAACCTGCTTTGAGGGAAATCGTTTTTACGATCTCCGCCGCTGGACCACCAATCTTACATCGCTGAATAAACCGGTTCATATGGCGAAAATCCAGAAAAATGCTGACGGTACTTTTACATACAATCTGGATCAGGTCGTGGAAGTACGCGCCTATCCGTCGGCTTATCTGCCTATCCCGTACGACGAAATGCTTAGAATGAGTAATCTGGTTCAAAATGAAGGTTGGGACGCCTGGAAATAATTAATTATAAAATCTATGAAAAAGATAACAACGGTATTACTTCTTCTCTCGGTTCTTATGACGTCCTGTTACAAGGATTATATTGAGGATTTCGATTACACCGCCATTTACTTCATGTACCAAACCAATGTCCGCACATTTGTCGTTGGTGAGGGAATGAAAATAGAAGTTGGCGCGGCACTGAGCGGTGTCCGGGAAAATAGCAGCGACCGGATCGTCAATTTTGATATGGACACCAAACTGATCAATGCAAGTATTCTGGCAGCGATGAAAGCAGGCGCAGGTTACATTAAAGAAGCGGTCGGTTCCGTGGATACGCTAAAAGTGATGCCTGCGAGCTATTTCACAATTTCCGACAATAGCCAGATGGTTATTAAAAAGGGCAACCATTCCGGAAGCATCACCATCAAGGCCGACTCCGCCCGGTTTTTAAATGATATCGCTACGATAAAACCGGTCTATGCGATTCCGTTTTACATTGCCTCGGCAGACGCCGATTCTATCCCAAAAGGAAAACGTTATACCGTGATTGCACTGAAATACGAGAACATGCTCTTCGGAAATTACTGGCATGGAGGTGTAACAACGGTGAAAGATTCGACTGGAAAAGTTGTGAAAACAGTAAAATATTTTACCACGATACCTTCTCCGGAAAGCAAAGTTATGACTTTAAAAACCGTAGCACCCAATGCCCTGGTGACCAATAAAATCAGCGATCAGTCGGGGGCGATGAAGATAACCCTGAACGGAGGAAATATCACGGTCAGCAAAGCTGATGGGTCAGGTGTGAATGTTATTTCCGATGGAGCCAGCATTTTCAATCAGGCCAAACTTCTTCAGGATAGAAAGATTGTTTTGAAATACAAATTTGCCAACACCGACGGAACCACTTCGTTCGCGCAGGATACACTGACCTTCCGAAACCGGATCCGTGACGGCGTCAATGAATGGCAGGACGAAAATCCATCACATTACTGAAAACCAAAAAATCGCTGCCGGGTTTGCCGACAGCGATTTTTTTACGTACCTCAAAACGCTGGCACCGCGTTAATAATGATATCTGATAAACCCTGCCATCATGGAGCAAAGCAGCGGATTGTTCACTTTGGTTTCCTCGCGGGATAACCTTCCCTTTGCGTCATATGTTTTCTCGATCAAGGCTATCTGCTCTTTCATCGTTGGCATATGTTCTGAGATCTGACGGCGGTTTCCGGAAAACTTATGCTCAAAAGTCCTGGTAACTTCTCCTTTCTCGTTGTACACAGTTTCCAGGGTCAGTATGTTATTGCTGTATGAATAAACAATTTCATAGTACAACACATTCTGATCGCCGTAAAACTTTTGTCTGACCTTTTTACCGTCCTTAAATTCGTAAACCGTCACACTTGCCAGCCGCCTGGTATCCTGTGAATTGTCAACATAATAATAAGCCTTCTCCCTTTTCAGTACACCGTTTTCGTATTCGTATTCCACCTCTCTGCCCGCCGGCCATTTATTGTAAGCATTTTTAGAATAATATGTACGACGGATCCGCTGTCCACCAGCATTGTAAATATCTTCCTGATAGAACACAAGCCCCATCTTCCCCTGATAAAACTGATAACCGTCCACACGCGTCAGATTCCCGCTGGCATCGTATGTATAACGTTCTTCGGTATTGATCTCGTTAGATTTATCAGCAGCTGTTGCATAGGTTTTTTTCAGGACTCTTGCCTCATCATTGTAAGCAATGGAGCCCGGCTCTACCTTGAAATCATCAGCCTGATTCGATTTGCAGGCCGCGATCAGGCCAGCCAACAGCAGCAGGTAAAATATCTTTTTCATAAGGATGAGGTTTTGGTTTTAAACATGACACACTTATGAATAAAAACGTTGGAACCCTGATACATACCAATAAAGACAGTATCACAGAAAAATATATTTACAACAAAATCCGGTCTCAACCAGGATGTAATATCCCTGATTAAGACCGGATTTAAAAAGTATTTTCAACAAAAATATTCGAATTCAGTAAGGCCGATTTTTAACCTACCCTGTTGACCTTGCCCATTAAATCAACCACATTATCCACCTGCATTTTCTGGTACATTTTAAATTTGACCGTACTGATCGTGGATGGCGCGAGATTGAGTTCTTTACAAATCTGAGTTGTACGGAAGCCTTTCAAAAGCAAATGCATAACCTCTGACTCCCTTGGAGAAAGTGTGCTTACATTTTTGCTTTTACGCTGACGACCCATCCGGGTAGTGGCAACGTATTTCCGTCCGGTCAATACCGTATCGAAGGCCGATTGAAACTCATACTTGCTCATTGATTTAAGAAAAACACCATCGACGCCCTTTTTTAAATAGGTATATGCCAGCACTTTTTCATTGTCTTCACTAATGATCAGAATCTTTATGTCGGGCTGGATCTGGCGTATGCCATCAAAAACAGCCGGATTAAACATCTCTGATAAATTGGCTTCAACGATCAGCAAATCGAAATACGATTTTTGCAGACTTTTTTGTACATTTTTCAAGCTGTCTATTTCCTCAATGTAGGCATTGCCCGTGTATTCCTTAACAGACGCCGCAATTCCCATTCGGAAAAAGTCATTTTTAATGGAGAGTAATATTCTGGTCATTTTTGTAGAGGGTTTTAACGTATTATTTGTAAAGTATTTTCTAATTAAAAAGCCATCGGAATCATTTTCTTCGTCGTAAAAAGCCGGCACCAGTTTGTTTGCACCAGAAACGCTTCATCTAAAAAATGAAGATCTGAACCCATTCAATCCGATACCCGAAAGTTGATAAATTGAAATATTCCAAGATAGCCTTTCTGATATTATCACAATTTAACATAAGGAACAAAGCCAGACCAAATGGCTGCTAATCTGTTTGCAAACTGGCTAAAATAAGGCTATCAGGAAGAAATGAAGAAGAATACTGCTTTAACAAAACCGGATAAAGCAGACAAAAATACCTTGGCTTATGTTGGTTCTTGCTCATGATTGTTTAGTATGTGTTATTTTACCAATTAGAAGGATATTCATATAATTGCTACCATCAATTTCGCACTTGTCACTGTACTACAGGTGACAATACACTAAGCATAATAAGTTTATTTCACCTACCAAATTTACGGTTACTACTAATAATAAGTTGTAGAGATTTAAACTATTTTTTGTAGAATTATGTCGAAAAATTTAAGGCACTACGGTACCTTTGATCTACGCAATAGTTAACATTCTGAATAATATAACTATTACAAGATTGTTACTTTGTTCAATATTACCCTCAATTCACAACATGGACCCAAACCGGGCTTTCTTTTGTACGGTTCAACCAAGCCATACAAATTAACGTCAGGTAAAACCACAACTTTAATGACTAAACTTTTACCCGGAAACCCCGTATTATTATACATTTTATTAATCCTTCTGCCCGTATGCAGTTCTGCCCAAAGCAATTATTCCGTTTCTCACTTTACCGATGAAAACGGATTACCTCAAAACAGTATAAGGGGTATAGTTTCTGATGTCAACGGTTTTATCTGGCTGGCTACCGAAGACGGTCTGTTACGGTTTGACGGCAACCGGTTTTACATATTCAACAACACCAATGTAAATGTTTCCAATAACCGGTTTCATATTTTACCGCCCTCTGTCATAAAACTGGGGCGATTGTATGGATCGGGATCCTCCTTCTTTAACAATTCTAACCGACTGAATTTCAGAAATGTTTTATATGCCGTAACCACCCATGGCGACCTTGTTACCATTGAAAATGGCACGGCGGTTCGAGAGCTGACTTTTATACGGGATAAAGTAACAATACTCCCTAAGGTAAAAGCTATCGATGAAAACACGATGATTGCAGACGGACTTCCTAACTTTCTTGGAGAAATGAAGGATATTAAACATTATGTCCTGCCAGCTAATTACGAAGGAAGAGACTTTTATCTCTGTGAAGATAACTTGGTAAAACTTTACAAAAACGGCCTGAAACAATATCAGACTGAATTTCATGGAAAGGCGCTGAATTTTTTCACCATGAATTCGCAAATTTACTATTTTAAAGACAACCGGGGGATTCAAAAAATAGATAGATCAGGAGTAACAGACCTGCCTTTCGGGGGTGAAATTTTGAACAATCCCGGCTACAAAGCAGGCCTTAAAGCATATTTATACTGGAATCTGGATGAGGATCAGGCATTTATCAACATTGGAAGAGACTTGTATTTATTGGAACCTGGCACAGGAAGCACAGTTTCTACGAAATTGATTGTTAAAGATTTCGACTTTACTGATAAAAATATTCAGGAAATTTTCTTCGACAGGTTACATAAAAAAGTCCTTCTTGGCAGCCTGACACAAGGCCTGTTTGTTCTGACACTTCACTCGTTCAGAAATCTAAAAATGCCAGGGGGAGAAATAGACAATGTTTTTTATGCCCAGATTCCGTTTTCCAAAAACTCAGTGTTAATTCCTTCCGGAACAGAAATGGGCATCGATCCCGAAACAGGATTGAATTTTTCCAGACAGATTATCGATTCAAAAAAGATATTTAAGGCAGATAGGCGTGTCGGACTAAAAGACAGAAATGGTTTTATATGGATCGTAGGGAATGCAAATCTTAAGCAGTTTGATCGAAATACTGAAAAAGTTCTTCGCAGCTGGCACTTCACCGAGACCATTAAACACATTCAAGACGGCCCCAATGGCATGATATGGTTTAGTATCAATACAGACGGGTTATACGGGATCGACCTCAAAAAGGCTAATCCCCAACCCAGACGATATTTGAAAAACCTCGCAATAACCTATCTGGCATTTTTGTCTAATGAAAAAATGCTGGTGGCTACGACAGCCGGATTGTATATTTACAAACCGGCCGAAAATAGCTACGAAACGGTAAAAGGCACAGAGGAAATGTACATCAAAAGCATATCCGTATCCAATACAAATCAAGTCTGGCTTACTTCTCTTGAAAATGGACTTATCTATTTCGACGGCAAAAGTAAGCTGGTAAAATTTCCCCTTGACAAAAACAGATACCTTGCCAGTCCCCATTGCGTAATGGATGACGACAGAGGTTATCTCTGGGTGCCTACCAACAAAGGGCTCTTTCAATTTTCAAAATCTGATTTGTTTCAATATGTAAAAAAAACGAACATAGCCAAATTGGCACGTCCTGAACTTTTTTACATGTATTATGCCAAAGAAGACGGGTTTTCAACCAATGAATTTAATGGCTCTTGTCAGCCCTGCGGTGTAAAACTGGGCAACGGGTACATGTCACTTCCATCGTTACGAGGCCTGGTGGCATTCAGGCCAGACAAGGTTACAGCGAGAACTCCTACCGGAAAAATATTTCTGGATCGCGTCGAGGTCAATCAAAAAGTAATCCGGGTTTCCGGCGACCAGATCGTTTTGCCCATGGACCCATCCCAGGTCAAATTTTATTTCTCCACCCCCTACTACGGAAATCTGAATAACTTACACCTGGCTTATGCCCTGGTACAGGAAAATGAAAAACCTGATGCAGGCGACTGGATACCGGTTAACGGCAGCAATTTCGATGTCATTTTCTCCAATATCAATTCGGGGAGATATACTTTATATATCAAAAAGACAAACGGGTTCGGTATCAACAACATCGAAATAAAAAAATTATCTGTTCAGGTACCGTTACACTGGTATCAAACATGGTGGGCCAAAGTGATTTTAGGCTTGGTGATCATTGGTCTCGTGTATGGCTATAACCTGATCAGGCTGAGAAAAATCACGAAAGAGAACCTTCGGCTTGAAAAAATTATTTTAAGTCGTACCGAAAAGCTAAACGAAACGCTGGGAGATGTTGAAAAACAGGTGCACGTGCTCTCCCGGATATTAACCTCCATGACCCATGACATCCAAACCCCGCTAAACTATATAAGCCTGACGGCCAATAGTATCCCCGGCATGATCGGCCATAAGGAATACGAGGATGTGGCGACCCTCGGCGCTTTGATCGGCGACTCGTCCCGGCGAATGAGCAATATGCTCAAAGGGCTGCTGGATTATATTAAAGTATACGTATACGAAAACAGATTGAAGTTCGAAGATATCTTTCTGAATACAATCGTTACGGATAAACTTGAATTGTTTAAAAATGTGATTGACTTTAACAGCAATCAGTTTATTAATGACGTGCCTGCCGATATAGCCGTCATGTCCGACTACCAAATGCTTGGTATCCTCATTCATAACCTGATCGACAATGCTGCCAAATATACGCACAGCGGGATTATCAGGATAAATTCAGAAGTGGACGAGAATCAGAAAACGCGGCTGATTATCTCAAACAGCACATTGGGAGTCCCCGAGGAGATTATTGCGCTCATCAATCGCACAGATGACGATGACCAGCTTTGGGAGTCACGATTTGCCAACGGCCGGAAATCCGGGCTCGGCTTGCTGATTGTAAAGGAAATCTCTGCTCTGATTAACATCAAACTGGAAATCAGGCAAACCGATATGACTTACTTCCACCTCATTTTCGAGAATGATTAATAACTTTTGAAAAGTGAAAGTTTTTTCGCCAGTTCAAGTTCATTGGTCACGTCAAGTTTATCGAAAATCCGTCTTTTGTAGGTGCTGATCGTATTTTCTTTCAAGTCCAGGATCGAGGAAATTTCCTTGGTCCACTTTCCCTCCATCAGTAATTCCATAACCCTGGTTTCACGGCGGGAAAGAGAAAGAATCGGGTTTTTTAGCTTTCTGGAATTGTTGTCACTGATGTTATGCAGCAGCGTCTGCTGGATGCGATAGCTCACATACTTTCCATGATTCATCAGTTCACTGAAAGCTTTTTTGAATTCCTCCTGAGAGGATTGTTTGGAAAGAAATCCGTCTGCACCGGCCTGCAAATACGGAAGCGCATACGTATCTTCATCATGTCCCGAATGAATTAATATGATTATTTCGGATTGCTTTTTTCTGACCATATCCATCATCTTGATATTTTGTCCACCCGGCACTTCAATATCCAGAATAAGCAAATCGAATTTCGAAGTATCCATCAATGCCATTCCTGTGGGAAAGCTGTCCGCCTGCGTCAATACGGCCTTGGGCGCAGACTCCCGGATAAGATGTTTTAAACCAATTTTTATTAAAGGGTGGTCCTCAATAATAAGTATGTTCATAAGTTGAGCAGAGAATTTCTAAATCTGCACAAAATTACTTTTTTATCGGTTTGCCTTTGTCGAGATAACTCTACAAAAAAACCCAATTTCCACCACGAATCATCTTTTATTATTCAGTTTTTATCTTAATGAATGTCACTTAAATACCACTTATTGCACTTTTCGACTTATCAAGAGCAACCGAAGTCGCAAACATCCTTGTAGAATAATCCGGGATGGTTTGCTGGCTGGAATGGATTTCAAAACCATCAGCGATGCCATCGGTACCCCTCAAAAGATTTCACAAAAAAATTAAACAATCAAAAATTTGTATAGTTAGGAATCCTTACTATATTTGTATCGAAATTTATTTTAAACCTAAAAAACAAGAAAATGGCGAAGTCAATTTTTTATCACGCCGGCTGCCCGGTTTGTTTGAGCGCAGAACACGATATTTTAAATCTTATCGATCCTGCTACGGTAGATGTGGTGCATCTAGGTGAAAACAGCGACAGAATTGCGGAGGCAGAAAAATCTGGAGTTAAGTCGGTACCGGCGCTGGTAACCCCCAACGGCAATGTACTTCATATCAATTTCGGAGCATCCATTGAAGAAGTAAAAGGTTAAAAAATTTGAATTAAATAGTTAGGATTCCTAAATTAAACACAACAGGCATGAAAAGTTCATGCCTGTTATTAAACCAGAAAAATTATGAAAGTTGCAGTTTGGGACACATACGTGACCAGAAAGGACGGAGAAATCATGCACTTTGACATTCTCGCGCCCGATCACATAAAAGATGCAGAAATTATCCATACTTTTGGTAAGGATTACTTACAATATAAACAACATGAAAATCAACCGCTGACATCCCGTGAGTGCAGGTTTTGTCATATTGAACAAGCCACACCCGAGATCGTTGAGGGCATCAGTCAAAAAGGATATTTTATCATTGAGATGCAGGGATGTGACTAAGGCGGGAGAACAGGAAACTAAAAAATTATGTCAGTTTTTAATTTAAATGAGCAGAATGCAAACCTGGATAATAAAATTGTGGCAGGACTGGAACGTCTTTCACAGGTATTCAGGATTTTGCTCTGGGAAAAGGCGAAAGAACATAGTTTAAGTCCTATTCAAATTCAGCTGCTGATTTTTATCAGGCATCACCGGGCCGACCGGACTACGGTAAGTTATCTCGCGAAAGAATTTAACCTGACCAAGCCGACCATCAGTGATGCCATTAAAATACTTGAACAGAAAAAGCTGATCGAAAAATTTACGGATCACAGCGATACCCGGAGTTATACGATCCAGCTTACGGAGACAGGTGATAAAGTAGTTTCCGAAACTGAGAATTTCACAAATCCGCTGACTGAGATTATCGCAAGATCAGATCAGGATGATAAACTGGTGTTGTGGGAAAATATATCGGGCTACATCAGGCTGCTCAACAAACTGGAAGTGATCAGTGTGCAGAGGACCTGTTTCAATTGCCGGTATTTTTCGTCCCATAACGGGAAGCACTTTTGTAATTTACTCAATCTTAAATTATCCTCCGAAGATATCAGGATAGATTGCGGTGAATTTGAAAACGCTTAGAAAACCAAGGCAAAACCCGATCCAGGCAGTCGGAAAATATACGTATATAGCTCATAGATTGCTGGAATCGGGGACAAAATTGTTTTTATTTCAACAATTTTATTCAAAACGGTAGTAACTTTAATCGGAAATAGTGACTACCTGTTAGCCAAGACGTACACCCTATGAATCAGAATGAAACAACGGAAAGGGAAATTTTGCTCTCGATCAGCAATGCGATTGCTGGTGTGAAAGACCGGAATTCTCTATTGAAGGTGATCAATGATAACCTGAGAAATCTGTTTTATTTTACTCATACGGCTACGCTTCAATTCGATAAAAACCGGCAGTTCATGACGACTTTCCTGCTCGACCCAAACTCGGTCAGCAAGTCGGATCCGGACTATGACCAGATCGTTTCACGCCCTATTCCCGTTCAGGATGGCATCTACAACGTTTTGTTTGAAGCAAACACGCCGGTAGTTTTTGATATTGCCAAAAAAGCTGCGGCTATTGATGTGCCTGATTACGTCAGAATGACCCATAAAGCCGGATTAAAGGAATTTATGGTGGTGGCTTTGCGAACGGCAGACGAAAAACCTATTGGCGCCATCAGCTTTTATTCCGACAAAACGGACAGTTTTGGAAGCAATATCGTCACGCTGATTCACGGAATCGCCTGCCACATTTCGACTGCCATGGAAAACATCCTTTATCACGAGGAACTTCTGATGCTTGGCAGAGAGAAAGAAATCCTCTTTGAGATTGGGAATTTGATGGTTGCGGTAAAAGACAAAGATGATTTCATAAACCTGATTAATACCGGGCTAAAAAAATACATCCCTTATGACGAGAACAATGTGCTGGTTTACAACAAGCAGACTGAGTCTTACAAAATATTTTCATTTGGGGTACTGCCGAAACGTTTTTCGGATCCGCGTTTTCACGAAATGACCCGCGTCGAATATCCGGACTTAAACAGCCAGAGAGTAACACATTATCCCGAATTAACCGAGGTGAAAAATCTTGTGGATGAGGGAAGCGACTGGGGTAAGGCGATCTACGAAATGGGCGTCCGGCAACTTGTCCATTTGAAACTTCTTGACGGCAGCGAAACCCTGGGACAGCTGGTTCTCTTGTCCGAGCACGAAAATGTGTTTACACCGGAACACCTTTCGCTGCTTAAAAACATCTCGTTTAATCTCGCAAAAGCACTTGCCAATATTCTGGCCAGCGAGGAGATCAGGATACGCAACGACGAAAAATCTGTGCTATTGTCGCTTGGAAAGCATCTAGCCCAGACCAGAAATAAAGTTGACTTGCAGGAAGTAATGCATCTCGAATTAAAAAAACTGTTTTACTTCTCCCACAGTACAATCATTCTGCTTTCAAAAGATAAAAAATCTTACGAAAACTTTGTAGATGCAACCGGTGAAGTGCCGGCAAAAAACCATCCGAAAAATACTTTTCAGGCATCCATTGATTTTAATCTCTGCTCCATTCTTGATAACAATAAACCATTGTTTATTGATCTGGATAAACTGGTAAAAACAGATTCGCTGCCGGAGGTTTTACAATTCCAACATAGCATCGGTACACGGGAAATGGTTTCTGTGGGCCTTAAAAATGAAAAAGAAGTATTTGGCATTCTGAATTTTTACTCAGACAGGCCAAACAACTTCAAGGATAATCACCTCGATATCATTCAGGGAGTTGCGCACCAGATTGCCATCGCGGTCGCTAATATTATTGCAAACGAAAATCTTGAAAAAAAAGAGAAGGATACTAAAATATTGTTATCGTTAAGTGCTGATATTGATAAGGTTAAAAATCGGAAAGATCTGCTTTTGATCATTAAACATAAGCTCAAAGAACTACTGTCATTTACCGACATTGCCATTACGCTGTACAATTCCGAAAACCAGACATTCAAAGTTTTTGCCCATCATTTAACAGATAAAAGAGAGCAGCATCCTGAATTCAAAAATGTAATTATCCCCGAATACGCTGTGCATGATGGCATTCACGACGTTGCATTAGGCCATGATGAACCGGTTATTATAGCCATTGAAGACGCTGCATCAAACCCCGGAAAACATGAAGGGACGCAGTTCATCTACGAAATGGGCATTAAAAAAATGCTGTTGGTAAAGCTGACCAGCAACAATGACGTGATCGGTTTTCTAAATATTTTGTCAGAAAGTGAGACTGCATTTGAGGAAATCAATCTGACAATCCTGAAAGGGATAACCGACCAGCTTTCCACTGCCATTTCGACTGTTTTATCACTGGAAGAAATTACACGTCGCGACCGGGAAAACGAAATTCTGCTATCGATCAGCAACGCGCTGTCCTCGACCCGCAACAAGAGAGATCTGATGGCTTCCATTAAGCAACCTCTGAAATCGACTCTGACTTTTTCGGATATGTGCGTAGCCTGGTATGATATTAAAAAAGGGCTTTATTCAATTTTCGCCCGCGATAATGAAAAGACGGTTCAGCATCCTGATTTTGAAAGGGTTGTCTCCGTGATGTTCCCCATTAATGACGGACTGCACAACGTGGTTATGGAATCTGAATGTCCGGTTGTTTTTTCATTCGGAATGCTTGCCAATATGAAAATGCCCCATATTGAATTCATTATCAATGCCGGCATTCGCGAAGTAGCCTCTGTTCGGCTCAGGTATAACAATGAGATTATCGGTGCACTCGTGCTGCTTTCGGAAGAGGACAATTCTTTTTCACAGGACGACAAAAACCTTCTCGAAAAACTTTCGCACCATCTCGCAACGGCCGTTTCCAATATTATTGCCAATGAAAAAATTGAACAGCAGCTCGAAGAAATAAGCAGGTACAAACAGCAGCTGGAAGACGAAAACCTTTATTTGCAGCAGGAAGCCAGCAGCGGTTATTCCTATAACGACATCATCGGAGCCAGCGCCGGCATGCAGCAGGTATTTCATCTGCTTTCCCATGTTTCGTTCACCAACAGTACTGTTTTAATTTTAGGCGAAACCGGTACCGGCAAGGAGCTGATTGCCAGGGCAATTCATAACTCCTCTTCCCGAAAAAACAAACTGATGGTAAAAGTGAACTGTGCCGCCCTGCCCGCGAATCTGATCGAAAGTGAGTTATTTGGACATGAACGAGGCAGTTTTACCGGTGCTACCGAACGTCGCCTGGGAAAGTTTGAGTTAGCTAACCACGGCACTTTATTTCTGGACGAGATTGGAGAAATGCCGCTTGATTTGCAGGTAAAATTATTAAGGGCCCTTCAGGAGAGAGAAATTGAAAGAGTTGGCGGAAAAGGCACGATAAAAATAGATGTGCGGATTATTGCCGCTACAAACAGAAACCTGCAAAAGGAAGTAAATGAAGGTCGGTTCCGCAGCGACCTGTATTATCGTTTGAATGTCTTTCCCATTACCCTGCCTCCGCTTCGGGAGCATAAGGAAGATATTCCCACGCTCGTTTCTCATTTTATTGAGAAGTACGCCAAAAATAACGGGAAGAAAATAAGCCAGATTTCCAGCCAGGCTATGAAGGAACTGATGGCCTACAACTGGCCGGGCAATGTCAGGGAACTGGAACATTTGATCGAACGGAGTATTTTGATGAGCACCGGACCGGTCATCCGCGATATGCATTTGCCCAAACTAAAATCCGGAGAAAACAGGTCTCCGCAAACAGACGGATATTTCAAAACGCACGAAGAACATGAGCGCGACTACATCATCGAGGTATTGAATAAATGTAATGGCAAAATTTTCGGACCCGGCGGTGCTGCCGAAATTTTGGACATAAAAGTGGGTACGCTTAATTCAAAGATCAAAAAACTGGGTATTAAAAAGGAGCAGATATTCATTCAAAAACCATAAGTCAAATCACCGATGCGATGGTGCGAATGCCTTCTTCCAGTTCTGCTGCTGTGAGTGACGCATAACCCAGCCTGAGTGCATTCAGTGATTTTCCATCAAAGGAAAACCGCTCGGTAGACATGACAGAAACACCCTTTTTTAACAATTGTGAGGATAACATTTCGGTGCTTAGTTCATGATTGAATTTTATCCAGAAGGCAAGCCCGCCCTCGGGTTTCCGGTATGTTATCCGATCTCCCAAATAACGACGAAGGTTTTGATCCATAACCTCCCGTCGCTCTTTGTAAACGTTGTAAGCCCTTTTGGCATGGCGGTTGATAGCGCCGTTTTCCATCAATTCCGCAATGGCCTGTTCCATAATAACGTCCCCCTGCCGGTCTATGATCGATCGTAGTTGTGACAATGATGATATAAATTCCGCAGGGCCGGTAACATAGCCAATCCTTACAGCCGGAGCAACCAGTTTACTCAACGAACTGATATAGATCACATTGACGGCCTGAACTTCACTGGCCAGAGGCAGCAGACTTTTGGTTTCAAAGTGATATTCATGGTCATAATCGTCTTCGATAATTGCAAATCCATAGCGGTTGGAAAGCTCGATCAGTTTCAGCCGCCTCTCCACTTTCATACTCACGGCTGTTGGAAACTGGTGGTGTGGTGTCACGTAAACCGCTTTGAGTCGTTTAACCTTACAAATCTGCTCCAATTCGTCAACGACCAAACCCTTTTCATCGACGTTTACCGTGATCATTTGCGCACCGGCATTTTTAAAAGTTTGCCACGCCGGCAGATATCCGGGACACTCCATCGCCACATAATCGCCAGTCTTAATCAGTGTATTGACCGTCAAATACAAAGCCATCTGACTTCCGCGCGTGATACAGATGTTGGCAAAATTAGCCGTCATACCTCTTTTGTGTGAAAGCATATCAGCCAATGCCACGCGCAGCCTCTCATCACCTTGCTCATGCCCGTATCCCATCATTCGCCATCTCGTCTTTTGCTGAAAAATCCGTTTGTAAGCCTTCGCCAGCTCATCCATTGGCGCTAAACGAACATCCGGCAACCCGTCATTGAAAGTGATCAGACTTGAAGGTGTTCTGGCTTGCAGCGTTTCAATGTTGCTATGATTGTTGAATTGAAAATTGCTTCCGGCATTGGTTTGGGTCGTTTTTAATTTGGGTAATTCCGCCGAAACAAATGTCCCTTTTTTATCCGCTGTTTCGAGCCAGCCCTCCGCAATCAGCGCATCGTAGGCCAATACAACAGTTTTTCTGTTTACGCCAATATCTTCTGCAAGCACACGTGTTCCCGGCAACGCAGTTCCGGGTTTTAGTCTTCCTTTTCTGATTTCTGCAATAATCCCTTCCGCTATCTGCCTGTAAACGGCAAGTTTATTTCCAAAGTCAAGCGTAAGAATCGTTTTCCAGGGTCTGAGCATCTGGACCATCTGTTTAGTTTAAAACTGGGCCATTTTAGTAATCCAAAAATAAACAATTTTTGCAGAGTCAAAACGCGATTGAGACCAATATATTTTTCACCAATAACCGCTTAATACCATGGAAGACATCACAGAAAAAACAAAAGCGCAATTTTCGTCAAAGGATTTCCATCAGACGTTTGCCCGCCCGACCTATGTAAAACCAGAGAAACTGATCCATCAGAATGTCGAAAATGCAGGAGAACACAGCCAATTCTCAACAGAACGAAAACATCCGGTTTTCTTCGTCGATCTGCCTACCAAAAATGTAAGTCTTACCATCGGAGGCCTATTACCCGGACAACTGACCAACAGGCACCGTCATACCTATGAGACAGTGCTTTATGTACTCGAAGGCACAGGATTCACCGAGGTTGAAGATGAAAAGGTTGAGTGGAAAGCCGGAGACGCCGTTTACATTCCAAGCTGGGCCTGGCACAGACATCAGAACCTGAGTGACTCCCAGCCGGCAAAATACATTGCCTGTGAAAATGCACCGCAATTGCAGAATCTCGGTGTGGCACTGAGAGAGGAAGAAGGACGCGATTTATAAAAATCCCCGGGCAGGTAATCCTGAACGAGGGAATACCTGCCTTCAACCATCAAACCAGAAAACATGAGCAGCAACAAAACTTTCAAAGGCATTATCGCCTACCCCATCACCCCTTTTGATCAGCATGAAAACGTCGACATTTCATTATTCAAAGCACTGACTGAACGTTTAGTCATATCCGGTGCCAACGCCATCGCCCCTCTGGGAAGCACAGGCGTACTCCCATATCTGAATGACGACGAAAAGGAAGCCATAACCGAGGCGACCTTAAAGCAAGTGAACGGCCGCGTCCCGGTACTTGCCGGGGTCTCAAACCTAACGACCGACAAGACCGTTTATCACGCAAAATTTGCAGAAAAGGCAGGAGCAACGGCGGTTATGATCATTCCCATGAGCTACTGGAAACTATCTGATGACGAAATTTTCACGCATTATGAAAAAGTCGCCAGCAGTATTAACATCCCGATCATGGCATATAATAATCCCGCAACGGGCGGTATCGATATGGCGCCTGCACTGCTTAAAAGGCTGTTGCAAATACCCAACGTCACCATGATCAAAGAAAGTACGGGAGATGTGCAGCGCATGCATTATCTGCGCAGGGAACTCGGTGAAGAAGTAGCCTTTTACAACGGCTCAAATCCTTTGGCACTCGCTGCATTTGCCGCCGGCGCATCGGGATGGTGCACAGCTGCACCGAATCTGATACCGGAATTAAATAACAAACTGTATCTGGCTGTTCAGGAAAATGACCTGACTAAGGCACAGGAAGTTTTTTACAAACAATTTGATCTGCTACAATTTATCGTCGCCAAAGGATTGCCCCGGGCGATAGAAGCGGGTTTAAAAATACAGGGTATCGAAAGTGGTTATCTCAGAAGCCCTTTGAAAGGGCTTGAACCAGCCGATTATCTAAAACTCGAACAAATTTTAAGTGTTTTGAAATAATATATAGAAGAGCCGGTAAAACGAAAAAGAGCAAAACATCCTTCATTTTCTTAGTTTAAAACAACAATATCTTTCTGTGTTACAGGAGGATATTGTTGTTTATGGTAGAAAATATTCTATAACATACTGTTAATCAAAGCAATTAATTTAATTTTTATTGTAGACATCTTTCTACAAATCTTCTCCCATTCCTCGACAAAAGATTCTCTCAGGCTGATCTAGTTTTGACCATCAATGTGAATGATCCTTGTAAATCTGTTTTACTTATCACCTCAAACTAGTTACAAAAAAAATCTACCCTCCTGTTCACTACCCATACACACTACGTTCAATTTCTCACCTAACCCACCATACATGGAAAAATAAAAATAAGAAAATCTTCACCTGTTATCAGTTTTAAACACCATCCAAAAGATCTGTCTATGATCCGAAATTATTTACTTACAATTTTCATTTTGTGCTGGACGACGGCTGCGTCGTTTAGTCAAAAAAGGACTACAAGCAGTCCTTTTCACTCGCCTCCCGGCAAGCCAACGGTTCCTGCCGCATTGAAGGATAAAACTTCCGAATGGCTAAAAAAAGACAACGAAGGTTTCATTGAAAACAAAGGACAAATCGTCGACGAAACCGGGAAACCCAATAAGGCTGTAAAATACCTGCTGAATATGCAGGGGCTAAACGTCCAACTTAGAAAAAGCGGTTTCAGTTATGATACCTATGTTGCGAAAAATAAAAAAGGCAGCAAACCATCTTCAACCAAAGGTTCCGCCCTTCATTTTCACCGCGTGGACATTGATCTGGAAGGAGCCAATACACACGCACTTATAGTTCCCGAAAAACAGGTTGGCGATGTGACGAATGTCTACAACGAACTTGGACAATTTCAGGGTATCAGAAGTTTCGGCAAAGTGACTTACAAAGACATTTACCCCGGCATTGACCTGGAATTTGTAGCAAGCAAAGGCACTGACAAACCTGTCGAATATAACTTTATCGTGCACCCCGGGGCTGATGCGTCGCTGATCAAATTGAAATACAACAGCGGAAGTGACATCGCCCTGAAAAACGGAAAGATAGAAATGCAGCTGGCATTTGGGAAACTGAGTGAAAGTATTCCGGCAAGCTGGATAAAGCAAAGCGGTAAAAATATGGCGGTGCGTTACAAAACGGAGCGCCCGGACCTTTTTGCTTTTAACGTCCCCGCATATGATAAAACCAAAACACTGGTCATTGACCCTACGCCAACTGTGCTTTGGGCAACGTATTATGGCGGCAGTGATTCTGATCTCGTTTATTCAGTAAACAGTGATCCGGCTGGGAATATCTACGTTACGGGATCAACTTTTAGTACTTCAGGTATTGCAACAGCATCTCCCGCACATCAGGTGAGTTTTTCGGGACCAAGTGGTTTTACAGACGCATTTGTTGCGAAATTCAATAACGCCGGTGTGAGACAATGGGGAACGTACTATGGAGGAAACGGGACCACGGATAGCGGGTATGACCTTGTGTCGGATGGCACCGCCGTATATTTGGCAGGCAATACCAGCACTTCTACCGCTGGCCTCATTGGAGCGGGAGGGCACCAAAATACGCTTGGAGGTGGTTCAGATGGAATGCTGGTCAAATTCAACGCTTCCAATGGCTCCAGGCTTTGGGGAACGTATTATGGCGGAGCAGGTTTTGAGCAGTTTAACAGTGTTATTCTGACGGCGGATGGCGGAATCATAGCTGCAGGAAGTTCTGCGTCTGCTAACGGGGCCAATATCATCGCTACACCGGGCGCACTAAAAACGATAATGAGCGGATCAACCCAAAACGGTATGGCTGTAAAATTCAATGCTGCCGGTGTGCGTCAATGGGGAACGTATTTTGGGGGCAATGTAAGTGACATGATCACCAGTTTAGATGTCGATGCAACGGGAAACATTTATCTGGCAGGTTTAACGACCAGCTCCACGGGGATAGCCAGCTCCGGAGCCTTCCAGGCCACACTAGCCGGAAATCAGGATGGCTTCATTGCCAAAATGAACAGTACCGGAAGTTCACTACTTTGGAGTACTTATTTTGGCTCTACCGTAACAGCCGGTGAGACATTGGCTGGCATTAAAGTGGATCACGCAGGTGATGTCGTCGTGGTTGGCGAAATGTGGGGCGGTGGACTTGCAACTCCCGGCAGTTTTCAACCCAACTGGACCGCCAGCAGTGACTGGATTATTGCCAAATTTAATCCTGCGGGCGCCCGGCAATGGGCTACTTATTTCGGAGCGGCTGGTCAGGAAGGACTGAACACTTTCGGCACACCGCTGGATATTGACGAAAACAATAATATTTTCGTCACCGGTGGTACGGCAGGTTCACCTTTAAGTTCTCTTACTTCTGCATGTAGTTTCCAAACGACCAAACTAAGCGGAAACACAGATATGCTAACGCTCAAATTAAGCGCCGACGGCAGCAGCAGATTATGGGCTACTTATTTTGGTGGAGCAGGTATTGATAATGCTTATGGGATAAAGTATCTGGGAAATAAAACACTGATGGTTGTTGGGACTGCATCCACGGCTGGTCTGGCCACGGCTGGTGCACACCAAACGACTCCTGGAAGTACATCCGAAGGTATGATCGTGAAATTTAAGGAAGATTATTTGTCGGAGGATTTCATAACAAACGCTTCCACCCTTTCACCGATGACGCAGAATGCCTGTATCCTCGGCATCCCGCAATTGATCACCGGAAACGCAACGGGCGTACTGACACCATCTGATTATGTCAACAAGGTATTTTACCAGTGGCAGGAATCCGATAACGCAGCAGGCCCCTGGACGGATCTGCCGGGCGAGACTTTTAAAGATTTACAGCCACCTGCGTCTCAGACAACCAAGTACTATCGCCGGTTGTCAAAAGTCAATACAAGTTATTGTAATTTACTAACAGTAGATGCCGCGACGTCACCGGTAACCAGCGTTGTGATCGGGACAAGTGCCTCGCCGATCGCCAATGCGGACGGCCCTCTATGGTATGTTTGTGCCAGTCCGAACAATACGGTCACATTAAACGGAAGTGCTACCGGCGGAGCAGGTTCATTTACGTATGAATGGTTTGCAGGAAGTGCTACCACAGCTGTGGCAACCACGGCAGATTATACACCTACTGCAACTTCCGCAACTACTTATACCCTTAAAGTAACGGATGCAGCAGGTTGCTCCGATATCGATCAGGTGACGGTAACACCTGCGGTAGCGAGCGCCGGGGCCGACAAATCCAATTGTGCGGGAGCAGGTGTTCAAATCGGCACTGCGCCTGTGTCCAGTCCGAATGTGGTATATTCCTGGACCTTATCAACGGGCGCATCGGCATCATCTACTTTAAGTTGTACTTCCTGCGCTCAGCCTGTTGCCAATCCACTCGTGGCAACAACTTATCGTTTGACCGTTACCGTAACCCGCAAAGGCGGTGCCACTTGCTCGTCCACGGATGATGTCGTTGTTACACCTGTGTCAGCACCCAACGGTACCGCTGCTTTCGCAGGACCTGACCAAACGATCTGTAAAAACAGCACTGTGACTTTGGGTGGAACCAATGACGCTACTTTCGCCTACACGTGGACTTCCGGACAATATCTGTCAAATTCTCAGATATTCAATCCTGTTTTCAGTGCCGGCACCTCTGCTGTGCAATGTGCCATGAACTACACCGTTACGGCTGTTAAAACCGGGTGCTCTTTCGTGGACCAGGTAAAGGTTTCAGTAATCAACCCGGCGATAACATTTCAGAATGAGACCAAATGCGGTCCGATCTGGATAGATCAGAACGATAACAATCTGACAACCTGGGAAAACTGCGACGAAGCAGTATATACCTGGTCGGTTGTCAGTGGAAACGGTGTCGTTTTGTCAACACGTGCGGGAGGTTCAAGTGGTTACCTGAAAAGCAACAGCGGTATCACACAATTCCGTCGTACGACCACACTCAACGGTATTTCCTGTTCTGCTGATGTGTTCATTACTTCGTGCACTGCGGGAGGCCCCGTCTGTGACTTCAAGATCTCGATGATCGGTGAACAAGGTTGCCCGAAGGTCTTCCCCGCCTTCCCATCATTCCAGTTAATGACAGATTTACCTGCGTCGGATTATAACTTTACATGGAGTCCGGCCAATATGGTAGACGATCCGCATGCGGCTGTTGTGACGGTAACCTCCGCAGTTAATACGCCGATTACCTGTACCGTAACGAACAAATATGATGCAAGCATCACCTGTTCGAAAACCAAACTGGTTAACAATCCACAATGGTCGCTGCCGATATTTAACGCTCAGGATAAATATACCTGTCCGGGTACCAGCATCACAATCGGTGATGTAGCCAATGCCGGTTTTACATACAACTGGACGTTCGTGAACGAAACGCCGGCAACAGGACTAAGCAGCGCGACGATAAGCAATCCTCTCGCAACAGTTTCTGCTACAACACCATACAAGGTTAAAGTAACAGAGACAGCCACGGAATGTATCAGCCAAAATCTCGTCACTGTTTTTGTGACCGAAGTTACGGCTGATGCGGGCAATGACCGGGCCGTATGTAACGGAGGTACAATAACGTTGGGAACTCCCCCACCGGTTGGTACCAATTTCACTTACTCATGGACACCAGTTAACGCCGCATGGGCACCCGGCTCAGGACCAAATGATGCACAGCCACAGGTTTTGTTCGCCAGTGCAAGTCAGACATTTAATCTGACAGTGACCGATCCTATATCAGGTTGCAGTAAAACTGACGCTGTTACATTACGTTCAACCATTTCTGCTGGCGAGTATGCCGGGGCAGCGATTAGCGCTTGTCCGGAAGAAAACGTACAACTGGGACGCCAGGCCGAGCCATTCGCAACTTATGAATGGACAATGCAGGACGGAAGTCCGGCGATAGGTTTAAGCTGTACCAATTGTGCCAATCCGTCATTACTCGCACCAGATGCGACCGCCATCTACAAGGTAAAAGTGAGTTATCCGGGCTGCTCGCTTCCTATGGAAGATCTGGTTACCGTGACTGTGAAAACAGCTCCGGCCATTGCCCTGATCGACAAATCTTTCTGCCCGACGGGAAGCGTCAATATTGGTTTTGGTTCTGCGGGTAATCCTGCGGCTCCCGCCAATGTCTCTGCTTATCTCTGGTCGCCTGCCACAGGACTAAACAACGCAACCATTGCTGATCCTGCAACATCAGTCAAAGTGGAAACGACATACAATGTTCAGGTTACCTATAACAATGGCTGTGTGCGAATGGATCAGGTAAAAGTGACCCCGCTTGCCTCGGCAAATGCAGGGCCGGACGTTACCGTTTGTCTGGGTGAATCATTGGTGATTGGTTCTGCCGCTATTGCCGGCTTGACCTATTCATGGTCAGGCGCAGGGATTGTTAGTGGTGCCAATACAGCACAACCAACTGTTAAACCGACAGCAACAACCACGTATACGGTTACAGTAAGTAATGGAGTCTGCATTATAACCGACGATGTTACCGTGATCGTTAACAGTCCCGCAGCTTTCAATATTACAGGTAACACTTCAATTTGCGAAGGCGGCTTCTCGACCGTTGGATTGACCGCAGCAGCACCCGGAAATACGAGCTGGCAGTGGAGCCCGCTTGCAGGTGTAGCCAACCCAACTTCTCCGTCGACCACGATTACGGCGACATCAACCCAGACTTACCGTTTGACGCAAACCAACCTCTCAACAGGTTGCAGTAACTACAAAGAAGTTATTGTTGTGGTAAATCCAAATACAATTCAGGCAACGGCAGCCAATACCGCTGTATGTCCCGACGTAGCATCGACCTTACCACTTAATGTAATTTCAACAGGTAACTATTCATACGTGTGGTCTCCGTCTCTGGGTTTATCAAATGCATTTATAGCCAATCCTACGGTTACGACCAATACGGCGAAAACCTACACGGTGACCGTTACCGATAATGTATCAAACTGTCAGTTGGTAAAAACAGTAGACGTGAACATTAACCCCGCTCAGGCATGTTACCCTCCCGTAACCCTGACTGGTAATGTATTCCATGATGCCAATGCGTTAACGGATGCCTCCGTCAACACGACTTCGGCTATCGCAATACCAACCGGTCTATATGTAACTTTGGTAGATGCAAATGGCCTTCCGGTAAAAACGGTAGCAGTTAACGCAGACGGAACCTATGATTTTGGCATAACAGCCCCGGGCAACTACAGTGTAGTGTTAAACCAGACACCGGGCGGATCAACGATACCAAGTCTGCCTACAGGCTGGGCAAATACAGGAGAAAATCTGGGTGCTGGCGCAGGCAACGATGCGACAACCAACGGAATTCTGACCGGTATCACCATTGCCGGAACCAACGTAACCAACGCCAACCTCGGCGTGCAGCAGCCTCCGGTAACAACCGACAAAGCGCTCCCATCGCAGGTTAATCCGGGCGGAATCGTAACCGTTGATATCAGCAATGATTTTATCAAATCAGATCCTGATGGCACGTTAAGCTCCATTACCTTTACCGATTTCCCTGACAATGTAACTACGGTAACCATCAACGGAATCACGTATGTGCCAGCAGGTGTAACACCAACAGGTTCGCAGCAGGTCTGGCCGGGAACTTTGACCGTTCCGATAACAGGTCTTTCCGTACAAATTGATCCGATCGATGGCGGCGTAACCACATCGGTACCTTTCAAAGTAACCGACAACGCAGGTGCTGAAAGTAATGTCAGCGAAGTGACCAACCCGTTTACACCAATCCCAGCCGTTACACTCAGTGGAAATGTATTCCACGATGCCAATGCATTAACGGATAACATCGTGAATACAACCGGGACAGTGACAACCATCCCGACCGGATTGTATGTAACGCTGGTCGATGCAAGCGGTGTAGCGGTGAAAACAGTACCGGTAAATGCTGACGGAACTTATGATTTCGGCACGACCGTACCGGGAACTTACAGCATAGTTTTACACCAGACACCAACAGGCTCAACGACACCAGATTTGCTAACAGGCTGGCTGAACACGGGTGAAAATCTGGGTACAACAGCAGGAAACGATGGAACCGTTAACGGCATCCTGACCAATGTGGTGGTGAATACAACGAGTGTCATCAACGCCAACCTCGGCGTACAGCAGCCTCCGGTAACAACCGACAAAGCCCTCCCATCGCAGGTTAATCCGGGTGGAACCGTAACCGTTGATATCAGCAATGATTTTATCAAATCTGATCCTGATGGTACGTTAAGCTCCATTACCTTTACCGATTTCCCTGACAATGTAACTACGGTAACCATCAACGGAATCACGTATGTGCCAGCAGGTGTAACACCAACAGGTTCGCAGCAGGTCTGGCCGGGAACTTTGACCGTTCCGGTAACAGGTCTTTCCGTACAAATTGATCCGATCGATGGCGGCGTAACCACATCGGTACCTTTCAAAGTAACCGACAACGCAGGTGCTGAAAGTAATGTCAGCGAAGTGACCAACCCGTTTACACCAATCCCAGCCGTTACACTCAGTGGAAATGTATTCCACGATGCCAATGCATTAACGGATAACATCGTGAATACAACCGGGACAGTGACAACCATCCCGACCGGATTGTATGTAACGCTGGTCGATGCAAGCGGTGTAGCGGTGAAAACAGTACCGGTAAATGCTGACGG
Source organism: Dyadobacter diqingensis (assembly GCF_024220585.1). GTDB lineage: Bacteria > Bacteroidota > Bacteroidia > Cytophagales > Spirosomataceae > Dyadobacter > Dyadobacter diqingensis. The sequence continues at coordinate 609,949 of NZ_JAMXKF010000002.1, forward strand.
AACTTATGATTTCGGCACGACCGTACCGGGAACTTACAGCATAGTTTTACACCAGACACCAACAGGCTCAACGACACCAGATTTGCTAACAGGCTGGCTGAACACGGGTGAAAATCTGGGTACAACAGCAGGAAACGATGGAACCGTTAACGGCATCCTGACCAATGTGGTGGTGAATACAACGAGTGTCATCAACGCCAACCTCGGCGTACAGCAGCCTCCGGTAACAACCGACAAAGCCCTCCCATCGCAGGTTAATCCGGGTGGAACCGTAACCGTTGATATCAGCAATGATTTTATCAAATCTGATCCTGATGGTACGTTAAGCTCCATTACCTTTACCGATTTCCCTGACAATGTAACTACGGTAACCATCAACGGAATCACGTATGTGCCAGCAGGTGTAACACCAACAGGTTCGCAGCAGGTCTGGCCGGGAACTTTGACCGTTCCGATTACAGGTCTTTCCGTACAAATCGATCCGATCGATGGCGGCGTAACAACTTCGGTACCTTTCAAAGTAACCGACAATGCAGGTGCTGAAAGTAATGTCAGCGAAGTGACCAATCCGTTTACTCCAATCCCTGCCGTTACGCTCAGTGGAAATGTATTCCATGATGCCAATGCATTAACGGATAATGTCGTGAATACAACCGGGACAGTGACAACCATCCCGACCGGATTGTTTGTAACGCTGGTCGATGCAAGCGGTGTAGCAGTGAAAACAGTACCGGTAAATGCTGACGGAACTTATGATTTCGGCACGACCGTACCGGGAACTTACAGCGTGGTTTTACACCAGACTTCAACCGGTGCAACGACACCAGGTTTGCCAACAGGCTGGCTGAACACAGGTGAAAATCTGGGTACAACAGCAGGAAACGATGGAACCGTTAACGGCATCCTGACCAATGTGGTGGTGAATACGACGAGTGTTATAAATGCCAACCTCGGCGTGCAGCAGCCTCCGGTAACAAACGACAAAGCGCTCCCATCGCAGGTTAATCCGGGTGGAATCGTGACCGTTGATATCAGCAATGATTTTATCAAATCTGATCCTGATGGTACGTTAACCTCCATCACCTTTACCGATTTCCCTGACAATGTAACTACGGTAACCATCAACGGCATCACGTATGTGCCAGCCGGTGTAACACCAACAGGTTCGCAGCAGGTATGGCCGGGAACATTGACCGTTCCGATTACAGGTCTTTCCGTACAAATCGATCCGATCGATGGCGGCGTAACCACATCGGTACCTTTCAAAGTAACTGACAACGCAGGCGCTGAAAGTAATGTCAGCGAAGTGACCAATCCGTTTACACCAATCCCTGCCGTTACGCTCAGTGGAAATGTATTCCATGATGCCAATGCATTAACGGATAATGTCGTGAATACAACCGGGACAGTAACAACCATCCCGACCGGATTGTATGTAACGCTGGTCGATGCGAGCGGTGTAGCGGTGAAAACAGTACCGGTAAATGCTGACGGAACCTACGATTTCGGCACAACCGCACCGGGTACTTACAGCGTGGTTTTGCACCAAACTTCAACCGGTTCAACAACACCAGGTTTGCCAACAGGCTGGCTGAACACAGGTGAAAACCTGGGTACAACAGCAGGAAGCGATGGAACTGTTAACGGCATTCTGATCAATGTGGTGGTAAATACGACGAGTGTTATCAACGCTAACCTGGGTATACAGATCCCCCCGGTAAGTGATCCTAAAACTTACGTAATTGACCAGCCGACAACCGATCAGGTTATTACGTTAAACGGAACACTTGTTTCAACAGGAACCGGAACGACTTCACCGGGACAGCTTACGGGTACCGATACCGAAGACGGAACGCTGAATGGTTCAGGAAAAAACCGCACCGTGGTTATCACTGAACTACCGGATCATGGACAACTTTGGTACAACGGTGCATTGGTCACAAAAGGACAGGTTATCGACAATTACGATCCTGCGCTGATGACAATCAAACTCACAGGCACAGGTTATAATGCATTAACCTTCCATTATGCTTACCAGGATGAGGCAGGTATAGTTTCCCCACCAGTACGGTACACCATCAGTTGGGGAAGTCCGTTGCCTGTGACGCTGGCCTATTTTGATGTAACAAAGGAAGGGCAGACCGCTAAAATGGTTTGGGCTACAACATCAGAAACCAACAGTCAGGTCTTTGCAATTGAAAGAAGCCTGAATGCCAGAAACTGGGTTCAGATCGGATCGCAGGCCGCCAAAGGTGAAAGTACTTCGTTAAGGAAATATTCCTTCGTTGACCCTTCACCCGAAACTGGTGAAAATCTCTATCGTCTGAAAATGATCGATAAAGACGGGACTTATGCGTATAGCAGGATCCGGACCGCCAGTTTCGATTCAAAGGGCGTACCGGTTAGCATTTATCCAAACCCGTCATCCGATAAAATCTATATCAAGGATATCCGGATTTCAGAAATCAGGGAAGTTTCCATTATCGATATGAACGGTCATATAGTTTACAGCAGCCAAGCCGTAGATTCCGATGGCATCAACGTCAGTAAATTGCCACAAGGCATTTACATTTTGCGTGTCAAACAGATCAATGGTACTTCAAGCAATCACAAAATTGTGATTGTCCGATAACAGTCGCGGACGGCACTGGTCACAAGAACCAGTCCGTCTGTTTATTCCCTCATCGGATTAACGTCAAATACCCCTGCCCTGGCAGGGGATATTTTTTATATACCAACACAAAATAATTCACACGGGATTATCCTGATCAAGTCCTCAAAACCCGGAAGGCAAAAGAAGTATACAAACACCGGAACACGTTTTACACAACCACCTCTATTAAAATAATACAAATGACAAATGTGCTGCTTTTAACAAAAGATAATGTCTTTAGAACGGAAATCGAATCACACTTAAAGCAATACGCACCTGACGCATATGTTGAACTCGTTATGCTGGACACCGTTTTAAAAGGACCGGCTGGTCAGCGGTTTGACATACTTATCATTGACATCAATTTACAGGAAAAAACCTACCTTATAAATCTGGGCAGTATTCGTTCGCTTTGGCCGGAAATGAAAATTCTTGTTTTTATTGAAGAGGATGAAAAAATACTGGCCTATACTTACCTGAAGAATGGCGCTGACGGTGTTTGCCTGAAATCGATGGATTACAGCGAATTTCAAAATACATTACTAGCCATTATAAAAGGAGAAAAGTACATTTTTGAGCAACTAACCTACTATTTACTGAACAGAATAAAAAGCAACAACTTGTTGGAAGTTTTGTCCCCGAGAGAATCGCAAGTAGCCTATTTACTTTTAAAAGGTCTTAGGGTCAGACAGATTTCACATGAACTAAAGGTAACCGCATCGACTGTCAGTTCCATGAAATACAAGATATACCAGAAAATGAAGGTCAGGAATATGGATGGACTCAAAAACTGCGCGGCAGTATTTTGTTAAAAAATATATTCCCAAAATTTATAATTAAACCACTAAATTACTCTGGACGCTAACCATTTTTGAAACCATACATCCATATATGGTCATAGCCGATGGCATTCACGATAGCGTCATGCACGAAGAACTGAAAAAGCATTTGGGATTTAAAAACACCGGACCGCAGGTTAGAGCCGGCAGTACGGTGTTCATATTTCCATTTATAAATGCCTGTAAAACTTCAAATTGATCAGGTTACTGGCAATTGGTTTGCTGTTCCAGTCTTTGTGAATAGCCAAAGCCGCGCCGAGCGCACTGGCCTGCGCAATAGACGCAGCATATACTTCAAGTTCAGGAAAAGATTCGGCCAACAGATTCATAAAAATAGGATTTTTACTAAACCCGCCGTCAACGAATATTTTCTGCACGGGACTGTTGTAAATAACCAGCTCCGTAGAAATAATCTGCTGGTTTATAATATCGAGCAATAACTGGTGATAGGCAATTTCATAAGTCTGAAACTGGGAAATATCCCTGTTTTTAAAAGCTGATTCGCGAAGGATTTTGTATTTATCAAACGCTACTTCATTCCGCTCTTCTTGAAGCGTATCGATCAGGGTTTTATCATACGCTACATTTTTATAGTAATCAGCCGCAACTTTAAAATGATCAGCCAGTCGTCTGGTCTGGATTTCGTGCTCATTACCAGCGAATAACCTGGCCGCTTTTACCGGTTTCGCCTTGTAGTCAAGGTAGCAAAGGCAGTCGTACTGAATTTCTTCAAATGTCAGCGGCGTTGCATTAAACGGGTTTAAGGAAATAGACCAGGTGCCGGTCGATATCAATAAAAACGGCTCCTTAAAATTAATCAGATAAGGAATCAGTGCGGAAGAACTATCGTGTAATCCTGCTCCCGCTGTTATACCATCCGTCAACGGAATGCTCTCGTTGGCAGTACGTATGGCAGGTAATTTATCCGCTACTTTTTCACGGGTTACCCATTCATGATAGGCCATTTTGGTAAAATCCCACAAATTGGTGTGACAGCCTATACTTGTGTGGTCAGCATAATATTGCCCAGTGAACAAAAAGCTCAGATATTGAGGCAGGTGAAGACTATGGCTGATCCGGTCAAATAACTCAGGTCTTTCTTCCCTGATCCTGAAAATCTGCATCCCGGAATTCAGGCTTCCCAAAACCGGCGAAGCAGAAACCATCGCAAACGCCTCTTCGCCGCCATAACTTTGATAAAACTTCTCTTTAAGTTTTTCAGGATAAGACTTCAGATAATTGTAAAGCGGTGTAAGCACCTTGCCATCCGCACCGATATGAACCAAACTGGCTCCGTAAGTACTAAAATTAACGGCTTTAATCGTAAAACCTTCCAGACTTTTAGCTTCCTGCCAACAGGCCTTTACCCATTTCGTCAGCAGGTCAATATCCTCGCAGGCGTCTCCATCTTCATCGACCGTTTCCGCAAAATTTGTTGACTTTTGCCAGACAATCTGATAATCTTCGTCGAAAATAAATGCTTTCTTATTTGTTTTTCCAATATCAAAAATGACAACGACATTCATTAATAACCCGTTTTAAAATAGAGAATTGACAACCAATGATTTAAAATTTGCCCTAGGGAATTCAAGTTAGTAAGTCGCCGTCAATTTTTGTCTGATATTTTGAAAATATTCTATTTTAAATTGATTTAATAAGTCTGTCTGAAATCAAAACTGGTACTTTCGGATAAAAAACGATCCAAAAGTACCAGTTTGTCTGTTTATAAAAACAGTTCAAAAAAAACGGCCTGACTTATTCTTTCACACGTGTTCCCAGCGCATCCAGCATGTCCATTAACTTACCATTGGCATGATCTGAATCCTGCTTTTTCAAAACAAGGGAAAGGTCATATCCGGCCATTGAATAAGCGGCGATCAACTCTTCTCCTTTAATCTCAACACTGGTCATTTTTTGTTCCTCGCCCGTTTCCAGGTTGGTATAAAACCCGTTCAGTTTTCCCTCCTTATGCTCAAATCTTAATGGCATCGTAACGTCGCCATTCGGAGTATCCTTCACCAGAACATTCCATTTCCCCTGAAAATACTCAGGCACCGACGCTGTTTGAGCCTGTGCAAAACTTGCTATAAACAAGAAAACGATGATCGCGAAAAGTGATTTTGGCTTATTCATTATAGATAATTGTTAGAAGTTAATAAACTATGGAACTGTTTAAAATTAATGAACCAAATTCGGTACGTCCGAGGGGCTGGTTATTCCCTTTTTCCCTCAAACGTCATTCCCATCGCATCCATTTTCAGGCCACCCACATTACCATTATCACCCCGGATAAACGTAATCAGCGCTTTCCCGTCCGCGTCGTATTTGTCTGCTGTCTCCGTCGGTTTCAACTCGCCGGCCTGTCCGGATGCTACCATAGTCAGCTTGCCATCTGCATTTTTTATCTCAATAAAGTCGAACGGAAGACCTGTTACTTTGTATTTTCCGATATAATCCGCAATTGACTCCGCAGGTTTTTCAGTGATCACCGAGGCTTGTTTCGTTTCATTTTCTATGAGTTTCACCTCACAGCCCGTCACGATAAACAGCGAACGTCCATCTGCTTTCGGATTTCTGTAAACCAGATACAGATCATGAGAACCGGTTGTCGGCGTAATTTTGATCGATACAGGCTTCCCAGCCATTGAATTCGAAGGCTCAATCGCTTCCGACTCCCCAATCAGCTTGCCGTTTGGTGCATCAACCCTTACCTCCACTTTTCCGCCTGCCGAATTAAGCTGGGCTATCGGAGCCATCGCAGTCACATTTAACGCCTCAACATAGGCCAGGTCTATGTTTTTCAACAACATATACGAGCCGTCCTTAGAAGGTATGGCAAAGGCATTTCCGCCAAAAGTCATCTTGCTCACATCCTCATACTTATCAAAATCATGCGGTCCCAGCTTTGAGTTTCTAAGCGTATGCGTTTGCTCAGCGCTGATCGACGGCAGGCCATTTGCACCCTGATCCTGATAAGCAGCCCTTAAAATATAAACGCCCTGTCCTTTATCTTTTGCAGGCAATTTCGCCGTAAACGCTCCCTGAACAGGTAACGATTTTTCAGCCGGTTTCGCCTTGGCAATATTAAGAATGTACTTCACCATTTCAGAAGCATCTGCTGTCGAAAGCTGCGGATGACCTGCCATGGCAGTTTCACCCCAAACACCGCTACCGCCGGTTATTACTTTCTTGGTCAGTTTTTCCAAAGCCGAATTGTCATTCTGATATTTCAACCCAATCTCTCTGTACGCAGGTCCGATCGATTTCTTTTCGGCACTATGGCATGCTTTGCAGTCACTGGCGGCAATCAGATTTTTACCTTTTGCAAAAGCAGACAATTCATCTGCCGAACGGTGCCCCTGTGCGATAGCAACCTTATCGAAGCCTTCCGGCAAATAATCAATTTTCACAGATACCTGGTCGGAAGAAATCCTTCCATCCGCCAGACTGCCATCTTCCTTGTCTTTCACCTTTACCTCATAACCAACGGTTTTGTCAGCAACAAAAAACGTCTGATTGCTTTTAGGCATTTCAAAGGTCAATACCGGCGGTTCGTTACCAGCCGTGATTTCCATTGCCTGCGAACTTACCCCGCCTTTACCATCATTGACAGTAAGAACCGCTTTGTAAATCCCCGGCTTGGTCAAAGTCAGCGCGGCATCCTGCTGGCTAACCAACTTTGTAAATCCATTTTTGGAGGTAATTTTCCAGGCATATTTCAGGTCATCTCCGTCTGCGTCGGTTGTTCCTTTTGCCGTTAGTTTCAGATTAAACGGTATAGCGCCCCCCATCTGGTTTGCCGCCAGCTGAATCTGCGGCTTTCTGTTGCCTGCATTGTATTCGATACGGATCAAACGGGCATCATCATTGGCAGAAAACCACCCAGAACCATATTCAAGCATGTATAAATCTCCATTCTCGGCAAATTCCATATCCATTGGATTGCTGAACTTGTAACTTGGCATAAAGCGCTCCATCGACTTGTAGTTGCCATCTTTGTCCATCGTTACGGCCATAATCCAGCCTCTCATCCATTCGTACGCCAGCAGTTTTCCATCATAATATTTGGAAAAAGCATTGGAAGCATTTTTAAAATCCTCGCTGTAATATACCGGGCCAGCCATGGCATTACGGCCACCGCTACCTACAAGTGGGAACTCTTTCGATACAGCATAAGGATACCAGATAAAGGCTTTTTGCGCCGGTGGTAGTTTTTTCAGACCCGTATTATTGGGAGAAGTGTTAACCGGTGCATTTACCTCCCACTTTTCCAGTGATTTTTTGTTAGCAAAATCATAACGGTTGTAAGCCTTGTTGTCGCCAACAAAATGCGGCCAGCCATAATTACCCGCAGCCTTAGCCTGCCCTACTTCATCGTGACCCGCCGGGCCGCGGTCGTCAGCCGGTTTGGAACCGTCCGGCCCCACTTCTCCCCAGTATAAATAACCCGTTTTCTGATCAATCGAAATCCTGAACGGGTTGCGGTGTCCCATGGTGTAAATTTCAGGACGGGTATCAGCCGTTCCTTTTGGGAAAAGGTTGCCTTCGGGAATGGTATAACCACCATCCGCTGTCGGTTTTATTCTGATAATTTTACCACGCAGGTCGTTCGTATTGGCAGATGACTTTTGCGCATCCCAGGCACTTCTGCCCTCTCTTTCATCACTTGGGCTAAACCCGTCGGATCCGTGCGGATTTGTGTTATCACCCGTTGAAAGATATAAATTACCTGTTTTATCCCAAGCGATCGAACCACCCGTGTGGCAGCATTCCTCACGTTGCGTAGGAATTTCGAGCATGACTTTTTTCGAATCCATAATCAGTTCCTCGCCTCTCAACTCAAAACGTGCCAAAACATTTTTAGACACATCCGGCACGGAATAATAAAGGTAGATCCAATGATTCTGAGCGAAATTGGGGTCTTTGTTCAATCCCAGCAACCCGTCTTCCGCTACCGATTCTTTACCTTCCTTGCTTACATATTTAAGACTTACCGGAATTTTCGCAATGGTTTTGAGCTGTTTCGTTTTCGTATTGTAAATTCTCACTTCACCTTTACGCTGGATGAAAAGCACACGTCCGTCATTCAGCAAAGTTAGCTCCATCGGTTCATCAAGCTTTTCTTCCAGAATCACCTTCGTAAAACGGTTTTCCTCCGGGCGCGATTTTGTGTAATCAAGCGGTTTTGGCGTAGGGCCACCAGCAACGTAGTTAATCCCGGCCCATAAGTGGTTCAAAAATAACGGCTCAGAAAAAGTCTCGTCGGTATGTCCCATAGCGGTGTAAAAAGAACGCCCGCCGTCAAATTCCTGGTACCAGCTCATCGGGTGAAAATCGGGGTTTTTACCGCCCTGATAAGATTTTTCGTCGATCGTTAAAACGACATTGATCTTTGGCGAAATATCCCGAAAGCTGTAAAATTCGTCCATCCGCTCAAATTCATCCGGCATTCCCTGAGTTGCCCAGTGTCCTTTTTCCTTTACTGAATATTTCCCTTTCTGAACATTGCTTGGCGTCGACGGGTGGTCCAGGAAATAAGCGCCTGCCAACTGACCATACCAGGGCCATTCGTACTCACAGTCCGTAGCAGAATGTATCCCCAGATAACCGCCTCCGGCCTGGATATAACGTTCAAACGACGCTTGCTGTCCATCATTCAGCACATCGCCAGTCGTATTCAGAAATATAACGGCGTTGTATTTCCGTAATTCTTTTTCGTTAAAAAGCTTGGAGTCTTCCGTGAAATTAACGGCAAAACCTTTCTCCTTAGCCATTTTCGCAAGGGCCGTTTTTCCGGCACCAATAGAGTTATGCCGGAATGCCTCGGTTTTGCTGAAAACCAGCACATTAATTTTGGGTGCCTGGGCAAACGATTCTGTCACCAAAAACAGAACCGACAACAAAAATAAAATACTCTTAAACCGCGACGGTTTCGAAGGTGTAAGGGTTATTAGCATAAGTACATCATATGATTTAAATGTTGACTAAAACAGATTTGCAGGTGAATATGGATCGACAAAAAGAATAAAATTTTAATGTGAAATAATTGACTTATACAGTGAGAAAAATCAAAGGTACATATTCTGTATTTAGATTTTTCATCCGGACGCAATTATTTACTCAAAATGAGTATATAATTTTACTCACTCTGAGTAAATAACTTTCAATGGATTAAAAAAGCCTGTTTTTGTAAAAAAGTTTTTAGTAGTTTGCGCCCGATTTACCCGTGTTAGTTATGGACCACAACCAAAAATTCAAAGATTTCGTCAGCAGCCAGGATCTTTATGTACCGCAGTTATCGGTTGACTGTGTCATCTTTGGTTTTCATCAAAATCAATTGAAGGTATTGCTGATCAAGACCGCCGGTGTTGACATTTGGGCTTTGCCGGGAGGTTTCGTAGAGCAAAACGAGGGCATCGACGAAGCGGCACTCCATATTTTAAAAGAGCGGACGGGCCTGACTGATATTTATCTGGAACAATTCCGCACTTTTGGTCACGTGGACCGCGGGAATCCAAAATTCATGAAAGATTATCTGAATAACGTGGGCATCGATATGCCCGATAACCACTGGATATTCAGGAGGTTTATTTCCATTGGTTATTATGCGCTGGTAAACTTTTCACTGATCACTCCCACACCAGGCGAAATGACCGAAGCATCGGAGTGGTTTGATATCAAGCAGCTTCCTCAGCTGGCTTTTGACCACAACGACATCATTGAAAAGGCATTGGACACTTTAAAACTCATGCTGGACACCCGGCTGAACACCATGGACCGGTGGGCGGCATCACTGCTGCCGGAAACATTTACGATGATCGATTTACAGAATCTTTTCGAAACCATTTTGGAAACAACATTTCACCGTAACAATTTCCACCGCAAAATGTTAAGCCTTGAAGTACTGGAAAAACTGGAAAAGAAATTTACAGGAGCCTCCAACCGAGCACCTTACCTGTACCGGTTTAAGGCCAGAGTGACGGACTAGTCTCAAAGATTTTCACAAAACGTTTTCTTTATTAAACAATAAGAGCCGGATAAACCGACTACTTTTTCAATAATACCAGAGCAGCATCGAGCACCGTATCTTTACCTGCCTGAAAATCAGCAATCGTAGGTTTGACAAACACATTCGGCTGAATCCCCTTTGCGTTCCACTCCGTTCCGTCGGGATACATGTCACGCTTTGTACAGACACGTGCCATTACACCGCCGGGAAGCGAGAACATCAGAGGCTGGCCGGTGCTGCCGCCTGTTGGTTCTCCTACAATTTTACCGCGTTTCATTGCATCAAATACAACCGAAAAATCTTCCGCGGCGGAAAATGTACGTCCGCTGGTTAACACAACAACCGGTTTGGTGTACAATTTCTTTCCATTGGCTGCCCAGTCACTGTTTCCAACTTGTTCAAACTCAACCTGCCCGCCTCTTGCCCTTCGCAGCGGACTGTAAATCCGGGCCGTTTGAGATCCCGTTGCCATGGGCTTATCCGTCAGATGCCCGAGCACGTCCCAGCCGTAACCGCTGTCGCCGCCGCCGTTCATACGCACGTCGATGATCAATGCATTGGTGGTAGCAATTGAGTCAAAAACGGCTTTAAATCCGTTAAGAGACTTATTACTTTCAAAATCCCTAAGCTCTACATAAGCAATGTTTCCCGGCAAAATCCGGAAACCAAAAGACGACCATGGCCGGACATTGTTATAACCCGACCGCGGCAAACTGCGGGTAAAAGTTTTGCCTTTGCTATCCCGAAAGGTAATGGTAACCGGCTTGGTCTTCGGCCCGTTCAAAAGACGATAGGTGTATGTATTAACGTCGATATTCTGCACCGTTGAGCCGCTTTGATAAGGCCTCACAAATTGATCCGCATATTCCTTTACCGCGATCCCGTCTACACTGATTATCTCAAGCATTGGTTTTATCCCGGTTTTTTCAAGACTATCCTGCGATACTTCCTGGACAAAAACCCTGTTCTCAATCAGCACGGTACGGATTGGCGGCCGGTAAGCAGTTAAGTCTACCAAGGCAGGATCGCTGCCCCAGACATCGGTATGGCCATCCTGCAATTTGGCACAAAATGATTTTAACACATTCAGATACTCAACCGTGGTTTTTGTTGAACGTATTTTCGGCAGATAATCCAGGTACAGCTTATCCCAATCTACCTGCGGAATATGATCGAAGTAGGCAAAGTTGTATTTGGCCTCGGACCAGAGTTTGGACAGGCCCGCGATTTTCTCATCCTCACTAATATCCGGTTTGTAGGGCGTTTTGAGCGCGCCACTCTCGAAGGTTTTGCCGGCCACTTCAATTTTTGTGAGCAAAGCGGCTATAACCGGATCCTTTTTCACTTCCGAGAAGAGTGGGCTATCCTTTATAAAATCCGCATAAGCATTTCCAAACTTCCCTTTCAGCGGATAATCCAACAGTTTTACGGCAGATTCTGTTTTCCCCATTTTCACTTCAACCAGAGCGAGATCAAAGGAAATATCCGATTTACGATAATAAAGCGGGTCGTTTTTCTTGGCCAGCTCCATCACTTCCGGCTGGTGATAGTAAACGAGCGCATCCTGTAATATTTTCTCCGCTTTTTTCAAACTATCAAGAGGTGGCTGCTCCGTTCCTCTTTGCGGAGCGCGGGCCAATTCACGTTGAGCCTGTAAATAGTCGTAGGCCTTGTTGCCTGTCAACGCAGACTGTCCGTAGGAAGAGCCGGCATACAGCAGAATGCCCGTTAAAACGATAATACTTCTCATGGCTGATGTAACAGAAAATAATGGATTACAATACAATATCTAATATTATTCCATTAAATAACCGAATGTTTATAAAATTATCAATTTTAACTTATCAACAGGCGGACCCGTTTGCTTTTTGAGGAGCTTAACCGCCAATTGCAGGTGTCTGATACATTCTTGTCGGGCGTTCAGCCTCAGAAAGCAGATAATGTGCGACGTCGGCCCTGGAAATTTTGTTCAAAGGCATTGCTTTCGTTAAGCCTGAAAGAATCTGGTATCTTTCGGTCAGCACCCCGTTGGTCAACATGCCGGGTCTTACGATCTGCCATTTCAGGCCGCTGCCTTTGATCAACGCTTCCATCTTCGATTTTTGCTGATACTGTTTTTTTAGAAACAACCGGATTACCCAGCGCATAAAGAAATTGAGATAGTTTTTGCTTTCGCCGGCACCGAATCCGGTCACGACTAAAACAGGGACGTTCAAATCCAGCTCTTCCATTGCCTTGATTAACGCATTTGCAGTCTCAACAAACAATGAAGTATCTTTTTTGTCTTTCGTGCCGACGGTTACAATTACCGCATCCGCCCCCGCCAATACTCTTTTAAGTATGGCTACCGAAGTTGCACTGCCGCTGATTTTGGTGAGCAGATTATGTTCCGGCATGTTTTCCATATTTCTTGACAATGCCGTGACCTTATGCCCTCTTTCCAAACCCTGCAAAACAGCCTGACGTCCGATACCGGCAGAAGCGCCTATGATTGAAATATTCATATTTGAGATTCTGATTAAGACAAAACATTTTGTGATTTTGCCATCAGAAATTTCTGGCCGACACCCGGCGATGCAACCATCAGACTTTCTGATCCCCAGACCCAGGGTAATCCGTCAACTGTTAAAATTTCGGCACCTGCTTCTTTTGCGATAAGTATTCCGGCAAGCCAGTTGTAAGTATCAAGGCCCTGCTGAACAAATACGTCGATGCGTCCCGCTGCAAGGTATGCCAGCTGCAATCCATGTGGCCCATAATTTCGGACGACACCGAAGTTTTCCAGCAAATCAGTCACCATAGCACCTATTTTTTGGTTAAGTCCCGGCACTTTTTCGTAAGGCAAAGCATACTCGAACACAGCGAGCATTACCCCCAGATCCGTTTTGTTACCTGGTTTTATCGGCTCCCCATTCATATAAGCTCCTCCTCCCTCGGTTGCCCAAAACATCTCATTTGCAACCGGATCGTACATCCCGGCAAATTGTACCCTGCCTTTTCTGATCAAAACCAGATTGACAGACCAACCCGGCAAATGCTGCATGTACTGAATGGCTCCGTCCATCGTGTCGCAAAGCCAGTATTCAGGAATGTCGAGCGGCTGACGCTGTTCATCATAATCGAATTCATTTCCCAGCCACGGAACCTGTGGAAATGCCTCTGATAAACTATTTTTCAACGACGCCAGACACCGCGTCTCGATGTCGTCCAGCCCTGTTAAAAAGCCTTCATTGTTTTGCGGAATTTCAGTTCTTTTAAACTCCTGATAAAACAAATCCCCGGCCAGTTTCAGCGCATCAAGGATAAGCGGAACATTGATTTCTTTTTGCATAATTAATGATATTTAATTTATGCAAAGGAAGCGGGTGTTACGACTATAAAGTAGGTTAAATGGCTGTGATGATTGTCTTAATCGCGGAATTTTAAGATGGCCACAAACAAAAAATCTTGTGGTTAAAGTACTGTTTAAATAGCAAATAACATAACTAGTTTTATATAAAATTTATAACTAATACTACAAAACCAATTGTTTTATTAGCTTTGGTTCAATTATTACACACCTTATAACCAAAAATCGTAATGAAGAAAAACACACCTTCCCTCTGTTTCATTCTTTCACTTTTAATTTTTTTAAATCTAAACAGCTATTTATTTGCAAAAACAATTCACAAAATTGATCCCGTTCGTTTCACCATCAGCACCGAGGCATCCTATTTATCTGCCAATGAAGAATTTGAAATCAAAATCACTGCGAAATACCTCTCCATCAATCCGAATCTGGTTTATGTATTCGAAGGCTCTAACGCTTTTAAGCTTAAATTGATAATGCCGGAAGGGTTCAAACAAACCGGCGGAAGTTACTCCGATTTTGTAGGCACAGAGCTTACCTCATCCAAACCATCTGTGACGTATACCGTGAAAGGAAAATTCACATCCGACACAAAAGGCGGAATTTTTCAATTGTTAAGAAGTCATAAAAGCGCAGGCAATCAAAGCGAATTTGTTCAGGTCGGGACTCTGGCATTTACGACCATTTCTACTTCTGCCGATACTATTGCGGGTAGTAATGCGAGAATTGCGGTTGTTGGCCAGGATTATATACCACATATGACTTTGACTGAATTTAGAGCCGGAATGGCAGATACCTCCAAAGTGATATACATTAACGAGGGTTTAAAATCTGGTATCTTCAGATACAATTCGGCTATCGCTACCGCGGATGACTCGGCTCTGGTAATTATTAACAGTAGTAGAAAATATATTCGTGACTATGATGTTATCAGACCTGAATATTTTGGAGCTATCCCTAATGACTCTATCGACGATGCGCCGGCTATTCAAAAGGCACTCAACTCGATTAAGAACGCAGGTATGCGTTTAGAATTTTCAGAAGGTACATATTTGATAGGAAGTACTTTAAAACCGAAAAAAGTTGAGTCTAAAACTAAATACAAAATATCGATGAGCGGCAAAGGTCGGGGGCGCACAATTCTTAAAGGTATCTACTCAGCAATCTCCGGTAAAAACCTAATTGAATGTCTACCACAGGTTGGAGACGGCTCGCGTGCTCAATCTGATATAGAATTTAAGTCAATCCAGTTTGAAAGTAATGGCGCTAACAGAATCCTCTACGCCGATTATGTTGTCGGCTTTCAGATATCTGATTGCGTTTTCTTGGGCGGCGAAGTTAATTGCATCCAAATTGGTGAAAACTACGATACGTATGGAATTTATATTAAAGATTCCTACTTCAACGGATCTACCGTTAATTCTGGACAAAATGAATCACTTATTAAGTTGAGAGCCAGATACCCTGAAATTCACAGTATTGTAACTGATGGAGGAATGTATGGAATCGACTCACAGGGTGATCAGCTGGTTTTATCTGGCTCTACATTTGAAGGAAGCAAAAGAGCTGCCGTTTATTTACACGGTGTTAGTGGAGGCTCACACAAAATTTATGACAATGTCTTCAGACCTTACGTAGGATATGACACAAATGGTCGTTTTAATGGTACGTTGCAAGGGGTCTTGATAGAAAGTGTTAGCGGCGGGAATGCAAACAATACAATTTCCAACAACGTTTTTTTTGTCGGCACTCCCGAAGAACAAAGCAAGACATTAATTCTCAAATCAATAACAGGTACGTTCCAGGCCTATACCGACACAGCCATTCATAGAATTGTTGGGTCATCCAGTGGAGCAAGTGCAGGCGTTATTGGATACAACATTGCAAAGAAACAGTTAATTCTTGCTAGTGTTTCCGGAACGTTTTCGTTAAACGAATCAATAACCCAAATCAATGGTTCTGGTACTGCCACGGCCACTATTGATACACTTCCGGTTAATCATACGTATGGACTAGCTTTGCTGGGGAACGGAGGTTACAGTACCATCACAGGCAATCAGATGAGAGGCGCTGAAATTGGAGTTCATTCCGTAAGTGACGGTAACGTAATAACCGGCAATGAAATAGAGGGTATAAATGGTATTTTATTAGAAAACAATGCAATCCTGACAGGGAATTCTATTAATGTCTCTACCGGTTATGCTGTAAAAAAAGTAGCTGGAAGAGTTACATGGTCCAACAATTTTATCAACGACAAACCAATCGTCGGGATAGCACCGCAGCCGATGACTCCCGTAACAACTACCGAGAGAAATGCAATAAGTGCAACGTACCCAGGTATTCCGGCAGGTTTAATGCTATATGATAAAACAGTTAATAAATTAACATTTTATAATGGGTCTATCTGGAAATATATAACGCCGGAATAGATACGACCCGGGTTAAATTTTGTCAATAAACTGACAAAATTTAACCCGGTTACTTTATAACAGATTAAGGTATTCTACCAACATTAAACGATCCTCACGTAGATTATTAATACGAATTCTTACGCGCAGTCAACAAAGGCTCGATAACTTTCTGCTCCATATCCTTAACACTCCACAAAAACCGCGCACTCACGGGATGGTGATCGGATAACGGCAATCCTGCTTTATTGCAAAAAAGACGGTTTTCCAATTGATAATCGGTGGTTTGCAGCGAGAGCTCGTCACTGCTGCGGAAGAGAATTTTATCAATGGTTTCGCAGCTATCCGTCACAGCCAGTATATCGTCCGACGGAAATTCTTTGGAAAGCGCCGGATAGTGATCATTTTTTTTCTGAGACATCCAGACATCTTTCAGTCCATTTTCAGCATTCAGTAATCGGATATTGTCATAGTAAAATCCATAATGCGCATTCAAATCCCCCATGACAATCACGGCGTTCTTTCCGGAATGTTCGCTGATATAATCCGATAGCTGTTTGATATTTTTTCGCCTTGCGGCTGCCGCTGAAAGGTGATTGTAGGCGTTGGCGTGAATGTTATAAAAATCAATAAACACGTTTTCGGCAACTTCTATCCGGCTGAAAGAAAATCCTTTCGGTGTCAGGCAGTCTGCGCCGGTGCAGTTATTCCACGCAATCCGCCTGATCTGGTGAACGGGGAATTTTGAAAGCGTATTCAGGCCATCTCCAAACGGAACTTTGCCTTTCGATTGGGTTCGATAAGCATGCAAATTTCCTTTCCCGTACAAATATTTATTGTAGTTAAAATCTTCCTGAACATGGGCGATGTCATACCGGTTTAGTAGCCGACCAATCTCGGCAATACTCGATGATCTTTCAGTCGCGGCACTGGAAATAAAGCCGGGCAAGCCAGCCACGTTGTAGGTAATCACGGTAAATTCACCGGCCGAAGCAGTTGTTAAGCGTGAAGATCTTAAAAGTGTAATCGGATCATCAACCCCGGAGCCGGTTATGGATTCTGTACTTGTCCATAAAAAAATCAAAATAAACAAAGCCAATGCCAGGCATTTTTGATATCTGTTTTTCATCAACAGGAAAGCCATCAGTCTCGTCTTAAGTGATGCCCGAAATTACCATCACAATATGAACACAGATATCCTTGTGTGTTAATGAATTATTAAATATTACCTGGCAAAGGCGCTGTTCAACAAATGCTGTTTGATCTCATAACAAATCGTTCCAGGCTCTGCCTGTCATAAAAATCCGTCCGAGACTTACTGCTTCCCTAATTAAGACTTTCAGACTGAAATCACTGAATATAATCGAAGCATTGGCAGAAACATTGACCGACTTTATGTCTATCTTTTTTCTGATAAGCTTTCGGATCAATTCAATTTCAAAGACGAACGTGTTGGTTTTGGTCTGCTGAACTTCCGGAAGCACTTCTCTTCTCAGGCCTTTTATGCCTGCCTGCGTGTCCGTAATATGCCCTGAAAGCAAAACACGATTTAACACATGAAGTCCTTTCGAAACCAGTTGCCTTTTGAGCGGAAGCTTCTTGAAATAGTCACTACTCCGGTTTCCATAAACAAACCAGCAATCCGGATTTTCCGAGAAAATATTTACAATCTCGACAATCGGATCTGTACCAAACGGGAAATCAATATCCGTGTAGATGATAATGTCACCATCGGCGCGCATCGTGCCCTTGCGGATGGCCGATCCTTTTCCCTCATTAACGGGGTTATCCAAAAATATGACATTTGAAATAGATGTCAGCATCCCGACTTTGACCTTGTCGAGTCGCGTCGAGCCGTCATTGGCGATGATGTACTGAACTTTACAGAACGATAACCGTTCGTTTAACTCTGTAATGCAGTTGACCAGTGTCTGGCACCATCCATCGACGGGATTGTAACAGGGCAGGACAATGCTTACTAAATGCGGCGGATAATTACTTTTTTTCAAGGCTAAATAACTGAATTTGTAATACGAACCAAACAATAAAACAGGGGATCACTTTAATCAGATTGGGTCTGAAAAAATCGCGGCGCCATGATGCCGGGTAAACATCGGTGGGCGCCAGAATACTGAAAAGAAAAACACAGATAACGAGCGCTTTCGCCCAGGGATGCAGCGGTTCGCGGCTGATGATATACCAGATTGCAACCCCCTGAATGGCGATCACGAATGTGGGTGACTCGGCGGCGTGGTTAAACATAATCACCCACAAAGAAGCATAGGCGAGCAATAAAAAGCGGGTTTGCAGGGTCTCAAAATTATTTTTCAATAAGGTCCATAACCATGTCAACCCGAAGAGCAGCAGGCCGAAATACTGGATTAGTGTCACGTCGTGATCGGTCAGGGAAGGCCTCCATACTTTCATGAGCCCCATTACCGAAAAGCCAAAATTCACCTTATGGTCTTCAACCAGACAGGTATACCAGTCTTTATAAAGCTGTACAAAATGATCCGGGCCAACAAAGGCAAAGGGGAGAAAAGCGAATAGAACGATCCATAAAACGGAGTAAAGAATATACTGGCCGCGCTTGGGGTAAAAAAGAAACAAACCCGCAAAAATCAGTCCGTATCCCTTGATACAGAATGCAATAACCGGCAGCAGCGAAGCCCATTTTACTTTACCTTTTTCCAGAAGTGAAAATGTAAATAAACCCAGCGCAGCGATCACAGGATTGGTTTGTTCGTTGTGCACCGATGTGTTGAGCTCCAAAAGAATAAACCACCAGAAAAACACCTTTTGGCCGTATTCCAGCGGAAGACTTTTAACGGCATAAAACAGTATGACCGTACAAAAGATCAACCAGAAAAACAGCCCGACTTCAAGCGGCATCAGGCTGAAAGGCGCAAACATGATGCAAAATGAAGGATGATACAGGAAGATATCATCGTACTCCTTGGGATAACCCAGATGAAGATTTGTTTTCGCAAGCAGATGAAATAACGACTGCCGGAAAATAACAAAGTTGTTAAACTTGGCTGGCCCCCTTACACAATCCTGAATCCCGACAATAACACTCAATAAAATATAAACAACTAAAATTACTTTCTCTCTGGAAAAAAAATCGGCAATACGCTTCATTGGCACTTTACTATTAAGCTTTGAGAGGGTCGAAAGCAAATTTGTGTTGCTTCCATTTCAATTACGGCATGCGGAGCTGCCGCCGTTGCCTGAAATTGTCCGAAAAAAAATTTAATTTTGACAGGCAACGGCGACCCTATTTTTGTCCGTAGTAAACTTTGCACTAACTAATTGTCAGCTCTGTGCTTTTTAAAAGACCCAGAATATTGGCGTTGCCTGAAATATTGGAAGGCTGCCGCAACCAAAAACCTTCCGCACAGAAACAGTTATTTGAGGCCTATTATAGCTTCGGTATAAATATCTGTATGCGTTATGCTGACAACAGGGAAGAGGCCGAAGAGATGTTTGATGACGGTTTTCTCCGGATTTTAAATAAAATAAATTATTACGACCCGGATCAACCGTTTGATGCATGGTTTCGTACCGTGATGATACGGTCGGCCATTGATCATTACAGAAAGCATAAATCCAGTCTGACATTCAGCAGCATTGAAGAAGCATACGAAATTGGCCAGGATGAAGGGCTACTTGAACGATTGTCCGCGGAAGAAATTCTGACCGTGGTACAACACCTTCCCCCCTCCTATCGGGCTGCTTTTTCGTTGCATGTCGTGGACGGTTATTCACATCCCGAAATTGCAGAAATGCTCGGGATCAATGAAGGAACTTCACGTTCCAATCTGGCAAAAGCCAGGGTTAAATTACAGGAACTACTCATCAATTGGGTCTCCAAGGGCTCTATAAACACACGAAACTATGTCCAGTGAACGTTTCGATAAAATTTTAAAAAAGAACGTTGAGTCTGTCAGGCCGGCCTATCAGCCGCATGCCTGGGACCGGTTCAGCAAAAGATTACCTGCGGCAGGATTTCTGCCCTGGTTTCAGCAATATGGTGGCTGGGCTTTGGCGGGTATGATGATGGCCGGCTGGCTAACGACCCTATATACGTTAAGGTCAAATCAGGAGCTGATCAAAGACCTGACGGACAGTCAAAAAAAAGAAGTCACACGTGTACAGCCTGAAGATGGACTAAATAACGAGCCTGTAAAAAACAACGGCGCATTATCCATTGCGAAAAAAGATACCGTCTATATTGTTAAAAAAACGATCGTCGAACACAGACATTTTTATCGTGATAACCGCGTTGCTGCGAAAGGAAATGGCGATCAGCTGCCGGATCATTTAGAAAAGGGACAAAAAACCTCAACTGTACCAACTACGGCTCTGCCGCAGCCGGTTAACGAGGCTCCTGCTGAAAAAAATAATATTATCCCAATTACAGAAAATCAGGTTTTATCGAAAAATACCGATACCTCCGTTGCCGTTTCCGAAAACACGACGGCTTTAACAGTAATCCCAGATACGGGAAGAACCGAGGTACGAAGCGACGAAACAATCGCGATTCTGGATTCCAACAGAGCCGTTCAAACCTATAATTATAAATTCCTTGCGGCACTGGTCGATTCGATCTCGTCAAAACAAGCATCCTTACCCCCCGTAAAACCAAAACGCCCTCCTTTCAGATTATCGTCATTACAGCCCCGGCTGGGCCTCGAAAGCCTGCTTTCTTTACACAGTTATGGGATAGGGCCGGTTGTCGAGTTATTCCCAACCGAAAATCTGGGTGTTTCCTTTGGTATTCAGGCCTCCACACTGGAAGCTGAAAACCATAAAGCATTGCGGGATTATAACTCCGCAACAGGTAAATTCTTCCTTATTCAGTACCGCGATTATCTTCCTCATCGTTTCGACAAGATTGAAGATATTTCGATCAAGACAACCGTGATCAGCCTGCCGATCAGTTTGAAATATTACATTCCTTTGAAGCGGGATTTGTCAATTTTTGTACAGTCCGGGACGAGTCTGGATTTATCGGCTTATCAGGAAGTTGACTTTGAAAGTTATCTCAACAAAAACAAAAGAAGAAATACTTTTGAAACGGATGCCAAACCCAACTTCTTCCACAATTTTATGTTTGGAGCTGGTGTTCAGTACACCCGTTCGAGAATTATGGCCCAGCTTTCCCCTTATGTCGTATACGATTTCAGGAATATTGAAAATACGCCGGCCGGGAGTAATCTGGGATTAAGAGCGTCATTATGGCTGAACTTATTTAAATAATTTTTCCCGGAATAACTCGGACAAATGACTGTTCCGGTTTCTTATTCACCCCTAACTTTATAATGAGGCAGAAGTTTCTGCCAGAATATCGTTCATTAACCCGCTGACAGTCCGATGTCTTAAAGCCGGAGCTACCTGACCGCTCCAAAACATAAGCAAGTCTGTCTTTTTCTGGGCGATAGCGGCCTGTCTTAGCGAGGACATAAAATGCGCTTGCAGGGGAAACGGCAGGAACTGTTTTTCTTTACCGGACAATTCCTGTCCTAACCTGCTGGCCAGGCCACGACCAAGCCTTCCGGTAAAAACCCTGGTCAGCATGGTATCTTTTGCCTGATCAGAAAACAACGCCTCGCGGTGCGCATCCGTAATATTGGATTCGTCACAAGCCAGAAATGCAGTTCCGATCTGAACGGCTTCGGCACCCAACTTCATGGCTGCCGCCACGCCCTTTCCATCGACAATACCTCCTGCCGCAACAACAGGTGTTTTTACTTTTTCCCTGATCAGCTGCACAAGCACAAACGTACCGCTAAGCGAGTTTTCTGAGGACTCCAAAAATGAGGGCCTATGACCACCTGCTTCAAATCCCGAAGCAACAATCAGGTCAACACCCGAAGCTTCCAACGCAATGGCTTCATCGACCGTCGTAGCTGCACCGACCGTTACAATACCTGCCTTTCGGCACTGCTCCAAAATATCGGCCGACGGGATACCAAATACAAAACTGAACACCGGTGGCTTCTGATGAAGCAATGCTTCTGCCTGATTTTCAAATCTTGAAATAAAAGGAAGCGGTTTTTCCGGAATTGCTATTTCCAGCTCATCGAAATAGGGCCTGAACAGTTTTACAGCCTCCTGATATCGGGCATCGTCCAACCCGCCGGCAGGAACATCGCTGTCCGAAACCCATAAATTTATATTGTAAGGTTTATCGGTAGCGGCTTTGATCTGCCGGTCAACGCTGATAATCTCCTCAGGACTCAGCGTGTAGGCACCAAAGCCCCCAAGTCCACCCAGATTGGATACACTGCTTACCAGTTTTACGGAAGACAAATTCCCGCCAAAAGGCCCTTGCAGGATCGGATACTGAATATTTAAAATTTTCGAAGCCTGTGTGTTATACCACATCGTATGAATGGTTTAATAATTATTCGGCAACATCAGAAATCATTTTGTTCACGATAACCCACTGATCATCTATCCTGTGAAAAGAAAGAAATTCATGGTAGTTAAAGTCATACATTTTCACTTTTACTGTGGCAACTCCAATGGAATTGACCACATCAACGGCAACGATCTCAGCATGAAACGGTTTTCCAGAGTCCTCAGGACTCTGCCTGTTTCTGACGCCATCGATATAAACGCTTAACGTTTTGGCATAGGGTTGCCCCTTCACGTCTCCAAACAATAAGGCACCGGGATGAAAGGTATCGGCCAGCGCATCTGCATCGCCTTCATAAATCGAATTAAAATAACGTCCCAAAACCTCCCGGATTGCTAGTGAATCTTCCATGATCATATGTTTTAAGAGTAAATGGAATGCCTGTAATGCGTCAGACAATACAGGCATTGTCAGTTTTATTAGTTAAGATGATGGCCCGCAGCAATACCGCCATCGACATTGATAATGGCTCCGGTAATAAAATTACTTTTCGCTACGGTATATACCATTTTTGCAATTTCTTCCACTTCACCCACACGGTTCAGCAGATGCAAACCGGCGCTATCATCTACACTGTCGCCATGCATAGGTGTGCGGATCGTTCCCGGCGCAACCGTATTCACCCGGATATTGTCTTTGCCAAATTCGGCGGCCAACTGTATGGTGAGTGCATGAATCGCCCCTTTCGAAGCCATTTGAGCCGTAATAGGAACCCCGCCCAGCGCGTGGTTAACCAATGGCGTTCCAATATTGATCACCACGCCGTCGTGCTGTTTCAGCATTTGCGGAATAATTGCCTGGGTGGTAAAATAGGTACCTTTCAGGTTTGTATCCAGAAACCGGTCCAGATAAGCTTCGTCTACTTCCAAAAATGGTTTGGTTTCAAATATGCCCGCGTTGTTAATGAGTACATCGGCCGTTCCAAATTTCTCTATCGCAGTCGCCAGCAGTTTCTCGCCGGTGCTTTTATCCTTCACATTCCCTGCCACCATGGCCAGGTTGCTACCCCCTCCCAATTCCTGGTAGGTCTGTTCCAGCTTTTCAAGTGTTGAAGAGTTAATGACTACATTATCGCCTTCATTAAGAAAATGTCTGGCTATTTCTTTGCCAATGCCCGATGATGCACCGGTAACAATGACTGTCTGTTTTTTCATGATCCTATTTTTTATCTGCTGTTATTCCTCTTTCCCGCAACTCGGATACCTGCTCTCCTGCATAACCCCAGTCATCCAGCGCTACTTCCTGAATAACCACATGGGTCAGATGCGGGTCTTTATTCAATACGTCGACAATCACGTCAGTAACGCCTTTTATAAGCGCCTTTTTCTGTTCTCTTGTAACCCCTTCGCGGGTTAACTCTATTTTGATGTAAGGCATGATTTCCAGTGTTATGCAAAGACTAGGCAGCCTTTGCGGTGATGTTTACTTCAAGTTCAAAATCATTATAGATCAGGGTATCACCCAGATTTTGGAAGAAATTACCTGAACGGAATTTCATATCGTATTTGGTGCGGTCAATGATGAGCTTGCCAGAAGCATTAAGCTGGTCTGCTGTACGGTTCACCTCGGCATCGAATTCAACCGGATGACTGATCCCCTTGATGGTCAGAACTCCTCCGATATGATACGTGGTAGCCGTTTGCGGGATGGCAGAAGTGATTTCAAAAACAGCCGTAGGGAATGATTCAATGGCAAAAAAATCTTCCGAGGCCAGGTGGCCGGCAAACTGTGCATTGGTTTCTGGATCAGTTATATCCAGAATTTTGATTGAAGTGGTATCAATAAGCAGCTTTGCACCTTTCAGCTCTCCGCCTTCTATTGTTACAGTCCCTTCCTTGATACCAATGGTACCGTTATGTGCACCCGTTACTTTTTTGCCTGTCCAGGCGATGCTGCTTGCAGCAGATTGAATTTCAAATTGTTTCGTTTCCATTTTCTTAGTACTTAATTAGTGTTTGATTAACAATACAAAGTACCTCCGAAAACGGCAGCTCATTGCGTGACCTAGATCACAATTTGAAAGGTTAGCGTGACGAGTTATACAATCGGCTCAGCGTCTCCCGGGAAACCCCAAGATAGGCCGCGATCAGGTGTTTGGGAACGGTATTATAGAGCTCAGGATACATGCCCAGAAGCTCTTCATATCTTTTTCTGGTATCGTTATTCATCAGCGACAAGAGTCTTTTTTGCACGGCCACATATCCTTTGTTTGTCCTCCACCGAAAGAAATGTTCGGCCTGATGCAGTTCCCGGCAAAGTTTTTCCCGGTCATTGTTGGAAATGGAAAGTACTTCTGCATCTGTGATGCAGTCGATATTGATTGTCGCTCTGGCATTGTTGTACAAGGCCGAATAATCCGAAGTCCACCAGGTTGGCATGGAGAACTGAAGGATATACATTTTCACTTCATCATTGATAAAAAAGGCCTTCAAACATCCTGAAAGCACAAAATACTCGCTCTCCACTTTATCACCCTCGCCAAGAATCACCTGTCCCTTCCGAAACGACTGGTATTTAAAATGGGAGAAAAAATAGTCAAACTGTTCGTCGGTTAGGGAAACCGTTTTGGCAATGTGCTGTTTTAAGATCTCGTCTGCTTTCATCTGGGGGTCAGGAATAAATTAACGTTTTCAAAACGCAATAAAATCAAGTAATCGTTCCGATATTGCATCTGTTTCAAATAAGTTTAAATTTTGAGCACACAATCCGGACAGCATTTATGACTATCGGCAAAGAACTTTTATTCTTTTTCAGTATACTGGGTGCTTTCAACGGACTGATACTCGGCCTGTATTTTTTCTTCTTTACCCGAAAAAAATATCTTGTCAATTACTTTCTGAGCGCTTTACTTTTTGCGTTAAGCATTCGCACCGGCAAATCTGTCTTTCTGTATTTTGATGGACAATTGCCAAAAATATATTTACAAATCGGCCTCTCTGCCTGCTTTTTCATTGGCCCCTTTTTATACTGTTTTGTCACAACGGCTATAAATCAGGTGCATAAAGTGCCGCGGATGTGGAAACTCGGTTTGCTGTTCCTGCTTGCCCTGACACTTGTCACAGGCATTGCCTTTCCATATTCTGCCCATCTCCGGCTTTGGCAAATTTATTTCGCCAGGATCATTTATTTGCAATGGTTTGCCTTTCTGGTCGCATCCGGAATTGTGATAAGGCCTTTATTGAAAAATATTTTTCTGCCATCATACAAAATGAAGCCGGCCGAATTATGGATCTCTGTTATTTTTCTTGCCAATGTAGTCATTTTCATCCTGTATTTTTCAGCTTTGATCAACGCGCCGATTGCTCCGTATATCAGCGGATCTATTGCATTTTCGCTGATCCTGTATTTAAGCTGCTGCATCATTTTTTACCGGAACAAAACCGACGATCTTTTTTTGCTTAATCCCCTCCGGACAAACGCTAAAAAACTCAATGAGGATGACACCAGAATATGGCTTCAAAAACTGGAAAATGTAATGCGGGATAAAACTCCTTATACCAATCCCGACCTGAAACTTGGTGATCTTTCCCGCGAAATACAGATTTCTTCGCATCAGTTATCCCAGCTGCTCAACGATGAACTCGGCAAAAACTTCACGACCTATGTCAACGAGTTCCGGATAGAAGAAGCGTGCAGGAAACTTTCCACCGACCGGCGTTTTACACTGGAATCCATCGGATATGAGGTCGGGTTTAATTCCAAATCCACTTTTTTCGCTGCCTTTAAAAAATTCAAGGGCGTCACACCTGCCGGCTACCAGTCGGCGCAAATGTCGCCTGCGGCCTCAAAATCGGGTATTGATTTATAAATCCGTACTACGGATTCCCTTTTCCTGAACCCGCCTGTCAGATTTACCCCGGATTTTTGTGCAAACAAAATCCAACGTAAATCATTCTATGAAATTTCTTAGCACACTGTTAAGTACAGGCGTTTTTATGCTTTTCGCTTTTATCGCCCCGGCGCAAAAAACCTACACGATATCTGCCAAAGTCGTCAGCATCCAAGCGGAGCCCTTGCCCATCACGGCCCGGTTATTATCCCCCACAGATTCCAGTATGATTCAGGGTTCTCTGTTTGAAAACGGACTTGTTTCTTTTAGCAATATTACCCGGCCAAAGGTTTTGTTAAAGCTCAGTGCGCTCTCATTTTCTGACACGCTGATTCTGGTTGAAAATAACTCAGAACCCCATATCGACCTCGGTACGATTGTGATGAAAGAAGACAATCTGATTCTCAATGAAGTCAGCGTCAAAGGCCAGGCGCCACTCGTGAGACACGGTAAAAATGGCAGTCTTGAAATTTCCGTATCCGGAACACTGCTGGCGGCCAGCAGTTCAGTCATTGAAATCCTTGAACGATCCCCAAACCTGAGCGTTAACGACGGGCGCATCACCTTTCTGGGAAGAGGCGAAGCGATTATTTTTCTGAACGGCCGGCCAATTACCCTTGAACAGCTATCGGCAATTCCCGTCAGCCAGATACTTAAACTGGAAATACTCTCCAATCCTTCTTCAAAATATGACGCAGAAGGGAAAGCGGTGATTAACATCATTACCAAAACAAATGCCGGCGACGGTGTGCGGGGCACGGTTACACAGCAATTCTCGCACTCCCGTTTTGGCGGCAACGAAACGAATAGTCTGGCCGATCTGAATTATGTAAAAAACAAGCTTTCGCTGGCCGGTAATTATGGCTTGCTATCGGGCAATAACCGGGAAGTTTTACACACCATCCGCACAAGGCCAGCCGCTGCCGATTACCTGAATTCAGACCTGACCACCGACTGGAAACGGAAATATGACAATTACTCCAATCTGGGACTTGGCGTGCAGTACAATATCAACCCCAGCAATAATCTGTCCCTGGATTACAAAGGAAATTTTGATCATCTCGGCGGCAGTCAGGACAGTAAAAACGCCCTGCTGACGCAATCGGACGAAAGCCTGTACAACAGCCACATTGCAAAAAATGAAAAGCGGAAAAATCATTCTTTGACGTTGAATTACAACGGCTCGCTGGACAGCCTTGGCTCTTCCATTTTTGTTGGCAGCCAGTACACGCGCTATCGCACCGGTATTGATGATATGATCACCGAAAATAACCTCGTCAACGGTGACAGCCTGAGCCAGATGCTAAAAAATAATGTCGCCCATTTCATCAACATTTCCAGCACGCAAACGGATTATACCAAATTCTTAAAGAACGGCACGAAGATGGAAGCCGGTCTCAAATTCAGTTACGCCGGTACTTCTTCGGAGACCCGTTTTTTTGCAGGAACACCGGAACACGGGTTCGAGCCCGACGATGATCTATCCAGCAATTTCAGGTATACCGAACTGCTTCCAGCTGCTTACATAACGTACAGCGGCGTAAGCAGAAATGGAATTGATTATACAGTTGGTATGCGCGGAGAATGGACAAAATACCGCTTGAACACCAGTGTAGGGAACGATCAGTTTATAAAAGCCAGCTATTTCAATGTATTTCCAAATCTTCTTTTGAGCAAAACGATTTCAAATGAGCTTAAACTCAGGGCATCCTATGTTTCGAAAATCACCCGACCGAGATATCAGGCATTAAACCCCTTTGTGATCTATCAGGATCCCTTCACCACCATTGAGGGAAATCCGAACCTTATTCCGGAAAAAATACATGCTTTCGAAATCGGTGTCAACTACAAGCAATTTGATCTGCGGGCCGGCTATAATTATACAATTGACCCACTGAGCGCGGCGGCACTGCGGGGCAGCAAACCAAACAGTTATGTATTAAAGGGCATTAATCTGGAAAAAGACTACACCTGGACTTCCTCACTTTCTTACATTTTTAACCTGAGCTGGTGGAACTCCACCAATACGGCAACGGTCAATTACAGCAGATCAACCGATAATCATTATGATTTTGTTTTCGTAAAACCGAGACCGCAGGTTTATCTATACACCAGCAACACCTTTAACATCAGAGATCTTTTCAAAATCCAGGTCCTTGCCTGGTATCTTGGCGACCGGTATTACGGACTGTACTACAACAAAAGCCGTTCGACGGTAACTGTTGGCATAGAAAAAAGTTTTATAAAAAACGCGTTGGTGGTCCGTTTCACGGCTAATGATATTTTCCATCAGACCAATGCCAGCGGAACATACAGTGTCGGGCAGACGGACATTTTTTTCAACCGATCCTTTTCAACCAATTACTTCCGGCTTGGCTTGACCTTCCGTTTCGGTAAACCGGGGAAAACTTCCTATACCAACAAGTCCACTGCAGACAGTGAAAACAGCAGGGCGAGAACGAATTGAGATTTTATTTCTTCAAAAAAACTTCACAAAAAAATTGCGCAATCAAATAGTTGCACATATATTTGCAACCAATTAGTTGCGAAATTAATAATAACCCTATGAAGCGAGATATTTTTCAGGCGATCGCCGATCCAACAAGAAGAGCAATTTTGGTGTTGATTGCTACCCAGGCGATGACACCCAACGCCCTGGCAGACCATTTTGACACGACCCGGCAAGCGGTTTCAAAACATATAAAAGTACTGACTGAATGCCAGCTGCTGACCCAGAATAAGGTGGGTAGAGAAATTCACTACCATTTTAATCCTTCCAAAATGAAAGAAATTGACCATTGGATGGAGCAATTCAAAAAACATTGGGAGGATCGTTTTAATCAGCTTGATCAGATATTAATCAACCTAAATTCAAACAAAGATGAAAAGTAGCCTTTTAATGAATTTTTCTTTGGACAAAGAAAATAAAAAGATCAAAGTAGAGAGAGAGTTTGCCGCACCGGTTGCATCGGTATGGGCCGCCTGGACGGAAAGCAAAATCCTGGATCAATGGTGGGCACCGAAACCCTGGCAAGCCAAAACAAAAAAGATGGATTTTACCGAAGGCGGGTACTGGCTGTATGCCATGGTAGGGCCAGACGGAACGGAGCATTATGCCCGCGCGGATTACAAGTCAATAAACCCGCTAAAAAGTTTCTCTGCGCAGGATGCATTCTGTGATCCTGATGGCAATCTCAACCCGACATTCCCGAGATCCACCTGGACCAATAACTTCACAACATCGTCTGATAAAACGCTGGTTTCGATAGAAATTCAGTATGACAAACTCGAAGATCTGGAAACCATTATCGAAATGGGCTTCAAGGAAGGTTTCACAGCAGCTTTGGAAAATCTCGACGAATTATTTCAGTCATAAATTTATGTCAAAGTACCTATGTGCTAAATCCCGGAACTGTCAGGTACCGGGTTTTAGCATTTCACTTCAATAAGTCACTTTAAAAAGGGCTGGCATTTCAAGACCTTTTAGTAAAAATGGCAAGTGAAGAAATCAGTCATAAATTTACCTATCGGCCAGTTCAATCCAGACAGGTGCATGATCGCTCGTTTTTTCCCATCCCCTCACCTGCCGGTCGACGCCTGCATCTTTGAGCCTGCCGGACAAATCGGGGCTTAAAAGCAAATGATCAATACGAAGGCCGGCGTTGCGGTCATACGCTTTCCGAAAATAATCCCAATACGTATAAATCCGTTCGTCCGGATACAGGTGCCTGATTGAATCGATCCACCCCTGATCGGTAAGTTGCTTGAAAGCAGCTCTTGATTCGGGACGAAAGAGCGCATCAGTTTTCCAATTTTCAGGTTTATAAACATCCAGTTCTGTGGGAATAACATTATAGTCTCCGGCCAGCACAGCAGGAATTTTTTCTTTCAGAAGCGCCTCTGCATGTTTTATAAATTTTTCAAACCAGTCGAGCTTGTAATCAAATTTCGGTCCGGGATTGGGATTTCCATTGGGCAGATACAAACACCCAACGCGTATATCATGAACCAAAGCCTCGATGTACCGGCTGTTTTCATCCTCCTCGTTGCCGGAAACTGACTCATGAACCAACCGTATATCAGCACTCCGTGAAAGAATTGCCACACCATTCCAGCTCTTCTGTCCTTTCCAGAGTGCGTGGTAGCCGGCATCTTTTATTGCCTGCTCAGGAAAGTTTTCCTGCGGTGCTTTCAGTTCCTGAAGACACACAATATCAGGACCGGTTTCCGAAAGCCATTTCAGTAAAACCGGCAGTCGCCCATTGATTCCGTTGACGTTATATGTAGCTATTTTCATACGAATTTCATGATTACATTTTGCTAACCTCCCGAAGTTAACAGTTTCAAACACAAAAAATATCGCTTACGTAAATTGCAGACACGTTTTCATCCTCCGGAATTAAGCATCAGGGATTACCCTTGCGCAACATGCCAAAGATATTCCCTGATAACGTCTCCATTCGGCAGACTTTCCTCCTTGCTTTCCCAGAAATCTGATGTAACCATAACGGTTATACGCTCATACATCTGTGAAATCAGGAATTAATCTTAACCACCGGTTGAAAATTCCGGATTGTCCATTCCTGCCTGTTGACAGCAATGGTAAGGATTTTGTTTTTCCATCTACATTTTAAGAATTTCCCTGACCTCCTGCGCCGAATAGTAGGGAGCAAGCTCCGACTCATCAATGATTTCATCAAGCTGGTCGTTGTTTGGCGCGACTCCGGCCCAGTTGTAATTTTTGATTTCGATCAGGCCTGTGTCCGCCATCTCATTAAGTACTGTCATAACTTTTTCCGTATCATTATCGGACAAAATATTAATCTGAAAGGTTTTCATGATAAAAGGATTTTATAATTTCATAAATATCTAAAAACAAGTGCTTTTCGACAATATTTAATACAATTATTTCTTTAAGTATTAACATAAAAATAATTACAATCATTACCTGTCTCTGAACAGCGAACCAAAATTCCGGAGTCAATAGCCGGAAACAGCTGACATTCATCCTCAAAAACAGCCAGTTATACAATTTGTACTATGCAATAGTATGTATTGTCATAATTTAGAAAAATCAAGAAACAATCAACGGATGAATTCAAATAAAAAGACCGCAAGGATCGCTGGCTTACTATACCTGGTCGTTGTCGTAACCGGTATTTTTAATCTTGCCTATGTTCCCGGAAAACTCATTGTGTGGGACGATGCAACCGCAACCTTCAATAATATCACCAACTCCGAAACGCTGTTCCGGCTAGGCATGCTCAGCGCGATAATCTGTTACATTTTTTTCCTGTTTTTACCTCTGACGTTATACAAATTATTAAACACGGTAAGCAAAAATCACGCATTGGCTATGGTGATCCTGGCGGTTGTGAGCGTCCCCATTTCGCTTGTAAACCTGCTCCATAAATATGAAATTCTGAATCTGATAAGCAAAGCTGACTATCTCAAAATATTTGGAACAGAACAGTTACAAGCCCAGGTTTTGCTTCATCTCCAGGCTTACAACAACGGTAATCAGATCGCTTCCATATTCTGGGGATTATGGCTCTTTCCTTTTGGTTATCTCGTTTTCAAATCCGGATTTCTGCCCAAAATTTTAGGTGTTTTATTAATAGCTGGCTGCTTTGGCTACCTGATCAAATTTGTGGGGCATTTTCTTTTACTGGGTTACGACGAGATGCCCATTTCCGGTTTTATCACTTTGCCGGCAAGCATAGGCGAAATAGGCACTTGTCTTTGGCTGCTGATTATGGGTACGAAGGATAACCGATCCTAACATTGTTTAAACTTGATTCACAATTTCAGCGCTAAGACTATGGTTTCAGATATTACAAAAACGAATGGGCCTGAAGATTTTCAGGTCAACATCAAGATCAAACTATCGGCATTGTGGGTGGCCGTGATGTTCTGTTATGTGTACGGCGATTATTTCATTTTGTTTGTCCCTGGCCACATCAAAAATCTGATGGACGGCAACTCGGGTGTTGGCACCACAACACCTTTATCGCTGCTGGGATTTGCAGTATTGATGACGCTGCCTATCGTTATGATTTTCCTTTCCCTTATGCTAAAAGCAAAGGCAAACCGATGGTCGAACATATCCGTTGGCATTTTCTTCACCCTTGTTATGACGCTGATCGTGGTCACCTCGAAAGGCAAATGGATGCTCTTTTACATTTATTTAGGTTTGGTCGAAATTATCCTGACCAGCACGATCGTCTGGCTGGCGTGGAAATGGCCTAAGCAAGTCCTTCACAGTCAATCATCAAACCTGGAAGTTCGCAACATGTAAATTCATTAGAAGCAGTGGACAACAGGAGTTTTCAGCATGGGACTTTTCAAGCCTTACATTCCTGACAATGTATGGTTATCTTTACAGGATTTCTAAAAAATACAAGTATGGCAACAATCATAAAAAGCCTGAACCTGATTACACGGGACGCTTGTATTATTCTTAAAGTTAAACAAACTGGACCATGTCTCAACCTCAACTTACCGGACTGCAAAAACGAGCTGAGAAATATATCAACAAAGTGATACCATATCAAAAAGCACCGGGCGAGACGATCCGTGGCAATTTTATAGGTTTCGATAAAGACTCGGTTGATCGGGCGGTGATACAAATTTCAAATGCCGCAGACCGGATTACCATACCGCTGATGTACGTCGTAAATTATTTCGAAGAAAAGGACGAAGCGAGAAACGAAGCAATTAAAAATTTGACCCAGGAAAAAAGGCCGGGCTACAACCCCAATAAGTAGTTTTCTGGTCTTCAAATCATTTCAGACAAACCCGGGAACGTCACTATCGCGCCTCGAATTTGTCTGAAAATGATCTTCAATTAAATATGCCAATGGATGATTATACCAGCCCCTGCGCCAGCATGGCATCGGCAACGCGTACAAACCCTCCGATGTTGGCTCCCTGAACATAACTCAGACGTCCATCTGGACGGTGACCATATTGGGTACAGGTTGCGTGAATACTGTGCATGATATCCTGTAACCTGTTATCAACTTTCTCACGACTCCACGAAAGTCTTAACGAATTCTGAGACATTTCCAGACCCGAAACCGCTACGCCACCCGCGTTGGCTGCTTTACCCGGTGCATAAAGGATATCATTATTTTCAAATATTTCGATAGCCTCAGGCGTGCATGGCATGTTGGCACCTTCCGCTACGCACATACATCCGTTTTGAATTAAAAGACGGGCATCTGCTGCTGTCAGCTCATTTTGTGTGGCGTTGGGTAAAGCGATATCACATGGCACTTCCCATGGCGTTTTTCCTTCTACAAACGTACAGCCAAATTTATCCGCATAGGATTTGATGCGGCCGCGTGTTTCGTTTTTGAGGTGCATGATGTATGCAAACTTTTCAGCGTCAATCCCTTTTTCGTCATAAATATATCCCGACGAATCAGAAAGCGTAACGACTTTCGCACCCAGCTGAATACATTTCTCCAACGTATACTGAGCCACATTTCCTGAACCTGAAATGACAACGGTTTTGTTTTTGATGCTGTCTTTGCGCAGGTTAAGCATTTGCTCTACAAAATACACCACACCATAACCAGTCGCCTCAGGACGGATCAGACTGCCGCCATAACTTGGTCCTTTGCCAGTCAGCACACCGGTAAATTCATTTTTAAGCCTCTTGTATTGTCCGAACAGAAAACCGATTTCTCTTGCTCCCACACCGATATCTCCGGCCGGAATATCGTTATCTGAACTGATATGGCGAAACAGTTCAGTCATAAAACTCTGACAAAAAAACATGACCTCTCTGTCTGATTTCCCTTTTGGATCAAAATCAGCTCCACCCTTTCCACCGCCCATCGGAAGCTGCGTAAGGCTATTTTTGAAGGTTTGTTCAAAGGCTAGAAATTTCAGCGTTCCCAGATTAACCGAAGGATGAAATCTCAACCCGCCTTTGTAAGGCCCGATGGCGCTGTTCATCTGAACCCGATAACCCCGGTTTACTTCAACCTCTCCGCGGTCATTCATCCAGGGAACACGGAATATGATCACGCGTTCCGGCTCAACGATTCTTTCAAATATTTTAGCTTTCTGATAGATCGGCTTATCTTCAATAAATGGAATGATGGTATCGGCTACTTCAAGAACTGCCTGATGAAATTCGGTTTCTCCCGGGTTGCGACTAATGACCCGGGACATAAAAGATTGTACTGAATTCACTATTTTAACGATTAGTAATTGGAAAAAAATTCTAAAATGGAGTGGATATAGTCGCTTTTGACTAGAAAATTGCAAAAAACATGATCAATGTTATAAACCAGATTATCAGGATAATAATCGCGGATCTTGATAAGATCACAGCGTTGATCAATCTCTTCATAATATTTAAAAATTTTCCGGAATCGGGACAGTTGGGGCTATCCGGCACAGTCCGCTGTTTAAGGTTTATAACAAGATCGAGGCAAATTTGCTGATGGTTTCAGGCCGGAAGTCAGTGCTTCCGGCCACACTTAAAATGATTGAAGGCTTATATCGCATTCTGTTGGATTTCATACCAGAATTGCTGGATAAAAATCCGCTCCTGGCGGGAAGGTCCTTCATGCGCCCGGGCAGTCCGGCTCAGGATGTTGACAAACCGTTGCCTCGTTTTCTCACACAGATGAATCCGTTTTGCTTTCAAAGGAAGACCATCCGAACCCTTTTGGCTATCTCCCAGTATGGCCATGTTCTCCTGGATAAACCGCGCGCATAAAATCAGATCACTATGCAGGTTGGCCAGAAAGTTATTCTTGCGACTGTTAACTCCCGGTTGTCCCAGGATCGCATCAAGCCGGGCCAGTTCATCAGCAATTCTCCCCTCGCCTTTAAATACGTGTGAATGCATGGTGTCAGATTTTAGGTGGTTTTTATTCTCTTGTTGATGTATCGAAATGTATTTAAAAAACTAACTCAGGCAAGGGAACGAGCTGCCAGCTGATGGAATACCCGCTCGTCCAACCGGTAACGATCATTGAGCGTCAAACTGCTGCGGGCGTTGAACAGTGCATAATTGACGGCGTTATACATGAGCCAGTATGACGGCTCCGAACCCAGCAAACGCTCCTCCAGTCGCAGGCGGTCCTGTGCCTGTTTGGCTAACTGCACAGGAATTGGCAAAGCACGAAGCAAGCCATCATCGGCTTTTGTTACCGCTTTTTGATGGAAACTTTCGTAAACATTTGCGGTGAGTGTAGGCTTGGCACGTAAATGCCCCGACAATAACTCATGCAGCTGCTGACGGAATAACTCCGGTGTCAACCTGCTGTGATGAATTTTTCGCACCGAAGAAGCGGGTTGAACACTTTTTTGCGCCTTTGCAGAACTTTTGAGCGACTGCTTCTTATCCTTTCCTTTGGAGAGTTCCTTTAACCAATGGCGATAAACAGATAGTTCAGCAAAAGGATCTGCCCAACCCATTAATCCATTCTGGCACAAAGCCCTGTAAAAACTGCTTCCCGGCTGTGCGGTTTCGTCAAGCATGGAAGTCAGCGTTTGTCCCTGAATACTAAACGGCGTCTTGCCATTGTAGCTATTGGTCAGAATCAGACTACGATGAAGCTGTTCACCTCCCACCGAAAGTTCCTCCGGAAAAATGATGGTAATACTGAACTCACCCGTAGTAGTATATTTTATCTGAAGGGTATAACTTGGAAACAACTCATCCACAACCTCTCTGATGACCGCGTTGGGAATGATCGCATAATCGGCGCTCTGTATCCCAAAAATAGTTTTTCTTCCTCCATCTGGTTTCCCGACGATAATCTGCTGACGATCAGTTGCCATGATGTCATAATCCGGAAGTATATCCGCCAGCCAGACAGGCTCC
This sequence comes from Dyadobacter diqingensis, assembly GCF_024220585.1. GTDB lineage: Bacteria > Bacteroidota > Bacteroidia > Cytophagales > Spirosomataceae > Dyadobacter > Dyadobacter diqingensis. The sequence continues at coordinate 646,310 of NZ_JAMXKF010000002.1, forward strand.
ACCGGGTAACATATGTCATCCCATGTGTTGGTAAAATATGGCTGTGCGCTGATGTATGTCATGATTTAATTTTTTACAGTTGTAAATTTACAATTGGAATAAATGATAACAAAATTTAGTGCGTAAAATCGTGAGAACGGCACGAGTTAAGCAAAATCAGAACACAACAAAGTCTTAATTTTTATAAAACAAAAGCTAATCTTAATAAAGATTCGACGTCCCAAGGTTTGCCAAATTCTATCTTTGTAATAAGATTACTTTTCTCTAAATCAAGTGCGTCAAGATCGTGATCTTACAGCACTGAATCGCCGATTACGGGATTTCAAAAAAACATCATTGCTTCTCAGACCATCTAAATAGGATTTGAGAGAACGAGCATTTAAAAAACAGCTGGGAGGGTTTAGTAAATTTTAACTAATAATTCCCCAACTCAATCATTTGAGCCAGGGAATTATCAAATACCGATATCGTCCTGAATAAAATTTTATCTTGCTATCATCACTTTTTTTACTTGCTGTCCATCTTCTTTCAGCACCTGAACAAGAAAACTACCGACTGTATTTCCGTCAATTTGCACTTTCTCCTTATGCGCTCCTTTCCCTAAAATTCCCCTTTCCTGTAAAATCCTGCCATTCATATCAATAACTTTCAAACTGGCCTTTTTGCCCGCTTCCAGATAGAAGCTAGCAAAAAAATTACCGTTATTTGGGTTAGGAGATATGTTTAGCTCATGTTTAGAACCAGACTCCTGAGATGTTAAAACATCTATCCCAAAACGGGCACCTGAACCATTGCTGACACATATTTTATCCTGACGGCAACTTCCTCCACCGATACCCTGAATACGAATTGTGTTACTGCCCGCATTCAAATTAACTGATATAGTTTGCTCAGTCCAAACGATATTCCAGGAAGATGTAGCAGGTAAATTGACGGTTTGCCCGGAGCCTCCGTTGACCTGAACATTAACGATTGGAGCGGAGGATGCATAATATCGTAATTTAACGCTGTAAGTACCTGCAGCAGGTACGCCTGTTATCGCATAATCGACGTACTGACCATTGTTATTTTCGTCGCCTCTTGTCTGACCATTCGAGGCATTCGGATCGCTGGTGATGCTACCATTGCCGTTCGAAGATTCGGATTCCAGACACTGGCTGAAATTACTTGATGCAGGTTGCATGTTTACAGCAACACTACCGCTTTTCACGTCCAAAGGACAACCGTCTTTCCAAGCTTCAACCTTAAATATGGTCGGAGAGGTAGAAGTTGGAAAACCTGACTGATAAGCAGTAGTATTTCCAGCGCTTGTCAACCCATCGCTGGGGTACCAACGATAAGTTAAACCTACGCATCCTCCGCCAACACAATTTGCAGTTAAAGTAAAGTAAGTCCCGTAAGCTGGGTTATAATCGGTAGAAGTAAGGCTTGCGATATTATAATCACAAAAATCAGCAGGACAAGTACGCGGTTCGAGCACCCACTTATTAGACCCATGAAGGTTCATATCAGACTGAGTGACCAAATAGATATCACTTATATTAGAGTTCGAACTACCATTTCCCCAATCCAAAGTACTACCAAATGAAAACTGTGCCCAGCCGGTAGGCGGATTCATTGGCAGCACAGGTGTTCTAATTCCATAGATTCCGGGAGAAAGGAGAATTGTCTGCCAAAGAGGAGCATCTGCCTCCGCGTTGGTGGAAGTTGCTGGTGGGAAAGTATTTTTGAGTTCCACCGCATCCCCTGCGGCCATAGACGGAGAATAATTATAGTTAATATATCCCCTATTAGTTCCTCCTTGAGCAACCAATTTAGTACTCGAATGACCACCGTCCAGTCTGAATACTTGATCCAAACTCCCGTTGTTAGGTTGCACTTTTAGCTTTCCATTTACATTCGTAAGAAACTTATTATTATTAGCCACTTTAAAAGCATAACAACCATTTGGTACTGTTTCAACCTGTGCAAATACCTGGCAAAAAGGAATAACAAATAGTAATAAAAAAACTATCAAAAAATGTAGTGGACGTTTAGACAAACCCATTAGACTAAAATTTTTTGACTCAAATGACAATCTGGACAGGTCTTTTTTTTTGACCTTGAAATGAGGAGGTATTAATTTAATCATTGCTGTTTTAATTAAGTTAATGAAACAAATAGTTACAAACAATATCAATTTTATTAACAAATGGTTACAAGTCGTAAATCTACTCCTTTACTATAATATATTTTGATGATTTTTCTCAGTTAAGTACGTGAGAATATTCAAGCCATATTTTCTGACCAAACACTGAAAGATGTATTAGCGGTTATCTGATCTAATAGCGATACCCCTATCGATTTAATATATTAATAAAATTAAACCTGTATCTGTAAACGTTATCTGCATTTTGCGTCGTAAAGTAAATCGCAAGTTTAATACATGGAGCTCTGGATTTACAATTTCAACTTATTGTTTACACCAAGAACCTTTGTAATGGTTTCTAAGGGTAATCTTGAGTAGGTAAAATAAATTTCACAATCCTAGCCATACCAAACTAATGACATAGTTTTAAATTTCCGTACATTGCCGGCGTACATTGTTCACAACGCAGCTTTAAAAAATGAAATGTCTTTATCGATTAGCCCAGTCATTGTGCATTACGTTTTTTCTTTCGCACAGTATATGCGCGCAGGAAACAGAAGGTTATAAGACAAACAGTGAGATAAAGAAAACGCTTGCTGATAGCGCGTCGATGAGTTTTCATTTCGCCGCATGGAGCTATTCTTTTATCGGAGAATATCAAAAAGCATTATCAGCTTTTGACCGCGCGCTGGAATCGGAATCGGCGGAAGATTGTGATAACAATGTTGTGTTGAGCAATTATGAAAGCATTTCTGCAAAGGATTATATCGTCGATCAGAGTAAAAATGAACAGATTATTATTGTTAACGAGGCGCATCACCAGCCTTTACACAGGGTTTTCACAGAATCGCTGCTCGAAGGATTGTACCAAAATGGCTTTCGCTATCTGGGTCTTGAAGCACTGGCCGAAGATTCTTTGATAAATATTCGTAAGTGGCCGATGCAAAATGACGGCTACTACTCCAAAGAACCCCAATTTGGAAATATGATCCGAAAAGCGCTCAAAATCGGTTTCTTTGTCTTCGGTTATGAAGCGGATGGGAACGGAAAAATCCGGGAAATCGGACAAGCAAAAAATATTCAAAAAGTATTAAACCAAGATCCTGGTGCAAAGATTTTGCTGCATTGCGGGTTTAACCATGTAGTGGAAGGAGACTATCCGGCCTGGGGCAAAGCAATGGCCGGTCAGCTGAAAGAACTTTCAGGCATTAACCCGCTTACCATTGACCAGGTGGAGCTCAGTGAGCATAATTCACCAAATTTCGAATCTCCCTGTTACAAACCTGAACAGATAGATTTTTCAGCAGTTTTAATCGATAAAAAACATAAACCAGTAAATCCCGGTGCGGATTCCGCCCAGACTGATTTGCAAATAATACATCCACGGACAAAATTTATCTCCGGCAGACCCGATTGGCTCCAAAGAAACAACGCATGGAAAGTTTTTGATTTAACCACCATAAAGTTTGATGTAAAATTCCCCTGCCTCGTTGGGGCATATTATGAAAACGAGGACGAAAACGCTGTCCCTGTTGATCAGATTGAAATAAATAACCAGTCAGAAAAAGCACTTATTCTTCCTGCCGGAAACTTCGTGCTACGAATATCGGATCAGGAAGGAATTACGAAAACTCAGAAGATAATAGTAGAGTAAAATTCGGGAATTTTACCACATGCAATCAATGCATTCTTTTACCCGGTCATATTCCCTTCATCTTTATTCTTCAAATCAATATAATCCTTTGCGCTGAATTTTTGCCGCTTTAAATAATCATACAATAGTTTTAACATAAGCATTACACCCGCAATAAAAGCTCCGATAAACTTGGGGCCATACGCTCCGGGCAAATAGGCAAATGCCAGGCTGAACAATATAGTCGGCAGGTAGCCCCATATCGTTATCCTTCCTGCGTCGAGGTATATCGAAAGATAAAAACACAACAAAGTAAGAAATACAAAAATGATACAGGTTAAAATCATCATTGTGAAAATTAGTGCGTATTGATGAAGAATGTCCCTTAAAAATAAGCTTTGTCAGACAAATTTCCATCTTTTTCGCCGGAAAATTTGGGGATCATGCAAGTGTCGCAACACCATCTCCGAAATTCCGGATATGGTGCCGACGACACGAACATTACTTTTAATTTGACAATTCTAATAACCTATTCCGCCCCGACAATATCAGCCAGCGCCTGAAACAAATTCATGGGATATTCGGCAATTCTGTTGCATAAATACAAATACCACTCCCTTCCGTAAACGAAGTACATTTTCGTAACATAACCCTCGTCTTTTAGGGCTGTCAGCTGCTGCGTTTGAATCCCGTAAAGACTTTCAAACTCGTAAAAAGATTTTTCCGGCTTATATTGATCGATCAGTTTTTTGACTTCCTGCTGAATCTGATGATGATGTGTTGCTATCGAACACTTATGCTGCGCCGATAAGAGCCTGTCAACATAACCCAGGTAAGTATCGTTTAACAACTCGCCTCTCGGAATTGAAAGTCCTTCTGCGGTTTCAAAAGCACCTTTCACAATTCTGATTCTTCCCGGTTCTTTGATCAGTTCCTGAAAATCATCCTGCGTCCGGTGCAAATAAGCTTGCAGCGTAATCGCAAGATTGTCGTGGCTTTTTGAAGCATTTTTATACGTTTCGATCACATGATCGGTTTGATCCGTTCCTTCGGCACTGATGATAACCTCAATATTCCCCGTGGCAGCGGCAACGCATATTTTGTTCAGATTATTGGCACCCAAGTCACGGGAAATACCCAGTCCGATATGAGATAGATCCAGCGAAACAGTCGAGAAAAGGTTTTTATCAATAATTGCCTGACAAATGTTAACGAACTCCGCCGTGGCTTCATTGGCTTCCTCTTCCGACTTTACGTTCTCCCCCATAAACTCGATCGAACATTTGAAACCGTTTTTGTTTTCCTGAGCCACCTTTTCGGTTGTTTCCGCCAGGGTTTCTCCACCGATATACCGGTCAGCTGCTTTTCGTACGGTTTTGAACAAAACCTCGTTACCCAATAAAAAATCCTTTGCCTCCTGATTGAGGGCCGCTTTTCGCAACGCCTGGGCGCCTGCATTCAGTAATTTATCCATGTGATGGCTAACAAAAATTTACAAGATATATGACCAGCTATTAAAAGTGGCTCGTAAATTAATGCTTCCAGGATTGCCGCCAACCTGCTTTTTCAGCCAGTCAGTAACTATTGACTTAAAAATTACTGACCGGAAATTTCAAAATTCAAATACTCTAACTTAAACCCGAAAAAAGAACAAACTCCTGAAATCTCCCGCGCATATCGCATTAAGCTTAACTCATTTCCGAAAAACCTGCACCTCCACCCGCCTGTTTTTTATCTTGTTTTCTTCGCTGTCATTGACTGCAACCGGAGAGTCCGGGCCTTTCCAGTTAAAATCGATTTGCTGTGGCTCAATCCCTTTTTGTCTGAGATAATTCGCCACAACGCGGGCACGGTATTCAGATAAACTTACATTTAAAGCATGTTTTCCGACATTATCCGTGTGACCGGTTACCCGCACCCTACTGTCAGGCATTTTGGTTAGGAAGCCGGAAATTGAGTCGAGCGTCAATTTTGTTTTTGTTCTTAACGCATAACTGCTCTGGTCAAAATAGAGCGTGACGTTATCAGGCGACCTGCCCGAAGTGTGATTACCGGCCGAAACAACTGTATTATCAGATTTTGGCAATGGGATATCGACATGGATCGCTCTGAAATTCAAACCCGGCATTACGTTGAAATTTTCTTCCAAAAGCACGGTTTTGCTGCCGGCAAGAACAGCTTTGATAGTATGTTTACCCGGTTTTACATTTTTCAGCATAATGTCCGTCCATGGTTTTCCTTTGACAAACGGCAGCCATGTCCCGGATGAATCGTTTTGCGTAATGAAATATTCCACATTCAGACTGTCAGGAGAATTTAAGGTAAGCGCAAGTATTGGTGAAACGATTTTTAACAACTTGACCTGGTAAAGATAATCTCCTGTCCTGCCAGGGTCAATTTTCAGGCCTCCGTGATAACTTTCAAATCCATCTGCGGTCACTTTCAAATCCACATCATCCAGTTCACCGACAAACGATACCATTGGCGCGCTGGCAGAATCAGTATTCAAACAATAGGTTTGCCCGCTTTTGACAAATGTCAGGCAAATTTTGGCAGTCAGTAGTTTGTTCATATAAGCATCCCGCACCTCGAAATGTGTCTGGACGGCTCCGTCGCCATTGGCGGCAACATCTGTTTTTTTGATTCCCGGTTTATAGGGACTGCCAATGAGCTGCGAGTCCAGCGCAATCATCGTCATCCCGATTTTAAATCTTTCGTTCTTTTGGTTTTTATCAGGTACAAACATGGCTGTTGAAACCGGTCGATATCCCCTGGCTTCAAAAGTAAGATGGCTTGCAGCAACAGGAATAGGCAAATCAAATATGCCGTTTTCGTTGCTTGATCCGACGTTTAGTTTTTTCCCATCCACCAGCGCGGTTACATTTACTTTCAGATCTACACCGGTCGCAACGTCCCAGCAGCTTCCATAGATACTGATGGTATCACTGGCAAATGACGCCGGGGCCGTCGTTTGAGGCATACTGCATAGAGTCCAGAGTAATAGGAATGAAAACATAGGCACTTGTTTAAAATGATTTTATGTTGGGGCTATAACGCCCATTCTCCCCCTCACTTCTCAAAACTAATAAAATAGTTATTTTATTGTAGCCAGCATCCGTCCAAGTAATAATACTTTGGTGTAGGCATAAAAAATAATATATTTACTCTAAACTACTGACAACCAAACCATAGACAACATGGCCATCGCATTGATCATTTCCGGTTTTGTGTTAATCTGGTATTCCGCCAGAGAGCTCCGCAAGGACAAGCCCAACTGGCCCAGGGTTGCAAATAACGTACTGTTTTGGCCTCTACTTCCTTTGTTTTCCTGGTTGTTTTCTGAAAAAGACATCAACAAATAGGCGTAAATCTGTGTTTGATCAAAGATTCTATCCCTGAACTATGTGCCGGAATCGGAGATAATCCGTAAAATATTCAGCCCTTCTGTTAAACAAAACAAATACTGAAAACGCAGAACCGACCAATGTTTGCAAATTTCACAATGGCTTCGGGCGTAGTCATCTGATGCGGTTATAACCTGAAAACCATCTGAATTTCCTGCGTTCCCGGCCAGGGCAATCACAATTATTCCAAAAACGGTTACATTTTTCCACCCATAATTTCTTCAATATAACCTTCGGTTATAAACATTGATTATTTACTAGTAATCAATTACTTACAAAAACACATATTAGGAAAAATTATATTTTTTCTTCAATATAAACTAAACAATCTGCCGATATTAAGAAAATCATGCTTTAAGTGGGCTTATCAGGGAGTCTTTAAGTCTTTTTAAAGCCGTTTAATTCTGTAAAATTGCCGGTCTTAAAACCATACGTTGTAAAAAAAGCTATATGTGGTACCGGGAATTGTGAATGATTCCATAAGGTACTGCAATTTCCATGGAAGAGAAATTTCAAAAGGTAATCCTTAAAAGAATGGAGCCTGTTCAGTATGTCAAACATTTAAAAATGCACCCTGGTAGATTCCATTCGACTAAAAAAGATTACCTCTCTGACAGCCAATACGATTGGTCCGAAATATTTTATCAGCAGATCAACAAAGGATTTTGGGTATTTTCTCTGGAAACGGAAGAAAAGGCTGACACCTGTTACGTTTATCAACCTAAGAACGCCACGAACCAATACTTTTCGATCAATTATTATGAAGCAAGGAATTCATTTGGCTATCAGCTTGGCGAAGAAATCAAATGGAATAAAAATATCACTATTTTTAGCGGTCCTACCACGACTTACAAAATTTATATCCGAAAAAAATCGCCGGTCAAGTGTTATCGTCTTGTCTTCTCAGGCCGGTATCTAAAAAAATTCCTGAATTTTTCTGCACCTGATTCGAGACTTTTCCAACCGAGTCAGATTATTTCCACCGGAAAAGGAGATCTGGTAAGGAACACGCATGAAATCGAAACCATGGCCCTTCAAAAGCTTCACTATCTGTTAAGACAAAATCGTTCTAACTTTAACTATAACCTTTCGCTCACAGCCAATACCCTTGACATTACAGATTTGTTTTTTAAAATTTCCTCTACCGAATCGACCTCTGCCCGGGGGCTCAGAGCCGATGAAGAGTTAATGGCCCGGATTATTACCCAGCTTGAAAGACAAATACAAAACAAGTTTCCGGGCATCAATGCGCTGGCAGCTGATTTTTACATTTCTCCTACCAAACTTAAAAATAGTTTTAAGAGAATTTATCAAATGACTCCGCTGGTATATTTTCGAAAACTTCAAATGATATATGCCATTGAAGTTTTAAAAAGGAAAGAAATGACGGTCAAAGAACTGGCAATGGCGCTGGGATTTAAAAAATCAAGTACCTTTTCTGTCTGGTTTAGAAGATATACCGGAAAACTCCCTCATGAATTATAAACTCAACTTATAGATGAAAAAAGAACCCTCTCGTTTTGTAGCCATCGTTGACGACAGCCCTCTTGCCCGTCATGCGACCAAATACGTCTTATCCTCAAACAATATTGCCATTGCATTTACCAGTGAAAACGGGAAAGAATGTATTGACAAATTAACCGAAGTTTCTCAGAAACCGGACATCATACTTCTCGATCTGGAAATGCCTGTCATGAATGGTTTTCAAACGGCTGTTATTGTAAAGAGCCAATGGCCGGAAATTAAAATCATTGCTCTTTCGGGGAGTGATGATCGCGAAAGCATTAGCAAAAGTCTGGCAGCAGGCGCGGATTATTTCCTGTCCAAACATAGAGAACCGGCTGCACTTGTCGATCTCATTTACTCGATATTTGAAGAGATATCGTTACAATAAAAATTTCTGATCATAGAGTATTTAACAGCACAGGGTGGCAAACCCTATGCTGTTAAATTCCTAAACATCGCTCCCAAAACCTCATACTCCTTCCGCAAGCCCCTACCTGACTTCGAAAAAATTACTATATTTGCATTCCAAATTCAAAGAGCAGGCATTATGTGAAATACAGTTTCTTTCAGACAAAAAATTAAATAGGGGCGATCACGTCTCCTGTGACTATTCATTTTAAGAAAGAAATAATGCTTATTTTACAAAATATAACCTATATCCATCCGGATAGGGATTTGCTGTTTGAAAACATCAGTCTCAATGTCCGTAAACAAGATAAAATTGCCTTAATTGGCAATAACGGGTCAGGAAAATCTACACTCCTGAAAATATTGGCCGGGCTTTTACAACCTTCCGACGGACTTGTCAAAACAGAGGATGTCCCCTATTATGTCCCGCAGATTTTTGGACAATTCAATGACTATACCATTGCCAAAGCTTTAAGGATTGAGGATAAACTCATGGCATTGGAGCACATACTGGATGGCCATGTAACGGAAGAAAACCTTGCGCTGCTTGACGATGACTGGACAATTTCGGAAAGGTGCAGCGAGGCGTTGTCTCAATGGAAGCTTGATGATCTGGATCTGACACAAAAAATGGAGACGCTGAGTGGTGGACAAAAGACCAAGGTTTTCCTTGCCGGCATCACGATTCACCAGCCAAAAATCGTCTTACTGGATGAACCCAGCAATCATTTGGACCTGCAAAGCAGAAACCTTCTTTATGATTATATCAGGTTCACATCCAATACGCTGCTGGTCGTAAGCCACGACAGAACATTGTTAAACCTGCTTAATACAGTTTGTGAGCTGGGTAAACGTGGCATAACCGTTTATGGCGGTAACTACGACTTTTATACCGAGCAGAAAAAAATCGAAAGTGATGCGTTGAATCAGGATTTAAAAAGTAAGGAGAAGGCGCTTCGTAAGGCAAAAGAGATAGAAAGGGAGTCGTTGGAACGGCAGCAAAAACTGGATGCGCGCGGGAAGAAAAAACAGGAAAAGGCAGGGTTGCCGACCATTTCCATGAACACATTCAGAAACAACGCCGAAAAAAGCACTTCCCGCATGAAAGATGTCCATTCCGGAAAGGTCGATGCCATTTCACATGAATTGAGCCAGCTGCGAAAGGAATTACCTGACGTGGATAAAATGAAATTCGGTTTCGACGATTCCACATTGCATAAAGGAAAAATACTGATTACAGCGGAGAGCATTAATGCCGGATATGGTCAGCAATTGCTGTGGAACAAATCGCTTAACTTCCAGATTTTAAGCGGAGAACGCATTGTAATCAAAGGTTTTAACGGTTCAGGTAAAACGACGCTGATCAAAATGATGCTCGGCAGCTTGCAGCCAAAAACCGGTATTATCCATCGGGCCGATATGCGCGCAATTTATATTGATCAGGATTACTCGCTGATTGCTAATCATCTCAGTGTTTATCAGCAGGCGCAGCAGTTTAATTCCGGCGCTTTGCAGGAGCATGATGTAAAAATCAGGCTTAACCGGTTTTTGTTTGCAAAAAACGATTGGGATAAATCCTGTATCAGTCTGAGCGGAGGTGAGAAAATGCGGTTAATATTGTGTTGCCTGACCATAGCCCATCAGGCTCCGGACATGATTATCCTGGACGAACCGACCAACAATCTGGATATTCAAAACATTGAAATTCTGACCTCTGCTGTCAACGAATATGAGGGTACATTACTCGTGGTGTCTCACGATACATATTTTTTACAACAGATTAATGTTGAACGTGTTATTGATCTTGGTTAAAATAACAAAACTCCCGACAGATCAAAATTTAATATCTGTTGGGAGTTTTGCCATTCGTTCGCTATTTTGCCCGTCAAACCCTCTAACGTTTACATCACGAATATGATCAAAAAATTTCCGCTGACAACATTGATTATCATTGCATTTACACTAACACCATTTCTTGCTCTTGCCAATACCAACGCACAACAAACAGTGGTCAACAATGGTATTGGACTCGGTTCTGCCATTGCCGTAGCCATTTCCTGGTCAGAAAACAGATCCATCATGTGGGCCATCATCCATGGTATTTTTAGCTGGCTTTATGTGATTTACTACGCTCTGAACCGCTGAAAAACATTTGATTTTATTCTTTCAAATGCAACATCCTCTTTGTGTTAGGGGCAAGCAGTATTATACTTTCCACTTTCCCCTGGATGTTTCTGATAAATTTTATTTTATTCGCTGAATTTGTTAAAAAGAATGTGTCGGGTGATTCAGGAAATATATGCTGTTCCAACATATCGCCTACCTTCATGCAAAGACCATTGCCTACCATTCTGATTTTCGTTTCAGGAAAATCTGTATCGGCAGAAATGTAGGTACCCTGCAAAGACAGAAGTTCTTTCTTGTCCAAAACAATACTCTTTTGCATAATAATCGGATCCGGCAAGGTGTAAGTTTCATCTTCCAGAATCTGGTCAATGGAGTCCATTACATCCATTATCTGTATTGACTCTTTAACATTTGTCAGCAAAATAACGGTCTGTTGTTTGGATACCTTTCTTACAATAAGCGTATTGTATCCTCCATAATTCCCCAAGCCAAAAACATCATTATTTCCTGGTATATTGGATAATAACTGCCAGCCAAAAACACTAGGCAACCCCAATTCCGATCTTATAATTTCCACTGAATTATCAAATTTCACGGGAGAAAATGCCTCTTTTTTTGTGGCCTCGCTTACCAGTATGTTCATTGACAACGCCTGATCCCATTTATAAAGATCACCTAAGTTGCTGCTGATGCCGTAGGCGCCGTTTACATTGGCCAGGTAGGACACATATAGTTCCAGACTATCTGCTTTTACAAACCGGTTTTTATCCGCATCCCACAAATAATCATTAGCATAATTGGCTCGCTTTTGGGCAACGTATCTTGTAGACACGAAAGTCTTAATCATCCCGGCAGGCAAAAAGATATTTTGATAACTATATTCAGAGAACGAAACGCCCGAAATTTTTTCGATTATACTTGCAAGAATCAGATAATTCGTATTGGAGTAAAGGAATTTCGATCCCGGCCGATGAACAATTGTGCGATACTTTACCGGTAGTATTTTCAGAATATCAATATTGGAATTGTGTTTGGTAACGTCTATTTCCTTGTCACTCCAACCCATAAAATCAGGAATCCCGGATGTGTGGGTCAGAAGGTGACGAATTGAAACACCGGAATAAGGAAGATCCGGAAAAAATTTACGCAAAGAATCATCATAAGAAAGTACTCCCTTTTCTTTCAGCTGCATAATTCCCATCGCAGTAAAACCTTTCGACACCGAAGCCAGTTCAAAAACAGATTCCGTTGTCAAAAACCGGTCTGTTTCCTTATCTGCAAAACCATAAGCCCTTTCGAAAAGAATTTTACCCTTTTCGGCAACCAGCACGCAACCGTTGAAATTGTTTCGGGCATCCAGCGTGTCAAAAAGCCTTTGTAAATTTGCTGCCTTATCCTGTGCCATCAGGCCGGTCGAAAAAATCAAACAGGTGAGGTTGATTAAAAATATTCTTAACGTCATGCTACATCATTTGTTTTAACTAAGACTTGTCATTTTAATATTTACTCCAAGATCGCCGGAGGAATTTCCTTATATTTTTCGAAAAATCAGAAGTATAGTAATCCCATTGGAGCCGGAGATATGAATAGGATTAACCGTCTACAATAAAATATCTTCGATATTGTCCGGCGAAACAACCAATGTTTTGGCACCAATATAATTGTCAGTAAAGGTTTGCGAAAAACGGACTTTTTCTCTCTTGCTCCATTTAAATTCATACGCTTCCAGCGTATCTCCGTGGTCCTCAATCAGGTCAATTTCCTGCTGCTGTGTCGTCCGCCAGAAATAAGAAGTTACATCAATATTGTTATAGTGCAAAAATTTCATTCGCTCAGAAATAATGAAATTTTCCCATAAAGCACCGACATCGGTTCTGGATTGTACCGGTTTAAAATTATTGATAATGGCATTTAGAATACCGTTGTCATAAAAGTATACCTTCTTCCCTTTTTTAATTTCGTTTCGTACGTTGCGGTTCAGCGCGGGCAGGCGGAAAACAACATAGGTTTTCTCCAATAAATCAATATATTTATCGACCGTTTTTGCATCACTCCCAATGGTTTGCCCGATCTCCTGATAGCTGATCTCACTTCCAACTTGTAAAGCAAGCGCCTTTAATAACTTTTCAAGAATAACCGGCTTTTTGATCTGCTCCAACATCAACAAATCTTTATACAAATAACTGCTTGCCAAAAGCTTTAACAGTTCAGCTTCTTCACCTGGCTTTGTAACAATTTCAGGATAACAGCCGTAAATCATCCGGTGTTCCAACAGCCTTTTCTCTCCGATTAATCCATTCTTCCCGACCATTTCCGAAAAACTTAACGGATAAAGCATAAACTCATATTTACGCCCTGTCAGAGGTTCATTCACCTGACTGGATAATTCAAATGCAGAAGAACCGGTGGCGATAACCTGAACGTCTTTGATCTGGTCGGTAAACAATTTAAGTGTAAGACCAATGTTAGGTATGCGCTGAGCTTCATCGATAAAGAGGATATTCTTGTTGCCCACAACCAAACGTAATTTTGCTGCGGTCGTGTTGGTGAGAATTTCCCTGACATCGGCATCATCACCGTTGAGATAAAGATGATCTCTGCCAGCCAATACGGATTCCACCAAAGTAGATTTTCCGGATTGGCGGGGACCGAAAAGTAAAATAGCCTTTCCTTTAAAAAGTCGTTGTTCGATCTTATTTTGGAGCAGTCTTGTTATCATAACATTGTATCTTAATATCAAATATACATAATACTACGGGATTGTAATCCGGAAATATCATAATATTACAGGATTACAATCCCGAAATATTATAATATCATCAAGAACAACATTGCAAAAACGTATCATAACGAACAATAAAATACCAATCAAACTACTGAATATCAAACAAATAATACCAATACATAACATAAAAAAAATCGCTTCTCTTTCAAACAAGTCGAAAGAGAAGCGATTTTATCGGCTTTATTGAGAGACTGACGTTACTCCAATGTCGGGTTAAAGGTACCGCCCCAATCCTTGTTTTGCGTCAGGCTTTTGTTTCTGTCAAGCAAATCCTGCTGTATCGGAAAGAAATAATATTTATCCGGCACGACATTCACTTTCACACCGGAACGCGGAACCTGAAGAACGCTGTATTTAAAATCCGACTCGACAAGTTCATACTTATCCGCTTTGGTCCGGGCGTCGCCAATTGGCATATCCTGGCCATTAGGTAACACCGCAATGGCTTCAACACCATGTTTGGTAGTTCCGTCCAGGCGGTTCAGCATACGCAGCCGACGCAGATCCCAGAAACGGTGTCCCTCGAAACTGAATTCAATATTACGTTCTGATAAGATGGTCTCACGCATTTCAGCACGCGTTTTTGCAGTAATTCCATAGTTCCCATCCGTTCCAGGCTCTATGCCTGCGCGTTTGCGGATCTGTTTGAGGATATCGAGTGCCTCATCCATTTTTCCGGTTTCATTGGCCGTTTCTGCATAATTGATCATGACTTCGGCAAAACGCATGAGTACATAATCCACGTCATATTGCTGCACTTCCGCCTGAGCCAGTTTCAAAAGACTGTTTTTCAGGATAAAAAATCCGGTGTAACGGTCGAGGTTAGTAGAGTTAACACCAGCCTTGGGATTCACTCCAAAATCATCCAGTTCATGAGCAATTCCAAGTGCGGTGTACTGGCGTTTCCCTGATTTTCCCGAAACTTCATATACTTTACCGTTCCAGACAATGGATTTGTTAAAACGCGGATCCCTGTCTTTCCAGAACGTTTGCAAAAGCTCCGCTTCTGATTTTGAATACTTCCCGGTTGGATCGTTAAACATTTTTCCATCTTTCATCGGAAACTCCTTCAAATATTCCCAGGTAGGAACAGACGAAGCAGGTCCACGGCTTTCGGATCCCGGTCGCACACCGTTATCCCAGCCAGCCACTTTGTTCGGATAAGAATTAATCACCGTAAAAATTGACTCCGGCCCCCGTTCAACCAGGGCAACATCCTCATAATTAGCGGCCAGCGCATAACCTTGTGATTTCAAATCCTCATAGGCCCTTTTATTAACAGCATAAGCATCAGCCCAATATTGATTGTCCCAGGGCTTGGAAGGATTAAACTGCGGGGATGCTTTCAATAACAAAACTTTTGCTTTGAACGCCAACGCGAAATTCCGGTCAATTTTGCCAAAATCCTTCGAGCTGGTTGTAATGCGGGCAGGTAATTTTGCTATGGCCTCATCAAGATCTTTGACGATCAGATCAAAACACTCTTTTGTGGAATTTCTTGGCACAAAAAGGTCGTCTTCGTAACGATCCTGCGGGACCGTAATATAGGGCACGCCGCCGTGATAACGAACCATGTCAAAATAAGTAAATGCACGCATGAAGAGTGCCTGAGCAGTGATATTTCCTTTCACAACATCAGAAAGCTTACCGCTGTTTACATCAACAATGGCCTGATTAATAAGACGGATCCGGCCGTAATTCCACAGTTTGAACTCGCCGTTGGTAATCGTGATCCGGTCTGAGTAAAACGGAATGCCCGCAAGCTGCTGACTAAATGCATCCGCGCCGGTATTCCAGTTTCCAAACATCGGATACAGATTGGCCATGTAGGCATTGGCAAGATTTTCGTCGTTCCAGACAAGTTCCGGGTTATAGTTGTTAATATCTTCGATATCCAGAACGTCGTGACAGGATGATAAAAAACCTGTTAAACAGATTATTAGATAGAGTATCTTTTTCATATCGTTATTTCCTAAAATTTAAAGTCTAAACCCACAGTAAATGTTTTCATGATCGGAAACGAATCGTAGTTTTTCTGCTCCGGATCGTGAAACTCTTTCACTTTCGACACTGAAAATAAATTGGTACCATTCAAGAAGATCTGGGTACTGGAAAGTTTCAGTCGGGAAGTCCAGGCCTTGGGCAGATTGTATGCAATGTTCAAAACTTTAAGTCGTAGATAAGCGCCGTTTCTGATCCAGAATGAAGTGGCCTCCGAACCCGATTCATACCAGTTTTGGCCGACAGGCCGCGGGTATTTTGCACCGGTATTCTCGGGAGTCCATACATCAGAAGCCCAAATCGGATAATAAGGACGAACCGTGCCACCATGCTGCCTCATCCCCGCACCTTCCTGATTGCTGATAATCCGGTCATAGGCACCCACACCCTGGAAAAGCGAATTAATCGAAAATCCTTTGTAGGAAATGTTCAACCCAAAACCATAATTGATCCGGGGAGCGCCATTATTGGACAATACCTGTCTGTCGTTACCATCTATTTTCCCGTCAGGCCCTGCCGAATAGCCGTCACCTCTTACGTCTTCAAAATAGAGGCCGCCAAGATAAGGTGTCCGTCCAAACTGTTTTAACCCACTCGCAAGAATGCCGTCAAGCTGATCCTGCGTGCGAACCATACCCATTGTACGTAAACCCAGAATACGGTTAGCCGGATGCCCAACCTTGCTTTCAAAATGACGGTTGCCACCTTCCTTATAAGCCGCTCCTTCATCAATGATATCCCAGCGGTCAATGGCATAACCGATATTCGCCGTCACCGAATAGTTGACCTTGTTGTCAATGGCCTTATCGCGCCACTCCACAAAAAGCTCTCCGCCTCTCCATGATCTTGCAGCATAATTTTCAGGAGCCAGACTCTGTCCGTAATTGTCGGGAAGTGTCACCAGTCTTGAACCCAGAATATTTTTTTCCTTTTTAAGGAAAACATCAAGTGTTCCGTTCAACCGGTTTTTAAGCATTCCAAAATCAAGTCCAACGTTGTAGGTTGTTGAAGTCGCCCATGTTAGATTTTTATTGGGTGTCGCTCCCGGAGCTATGCTTTGATATAATTTGTCTCCAAAAATATACCCTCCCGAATTCGAATAAAGGTAATTGTAGCTAAACGCGCCTATTTTTTCGTTGTTAATATCTAAATCATTACCTGTGGTACCATAAGAAGCCCGCAGTTTAAGATCTTCAAGGAAGTTGGTTTTATCTTTCAGAAAAGCCTCTTCCGATATTCTCCATGCTGCTGAGACAGATGGAAAGAAACCCCATCTTTTTTCTTCCGGAAACAACGTGTTGCCATCATAACGGAACGAAAATTCGGCTATGTACCGGCTATCATAGTTGTAATTAAACCTTCCGATCCAGGAACGACGAGCACCCAGCTCTTCCCAGGCGTTCCCATTTCTTCGTTCTGTATCAGTCGAATACACAAATCCCTGATCATAAGAAGTAAGCGGATCTTCCAGTTGAGCGATTGCGCTATACCCCCCGTTTTGTGCCTGTTCAAAAACAATCAGCCCTTCAACACCGTGTTTTTTGAAAGTACGTGAGTAATTGGCAAACCAGTCAAACTGATAACTCCATCCGGTACTGATATTGTAATTCAAAAAAGGCTGGTTCTGACTGAAAGTAAAAATATTTGTTTTGCTCTCATCCGGAGCTGCGGGAACAAACCGGTTGCCATTGGCATCAGCTTGGTTGAAAACATAGTTTTTCTGATAGGTCAGATATTTTTTGCGCATGAAATCATCCGCCAAATAATTACCGACAATTTTGGTAGACAGCCCGGGAATCAGCTTATCAAGTTTGATATCCATCGATAGGATCGAGTTCATATTCCGTCTTCTGGTCTTGATATAACGGTCACCAATCACCTGATCAATAACACTCCATGCCTGCCAGCTTCCCATTGGGGTTTGTACGGGGTACTTTGTGACGTGATTCACCGGTGTTCCGTCCGCCTCTAAATAAAATGGGTAGGTTTTAGGCCAGTTGAAGGTCACACGATATAAATCCGATACGTCAAAATCATCTTCGCCGGTAAAGGGCCAGTAAAAACGGTCGTGATTTTGCTGGGTTGCCGAAACGTTCAGATTGACCTTGATATCATCCGTAATTTCCGCTGTAACGTTCGTACGCATGTTAAACTTATTGTGTTCAAGACTCTTGTAAGAACCTTCCTCTCCACGATAACTCAGCAGCGAGTAGTACGTTAGTTTTTTATCTCCGCCCGAAACGCTTAATGAATGCCTGTGACTGTAAGGGTTTTGCCATATAAAATCGTTAACGTTGTATTTTTTGTCTTTAAAATAATCAAATTCACGCTGCTTGTTTGGGATCGGCGTACCGTTGAACTGCGCTACCCGGTTTTGGTAAATCAGCTCATCCTCGGCCGTTGTAAGGTCAGAGAGCAGCGTTTGGGTTGGTCTGCCCGTCGTGTAATTTGATTGCAGGTTAAAGGTCGGTTTTTGTTTCACACCCGTTTTGGTGGTCACCATCACCACACCATTTCCCGCACGTGAGCCATAGATGGAAGCCGTAGCAGCATCCTTTAAAAAGCTAAGCTGGTCCACTTCCGCCGCTTCCAGCATATCAAATGCATCTCTGTCTCGTACAATTCCATCAATTACATAGAGCGGATCACCAAAACTACCCCGCATACGAATGGTTGACGAAGCGCCCGCAAGTCCGGAAGTATTGGTCACGTTCACACCCGGAGCACGTCCGGCAAGGGTATTGGAAAGATTCGAGGCTGCCTGCGTGTTCAATTCCGCAGCACTGACAGCCGTGATAGCGCCCGTAAGGTTTACTTTTTTCTGCGTTCCGTAACCAACAACAACCAGTTCCTGCAAACCTTTTATATCTGGCGAAAGGGAAATGTCAATAACAGACTTATTCCCAACCGTTACTTCCTGCGTATTAAATCCTACAAAACTAAACACCAAAACAGCATTGGCATTGGGTACCGAAAGCTGATACTTCCCGGAAATATCCGAAAGTGTACCAAGACTGGCCCCTTTGATCAATATACTGACCCCGGGCAGGCCACTCCCCTTTTCATCGGTCACTGTGCCGCTCACCTTAATTTCAGCAGGCTGAATTTTAAGCGGTTCAATGAATCTGGCCTCATCCGGAATTTTCCGCTGTATAACATCCTTTTTCCTGATGACAATCGTGTTGTCAACGATCTTGTAGGTTACCGGCAGGCCTTTAAAACACTCTTTCAGGGTTTGATCGATCGATGCATTTTTAAGCACTATACTCACATTAAGACTTTCAATATCATCAGTGTCATAAAAAAAGACATAACCCGTCTGTTTTTCGATTTTTTGAAGCACCCGCTCTATCGGTGCGTTCCGCTCGCTTATCGTGATCTGCTGACCAAACCCGGTCGCTTCCACACGGGCCAGGATCACGGTCAGAAAAAATGTAACGAGTTTCATTTGCATAATAAGCCGTTTTTTAACGTCCGGTGAAATCCTGATCTTCTTCCGGATGTTGTCAAGTCTTAATCCGGGAGACTGCGATGCACAGGGCATAGCTTTTCCATTAGGATGAAAATTCATACTTTTACAAGGTTTGAGTTAATACATTGATTGTGATTGTCCGATTACTTTCCCCGGTTAACGGGCAGGTTAACTCAGATTTGCCGTAGATGTGGTTCGAACACGTCTGCGGTTTTCTTTGTCAACTACTCCGGATTTTTAAGGACCTCGTAGTTTTCTATTCATAGGGTTCGGTTTGGTTTATAAAGGTTTAGCATAAATTATCTGTTGTTACGGCAGCACGACGATCCTTCCCGTCAATCCTTCCTTCTCCGTGGCTTCCATTCTGAAATTAACTCCGGCAAATTTTAGTATTTCCAGCATTTGCGAAGCGTTGGCGTTCCTGTGAATTTTGCCGGAAAATGTCTTCCTCGGCGTATTCGTTTCATACGTAACTTCGACGTTATACCAGCGTGAAACCTGGCGCATAACCATTTCCAGGCTAGTTTTCTGAAACTGAAACAGCCCGTTTTTCCAGGCAACCACCTCGTCTACATCAACCTGACTGACATGAAAATTTCCATCCGAAGCCATTACAGACTGGTCTCCGGGCTTCAGAGTCAGCTTGCCCGGCTTTGTCAGATTCCTTACGTTGACACTTCCTTCGAGCAGTGTGGTTTTAATTGCAGCCTCATCCTTGTAGGAATTCACATTAAAATGGGTACCGGTCACGAGAATTTCCTGTTTACCGCTAACATCAATAATGAATGGTTTGCGTCTATCCTTGGCTATTTCAAAATAACATTCGCCGGAAATACTCACCTTACGATCGCTGCCGGCAAAAAAAGTAGGAAAGCGCAACGACGATTTAGCATTAAGCCATACTTTGCTGCCATCGGGCAAAACGATTCTGTACTGTCCTCCGGCCGGAGTTGAAACCATATTCATTTGAGCGGGTTGCTCATCCTGAATATTTTTATCTTGGTGGCCATAAACGAGCTGTCCATCTGCGCTCTTGCTGATCGCAACCTTGCCCTGGTCCGCGATATGCCCGTTTGAAGCACTATCCAGGATGATCGAAGATCCGTCGGCCAGTGTAAGAATGGCCTTATCCTCTCCCGGGGTAAAATCAAGCGGAGTCGTTATCTGTTTTAAAGCAGTTTCCTGCTTTCTTTTATTCACTAAAAAAAATCCGGTACCCAGTGTTAGAAATATCAACACCGAAGCAGCGGCAGCAGTAAACCATGGCTTTTTCCATAACGGCAGGATTCTGGTTTCAGAAGCAGCCATTCTGTTCAAAAGGAAAGCTTCCATTTCAGAGCCCAGATCTTCTTTCTGCTGATCGGTATATTGATTGAGAATGCCGGGATTTTTATCCAGACTTTCATAATACGCTTCCAGCAACTGTATTTCCTCCGGCGTGGCAGTACCATCCAGATAGTTTTGTACCATTTTCAAAAAATCCTTTCTGCCGTCAAACTGATTCATAAGAGAGTCTGTAAAATATTTGGCACCAGCACTGAAAAAGCGATTCAGAGCGTGCTCAATTATCATGTACCGCAAAGTGCAGCAACTCCCAAATAATCTTTAAAAAAATTTATATTATTTTAAAACGGCCAAATTAACTGCTGATTAAACAATTAATCGAAGAGCATTGATAATGCCATAAACTCAAAAAACAAAATCTTTTTCAACTGAGAACGCAGCGTATGTGCCGCAGTGTTTAACTGATTTTGGACGGTTTTCTGAGAGATATCCAGTTGGCTGGCTATTTCGTAAGTTGGAAAATCATCCATGTAGTGAAGCAAAAATATTTCTCTGCGCTTTGGAGGCAGCGCCGCAATCCAAAATTTAAGTAAATCAAGGGCTTCGTTTTCAAGTATCCCCTCGTCTGTCTGGCAGGATGCAGCGAGTTTTTCTTCAAAATCATTTAAAAATCCACAGCTGTCAGATTGCCGGTTTACCTGTTTAAAAACCTGATATCTGGCCGCTGTGTGCAGATAGGCCTCAATATTTTCGATATTCACCTGCCCTCTCCGCTCCCATAGATCTGCGAAGATATTCTGAACAATATCCTGAGACTGTTCCAGATTCTGTAATCTTTTGTAGGCGGTATTAAAAAGGTTTTGCCAGTGTCTTCTGTACAGTTCCGTAAATGCCCGCTCATCTCCCCCCATCAGAAAGATGACCAATTCTTCATCACAAAACTTTCTGTACAATGTCATATTTATTTGCAAAAAACGAATATAGTCTAAAAACTGTAAAGGATAAATATTTGATCGTGTGTACGCCAACATTTTACTCCCGATACATCTTAACCTCCGGTTTTTATAGGTAAAAAATAAAATATTTCCGGGTTTACTTAATCTCAGAGTAAGTCAAAGCAAATTAACGTAGAATAAGCTACCTGCTTGTGATAAAACTGGGGATCAGCACCGCAAATACCTGATTCTATTAACAAGGCTGACATGGATACATTTCTTCCATAGGATGCTTCAAATTACCATGAAACATCAGGCAGCTTTTCAAAGTTAATCAGGTGAACGTCGATTTTTTGTCTTGTTTTTAAGTAATCCACGTAAGGATCATACACTGGTATTATGAGGGATTTACCAGATTGTTCCATGCAGAACTTATACCTGGCAAAATTTATCAAAATCAAGAAATTCAACCTTAAATCAGAAGGAAACGCCGCACTTCCAAATTCCCGCATATTTACCTACTTTTGTAACCGATCAACTCTTTTTCGTTTTTGTTTTTTGTCTGGATTAAGAAATGAGTTTTGTTGATTTCCCTCTCAGTGCTTCATAGCGTTTTAAAATGACCGGTCTCATTCTGCTTTTCAAGCAACGTACGCTCCTTTTGTGCTGGCTGCTGGCCATGGCTTTTGTGGCTAAAGGTCAATCTTTTTCAGGGCACAACGATTCTGCACGGATTAATTCTGACTATACGATTACGAAAAGGCTGCTTTCGGTTGAAGACGGACTTGCCTCTCATGAAGTATTTTGTGGTTTGCAGGATTCTACTGGCTTTCTGTGGTTCGGTACGCGAAATGGCTTGAACCGTTACGATGGCAATAGCACTCTGCTTTTCACAAGGCAGCGTAATAAACTACAAGACAACAAGATAGTTCAACTGGCAATCGATGACGCCAACCATCTGTTTATCGAATATGGAAGTACGGGATTTCAGCTTATTACAAACGGGAAAGTGGATGTGATGGACGCCACGACCAAAGAAATTAAAACACTTACTGCGGCATTTCCCAACTTACCTTTCAAAGAGCGTGATGTGTACTGGATAGCCAATGACGGCACCGGTGAAGTTAGTTTTTTAACGGCATTTCCGTTCCGGTTTTGGAAGTACTCCTCCAAAAAGGGTTTCAGGCTACGCTATGAGATGAAAGACTGGAACAAAATCAATTTTACATTTGATCATCGGATTTCCGGTCCCTATTGCAGCTTCGTCGAAGGAAAAGCCGTTTTGAAATTAGCCAATGATGAAAAACAATATTTCGTAACCGGTGACACGGTGGTTGCCTTCCGCCAGAACGGTGTATGGCGCTCGTTACCCATTGCATTCACAGACAAAAATGAAGTTTTAATTACTTATAACAAGGCTGTCAATTCTGATCAGTTTTCCGTCGATCTGCTCACAGCGAAAGGCAAACTGAGCCCTGTCCAGGATCTGGCCAAATATAATTTAGGTCCTGTGAAAGGTCGGTACTGGTATCAGGCCGGTATCGCGCCGGGTGGCGCTGCTTCATTTTTTTACATCGGTAATGATGCGCTGTATCTATGGAATAAGCATGCGTTTGTGAAAGTTCTCGACAAATCCGAGCTCAAAGGTTTCGAAAATCTGTTCGTATACCAGCTTTTCCCAGACAAACTTGGCAATCTCTGGTTATGCACCTCCCTGGGTGTTATGCAGATGAAACTCAAAAAAAACCGGTTTAAACCTTATTTTTCGAGCAGTCAGCAATCCATTCAGTCTAATACTCAGGCCAGGGGCATTTATGCAGACAAAGACGGAAAAGTTTTTTCAAATATATGGACACATACTTTCGGCCAAGATGGGGCAAAAATTCAGGCGGTCAGGCACGATGCGATCAATTATGCACTCGTGAGGCACCGGTCAGCATTGTACACCGGCGGTTATGTACTGTCGCGATATGATGACTTAAAAAATAAAGTGACAACATTTGCGGACGGCCTGATATCTGAAATATGGTCGATGCACTCACTGAATGACAGCCTTTTACTTCTTGGCAGAAGCAATGGTTTCTCCTTCTTCAATTCCAACAGCGGTAAATTTGATTCACTGCCCATGACAACCGCGGCCACGCCAGCGGCCAAATTTGTATACCGATTTTTTACGGGCAGAAAAGATACCGTGTGGGCAGTGGCGGAAAATGGTTTATATAAATTGACGTTTGACCATCGACGATTGACCGCCGGCCATAAAATATCACCCGCAACGATCAATCGACAATCGTCAATCGTCAGTTATCAATCGTCAACGGTCAATCATCACTGGGCCATGACCAAACTCCGCTCACCATTTTTAGACAGGTTGACGTTATTAGACGCTTGTCAGGATCCGGACGGGTCATTCTGGCTGGCTACCAATGGTGAGGGACTTTACCACTGGAATCCCAAAAACAACTCGGTCAGGCAATTTAACATCACTGCCGGTTTCCCCTCCGATGTTTTATACAGGATCGAACCCGATAATTTCGGAAACCTCTGGATCAGTTCAGATTACGGACTAATCCGTTTTAACCGAAAAAGCTTTTCAATCAATACTTATACCACCATTGACGGCATCTCTCATAACGAGTTCAACCGGACGTCATCATTCAGAGGTATTGACGGCCGACTGTTTTTTGGTGGATTAAACGGTGTGAATGCATTCGACCCCAGAGATTTCAGGACCGATATCTCCGACCCTCAGGTGCCTTTGCGGATCATTGCATTTAATCAGTTTGTCGGCTCGCGAAATGAATTGATCAACAAAACAACCGAATTATTGCTCCATTGTCATATCCTGCTAAAACCCAGCGACAAATTCTTCACACTTGACTTCCAGTTACTAGACTTTACCAAAGACGAAGGGCACCGGTATGCCTATAAAATTGAAGGACTTGATAAAAACTGGAATTATATCAATGAAAACTCGGTTCGTATCAGTGGATTGCCCTATGGTGACTTTACGTTACGTATTAAGGCGCAAAATCGGGAGGGCGCGTGGAACAAGCGGGAACTGAATATTCCGATCACCGTTTTAAAACCTGTTTATTTCCAATGGTGGTTTATTACAGGCGTAGCATTTGCATTTCTACTGGCGACTTATTTCATTATTCAACTCCGGTTAAAGCAATTGGCCGAAGAAAAAAGAAAACTGGAACAGACCGTTAACGAACGGACGATACAATTGAAACAGTCACTCTCGGAACAGTCGGCGCTGCTTCTTGAAAAAGATGTGCTGATGAAAGAAATCCATCACCGGGTGAAAAACAATTTACAGGTAATTTCGGGTTTACTGGAACTGCAAAGTAAAACACTGAATGACGAGACGGCCAAAGAGGCTTTGCGGGAAGGTCGCAACAGAGTAAGGAGTATCGCGCTAATTCACCAGAATCTTTATCAGTTAGAAAACCTCAGTACCATTAATCTGAGAAGGTTTGTAACTGACCTGTGCAGGCAGGTTCAAAGTGTATTTCAAAGGCAAAAAACGGTTACGATTGCGATAGACATTCCCGATTTGCATCTCGATATCGACTCTGCGGTCCCACTCGGTTTGATTTTGAACGAATTACTGTCCAATTCTTTCAAATACGCGTTTACGAATCAGGAGGCAGGCGAAATCAGCCTCGCAATCCATACCGTGGATGAAGGGAAATACCAGTTGTCTTATACCGATAACGGCCCCGGTCTGCCGGTGGATTTCGACTTATCCAGGGCAACAACACTTGGCCTGCAACTGGTTAATGACCTGGCGCGGCAGATAGGCGGCAAAGTTCACTATTCGGTGAAAAGTGGCGCCGCCTTTTCGATTAATTTTACCAATCGCGATGTGCGTAAAAATCAAGACTAAACCCTCATGGCTGTTTTAAAAATTGGTGTTATTGAAGATGAACTCGTCATTGCCCGGACGATTTTGGGGACTCTCGAAGAGCTTGGTTATTCCCATTGCGGACCGGCTATCAATTACACAGAAGCGCTGGATTTACTTGAAAATCAAAAACCGGACCTTGTGCTGCTGGATATACAATTGGCCGGTAGAAAAGACGGATTTGATGTGGCCGAAAAAATCAACGAAACCTATCGGATTCCCTTTATTTTCCTGACAGCCAACAGCGATATTGAAACGATTGACCGCGCAAAAAAGGTGAAACCACACGCGTACATTGTTAAACCTTTCACGAAAGAAGAACTGTACGCAGCCATCGAAATCGCATTCAGCAACTTTACCGGCAACCAGATCGAACTAAAATCAGAAAACAACGCTTCGTCTCCAATCAGGAATTTTATGTTTGTGAAGGACGGTTATGTTTTCAGAAAAATATTCTTTGATGAGCTGTTATATCTGGAAAGTGAAGCCAATTATGTTCTTCTTCACCTGACATCGAAAAAACGGATCATGGTACGTTCTACCATCAATGATTTTATGGAACAGCTGGATCCGGAGCGGTTCATTCGTGTCCATCGCCGTTTCTCAATAAACATCAGTTTTATCGAGAATATCTTCCCAAACGAGCTTTCTCTTCAGGAAATCAAAATCCCCATCGGCAAATCCTATCGCGACGAGCTTTTCAACGCACTTGGGATAAGGTGGGGGGTTGATCATTGATCGTTGACGATTGACCATTGTCTATGGACGATTGACAGAAGAACATTGACGATGAAAGAGTGACCATAGACGAGTGTTTTAGTCAAACAGCTACTACGATTTATGATCCTAGCCATTCCCCCGCAATCGTCAATCGTCATTGCTCAATCGTCATTCGTCAATTATCATTCGTCAACGGTCAAATAAACTATGCCCTTCAAATTTGAGAAATTGGAAATATGGAAATTGGCAATTGAATTTGCTGATGAGGTTCATCTGTTAACCCGCAGATTTCCGAAAGAAGAAATGTTTTCACTTACATAACAATTCAAAAGAGCTGCTGATTCTGTTTCATTGAATATCGCCGAGGGTTCCATAGGCCAGTCAAACCCCGAGCAAAGGAAATTTGTTGGATACTCCATTCGTTCATTGGCCGAATGTGTTACCTGTCTTTATCTCTCTGAAAGGAGAAAATATATCACCCATGAGGAATTCGCCTCCTTCGATAAACGCTCCGAAGAACTTTTCGCAAAAATGAATAAGTTCAGGAATAGTTTGGGGTCCTGACCGATGACGATGGACCATTGACAATTAGCCATCGTCTAACGGATCATGAAATACGGTGAATGTTCAAAAGAAAATAAGCAAGGGACAGTCGCTGACGTTCAAATGACGATTGACTATGGCCGGGCGTCAATCGTCCATGGTCATTGGTCAACAGTCAATCGTCAACATTCCATCGTCACCCCTCAACAATCAATCGCCCCCGCACCTTCCTCCCAAACCTCCCGTCATTCGTCCCGGATCAGAGACGTTCGTCCCTAATTTTTGGCCATATCCCTGCTTCAACCCACTTTTGAAGGCACTATGGCGTTGATCGATCTGGATAAAATTATTATTAAACGAACCATACTGGGAATCCGTTGCACGGCTTGCGGAGGAAATCTGGTTGTTTCCAATAGAAAATCCATCGCCGGACGGCTGGCGCGTGTGATTTCGTTCGGAGCCGTCAAACCTGAAAGCTATGTGTGCGAAACCTGTAAAAAGACGTTTCTGCTACTATAGGCGATGAAAAAGTAAAACTTTACTCTACTATATAAACCATTAATCGAAAAACTTTATGAGTCTCAGACTAAATGACATCGCTCCTGATTTTCAAGCCGATACCACGCAAGGTACGATCAGTTTTCATGATTGGGTTGGAGATGGCTGGGCTATTCTCTTTTCACACCCAAAAGACTTCACCCCCGTTTGCACAACCGAACTAGGCTACATGGCAAAACTTGCTCCCGAGTTTCAGCAAAGAAATTGCAAGGTGATTGGTTTGAGCGTAGACCCGGTAGAAAGCCATGTAAAATGGGAAAAAGATATCGAGGAAACCCAAGGACATGCGGTGAATTACCCCATGATCGGTGATCCCAACCTGGCAATTGCAAAATTGTATGATATGCTTCCGGCAGAAGAGCCGGGAACGTCGGAAGGTCGGACCGCTGCCACCAATCAGACCGTGCGCTCGGTCTTTATCGTAGGTCCTGATAAAAGGATAAAGCTTAACCTCACCTACCCGATGACCACGGGCCGCAATTTCTACGAAATACTCCGTGTGCTGGATTCCATGCAGCTAACCGCCGAACACCGCGTTGCAACGCCGGTAAACTGGAAAGATGGCGAAGATGTCATCATCGTTCCGGCGGTTTCCGATGCAGAGGCTAAAGAAAAATATCCGGAAGGATGGAAAACACTCAAACCATATCTGCGCATTATTCCTCAACCAGGAAAAAATTAACGTGTTTTCTGCCCATTGACCGTCGACTATCGTCGGCTGTCAATGGGCAACCGTCAATCTAATCCCTGAAAAAATGAAACAAATTATACAATCTGTCGCAACGACCTGGCGAAAATCCACACGGTTATTGCTGCTCCTCCCGGTTATGTTATTAATGACCGTGACCTGTGTCTTTGCACAAACCACCTGGACAGGCGGCGAGAGTTCTGACTGGAATAATGAGGCCAATTGGTCGGCAGGAGTACCGGATAATGACAACGCCGCCATCATTCCTGACGTAACAAATGATCCTGTTATCCAAAGCGGCGCAGTGGCCTTCGCCAAATCCGTACTTATTCAAACGGGTGGTGCACTGACCATTACCGCAACCGGCAGCCTGACTATTAACGGGCAAGCCACATATGAGATACCATTTACATTCAGTACTGGTCTGAACAACCTCGGCACTGTAACCAATAACGGCGAGCTTATTCTGGGCTCGGCGGGGAGCGTCGGAACTTATGGTATCGTCAACCAGGGAATATTCAATAATAATTCGAATGCGGAAATTCGAATTGATAACGCTGTTGACACCGGACTTTATAATGCCGCCGGCACCTTCACCAACGCAGCAGAACTTGTAATCGGAGCTTCGGAAAGTACAGGTCTCCATGGTATCTGGAACGAGGCCACTTTCAGCAACAACATTGGCGGGCACATCCACATTGACCGCTCATCGCTTCGCGCCCTGGTGAACCATGCCGACGAATTCAAATCTACACACGCAACCTTCAACAATGCCGCAGCCATTACCATCGGAGCTGCCGCCAGTGTTGGGACTGTGGGTATCCGTAATGTTGCGACCTTCAATAACAACGCTGGCGGTGATATCAAAATAGATCAGGGAAGCGATATCGGACTTTACAACAGTTCAGGTACATTTACCAACAAAGCCGCCATCACCATTGGCGCGCTCAGCAGCACCGGTATTCATGGACTGGCAAACGAGGGGACCTTTGACAACAGTACCGGTGGAAACATTCAGATCGACCGTTCAAGCGGATCTGCATTATACCACGCAGCCGGAACGTTCAATAATACGTCAACCCTTGTCATCGGATCGGTAGCCTCTGCCGGAACGACAGGTATAGAAAGCCAGTCGGATTTTAACAACAATGCAGGCGGAAGTATCAGAATAGATCGTACCACCGAAGTTGGCCTTTATCATATTTCAGGAACTTTCACCAACGCTGCAAATGTCACAATCGGCGCAAATCAAAGTATTGGCATTTATGGTGTGAGAAATACCGGAACATTTAATAACACAACCGGTGCTATCAAGATAAACCGTGCCTCGAATGCAGGATTGTTTCACGCAAATCGCGACACGCCTTCTCCCAATGCGACCTTTACCAACACGGGGGATATCACGATCGGGGCTATCGGTGCGACCGGGAGTGCAGGTATCGAAAATCAGGCCTTATTCTCCAACAATACGGGCGGGCATATCCATATTGACAACACAAGCGACATCGCGTTGAAAAACCCGTACGGAACCTTCAACAATGAGGCTGATATTATCATCGGAGCAACAGCCAGCGTCGGGACTTACGGCCTGGTTAACCGTGCTTCATTTAACAACAACACGGGCGGCCATATCCGTATCGATCGCTCCAATGACACCGGGCTCTATCATGCTGCCGGAACCTTCACCAATGCCGCCGCGATCACCATCGGGAAGGATAACAATATCGGAATTAATGGTATCTTCAATGAGTCTGTTTTCAACAACAATGCTGGCGGAGACATTCGCATCGACCGCTCGACCAGTTCTGCGCTACGAAACTTCCAGAATACTTTTACAAATGCAGGAAGCATTACCACGGGAGCTGTGTACTACGCCGGGGACTACGGAATCCGTAATCAGGCAACTTTCGAAAATAGTATAGGCGGACAGGTCAAGATTGAATGGTCGCATGATGGTATTTATAATCAGATTGGCACATTTAACAACGCAGGTACCGTTAGCATAGGCTCCGCAAATGGTGTCATACTTATGCTTACAAGAAGCGGGGTCGGTAAATTCAACAATAATGCCAATGGGATATTAAAAGGTACAGGGACAATCATGCCATCTGCCCTTGTTCTCGTCGGCGGAACGTTGTCGCCCGGTTTTTCACCAGGAAAATTGACTTTCAACGATAGCCAGAATTTCTCCAACAGCAATATGGACATCGAAGTAAACGGAACCGGCGTAGCAGGTGTGAATTTTGACCAGATTGCGGTAACCGGGACTGCTACCTTAGGAGGAACACTGACGGTTTCTGTCAACTATACGCCTACAAATCTTGATGAAGTAAACATTGTCAGTGCCACGTTGATATCGGGTTCGTTTTCCGTTGCCAATCTCCCTCCCGGATGGAAACTTGTTTATGCTTCCAATGCAGTCAAACTGGTTTACGATTCTACGCTGCCCGTAACATTGGTCGCGTTCACTGCCCAAAAAGCCAATTCCGCTGTAAGTCTGCATTGGCGTACCACCAGTGAAATCAACAATAAAGGATTTCACGTCGAACGGAGCCCAAACGGATTAAACTGGAATGAAATCGGTTTTGTGGATGGTAACGGTACAGTATCTCAAACGCAGCATTACGTTTTGGAAGATAAAAGTCCAATCGCCGGAATCAACTACTATCGCCTGCGCCAAACCGATTTTGATGGAAAAACGGAGTATTCTCGAATAATATCTGTTGACTTCGAAGATCCGGCAAGGAACATTACCGTGTGGGCAGACGCTGGCAGACAAGCTCACATTCAAACCGAAGACAATATCGAGCAGGTAACAGTTTTTGATCTTTCAGGTCGGATCCTGCTGCTGTCGAAAGCATCAACCCTAAATCTGTCGATGTTTCCCAATGGACTGCTATTGATCCGCGTTCAAACCAGCCACGGCGTTGTGACCAGAAAGCTGTTGCTGCTGTAATTCTCAACGTTTTTATTATAGAGTTTTTAACTAAAATATCCTGCCGGAAATGGTTCCGGCAGGATATTTAGTTAAGGAGATAAAAAGTTATACCGGACAAAGCGTTTCCGGGAGGTTATCATAAATCCAAATCACGGTTTCGGCGAAACCGACGCCGTTCCCTGAGCCTTTGT
This sequence comes from Dyadobacter diqingensis, assembly GCF_024220585.1. Classification (GTDB taxonomy): domain Bacteria; phylum Bacteroidota; class Bacteroidia; order Cytophagales; family Spirosomataceae; genus Dyadobacter; species Dyadobacter diqingensis. Next base: position 677,544 of record NZ_JAMXKF010000002.1, read on the forward strand.
ACCCGTCTCAACTGCCTTTCCTTCATGCTTCCAGCCCAGAATTCCGCCTTCCAGATTGACTACATTTTTAAATCCCTGCCCGGACAAGAAATCGGCTGCGGCGCTGCTTCTTTTGCCACTGCGGCAATAAACATAAACCGGCTTGTCTTTATCCAGATGCTGGGTATGTTTTTCAAATTCTGCCTTATCCTCCCAATTCGCGAGGGTCGAGCCTTTGATATGTGCCTCTTCATACTCGGCCGGACGTCGCACATCTAAAAGCTGGATTCCTTTTTGCTTAATAGCCTTGTCAAACTCCTCCGCTTTAACATTGGATTTGCTCTGGGCAAAAACACTGACCGATACAGCCAACAATAATGCAATACTTAAAAACACTGCTTTCATAATTTTAAAATTTAGATTGAATGGTTTCACTGTAATAATCCCTTCTGCGCTTTTTCAGGGCATAATCTTTACTGACCCTGTCGAGCACCACATAAATGGAATCTTTTCTGTCATCGATTCCTGAAATGATAATTCTGTCTTTGGAAGGCCTTTGATAATGCCAGGTCAACGGAGCTATGCTATCCGTTTTTGCTGCGGTTTTCGAATCGCTCTTTTTCGCCCTGGAACCCGATTCTTCTTCATTTTTTACACGGTTTTTATCTTGCAGAAAAAGGATGTTTTTGGAAGTATCCGCGTCATAGTAAAAGAACCTGCGTCCTCCGCCAATGCCGGCGAGTTCATAACTCCGGTCGACGTCTTTGGTTTGCGGCGTGCCGTTTGCCAGCGAAATACTGACCGGGCGGTTTACCTCATAAATCAGTGTAGAGAATTTTTCGAAGATCACACGCTGCCAGCGAACGGTGTCGAGTGGTGTGTAAGGCAGTATTTTATTATTGATCTTAAACTCAGTCACATTGTACAAGCCGGCCGCACCTGCCAGCCCGGGGGTTTTAGGCTCTTTCAGTCTGCCCTGATTGTAGTGCATGTCATAGCGTATCCAGCCATAAACAAAAACAAACCCGAAAACAACGGCATATTTAAGGCCGGCAAGACTGTAAGTCACCCAGTTTAATCTGTAAACCGGTACATATTCTACGGGATTGACATCTTGTTCCTTGATCAATAATTTCCACACATAGGGAATTTCATGAGCGAGCACAAACGCCGAAAGCAGCGAAAAATAGGCGCTATACACATGCACGCCGCCGTCATACGCATGGTTCGCATGGGCGATGTTGTACAAAACGCCAAGATTAATAACGGCTCCCAAAACCGACGTTGCTCTGAAAAACATCAGTGCACCAGCGAACACCTCGATAAATCCAAGGAATATTTCGTACCAGATGACAACACCAACCGATTGCCAGTAAATCTTATAAGCCGTGTATTCGCCGATGGTCGCTTCCAGATTGCCGATCGATGGAAAAGGCATTTGCATCGGGAACAATTTCAAAAATCCAAATGCGATGATTCCTATGCCGATACGATACCTGGCCAGGGTTCTGATCCAGTAATAAAGTTCGTTGTATTCCTTCCGCTCCTTTTTACGAATTGCAAATGTCCATACGGCAGCCCCGACAAACGCAATGAGCAATGCAACTCCCCAGTTTGCGTAGCTGAACAATCCCCAGCGCCCGCTTTCTCCGGGAATTTTTACAAAATCGACACGATATCCCGTTAACGTTGAGAAAAACTCAAACAGGGATTTTACCGTAAAAAGTTTTGTATACCACTCGACAGTCAGCGGTACGATAAGAATCGCAAAAAACAGGAATGCTACACGGAATAGTACTCTTTCCCAGGGTGCCCAAAGCGGAAGCACCGGTTTTACTTCCTCCGCTTTTTTCCGCTGTTTGCGCAACGGCTGACTTATTTGAATTTCAGACATAACGGTGCCTTTTTTAATGTATCAGTTGATTTTTATCGGTTTTCTACGGCCTTCTTTCAGCAGGTATTTTTTGTCCACCTTCGTCAGTACAATACGTACCGAATCCTTGTCTGCATCAGTCCCTGAAAGGATGATGGTTGAAACATCAGGCCGTGCGTAATGGAAGTGCAGTTTCTCCGTCTTATCGTTTTTACCAAACAATTCGATTTGTTTTGAAACCGTGTCAGCCTGATAAGCATAGAAATGTCTTCCGGCGTTTCCGGCAGACTCGTAGTTTCTTTCCAAAGCATAATCCACGGTGGTACCTGAAAAATCAATTTTTGCAGAACGGTTCGTCCTGATGCTGATCGTGTTCCATTTTTCAAAAACCACATTATTCCACCGCAGCGAATCCGTAAGTGAATAAGGAATTTCACGGTTATTGATCCGGAATTCCGATACATTGTAAAAACCATAAGCATTGCTTAAACCAGCCTCCGTGGGAAATGGCCAGTTGTCTGCCAAACCGGCATAGGTTTTCACTCCGTAAAAAAGAAAAAACAGTGCAACCGAGGATTTCAAAACGATTCGGAACGTTCTGAGCCAGTTTTGGACAATAACAGGTTTAAAGCCCGCGGCTCGTGTTAATTGCCTTTTTACAAAAACGCTGTATAACCTCGGCAAATCGTAAGCCAGCAGGAACAGCGCAATACTCAGCAAATAAGCACTATACACATGCTCACCGATTTCGTATGCAAAGTTGGCGATCACAATATTGGTCAGTACAAAAATGATGACTGACGCCCCGATCGTAGCCGTCCTCCGGAACAGCAGCAACACCGCGCCGATGATTTCAATCAGTCCGATCGATTGCTCGTAAAAAGCAGAACCGATACCGGTGCTCAGCGCGTAAATTTTCCAGGGCAGATAATCGCCGTAACTGGTATGTAAATCACTCAGTGTCGGTTCCGGCAGTTGCAGTTTGAACAATTTCAATACCCCATAACCAATAATACCCACGGCCAAGCGGTACCTCAGCAATACGCGGAGCCAGTAATACAACTGATTATAGTCCGTGCTTTTTTTGTCTGCGATACTCCATACCGCGCTGCCGGCGATTGCGATAATGAGGATAACAAGCCAGTTGACAAAACTTTCAATTCCCCAGATACTTCCGGGAGAAATGAACGAGGGCATGTAAGTCGTCAGCCGGAACAGCTCCTGAAAATGAGGAGCCAGCCAATTGATACTTACAACCGTTTTATAATATTTCCAGTCAAGCGGAAACGCCTGGATGAAAAAGTAGATCAGAGCGGTACGAAACAGGATCTTTTCGTATCCTTTCCATGCTTGTGTTGTTTTCATAAAATCGATGGCCATCGACGGGCGCTGCCCGTCTGTGAAATACCAAGCCTTTCAGGCTTATGATGTCTGCTTAATATCCGTCGTTCTGAATAAGGTCTTTGTCCGCAGCCAGGTCGTTGAAGGGGATTGGAAAAATCCATTTCTTCGCGTCCGAAACACCCAGCACAACACCCGCCCTGCCTGTCCTGACCAGGTCAAACCAGCGGTGTGGTTCCAACGCAAATTCGGCTCTCCGTTCATCTTCGATTGCTTTTTCAATCAAAGTTTTATCAGAGGAAGTAAAAGCAGCCACCTTGGCTCTTGCCTTTACTGCATTCAGATCAGAAAGCGCACCTGTCAAATCCGGGCTTGCTTTTTTGGTTCTCGCCTCGGCTCTGATCAGGTATTGTTCGGCAATCCGGAAAAGGTATGTCGGGTTATCTCCCGTCGAACGCCAGTAAAGAAGCTGTACGAAGTAATTGAGGATTGCCGGGGTTGAAATATTTTTGATCAGAGCTTTTCTCTCACCACCCGTCGCAGGATCCTGCAAAAGATTAAAAAGTGACGGTGCAGGGCAAAACTGGTTTCTGTAACCATCGCTCGACCAGGCACCATAATGAGAACTCTTGTCTGCCGTACTGTAAGCAAGCTCAAAAACAGATTCTTTCGAATTTTTACTGCTGATAATTGAAGACCAGCTCACCAGTTCGTAATTGGTATCCGAGATCAGCCTGGAAGCGTATTCCTCCGCTTTCTCATATTCTCCCAAATACAAATGCACCCTGGCTTTAAAGGCGAAAACTGTTTTTTGCGTGATTCGGTTACGGTCTGTCGTTGCACTGAGCAAGCCCTCCGCTTTGGTCAGATCTTCCAGCACCTGGCGGTAAACCTGCTCTTTTGAACTTTGCTTAACACCGTCAAAATCATTGGGAGCCGTTGTTGGTTTTAACACCACCGGCACATTGCCCCAGGCTCTGGCAAGATCAAAATAAGCCAGCGAGCGAAGCACATAAGCCTCACCGGTAAACTGCTTTCTCTGGGCTTCGGTTATCGATTTGCTTTCAAGCTTTTCAACTTTATCAATCACATTGTTCGCGCCGTTCACTACCGTATAGATCGTATACCATACGTTGTTTAACAGTGTGTTATCAGAGCGGTAGGTATGGGTGATGAAGGTCGCATAATAGTTCAGGGTACCCACCCACAGGTTATCCCCGCCTGCCAGATAAGCGGCTGCCTGATAGCCGTCACCGCCATAATAATTACCACTTTGAAGTTTATCATACACGCCCAGCAGCGCTGTTTCTGCCGTGGCACCATCAACGATCACAGACTTGTCGGAAATAGACTGCTGCGGCTCAACATCCAGAAAATACGATTCGCAGGACGAGGTCAGGAAACCGGCAACAAGCAGAAGGGCAACGTTATATCGGATATGAAATGTAAGTTTTCTCATAAAATGTCAAACAGGAATTAGAAAGTAAGATTGATACCAAACTCGATGGTGCGCGGATGTGGCGGCATGGAAAAATCAAGCCCCTGAACGGTCGCATTGGCGATGTCCTGTGCAGTATTCACCTCCGGATCGGCCCCGGAATATTTGGTAATCGTGAGCAGGTTTGTCGCGTTAACATACACCTTGGCGTTATCAATTCGAATTTTGGAAAGCCATTTTTTCGGCAGCGAATATCCCAGATAAGCACTTCTCAGACGGATAAACGATCCGTCTTCCATAAAGCGGCTGCTTTCGAAATTGTGGTTGTAGCTACCATCTTCGTTAGGCAAAATCGTCACGCGCGGGATATCCGTGATATCACCCGGTTTCTGCCATCTGTCCATCATGCTTTCCAGCATCGACCAGGACGTTCCCCTTGATCCGGCATGCTCCTGGAAGTAGCGGTTCATGTTGAATACTTTGTTACCCTGAGAGAAGTAAAAGTTGACAGAGAAATCAAAGTTTTTATACCGTACCGTATTTCTCAGACCTCCGTAATAAGCCGGCCAGGCATTTCCTACGATCTGGCGGTCGGCCGTGGTGATTTTTCCATCTTTGGTACGCGAGTCGTCATAAACTGCGTTTCCCGTTTGCGGATCTACATAAAGCTGTTTGTACAACCAGAAAGAATACATCGGCGAACCCTGTTCAAGCCGCACCCAGTCGCGGTTGTATTGGGTAAAGGAAATCGGCAGCTTTTCAATGGTATTGATGTTATGGGCCACGTTAAAGCTGGTCGTCCACTCCCAGTTTTTATTGGAAATATTCGTAGAACTGATCTGAAATTCAAACCCTTTATTACTCATCTCTCCTAAGTTCTGGTACGAAGAAGAAAACCCGGTTTTTGCCGGCGTAGGCACCGATAACAACAGATCCGTGGTATACTTGTTGTATACATCAAACTCAAATTTCAGACGGTTATTGGCAATGCCGCCTTCCAGCCCTATGTTCCATTGGCGGGTTGTTTCCCATTTCAGGTTCTCATTTCCCAGCTGCGCAGGCGCAACACCCGGCCGATCCAGATAGTTATTTCCACCCGACCAAAGGCCCAGAGAAGCGAAGTCAGGAATACTCTGATTTCCCGTCCAGCCTATGCTTGCCTTCACTTTCAGGTCATTCAAAAATGTCAGGTTATCCTTTACAAAATCCTCCTGCCCGATTCTCCACGAGGCTCCGGCCGACGGGAAAGTTCCCCAGCGATATTTTGCTCCAAAGCGCGAGGAAGCATCCGAACGCACATTAACGTCAAAGCTGTATTTATTGTCAAAACTGTAATTTGCCCCTCCGAAATACGACATCAGACCCGAATTGGTTACGCCGGTGTTAGAGCCTGTCGTGATAGCAGCTGCGGAAATGGTTGTGAACTGTGTGCTCGGGAAGTTCGTACCCGTTATGGTTGACCGCTGAAACTGGTTTTTCTGTAACGTGTTTCCTAAAAAAACAGACAGGAAATGACGCTCGCCAAGTGGTGCGGTATAATTCAAAAGCTGTTCCGCAATCCAGGTACGATCCAGCGTCGTAGCATCGGTTGCACTTCCGTTGGTGGCCTTGCCTTCCGTTAAATTGGCATTGTAATAAACGGCTTCGTTGTAAAAATTGTCGTCAAGGCTCCATGAACTTTTGAAGGTCAGGTCATTGGTGATATTCCACTTAAAATAACCGTTCGCGATCAGGTGTTTGCCATAAGCATGGTTGTTACTGTTTTCAAACAACACATACGGGTTATTGAATCTTTCACTTTTATTGTATGATCCGTCGGCAGCATAAATCGGTGTTAAAGTCGGCGTATGCAAACCTGTATTTAAAATTCCTCCCGTGTCACCTGTCCGCGCAAGCTGGCGCTTGGTGGCGCTATACGACGTGCTGATACCGATCTGAACCTTGCTGTTAATGTTATGGTCTACATTAACCCGGAAACCAAGCCGCTGAAAATCCTGAAGTTTCAAAATGGAATTCTGATTGGTAACCTCTCCACCCAGATAAAACTGGGTTTTGTCATTTCCTCCCGTCACCGACAAATTGTTTGATTGTTGGATGGCGGTACGAAAAACAAGGTTCAAACGGTCATATGTACCCTGGTCGGCTGGATTGCCCTGCCCTCCTTCACTAACCGGACGAAAAGGCCGCGTTGCTGCGGGGTTCCCGTCATTGATCCACTGTTCGTTCATAATCTCGGCATGCTGCGGACCAGTCGTCAAATCCCATAATTTCGGTGCTTTGGCAATACCAAGTGAAGTGTTAAACGAAACCTTGGTTTTACCCCCTTTTGCACCACGTTTGGTGGTGATCAGAATAACTCCGTTTGCGCCACGCGCACCGTAAATCGCCGTCGCATTCGCGTCTTTGAGCACTTCAATATTCTCGATATCAGATGGGTTAATGTCGGCCAGCGGGTTGGTCGTCTGCCCACCGGTTCTTACACCCTGCAACGACTGACTATTGATAAAAACTCCGTCAATAACATAAAGCGGGTCGTTTCCTGCGTTGATCGACGTAGCGCCGCGAAGCCTTACCAGCACACTTCCGCCTTCCACGCCTGAATTTGAAGAGATCTGAAGTCCCGGTGTAAGTCCCTGAATTTTTTCGCTGAAACTGACACCGTGCTGGTTTGTAATCTCAGCCGCTTTGATATTCGAAATCGCGCCGGTTGCGGCACCTTTTTTTAATTGCGTATAACCAACCACCACAATTTCATTCAGCTGTTTTTCAGAGGATTCCAGCTGCACTTCAAAGAACTTGCGGTTGCCCAACGGAATTTCCTGGGTTTGAAACCCGACAAAAGAAAAAACGAGAATCGCGTTGTCGCCCAGCGTAGCTTCGGGCACATCCAGCTGAAAACCGCCCTCAATATTCGTAGAAGTTCCCGTGTTTGTACCTTTCAAAACGATATTGACACCCGGAATGCCCTCTCCCTTATCGTCCGTAATTTTCCCGGTAATTTTCCGCAAAGGCTGATCTGCTTCAACCTGACTGGTCGAAACAGTGGATTTCACAGCCCGCTCAACGAGAATAATCTTCCCGTTCTGTTCTTTGTAATCCAGGTTCGTATCCTTTAAAACCTTGGTTAACACCTTTGCAACGGTCTCATTTTTGCTGGATAAAACTAGCTTAGTATATGGAGTAACTAGTCTTTCTGAGTAAACAAAAACCACACCGCTTTTTTCCTGAATCAATTGCAGAATATCTTTCAGGGACATGTGTTCTGCCTTGATCGAAATCTTGATTTCCTTGATCGATGAATCACTTAAATCGGATGCACGGATGAACTGGCCGGTAAAGCTTAACAGCATCAGTGACAGCGACATGTATTTCACAGGCCGGGTCAGCAATGACAGCTTTTTTCGCATAGTTATTTTCATATTTAAACGATTTTGGGTTAAATAAGTAATGGTGGGTTTTGTAAAAAATGAATGTTAATTACTTCGTGAAAGGGTGATTTTTTTCCCGTCTATTTTGTAAGTCAGATTTTCGGCCAGACAAAGTACTTCGAGGATATCATCGAGTTTTTCGGACGCCTCAAAACCGGCACTGAATCTTAGCTTGCTCAAATCACGCTCCTTAAACTGAATGGATGTATCGAATTTCTTTTCCAGCATCACAGCGATCGAAGCGAGATTTTCATTATTGAACTGTAATTTCCCGTCCTTCCAGCCAATAAAATCCTGGGCATTGATATTCGCCTTTTCGAATGTTGAACCGGCCGCATTGAAGGTAACCTGCTGGTTGGGCAGCAAAAACACCGGATGTTTGCCAGTCGCCCCTGAACCCATCACCCCTACTTTTCCACTTGCGACGCTGATCTGCGTCTGAGAAAGATTTTTGTATGATTTCACTGCGAAGGCAGTTCCCAGCACCTGGGTTTTGGTTTTACCGGCGTAAACAACAAATGGCTTTTCTGTATCATGTCTGATGTCAAAATAAGCCTCCCCGTCTTCCAGGGTCACTTCGCGCAATTTCCGGTTAAACAGGCTGGAATACTTCAACTTACTTCCCGCATTGAGCCATACCGTTGATCCGTCGGGTAAAACGAAGTTTCCGAGCTGCGATTTTTTGGTTTCGATCACGGTGTAAGCAAGCTGTTCTGATTTGGATTTAAAAAAGACCGCCTTGTTTTGATAAGTCAGAAATGACAACCCCAGCAGGACCGCAACAGAAGCAGCGACCTGCAATGGACGTCTGAATAAATAATCGTGTCGTCTGCCATTGGAGATATTGTTTTGCACGGCCTTCCAGGTGCTCAACCGCTGTTTGACAATGTCGTCCTTCATCGTAACCTCCTGCCTGGCGATTTCAAGATACCACTGCTCCACCCACGATTTTTCCTCCGGGGTGCATTGTCCCAACCGGTATTTCTGTAAAAGTCTTCTTGCGTCCTGCCTGTTCATTGTTACTCTGAGAGATCAGATTTACTGCGTATGATGCTAAGACAGGCCAGAAAGTGTTTGGTAGTAGAAGAAGATGTTATTTTTTAAACTATTTTTGTAAATTAATATTAACTAACTGATTATCAATACAAAACAATCAATTTTAATTCACTAACTGACAAACTGCAAACAAGCCTGAACAAAAAACAAGCCATAGGAAATTTTCATTCTCAGTATTTTCAGCGCATTGCTGATTTGTTTTTTAACCGTTTTATCGGAAATCGACAGAAATTCAGCGATCTCCCGGTATGACAGTTCTTCTTTCCGGCTTAATTCAAATATTTCCCTCATTTTGGGAGGCATCTGTTTTATTTCTCCCTCAATAATTTCGGCCAGCTCCCTTTCGATAACCACCTCATCAACAGACAATTCTACCGTAGACAAAAATGCACCGAATGACGAGATGTAATGATCGTGTACGCGGTTATGTTCAAAAATATTAAGTACACGGTTACGAGTCGAGGCGTACAAATACGACGAAACGCTTGTTGTCAGGGCCAGATCCCGGCCTTTGATCCAAAACGATGTAAACAATTCCTGGATCAGATCTTTGGCCTCATCCTGATTCCCGAGCATTTTGTAGGCGTGCAGATAAAGCCTCTGAAAATACCGGTTATAAAGTTCTTCGAATGCCGCCATCGAACCTTGCTGAAACAGATCCAGCAGTTCTTTGTCCGACTGTCCTTCTTTTAAAATGGTTTTCATAAACAACAATGATTTCAAACATTGGCTAATTTCTTAACGACGGGATTTTTGTAAGGCCTTATTCAAAGACAAGCTTGTATGAGGGGTGCAATACAAATAACGTCACATGTTATACGTAATCAGTTCTAACTGACTCGACAACAGGAAAGACGCTTCGTAGCAAAACAAGAAGAAGATAATCGCAGCAACATTTTCACACCAGGCACCAAACGGCCATCCGACGAATAAATCGTTTCCATAACAGAAAATAAATATTAAATCTATCCGGATTTACTGGTGGTAATAAATCAGAAGTATTAATCTATTAATTTGATAGACAAAGTAAAGTATGATTAAGATCAATTGCAAACTATTTTTTGATTTTTATTACGAATTACATTCCGGATCATGATCATTGGGAATTTCTGTGAGGTATAAACCGGGAAAAATATCAGACTATGCGCCCCCATTCAAGGCATCGTGCTACTAAGAATCAGAATAAACCTATAAAACCGATAGGACAAATAAAATAATTGCAGATATGGCGATTCTATTTTAGAAGTTTGAGTAAATTGCGCCCCATGGAGCGGATTTTCCAGTTTACAATCACCTCCTAAAATTGCATTTTAATGATTGAGTTAAGAAATATCACCAAGACATTTTATCAGAAAGACAGAGAGATTTCAGCGCTTTCCAATGTGTCGCTACGTGTGGAAGAAGGGAAAATATTCGGCGTGATCGGAAGCTCAGGCGCCGGAAAAAGTACGCTGATACGCTGTGTGAACCTGCTCGAAAAACCCACTTCCGGTGAGGTGATCGTTGGAGGAAAAACGCTGACACAACTTTCAGCTTCGCAGCTTGCCCGGGAAAGGAGGCATATCGGTATGATCTTTCAGCATTTCAACCTGCTTTCTTCCAGAACGGTTTTTGAAAACATCGCCTTTCCGCTCGAACTTGACAATACACCTAAAAAACAGATCCGGGAAAGGGTTGTGGATTTACTTAAGCTCGTCGGGCTGGAAGAAAAAATAAATGATTATCCTTCCAATCTTTCGGGAGGCCAAAAACAGCGGGTGGCCATTGCGCGTACACTGGCCAGCAACCCGAAAGTTTTGTTATGCGATGAAGCAACCAGCGCCCTGGATCCGGCTACAACCCGGTCTATTCTGAATTTATTAAAAGATATCAATCAAAGACTAGGCATAACCATTCTTCTGATTACCCACGAAATGGCTGTTATTAAATCAATTTGTGATTCGGTTGCCCTGATTAGCCACGGCAAACTGATCGAGCAGGGTACCGTTGCTGAGATTTTTGTTAATCCCAAAACCGATCTTGCGCGTGAGTTTATCACCTCTTCCATGCACATTGAAATTCCGGATCCGTACCGGCAAAAGCTGAAAAATTCGAATGAAGAAAATAAACGGACGTTATTAAAAATGGAGCTGACCGGCAACTCGCTGGACGAGCCCATTCTTTCGCAGGCGGCCCGCATTTTTGAAATTGACACCAAAATTATCAGCGCCCAGATGGATTATGCCGGAAATGTAAGCTTCGGTGTGATCCTTGTGGAGCTCTCTGGAAATCCGAAGGACTGCCGGGAAGCGATTAAATTTTTTATTGAAAAACAAATCATCGTCGAGATTGTAGGTTATGTATGATTCACTGTTATCATTGATGCTGAAAGGTTTGTGGGAAACGGTCGTGATGACATTCGCATCCGGCTTTTTCGGGTTTTCGCTTGGACTTCCGGTCGGAATTCTTCTTTTTTTGACCCGAAAAGGCCAGGTTCTGGCTCATCCTTCCCTGAATACCATTGTCTCGGTACTCGTGAATATTTTTCGGTCCATTCCATTTATCATTCTGATCGTATGGATGATCCCGTTCACAAGATCGTTGGTAGGTACTTCGATCGGTGTGAGTGCGGCGCTTGTTCCGCTTAGCATCGGGGCAGCTCCATTTATAGCAAGGCTGGTGGAAAACAGTCTTCTGGAAGTTCCCTCGGGACTTATTGAAGCGGCAAGAGCCATGGGGGCGACGCCCTTGCAGATCGTTCGCAAAGTGCTTTTGCCCGAAGCTTTGCCTTCCCTGATCAACAGCGCTTCGATTACGCTGATCACGCTCGTTGGATATTCCGCCATGGGCGGCGCGGTTGGCGCGGGCGGATTGGGGCAAATTGGTTACCAATACGGTTACATCGGGTACGACGCTGTAATCATGAACACTGTTCTTGCCTTGTTGGTCATACTGGTATTTCTGATCCAGTTTGCAGGCGACCGCATATCCAAACGTGTGGATCACAGATAATTCCATTTTTTCAGGTTAGCTATCAGATAAAATCATGAAAATATTCACATCCTTTTTGTCTACCCTGCTGTTCGCAGGCTCCGTAATTTCAATTTGGAACTGCTCAGGAAGTTCCAAAAAAGATGATCCAAACCATATCAAAGTCGGTGTTTCAGCCGGCCCGGAATTAAGTGTTGCCGAAGCGGCCAAAAAAGTTGCGAAGGAACGGTATGGGCTTGAAGTGGAACTTGTTGCCTTTAACGATTACGTGGTTCCGAACGAGGCCCTTAATCAGGGTGATATTGATGTCAACGCGTTTCAGCATAAGCCTTATCTGGAAGAACAGTCTAAACAGCGCGGTTACAAACTTGCCGTCGTTGGCAATACCTTTGTTTATCCCATCGCGGGTTATTCGAAAAAGATCAGGGATTTATCCGGGTTGAAAAACGGAAATACGATCATCATCCCCAACGATCCGACCAACGGCGGAAGATCGCTGCTGCTTTTACAGAAATACGGTTTGATCAAACTGCGTGCCGGTGTGGGATTGTTGCCAAAAGTGACTGACATCACCGCAAACCCGAAGGAATTGAAGATTCTGGAACTGGAAGCACCACAGCTGCCAAGAGCCCTGGACGACCAGGATGTCACGATAGCGATCATCAACAACACTTTTGCCTCGCAGTCCAATCTGATCCCGGGTCGTGACGGGCTTCTGGTGGAGGATAAAGAGTCTCCTTATGTAAACATCATTGCAGCGAGGGAAGACAATAAAGATGAGCAGAAAGTAAAGAATTTTGTCAAGGCTTATCATTCCGCAGAAGTTGAAAAAGCTGCCGAAACAGCCTTCAAAGGCGGTGCGGTGAAAGGCTGGTAATAACAATTCAGCACAAGAATTTTCTGACCAAAACATAATTTGACCAATGAAAATCAAGCTAATTTTTGTGGTTCATTTTTGTATATAAAACCTATCGATTAAATAAATTATATCCCCTTATGGAAGACTCTACGACCGGCGAAATACGAAGCGAGACACAGTACCGATACCTCCGGATCGCTTTTATCTATTTTCTGATCCAGTCGCTGCCTCTCAACACCGATTTGTTTGAGACCATAAAAAGCATGGACGGGCTAAACATCAGCTACGGTGACCTGTTTACGCTTTCACGCCTTACACCTCAGTTCATTCCAGGGAAAGAATCATTTCTCAACTGGACTCTTATTGCCGCAGTGGCCATAGGCGGCGCCCTGATCTGGGAAAAATTCAAATTTAAAAGCAACCATTTTGACAGGTTATATTATTGGCTGAGGGTGATTGTTCGTTACCGGCTTGCCATTGGCATATTGGGTTACGGCTTTTTAAAACTCTTTCCTATGCAGGCGCCCTACCCTTCCCTGAGCAATCTGCATACCAATTACGGAGACCTTACCGACTGGAAAATGTTTTCGATGAGTCTGGGAATTGTACCCGTCTATGAAAGCTTTCTTGGTGCTGTTGAAATTTTGGCCGGGCTGCTTTTACTGTTTCGGAAAACAGCAACATTGGGTGCCCTGACGGTCCTCATTTTTACAGGTAACGTTTTCATATCCAACCTTGCCTATGACGGCGGCGAGTATGTATACAGTTTTTACCTGATCAGTTTCGCCCTTTTTGTACTGTCATTTGACGCGGAAAAGATATTTACCCTTATTTCGTTGAACAGACCTGCCCGCCCCAATCGCTATAAACTTCATTGGAACGGAAATCTGAAAACGGCGCGTCTGGTTTTTAAAGGGCTTATTATTTTCGTTTTTGTTTTTAGTTACGGCATCAAAGCTTATTCCGGCTATAAAAATGACCCTTATCAATTCCCAGCCAAGCCCGGCCTGACAGATGCCAGTGGAATTTACAATGTCAGCACGTTCCGTGTTAACGGGAAAGTCCTGCCCTATTCTCAAACGGATTCCGCCCGGTGGAAAGACGTGGTCTTTGAAAAATGGGCTACGCTCAGTATCCGTTCTAACCGTCCGGTCGCTATCGACGACACCAACTTCGAAAAGATTCAGAAACAGGATTTTGACAGAAACTATGAGCTGGCCGGCATTACATCCCGACATTATTACAGCTATGACGCAAATCCTACGGACAGCACAATCCTGCTCAAAAATAAAAACCGGAATTATCCGGGCGAGACGCTGAAATTCAAAATTTCCAGACCCGACAGCACGACTGTTGTACTCTCCGGCACCGATCAGAAAAACGATTCCCTGTACGTGGTTCTCGAAAAAATACAAAAGAAATACCCCCTTTATCTGAGTAGAAGAAAACTTTTAACCTTATAACCATGGCTGACCTGTTGACAGACAATTTTACGCTCAATAAAACTACACCAACGACTGTACCGGCCTGGAATAACTACCAGAAAACCGGTTTCAGAATCCTGTTTTTATTTTTCGTGATCATGTCCATTCCCTGGAACGGATTCTGGTACAAAAACATTGCCTCGATTCGCTGGGATACACTCGAATACCGGCATTTGCACGTTTTTTGCGAATTCACGCCCAAATTTGTCGAAATTCAGTCTGAAAGCGGGCATTGGGGAATTGAGTCTTATGTCAACTGGGCTATTGTTTTGCTCGTTTCGACAATCGGCGGACTGGTATGGACCCTGTTTGACAAACATAGAAAAAGCTATAATACCCTATACTACTGGCTGCGCACGCTGGTACGTTACAGAGCGGGTGTGGGGGTTTTGGGTTATGGATTTACAAAGCTGTTTCCGACCCAGATGCCCTATCCGTCAATCAGCATACTGAATACCGATTTTATCAATCTTACGCCGCAGAAAGTCTTCTGGCTCTCTGTGGGCAGTGTTCCCTGGTATGAATCCTTCACGGGTTTCATCGAATTGCTGGCAGGTGTTCTCCTCCTTTTCAGGCCTACGGCACTCTATGGAGGAATTTTACTGTTTGCCGCACTCGGGGATATCGTCTTTGTGAACTTTGTCTACGACGGCGAAGTACATTTATTTTCGACCTATCTCTGCCTATATGGTTTGTTTGTCGTCGCACACGATGTTCCAAGACTTTACAATCTGCTCATCCTTGAAAAATTCACGACGCCCGACAACTTCTTTCCAAACTTTTCCGGACACTGGCAGACACTCCGGGTGACCATAAAATCTGCGACGTTATTGATCTTCATAGGGCTTTTTTCTTATCTGATGTATCAGAATTTCAGGTATGACCCTTATAAACTTCCCCATAACAAAGGGCTTGCCCACAGTGCCGGCTATTATCACGTCACCGAATTCCGGTTGAATAACAGGGTGATCCCGTATTCCCCCGCGGACACGGTGAGATGGCAGGACGCCGTTTTTGAAAAATGGGCCACCTTTACTTTTAAGGTAAACAAACCTGTCAAAATCGATGTTTCAGGTGGTGGCGGACGGCCTAAAAAAGAAGTCGACAGGCGTTTTGAAATGGCTGGTGTGGCTGGCGGACGGCATTTTTTCACCTATCAGGCCGATACGCTCAACAAGGTTTTGTATCTGCAAAACAAGAATATTCCGGACACAACCCAGCGGCTGGTTTTCCATTACAACAAACCGGACAAATCAAGGATCATCCTGCACGGATTAAACGAAAATCGCGACTCGATTTATGTGGTACTTGATAAAGCAGATAAAAAATACACGTTACCGGAAAGCACTTTACAGCCCGGCAACTATTAAATAGCGTGACATCATGATAACCAAAAAGACCAAGTATGCTCTAAAAGCACTTAAAGTACTGGCAACGAGACACCTGAAAGGCCCGACATTTGTTTCTGAAATTGTTACGCAGGAGAACATCCCCAAAAGTTATCTGCAAACAATTTTGGTCGAACTGACACACAGCGGCCTCATTGAAAGCAACATGGGGAAAGGCGGATATTCACTGGCAGTCCCGGCCGATCAAATCAGTTTTTTAACTGTGCTGGAAGTAACAGGCGCGCCCATTGCAGCGATTGAATGCGCTTCCTCCACTTTTTCCGGGCAGTGTGCTGACTGCGCTTCCGGCGAACTTTGTACATTAAAAACCGCGCTGGAAAAGTGGCAGGCGGTCAATTTATCAGTTTTAAGTAAAACAACCATTCAGGATCTTTTGTAGGCCAAGTTCCTGAAAGTTTTGCAATGCAAAGTCAAAGCATAAAACTTAATGTTCGGAACACACATTCAATCCTTCAGTTAACATCATAGAAACAAATATTTCCGTAATTTCGATCTTAATCATTTTCTTGTATTCTATGGGCTTACTATACTAACATTACCGGTGCGTTACCCCTTATTACTTTTGCTCATTGTAGGTCTGAAAAGCCAGCTGTCATACGCACAATCCGGTGACACGCTCCGTCGGCAACTCATCGTTGATTTTGAAATCAGGCCCAGGGCTGAGTTTAGTGACAACTATATGCAGACGCCAGCCGACTCTACCATGCCTGAATTTTACGCGAGCCTGCGAAACCGGCTTAGTCTTACCTACACCGCAAAAAATTTCAAATTTCATGCTTCTCCGCAGGAAATACATGTCTGGGGTAAATCGGGGAGATTTTCCCGTATTGGTAACATCAATGCATTCGAATTTTACATTGAACCGTCATTAAACAGGTTTTTCTCCGCCAGAATCGGGAGGCAGGCGCTATCGCTCGACAATGGCCGGATATTTTCTGCGGCTCCCTGGAGCCAGCAAAGCCGCGCACACGAAGGCATACGATTGTTTTACAACAAAAGGATAGCCACGGATCTCACCATCGCATTCACGCGTCCCTACAAAAAGAATTTTGACGCCGCCTATTCTCCGGTAGCGTCACACCAATATAAACTCCTGTTTGTTCATCATTTGAAACACAAGTTTAAAAATCAGCTTGCCATAACGACCATCAATACCCTGGAAGTTTTTGAAAAAAGCAGCAATGAAGGAGCATATTACCAACGTATAACCAACGGCGGGCGTCTGGAATATTCCCGTCAATGGTGGTATGGAACCGTCAGCGCCTATTACCAGTACGGACAGACCGCCAGTGCAAAAACGATACATGCCTATTATGTACAACCCGAAATAAGTGCGACTTTCACAAAGGCAACGGTACGGCTAGGAGCCGAAATCCTGAGTGGCAACAAAGCAAGTATACCGAAAAACGTCTCAAATTCCTTTGTTCCTCTTTATGGTGTTGCCTGGAAATTTATGGGAAACATGAACCTGTTTACGCGGTTTCCTGCCGACGTGAACGACAAGGGCCTGGTTAACCCCTATCTTTTTCTGATTTATCAGGTCAATGAAAAATTATCATTACGGGCAGATGCGCATCTTTTCTACGCGCAGCATTCCTTAACGGATCAGGAGCTGGCAGGAAAATATCTTGGCTTTGAAAACGATCTTTCCCTGAATTTCAAACCTGTAAAAAAGGTCGAGATCATATTCGGATTTTCCTCGGCCTACACGGCAAAACGTATCGAGCTTCTGAAAAAAGTCCCTGATTCCGGTAAAATCCCGGTTTGGAGTTATCTTATGATTTCCTACTCGCCGCGCCTTCTGCACTTAAAATACAATTCCCGAAAATAACGGAAACACAATTTTCACAGATATCTTTATTAAACCATCTACCTTCTAAAACAAAAGACAGCAGCAAACCAAGTCTGCCGCTGTCTTTTGTTAAACCTTACCGGATCGTACTGATCTCTCAGCCAGTTCGGTTAATTAGTATGTGAATCTTACCGTTACACCATAGGTACGCTGGTCGCCCACGATACCTGCATATTGTCCGTAACTTCCCGGTGCGGCCAATAACTGCTCATAATAGTTCTTGTTGAAAATGTTTCTTCCCCATAAGAAGAACGAAAGTCCGTTGGAAGCTCTGAAACCCAAACGGGCGTTGGTTAGTCCGTAGCCACCGATGTTTAGGTACTGGGAAGGAGATGGACTTGATGAGAAATCAGACCGTAAAAACTCGTCAACTCCCAAAAAGTAATTCCCTGTCAAGCCAACAAAGGTTCCTTTTACGACAACCTCGCCGCCCACTGAGCCCGACCACTTGGATATACCCGGTAATCTTCCTCCTGAAACATCCTTGAAAGCCTGCGTTCCACCAACTTCTTCCAATGGAACAGGCGCATTGGCAAAACGTACATATTTTCCATCGGTGTACGCCACAGCCGCGTTGAATGTGAAGTGTTTAAGACGAAGATTCCCATCCAATTCAACACCCTGTACACGCACTTTTTCTGCATTAGCCAGATAACCACGGTTTACACCAGGTTCCGGCGTTTGTACCTGCGTTTGGTAATCTTTAATATCAGAACGGTAAACAGTCAGGTTCAAAACAGAATTGCTGGTCGGCTTGGTTTTGATACCGAATTCTTTATGGTCTACGTATTCAGGTTTCACATTAGCAAGATCAATCAACACCTGACCATTTGCCGTTGGCAAACCGCCCACATTCACACCAATAGGCTTATAACCAATTGAATAGGTAGCATAAGCGTTCACATTGCGGCTGGCTTTGTATTGCAACGAAAGCTGTCCCGAGAAATTTCCCTTTGCATAATCTGTGTTAAACGACTGGTTGGTATACACACCGTTTTTCAAAGCAAGCAGTGCTGCATCGGTTGTTTGCAATCCGCCATAAGTTACACGGCTGTAATCCACTACTTTTTTGTCATAGTTGTAACGCACACCTGGCAGCACGTGAATCTTATCCGTTATGCCCCAGTCTGCCTGTGCAAATACGGCCAAACTGGTGCTCTTGATTTCGTTTGTAGTCCGGATACCAAAGTTGTCAAACAAACCTGGTGTTTTCCATAAAGCACTGGTTGAACTTTGTGCAAACCGCCATTGCGCCGAACCCGCTTCCTCCGTCTGTACGGGATCTGAGGTAAGATCCTGCCAAAGACCGAAAACCCCAACCACTCCGCTCAATCTTGGTGATATTTTTCCGGAGTAACGTATTTCCTGTGACCATTGGTCGTGTTTCGAATTACCCGAAGAAATGGTAAATACCGGCAATCCGATATAATCCCTGTCATTCAACGGTGTCCATTTCCAGTAACGCCATGCCGAAGTAGACGTCAGCGTTCCATTACCTATTTTAATATCGGCGTTAACAGAAACACCACCCAATTGGTTATCCGCTTTGGAAGGCGTATCAAGATCCAGCTTACGTTCGAAGGCACTTGTATAAGGTAATTTATAACCCAGATCAGCGATGATTGCGTCAAACTGTCTGTATGCCGCTCTTTTAGTAGTCACAACGCCAGCTACCGGCCATCCATAACCAGTCGGTTTCTGATCAGAAATATCCCCGATAACGGTAATGTTTACATTTTCTGTCGGGGTGTATAGAATTTGTCCTCTGACACCAATGTTGTTGATGTCATTGATCGGCAATTGTGTATGCTCGTTGAAAAACGTACCGTTGCGCTGCGTTCCTGTAAAGGAAAGACGTGCCGCAAGTTTTTTGCTCAAAGGTCCCGTTACCGAAGCCTTCGCCTGCACAAAACCCAGGTTACCATAACTTAATTCAAGATTGGCACCAGGCGAAAAGCTGGCTGCACGCGTCGTGATGTTAAACGCACCGGCCGTTGTGTTTTTACCAAACAACGTTCCCTGCGGCCCGCGCAATACTTCAACACGTTCGATATCGATAAAGTCAAGTGCTGTGGCTGCCGGACGGGCATAATAAACTCCATCCACGTAGAAACCTACACCTGGGTCAACACCGTCGTTGGTCAAACCGAACGTAGAGCCAAGACCACGAATGTTCAGTGTGGTATTTCTTGCATTGGAAGCATATAGCTGCACTGTGGGTACCAGTTCTTTAAGGCGGTTTACGTTAAATGCACCTGCATCTTCCGCTCTGGTTCCCCCGATTACGGAAATCGGGATGGGTACCTCCTGTGCGGTTTCCTGACGACGACGGGAAGAAATAACCACGTCCTCCAACTGTGTATCGTTTGGTACAAGTTTAATTTCAACTTTACTTTCATTGATCAGCACTTCCTTTTTCAGGTAACCGATGTAAGAAACGACCAGCGTAAATGGCAAGGTCTGACCTGTTATCAGACTGAACTCTCCGTTCACGTCGGTGGCGTCACCGTTTGTCGTGCCCTTAATGGTAACTGTCGCGCCGGTCAGGGCTTCGTTGGTACGTGCGTCCAGGACTTTTCCTGTGATGGTTGCATTGATTGTGGGTCTATCCTGAGCTGATAGCAATAGGGGGAAGAAAATGACTCCTATTAAGAGGGCTGTCTTTAAAATTTGTTTCATGCAATTATGATTGGTGATGTCTACGTTTTGTTAATTACTGTTAAGCTTTTGACAATAGGTTGAGGTCAGCAACAAAGCATTTCAATTCGGAAAAATGATTTCATCAGATACGTTTTTGTTAGATTTGAAACAAATGTATGAATTTTATATAGTATATAGACTTTGTAGGGTATAAAAATTTAAAATAAATGCTCAAAACCAGTCAACAACGCAGCATTCGTACAGATGTTTAAATCATTTTTGTTATTTACTAATTTGTATTTTTACATTTGTTATCCATCTAATCTAAATTAATGCGTCAGACAGTTCCCGGTGAAATCAGCAAATATGGTGAAGGTTTTGTAAAAGGTCTTGCCATCGACGCTGTGATTTTTGGTTTCCATAACAACCAGCTAAAAATCCTGATTATCGAGCATGGAGACGCCAATCTGTTTGCTTTGCCTGGCGGATATATTTATGAAAAAGAAGATCTCAACGATGCAGCCAAAAGGATTTTAGCCTCAAAAACCGGACTGGATGGTATCTTTTTGGATCAGTTTCATATTTTCGGTAATTACGACCGTAACAATCCCGAAACCATCAAAGTCATCATGCAGGGCCAGGGAATTCCGCCGGATCCCGACCACTGGATTCTGGGCCGTTTCTTTTCTGTGGGTTTTTATGCACTGGTTGATTTCACCAAGGCCATTCCCAGGACTGATGCACTTTCGGACAGCTGTACCTGGTATGATATCAATGACCTCCCGCCGCTGATTCTCGACCACAAACAAATTGCTGATAAAGCGCTGGAAGTCCTGCGGGAAAACCTGGATAAGAAAATCGGGTTCAATCTTTTGCCGGAAACTTTTACGATGGCTACGTTAAAAAATCTCTATGAAACCATACTCGGTGTACCGCTGCTCAGATCGAACTTCCAGCGTAAAATTCTGAGTCTGGACATTCTCGAACGGGCCGAAGATCCCGTTAAGTATGCCCATAAGGCGCCTTTTTTGTACAAATTCCGGAGAACATAATTCTTTTTTACAATTTTGGTTTACAAGGAATTACGGATATGGACCGTGAAAGGTGCTGCGCAACGCTCCCTTTTATTGTTCAAAGCAAGATCAGCCGTCTTTTTGCCAATAAATTCGAAATCAGTTGAAATGGTGGTAAGGCCGTTTAAGATCAGTTTTTTGATGGCCGTTTCGTTGTAAGAAATAATACCCACGTCACGGCCTATCTTTAAATTGAGATCAAGAATTTTTTCGATCAGACTTACCAGATCATCTTCCATCAGGTTAATGTAAACCGTGCCAGGGCAGATTGTTTCACTTTTCAAACACCGCACCAGCTCGAATCTGAAATTATAATCATTACAAAAAGCCTCAAAACCTTCAACAATTTCCCCGGAATGATAAGTCGCTTGGGGAAATATGAGTTTGATCGTGTGATACTGGCTCAGTCTTTCCAAAAGATTGGATAAGGCATTGTAAATATCGCTTTTAAAATCTTCATACACCGCCCCGAAAATTCCAGTGACAGCGGGGAGGAGTTTATCGACGAGGATCAGCTTGTCCTTCGGTATCAGATTGACTATTTCATGAGCTTTGTCAGCATTTTCCATGAAATGCGGAACAATGATAAATTTAGAATAATCACTGCCCAGTTTTTCCGTAACGATTTTTTTAAACAACGTGTAATCATTGTTGTATACATAAAAATCGATGGTTGCCTGTTGCCCCAGGTGAAAAACCAGACTGTCATAGATAATCTTTTTATGACTGCTCAGCTTATTGAAAAGAAGCAGAATTTTAAAGTTTTTCTGAAAATCCGTATTGACGATATACACCCCTTTGCCCGGAACCGAACCGGCGATCCCGATTTTTTTAAGCTCGTTGTAAACCCGTTCAATCGTATTTCTTGAAATGTCCAGGTCATAACTCAAACTATTGATCGAGGGCAGCAAATCGCCCTTCCGGATCGCCCCGTTTTCTATACCCGACATAAATCCATTCATCAGCTGAACATATTTAGGCGTGATACTAAAAGCATCCAGCGACAGCAAAGGGAGGTAGTTTTTCATGTAAAAATATAATTCAAAGTAGAAATCAGCTCAGGACAGATAGGGACAGTTGATAAATGGTAATAATTTACATTTGTCTCACTTTGATACAAAGTAAATAAAAATTATAAACAAGGAAAGAAAAACAATCTTACTTAACACGATTATGTTTTTATGAAAACAAACATTTACGGGACTTACAATTGGTTCTTAACACTGGTGATTGGACTGATTATGTTTGGCGGAGGCGATTTGCTGGCGCAAACACAGATTTCAGGAACCATCCGGGATGAAAAAAACACACCCATGCCCGGGGCTACGATTACGGTAAAAGGGACCACACATGGTGTCTCAACTGATGCGAACGGAGCATTCTCATTGTCGGCCAGTGCCGATGCAATCCTGTCGGTTTCATTCATTGGGTATTCGCCAAAGGAAATACCGGTAGAAGGCCGGACTAAAATTGATGTGCAGCTTGAAGTACTATCTCAAACCCTGAGTGACGTTATTGTAGTAGCGTATGGCTCTCAGAGCAAACGGAATATTACCGGGGCCGTACAAACCATCAATCAAAAAGAGCTCAACGACCTCCCTGCCGCCCAGCTTACCCAAAAATTGCAGGGAAAAATGGCCGGAGTCCAGATTAACCAGACCACCGGAATTCCCGGCCAGGGCATGTCGGTAAGGGTCCGGGGACAGGCGTCTATATCAGCCGGAAGTGACCCGCTTTATGTGGTGGACGGCTTCCCGATCACGGGTAATATCGCAAACATCAATCCGGACGAAATTGAAAACATCTCGGTTTTAAAGGACGCCTCTTCCACGTCGCTTTACGGTTCAAGAGCTGCCAACGGTGTTGTGATCGTGACGACAAAAAGAGCAAAAGCAGGCACTTCAACCATCAGCGTTAGCGCTTACACAGGTATTCAGCAGCTTCCTGAGAAAGGACGGCCGGATATGATGAACGCCTCCGAATTCGCACAATTTAAAAAGGAGGTTGCGCTGGAAAATGGTCAGACGGTTCCGGACATGTTCCAAAATCCGCAGCAATATGGTGCCGGCACCAACTGGTACGATGCGGTAACACGCCAGGCCACGATCCAGAATTATTCCGTGTCTTTTAACAGCAGCAAGGACAAATTCAGCACCTCCGTCGTTGCCGGTTATTTTAAGCAGAACGGTGTACTTTTAAACTCGGATTACAGCCGGTACTCGCTGCGTATCAATACCGATTACAAGTTTAACGACCGGGTTAAAATCGGGTTCAATGCCGCGCCTACTTTTACGGACAATCATACGCCGCAAAGCGACGGGATATGGTACAACACGCCCAGCATTGTACAGTCGGCCATTTTAACCTCTCCCCTGGCCCCCTTTAAAAATGCAGACGGATCCATTCCGCTGACGACGAACGGTTATGGCTCTGCGGATGCTCCCAACTGGTACAACCAGATTCAGGTGGTTAAAAATACGTCAAGAAACAGCGGGCTTCTCGCCAATGGATTTATTGAAGTTGAACCTGTGAACAACCTCGTCTATAAATCGGGCATCAATATCGATCTTGGAAATTCCGTATCGGATTATTTTTACCCGTCAACGGCCGGAAGCGTTTTTAACGCACCCAACGAAGCTGACGCGTCGCGTATCAATGCCTCACACGGCAACGCACTGGCTTATTCCTGGTTATGGGAAAACACTTTGTCTTTTCAGAAAACGATCGGCGAGCACCAGTTCGACCTACTTGGTGGGTACACATCCCAAACGGCACATGCCCAGACGGGCTTATTTACTGCTACCGGTTTCCCCGACAATAAAATTCAGACTCTGAACGCTGCAAAAACGATAACGGGAACTACTGATATTCAAAGCTGGACCTTACTATCATTCGTAGGGCGGGTCAACTACAACTTCAAGCAGCGCTACATACTTTCTGCTGCCATCAGGAGGGACGGTTCCTCCAAATTTGGCGTCGATAAAAGATGGGGAAATTTCCCTTCGGTATCAGCGGGATGGGTCGTTTCAGACGAATCCTTTATGTCGGGAATACGACCTGTGTCATTTCTTAAATTAAGAGCCAGTTATGGTGTGATCGGTAACAATAACGTCGGAAATTACACGCAGTATGCAAGTGTCGTTGCTACGAATAACCCCGTAGGCAACCAGAACCTTTCCGGTAAAAGTATCGCCGGGTTGAACAATACAAGACTTGGATGGGAAAATACGAAGGAACTGGATTTTGGCGTCGACATTCATTTCTTCAACAACCGGTTAAAATTCGGCTATGATTATTACCATAAAACGACCGATGACCTGCTTTACACAGTCGACATTCCAATCTCTTCCGGGTTTTTCAACTATGCCACCAACATTGGCAAACTGGCCTTCTGGGGTCATGAGGTTACACTGAGTTCGCAGAATCTGGCCGGAAATTTATCGTGGAATACCGACTTTAATATTTCCTTCAATAAAAACAAGGCCCTGGCTTTGGGTACTGCCAATGCGGCTATTTTCGGAGACAATACCATTACCGAAGTCGGTAAACCGCTCGGGCAGTTATATACCCTCGTGTGGGAAGGAGTGTACAAAAATCAGGCAGATTTTGACCAGTCGCCCAAATATGCCGACGCAGAAGTGGGTACCGTAAAATTCAAAGACGTTAACGGAGACGGTGTTGTGACCAATGATGACCGCGATAAGGCCGTTGTCGGAAACAGCGCCCCAAAGGCGATTTTCGGGATTACGAACTCCTTTGCATACCGCAAATTTGACTTATCCATTGTAGGATCAGGCGCGCTGGGAAACAAGATCATCAATGTGAGCGAGCGTTTTACAACCAATCTCGACGGCACTTTTAATGTTTTGAAAGGAGTTTCCCGCCGCTGGCGTTCCGAAGAAAATCCGGGTGACGGTATCTATGGCAAATCAAAGGCCAATACCACGTCCTACGAACGCGACTGGGCCAGTTCGAAATTTGTGTACAGTGCCAATTATTTTACCATCAAAAATATCACACTTGGTTACCGGGTTGGTTTGAAAGAGAATAAATACATCCATGGATTGCGTGTATATGCCAGCGTTCAACAGGCCTTTGTCTTCACAAAATATCCCGGCGGTAACCCGGAAGTATCAGCTGCCGGGGGATTGTTTTCCGGAAGCGATTACACCACGTATCCCGTTCCGAGAACATTCACTTTGGGCGTAAATTTTAATCTGTAACCGTTAAAAATCAAGACGATGAAATTGAAGGCACTCATACTTTTTGCAATACTTTCGTCCTGCAAAAACGACTTTTTAGACAAAGCTCCCGAAACTGTCGTGCCCGCGGCGGAATTTTACAAGACCGAATCCGATTTTCAGCAAGCCATTGTTGGCCTCTATAACCCTTTGCGAGCACTGTATGGCACCGGACTCGCGGACGTAGGCGCCTGGGCCATGGGCGAAATGCGGTCCGACAATACCACGTTCAGCTTCAATGCCGCCAACCGGGGTTATGCGGACAGAGAATATGTAGACCTTTTTACGGATGACGCCAACAGCGGCACCACATCCAATAAATATAACAGCAATTACATCATTATCGGGCGGGCCAATCAGGTGCTAAAAACCATCGACGCGGCTACTTTTGATGAAAAACAAAAGAACAATTTCAAAGGACAAGCCTTGTTTTTAAGGGCATTCTGTTACTTTGATCTGGTGCAATATTTCGGAGACGTCCCCTTGGCGCTTGAACCAGCCACAAGTTTCGAACAGACTGCACTGCCCCGGACTCCCAGGGAAGATGTTTACAAACAAATCATCGCGGACGCAACGCTGGCAGCCTCGCTTTTGCCCGCAGCATCGGCGCAGACCAAGGGTTACGTCGCGAACGGAGCAGCCTACGCCCTGCTGGGCAACGTGCATCTGGTTCTTAAACAATGGGAAAATGCAGAATCCGCATTAACGAAAATCACCGGATATTCTCTGTTGCCCGACTACGCTTCGGTATTTGATCCCAACAACAAAAATAATGCCGAGTCGCTGTTTGAGGTGCAATACCTGGATGAACCCACGGCTGCCGCAGCCAGTAATTTCGGGTATAACTTTCTTCCTATTCTGGCCGATCCCGGTGTGATTTCCGGTTTCCCGTCCGGAAACTCAAATAGTTATGCAGGATGGAACACGCCAACGCCTGACCTCATCAACAGTTATGAGGCGGCGGATAAAAGAAAAGCCGCGTCGATCGGGTTTTACACAGGCGAAGGATACGTCAACCGCCCTTATGCCAAAAAATTTGTGCACGGGGCAAAAATAGCGCCCAATACAAATGACAACTGGCCCGTTTACCGTTATGCAGAAGTGCTGCTGATGCTTGCAGAAGCTCAGAACGAACAGGCAAAACCATCTGCATTAACCAGCCTGAACGCCGTACACGCCCACCCCAGAACCGGGCTTTCACCCATCACAACCACTGCCCAGACTGAACTTCGGGAGCAGATTTTGAAAGAGCGTCAGATTGAGCTGGCATTCGAAAACAAAAGATGGCCGGACCTGGTCAGGACCGGGAAAGCCGTGGCCGTGATGACTGCTCAGGGAAATAAAATAAAAGCCAATCCCCAGGCCTACTATTATCCTGCGGGCATATCACCAGTGGCAGCTTCCTACAATGTATCTGAAACCAAACTTTTATTTCCTATCCCTCAACGGGAAATAAGATTGAATCCGCTTTTAAAACAAAATCCAGGGTATTGAGCCACATCGCTGCTGAATTGAGGCTTTCAGTTCAGTAGCTTTTTTTAATCCGCTATAACCAGTCCAGTTTCCTATTATTCCGTTGATGTAATGAATACTTTCTTCAAAAAAAATCAGTTTTTTGCCTGGTTTCTCCTGTTATCGTTTTTACCAAAAACCGGCAGTTGCCAGGATGTGTATGCGCCATGGAGGCAACAATGGCTGAAACTCGCCGATGAATTAAAACCGGCCCTTACGGAAACCATTGAAACACCAGAACGCATGGTCAACATTATAACAGACCAAAATGCATTTCAGGGCTGGAAAACCGTTCCCGCCAGTTCGCTAACAGATTTGTACGCGACTTCCTTCAAAACCCAAAAAACTGTCACACTGGATTTTGGAAAACACATCACCGGATACTTTTCTTTCAATGTCGCCACGTTAAAGGGAACGCCGGATGCGCCGCTGAAATTCAAACTGACATTCGGAGAGGTTCCGTCGGAAATCGAAACGCCGTATGATCCTTACAAAGGCGATTTGAGCAGGGCATGGCTGCAAGACGAATATATCACTGTGATGGATATCCCATCGCTCGTAACCATATCCCGGAGAATGGCATTTCGTTATGTCAAAATAGAGTTGCTTGGGAGCTCACAGTATTTTGATTTCAAAATTGAAAACCTGCGTTGCAGAGCCGTATCCTCTGTCAAAACAAAACCGTCAGCCTTACAGCCGAACGCGCATGACATGATTAAAAAAATTGACAGCGTGGGCCTGAATACCTTAAAAGAGTGTATGCAAACGGTTTATGAAGATGGCCCCAAACGTGACCGGCGGTTATGGATCGGCGATCTGTATCTGGAATCTCTGGCAAACAGCTACTCATTCAAAAATCACGATCTTACCAAAAGGTGCCAGTATTTACTGGCGGGTTTGAGCGACAAAAACGGATATCTGGTCGGTACGGTATTCGAAACTCCGGAGCCGCACCCACAGGCTGGACAACATCTGCTGGATTATTCTTTTCTTTACAATGTCACCTTAAAAGAGTACCTGACAGCCACCAACGACTACCAGACCGCGAACAGTTTATGGCCCGTAGCGAAAGTCCAGGCCGAGATTGCCAAAAGTTATATCCTGCCAAACGGGCTCATGGATTTTGAAAAGGCTAAAAAAGAATGGTGGCTGTTTTTTGACTGGAAAGAAGAGCTTGACAAATCAACCGCGTTGCAGGGACTGACCATTTACACACTTAAACAAACCTATGAACTCGCGAAACTCTTAAAAAAGGAGCACGAACTGAAAGAACTTCCGGAGCTGATCCGGAAAATGAGCCAGGCCGCCAGAACAAATTTATACGACAGCAAACTTGGCCTTTTTACAAGCGGCAGCAAAAAACAGGTTTCATATGCCTCCCAGATATGGATGGTGCTGGCAAATGTCACCAGCCCCGCGGAAGCCAAACTGGCGCTAAGAAATATCACCAGTCATAAGGAAGCGGTGATTCCCGGCGCGCCCTATCTTTACCACTTTTTTATCTCGGCGCTGATTGAAAGCGGCTTGAAAACCGAAGCCAAGGAGGCTTTGATCAACTATTGGGGTGGTATGGTAAAAAAAGGTGCCGATACATTCTGGGAAGTGTATGACCCCAATGATGCGTACCTATCTCCCTACCATTTTTTCCCGATCAATAGTTATTGCCACGCATGGAGCTGCACACCGGTTTATTTCATCCGGAAATATCCTGATATTTTTCAGTAACAGGGTTTATCAATAACGGCCTCTGATAGTTTATTGCCGATTACGGCCTTAAATTATCGGAGGTTTTTTGCAATTAACTCAGGTATGTAACGAGAAATTTAAAACTCTCTTTCGCCAAATTCACTTGCCGGCAATTTGGATTTTTTGGTAGTCTGGTTCAGGTTATAACTTAGGCTCAGGAGAAAAATATCCGTTTCCTGAATGTAATTTGTCGTCGTAAAAAAATCCTTTCCAAATGTTGTAATCCTTTGTCTATTGCTGCCCAAAAGGCCCAGATCTATGTTTTGCCATTGAAGTGTTGCGGCCAGTTTTCCTTTTAAAAAAGTTTTTTTAGCAGAAGCACCCGGGGTAATTAAACGTGAATCCTCACCCTGTGCCGTAACCCTTTTTGAAAGATAATTCAGCGCCCATTGAAGCTGAAAGGTAGGAGAAAGCCGGAAGGTGGTATTGGCATTGATCGAATAAACCAGGCTGGAAGTGTTAACCTTCACCTGATCCGCGAAAAGGGCCCCTTTAATTTTATAATGGTAAATATTTCCCCCGGCATAGAGTTGCCACCATCGGGTCGGGTTCAGGGTGGTTCCGGTTTCCAGGCCCCAGGAGGTTGCCAGGCCGGCGTTTGTATAAATCCGGTTTAGGATTGTGTCATTGTAAACACTGTTCACCCGGTTCACCACATTTTTGATACGCTGATTGTAAATCGTTGCAAAAACGCTTCCCTTTTCAAAATCCCTGACCGCTCCAAGTTCTGTCAGATCAATAAATTCGGGTAAAATATCCGGGTCACCCGACTCCAGTGTCTCCGAATGTTCCCGCTCAGGAAAAGGATTCAGCTCATTGTTGGTCGAACGTTGTACGCGTTTGTTATATCCCACCCTGGCCCTGAATGAGATACTAAACTGATATTGTAAATTGACCGATGGAAAGATATTAGACAAATTAAGGTTTCGGATATTTTGCGCACCGGCTGCAAATGCCCGGGTGGCATACTCGTAACGTAATCCCCCGGTGTATTCCAGCTTGCCGGACTTCGCCCCATATTGCCCGTAAAACGAATGGATGTGGTTAACGACTTTGGTGACATTGCTGAACTCCGGAACAATAAGAAACGCACCGCTTTCAAGATCGAGATTCTGGTATTGAAAACTTCCTTTTTGAACCTGATTTCTGTATTGATAACCTGTTTCCAGTTTACCGCCGCCCATTTGGGTTGTATAATCTGCCCTGAACCTGTAAGCCGTTAAGGGATTTTCACTCGGGTTACGGGTGCTTTGCAAGATCACCTCTCTCCCCGGTTCCCGGAGATTCTGATTGGTCGTCAGCCCATTCATACCCGCCCTTTCAATAAGGCCAGAAACGGCAATGAACGATTTGTTGATAAATGTATGCGTATAATCCAGGTTCCCGAGTGTTATGCCGCCGGATTTACGGGCAATATTTGAATTGAAATAAGTGATTCTACTGATCACTTCGCCCGTGGCCAGGTCGGTTTTTGTATTATTGTAAACAATGTCCGCCCGGCGCGATTGCGAGCGATAACCCCTGTAAAATCCAGCCGAGAAAACATTCCTGACGTTTGGTGTGAAAGAAACCGCACTTCTCACCGTGTAGTTATACCGGGTAAAACTTCTTTCACCGCTAGACGGAAATGAGGTGCGAACATCGTCGCGTGTGGTGTTGGCATCTCCTACTCTTCTGCCAGCGATGTCATTCCGCAGATAATTGACACTCAGATTAAAATCCCATTGATCCGAACGAAGGTTAAATGTCAGGTCCGCGCCGTATCGTGAAGGATTATGAAGATTATTGTAACGGTAAACTGCAGGTAGCCCGCCCTGAATATTGGCGGTAAGAGACCGGCTCCCCGCAACTGCCGTTTTGGTAGTGATGTTGATAATACCCGCTTTCCCATCCGGGTCAAAACGTGCCGACGGTGCTGTGATCACCTCAACATTTTCAATCGTATTGGCAGGTATCTGATTGAGTATAACTGCCGGATCCGCCTGCACGGGCTTTCCATTAAGCAATACCAAAAATCCGGACGAGCCACGTAAACGAATATCTCCTTCACTGTTTACCGTCACGGAGGGCGTGTTTTTAAGCACATCAACAGCCGTTCCTCCCTGACTACCGAGAAACTTCTCTGCCCGGTACACCTGACGGTCAATTTTGTGTTCTACCATCTGCCGTCCGGTCGTTACGTTCAACGCATCGAGTGTCCTCGGATCAGGTGCCATGGCAACAGCCTCCAGGTTAATGGAAGTACGTTCGGAGGTAAAATCCGGCACGCCAACAACCGATTTGCCGTACCCGATGTATTGCGTTTGAATATAATATCGTCCAAAAGCGACGTTCTCAAATTTATAACTGCCATGCTCATTCGTCAATATGCCTCCTGCCAAAGTCGAGTCCTGGCTTTTAAAAAGGGCAACTGAACAATGGGCAAGCGCCTGTCCGGTTTCTTTATCGACTATCTTGCCGGTCAGGACGAAACTACTTTGCGCCTGAACCGGCATTACAAAAAGGGATAAGAAAAATACTGTAAAAACTGCTATCTTCATCTTGAGTAAATTGCCTGTTTGTATTAGTACAACAGCATGGCAAATTTAAATCCTACAAAAACAGTAGACTTTGTACATCTCTTCCGATTTCTGGTACATTCAGGAAATTCCTTTGCGGTAAACACCCGGTAACACGCCGGTCTGACGCCTGAAAAATTTATTAAAGTGTGATGAATCCGAAAAACCGAGCTCGAAGGCAATCTCGGTCAGGTTTTTAGGGGAATATAAGAGCAGTTTTTTTGATTCTGCGGTCAGTTTTTCGTTGATTACCGCCCCGGTTGTCTTCCCCAAATGTTTTTTACAGGTGGTATTCAGCGTCTTCGATGTTGTATTTAACCGGTCAGCATAAAATCCCGTCTCATGATTCGCCCTGAATTCCGCATCCAGCATGGCAAAGAAATTTTTGAGCAGCGCCGGATTGGGATTTGCCTGCTCCGATTTGATCTGACGTTTGAGGAGATTGAAGAGAAGCAGCAGATAGGTCTGGATCACTGCCTCGTAATTGGTTTCCCCATGAACATACTCCTTTTCGATATTCCTGAAAATATCAGCGAATATTCCTTCTGTCTCGGCGAGTTGAAAAATATTAGGAAAAGACAGTGGGAAAGCCTGGAACAACGTGTCATAAAGCGGATGATCGAGCAAAAAATCTTTCTGGATCATCACCACATACCCTTTCGGAATCTCGGTGAGCGCCCAACTGTGAATCTGCCCGGGCATCACGAGGTACAGACTGTGAGGGCTAACAGAAAACCGGTTAAAGTCAATCTGATGGATCCCCGCACCTTCTTCCAGGTAAATGATTTCAAGATATTCCTTGTGACCGTGCGGGTTGGTCGTTTTAATCACCTCTTTCATTCTCTTTATTCTAAAGAGCTCCTTTACGTTAAGTTTATTCTTGATCGGAATTTCCATCAGTACTATTTAAAACAACCTCTGTTAAACGGAAAAATACCTTAATTTTTCAATTAAGGTATTTTGTATGAATTAAATCGACTCTATGAGTCATTTAGAACTTTTCAAAACGGACCCGGACTGCCCACCCAACAATTCTTCAAGCTTTTTATGCAGCTCCTCTCCTTTCAGGTTTTTGCCAATGATTTTTCCGGATGGGTCTAAAAGAAAGTTGGCGGGAATTGCCCTGACGCCATAAAGTGCCGCAGGTTCGCTGTGCCAATATTTCAGATCCGAAACCTGCGTCCACACAAGGCTATCTTTTTCGATTGCTTTCAGCCAGTGTTCCTTATTCTTATCCAGTGAGACGCCATACACCTCAAATCCTTTGTCCTTGTACTTTTGATAAGCATTTACCAGATTGGGATTCTCTTTACGGCAAGGCCCGCACCAGGCGGCCCAAAAATCGATCAGCAGATATTTACCAAAATGATCGGAAAGTTTTACGGGTTTTCCCTCCGGATTACTGGCCGTAAAATCCACCGCCTGTTTGCCTACCGCCACTTTATCCAGGGTCACAACCAACTGTCGGAGCGTTTTTACATAAGGTGTGCCATG
Source organism: Dyadobacter diqingensis (assembly GCF_024220585.1). GTDB lineage: Bacteria > Bacteroidota > Bacteroidia > Cytophagales > Spirosomataceae > Dyadobacter > Dyadobacter diqingensis. Next base: position 710,497 of record NZ_JAMXKF010000002.1, read on the forward strand.
CAGCGACGCATCCAGTAAATTGATATTCTGATTAATTTCTTCCGGTGTAAGCCGGTATGAAAAGTTACGGTACAATACATATGCCGATACGATTGACGAAGGATTTGTCTTGATAAATTCATCAATTTTGACATCCCGGCTTTGCTTGTATTTTTCAAACAAATCCTGCCCGGGAGAGCCTGTAACCACGCTATTTTTATAATACGCGGCGGTATCCAGCGTAACTTTAACGGCCTTTGTATTTTCCAGAAAGAGAAACAAGGGCGATTTTTTGTTGTCTACGGTGAGTCCGTAAAGTTCAGGAAGCCTGATCGACGATTTGAAATGAAACTTCCCTTTTTCGATCGCAACGGAATCTATTGTCCGGAAAATTTTCTCCTCAAATTTTTGAAGATAAACAAAACCCGTTGCCACGCCGGGAACTACTCCTTCGATAACAACCGGGGCTGGCTTGGTCTGGGCGAGCAACGTGTTACCCGCAAGAAGCGCTGACAGTAAAAATATTCTTGATTTCACAGCAAAGTCTATTTAAATTATAGATTTAATCGTCAAATGTATTTAAAACCAGAAAGCGAACCAAATTGAATGCAGATATTTCGGGATACCTACCTAAAAAGGCATTCAGACCGCTCTTCTCGCAGAAAATAGCAATCTGAATCATTACTAAAAATAATTATCAGTTTAAATCCATAGACTTTATAGATTATTTTAAGATATTTGATTTTTAACAGCACATTCTAAACAAATCAGATATGATCCGTCGCTACATTCTTTCTGCCCTGCTGCTGACAGCCCTAACCGGCCAGGTTTCCGCCCAGCAAAATAACAACGATCAGACTTTTACAATCGAGGGCTATTACAAAGCCAAGTGGGGGTATGCCGATGAGTTCATTGAATTGTTTAAAAAGAATCACTACCCGCTCCTGAAAAAAGCGCTCGAAAAAGGCGATATCCTATCGATTAAAGCGGAAAAACCACGTCTGCATGCTACGGAGGAAAGTCGTTGGGACTACCGTGTGACCCTGGTTTTTAAGAATATCCAGGCCGCCTTCGACCCTAATTTGACAACGCCCTATAAAAAAGCGCTTTACCCGGACGCCGACAAATTGAAAAAAGAAGAACAGCGCAGGTTTGAAATTTTAGATGGCCACTGGGACGTTCAGGTGCAAACTGTGGAGCTGGATAAATAGCCATATCCAGGGGACACCCGAACGCATCAGAATTTTACTGTAAAGACACCAAAGTTAACAGAACACATAAACAAGCACGTATTCATGCCGAGAATATCGCCACTCGAAACAAGGGAACAATCAACCGAGATCAAAATTGCATTCATTCAGCATAAAACTGTTTACAACAGCAGGATCACCAACATGAAAGCCACGCTGGGACATTCTCCCGTAGCTTTTAATGTATACATGCAGTGGTATCCCCTGTTTGAGGAGGTAAAACGACTGCTCGGTTCCAGACTTGCCACATTATACGCGTGGTCGGTTTCCGAAGCATCAGACTGTCCTTTGTGCAGCACCTATTTCCGAAAGTCTATTATCGAATCGGGAGAAAATCCGGAGGACCTGGTCGTGACCGACGAAGAGCAACAATTGCTGACGTTCGGTGCGGCTATTGCACAGCAAAGAGGCTTTGTGCCGGATGACCTTTACAATCCCGTCCGGACTAACTATTCCGATGAAGAAATTGTCGTTCTGACCGCTTTTGCAGGTATCATGATTGCGACCAATATTTTCAATAACGTCATCCACACGGAAATTGACGACTATCTTACACCATATCTGTCCCAGCACCAGACTGTTTAAAATATGTCGTTAACAGATAAAGTCGCCTTCATTACCGGCGCGGCCCACGGTCAGGGGCGTGCAACTGCACTCGCCCTTGCCAAGGAAGGTGTACATATTGCTGCATTTGACATCGGTCGCCCGCTCTCCTATCCGGGTTATGCACTAGGCTCGGTCGAAGACCTGCATTCTTTGCAGTCGGAGGTGCAGCAAACCGGGGTTAAGTGCCTTGTTTTCCAGGGAGACATAAGAATTGATTCAGACATTAAAACCGCCGTTTATGAAACGATTTCCCAATTTGGCCGTATTGATATTCTCTTTAATAATGCAGGCATATGTGCCTACGGACTGGTTCATGAGCTTCCGGAGGAAGAGTGGGATGCAATGATCGACATCAACCTCAAAGGTGCCTGGCTGGCTGCCCGCCATATCATTCCGGTCATGATTGCGCAAAAATCAGGCAACATTGTCAATAATTCGTCCATCGCCGGCCTCCGGGGAATGAACCGGCTGAGCCACTATGCAGCCTCCAAATGGGGGCTGGTGGGTCTTACCAAGTCATGGGCCATTGAACTGGCTCCTCATAACATCCGGGTAAACTCCATTCACCCGACCGGCGTGAATACCCCGATGAACGATGGACTGGCTGCATTGGAAGGAAAAACACCCCGGGAAATCGCCGAAGCCTCGGCTGGAAACCTGTTGCCCGTACCCTGGATCGAACCGGAAGATGTAGCCCACGCTGTTCTATATCTGGTTTCGGATAAGGCACGTTTCGTCACGGGAAGCCAATTTGTACTGGACGCAGGTCTGTTAACACGTTAAAAATGCCTATCAAACCGCGTCTGAATACCTTCGACCTCACGATGATCGTGATCAGCGTGGTGATTGGTACCGGTATTTTCAGGACGCCGGTCGAAATTGCGCAAAAAGCCGAATTGCCTTCCATTTTTTTCACAGCCTGGATTGCCGGAGCCATCATCAGCCTTTTCGGCGCTCTTACACTGGCAGAGGTTGGTTCCCGTTATCCTGCTGCGGGAGGATTTTACAAGATCTTTTCCCACTGTTATCACCCGGCATTTGCCTTTATGGTGAACTGGATCTCGATCATTGCCAATGCCGGATCCAGTGCCTCAGTGGCTATCATAGGCTCAGCATACATTGCTCCGCTCCTATTTCCCACGCTCGACTCCGAACTGGGCACACGTATCACCACACTCTCGGCGGTTGGTCTTTTGTACGTCATCAATATGCTGGGGATCAAAATGGGTTCACACGCGCTCAATATTTTGATGATCATTAAAATAGCGATGCTTATCTTACTGATCAGTACGGCATTTCTCCCATCTGAATCCGCCACGGAGGTCACCAAAGAGCTTTCCCAGAAAGACAGCTTCAAAGCCTTTTGGCTCTGTTTCGTCCCTATTTTTTTCACCTACGGCGGCTACCACCAGACCATGAACTTCGGACACGATGTTCCCAATGCCAGCAAGGTTATACCAAAATCCATTTTTATTGGCATGGGCGCCGTTCTTGTACTTTACCTTTTTGTCAATTATTCCTATGTGAGAGTTTTAGGTTTTGAAGGCCTGAAAAATTCCCCTGCTTTGGCCGCAGATATGACGGCCCGCATTTTTGGTAATGCCGCGTCAACGGTTGTATCGGTTATCATGTTCCTGGCCGTTTTAGCCTATGTCAATGCCTCGTTGCTCTCCAATCCAAGGGTTTATTATGCCATGGCACAGGAAAATGTGCTTCCCGCAATTTTTAAAACGGTCAATCAAAAGACCCAGACGCAGGAACTCGCGCTTACCGTTTACACAGCCATCATTGTACTGTTTCTTTTCGCTTTATCTTCCTTGCAGAAAATCCTGAGTTATGTAATGTTTTTTGACAGCATAGGTCTTATTGCAGCGTGCTCGGCAGTCTTCATTCTGAGACACAGGGAAAAGCTGAGCGGACAGGAAGACAAGGGCATTTACAGAATGAAACTTTACCCCTGGCTGACTCTCATTTTTATCCTGGGTTATGCCCTTGTGAATTTCAGTGTGATGTATTTCGAACCACAGACGGCATTGATAGGTCTCTTCCTGTTTCTTCTTGGTTTGCCAATGTATTATCTGCTGGTCAGGTTTTTTCGTAAGTAAGGAGTCAGGCTAGCTATCAATTATTTTATTTAAAAATACCGGATGAAAAGTTTAAAATATTATGTCGTTGATGTTTTTACCAGTGAGCGGTATCGCGGTAATCAGCTGGCGGTGGTCCTGACCGATTCGGATCTTGAACTTCCTGCTTATGAGAAGATCGCAAGCGAATTTGGTTACTCAGAAACTTCATTCATTTACTATTCCGAAAAAGACAAAGCCTTAAAAGTACGTTCATTTACCCCAACGGGTTTTGAAGTGAATGGGGCCGGGCATAACCTGTTAGGCGCTGTCTGTCTGGCACTTTTAATCAATCTTGATATTTTTCAGGCACAAGAAAACGAGCGTTTTGTGATCATGAAAGATGAAGTCATCAAACTTTCGGTTCATCACCCGAAAAACCAGCTGCCTTTTGTGGGCATGAGACAAGATCCTGCAACGTTACTCACTAATGTAGACCCGCAAATACTTGCACAGGCATTGAATTTGAAGGAGGAGGATATATTAACGGGTGACCTGGTTCCGGTTGTTGTGAAAACTGAAGTGACCCATTTGATGGTACCGCTCGTCAGTACGGAAGCTTTAAACAACGCGAACCCGGATAAATCTTTACTGATCAGTACCGCCGAAAAGTATGGTTTTGAGGGTGTTTATTGTTTTGCCATCACCAGCCAGCATCCGGATTATTTTGCACAGACCCGATTTTTTAATCCCGGCATCGGTATTGAGGAAGATCCTGCAACCGGCAGTGCCGCCGGCCCACTGGCCGGACTTTTATTTCAAAAAAACCGGATTAAGCAGGACTCCGTTTATCAACTGTTACAAGGCGAGAAAATGAAACGCCCGTCCGTCATTCAGTTCGAAGTAAAAAGTGACAGTATCCGGATCAGCGGCTCGTCGGTTATTGTGATGGAGGGTGTATTGTTTTTGTAATGACCGAGCAATATTTAAAAGCTATTTACAGCAAGGTTACATTCCTGATTCGATACAAATCGCAAAACATAGGAATCAAGCAAATTTTCTTAAAAAAATGATTTCATTCGCCTTTACCTTTCAGTTTATTGACCCATGAAAACGATGTCGCGAATACACCAAAGTGTATCGTCGTTTTAACTCTTCCTTTACCACGGAAGCAAAAGCAAGCCTTTCGCATACAAAACTTCCGGCTTTACACAGCGGTCTTCTTATCCTTCAACACAGCGTTTACCCGAAATAAGCCTTCCTGTCACCCGGGAAGTCCCGCTGTAAGTTCTTACGTAACTGGTTATACGCAGGGTTATCCAGCACGTCAAGTTTGAAAAAAACCTCTTCCTTCTCCATCCAATTTACCGTTAAATAAGTCAAAAAAGTAGTAATAATTCGCCATAAACTTTACTACATAGTTCTACAAAATTTATTAAAATACAACAAAATAATGCTGTTAAATATCAAACAGGACTGTAAAACAAAATTCATTAAAAGTTACGGTTTTGAATAGTAGCATTTTATAAAAGTGTCAGAATAGAATTCTTTTTAATGCCCATAAATACCTCTTAATAAACTGTTTTTAAACCATTAAACACTCAACAAATGCATCAAAAAAAGCTTACCTCCGAAAATTTAAGTTTACCTAAAAAACCCAACCTGCTGTTCATCATAACCGATCAGGACCGAGGAATCATGCATTTTCCTCCGGGCTGGGAAGCACAGCACCTTGTTGCCATGCCGCGTCTGAGGGCCAACGGGATCACTTTCACGAATGCCTTTTGCAGCACCTGCATGTGCTCTCCCAGCCGTGGGACCTTACTTACAGGGATGTACCCGGCCGAGCATGACGTAACTCTGACGTTAACACAGGACATGACTTATTCCGATCAGGAACCTACGCTATCCACCAGCATACAAAATATGGGACGAATGCTGACAGCTGGCGGATACGACGTAAATTATATTGGCAAATGGCATTTGTCAAAAGGGCCAGACGGACGATTTGAAAGTCTGACTCCGGAAGATTTGCAGGCCTATGGCTTTAACGGCTGGACACCGCCGGATGCTGGCGAAGATACTGCACCAGACCATTTTGGAGCCGGGCACGCAAATAATGACCTGAACTATATCAACGAAGCACTTAATTTTCTTTATCAGGTGCAGCGCTCCAATAACGAGGAACCTTTTGCTTTGTTTCTTTCTCTGGTGAACCCGCACGATGTACTGGCCTTTCCGGGCAGCTGGCAGGACGACTTTGCTCCCGAGTTTTTGATCGGTGATATCAAGCTACCTGCCACGGTAGACGAGCAGCTGCATAAAACGCTGAAACCGACAGTCCAGCAAATGCTGGCTCCGTATTTTGCAATTGGCCTCGGTCCGCTCAATACAGAGGAACTGAAACTGCAATATCTGAATTTCTATGGAAACCTGATCGCCCATATGGACACGCAGATCAACACCGTGCTGGATGTCCTTTACCAGGTTTACGACACGGTAACGGGGCGCTCGCTGGCTGATAATACCATTGTGGTACGCACCGCTGATCACGGAGAAATGGGACTGACGCATGGTGGTTTGCGGCAAAAAGCATTCAACATGTACGAAGAAACGCTGAGCGTTCCGCTCGTGATTTCCAACCCTATCCTGTTTCCCAATCCCGAAGTCAGCAGCCAGCTTTTCTCGCTGGTCGATATGATGCCTACTATAAACGGACTCTTAAAACTGGAAAATCCGCTGGATTATACCTTTCGGGGAAGTGATCTTTCACCGGTCATCAAAAATCCGAGGACTGCGCCGGAAATACAGGATTCAATCCTTTTCACGTTTGACGATTTCCGCGCAGGAAACGGTAACAGCATCAACCCGCTGCCTGCTGCTAACCGCATACGTGCGATCCGGGAAAAACGCTGGAAATACGGATATTATTTCTACATCGCCCCGCCTGAACAGGATCCTCCGCAGAGCCACCCGCGGGAATACGAGATGTACGATCTCGAAAACGACCGGCTGGAAGTGAACAACCTTGCCAATAAAGACAATCCGGCATACCATGATCCTTTCATCGCGGCAGAAAGAAAAAGACTTCATACCAAACTATTGCTGCTTGAAAAAGAAAAACTGGGCAGTATCGTCACGGTAGAAAGTAATCAGGCAGGATAATGTTTGCCAGCATAGCGGGCTCTGAAAAGGGCTCGCTATGGTTTTTTAAGGCCTAATGTACCCGTACCTTCTGTTCAAGATCAACTCTGCCCCTGTCCTGTTTTTACTGATAAACCTGTCAATCCTCTCATTTTCACGACACACAAATAGTCGATATTAAAATTTTCTGGACTCTGAAAAATTAAAATACTGGTTGATTGCACAGTATAGCGCTTTTTGTATTTACTTTGTAATTAGTCTAAATAATATAGATATTTTTTCAGCCCAGTTTTATGATAGTACCTCTAATTTTAAAAAAGTCATTTTTATCCATTTCGCTCACCATACTTCTGATCATTCCGGCGCTGACTGCCAATGCGCAGTCGCATCAAACAGGCGTGATCAAAGGTATTGTCACTACGATTGACGGAGCACCTGCGCAAGGGATTGCTGTTAAACTTAAAAATACGTCGAAAGGTACGATCACTAACACCAACGGTGGTTTTGAATTTAAAAACCTTCCATCAGGTTCCTATACCGTAGAATTTTCCATGATGGGTTACGAAACATCAACCGCAGATGCCCTAATTACCGAGGCCAAACCGACGGCAGATCTTTCGGTGCAACTTGATTTCTCTTCCCGGAAACTTGATGAGGTGATCATCAGCAGCGGCGGTAACAGGTTCGCTAAAAAAGAAAGTGATGATGTATCAAAAATGCCGATCTCGAACATGGAAAACCCTCAGGTTTACAGCGTAGTAAGCAAAGAGTTGATGAAAGAGCAAGTGGTTACGGACTACAACAGTGCTTTCAAAAATGTACCCGGTGCAGGTATTGCCGAGGTAAGAAACCAGGGAAGAACCACTTCTATTTCAAGAGGTTTCGCCACGCCGCAGCTTGTTCGCAATGGCGTAGGAAGTTTTACCTATTCAACCATCGACCCTGCCAATCTTGAACGCATTGAAGTGATTAAAGGCCCGTCGGCCACCTTGTTTGGAAGCACATTGTCGTCATTCGGCGGTTTGTTTAACAGGGTTACCAAAAAACCTTTTGATACTTTTAAGGGAGAAATTTCATTTTCAGCGGGAAGCTGGGACTTGAACCGTCTGACGGCTGACATCAATACGCCATTAAATGCTGACAAATCTGCGCTGCTGCGTATAAATACCGCGTTACACAGCGAGAGAAGTTTTCAGGACGCCGGTTTTGCAAGAAACTTTCTGATCGCACCCAGCTTTTCTTATGCCGTCAATGACCGCCTTACCTTGCTTTTGGATGTAGAATTCAGTGGTTATAAATCCGTATCACCGATGCGCGTTACGCCTGCAACCAAAGGAAAAGCCAGAAGCATTACCGAACTTGGATTACCCTATAAATTGTCTTTTGCCAACAATACGATCAATTATGCAGGACAGCAATACAATGTATTCGGGCAAATCAAATACAAATTATCGCCCCAATGGACTTCACAAACCATCGTATCACGAACCAGATCATCGGCTGACGGATATGTCGTAGGCCTCACGATCCTGACCGATTCCACTTTGAGACAGACCGTCACCAACCAGGATTATCCATATTACGGAACTGATTTCCAACAGAATTTCATCGGCGATTTCCACCTTGGTCCGCTGAGAAACCGTATCGTTGCCGGTATTGATGTGTACAGTCTGCGTGCGACCCGAAATGATGCATCCGTCAATATGCCCGCCATCAATTTCAAGAAGCCGGGAAATGCCTATAACAATTTCAACCTGACCAAGGTAGCGCCCCTGTTCTCGACGGCTACTTTTACCAATTTTACTTCAATTAACGAAAGGACGTACAGCGCTTATGCCTCGGATGTGCTTAACATTACCGACCGTTTACTTGCGATGGCCAGTCTTCGGATCGACCGTTATTCCAATCTTGGCACTTACTTCCCAAACACCGACTCCACAGCCGGTGCATTCAAACAAACTGCACTGTCGCCGAAATTTGGGATCGTTTATCAGATCGTGAAAGACAAGGTATCCATCTTTGGTAATTACATGAATGGTTTTAGCAACGTAAGCGGGTCTGATTTTGCCGGTAATACCTTCAAACCCAATCAGGCGAATCAGTTTGAAGGCGGTGTCAAACTGGATTACAGTTTCGTGACCGCTACATTGAGCTACTATGATATCTCCGTTACCAACGTGACGCGCGACGATCCGGACCATGTGAATTTCTCGATTCAGGATGGTACGCAGCTTAGTAAAGGTTTTGAAGCTGAAATTATTGCCAATCCTGCACCCGGCCTGAATATTGTTGCCGGTTATACGTATAACGACAGCAAGTACACCAAAAGTAACGAGAGCATTCAGGGCTATCGCCCGACCACGGCAGGGCCTCCGCGTATGGCCAACCTCTGGATCAGCTACCGACTGATCAAAGGAGCTGCCAAAGGTTTGGGTATCGGTTTCGGGGGAATTTATGGCAGTGAATCGTTCCAGAGCAATACCAAAACATTTTCGTTTACCATTCCGTCTTATACCGTGTTAGACGCTTCTGTTTTTTACGACAAGCCTAAATTCAGAATAGGACTCAAAGCAGATAACCTGACAAGTGAAAAATACTGGTCGTATCGTCTCGCAGCCCAAAACCCGCTGAAAGTGACTGGGAATATTACCTTTAAATTTTAATGATTAACGTTATTGTCAAAAGCCGTTTCGGATTTGGGAATCCGAAACGGCTTTTGATTTTCAGGCCATATAAATTGAACCAATCTCCTTAACTGCCTTCCTATCTCTTCACAGCACGGCCATGTTTTACGGCAAAAAATACGATTACGAGCATCGGAATTCCTAGTGTCAGCCACGAAAGCAAATCCCAGAACTCGTCCCCCGTTAATGCTGAAATCAATCCGATCAGCGACAACACCGATAACAAAAGCGGGATCTGCCAGACTTTCCAAAAAACGTTTTGCATATCAATTTGATTTATTTACAAAGCGGAACCGTTGAAACTAGATTTTTCCGTCCTGCGTAATGAGGGTTAATATTTCCTTCTGACTTTCATCCATCCTCGCGAGATGTGCTTTGGTCGCTTTGTTTCTGGCAAACCACAGATAAAGTCCGCTACCCAGCACAATGATGGTGGCTATATCAAACAAGGCCCAGAGGATCTTCAACGGCAATCCCCCGTAGTCACCAAAATGCAGCGGTTCTGAAATAAACAGTGCATTCACAAACCACGGCATAGCCCTTATGTCCGTAAGCTTTCCGGTTTTTGCATCAATCAGTGCGGGCTTGATAATCCGTTTCGTCAATGGCGTTTTACCTTTTACAAAAATGGCATAATGATGTTTGCTCGTGAACATCGTTCCGGGGTAGGTGATGATTGAAGGCTCCATATCCGGTGCTGCCTTGGCAGCAATCGCCATGGCCTCATCCAGTGAACTCAGTTTGCCTGTGAGCGGGGATGCATTTTTGTAAGGTGCCGTCATTTCTGCCAACTGCCCCATTTGCCAGAGGCCCAAAACCACCTCCGATAAGGTGTTGATTACCCCTGTAAAGCCTACCACTGTCGCCCAGGCGATGGTCACAACCCCAAGCAGATTGTGCATATCCAGCCATTTCAGGCGCGTTGAGCGCTGCGTCCGGATCATTCCGAAATCAAACCTTTTCATAATCGGGCCATAGAGCATAATCCCGGAAACAATGGCGGCAACAAACAGCAATCCCATCAGACCGAGGAATAACTTACCACCGATTCCCATAAACATATCCGTATGCAATTGCAGCATCACATACATAAAACCCTCCTGCGTTTTGGGCTCATCCAGAATTTCCGCCGTATGATCATCCACGATAACCGTGGTGTAACTATCCGGCGGAGCCATAACCGAGTCCGACAGACTGAACGTAGTGGTATTGGGCTCGTGCTCGTCCCAGTAAACGAAACGGATTACTTTTTTAGGATACTTTTTCAGCGCCTGTTCAGCACGCAGATCAAGGGAGGTTTTGGGTGTTCCTTCCGCTACTGCTCTGGCCAGTCTGGGTTTGCCCTCAAGCGCTTCAATTTCTTCATGAAAGATGAGCGGCAAGCCCGTCACACAAAGCATAAGAAGGAAAGCCGTACAAATCAGACTGGTCCACTTGTGAATCTGAAACCATGCTTTAATTGTTTTTACAGAGCTCATGGTGCGTTTGTTAAATGTAAAAAGGCTGTCTGCAATGCCCAGGGGTATTGCAGACAGCAATGCTTGTCAATTGAATTCCCCTTAGTCTGCCAGTTTCACAAACCCCTGAATGGCACCGTCCAGAGCCACATTGAATACCTGCGTGGCTTTTGTACCGTCCACCACATAATATCCGTCGATTTTCTGTGCACCGTTTTTCACCCACAGATACACCTTGCCATCAATGCTCGTGATGGCCTGGTCGTTTGCGTAGGCGTAGTCATGGATCGGCATACCCGAGATTTTCGTGACTTGTTTGGTGGTCATATCCTGCACGTAATATTCAAATATGGTGCTGGTCAAATTTGAATAATCCGCTTTCAAAGGAGTTGAAGCCATTTCGAAATAAAGCTTGCCGTCCTTGATCAGTGCGATGGCCAGCGAGTTTCCCGCCTGCAAATCCTTAGTTGAAAACGACCAGGTGCGGTCAAAATCCGTTTCATTTTTCCTGATACGAATGATCGTCGGATTGGCAAAACCCGTGTTGCCTAACCCTGTGCTGTACAAATACAAAGCTCCGTCGTCACCCACAGACCACATTTTATTGCCGGAAGATCCCCAGCCAACACCTTTCAAACCATCATACTTAATTGTTTTTTCATACTTATCTGTTGCCAGATCCACCACGGCAAACTCGATTGCATTGAACACATCGTCGCCATAACCCGCAGCAGCCTTTGTTCCGTACGATATGCCGACGAAGAGCTTGCCGTCCTTTGCCGCGATAGTGTGCTTGCCAACCACCTGGTATTCTACACCCTCTTTTTTCACGACCGAAAGGTCTATCTCACCTGTACGAAGCATCGTTGTCGGGTTAAATTTCTGCAATTTCAATAATCCCCGGTTTTCGTCCAGGTAATACCCTACCGTTTCACTGACCACCAGGTATTGCGTAGCCGCAGCAATAAAACCCTCGTCTTTAACAGATCCGTCGGTGTTTCTGCTGTATTTCTGCAACCCGGCTTCACCCGCCGCATTGGATCGGTTGAAGAACCATTTTCCAAAAGAGCGAAACCCAAATGCCTCTTTTATCTGCAATGACTTCGGATTTGTGTTCGCTATCGTTCCCTTTGGAAGGCTGTCGAGTGTGGTGAAATATCCGGCACCAAACCGTTCAATCGAAGTCATCAGCACAAATTTGGATTTTTCAACCGGTGTGGGAGTCGGTGTTTCTTCGCTGTCGGAAGAACATCCTGCCAGATATCCGACGGCAAGACAGGAAAACAGAAATTGTATAAGTACTTTTTTCATAAAACTGGATTAAAAATATTGATTATTTAAGCACGTAATTCACTTTAAAATGCAGGCTCCGGCCAGCATTCTGGATTCGAAAATTGTCGTAGACTTTGGTGTCAAATATATTTTTTGCCTGAAACCCTATGAAAAAGCGTTCATTGAAAGGACTGTAGGTAAAACCTGCCGAATGAAGCGCCTGACTGGGAATGATGTTGGGCGCATCAAACTGTGCCTTTCCCCAAAGCCCAAGAAACCCCTCGGGTTCCAGTGATTTGGGAACGTAATCCAGGTAGTACTCGCGCACAAATGTGAAGTAATAGTACAGATGGATTTTGCCCTGGTTGCCTATGCGGTTAACCGTACCATTTAACCCGAGATTGGCAAAGAAATACGGGGTGTTGCGCAACCTCGCCCCCTCGGTAAGACGGTTACCTGTATCAAAAAGGCGAAAATCCTGATAGGTAAAATTGCCATTGCCCCGCAGCCACCTGTTCAGCGTCACATTCAGATCCGATTCCACCCCTAAACCCTTTACTTTGCTCACATTCTGGTTTTGGGTAAAAAGGAAATCAATCGGCACTTTCAGGATCAGGTCTCTGGTGATTCTGTAAAAAGAATTGATTTCCAGACTGTAAGAACCTCTCCTTTCGGTACGAAATCCGGCGTTTATGTTCATACTTTTCTCAGGTTTCAAGAGAAAATTGGACCTGTGAAAATTACCGTCGCCAAACATTTCATCCTGTTCTGGCAAGCGTGTTGCGGCCTCTGCCGAAAACCGGAAAAACGTATGACCCGTCAGTGAGAATTTCAGTGCTTCCGCAATCCCCCAGTTATCGGAACGGGCATAACGGTGCTCACCAAGGGCAGTACCGTATACATCGACATTGATTGTGGAGGTATTATAGTGATAAAACTTACCAATCAAATTGTTGGTCAGCTTTCCATTCAGTAACTCCGACTGGATACCGGCCGCGCCAACCACTTTATAATATTTGGCAGGAAGCGAGAGAATATCCTGGCCGGTTTGCGGCAGTGTAAGTCCCAGAGGATCTTCACCCTTTCGCCCAATATTGGTCGAAACGACGTTTAATTCGAGCTTGTGCCGGTCGGAAAGCCCATAGGAAAAATAGGTCCTGGAAGTGAAATACGAAAACGCAATATCGGAAAGACTACCTCGTGTGGTTATCTCCCCCTGCCTTGAAGGGCTAGGAATAAACTTGCCATACCAATCGTACAGACCACGAACGGTATCGATCTGCTGTACATGAATGGTGCTGGTCGTCAGAAACTGATCCAGGCCAAATTTCCCGAATGTCTTCCGATAACGCAGTGTGGGTATTATGGAGTATTGTTTGCTGACCGCCGCACCAAAAGGCTGGGACATCGAGGCACCGTACTGATTTTGCCGGTTAATGTAAAACCAGGTCACCCCTACCCGCAATTCATCGGCCCACCGGGTATTGCTGATCCCACCGTATAATTCCGTGTAATAATTAGTAAAACGATTGTGAAACAAACGCACCCTGGCTTCGCTTCTTGCCGCCGTTTCCTGGTCGGTTACCGTCACATTCACTTTGTAGTCATTATCCGAGCGGTTCAAAAAAGCATCCCCGCCGACAAAAAAGTGTTTTGCCGTATCGCTGTACAGGGTGTTCAGCGATACCCTATGTGTATTGAAAGAAGCTGCTTCGTAGGAGACCTCCGCATAACGGTAAAGCGATTTTTTCGTGACCATATTCACGGCGCCACCGAGGGCGTCAGCGCCTAATCCGGCAGGCAATACGCCTTTGTAAACCTCCACCCGTTCCAGCATGTTCACCGGCACCAGGGATATGTTGTATCCTGCGCCGAGATAATCCATGGGAATACCGTCCTTGAAATTTTTCACCGCACGATCCTGAAATCCATTCATCATCAAACCGGCATTTGAACCAAGTCCTCCGTTTTGCCGTATTCTGATCCCGGCCGACCTGTTCATCAGCTCAACCAGCGTAGATGGCTGTTCCTGAACAGCCTTGGTATTAATCACCTCTGCCTTAATCGGCTGCAATTTAGCCTGCTGCGTTTCTGATCTGCCCACCACCTGGACTTCGGAAAGTTGTGTTTGTTCTTCATTCATGACAAAGCTGAATACCCGTTTGTTTCCGTCAACGCTCACTGTTTCCGTCAGCATTTTAAAACCGATATGCTGAATCGTCAGCGTTGTTGTACCTGCCGAAATACCCGAAAGCTCAAACCTGCCTTTACTGTCGGTTATTGCATTTTTCTCAGTTCCCTTCACCTGAACCACAGCCCCGGCAAGTACCTGTCCGTTGGCATCCAACACAGTTCCCCGTAAGATATCACCCTGAACGACTCCTTGCGCAGATGCCACGGAGGTTATCAGAATAAAAAGAAAATAAAAAAAACAGGTAGAGATTTTAAAATACACGAATTCTATCGTAGTTTTATTATTAGGACTAATTATAAATAAACCACAAAAGTAGAAAAACGGTAAGAGCCACTGTAACGCAGGATGCAGCAAAAATGCCGCAAGAAGCAGGAATTGTATGAAGATTGTATTTAAGTCCGAAGAATTTGCTGAGTTGAATTTTGTCCGAAATTATGAGGAAGGTTTTTCCGTGGCCGAAAAATCAGGGATCAGTGAGTCCGTTTATGAAGTGGATTATATGGGCATCCGATCCAGAAACCATAAAATCTATTGTCCCGGTATCATTTGTTCATTGGCCGAAGGTTCGCTGGAAAAAGACCTCGTTCAAATCCTGGAAAGTGATTTCCCTTACCTGCAAATGCATTTTGAACTCTCGACAACCGGATGTCTCTACCAGCCCCAGGCAAAAGCAGAGGTGGAAACCGTTATCTACAAAGGGATGCATTCGCTGCTTTTTTATCCCTCGCTGAAAGGCAAGCTGTATTATCTTAAAAAAGCCAATTCTTTCAGTGTTGAAATAGAATTATCCCTGGATTTCATCCGTAGAATATTTCATGGTGACCTGGAAGTGCTTGGAGAATTCGGCAGAAATATCGAGCGCAACCTGCCGTCCATCATGGGTGGTAAAAGCTACCCGATTACCCCTGCAATGAAGCAAATTATCCTGGAAATCAGGAACTGTTCTTACGCGGGTTCGTTAAAAAAAATCTTCGTCGAGGCAAAGGTGACGGAGCTGCTGGCCTTGCAAATCAGTCAGATCAATATGTTTGAAACCAGCACCACGACGCTGCGGCAAAGTGATATTGACAGGCTTCATCATGTTAAAGACCTTTTACAAAAAGACCTGAACAGCCACTATTCCATTGAAGAATTGGCCCGTATCGCCGGCATTAACCGGACCAAATTACAGCAGGGTTTCAAAAAACTGTTTGGGACAACAATTTTCGGATGTATTTCTGACAACCGGCTGGCCGAGGCCAGAAGACTGATTATCAACGGCCAGTATACCACCCTTGCCGAAGTTTCAGGCATAGCAGGGTACAAAAACCCACAACATTTCACAGCCGCTTTTAAAAAGAAATACGGACACCTGCCGAAGGAAACAAAGGGCGCCTGAAATACTGGTACTTTCGAAAAAAGGCTATTTATCCAGGAACGATTTTTCTTTACATCCTCTTTCTGAAAGCTGTCGGTGTGGTACCCGTATACTTCCTGAACTGTTTGCAAAGGTGACTTTCATCCGTATACCCAAATTCATCAGCTATCTCCATAAGGGTCAGCTGACTGTAAAGTAAGCGGGCTTCAATAAGTTTTATTTTATGTCTGATAATGTATTGTTTCAGAGACTCACCCGTTTGCTTCTTGAAAAATAAGCTAATGTAGGCAGGAGCATAATTAAAAGTACTGGCCAGGTGCTCGATCGTTAAGTCTTCAGGCTGATAAATGTGCTGTCTGATATACATCAGAATTGCTTCCGCAGAGTCTTTCAGAACAGGTTTTGCGGGTGTCTGACTGAACAGATTCCGGGCCAGGATAACCATCATACTGCGCATCAGGCTGTCCCGGATCATATCAAAATATTGCGACTGGTCATTTGCACACTCTGCTTCCAAAACAGCCAGCAAATGGTGCAGCTTTTGCTTTTCGTCTTTATCGGTAACGATGGATCCCCTGCTTTGGGACGAAGTATTAAGTAATGTCCTGATAACAGGTTGCCACGGGCGATCCTTATCTCCCGGATATTCCTTATGGATCGATTCATTAAAACGAACGAAGCAAAACGCTGTTACTTCCTGAATATCAAAGTCATGGAAATCCTCCGGACCAAGCAGAAATACGTCGCCAGCGATATAATCAAACGTATTGCCATTGATATGATGAAAACCTCGTCCTTTCAATATAAATATGATCTCGAAATAGGTATGCTTATGAACCGAATGCATCCAGGTGCTGGCCTCGAATTGGTAAATACTAAAGGGGGTATGGAGGATGTATCGCTTCATAAAAAGAAAAAATGGATCATAAACCTACCAATAAATAATGGATTTTTACAACGTCATCCATTTCAAGCTACGCTATTTTTGCTGTTATCAAATTAATCTCACTCCTGAAAAACTGCAAGAATGAAACGTATTTTTCTTCAAAGTATTGGCTTAATTGTGGTTACCGTGCTCTTATCCATGCGAAGTCACGAAGCGTGGGTACCACTGCTGGATAAAGATCTTACACAATGGGAAAATTATCTGAGTTATGCACACAAGTCGGGATACAATGGAAAAATACCGAAAGATGCCTCAGGTCTGGCTCTCCCTCCTATTGGCTACAATAAAGACCATAACCAGGTATTTTCCATCTTAAATGAAGCTGACGGTCCGGTACTCCGTATCAGTGGCGAAACCTACGGCTGTCTGTTTACGAAGCAAGCTTACCAAAACTATCACGTGAAACTTCAGGTCAAATGGGGTGATAAAAAATACGAACCACGGCAAAACAAACTACGCGATTCAGGAATATTATACCACTCCATTGGAGAAGCCGGCGTAGAATACTGGCGTTCGTGGATGCTTTCACAGGAATTCCAGATCATGGAAGGGCATATGGGCGATTTCTGGTGTCAGGCAAATTCAGCCATCGACATCCGTTCTTTCCAATCCGAAGGCATCATGAACCGGATCGCCGATGAAAAACAGCCTTTTGGCACCTTCAAAACCGGCTCGGATTTCTACTGCATGCGTTCTGCCAATCATGAAAGTCCCGCAGGCGAATGGACCACGCTGGAACTGATTTGTTTCGAAGGAAAAAGTCTTCACATCGTAAACGGTCACGTCGTCATGGTACTGAAAAACTCTCGTTACATTAGTCAAAACGGACAGGAAGTTCCCATGACCAGCGGTAAAATACAGTTACAAAGCGAAGCAGCAGAAGTTTTTTACCGCGATATTCGTATCAGACCACTAACCAGCCTGCCGAAAGAGTATGACCAGTTATTCCTGTAAAATATTTATAAAACATCATTTGTATTATTAACTTAAAACGAACAATGAAAGAGCAAACAAGAAGAAATTTTGTCAAAAGCAGCGTTGCGGCAGGCCTGGGTTTCCACTTAACCGGTGAATTAGCTGCGAAAGAAGTATTTGTACACCACGTTCTTTTCTATCTCAAAAACCCTGAAAACAAGGCAGATGAAGCCAAATTACTGGAAGGGCTGAATAAACTGGCTAAATGTCCAACGATCAAAATGGTTCACATCGGCACACCGGCCGCAACAAACCGCGAAGTGATCGACCGTAAATATGCTTACTCATGGTTATGCTTTTTCGAAAGCCCGGCCGACGAAGAGGCGTACCAGAAACACCCGATTCACGACGATTTTAGAAACAACTATGCCCATTTGTGGGAAAAGGTGGTTATTTACGATTCAGTCGGACCTAAGCGGTAGTGAAATTATTTACCGGCTCCGAAAGGATTCGGGCCGGACAAAAATCTGTTTAAAGCCAGCAGTTGCATCAACGGCGACTGAATCCGGAATGGTACAATCAAACCCCTCAGGTTTTCTGAGGGGTTTGATTGTATTTCCATTTCCTTTAATCTACAATTCGTTTCCGGTCTGTAACAGAATCAGTTTCGGTTACTGCATCCTGTATTCCAGTCAGCAGTCGCTGTTACATAATTCTGATTGGCAGCATAAACGCGCAGATCAGAATTGGCTACGGTCCAGGAATATCCTGTTCTGATAAGAAATCGTAGCCTTGCAAGTAAACTGTTTACTTGTTTCTCCCCATAAGGTGTTGTTGTCCGTACAAGTCCGGTGGACCGCTACATCCGGCCGTTCCACTAAGTTGTTAAGTGAGTAATAACCGGGAGATACCGCCCCGGATCAATCGCCTGGCTACTGAACAATGAGCAGAACAGTCACCCTGGATGCTTTAAAATCACGTTTTATCGAGCAGGCACCGTGGACATTTCTACAAGTCCATCGAAGCATTTCTAGTAGTTACTTCTCCGGTACAATTTATTTTTGTAATCGATCACAAGCTGGTACTGACAGCCTCCATTCGTGAGATTTCAAATAGCATTATTATAAGTAACAAATCATATACCCAAACCTGACAGTTTAGCCGGGATTTGAACCGATGCGTTACCCTATGCCGGATATGGCTATATGATCAGACTTTGCAACCCTTTTCAAAAATTACACCTGATAATTATTACACACATGATCAAAGGAAAAGTCTTCATCCTGGGTTTCGTATATCTCTATGCGTTGAGCTTCGCTCCAAAAACCCTGGGACAAACGCCCTATCACAAACCGGATAAGTTCCAGGATTCCACCCTTGTTTTTGCCGAAATTTCGTCCCAGATCAGCTCCTCTTCCCGAACACCTTTTTGGTTTCAGGCCAACCAGTTTGGGATTATTTCATCATCCGCGCCCGCCGCGAACCTGCATGGCATGATCGAACATTACCGCCCCCTAAAATCAAACCAGAACCGTAACTGGCGGATCGGCGCAACGATTGAATTGGCCGCTAACGTTTCCCATCACCCCAATCTCCTTATTCCTCAGGCTAATATCACCCTGCGTTTTAAACACTGGGAGTTATTTGCAGGCCGTAAAAAACAGTGGGTGGGCCTGGCAGATTCTACAATCGGCAGCGGCTCTTACAGCTGGTCGACCAATGCCATGCCGATTCCTAAAATCCAGATTGGCACCCGTAACTTCGTTTCGGTTCCGTTTACGGGCGGCTGGTTATCTTTTCATGGTTTTTATTCTGAGGGGCTTTTTGAAAACAGCCGGTCAGTTACCAGTCAATTGAAACTGCATCAGAAAATGATTTATTTCAGGATTGGCAGAGCGGCTTCCCGTCTGCGATTTTATGGCGGGTTTAACCATCAGGTGCAGTGGGGAGGAAAATCTCCTTACCAAACCCTTAACGGAGAAATGCCAAACGGAATCAAAAATTACTTTCATATTATAACCGGCAAGCCGGGTGATGCGAGTAAGGTGGTCAATGAATTTGATAATGGGAACAGGGTTGGTAACCACTTGGGCACCATTGACCTTGGTATGGAAATTGACACCTACGAATACACTTACTTTTTGTACCGACAAAATATTTATGAAGACGGGTCACTTTACGCGCTCAGCAACATCAAAGACGGGCTGAACGGAATCCGGATAAGACATAAAAATTCCTACGCCCCTTTGTTCGAGGTTACAGAAGCGGTGTTTGAATTTTTGTTTACTAAAAACCAGGGCGGCCCGGATTTCAGTCTGGAAAACTATGTAGCCAGGCGTGGTAATTTTGGGAGAGACAATTACTTTAATAATGCGCAGATCCGGGATGGCTGGTCTTATTTTAACCGGACGATTGGTACTCCTTTTATTACGCCAACCTCTGATACCGATTTCAGATGGCCCCGATACGCCGATTCTTTTACCAGCAACAACCGGGTGTCCGTCTGTCACATAGGATTGAAAGGACTGTTTTTACGGCAATTTATCTGGACCTCCAAACTATCCTATTCGACCAACATCGGTACGTACGATATGCCATTTTCTTCAACGGTCAAACAATTTTCGGGTCTGTTATCCGTACAACGAAAATCTGATATCCTGGGCGGAGTCATGATCACCGGTGCTTTTGCAGCCGATATTGGTCAGCTTTACCGTCCCGCTTTCGGCGTCAGCATGGGTATCAGAAAGGACTTCGCCGCCAATCAGTTATTCCGAAACTTACGCTAGTGATTTTGAAACGTGTGCGCCCGCAAGTTTCAGGTAATGGGCGGGCATCTTGCCTTGTTATGACTAAATTGCATGCTGAATCGCCATTTTCTGTAATCACTCAACCCAATGAAAACGTTTCTGACCACTATTCTAGTCTTGTCTCAGCTGATAACTCATGCGCAGATTCTACGAAAAAGAACAACCATGCTCATGGGTGGACGGTTCGACATCACCATTGTAGCGAAAGATTCACTGACGGCGGAAATGAATATCGACACGGTTATTCAGGAAATTACGCGGATTGAAAACCTGATTTCAGACTGGAAACCAACTTCGCAAGTCTCTCAGGTCAATTCGAATGCAGGTATAGGCCCCGTTCAGGTCGATCCGGAGGTTTTTGCTATAACGGAAAGGGCACTGCGACTTTCGAAACTGACCGATGGCGCTTTTGATATCAGTTTTGCTGCCATGGATCGTATCTGGAAATTTGACGGCTCCATGACGGTCAAGCCCACACCGGCTGCGATCAAAAAGTCCGTTGAAAAAGTAGGATATCAAAACATCGTTCTGGATAAGACACATTCCACCATTTTCCTGAAACTGAAAGGAATGAAAATCGGATTTGGCGCGCTCGGAGAAGGTTATGCTGCCGATCGGTGTCGGGAGATGATGCTGAAAAGAGGCGTTAATGCAGGAATCGTCAACGGCTCCGGCGATATGAGTGTATGGGGTAAACAACCCGATGGTTCTGACTGGATGATCGGAATTACAAACCCGACCCGCAAGGCGGAAGTCTTTGCCGTAATTCCGCTTCGTCAGGGCGCGGCGGTCACCTCGGGCAGTTATGAAAAATTTGTAATTTTCAACGGAAAACGATATGCTCATATCATAAATCCTGCTACCGGTTATCCAGCCACGGGCCTTACCAGTGTGACGGTTTTTGGCCCCAGCGCGGAACAAGCCAACGGTTTCAGCACATCGCTGATGGTGCTTGGTAAACATTCAGGACTGAAATTCATCAGCCAGTTGCCCGATTATCGCTGCATCATGATAACGGACGACGGCAAGGTGTTTTCGTCTCCGAATATGGATCTCTCCAAATACAAAACGGGACAGCTTTAAAAACTACCCCGCCAATAAGTTTCATTCCCTCCTGCTCAGTAACAATCCATGACCACCTGGCTGCGTGCCTGGTAATAACTGAGACTCCTTTTCAGATGACTTTGGCAAATATTTTCCAGTAAACTGACCACATCCTTCTGCATAGCCAGCGAGCCGCAAAGCATGATAACCCCTCCTTTCACCAGTGCATCAGCAACAAAAGTTTCATCTCTGGCAAGCAGATCTTTCACATATTGCCTTGCTCCCTCCCGTGAATAGGCAACCTGCAAGCCACCCAGTTTTTTTTCTTCCAGATTTTGGTCAAGGGCCTGCCGATAAACGGAAAAGGATTGCTGATCCCGAAAACCGCAGTACAGATAACAATCCGTTCCGGGACGTCTCTCGTAGATCATCCCCAGAAAAGGTGCAATACCGGTTCCATTGGAAATCATAATAACCGGAGACGCCTTCTCAGGAAAATGGAAATGCGCATTGCCAACGATACGTGCATGCCTGACAACACTTCCGGCCTGCTGACGGTACAGGTAATCTGAACCGAGCCCCTTGTCGTGCAGTTTCACACTCAACTGTATCTCGCCACCCACTTTACCAATCGAATAAAGCCGTTCACGGTGATCGTTCGCCGGATAAATCGCAAGCAAATCCCCAGACGTAAATTTTGTCCCGCGTTTTGGCCGCAGACGGATCAGGAAATCTTCTCCCGGCCCGGAAACTTCTGTTTTATCAATCACTGTCAGAACTTCTTCCCGTTCCTGTCTGACGGGCAGAAACCCGGCTGAAACCGTCAGCGGGATTTCGGCATGCTGCGACCAGGTCGTGATCCACTCGCCAAATTCCTGCGGCGATTTATCATTGACCGTATGGATTTCTAACATGGGGACCGCCCATTTTTCCTTAGAAAGTAAATTGTCTATCTCAAAAGCGAATTGGCAAAAGTCGGGATAACTGTGCGAGCCAAAACCCAATACCGAAAAGTGCACCGGCTGTTCCTGCGGATACTTGTGGAGCAACGACGCAAAATGATTTGCGTTGGTCGGCGCGTCGCCCATCCCATACGTGGCGCTCATGACAATGATATGCGATGCTTTTGGAAAATCCTTGTAAGCATTCAGTTCGGTCATATAAGCCGTTTTCCCATTGGCGATCAACTGCTGATAAACCGAATTGGCAAAACCAAAAGTGCTGCCGTTTTCTGAACCTACAAGTATGATAAATTCGCTTTCCTTCGCCGTGTATTTATTTTTAGCACGATTCCGTCTGCGCCGGAACATGATGACAAAACCTGAATAAATAAAGAACAGAATATTTCCGGACGCCACCGCCAGTACAATCGCCCACAAAGCACTTGTCCTTCCGGTATGCAGATCGAGGCTGAATTCTGTAAACACGGCAGTCGCAGGATATTTTACTTCACCGAGAATATCACCGGTAATCTGATTGACGGTTACCTCCCTATCGCTCAGTTTCAGCGTATAATAATCTTCGACATCTTCCGAGAACGGAAATTCGATGGTTTTTACCTGTGAAAGCTTTACGTTCTTAAAAATGTCAAAATCTTCGATCTGTTTTTCAGGCGCCGACCTAATGGCGTCAAAATCTATTTTAGAAGAAACCTGAGGCGTTTCAATCAGCCCAAAACGATTTAATGAGAGGTAGGTACCTGTTAAGGCAAGAATACAAATCGGAATTAACGACAGCCGGCCAAGTACCACGTGATAATACTGGGCGAAATTCTCCCTGACAATTTTAGTAAAAAAACGTTTCCAGCCCCGTTGCCTCTGAATGATGAGAATGGTACCCGAAATGCTGATCAGCAGTAAGAGGAAAGCCGTCAGTCCGATAAAAAAACGACCGGTTTCATGCAGAAAAAGAGACCTGTGTAAGGCCGTAACCCATTCGAAAAATGCACTCTTTTTTTCAGGATGCCCCAGGATCTCACCGGTTCGCGGATCAATATAGGCTGATAATTTTTCCCCATTGGCGTCTGTACCTTTGATCTGAACAAACTGGTTAGCGTCGACAGAAAGCTCGCTGATTTCAGGATACTTCTGTTTTAAAACGGGTAGCGTTTGGGCAAGAGTTATTTCGTCAAACTTGTCGGCACGATAAGCATAAACCTTTTCGGATAAAGGCTGAAAAGATAGGATAACGCCGGTGAGGGACGCCAGTGTCAACAAAAGAAAAGAAGATACAGCCAAGGCCAAATGGCTGTATCTCCATATCGAAATGGTCATAAATACTCAAAACATGATGAAAAGACACTAGTTTGGACTAAACCGGACATAGCGGATATATCCTGTACCCTCGTTTTTTCCGGAAAGTGTTTCTGTTGTCAGTGGTATTTCCAGGTCTTTCACGTTGTAATTTTTGTCTTCCACCGCACTTTCAAACCGCAGCTTGTAGCCAGCATTAATTTTTGAGGTTTCAATCTCGAAAACATTCACACTTCTGTCACCTCCCGTCACAGATGCTCCGGTGATTGCGCTGATATTAGACGGTTTTTTGGCGTAAAACTTATTCCACTCTTTCAGAGTTTTGTACCATTTTTTATCCGATCCGAGCACGTACAGTGTTTTGTCGTAAGCACCTTTACTATTGATAAGCGAAATCACTACATAGGCACCTTCTCCCATATAGTTGGTCATCTGGATCATGCATTTATATTTGCTCGTACCCGTACCTTGTGCAAATGTGCTTACCGGACTGGCAAACGTAAGCACCATCAAAAACAGTGCTGCTTTAGATAAGTTAGACATCAATATTACTTCAGAAAGTTAACGGTTACATTATTTTTGGTCAGAGATTCATTTTCACCAGCCAGATCAAAGGCAGTTTCCTGAAAGTTGGTTACGATATCCTTTTTCGCACCAATGGAGATCAGATATTTCAGCATCACATCGTCTTTCGAAATCATGGCTGCCCTGTGAAGCGCGGTAATGCCTTCACTATTTTTAGCATTGACATCGATCTGATAGGATTCAAGACGTTTTACCAGCGAAAGATCATTTTTAGCAACTGCCAGATGGTATAACGTGTTCCCGTTTTTCTGTGGCTGTGAAATTTTGAAACCTTTGTCCTGAAGCACTTTCAGTTTCGCCTCAAAATCCGCAGCTCTTTGCGGACTGTAAGACTGTACAAGGTAATAAGCCAGATTATCGCCATTGCCATCAGTCACGTTTAAAGAAGCACCTTTCCCAATCAAATAACTCACAACTTCCGCAGAATTGCCACGAACAGCCATTGCCAACGCGGTAATGCCTTTTTTATTAGCCTGATCAATGTTTTTCACATGCGGAACCAGAAGATCCAGCAACGCAGGCTCACGGTTGAAAGCCGCCGCATTCATAAAAGGCGTATTTCCGTCCTCGTCAGCCTTGTTAACATCTACGCCCTTGGAAAGAAAATAGGTAATTATTTCCTCCTGTTTGGGTCGGCGTACCAGTGCATGCAAAACGTTCTCGCCGCTTTTGCCAATTACACCAGGCTTCATATTCAGACTTTCCAGATACTGGTAAACTTCCAGACCGTTACTTCCACGGCGGGATCCCTGCGCAGCCATCAACATCGCATTATCCTGCGCCGGAACGCCTTTCTGCAAAAGTGTTTTTAACATCTCAATATTGCCGGCCCTGGCCGCATAACTGAATGCATTGTTGCCCACCGCATCTTTACTTTTAAGGTCCAGACCTTTCGAAATAAAATAATTGGTCAAAGCCAGATCCTTATCGTTGGCAATGGCAATCAGCAATGCATTGGCACCATCGTGGTTCAGGTCTTTTTTGATGTCCGCACCATTTGCCAGACAGATATCATAAATTTTCGTATTCTGCTGTCCGCTGCCAGCGGCAAAATTCAGCGCGGTAGCACCATGGCTGTCGATTACATTGGCCTTCGCACCTTTGGCAACGAGGTATTCCATGATTTCGATATTGCCCGCATTTGCCGCCCAATGCAAATAGGTACGGGAATCGTGAGTCAGTTTTTCGATACCATTTCCGGGCTGAGATAAAAGAAATTTGATCGTTTCCACAGGCGCCTTGGCATTGATCGCCATCACAGTCGGATCAAAACTATTGCTGTTAAGCTGAGCAGGATTACTTCCCTTTTCAATCTCCGCTTTGACAGCATTTACGTCCTGAGAAGTTTTCCAGAACGATTGCTCCAGGAGAGCATTTTGCTGCGCCTGCGCGGTCAAAGAAAATAGCGCCAAAGCGGCAATAACCAGTTTTTTCATATAAGCATCATTTATTAAGAAACTCTAAATTGACCTTTCCTTTATCAATAGACAAACTTAATTATATTCAGTCTGTTTATTAATTATTTATACATTTTTAATACCGGTGTTTCACCTCATTTTTTTGAGCGATCCCCGGACGATATTCGAGCGGACAGTGATCACGTCGGTTTCTAAGGCGCGTGATTCACCGTGCTTACAGAGGTAGTCGAAAAAAGGGCGTGTAAGTCCTAGTTGTGGGGTGAAAAAAGTTAATTAGAAAGATCAGGAAGATACAAGTACCAGAAAAGACAGATTCGTAGTCGATCTATTTCTGCGCCATCCGATATAAATACGGCGCCTTGTTTTTTGCGCCGGTAAATTTTTTCTCCAGTCGTTCCAAAACATTTAGCTCCAAGATCATCTTTTGAAAATTGGTGCGGGTGTAGGTCTTTTCATTAATGGTTTCATAAATTTCCTGAATTTCCTTCATCGTGAACTTTTCGGGCAGCAGATTAAAGGCGTTCAATTTTTCGCCAATATCACTTCGCAAAGCCTTCAGGGCCTCCATGATAATAGCATGATGATCAATGATCATTGGGGGAAGATCGTGAATATCATACCATCCTATCGACTGATCGTATTCACTGATGCTGGGTTTTGCACTTTTTATATCGACCAAAGCATAATAGCCAATCGAAATCTGACGCTTTATAAACCATTGATACTGATCGGAAAGCTCACTTTCAATGGGTGTAAGCCTTGAATTTAATGCAATCACTTTATCAAGAAAATCCTTCGTGTTTCTGTTCGCCTTGCCAAAAACATGGAATTGTTCCAGGTAAACATCATTCAAACTGGTCCGGTCTTTAAGAATTCTTTGGGCGGCATCGTCTATATCTTCATCCTGACCAATAAATCCGCTCGGCAAAGCATAGAAATCACCTTCAAAATCCAGTTTTCCTATTAAAACTTTTAGCTGTTCTTTCTCATAGCCAAATATCACACAATCGATTCCGATTTGAGAAATATAATCGCTGATGGGCAACTTTTTCATACTTATTTGTCCGGAATCAGGCATTACAAATTATTTTCAGTTAAAACTAGTAAAAAATTCACCTTACAGCACTTCAACGCCGGTTTAATAAATTTCACCTTTTCATTTATAAAGCGAATTTAGAGAATCCTTTAACTAGTCAATAGTAAATTAATATTTTTTATAATTTTTATTGTATTAATTTATATACAATAAAAATTATTCTTCTAACTTTGTCTTGAAATATTTAAATAAGTAAAAAGGATGATAGCTAAATCAAGGAGATTTTTGAGTGCAATCTTATGCATACTCCTTCCACTTCTGTGTTTTTCACAGTCGGCCACCAAAGTACTGGTATTTAGTAAAACGGTAGAATTCCGGCACGAATCAATACCGGCAGGTAAAAAGGCATTAGAAATGATGGCCGCAACAACAGGCTTTTCCGTAAATTTCACAGAAGAGTCTTCTGAATTCAACGATAAAAATCTTAAAAACTATAATGCTGTCATTTTCCTAAACACAACCGGCGATGTGTTAAATAGTAACCAGCAAGACGCATTTGAGCGGTTTATTCAGGCTGGAGGCGGTTACGTGGGTATTCACGCCGCCACCGATTGCGAATACGGCTGGCCCTGGTATGGCAAATTAGCGGGTGCGGTATTTCTTGACCATCCGACACCCAACAATATTCAGAATGGCAAATTTGTTGTAACGCAAAAAAATCACTGGCTCACAAAAGAAATGCCAGACACGTTTGAGAAAACAGACGAATTTTACAACTTCAAAGACATTTCTCCCAAGATAAACGTCGTACTTAAACTTGACGAAAAAAGCTATCAAGGGGGTAAAAATGGCGATTCTCACCCCATGAGCTGGTATCAGGAATTTGACGGAGGCCGTTCTTTTTATACCGCCATGGGGCATACGGACGAAACTTTTTCCGACCCGCTGTTCCTGAACCATCTGTACGCAGGTATTAAGTATGCCGCTGGCGGTGATGCACCAAAACCATTGGATTATACCAAAGCCAGGCCTGAAGAAAACCGGTTCACGAAAGTGGTGTTGAAAGATAAACTGGACGAACCCACTGAACTGACGATACTGGATAACGAACGTGTCTTGTTTATTCAGCGGAAAGGAGAAGTGAAGTTATATAATGACAAAACCAAAGAGCTAAAAACCATTGCTACCATACCTGTTTGCCTGAAATGTGGTGGTACAATTTCCGAGGATGGGCTGCTGGGACTTCAAAAAGACCCTAATTTTGCTCAAAACCACTGGATCTATTTGTATTATTCGTTACCCGATGAACCCAAAAATGTCCTGACCCGCTACGAATTCCGGGACGACAAACTAGTCATCGAATCAAAAAAGGTATTACTGGAAATTCCTGTACAACGGCAGGAGTGCATCCACACGGGAGGCTCGATTGCCTTTGACAAGGATGGCAATCTGTATCTTTCCACCGGCGACAACACCAATCCACAGGGAATCGATGGTTATAATCCGACCGATGAACGCGAAGGCAGAGGGCCATGGGATGCCCAAAAATCAGCTTCCAATACCAACGACTTACGGGGCAAGATTTTAAGGATCAAACCAACCGCCGATGGCAGCTACACCATTCCGGAGGGTAATTTATTCCCAAAAGGCACTCCCCTGACCCGCCCGGAAATATTTTCCATGGGGCATCGTAACCCTTATCGAATCTCGGTAGATCAGAAAAACGGATACGTATACTGGGGTGAGGTAGGTCCCGATGCTTCAAAAGCGGATGCCAGCCGGGGACCTGAGGGCGCTGATGAAATCGGACAGGCCCGAAAAGCCGGAAATTTTGGTTGGCCATATTTTGTAGGAGAAAATAAGCCCTATTTAAAATACGATTTTGAAACCAAAAAATCAGGACCGGCCTGGGATGCTGCTACACCCGCCAACAATTCACCGAATAATACCGGGTTAAAGGTTCTTCCTGCCGCACAAAAGGCGTTTATTTGGTATGGTTACGGCGAGTCAAAAGAGTTTCCGTTGATGGGAAACGGAGGCCGCAATGCCATGGCGGGGCCCGTTTTTTATAGCGACCAGTTCAAAAATGCACCCCGTTCATTTTCAAAATATTATGACGGAAAATTATTTATTTACGAGTGGATGCGCGGCTGGGTGATGGCGGTAACAATGGACAAAGATGGCGGATATGAATCCATGGAACGTTTTATGCCCGGTCAGAAATTCAGCAACCCCATGGATATGGAATTTGCACCCAACGGAGATTTGTACATGCTCGAATACGGCGCGGGGTGGTTTGCTCAGAACGATGATGCACGACTGACACGGATCGAATACAACGCGGGAAACCGCAAACCGCAAATCAAACTGGCAGCCGATAAAATGGGTGGTTCTGTACCGCTTAACGTAAAATTATCTGCAAAAGGTACAACGGACGCCGACGGAGATCCGGTAAAATATCACTGGAAAATCACTTCTAAAAACGGTTTCAACAAGTCATTTGAAACGGAAAATGTCGCGATCAATTTCGCACAAAAAGGCGTTTATACCGCCGCGCTCACCGTTTGTGATGGCAAAGGAGGTATTAGCACGCAGCGCCTGGAAATCACTGCCGGTAATGAAGCTCCTGTTGTTAAGGTTGATATGCCAGGAAGCAACAAATCCTTTTACGCTGCCAATAAGCCCTTTACCTACGACGTAAACGTAACAGACAAAGAAGATGGTAAGTTGGGCAGTGGGATAAGTGCAGACCGGGTTGCCGTCACTATTGATTATCTGGCCGAAGGATACGACAAAATCACCGTGGCCCAAGGTCACCAAACCGCCGATATGAAGGCCTTTACCGCAAAAGGCAAAATTCTGATGGACGCCAGCGATTGTATGGCTTGCCACAGTCGTGATAAAAAATCGATCGGGCCGACTTATGTGAACATTGCACAGAAATACAAGGGAAACGACACGGCGATTGAAAAACTTTCCGCGAAAATTATCAACGGCGGCAGCGGTACCTGGGGCGAAACTGCGATGGCCGCTCATCCGCAGATTTCGAAGGCAAACGCAGAGGAAATCGTCAAATACATTTTAAATATCGCCGATGAAAAGGCAACAACATCATTGCTTGCCAAAGGTAATTTTGTAGCGAAACTTCCGGATGGAGACAAAGGGCAAGGCGTATTTATTGTCAGGGCAGCCTATCAGGATCAGGGAACGAAGGGACTGCCCGCTCTGAAAGATGAAAAAACACTGGTGCTGAAAAATTCAAAAATAGGATTGACCGCCTTCGATGCCTATGAGGAAGTCAGGAAAGTCGCCTCCGGTAATAACAACATGCTTATCCCCGGCAAAGACGGCGCTTTTGTAGTGCTCAGACAAATTGATATGCAGCACGTCAGCGAGATCATTGTAACCGCGATGGCGCCCAAACAAGGCGTGATTATGAAAGGCGGAGCGGTTGAAATCAGGTTAGACAGTGCCAAGGGCGCTCTCATTGGAAAGTCGCCGTTTATCGAAGCGGGAGGCAGCATGAAACCGGCAAAAATCCCGATCAAAATACCAGAAAATGACCAAAACGAGCTACATGACGTATATCTGACTTTCGTAAATCCAAGCCCGGAACAACTTTCATTGATGCTGGTTTTTGGAGTGGAATTTAAACTCGAATAAGCCTGGTCATTGTCCCCTTAATGAAGCAGAGAAACTATTCATCCAAATTAATCTCCCGTTGGGCAAGGCAGTAAAGTTCCGCAAGAAGTTTATCCCTCACGAAAAAACTTCTTGCGCCAGAACTATCTCCTTTAAAACACTGGGGCATACTCATATGCAGGTAAATAACAAGACAATCGTAGTAACAGGTGCAGGAAGTGGTATTGGCAGGGCATTGAGCCTTCAATTATTGCAAAAGCAAGCCCGTGTTGTCGGTATCGATATCAATTTGAATGCGCTCACCGAAACACAAAGAATTGCCGACGTTGGCGATGACCGCTTCAAGGCCTTTGAACTCGATATCACAAATCAGGCAAAAGTCATGGCCCTGCCCGACGAGGTAATCAGGCATTTTGGTTCGGTTGATGGCATCATCAACAATGCTGGCATTATCCAGAAATTCATTCCCGTCAATGACCTGACGATCGAGGAAATAACGAGGATTATGAATGTGAATTTCTATGGAACGGTTTATCTGACCAAAGTATTTCTGCCCTTTTTTTTAACACGGCCGGAAGCGCATATTGTCAATATTTCAAGCATGGGAGGTTTTATTCCTTTTCCAAAACAGACGATATACGGTGCAGCCAAAGCGGCGGTTAAAATTTTCACAGAGGGACTTTATGCCGAACTCAAAGATACATCGGTAAAAGTGACGATTGTACACCCGGGAGCCGTTGCGACCAATATCACCGAAAATTCAGGTTTGGGAAAACCCAAAATAGACCTGAGCGATCCAAAAAATGCAGGTAAAGCAAGCAAAATGGCATTATCTCCGACAAGGGCTGCCGAGATAATCATCGCGGCCATGGAGAAAAATAAGTTTCGTGCAACGGTGGGAAAAGATGCTGCAATACTGGACCTGCTCTACCGCTTCAATCCGAAATTTTCGACCAACATCATTGGCAAGATGATGAAAAAAGTGGTGATGTAAAATACAAAAACTCCTGTCACATGAAAATAAAACCATTCCATCCGCTTTTGGCCTTGATCATTGGCTTTACCACTCCTTCATTTGGCCAAAAGCCCGCTGCCGACGGATCTAAGCAAAATAAAATTGATTTAAAGCAAATGAGTTTTATCGGTACAGTGGATGAGAGATTCCAGTCGTTTAATGTGGAGATGTGCGAAGTCATTGGCGGTGATTTCTGGATTCCCTACACACTGATCGATTCAGTCAAAAAACATTCTGATAAAAAAGGATTTGCGGCTTTAAAATGGAAGATAGAACCGATTAATCTGTACGAACAGAAATTGCGAAACCTGGCATCTGCCCTGGGTCCTACCTACGTGCGGGTAAGCGGCACCTGGGCCAATGCCATCTATTTTCAGAATAATGACGAAGCCACATTGACTACCCCTCCTACCGGATTTAAAAATGTGCTGACCCGCCCGCAATGGAAAGGTGTGATCGATTTCTGTAAAACCGTTAACGGCAAATTGGTGACGTCTTTTCCAATCAGTGAAGGAATGAAAGACCAGAATGGTCGTTGGAAATCCGATCAGGTGCAATCGATTTTAGATTATACCAATTCGATCGGAGGTGAAATTGTTGCCGCCGAACTCTTTAATGAGCCATCCCATGCCAACCACGGAGATGCGCCAAAAGGATACAACGGAGCAAACTTTGCCCGGGACTTTGAGGCGTTTAAAAATTTCGCGTCAACGGCCGCGCCCAAAATGAAAATCATCGGTCCGGGCTCCACCGGAGAAGGTGGTATACTGCCATCGGGACTGGATATTTCCATAGACAAACTTTTGGGTAGTTCACCCAATCCGAAATTTGATGTTTTTACCTATCATTACTATGGCACGGTGTCACAACGGTGCATGGGCAGTCAAAAACCCGAAAACGCTTTGTCGGCCGAGTGGCTTGCCAAGACTGAAAAAGGTCTCGAATTTTATCAAAATGCACGAGACAAATATGTTCCCGGCGCACCCATCTGGCTCACTGAAACCGCTGAAAGTGCCTGCGGAGGCAATCCTTGGGCAGCCACCTATATTGACAGCTTCCGATACCTGGAGCAGCTTGGGCGGCTTGCAAAAAAAGGAGTTCAGGTGGTGATGCACAATACCCTTGCAAGAAGCGAATATGCCTTGCTGGATCACGACACCCATAATCCGAGGCCTAACTACTGGTCGGCTTTGTTGTGGAACAAGTTTATGGGAACCCGGGTTTACAATGCCGGCAGCCTGACAACCGGGGTAGATATCTTTGCCCATAATCTTAAAAACAATGCTGACGGAAGAGCCGTTTTGATATTAAACACCAACAATTCTGCGACACAAATAAGCATCCCGGCGGACGCTGAACAGTACCTGCTCACCGCCGACGAGTTAATTACCAAAAAAGTAAAATTAAACGGAACAGTGCTTTCACTCACCGCGAAAAACGACATTCCAGCTATAAAAGGCAAAAAAGTAAAATCAGGAGCACTTGAAATGCCACCTCACAGTATCATGTTTCTTACTTTCAAAAAGATGTGAAGGGATTGAACCGATCTAAAATGTCGTAACTGACCAGGATTGTAAACGCCCGACGAAACGCGGTATTAACTAGACTTTTATCATGAGTTCAACAGATAAAATCGTCAGATTTTTTTTCCGGATAATCTGCCGGCATCACGAGGAGATATAAGGATAGTCTTGATAAACATCCTTATATCTCCGTACCTGTCACTAAGAATTTTCATAACCCAAAGAAATCGATAGATCCTGGTGAGCATCGACCTGCTGTTGAAGTGTTGCGATCACTTGTTCAGCAGTACCGATTGCGTCAGCACCGGCAATAAAGCGTAACGGTGGTTTTTCCAGATTTGCAATGGTAATCAGCACTTTAGCAAGTTTGGCAGGATCACCTGACTGCTGACCATTCGCACCCTTCCAAAAATCCATTTGTTGTCTTCTGCGCTCATCGTAATCTTCTATGGATGAGGTAGCATAATTTGTCGACTCCTTGGTAAGAAGTTCTGTCCTGAAAAAGCCAGGGTTCACAATAGTAGTATGAATGCCAAATGGTGCAACCTCCGCCTGAAGAGACTCCATCCAGCCATCAAGAGCAAATTTGGATGCAGCATAAGCGGTTCCAAATTCAAAACCGACAAGACCCGCGGTCGAAGAAATCGAGATGATATGTCCAAAACCCTGTTTACGCATATGCGGTAAGACAGCACGTGTCACATTCATTGGCCCATAAAGGCTCGTCTTGATCTGCTTTTCGATTTGCTCCTGAGTCAGCTCTTCAAAATACCCGGCATAAAAGCTGGCAGCATTGTTAACCAGCACATCAATGCGACCAAATCGCTCGATCGTAACTTGAATCGCAGACGCCACATCAGCCGTATCGGTTATATCCAGCTTCTCTATGTGCAGGTTTTCTGATTCTCCCATGGCCTTGGCCACTTTCTCCGTATTACGCCCGGTTGCGACAACTTTATCACCAGCTCCAAGAGCCGCTTTTGCGATATCCACACCCATACCGCGCCCTGCGCCGGTTACAAGCCAAACTTTATAATTTTCCATTGATTTTACTTATTCTATAATTTCAGTTTATTCATTTATGCACACATCTATTCTGAACCTCGCTCTGACACTTTGGCTGTCAGGATACAAAGGTCTGTGTTCCTCCGGGCGATAAATAATGAAAAACAAAGAGAAATATAAGAAAATCAAAGATTGAGAGTCCTGATAGACTTAGGTGCTTGTCCCGTTCTTTTCTTAAAGAAGTTGTTGAAATAGGTGGTGTATTCGAAACCCAAAGCATAGGCAATATCCCCAACACTCCAATCCGTATGATGCAACAGCGCTTTTGCCTCGCTGATAACCCTGTCAGCAATATGTGTCGTTGTAGATTTACCAGTAACTTGCTTTACTGAACTGTTCAAATAGTTAATATGCACAGACAAACTCCCGGCAAAATCCTGTGCTGTCCTCAATTCGAGCGGACGCGCGGCGTTTTCAATCGGAAACTGCCTTTCCAGAAGTTCGAGAAAAACCGAAGTGATACGCTGTGCAGCGTTCTTGTTTTTAGAATAATTTTCTGCCGGTTGAATTTTCAGTGCTTCATGAACAATCAGGCTAATATAATTCCTAATCAACTCATCCTTAAATATGTAGTCAGAATCCTGGTCCATTAGCACCTTTTCAAAAATAGACGCAACAGAATCACTTTGACTATGGTTTAATGAAAAAATAGGTGTACCGCCTATTTTAAACAGCGGCGATTGGAGAAGGCTCTCAGAGCGCTCGTTTAATTTCAAAAACTCCTCAGTAAAAAGACATGCATAACCATCGGTAGTTGCCCTCAGAACTTCACAGGAATAAGGGATTCGCGGGTTTCCAAAAAACAATATCGGTCCGTCAGTCTCAAAACTTCTGTCCGCATAATGAAAACTATACTTTCCCGAAGTCAGGCTGATTTTATAGAAATCTTTGCGGCTGTAATTATGCCCAGCTGCGTTGCTATCGGTTTTATATATTTTAAAGCCCTTTAACTTTATCTCGCTATTGAAATCAGGCGTATTTATACTGTGATTACCCATTCTGTAAAGTTAAGAAAAACAAAGTTTTTTAAACAATACAATTTAATATGGTGGTTTATTAGGGCCTTTCGTGATAAAGCACATTTTGCCAGAAATCTTATTTGTGGTTTCCAGGGCATAATAGCGCTCCGTCAAAAAACAAGTTCACAGAGAAACTTGAAACTTCAGGCAATTTTAATAATTTGACCCAGAGAAAGATCATCTGTGAGAAAAAGAATGTAATACCAACTCCAACTTTTACAAAACCTGACCAATGCCATCATTTTTCAAGTCGAAGTCTTTATGGATGTGGATCATACCCATACTACTCTCAGGTTGTCTAAATAAGAATGATGATTCGATCAGTTCTGAAAATTTGGCGAAATTAAAGAGTAAATATGATACCGAGGCAATCAATTATTTCTA
This sequence comes from Dyadobacter diqingensis, assembly GCF_024220585.1. Taxonomy (GTDB): domain Bacteria; phylum Bacteroidota; class Bacteroidia; order Cytophagales; family Spirosomataceae; genus Dyadobacter; species Dyadobacter diqingensis. Next base: position 746,154 of record NZ_JAMXKF010000002.1, read on the forward strand.
CGAAACGGTCTTTCATGAAGATTATAGTAAAATAAAACTCGATAACATTTCAAAATGGAAATCAAATCCTAAAATCGTGTTGCTTGGTCATCCGTCCAGTTCAGAAATAGAATACGTGAAGAAGTCGATTGCAGAGATCAATAAATTAAATCTCCCCATCGAATGTATATTGGGCGAGCCACGAGACTCTGGCTCAATCAATATACTATTCGGAAATTTCGAAGAAGTGAGCACCTATCTTAATTTGGACAACCGTTTAAAAAGTGAAATCGATACTTCTGCACATTTTGGCATTGGCCACGTGACCAGCCAGGATGGCGAAATAAGCAAGGCAGGTATCGGGATTTGTTACAATAAAAATGACTCCGCGCATTTGGGCAGGCAAAATGTTGTATTGGAGGAAATCGTGCAGTCACTCGGTATCGGTGGCGATAGCTATACCCATCCGCGCAGTCTTTTTTTTCAAAATTACAATCCGGAAAAATCTTTTACCAATTTAGATCGTCAGCTCCTGTCGCTCTTGTACGAACCCGCAATACCCGTCAACTTCCCCAGAAAGTCGTTTGAAACTGACTTTTCGGATGTACTTTATGCTGTCAATACAGCTGAAAAAATTAAGAACCTATGGCAGAAATTTCCAAGAGACCTCGATAGTGAGGTAGAAAGATGTTTTACCGGAGCGGGATTGTTAAAACACCCGAAAGAAACAAATATACATCTATACGGATCCGTCGATAAAGAGGATTCCGCTACGATCACCAGGGTCATTTTTTCGCTCAACCAAATATCCCCAAACCTGACCCTCAAACTAGCACGGCGGACTGCTTTTGAGCCCGATCATGGTGTTGTGCTGACCTTTAACGAATCGGATCAGCAAAAGGAAGCAATACGGCTTAGCAATGAAGTCAGTATGGGCAAAAGCTGCATGTTCCCGAAACTGATTAAAAGCAAAATCTCCCTATCCTTTAACAAGAGCGCGCGAAGCAGGATATTAAGACAGCAAAGCATCGTGGATGCCCTGTATTTCAGCCTATTGACACGACCAAAACGCCAAACAGACGAGGGGGAACTGTTTGAAATCAAGGCCGGTGTTATTCATTTTCACAAGCGTTACACTGATCTTCTGAAATTAATCTATTCGAATGAATTTCTGGATGGGCTTGCGTTAAATGAATTCAGAGCTGCCAAATCGATGTAGGGATCCATTTGAATAGGCTAACAACCGTATTCACAGTAAATAAGTTTGCAGTGAAATATACTCTATAAATTCTATGGACAAAATAAATTAAAGATTATATTTGCATCTCCCGGGATTTTAAACATGCCCGAGTTATCATTAAAAGAGAATCCATGGCCGCATCTCTATCCGAAGAGGAACTATGGCATTTATTTATTGCGGGCGATTCCGCAGCCTTTGAAGCATTGGTAGACACGACCTACGCTTTGATGTATCAGTATGGTTCAAAATTCACCCGCAATACAGATCTTGTCAAAGACTGTATCCAGGATGTTTTTCTAAATGTCTGGGAAAAACGGCAGTCCCTGAACCGTGCCATTCCGGTACGCGCCTACCTATTGTCGTCATTACGCCGCAGGATTCACCGGAAAGTTAAATATGATTTGATCGATTTACAGACTTCCTTACCGGAAAGCTTGTTTGAGACTGTTTTCAGCATTGAAGATTCGATGATCGTTCGTGAAGAGAGTGTTTTTCTCACACGTAAAATCACCACCTTATTGAATGAACTGCCTCAGCGACAGAAAGAAGTGATCTATCTGCGTTTTTTCCAGGATCTGGACCGTAGCGAAATTGCGGAGATCATGCAGATCACACCGCAGTCCGTGTCTAACTTTTTGCAGAAATCCTTTCACTTCATCAGAAACAGCTGGGTATCGAAGGTGTCCGTTTCCCTGACCGTCTTTTTCGACTACCTCTTCTAGCGATCAAAAATTCCTGCAAAATATTTTAACAAAAACAGGGTATGCCCAAAAGGGCCATGTCTAATGTCATTTGAAAGAGAATTTTACAGACATGGAGAAATACCTCAATTACACATTGGAGCAGCTATTATGGGACGACAGTTTCAGAAAACTGATCCTTCATCCTACACCTGAACAGGAACTCGCAAAAAATAAATGGCTGGCCAATCATCAGGACCAGGCAGAAGTTTTTCTGGAAGCGCAGGACATTATCCGTGCTGTAAAAACCGACAAAAACCAGCTACCAGAAAGAGACCGACTCGAAGCAATGGAGCAAATTTTTTCCAATACATCCCGTAAACCAGTCCTACAAGCACCCATGCTTCCCTTGACAACGCTGATGCGCGTGGCAGCTTCGGTGATACTGGTCGCTGGCTTAATGATCGTTGGGAAAAGAATGCTGAATGTACCATCCGGCTTTATACAGACAGCTAAAAGTGAAAATATTAGCCAAACCAATCATAGTCGTGTTGCTCAGCTCATCCGCCTTGAAGACGGAAGCGCTGTGGTACTCAAACCAGGCAGCAACATCACGTTTCCAAAACATTTTGACAAACAAAAAAGGCTTGTCCAGCTCACGGGTGAAGCATTTTTTGAAATCAGCCGGAATCCCAACCGCCCCTTTTTCGTATATGCCGGCAAGTCTGTTACCAAAGTCCTGGGGACGAGTTTTAATGTCCGCGCTTTTGAAGCTGATGACGCCATTACCGTCAAAGTAAAAACCGGGAAAGTGGCTGTTTATTTCGAAGATAAAATACCTGAAAACCTTGAAAAGCCAGCACTGAATATACTCGAACCCAACGAGCAGATTATACTGACCAAACAAGACAACAGTTTCAGAAAAAGCAATACGGACGATTCATTTTACAGCGAAAATACTAATCCGACCGGGCAGCAGGCAGAAAGAAACGTAGCCGAGTTATTTAAGGGGATGCAAAAGTTTTATGGTGTACAGATTGAATTTGACACGCAAAAATTGAGAAACTGCACCGTACTGGCCAACCTCACGGGTCTGCATCTTCTTGAAAAACTGGATGCTATCTGTCTGGCCATTAACGCCACTTATACCATACACAGAGGAAAGGTGACCATTAACGGCGACGGTTGCTGATCATGGGATCATACAATTTAAAATACAAATCAGGATTTTCAAACCAGTCAGTAATACCCAGATTAATCAATAAAAAAGCCAGCGTTGCTTGCAACAACGCCGGCCCAAAGTTGCCCGGAAAGTCTTACAGTTTTCGAGAATGAGAGACTCTTCCGGAAAGTTTCATCACATGTTTTACCATAACAAAACCCCTTAAAGGTATGCAAAAAAGTGTATTTGCTCACAATCAATGGATCCGTCTTATGAAAATCGGCCTGGTACAATTCCTGGTGACCGTCGTCTTTTTACAAGGTGCATTTGCCAGTGAAACTCATGCCCAGGACCTGCTGAACAGAAGGATTTCGCTGAATATAAAGGAACAGAAAATCAGTCATCTGTTACAGGAAATCGAAAAACAGGCTGACGTCCGGTTTGTTTTCAGCCCCAAAGTGATTGACTCCAATCGCAAGGTCTCCGTTAAAGCGGCCAATGAACCAATCGGCACGATTCTGGATACCTATCTTAAGCCGCTGGGCATCAACTATCAGGCAACCTCCAAAGTAATCGTTTTGAGCACTGGCCAGCAGCCGAATCCTTCTGCCGCGCAGACTGAAGAGCCGGTTGGGTTAAGTCCTGCCAGACCTGTCGAAAGAATTATAAAAGGACAGGTTACCGATGAAAAAAATGAGCCCCTGATCGGTGTCAGCATTCTGGTCAAAAACTCGGCAAAAGGTATTGTGACGGATCAGCATGGCCATTACAGCCTGGCCATAGTGGACGAAGAAAACACGGTTTTGGTATTTTCCTTCATCGGGTTTATCAAACAGGAAATCATTGCCGGGAACCAGTCTGTCATCAATGTCACCCTTCGCAGTGACCTGCAAAAACTGAATGAAGTAGTCGTTGTAGGATACGGAACGCAGAAAAGAGGTGATATCACGGGATCTGTGGGCACTGTAAAAATAGACAGGGAAATTGCCGGAAGGCCATCCCCCGAAATCGGGCAGGCATTGTATGGCCAAATCTCGGGCGTTCAGGTGATCACGGCCAACGGCCGACCTGGGACTTCAACATCCATACAGGTACGTGGCATCAATTCTGTTTCTGCGGGCAGCACACCATTGATCGTCATCGATGGCCTGCCTACACCAAATTATGATCTCAATCTGATCAACCCGGCGATCATCGAATCCATCGAGGTGCTGAAAGATGCCTCATCCGCCGCGATTTATGGTTCAAGGGGCGCAAATGGTGTCATTCTGATCACCACCAAAAAAGGAAAATCCGGACACGCCAAACTGGATATCAATTTTGTCTCCGGCATTCAGCAGGTGATTGATAAAATCCCGGTGATGAACTCCGCCGAATACGCTCAGGCTTCGATAGACGCAGCACAAAACGGTTGGATAAAAAGCGGCGGCGATCCGTCAGCACCCAACACCCTTGCAGCCCGGAAACAATACCGGTACACATGGCCTGCGGCCTTTGACGACCCAAAAACACTGGTTAATACCGACTGGCAGGATGAAATTTACAGCATCGCCCCCATAAACAAAGTGGATCTCAGCGTAAGCGGTGGAACCGATAAATCCAACTATCTGGTATCAGGCGGTTTTGTAAAACAAAAAGGCATTATCCAGACATCCGATTACAGCAAATACACGCTGGGGTTAAACACCGTTACGAAGGTGACTGACTGGCTTGAAATTGGCGGTTCGGTCAATCTGGCACTGGATCAGGAACGTGAACCCTTCAACCGGATTGCAGAATGGGCCGTGCAGTATCCATCCATTTATCCGGTTTACAGCGCAAATGGTTATCTGGGCGCTCCTGCAAATCAGCCGGGTTTTGAAAATTACAACGCCATTCTTTTTCGCCCGCAAAACGGACACCCGTTGTACCGGATTACGGATGATATACGGCACCGGAGATTTAACGCACTGGGAAATATGTTCGCAAGCGTAAAGCTCTTGCCCGGGTTGAATTTCAAAACGGCACTAAATTACTTTTACAACCGTACGGACGACGATACGTATGCAGCCAGAGATCATCAGCTCGGCCCCGCCTATTACACCGAGGGCAGCATGTCCGTAGCAAACGCCAGAACGCTGAATTTCACTTATCAGAATCTTCTGACCTACGATAAAAGTTTCGGAAGCCATAATTTCTCTGCCCTGGCCGGTACCGAGTACAACAGCAGCAATTATTATTACACCCTGCAAGAAAGGCGTGGGTACGATAATGACGAATTAAAAGCATTAAGTGCCGGAAGAACGGTTTTCCAGTCGATGGATAACAAAAACAAGAGTGCACTCATTTCCTATTTTGGTCGTTTAAACTACAATTTCAAAGAAAAATATCTGCTGTCTGCAAGTTTACGGCGTGACGGATCCTCGCGGTTTGCACCCAACAACAAATGGGGGTTATTCCCTGCCGTTTCTGCTGGCTGGGTATTATCGCAGGAAAATTTTCTTAAATCCATCCCCGAGATCAGCCAGCTTAAACTCCGCGCCAGTTATGGTTTTACCGGAAACGACCGCTTTGACGACTACCGCTGGATAGGCTCTGTACAACAGGGCCGCGTTGCTTTTGGAAACACGTTGGGATCTTCCTACTACCCTTCGGCGATCACGAACCCCGATCTGAAATGGGAACGCACGCAGCAGTTTAACATTGGTTTTGACCTGGGATTACTTAACAACCGGATCAATGTCGAAGGAGACTTTTACAGATCTGTTTCGGACGGACTATTGCTGGATGTCCCCGTACCCGTCGTATCCGGGTTTACCAGCGTATTCAAAAACATCGGAAAACTGGAAAACAAGGGTATAGAACTCAGCATTACTTCACACAACATATCCAAAGGAAGTTTCAGGTGGAGTACACGCTTCAATATTTCCGGGAACCGTAATAAGCTGCTTGCCCTTGGCCCCGATAACGCCCCGATGATTTTTACACCGGCCGTGTTCAGCGGTATGCAGAAAATCAATCAGGTAGGCAGCCCTATTTTTAGTTATTATGGCTACAAATATGACGGGGTCTACAAAAATCAAAGCGAAATTGATTCTGATCCCGCCCATTACAGCACGGCCACACCGGGCGACGGAAGATACGCTGACGTCAACGGAGACGGCAAACTTGACGCGAATGACCGCACCCAGATTGGAAATTACAACCCCGACTTTATCTGGGGACTTACCAACAATCTCTCTTACAAGGGATTTGACTTCAGCTTTCTTTTCCAGGGTGTGCAGGGAACGGATGTACTGGATGAAAACATTCACCGTTCCCTGCTTTATCACGAAGGACGTAATTATTACAAAAGTGCTGTAAACCGATGGAGGTCGGAAGCAGAACCTGGTGACGGTTATCATTACAAGTTATCAGTTGACCTGAACGGTTATGAAAAAACACCTTCAAGTTACTGGATCAATGACGGTTCTTATTTCCGGTTAAAAAGTCTGACGCTGGGTTATACCTTCCCGGCGGAAATTCTGCAAAAAATCAGGGTTTCGTCATTGAGGGTTTATCTGACAGGCCAGAATCTTTTCACTCACAAAGACATCCCCGTGTACGACCCGGAAAATTTCAGCGGGGATATGACCGATGCATCGCGGCGCGGCGTCAATGCCAATCCCTATCCTACTGCCAAAACCTATTCATTCGGTATCAATATCGGCCTTTAATCTGACGGATTTATGAAAAATATAAAAAGATATCTTGCTATTTCACTTACCATTTTACTGACTTCCTGCTCGGAAAACCTGCTGGACCTTTACCCCGAAACAAGGCTCACAGACGGCAGTTTTTACAAAACAGAAGCGCAGTTTATCCAGGCTACAAACGATGTGTACCGGCAACTGGGACGTATCTATGATGCCGGAGGTATTCCCGATCTCTACGGAGAGCTGTTTTCTGACAACGTTTATATCGAATTCACCAGCGGTGCCAATGCGTTCCCGGAAGAAATTAACAAACATAAAATTCTGCCGGATAACGGCAAATTGAAACTTGCCTGGGAAACCGCGTACAATGGTTTGTACATCACCAACAATGTGCTCGCTCAACTGGAAAAAACCGAAGTAACATTCAGCCAGCCAGCGTTAAAGGAACGTCTGAAAGCAGAAGCCAGACTGGTAAGAGCCGTGATCCTCTTTAATCTTGTGCAGGCCTGGGGCGACGTTCCGCTTCCGCTTACCGTCGTGTCGCCAACGGAAAGTTATCAGTACGCAAGAGAAAAAAAAGAAACGGTGTATCAGCAGATCATCACCGACCTGAGTGCTGCCAAGTCTGTCCTGCCGGCAAGTTATACGGGTACGGATATTGGCCGGGCCACCCGGTATGCCGCATCCGCTTTGCTCGCAAAACTATATCTGGCTCAGGGCGACAAGACAAAAGCCGCATTGGAACTTAAAGTGATTATCGACAGCGGGCTCTATTCACTCGATGCCAATCGCGACGGTGCGGTCGATACCAGGGATTTTGAGTATATCTTTAAAGCTGATACTAAAAATTCAAAAGAGTCGATTCTCGAAGCGCAGTATCTGGCAGGTCAGAACCAGGTGAACAGTCTGCACCAACAAGCTTATACACCGTTTCATTTTGCTTTTCATTTGCCTGCAAGTACAGAAACTTTTCGTGGTGACGGACTAAATACTCCAACGCCCGATCTGATCGGCGAATTTGAAGAAAAAGACCCGAGAAAAAATCTTTCCCTGTACCCGGGTTATACCGATTTGCAGAGCAACCAGTTTATCGCTTATCCGTTCACACTTAAATTTTTTGATCCGCAATGGCGATACGCGGGACAAAACTTCGAAATTATTCGTTACGCTGACATCCTGCTTCTTTACGCCGAGGCCACCGAAAATCCCGCCTATCTGAATCAGGTTCGTGCCAGGGTGGGTTTGCCTGGTTTTGGACAAAGTGGATATCCCGAAAAATACAATACCCTGGCGCTGGCCCTGGAACACGAGCGCCGTTCTGAGCTCGCTTTCGAATTTCACAGATTTTTTGACCTTGTCAGGACCGGTCGCGCGGCAGCCGTTTTAACGGGTAAAGGCATCCCGGTTTCAGCCGGCAAGCTCCTTTTCCCGATCCCGCAAAGTGCCATTGACGTAAACCCGGCCATAATCCAGAACCCATGATGAACATCCGATTTAAGCTGCTTATTTTAGCGGTCCTGATTTCCGCCCGGGCGATCGCGCAGGCACCCGACCGTCCTAATATTTTATGGATTGTCAGTGAAGACAACAGTCCGTTTATCGGCGCTTATGGCGATAAATTTGCCACCACTCCGGCCATAGACCAGCTTGCCCGCGAGGGAATTCTTTATCAAAACGCCTTTTGTACAGCGGCAGTCTGTGCGCCCTCACGTGCGACGCTCATAACCGGCATGTACCCATCATCTCTGGGCACGGAACACATGCGCAGCAGCTATCCGGTACCCGATTTTGTCAAATTTTTTCCAAGATATTTAAGAGAGACGGGTTATTACACCACCAATAATGCAAAAAAAGATTACAACACGATCGACCAGTTGCAAGCCTGGGACGAATCCAGCAACAAGGCTACGTATTTAAACCGAAAACCGGGCCAGCCGTTCTTTGCCGTTTTTAATTTGGAAACGACGCATGAAAGCTCCATTTTCTCTCCCGCCGCAAAACGGGAAATGTACAGCCAGTTTGCCGGAGCGGACGCAGCCAAAAAAATTCCGTTCGACGAACCTGTCCTGCGTCATGACCCCGAAAAGGTTCGGATTCCTCCATACCATCCGCAGACACCGGAAATGAAACATGACTGGGCACTTTATTATGACAAGATCCAGGAAATGGATACGCAGGTAGACAAGTTGCTGAAAGATTTGGAAAAAGCCGGACTGGCCGATAACACCATCGTTTTTTACTACGCCGATAACGGCGGAGTGCTGGGACGCAGCAAACGGTTTATGAACGAGTCCGGGCTAAGAATTCCGCTCATTATCCGAATCCCGGAAAAATACCGGTCGGCCAACACACTGAAACCCGGTTCTGTATCAGACCGTCTGGTTGACTTTGTCGATTTTGCCCCAACAGTACTGAGTCTCGCCGGTATAACTATTCCGCAGCACCTGCAAGGAAAAGCCTTTTTAGGCGCTGCCTCAACACCCGATGATGCGAAAAAAATTGCATTCGGCTCCCGTGGCAGGATGGACGCGGGCATAGATCTGGTTCGCACGGTACGTGACAAAAAATACCGTTATGTTGCGAACTTCATGCCGCATAGGATTTATGGACAGCACATCAAATTTATGTGGATGGCTACGTCGATGCAGTCATGGGAGAGAGAATTCCGGGCTGGAAAACTCAATGACATCCAGTCGGCTTTCTTTCGGGAGAAACCGTCGGAAGAGCTTTACAACGTTTCGGCCGACCCCGATAATATTGTCAACCTGGCGGGTAAGGAAGAGTTCAGGACGATCCTCGAAAAATTACGAAAACAGACCTATGACCAGATCATCACCCTGAACGATCCCGGTTTTATACCAGAGGCCGGTCTGGAAGAAATCTCAAAAACAGGCACGCCTTACGATTATGTGAGATCGACTCAGTATGATGTCCGTAAGGTTCTGGAAACAGCAGTAGCGGCTTCTTCAAGAAACAGCCGGAAGTTACCTTTGCTGATCAAAAAAATGCAGGATAAAAATCCTGTAATCCGGTACTGGGCAGCGACGGGCGCCCTGATATTAGGTGCCAAAGCAAAATCAGCCTCGAAAAACCTAACCGGATTGCTTGACGATCCCCAGGATTATGTGCAGATTGCCGCCGCGGAAGCCTTGTATCATCTGGGAGAAAAGGAAAAGGCCCTCGCGGTATTTTTCCTGAATCTGGGCAGTGACAATACGATGCTGAGAGTACAAATCCTCAGCGCATTGACAGCGGCCTCGCCGGCAGAACTTGCGCCTATAAAACCACAACTAGCGGAGATTGTCAAAAAGAAAAAATCAGAATATGACGCCAACGCAGCCGCTTTTCTGATCGAAAAACTGGACGAACCTATTGGAAAATAATAGATGCTTTATGAAAAAAACAGTTCACAAAAACAGAATCTGGCTTCTCCCGCTCTTACTGATCGGCATCGGCTACCTATCTGCCGGCGCTTTTTTACCTGATTCCACTGTAAAATCACCCAATATCATTTTCATCATTGGTGACGACATCAGCGCGGAAGATATCGGTGTTTATGGCAACAAGGCCATTCGTACCCCGAATATCGATCAGCTGGCGAAAGAAGGTTTGCAATTTGACAACCTGTTTCTGACCGCCAGCTCATGCAGCCCCAGCCGGACGAGTATCCTTACGGGGCGCTATCCGCATAACACCGGCGCCGCAGAGCTGCACACGCCTTTGCCGCAGCATCTGACGTATTTCCCGGAAGTACTTAAAAGAAACGGATATTACTCCGCCCTTGCTGGTAAATGGCATGAAGGAGAAAATTCCCGCCGCGCCTATGACACGCTCCTGACGAATAAAAAAATAAATGGCGAAGGTGGTGAAAATCAGTGGATCAGCTTACTCAAATCCCGGCCCGCTGACAAACCATTCTTTTTCTGGCTGGCACCTTACGATGCGCACCGGGAATGGTCAGCCAATGAAGCATTTGAAAATCCGTATAAACCGGAGGAGGTTATCGTCCCTCCCACGCTGGTCGATACTAAAGAAACCCGCCAGGACCTTGCCTATTATTACAACGAAATCTCCCGCATAGACCATTATATCGGTGAGCTGGTGAAGGAATTGGAACGGCAGGGAATTGCCGATAACACGGTCATTATTTTTACGGCAGATAACGCAAGACCTTTTCCCGGCGCCAAAACACGTGTGCTGGACAGAGGCCTGAAAACGCCTTTTGTGATTAAATGGCCCCAAGGCATAAAAGCGCAGGGAAAACATGTTTCGGGACTTGTGAGCAGCATCGACATTGCGCCCACCCTTTTGGAAATCGCGGACGTAAAACCTGCGGAAACGATACAGGGTTCAAGCTTTTCCAAACTTTTAAAAAATCCCGGTGCCGTGTTTAGAAACTACGTTTTTGGCGAACACAACTGGCATGATTATGAAGGTTTGGAACGATCGGTGCGAACACCGGATTATTTGTATTTAACCAATGCACGCCCCATGCTCACAAATGAAGGTCCTATCGATGCCAATCAAAGTCCTTCTGCAAAAGCATTGAAAAAGGCAAAAGCGGATGGAAGCATCACGGCGTATCAGAAAGAAATTTTTCTGTCGCCACGCCCTGTGGAGGAATTTTATGATAATCGCAAAGACCCGTTGCAGGCACATAACCGGATCGACGATCCCAATTATAAAAAACAGGTCGCCGGCTTAAAAAAAGTGCTCAGCCAATGGCAAACCGAAACGGGTGATACAGCTCCTAAAAACCTCACCCCCGACTGGTATGACCGCGAAAACGGGACCGCTTTGCCCGCTCAGGGAAAGCGGCAGGAAATGCCGGGAAAAGCAAACAAGGCGGACCGCATAAATAAAAAAGGACCATTCTGAATTACAAATACCGGCCCGCTGCCTTTGTGCAGTGGGTTTTATTTTTACAAAAAATCAGTTAAAATATATAATTCTATAAAATAGATATAGTAAATAGTCTTTAAGCAGATTCTGTCACTTAACTTTGTAAGAACGGCCGGATGAGTTCGGTTTTTTGTCTGATTCAATCCATCCACGTTAGACAGATGCGAGAAAAAAATGATGGCGTCTTAACCGTCCGCTTTCAACTTAATGATTCATACGTCAAGTTAAAAAATGCTATCTATGAAATCCCCTCAGTACCTTTTCAGCCTTCTTGGTTTTGCGGCGGTCATTGCTGTGTCTGGCTGCAATACCAATGCGAAGAAAGAAGATAACCCGAACCATATTAAAGTAGGGATAGCCGTCGGCCCGGAGTATGAAGTCGCTCAGGTTGCACAGAAAGTAGCCAAGGATAAATATGGCCTGGAAGTTGAGCTGATCACATTCAACGACTATGTGATGCCCAACGAGGCGCTGGATCAGGGCGATGTCGACGTCAATGCTTTTCAGCATAAACCTTATCTGGATGAACAGATCAGACAGCGCGGGTACAAACTGGCCATTGTCGGCAACACTTTTGTGTATCCGATCGCGGGTTATTCCAGGCGGATAAAAAATCTCGGCGAGTTAAAACCGGAAGATACTGTGGTGATCCCCAATGATCCTTCCAACGGCGGGCGTTCGTTGCTTTTGCTGGAAAAATACGGCCTGCTTAAACTAAAAACCGGTGTGGGATTGCTGCCCAAGGTTATCGACATCATTGAAAATCCGAGAAAACTAAAAATTCTGGAACTCGAAGCACCGCAATTACCCCGGGCCCTTGACGACAAGGATGTTGCGCTGGCCATTATCAATAATAATTTCGCAGCCAAGGTGGGCCTGATTTCAACACGCGACGGGCTTTTGATTGAAGACAAAAAGTCACCTTATGTTAACCTTATTGTTGCCCGGGAAAACAACCAGGACGATAAAAAGGTCCGGAATTACGTAAAAGCCTACCAGTCCGAAGAGGTCGAGGAGGCAGCGAAACGGATATTTCAGGGTGGCGCGATCAAAGGGTGGTAACATCCTATTCTAATTCTTTTGGGGTAGCCCTGCGGTCACCGATCGAATGGGGAAGAAATCAGCGGAATTTCATAAAGGAATAACCGGTATTTCTCTGTTAAATATTCAATCCGTCAGCCAACCTGACTTTCAACACATAAACCTGATGATTAGATCATTGCAAAAAATCCTGCTCATCCTTATTCTCACGGGAACTGCCCTGATGGCAAACGCACAGGCTGATACGATACCCGTTATTGTTACCTACAAAACGATAGACAGCGTAAACCTCCAGCTGCGTATTTTTAATCCCGCCGGCTTCGATCGCTCCAAAAGTTATCCTGCCGTCGTTTTCTTCTTTGGCGGCGGATGGATCAACGGGAACATCAGCCAGTTTCAAAAGCAGGCCATATACCTGGCCTCGAGAGGCATGGTTACGATCCTGGCCGACTACCGGGTTTCATCCCGTCATCACACCACACCTTTTGAAGCTGTTGCTGATGGGAAATCTGCTGTCCGGTACCTTCGCCAGCACCATGCGGAGCTTGGCATTGATCCGTTACGCATCGCTGCGGCAGGTGGTTCAGCGGGTGGGCACGTCGCGGCCGCTACGGATCTGACCACATTGGACGCCCCTTCGGAAGATCGCAGTATCAGTTCACGGCCGAATGCACTGGTTTTGTTTAATCCCGTTTTCAACAACGGACCGGGAGAATATGGATACGACAGAATCGGGGACCGTTATCAGGTAATTTCGCCTTACCACAATATTGTCAGCAATGCAGCTCCCACGATTGTGTTTTTGGGCACCAAAGACAAGCTTGTGTCCGTTTCGGCTGCCGAGGCTTACAAAACCAAAATGACCGAAGCGGGCAACCGCTGCGAATTGTTCCTGTACCCGAACCAGGTCCATGGCTTTTTTAATAAAGGGGAAAGTTTCATCCAGACACTTCGTGAGACCGATATTTTCCTGGAATCGCTGGGTTACATTAAGGGCAAACCAACGCTTTAAACGAAACCGGATTTTCTAAAAACAACGTCAATTTCACGGTACTTTTAACAAAGCAATTCTGGTTTCTGGGCCTGAGCCTGGCTTCCGAGCCGAAATCACCAGCGTTTTTCCGTCGGGCGACCATACCGGGTGATTGGCATCCCATTCGTAGGAACAGATTCTACGCGTCTCCCTGCCATCTGCCGAAACAATAAAGATCGCATACTTGCCATCCGGGCTTCCCTCCGTTGACTCATAGGCCACCCATTTGCCATCGGGCGACCAGGAGGGGGCTCTCCCTAACCCGGGACTCAGCTGGCGAAGTGATTTATCTTTTTTCAAAAGCCAAATGGCGTTTTTTGTCTGGTCATACTGATCCGTCACGTCCGGCTTCTGTCCTGCGAAAACAATAGCATCACCATCCGGCGATACACTCGGCATACCGCAACGAATTTCCGATGGGTTGGTGATGGTTTCTGCCTTTCCGGAAGTCAGCTCCACATCAATCAGATTACCGCCCTTTTCACCCTGATAGTCAACCAAAACCAGATGTTTTTCATCAGAATACCAACTTGGATAAAAAGGATTACCCGTATGCTGATGCAAACTGACTTTACGGCCATTCTTCCCGTCCTGATTTACAATCCATAAATCTGCATTTTCTTTGGGAACAATGCCCGTAAAAGCGATAAGGCCGCCTGACGAAACGGAGGCCCGGGTTGCTCCAACATCGCCTTCCCAGAAAACAGTCGCCTTGCCCCCGTCAACGGGCACCTGAAACAATTTCCACTTTTCACCCTTTTCCAGCCTACTGAAAATAATCGTTTTGCCGTCCTTCGAAAACCCTGGCCAATAATCCCGGGTTCCGGTTTCGTCTGTTAAAAACTGAGGGATATTTTCTGATTGTGCAAAGCAAACTGCGCTCAGCAAAAGGAACATGATAATTTTCATAGCCGTCTGATCTTAGCATTAAAACCCGCTCAGGGGGCATAATTTTGATTGTTTAATTTTTGAATGCCGGTTATTAATCTTCCTCGAAGTCACTCTCCTGGATCCATGCGGCTTTTATTTTTTCTCCCCGCATAAAACGATTATAATAGTCCCGCACTTTGGACTCGGCGTAAGGATATTGATCAAAAAGATAACCTTTACCCGACATACGCGGATCCTGCTGTGCTTTCAGCTCCTGCTCCATTTGGGTGCGTAAACTGATTTTCATCTGTTGCACATCCTTTTTATCCGCCAGATTCACAACAGTATAGGGATCTTTTCTCAAATCATAGAGTTCTTCAAAAGGACGTTTACCGAAGGATAACTTCCAAAGCTGGTCCGTTCTGTCAACCCGGCCAGCGTTAAGAATTGCTGTTTTGGTAGGGCTTCCGTCCGTGTCCATATAACCGGTTTCTGGATTTCCCGTTGGCCAGCGGTCGGGTTCGTAGTTTCTGATGTAGAGAAAATGATCCTTTACAATGCCCCGGACCGGATACCCCTGATCGTCCGGCCTTCCCACATCGTTACGCTCTTTACCAATCAGCACATGGTCGCGCCGAGGCTGTTTAGCCCGTTTAAAAATTCCCGTCAATGATTTTCCCGCCATGGGTTTCATCACGCTTTTTGTAATGCCGGCGAGTTCCAGAAAAGTAGGGGCAAAGTCAATAAAACTGACATAATCCTCCACCTTCCGTCCGGGATCTTTAATGCCGTTTTTCCACATCACAGCCAGCGGCAAATGATTTGAATACTCGTAGGCATGGCCTTTTGCGCGTGGGAAAGGCATTCCGTTGTCCGATGTCACGATAACCAGCGTATTTTGAAGCTCATTATTTTTTGCAAGAATGTCCAGTATTTTTTGCAGTTGCCGGTCGAAATATTCAATCTCGTAACCATAGTCCAGCATGTCATTTCGCACCACCTCATTGTCCATCCAGAATGCCGGCACTTCGTCAATATCACTCAGCTTTCTCTCGCCTTTTGCAACACCCGATCCGTATTCGTATGACCGGTGGGGCTCATGCCCTCCGTACCAGAAACAGAATGGTTTGTCTGCCGGTTTTTGTTTCAGAAAGGTTTCCAGGTTACCCGCATAGTCTGTCGCGGAAATGGCTGTCGTGGGGGCGTCCAGTTTTTTGTTATTGAAAACCCGTCCGGTTAGCTGTCGGACTTTACCGTTTATCTGACCAGGATTCCCCGGCGCCCACCCTTTTCCTGTGAAACCTGTTTCGTATCCATTTTCCCCCAGCACCTCTACAAAAGTTTTGAACTGGACAGGAAAATCCGGTACGTGGTTGGCGGCCTCTTCCAGTTGCCATGAATTTCTGCCGGTAAGAATGCACGAACGCGATGGTGAACATTTGGCGTTGGGTGTGTAGGCATTTGTAAAAAGTAACCCCTCTTTTGCCACCCGGTCAAAGGCCGGTGTTTGTACCCATTTACAGCCATAAGCGCTTAAATGCCTGAAAGTGGCGTCATCGGCAATACAAAACAGGATGTTAGGCCGTTTTACTTCAACGGGTTCAAAAGTATTTTGCACGACAAATCCGGCAGAAACCAATAACAGCAGTGCAGCAATGAGGGTGTAGGGGAAACTATTTTTCATGCAATAACTTTTAAGCAACCGAAATAAGCAAACGCTCAAAACAAAGCATCTGTGTCACGCTTCGGCGTTTCGATCCGCAATTGTTTTTTTTCAAATACAACAAAGAAAATCAAAATAGTCTATTAAATAGATCGATAAAGTAAAGTTTTAATCTATTAATTTGCAAAACTGATTCAGTAAGGAGCATTTTAAGCGGGTCATTATGCCACAAGGTCGCAAAGCAGTTATTTTTATTTCATTCATTATCGTATCGGGGCTTGCCCTTTTGCTTTTGCCAGTTATGTCGTTTACCAGGCAGCAGAAAAGGACAAACATCCTGTTGATTATGTCAGACAACCACTCCTGGAACCATGTAGGTGCTTATGGCGACAAAATTGTTAAAACACCCAATATCGACAAACTTGCCAGTCAGGGAATCAGGTTTACACATGCCTTTTGTGCGTCTCCGTCGTGCACACCTGCCCGGGCGGCTTTGCTGACCGGACAGGAAGTATGGCGGCTGAAAGACGGGGCTAACCTGTGGGGAACACTGCCCGCCGAATTCAAGGTTTACCCTGACCTGCTCGAAGAAAATGGATACCAAACCGGCTACGAGGGCAAAGGCTGGGGACCCGGCAATTATCAGGCAGCCGGCAGAAAACGAAACCCCGGCGGCGATCTTTACAAAAGTTTCGAAAGTTTTCTTAGTGCTAATAAAGCTTCCGGCGGAAAACCCTGGACCTACTGGTTTAGCAGCAAAGATCCGCACCGGCCTTACGAGGTCGGTTCAGGCAAACGAGCCGGCATTGATCCTGATCGTATAAAAGTGCCGGCTTATCTGCCGGACCATGCGGAAGTAAGGGGAGACATTGCAGATTATTACGCCGCGATACAGCATTTTGACAGACAGGTGGGAGAATTGATCCGACAACTGAAAGCCGTCGGTGAATATGAAAATACTCTGATCGTCGTTTGCAGTGACAATGGCTGGCAAATGCCCCGCGGACTGGCCAATTTATACGACTTCGGGACCCGTGTTCCGCTGATTATCGCCTGGCCGGAAAGAATCAAAACACCCGGAATCGTTGATGAACTGGTAAGCCTGAATGACCTTGCTCCCACCTTTCTGCAAATCGCCGGGCTGGAAATTCCCAGAGACATGACTGCCAAAAGTATCGTTCCCCTGTTGGAACGAGGGAAAACGAAGGACAGTAAATTAACTCTTCACGATGATTTCATTGTGATGGCCCGCGAGAGGCATGCCTTCGTCCGCCAAAACGGTCTTGGTTATCCTGCCCGGGCGATCCGCACCCGACGTTACCTGTTCATCCGAAATTACGAGCCTGACCGCTGGCCGGCAGGTGACCCGCCCCTGTACGGTGACCTTGATGCGCACATGCTCCATTATCCCGCCCCCACCAAGTTATTCATGCTTAAAAACAAGGATGAAAATACTGTAAAACCACTCTTTGATATTGGTTTTGCCAGGCGTCCGGTTTATGAGCTCTACGATCTTCATAAAGATCCCGACCAGCTAAAAAATGTGGCAGGAAAACCCGGCTATCAGACGATACAAAATGAGCTGAGCCAGAAAATGGAGGAATACCTGACCAACACTAAAGATCCCCGAGCTTTACATACTGCAATAATCTGGGACACAGCTCCCTATTATAACGACCGTGATAAAAAACCACGACCGGGTAAGCACGCCATAGAGCTCCTGAATTTGAAAGAGGAATATGACTATCTGAAATAACAATAGGATTCGAGGTTCTGGGAGCAAGAAATCATTGATAAAGAAAAACTCAATTTATGTCAGTATTCAAATGTTTTACTGTTCTGATCACGGTCGTTCTGACGGTCTACAGTGTGAAACCTCGTGAAGCCTATTCGGACCACGCCCCGGAAAAAAGGCCCAATATTCTCTTCGTCATCGCAGATGACCAGTCCTACCCTCATGCCGGTGCTTATGGATATCAGGCTGCCAGGACACCTCATTTTGACCGGATTGCCAGCGAAGGTGTGCTTTTCACCAATGCATTTTCCGCGTCGCCGGGATGCAGTCCATCCCGGGCGGCTATTCTCACCGGCCTCAATTGCTGGCAAATTAAGGAAGCCGGAACCCATGCCAGCAGTTTCCCAACGGAATTTCAGGTGTTTCCTGACCTTCTTGAAAAGGCTGGATACAAGGTCGGGTATACGGGTAAGGGATGGAGCCCGGGTGACTTCAAAGCATCGGGCCGAAGCCGAAATCCTGCGGGGGATGCTTTTCTGGACCAAAAACAACAAAGTCCGAAAGGCATTTCTGATGTCGACTATGCAGGAAACTTTAAAACATTTTATGACGAAAAAGAGAAAGACAAACCTTTCTTTTTCTGGTTGGGAACACATGAGCCACATCGCACCTATCAAAAAGGTATAGGTGCCGCCAACGGTTTTGATAGCAATAAAGTAAAAGTTCCGCCATTTTTGCCGGACGTGCCCGAAGTACGCAGCGACATTCTGGATTATCTGTATGAAATACAATGGTTTGATACCCAACTCGGGAAAGTGCTCAAACAGCTGGAACAATCCGGAGAACTTGACAATACACTGATTGTTGTTACTGCCGACAACGGCATGTCTTTTCCCCGTGCGAAAGCCAATGTGTATGAATACGGAATCCACGTGCCGCTGGCGATACGATGGGGGAATCAAATCCGGAAAGGTTTCAAAACAAATGATCTGGTAAGCCTGATTGACGTTTATGCTACTTTTCTTGAAGTCGGGAAAGCCGCTTTGCCTGCCTACCCTATTGAAAGCAAGAGTTTGCTGCCCTTGCTGAAATCAGGAAAAAGTAACCGCGAAGCGATATTCTCCTCCCGTGAACGGCATTCATCGTCCCGTTACAACAACCTGGGTTATCCGCAGCGAAGCATCAGAACTGCGCAATATTTGTTTATCAAAAACTATAAACCGGATCGCTGGCCGGCTGGTGATCCGCAAAAAATCGATGCGAACGGAAAGCTGGAAGCGCCAAACACAGCGTTTCATGACATAGACGAGTCTGCCGACAACATCGTGATCCGTGAATGGAGGGACCCGAAGATTGCGCCTTATTTCCACTTGGCAACGGATAAGCGCCCGGCCGAGGAGTTTTATGATATTGTGAACGATCCGGGCTGTCTGCAAAATCTGATCGGCGACAAACAGTATCTCCAACAAATCGGTAAGCTCAGAAGCAAACTGACCGATTATCAGCGAACAACCAAAGATCCACGCGAAACCGGTAACGGCGATTATCTCGATTCCTTTCCCCGATTGAATGGCGAGATCCGTAATTTTCCTGCACCAAAATGAAACCATAGCTGTTTCCAAACAATCAGCGGAACCCCTTAAAAAAGGGACAGGAAGTATCCCTGCCCCTTTTTTAATCTTTTTGGAAATACTCTTCGTCTGAACGAATTTCACTCATTGAAGAATTCACTAAAAATCAATCACTACCTTTTTCAGATTACCTGCAAAAGGATACGGTGACTTATAGCTGTCTGATACCGCCGTATTGTCATCTTTGCCAACGGATATCCCGTCCCAAGCATCTTTAAATGTGGCATTGACAAATTGTTTTTCTCCGACTTTCTGGTCATTGATGTAAATGGAGGCAACACCATTTTTGGTCGCCTTGTTGGCCTGAAAAACAAACCTGACCGTCGACTTGCCAACCGGTATGCTTTGCGTACCTGAATTTACACTCTCCTTTTCAGACGAAAAATTGTGGACAGCCTGTAATTTCCTGTCCTGAACAAACAGGCTCAAACCTCCGAATTGCCCGCCGATTGCAAACAAAACACCTTCCTGTTTTACATCAGCCACATCCACATGGGCAGTAATGGTGAAGGACCGGTTGTTAAAATCGGGCGCTTCGGTCAGATGTGTAAGGCCGTTATAGAGCACAATCTGTTTCTTTCCCTCAAAAAAATCGGGTTCCTTATCCCGCTCATTTTGGCCTCCGCTTCGCAGGGGATAAACATTGTATTTCGTGGCTTCACGGTCAAAAACCGCTTTTAATTCCGTCAGTTTTTCCGGATTTGTTTTGGCCAGATCAACACGTTCATTAAAGTCGTCCTCAATCCTGAACAATTCCCAGGTATCATTTTCAAATGGCTCTCCCCTTTTATGAAACGCACCGGCTTTCCAGCCATCCTTGTAAACAGACCGCGTCCCTCCTATTTCATAATATTGTACGGTATGGTTATTGGCAGCATTGCGATTCTGGATGGAAGAAGCAAAACGGATACCCTCCAGGGAATCCTGTTTAATGCCGTTAATCGTTTCTACCTTTTTCGCCCCGACAAGTTCAAGCGTGGTTGGCAAAATATCAGCTACGTGGGTATATTGGTTACGGATGCCTCCTCTATCTTTTATCTTATCCGGCCAGAAAACGATCAGCGGGTTGTGCGTGCCTCCTTCTCCGTTAGCTTCGGCCTTGAAATAACGGAAAGGTGTATTCGTGGCCTGTGCCCAGCCTATCGGATACAACACATTCGATCTCGCTGTTCCGATAAGATCGATGTTGTCCAGATCTCTTTTGATGTCGTCAGCCTGAGCGTTATTGGCGCCGATACCAAAATTGGTACGGCCATTTTCGCCGCCTGCCCGCGCCGATCCGTTATCACCTATGGATAAAAATATCAGACTGTTATCCAGCTGATCGATGTCTTTCAAATACTTGACCAAACGGCCGATCTCGTGGTCAAGATGGGCGAGATAACCCGCATAAACTTCGATATGACGGATAAAAAGTCGTTTCTCGTCCGCTGACAAACTATCCCATTTTTTTACGCCACCATTACCAGGCGCCAGCTTGACATAGGCCGGTACGACGCCCAATTTTTTCTGACGTGCCAATACTTCCTCACGGTACCAGTCCCAGCCCTTATCAAATTTGCCTTTGAATTTATCGCTCCAAACTTTGTCCACCTGATGAGGCGAATGGGTCGCTGCCGGCCCGTAGTACAGGAAAAAAGGTTTTTCAGGTGCAGCCGATTTCTGATTTGCGATGTAGGTGATCGCGCGGTCGGTAATCAGCTCTGACAACAGTTTTTTGTCATCATAATCCTTCTCGATTTTGTTGGTTCCCTCCCACAATATTGGCCGATACTGGTCCGTAGCCCCGCCGATAAAGCCGAAATACTTGTCGAAGCCCCTGCCAACGGGCCAGCGATTGAAGGGGCCGGCCTGCGTCTGATCTCTTTTAGGCGTCAAATGCCATTTACCTACCGCGAAAGTATTATACCCCTGTTCCCTGAGAATTTCACTGACAAATCCTTTTTCAAATGGTATCACACGATCGTAACCGGGCGTAGCCGCACCAGCGTTGCTTCCTACGTGTGCCGAATGATGATTTCTTCCGGTCAGCAAAGCCGTGCGGGTTGGCGAGCAAACTCCGGTCGTATGGAAATTGGTATATCTCAATCCATTGTTGGCCAAACTATCGATGTTGGGCGTCGGAATAAGTCCGCCAAACGCTGATGCTGATCCGTAACCGATATCATCAATGAGAATGTAGATAATGTTCGGGGAGTTTTTGGCTGCCAAAACCTGATGTTCGGTCAGCGATGTTTTTGTTTCAGCAACCGTTTTCCCGATTTTGCCTTGCCAGGGTTGTTGAGGCGTGTACTGCGCAGCGGCCTCCTGCGTATTCAAAGTCAATCCCAGGGCAACTGCTATTGCCAGATGTTTTAGTCCGATCATTTGTTTTTCCATTTTCTTATGT
The DNA here is from genome assembly GCF_024220585.1 of Dyadobacter diqingensis. Lineage (GTDB taxonomy): Bacteria > Bacteroidota > Bacteroidia > Cytophagales > Spirosomataceae > Dyadobacter > Dyadobacter diqingensis. Next base: position 768,153 of record NZ_JAMXKF010000002.1, read on the forward strand.
TTTTTCAAAAGTCACCTCAAAGACTTTGTTATTTAATCGCGAAGAACGGATCATGAGCAGGGCTGCGTTCCGTGGCCGGTTTGCAGTCTCCCGCTCATGATGTTTCCTTTATATTTTTTCAATCACTACGTCTTTCAACACTCCGGTGAAGCTAAACGGCGCTTTGTAAGCCGGCGTGACCGTGGTACCCACATCACTTCCAACTTCCAGCCCCTCATACCCGCTGCCTGCCGTTGCAATGGCTCCGAGATTTAGCGTTCCCGCTTTTTCATTGTTGATATACAGCGTTACTTCCTTTTCCTTCTTGTTATCGCTGTATAAAAGCTGGGCTTTAAAGGTGATATCGCCGGTCGGGATCGGTTTGTCCGAGCTCAGTTCCAACACTTTGCCCTCCGAATTGTAAGCAAAAACAAGCTTGCTGTTTTTCACATAAAAGCTAAGTCCGGACAACGTATTTCCATAGGACAGCAAAACGCCCTCAGCGCCTTTGGCAGGTATGACCGCGTGAGCGGAAATGGCGTAAGATGCGTTCGAAAAACGAAAAGCAGAACTACCCGTGTAGTGTGTTTCAGGATACAATGTCACCTTTTTCCTGCCGTCGAAAATACTCTGGTTGGCAGTTTCCCATTTATCTTTCAGCGGATATACATTGTATTTCCAGGCCTCCTTATCGAACACCTCGGCAAGCTCTTTTACCTTTTCCGGATTTTTAGCCGCCAGGTCATCCAGTTCATTAAAATCCTGTTTGAGATTATACAAATGCCACTTTTCCTCGCTTTCCGGAATCCGTTTTGAGCGGTCGCGCGGGAATGATGCTTTCCAGCCATCCTTGTAAATCGCATAAGATCCGGTCATTTCATGGTATTGCACGTTGTGGCGCTCAGCCGCATTTTTGTTGCCGGCATCGATCGCATAAGCCAGACTGACTCCTTCAATCGGCTCCTGCGAATAACCGTTGATCACAGCCGGTACCCTGGCACCTGCCAGTTCAAGCGTGGTGGGCAGAATATCGTTCACGTGCGAATATTGATGACGAACCCCGCCTTTATCCTTTATTTTTCCAGGATAAAAAAGGATGAGCGGATCACGGGTTCCTCCTTCAAAATTACCATAACTTTTGTAGTAACGGAAGGGTGTATTGGTTGCTGCCGCCCAGCCATCCGGATAAAGTACAGACGAACTTTCGGTGCCTAACTTGTCAATATTTTTTACATATCGGGATACTGTCTGCTCCGGCGTTTCGTCTCGTTTGTTTGTTAAAAAACGGCCGATTTCGCGTCCGGCACCTTCAGCTCCATTATCACCAACCAATACCACAACCAGTGTATTTTCCAATTGCCCGATTTGTTCAATGTGGTTGATGATCCTTCCGATCTCATGGTCGGTGTGGGAAACAAATCCTGCATAAACTTCAATGTAGCGTTCAAAAAGTTTCTTTTCATCCGCTGACAGTGCATTCCAGTCTTTTACGCCCGGATTTTTCGGTCCCAGTTTGGTATTGGCCGGAACAACGCCCAGTGCCTTTTGATTCTTTAAAACAATCTCCTTGTATTGATCCCAGCCAATGTTGAATTTACCCTTATACTTGTCGATCCATTCCTGACCTACCTGATGAGGCGCATGAACCGCGCCCGGCGCGAAATACAGGAAAAAAGGCTTATCGGGTGCCGCTGCTTTCTGGCCCGAGATATACCCGATCGCTTCATTGGCAAGCAGCTCCGTTACATGTCTTCCCTTCGCATCTTCGGGCTCACGCTGCGTATCGCGATACAGGATCGGATGCCACTGGTCCGTTGCTGCAACTTCCGGAGAAAACCCGAAATAGTGGTCAAATCCCCTACCCGTCGGCCAGCGGTTAAACGGGCCTGCCTGAGTAGCGTCAGCCGGATGTGTAAGGTGATATTTTCCGACGGCAAAAGTGTTGTATCCATTTTCCCGCAATATTTCTCCAACCGTTGCCTTTTCGAAAGGAAGGTAGCCGTCATATCCCGGCGTGTTGTACGAATTGCTCGCAAAGAAACCGAAATGAACCGAATGCTGATTTCTTCCCGTCAGCAAAGCGGCCCTGGTGGGCGCACAAAAGGCTGTTGTATGGAAATTCGTAAAACGTAAACCCTGATTGGCCAGACGGTCGATATTGGGAGTTTCAATTAATCCACCAAAAGCAGATATGGCACCATAACCAATATCGTCGATTTGAATCCATACGATATTGGGTGCACCAGCCGGCGCTTTCGGATTATTTTTGGGGGCCGATTCAATGGTTGTTTCAACCGTCTTTCCGATTTTTCCCTCAAAAACTGGCGTCGGGCTATGTTGTGCCAAAGCTGTGCCACCCAGCAAAAAGGTGAAATATAAAATCCTGATTTTTCTATTGGTCAATACTCGTTTCATGTTGTTTCAATTATTGTGTTGAAATAATTTCAGTAAAACCAGTCGTTAACTGTATCGTTGCGACAGAATTACCATCCCGGATTCTGATGCCCCCGCAGCTTCGGGTTATTGTCAATTTCCTGCTGTGGAATCGGATACAGGTAATGTTTTTGTGCTGCGTTGGTTTTGCCGACCGCGTGTAAGGATTTGATCAGATAAGAATCCGAACCCGTTAGCGGCTTATACCGTATCAGATCAAACCAGCGGGAATATTCAAACACAAATTCCAGGCGACGGTCAATCCGCAGCGAATCCCGAAACTGTGCCTGCGTCAGACCGGGCGTCAGATCGCCAAGACCAGCACGCTTCCTGACTTTGTTGTAGGATGCATAAGCGGCAGAAGTGGGGCCATCCTGTTCATTTACAGCTTCGGCATGTATGAGCAAAACGTCAGAGAAACGCAGGATCGAGACATTAGCAGCAGATTGCGCCAGATTGCCAGCCTGGGCAGGATCCCACCATTTATTAAAATGGGGATTGGGCACATTCTCGCCCGTAGCTGGATTTTTCACCGTCAGCTGATAGGTTCGCCCATTCGACGGACTGACAATGGACGTGATAAACGAGACATCGCGGCGTTTGTCTTTGGCGGAATACAACTGGTATATTCCGGGCATCGGCTGTTCCGCGAAGTTTCCGTTTAAACCGGGGATCCCCGTAGGTGCCTCACGCTGCGCCTGGTTGTTGCCGTGTGAATCGGCGTTGGCCTCAAACTGTGCGGAGAAAATATGTTCCACTCCGTTTTTGTAAGCGGGTAAAAACACCTGTGAATAGTCTGCAAACAGCGCATAACCAAACGGTCCGGTAATCACCTCGTTGCTTTTTGCAATAGCATTGGCATAATCATATCGTGTCAGATACACTTTTGCCAACAGCGATTTTGCCGCACCTCCGGTTGCCCGGCCTGCATCTCCAGCCGCATATTTGGCAGCCGCATTACTGAATCGCTCATTAGGCAATCCCTCGGCATCGGTAAGATCTTTTATGATCTGCTGATAAACCTGCTCCGCAGGTGCACGCTCCACGTACAGGTCTTCCGGTGTCAGGCCTGTTGTTTCTTGTAAAACGAGCGGAACATCCCCATACAGCCGCACCAGATTGAAATAGTACAAGGCCCGTAAAAACTTCGCTTCCAAAACCAGTCTGGCGCGGAGTTTTTCATCGATTTTAACGATGCCGGGAATTTTTTCAATCGCAATGTTGGCACGGTTAATCGCGTCATAATGCTGCTGCCATATTTCCCTGACCCGCTGTCCCGTAGAAGAATGCGACAACACGGCCTGTGACCGAACATCAGCATTGGTGGCTCCCGGACCCGGTTGCACGTCGTCGGACATCATATCCATCCCAGTCGAAAAAAGCACCAGATAGGGTGTCTGACCGGAAGCATTTAAACGGAAATAAATACTGTTCACGCCGGCAATGGCGTCTGCTTCATTCTTGAAAAACTGATCCGAGGATACAAACGATCTGGGAGATTCTTCCAGATCTACACACCCCAGGAGGACCGCCGGAAAAACGCCCGCAGCCAATATCTTTTTTATTGTTTTACTATTGAATCTGAACTTCATAACATCAGGTTTTAATACGTTTCGTTAAAATGAAAGGGTCAGGCCGCCCAGGAAAGTTTTAGCGGCTGGATAAACGCCGTTATCCACTCCCTGCGTAAGCGTGGCCTGTTCATTCTTGCTTACTTCCGGATCAAAACCTGTGTACTTGGTCCAGGTGATCAGATTTTGGGCCGTTACATAAAAGCGAAGCTGACTTAACCCCAGTTTTGAGATCAAATGTTTTGGTAGTGAGTATCCCAAACTTATATTTTTCAGGCGCAGGTAAGAACCATTTTCAATGAACCGGTCAGAAACGGTCACAGCCGGGTTCTCGATCGCACGGTGAATGACGTTGCTTGGATTCGTAGGTGTCCAGCGTTCAAGCAACGTAGTTGATCCGTTGATATACCCGGTTCCGAGTTCCAGATTGGCCTGATTGGCATTGTAGACCTTATTGCCGCTCTGGCCTTGCAGAAGAAAGTTAAGGTCCAGGTTTTTATAGGACAAATTATTGGTCAAACCAAAAAGATACTTCGGCTGCGCATTTCCAACTATAACACGGTCGTATGCCTGGGTAATGGTTCCATCGGGCACTCCATCCGGACCGCTTACATCGACGTAACGCTGGCTTCCCGCCCGGTCGCTGGCATTAAATTTAGGAAGCTCGGCAATGTTATCACCGGTTTGAAAAATTCCGTTGGTTTTCAGTACCAGAAATGATCCCAGTGCTTCATCGACCTGCGCGATCGAGACACCGGAAATCACCGAAGTCACGCCCGGCCCCAGACTGAGCACCTTGTTCCTGTTCGTAGAAAACACAAAATCGGTTGTCCAACCAAATTCACCCGTCGTATTAACCGTGTTCAGAGCAAGTTCGATCCCCCTGTTTTCTACACTTCCATAATTCTGGAACGCGTTTGGATAACCCGTCGTGTAAGGCAAGGGAACATCCAGCAGCAGTTTTGTAGTCTTTTTCAGATAGGCATCGAGGGTCACATTGATCCTGTTTTTGAAGAGACCAAGATCGATACCCGCATCGTACTGGGCCGTTTCTTCCCAGCCCAGATTCGGGTTGGCAATACCGTTTGGCGCATAACCGGCTACTAACTTTCCATTAAAAATGTAGCTGTAATAGGATTCCTGAGCCAGAGAGGTGTAGGGCGATATCTCCTGATTACCGGTGATCCCGCCGCTGACCCTGAATTTCAGGTTACTGATTTGCTGAACCTCGCGTATAAAATCTTCTCTGCCCAGATTCCAGGAAAATGCTGCTGACGGAAAAAAGCCCCATTTGTTATTTTTCCCCAACCGCGACGAGCCATCGGAACGAGCTGTGAGTGTCACGTTGTATTTGCTTTTGTAGGTGTAGTTAACACGGCCCAAATAAGACAACAGTGTCCACCGGAAATAATTGGAACCGGCATTCTGAAATGTCGTACCGCCGCCCAAATTGTTATATCCAAATTCATCCGTAACAAATGTCGCCGAACGCGCCACCACATTTTCCGTTGTAGAAGCCTGCTGGGTAATACCCACAACGGCATCCAGTGCATGGTCCGCATTGAAGGTTTTATTGTAACTCAGCGTATTTTCATTCAGCCAGCCAATCGTGAATTTTGTTCCAATAATTCCCTGTCCGCCAAGCCCGCTTCCCTCCTGTAACGTAGACGGGAGATAGCGGTTCTGTTTGTTGAGCAATATGTCGGTCCCCAGCGAAACCTTTGCTTTCAAACCCTCGGCAATCTGATATTCCCCATACGCATTCCCAAATCCACGGAAGGTATGTGTTTCATTCACCTGTAAAAAAAGTGTGGCAATCGGATTCGCCAGTGGAGAATCGTAAATACTTCTGAGCGTAAATCCGTTTGCTGAACCCGGATCATAAATCGGCATCGTCGGAGGCATTTGCAGCAAATTGGGAACAACCGCTTCCGGGGCCACCTGTGCTGCCGTTTTACTGCCGGTAAAGTTGAAACCCAGTTTAAAGCGCTTGTTCATATCCCTGTCCAGATTCACCCGAAAGGAATAGCGTTCAAAATCACTGTTCTGTAAAATACCGTTCTGCTTGAAGTAGTTACCCGATACCGCAAATCGGGTTTTCTCGTCACCTCCCGAAAAGGAAAGGCTGTGGTTCTGGATAGCTGCCTGACGGAATGCAGCATCCTGCCAGTCGGAACCAATCCCCGGCTGACCGAGGCTATCAATCTGAGCCTGCGAAAATGCTGCTCCTTTTTTTGAATCCGCCAGCGCGTCGTTTTTCAGCAGAGCCCATTGCTGGGCATTTAACAACGGAAGCTTTTTGAGTACTTTCTGTACCCCGTAATAACCGTCATAGGTAATGACACTTTTCCCTGTCTTTCCCTTTTTGGTTGTGATAATGACCACTCCGTTGGCACCCCGGGAACCGTAAATGGCGGTTGCCGAGGCATCCTTCAAGATATCAATTGACTCGATATCATTGGGATTCAGCGTCGCAAGGGCATTAATGGTCGGACCGTTGGTAACCCCGGCGTCTGCATAACTGTTGTTATTATAAACGGGAAATCCGTCGATAACATACAGAGGCTCATTGGCTCCGTTGATGGAATTCCCACCCCGGATTTTGATACTGACCGAACTGCCCGGCTGACCCGACGACTGCGTTACCTGCACCCCCGCAGCACGTCCCTGCAAGGCACGGTCCAGCGAACTTATCGGGACGCCTTTTAAATCCGCTGTTGCGATGGAAGAAACAGAGCCCGTCAGGTCTCCTTTCTTTTGTGAACCATAACCGATCACGACAACCTGATCCAGTACATTGGACGTTTTCAGTACGATTTCGGCGGGCTCAGAAGACAATTCATATATTTCAATTTCCTGCTGCTGGTATCCTGTCAGGCTGACCTGAAGTGTAAATGGTAAATCCTTTCCAGCCTGTATGCTGAACTTACCATCCAAATCGGTGACGGCATGTTTTGAGGTACCTTTCTGAACGACGGTCGCCCCGGGGAGCGTCTGCCCGCTGTCATCTTTTACAAGGCCGTGAACTACTTCCTGGGCCAAAGTCAAACTTTGCAGGCATACCGATAGTATGACAAATAATAAACTTTTTTTCACTTCAATTTCATTAAGGTGAGTAATAAATGACTGCCCGGACCGGACGTCCGTCGGGCTGTTTCGATAAATAATATTGAGAGGTCAGGGCATAAGAGGTCACGGCGAAAGGAAAACCTTTCACTATATACGCAACTTGAATCTCTGTACAAACGCCGTACGATTTCATACGGATTGACTGGAATTTACCCGGAAAATTCCCAGGAATTAATCAAACAACAGATTGCGCCGGCCATTTTTAAGTGCACTCCTGCTTAAAGGAAATTTCAACATAGATAGGATTGATGGTAGATTAAGAGCGTTCATAGATTAATTGTATAGGTAAAAAAATCAGCAATGCGCGGTAAGCAGGAAAGCAAAAGGTTATGGCGATGCCTATGACAGAAAGACCGGCCCATTTTTACGGAAAGACCAGGTCCAAGCCAAAAAAATCACAGCCTCAACAATGAGTCTGTGCGGCAGAAGACAAAAAATGAGAAGTAACCACCCTTTTGTACGAAACAACAACCTGTGAAGAATGTAAAGTCATCATTATTCCTGGTATAATAGCTCTTTGGTAATCTCTCCTTACTGGTGGTTAATAAAGAAAGTATATTCTATTTGACTGATAGACAAAGTAAAGTAATGTTAAGGGGATAACCAAATTATTAATACAATTTCCTGCCGGTTTTCAATCAGTGGAAACAGGTCTTTGACAAGGCAGGAATAAATTATAACTATTTAGTGTTTTTATTGAGCATTTACAGCAAAAATGATCATTTGCATAACCCAGGCGAAATTTTATTTTTTGGTGGATTTTGTAAACCAAGCCGTACATCTTGCTGTTACCTTTAAGCAAGTAGATAGAATGTTATGAAAAAACTGATCGTATATCAAATTGACTCATTTACAAAAGAAAAGTTCAAAGGCAATCCGGCAGGCGTAGTTATTAATGCGGACGGACTCAGTGATATTGAAATGCAGCGTATCGCGAGAGAGTTAAATAATTCGGAAACGGCATTTATTTTTTCACCAGACCGCGATGATTATGACGGCATGATCCGATATTTCACACCAACGACCGAAGTTCCCATATGTGGGCACGCCACCATTGCAGCCATGTATGCAAAAGCATCCGAAGAAAATCCGGATTCCTGTATTTTACGCATGAAAACCCATGTAGGTATTCTTCCTCTTGAAATGATCAAAACAGAAGGCGACTACGAGATCGTCATGACGCAGGGACGTTTTGAGCTTTCTGCTCCACTTGACACAGAATCTGTTCAAAAATTATTGGCTGCCCTGGGACTTGAACATTCGGAGATTAATCAAAACTGCCCCATCCAGATTGCGTCTACCGGACACTCCAAGGTAATGATTGCCATGAACAGCAGAAAAAAATTAAATGACCTGTCCCCGAGATTTGCCGAATTGGCCGCGCTGAGCAAGGATATCCATTGCAATGGCTACTTTGTTTTTACATTTGACTCCGATCAAAACGATATCCTGACTTACGGAAGAATGTTTGCGCCTGCAATCGGGATAAATGAAGATCCGGTGACAGGCAATGCACATGGGCCGTTGGGCGGATATCTGGTTCAAAACAAAATCATCAATCACGACAATCATTCATTTGAGTTCAACGGCGTACAAGGTGAGAAAATTGATCGAAAAGGAGTTGTAACGGTCCGTGTAGAAATTGAGAATGGCCTTCCTTCCCTAATTCAAATCAAAGGAAATGCGGTGACCATATTTAAAACTGAAATTCAGTTTTAAGGCAACTTTGTTCGGGCTCATGTGAATCGCAATTGTTCTGCTCACAATCCTCCTACCGGTAACCCACTGGGTACGGTGGCAGGTATGGTCTTATCAAAAGCATCGTCATTGAGGGTATTTAAAAACTCCACAATGCGCGAGATATCTTTAAAATTGACATCCATATCCGTCGCCAGTGTATCGATTTGCTGCGCCTTGACCTTCGGATTTAATAGCTTTCCTCCCGCAACATCTTCGTAAAACATCAAAACCTGATCCAGCGTTGTAAATTTCCCACTGTGCATGTAAGGGCTTGTAAAGCGAAGATTTCTCAGCGAGGGCGTACGAAAAGCATAATGCTGATCGGCACCTGAATCACTTTCCTTCCTGTTACCCGTATCGGGAACACCCAAAACATGGAGTTTATAGTCGGAAAACATCGGTCCCGAATGGCATTTTACGCAGCCTGTTGTTAAAAATGCGTTCAACCCATCCTTCTCACTTGAAGACAGCGCATTGCTGTCTCCCCGCATATACTGATCAAACCGGGTATTTGGGGCTATCAGCGTCCGTTCATAGGCAGCAATCGCCCTCGACAAATTTACCTGGCTTAAAGGTTCCGATTCGTTCGGGAATGCTTTTGTGAACAAGGTTTTGTAAACCGGTATTTTTCGGATCCTCGCAATTACTTCATCCAATATTTTGTCCTGATGATACGTATTGCCCCGCATCTCTTCAAGCGTTTTGATCGGTTCCAATGCCTGCATTTCAAGGCTTTTTGCCCTTACATCCCAGAACATTGGAGCCTTTTCCGGGTCATAAATCTCATCATTTTTTATTCCGTTAAATGCCGTATTTAAAATACTCTGTGAATTCCGTTTTACGAAGGGGATATCATTGGGCTCAACAAATCGCCTTTTGCTTCCATTCCCGACCCCGTTGACACCGATGGAAGTTTCCAAAAATTCAGCATAATTGAACTCCGGCTGATGGCAGGTTGCACAGGAGACGTCCTTATTACCCGACAATACAGGATCGAAAAACAATAACCTCCCCAGATGCACCTTTTCCGGAGTCGACGGGTTGTCCTTCGGGTCGGTAACATACAGCGGAAGCGCGCCCAGATCAGCAATCGTTTCAATGGTTTTAGCCTGTTTGTTTCGCAAAGGTTCTTGTCTGCTACCACAACCCGTGCACAGAAATCCAGCAAAAATAAACCATAGGAAGTAGTACATCTTCTCAAAAGCCGTTCTCGAAACAAATCCCATTTCTACTCTTTACTTAGATGTCTGACTTCAATTGATTTATCAAAATAACATTTCAATGATAACGCATGGTTATATTCCCCTACCAACTACAAAGGGAAAACTTTGTAAACTCTAATCAAAATAGTCTACTCTGCGGCTATTTTTTTGTTTTAAAAGTTATAAGTGCCGAGGTATCAGCACCAATCTCAGGTTCCAACATACAACAGGTGCTTACATAATTTGTACCAAACCGCAACGTACTTTCATCAGGTCATTTTCAATGCTGAAAATGCCGACAATTCTATCGGCCCTTTATTCGGACAAACGACAAATGGTAAACAAAAGTTATTCTAACTTATAACTACCTCAATTCCCAAAGTTATTGTCATTCGTCCCTTTTCAGAGATGTTCATCCCTATTTTTTGGTCATTCCATCACTCCAAGTCACTTTTGGTTTAGTTACTATTTGCTCAATGTTGAACAAAAACTAAACCATTGCTATATGACCAATAAATTCATGTACCCGTCTTTTCTCTTGTTTATAATTTTGGCAAGTTCCGGCTGTACAAGAAAAGAAGATGATGTTCCGGCGCCGATATCAGTTTCTGTTTACGCATCCGGCTTAACGGCTCCGCTGGGCCTGGAAGCGGATGCCCAAGGCCAATTATGGGTAACTGAGGCGGGTGACGGGAAAACCAACAACGGACAGCTTTCGCTCATTACAACGCAGGGGAAGGCATTTCCGGTTGTAACAGGTTTTACTTCCGAGGTCAGTCCGGAGGGTGGTGTTTTCGGGCTTAATCATATCGTACTTCAAAATGGCATCTTGTGGATGCTCCATGGCGTGGAAGGTAGATTGTATAAACTGGATATTTCGTCTTTCAAACCCGGTGATAAACCACTTAAAGCACAGGACCTGGAATTTGAAGATATTGGCTCTTTTGTAAAAGCCCATGTTTTTGAACATGATACCGACGCATCAGACCTGTTTAATCTGACCATCGGCCCCGACGGAGACCTGTTTATTGTCGATGCGGCCGCCAATGCGGTTATCCGGCGTAAAACGTCTACGAAAGAGCTGAGTATTTTTGCAGTTATTCCGCCCATTGCCAATCCCGGTGCAGAACCGGCCCAGATAGAGCCGGTGCCAACGGGCATTGTTTTTGATGGCCAGAAATTCCTGGTATGCAGCTTTAGCGGGTATCCGTTTCCTGCTAAAAAAGCACCTGTTTATCAGGTAGACCTGAACGGACAGGTATCTGTTTACCAGACAGGCTTCTCAAGCCTGGCCGATATAGAACTGGATATAGATAAAAAACCAGTTGTAGTTGAATACGGTAGCTGGTTAAAAGACACATTTGCTGAAAAGTCGGGAACAATCGTAAGCGCGGCTGATGGGAAAAATACAACGTGGATTAGCGGACTCAATTTCCCCAATTCAATCAAAAAAAGCGGAGTGAACACCTATTACATCGCCCAAACTTTTGACGGCATTATTCAGAAAGTATCTTTTTAAAGTTAAAAAGAATAGCAATAAGGCTCACTGGTTGCATAAGCCTTATTGCTGTCTGAACAGCCCTGTAAGCCAGATATCAATAAGGATGATACAATCCTTTTTCAACACTTTTGTCGATTGTCTCCTGCGCAATTTCCCACAAACTGGCAGAAACCTCGCCAATAAATTCCTTCTTCGAAATCACTGCCGATTTGGACATATTATCGGGATTAAAATCCTGTTTACACGAGAGCAAGTGATTGATCAATGGTTGCAACGCGTCCATACTGGCAGCATATTTTGCCTCAGGAGTCTCTCTTTCCTCAAATTCCTGCCACAGTGAAAATAGCTCATTGCCTAAATTATCCGGTAAAAGGCCAAAAATACGGACAGCCGCCTCCCGCTCCGTAATGACAGCCTGGCTTCGTCCTTCCTGGTCATACAGAAATGTATCTCCGCAATCAATTTCAACTAAATCATGGATCAAAAGCATTTTCAGCACTTTCAGTAAGTCGAGACCCGAAGATCCTGCCTGGTCAGCAAACACCAGTGCCATCAGCGCAATATGCCATGAATGCTCGGCACTATTTTCGGGTCTGCTTTGGTCAATAACCTTGTTGTACCGATACACAGTTTTGAGCTTTTCAAGCTCAGATATAAATTCAATTTCCCTGGTGAGATTCGTCATGGTCAATAATGCTCCAATTTGATTAATAAAACAGATCGTCAGGCAATCAACATATTTTTCATCAAAACCTGATAAAATTATTCATTACCGGCAGGTGTGAACAGTGCTGCTACGTAAATCAATTCACCTGCTCAGACTAACATTTCACGCCATCTTCTTTACACTTAGCAGTTAAGCAGATTGTTCCAAATCATATCAGCGACCACCTTTGTCACCCGAAAGTCAAGGTCCGCTTGACACCGTTTTGCTGGTATTGCCAGAAAGTTTTATCATTTTAACAAATCAACCCGTATGAAATTTATCACACCAGCCGCCTGCCTGGCCCTGCTAATGAACCTTTTCGCCTGTCACAAAAGTGACAAATCTGAATCTGACAAAGGCACCTTAACAGTCACTTTCGATGGAAAAACCAAGGTATACAATGATGCAAGAGTCTCAGAAGGAAAGCTCGGAGAAATCGTAAGTCTTAATTTTAACGCAGGATCCGAGGCATCTGACAACCTGTCGATCACTGTTTTTGGCACGCAGGCAGGCTCCTATCCATACAAACAGAAGATCGATGATTATAAGCAGGTAAGCCAGATTGAATACAAAACGAAAGAAACGGTATTTAACAATTATTTCGTTCAGATCTGTCCGGATAAAACAGGTTATTACTCAACGCCCGGAGAGGTAAAAATCGAAGAGTATGTAGCAGGTCAACACATCAAGGGTACATTCTCAGGTGCTCTGCTCGATGCCCATAGCGAGAATGAATGCGAACCGGTTAATAACACTTTTAGCGGAACGTTCGATATACCCGTCCGGTAAAAGTAAAAATATCCATTTTTGCACTGCGTTCCACAGTACAATCGGAACCGGGATCAGCCTCCGCCACACTCTGTCACGATGGTTGGGTACTGATTCTGATTAGTGTAAAAAATTATCAAGCCATGAAAAAACGTAACTCAAAGATTTTGGCATTTTGCGCCTTCTTACTGGCCATATGCTCAGCCTGTAAAAAAAATACACAGGAACAACCCACACCCATCCCCCAGATCGCCGACACATTGTCCGTCGAAGGGAAAAAATATACAACCATCGCGATCGGCAAACAGCTATGGACGAGTATAAACTACGCCGGGCCGGGTGGTATAAGCTACAACACAGCCAACGACAAACCCATGTACGGAAAATATTACACGTTTGAAGAGGTAAAAGCGGTACGTTTACCTTCCGGCTGGCGAATTCCGACGATGCAGGACTACATTACCCTGGCTGAAAATCAAGGGGTCGTTTTCAGCCAGAACCGGGCAACGGCCCAAGAGTCTATCAAAAAACTGGCTTCGATCGATCATTGGCGATTGGTTCCGGGAACGAATACCTCGGGATTTAATGCCCAGCCCGGTGGATATTCATACCAGAATTCAGAACCAAAAGGCGGGGATATCGCTGAGTTCTGGACCGTAGAAGGCAATACGATCAGCATCCAGGAAAATGCCAGCGGCAAATCACATAACCTGAGTTTTTACAATAACAGCAACAGTCCGGACTATCGGTTTAATCTCCGTTTTGTCCGAGACAGATAGCTAATAGCAGGCGTTGGTGATTGATCTGTTGATAACATTAATCTCGCAGGAAACTGTCGAGGGTGGAAGTGTAATCATTAATGACGAAGGTTGGCAATACAGGGCCAGTCAAATGTATACCTCCGAAATCAAGTATTACAACCAATTATAAATACCTGAGAAGTGACTACATTTATTACAGACAATTCCACAAAGTGACGGGTTCTACGAATTTATCGAAATTCTCCTCTCGGTTCACTTACAAAGTCACATAAAAGGATGAATCCGCTTATCAGAAAATTCAAAGAATACGGACATATAGACCCCGAAGTTGAGACCGAGCTGACTAAAAGGATAAAGTTTCAGACAAGACTCAAGGGTGATTTTTTTCTCAAAAAGGGACAGGCCTCATCCAGTCTGTTCCTGATTGAAGAAGGGCTGGTACGCTCCTACTTCATCAAGGATGACCGTGAAATCAACTCCTGGTTTGGTTTTGAGAATATTATTTTAGGTTCGGTGTTGCCGCTGTTTTATAACCTGCCTGCTTTCGAGAATATCCAATTCCTGGAAACTTCCACGATCTACTATATCTCTGGCAACGACCTTAACGAGTTATACAAAAAGTACAATGATATGAATACCATCGGCAGAATTATGGCGGAGGAATATTGTAAAATTTTGGAAGACCGGGTTACCTCTCTGCAAACAGGAACTGCTGAACAACGCTATAATACGTTATTAAGAGATCAGCCGGATGCCGTTCAGCGTATTTCTCTGGGCCACATTGCCTCCTATCTTGGCATTACGCAGGAAACACTGAGCCGGATCAGAAAAAGTAACTGATTTTGACTTTTGTCAAAAAAGAAAATTCAATTACGAGGTTCCTTTGTATCATAAAATTCAGTTAATCTAAATTATGATATTCTTAACAGGAGCATCCGGCAACTTAGGATCCGCAGTACTCGAAAGGTTATTAAAACTGGTCCCGGCCAATAAAGTGGCAGCGTTGGACAGAAATCCGAATAGGGCAAAAATATTGAAACAAAAAGGGATCTCCGTGTTTATCGGCGAATACGCAGATAAGGCTTCCCTCCTTGATGCACTGAAAGGTGTAGAAAAACTACTTCTCGTCAGCGGTAATGGCGAAAATGCCCTGGGAGAGCACAAAAATGTTATTGATGCCGCCAAAGAATCGGGTGTAAAACATATTTATTATACCGGCGGAGCATTGAACAAAAATGTGCAGCACTCGCAGTTAGGTCCTTTGACAGACTCATACATCACCACGGAAAACTACATCATCGAAAGCGGCCTGACCTACACCATTTTTCAAAACGGTTTGTATGCCGAAACCATTCCCTATTTCATAGGCGAACAGGTTTTAGAAACAGGTATCAGTTTCCCTGCGGGCGAAGGGAAATCATCATTTGCCAAAAGGGCAGAAATGGGAGAAGCTATTGCCAACGTATTGGCAAGTGAAGGACATGAAAATAAAACTTATCTGCTGACCACGCTGCCCTCCTATTCGTTCAGAGAAATTGCTGAAATATTATCTGAACTATCAGGTAAAAACGTATCCTATACCAGCCCGGAGCCCGAAGAATACGAGGCACAACTTAAAGAATATGGCGTCAGCGATAGCGACATCTGGTATTCATTACTCCTTGCTGCAATCATCAAAAATAACGAATACAACATTACTGATTCAGATCTGGAAAAACTATTGGGGTACAAACCGACAAGTCTGGACGCATACCTCAAAGAAACATTTTTGAAATAATGCAATATCTATTTCTCGCACTGGCAATCATTTTGGAGGTTATTGGTTCAAGTTTCATGAAGGCCTCCGAAGGTTTTACAAAATGGCTACCGGCCACCATTGTTATTGTGGCTTACATATCCTGTTTCTACTTTTTGTCACTGGCACTTAAATCCATTCCCCTGGGCATCGCATATGCCATCTGGGGAGGATTGGGGATCGTCCTTACCGCCATCATTTCGGTAGTTATTTTCAAACAGCGCCTGGATATGCCAGCCATCATCGGAATCGTATTTATTGTTTCCGGTGTAGTGATAATGAATTTCTTCTCAAAAACGGCACACTGAAAATCCCGGAAAAATTATGGACACGCATATCTTGATCGCTAGCATTTTTGTGCTTGCTTCATTCATTATTCATATCTATCCAGGCAATACAATTATCCCATCTTAACTTTTACAAACCCTTTACAATCTTTTACAAGTCAAGATCCTCAAAGTGAAGTCAACCTGATAGATTTAAAACCGACAAATGAAAATACCTTTTTCATTTGATCAGCTTTCGGTTTTATCATTCACTATGTCAGATTTAAAAATGTTCTCCTACGCTAATCAGCTCTCTTTAAGAACTCGTGGATTTTGCTCCATTTCTCTCCTGTTTTTTTCATTGATATGGCTTGTTGGCTGCTCACCGGGAAAGGTCATCACCACCCGTTCAGGTTTACAGTATACAAGATTAAAAAAGGGAAACGGGCCGAAAGCCAAAACAGGTCAGGAAATTTTGCTTTTCGAGACTACCCGTTACAGAAACGGGACTATTTTGTATTCCAATGAGAATACCACAACGCCGGTCAAGGTACTTATTGGCGGGAATCAGGCCACTCAGGCTGTCGATGAGGCACTGGTGGGTATGAAAGTCGGGGAAATAAAAGAGATAACAGCTTCCCCAAATTTGGTAAAAAGAAAGGGATATCCACCAAATGTCCACCCGGACTCTACCCTTGTCATTAAACTGATTTTGCACAAAATTCTTTGATTATAACGCTTTGCTAAAATCATATTTTTGACGGAGAACCCCGATAATGAAAGACATTACCGGGGTTCTTTCCGTAAAGTTTATCGGAACACTAATCAGTAAATCACAAAACGATTACACTTTATTAGAGATCAGATTGAAGGCCCCTTTATTCCGTCCGCAGAACATTATCTGCTATCAATTGTAAGTCAGATTGATCTGGAATGCAAGAGGAATTTGTCATTGTGTAATGCGCCATCGTTGGAAATAATTATTAAAATTAAATTTCATCAATGAAAACAATAATATTTTCAATGCTGGCCTGCTTCGCTTTTCTGTTTGCAGAAGCTCAGAACACCGAGTTACCAAAGCTCACGGCAGGTGACTACTTCAATAACTTCCAAATGTTTACAAATAAAAGCCCGAACGTGAACGCCGCGTTTGCCAACGTGCAGCAACTGGCATGCAATCCGGCTTACGAACGATTAGCAACAGAGCTGATTCATAATAGCTTTGCTCAGGACTTTATCGAGCGCCACATTGAAGATAAAACCGAGCTGGAAATGAGGACAAAACGAAGACTCCTCGCAACTCAAATTCTGGCTAAAATGATTTCCGACACCTGCGTAATCCTGAGAAAGCAGGCCAGCCCGCTGTTTATACTAACCAAAATCCAGGAAGCTCCCAATGATCCCAAACAGATTGCCAGTCTGACCAATCAATTTATAACCTCTGAAATTGACGGGCAAGACATTTACAGATACAGAGCAGGTCGGTACGGTTTAATGATTCTCGGCATCATAAATCAGTATCCCGAATTCAAATTGCTGAAAGAAGAACTGATGGACAAGCTTGCGGCCAACCTCAAAGCAGGCCAACCGATTGTAACCGATTCATCGGGCAGAGCCGATCTGGATAAGCGTGCATGGTACCGTTTTTTGAATGCCTATGTCAACTTTATAAAATCGGAACAAGTGCAGGATCGGCAGCAAAAAGAAAATTTGCTAAAAGCTGCATTCGAATTTAGCCCGGACCTGGTCGACAAGAATCACGCATCCGGGTATTTTTATGATATGCACATGCTTTTGGGGAAAGAAAAAAATGGGTTTCAGGAAGAGTATCTGGCATTTATCACCACAAATAGCGACAAGCAACAATTAATGGCAACGCTTCTGAAAATGGCGCTTGTAGAACCTTCCTTTAAGAAAAACTTGAAAGCTGTACATCAGGAGGTTATGCCCGGTGCAAATTTTAATAATTATTGGCAAAAAGGTATCGATAAAGAAGCCGTAAATTCTCCACCAATCGCTCTGTCTGTTTTAGGAAATAGCCCGTTTTCAAGCAAATCACTTTTGGGACAATGGATTCTGGTTGATTTTTGGGGGACTTGGTGCGGTCCGTGTCGGGAAGAACATCCTGCCTTGCAGAAATTTCACGAGTCGATGATAGCCGATAAGTCAAAAAAACTATCCTTTTTAACCATTGCATGCCGCGATACGGAGTCCAGGGTCCTGGCTTACATGAGTAAAAATAACTATAATTTCCCGGTAGCTATGTCCGATAAAAAGGTAGAAAAATCATTCAAAATTCAGGGATATCCTACCAAGATTTTAATCACCCCGACTGGTAAGTATGTCACAGTTCCCTTTGGAGTAGACTGGGTTGGTTTTGTAAACAAATATATTGAGGCTGATTAATCAGATCTATTCTGTACCAGAATCAGACATTCGGTTGATTCTGGAAAATACATATTCGCATTAGCCACAAAACAGACGAGCAACTGCAAAACACTTCCTAAAAAGACTGAAGCATCTTGCTGATGTTCGAATGAGAGAAACCAAAATTTCATTCTAAAAGACAACCCGAGTCTTCCCATCTTTTAGAATAACACGAACCAGTCACCATCCAAAAAAATATTTTACATACAAAACAAGAATTAATAAATCGATTATACATACATTTGCGTAATTAATAAATTTTATAACCAGAAAACCTAGCCTGATGAAGGGGACAAACCTGGGAGAATTTGAAGAACTGGTGCTACTGACCATTGCTGCATTGGTTCAGGATGCCTACAGTGTCGCTATTTGCGATGAGCTGGAAAAACATACAGGCAGGGTTTCCAAACTTGGTGTCGTGCACACGGTACTAAACCGGCTGGAAGAAAAGGGCCTTGTGAAAAGCAGAATGGGCGAAGCTACCAGCGCCAGAGGTGGAAAACGCAAGCGCTATTACGAAGTAACACAGGCGGGCAAAATAGGTTTGATACGCGCCAAAGAGGTGCGCGATGGCTTATGGAACATTATTCCCGGATTTAACATCGAGACTGCTTAATGAAAACGAATCTAAAGAAAGGCAGCTCGGAAAACGGACAGCCTCCGCGTTGGGCACAGGTTTTTCTGGCCTGGTACTGTCGCCCCAGCTTGTTAGAAGATCTGGAAGGGGATTTAAATGAATATTTCGACAGAAATTTGCGTAAAAAGGGCGCCAGATATGCACGCTTGGTGTATATGATCGATGTACTTAAATTTTTCAGGCCATACACCGTCAGAAAGCCAGACTTTCTCAATCTGTGGATACACTACCTGATGATTGGCAGTTATATCAGAACGTCCCGTCGCAGTCTGGTCCGTAATAAACTGTTCTCGTTTATCAATATTATCGGCCTTGCCGTTAGCATGTCCGTAGGACTGCTGGTTATCGCTTTTCTCGCCGATTTGTATGCATACGACGATTTTCAGGAAAAGAAAGACAGGACCTATCGGATCATCACGCACCAGCAGGCCACGGGTCAAAACGGGATTGACGTTGCCTCCACTTCGATTAAGGTCGGACGAAAATTAGGGGAAACCATCCCGGGTGTAGAGGACTTCACGATCATGCGCAGCGGATTTTCCGGCGATGCACGAATTGGGCAAAACGCTTTCCCGCTGGAAGCGCTCTGGGCCGACCAGTCATTTTTTAAGGTTTTCACCTTTCCACTTGTTACAGGCGATCCCGGATCGGCACTCAAAGAGCCTTATTCTCTGGTACTCACTGAAAAAACAGCAAAAAAGCTGTTCGCTGATGCAGATCCGATGGGACAAACCGTCCGTTTCGACACCATCAATTACGTGGTTACCGGCATTGCGAAGGACGTTCCTCATCTTTCTCACCTAAGATTCGACGCGCTCATATCATTCGCTTCGGCCGATGCAACACTCGGAAAAACAGATGAATATCTTTACACCTGGGATAATGTCTGGAATAATTACGTGTATTTGACCTTACCCAAAGGAGAAACACCTGAAGACGCGCAGCGCGCATTAGACAGACTTAACACGGAAGAAAACAAAGCCATGATAGGCCAGCAGGTAACGGTCTCCCTGCAACCGCTTAAAGATGTTGCACTCGGAAACCATTTGTCCAATAACATTGGCGCAGCAACAAGTCCGCTCGTAGTCTGGGTGCTGATCGGGCTGGCTTTCGTGATCATTCTTTCGGCTTGTTTCAATTATACCAACCTTTCCATTGCACGGGCACTACGGCGGTCACGTGAAGTTGGGATGCGCAAGATCATGGGCGCGCGTAAAAGTCATGTGTTAGGACAATTTATGGCTGAGTCGGTCATGATCGCCCTGCTTGCATTGCTGATTTCCTTCGGATTATATCTGTTTTTACGCAAAGAATTTCTCGCACTGAGCCCCGAAATTTCCGAACTCGTCTCGTTAGACCTATCCCTTCAGTCCATCCTTGGTTTTGTTGCCCTTGCTACGCTTACCGGCCTTGCCGCAGGGTTTCTTCCGGCAGTATTTTTGTCAAGAATCAATGCAGTATCCGTGATGAAAGATGCCTCCGGCCTTAAACTTTTCAAACATATCGGGTTGCGTAAAACCTTGATCGTGTTGCAGTACACGCTCTCGCTCGCATTTATCGCTACAACGATGATCGGCTACGGTCAATACAAAGGCCTCTTAAATTTTGATCTGGGCTTTTCAACACAGAATGTACTCAACATTAAACTGAGAGGAGCAGATCCCGCAGTACTGATAAAAGAACTGGAAGAACTTAAGGAGGTAACCGGCATCTCACAGTCAATGATGGTTACCAGTGTAGGGGCCTCTTACGGAGCCCTGATGAAATACAAACCTGGTGATTCTGCAATAGTATGGCAGAACAGGGTCGATGAACATTATTTGTCCGTCCACAAGCACAACCTGGTCTCAGGCAGCAACTTCCTGTTACGTCCCAGCAAAGAAAACGAAAGTGAAGTCATTGTAAACCAGCAGGTATTAAAACGTTTCAACATCGCCGGGCAAGATCCGCAAAAAGCCCTGGGGCAGTTTGTTACTGTCGATGGCCAGAAGCTATCCATCATTGGCGTACTAAAAGACTTCCACTATGGCACGCTCGAAAACAAGATCGAACCGGTTGTCTTCCGTTATTCCAAAAGTCAGCCGAACGGTTACCTGAATCTTAAAATCGTTTCTCAGGACCCGGCAGCTACAATGGCGAAAATCGAAAGATTGTGGAAAAGTTTTGACAAAGTACACCCGCTGGAAGCGCGTTTCTACAATAATCAGATCGAAAAAGTTTATAGCCGGTATTCCACGATGGTAAAGGTCATCGGTTTTGTCGCCGTACTCGCGATCTGTATTGCTTCGCTGGGTTTATTAGGGATGGTCGTTTTCACCACCGAAACCAGACTTAATGAAATCAGCATTCGTAAAGTACTGGGAGCAAGTGAAATCGAGCTTGTCTATCTTCTTTGCAAAGGATTTCTGGCACTACTGGGTATTGGAGCCCTCATTGCACTCCCGGTGACTTATCTGTTCTTTGACAAGATTGTCCTGACCCGTTTTGCCTATCACCAGCCCATCGGCATCAGTGAACTTTTTAGCGGTGTATTGCTGGTTATGATGCTAGCCCTTCTTCTGATCGGGTCTCAGACTGCAAAAGCAGCCAGAAACAATCCTGCCAGGGTACTTAAGAGCAAATAAGTTGTACGTATATCATCAACCGGCATTTTATGTAGCTTAAAAATAATAGTTTAGTATCGTTTTTCACATCATTTATTAGCCATGAAGCAAGTAATCAAACATTTGTTTTTACAGATCGTCGTATGCGCATATTTTCAGTCTTATGCCAACGCCAGTTATTCAAAACCAGAAAAATTCAAAGAATTTAACACTGAACTAAACGACGTGAAGTTTAGTGTTGACCCTCGCGTGGAGCTTTACCATGCCGTTGAACTGATTGCCGGTATTCCACTGATCAATCATATTGAACTGGACTACAAGCAAAAAATAGAAACCAATTTTGCTCCCTACAAAAACCATCCGGCGTTTTCGTTTATGCAGAGACATTCGCGAAGTGGAAAATTGTTCACGACCATCGATGAACCTATGTGGTTTTTGCTGCATCTCACCAATGAATTTGAATGGCGTAAGGATGTTACTTATGAGAATGCCAAAAATCCTTACATTGATTCACTGCGCGTTCATTTGAAAGATCTCTCGCTAAGATCCAACTACGCTAAGTTTTTTAATACCAATGCGGATTTATACAATGTTTCTTTATCCACTCTCGCCTACAACCTGCCTGACTTTGATGAGAAAAACCGCTTATTGAAGTACTGCGGAGTAAAAAACGGCAGAGATATCCACTTTAACGTCATCATTAATTACCTGGGCTGGGGTAATTTTGGTCCCAGGATATTTAAGAAACAAGACGCTGAATTTTATGCCATCATAGCTCCCGAAAAAAGTGCGATCAGGATACCGACTTTTGATGTGGTTAACCTATACAATCTTTTATGGCACGAATTCGCTCACTCGTTTGCCAACCCGGCTGTCGAAAAAATAGAATCACAGTTCGTGCCGCTGGAATATTTGTGGGCTCCTGTCAAAGAGTCTATGAAGGCGCAGGCTTACCACTCCTGGATGTCGGTTATCAAAGAACATATGACCGAAGCCATTGCCTGCCGCCTGGCAGCGGAAAAGTTCGGCGAGCAGTATGCAGACCTTAATTTTGTCCGTTTACAAAAAGGGAAAAGATGGATTTACCTGAATCCTTTGTTGCATGCATTGAAGGAATATGAAGCAAACCGTAACATTTATCCAACGCTTGATAATTTTATGCCCAAAGTGGTGGCGGCACTTAAAGATATCAAGCAACAGGACATAGATTCCTGGATGGCAGACACCGAAGAACTCAGGATGCCGAATGTGAATACAATACCTGTCAGCGGCGCTATTTACGATAAAGAAAACATCCTGTTTATACTGGCTAGTCATGAGCCGGATAAGGCAGCTGATTCACGACTGAAAAATTTCATTAATGATTTCAAAAGCAAAATACCGTCCCTAGCCAAAGCCACAATAGTCGCCGATACAACTGCCTTAAAAATGGATGTTTCGGCTTATAACCTCTTTGTTTGGGGAACACCTTCCGGGAATCTGTTCTTACAAAAACATTTAGGTCAGTTACCGCTTCGCATTAATCCGGATGCCATTATAGCCGAAAACGAGTACAAAGGGACAGGATATTCTGTATTGACTTCCTGGGTTAATCCCTACAACAAAAACAATATGATGACCATTTACACCGCCCAAAACCCGGATAACCTGGTCAATTTTAACAGGGTCATGAATGGTGGCAGTAATTATCATATTTTCAGAAACTACATTACCTTAAAAACGGGTTCCTTTAAAAGACGAGGTTTGGTTTGGGTCGCATATTAGGTCGTAAATAATTTTAATACCTGATACAGAACATTTTACAATTAAAAACGATTCATGTAATCAGGCTGATCAAAAGCAACTTTCGTGATCTTCGAATTGTCTGTATGGAAATTTCCTTTCCTACGGACAATTCGAATAAACAAGGATGTAACCTAAGCGGATCGATTATCTGACCTGTAAAATAAACGCTTCATTGCTGATTTGGGTTAATACTGCACGACAGATGAAGTGCGGCAAGCTCAAACCCGTGTTTCAGATACACCTTTTGGGCTGTATTGTTACGAAAATCGGTATCAAGCACCACCGCATCCTTATTTTCTGATATAGCAATTGCGTTCACGAATCTTAATAATTCAGAAGCCAATCCTTTCCCTCGGTGAGATTCCAGCGTGCACAGATCATCAATATAAATGATGTTGCCACTGTGCAGCGAAGTCATGAAACGGTATCCGGCAAACGCAACAAATTTACCTCCATCCTCAATTCCGGCGATGCGGTACTTTTCATTTTTCATCATCTCCGAAATCGTCGCAGACCATTTGTTTTTATCCAGGTGGGGCCTTAATAAAAAAGCAACTTCCCAGCATTGTTGAATTTCAACATCTGTCTCAACTATTTTAACCTGATATGTATTGTCCATAATTTGTATTTGTTTTTCACAAACTTAGCCTACGGACAACGCGGTTAAATATACCAATCTGCAAATAAAGGATGGCCCAGGAAACTACCGGAATATCCCTTTAAGTATATCGAGCGCTCTCACCATTTCTTTTTCATCCAGTGACGCAAAACCCATGCGCATCGCATTTGTAACAAATGACTCGTTCTGATTAAAACTCCCGTCACCGATGTAAAGCCCCTTTTTTAATGCATCAGCAGACATCTTCGCCAAATCAATGCTTTCATCAAAATTTGACCATACGGCCAGCCCGCCTTCCGGTATTTTAAATTGTATCTGTTGACCAAAATCCGTTTTAAGTATTTGGCAAAACAGGTTTCGGCGCTGCTTGTAAATTTTCAGGGATTTCCGAAAATGCCTGTCCATTTCTCCATTGTCAAACATGACTGCAAATGCCTCTTCCAGCAAGGTATCCCCCTGCCTGTCGATAAGCTCTCTTAACGCGGAGGCTGCTTGAATAAAGGCTGATGGTGCCACCAAAAAACCTATCCTCATGGCAGGAGCAAATGTTTTTGTAATAGAACCGATGTAAATCACATTTTGATTGTGATCAATACTCGCGAGCGGCAGATAGGGTTTATTGTCATAGTGAAAATCGAAATCGTAATCGTCTTCGATTATTGCAAAGCGATATTCCTTGGCCAGATTTAACAGTTTTAGTCTCCGCTCGACACTCATGGTTACCGTCGTCGGGCAATGATGGTGCGGTATGATATATACCGCCTTTATTTTTTTATGCTGCAAAACCGATTCCAGATAGTCAATATCCATTCCATTCTCATCCATCGGAATCCGCAGAAGGTTCGCACCTACGTGCCTGAAAGTAGTATCAGCCGTGCGGTAATTTGAAATTCCAACGGCGATATAATCAGAAGGATCAAGAAGCAGCCGGGCTGCCAGGTAAATACCCATTTGACTGCCTTTCGTAATTAGTATATTTTCAACAGGCACCACCAGTCCCCTTGTGTTAGAAAGATAGTTGTTGATAGAAGCCCGGAGATGTTCCGATCCCTGAGAACTCCCATATTTCAGAAAGTTTCTGCCATAAAATTTTCTGGAAATACTCCGGTACTCCCGCATGAGCTGATCAACCGGTGCCAGCCGCACATCAGGAAAACCATCGTCAATTGCCAGACCGGTTCTTTGCAGATTCTCACTGGGTGGCGCATGTTCAAATTTGTTAGTCCAAATAAATGCGCCGTCTGAGTTTTTGTTTTTACCGGAGTCCGGCAATTTAGCATTAGAGAGTTCAGGCAGGCGGGAAAGTACAAAGATGCCTTTCCGTTCAATGGATTCAGCCCAACCCTGGCTGATCAATTCGTCATAGGCCAGCCTTACCGTGTGCCTGTTTATTCCGACTAATCCGGCCAGTATTCGGGAACTGGGTAACAGGTCGGAAGGCCGGAGCGTACCGTTTGTGATCAGGGATATAAACCTGTTGCAAACCTGAATATACAGGGTTACAGAAGATTTTCGGTCAACCTGGATTAATGATTTATAAGGCAGCATCTGGGCGGTAGTTTTTATACAAATTGGTCTACAAATTTAGTCCAGTCTGACAATATTTTTGTATAAAAATTATCGAAATGAAGAAAGTACTAGTCATCAATTCAAGCGCCAGAATGCTTAATTCGCAAAGCAGAAAACTCACTGAAATATTTGTTGAGCACTGGAAAAGTATCCATGTCAATCCCGTCATTCGGTTTCGTGAACTGGGAAACGCTGATGTGCCCCATATTAATCAAGGCTGGATTGCAGCCGCTTTCAAACCGGAGGCAGCGAGATCGGAACAAGAAATACAGGCTTTAAAAACAAGCGATGTTTACATTTCCGAGCTGCGAGAAGCCGATGTTATTGTCATTGCAGCTCCTATGTACAACTGGTCTGTCCCGAGTGCCCTTAAAGCGTACATTGATCAGATTCTCAGGGTTAACGAAACCTGGAAAATCAACCCGGCCAACCAGCAGAATCCATACATTGGTCTGCTCGAAAATAAAACACTATTGCTTTTGCTTACAAGAGGTGCACAGGGATATGAAAAGGGTGAATATAACGAGCATATGAACTTCCAGAGCACCTATTTAAAGACCGTATTCAATATCATAGGTGTCAGCGATATTCATGTGATTGCTGTTAACGGAGCTTCATTCGACGGTGAAAAATTTCAGCAGTCCATCGATACGTCGCACCAGAACATCAGAAATCTGATTGAGACAGAACTATCCGATATGCTTTCAAATGTAGCAAAATGAGCCCACATCAGAGAAACTGAAATATTGACCGAGAACACCAAATACAAATTAGACAACCTCACTATCAATAGATTAAAAACACAAACAGTTATCAATACAATAAATTAAATAAAATGGAAACGCGAATTAACATTGAAAAAACAGAGCCAGCCGGATACAAAGCTGTTCTTGGATTGGAAAAATTCATTGAAAGCACACCGCTGACAAGAAAGCATAAAGACTTAATTAAAATTCGGGCCTCACAGATAAACGGTTGCGCTTTTTGCATTGATATGCATACAAAAGAAGCCCGTAAAGCCGGTGAAACAGAACAGCGTATTTATGCGCTGAACGCCTGGCGCGACACACTATTTTTCTCCACAGAAGAACGAGCAATACTGGCACTGACCGAGGAAGTTACCCTGATCAGCAATCATGTAAGCGATGCGACATATCAGCAAGCAGCCAATGTGCTGGAAGAATCTTACCTGGCCCAGGTAATCCTGGCGATCATTACGATCAACGTCTGGAACAGAATCGGCATTTCCACCAAACTAATTCCGGCTTAACAAATAGTACAGTTCAAAGAAAATATCTTTTTCTTTTGTTTTCTCCGGCAAGAATTCAGTCAAAAATCCGGAGTTCATGATAAAGAAAATTGATTTGTTTGTAGTAATCCATAATGGCGGCATGGGTATAATCTCTGCCGCCATTTTTTGGATAATTAAAGTGCTCCTGCAAAATGTACCATTAAATGTTAATTCAGATGCTGGTTAAACTCTCTCGCAAAATTTTATTTGAGACTGGTCGCCAATATCTGCTCCTGCAATTGTAAGAAGTTGAATTACGAAGATGGAGCAGGATCAAATCAATCGTCCGGTGGAATTCCCGGTTGTATTGGTAGCCATTGAAAGTCCCAAAGTCTTCTTAATTGTTAAAATCGGGAATACGAAGCCATCTTTTCAACCAAATCAATCACATTATTCACCTGCATTTTCTGGTATACCCTAAGTTTTACTGTACTGACTGTTGACGCGGCTAATTGGAGTTCCCGACAGATTTCAAGAGTCCTTCGTCCCTTTAAGAGCAGATGCAACACATGAGATTCTCTCAGCGAAAGTAGCCTTAGCGAATTCTTGTTTAAAATCAGATCCAGAAAGTAGTAGTTCAGGTCTTCGAAAACATATTTATTACCGTCAATTATGCTATCCAAAGCCCAATGAAATTCCTCCTCACTTATAGTTTGAAGACAGACACCTTCTATTCCTATCTTCATATATGTCAAAGCCATAACCTTTTCATTTTCATTACTTATCAAAACAATTTTAATCGAAGGGTATGCTCTGCGAATATTTTCAGTCTTTTTCAGATCATCCTGACACGCTAATTCAAATGTCATAATGAGCATGTCACAGTTGTTAATATTTTCCTCAACACCCGACCATTCCGTCTCTTCCCGAAGGACGGTGTTATTTTTATATTGTTTTATTGAGGCTGCCATCCCCATCCGAAAAAAATCGTTTTTGATAAACAGCATTATTCTTCTCATCTTCTTTTAAATATTGAATGAAAGGATAGGTCAATTATTGACTTTAATGATAACAAGGTATGCCCGTAGGCGTCTTTATGGCTACACCAAATCATAGGGCAGGCAGGATCTTTCCGCTGCTTTTTTGATTCGAAATTACAACCGGCTCCAAATGATTTTTAAAAGTATCCTGATGCGTTATTCTCTAAACTTTCTACATCTCAAATGTCAATTGCGACAAATTAAATATCTGTAAAAAATGCTCTTCCGAAAAAATCAGAAGAGCATTTCAGAATCACTTAAACATGTGGTATGGTGTGAAACCTGACTACTTGTTAATAACTACTTTTTGACTTGAAATACTACCATCTAAGCGGGTAATCTTAACGATGTAAAGACCTTCTGAAAAGTTCTTTAAACTGATCTCTCCATTCGAAAGACTATTTGTTTTCAGCATTACACGTCCACTCAGGTCAGTTAATACGACCTCTTTAACAGCAGCAAAGTCACGAACAATGACCTTATCTGTTGCAGGATTAGGATAAATTGAAAGGTCCGCCTCAGAGAGCCCGCTAAATTTCACATTCTGTATTCTGCTGTATGCATACGTATCGTCTTTATCAATCATTTTCAAACGGTACAAGTTATCTCCATTTGCAGGTTGGGCATCCGGGAAGCTGTAAGTTTTCAACGAATTGCTCTCCCCATGAGATGTCACCGTTCCTATTCTGCTCCAAACTTTTCCACTGAGACTATGTTCCACTTCGAAACGGTCGCTGTTAGTCTCTTCCGTAGTTGCCCAGCTAAGCTGTACCGTTTTCCCTTCTTTTGCCGCATTGAAACGAATCAATGTCACTGGTAAAACGCCTACATCTACCGTTATATTTGCCGGGCTGGACGTCTGTCCGTTTGTATCACTTACTGTATATTTGATTGGGGTCGCTAATCCCGAAAAACCAGGCTCAGGATCGAAGGTGATCGTGCCATTCGCGTTCACCGTATAAACACCTTCACCGGGAACTGTGACTGTCGTTACTGGATTTCCGCTGACCGGATCAATAAGCTTTACCGTACCGGGAGCAATTGGAGCATCGCCAGGCGTGTCATTTGCAAGAACGTCAATTGTGATATTTGTGTCATGCGCTGTCGTTGGAACGTCTGCCGTCGCAACAGGCGGAACCACCGTGTTGGTATAGGTTGACACAGAGTTACTTGCCGGAGAAAGATCGATATCACCTCCTGCACCAGGGGTAATGTTGGCAATATAACCGCTGCCGTTGTTTGCATTGGCCTGTGCAGGAGTCGAAGGTGCCGTCACGATCCCTGCAATCTGAATTGGCCCTCCTATTGTTGTAAAAGGATCCGGCTGACCAGGAATAACCTGATTCTGAAAACCTGAAACCGACCAGACATCTGTCGCATCCGAGGAGCCGTCTGGTGCACAGGTACCCGAGCATTCTGCTACCCAGGTGAAATACGCAGCACCAGCACCAGTTACAACGGGTGAACCGTCACCATCCAGCGTTGGCTTCATCTTATTGAGACTGATACTGATAACAGTCATATTGTTAACCGGATCGGGGTTGTTGATCGGCAGAGACGATGCATTTTGAAAGTTAAGTGTAGCTGTAATTGGTCCCCCGTTTACTGCCGGGGCCGGACTTACTGTCGGAGAAGAAAGTTGCGGATCCTGTGCATAAACACTCGTCAATGCACCAAAAAACATAATGGATAAAATGTACTTTTTCATAGAAATCATCTGATTAATAGCTGAAGTTGATATTTTCATTGTCCTTGTTATTGAGGAAGTTCAGTTCTCCACCAGAGCCGTCGAAAATCGAAACGACAATGTTTTCTGTGCCCGACTGTGTATTAGCACTGTATGCAAGGGAGAAACCGAACGCACTCGAACCACTTGCTGCAAGCGTAGTTACGCCCGCTGTTCCACCATACCTGAAAACATGGTTGCTACCTGAAATCCCCAAATAGGCCCACTGCGTGTTTTGAACAGGCAATCCCGTTGATGTGGTCTGAGCAGAATTGTAGGTATTCACAGTATAGTGTGATGATACCGGGATGGTTACAAAGATGTTACCCGACGTTTGAACCCCATTGATCTCCGCAACGACCACACGCACATTGATCGGCTTATTATTACCGACAATTTGAGCGGGAGTGATACGCAAAGTTGGTGTTAGGTCCGGAACCGCAGCGGCTAGCGTGTATATGGAGTAAGTATCAGGAACAATACTTGCAGTGGTGGTAATAGAACCGGCTGTCAAACTACTCGCACCACCCAGAATTGATGTCACGTCAACAGTGGCTGGTATTTTTACCCATCTTGATGCAGTCGCATCCCATCCGACTATGACAAGCTTGCTCAGCGTAGAAGACGTGAGTGCTGCGACATTACTTCCCGCATCCCAGGTAAGGGTAATCGGGGTCGCATTTGCACCATTAATATCCCAATATTCAACCGCGTCAATATTCCCAATTGAGGTTTGCTTGCTGGTTCTTGGAAAAGCTGGCAACCCACCTGCTGGCAGCACCGGATAATTAGCCCCGGTAAAAAGATCATTGGTGATAGCAACACTCGCATCTGCATGGAAATAAGCACCATTGGTACCATCCGCCGAAGCTGCAAATTGCCCTACGTTGCCATTGTCTCCAACAGGGAAAATGAACTGACCTGTTCCATATTTCCGCACATAACCATCCACGTAGTTGGCATCGTCCGCGCCTGTGCTGGTGAGTCCGTTGCCAAAGAAATTGAGATAACTGATGGTCGCAGTAGCACGCTCGGTAAGGATTACGCCAGGCTGTGCTCCACCCGCAGGTGCCAGAAAATTATGGTTACCGAAAAAGGTCATTTCGGCACCGCCGAAAATGGTGGTATTACCCTGGCTTCCTTCCTGTGCACGAACCTCGAAAACCATTAACATCAGGCCCAGTAGCATAACGAGTCCCGAAATCTGCATCCAATCCCGTTTGCGGGCGTATACAATGTTGTTGTATTTTTTATTCATTTGTTTGATTTTTAAATGTGTATGTTATTTAAGTTCCGCATTTGGAATCCACTTTATTTTTAAAAACGCGTTGCAAACGTTCCATTTAACATCGATTGCAAATCGGTGTTAGCCAGGTTCAATTTTAAATAGTGGTGCTAGGTCTATTTTGAAATCAAGAAAACGTCTAAAAATGCTCGGGTGACAGCGCTGCTCACACCGTTTCCCTTCACACGTACATCCACGACATCACCCGCATTTAATTTAACAATCGCTGAACCGGAAGCTGCAACGCCGGACCCTGCCGGAGCATTCCCTACACAGAGTTCACGTAAAAAGGTACCATTCACATAGATGTAGAAGTATATACCTTGTAGAGTGGATATAATTGCAGTTGTGAAGTTACCATTAACCTGATAGTAACCTGTTCCCCCCGACGGTACGGTGAAATTGTCATTAACTAAATCGAATGTGGTGTTTTTATCAAAGGTTGCATTGTAGAACTTTATCTTGTTAAATACGCTTGCAGAGATGGTCTGATTCGCATCAGTAGACCCTTTTGTTACGGCAAAAACAACCGGAACATTTTGTGCAGCCGGCGTTTTCCAGCTAGCCTCTCCACTTACGTCCGAAGTTAAAACCCTATCATCTCCTTGCGTCCCATCAGCAATAGTGACTTTCCCGGTTTTCTTGATAAATACCTTATTAGCAACTGTGGAACTTTCCACTTCCAGGTTGTTATTGGCATCAATCGTCGTCGGATTTGTACCGATTTTTACCTGTGCAAACAAAGTCGAAGAGGCTAATAACATGGCGGATGCAAACACCGCTGTTTTGAGCGTTTGTCCTCTCCAAGGTGGCGCGGTCAAAGCTTTTATAACTATTTCTTTTTTGTTCATTGAATAAAATGTTTACGGTTGTTGATTACTGGATTAAGAAGACAGTGTTGTGAGAATTGAGAAAAAACGCCTTATAGCTTGAATACTACAACCGACAGCTTCCTTACTTTCCAGGCACTCGTAAAATTGAAGCCCCCTCCCCGGTATATTTTGGGGCTGATTTTTTCCCCTGCTGTCAGATATTTGATTCCATTGACTGAACGCGGGTTCCACGTTGAAGAACTGTATCGAATACCACCATCTTCGATATCCAGATTACTAAGTTCGATGGTAAATAGCTCACCAGCCGTTCCTAAAATTTCAAGACTGTAATTGTATTGATAAAACCCGTCGGATGGAGCCGTAAATTCTCCGTTGGTTGCGTTGTAGGTGGAGCCGTCACCAGATACATATGGAATTGGTGGTGACCACATATATCCGGTCGGTTGAAGCGTATTGGGATTGTTCGCCATTAAAATAAGCGTATACGATGGCTGCCAGCTTGCATTTCCATTAGCGTCTGAGGTAAGAACTTTTCCATTTCCTTCCGTTCCGTCGGTAATTGTAACCTGGCCTGTTGTCTTATTAATACTCGTTTTTCTTCCGGTTGTTGAAGCCTCGACTTCTAGGCTTTTTGTTGCATCAATCACCGTCGGATTCGTACCGATTTTTACCTGTGCGAACACGGGCGAAGCGCTCAGCGTGGCAGCAAGAAAGAAAGCCACTAGTGTGAAGAATTTGTGTGTTTTCATTGTGTGTTTTCTATGCAGATTTTAGGTTAATTTTGTATTAGTACCAGTCTTTATGTTGTTGCTCATATACTGATGTAAGCCTTATTATCTTGTTATTAAATGGTTAATTCAGGACAATCAGGCAAGAGAAGACAATCCCCCCCGTAGTACTACCATTTGATTTTTCCAAAAAGAGACTAAATGAATTTGACGTTTTATTATAAACCAATGGGAGTAATATGTCATTTGCCCAGTCAGGTGCAGTCCCACTATAATTGCTTGAAGTAAAAACTTGATAATTGGTAGTTCCCAAATCAGGAAAGGTCATTGTTAGGATAGTCTTTCCATAAACACCACTATAATAAGAATAGCAGGTTGCACCTGTAAAGTATCCTCCAACAGTTATTGGACCAGCAGGACAGATTCCAATGTCAACCTGAGAAAGTACACTTCCGATGTGAATTTTCGAAATTTCAGATGTGGGTGGTGTCAACGCTCTCACATTGCCGGCAGCATCAATGGATAAATACTTATCCGTGGTCGCGCCCGTCGGAGTGTTTTCAATCACAACGGTTCCATCCGCCTTATTTACGATAACCTTCTTGTTATTAATCGCTTCCACTTCCAGATTGTTATTTGTTCCAATCACCGTCGGGTTCGTACCAATTTTCACCTGCGCAAAAGCAGAAGAAGTGGCTAAGAGCATGGCGCCTGCAAATAGCGCCGCATAAATCGTCTTTGAGCATGTAGCTGTTTTATTCATTGTTGATTAGTTTTGGTTGTTATTGAAATGTGGTAAAAACTTAGTCGTGATCAAGTTACCCAGGCCTTTACCGATTGTGAATTGATGTTATCCCGGGTATAATATTTGTCAATCTGGAATTCTTGTCACCCTCAGGTAAGCATTCCAGCAATACGCGTTTGTGTTGGTCGACGAGTAAAGAAATCCGTAAATCTTATCACCGGCAGCGTACTTGGCAGTCTGGGTCATTACCCGCGCTACGCTGCTCCCTGTACTCGTGGTGTAGTCCGTAGAAATACCAAGTGTCCCCTGAACAGCCAAAATCATGTATGTATTTACAAGACCACATCGAGCGCCTACTTCTACATTGTAGACTCCCGCTTCGGGCACTATATATGCGCGCTCTGTTACATCATAGCCTGTGTAACCCGCACCTGGAACAAGGGTATGACGCGATGCAATACCTCCACCATTAGAATGTTGCAGTAACTCGTTTCCACTTGCTTGTTCACCTAAAAACACCGTTGTCGGGACTTTCAGCGTGCTCAATGTCTGCCAGGTTGCCTCGCCATTAAGATCGGATGTAAGAATTTTCGCTGTACCCTGCGAACCATCAGCAATCGTTACTTTGCCCGTTTTCTTGATAAAGACTTTATTTCCTGTCGTAGAACTTTCCACTTCCAGGTTATTATTTGCGTCAATCGTCGTAGGATTCGTGCCGATTTTTACCTGCGCAAAGACAGAGGAAGTTGTGAAAAGTATTGTCCCTATAAAAAGCGCGGGATAAATTGCTTTTGACACCGTATTTTTTATGTTCATTTCTTTACTATTTTTGGATGGTTTAGAATCATGTTGCAAACGCCTTGTTAGTTGTACCACAGGTAGCAAATTGGTGTTACCCAGCCTATTGCGAAATGTAGCTCATAGTAAGCTCGCCCCCGGGCCCAGAGGTGACCATTGAGCCGGAAAAACGGAAGTCAAGCACATCGCCCATGTTTAATTTTAACAGCGCGCCACCACTCGCTGACGTACCAACATAAGCTGGCGAATTCCCCTGTATGACAATGTTTTGCGGTAAGTTATTTACATAAGCCTGCACGTAAATCCCCTGCTCAGTAGGTTGCCAATAGGATGTAATTGCCCCACTGACCTGATAATAACCGGTTTTCGGAATTACAACTTCGTCAGTTGCCAAATTTAGGCTGGTGCTTTTGTCAAATCGTACTGAAGTGAAATTCAACTTTACGACCGTAGCCGTTGTCGGATTGTAAAAACTGCCGAAATAGGCGGAAAGCTGGACAGGTGAATCGGGCACCGGAGCATTTGCCCAGGTTGCCACTCCGTTCGCATCTGACGTTAGCACCTTGCCATCGCCCTGCGAGCCATCAGCGATTGTAACTTTACCTGTGGTTTTATGAACGGAAACCTTGTTCCCGGCCATAGAACTTTCCACTTCCAGGTTATTATTCGCGTCAATCGTTGTAGGGTTCGTACCGATTTTCACCTGCGCAAAGACAGAGGAAGTTGCTAAAAGTATCCCTCCTGCGAATAGCCCGGAATAAATCGCTTTAAAAATTGTATATTTTATGTTCATTGTTTTAATGTTTTGGGTGTTTTAAAATCGCGTTTTGAGGGCGCTGCAACGTTAATTGTTAAAATCGCGTTGCGTCGGAGCTCCATTCAACACCGACTGCAAATCGGTGTTATAGCATGGTAAGCGGCATCTTTGATCTAACTTTTTTAGTGTGCTTTTACAATGTTTTTATTGTTCAAACAAGCTGATCGTTTGTACGATATTTTGAACATTGTACCAAAGACCAGCTGTGCAACCCAGGCACGGTATAACACTGTAGGTGATTTTGTCTCCTGCATTTAAATAGACTGTCAATGCATGGCTAAATGGAATCTGATATCCTGTTGGGCCTCCGTAATTGAATTGACTTCTCTGCTCTATCGTGCCACCAACAGGAGTTACATTAATGTACGAAGTAAATGAACCACTATATCCCCCGCCATTCCAAAATCCATTTGTGAAAGATTGAGTGCTTGTGTAATATCCAGATACAGGGGCTGTGTAGGTACCGCCAGATCCCGCATTGTAAGAGTCAAAAGTTTCAGTAGCAGCAATTTGATCTTCCGGACCATTGTTATAATAGTAAACAGGGCCAGGCGACTTACCAGCCCAGACCACACGATAACCTTTGAAAGTTTGTGGGTTTTGACTTACCCAACCAAATCCATCCCAGTAATACACTCCAATTCCTGCGGCAGGGTACAGTTTACCATTTGTTCCATTACCTGCTGTAATGCCAGCGTTTGTATTATGGACCTGCATACCTGGCGAGGTGGTTGCTGTTCCGCTGCCAGCGATTGGTGCAAACACAATCGTACTTGTCAACGAAACTTGTGGCAATCTTAAACCTTTTGTTCCGCTTTCAATTTCGAGTGCGGACCCGGCGGCAATCGTCGTAGGATTATCCCCCACCTTCACCTGCGCAAAAACTTGGCTTATGCTTAATAAAATTACCGCCACGAGTGGCAGCGAGCGAAATGTTTTGGATTTTAAATGTTTGTTTTTCATTAAAATGAGGTAAAAATTGGTGAATAATAAGTTTGATATCGGATAAAATGAACCAACCAGATGTAAATTGTCAGGCAAAACGAGTCCCCTGCTCATTCCCTTTGGGAAGAGCCAGAATTATCAAAAACCTTCGGGTATGCCCGCATTATCGGCTGGCAATAACCACCAGACTAGTCAAAACAAAATATGATTACAGGTTAAATCATCATTGCCGTGAGGGTCTAAACGTTTATCTTTTTTCTCATAATTTTTGGAGTCGGGTTAAAATAATATAGACAAATATTAACTACACACGTATTGTCACATCAGAGATATCTATGCCTCAATAGTTCCTATATCAAAATTTGGAAATAAAAACAGCAAAGCTTATAGATGTGCCTCCGGCCTGTTGTAGAAATATATCGACAACGATATAGAGATCTGAATCAAATGCCTTTAATTATGCTTGAATAGAGACAAATCCGTCGAAAATATTTATAAACGTACCCATCCCAGGTACCTGCGAATGGGTGGTAGAACTTTGAACTTGTTTGCCAAAATACCTTATCCTGCCGCGATATGGAGCCATAAGTTTGGCGAATATCCGAAGTTTCCGGATTAATTTTTTCCGGGGCTAAACCCTTAAAAGAGCGTGAAAGAAACATATAAACGATTTTTAATAGTGTATGAATGAAAGTCCTAAGACGGCTGTAAAGTTGAAATGTTGGAATAATAATTTTTATAGAGACCGGTGTA
Organism: Dyadobacter diqingensis; assembly: GCF_024220585.1. Classification (GTDB taxonomy): domain Bacteria; phylum Bacteroidota; class Bacteroidia; order Cytophagales; family Spirosomataceae; genus Dyadobacter; species Dyadobacter diqingensis. Next base: position 804,545 of record NZ_JAMXKF010000002.1, read on the forward strand.
CTTTAAATTAGAAATTTATCGACAATCGATTTTAAAGGCCATTTTCATCTCAACTATAAATACTACACTCATCCGCGTATATATTTGAGTCGAAGGGTATGGACAAATGTCATTTTTAGGATTTTGTTATTCTCACTAACAACAAGAAACCTAAAAAACAAGCCAGCCATGTCACTCAGGCCTATTCTCTCCTGAATCAGACGTTTACAAATAACAAAATATCGGGAGGTGCTAAAAACAGGTTTCTGTCAAGCTAAAACATTTGAAACATATCCTGCCTTCTCCTTTTCTTCTACAAAATATTTTTCAAATTGCTGGGCAGCGGACCTCTTTTACCTCAGTAACCTCTTATCAAAGAGACCTTTTTTGCCAATTCAATCTGGTCAGCAACTTTCAACTTGTCGAAAATTCTTCTTTTGTAAGTACTTATTGTGTTTTCTTTAAGGTTGAGGATAATGGAAATTTCCTTTGTCCATTTACCTTCAACCAGCAGCTCCATGACGCGCATTTCACGCGGAGATAGCGTAGTTACCGCATTTTTCAGGTTTTTGTTTGATTTACTTCCTATATTCCTGAGCAGACTTTGCTGAATATTGTAACTAACATATTTCCCCTGGTCTGCAATGGCCCTGAATGCAATCTGGAATTCTTCGCTCGAAGCAGTTTTAGAAATATATCCGTCCGCGCCCGCCTGAAGATATGGTAAGGCATAAACTTCCTCATCGTGCCCTGAGTGTATTAGAATTACGATATTGGGTTGTTTTTTACGGATCATATCGATCATTCTGATATTTTCTCCACCGGGCACTTCAATATCCAGTATAAGAATATCTGATTTTGCAGTCGCCAATAAATTTAATCCCGCTGGAAACGTATCGGCCATTTGAACCACAGCCTTGGGAAATCCTTCGTGAATCATATGTTTAAGCGCAAACCTAACTAAGGGGTGATCTTCAATAATAATTACATTCATGATTTTGTTTGATTAATTGCCGTCTTACGACGGATAGAGAGTAACTTTTCAACATCCTGTAAAAGGTAAATTTTGTTTTCCAGGCTCAATTGTGGACTTCGTCAGAAAAATCTTAAAACAACTTCTCAAATAACTAACCCTAGTATATATACGAAACCCAAATCAAGTATAAAAAGACTTTTAAATCAGGAAACTTTTGCCAATAAATCTATTACATTATCGACCTCCATCTTTTTATATAAATTGAATTTGATCGTACTGACCGTGGATGGAGCCAGACTTAGCACTTTGCTGATCTCCGCTGTCCGCATTCCTCTCAGGAGTAAAAATGAAACCTGCGTTTCTCTCGGCGAAAGTGATTTTATCACACTGCGGCGCCTTAAATCAGTCAATAGAAAATCGCTAATACTTTCAGGAATATATTTCTGTCCAAGGAGGACTCTCTTACACACGGATTCAAACTCGGATATACTTACGGATTTAAGACAAATATAATCCGCGCCCTTTTTTAGAAGTTCAACAGACATTTGCTGATCATTTTCTTCTCCAAAAAATAAGACTTTCAGTCCCGGATATTCCCGTCGAAATTTATTAAATTGTTGGATATCGTCACGGGTAGTCAGTTCCATATCAGCAATCAGGATTTTGACAGCCTGCCCCAAATTTTCTCTGACGTCTCTCCAGCTGTTCACCTCGACAATATCCGGGTTTGATATAAATTTATCCAGCGCGATTTTTATGCCGATCCGCATAAAACTGTTTTTCATCAACAATATTGTCCGATTCATATGGTGTGTTGTAAAGTACAAATTACGTATTGTTTAATTTACTGATCAAAATCTCACATTTCAATAGGTGATGCTAATTGCAACAATAATTGCTAAGTTTCCTGCCAGTAAGCGATCATCAATTTTACTCAAAAACTTACCCCACAAATTGTAGCCGTCTGATCATAATTGAGCTTATACCCCTATACCAACGAGAGAAGTTTTCGACAAACCGACAGCGAAGATCGCCACGGAACCTGGTTTCATAAATAGTTGTCTGGTTTCATAAAAATCAAATTAGTAAATACATAAGGTTTGGTGTGTGTAATAGATGTGCGGGCAATTTTGAGCCCTCAGGGCGTAAATGATACAATGACCGTTTATTGCTTTAGTTGGTGTTTATAAATATTAGTGCGCGCGTTTGGCGATCGAAATCTCTCTCATAACAATTGAGGCATTGCGACTTCTCAGTTATCGAATTTTCTTTATATCTCGGGTAGTATTACGAGATTGGAAATTATTTCAAAATGCTACGAATCGTTATTCTGATGAGTATTTAGGCCACAAAATGACATATTGTTGATATACAAATGTAAGTACTTGCCAAATAATTTCGTAAGAACTAATCCATGTTGTTAATCGTACTTTTACTACAAAGTGAAATTTCATTGTCTACATTTTTAAACTAATTTGGTATAGATTTTTTAGTATTTTTTTGAATTAAACAGTAATTATTACAACCCTCCATAGAATATGAATTTAACATCACAAGTATTAGTACTGGAAGACCATGATATTGTGTCATCCATGCTGGCCTCTCTATTAAAAGAGCATATCGCAAATGTTGCCATTGTTAAGGAAAAATCATTTCCAGCCGGCCTGGCAAGGATGCGTGACGGACTACAATTCGATCTGATCATCTTAGATGTTAATCTGCCAGGGGGCGAATCTTATGGAATGATCGCTATTTTACGCAAGATTCAGCCTGCCGTAAGAATTTTGGTTTTTACCTCGCAAGAAGAAGAGCATCACGCGTTAAATTTTCTGAGCGCCGGGGCAAGCGGATATCTTTCAAAAAATGCCCCTATAGAAGAGATTGGTCTTGCAATCTCAACAGTAATGAAAGATAAAAAATATATGACCTATGAAGTGCAGCAAAGGCTCGCTGAAAGCTTTTTTCAAAAGTCTGGTCCTGTGAAAGCATTTGAAAGTATGATTCTTTCGCCCCGGGAAACAGAAGTTTTAAATCTGCTTCTTGAAGGCAAATCAAGCAATCTGATCGCTCGGGAGCTTAATCTAAAAAAAACTACGGTGAGCTCACACAAGGCACGTATTTTTGAAAAAATGAATGTTACTAACACCATTGATCTCTTTAAAAAAATGAAGTTAGATAGCTGAATGGCTGAAACAAATACTTGATCCATACACAGCCGTCGAAATCAAATATCTTTTATTGGTACGTTACATGTTAACGGAGTCAAAAATCAAAGAAAACTTTGTCACTTTACCGTTTTCCACAAACACCTTTATTTTAAGCACTTTAGATATTTCTTTTACGATCAGTAGGCCAAGCCCTCTATACTCCTGTGACGCCGGGATATTGCCGCCGGCGTCAGGATTTCCCCAATCCTCATTTACCCAGTCGACTAAATTGGATGGCAAACCCGGACCGTTATCCTCAATAACCAGATGAATACTGTCAGCATAACTTATTGTGTAAATTCGGATGATGCCGTTGCTGTTAAATTTGATGGCATTATCCAAAAGATTCTGAATAATAATTCCCAGCATTTGAAAGCTGGTAGTTACAGAAATGCCGGTACTGACTTCGTTAAAAAGTTTATTTGATCGTTGCTTCGCAATGGGCTCAAACATCGCGCATTTTTGTTCAACAACCTTACATAGCTCAATATTCTGAAATTTAAGGTGCTCTCCCTGAAACCGCGACTTACTTAAAGTGATCATATTCTCCAACAACTGGTGAACATGATTTGCAGAGTTGCCAATGTTCATGATCATCTCATTTGCCTCATCGTATTCCCGTCTATTTATAAGGGTCACGATACGATCTGCACACATTGCAAAATATTTTACCGGGGTTCTTACATCATGGCTTATCGAAGCCACAAGACGTGACTGGATATGAATTTGCCTGCTCAGTTCTTTTTCTGAGCTTTGTATGGTAAGAAGTGCGTCCTGCAAATTGGCAGTCCTCGACAATACCTTTTCTTCCAATTGTTGATTTTCCGCAATAAGGCTGTTTGTCCTGAACCGGATATAAAAATATATACCTATGGCAATCACACAACCTGTTAAAAACTTCACCCACAGGCTCTCGTACCAATGTTCAGGAACAATAATAACGACTTGCTTAATTGTGTAGTTATTAATTCCGAAGCCATTCATTTTGCGAATCGTCAGAAAATGGGTTCCTGAATTCAGCTGCGAAAAACTTATTTCATGATTAAAAGGATCTAGCGGAATCCAGTTATCAATGGTTGAATTCTGCTTGGTGGAGATAGCATATGAAATATACAGATTGTTTCTTTTACCGTAATATGGTGTGGACACATGAAATCTAACTTGCCTGGGGTCAAGAGGCAGGTGAACAGTATCTGTTTTTATAAATTTAACATGACCTTGTGTTTCATACCGATCGATATTAAGATTTTTATCTGGAAGATCCACAATAACATTTTCTGGCTTGAACCAAACCAGTCCATTAATTGAAGGAAAAGAGATATACCCATTCTCCATTTTAAGTCCACAGGCCTGGCATCCGCCATTGAATTCATTCGTGTTGAATCCGTCGCTCTTGGCATGATACATATAAAACATCTCTTTGGGTAATTTATCTTTCACGTCAGATTCCCTGACATAAAATAATAAATCCTGGATCGACATTTGAAAAAGCCCTTTATTAGTGGGTAGCCACAGGAAACCGTATCCATCGTCAATGACACAGTGGGCGCTGCTCAGATAACCATACTTGTCCAAAGGAAAAGTAACTACTTTGTTTAGACCATTGTAGTGAAGCAAACCGCTTATTGCGGTCGCCAGCCAAATTTGATTGGTATCAGATACTGCGATGCTTTTTATAAATATCCCCCTTGTTTGCTGAACTAAGTGATAAGTCCTTTTCGCTATATTTAAGACATACAATCCACTTGTCGTCCCCACCAGTAACTTATCCTTGGTCTGGGATTGGATATACGTAACTTTTACCCCTTTTATAAAATGTTTTGGCTTAGCGTTCGGGTCATTAGTATCTAAACTATATAACCCGGTTGTATTTGTTCCAACCCAAATATCCCCATCCATGCCTTGATAAACATGTTTTACTTCTTCCTTGAATTCCCATCTCCTAATGGTTCTTGATGCTGCTTTATCCAGCTTATTCAAAAAAAAGCCCATTTTAATCCAAAGAAAACCTGCATAATCTCTGATTCCACTTCGCTGATCCGAATGATTAATTTTGGCGAGATATGTATTCAACCTAAAAAAAGATTTCTGAGTAGTCGGCTCTATTCCTATTTCCTGACCTTTTGGCGTTAGCACCGAGTTTTCCGAAAAAGGAATTTGAGCATAAAAATTATTATCCGCTTGTTTTACTTGCGAACTTAACGTCCGAAACGAGTGCCTACTCAAAACAAATAATCCTTCAGTAACGCTTCCCGTCATAAGTTTCTGACTATTTTTATCAAAATACATTTTATGCACAACGTTGTGATCAAAATTTTCGATGATTAACGTTGTAAAGATTTTATCACCGGTTTGCGCTTCTATCAAATATAAATTTTTACCTAAGAGAATGAAACACTGGTTTGCAAATCCATTCCAATGAACTTGCATAGGCACTTTTGTAGAATAATTTTTATCCTTTAATATATCTCCACAAAAGATCTGCACAGTGCTTTTATTATGTTCCATTTTATGAATGATACGATTTGCTTCAAAGTAATACAACCCCGCCCCCATTTTAAAAAAATTCCAAAGTGTTTTCTTGGATGGCGTTTCAAACTGCATTTTTCCTTCTGCAAAAAAACGAATCTTTGCGTTATCGATGATATAATACGATTCTGTGGCGGTTTCTCCGGGTAAAATATATTTATGAGGATATTCATATGAACTGATCGGACTCGGAGTTCCAGTTCCAACAAAGGTCTTATCTCCATCCAAACCTAGCGTTTTTGTTACTTTTTGATAGCTAAACGACTGTTCCCGAACAGCATTCCCACTTTTTATCCTTATCAGTTCTCCACTACCGGTAACGGCAAAAATATCATCCTTTGTAATATTTAGTTTTTTCACGGGGGAACTTTGCGACTCCGAATAAAGTCCCAAATTAACAATCGACGGTAAGATGAACTCAAAACGATTATTAACAACATCAATGTTTGTGTTATTAAAGATATAAAACTCGTTTCCATCATAGCGAACAAGACCGTCTTCGGTTGCGAGCCAGATATATCCCAAATTATCGGCAACAATTGCTTTTATACTATTTTGAGGAAGTCCGTTTTCATCTGTATAGTGGCTTTCCGAATAATTGTTTTGTGCCGATGCAAGCCCTGATACCATCAATAATGAGATACATTGTAGAAAAATGTACCGAAGATAAACTCTGCCCATAAAATGTTCCTTACCTGGCATCGGACACAATAATATCCGAAGCCCAATTAATTAGTGCTGTGAATGTATAAATTATTTGAAATCGTGATTTCTAATGTATTCAATGGCAGTACAATTACAAAGTACCGATCTCGATTTTAAAGATCCGGTATTAGATATGTAATTTTAAGGCAAGCTAATAAAAAATAACTTTTATACATGGCACTGAACACATTTAAAATCTACACTGCCTTCTTTGATTGTGGCAAAAAACGTCACCCAGATCAGGAACAAGAAGGACATACATGTCAGCTTCACGCTCCTGATCTGGGTGAAAATAATTGCAACCCTAATTATTACATTCTCTCACCTACCCATCACTTCTTCAATGACCTTTCCTATATTTCCATTTGGTTCCAGAATACTCAGCAAAGCAGCGATTGTTGGTGCTGTATCGGCAACTGAAGTTCTTTGGAATGTTTCTCCTGGTTTTACTCCCCATCCATAAAACAAAAGCGGTACATGCGTATCGTTGTTATAAGGTGAACCGTGATTTGCAGCAATGGGCCCTGCCATCCAACCTGGCTCGACAACAATTTGAATATCTCCGCTTCTTTTTATATGATAATTGTTTTTGTACAAGGTTGTCTGATACTCATTCAGCTCCGATTTGTATAATTCATTAAGATTTAAAACATTAGCAACCCCTTCAAAGCCAAGCAGCGTTTTACGTATTACCTCAAAGACGGCGTATGTCGTAATTCCTTTTTCGTCAATCAATTTGTGATTAAGATAAAACTGAAAATTTTCGCTCGCGGTGATAAAATCGCCTTCCCCGAACTTACTTTTCAAGGCCGCTTTTACGTCCGTATTCATTTGCATATAATTGATCCGACCGGCAGGTAATTTATGCTCTTTCCAAAAATCAGCGACATCCATAATACCGTGATCAGCCGTTAGAAAAAACAGATAATTACCCTTACCAAGTTTTTTATCAAGCTTACTTAACATTTCTTCGATATCCTTATCGAGCCGTAAATAAATATCTTCAGCTTCCACAGAATTGGGCCCAAAACCGTGACCGACATAGTCCGGTGACGAAAAACTCACAGCCAGGAAGTCAGTCGCAGCTCCCATTCCCAGATTTTCCTTTTCCAACGCCTCTAGTGCCATTTCCTTTGTAAGGGTATTTCCATGCGGTGTTGATGAGAGAATTCCAAAGGCGTCACCGGCCGTACCGGCAAGGTCATACGGAAAAACTGATTTTTTAGCGGGTGGAAATTTTGCTTCGTAGGGTTGGTCGTCAGAGGTACTTTCTGTATATTCCATCAAGGGTAAAAGCGTTTTCCACCCCTCCAAAATGAGCTGAGCAGGACGCTTCCTGGCGTTATAGCCAGCTACCCATTCAGGTAATTCTTTTGTATAAAAGCTGCTGGTAATCCAGTTCCCTGTTTTGCTATCAAACCAATAGGCTCCATTCGCGGTGTGACCAGCGGGAAGTATAGCCCCGCGATCTTTCAACGCAATACCAATAACTTTTGAACGAAAATTAGTTGCTAAACGCAATTGATCGGTAATCGTACTGACAAGCATGTTTTTGGGCGACATTTTGCCTGCAACGGGGTTTGAACTTCCAACCGTTTCAACGCTGGTATCTCCGACACAGTACATTCTTTTATTCATATGTGTATCAAACCAGTCATTGCCAACTATTCCGTGTACCGATGGTGCCGATCCGGTATATACGGAGGCGTGGCCAGCAGCTGTGACAGTAAGCGCGTAATGATAATGATGATTACGGCAATTAAAGCCCTGATTGAGAATCCTTTTAAAACCTCTTTCGGAATATTTGTCGTAAAATCTGTATAGATAATCATAGCGCATTTGATCGACTACGATACCGACCACCAACTTTGGCCGTTTTACAGGAACTACACTTTCAAGATTTTTGCCGTCGCTCAAATTGGAGAACAACAGTCCGGCAATTGCGAACGCAAATTTTATATATTTCATAAAAAGCAGTGAGATATCAGGAGTAGTGACTCCAACCAGTCACCAAATTTTTGACTGGCTGGAGTCACGTTGAAAGAAGAGATCAGAATGAAATAGTCAGGGCGGTCCAGAAGCTTCTCGGCAAAATAACACGGCCTATCTGCAAAGAGCCATTTTCAAAAGTGCCGTTTGCCAGGAACTGATCTCCCCGAATGTTCCCTTCGGTGAGGCCACGGCTGTTTGCCAGGTTATCAGCCCAAACTCTCAAACCGATCGCCTTTGTAATTTTGCAGTCAAGTCCGGCCGAAATCTCATTATACCCCCCCAAACGGTATACGTTGCTTGGTGAAGTATACCGTTTCCCAATCTGTCGGAAACTGACGAACGCATCGAAAATTTTGTAAGTATAGCTGGCCGACAGCTCCATAATGTAATTCGGTACGCGTTCAGCATAATTTCCCGACCATATGTATGGTTTTCCAGCCAGATCCTCGCGGGCATTATCCGGTGCAGTTACCTCATACTTGGTGTATTTGCTGTTCTGGAATGTAGTAGTAAGTCTGAAATTCAATTCTTTGGATGGCGTATAAGTCGCTTCGATCTCCGCGCTTAAATTACGGCTGGATGCAAACGTCGCGATGTTTATAAATCCTGCGGTCGTGTTGGGTATTGCCATGGTTGACGCAATATTGGTCAGCCTTGCATAGATCAGCGAACTGAATAAGGCAAACTTGGTGGTATTTACCTTATAGCCCCCTTCTGCCATAAATACGCCTCTGTCTTTAACATTTGCCGCATTGAAATTAAAATTTGAATAATCTCCAATGTTCAACGCACTGTAAGTTCTGGTGGCTCTTGCAAATAATGCATGCTGATCGTTAACTTTATAATTCAGCCCCAACGACCCGGTCATGTAGGTATTGTTTTCGTCAAACGACGTGTAATTTGTAAAAGGAGCTACATTTTGAAGTCGTTTTCCCTTCACATGAAACCTGTCGACTCTCAAACCCAGATCAGCTGTTAATTTTCCGAAATTGACTTCATCAGCAGCACTCACAGAAGAAATCGTCGTCAGACCGTCACGAAATGTAGCAATGTTTACACCGCTGTAACCATTACCTGTATTGGCGCCGATAAGTAGCGTCCGTGGCTTATCCTTAATTTCTGTATAGAATGTCGCTCCCAGCGAAAAAGTCTTTACGTCATAGGAATGAAATGCGCCGCCAAAAGACAATGAATGCCGTCCGATCTGTTTGCTTACATCCAGAATATCCACAAATTGCTTGTCACTGGTGGTGGTACCTGCAAAGTTTTGACCGGTGTAAAAGCCAGTTGGACTGGCAAGTTCCTGGCCCCCAGGATAGTAATATTTTACCGAACTTTTGTAGGCAGACGAAGCCGTTACCGTAGCTCCTACAAAACCGCCATTCGTACTCTGATACCGCAGGTTGTTTTTAAAGCTCCATTCACTTTTGGTAGTATGCTTAAATTCAGCACCTGCCGAGATCGATTTAAGGTGAACACCATCGGCAAAATCGTACCTGCGTTTTTGTCCGTCTGGGCTTGTTAATTCCACTTTCGTATCTCTTGTTGCCAGAATTTGTGTCAGAGGATCAAATCCAGGCAATGCCTTGCCCTGCCCCGAACCATCATAGCTATAATAAGACGGCACAAGCCACGTCGTTTTATCATTCAGATATTTGCCATAAAAGCGGATGTAGCTGTTGGGCTTAAACTGGTAAGTAAGATTCATTTTTACCTGCCCACCCTCATTGGCGCGGTAAGACGGTGGACGAATACCATCATCAGCCCTGTAAAATCCGCCAACATTAAATTTGACTTTTGAGCTTAAAGGGCCTCCTATGTTAAGGTCAAACCGGTTTGCATTTTGAGAGAGACCCCGCGTATACTTCACCTTCCCTCCAAACTTATCGCCACCAGTATGAGACAAAACGTTGATCAGCGCACCAGGTGTATTTGCCAAAATTATTGCTGCGTTTCCTCCCCGGACCGCTTCCACATTTTTTACGGTTAAATCAACCTTATAATACTGATCAGCAGATGGACTGGTACTGAATCCCGTCGGAAGTACAGGCAAGCCATCTTCCATGACACCCATAAACACATAACCTCCGCCCGGTAAACCTCGCACCCGGACACTGCCAGGGCCATCTCCCCCACTGCTTTCCACCGAAAGACCAGGAATAGCTTTAAGCATATCGGTACTGTTTAAGGGAGGCCTCTGGGTCAACTGTTTAGCACTGATCGTGGTAATGGCAACACTTGACTCTATCTTTTTCTTGGGTGAGCCGCCTGACGTTACCACTACCTGATCGAGTTGTAAATTATCTTCCAGTAACACAATGTCCAGCTTCACATCACCACCTCTTATTTCAATTTCCCTTTTAAGACTTTTAAATCCTACACTTGTAAACTGAATGGTATGTTTGCCATCAACAACATTATTGAAAGTAAACATGCCATCCTGATCCACGATCTGGTTTCTGGTTTGATTCAGAAAAACCGTGGTTCCGATCAGAAGATCGCCTTTCACATCAGTCACTTTTCCACGAATTGTACTTCCCTCTATCATGGGTCGCGGAATAGCCAATGGTGTGATAATACTCACTGCATTCTTTTTAAGCACGATGTATTTACCGGATATTTCATAGCTGATTTTGAGTGGGGACAACACTTCGTTCAATACACTGGCAAGCGTCTCACTTTCTGCTGACACCGAGACTCTTTCGTGCGCCGATATCAGCTGCGGAACAAAACTAAATTTGACGTCCACTCTTTTTTCGATCTTCGAAAGCACATCCCTGAATTCCTGGTTGGTTACATCAATACTCAGTCGCCTTTTCAGTAAATCCTGACTATACCCATCCTTGGCCAGACTCAGGCCAAAGGTAAGCAAGACAACAAACAACGGCGGTACAGTGATTTTCATAACTGTCAATAGGGAAGAGAAAAATTGTCGATATTTTTCCATAAATTTGAACTGGTTTTGTTAATTAATTAAGAAACGATTGACGAACTACACCTTTCCTATCCTTGCGAGGGAGAAGAAAAGGGCATTATTGGTCGGAAATGTTGCGAGCATTTCCGACTTTTTTTTACACTGGTATTATATTATTTACATCCTTTGCCTTCGATCAGAATTTCGCTTCCCATCACTTTATAGGTTGCATTGAGCGTTTTACAAATCACGCGAAGCTTATCATAAAGACCTTCATCTTCCAGCCCAACGATCAGCGAACAGTTTTCAAAAATTGTTTTATCATAAACCAGATTGATACCATAAGCTTTGGACAATACCTCAAACACCTCATTAACAGGCGTATTTTCAAAAGTAAAATCACGCGTCTTCGAAGCCTTGTCTACCAAAACAGGATTATCAACCAGCGTCTTGGCCAAATGTGCATTCCTCCGGGAGTAAACAGCTTTTTGATTTGGCGTTAGCAAAAGGCCTGAAAGTACGGAGCTGTGTTTTTCAGGTATGGTTTCAAATTGATCTTGTAGTAACACCGCTACTTTCCCCGTAACTACCGACACCGTCACATCCTTATCATCCTCGTTGGCAGTTATCGTAAAACTCGTCCCAAGAACCTTGGTGACCAGCCCATTGGAATAGATTATGAAAGGTTTTTCAGCATTCTTAGCGACATCAAAAAAGGCTTTTCCCTGCAGATAGACCGTTCTGGTTTTCAAGTTAAAATCCTGACTGTATTTGAGGCTGCTGTTATTTTCCAAAACGACAACGCTGCCATCTGATAACACCAAGTTCTTCGATTTTCCTGACGTGTTGATTTCCTTGGTCATATTCGACAAGCCGGCTATATCGCCAGCCCATCTGAACATGGTGTTCCGTTTTTCAGAAAGCTGGTAACCGATAAAACAAATTGCAAACACAGCAATTGCGGCGGCAACTCTAAAAAATACAGGCCTTAAAACTACAATCCTGGATTTCTTGACGGTTCCCTTCTTAATGTTTTTCCAGATTTCCTCAACGACCCGATCGTCTTCCTCACTTTGCTGAGAAGCCTTCAACGACAATATCAGTTTTTTTGCATCCGAGACTACCGGTTGTTGCGAGGGATATTGCGCTAAATAATTATCCCAAAAAGCAGAGGTACTTTTCCTCAGGACCCATTCTTTGAAAGAATCATCTGCTATAAAATCATTGAGTTGGTATAGGGAGCGGTCTTCTTTCATGGGCTAAATGTTTCATTTAACACCTAATGGAGAAACCGACCGTTTTTAATCCATTTTTTTTGATAAAAAATCACAAAAATTCTGAATCAACTGAAAATGAGAAAGATAATTATAAATAATTTTATATTTTCTTTTAGAAATTTAAGACCACCGTAAATGAGTTTGCAGGCTGATTGATAGTTGAGGCTCATCATTTCGGCTATTTCTTCGTTACTAAAATTGTGAAAATACCGAAGGTTTATTGCTTCCTGCTGGCGTCTGGACAATTTCAAAATAGCTTTTTGCAGCCGTTCAATACGCTCCGATTCAATCTCTTCATCGAAAAAATGAAAGGTAACAGAAGGATCTGACAACGTTTCGAAGGCGTTGTCCAGCGGGATATGCGAAATGTCCTTCGAGAATTTACTAAGCTTATTTCGCAACGAACGAAAGAGGTAGAATTTGACAGAATCTGTATTACTCAGCCTTTCCCGGCTATTCCATAGCTCGATAAAAAGATCCTGAATGGCATCCTGAACCAGTTGACGATTAGAATTGATCTTATTTCCATAATTCAACAGGCCTTGTATATGTGTTTCATATATTTCACCAAAAGCCGACTCATCTCCTGACTTGAAAGCTTTCCAAATCAAAGACTCGTCTTTAACCAGCTTTGGGTCCTTAAATGATTTCATCGTAAAATACTGTCTTCTACAAAGTAATTGATTTAAAAGGTGGAAACAAATTTATTAACCATTCAAGATTTATTTATACTTAAAGCAAACAAATGGCAATCAATATCCCTGGAAAGTGTTATTGGACTGCTACGCCATCTCATAAAGAATTTCGCCCTGCAAATAATTGTTTTGCAGGGCGATGTGGTATAAAGTTGCGATTTCGCCATGACGACGTCAATCTTGTTCAATCGAGGTTAAGAACCAGGCAGTTTCCTACTTGCTATATTTGACCTCGGAAAGCATGCAGCAGTCAAACTCAATTTGCAGACCAAACTTCAATTACCTAAAAATTTCGTTTACAGTCACGCCTGTTAATCAAGTCCCTGCGTAACAGTCCAGGTACCATCCTCATTAATTGTGGCATTCATTGAAAAAATGCCATGTGGAAAAACAATCTTCACTGCATTAGGTATTTCAGATTGATTTAGTACCTGGCCCTGCTTAAACTCCCCAAACGTTATCCAATATCCCTGGATAGGAGAAAACGAAAAAGTCATATTGGGCTGAGCTTGTACCGCCAGCGTGCCCGAACCCGACATGCCTATACCTATACTCGCCTGGTTAAAAGCAGTAGTAGTGTCAGTAGAAACGCTCAGGACACCTTGCTGATACCCACTTTTTTGATCTATAAATTTGTAATTATTGTCCTGTTTTGTAAGTGTTATTGCATTGTTTTCAGCCAGACTGGTCAGAAAAGCTTCGCCGGCATTAAAAATGCCCCCCGGCCTCAATTCACCCGTTTTGGCCCAAAAAAAATAAAAATCAGTATTCCACGAAATAGGCACCTTGGCGTGTGGGTTTGCAGACTGCACAAGCCAAGCCAGGGGAAAACTGCCGGGGGTTGGATTGTTAGGATTTTGTTGGAATATGCAAAAGTTTCCGGGGGAGCTTGAATTGTTGAGAAAATTGATGGTGTAAGTTGGCATGATTGCTTCTTGGTTTAATGTGATAGATTTGGGTATTACTGTTTAAAAGCAGCTTATCACCAATGACTTACTTGCTTATTTAAAAAATGTAAGGAAGGAAACTGATACGAAGAAATACTGCTGTAACAATTTGAGATACAATCAGATTCTTCTGGTAGATTTTAGCCCAAAATTATGATGGATGAGTAACCAGCGAAAAACAGCGAATGAACTAGGGTTTGCGGAGTAAAACCGGTTCAACCGTGTAACCTTTCGACCTCAATAACATGATGATTCCGGTCTTGTAATAGAGGTGGCCAAGTCCAACGGCTATCAGGCATGGCTTGCGGGATAGCTGATCCGTCATTTTGGGCATCCAGTTTTTATTTCGCTGTTCTATCGGCACAAAGTCGAAGTCGTCAGACTGTTGCACTTTCACCGGATACTCATCCAGCCGATAGTTTATTTTCATTTGCTTGTAATCTAAAACCGCATCTTCGATCCCTTCTGTCTGATATATATTCCAATCCGGCTTGTCACTGTTTTTTATGTGGTTGATGGCGCGAAAAAGGTATTGCTTTGCATGATCAATCTCCGACGAGTCGAATTCAGTCGTTGCCACACGGTCCAAACGGTCGCCTTCCCTGCCAAGCTTTATGTAAAGGTCAAATAAATCTTTGTCCATCAACCTGGTGATCCCGTTCGCACCGCTACTTCCGGAAATTAATGTTGTGACAACCGCCGCTTCCATTTCGGCAATGGTCATAGCCTCCGCCTCAGGATTGTTCCGGATACCTTCCCCTACTCTTGCCACAAAAAATGAATCCAGGTAATTGAACTGGCTTTTATCAAGCAAAGGCAGCGCTTTCAACGGCTTTTCCTTTTTAGCCGGTGAAGCAGGTTTCGAAGTATAAGCCTCGTTCAGAATAAACTCGGTGCTGTCAATCACTTCCTTCATTTCAGGATATTTTAACAGCCAGTCGGCCTCCGTCAGATGAAATGTCCCCACGATATAAGATGGTTTGAGACAGTCACCTCCTGAAATTTTCCAGAGTATGGTACCAGGAACCGGTTCCGGAACCGCATCCTTCCTTTGCCCCCACGAACAATTTACGATCAACAAACAAGTAATAAAAAAATATAATGCGCTGATTTTCATGGTACGTTATACTTATTTTTCCGGTCCTTTTTCTAATAAGGAAGATATCATCAATTTCAGGGTCCGGCGATTTCTGTTGTCAATACGAAAGTTTTTAAAAATAATCTTTCCGTCTTTGTCTATCAAAAAATTGGTAGGCTGGCTATATACACCATAATTCTGGCTCGCAAAAGTTGGGTCACCGCGCAATGGAATAAACGAATACTTATTGTTTTTTATGAATGGAATCACATAACCGTCTTGCGACGGAAACACATTAATGCCAAGATATACCAAACTGTCGCCCTTGAACGAATCCACCACCGACTGAAAATGCGGAAATTCAGCTTTGCAGGGACCACATCCCGGAAACCAGAACGTAAGCAGAATGACTTTGCCTTTCAGCTCATCCAACCTTAATGTTCCGTTGCTGGTATAGAGGCCCAATTCAAACGGATAAGCAGCGGTGGCTGTGCTATTCCTTATCCTTTCGATATCTTCAACAATATGCACCTTATCCTTCCCTATTTTATTTCCATACAATTCAAGTGCATCGTGAAGCGGGTCACTGGGCCGCTTCGCAAACTTTACAGACAGGCCGTCATAAGCCTCTCGTGCGCCACCTGCTCTTTCTTGCAACGACGCTTTTTTTAGGGTGATAAAATCGTCAATATAATTAAACCCGGGAAGTTTCATCCGATCAAGTTCAATAATGGCACCTTTGTAGTTTTGCTCCTGTTCCAGTTTGTCAGCCCTAATTAATGATTCAGCCACTTCTTTTCTGGACGTCCAGTCGGTATCGTTACCCACCTCGTTGATTAACAGCAAGGCCTTTTCAGGATTTGTTTGCAAATAGGCATCCGCCAATCCTCTCAGCCGGAATGTTGTTTTAGCGAATTTTTCCGGGGGATACAATTCCCGGAGCGCTTCAAGACAGCGAATCTTGTCATGAAGGTTGGTACTGTGCTCGCCTAACCAATACAAAGCCTGTCCTCCAAGGTCATTTTCCGGGAACTGCTGTGCAAAATCAAAAACTTTCTTCTCGAAAGTATTCCGATCGCCATTTTCAAAAGTTGCAAGTAAACCGTAAGCATACACGGCATTCGAAGGGTCTGCCAGCGTTGCCTTTGTTATATATTCAGCCGCCAAATCGTCTTGTCCCCACCTGCTCGCATCTGCCGAAAGCATAGCCCATACCTTCGCATTTTCTGGATCCATTGCAGCAGCTTTTAACAAAAAATCCTTCGCCTGCGGCATTTCTGCATTGTGATAAATTGTACCGATGGCCAATGGAATATTCACATTTTTCGGATACTTCTTCATCCACAAATCGTATTGCGTCAGCAGAGCAGGGTTACTATACCCCATCTCATACATATATTTCCGGTGGGCTTTCAGGCTATCCAAATTAGCTTCTACAACTACGAAGGCTTTTTTTATGTCCTCAGCCGCTCCGGGTCCCATACGCTTCGGAATTTGCGCCAAAACCTGGGCTGAAATACAAATCAGCATCAATAAAATCGCAATTGACTGAGCTCTCTTTTCAATCCTTATTCTTAGATCATTCATCATGTATCATGGCCTCTGTTGAATACTCAAAAGCAGAATATACCGCCTGTTTACTTACTACTCCAACTTATTATATTAAAAAAAAATATTCAATTTATCACATATCAATTCTTGTGTAAATCATTGTACAGGAGTCGTTTGCAACAGCGTGTTTGGTAAACAGCCGAATTAAATTTCTGTACGACTTATAACTTATTAAAGTTTATTATATATTGGTAACTTAAATAATATATACATGAAAATATCCTTACTAATTATCACAGTTTTACTGATTCGCGGATGTACACCTGAGCAAGAGCCTATAACCAGAGCAAACAACTTTGATATAGTTTTGACATCTTCGGATCAAGGCGATCGTATTTCCTTGCGCAGAGGCTTGATCGAATACCATAATCGTCACGATGTTGGCGATGTCCCCTTTATGCTGGATTCCGTGGAATCAGATATAATTTTCAAAAGTGTACCCTGGAATTTATTACAGGAACTCCCAACGTACTATGAGCCGTCAGGCAAACAACGCCTTGGGGACAACTTTTACGAAATACAATTTATAAATGGAAGTATCCGAAAAACAATCAAACTCTCAAACTACGCCGACTTTGGTGATCAGGCTCACACAACCCAGGCAATTAAAGACTGTATAGGCATAGTGCATAAAATTGTACGTCCAAAATCAGATGTCAAGCCATTGCTCATGTTGGAGATTTGAATGGAGGGGGTTAATACCTAAAACTTGGTCTCTGGTGTCTTTGAAAAAACGACGCGGATATTGAGTTGGTTTTTAAGTGATATTGATAAATCGGACAGACGGTCGCCTCAGTAATATGTTTGGTCTCTTCTCCATTCTGGCCATTATCGTTGCCTGCCTTGGTTTACTGGGACTTTCCACTTTTGTCATTAAACTCAGAACAAAAGAAATCGGCGTTCGTAAAGTACTCGGAGCTTCTGTGATCGGTTTGCTTGTCCTGATCTCCAAAGATTTTGTAAAAATGGTGTGCATTGCATCGGTTATCTCCATTCCGGTTATTTACTATTTATCCAATGCCTGGTTGGAAAATTATGCATTTCACATAACGCCCGGGCTTTCTGTTTTCATCATTCCGCCAGTTTTACTGTTGATATTAACGCTCATTACAATTTGCAAGCAAAGCCTGAAAACTGCACTTACGAATCCTGTAAAGAGTTTAAAGAGTGAGTAAAAACGTCTGTTCCAACAAAGTTCTAATGATTTATGAGGATTCTCAACGCTCTGCCACCAGAACACGAAATCGAGACTGTAAAAAAGAGCCCGGGAGCGAAGAATTTGCTCCTTATTCACTCTTCAAAACGTCTACCGGGTTACTCCTCGCTGCCTTCATCGTCTGCGAACCGATCATAATAAATGCGATCACTAACACCGTCAGCAAGCCAACAAACAGCTCGGCGATTTGCACAGGCGTGTGATAGGGGAAATTCGTGAGCACAAAGTTTTCAAAGAAAAGGTAAGTCACAGGCAGCGCGATAAGTGCTGATATTGAGAGTAATGAAAGAAAACCGCGGCTCAATAAATATATCAGGCTTCTGGAGCTGGCGCCCATTACTTTTCGGATGCCGATCTCTTTTAATCTTGTCTCGGTGGTGAACACTACCATTCCGAATAGCCCCATCGATGCGATAGAAATAGTGAGAAAGGACAGAAAGCCGATGATCTTGATCATGGTTGAAAATTCGCTGTAAGCATCTTCTATTGCTTCTTCATAAAATTCAGCTTTGAATGGATGCACCCGATCGATCTTCTTCCATGTGGACTCGATCTTGGCTCTGGCGGCCAGCATATCGGTGCTTTGTATTTTGGCATTGACGACTGCCTCGTCGCCAGGTGTCCACGGCATGAATGCCACAGGTTCGATGAGGTTGTCGACTTTTCCATAGTGAAAGTCTTTCATTACGCCAACAATGGTCATCTTGCGTGCTTTAATTCGAAAACTACTGAATGTAACCATCTTACCGATTGCTTTCTCGGGATTATCGGCACTTATATTGAATCGCTTTAAAACCTGCTCGTTAACGATCACCTCGCTGACAGCCTCGTTTGTCGTAGGTCGTGTAATAAAATTTCCGCCTGCGATGAGTTTATACCCATGCAGAGATAAATAGTTCTCATCGACATGGTTGGTCAGCACCAGCGCAGAATCTCTGGAATCTTTATATTTCATATGGCCACCCCAGGCATTTCCAACGCTGGTAACAATCAGCGACCGGGATAGTGCAGTGACTTCCGGTATCTGGCTCAGTTCTTTAAGAAGCGCATCGGGTTTATTTCCCTGCATATTAATATTAAGAATATTTTCCGTGTTGAATCCCAGGTCGAACGCCAGTATGTTTTTATACTGTACATAACCAATGGCGGTTGTTGTTATAAAAATCAGTGTGACCGTATACTGAATCACCACCAGGACACGCCTGAGTGTTCCGTGTTTGAATCCTTTCACCGACCGGTACACCGGAGCGGACACATTTCTTAGCGCATTGATTGCACTGACCTTGGAAAAGAATACTGCGGGCATCAAGCCGGCAATTACGCCAACAGCGACAGAAAAGACGATAAAAACTACAACCATAGATGGAGTGAGATCAAGCTTCACCGTACGCTGCATCTGGGGAGCCATGCTTATTAACTGAGGCCGTAATGCCAGAAATATGAAGAATGACAAAAGAAGGGCCGCAAGGGAAATTATGATTGCTTCCGCCAGAAACTGTTGCCATATCTGACTTTTCTGGGCACCGATCGCTTTGCGAAGTCCCACCTCCTTGAAGCGGCGCATAGCACGAGCAATCGACAGATTGGTATAGTTGAAACATGCTGACAAAATTACAACAATTGCAAGGCCAGCAAGTATCCAGAGCACTACCGGAGGCATGTGGGGACCTACCGAGCCGCTCATGGAGCCGGAACGGAGACTTTCTCCGACTACAATGTCATATAAAGGGAGAAGTTCAAGCCGGATCCTGGTTTTTTCTTCTGCGAGATTTTCCTGCTTTGCAATTGCGTCAAGCTGCGACTGGATTGAGGATATGTCAGCATTTTCCGGCAGTAGCAAGTACACTGAGTTTGTATACATATTTGTCCATGCCCCAAAATTTTTATCACTTTTACCTGCCTGTTCAGCCGTAGATAACGATACCAGTGCTTCGAAGTTGATATGCGAAAAGAAGGGAACGTCTTTCATTATACCCGTCACCTGGTAATCCGTGGTGTCAAATCTGATTGGCTTGCCGAGTGCAGATTTATTGCCAAACAGCTTTTTTGCCGCAGTCTCTGTGAGAACAACCGAATAAGGATCTTTCAATGCCGTTTCCGGATTGCCTTCCAGCATTGGAAAGGTAAATATTTTAAGCAGGGACGGTTCGGCCCAGAAGCCCTTGATCGGAAGAACATTATCTCCAACTTTCACATCCTGCGAAAAGTCATTACGCAAAATAGCCACTTCCTCAATGCCGGTCACTTTTTGCCGGATAAGCCTTCCTGTCTTGATGGATGCCGATGCAAACTTACCGCCCTGTTCTCCCTTGAAAGTCGCTTCGCTGGTGATCCGGTAAATCCTTTCACCATTTTTATGAAACTTGTCGTACGAATGCAGGTCGAGCACGAACGAAATCAGCAATAAACCGACAGACATACTGATGGCAAGGCCGACAATATTGATGGACGAGAAGAGTTTGTTACGCATTAAACTGCGTGCCGATGTTTTGAAGTAACTTCCGATCATGGTCAAGGTCTACAATTTTTTGTTCGTAAAGTATAAATCCGGTTTAATTAAAAGATTGTATTGCATTAGCCTGGTTAGCTTTGAAGGGCCAGTTTTTAAAGCAAATAATGAATATCAATAGACCTTATCACGAATTATTTTGTAAGACAGTTTTGCGGTCGACTATCAGCAACCGTCTAAAATTTTGTTCCTGGCATTAATCTGAAAGCTGGCTGCCGATTGCCGAAAGCATTATAAAGAATTCGTGATAATGTCTGATATGCTTCAGCTTAAATAGTCAAAATATTCATGCCTGGATTACAAGCTTCTACAAATCAAATAATTAGTAACTAAGCCATTACCTCAACTGTCCGATAATGAACAATTACACCGGAACCGTACACGCTTGCGAACGAAAAAACAACCTATTTCCACCGCCAATTTTGAATAAGTTGATATCATCTGAAACCATCGATAGTTGTTACATTTGATGCGAAGCCATACGGAACAAACACGATTTAATATTAATTTTCAATAATTTAATACAAATACTTGCATTTGGTATTTTATGGTTTTATTTTTGAAATAAAATTAGTTAGTGCGTTAAGTTATATGAAAAAATACTCTATCCGCTGGTTTGTTGTTTTCATGGTGTTTCTGGCTACCGGTCTGAGCTTTCTGGACCGCCAGGTCTTATCGATTGCCATTATCAAAATACAGAAAGAGTTTCATTTCAGTGACGTTGAATATGGATGGGTTAATACGAGTTTTCTATTAAGTTATGCAATAATGTTTACGCTTGGCGGCTGGCTTATCGATAAAGTCGGGGCGAAAAAAGGATTAGCCGTAGCCGTGGGTGTATGGTCGGTTGCCAATATTTTTCATGGATTTATGAATAGTCTGCCTCAGCTTCTTACTTTCCGATTTTTCCTGGGAATGGGAGAAGGCGCCTGTTTTCCCGGAGCCGCCAAAACGGTGTTCGACTGGTTTGATAAAAAAGAAAGAGGGCTGGCAAACGGCATTGCTATCGGTGGATCTGCCATTGGGGCTGTCATAGCTCCGCCATTAACAATCTGGATATCAAATTTTTACGGATGGAGAGCAGGTTTTGTTATTCCCGGTATTGCCGGGATTGCCTGGGTTGTCATCTGGCTTTTAATTCGTTGGAAACCAGTTGTTTCAAATGATGTAAAACCAGAAAGCCAGAAGCCGGTTTCATTTCTTACCATACTTTCTTTCCGGCAATCCTGGGTGTTTATCACGATCCGATTTCTTCTGGACCCGGTCATGTATTTTATGATGTTCTGGATTCCAAAATATCTTAGCGAAGTACGCCATGTCTCATATCAGGAAATCGGAAATCTGCTTTGGATTCCCTTTCTGGCCCTTGGTATATCAAACATTTTAGGAGGTTTATTCTCCGATAAACTAATCAAATCGAATTTCACCATCAACAAAGCCAGAAAAACGGTCATGGGTATTGCCGCAGCATTAACTTTGGTGGTTCCTTTTGCTGAATATGTTTCCACCATTGAAGCATCACTTGCCCTGATGGCGCTTTACATGTTTGCTCATGGATGCTGGATCACCAACTACATTACGAGCATATCCGATGTGTTCGGACAGCGCGCAACTTCCACAGTGGTAGGACTTTCCGGGACGGCGGGAGCGATATCAAGCTTAATACTTAACCCTCTGATTGGCAACATCGTACAACATTATTCTTACAAACCTATGTGGCTTGCATCGGGCATTTTATATCCTTTGGCTTTTGTGATTTTTGTTTTATTTATACCAAAAATACAACCGCTGTTCAGCGAGAAAAAAGATATTTTACAACCCGAAACTGCCTGATTCGGATTGCGACAGATAAAAAATTTTACCTTATTTTACTTAGTGCGTTAAGATATTTATTACAAACATAATTTAATCTTTTATGGGAAATTCCCCGTCCGCTGACAAAGACACCGCCACGGCTCCTATTATTGAAAAACGTAATCCTACACGACCGCGAATTGGCGTTTTTGGGGTTGGTTATTATAAGTATTGGAGTCAGTTTGACGGTTTGCTTGATGATATGCTTGCCAAACAGGCTGTTTTTATCGAAAGAATCCAAAGCGGATCCTATGCCGAAGTAATTGATTTCGGGCTGGTTGACAATGTTCAGAAAGCCTATGAGCTCGTGCCACAGTTAAATGCAGCAAATCTGGATCTGATCTTTTGCGACATGCTGACCTATGCCACATCCAACACCTTCGGGGTTGTGATCAGAAATATGAATATTCCGATAGTACTGGTGGCGTTGCAGCCGGACAAAGCCATGGATTATTCACAGGCTTCCACCTACATGCAGCTTTATAACGATGATATTTGCTCGCTGCCCGAATTTGCGGGTGTCGCTGCCCGAATGGGGAAAAAGGTGCCTGACATGATCATTGGAACATTACATGATGACCCGACCGCTGACGCGCAAATCGAAGAATATTGCAGGATCGCTGCCGTTTTACATGATTTGAAAACGTCCAGGATTGGTCATATCGGCCACCCCATAGAGGCTATGCTGGATATGCACTCGGATTCAACCATGCTGACGGCGCATTTTGGAGCACATATCGTTCAGTGTGAGGCGCATGAAATCGTTTCCTTTTATCAAAGTGCTGTTAGCGATCAGATTGATCCGGTAAAAGACAGAATTCTGGATTTTTTCGATACGCCTGATCCCGTTTCAGATCCAATTTCTAAAAAGTTACAGGATTCTGATCTTGAAACTGCCGCCAGGGTCACAGTTGCGTTGGAAAAGTTTATTGAAGCCAAACAACTCGACGGACTGGCATATTACTACGAAGGTCCGGAAAACAGTGAGACCCGGACCGTTATGTCAAACCTGATCGTTGGCAATTCTCTTTTAACCGGTGCAGGTTTTCCCATGTGTGGAGAATCCGATCTTAAAACCTGTTTTGCAATGCTGATCATGGAACGTTTAGGTATAGGCGGTAGCTTTGCCGAATTCCATCCCGTAGATTTTAAAGAAGGCTTCGTATTGGTTGGCCACGACGGGCCGCATAATGTGGCCATTGCGGAAGGGAAACCTATATTAAGAAGTCTGCTTAAATACCACGGAAAACCTGGATTCGGTGCTGGTGTTGAATTTAAGATCAAGGAAGGCCCGATTACGATGCTGAGTATCAACTCTACTTTTGACGGAAAATTTAAATTTGTGATCGCCGAAGGACAGTCCGTCGAAGGACCGATTCCTCCTACGGGAAACACAAATACCCGCGGTTTTTTCAAACCTGATGTCAGAACTTTTTTGCAAAGATGGATGAAAGAAGGCCCTACCCACCATTTTGCCCTGGGTGTAGGCCACCACGCAGAAACCATCAAAAAAATTGCTAATTATTTGAATCTTGAAGCAGTAATCATCGACAGTAAAGCGTAAAATTCGGCAAAAAGGGGGCGAAAGTCATCTTTTCCCCTCTTTCTGCTTAGCGTAAAATCTCAGGATTAACCCTAAATTTCAATTTTCAATGAAACAAATTTTACTCCAAGTGCGGCCGCCATGGATGATGGGACTGATGTTCCTTGTTCTGCTGAGTGTCCGGGATCTGCACGCTCAGACGAGCCAGAAACTGACAATTACTGGAAAAATTACCGGGGAAACAGAAAAATCAGCCCTTATTGGCGCCACCATTGCAGAGAAAGGTACCACTAACGGTACGTCGTCGGATGCAAATGGGAATTATAAACTTACCGTCTCGAAAGGTAATAGCATCGTTGTCAGCTTTATCGGCTACATTCCTCAGGAAATCAAAATTGATAACCGCTCCGTGATTGATATCGCACTCAAAGCAGACCAGCAACAATTGCAGGACGTCGTGGTTGTGGGATATGGTACCCAGAAAAAATCAACACTTACAGGTGCTGTCACAACGGTAAAATCTGATGACATCATCAAGGCGCCCACAAGTAACGTCAGTAATAGCCTAACGGGCCGTATGCCAGGTGTTTTTGTGGTGCAGCGAAGCGGAAAACCGGGAGATAACCAGGCCGACATTTTCATCAGGGGCCGTGCTACAACCGGCGATGCTTCACCTTTGATCATTGTCGACGGCGCTGAAAGGCAATCATTTGGTGATATTGATCCGAATGAAATTGAAAACATTTCCGTGTTAAAAGATGCTTCCGCAACCGCTTTGTTTGGTATCAAGGGAGGGAACGGCGTTATTTTGATTACGACGAAAATCGGTAAGGAGGGAAAACCGCGCATTAGTTATACGGGGAATGTGGCCATGCAGTCTTACACCGCCTTACCCAAAATTCTGAATGCATTTACCAGCGCGAGTCTTTTGAATGAGGCGAACAAAAATGTCGGTAAAGCGCCCGCATTCACCGATTTAGAACTGCAAAAATTTCAGGATCACTCTGATCCGTATAAATATCCGGATTTCAACTGGTTTGATTTTGTAATGAGAAAACAGTATCCACAGACTCAGCACAATCTGAATGTTTCTGGTGGAACCAAGATCGCCAAATATTTTGTGTCGGTGGGTTATCTTTTTGAAGACGGGATCTTGAAAAAATTCGATAATCCATACGGTTATTCTACAACACCCAAATATGACCGCTATAATTTCCGTTCTAATATTGACCTGAATTTAAGTAAAGACCTTACAGTTTCTGTAAAACTGGGTGGTAGACTGGAAGAACGTTACGCGCCCGCAGCGGCCGCCTTCTATGCCAATGCAGAAATTGAGTATCTGCTTTCCAGAATTAACGGGATACCTGCGTATGCCTATATGCCCACACTTCCCGACGGAAGATTTATGGAAAATCCGAATGCAGGTGTAAATCTGACCAATCCATTAGGCTGGATCAGTCGGTCGGGTTATTACATTCAACAAAATAATTCGATAGAAAGCACCCTCGCGCTGAACTATGATCTGCATAAACTTTTAAAAGGTTTATCATTTAAAACACAGTATGCCTACGATGCTTATTTTATTGCCAACCGAAGACAAGCGGGAACTTTCACCGCATATTATATCAATAAACAGACCGATGCAATTGTAAAAGGAAACAGCTCATTCAGTGATGCGGACACACCTTTGGGGCCGATCGCGGCTACTTATGACGGGACGATCAGCTACAATTTACAAAGCAGCCTGAATTACAACAGGAGTTTTGGACCACATACGGTCACCGGACTTGGACTGTTCCAACGTCAGGCAAGACGTGTGATCGGCGCGCAGCCTGCATATGCTTCGCAGGGTGTTGTCGGCAGGGTTACTTATAGTTTCAAAGACCGGTATTTCGCTGAGTTCAACGGCGCCTATAACGGATCAGAAAACTTCGCTTCCGGGAAACGTTATGGTTTTTTTCCGGCTGTTTCTGCCGGATGGACGGTCAGCAAAGAGACTTTCATGGAAAACGTCGGCTGGCTGAGTTATCTGAAAATCAGAGGATCGTACGGCAGGATTGGATTTGACAAAATTGGTGGTAACCGGTTTTTATACCTGGACGAGTACACCCGGACGTCGGCTTTATATCCCGGCGGTTCAAACCTGCCCCTTACTGCAAAACCAAATACAGCCGCACAGTTTGGCCTTCCAACGGCAATCAGCACTTATCCCGTTATCACCCATTCGCGCATAGGAAACCCGGACATCACCTGGGAAACTTCCACCAAAAGAAACATCGGTTTTGAAAGTAGTTTTTTCAATGATATGTTTTCTTTGAATCTGGATCTATTTGACGAAAAACGGACGAACATCCTCCTAAACAGACAATCCGGTCTGACCACGTACGGAGAGGCTTATCCGAGTGTCAATTACGGAGAAGTACATAACCGTGGTTACGAAATCGAACTCCGCCATCAGCGCCGGGCAGGAAACTGGAAATATGGTTTCAACGCGCAACTGAGTTTCGCCCGTAACAAAATCATTAACCTGGACGAGCCTGTCGGACGACCTGCCTATCAAAAATCAGCCGGCTATCAGATCGGCCAGTACAGGGGATACGTGACCGACGGATTCTATCAGTCGCAGGATGATATCAATGCGTATCTTCCCAATCTTCTCGGAAAGCCGATTCCCGGTGATCTTAAATTCAAGGATATTAATAAGGACGGGGTAATTTCAACGGATGACATCACACCGATCGGTTATTCAAATGTTCCCGAATACGCATACAGTTTCGAGCCGAACATCAGCTACAATGGTCTTTCCTTTTCCGTAATGTTTCAGGGCGTTGGCCATGTCAGCTCGGATATCCAGTTTGACCAGCGAAACCTGAGCAGCAACCAGATGTATGAAAATATGCTGGGTCGCTGGACGCCTGAAAATGCAAAAAATGCAACCTGGCCATCTTTACAGCCGGCCGTTGGGGGTAATTTCATGAGTTATGCCACCAATGATTTTCTGCTTACCAACGCGAAATACCTGAAAATCCGTAACGCACAACTTGCGTATCAGATCCCGGCAAAATTTGCAAAAAAAGTTGGTCTGAATGGAATCCGGGTTTTCCTTTCCGGACAAAATCTGGTGACCTGGACAAAAGTTTTATACCGCGATCCTGAGAATTTTCAGCGACGGGCACCTCAGGCAGCTTACAACGTTTACCCCACTTCACGCATTTACAATCTTGGCATTAACCTTGATTTCTAATCTACTGCTATGAAAAAATATACAATTCCCCTGCTGGCCGGTATGCTGTTTGTTTTCTCTGGCTGCGACGATAAATTCCTGAATGTAGCACCTGATGTGGCCTTGAATGAAGAGAAGGTTTTTGCAGATCCGGTCATGGCTGCCCAGTTTGCAGATAATGCATACAGTTTTTTGCCCGACGATTATCTGCGTTTCAACGAAGGAAACGGAGTAGCACAGGCATCCGATGAAGCCGTTGGTATTGACGTGACCAATCCGATGCTGTATACACTCGCCAAAGGTTTATACCACGACCACTCGGCTTTTACGACGCTTGCCGTTAATGACATTTCCGGTATCTACGACCGCTGTTATGCGGGTATCAGAGTGGTCAATAAAATGCTGGCACGGATGGATGAAGTGAAATGGAAACCCGATCAAAACCCGAAAGGAATCAAAGGCGAGATGTACTACCTGCGTGCTTTCATGTATTTTGAGCTGATCAAACGATTCGGAGGGGTGGTACTTATTGACAAAGCTTATACCGCTTTTGAAGATATTGACCTGCCCCGAAATAGCTACGAAGAATGTATCAATTTCATTCTGGCTGATATTGCGCAGGCTGTAACGCTTCTTCCGGTGGAGCAGGATGCCGCAAATTACGGCCGCCCAACGATTGGTGCGGCGCGGGCTTTGAAAAGTCGCGCCCTGCTTTATGCGGCAAGTCCGCTTCACAATTCCGGTAATGATGTAGCGAAGTGGAAAGCCGCTGCGGACGCAGCCAAAGAGGTCATGAACATGAATCAGTATAAGCTTCATCCAAAATATGATGAGATTGTCTCGCCCTCAGGCAACGGCACCATCGATGAATATATCCTGATCAAAATCAAGCCGCCACGCAGTTTTAACTGGGCTATTCAGGCGATCATGTCTCCGGGATCTGGTGGCAGGATCGGTACTTACAACCCCACGCAGAACCACGTCGATCTGTATGAAATGAGTAATGGATTGCCGATAACGGATCCGCAGTCCGGCTATAACCCGAATGATCCGTATAAAAACCGGGATCCTCGTTTTTATGCCAACATTCTCTACAACGATGCGCCCTGGCAGGGACGAAAAATGCAGATGTGGGATGGCGGCGCGGATTACAGCTCTACCAGCTCAGCTTATACCGCCACCCGTTATTACGGGAAAAAACTATGGCCGGAAGTTTATCAGACACCCGGCACCCAGACTGCCTTTGTCAATTTTATCTTTTTCCGTTACGGCGAAATCCTTCTTAATTATGCAGAAGCACAAAACGAGGCAGCTGGCGCCGATGCAACCGTGTATGACGCAATCAACCAGCTTCGCAAAAGAGCAGGAATGCCCAACCTTCCTACGGGTTTGACAAAAGATCAGATGCGTACAAGAATTTACAATGAACGCGCCGTTGAACTTGCTTTTGAGGATAATCGCTGGTATGATATCATGCGGTGGAAAAAAGGCAAGGAACTTGTAGCCCAGAAAATGTATGCAATGAACGTGGTCAAAAACGGCGACGGCAGTTTTACCTATACCAAAGTTCCGTTGGCTGAATCCTTCCAGCGCGTATACGAGGAGCATATGCATCTTTATCCCATTCCAAGAAATGAGGTTCAGAAAAGTAAAAAGCTGGTTCAAAACCCAGGATGGTAATCAAAGCACTAAATCTCAAAACTTATGAAATTTTCTGATATACTTTTCAGGCTTTTGACCCTGCTTCCGCTGCTGATTGGTCAGGTGAAAGCACAAAATACTTCGTCGGCCGAGCTGGCAGGTACGGTTGAAGATATGGATAAAAAACCTGTTTCCGGCATAAACATTTCGGTTCAGGAGGCCGGTATCGAGACGACAACGGATGAGCAGGGAAAATTCAAAATCGTGGCTGTGAAGGGCGACGTGCTGATTTTTACCAAACCCGGCTACCTGACTTATTACCATACCGTTGCCAATGGAGATGCTGTCAAATTGCAGTTAAACAAAACCATGCCGGAAGCCGGGATGCAGGACGACGTTTCGATACCTTTTGGCATACGAAAAAGAAGAGAAATTAACGGGGCTGTTTCTACGCTTAAAGCATCGAGGTTACCGCAAGTTCCGTCCAGTTCGCTGACGAATCTTTTTGCGGGACAACTACCCGGACTCAATGTCTGGCAAACCGGAACACTCCCGGGACGTGATGAAACGACGATCGTCATCCGTAACCGGGCCTCTTTTGCCGGTACCAATGTACCGCTGGTTTTGGTGGATGGCGTAGCCAGGGATTTTTCAGATATGGATTTAAGCGAAATCGAATCGATTAATGTTTTAAAAGATGCGGCCTCGCTGGCCTGGTATGGAAACCGTGCCGCCAATGGCGTGCTGTTAATCACCACCAAAAGAGGAAGCGCCGAGCAGACCCGTTTTACCTACGATATGCAGATCGGCACACAGCAACCAACCGTCCTGGCCAAACCGCTGGATTCCTACAATTTTGCATCACTGTATAACCAGGCTCTAAAAAACGATGGTTTTAATCCTCTGTACTCGCAGCAGGCACTGGATGGCTACAAAAGCGGGACAGATCCTTATCAGTTTCCGAATAACAATTTTGTGCGGGATTTTTTCAAAGATAATGCGCTTATACAACGCCACGTACTGACGGCTTCGGGAGGTTCAAAGGCCGTTCGGTATTTTACCAACCTGAGTTATTTCAATCAGAGCGGACTTTTTAATCATACCGACAATCCGCTTTTTAATTCCAATGTCGGGTACCGCCGGTATAACCTCCGGACAAACCTGGATATTCAGGTTACGCCGCTTTTGACGGTACAACTTGATATGGGCGGCCGCATTGAAGACCGCCGTGAACCAGGCAGTACGAGCACCACATTTTTAAACACCGTTTTTGGAACGCCTGCCAATGCTTTTGCCTTGAAAAATGAAGACGGGTCCTACGGGGGAAGTAATCTTTTCAGAAGCAACCCATTGGCACAGCTGAACAGCCAGGGAAACCGCAGCGAGGTAACGCGGGTACTTTTGGGAACACTGAATGCAACCCACAAGCTGGATTTTTGGTTAAAAGGATTAAGCGCGAATGTATTTTACACCTTTGATATTCAGGGACGTTACGTTAGCGGCCGGAGCCAGGAATACGAAGTTTACGAGCGTTCTGCAACCGGCACACTCAGTCGCTTTGGCACGCAAACACCACTGGGTTATGTAGCTGCCACCTTTGCTGACAATATCCGCACCAACGAGCTTTGGACTGGCCTGGATTACGACCGTAGTTTTGGAAAACATCAGATCAAAGTCACAACACGTTACCAGCAGGCTGTAACGTTCAACCCAACCCGTTTGCAGGACAAAAGACAAGGGTTTTCAGGTCGGGCGTCGTATTCCTTCAATAACCGGTATTATGCAGATTTCGTCGCTAGTTATACCGGCTCGGATAATTACAGGCCCGGAAAGCAATTTGGATTTTTCCCGGCCGTATCAGCAGGTTGGGTAATTTCAGAAGAAAATTTCCTGAAAAACATTCCTATCCTGACTTATCTGAAATTAAGAGGTGCCTACGGAAAAGCAGGAAACAGTCTGACGGGAGAGCTTAACAAATTCCCTTATGCTGCGCTGTACAATCCGGCAACCGGAAGTTACCCTTTTGGAACCAGTTTCGCCGGCCAGGCAGGAGCCGCAGAAAGTACATTGCCCAATCCCGATATCACCTGGGAAACAGCGTATAAAACGGACCTGGGTTTGGATGCGAAACTGTTCAAAAACAGCCTTTCCATTTATGCCAATTACTTTAATGAGTCCAGAAAAGACATCCTGACCAACCCCACCTATGCCTCCATTCTGGGACTGGCAACTTACCGGATCAACGGCGGTGAAACGCGTCTGCGCGGGTTTGAAGGTTCGGTTGATTTCACTCAGAAATTCGGAGCGTTTACGCTCTCATTCGGCGGTAATTTTACCTATGCAAAAAACAGAATACTCCGCATTACAGAATCTGCCGGACTGGCTGATTATCAAAAACAGGCGGGACATAATATTGGCGGCGTTACCGATTTTGGAAAGTTAATGCTGGTTTCCGATGGACTTTTTAAAACCCAACAGGAAATCGATGCAAGTCCGGTACAACGGTTTGCCGCCAAATTACAGCCAGGCGACATCAAATACAGAGATATCAACGGTGATGGCATCATCGATAATTATGACCGTAAAACCACTGATTATAACGATACGCCCAACACGTATTACGGCGTACATTTAGGAGGAAAATACAAATCCGTTGATTTTTCGCTGATTGGTCAGGGTGTCAGTGGCCGCACCATTAACATCCGTACTTTGGTGATGGCTGGTACCAACAACACCGGTTACATTAACCAGTTCAGCACGGAGGCCTGGACCGCTAACAACCCGTCAGCACCGTATCCACGTCTTGGAATTTCTGACCGGGGCAACAATATTGCTGATTCTGACTTCTGGCTGCGATCGGGAAATTATTTCAGGTTAAAGTCCGTGGAGCTGGGTTACACCCTGCCGGCTGATTTGATGCAAAAGTTAAATCTCCGCAGCCTTCGTGTGTATGTCAACGCATTTAATCTGCTCAATTTCAACAAAACAGGTTTGAACGTAGATCCGGAAATGCCATTTTCAGGATACAACGCATATCCTTATGTGCGCACGCTGACGGCCGGACTCAATTTGAAATTCTGATCTCTAATCTTCCATATCATGAAAAGATTATTAAACATTCTGGTTCCTGCTTTGCTTCTGATCTCCTGCAAGGAATCCCAATTTCTTAAATTTGACTATTACGACGGGCCGGTAACCGAAGATCAGTACTGGAACCTCAACAGTGCCGCACGCGGGCAACTGAATTTGGGTTATACATTTTTGCAGGACGGATACAACCGCTACAACGGTGCCATGCTGGCGGCAGGTTCCGACGAAGCGGTAAACTCAAACCTGAATTCGGCAGTCAATATTTTCAATAACGGCACATGGAGCTCACTCCGAACACTTGACGATAACTATGCCATCAACTACAATGGCATCCGGCAGGTTAACGTATTTTTGGCGAATAGTCATCGGGCGAATATTGTCCCGCTGACTGATATTCCCAGGCTGAGGGGAGAAGCATTCTTCCTGCGCGCATTTTTTCATTTTGAACTATGGAAAAGGTATGGCGGCATCATTATCGCAGACCACGTGTTTACCACTACGGACAACCTGGACCTTCCCCGTAACACGTCCCAGGAAACACTGAACCAGATTCTTAAAGACTGCGATTCTGCTTCGACCACCCTGCCTTTATCGGTAACACAATATGGAGCCGGCGATAAGGGGCGCGCCACAAAAGCGGCGGCATTGGCTCTTAAATCGAGAGCTTTACTTTACGCTGCGAGTCCTCTGAACAACCCGTCAGGCGATATCACGTTATGGCAAAAAGCAGCCGCCGTTTCCAAGGAACTGATGGATACAAAAGCACACAGCCTCCTGGCGAGTTATGCCAATATTTTCAATTTCACGACGGCTGCATATAACAGTGAGGTCATTTTTGCCACAGCAGCTACGCTCCGGAACGATATTGAAATAAATAATGCGCCGATCAGCTACAACGGAGCATTAGGACTAACCAATCCTACCCAGGAGCTGGTTGACGCTTATGGAATGAAAAACGGACTACTCATAACCGACCCTGCTTCCGGCTACAACCCAGCCGATCCCTACAAAGACCGGGACCCAAGATTTGCGTTATCAGTTATTTATGACGGTGCGCTTTTTAAAGGCACGGCGGTGAGCACGGCCGTGGACGGAAAAGACGGGATCGGCAAGAGTGTGAATGCCACCAAAACGGGTTATTACATGCGTAAATTTCTGAGCGAATCGGCCAGCTGGAACCAGACAACCAATGCAACCGTACGTCGCCCCTGGGTTATTTTCCGCTATGGTGAAACATTGCTGAATTATGCAGAAGCGCAGAATGAGGCTGTTGGTCCGGATGCCAGCGTTTATGATGCGATCAACCAGGTCAGGAAACGGGCAGGCATTGCCAATCTTCCCGAAGGACTATCTAAAGACCAGATGCGCCAGCGTATCCGAAATGAAAGACGCGTCGAGCTCGCTTTTGAGGAGCACCGTTTTTTTGATGTAAGGCGATGGAAAACAGGAGAAACTGATTTAGGAAAAGCTATAACCGGGATGCGGATCGCTAACACAGGTACAACCAATTCCTACGAACGTTTTACAGTTGAAACCCGCGTTTTCAATGAAAGAATGTACCGTTATCCGATCCCGCAAGCGGAGATCAATAACGCACCGAAATTGCAGCAGAATCCGGGTTACTAAAATAACCGGCACGCCATCCTATGAAACAAAAATCCGGCCCATTACCCATTTTAGTGCTAATTCTGACGTCTGTTTTTTACAGCAGTTTTACTGAAAGAAAGGTATTGGAGAAAAACACTGCACAATTATTTGTGTACACTGATTCCATTCTGTCAGATAATTTTCTGGGCGTAAACGGTGTTTATCACGGGTTTGCTTACATGGAAGATCCCGACGTAAAACCCATGACTGCACAGGACCGTGACCTGGAGTTTTCAAGAGTTGCAGCGATGGATCTGAAAATTGCCAGAACATGGTATCGCCCCGACTGGGCCTGCGGAGCCAGCCTTTATAATAATTTTGATTGGGAGTCTGAGCGAATGAAGGCGTTTTATCAGTGGCTTGATAAAATGAAAGCCTTAAAGGTTGATGTGGCTCTTCAGGCCGGTTGGTGGTTTACACGCGACACTTATATGAACACCAGGGTTCCGGCGGATCAATCAAAGCCGGATCCTGAAAAAGATCCGGCACGTTATGCCAATTGGGTCAGCGAATCGCTTTATCAACTCATAAAAATCAGAGGATATACCAACATAAAATACCTGGTGCTTTTTACAGAACCGCTCAATTACCGCTCCGGGGTTATCCCCGATGGATTTACAGAACCAGAATATTATGATAAAGTTTGCACGCAGATTGACAGTGAATTACGAAAATCAGATCTGCGGTCTGCCGTAAAACTGGTCGGGCCAAACAGCGGCTCGACAGATACGGCCGCTTACGTAGGTTGGAGCGTGAACAACCTGAACGATGTCATTGACATTTATAGCTGGCACAGTTACAATGGCAAACAGTTCAATACCAACCCGCCGCTGGAATATGAGGGCTGGAAGCAGATTGCAGAAGTAGGCAAAGAAAAAATAAAACAAACCGGCAAACCTTTCTGGATCGATGAGTATGGTGCCAACAAACCCGATGAATCTGTTCGTTTTAAAGCAGACTACGGAAATTATCTGGCGCAATGTGTAGCAGCTTTTATCAACAGCGGTGCCCAGACCTCTCTTCTGTGGATCCTGTTTGATCAAAAATACCCGGCTTCCAGAGTCACCAACAAAGACAGTTTTTACAAAGGCGTACAACGCTGGGGGTTAACAAAATCGCCACAGGACAGTATAGCAAACCCAAAAGATCCTTATCCGTCGTGGTATGCATTCAGTTTGATGAGCAAATATCTGGGTGGCAGGAACGGATCCAAAACATTTAAAACCAAAGGCAGCGACAGCCTGTATGTGGTTGCAACCGAGCCTTCTGCAAACGAAATTTCGTTCATGGTCGTCAATGCAGCGCATACCGACAGGAAGTTTCAGCTGAACTTCACAAAACAAATAAATCAGTCAGTAGCCCGATACCTTTTTGATCCCGTAAAAATAACGCATACAGCAAATAAACTAATGCTGCCTTTTGACAAAAGATTAAAGATAAACACCCGTCTGGCAGATCGCATCCCTGCGCGTGGCGTGGCTGTTTACACCACAATGAAAAACTGACATTAGCACGTTTTACCTATGAAATTTAAAATAGCACTATTAAGTTTTCTGCTCGCCGGAGTCACCGGACGAGCCATTGCCCAGTCTCCTTACGCTCTTTCCACCTTGAAGGGCAAATCGTTCAACAACATCACACTTGAAGCATCGCTCAAACCTTTCAAGAAAAACGATAAAGCCTATATCCGGGAAGTGGCAAAGGAAATGTTTGTACAATGGCATGCGTTACTGCGCCATGCCGACACGGTTTCGGTCATGCTTTGGACTGGTGACGGCTCGGAAATTCTTGAATACAAAGGGCCCGGAAGCCAGCCGCTGGAATGGGCGCGATACATGGGAAACCCCAACACAGAACATGAAGTCAATTCAGGCCCGAAGGAATTGTCCATTCATGAGCGGGCGTATTTATATCTGGATAACCCGCCAAAATTCACCTATGCCGATCTGAAATTTATAGTTCAGACCCTGAAAGAAGAGGGGGCCAAAGTGACAGGCAAACCCATTCGTATTGGAGAAACTTTTGATCCCGGGCCTGAATTTGCCAAGTCGGATTTCAAATACAAAAAGCATCGCGAAATTCTGGGGGGAAGTGCTATGGGGCACAATACCATGGTAAGCTGTTATTCGGTTTTAAATGCAGACAAGGAAGCATACGCAGGTTTTCCAAAAGGGATTCCGGCCAACACGCCTTTTGGCACATTTCTCGGGAGGCAAAGCAAGCACTTTTTGAAAGATATGGGTTTTGATTTTATCTGGCTTAGCAATGGTTTTGGTTATGGAGTCGAGGGGTGGTCTTCTACGGGAGCCATCTTTAACGGCAAAGGATTTGACCAGGCCAAACTGGAAGATACCAAAGATAAAATCGCTGGCTTCTGGAAGTACTTCCGCGCAGAATGTCCGGATATTCAGATCCAGACCCGGGGAACAAATCTTTCAACCGGCGCCGATCTTGCACGCGACGGCGTCAATTTGAAAGCCATTTACAAGGACAAAAACCTGCTCCCTCCACCTAATTCTCCGTGGGCAGCGCTCGATGGAGATTTCGGATTGGAAATGGTAGGTTACATGTCGCGCATGGCCGAGTTACCGGGCGAAAACTATCTTTTTCGCTTTTATACGCATGATCCCTGGTGGCTAAATAGTCCCTGGCTGGATCGATATGGCAGAGAGCCGCACGATATTTACCTGCCTATGTCGGTTTCCAGAATCAATAATAAAGGTGAGGTGAAACTGCCGTCTCATTTAAGTCTTTTGAGTATTGATGACGCTTACGGTAACATGCCAACGCAGGTTCCGGACGAGGTAACCCCCAACATTCTCAAGGCACGATATGATGCACCAACCGCCCCGGGGCCGCTGGTTTGGGTCTATCCTTTTGATGAATACCACGACTGGGCATATCGTTACAAGGACCGCTTACCGGAAATTTACTACGGCGACTGGCTGATCCGGCAGGCTATCAATAATGGATTTCCGTTGAATACCGTCATTTCCACAGGATCGTTTCAGAAGGTGATAAAAAATAAACCGGCCTTTTTTAACGAATCCATTCTTGTCGCGACTGCTCCGGATGCAGGTTCGGATATGGAACAAGCCCTTATTGATTTTGTAAAAAACGGTGGAAAATTGATGGTCTACGGCCCGACCGATCATGCAGGAAAAGCATTTCTTGACCTTTTGAATATAAAAAATGGGACACCGCTGGAAGGTGAATTTAAGATTTCAACCAACTATCAGGGCGATTTGCTCACGAATCCTTACCCGGATAAAATACAACACAATGCACTTTTTTCGGGTGGAGGAATCAGTACACAGATTAACAACAGCAGCGACCAGCATACAAAAATACTGGCCCGGATGCAACAAGCCGATCAGTCACGCGAGGTGGCTCTGGAAAGACAACTTCCTGAATGGAACGGAGGAAAGGTGGTTTACCTGAGGGGCACGAATTCCAGTAAATTCAATGGCGGAAAACTGCTGCATCCCGACGATCCTTCCAAACTCTTTACCGGTCCATTGCTGCTTCGATTCGCGCTGCGTGAATTCGGCATTACGTCACAGATTGAAAAAGAAAATCCGTCGGTAAAAAATCCGGTGATGACTATTTCAAGAAGTAACAATGCCTTTATATTTTCAGGTTACAATCCTAATACCACGATTACCAACCATTTCAAATTTCCTCAGGGTGCTCCGTTGCTTTTAGGCCTGGAGACAAAACTGGATGTGAGTAATTCCGTTTATCAACTCCCAACTTCCTGGAACCGGGAATGCCGGATTTTTATCGAACAAAACGAAGGCATTGTTTCCTGCAAAGAGCTTCATTCCGGTCAAAAGGATATCTCCAAACGTTATCAGATTTCGGGACTTAAAAATGCAACGGTCCGAATTTACGCTGCTGACGACGTAACGGCCGAAAACTTCAACGCTTATGTCAATTCCGATTATCCATGGAAAACCGGCAGGATAACGGCTAAAAAAGGTGATCCTAAACTGGGAAAACATTTTGTTGTTGAAAACGTAACCGGAAATCTGACCGTTTCCTGGTAAATAAAAAAGATGATGAGAAATCTGATTTTAAGTTTGTTTGTTTCAGTGCTCCCCGTTTTTAACGCGTTCAGTCAGCTGCAAAAGGCATTCGATAAGACTTACTTGTCGTCAATAAAAACCGAGCTTCAAAAAGAACGGCCTGAAAACCGTAACATCAATCTGGTATTTCATGGTCACTCCGGACCGGCCGGTTTTGGAAACAACCATGAGGTGCATACGCTGGAAGCTTACCCAAACCAGGTTTTGAAAAAGCTGAAAGCGATTTATCCCTTGGCTGTAATCAATATCATTGTGACCGCGATCGGTGGCGAAAATGCTATTTCCGGTGCTGCACGTTTCGAAAGTGAGGTATTGACACACAAACCCGATGTTGTCGTGATTGACTATACCGGAAACGATACGGGGGCAGGGCTTGAAAAATCAAAAAAAGCCTGGGAAAAGATGATCGAAATGGCTTTAAAAAATAATGTTAAAGTTATTCTCGTAACACCGGGTGTCGATCAGCGAATCGACATAAATAGTCCTGACAACCCCTATCAGCAACATGCTTTACAGGTTAGGGCACTTGCGACAAAATATAATGTGGGTATTGCGGATCCATTTACAATCTTTCAAAAGCTGGTCAAACAGCCCGGTTTTGTTACCAGCTACATGGCCAGTATTAATCATTTCAATGAAAAAGGCCATGAGATTTATGCTACCGAAATCTTTGAATGGTTGAAGAAATAACGGTACGAAAGATTACCTCACAAGAAACCCTTAACCAGACAATCACAAAATATGAAAAATATAACCGTCAAAACGATCCTGTTTATTCTCTCCGTTTTTTACACACAAGCTCATGCACAGATCGCCGACCCGGCGGATTATCTTTCCGACGTAAAAAAGGAATTAAATGCAGTCTGGCCTAAAAACCGGACAATCAATCTTGTTTTTCACGGTCATTCTGTGCCGTCCGGTTACGGCGACAATCACGAAGTACACACGTTGGAAGCTTATCCAAACTTGCTTTTGAAAACACTGAAAGAGAAGTATCCATACGCAGTAATCAATGTGATTGTGACCGCCATTGGTGGCGAAGGCGCTATTCGCGGCCAGGCTCGTTTTGAGCAGGATGTCCTCACCCATAAACCGGATGTGATCTTTATTGACTATGCCTTAAACGACCGGTTTTCTCCGCTTGAAAAAGTGAAGGAGGCCTGGGAAAAGATGATACAATCGGCACAGGCTAAAAACATAAAAGTTATCCTGCTGACGCCTACGCCAGATCAACGGATTGACATTGGCGATCCGGCAAATCCGCTTGACCCTTATTCAGAACAGATAAAATCACTTGCAAAAGATTACAAAACCGGCCTTGCGGATCCCTACACACCTTTCAAGAAAATCGTAAAGGAAGGCAACGTGAGCGGTTATATGGCTTCAATAAATCACCCCAACAAAGACGGGCACATGATCATTGTGGAAGCGATAAAACCCTATTTTTATTGAACATCATTGTAATCAGGACTGGCAATAATCGCGAACTTATATTTGTCACCACGATAAAAAGAACGCTCCATTTCGACAATTTTCTCATCCTTGCAGATCACCACGCTGTCGAGAATAAACATGGGTGTAGATTTTGTCAGTTCAAAATTATTCAATTCCGAATCCGGCTCGACGATCTCCGTACTTAGCGTTTGCTTGACCTCGTCGATTCTTAAATGGTAGGTATCTTCATACACTTTAAAATACGAAATCTCCGTCGGCATCCGGTTGATTTTCGGGCATAATGTTAGAGAAATGTATTTTGTTTCGTCTTTGATAATTTCATCATCCGCATAACGGAGCTGGTGGATTTTCAATACCGGCCCCTCAATAATAAAATGTTTCCCACCAATTTCAGACGAAATACCATCATCCATTACCGTCTTTTCCAAAACCAGATTATGCGGTTTGAAACCTTCGGCCAGCAAACTCTCATGAAACCCACGGCGTGTGGCATAAATCGAGCCCAGCGTCCTCGTTAGTCTGTGGTCTACGGTGCGGTTTAAAACGAAGGTTCCTTTCCCTTTTATTCTTTTCGCCCATCCTCTGTTTTCAATGTCGAGCAGGCTTTTCCGGGCTGTGGTGTTACTTACTTCATAATACCTAATAAGCTCATTTTCAGACGGTATCTTATCCCCCGGCTGTAACTCTCCGGATTTTATTTTTTCGATAACAGCATCACTAATACTCAGAAATTTCGGTCTCATTTTCAATCACGTGCACGGTAAACAGTAAAAAGCTCAAAGTAAAAAATAATTGAGACGCGTCCTAAAAAATATTCGAATTGTTGTTTTTCTATACCGGTTTTCGAAGAAGTCGGTTTCGCCTATGATGATCACTACCCTACTCAATATCAGAACAATAACATCTAAGACAGCAGGCATCTAAAATATTGCATAGATATTTCGGATCACGAGAATTTCTATCACAAAAGCCAGGAATTAATTTAAAAATGCGGAGGTAATTATAAATTTAAATTACACCGCTATAAACACCTAAAGAAAGAAATTATCCCCCTGAAAATTCCCAGAAGGATAATTATATCACATAACGCCAGTTCACTTATCTAACAATCACAATTTTCGAATTTCGTATTGTCCCGTTTTTTAGCGAAATAGCTAATATGTAGGCGCCGGGGCTAATGTTTGTAACGTCTATTTCACCATCTTCCAGCTTGTTCGCCGTATAAACAACCGTACCATCCAGGCCAATCAGTTTTATCTTCGTTACATCACCCGTAACTGCTCCCTGCAGACTGACTTTTATTTTATCTGACGCCGGATTAGGAAACAATGAAGCCATCGCGAGGCTCACGCTTTCAATCCTGCTGTAAGCAAATGTCCCATCCAGGTCTATCATTTTCAGACGGTATAGATTTTCTCCTGCAACGGGTGTAGTGTGTGTATAGCTGTAAATGACCCGTTTTTTACTTTCACCTTTTGCGTCGACAGTACCAATTACATTCCACTTCTTCGCATCAATGCTATGCTGTATTTCAAATTCTTTACTGTTGCTCTCGGTGGTAGTGATCCAATCCAGTGCGGCGGTAAGGCCTTCTCCTTTTTTAGCAACAAAGCTTGTAAGCACAACCGGAAGGGGCGTTTGCGACGACACCGAATAGGTAGCCGGGGCCGAAGCAACACCAGCAGCATCTACCAACTGATAGGTAAACCCGAACGGATTACCGGAACCGCCAGATCCGATAGCACCGTAAATAACCATTTTCGCGGGATCAAAACCTGTGATCGTACCAGTAGCGGTACCCGGAACAACTTCCTGAACACCTATACCGGGAAAATCATAGTACAGTTTTGTATTACTCGTTTTGATTGATTCGACTATAAAGGTGGATCCGCTGGTGCAGGATGACGTTGCAGCACAATCCTCGGCGTCGCTGCCGCTCAATGTCTGCAGCGCCGGATTATTCATTTGAGCAGCCGAATAACCAGCCACCAGAGGAAATCCGGAAGGCGGTGTTGAACTGAAAGTCGAATTTGGCAGATTTATTATGGTCTTATCATCGGCGATCGGAGTTTGCTCGATTCCAATATTGCCGTTGGGTTTATCAGTATTTGTATTGGCATTCAATATGGTATATGAACTTACGATGCCATCAACAGCGCCGTCAGGGGTAGTACCAGTTCCATTGGACGACTCTCCGGTATTAACATAAGTTGAGGGTTTATTCAGCAAACGTACTGTATATGTTCCGGTTCCTATATAAGAAATATTATACGTACCATCAGCATTTAAATTTGTTGTAGTACCGGGAACAATGTTGCCTGATCCATCGTACAAAGCCACTTGCAAGCCACTTACCGTTGCCGTATTGATGGGTGTTCCGTTTACGAGATTATCTGATGAACCATTCGCATCATTTAAAACAATACCCGAATACACTATCGGGCAGGATAATAATGAGGCAGTATATACATTAAAGTCATCTGCAAAACTTCTCGGATCTACGGTATTGGCATTTGGCACAAATGATACCGCAAAATTTCCCGAGTTTGGAATAGTGCCTGGTAATTTGACCACAAGAGAGACGTCCACCACGCCGCCACCAGTATTTGGGGTAAGATTATAAGTATAAGATGCTGCTGAGCCATCAACAGAGTTTACTGCTCCATTGGAAAAACTTATAGTACCGGCGCCTGTTGTTGCAGTGCCATTGGAAGTGGATATTGTTGCATACAAAACACCGCCGTAGCTAATTCTTAAATCGGACTGGTTTCCATCATAAGGAAAACTAAGTGAGTTACCATTAAAGGCAGCAAAACTCATGCTGAATGTTGCTCCCGTACCTTTCAGGTTTACATTTGTTACAGCCTGTGTAAATGTTTGCGTATTGGTATTGTCGCTAAAGTAAACATTATCAGTCCCTCTATCAATGTTGCCTGAGCCACTGCCCTGCCATCCACTTTGACTGTAAGTCGCAATAGGTACATTGGCACCAGGCCCGGAAACAAGTCTTGCAAACGTCGTGGTTTGAAAACGCTCAACGGTAGCACACGTTTGAGCGTTAACAATAGTTGTGCAACAGCTTAATGCGATCAGCACAAACAATAAATACACTTTTAGTAAAGTTTTCATCCGATGAGTTTTTTGGTTAATTATTTGATAGAATTTTAGCATTCAATTCTCTTTATTACAGGTAGTTATTTATTTAAAATTGGAAAAATGCCTTATGAGGATCCTATGATTTACTGATGTGAAATTGTGATAATAAGGAGGATATAAGGGTAGGCCGCAATCTTTTGTTTCTTCCAATCCTATCTGCGTATTACCAGTGGAAAAATTCTGTCCCGTTGATTAAATACCTAATGGTTTGAAAGCCCTGCCATAAGCCTCTTGCATTTTTGAGAATGTCGATAAAAAGTCTCCATGACTGTAATGACTAAATTATACCCAAAGGTCTTTCGTTTTTTAAGATATGGCAATCATCTAAAAATGGTATTTTTCTACTACAAATTGGTACCAACCTACCACGATCATAGTAGATTGCGTTGTAGAACCGTCTGCATTCGTTTGATAATCGGTCTGGTATATGCAATATTTTTACATACCCGTCGGGAGATTACAAGATGTTACCTGTCAAAAGAGTATAATTTTACCGGGAAGAATGATCGGCAATATTTTGATTACAATGGTGCGGCTGTTGAAAATATGGAAACCGAAATCCTGATGGTTGAGTAATATCGTTTGCTTCCAGCGTTATTGATCACGGAAATGAACCCCAGGCGAACGAAGTTGTTTCCACAGAACCGTTCAATTCCTTAGCCCCGTTTTTTAGCCGTTGCAAACCAACCGTTTAGATTTGACTTCGACATCAAAAACGCTTCCGGTTGCCGGTGATATTTGTAGCAGAAACTGTACGACTTTCAGGCAAAGGAAGGTTATAAGCAACGGAACAAATTACTATAATTACAGTAGTTTTCTGATCATTTATAGTAGAAAAATACCTCATTTGAATGATTGTAACAGCCCGATAAATACCGGACTTTTATGACATCCAATTTATTCACTGACCAAAATTATTTGAATAAAGAGAGCACTATAAAGTGATCTCATGAATTAATTCCCTCAACAGATCTCGTTATGGAAACAATTGCAATTATCGATAAACACCCCATTGTCCGGGCAGGCTTAGATATATTTATCAAAACCAATTTTAACGAAGTATCCATACATGAGTTTGAGAGTTTTTATCATTTCAACAAGGCAGGTTTTAAGGACTACCCGGATTTGTTCATTGTTGGTAATACCGTGGAACTGCCAAGCACTCAGTGCAAATTTATTATGGAGTTACAGTTAGAAAACCATCCCCCGAAGTTCATTATCTATGACGAGGATCCTGATTTTTTGAAAGTGTCCTTATACTTTAAATCCGGTGTCACTGGCTACTTGACCAAGCAGTCGGATATGGACGAACTGCTAAAATGTATCCGGGATGTTCAGAATGAGAAAAATTATATTAGCAACGAGGTACTGGACGTACTGCTTCCCAAATGGGTATCGCCAGGCGACGATTCTGCCCCAAAAAATGAAATCACGTTAACACACCGTGAATTTGAAATAGCGAATTTCCTGATTAACGGATGCAGCGTTTCTCAGATTTCAAAAAAATTACAACGAAAGGCATCGACAATCAGTACCATCAAGAAAAGCTTGTTTCGGAAATTAAAAATTACAACACTGGTCGATTTAAAAGACTCATTGCAAAAATCTATACACAGGCAGATTGGCTGATTCGAAAAAATTAAATTCCAACCTGAGATTTTTCCAATTCCAGTTCACAAGAAGATTAGTATGAAATTGATTGTCACTGCCCTAATTTCCATTTTGACCATTACCGTTTTCTTTTCATTGTAT
The DNA here is from genome assembly GCF_024220585.1 of Dyadobacter diqingensis. GTDB lineage: Bacteria > Bacteroidota > Bacteroidia > Cytophagales > Spirosomataceae > Dyadobacter > Dyadobacter diqingensis. The sequence continues at coordinate 848,629 of NZ_JAMXKF010000002.1, forward strand.
GCGGATTATCGCCTGAGAAATTGCGTAACTGACAATGTTATACCGACAAAAAGCGTAAAGTCAGAAAACTTCACAAAATTACGTATAAACTACACCGTAACAACAAAACAACATTGGTTTCGGCTTTTAAAAAATACTAAAATCGAATCCCCAAAAATCCTTCGAACAGGTTCCCCGATCCAACTTCGGGAGCGCTTTGATCAACACAGCCGTGGACAGAAAGGTGACATTGCTCCTGTTCTCACAACACGCTGGCTGCGTTATAGTTGGTGGAATTATCTGCATACCATCGCGGCACTCTGCTTATTAACTTGCCTGATCACCATTGTGCTTGTGAGAGCTTTAACGGAAAAATACAAGTCTCTTGAACGGCAGGTTGCGGCGCGATCCATCGAACTTAACCAGACTATCCACGTGCTCAGGCAATCTGAAATCGCCTTGTTAAAAAGTAATCAGACGAAAGATCAGGTTATCACCATGATCTTACACGACATTCGCTCCCCCATCAGCTTCATTGCCACCATCAGCAGTTATCTGGCTGATCGACAGGATTTAATATCTGCTAAAAGCTTTAACGAAACCCTTTTTCAATTGAAAGCAGGTGCAAAAAGTCTGGTAAATTTCACGGAATTCTTTCTCGCCTGGGCTAATACGCAAAGAGAGACCTTTAAAATTCAAAAGCAATATTTTAAACTTGATAATCTTTTTACGGATGTTACTCATCTGTATCAGGAGCTGGCCAAAATCAAAGGAAATGAAATGATTATTCTCCCGGCACATCTGACATGTTACACGGACTATCAAATATTTGCATGCATAATCCGCAATCTGCTCGACAATGCCAATAAATTCACGAGGAACGGCATCATCACACTAAGCGCATTTGCCAATCAGGATGAACTGGTTGTAACAGTTTCTGATACCGGACAAGGACTCAGTTCTGCACAAATAGACAACTTTTTAGACGAAAATAAGGCTGATATTGTCAAGGGAACCGGCAGTATCTTAATTCTTTCAATGCTAAAGAACATAGGTGGCAGGCTGGAAATAAAAACAGAACTAGATAAAGGAAGCTCTTTTAGCATTATAATGAAAAACGCTCTCCCCGCCCAAAGCAACTTAACCATAGGCTAGACCCGATTACAAGCTTAACTTATAGAACAGCTTGTAGCTCAATCAAAACAACTTGTAGCTCAAAAGCCACGAACAAGTAGCCCCACAGCTCTTTCTACAAATTCTAAAATTTCTTTTTTTTGGCACATCCAACCGACTATCCTAAACCCAAAAATTTCTCCTAATTGTGATAATAAAAGTACCCAGGGCAGAAAAACATTCTAACAAGCTAAATGATTATATGACAACATGTGGATTAATCGATGAACACCCGGCACGTGCCTGGGGCTGAAATAAATTCTTGAAAAATATTTTCTGGAATTTATTTCCCCGTGCCTAAAAGTACCGTGCAACCAACAGATTGATACAATTATTATCGGTCTGAATAATGACAGTAGGCTCATTTGGCTAAAAATGCAAACGATCCTCTACTCACCGCAGAAATACTAAAACCTGATTATCAACAAATTAATAAGAAAATAGTAACCGTAATTAACCTAGAATAGTGTGTGAGTGATAAGTATGGGGCTGTAAGCTTTTGCAGTCCCATCTTTTAACCTTAACAGTGGGTTTCAATTGTACTCAACAGGGAAAGGGACACCCAAAATAAGATGTCATCTAACTATGATAAGAGCTCCAAATGACAAGTATCAGAACGTTCAGAACATGTTGATACTTCCACGCAAAAGCAAAGAAGAACCATGATGTTTTAACAAATCACTAAAATAAAGTAGTAATATGAAAAATACCAATTCCCAAATTCCTGACGCTAAACCAAGGCGAAAAACCTCAATCCGTGCTTTTGAAGATCTCAAATTCAGACATTCGGATAACACACAAAACCCGGTAGAAACTGTTTATCAGGAGGTGATGCAAGAAAAAGAAACGAGTAAAGAAGAACCTTCTTTTAAGGCGCGTCTTACCATGCGTAATTATAGAGAAACAAAAGTAAAAACAGGTTTGAGCCGGGCAGAAGAGTAATTAGATATTGTCTGTAAAAAACGATTGTGTCTTTTTATTATATCGATTTTTGTTATTTAATGGTAGTTCAGAATGAGATTACAAAATGTTGTAGTCTCATTTTTGTGTAGACACAAGGACGCCTTACTATGGGTTCTTTTCAACCTCGTAATTTAACGCCGATTGGCTTGATTCTTGCTCAAAATATTATGTTTACTACGCACCAAAAAATTTGAATTGATATGAACAAAAAACACGAGAGAACTCTATTCACTACGCAGACTTTTCACGGGATCGAGCAGTGCCGCGTGAATAGCCTGATAACTTACCGTAATGAAAGTGATAGCGAGTGTGCCTAAGCTCGCGACAGCAAAAATCCACCAGGAAATCCGGGTATGATAGGCATACTTGTCTAACCAATGATCCATAGCATACCAGGCGATGGGAGTAGCTAGCAGACAAGAGACAACAACCAGAATTACAAAATCGCCGGAAAGAAGCTGCCATAAGTTGGTGACCGACGCACCCAGCACTTTGCGAATACCTATTTCTTTCGTCCGCTGCTCCGCAATAAACGATGCCATGCCAAAAAGTCCAAGGCAGCTTATGAGAATTGCCAAACCTGCAAATACTGCTGCCAACTTGCTGATTCTTTCTTCGGAAGCAAACTTTAATGCGTATTCCTGATCTACAAACTGGTAATTGAATGGCGAATCAGGACTGTACTTTTTAAATACGGCTTCAATGTTTTTTATTGCCGAACCCGCATTGGCACCAGGGTTCAGCCTTGTAGTTATAAACCTGCCTCCTTTTGGATGAATAAAAAAGATCGATTTTTTGACCGGATCATAAGGCGATTCCATGATCATATCCCTGATCACACCGATAATTTTAAATTGCCTTCCATCCCAGGTTACCGTTTCGCCGATGGCATCCTCCACATCACGATTCCCCAGACCCATAAACTTTACAGCCGCTTCATTCAGCACAAATCCGGTAGAATCGGTAGAGAAATTTCTGGCGAAGTCACGCCCTGCGATAAACTCCCAGCCGACGGTTTTTCCAAAGTCATGTGAAATACCAATTGTTGCAAATTCGGAGTTCAATCCAGGATCTTTGCCTTTCCAATTGAAACCTACATTTGCCGAAAAAACCTCAGTCGGCGGAGCAATCGATTCTGCTATGGATGTCACACTACCCGTTTTTACAAGATCGTCCAGTACGGCGTCGAAATGTCTGTGAATATCCTGGGTGTTCACCAGCATGGTCACCAATCCTTGCCTGTTGTAGCCGATAGGACGATCTTTTGCGTGCAGAATCTGTCTGTATACTACAACTGTGCCGATGATCAGGGTGATGGAAACAGTGAATTGTACAACGACCAAAATTTTCCGTGGCAGCGTCGCGCGCAACCCCAGAGCACTCCATTTACCTTTAAGTGCTTTGATTGGCTGAAATGAAGACAGGTAAAACGCCGGATAACTACCGGCAATAAGCCCTGTCAGCACTGTGAACATGACGCCGCTCAACAAAAAAACAGGGTCACCCCAGGGAATAAACATTTGCTTGTCGGCAATTTCGTTGAAGACTGGCATGGCCAGCCAGGCAAGCACCAATGAAAGAATGAAAGCAAAAAAGACAACCAGAAAGGATTCACTAAAAAACTGGATTATCAATTGGAGCCGTATCGAACCGATTGCTTTCCGAATCCCCACTTCCTTAGCCCGTTTTTGCGAACGTGCGGTACTCAGGTTCATAAAATTAATACATGCTAACAGCAGCACAAATACACCGATTATGCCAAATAGCCATACAAATTGAATACGCCCTCCAGTATTGCTTCCGTCACTCCATTCGGAATATAAATGCCACTGGCTCATGGGATGCAGCAAGATTTGTGGCTTAAACTTTAAGTCACTTTGCGTTGTCTTTTTTAGTTTAAGGTGTTTTATTTTATCTGAAACTGATTTCAAATTGCTGTTATTTGACAGCTGTACTAAGATTTGAAAAGAACTGCTCTCCCATTCGCCATTTTCTACCGCCTCTTTCACCCAAGGAGTAGATGAGACAAAAAGATCAAACGGCGCTATAAACGCAAGTTCATGAAACTCTGAGTTGTAAGGAATATCTTCGTATACTCCAACCACCCTGACATCCAGCTCTTTATTGATTTTCATCATTTTATCGACCGGATCGGCGTCCTTGAAAAACGCTTTTGCTACTGATTCCGAGAGCAGAATCGTCGCAGGATCTTTCAGCCCGGAAGAACTCCCGCTCAATATTTTCAAAGACAGCATTTCTGCCGCACCAACAGACATGAAGTTGCCCGGCTTTGTAAAACTGGACCTCCCGTAAGTCAGCACATGTCTTTGGAGCCATGAGGTGATCACCACACGGCCAAAATCTGCTTCGAAGTTAGTTTGCAATGCTTTGAACAACGGGGCTGGAACGTTATCGCCCGTATTTATTTCTCCATCCAATGTTTGCTGTTGCATTACCCGCGCAATTCCGTGGTAATTTTCATGGCACTTATTGTATGAAAATTCATCATAAATCCATAAGCCAATCAACATGGCAACCGTCATCCCAACTGCAAGTCCACCAATATTGATTACGGAGTAGGTCTTGTTTCCGGCAAGACTGCGCCAGGCTATTTTAAAGTAGTTGCGGAGCATAATAACGGGTCGATTTACAAATCTTTTGCCATGACATTCATCACGGTGTGTAAAAGCAATTTTATTTATCAAATAACCAAGCCATGAAAAATAATATCTGTAAAAACCTGACAACTAATTTATTAGTAAATTAATATTCTCCATAAATGTTCGATTTCAGACACTGCATGTCCGTTCCGGGACGTGGAGAAACTGATTCGACAAGAGCATTCATATTGATAAAAATAAGCGAATTTCTTATTAACCGAATTGCCCTACCTGATAAGTTCCCGGTATATTTGGAAAAGACAAGTTAATTCGATTCCAGATATTGATGCTGCTGACGACAATTGTGAGATCGATAAGCTCTTCGTCAGAAAACTGACTTTTTGCTTCCCCATAAATCTGGTCAGGGACATCGCATTTTGTAACGGCTTCTGCCCACGCAAGTGCGGCTCTCTCACGAGGCGTATAATACGGCGCTTCTTGCCACGCGCTCAAACCATACAAACGCTGCTCGGTTTCTCCATTAGCCCTTGCATTTTTGTAATGCATATCCAAACAGTAAGCACAGCTGTTGATCTGGGAGACTCTAAAACAAATTATTTCCTGGAGTCCAATTTCAATTGAACTTCTCTTTAAATAATTACCAATGCCATAAAGTGTTTTAAGGGCATTTTGTCCTTTTTCTTGAATATTAAGTCGTTGTTCCATTGTTTTGAATAGTTATGGTAAAAAATTTATTAGTAGAAATATAAACGTGTCATTTTTTGACGGACTGAAAAGCAATGTCAGGATGCCTCGTTCCCCAAAAATCATTATGCGTAAGGCCTCAAAAGCGTTTTTCAGAACAGCCGGAAACCACATATGTAATGTCCCGGCTGTTTCAGAAAATTAATTAGCAGCCAGCCCCTTTCTGCTTACATCGCTTGCTGCTTCAATAATAAAGGATGCTACTTTCCCCGGCTGCGAAACCATCGGGATATGGCTTGCATTGAGCTCGATGGTTGTTGCTTTAATATTATTAGCCATTTTCACCTGAAGATCAGGATTTATCATCCGATCTTTTTTAGCCACAATGTACCAGGAAGGCTTTGTTTTCCATGCTGCTTTATCAATTTTCTCGCCCGGCGCAGCGGCTGACCATGTTCCCTGCGTCGCTAAAATGATCTTCCGTTCCGCCTCTGGCAAATCCTGGGCAAAATCCTCGTGAATACCTTTTGGCGTTAGTGAAAGAAAACCGGATGCGTCCGGCCGGACCTCGTTATTTCCAGGTGCCGGTGGCGAGGTTTTTGCCACATCATTTAACGATTGTCCATTGTCAGGCGCAAATGCAGCCACGTACAAAATCCCCGCAACCTTAGGATCATTACCCGCCTCCGAAATGACCACACCTCCCCAGGAGTGCCCGACAAGCAGCACCGGGCCGGTCATCAGCGCTATTGCGCGCTTGGTGGCTGCCACGTCATCCTTTAATGAACTAAGCGGATTTTGCACTGCAATGACTTTTATTCCTTTTGCTTCGAGCAGGGGAATAACTTTTGCCCAGCTGGAACCATCTGCAAAGGCCCCGTGGACCAAAACCACATTTTTAACTTTTTTTGCCTGAGCCAGAACCGGATTCCTCAGGGAAACATTCAAAATACAACCCAATAGAATTCCGCTGGCAATGATGTTTAATTTACTCATGATTGATTTGATTAAAAATAAAAGAATGACCTGATCATTTAACTGAGGTATTTTTTCAATTCTGCCGCGGCATGCAATACCAGCGATCGAACCGTTGGGATCGTCGCCAAGGCGTTCAGGAGTCCAAAATCGTGGATCATACCATTGTAACGGATGGTCGTTACAACAACTCCTGCCTCGTCAAGTTTTCGGCCATATGCTTCGCCCTCATCGCGCAAAATATCATTTTCCGCCACCTGAATCAGGGTTGGTGGCAAACCACGCAATTGCTCTACCGAAGCCCTCAGCGGAGAGGCATGGATATCACCACGTTTGTCTGGATCCGGGATGTATAAATCATACATCCATTTCATCAGAGAAGTAGTCAGAAAACGATCTTTGCCGAAACGATGGTAGGAATCTGTTTCAAAATCGGCGTCAACGATGGGCCACATCAAAACCAGGAGTTTAATCTCCGGCCCTCCTTTTTCCTTGGCCATCAGGGCCGTAACCGTAGACATATTTCCGCCCACACTATTACCCACGACTGCTAACCGACTGCCATCCACGTTAATTTCTGAACCATTTTCAGCAACCCATTTGGTGGCAGCATAAATTTCATTGATTGCAACGGGAAACTGTGCCTCCGACGTCCGGGTGTAGTTCACAAATACCGCTGCAAAACCAGACGCTACAACCAGATCACGTACCAGTCGTTCATGCGTCGGGTAGTCGCCCAGAACCCAGCCACCGCCATGGATAAACATAAACACAGGCAACACCTCCGTAACCCCGGCCGGACGTACAATATTTAAACTGATTTCATACCCGTCAGACGTGATGGTTTTCGGGGTAACTGCCACGCCGGAAAGGTCAACTTCAACGGACGCCTGCGCTGTGGCAAGTCCTAACTGCGCTTCCTTTGGAGACAGACTTTCCAACGGTGGCCCACCACCGGAATTCAACACTTTTAAAAATGCCTTTATACTGCGGTCAATGTACGGATCATCCGCATAGTTGACGAGGCTGAACGGTTCAGCCTTGTTAATTGAATCCATAAAACAACTTGATTTGATGTGAAATAAAATTTATAAATAAAAAAGATTAGCCTTGATGATACGGACAAGCACAAGAGATCAGGGAACCGCATAACATTAAACGTAACCTTATCGAGCGCCACTGACGACCCGTTTTCAGAAAGTTTCTGCGGCCCGTGATTCTCCTTTGCTTACCATCTAGCTTGAAAAATATTCTACTTTTTGAATAGCAAATTTTCTGATTTTCGAATGCAGAGTCGTGGCCGGGATATCCAGATATTCGGCTGCGCCTCCCCTTCCTGACAACTTCCCGCTGCATCTTTTTATGATATCGATAATATATGACCGCTCCACTTCTTCCAGGGTTCTGTTGACAAGTTCCACTTCCGGATTTTTCTTTTCTGATCTTTCTTTTGGTAAATGGACCTCTCGCAGGATCGGCTCACTCGCGAGCAAAACACTCCTTTCAATAAGATGCTCCAACTCCCTGACATTCCCTGGCCACAGATAACTTTTCAGCTCCTGGATAACCTTGGGCGAAATCGCGTTCACTTTTCTTCCGGCGTTCTTGCTATACCGGCCAACAAAAAAATTAGCCAGCGGAGCGATGTCTTCCTGACGGTCACGCAGCGGCGGAAGGCTGATCGGAAAAACATTGAGCCGGTAAAAAAGGTCAGACCGGAACCTGCCTGCTTTTACCTCTTCTTCCAGATTACGGTTTGTGGCAGCGATGATACGGACGTCAACATGGATCGTGTTTTTACCACCCACCCGTTCCAGCTCCTTTTCCTGAATCACGCGCAGCAATTTCACCTGCGCTTCCAGAGGCATCTCGCCAATCTCGTCCAGAAACAGCGTACTGTTATTGGCTAGTTCAAACTTCCCGATCCTCCTGTCGGTAGCGCCCGTAAATGCTCCTTTTTCATGACCAAACAATTCACTTTCAATCAGATTGGCCGGCAAAGCTGCACAATTGACCTTAATCATCAGCTTGTTTTTCCTCGGCGAACTGCTATGAATGGCCCTGGCGATCAGTTCTTTTCCCGTTCCCGTTTCGCCCAGCAGCAAAACCGAGGACTTTGATTCCGCGACCAGCGAGATCAGATGATAAACTTTCTGCATTTCCTGGCCATTCCCGACAATCTCGGAAAAATTGTAGATCGTCTGAATCTGTTCCTTTAAATGATCATTTTCAACTTCCAGCCGCTGCTTATAAGTGAGCAGTTTTTCGTTGGCCCTGATGTTGGAAATAGCGATGGATATCTGGGCACAAATCCCTTTCAGCAGAGTCAGATTGACTTCGTCGGTCAATAACCACAGCGTGCCCACATTTTGATTACCAACACGGAGCGCTGCTCCATAAGCGTTTTTCAAACCCGCTTTTTTCCATAAATAAAGATACCTGGGGCTTTTACCCTTGCGGTCTTCCTCCTCGATATTGAAAATAACTGGATCCTTACTACCGAGGACCTGTGCGGTCAGGTATTCATCAATGGTTATATTTTTTGAAATAAGCTCCTTGAAAACCGGCTCTTCTTCATAAAACATGTCCTTGCCCACCATGTAAGGGCTCAGCGTTATCCCGTCATCCTCGATGACCCTGATGACCGATAACTTGATGTTCAGTACATTCCGCAGCACATTGGTGATCACGCCTTCGAGCTCATCCTTCGTTTTAACGCCGGCAATATTCTGGCTAAAATCCAGTAAAAATGATTTTTCCTGCTCCCGGCTTACTATTTCTTCATTGGCCGAAATATTGCTGGCCGCGATCGAAAGCTGGCTGGAAATACGCCCGATGATATCGAGCGATTTTGCGTCAAATGTGTTTTCCCGGGTGGCGAACAGGATCAGACTGTGCTTGCCCGCACCCTCGTCGGGAAGGATATTGATCACCATTTCGCGCGCGCCGGCAATGTAATTCAGGCGGAACCATAGCGGAGCCTGGCTGATATCAAAAGACTTCATGTTGAAAACAACCGGCTTGTCCGACATCGAAGCCAAATCGTAAATTCCGTCGCTGACCGGATAAGCATTGGAAATCGCCTCATTGTATTTGGAAAACTCCCTGAGCCGCGATTCTTCGTCTGTTAAAAACGCCTTGTAAGTACTGCCGGTTTTGTCCAGGACAGTCATGACGCTATGGGTGAACGGGATTAACTTTTTAAGCCCGAAATTGATCACCTTCAAAAGGTCTTTCCGGTCGCGGACCATGACCATTTCATTGCTTAAAGAAAGCAAAACCTCATTTACTTTTTCTTTGTACGCGATCTCTTCATTTTTGATGATATTGGAAACCCCACTGGAAATCAGAGGTGCTATCCCTTTGATAATGTTCTTAAACCCGCTGGTAAAGCTGTCTTTTCTGTCGGAATACATATGCAAAAAACCGATGGTCTGCATTTTGCTTCTCAGCGGTGTCATCAGGATTTCCCTTATCCCCGCTTCATGATTGATCCTTAAAAATTTGGGACTCCCGGGTTTGTCCATGATCTCGTCAAGCAGGAAAAATTCAGGCCCGTCTGAATTTACTACCTGCCTGATAAAAGGCTCGTTTAAAGGAAAATGTGCATGAATAAGGTCCGGATAGGCGCTATGATCTCTGATCGGCGAAGCAGAGTGATCCAAAAGAAAGGGTGTGTAGGTCTGCTGGTTATCCTCAATTAAAGTGACAATGGCATGTGTAAAATAGAACAGTCCCTTAATTCTTGAAGAAAAGAGCGTAATCAGGTCATTTTTCTCCCTGACTTTTGTAATGTCATTGCTGAGATCCAGAAGAATTTTTCGCTCTCTTTCATATGATTCGATCTGATTATGTAACGTGCCTGACGAATGATCTTTTAAAACAACGGTAAATTCGTCTTCACCGTCAATCTCTGGTCGTTTTGAGCCTTTCATTTCAGAACATATTTATTGTTTGAGGTACCGTGACTATGTGGGGTGAATCAGATCTTACCAACGCTCAATTCCAGTTACTGCAAATAAACCCTCACCAAACGAGAGATATCAAAGCTTATGCCATCATAAAAAATCACCCTGAACACTCCAAACGGCGCTTATTAGGGGTATTTTACAACCCCAGTCGTTGTATTAATCCAAATTCACGAAGATGTCCAAAAATCTGGAGGTTGGAATCGCTGGTATCCATCATCCATTATATGTGCTAAGGAGGCGCTAACCTGCCAGACAATAAACCGAATACGACCTGCCCAAAATCGCCACAGTTAGCAGGTTTTCAGTTTTGCCGGATCTCTTTTTTAACAAAATCCCAGCTGCTCATTCCTCAGTCACCCGTTACCAGCGAGCATTATGTTTTGGTTAAATACACCGCAGCTTTCAATTGGTCGCTGATACGAAACTTCTTTTTGGATTTCTCCAAAAAACTGGAGTTATCACAAATCTCCGTAGTGATGATTTTTATTTGTCTCCGCTGTGTTCCGGAATTTGTCGGGTAGACAACCGGGAATAAGATCTGTAATCCGGTCAAAAATCGGCACGGGAAGTAATTTTAATTTAAACCCGTCTTATTCAGAAATAACATACCTGACGATCCTGTATACAGCCTGGCGGCACATTTCAGGGTCTTTCTTGTATGCTTTGCAGCGGCACCTATTTATTCCATCGAATAAACTGGTAAATTAGCTTGCCATTGACCATACAAAATCATCAGGCCATTCTGCCGTACATTCCCCCAGCGGTTCGAAAACGGAGGAATGAGGTATAATTCTTGCCGCATAAATGGTTATTTTGTGTTACAGTAACATTTTTTAAACTATGCAGCCATCATCCAATCCTTCGATCAGCCAGACTTCTGACTATAAGATTCTAATCGTTGAAGATGAATATGTCATCGCCAACAATCTTGAAGTCATACTGCATAATGCTGGTTATCCTGTGATTGGAATCGCGAATTCGGTTGCCAAGGCATTGTTGCTTATCGGGAATGAACGCCCTGATATGGTCCTGCTTGATATTTATCTGAAAGGGAACGAAACTGGTATTGATCTGGCCAAACAGCTTGAAGAAATCAGTATTCCTTTTATTTACATTTCTGCCAATGACAATCAGAGTGTACTGGAAGCGGTGAAAGTCACGCAGCCCAGCGGATACATCGTCAAACCTTTTCGGGAAAAAGATGTACTAACTGCGCTCGAAATCGGTCGCTACCGACATTCGCATGGTGTTGAGCTGAAATTGCGGGAAGAAAAAAACCTTCAGATCGCGCTGACAGAAGCCTTATCTGAAAAAGGAAGCTGGGAGAGCAGACTATTAACCACTGCAGAGTTGTTTTCGAAATACATCCCGTTCGATTTTCTGAACATTCGTCATCAACGGCAGGAGGTAATCCAAACCTTCAACTATTACCGGGTCGGGTTCAAGGAATATCAGGTTTTAAGTCCGCTGGCGATACAGCAAATGGCAAAATTGAAAGATCCTTTCGAGTTACTGCCACTGGGCGACAACATGCCCAAGAGCCCTGTCCGATTCGCGCAGGAAGCCTTGGAAGCCTGGGGTGAGCATGACCCGTACCTCCGGCTTCTGTCAAAAACCTTCCGGCTGAACTCTTCCCTGCTTTTGCCGTTTACCCTTCGAAATGGCGAAAGTTTTATCATTTGTTTTTTAAACCGTACTCCCGAACCCTATCCCGCACAAAATCAGGCTCTGCTCGAAAGGCTTGAACAGCCCTTGCTGCTAACCCTGGAACGGGTTGCGGCTTATGAAGAGGTGGAACGACTCAGTGAAAAACTGAAACAGGAAAATGTTTATTTGCAGCAGGAAGTAAAAACACTGGTGAACTTTGAAGAAATCGTTGGCACCAGTGAAGGACTATTGAATTTGTTCAAACTCGTCACGCAGGTAGCTCCTACCGACACAACCGTACTCGTTATGGGTGAAAGCGGTACCGGAAAAGAATTAATTGCCCGGGCTATTCATAACCAATCGTCCCGAAAAGAGAAGATTTTAGTCAAAATTAATTGTGCCACCCTACCGGCGAACCTTATCGAATCCGAGTTGTTTGGTCATGAAAAAGGCGCTTTCACCGGTGCCTTCGAAAAGCGGATCGGCAAATTTGAACTGGCACACGGGGGAACAATATTTCTGGACGAAATAGGAGAACTGCCACTGGAATTACAGGCAAAACTGCTGCGGGTTTTGCAGGAAAAAGAAATTGAACGAATCGGAGGAAAGACGTCAATCAAAACTGATGTTCGCATTATAGCGGCTACCAACCGTAATCTGGAAACAGAGGTTTTACAAGGCCGTTTTCGTATGGACCTTTTCTTTCGACTCGCCACATTTCCATTGACTTTGCCACCGCTTCGCGAACGCAAGGAGGATATACCGCTGCTCGCTGAATTTTTCGCACAGAAACTGGCCAGGAAACAAAAGAAATCGTTTATGGGATTCAGTGATAACGTGTTGTCCGAGCTCAGCAGTTATACCTGGCCGGGCAACATCCGAGAATTGGAAAATGTTATTGAGCAGGCTGTCATTCTGAATGACGGACAAACCCCTCTGAGCCTGGGCAGACCCTTGCAAAAACGTTTGTTTGCACCGAATCTACCGGCCAGTCCAACTGAAAATAATACGGCCGGGCAGCTGCCCACATTTAGCTTACCCAAAGATTTACCGGAAATGAAAGAGATGCAGAAAACGAGCGAACGAGACTATATTCTGGCGATTCTTAATCAGACAAACGGACGGATTCGCGGGCCTGGAGGCGCAGCGGAGTTGCTGAATTTAAGACCAACGACACTGGAATACCGCATTGAAAAAATGGGGATCCGGAAAACGCTGACCGTGAGACCAACGGATTATTAATCTTCGAAAACAATTGGTTGCCGGCAAACCATAACCCTTCCGGATTAACATCCGGAAGTTTAATCGGTGAGCAATACGCTTTCTGTGTATGAATACCTAACTAAAAACCATGCCTCATCTTAAAACGATCTGTTTGCTATTTGGGATAATGTGGCTGGTCTCCCTGGCCTGTCCGGCAAAGGCACAAAAGATCTCAACACCCGAGGCTGCCAGGGTGATGAGATCAATACTTTCCGAGCGGAACGAAACAAGCCGGGTGCAAAAGCTGCTCAAAATGAGCGATTACTATGCCAGCAGGACCCTGGACCCAAAACTTGATCTGGATAGCGCTGTTATCCTGGCAGACCAGGCGCTTGCTTTAAGTAATCAGCTTGAATATCATCAGGGCGTCGATAACGCCGTTTTTCTTCTGGGTAAAGCCTACACGAAACAGCGGAAGATTAATCTGGTTTTCCCTTTACTGAAAACGTTGAGTGACACCAGCAGCATCAAACTGTTACTGGAAATCGGAAAGGATAAGCTCCGCCCAACTTATACGGAAAAGGCTGATCGGGACAGTGCAATTGCATTTTTTCGCCAGGCCGAAATGGCCAGTGCAGCGATCCGCAATGTAAAATGGATGGAAGAAAGTGAGTGTCTGATCGGCGTGGCTTATCTGCTGGGCAACGACTGGCAGAAGGGTAAAAGTTACTTCATGAAGGTTGTTGAAGCCCGCCAGCGAAGAGGCGACAAAACCGGAGAAATCAAAGCACTGTTACGACTGGCTACGACTACTTTCTGTGACGATTGCAGAGAAAATATGATGGCGCTGGAACGAGCTTTGACTATCTCCCGTCAGATCGGTGACCGGTCTCAGGAAATGCTTATCCTGATGGAAATGGGTTACGAACATTTCCAGCTCAGTGGAGGCGACACTAAAGAGGCCGAACTTAAGGCGCTTGAAGTGCTCGCCATTCAGGAAAAAATAGGTTCCAAACCGTTGACAAAAGCCTATCACGAGCTGGCGGAGGAAAGTGTTTACAAAATGCCGGGCGAGTACGGTTATTTATCCAATGCCTATTATTTTATGTCTGACCTGAGCCAGGCCAAAGGCGATTTGAATCAAAAACTGTTTTACATTCTGAAAGTTGTAAAAAGCGTTGAAAGCAGCGGGCAGCCTGATGAGCTGGATTATGCCTATTACCGGCTCGGAAACGCGTATTACGAGCTGGGGCAATTTGACAAAAGTATGGCTTACCACCAGAAATCCTTGCTTCTCAGCCAGCAGCGGGGCAAGTTATTCGTTCAGGTAGGATTGGCCAGCCGCATGGTCACCACCTGGCTGAGTCAGGGAAAAGCATTGGAAGCGCTGTGGTTTCTGGAAGATATTACGCGCAAAAATATTCCATACACCTACGAGGATAATCTGCTCATGGCGCAGTGTTACGGAGCCTGTTACAGTGCTTTGAAACAATACAACCTGGCCGAAAAATATTATCTGAAAAGTGTTACGTGGAGCAAGCAGATTACCGTACGCTTTCAGTATACCGCCTGGCGAAAAATCAGCCAGTTTTATGTATCGAGCGGTCAGTATACCAAGGCTGACCCGTATTTAAAACGACTGCTTGCCGCTCCCCAGAAACGGATTATACCCAGCCATCAGATTGAAGTTCACCTGATGCGTTTCAAAGTAGATTCAGCCCAGGGCAAGTATATGTCGGCCATTGCGCACTACCAGCAATACAAAACACTCAACGATTCCATTTTTAACGAAAAACGCAGTAAACAGATTACCCAACTAAGCATTCAATACGAAACTGAGAAAAAGGACCAGGATCTGAAACTCAAACAACAGGATATTCAGCTGCTTCGAAAGCAAAGTCAGCTCCAGCAAAATCAGTTGCAGCAGGCGGCCAACATGCGGAACGCGATCATCGCGGGAGCCATTTTGCTGGCATTATTGCTGGCTCTGGGATTTAACCGCTACAAGATCAAACAGCAGAGCAACCAGCTGCTCCGGGAAAAACAGATTGAGATAAACCGTAAAAACTATTCGCTGGAACTCGTTGTTCAGGAAAAAGAACAGCTGCTTATTGACAAAGACCATCTTCTGGAAGAACGTGAATGGATGCTGAAGGAAATGCATCACCGGGTCAAAAATAATCTGCAAATCATCAGCAGCCTGCTTCATCTGCAAGGTACTTTCCTGAAAGACAAGGAGGCATTGGTGGCAATCCAGGAGAGTCAAAACCGGGTGCACGCCATGGCCGTAATCCATCAGAAACTCTATCAGACCGACCGGCAGTCCAGTATTCCCATGATCAGCTACATCCACGAAATCGTCGATTATCTGATTAACTCTTTTGACCGGTTTGACACCGTCCATAAAAACATCAATGTATCTCCCATTGACCTCGACGTTACCCTGGCGGTTCCTCTGGGCCTTATTCTCAATGAAGCGATAACGAATTCGCTAAAATACGCTTTCCCTGACAATCGGGCTGGCATGCTAAACATCGAACTGGTTGAACAGGAAAATAAGACGTACCAGTTTATTGTGGGCGACGATGGCATCGGATTCCCTGTCGACTGGAATCCAGGCCAGAACCGGACACTGGGGATGAGCCTGATCAAAGGTTTGAGTGAGCAGATTGACGGGACGCTGAAAATCAGTCAGGATCGTGGCGTACAAATCAGTTTGACATTTATTGATGAAAAAATCGCACGGGCTGTTACCGAAACCTAGTACGGGATGTTGAACAGAATTTTACTTCATTTGGCTAAGCATCAGCATGTCAAATTGCTTATCGGACAATACCTTTTTCAGAAATAAAATTGTCCCCGACAAATACCCGGCGTGATATCTGGTTTGTGGATTTCTCGCGGTTAACGCTTTTAGTATCAGTCCTGCAATTACCTCCGGATCTTCATTTTTAGGTTTCAGCTTTTCCGATAATTTTACAATTTTCCCGGCCAGTGCTTCATATGCTTTGCCGGCTGAAATCTTCTGTAAATTTTCCATGGCAATAGCTCCCCACTCCGATTTTATCGCGCCCGGCTCAATCACGATGACATCAATGCCAAATGGTTTGACCTCCATTCTCAGACTGTCACTTAATGCTTCAACCGCATACTTACTGGCGTGATACCATCCGCCCAGCGGACTCGACAATTTCCCACCGGTAGAAGTAATATTGACAATCTTGCCCAATCCCTGCGCCCGCATATAGGGCAACACAAGCTGGGTTATCCTGGCCAGACCAAACACATTGACTTCCATCTGATATCTGGCATCATCCATCGGCACATCTTCAACCGCCCCAAACAAACCAAAACCTGCATTGTTAATCAAAATATCCAGCCGCCCTTCCCTTTTTATCATTTCATCGATTCCATTCCGGATCGAGACATCATCGGTTACGTCCATTTTCAAAATTTTGATGCCGGATTCTTTCAGGTCCTGCATCATTTCAGTTCTTCTGGCGGCTCCATAAACCTTGTAACCGCTGGCACTCAGCAACTCAGCCGTCTCTTTTCCCATACCCGAAGATGCTCCGGTGATTAACACAACTTGCCCTTCCATTTTTATCCCGTTTTTAGTATTGATGCCAACAAAATTACAGGATATGCAGGTGCCGCATTGTGGCGAGAAGCTCAAAGACTATGTGTTTGCGAGCTCAAAAGCGAAGAAGGTGTGTAACCAAAAAATTTTCGAAAAGTGAAGGTAAAATGTGAAAAGTTTTCAAACCCGACTTCCAGATATACCTGCGACGGTTTCATTTTTTTTTCAGCAATGAGAAAATGTGCATGCCTTAACCGCGTTTCGGTTAACCACCTTTGCGGAGGATATCCGAAAATTTTCTCGAAGTCGCGCTTGAAAGTAGCGAGGCTTCTCCCCGTAAGATATGCGAACCTGGAAATTGAAATTTTAAACATGAAATTTTTCAGCATAAAGTCAGCAAGATCAATTTTATAGGGCTCGGAAAAATCAGAGAGCAGCATGTCAACGTCTTTGTTCAACGCTCTGATGATGGTGAGTGCCTCTTTTACTTTAAGCATGGAAAGTTCATCGAAGATCAGCGCATCTTCCAAATCGGAATAGAGCGAAACAGATTTAAAAAGATTGTCCAGCAAAACATGCGGTTCAATGTACAAAATCATCAAATCACTGGTCTTCTGATATGGCGCAAAACCTGTGTAAAACTGCTGTAAAAACACCTTCGTAAAAAAAACTGTAACTGCTTTGAAAGTATTTTCGCCATCCGATTCTTTGGTAAACCTGGCCAGCTGATTTTTAGAAAACAAGGCAGTTTGTCCCGCTGCGAGCACATAGGACTTATCCGCCGTCGTGATCGTAATTTTTCCCGTGTACACATGTAACAACAAATGTTCCGGAACAAGCTGCTCAGTGACCAGTTTTTCTTTTTCAATGCAGGAAAAAAAGATTCCTGTTTTTGCTGCGTTTTCAGAAGGCCCCATCATTTCACCAAATACTGTTTGCTATGATTTGTTGCGCTCATCGGCTCACGGAAATATTTCTAAGAAGATATTCAGATCGCTGTGTCCATAAAATTGCGCCCGGTTTCCGGTCTGTTTACATATCGCTGGGTCCCGACACCGGATCGTTGAAATAAGCCACCAAATTCATTTTCTGACAAGATCCAGACGTTGAGCTTTTTTGCTTTTTCAAGTTTGGACGGGCCGAAATTTTCTCCGATCACCAGAAAATCCGATTTCGATGAAACGCCGCTTTGAACGTGTCCACCATTCATTTCAATTTTATGTACCAACGACCCGCGCTGATATTCATCGAACGTGCCGGAAACGACAAACGATTTCCCTTCCAAAACTTCGCTCTCCGCCGGATCCGGTTGTTCTTCCGTTGTCATTTTCAGCCCTGCTTTTTGCAAACGTTCCAAGGTCCGCAGGTTTTCAGTGTCAGTGAAATAATCAAGAATACTTCGTGCAATCCTTTCCCCGATTTCAGGAATGGCGATAAGCTCGTTATAACCTGCTGACCGAAGCGATGTAATATTTTTAAAATGGCCGGCGAGTTTTGCGGCAACCGTTGCGCCTACAAAACGAATCCCTAATCCGAAAAGAACATTCCTGAAACCCGCGTTTTTCGACTGCTCAATTCCTTTCAGGATATTATCCACCGTTTTTACCCCAAAATGTATTGGGCGGGACTCACCCGTTTCTTCATTACTCATATCCTTTTGAAGACCGATCAGCTGATCATACCTCAATTCATATAAATCTGCCGAATTCCGGATCAGTTTTTTATCAAAAAGCAATGCGATTTTTTCCTGTCCCAGGCTATCAATATTCATGGCCTTTCTTGCTACAAAATGCTCAATCCGGCCTTTGAGCTGTGGAGGACAAGTGCTGTCATTGGGGCAGTAAAATGCAACCTCGCCCTCATTCCTTACCAACGGGAAACCACATTCCGGGCAATAGGAAGGAAAAACGACTGGTACTGTCTGGAACAAGCTGCGTTTGTTTACATCCACGCGGGTTATTTTAGGAATGATTTCTCCGCTTTTTTCCAAAAAAACGACATCACCCAACCGAACATCCAGACGAAGCAATTCATTGGCATTGTGAAGCGTCGCATGTTTCACATAAGTTCCGGAAATGTGTACGCCTTTAGCCTCGCCGAATGGCACCGTACGCTCACTTTCCGCTGATAAATTCGCTACCGGTGTCACGGTTCCCGTTCTTCCCACCTGAAAACTGACCGATCTCAAAACGGCCGATTTGTTTTCGGCCTTGTATTTAAAAGCGATTGCCCAACGCGGACTTTTTGCTGTCATGCCCAGTTCTTCCTGCTGCGCGAAAGAGTTAATTTTGATCACAATGCCATCCGTCGCAAAGGGAAGTGTGCTGCGTTTTGCCTCCCAATGGTGTATGTAGCCGATCACAGCATCAATACCCGTCACTTTCTCCCAGCCGGGGGAAGTCTTGAAACCCAGGGATTGTAGGACAAGTAAACTTTCTTCCTGACTTTTAAAGGTATTTTCAGCACTTAAAAAATAGTAAAAATAGCCATCCAGTTCCCGGTGTGCAGTCTCGGCCGAATCCTGTAATTTAAACGATCCGGATGCCGCATTTCTTGGATTGGCATACGGATTTTCGCCTGTTGATTCCATTTCTTCATTAAGCTTTTGAAAAGAACCAAAGGGCATCAAACCCTCTCCGCGAATTTCAAAAGCCGACGGCAGATTTTCTGTTTTAACATGCAACGGAAGCGACTTTATGGTTTTAACATTGTTCGTAATGTCATCACCACGCAAGCCGTCGCCGCGCGTTACACCCCTTACGAGTATTCCATTTTCGTAGGCAATACTCAATGAAATACCATCGAATTTCAGCTCGCAAATGTACTCGTAAGACTTGCCCGCCAGTCCTTTTTGCACACGTGCGTCAAAATCACGGAGATCCTGTTCATTATACGTATTGTCCAGCGACAACATCGGAAACTGATGATACACCGCGTTGAAGTTTTTCGTGATCGTACCTCCCACCCGCGCCGTCGGTGAATCCGAACGTCTAAATTCCGGATATTTCTTTTCCAGCGCATCCAGTTCTTTAAGCAAGAAGTCAAATTCCATATCTGAAATTTCAGAAATACTTTGCTGGTAGTACTGGAAATTATACCGGTCGATCTGCCCGGCCAGCTCGTTTATACGTTGTTCAGGATTCATCCTGGCAAAAGATAAGAGTGGAATTTATTTAATCAATCAGGTAATAATGTCCTGTCAAAAAGCAGGACATTATTACCTGGGCACTATTATTGCACCGGTGGAATGGCCATCCGGACTTCAACCACGGCACCGTACTGGATAATCGGACAACCTTTGGCTACCTCTACGGCTTCGTCGTAATCATTTGCCTTGATCAGGAACAAACCTCCAATGGATTCTTTTACTTCTGCGTAAGGGCCATTGGTTACAGCATTGTCCGCTTTGATAACACGCCCGTCCACATCCCAACGTTTTGGCGTACCAATCAGCTTGTCCTGAGCGGCAATGCTGGCAATCCAGTCCTGATATGGTTTGATGGCTGATTTCATTTGTTCTGGTGAAGGGTTCGCGTCCGGGTGAGTAATGTCACGGTGGATCGCCAATAAGAATTCGCTCATTTTGATTATTGTTTAATTGTTAGAAATTGATTGTGAGTAACGATGGTAAAGAATGTGCATTCAGAGTATTGTCCTTTTCAAAAAAGCTCCGCTTCATCAGGCGCAAGTGGCTGCTCGGTCATCCGGAGCGACTCGTCCATAAATTCACTTCCTTCCATGGTGTTTTGTTCATGAAATGGCTGTGCGCCTGCTGCCAAATGTCCTGGTGTACCCGAATCTTCGTTCGCCGGGTCCCAGGCACTGAATAATAGGAAATCGCTCATTTTATTGAAGTTTAAAGTTGAATGAAACTGTTATTTGAATCGACCCAAAAAAATAACGCAATATTATATACGCACCTAAAATTCAGGTGGTAAACTTATGTTCAGTCACCGGTTCGCTTAGTGAAACTTCCCGGTTCTCCCTGTTTTCGGACCGGAAGATCATACGCAGAGACTGATCACATGTGAGATAGGAAATCGTCCAGCTGTAAAGCGTTTTGAGCATATTATCATAATTGACCAGTGATATCAAATGGATAAACAGCCATCCTAAAAGGCCCAGCAGGCCGCCTAAATGAAACTTATGTTTGAAAAGATCAGCATAGGCAAACCTTCTCCCGATGATCGCCATATCGCCGCGATCAAAGTATTTAAAGGGTTTCAACGGTTTTCCTTGGGCCATGGCCAGCAGGTTTTTCGCAAGCCTTTTTCCCTGTTGAATAGCCGGTTGCGCGAGCTGGGGATGCCCGGCAGGATAAGCACCGTCGGTAAACTGGATGCTGATGTCACCAATAGCATAGACATTATGATATCCCTGAACCAGATTATAGGCATCGGTAACCATTCTTCTCCCCCTTCCAAGACTGTGTTCATCAATTCCTTCAAATGTGTGAGCAATGACGCCTGCCGCCCATAATAAAGTTTTTGCCTCAATGATCTCACCGTTGGATAGGTGAACCTTATCGTTTTCAAAAAGTGTAACCTGTGTTTTTAATCTGATATGAACATCCATGCTGCTGAGTGCTTCATAAGCTGCTTCATGGGTTTTGTCACTCATGGGTGCCAGGAGAAAGGGCGAGCCGTCAATTACGTAAATCTGAGCGTCCTCCATATTTAGCTCGGGATAATCCATGCCCAGAATGTGCCTTTTCATCTCCGCAAGCATGCCCGCAACTTCTACGCCTGTTGGTCCTCCTCCCGCAATCACGATGGTCATTAACTTTTGTTTTTCGACCGGATCCGTTTTAAGGGAAGCTTTCTCCATCGTTTTGATCAGCTCGTTCCGTATAAACAAAGCATCATCAATTCCTTTTAGAGAAAATGCATTTCGCCGGATCGTTTCATTGCCAAAAAAATTGGTTTTGGTACCGGCTGCAAAAATCAAAAAATCGTATTGCAGTTCACTGCCATTACTCAAATGTAAAATATTGTCTTCCGTGTCAACCTCCATAACCGTCGCCATGCGGAACGCAATATCTTTCCCTTTGAAAAGTTTTCGGAATGGATAACTGATACTGGAAGGTTCCAGAAAACTCGTCGCTACCTGATAGAGCAGTGGCGTAAAATAATTGTAGTTATTTTTATCGATCAAAGTAACGTGATAAAAACGGTTGTTGTACAGCTGCCTGATCAGATTAAGTCCGGCAAACCCTCCCCCAATTACTACGATGTGTTTTTTGAATGTATCAACGGTTTTCATTCTCAGTATCTCTTTTGTTTACAATCATTCCTGAACTCTTGTTTTAATTTCAATAGCTCGTTACAGGTAAAAGATTTACCATGATTCACATAACGGGCAAGTCATTTTTAAGCCGACTTGATCCGTGTTGTTGTAACATCGGTCTGATAAATCGATCTGTATCACCAGTGAATACCAGGCCGGATGTATATATAGTATTACAATCTGTATGCCAGAATCGTATCTAACTCATCAACAATGACTTACATAATTACATAGTTTTTTATTTTAACCATATACAGTCGAACAACTTATAGGTTCACTAAATACCGCCGATTTTTCAGAGAGCCTGTACTAATTTGTAAAGAAGAGAATGGGGTTTATCGTATCAATAAAAAAACAAAAAGCATCAGCGTTTCTGCCGATGCTTTCGTGTCTAAAAAGAAATCCTTTATCTGGTCCAGCTTGCCACTTCCAGAATGGCATCTGTAAATGCCTGTGGCGCTTCCTGCGGTAAGTTATGCCCGATACCACCGGTAATGGTATGGTGTGCATATTTTCCTTTAAAACGAACCGCATAGGCACTTGGATCAGGATGAGGTGCGCCATTCGAATCTCCTTCAAGGGTTACGGACGGTACTGTGATCGCAGGTGCCGTCGCCAGTTTACTTTCCAGAGCATCATATTTTGCCTCCCCTTTTGTTATGCCCAGTCTCCAACGGTAGTTGTCTATGACAATTTTTATATGATCCGGATTATCAAAAGAAGCGGCCGAACGGTTGTACGTTTCATCGCTGAATTTCCATGTTGGGGAAGCAGTCTGCCAGATCAGTTTATTAAACTCGCTTGTGTTGGCCTCATAACCGGCAGCTCCCCGATCCGTTGCAAAATAATACTGATACCACCAGGACAGCTCCGCTTTCGGTTTCAAAGGTGCTTTGTTGCCTTGCTGGCTACCGATCAGATACCCACTTACAGAAACCAGCCCTTTCACTCTTTCCGGCCACAACGCGGCCATGATATCTGCCGTACGAGCACCCCAGTCAAAACCGCCTACGATTGCATTTTTAATCTTCAAAGCGTCCATAAACGCGATCATATCCACTGCAAGCGCCGATTGCTGTCCGTTGCGGGGCGTATTCGGCGACAGAAACCGGGTACTTCCGTAACCCCGCAAATAAGGGATCAGCACACGGAAGCCTTTTGCCGCCAATTTTTCCGATACCTCTTTATAACTGTAAATGTCATATGGCCACCCGTGAATGAGCAGAACCGGTTCGCCATCGGCCGGGCCGGCTTCTACATACCCAACGTTAAGCACGCCGGCATTCACCTGTTTGATATAATCGAAAGGACTTTCCACCTGATTATTCTCCTGTACCTGTCCGGCTAAAACCGAAGCCAATCCGAAGAGCTGTAACGCAGCGAATACAAAAGCCATATTTTTCAGAAAACTGCGACTGAATGTTAATTGATTTTTCATGATTTTTTTCACCTTATCTGTTAATTTGATATAATACATTTTTGACGATCACCTCGAAGCGGGACCTGGCCTAAGCCATCAATCGTCCGTTTTCTTATCCGACTCGTTTCTTTTGCCTTTCAGCTCAACCATCATCATGCCGCAGCTTTGCTGATCCTGCTCAAACTTTGCAGTGGCAATGGAGACTGTCGACGCAAAAGCTATAAACCCAGCAGCCAGGTGATTTCTGATACTAGTTGCAGCACATTTCATGGTTTCTGTTGGTTAATTTTGATGTATCGGGATATTCTGTCAGTCTTCATTATTTCTGCTCTTTTTGCTGATTTGATGATTCAAAACTATCACCAGAGACAAGAAATAAACAGCCCTATTACTTTCAATCCGGCAAATCTGTACCTGATTTGGACAGCCTCCCGGCTGAGTTGGGCACGTCCATATTTTCAGAAAAATCTAAAAACCGCTCCACGCTCCTATTGGCCCAACGTTTCGTCTTCATGAACTACCAGGTAATCCAAAGGACTCGTTTTAGGAATGCACGGTAATTGGAGAATTCGGTATTTTTCACCGTGTGAATACGAAAACTTGGATGCCGAAAAATCCAGACCTCTTCATCCGTGCCGCCTACCACGCATGTTTCGTGAACTTTTGAACAAAGTAAATTGGACTTTCCAGCAAAATAAAGATGCTCCCAATCAGCGAACTTTGTATTGGAAATCATAATAAGATTATGAACTGATCATGCGTATTGAAATGGCTACAAAAAATTTGACAACAGAAAACGGGCCGCGTGTATTTCACAACTTTTATGCGGACGGTAATATCGAAGGGGAAGCATTTGTCTCTAATCATATATTCAGCTACATCATCTCGGGGATGCACGATATCTGGGTGGGCGACAAACGCTACTCATTTAAGCCCGGAGACTATCGTTTTTTTCGGAGAAACCAGCTGACCCGATATATCAAGAAAACCGCCGGCGAAGGTTTCCGGTCTGTGACGATCCACCTGGATCAAAACACTTTAAAGAGCATCAGTCAGGAATATCAGCTATTTGCTGATTTCCCTTATTTGGGCGAAGATGTACTCCTGCTAAAACCCAGTCCGTATTTAGAAAAATATATCGATTCGCTCGACCCTTATATACATGCCGATGATGAATTACGGGAAAGGATGGTCCAGCTGAAAGCCCGGGAGCTTGTACTGATCCTGCTGGAAACCGATCCTTCACTGAAAAATGTGCTTTTTGATTTCAGTCAGCCCGGAAAGATCGATCTGGAAGGTTTCATGAACAAACATTACCGCTATAACGTCGGCATCGACCGCTTTGCTTTTTTAACGGGCAGGAGCATTTCTGGTTTCAAAAGGGATTTTGCCAAACATTATGGCATGACACCCGGCCGATGGCTGGTCTCAAAAAGACTGCAAGAGGCGCATTACCTGATCGAGGAAAAAGCCAAAAGACCGTCTGACATTTATCTGGAAATCGGTTTCAACGACCTCTCACACTTTTCCTTCGCTTACAAAAAGGCGTTTGGCAATGCACCGACGAAGGGCTATTCCGGCTGACACAACTTTAAAACCAATTTTTATTACCAATACAAAAACAAAATGGACTTACAATTAAAAGGAAAACGCGCGCTGATCACAGGCGCCAGTTCAGGTTTGGGCGCGACGATCGCACGGATGCTGGCTGCCGAAGGAGCTTCGGTGGTGGTTCACGGGCGAAACGAGCAGCGTACCAATGAGGTCGCAACAGGCATCAGACAGGCTGGTGGCTCGGCTGAAGTCGCGATAGGCGATCTTTCCACAGATCAGGGTGCGGATGCGGTCGCTTCGGCAGCACTGCAAGGAGGCCAGATTGACATCCTCGTGAACAACGCCGGTGCGGTAAGTCACAAGAACTGGTCGGATGCAATGTCCGATGACTGGATGGATATCTACAATGCGAATGTGGTCTCTTACGTCCGGATGATCCGCCGTATCGTGCCTCAAATGAAGGAACTTGGATGGGGACGTGTAATCCATATCGGTGGCGGACTCGCGATACAGCCGATCAAAGAGCAGCCACATTACAACGCCACGTTGGCTGCAAGGCACAATTTGTCGGTATCTCTCGCTCGTCAGTTGAAAGAAACGGGCATCACTTCCAATGTAGTATCTCCCGGTGCGATCATGAACCCGATGGTCGAAGACTGGCTCCTGAATGCGGCGCCAAAGTTTGGCTGGGGAACAGAATTGGAAGAAATCAAATACAGGGCAGTGCAGGACCTGATACCAAACGACACAGGAAGGTTCGGCGTTCCAGAAGAGGTCGCGGGGGCCGTCCTTTATCTCACAAGTCCGTTTGCCAACTACATAAGCGGCGCCGTCCTTCGGGTTGATGGCGGGACGATCAAATGTTTATAAAGGTATAACCGCGTATAATACAATACGTGTACCCAATATGTCAAAAGAATTTCGCCCCGCAACTATTGTTTGCAGGGCGATCTATTGAAATTCACTGAACTTCCGTGATACTATACAACCGCTATTTTTTAATCAAGCCCCTGCGTAACAGTCCAGGTACCATCCTCATTAATTGTGGCATTCATTGAAAAAAATGCCGTATGGAAAAAAGTCATGTTGGGCTGAGCTTGTACCGCCAGCGTGCCCGAACCCGACATGCCTATACCTATACTCGCCTGGTTAAAAGCAGTAGTAGTGTCAGTAGAAACGCTCAGGACACTAACCTCCCCCGTAAACCAGACCATTGAAAACTAGATATTTCGGTGGCAAATACAGATCAAAAACGTAAAGTCACGTTTTTAACTAAAAAAAGAAGCATGCATTAAATGTTTATACAAACAGGAGGTTTACAATTTAAACTTCAACCAAAACTCAGTCCCGGTGTTTTCCTGACGGTTCGCAATTCTAAATTCACTCTTCCCGTTTAGCTGGGTTACCAAAGTTTCAATTAACGACATTCCTAACGTCCCCTTTTTAGTATCGGATATAAGAGGCCTTGATTCTCTTTCGGACCACAGAATACCCGGACCGTTGTCTTGAATTGTAATCGTAAGGTTATTATTTAGCAATTCACTAGTGATCCTAAATTGCGGTTGCTCGGTATATGGGAATGCATATTTACAGGCATTGGTTGAAAGTTCGTTTAAAATAAGGCCAAACCGGATTGCCTTCTCAGCAGGGAGTGTAATTGTGTCAAGAGTAAAACTTGGTTTAATATCCTCAAAACCGTAGGATTTGAAGACGCCATATACTACTTCACTCACCAAGCCATCGAGTTCCACTTCGGCAAATTTTTCACCATCATAAAGTTTACGGTGCAGAATCGCCATAGATTCTACACGTAAACGAGTTTCTTCAACAGCATTTCTAGCAGCAACATCGGATAGCCTTTTGGCTTGCATATTCAAGAGGCTTGCAATAATCTGTAAATTGTTCTTAACCCTGTGATTCTGTTCTTGAAGCAGCTCTGCATTCCACTGGCTTGTCCTTTGGTTTTTCCTGTACAACCTAAAATAAACAGTACCCGCCGCAATGGCGGTAAACAGTAAGGCGGACAGCGCCCAAGTTAAATTTTGCTGGGTTTTAAGATTGGTGTTTCGAAGTATTATTTCCTTTCGTTGCACTTCAAGCATTTTTTGCTGCTGTTTGGTATTGAATTCAATATTGAGTCTGGCCAGAGCTCCTTCTCTGTCCACCACAAGTTTGTTATTCTCTGCCTTATGCAATTTGGTTTGATATTCAAAAGCATTTTTCCAATCCCCGATCGTCTGAAAATAGAGTACATAATTTCTCAAAATGACTACCTGCAATTCCAGGTCATTGAGGTTGTTTTCATTGTAAAATGTATTTGCCTTCGTGAGTGCATCCAACGCCAACGCATATTGGCCCGTTTTAAGGTAAGCGGGGGCTACACTGACCAACGCCGTTGTTGTACCACTTTTATTTCTAACAGAATAATATTTATAAGCTCTGTTGATTAATACAATGGCGTTTTCAGGATTATTTTCAGTTTCTACAATCCCAAGATACAGATCGATTTCAGCCATCATTAATGAATCTTTTTGTTTATTCGCCATGGATAAAACAGTCTTATAAAGCCTGCGTAACGAATCCAACTTTTCTGCATCGGGCGTAGCAGCCTGCTGCCATTGCAAACGTTGTACCCTCGCCATCAATGCATAAACACTCATGATACCCTTTTCCGAATTGACCCGAAGGAAAATTTTTTGCGCCTGATTCACATTGTCCAAAGCTTCCTCCAAATGATTTTGGGATACTTCAACATCGGCCATGCGCAGGTATATCCGTCCAAGTTCATATGAATCTCCATAACGCTCCTGAATTTGAAGCGACTTTAAAAAATATTGCTGTGCCGCCCTGTACTCGCCAACTCCGCCATAGGTTTTTCCAAATAAATACCAGGCTTCGGCCAACATATGTGAATCTTTTTTGGCAACAGCTTCTTTCAATACTCCCTGAATGAATGCCAAACGATCGGGCGCTATTTTAGGGTATTCCAGCTTCTGGGCACAAAGGGGAGCAAGCATCAGCAATAATAGCCCCAACAACACTGATAATGAACGGTTTCTATGCATGAAGAAGGGTTGAAAAAATACACCCCAATATATGAAGTACCAGCGATTTACTTTAAAATTAAATAGAAAATAGAACCAGCTTTTCTTAACACTTCTATAAACGATGCTGGCTTTATGAGAAGAAAACCAGGCTTGGTTGGAGGAAACCTTCCGTTCGTCAATCCAGAATTGATCTACAACACCTAAATGCAGAAGTTTACTAAAGTTAATTGTCGACTCATCCGATCACACCTCTTCCTCTATTCAACTATGAAAATACATCTCTGCACACTCTCTGTTACACTAGCATTGGGCTTGTTTCTATGTTCGGCTGTAAATCAAGCTGATGCACAAACCAAGCCAGCAGCTGCTAAACAATCGACAGCAAAACCGGCTGCGGCAAAAACCTCCACAGCGAAACCTGCCGCGGCAAAATCGGGTAAGTCTACTGCCGCAAAAAAAAGTACCGCAAAGCCTGCTATCTCGAAAGCGCCGGCGGGCACAAGCGGACAAGCTGTAACGAGCAAACCCGTTCCACCGAAGTCCATCGGTCCTCAGAATCAATCACAGGAAAATACTCCTAAGAAAACAGCGACGTCACCCACCAACGACTATAAGGCAGTTGAACAAAAAACCACCCCCTCAAAGTCTGGCGGCCAACCATCCAAAACCTATGGTTCAGGTTTTAACAAGAGAGCTAAATTGTTAAACGTAGGTCTTGGTTTGTCTTCCTATTATTACGGCACACCGATCGGGGTTTCTTTCGAAACGGGCGTCCACAAAGACATTTCGGTGGGAGGCCAATTGGATTACAATTCAGGACGATACAACGATTATTATTACAGCAGCTCACACTGGGGCTATAAAGCTTACTATTTGGGAGTACGTGGTTCTTACCATTTTAACAGAATACTTAAAATCAGATCTGGTAAAGTTGATCTCTATGCCGGCGTAGGGCTGGGCTACCAAAGTTTTAGCTGGAACGACCGTAGCTATGGTTACGGATACAATTACAGCAGCGGGATTTTTGCCAATTACTTCGTTGGAGCCAAATTCTATTTCGTTCCAAAGGTAGCTGCCTTCGCTGAACTTGGATATACCGGACTATCTTCTTCGCGGGTTGGTATCGCCTTTAAATTCTAAGTGATCACAGCAAATAAACCCTCGATACATCATGAAGTCTCAAAAACTGGATCTCAATCCAACGCGCGTTTTGATACTGATTTTTTTGATCCTTGTCGGCTGGCATTTAATCATTTTTTTCAAATCGGATGTTGCCTTGTCTGCTCCTTTTATGGCCACTCCCAAACCTGGCTTTTTGTGGCAGGATAGCAAAACGGAAGACAGCCGGTTTTTAGCCCGGGATCTGGACGTAGCATGGGAGCCAGGTTTGGCTCATCCGAAGTATAAGCTTCAAAGCTCCGATAAAGTGGGCGTTTGGATTCCAATGCCCGGCTATCAGTTTGTCGACCAGACCAAAGGGCTAGAAACATTATGGACTCCCGGGCTGCTTCATCCTGATTTTAAAGCTTGGTCAGATACCGGCGAAGGCCTGTGGATTCCAGCAACCGGATATAAATTCGTGTACGAAGGAGATACGTTTGTGGCCACAGAATGGGACCCCGGAATACGCTATGACGAATTGAAAATCATCTCTTTGGAGGAACCGGACAGCTTCACTCCTTTCCCGGGATACCAATTTGTAAGCCCCGGAAAAACATTTGATGTCGTATGGACACCCGGCCTTGTGAATTCCGACAATCCGCGGTTGGTGTCCGGTTCCAGGGAAGGGTCCTGGGAAGTAAATGTCAGACGAACCTATCAACGCGAGCCTACCTGGGTTGAAAAAGAGATTGTGCGGGGCCTTATCTATCACGCCTTGTAATTACCTGTGCCATTCATTTCATTTTCAAATTGATATTTTATGAAAAATTTATTCCTTTTGTTATTAATCGCAACGGTATTAATGGGCTGTCCGGGGAAAGAGGATCCCATTGAAGAAGTAGAAACCAAGCTGAAAGATGGCCTGGCGAATGGTGAGTGGTCATCAGCCTCTACGGCCGGGGGATTTGAGAATTATACTTCGTTCAAGAATTTCCTCTATACATTTGAAGTAGCCGCAGCCAATCAGGTAGTAAGCTTTGAGTTGATTTCCGGGGATATCAATGTACAATATACCTTGTTTGATCCAATTGGCAACCGTGTGGAAACGAGTACGCAGGGCAGGCAGATTTCCTCGCCTTACACGGCTAAATCTCCCGGAATCTATCGAATTGTCGTAAGTGCTGACCGGAGGGCCATTGGAAAATTCTCCCTTAAAGTAACCGGAACAAAAGCCGGAATTGAACCCGTTTCATTTCAAGCCCTCCGTTCTGAGACCCAAAACTGGGGACCTCTGGGAGGCGGGGCCGGCAAGAAAACTTTTAAAAATCATTTTTATACATTTGAAGTAGTTGAGGATAATTCTGCCATTGATATCGAATTGTTGTCCGCGGACACTGAGGTGTCTCTCTTTTTATACGATAACCTGGGAGCCCTCGTTACCGCACGACAATCGAGCCGGTATGAGTACATTCTTTATGCTGTCAAAAAGGGAGTGTATACCGTTATGGCCGGTACCGACAGCAGAGGTAGTGTAGGAAATTACAACCTGCACATTTTCGGAAAAACAAAAAATTTAAAAAGGGTAAGTTCCAGTTCTGAAACAAAATCGGAAAAATGGAACGCCGGCAAAATTGGCGAGATACTCCATATATATAGCATAGATATTACCTCGGATGCGAATTCACCACTGGACATAGAGCTCGCTTCTCCTGACGTGAATGTAGTGATCGAACTTCAGGACAAGTCCGGGGATAACATTGGTGGAATATATGGCGCCCAAAAATCCCAGTTTTACCTTAGTAAAGATTTGCCGAAGGGAAGTTACAGAATTCAGGTAAGGCCCAGCGGTACCCTCGGCGGTAGTACTTCAGGCGGGAAATATGACCTCACGGTCGCAGGCCAATTTGCGAATCTCAAAAAGATGTAATCGAACATAAAACGCAACATAAAACCGGTGCCTATTGGGCATTAGACGGTCATCCATATACAAAATAGCTACTTGGGTACGGATATCAGTTCAGTGGCACCGGTACATGTTTTTTAGGAACATTACATCGTAAAGTTTAGATACACTGCTCATTAACCCAGCACTTAACAAAATAATTAAGTAATAATATTCTATATTTATAGACTAACATCAGCTCCCCTCTTCAATCCATGCCACCAAAACATCCCATTAAAATTCTCATTATCGAAGACGACGGTATCATTGCCATGGATCTTCGGGAAACACTGGAAGAAGCCGCTTATGAGGTAGTTGCCGTTGCTCCTAACTTTGACAAGGCTATCCAAATCGTCAGCACAACGCCTCCTGATTTGGCTTTGGTAGACATCCGGTTAAAGGATTCGGTGCGGGATGGTATTGATACCGCCAAACAAATACTTTCCATTCATAAAATGCCAATCATATACCTGACCGCCAATTCTGACAAGCAAACCTTTTTGGTGGCAAAAGAAACAAGACCGGCCGCTTATTTACTCAAACCCTTCAGAGCCGATGAGCTTATATTTCAGATTGAAATGGCCTATCATAATTTTCAGGCGCCGTTAAAAAATGGCTTTGAAAATTACGAGTCCGACCTCATTTACCTTCCCTTAGACAAGGGCTATAAAAAAGTGAATCGCGACGATGTTCTGTATTTAAGTGCAGAGGGATCTTATGTTTACATATTTATGGTGGGTAAGGAAAAGCCTTATTTGATCAGTACAAATTTGGGAAACCTGGTTCAATATTTCATGACTACGGATTTTTATCGTTTATCCAGATCTCTGGTCATTAATTTACGATATCTTGACCGACTGGAGAGTAATCATTTGTATATGGCGGGCAGCAATGAACCAATCCGTATACCTACCTCAGGTCGTAAAGAATTAATGAGTAAGCTTAGAGTGGTTCGAACGAAGTAATTCATTGCGCACAGTGAAAAATTAAAAACTGCGCGAGGAATGCAACAGCTTCATCCACATGATAAGCTCACCGGGAGTAGAATTTTCTGGTAAACTAAAATCATGGTGGCCATGCAGGCTATCATTGCGCCAACTCAATAAAATTATGAATGTCTAATCACTTTCATAAAACTGTTGCGATAAGTAATCGAAATCGGTATGAAAATATTATTGATCTTGACTTTTTCCTTTTCTATCGATTCGATTTTATCTATGGACACCATAAAGGATTTGTGTACCCTGCAAATAATTTGAGCCGGAATCTCTTTTTCAAAATCGGTAAAGGTCTGCAACGTCATAATCTTCTTTCTAACGGTATGAATCCGCCGATAATCCCTCATTCCCTCAATGTATAGGATTTCATCCAGAGGCACTCTGTCCAGGCGGGTTTCCGTTTTTACAAATATTCCCTTCTTTTCTGAATGTATAATTTTCCCCAATCTTGACACGACCTTATCCACTGCCATGACAAACCGCTCAAACGTGAATGGTTTGAGCAGATAATCGGTTACGCTCAATTCAAAGCCCTTTAATGCAAACTCGTGGTAAGCAGTGGTGATAATCACCTGGCAATCCATGCGCGTAGATTCTAACAGGTTTATTCCCGAGAACGTACCCAGATTGATATCCAGAAAGACCAAATCTACATCGTTGCATTTTAAAAAAGTAAAAGCATCTTCGCCGTTTTCGAACGTTCCAACCAAGTTGAGCAACGGTAATTTATGTACGTAATCCCGTAAACGCGCCATGGCCAACGGCTCGTCTTCTACGATAATGCAGTTAATCTTCATTCTTCCACTTCAAGTTTGATTCTATAATAACTTTCATCAACCACAATCACGAGATTATGTTTACCCGGATAAAGCAGGGCCAGCCTTCTTTCCACCAGCTCTTTCCCTAGTCCTCCCACTCGCTTTTGAAAAGGCCCATTTGCTATAAACAGATTGTCGCAAGTAAATACCACTTTTCTTTCCTCAATAACAAACCCTATATCGACGGCGCCAACAGCTCTCAAATTGCTGTGTTTAAAGGCGTTTTCAATGAAAGGAATAAACAGCATTGGCGCAATCATTTTTGATCCGGGCTCCCCTGTTACCAGGTAATTTATGGCTTTATCATTGGAGGTCCGAACTCTTTGCAGCGCAATGTATTTCTCAATGTAGTCCAGCTCTTTAGTCAGGGGTATTCTGTCTGTTTTTGAATCATACAACATAAATCGCATGATATCGGATAGTTTGTTGAGATAGCCGGACGCTTTTGCGCTATCCATTTCGATCAGTATATCAATGTTATTAAGGGTGTTAAATAGAAAATGCGGATCGAGCTGGGACTTAATAAGTTCCAGCTCCATTTCATAATTTTTCTGATTCAGTTCCTCTTTAAGTTCAATATCGTGGAACCAGGAATCAAATCCCTTGATTACAAATCCGATTAAACCATTCACCAATGCCAGAAATGCGATTGGAATAGCCAAACCAAGGACGCCCTGTATTCCGTCGTTGGTCAGATAAGTTGTATGTATGACCAGGGTCAGGACAGTCATTCCGGCAAACGTAGCGATCAGCGCCGCAAGGATAAATAGCAGCAATAACAAAAATGCGTTTCTTGTTCGCAGGTAAACAGAGAACAGGAATGTATGGGAGGCGTAAAAAGCGATCACCCCGGGAAGCACGGCGAAACCGAGCATGATCCGCCACCAATAAATAAAGTTCATCGGTGGCTTCTGGAAAAAAGTCAGAAGCAGGAATAACACCGTAAGAAGTATAGCGTACAAGCCCCAATACCCTAGTTGAAGCAACTTGCTAAACTGTTTTTTCATTTGATTGTCAGCTTCAATTTGATACGGGTCGTCAAAAAATCATCCCCTATTCTTTCGCCTAATATATATGATATAATTTAAAACGGTAAATAGGACAAAATATCCGATCGCCCAGATCTTAATATTGATTTCCGGATCAATACGGCTGTCATTTTGCAAAAACCGCTTTGAACAATACGTGTAGGGAAGAAAATATCCATATTTCCACGATACTGCGATCAATGACGCAATCACCAATGCGAAACCAACACCGATTGGGATCATAAAATTACGGACCTGGATGCTCAGCAGATATTGTAAGGATAGGATTGGCAAACAGTAAAGGAAAAACCTGGCATTCCCGATCACAAAATCTTGAAAAGGAAAATCCTGGCCGGGGAATGGCACATCCCGAAAAAAAAGCGCGGGTACAACGCCGGTGAGTACAATACCGACGTTGAAAAGCAAAAAGAACTGGATCAACATCATGATTGCAATGCAAAATTTAGATACAAACACTACCGTTAAGCTCTGTGGTGTAGTATGCAATTGCTTCCATGAATTATTTCGAAACTCAATCTGGGCAAGCAGGCTGGCCGTGAGGATGATCCCCATTGGTAACACAAAAACAGACATATACTGCCAGCATTGGGCATACAGGATATTCCAAATTTTGTCCGAAGCATTTGCTGCGAACAAGTTGTGGGGATCTGATATTCTCCTGACGAGGACAATAACGGGTATAAAAAAGGCGCCAAATACCGTCAGCCACGATGCAGAACTATGACTTTTCTTAATCCACTCGCTTTGGATGCTGTGTAAAATAACCATTACTAATCGCCGATAAGGTTAATAAAAATACTTTCAAGGTCTTTATTATTGCTGTTTATCTCATACACCGAGACACCTGCCTCTACCAGATTTCGATTGACGAAACTGACTTCCAGTCTGTTCAGTTCATTGATCACCAGCCTGCTCTCGTCCAGCTTCTTTGCATTGTACCTGCCGTCCAGGATTTCCATTGCCTTAACCGAGTCAGAAGTTTCCCAAATAGTTTGCAACCCTTGTTGTCTTTCATTCATCAAGTGACCAAGTGAACCTTCGTAGATCAGTTGTCCCTTATTGACGATTCCAACGTGACTTACCAGTTTCTCCATTTCAGCGAGTATGTGACTCGAAACAAGTATTGAAATCCCTTGTTGCCGGTTTAGGTTAAGGAGCACCTCGCGGATCTCGATCATCCCGTTAGGGTCAAGTCCGTTTGTAGGCTCGTCCAGGATCAAAAACCTGGGATTGTGCAAGAGTGCAATGGCGATG
Organism: Dyadobacter diqingensis; assembly: GCF_024220585.1. Classification (GTDB taxonomy): domain Bacteria; phylum Bacteroidota; class Bacteroidia; order Cytophagales; family Spirosomataceae; genus Dyadobacter; species Dyadobacter diqingensis. The sequence continues at coordinate 883,894 of NZ_JAMXKF010000002.1, forward strand.
CCCAGCCTTTGCTTCATACCAAGCGAAAAACGACCTGCTTTTTTGTTACCAGTGCGAGCCAATCCCACCACCTCCAGGACCTCATTAATTCTGGATCTCTGGCATTGATAGATGCGTTGAAAAACCTGCAAATTCTCGGCAGCCGTAAGATGTCCATAGAATGAGGGACTATCGATCAGTGAACCAATGTTTTTCAAAATCACCTCCCTGTTATGCGCAAGTGACTTCCCAAAGATATGGATCTGCCCAACTTCGCACTTGATCAGTCCGAGAATAATCCTCAGTGTTGTTGTTTTTCCAGCACCGTTTGGACCCAAAAATCCGTAGATGCTACCTTGTGGAACGCACAGGTTAAGCCCGTTGATAACATGCTCCTCACGACCATATTGATGGTATAAGCCATTCGTTTCCAAAATATTCATGCTGAAAATTGTTTGGTTGAACGTCTTAAAATTAGAAACGTGAAATCACATGACCTCCCGAAATTCTGCCAAATGAGCAAAACAATCTGCAAAGCGTTAAAATTTGGATCAGGCAATTTATCAAGATCGGTGAAATCGACTTAAACTTCCAAATGTGTAGTACTATTGAGTTACCACAAATGATATCAGCATGCCTACGTAACTACTGTGGCTGACCAAAAAGCCAAAGCCTTTTATGGGTCAGCCACAGTAGAAAGTGCTCTATTCCTTTACAAATCGTTCCGCCGTACCATCGGCAAACTTCAAAATGTAAACTCCGCTACGGAGAGATTTTATGGAAACCTGTTGCATGTTGCCGGTAATGGTTATACTTTGGAGTGGCCTTCCTGTTACATCGTACAAGGTGGCTTTGCTTTGGATTAACGTCTGCGGAACTTTTAAATCAATTAATTCGATTGCCGGATTAGGATAAACCATAACTCGACTTGCTTCACCATTCGTTATCGAAATGATTTTGCTGTAAGCAAAGGAACCATCGATGTCGTTCATCCTTAACCGGTAATAAACGTTGCCGTAGTAACTTGTGGCGTCCTGATAGCTGTACTGGTGATTGCCGTTACCATGGGCATTGACAGTTCCGATTTGGGTAAACGTTTTTGCATCCGCGCTGCGTTGCACCTCGAAATTCAGCGTGTTTACTTCACTCGCCGTTTTCCAGTTGAGCAGGTTAGCGCCTTTCTCTTCGGTCACGGTGAAGCTTAGCAATTTTAGCGGCAAAGGCGTATCGGTTGTTTTCACAAAAAATCCACTAAAACCGGTCACATCAAAACTCACCTCCCAACGACTGGCGTAGGTATTCCAGGCGATGCTTCCGTTTAACGAGGAGTTCAGTGGATTGATCGTTACCACAGTTCCGTTATAGGATGCCGGCAAACCCGAGCCATCGTTACTGGTCCCCGAACGTTTTTCAATACGAAGATTGGCCTTGTAATTTTCCGCATCCAGCGCGTTCAGAGGCAGCTTAATGGAATTCGCTGCATTGAAGTCATCAAATTCCTGCTGGGTAAAATAGAGTGTTAGCTGGGCCGTCGCTGCCTGGGCGTTCGTCGCCGGTGTTATCTGGTAATGTCTTTTCAAGAAATTTTGTGGCTGATTGGTTTCTACCCAAACTTTCGCGGCTACTTCACCGGAAACGGCCGAGGAACCGTTGGGTATCAGACGGGCAATCACCGTACAGACAGAACCATTTACACCAAGCAGGGTATTTCCCGAAATCTGCCCAATAAATTCACCCTTGTTAGCAGCAAGTACCGGTGCTATTGGGGTGCCTGTAAATTCGTAGGCACCGATATCAACCGTACCGTTGTATATCCGGACTTCCCCAGCGAGGTCGGTTGTGATGTACGATAGGTCGGGCCTCTGTCCGCGTATTTCACGGTAATAGTCGTCATTCCCCCTGTTGATAGCGGGGCTACATGCCTGTAGGCGATAGTTGCCGTTAGCAGCGTCAGTAAACAGCGGATCGGCGTAGCCGGCAATGTTGCCGTCGCTCGTATCGGTTACTCCCTGTATCAGGTTGTGATAACTTTCATAACCGGAACCATTGTCGCTGTTGATGCCGCCGGAATTGCCATAAACAATACTATTGCGCACAACCGGCCATGATTCTGTTTCGTTGTAGATTCCCCCACTATTACCCGCTGCCCAGTTGCCGGCAATGGTGCAGTTGGTCAGTGTTGGCGAGGAGTAATTGATATTGGCTATGCCACCCCCAGCGTAGCGGCCCCTGTTTCCGATAATAAGGCAGTTGGTAATAAAAGGCGATGACTCCTGATTGTAAATCCCACCGCCATACTCACCGTTGTTCCCGGCCGAATTACCCTTAATAATGCAATTGACAATCGACGGAGAGGCTGACCAGTTATAGATCCCGCTTTTATAACCGCCGGTTATGGTAAAGCCATCCAATACAGATTCGAAAGTAAGGTTGTTCCGTTCATTATAAACTACATAATGAGTCCCACCACCATTCAAAGTGCTCGAATAGGCAGTATTTCTCAAATCCCGCTCGGTGCGACTTTCTTCATCTCCTTTGAAACCACCATAGATCTTCACCCCTTCGCTCATACTAAATGAGCCCTGATACGTCCCACCGGCAACCCATACCTGATCACCGCTATTTGCAGATTTAATGGCAGCTTGCAAATCCCCGGTCGCGCATGCCCAGCGTGTTCCCGGGCCCGTTCCACCCTCCTTTACGTAAATGATAGCCGTACTGTATTCCAGCTCATAGGCCCCCAAATCGACAATGCGATCGTTATAAAAACGGGCTTTGCCATCCAGGTCTGTCGTGATGGCTGACAAGTCGGTATCTTGTCCGGTAGCATAGTAACCGTTATTCCCCCTGTTGATCACCGGACTGCACGTTTGCAGGCGGTAGTTGCCGCTGGCAGCGTCTACAAAAAGCGGGTCGGTATCACCCGGCAAGTTGTGGTTATCCGTACCGGTCATGCCCTGCACCAGGCTGTATTGAACATCGCCCGCATTGATCCCGCTGCCATTTCCGTAGACAATACTGTTGCGTACGAGAACCGTTGAAACAGTGCTGGATATAGCGCTGGTACCATTGCCGGCGATGGTGCAATTGATAACCGTGACAGTAGAAGATAAACTATATATACCAGCGCCGTTTTCAGCGGTGTTGTTGCTGATGATGCAGTTGATGAACCTCGGGCTTGAGTTGGAATTGTAGCTAGCCCCGCCAACGGATGTCCTGTTGTCCCTGATAATACAGTTGATAAAAGTGGGAGATGAAAAAGCGAAGTTAAATATTCCAGCCCCCTGATAGCCCACCGTATTGCCAGTGATCACACAGTTTTTTATCGTGGGCGAAGCACCATGATTGCGGATGCCACCGCCCAAATTGCCTCCCCCGCCGGTAATGGTAAACCCATCCAAAAGTGCGGATGACTGAACGTTCTCTCCATTATTATACACCACATGGGTATCATGGCCCTGCAAAATACTGGCATTCAACATATTGGTCAAATCCCGCTGCGTGAGACTTGTTTCATCTCCATTGAAGCCACCATAGATCTTCAGGTTATCCTTCATCCGGAAATACTCACCGCTGTTTGGCCGTCGGTAAGTGCCTTTTGCTACCCATACCTGCTGGCCTCCTGACGACAAGTTGATGGCAGCTTGCAGATCACCCATTGCGCAGTCCCAGCTGGTTCCATTGCCCGTTCCACCGGCTTTTATGTAAATCACACCAGAAAATGCAACAACCGATTCAAACGCTCCCATGTCCACGTTTGCGCCAATAACACGCGTGTTTCCCGCCAGGTCGGGGACTGTTTGATCTGTAATCAATGAAGTTTTACCTGCCTCAATGGCCGGGGAGCAGGGCTGTAATCGGTAATTTCCGGCAGCAGGATTCACAAATAAGGGATTTATGTCCAGGTTACCGCCTTTGTCACTACCCACTGGCCCCATCCAGTGACTGCTGCCTCCGCTGCCTCTTAAGATGCTATTGTTATAAGAATTATTTGAAGGAGTGCCACCATAATTGTTGTTCAGATCCCAAAGGATGCTGTTAGCGACACTCGTGTATTGAAAATAGTTCCCACTGCCCACGTTGCCGACAATCGTACAATTTAGTAAAGATGGGTTCCCAGAGGCACCTTTATTATTCAAGGCTCCGTTTGTGTTTCCAATGATGAGAGCGTTTTGTATGACAGGATTTCCTCCATTGTTGTACCATCCCCCACCTTGATCTGACGCGAAATTCCCACTGATTACTACATTTTTTAAGATGGGGTTGCCCGGATAGTTGTACCATCCGCCACCCCTCTCCGCCATATTGTCGCTGATAATTGTGTTGGTTACAGTTGGGCTCCCTCCTTCGTTTAAAACGCCTCCTCCATATTCATAGGAACTGTTGTTTGTAATTTTCATCTTGTTCAGTTGGGGGCTACCATGAACGTTGTACCACCCTCCGCATCGGGAATTACCAACAGAAGCGAAGTCGTTTACCGAGATAAAGTCTTTCCAGCCTCCGTCTGCATTTCCATCTCTAACCGTAAAACCATCCAACTTCAGGCTGGCATCAATATCGGATCCAACAGTAATCAGTACGTGGTAAGCATTGTCGGCGTTGTTATTTAGCGCACCCAAATTCCCGCTCATGATGGTAGGATGCGCATCAGGATCACGAGTGCCGTTGCCGCCCGCCGGATATCCGCCCAGCAGTTCAAGCCCTTTCCGGGTAATCGTAAAAGCTTTGTGGCGATCACTGGTGCCGTTGCCGGCTTTGTACTCGGGGTAATAGGTACCTTCTGCTACGAGAATTTTATCTATGCCAAAACAGGACTCGTGAGCCAGCTTAATGGCTTCTGCCAGAGATCGAAAAGCAGTTGCCCAGCTGGCACCGTTTCCGGTCGCAGTCACTGATGCATCCACGTAGATAGTCCCTGGGCCAGGATGCGAGCCCTGATACTCGTACGCTCCTATGTCAACGTTTGAGCCGATAACCCTGGCGTTCCCCGCCAGGTCTGGGAAGCTTTGATCCGTAATCAATGAGGTTTTACCTCTATTGATAGCCGGTGAGCAGAACTGCAATCGGTAGTCCCCGGCAGCAGGATTCACAAACAATGGGTCGATATCCAGATTTCCACCTTTGTTGCCCGGTGATTCGTTCCAATTGACGCTACTTTTACTGCCTCTGGCAATACAGTTTGTATAAGAAATCCCGGGGAGATTCGCAAAGTCTTTGTCGCTTGAACCCCATATAATGCTATTGCGGATATCAATACTACCTGATTCAAGATTGATTGAATATGGGCCAATGTTACCGGCAACCGTACAGTTGAGCAGAGTCATGCTACCCTCTTTATGCCCCCAGGCTGTCGCCCCTAGTTCCGCTGAATTTTCAGTAATCAGAGAATTCTGCATCACAGGATTTCCTCCAAAGCTATACCACCCCCCTCCCAAATAAGCGGAGTTTCCGCGAATCTCTACATTTTTCAAGATGGGATTCCCTCCATTGTTAACCCATCCGCCACCGATATCTGCGGAATTTTCACTGATTCTCGTGTTGGTTACGGTTGGGCTCCCCCCAACATTTAAAACTCCTCCACCCCATTGGTTAGAACGGTTATTTATGATTTTCATTCTGTTCAGTACAGGACTTCCATGTACATTAAACCATCCCGCGGAACGAGCATCCTGGATCAGATCATAACCGTTTACATTAATTCGATCGCCTGATGCTCCATTCGCATTTCCATCTCTGATTGTAAAACCATCCAGTTTCAGACTGGCATCAATATCGGATCCAACAGTAATCAGTACGTGGTAAGCATTATCGGCGTTGTTATTTTGCGCACCCAGATTCCCGCTCATGATCGTTGGATTTGCATCTGAATCGCGCGAACCGTTACCACCTGTCGGGTAACCGCCGAGTAGCTCCAATCCCTTGCGGGTAATCGTAAAAGCTTTGTGCCGGTCACTGGTTCCATTGCCGGCTTTGTCCTCTGGATAATAGATCCCCTTCGCCACCCGGATTTCCGTTATAGAAAGCGTTTGGTGCGCTTCTCGAATGGCATGTGCAAGCGTTTTGTAGGCCTGGTTCCAGGCGGTTCCGCTATTGGCGTTATTTCCAGTGCCTGCATCCACATAGCGGGTGTCGGCAAATGCAGGAGTGCCCCCAAGCAGTGTAAAAAACAGCAGACTTGCTGTCAGGAAGGAATGTGTAATTTTTCTTTTCATATAAAGTTTTTCAATGGTTCGCGCCTGGGCCTGAACCTCGGCAGAAGGAGGTTATGTCGGGTTGGTCCAGTTACGCGTGATGAGGGAGAACGTGCTCTTGGGTTTAAAATGAACACGCAAAGGTACCGGCCACACGGTTTTCACATGTGGCTTATCTGACCAAAAACGTGTGTTATTATTGCAGATTTAGGCTATTTGGTCAAAAAGAGCTTCGATAAAGCTCAACCAGCACGGCGCACCCGTTACAGTCCGAATTTTCTCAGTGTCACCAGATACCGCCGATCGCCCCTTATGACATCGAAAAAAGGGGAAACTTTGATGTCACCGGGAATGCGGCCGCTAGTGGTAGCTTTCAGCAAATAATGGATGCTTTTTTCTTTATCGCGCAATCCCGAATAAATTATGGAACGTGCGACATCATTCTCTGACCTTTCGGGTAATGCTTTCAGATAAGCAAGTACTTCGTCAGTCCGTCCCTCACGTGCCCTCAGGAACATAATCTGGTTTTCCATTTTTACACCGGGATTAAGACGTTCCGTTTCGAGAGCATGTTGCATGGCTCTTTTGTAGTCGAATCTGGCAGTGTAAAAGATGGTACACCCCAAGTGGTAGGCAAACGATTCCCCAAAAAGATCTTTTCCTTCGTCTATATATTTTTGCGCAAGCCCGGTTTCTTTTGCGTACAAACAATTGAGCATATGTCCGCCGTGGATGACAGGGTGTAATGGGTCAAGAATAACAGCTTTGAGGCTATACCGCATGGCCTCATCCACATTACCCGTCGTCCGCAACAGCAGGCTAAACCAGTAGTTGATCATCGCATCATTGGGTTGATGCCTCAGTGCTATCCGGTACGCGGCCTCTGCTTGTTCCCATTTCTGTTGCTCACGGTACAGGTTGGCCAGGCCGGCAAAAGCCATCCCGCAGTCCGGATCCATCCTGATGGCTGTCAATGCGTATCGCTCACCAAGTTTTATGCAGGAATCACGCGGCATGACGCCATTTTCTGCCATCAGGTGGTATGCAACGCTTAGCTGAGCGAAAGCATCGCTAAACCCGGGATCAGCCTGTATCGCACGGTTCAGATGCACCACACTGGCCAGCAACTGTTCTTTTTTCCGGGAAAGAATAAGCTGGCGCCCCTTCAGGTATTCATTGTAAGCGAACAGATTATTTGTTGTTTTTCTATTCTTTTGGCGTTCAAAATTCTCGTTTAATTTCTGTTTCAACTCAAAACTCACCTCTTTCGCTACCTGATTGAGCAGGCCGAACACGGCGGTCATCTGACTATCGTAGGTTTTTGTCCATACCGTACGACGATCAATGGTGCTGACCAGTTCCAGTCTGATCCTGAGCTGTTGATCTACAACGAGCACCGAGCCCTCGAGCAGGTAGTTAACCCCAAGCTCCTGGGCAATGGTATCGACGGGGGTATGGGTGTCTTTATAACGGTCGGAGGAAGAAGTGGCAATAACCTTAAGCTTCTCAATCAGTGCCAGGGATCCATGAATCTGGTCGCGTACACCAACGCACAGGTAATCGGTCTTTTCTGATCCCAGGTTTTTAAAAGGCATCACGGCAATGGAATTTTCGAAAATTGTGGCACCTTGTTCCGAGTCCCACGCAACCTCTCTATTTTGAAGCCAGAAAACGGCACCAGATGCAACCAAGAGCAACGGTATTAAAAACGTTAGCCGGATTTTACCGAAAATGGCGGCAGGTATCTTACGAGGCCTTGTGTCTTCTGACAGCACACTTTCCAGCGGAGCGGCGAACGGCAATATCACTGTCTTTTCCTCGGAGATACCCTCCATCTCCACAATTTCCTGTCGCCTGTAAGCTGTCGGCGATACACCAAACTCCTGCGCGAAGTATTTACTAAAGCTTTGCGGGCTGTCGATGCCAAGCAAATAGGAAATCTCGGATGTTTTCATCTGAGACGATCTCAGCAGTTCAGCCGCCCTAATCATTTTCCTTTTGCGGATGTAAAGAGAGATCGACAATTGGGTGTATTCCTTCACCTGCCGGTAAAGTTGAGACCGACTAAGGCCTAAATCCTTGCAAATGTTGTCAATACCGAATTCAGATTGGTCGAAATTATCGTCGATAATCTTATTAAGCTTCTCTATTTTAAAGGAGGTATCCGCAGTTCGCATTCGTTTTTTGCTCAGAAACAACTACTGTTGTAACCAGATTTCTGTTTCATACTGTTAAACTGAATGCAATATACACCTCTCCTATTATTTTTCCGTCACCGTAAATTTCTGTTTTTCGTATATGGTTGAAGTTGGGTGATTTATTCGTTTGGACAATTGCAGTATTCGCTGACCCAACACGTTGAAAGTTCCCTAACTCTTCTTGCTAAACGTACATAGCGATAATGTTTTTAAAGATAATTTTGACATCTTCGAAAATCAATGTCCTTGAAAAGTGTTGCTTGAATCCAGCTGGCCTTCCAGATTCAAAAATCTTTTTTTACAATATTGCATTTCTGCTTACTGATACAGCTTATAGACTGGTAAAACCATCGGCGGCACGAGCATTGCGATCCTTGAAGTGTAATGAGTATAAAATCCGTATCCCCAAAACAAAAAAATCCCATCTTATATAAAGATGGGATTGTGTAATAGTATTGTGGCGGCTACCTACTTTACCAGGTTTGACCCAAGTATCATCGGCGGTTCCGGGCTAGGCGCCCCCGGCTTAACTTCTCTGTTCGGGATGGGAAGAGGTGCAAACGCAAAAAATCCCATCTTTATATAAGATGGGATTGTATAATAGTATTGTGGCGGCTACCTACTTTACCAGGTTTGACCCAAGTATCATCGGCGGTTCCGGGCTTAACTTCTCTGTTCGGGATGGGAAGAGGTGAACACCGGGCCAATAGCCACCAACAAGATTTTCTGTTGATTTGTGGTATGAGAAG